>NZ_AVGG01000056.1 GCF_000498535.1 Flavobacterium limnosediminis JC2902 | reverse complement strand
TCTCAAAGCCGGCGGGACGTTGTGTGCTATTTTAGAAGAACTAAAACCAAAAATGACATGAGAAATAAAATAATTTATGCAATTCTATTTATTTCCTTTATAATAACATTTTTTATTCTTTTTCTTACGACAGATTTTTATATTCCCGAGCGAAAACCTCTTGAATGCAAAAAAGCATTAGGAAACGAGATTGTTAAACAAGTTAATATAAGAGAAATGGGAAACGATACTATATTTCTAGGAAAAAGAAGATATAACATTATTGAATCAGAGTATACAGGAAAACCATCGGTTTTTAACGAATTTAAAACAAAAATTTCAAGGCTTAAATTAGCTATAAATGAACCATATGTTATAGACTTTCGACAAACTTATGATAACATGTTTAATTTCGAAAATAGAACAATTATCGTTGGAGATATCACTTCTGACTTTGGAGTAGATAATCCAATTAATTTCACATCAGAAATAATAAATTTTGAAATTAAACCTGAAGATAATAAAAGAAAAATTTATGAAATAAAATATGAAAACATAGAAGAAGATGAAATTACAATTTCACTTTATGATGAAATCAGGAAAGAAGAAAAATACAATTTTACATTTGAATTAAATGGGGAAAATTGTAAGCTTAAAAGCTAATAAAAAATGAAACAATTTCTTTACATAGCATTTTTTCTTTTCTCTGTTTTGTCTTTTGGACAAGAAAGATCGGTTTGTGGTATCGTTAAAGATAATATTATTTCTCTTCCTGGAGTTAATGTGCTTGTTGAAGGTACTAATAAAAGTACTCAAACTGATTTTAATGGTTTATATTGTATAACAGCAACTCCTGAACAATTTCTAATTTTCAGTTATATAGGTAAAAAGGATAAAAGAGTAAAAGCGACTGAAACTGAAATTAATATCGAATTAGAAGAAGATGATATAAAACTTATAGATGGTGTTTCTCCAACATACATAAAAAAAAACAGGATTCCTACTACAACCATAACAGTTAAAGAATTAACAACTTCAATAACTCCTAAACAATATTTTAAAGAAAATGCGAAGAATGGTATATTCATTATTTTTGTAACAAGTTTATCTACTCTAGAAAAAAAAGATTTGGATTTTCAGAAAAATTATAATATAAAGTATTTAACCTCGAATCCTGACTATTCAAGTTATTTCAAGAGATATAATAAACAAACATTTAAATACTTGAATAAAGAATATAAAAAAAAGTGGCAGAAAGAAATAAGAAATGATGCTTTAGGAATTGATGATTTTCTAGATTAAAAAACAGCACACAACAGCGGTTTGCAGCAAGTGGGGTTTTAGG
>NZ_AVGG01000055.1 GCF_000498535.1 Flavobacterium limnosediminis JC2902 | reverse complement strand
GCTAGATACTTGAATCCACCGAAATGAATAAATTCCTGCAAATAATATTGATTCTGTTGCCAAACTTATTATTTTGTCAAATTAAAACTTTCAATTTAATCGAAAAGGAAGATATTATTTATGAAAAGGAATTATCAGATACTGATAGATACCAAACTTTAATACATCAAATAAATATTAGCGAAAATTCAACCTTTGAATTCAGACATACTCCTTACGTAAGTTGTTTAACTTGGAAAGAATATAAAGGGACTTGGAAACAAAAAAGGGACACCATCATTTTTACAGATTTTTATGTTCTAGAAGAATCCGATATTAAATTTGAACATTCAACACTCAAAGAGAATAAATTCTACGATTTTACTTTTGTGATAGATTCCCAAAAAAAATATTCGAATGAATCAGTAGAGATTTCATTTGTCTATGATCTTGATTCTAAAATAAAAAACAAACAAAACACATTCATTACCGATAGTAATGGAAATATTCAAATTCCTTTTAGTGAAATAGAAAATTTGGATAAACTAACTGCTTTTAGAATTCAAATAAATTTAAACGGTGAAAAAAAATGGAATCACTTTACAACTAACAATTTTGTAAATGTTAAAAAGGAAGAATTACCAAACAAAATAGATGTAAACATTATTTCTAAACCATCGAAAGAAACTATCAAAAGAGAAACAAAAGCAATATTATCTAATGAAAATTTACGCATAATTTCAAGCCGATCTGAAAAATCCAAACTTTCAAACTATTCTAATAGATTAAATTTCAGCAATAATTATAAAAGAACTTATTACTAAAAACTGCTGGTAACAGCGGTTTTGAGCAAGTGGGGCTTTAGGGCAAAATTTAAAGTTGGTTTTGTATTTGTAAACTAAATCTTTAATTTATACTTTTGGAAAAACAATCCCCCACCTTCTCAAAGCCGGCGGGACGTTGTGCGTAACTCTACCCAAAAAAACCGTTAAAAAGATTGCATTAAATACCAACACTTGGTATCTTTGATAAAAAAAAGATTATGGCACGAAATACTTCAATATTATTAGGTGATTATTTTGAGAATTTTATAAATGAGCAAATTGCCTCTGGTAAATATAATTCTGTGAGTGAGGTTGTGAGAACTGCTTTGAGAGTTTTTGAACAAGAAGAAAACAAAACAAAATCTTTAATCAATGAACTTAAAATCGGTGAAAAAGGCGCAAAGATTAAAAATTTTGATCGCCAAAAAAATCTTGAACAACTTAAAGCAAACTTTCAGAAATAATGCCAGGATACATAATTAGCGAAATAGCTCTTGATGACATTAACAAAATTTGGATTTACACTGCTGAAAATTGGTCGATTGAACAAGCTGATCGCTACTATAATTTGATTTTTGACGAAATCGAGTATATAGTTGATCATTTTGAAATGGCTCGTGACTTTGGAAATATTAGGAAAAACTACAGATGCTCAAAAGTGAAATCTCATTTAATATTTTTCAAAAAAAACAAATCGAATGAAATTGAAGTTATCAGAGTTTTACATGAAAAAATGGATATTGAAAATCAATTAGGCATCTAATATTAAAGAGCTACGCACAACAGCGGTTTTCTGCAAT
>NZ_AVGG01000054.1 GCF_000498535.1 Flavobacterium limnosediminis JC2902 | reverse complement strand
AGCCGGCGGGACGTTAGCAGATAGTTTAACTGAACGAACCGAAAAATAAAATATCACAAATGAAATTATACGTAATATATCTTTTCTATTTCTTCAGTTTTTCAGGAATTGCACAAAGCAATGTTCAAAATGATACTATTCCAACTAATCAAATAAATTTATTAAATTCAGAATATAAAGATTTTGTTACGGTAAAAAATCATATTTATGCAATATCTGAAAACAATAATCTTGTAGCAATTGATTTAAAAAAAGAAAGCTTTAAATTGATTAAAAACAATATCAGCGCAATTGCAAAAAAATCTAATAATGAATTAGTATTTGGAAGTAAAGATGGCAAAATATTTACTTTATATCACGGAAAAAAAGTTAAGCAAATAGAAAAAATTGATGCAGAAATATTCTCAATATTAATAAATTCAAAAGATGAATATATAGTCTATTCCAAAAAATCTATTTACTACAATAAGAAAGATTATATCCCCAAAAAGGAAACTAACTTCTATGGAAAAGTTAGAGCAAAATATACTGGCACTCAATTAATAGAGCCTGATTATATTTTTTTGGACAAAAAGGATTTTATTTGGTTTGCCTATGATGAAGGTGAATGGGGAGGAAATGTCTGCTTTTTTGATTTGAATAAAAAAGAGTTCATTTATGAACATTGGTTAATGATTGATAATGGCGGATTTGGTGAAGAAGTAAAATATAATGACAGAAATGAATATTTTACAAAATTAAAAGAAACCTATCCCGATAAAATTAAAATCACAGAAACAGATACGATTTATCAATACCCGTATCAAATGCGTATTTCTTCGGTAACAAAAGCTGCCACATATGATAATCAGAATAACTTATATGTAGCATCAAGTGGGAACAATTATATGATTTATCAAAATAGAAAAGGATTTAATTATTTTGTCGATGGCACATTAACCAAGATTACAAAAAGGGAAAATAATTTTTATAAATCCTGTTCTAACCATAGTTTTCTTGTAAATGATAAATACAAAGAAGCATTTAACAAAGGTATCAGAAAGCGCGACGAAAATTTAAATGAATTAAGAAACAATATTCTCACCGAAAATGAAATTAATATTTTAGGGCCTATTTCCTTTAATCACTACAACAACAAATTATATATGTACAGTTCGAAAGGCTACCAGGTAGTAAAAAATTTGAACTGTAATTTTACTGAAGAATTAATCTTTAAACCCTATTTAACATGCAAAGCGCATGGCGAAAACGACTATTGTACTCATTTAAATGTAATTAAATTTGAATTTATCAGCGAAAAAGAGATGTTGTTTTTAACAAAAAACAATGGAATTGGCTATTATAACGGAGATACGGTAATATATTTAAGATCGACAACAAAATAAAACCATCTGCTAACAGCGGTTTTGAGCAAGTGGGGCTTTAAGGCAAAATTTAAAGTTGGTTTTGTATTTGTAAACTAAATCTTTAATTTATACTTTTGGGAGAACAATCCCCACCTTCTCAAAGCCGGCGGGACGTTAGCAACAATTCATGAAAAAAATGGCGAATTCAAGAACCTAACG
>NZ_AVGG01000053.1 GCF_000498535.1 Flavobacterium limnosediminis JC2902 | reverse complement strand
GGTTCTTGAATTCACCTCGTTACTCCAAAATCACGCACAACGTCCCGCCGGCTTGCTGCAGGTGGGGATTTTTGTTCCTTTAGTTTGTTTATTCCTAAAGCCAAATATATAAAAAAATGTTGGAGTTTTCCCTAAAACCCCACTTGCTGCAAACCGCTGTTAGCAGTAGTACCTATTCTTTAGTATTAAACTTTTCTTTCATTTCTTCTTCCTGCTTAATTCTGAGTTCTTCATAACTTTTCAGAAAATCTTCATCAGGAACAATTTCCTCTATAACAGGTGTAATTGAACTAAGAAAACTTGAAAGCTGTTTTTTTTGATTGTTTTTGTCATAATTAATAAAACTTCTCATCATTTCTACTGCTCCAGTCTTCTTCAATTCCTGCTTTTTCTTATTACCTATCATTGATAAAGTAACTCTTAACCAAATGCTTAATGTAAAGCATAATATGTCAAAACAAATTCTATATATACTTTCATCATCTAAGCCTTCTTTTGAACCTGAAAAATTAGATAAGAATTTATTTTTCTTTTCTGGAATAATTTCAAAACACTTTGTAAAGCTATCTACATATTTTATATGGGCAAACTTATTTCTAATTTCTGCAAAAAGTTGGAAGTCAGAAATTATTTCTTTTGGTATAAATTTCAAATCAACCAAAAGATTAACTCTATGATTAAAACTTAAAGAAGCACTTTTATAACCGAATGAAATTGATTTATCTTTTTCAACGTCTAACAACATTGATATAATTTGGGAAATTGATTCTTCAAAATCAACTCCTGCTTCAATTACTTTTGCTCTGGTGGTTTCCATATGGTGAGTTCTAAGGTATTACTGCTAACGTCCCGCCGGCTTGCTGCAGGTGGGGATTTTTGTACCTTTAGTTTGTTTATTCCTAAAGCCAAATATACAAAAAGAAGTTTGGTTTTTCCCTAAAACCCCACTTGCTGCAAACCGCTGTTATGCGTTCGGCTTTTATTCCCATTTCTGTTGATTCAATTCTATTTTTTTCAAACTAAATATTTTTACATTTTTGTTTTTTGGAATGAAAATTATTTTATTTCTTCTCAGAATTATAAGTTGATTGACAATGTATTTTGGATTTGCAAATGCACCGAAAATTTTTTCATCTTCTATTTCTTCTTTAGAAGGTTGAGTATAACTATTCAAAATTAAAGTATCTCCATTATGGATTTTCCAAGTTCCAGTTGATAAATTTTCACCACCTACATCTTCAAAAACAAAATATTCGAAAGTTTTATTTTTGTTAAGTTTAAGTTGAGTACAAGCATACTTCGGCATTTTACATTTACCGTACAATTCTGAGTCTTTCATTTTCGTAGCACAAGAAATTAAGACAAAAAAAATAGAGATAAAGATTATTTTATTCATTTGCTATTTTTAGTTAATGACTTTGCCGTTTCGTTTAGACAAGCTGACGCATAACGTCCCGTGGCTTTGCGAAGTTTGGGGATTAGTTTACCCAAAAGTATAAATTTAAGACTAAGTTTACAAATACAAAACCACCATAAAATTAAGCCTTAAAGCCCAAATTTCGCAAAACCACTGTTAGCAGTAGTGTTTATTTTAATTTACTACTAAATATTCCAAATACAATCGCAATAATTATCATTGCAAACAGATATATCATTCCGTTTCTTTTTTTCTTTGTTTCTACATAATATTTATAAGAGAACGGTATATTGTATCTCTTTGAAATAGCTTTAAGTATTTCATTCGCAAATTCATAAGATTTTGTTTGACTACTTAGTTTTGTTTCTTCAATTACGCAAAATCTAAAAAACTCTTTTGGCTCTGCTTCGCTTTTTTTAAGGTAATATATTACAGCTTCCTGAGTTTGATAATATCCTTTATGATGTATATCTTCTATTTCAAATTGGAATTCAATGATTTCTTCAGGAATGAGGATGATTTCTTGAAATTTTAATCTTTCGTTTAATGATATTTCCCAGCTTACGGTTTTATTGGCAAGGAATAAATATTCGCACTCAATTTTTTCGTTGCTGATTTTAATGTTACAGTTTTTATGTGATAATATCATTTGATTTGTTGCTATTTAGGCAGTTTTTTCAACATTACTGCTAACGTCCCGCCGGCTTTGAGCTGGTGGGGATTTTTATTACTGTTGTTTACAAATATACCGAAAAGATTGAAAGAAAAAACCTAACTTCGGAGAAGAAAGTACAAACGCTAACCATTGCCGATAAATCCCTAAACCCCCACTTGCTCAAAACCGCTGTTATGCGTAGTTGCAATTCTCAAAATGAATAAGTATAATTTTGGTTAAATATTTTCTTCAATTATTCTTAGAGGTTGAGTTCAAGTTTTCTAATTTTTGTCTTCTTTAGAGGATTCATTTTTTTTAAAATTATACCTAAATAGGAAAGCCATTAATAAACCAAAAACTGAAGCATGCAGGATAAACCTCCATAATCGAAATCCATTTCCTCCAATATAATCATCCCCAGCCATTAAACCTGCATAAATTAACCCTGAAATAAAAAAAGTTTTTATCATTCTTTTAGTAATCGGTTCCATGTTTTTTATCTTTTTTGTTTTTTTTCGACTTTTTTTAAAGCAATTACGCATAACGTCCCGCCAGCTTGCTGAAGGTGGGGGATTGGTTACCCAAAACTAACGATTTAAGATTAAGTTTCCAAACACAAAACCAACATTAAATGCAGCCTTAAAGCCCCACTTGCAGCAAACTGCTGTTGTGCGATCGTTATTTCATATTCTTAAATAAATAAAAGTTGTCTAAAGAAAGTTAAGGTGGTTTTTATTTAAACTTATCTAAATATCATATATAGTTGCAAAAACCATTAAGGTTATTGAGGAAATTAGAAATAATATTGACAAAAAAGACTTAGTGCCAAGAGACCATTTTTCAAGAGACCATTTTTTGAAATTAATAACCAATAAAACTATCGTTAATAAAATAAATGGAATAGTTATTAATTCAAATATTGCGTCTAAAAAATTATTAAGCTTAATATTTTTATAGGAAAGGAAAACTAAAGTTGAGAAATATAATAAGGTTAAAACACTTAAAATTGGTTGAATATTTTTTTTCATATTTTCTATAATTAATCGGGAATACATCCGTTTCGTTTTTTTATAATGTCGCACAACGTCCCGGGGCTTTATGCA
>NZ_AVGG01000052.1 GCF_000498535.1 Flavobacterium limnosediminis JC2902 | reverse complement strand
CTATATCACTCTGAGTTTTGTATTCGCTGGTTTGACCTTATCAGCACAAAACAAACACACCCAGGCAGCAGACAAACTGTATAATCGTTACGAGTATATCGATGCGGCCGAGGAATATTTAAAATTAGTCAGCAACAACAAAGCCGACAACTACGTTTACCGCCAGCTGGCCGAGAGCTACTACAACGTCTTCAACACGACCGAAGCCGCAAAATGGTATGCCAAGGCTACGGAGGAAAAACAGGATGCCGAAATCTACTACCGCTACGCGCAGATGCTGAAAGCCAACGGTCAGTATGAGGCTTCCAACAAACAGATGGAGAAGTTCGCTTCAATGGCACCAGGCGATCAACGTGCGGTTGCTTTTAGAAAAGAACCGAACTATATCCCGAGACTAACCGATCAGCAGAAAATGTTTGATTCCAAAACGATGGACATCAACAGCGAGAAATCGGATTTCGGAGCAGTGCTTGCCAACGACAATACGCTGTACTTTGCTTCGGCGAGAAATACGGCTAAGAAAAGCTATGGATGGAACGACGAGCCGTTTTTGGACTTGTACAAAGCCACCAGAAACGAAGACGGTACTTTCAGCAAACCCACCGAAGCGGAAGGGGTAAACAGTAAATGGCATGACGGACCGGCTGCGATAAGCGCAGACGGGAACACCATGTATTTTGCCAGTGAAACTTTCAGAGACAAAATCTTCGACAAGAACAAGGAAAAGAAAATCAAATACGGAAAAGTAGGTTTGTTCAGAGCCACTAAAGTAGATGGTAAATGGGGCAATGTACAGGCGCTTCCGTTTAACAACAAGGACTATCAGGCCGGAAACCCGAGTTTGTCCAAAGACGGAAAA
>NZ_AVGG01000051.1 GCF_000498535.1 Flavobacterium limnosediminis JC2902 | reverse complement strand
AACGTCCCGCCAGCTTGCTGCAGGTGGGGGATTGGTTACCCAAAACTATCGATTTAAAACTGATTTTCCAAACACAAAACCAACATTAAATTTAGCCTTAAAGCCCCACTTGCTGCAAACTGCTGTTAACGGCTGCCTTCCTTGAGTTCCTATATTTCTTTTCATAGTAAGGATTTTTCTCTATATGCTTAATAAATATATTCTCGCAGTTAAGAGTTTTAACTTTGCAGTTAGGAAATATATACTCGCAGTTAAGAGTTTTAACTTTGCAGTTAGGAAATATGTACTCGCAGTTAAGAGTTTTAACTTTGCAGTTAGGAAATATGTACTCGCAGTTAAGAGTTTTATCTTCGCAGTTAGGAAATATATACTCGCAGTTAAGAGTTTTAACTTTGCAGTTAGAAAATATATACTCGCAGTTAGGAATTTTATCTTTGCAGTTAGGAAATATATACTTGAAGTTAGGAGGTCTAAATTCGCAGTAAAGAGTTTTCTCTTTGCAGTACAAATAAATCTAATTGCGGAAAGTTAATTTTACTCGCAGTCAAAAACTAATCTCCGTAATTTCTTTGAGTTCGCTAACCAACTAAATCACATCGTTTTCACGTCTCGTCACGTCGGTTGCCGTTAACGTCCCGTGGCTTTGCGAAGTTTGGGGAATAGTTAGCCCAAATGTATGATTTTAAGATAAAGTTTACAAATACAAAACCAACTTTAAATTAAGCCATAAAGCCCAAATTTCGCAAAACCACTGTTAGCAACAGTATTTTTTCTTTTAATTTAAATCTATATTCTGTTTGATCTCTTCGTATAAATCTCCAGAAATATCAATTCCAAATTTGATATTTTTTACAACCATGTTTTTCGTTACATATATTCTGCTTGGATTTACGAACATGTTTAGTTTATTTGTTTCTTTTTCGTCAACAATATATATTGAATTATAAAAGGGTTTTATCTTTTCAATAGTTTTATTAATTGCTTCTGAGTCTTTAATATCATCTGCAGTTCTTTTTATTAAACAAATTACAGGAACACGTTTATTCTCGGTACTAAATTTTTTATATGATTTTGGAAAAATATCAGTTATGCATTCAATGCCAAAACCACAATATACATCACTAGAAATTAAAATAAAATCATTATCAAACTTATCTAATTCATCCAAAAAATTTTTCTTTTGATTTGCAATATTCCGGACTACAATATTTGGTAAAGTTTTTCCGATTGTATTTTTTATTACAGAATCATTTAGTAATATATTTAGTTTTTCATTTTCCTCTACTGTTAATCCATTTTTTGCCGCTTCTAATCGAATTTTAGCAGTATCAATTTCTATTATAGGGTTGTCATACTTGTTGCACGAAATTGTTAGCCAGAATAAAAGGTTGAGTGTAAGGATTTTTTTTGACATAATATTGTTGCTAAC
>NZ_AVGG01000050.1 GCF_000498535.1 Flavobacterium limnosediminis JC2902 | reverse complement strand
AGTTTGTCCAAAGACGGAAAAACGTTGTACTTCTCTTCCGATATGCCGGGTACCCTTGGCGGAGCCGACATCTGGAAAGTAGCCATCACGGGTGACAACACTTACGGCACACCGGAGAACCTTGGTGCGAAAATCAACACCGAAGGAAGAGAGAACTTCCCGTTCATTACTGATGACAACAAACTGTACTTCTCTTCCGATTCCAGACAAGGTTTTGGAGGATTGGACGTGTTTGTTGCCGATTTAGAAAAGGGATCTGAAGTGAAAAACGTCGGAAAGCCGATCAACTCGGAGAAAGACGATTTCGCATTCACGTTCCACAAAGACCAGAACATCGGATTCTACTCGAGTAACCGCGGCGGACAGGACGATATCTTTATGGCCATTCCGGTATGTGGAGTTCAGTTGAACACTACGGTTAAGAACGCTAAAACGGGCGCTATCCTATCGGGAGCTGCCGTGGCGATCTTGGATGAGAGAAACAACATGATTGAAACCAAAACCACTGGAACAGACGGATTAGCCAAATACGGAACCGAATGTGATAAAGCCTATACGTTACAGGTATCGAAAGACGGCTTTGTGAGCAAAACCATTGCGGTGGCAAAATCCAAAGGCGGCGAATTGCCGATGACGGTGGAATTGGATCCGATCGATGTTATCATCACGGAAACGGAAGTAATCCTAAACGATATCTTCTTCGAATACAACAAGAGCAACATCACCAAAGAAGGTGCGTTTGAGTTAGACAAACTGGTTCAGGTGATGAAGAACAGCCCAAGCATGGTGATTATGGTTAAATCACATACGGACAACCGCGGAACGGACAAATTCAACATGAACTTATCCGACCGTCGTGCCAAAGCTACGGTGCAGTACGTAATCTCGAAAGGAATTGCTAAAGACCGCATCTCAGGAAAAGGATACGGCGA
>NZ_AVGG01000049.1 GCF_000498535.1 Flavobacterium limnosediminis JC2902 | reverse complement strand
AACGTCCCGGGGCTTTATGCAGGTGGGGACTTTTATTACTGATGTTTACAAATATACCGAAAAGATTGAAAGAAAAAGACTTACTTCGAAGAAGAAAATGCAAACACTGACCATCACCGATACATCCCTAAAACCCCACTTGCATAAAACCCTTGTTAGCGGTAGTTTATTGCTTAAATTTAAAGCCTAAAGGAGCTTTTAGTTTTGCTTTGTCGTACATGTTTAAATATAAAACCAAAGTATCTTTTTTGCCTTCATATGTAACTTTATAGCGATCTAGCATTCCCATTCCAAAAGAACTATTCCTAGTTTCAAAACTACAACAACTACCAGATCTTTCAAACCAGATTGCTTCTCCGTTTGGTCCAGATAATGAACTTAAAAAATTTCGTTCATTTGCTGGGCCATTAACATCACCTCCAACCTTAATTGGATTTTCTTTAGAATAGCCATAAGTTGAATCAGTTGTCATTTCTTGTGTTCCTGATTTCGTGGTTGAGCAAGAAATTAGTGAAGTTAATGTGAGAATTATGTATAGTTTTTTCATATTATCTAAGTTGTTTTTTCTTTTCGTCTTGTTTTAAATTACCGCTAACGTCCCGCCGGCTTGCTGCAGGTGGGGATTTTGTTCCTTTAGTTTGTTTATTCCTAAAGCCAAATATACATAAAGATGTTGGAGTTTTCCCTAAAACCCCACTTGCTGCAAACCGCTGTTACCAGCAGTTAATTTAAAGCTCTTTTTAATGCAAATCCAATTGGTGATAATTTTGCAAAAGTGTTTCCGGGAGAAAGGTCTATTTTCGTTCCACTTTGCTTTCCGTATAATCTACTCTTATCGACCATTTTAGGTGGTTGAAAAACTATGTCCATCAGTCCTACAGAGATATATTGAGAAGCTAATTCAATTTGCAATTTTTCACTTTGATATTTAATAAATTCATTAATATCTGATGTGAAAAGATTTTGGACAGCATTACTGCATTTTAAAAATTCTAGATAAGTAATTTTTTCATCAAGAAACGAACAAAAGAGTTTTCCAACAATTTGAGCCTTTAAAGGATCTTCACAACGTTCAACAAGATAGAGTAATTTTTCTCCAACTTTTGTTTTATACTCATTTGAATTTTCAATTTTTTCTATTTGTTTTAATCGGTCGTCTTTTGAAACGGCAGATAATTCCTTAAGAAATAAAAGTAATTTTTTGGCAAAAAGAATATCTCTTACATTCATTATGCCTTTTGATACTCCAAAAACTGCACCTAAGACAGGTATATCTTTTAAAATACCATCTTTCAATAGGCTATCGCCAACTGTTTCTAAAACATCAAGCGAAACCTTATGTAGTTCGCCTTCTTTCAGTGTTGTTGTCAATGAATCTGAAATTTCGTTTAGTTTACTCATGTTGGTTTTAATTGCTGGTAACGTCCCGCCGGCTTGCTGCAGGTGGGGAATTGTTTATCCAAATGTATCAATTTAGGATTAAGTTTACAAACACAAAACCAACATTAAATTTTGCCTTAAAGCCCCACTTGCTGCAAACTGCTGTTATGGGCTGGTGTTTTTTGCGCAAAATTGGTTTGAATTTTTTACTACGTAAGTTTTATTTATTTCATTTAAGAATCCATTAGCTTTTTTTCTGTCATTTCTATTTTGAGAATAGTAATTTGTGAAGTCTGTATTTAAAATCAATACCATTTCTAAATCGAGTAATTTTCTGCGGCTGGTTATGTCATTAATAAAATCAAATAAAAGTTGCTCTTTATTAACTCCTGTTAGATTTTGATTTTCTAGATTTAGAATAATGAAATCAGAGTGAATATTTCCACATTTTGAAATATTTTTTAAGATTTTATCAGGTGATTCATTTTCTAATATTATTATGTAAAAATTTTGTTTACTGACTTTTGCATTTGAATATAAAGCATAGTTGAATTTTTGATTTAATGATTCAAATTCATGACTAAAGAGTTTGGATTGTGCATTGCAAAATAAGCCAACTAAAATTAGTAATAATGTAAGTAGTTTATTCATAATGTGTTTTTTAGTCTCGTTAAGTCACTTGCCCATAACGTCCCGCCAGCTTGC
>NZ_AVGG01000048.1 GCF_000498535.1 Flavobacterium limnosediminis JC2902 | reverse complement strand
TGACATAATATTGTTGCTAACGTCCCGCCGGCTTTAAGAAGTTGGGGGTTTTTGTTCCCAAACCATTCCGATAGGAGTGAAGTCAAATATACAAAAAGACCGTTTCATTAAGCCCTAAAACCCCAATTTCTTAAAACCGCTGTTACCAGCTGGCGCTATATCCTAAAGATTATTCATTATCTTTTTCGTAACCTTCATAATAATAGGATTGTTCAATTCCTTTAAAAATAATTTCTCTATTATCAATCTCGCTTGTTAAATTCTCTTTCAATAAAGTTCTTAGCTCTAAGTCATTAATCGGACTTCTTTCCATTGATTGTAAATAAAGCGTTTTGTCTACGAATTGCCAATTGACAACTTTACCAAGTCTATTTTTTAGAATCATATCTAGCCAAATTCGCATAGATCTTCCATTACCCTCAAGAAATGGATGAGCAATATTCATTTCTACATATTTTGCAATAATTTCTTCAAAATTATTCTCGGTCATTTGTTCTATTTTAACCAAAATCTCATCTAAATATAATGCATTAGCAAATCTAAAACCTCCCTTTGAAATATTCATTTTACGTATCTCTCCAGCGAAATCATATAATCCACCAAATAAGTAATTGTGAATTTGCTTTAGACCTTTGGTCGTACCAACTTCTATTTTATTAATATCATTCGATTCAAACAAGCGATATGCATTTTCTAGACTGTTCTTATCAATGTTTTTCATATAGATAGCAAGCTTTATATTTTACTTTTACAAAAATACTTTAAATGGTTGGTATATCATATAAGAAAGTTTTGATTTTCTGTTTTTCTGCCATGTAGTTTTCGTCACGTGCGCTTGCTGGTAACGTCCCGGGGCTTTATGCCGGTGGGGATTTTTATTACTGATGTTTACAAATATACCGAAAAGATTGAAAGAAAAAACCTCAATTCGAAGAAGAAAATGCAAACACTGACCTTTACTGATAAAACCTAAAACCCCACTTGCATAAAACCCTTGTTAGCGGTAGTTTATTGCTGCCCCACCGAGATATTTGAGTTTTTTATCAATTATTTTTTTCAATTCTTGATAGTTTAAATGATACTTTTCAGAGATAATTATTACTTTCTTTCCACCCTTTTCGATGCTAAGTTCTTCAAACAATCCAATTCTTGTTGATTCTATTGCGGTTGTATATCCATCGCATTCATCAAATTTTACCCTATATATTCCATTCAATAAATTTCGCTTGGTTATTGCTTCATTTTCAATTTTGATGACAATCATTTTTCTATTTATTTCAAAAAAAACTAACCAAATAATTATGATAAGAATCAAAGCGGAAATTAAATAATCAATCCATCTTAACTGTTGCAATTTTATTGGCAGATTGTTAATGATTATGACTAACAAACCAGTTATTAGACAGATACCTAAAATTGGAAAAATAAAGCCTTTTAAGGTGAATTTTGATTTCATTTAAATTATGTAATTAAGAGAGAATTGTATTCCAATTTCCAGCTTAACGTTAAGGTGGATTCAAGTATCTAGCG
>NZ_AVGG01000047.1 GCF_000498535.1 Flavobacterium limnosediminis JC2902 | reverse complement strand
GGTTCTTGAATTCACCTCGTTGGTCAAAAAATTACCGCTAACGTCCCGCCGGCTTGCTGCAGGTGGGGATTTTGTTCCTTTAGTTTGTTTATTCCTAAAGCCAAATATATGAAAAAATGTTGGAGTTTTCCCTAAAACCCCACTTGCTGCAAACCGCTGTTGTAGGCAGTGCTAGTTTCTAGGTTCCTTGTCAAAATTTAAATCGAATTTTAAGTTTACTATTTGTAAATCTTTTATGGTTTTTTCAAATTCGGTTCCATTGAGTGGTCCAATAATTCCATTTTGACTGGATTTTTTATTTTTCTCAATGTCAATTATGTAGTAATATGTTTCACTTTCAGGATAGTTAAGTTGTTTTGCAATAATATACTTTTCATTATGTCCTACAGCATACACGTAACTATTTACAATTACTTCATAACATCCGTCACAATTTTTTATGGGTTTAGAAATCGATCTGTTAGATTCCAAATCATTCCATCCAATTTCATATTCACCAACAATTTTTTGATGTTGGCTTTCATCAAGCCAAGCGCAACTGTTAATTGCAAAAAATATTATGAAAATCAAATATAGATTTCTCTTTTTCATCGCGTTTTTTTAGCATTGCCTACAACGTCCCGGGGCTTTATGCAGGTGGGGACTTTTATTCCTTTAGTTTGTTTATTACTAAAGCCAAATATACAAAAAGATGTTTGAGTTTTGCCCTAAAACCCCACTTGCATAAAACCCCTGTTGGCAGCTGCCTTTTATTTTTCCGCAGTAAACAAAAATATACCCGCAGTAGAGAAAAATTACTTTGCAGTAACGAGTTTTATAGTCGCAGTAGAAAAAAACCTTACCGCAGTTAGAATATATTTAATCGCAGTAAGGAGTTTTTAATTTTCAGTAAGGATATTTCTTTTCGCAGTAAGAAAATATCAAAGTGCAGTAGGGAATTTTCTAAACGCAGTTTAGAAAATTCTAAATGGGGTAGCGAGATATTAAATTGCAGTTAGCTTATTTCTTCACTTTTTTAAATTCAATACCTCTTACTTGTGCATATTCAGGGCTTGTAGCGCCATAAACTGATTTGATGTATTTTTTCACTTCTGTTCCAATGTCAACTAACCCTGTTGTATCGTCGTATAATGTTTTGTCACGAGAAATTCTTGAATTGCTGATTGAAGCATATGCGGTGGCAACCGCATTATTTTTGGTTGTTAAATCAGTTTGTTTGGCAGTTAGAGCCGTTAATTTCAAATCATTTTCGTTTGGAGTGTAACTGGTTTCAGACTGTAGTACTGAAATTAAGCCTGCAAAGTGTTGAATTAATTGGTCGTAAGATTGTTGGCTAGTACTTATAGTGGGTGGGGCAGGAGCATTAGTGTCGGAAGGTGTTTGTACTGTGGAAGCTCTTCTGCCTTGCATTTTGCGATTAAAACCTTTTGCATCGCTGATTTTCTCTTTTGGGGCATTCGTTGTTTCTAGTGCATTTACCAATCTTGTTGATAATGATTTTAACCCTGTGAAAGTAATTATTCTATCATTGACAGCATTATTGTAAGCTGTGTTTTTAGTAATAACATCAGCTAATTTGGTTTGTGATGTTGTAGCTATTGTGTTTAGCTGTGGAATTTTTAAGGTGTTCTTTGAGGGATTGTAGGTTGTTCCATATCCTGTAACAAATGCAATAAGGTCTTGAAAGTTTGCAACGTTTTTTGCGTGTCCTGTTTCTGATGTTGACGCCATAAAATTGTTTTAAAATTAAATTGGTTAAATGATATATTTTGTTGTAAAAATATAAATTAAAACAATAAAAAGAATGAATTGGATTACATATGGTATTTTTATCTACAATTTAATATGTAAAAACATATAAAGGTTTATTTGTTTAATGTATTGATTTTCAATGTTTAAAGTTGAAAAAGTAATTGTTTAAAAACCTATGTCAAAATAGTAAGGCATTTCCTCTCACCAAAATTAGTGATATGCAATATCACTAATTTTGGTGATTGCATTGTTTTTCAATATGTTATAGTTTTGCCCCACTTAAAAATTGTAATTACAAAAAAGGATTTGCTACCCTTTAAAAACATTTGAAAATAAAAGGTTGGGTTTTCAAATGTAACGAGTTACCAACCAAAAATAAAAAAGCAGCCTTACAGTAAAATGTTTTGGACGACATAAAGTAAGACTGCAATTATAAATTTAAAAAACGAATATAATGAAAAAATTATTATTTAGCTTAATTGCTACTATTTTAGTATCAAGTGTTTCTTTTTCACAAGATTTTGATAAAATTTTAAACGACTCTGACTTTGAAGCATATTTAATCGCTTATGACAAAGAAGTAAAATTACCGAAAGACTATAACAAGATTAAAGAATTAATGTCAGATGATAAAATTGATGAAAACGAAATTAAAGACATTCATGAATATTTAGGTTATGAATCATATGATGCTTATATTTCAAATTTAGCTTTGCAAGCTAATTTACTAGAAAAATTAGAAAACAGATACACCTTATCACAATATACCCAAGAAGAATTAGCTGATTTATTTGATGCTGGTTTTACAATGTATAAAATGGATACAATTGGTACTATTGGCATGGCAGGTACAAATTGTGGAAGAAGATTAAGAAATTGTCATGGATTAGCACTTGCGGTAGCTGTTGGGGCACATATTGCGTGTGGACCTGCTGATGTAACAATTATTATAGGTTTAATGTGCCATAGTGCAGCGACAGGTGCCCATTATCTTATGCTTGACAATTGTAATTTAGATTACCAAGATTGCATTAGAGGTTAAATTGTATAAGAGAATAATTTTATAAATAAAATCATGAAAAAAGCAACAAGTAAAATCCCGTTTTTTTGTTTTGTATTAATGTTAATAGTTTTATATTTTGACAATAATAGATATTCAAATCAAACGCTGATATTAGTTCTATCTTTATTACTAATTTCAATAGTAAGCTTTATCAATACAATCATCATTGATAAAAAGGAAAATAATCTTAATAGAACAAAACTATATTTAGTTATTGGAGGTGTTATTGCCTCAATAGGGATTGCATTATTTTACTTTTTTCAAAATTGATTTTTTAATTCAATATGAATGAAAATAAAATATGTTTTTTGTAGTATATTATTGTTTTCTATCCCAATGTTTTCACAATCCGATTTCGACAAGGTACTAAAAGCAGGTGAAGTTTTAGCTGCTGGATTTTCTATATTTAAAGTGGCAAAATCTGATCCACAAAAAGACAGTAAAGATGTTGAAAGTCTTTGTGTTAAAAATAAACTTGCTGATAAGATTACATTTAGAATTACAGGTAAGGATTCGGAAGATAATGATGTGAAAAAAGAAATGGTAATTCAAAACGACGGTAAGGAATGTATTTTCAACGTTCCGAAAGGAATTTATACTTACGAAGTCATTTTACCAAATAAAGACATCTACAAGAAAGGTGAATATAAATTGGATGACGATATTGTAATTACCATCAGAAAGGATGAATGAGAAAGGGGGCATAAGCCCTCTTTTTTATTTTCTTATTTTTTCTGCGTTTTGTTGAGTTAAGGTTGCTGCCAACGTCCCGCCGGCTTGCTGCAGGTGGGGATTTTTGTACCTTTAGTTTGTTTATTCCTAAAGCCAAATATACAAAAAGAAGTTTGGTTTTTCCCTAAAACCCCACTTGCTGCAAACCGCTGTTAACTGCTGGTTCTTTATTTTAGTTTTATTAATCTTGCACTATCTATAAAAGTATCTGAGTCATTTTTGGCAATAGTGACATCTGTGGTTCCAAAGAAAATTGTATCTCTTCCAATTTGCATTTTTGCGAAATCCATTTGCAAATTAGTTTTTTCGTCTTTAAGAGATATGTGATGTTTCCAATAAGTTACTTTACCCTTGATAGTTTTTCCATTTGGGAGTTTTCTTGAATATAAACTATCATTAAAGGTTATAATACAGTTTTGTTCTTTATATTTCGTTTCGTATTCCATTTTGTATTTTCCATGCAATTTTACCTCTTGGTTTTTGGTAAAAAAAGTAAACAGAACAGAACAAATAATTATTAAGTTTTTCATAATCTTGGTTTTTCAATACAGTTTTGTCGAACTTGCAGTTAACGTCCCGCCGGCTTTGAGAAGGTGGGGGATTGTTTTCCCAAAAGTATAAATTAAAGATTTAGTTTACAAATACAAAACCAACTTTAAATTTTGCCCTAAAGCCCCACTTGCTCAAAACCGCTGTTGTGCGATCGTACTTATCTACGTTTTTCTATCTTTCATTTCTATAAATATTATCCCAATATTTGTAAACATCTTTATAATCCAAAATAATTACGGTATCTTTTTTTATTACTTTCAATAATGAAGATTTTTTTTGCTTTATTAGAGAGTCTCCAACATCAATTTTAGCCCAGATAATGCTGTCTTCATGATAAAGATTTGTTTTGGAAAGAATTAAATATGGATTGTTTCGATTATTTTTATCACGACCTTTTTCAATTACTACATCATTATATTCAAGGTCAAGTTCCATTTCCAATCTTTTTTTATTTTGTTCAAACAAATTGGAAGAGAGTGCTACAAAGCAAATAAATAGAACAATCATTAGAAGAGTTAATAATGCTTTATATTGAGGATTAATATTTTCGAAATTATTCTCTTTTTTCCAGAAATTTTCCAACATGAATTTTTCGTGATTTTGGTTTAGTATGTCGCACAACGTCCCGCCGGCTTTGTGTCAGGTGGGGATTTTTGTTACTGATGTTTACAAATATACCGAAAAGTAGTAAAGAAAAAACTTCTTTTTAAAGAAGAAATACAAACACTAAGATTACCGATAAATCCCTAAAACCCCACTTGCACAAAACCGCTGTTATGTGCCGTTTTAATATTAAATTATTTTTTAAAAGTTTCGTCACGAGGTTTTCTTGTCGGAAATATAATTTCATGTAAAAATGTCGGATTTTCTCTTTCTAATTCCTCTAATCGTAATGCTGAAGACTTATAATAAAATCGTTCTTGATGAGATTTTCTATCAATTATATTTTTATAAATTTTTACCGCTTCGTTTTTGGCTTTTATAGTTTCGTAATAATTAGCTAATGCATACTCATATAGATAGTAACCCTTACCGATACTATCTACAAATATCTTAGCTTTATCAAATTCTTCCAACTTTATGTAATTTGCAGCTATTCCAGCAGCAATATCTCCAGTACTGTTTCCAAAAGGGTTTGATTTATGTAGTTCATTAATAGATTTTTGGTAGTATCCATTCTTATAAAGCATTTCTGCGTTAAAGTAATTTATTTGTGCTTCACATAGAAAAGCAATATCAGTATGAAGGTCAGAATTGGATTCCTTGAAATCTTTAATCAAACTATCGGATTTAGAAATCAATTTGGCAACTGGCAAATTTGAATTGTAAAGTGAGATTAATTTTAAGTTAAACGTATCTCTTACTTTTCCAAGTTCTTCTTCGTGTTTACAGCCCGGATGTTGTTCGTGATGTGATAAATTAGATTTATCAACGTGCTCTTTGCAAGAAGAAAAAATCATTAATGTTGCAGTTAGAATTGCTAGTTTCTTCATTTGCGTAACGGTGGATTCAAGTATCTAGC
>NZ_AVGG01000046.1 GCF_000498535.1 Flavobacterium limnosediminis JC2902 | reverse complement strand
TTTTCCGTCTTTGGACAAACTTGGGTTTCCTACCTGATAATCCTTGTTGTTAAACGGAAGCGCCTGTACGTTGCCCCATTTTCCGTCTACTTTAGTAGCTTTGAACAAACCTACTTTTCCGTATTTGATTTTCTTTTCCTTGTCTTTGTCGAAGATTTTATCACGGAACGTTTCACTGGCAAAGTACATGGTATTCCCGTCTGCGCTTATCGCAGCCGGTCCGTCATGCCATTTACTGTTTACCCCTTCCGCTTCGGTGGGCTTGCTGAAAGTACCGTCTTCATTTCTTGTCGCCTTGTACAAATCCAGATATGGCTCGTCGTTCCATCCGTAGCTTTTCTTGGCCGTATTTCTGGCCGAAGCAAAGTACAGGGTATTGTCGTTGCCAAGCACCGCTCCGAAATCCGATTTCTCGCTGTTGATGTCCATGTTTTTGGAATCGAACATTTTCTGCTGATCGGTAAGTCTCGGGATGTAGTTCGGCTCTTTTCTGAAAGCAACCGCTCTTTGATCGCTTGGTGCCATAGAGGCAAACTTCTCCATCTGTTTGTTCGATGCCTCGTACTGACCGTTGGCTTTCAGCATCTGGGCATAGCGGTAATAGATTTCGGCATCCTGTTTCTCCTCAGTAGCCTTGGCATACCATTTTGCGGCTTCAGTTGTATTGAAGACGTTGTAGTAGCTCTCGGCCAATTGGCGGTAAACGTAATTGTCGGCTTTGTTGTTGCTGACTAATTTTAAATATTCCTCGGCCGCATCGATATACTCGTAACGATTATACAGTTTGTCTGCTGCCTGGGTGTGTTTGTTTTGTGCTGATAAGGTCAAACCAGCGAACACAAAACTCAGAGTGATATAG
>NZ_AVGG01000045.1 GCF_000498535.1 Flavobacterium limnosediminis JC2902 | reverse complement strand
TTGCCGTTAACGTCCCGTGGCTTCATGAAGTTGGGGTTTATATATTCCCAAACCTTTCCATTATCACAGAAGTCAAATATATGAAATAACCTTTAAATTTTAGCCTTAAGCCACAATTTCATGAAACCACTGTTAGCAAATCGGTTTATTAGTCAATAATTTTTTTTATTATAAATTCATATAAACCAACTAAGCCAATAAGAATACCCACAATCCAAGATAATATTTCAAGTATTGATGCTTTATTTTTTGGGTTTTTAATTTGTTTATTTTCGATAGTTGGATTTGTGAAATTACTATTGGATGATTGTATACCATTATTATTGCCACCAATATAATTTTCAATCTTTATATTACTTTCTTTTTTAAATTTATTTTCCATGTATTGTATATGACCACCTAGATATTTTGCATCAATTCCTTTTTGTGTAAGTTGGTAATTAATTTTGTTTGAATTTATAGGTTTTACATATCCGTTTAGTTCTGCAAATTGTGAAATTTTTTCTTCAAGTGTTATTAAATTTTTCTTATCAACGAAATATTGTAAAATTTTCATAAAACTAAAATTAATATCATTTTTATCAAATAATAATACTTTGTCAAACAGTTCGATTACTTCATTTTCTTTTATAATCATTTTTTCAGACACTGTGTTTTCCTTTGTATTATTGTGGATTAATAAATTTTCATCGTAATCATTAAATTCCAGTTTTTTTGTAAAGAATCTTTGAGGCTCATTAGTTGCCATTTTTTGAGCAATTTTAGAATCCAATATTTGATTAAATTTTGGATCACCAGTTTCTTCGTCAAAAGAGTGAAGTTCTAATATATCTGAATGATTGATTATTTCAAAATTGATGAATTTATTATTCTTCAAATAGTTTTGTTTCCATTCTTGATAAGAAATAGAAAGTTCAGTATTATTATGGATATTCTTTATTTTCATCGTTGTTGAAAACTGTTTGCTAACGTCCCGCCAGCTTGCTGAAGGTGGGGGATTGGTTCCCCAAAACTATAGATTTAAAACTGATTTCACAAACACAAAACCAACATTAAATTTAGCCTTAAAGCCCCACTTGCAGCAAACTGCTGTTAGCCGTTCGGTTTTCTTTCTATTTCTAAATAATTCTTAAACCTTTTGGGCTAAGTTGATAAGTAATATTAAAAAAACGAATTTAAACGATTCTTTTTCTACCATTTATTAAATATAATAAACCAGCAAAAAAGTTGATGAAAATAAAACCAATTGTCCACATAATTTTTTCAGATTGATTTATTCGTTTTGATATATTTACTTCATAAATTCCAATTACAACATAACCTAAAGTGGAGAGAACACCAAGTATTAATAAAATTTGAGCGCCATCCATATGAGTGATTTTCATTATTGCTCCAATAATAGTAATAGATAATGCAACTAAGAATGCTTTTTTAAATAAGTTGTTTTCGTTTGTTTTCATATAGTTTTAATTAAAATATTTCATCTAAAAGGTTAGTTTTCGTTTTGTTTTGTCAAACTGACGGCTAACGTCCCGCCGGCTT
>NZ_AVGG01000044.1 GCF_000498535.1 Flavobacterium limnosediminis JC2902 | reverse complement strand
TTTCTGCAGTGGCGGTTTTTTATTACTGACGTTTACAAATATACCGAAAAGGTTGAAAAAAAAAACTCCATTTTAAAGAAGAAATGCAATCACTAACCATCCATAAAAATCCCTAAACCCGCCATTGCAGAAAACCGCTGTTAACTGTAGTGCTTTTGGAATTATTGGATAATTATTTTTACATGAATCATTAAGAGGTAGTTTTTTGCAACTTGTAAGGAATGTGAAAATTATTTACTATTCTGGAAGATTATTGGTATCTGTTATAAATCCAACCATTGATGAAAATAAATCCCCAGGAAAAAATTATAAAAAGGATAATTTTACGATTTCCAACTTTTCTATTTTTTTTATCTTCAATACCCCATTTTTCCTTAAACTCTTCAAATCTTCCCTTGTAAAGCTTACTATTATAATAATCTAAAGCGAAATAAAGCAATAAAAAAGTCACGATTACGGGATTACTTGGTTTGCCTACAAGTCCTAATGGTTCTACTATAAACAATAAAATCATGTTGAGGAAAAGAGTATATTGAGTTGTTGTTAGAACATGTATCGCATATTGATGATTAAAATTATCTAGCTTAGAAAATTTATAATAAAAATATTCAAAAAAGGTTTTCATAAATACTTCTTTGTTTGTTGTTAATCTTTATGGTCCAAAGATAGTTAGTTAAGAATTAATTATCTTTTATTGTGTTGTTTTCAATTTTGGTTATTGCTAATTGAGTTAATACATCCTTATTGTAGGAGATTTTTTTGTGGGAAAAACTGAATAAAGTAATGTGTATTAATTTGATTGAGAAATTGAAATAGTCTTGGTTATAGATTCAGTTTTTTAGCATTACAGTTAACGTCCCGTGGCTTTATGAAGTTGGGGTTTATATATCCCCAAACCTTTCCATTCGGACTGAAGTCAAATATACAAAAAGTTCGTCCCATTAATCCCTAAAGCCCCAATTTCATAAAACCACTGTTAGCTGAAGTTATTTTTCAATAAATATAAATTTAATCTCAAAACTATATTCGCATGGATCTCCTACAATATATGCAGGTTTCCAATTATTTAGTTCTTCTAACCTTAATACTCTTGAAATTTCGTTATGTAATTTGTTTTTTTTTGTATCTAAAATTTTAAACGATTTAATTTCACCATTTCGGCCAATGGTTAAAAATGCCGTAGATTTTGTACCATGAATTGTTTTTTTTGGTATTTCAAAATTATCAGAAAATACTTTGTAGAATTTATGAATTCCTCCTTTAAAATTAGCTTCAATCATAATAGGATCAAATATGCAATTCAAATTATATTTTTCGCAGCTATCGGCAAATTTTTTGTTACTAGCATAAATTTTATCAAGCTTAATAGAATCTTGCTTTGTGAAAATAAATTCGTCATTTATGACATCAATTACGCATGAATTTGCGTAACTTTTTTTTTGATGAATTGAACAAGAAAAAAAGCAAAAAATAATAAATATTCCGATAATTGAGATTTTCACAAGATTTATCATGTTTCGTTTTTTTATAATTTCAGCTAACGTCCCGGGGCTTTATGCCGGTGGGGATTTTTATTACTGATGTTAGCAAATATACCGAAAAGTTTGAAAGAGAAAGCCTCACTTCGAAGAAGAAAATGCAAACACTGACCACCACCGATAAACCCTAAAACCCCACTTGCATAAAACCCTTGTTAGCGGTAGGCTTTTAAACTCTCTATTGATTTTATTTGATAAAGATTATCAAGCAACTCTTGGAATAGATTGAGTAATAATTTTAAATGGTTTATATCTTGAATTGCTCCATCAACATAAAATTGCAATTCAAGTTCTTTTCCAGGAAGTTTACTTTCCCAAACTCCTTTTTGATTTGATAGTTCGAGATTAACTTCTTTTTGCGTTTCTATCAAGTTTCGTATTTTTTGATTTTGGAGTAAACTTTTAATCTTAAATTCATTATTTGCTTTGATAATAAAAGCTTTGTCAAATTCTGGGCGACTAATTTCTATATCTTGAGCTCCAAATATTTTTTCAATAGATCGAATTAAACCATTTCGATAAATTTCAAATCTAAATTTATCTATTGAAATAATTGGAGCAATTACTCGAGTCATTTCTCGTTGAAATTTATCTGAGCACAATGTATAATTATCGAAAATTATTTTCCAACCATTATAATCAATTTCAGTTTTGTCTGAAAGCCAGTTTTCTTCTCTTTCAACAAATTTACCACCTGTTGCGATTGCAAATTCTTCCCAAATATTGATTTCAGTTTTTGTCATTCGAATATTCTAGTTCTTGTTTCGTTCAGTTTTTCGAAGCTTACCGCTAACGTCCCGCCGGCTTTGAGAAGGTGGGGGATTGTTTTCCCAAAAGTATAAATTAAAGATTTAGTTTACAAATACAAAACCAACTTTAAATTTTGCCCTAAAGCCCCACTTGCTCAAAACCGCTGTTATAACACGGTTTTCTTCGGTTTAAAGTTTGACCTTTTAAGTATAAGTTGATTCTTTGTAAGTTTTATAATTTGATATCTCTGCAAAAAATACTCAGTTCTTAAAATAAGAATCGAATCAGATTTTCTTTCCCAAGTACCGTTTGAAATTTCGTAGTTATGTTCTTTTGCTCTAGTTGCATAATCGCTAATTTCCAAATAAGTTCCATTTTTTGAAAATTCAAAACCTTCGCAATTTTTTGGTAATGTTTTATTTGATTTATAGGTTGATATATCATTTATGCGGCTTTCTAAAACCCAACTTTTTTCCAACGAAATCTTATCATTTCCTTTAATATTAATAAAAGAAAACGATATAAATCCCATTACAATAATCCAGATGTAGTTTTTTTTACTCATAGGGTGGATTCAAGTATCTAGCG
>NZ_AVGG01000043.1 GCF_000498535.1 Flavobacterium limnosediminis JC2902 | reverse complement strand
GTTAGGTTCTTGAATTCACCACTTTTTTCATAATATTGCTGGTAACGTCCCGCCGGCTTTAAGAAGTGGCGGAAATTTTATTACTGACGTTTACAAATATACCGAAAAGTTTGAAAGAAAAAGCCTCACTTCGGAGAAGAAAAATATTCACTGACCATTACCGATAAATCCCTAACCCCGCCATTTTTTAAAACCGCTGTTAGAGGTAGGTGCTTAAGATTTAAGGCAAACTTGGCACGCAAAGAAAACACAAAGAGAATTTACAAAGTAACCACAACGATTAGGCAAAGAAATTAATGGGAGATGTGTTATGAAAAGCAGGATTTCCTGCTAAAAAAAAAACGTTGTGAGCACTTACCGCTAACGTCCCGGGGCTTTGTGAAGGTGGGGATTAGTTTACCCAAAACTAACGATTTAAGATTAAGTTTACAAATACAAAACCAATATTATTTTTAGCCTTAAAACCCCACTTTCACAAAACCCCTGTTAACTGTTGTTCTTTTTTTCTTTTCTTTCATTTGGTTGTTCCGATTTTTCTTTTAAATTTGTAACCATTGTGTAAGGTTAAACAATTTGGTTATGAGTGAATATTTGACGCTTTCGGAAACTGCTGAATATATTGGTAAAAGTAAAGAAACTTTGAGACGTTGGGATAAAGAAGGAAAATTGACAGCAGTTCGTGAACCTATGAGTAATTATAGAGTTTACAGGAAATCTGAAGTTGATACTTTATTTGCTGATTTTTTAGAAGAGAGTGTTAGAGAAACTGTTTCAAACTATGTTGAACCACAAAATGAATATACAGTTTTGGAACTTTTTGCTGGAGCTGGTGGTTTAGCAGTTGGTATGGAAAAAGCTGGTTTGAAATGTGTAGCTTTAAATGAAATTGATAAATGGGCTTGCCAAACATTAAGAAAAAATCGTCCAAATTGGAATGTCTTAGAAGGAGATATTAAATCTTTTAGTTTTACAGAATATGAAAACAAAGTTGATATTGTAACTGGTGGATTTCCTTGCCAAGCGTTTAGTTATGCTGGAAAAAAATTAGGTTTAGCCGACGCAAGAGGAACTTTGTTTTATGAATTTGCTAGAGTTGTTAAGGAAGTAAATCCTCCGATTTGTATTGGTGAAAATGTTCGCGGCTTGCTGAGTCACGAAAATGGTAAAACTCTTCAAGGAATGATTTCTATTTTGGATGAAATTGGATATAATGTTGTTCCTGTTCAAGTTTTAAAAGCAATTAATTTTAATGTTCCGCAAAAACGTGAACGATTGATTTTAGTTGGAATTAGAAAAGATGTTGATTTAAAATATGAATATCCAAAACCTTATAAGAAAGTTTATAATTTAAAAGATGCTTTGAAAAAAGGCGAATTGTTTGATTGCGATGTTCCAAAATCAGAAGGTTCAAAATATCCAAAAAGCAAAATTGATGTTTTGAAATTAGTACCACAAAAAGGCTATTGGAGAGATTTACCTTTAGATATTCAAAAAGAATTTATGGGAGGAAGTTTCCATCTTGGTGGTGGAAAAACTGGGATTGCAAGAAGAATAGGTTGGGATGAACCTTGTTTAACATTGACTTGTAGTCCTGCACAAAAACAAACAGAAAGATGTCATCCCGAAGAAACTCGACCGTTTACGGTTCGAGAATATGCGAGAATTCAAACTTTTCCTGATGACTGGAAATTTGAAGGTTCTATAGCTCAGCAATATAAACAAATAGGAAATGCTGTTCCTGTAAATTTGGGAAAAGAAGTTGGATATTCTATTGTTAAGTTTTTGAATAGCTATTACAGCTTATCAAATCCTAAATAGTAACTATAATTTTCAAAAGTAATTTGGTCTAATATTGTTCTTTTTGAAGTTTTAGTTTCTTTTTTGATTTCGTCTAATGCTGAATTTTCGGCATTAGATTTTGTTTTTTCAATAGAATTCAAATAATCAGCAACTGCAATAGGAAGGTTTTTATATAATTGGAAAAGTGCATTTTCTTTACCAGAAAGTAAAGCATAAAATTGGTCACCCGAAATTTTGTAAACTCTGCTATGACTATATTCTTTTCCGTTAATTTCTCCTTTCCAAAGTTCACAAAAACTACTTTTTGCTAAAACTTGAACCCAATAACATTTAGCTTTTTTATTTTCATCAGCATATTTCGATAATTTTTGAAATAGTGCTTCTGCGGAACTACTATTCATAGTATTGTGCTTATTTTTTATGTCAGCAAACAAAGTATTATCTTTTGCTTTAATATCATAACCACTCAAATTTCCAATTTCAAAACCTTTAATTCCACCCAATATTTGCTCGTGAAAAGTTCCGATGGAATTATTTATTGATTTGTCAATTTGTCTTAATATTTCTGCCTGAATTAAACTTTCTTCATCTATATCATTGAATTTAGCATCAAATGTTAGTTTGATGGTATCAACTTTATTGGTGTAAAAGTTCTTTTTTGTAATATTATTTTTAGCTTTTAAGTATGCTTTATGAAGATTTGCTACGCAATCTAAAAAATGTTCATCCGAAATAAAATCTACATACTTATTTTTCATTCTATTTTTGAGTTAGTTTTCGGTAGCTAAAATAAGAATTTTTATTCAACTTTATAAAAGGTTCTGATTTTCGCAATTTTGGGGTAGAATAACAGTTAACGTCCCGCCGGCTTTATGAAGTGGCGGAATTTTATTACTGATGTTTACAAATATACCTAAAAGACTGAAAGAAAAAAGCCTCTTTCGGAGAAAGAAATGTAAACACTGACCATTACTGATAAACACTGAACCCAGCCATTTCATAAAACCGCTGTTAGTGGCTGGGCTTCTTTGTTTTCCGTCTGTCAGCAACATTTTTTGTCCTGCTGAATTGGTGGACAAGCAACACTTCCGTAGCTACAATAAACACAGCAGTCGCCTTGTTTTGGTTTTAGAACTTGTTTGCATTTTTCACATTCGTAAAAATATTGGCAAGCGTCTGTTGGCATTGTTTCTTCTTTCTTATGTCCGCAGTTGGGGCAAGTTATTGTTGATTGTAATTTGATTTCCATTTTAATTTTCTTTTTTGTCGGTTACAGAATATCCTGTTGAGTTTATTGCTTTTTCGATTTCAGAAATATTTGTTTTTGAGTTGTCAAATTCTATGATTGCATTTCCATTTTCATATGAAGCGTTTGAACTTATTATTCCTGTCAATTTATTTACTTCGTGATTTACGTGTTCTTCGCAACTCGCACAAGTCATTCCGCTAATCGTAAATTTTACTTTTTGAATATTGGATTTGTCCACTACTTTGATTTGCTTTTCTTTCTTTGGGTAGAAAATGCTTGAATAGTATGGAAAGGCAAGCATAACGATTGCAAATGCTGTTACAATTCCTAAAAACATTTTTGACTGAATGAATTTTGGTTTTTCTTCTGTCTCACAGTTGCAGTCAATTTGCTTTTTAGGTTTCAACTTTTGATACCAAGCAAAACCAAGAACCAAAATTGTCAAACCGATAAAATACGGTCTGAAAGGTTCGAGCCAAGAAAAAGTAGAAGCAAGTCCGCTTGTTCCTGCTACTAAAGCCAAGACTGGAGTAATACAACACAATGAAGCTGCAATTGCTGTTAAAAGTCCTGCTCCGATTAGTTTTTTGTCTGTTTTCATAATGTTTCTAAAATTTTGTTTTCGTCAAGTATTTTAAAAAACGGTTTCAGCATTTTTTCATACTCTTTTGTCAATGAGTAAAAAATGGTTTGTGCTTCTCGTTCGGTTTCAATTAGTTTTCGGTCTTTGAGTTTTCGCAAGTGTTGTGAAATTGCCGAAATTGTCATACCAAGAATGTCGCTCATATCACAAACACAGAGTCGTTTTTCTTCATATAATAGAAAGAGAATTTTCAGTCTTACGTTGTTTCCCGCTAATTCAAGTCCGTTCGATAAATAGTCAAACGAGCCGTTGAGTTCTGAAACTCGGTTTTTACAGCGATTTATTTGTTTAATGTCCGCTTGTTGTCGTATGCAAGAATTGTTGTCCATATTGCAAAGATAGTTAATTTGTTTATTTAAGCAATTACTAAAATACAAAATATCAAAAAGAACCCGATTTGTCTGTCGGGTTGTGTCGTCATAGCCTTGCCACTAACGTCCCGCCAGCTTGCTGCAGGTGGGGAATTGTTTTCCCAAAAGTATCAATTTAAGATTAAGTTTACAAACACAAAACCAACATTAAATTTAGCCTTAAAGCCCCACTTGCTGCAAACTGCTGTTAGCAACAGGCTTTAATTTATTAATAATTGTTCTAGCTTTTTGTAATCTCCATTTTGTCCAAGTTGTTCAGTATTCTTTTTAGTTCCAATAGTACTATGCAATGCGCATTGGAAACATATTTTCGAAATTCCCACAATTTTATTTTTTTTCTTAAAAACCAAAACGTCTCTGTAGAAAGGTTCACAGCCAGCAAGCACAAAATTCCCATGATATTTTTCGCTAAATATTTCGCCAATTTCTTTGAATTTACTTTTCGAAATTTTGCTTTTTTCAGGATATAATTTCTCTAATTCAACAATGAAATTTTTGTTGTTAATAGAAGTCGGGTAATAATCGTTTAGTATTTTAAACAATATAATTTCCTCGGGAGTTTTATTTTCATGCTTTTTACCAATTTCTGCCCATTGTTTCATGGTTATATCTTTATGATAATGATCAATTTCATCAAATTCAAAGAATTGATTTGCGTTTTCATTAACATCAGTTTTCTGTGCATTTTGACATGAAAAGAATATCAATGCTAAAAATATTGTTAAGTTTAATTTCATGATGCTTTTAGGTTACGTTTTGGGAAGCTTGTTGCTAACGTCCCGCCAGCTTGCTGCAGGTGGGGAATTGTTTTCCCAAAAGTATAAATTTAAGATTCAGTTTACAAATACAAAACCAACATTAAATTTTGCCTTAAAGCCCCACTTGCTGCAAACTGCTGTTAGCCGTTCGGTTTTATTTGCTTTTTATTCTCCTTTTGAAATTTCTGTTACAATTAGTGTATTTGGATCAAAATATATTTTTGGGTTGTCTGAAGCACCGAAAACCATATCATATTCAATCGCATATGATATTTTTCCGTTAGTATCTTTTGATACAATTATTTCTCCAGACTTATTATCCTGTGTCCAAGATTCGTATTTAGAATCTCCAATAATTTTTCTGGCCTCTTCTAATGTCATCCCAACTTTTACTTTTCCTATGTTTTGCCAATATTTTCCAGTAATTCTTTCATTTTGAATGTAGCCATAAGCTTCAAAAATTAAAAGTAAAATACCTAAAAAAGCTAAAATATTTTTAACCATTAAATTGATTTTTAGTTATATATGAAATTTATTCATCACGTTTAAGTTTCGTTTGTCTAAACTGACGGCTAACGTCCCGCCAGCTTGCTGCAGGTGGGGGATTGTTTTCCCAAAAGTATCAATTTAAGATTAAGTTTACAAATACAAAACCAACATTAAATT
>NZ_AVGG01000042.1 GCF_000498535.1 Flavobacterium limnosediminis JC2902 | reverse complement strand
TTGCTGCAAACTGCTGTTGTGTGAAGTTTTTAATTCTTTATTTCTGCTCCTTCACTATTAAACAATTTACAAGGATATTTTATACCCCAAGATTTTTCAAATTCAGTTAAATTTAAATCTAATGCTTTTTCACCATCCATAATATAAAGCAAAACATTATTGTCAGGTAATAAAATCCAAATGGAAGTATTGTCTTCCTCATCAAAAAATTCAAAAAATATCCCTTTTTCAATGAAACTTTTTTCAAATCTATAATTGCAGCCACAATGGTTCATTTGAGAAGTTTTAATAGCTTCATTTAAATCAAAAGAAGGTTTAACATTATTTTTTTCATACCAATTTAAACCTGCAACATAATCATCTTGCTTTTTCCATTCGATAGGATTTTTATTTACACTTTCTATATTGTAGTTATTGATTGGTTTATTGTTGAAATAATAAATATCTAATTTTGAGTTAGTATTTCTTGCTAAATAACTTTTTATGAATTTAATATTTTGAACTCTCGTTACAATGTTCTTATAATTTTTAATAATTGAATCTCTTGAGTATATTGTATTTCCTGTTTCCGAAGCTAAAAATTGCAAATATACATTTGGAAGCATTTCAATATTTTGTAAAGAAATTTTCAATGTTTTGGGTTCATCCCAAATATACCTTCCTCTACCATAAACTTCTTCAAAAGACAAAATATTAAAAGTAGATTTTAGTTCTTCAATTTCCTCTTGATAACTATACGCAGACAGTTTATAAAGATTTTTGATATTATTATCGATAATTTTATTTACTAAGTATTTTAAGAGTTCATCTCCTTCAATGGGTTCTTTTATTTTTTGTGGCACATTGAATAAGTGATTGATAATTCTTTCAACCTCGTAATTATAAATAGTATCACTTTCACCAGTCCAGGGCATAGCATAACCCCATGAATATTTTCTTGAACTGTATTTATTTATAATAGTATTGTTTTTATATACTTCTATATCAATTTGATTTCTGTAGTGATTATGCATGGTATAACAACAACCATTTGATAAGTAATCAAGGAGTTGTTTTTTGAAATTTTCCACGTCCTGTAATTCCTTAAAAATAAATTTTTTCTGTTGTGTATTCCAATCAATTTCTAGTTTATTGGAGTATAATTTTAGAAGTTTCTCAGGATTGTTTTTTATATAAGCTGTATCAATTTTATATTTAGCTAATAAGTAGTTTTTATTATCAATTTTTTTTAGTTCTTCTAAAATTTTTGATATAACTTTTTTATTAGTAATTATTTTATTTTCAGACTTATATAAGGAGTCTGAAGAGTTAAATCTGGCTGCAAGTAAATTTTTCGTAACAACAATTTTATCAACAGAATTTTGACAATTTGCGGATATATAAAATGATAAAAATATTAAGAATATTGTTTTACGCATCGTTTTTCCAAAATTTCACACAACGTCCCGCCGGCTTTGTGGAGGCGGGGATTTTTGTTCCTTTAGTTTGTTTTATCACTAAGTCAAATATACAAAAAGATCGTCCCATTATACACCAAACCCCGCTTTCACAAAACCGCTGTTGTGTGTAGTTATTAATTTTTATCTCCAATTTTCCAATTTCCAGTCAGATTCTAAATATTCAATTATTAATGTATCATTGAAAATACCATGAGGAGACAATTTTAAATCCTTTTCATCCAGTTTTTTCTTGAATTCAGCTGCCAAAGTTTTTCGATTAACTATCCTCCATCCTAAATGTTCACCTCGAATGTTATGTTCAGTTCTTACATTTTCATGGGCAACATAGTTCGAAGGCAATTCATACTTCCCGATAAAATCTACAATTTTTCTGCGATGTGCAATTTTTAACGGAAAATAGATGTTCCATCTTTCCATTTCATCGATTTCAGATTGCGTTATGTTTTTTTCTGCTTTTATAGGAGCTAGAATTCTAACGTATTCTCCAAAAACTTCGATATTTTCAACGTATTGGATAAAACCATATCCTTTATTAGTTTTAATGCTAAATATGTCTCCTGTTTGAATTTTCATCTCGTTTTACGATAATTACACACAACGTCCCGCCGGCTTCATGAAGTTGGGGATATTTATTCCCAAACCATTCCTTCAAGACTGAAGTCAAATATATAAAATTACCTTTAAATTTAGCCTTAAAACCCCAATTTCATGAAACCGCTGTTATAAGCCGTTTTTAAATTTGAATACAGAGCTTATATTTCTTATCGTCTGAGCAATTCTTTAAATAGTTTTCATCATTCAAGTCGCGATTTTTCTTTACACAATTAATGATTTCGGTTATTTCATCAGAGTTTAATTCAGACTTCGCATTTATTTGATATGTTAAGAGTTCTGGAGCTCTTCCTAATTTAATTTTCAAGCTTGTATTAAAATTGCTTTTCAAATTTATTTTTGAAATTAGTTCATCATATTCAATTGTAGAAATAATTAATTCAAAACTCTCAAATTGTCTTTCTAATAAAAATTCACCTTTAGAGTTAGGATATATGATTGAAATAATGTTACCAGAATTATCTTTTATAATGATATCTACAAATTCTATTGGTTTACCTTTTGAATCTGTAATAATACCATTTATTCTTTTAGTATCAGTTTGGTTTGGCGTTTCGATTAATTCAATGGAATTTGAATCATCTTCATTTTGAAAACTAAACCAATATTCATACTTAAATTCACGCTCAGAATCAACTTTTTCAAAATGCCATTTTTGTGCATAATTAAAAGTAGAATGAAGAATGAATACCAGTATTATTATCGTTTTCGTTTTCATAAAATGGCTTATAACGTCCCGCCGGCTTTGAGAAGGTGGGGGATTGTTTTTCCAAAAGTATAAATTAAAGATTTAGTTTACAAATACAAAACCAACTTTAAATTTTGCCCTAAAGCCCCACTTGCTCAAAACCGCTGTTAACTGCTGGTGATTCTTATAATGATTTAATATTATTGTATAATTTTTATTTCTTCACCGGTTTTTTTTATCCTGATTCTAATATTTTTATATTCCCACTTTTCACCATTCTTATCAGCAGAAATATCCATTTTTCCGTTTCCATTTTTTCCAGAAACTCTAAATGTGGCATTAACAGTTTTATTGTTGTTAGAATATACTGAATTACCTTCCATAATTGCAAGTTTATCAATTGGTTCTAATTTCCCTAAACTTAGAATTACTTGATTGTTTTTATTTGCTTCATTAATGGCATTTTGGCAAAGAGAAGGATCGACATAAGTTTGAGCAAAATCACTTAAACCACTTAGATTTGAATTGATTGTAAGAATAACAATTAAGACAAATCCAGACAGAGGAATAAACCATTTCCAATTTTTTTTCCACCAATTTTTTTCAGTAATCAATTCGTTATCCATTTCTAAATTTTATTTTACGATCTCGGTTTACGTTCAGTTTGGGCTCACTAGCAGTTAACGTCCCGCCGGCTTTGAGAAGGTGGGGGATTGTTCTCCCAAAAGTATAAATTAAAGATTTAGTTTACAAATACAAAAACAACTTTAAATTTTGCCCTAAAGCCCCACTTGCTCAAAACCGCTGTTAACGGCTGTTTTTGTTTTCTGTTATTTCATCTTTATCAAGTTCAGGTGTTGCACTTACTCTCGATAAAAAATGAATAGTTCCAGTAGTTTTGAATTTTTTTGTAGCCAAAATTATCCCCAATATTAAACCGATTAGACTTAATGCAATTCCAGAAATTAACCCAAAAGCATTTTCAAAATTGCAATAAATAATAAAACCAATTCCCAAACCAATTAGAGTAGGAGAGATTACAATTTGTATCCAGCCAATTATTTCCGTTATTAATTCAAATATTTTGTGCACTTGATTTTTAATAAAGTTTTAAATATTCGTCTAAAAATTCACCCTCTAAATCAGTCTCAATTTCATAATATCCTATTTTCTTATCTAAATTTTGAAATAAATCTAATCTGGTTTTAATTGACGTTTTATTTTCGATAATAGTGAAGGAATAATTTTTAAAATTTATGGTTAACTGCTCTTTATTTACTCCATTGAAAATTTCTGCAATTTCGTTTTCAGAATTTTGAGCGAATATATTATCAAACATTGTAAATGCTCTGTTTTTTAAATTGAGCAATTCACATTTTTTAATAAGAATATTTTCTATCTCCGAGTTTTTCATAAAATTGCCGTTAACGTCCCG
>NZ_AVGG01000041.1 GCF_000498535.1 Flavobacterium limnosediminis JC2902 | reverse complement strand
GTTAGGTTCTTGAATTCACCATTGTTGGTTTAATATTGTGCATAACGTCCCGCCAGCTTGCTGCAGGTGGGGTTTTGTTTTCCCAAAAGTATCAATTTAAGATTAAGTTTACAAATACAAAACCAACATTAAATTTAGCCTTAAAGCCCCACTTGCAGCAAACTGCTGTTAGCAGTAGTGCTTTAGTTATCTGATAAAATTTTAAATATATAACTAAAGATTAATAAAATAGGCAAAGCCAACCAAGCTGTAAAAACTAATTCTAGTCCATTTTGTCCATCGGAAACGTAGCATAAAGTTTTTCCACTTGTAAAAAATGAAGCGAGACTTGCTTGTATAAAAATGTATTCTAATAAATTAAAGAATATTAGTTTCGTTTTTAATGATTGTTGATTTTTATTACTCTTTAAATCTTTAATAAATAATAAAGGTAAAAGTAGCATTCCGATCCAAGTTATATACCAAATTAGTTTCCACGAATTAGAACATTCGATTCCAATTTTAGTAAATAACATTTGCATTCCTAATAATAACATTGCAGTAAATCCTGGAATAAAAAATCCAACCGCACAAAAAATTAGAGTTGATTTTAAAAAATTGTATTTCAATATTTCGTATGTTTATTAGTGTCGTTTTCGCAATTTTGGACGCATTACTGCTAACGTCCCGCCGGCTT
>NZ_AVGG01000040.1 GCF_000498535.1 Flavobacterium limnosediminis JC2902 | reverse complement strand
ATTGCAGAAAACCGCTGTTGTATGAAGTACTAATTAAATTCTATTTTGTTTTTGCTAAGATTGATTTCATAAAATTCTTGATTATTCAAATAAAACTCTCCAGAACCTAAAAATAAAGTTTTATTCCAATCTTGAAAATATTTCTTTGCTTGGCGTTTTTTTGAAAAATTAAATAATCCAATATAAATTATCGTATCGTTTTCTGTACTCAAATAGCTTGCATATTGCCGATAATAATAATTATATTTTTTTTTAACGATTTTTGAATTGCTGAACTTTTTATCTAATTTATAATGAGAATTAAATTTTTTTAAACCCTCTTTACGGTGCGAATAATAATCTCTAAAAAATATATTTTCCGCTTTTTGGATTTGTGTGAGATTTGGACTTAATGGTTTATTATATTTTTCATTGCGAAAAGGAAAATTATAATCTTTATCAAACACAACGCCTTTGCCATCATAAAAATCTTTAAGCTCAATGATTTCGGGCGATTGAAAAACTAGAAGTATGATTATAGATAATATTGTTTTCATAAGTGCTTATTACGCAACGTTTTTCAAGTATTTCATACAACGTCCCGCCGGCTTTGAGAAGGTGGGGAATTGTTTTCCCAAAAGTATAAATTAAAGATTTAGTTTACAAATTCAAAACCAACTTTAAATTTTGCCCTAAAGCCCCACTTGCTCAAAACCGCTGTTAACGGCTGTGCTTACTCAAACTAGCAACCACTTTAATTAATAAGTTTTCAATTTCATTCCTCAAGATTTCTGAATTATCTTTTGTCACATCTAGCCCGTAACTATCCTTAAGTTCTTGAAAAATATTTTGGACTTCTTGGTTAAACGGTTTTTTATTGTAAATAAAGCTCAAAACTTTGTGGGAGATGCTATCATATTCATCACTTGGCGCTCCTGATTCAATTAAATTACACGGGTCAAAATCATTGATAATATTGCGAGTAATTAGAAAGTCAGATTTAAAATTTGATTTTTCCCAAGGAAATTTTTCAAGTAATCTCAATTGTGGCAAACCGCCTCCATGATATTCTGAATTTGGATATTCTTCAATCCAACGATTAGAATCATTATCGATATAATAAATATTCCAACCACTTTCGTCAGTTGTTATTTTTCTCAAAGTTTTCTTTGTTGCGATAAAATCATCGCCTTGTAAAATTTTGTTGTTCATAAAGTCGGTTTTCACAGCGTTTTTCAGAGCATTGCCGTTAACGTCCCGCCGGCTTTGTGGCAGGTGGGGATTTTTATTACTGATGTTTACAAATATACCTAAAAGTTTGAAAGAAAAAATTTCAAAGAAAGAAGGAAGTGCAAACACTGACCTTTACCGATAAATCCCAAAACCCCACTTGCACAAAACCGCTGTTGGCAGTAGTAGTTTTTAGTCTTCATTTTCGTCTTCGGTGCTATAGTAATAAATGTCAAACTCGATTTTAAGGTTTCTGTCGCTTAGCATTTTCATTATTTCTGGATTTAGAGTAAACCCTCTATTCCAATTTTCCATATATCCTGCGACGTCAATCCACGCTTCATATTTTGATGTTAATATTTTCCATTTGTCTAAATCCGTTGTCAGACTTTGAAGTAAGTTTGTTAATTTAACATTCAAATCGGTTTTATCTCTTTTTGAAGACAGATACCATTTTCCCCAATTAGTAATTCTTGTTTTGTTGGAATTTCCAACAGAATGTCTTTCATTTGGATTCCAAGATTTTGTAGGCTCAACTCCAAGAAGTTCTGTAATTTCTTGTTTATTTAATTTGTTAGAATAAAAATTTACTCCGACGCTAAATTCTTCAAATATTCCTCCGATTTCTGCAACACATTCACTTTCGTCAAGGTTCGCACGTTCCTTGATTATTTCTTTTCCGTTCTCGTCAAACCATCTTGCTGAATTCATCGTTCTGTTATTTTACTATTACTGCCAACGTCTCGCCGGCTTTAAGAAGTTGGGGATTTTTGTTCCCGAACCATTCCATTAGGACTGAAGCCAAATATACAAAAAGCTCGTCCCATTATACTCCAAAACCCCAATTTCTTAAAACCGCTGTTATGTGAGGTTTCTATAATTTACTTTTCAAATCCATCATTCCGTGCAAAATTCTTATTATCTCAATTTCATTCTTTGAAATCTCTCTATAAAAAATAATATGCTCACCACATTTATAACCTAGAATATTTAAAGAAATGATTTCATAAGATTTTCCAAATTGAGGATTATTTGCCAGGTCTATACATGAAGCAATTATTAAATTATAATACTTCTCGGCCTGATTTTGTGACCATTCTTCAACAGTATAATCCCAAATATTTATTAAATCGTCTTGAGCTTTATTGGTAAAATGATATTTTCCCATTTATTTTTTTCTTGCCTTTAATGATTCCAAAAACTTTTTAGGTTCAAAATCTTCAGCGATTCCACTATCAATTCCTTCTTGTATAGCTTTTCTTAAAACAACAATTTTATTTTCTTCATCTTCAAGAAGACGCAAACCTGCGCGTACAACTTCACTCGCATTGTTAAATCTACCGTTATTGATACTGCTTTCAATAAAACTTTCAAAATGGTTTCCTAATGATATTGATGTGTTTTTTCCCATGACTTTAAGAATTTTAAACAAGTTACCAAAAAATGGTAACATAGGCAATTTTACCGCAAAGTTTTTTCGAAATCTCACATAACGTCCCGCCGGCTTTATGAAGTTGGGGATTTTTTGTTCCCAAACCATTCCACCAGGACTGAAGTCAAATATATAAAATTGCTTTTAATTCTTGCCTAAAACCCCAATTTCTTAAAGCCGCTGTTGTGCGTAGTATTAATTTTTTCTATACGTTGTTGTTTTTTTATCTCCATGTTTTGTAATGATTCCCATTTCAACCGCTTTTTTCAAATCTCTACTAGCTGTTGCTGATGATAAATCCTTGAAATAATTTAGATAATCTTTTCTTGTAAATTCTTCAACAAAATTTTCAATGAAAACTTGAATTCTATTTTCATCAGAAAGTTTTTTTGTTGAGTTTTCTAAGAGTTCGCTCAAAGATTGGTCAATAATACTTAACATATACTCAATGAATTTGGTTGATTTTCCTTCTTTATCAGAGGCTGATAAAGAATTGTAATAGGCCGTTTGATTTTTTGAAATTAAAGTTTCAAAAGGTAAAAATTCAAACACAGGATATTCTTCCATTAAAATCAAAGTTTGCCATAATCTTCCCATTCTTCCGTTTCCGTCCATAAATGGATGGATAAACTCCATTTCGTAATGAAAAACACAACTTTTAATTAATGAAATTTCAGATTTATCCTTTAAATATTGAAATAGATCTTTCATTAGAAATGGAACATTCTCATAGGGAGGTGCAACATGTTCAACTTTTGAACCTTTTACAATTCCTACGCCTTTTGTCCTATACTTTCCTGAATTTTCAATAAGATCTTTCATTAGCATTTTATGAGCTTTTAAAAAATCTTTCTCGGAGTGATGTTTAAGAGTATTTATATTTTTATATACTTCTAAAGCGTTCAGAACTTCTATTATATCTTTCTGAGGCCCAACAACTCTTTTGTTTTCTAATATGGCCGTAATTTGTTCTTCTGACAAAGTATTTCCCTCAATACTTAATGAAGAATGTATAGTTTTTATCTGATTTTGTTTTCGTAAACTTGGATTGGTTTTGACTAAATATTTTGCGTTAACTTCTCCAATTTTTTCAGAAATTGAAGAAATATATTTTAATATCGGAGAAGTTATTTCGTATGGTGGTTTCATATTTTGATACTATCATTTGATACTATCAAAAATATGTATTTTAGTTTGATATTTAGCACGATCGTTGAGAAATATTACGCACAACGTCCCGTGGCTTTATGAAGTTGGGGTTTATATGTTCCCAAACCTTTCCATTCGGACTGAAGCCAAATATACAAAAAGTTCGTCCCACTAATCCCTAAAGCCCCAATTTCATAAAACCACTGTTACCAGCAGTATTTATTTTTCAAATATAACCTCGGCCTTTATTTTTAGACTTATATTGTTTTGGCTAATATTTAGAGTCCAAATTTCTAAATCTTCGAATCCATCTTTTTTTAATGGGCTAGATATTTCTCGCACAGTTTCAGGCAGATTCATATTGTACTTATCAATTGTATATTCTACGCTATTATATTTAATTGTCAATGATTTAATTGTATCGTAATCAAAGTTCTTAGGAACACTTATTTCACTAGTAATAGTATTCAAAATATTTATTTTATCATTTTGTTTTGAAGCGGTATTGAGGAACATCTCTAAATTCACATTTTTAACATTGATTTCATTTCCGTTTTCAAGGATGATCAATTTCAAAGGCGTGTATTGGGCACGGATTTTTGTCAAAGTAAGTTTTATATCTTTGTTAAGATCAGATTGGAAAATTCCAACAATAGAATCTAATTCTTTGTAAAAGTTTGAATCTCTTAAGACAGAATCAATATTCTTGCTATTCTTAGCTTTATTAATAAATAGCTGAATTTTCGCAACACTATAATTCCTAGAGTAAGTATCAGATAATTGTACAAATGATTCTTCTTTAAATAGTTCGATTTCTTCGATTAAAAAATCATCAAATATTTTTACATCTTCAGTTTTATTAAAATCCAATTGAAAGTTTCTAAATAATTCTGGTTTAGTTTCATCAATGCTTGATTTAATTGTATTGTACTTTTTATTTAATATTTCCTTACAATTAATTGCACTTAGAAATTCTTCAGTTTTATCTTCAATCGTCTGTCCGAATGAAAATGTAGTAATCAACAAAAATATACTCGTAACTGGTGGATTCAAGTATCTAGC
>NZ_AVGG01000039.1 GCF_000498535.1 Flavobacterium limnosediminis JC2902 | reverse complement strand
TTGCCGTTAACGTCCCGCCGGCTTTATGGAGTTGGGGATTTTTGTTCCCAAACCATTCCATTAGGACTGAAGTCAAATATATAAAATTACCTTTAAATTTTACCTAAAACCCCAATTTCATAAAACCGCTGTTAACGGCTGGCTTTTAATTTCAATACTGTGTTTATACTGTTTATTAGCCCAATTGATGCTTTTCCAGTTTCCATTTGGAAATCATATTGTTCACCAAATATATCGACGATTCTGAATTTAGACAATTCAGGTTTGTTTATTTGTTTTTTAAAATCTCCATAAATCACGTCGTCAATTTCGTCAAAGCTCACAAAACATATATTTTCATTTTCTTTTTCAATTATGTGGCGAGTTGTGATTATTGTTTTGGCTTTCGAACTGTTTATTTCAAAAATTGGTAATTCATTTTCTTCAAGCGTAAATTCTTCTGATTTATTTTCTAAACAAACTTTCGAATAAATCCAACTTTCAGGATTCATTACTTTGCGATTAATTGAAGCTATTGTTATTTCCTTTATCGAATTGTCCGTTTTCATTCTTTGCGCAATGTTTTTTAAGCTTGCCGTTAACGTCCCGCCGGCTTCATGAAGTTGGGGAAATTTGCTCCCAAACCATTCCGTCAAGACTGAAGTCAAATATATAAAATTACCTTTAAATTTAGCCTTAAAACCCCAATTTCATGAAACCGTTGTTAGGCGTAGCTATTTTTGATTTTAGTTATTGATGATTCAATTTCATCATTTAGCGCTATTAGTTTTTTGGGGTCTCCACTATGAAATTCTCCGCATTTTTCACATGGTTTAGTAAGTACTTCTAAACTCGATTTAATTTTTGAGGAATACATATACTCTACACTTTCGAGAAAAAATTTCTTGTCTGCAAAGTTAATTTCAGTTTCATTAAGACTTCTTAGAAACTTTTTAAAAAGGTCAATTATATGTAAAAACTCTTTTAATTTATGGTCTTCGTGATTAAAATCTTCGTGATTATGCATCAGTTTTGAAAGCATAATGTCTATTGCTTGAAGACCTTTGTATTCAACCATTACATAACGTTTATTCTCAAAACTGCCAACTTGTTTTTCTTTCATTATTGAGAATGAGTATATTTCTTCTTTTAATAATTTGAAAATTTCAAAAATATAGTTTCTGTTTTGATTTATTTTTTGCTCTTTTTTTTCGTCGCTGATTTGCTCGAAAATCAATTTGTTAGCATCTAGTTGAACAAGAAAGGCATAATAGACAAGGATGGCTCCTATTAGGTTCGCAATAGGAGAAGTTATTCCTCCAATTGTATCACCAATTTGTCCTGTTTGATCAAAAGAAATTATTCCAAAAGTTCTAGTAAGAACATAAGGAGAAATTACTAATAATAATATTCCTACGATAAGGATGATTTTACTTTGTTTAAGTCTGTTGTTTTGTTTTTTTTCGTAATCTTCCATCCAGTTTTTTTTAGTTACGCCTAACGTCCCGCCGGCTTGCTGCAGGTGGGGATTTTTGTTCCTTTAGTTTGTTTATTCCTAAAGCCAAATATACAAAAAGAAGTTGGAGTTTTCCCTAAAACCCCACTTGCTGCAAACCGCTGTTATAAGCAGGCTTAGATTAATTTATTTTTCTATTACCCCAATATGGAGTTGAAGGAGATTCTATTGTATTGTTTTCGCCAATTCTTATAAATAAACCAAACTCAATTTTTTTATTTCTTTGCATATCCTCGCTCAACTCAAATAAAATTTCAGTAGCGTTAATTATAGTTTTATCAATTAACCACAGTGCTGAATATTTAATTGTCATATCTGCGTTTTTATTTTCTTTTACGATTTCAGGAAAATGGTTTTTAAATAATTCGGTTGACAAAAATTTTGCATCAAATTTTTTGTCTTTCAAATCTATCGACAATGTGAATTCTCCTGTGTCGTTTTCTGTATGTATTAAGTATGAACGATGTTTAATTAATGGATAAACAAAGGACTGATCGAATATTTTTAATTTTTCAACCATTTCTTTACTACAAAACATATAGCCTTTTAGGTTCCTGTTTGTTTGGAACAGATTCCATTTGGGGCTTTCAGCAATTTCTTTATTATGTGCAAAGTTTATTAGTCGAAAAAGATAATCAAATATTGAGCATAAATGATAAATCATACTATCAAAAATAGAGTAAATTTCTCTTATTGCTCGCTGTTGTAATATCGCGAATTCTATTTCGTTTTGGATGATTGTTTTTGGATTAGTTTTATATATTTTATCTAATTGATATTCAATTCTATCATGATATTCTAATAGCAGTTGAAAATGGAATTTAGCACTTTGTAATTTATAAATTACATTATCTCTTAGCTTAAATATTTCGTTATCAGTAATTGTTGAATCTATGTAATATTTATAATCCATTGCAACTGCAAGAAATCTGTCATTCAATAGACTAAATCTTTTTGATAGTTTTCTAAATTCCTCAACAGGATTTTCAACATCTTTAATTTTCATTTATTTTTCTATTTAAGATTTTCGTCGTTTTTGGCAAAAGCTTGCTTATAACGTCCCGCCGGCTTTGAGAAGGTGGGGACTTTTGTACCTTCAGTTTGTTTTATCACTAAGCCAAATATACAAAAAAGAGTTTCAGTTTTGCCCTAAAACCCCACTTGCTCAAAACCGCTGTTGGCAGCAGTTATTTTAATAATTTACCAATTTCAAATATTTCGGCATATCTCGACGACAATCCAAAAACTAAAATGCTCTTTTCATCTATTATTGCTTCAATGTTAAAAAGCATTTCTTTATAATCAGAATCGATTAGTTTTTTTTTTCCTCGATAAGCTTGGAATTTTTTAATATCGGTCATATAAAATGCAGGAACGACACCAACCACAATTGTTGAATCAACTTTTTTTCCATTATAATATACAGCGCCATGTAAGTTTGGCGACAACGTAATATTTGATGTGGTATCTATTCTGTGACCAATATAAATTTCAAATTCTACAGGAATTACACTTTCCCAGCCTCCTGTTATTTGGCCTGTAATTTGAAATTTTCGAGTTTTTTTGTCTAAAAATATTTGTGCAGGAACTATTTTTAATCCGTTTCTTTTAGGTTCTGTTGATTTATAAATTATGGAATCTGTTTTAGGATTAACGAGTTGCATTTCTGTTTTTTCTTTTGTGTAATCTCTAAAACAAGGTATGCCACTAAAAACATTATCAAGCCAACCAAATTGAAATCTATTTTCATCGACTTTGTATTTCAATAGCTTATTGTAATCAACATTATTACTTTGCTGGGCAAATATAAATCCTGTCCAAAAAAATAAAAGAAGTATACGTAGGTTCTGTTTTTTCATAATTGCTGCCAACGTCCCGCCGGCTTTGTGGAGGTGGGGATTTTTGTTCCCAAACCATTCCATTAGGACTGAAGTCAAATATATAAAATTACCTTTAAATTTTGCCTTAAAGCCCCACTTTCACAAAACCGCTGTTGTGTGCAGCAAAAATTAATAAATAATTATTTTAGTCCTGTTCTTCCAAGAACTATGAGTGCAATCCATGGAATAATTAAAGCAATAATTGTTAATTTACCTAACATTTTACGACGCTGAATAGGTTCATTTATCCAACGCGTTTTTAAGTCATTATATGCGCTTTTATATCTTAGATAATTTAAAAAACATAAAAGTAAAAATAATGAACCGCCAATAATTTTAGCGGTTTTAACAAATTGCATAGTTTCGGCTCTTTTGTAAAATAATTGAAGGATAAAACCTGTTATGTCAGAAATTATCAAGGTTTGAAGCATTGCCACCGCAATGATTGCTGTACTTGCGCTATTTTCATCCCATTTGAAATATACTTCTGCTATTCTATAAAATATATAATCAAAAATGTCAAATATTTTTTTTATCACTTTTTTTGTCATTTGTTGCACACAACGTCCCGCCGGCTTTGAGAAGGTGGGGGATTGTTTTCCAAAAGTATAAATTAAAGATTTAGTTTACAAATACAAAACCAACTTTAAATTTTTCCCTAAAGCCCCACTTGCTCAAAACCGCTGTTATAGGATGTGGCAATTGTTTTTTACAATAATAATACAGTTAAAGTTATAATTGTCCCAAGAAAAAATAATCCAATTACTCCGTTCCAATTTTGTTTATAGATTTCTTCAACATTAAATTTTTCGGACATAAATGGCCATCTAACCAGTGCTCCAATTAGTTTAATTGCACGCCAAAGAAATTTAAAAATTATTTCTCCAATAATGTCCTCAACTATATTCATTTTTTGTATTACGTAACTTAAAATTTAGTACCCGTTTGTATATAATTAGTTAATTCTTTTTTTTTACAAAATCCTTACTACGAAAGTTTGGAGGCCATTTCCTATAACGTCCCGCCAGCTTGCTGCAGGTGGGGGATTATTTTCCCAAAAGTATCAATTTAAGATTAAGTTTACAAACACAAAACCAACATTAAATTTAGCCTTAAAGCCCCACTTGCAGCAAACTGCTGTTAGCCGTAGTGGCTTTATTCAAGTACCTCTTTAATTTGGGTTTCTAAATCTGCTAAATTTTCAAATTTTTGAAACTCTAATTCTTTTTTATTTTTTTTAAGTTCGTCAATCAATTCCAAAATAAGTTCATAGCCTTCTACTTCGTGGCCAAACATATTTTGATCGAAATTTGTTCCAATTAAAAGCCCATCATTATCAATTCCGATACACCAATTTTCAATAAATTCAGCTAAATTTATTTCTGTTGGTTTATATTCTTCCCAGTTATTTTTGACACAAGAATTTGCTAATGCTTTTTCAGACCAAAAACATATAATTCCGATTGGTTCGCCATCTTCGTCTTCCAAATCATTTGAGCTTGAAGTTGCAAATCCATCTTCACTTTCCAATCCATAAACAATATTTGTTTCACAAACTTTCTTTATAAATTTTTCGTGTTTTAATCTTATGTCAATATGGTTTTTAAACATCTTTATATATTTTAGTACTGTTTTTTATTACGTTTTGTTGACATTACGGCTAACGTCCCGCCGGCTTGCTGCTGGTGGGGGATTGTTTTCCCAAAAGTATAAATTAAAGATTAAGTTTACAAACACAAAACCAACATTAAATTTTGCCCTAAAGCCCCACTTGCTGCAAACCGCTGTTATAACACGTTTTTCAATTTTCTTTCTAGTTCCTTACTTGTGCTGATAATTTCAACTTCGCCACAAACTTCACTCCATCTTACGGCAGATTGAAAAGGATCAGGATTGATTCTTATCTTATCAATGTCGTCTTGATTTAGCAATCTGAGGATAGGAAATGTGTTTGAAAATTCAACTGCGTCAAGTTTATAATATTTATTTGAAAGATTAAGAACGAAAGCAATTTTGCCTTCGTATAATAATTTTTCTTTACTTTTTGAATATTCAGTGTTAAAAGGAATAATGAAACAACTTTTAATATGAACATTATAATTTCTATCATGCCATATCTTTTTTTTAATTTCAGCAAGCATTATTTCCTTGTCTTTAAGTAGTTTAAGACTGTCTATCCATTCTTTATTTTCTTTAAAGGTAAGAGTATCTTTCTTTACTTTATCCTGGGAATAACCTTTGGATAAAATTAGAGTTATAAAAAAAAGAAAAATCAACTGTTTCATAATTAGTTTAGGTTTTTCATCTCGTTTTTCCAAAATGTGTTATAACGTCCCGCCAGCTTGCTGCAGGTGGGGGATTGGTTACCCAAAACTAACGATTTAAGATTAAGTTTCCAAACACAAAACCAACAATAAATTTAGGCCTAAAGCCCCACTTGCTGCAAACTGCTGTTGTGCGTAGCTCTTTATTATCAGATTCCTAATTGATTTTCAATATCCATTTTTTCGTGTAAAACTCTTATGACTTCTATTTCATTAGATTTTGTTTTCTTGAAAAAGACTAAATGTGATTTTATTTTTGAGCATCTATAGTTTTTCCTAATATTTCCAAAATCGCGAGCCATTTCAAAATGATCGACTATATATTCAATTTCTTCAAAAATCAAATTATAGTAACGGTCAGCTTGTTCAATTGACCAATTTTCAGCGGTGTAAATCCAAATTTTGTTAATGTCATCAATAGCTTTTTCGTTAATTATATATCTCGACATTATTTCCCAAAGTTTGCTTTAAGTTGCTCAAGATTTTTTTGGCGGTCAAAATTTTTAATTTTGGCGCTTTTTTCACCGATTTTAAGCTCGTTGATTAATGATTTCGTTTTGTTTTCTTCTTGTTCAAAAACTCTCAAAGCAGTTCTTACAACCTCGCTTACTGAATTATATTTACCAGAAGCAATTTGCTCATTGATAAAATTCTCAAAATAATCACCTAATAATATTGAAGTATTTCGTGCCATAATCTTTTTTTATTTCAAAGATACCAAGCCTTGGTATTTAATACAACATTTTTAACGGTTTTTTTGGGCAGAGTTACGCACAACGTCCCGCCAGCTTGCTGAAGGTGGGGGATTGCTTACCCAAAACTATCGATTTAAAACTGATTTTCCAAACACAAAACCAACATTAAATTTAGCCTTAAAGCCCCACTTGCAGCAAACTGTTGTTAGCCGTTCGGTTTTATTTTTCTAAGAGTTTTTCATCAAACCAAACATCTTCATAACCTTTACCGTTTATTAAAAATCTAAATCCTTCGTCAAGGCCCAAATAATCGACGACTTTTGGTTTTCGTTGTAATAAATGTTCAGCGCACATTGGTTTAAAGAAATTTTCGTCTTCAGAATATTCTCCACCCCAAATGAACCAACAAACTTCTCCTTTTTCAGTTTTGTGTCTTAGTCCATTTATAGGTTCTAAATCTAAATTTTCAGAAACTCCGATTTTTAGATTTTTGCTTATAGGTTTCCATTTAGAATTATATTTTTCACAAATTTCTTTTTGTTTTTCAATATGTGAATTCCAAAAATTATACTCTTTTAATTCATCAATATTATTTTCCAATCTGTTTTTCCACAGCTTTATATTTATTTTGTTGATTGGAAAATTTATATCTTCATTATTCCATTCAAAAAGTGTTTTAGAAATTATATTGTCAGCATCATCCCAATCATCATCATCTGACATAATAATTTTAAAAGCAAAAACTGATAAATCATTTGCATCGATTTCATCATTAAGATATTTATCACACAGATCAATTAATTGCTTTCTCTCAAGACTCATTTTATATCATTTGTTGCGTTAGGTTCTTGAATTCGCCTTCGTTTGGTCAAACTGACGGCTAACGTCCCGCCAGCTTTATGCAGTGGCGGTTTTTTATTACTGACGTTTACAAATATACCGAAAAGTTTGAAAGGAAAAAGCTTCTTTAAAGAAGAACTGCACTCACTAACCATTCCAAATAAATCCCTAAACCCGCCATTGCATAAAACTGCCTGTTAGCAGCAGCCAATAGACATCCAGTCTTTCAAAATATGCGGCTAGTATTTCCTTTTTTTTTTTTTTGGCTCTAATTGGTTAATATAGACATAGTTGAGTTTTGGTTGCTGCTAACGTCCCGC
>NZ_AVGG01000038.1 GCF_000498535.1 Flavobacterium limnosediminis JC2902 | reverse complement strand
AGCACATCGTTGATTGATGTCCCTGTTCCGATTGTTCCGCCGGTCACCCCACCGTTTTGAACAACATTCCAGTTGAAGGTAGTACCGGCAACGTTGCTGCTCATTGTTATGTTTGTGGTTCCGCCCGTACAAATAGATTGTGTGGTCGTGTTAAGATTTACAACCGGAACCGGATTAACCGTTACGGTTACCGTAATCGGATTTCCAGTACAGCTACCAACTTGTGGTGTTATTGTATAGGTTACCGTTCCGCTCACAGATCCTGCTGTAAGCACCTGTGAAATAATGTTACCTGTGCTGTTGGAAGCTCCTGTTACTCCACCTGTCTGGGCATAAGTCCATGAGAAAGTGGTATTCGGAACCGTTCCCTGTAATTGAATACCGGTAGATTGTCCGGAACATAATGCTTGAGAATTCGGCGTGGCTGTTACCGTTGGAGTTTGCACCACCGTTACGGTTACCGAACCCGTTACCGCTTGAATACAGTTAGGAACTGTTCCTGCAGTCACATCCACCAATGCATACGTCGCATCTGCGGTTAAAGCTCCCGTATTTACAGTAGCCGTTCCCGCCGCATCAAGAATTACCGGCTGATTAGCTCCTCCATTAATTGTGTATTGCACAGTTGCTCCAGGTGTTCCTGTGAACGTTATTATAGCTGAAGAATTAAAACAAACCGTGGTTGCCCCTGAAATTGACGCTGTAGGCTGTGGAGCAATAGTTACCACAACTGACTGCGATAACGAAGCCGAACATCCTGAACCTGCCGAAACATTTACCAATTGGTAAGTTGTTTGTGCCGATAAGTTTGC
>NZ_AVGG01000037.1 GCF_000498535.1 Flavobacterium limnosediminis JC2902 | reverse complement strand
GACATCAATCAACGATGTGCTAACGGCTTCCGGAACGACTATCGGTCAGGCTACCTATACCATCACACCGATAAGCAACGGTTGTCCGGGTACACCGGAAACGGTTACGGTGACGGTTTATCCGAGTCCTGTTGTTACGGCCAGCGTGTCTTCGCTGAACCTGTGTTCCGGACAGACCACCGATATCGTTTTGACCAGCAATGTGCCGGGCACTACATTCAGTTGGTCTGTATTGCCGACAGGCGTTATCGGAGCACTTCCGGATTCGGGAAGTTCAATCAACCAGACACTGACAACTGTTGGTATGACACAGGGTACGGTTGTATATACCATTACCCCAATGGTTAACGGATGTGTTGGACAAAGTATTGATGTTACGATAACGGTTAATCCGACACCGGAATTATTCAGTTCTTCTAATCCACCGCCTATCTGCAGTGGCTTATCGTCAGGAATTATAGTAACACCAAATATTCCCGGAACCACCATTGAATGGACTGTTGTTCAAAGTGGGGTAGCAGGAGCTTTTGACGGAAGCGGTTCTGAAGTCACTCCAGGAGCTGGAATTCCTATCAGTCAGGTTTTAACCACTACAGGGAATACGCAGGGAACAGCAACGTATACCATCACTCCGATAAACAACGGTTGCGCCGGAGAGAAAATAACCGTTGTGGTTACGGTGAATCCGTTGCCAAGCATTGATATTCAGGACGGTATTGTTTGTATCGATTCGGTAACCGGTTCTTTGATTTACGGTTATACGATGGATACGGAATTAAGTGCTGCCGATTATGATTTCCAATGGTATTTCGGAAGCGATATGTCTACCGTAATAGCTACCGGAAGTTCGTATGTGGCAACCGAAGCAGGACTGTACACCGTTTCGATCATGAATGCGGTTACGGGTTGTACCGAGGTGTTTATGATAAACGTAACCGAATCCAATCCGGCGCAGAGCGCAACAGCAGTGGTTACGAATTACTTTGAGGACAGTCAGGCGATTACGGTGACTGTGGCCGGAACCGGTTCGTATCTGTACAGTTTGGACGGCGGTGCCTTCCAGACAAGTAATGTGTTCCTTCACGTTTTACCGGGAGAACATACGGTGACGATTCAGGATGCTATCGGATGTACGGATATTACCCTTGTTAATATTCTGACCATCGGTTATCCGCATTTCTTCACACCGAACGGTGACGGACATAACGATACCTGGAACGTTTGGTCGTTGAGTGGCAATCAGCCAAACTCGGAGATTCAGATTTTCGACCGTTACGGTAAACTGATCAAACAGATCGTACCGGCCGGATCGGGTTGGGACGGAACGTATAACGGACAGTTATTACCGTCTACGGATTACTGGTTCACGATTAAGTACATGGAGAACGGTGCAGAGAAATTGTTTAAAGCACACTTCTCGATGAAACGATAATCATCAGACAGATTACATAGAAAAAAGCCATTCGCGATTGCGAGTGGTTTTTTTTTTTTTTTCAGTTGCCATTCCAAAAAGAGAAATGGTTTCCCGAGTAAGCCCTGATGGAAGTGGTATCTTTTATACCTGACAGGTTTTTAAAACCTGTCAGGTATAAAAATAAAACGCCCCGATAGTTATCGGGAAGCAGGAAAAAGGATGAAAAAAAACCCGAAACATTCGCTTCCGGAAAGAAAAAAGAACTCAGAAGTTCAACAGCCGGCGGCTTTCTGTTTTAGGGTTATTCTGAATTGAGAGATTAGTAGTAATTTTTAGATAAGATTATTTATATTTTGTTTGTTTTTTTGGTTTAAATGCTAAAAATTCAAAAAAACACACAATTATATAATTTTTGTGAAAGTGGTTTGTTAGGGTAACGTAAGCACGCTTTTTAATATAAATTTGGGAATTAAACTATTTCAAACCAATTATTAATTATGAAAAAAATTACTCTTGTAATTTTCATGTCGTTACTATCTTTTCTGGGATATGCACAATTTCCCGAAAGTTTTGACTCGGGAATTCCCACGACATGGAACGTTATGGATAATGGAGTAGGCACCGTCCGAAACTGGACGACTACTACATCATTCGCCCCTACGCATAGCGGTGCACTGCACGCTTACATTGATAGGGAAAACCTACCGGTGGGTAGCACTTCTGAGGAATGGTTAGTAACCCCTCAATTTGCTGTGCCGACCAATGGACAGTTCCGATTTTGGACGAAGATGACATTAAGCGGGGATTATGGTTCGCTTTACCAATTACGTGTTTCAACGACTTCGCAAACCAATCAGGCAAGTTTTACCCCGTTGCAGCAATGGACTGAGATTCAGATGGAAACTGCAATGGCAGCCGGAGGCTCTTCCGCATACAACGTGTATGGTGAAATTGTGCAGTCTTTGTCTGCTTATGCAGGACAAAACATTTACGTTGCCTTTGTTAAGGTGCATACACAAACCGGTACGACGGCCAACCCGTATCAAGGTGACCGTTGGGTTATTGATGATGTGAATGTTGTTCAGCAATGTAATGACCCTTCAGCATTAAATGCTACACAGGTAGGTGCAACCACAGCGCAATTAAGCTGGACAAATGCAGGGCCTGCTACTTCATGGGATATTGAAGTAATGCCCAGTGCGGCTACTCCAACAGGGGTTCCGACTCATCTTGGGGTTACCAATCCGTATCCTCTGACAGGTTTAACTCCTGGGACTCAATACAAATATTATGTAAGATCAGTTTGTAGTGCCGGGGCAACCAGTAACTGGGTTGGTCCTTTTATCTTTAATACTACTCCGTTCGGACAAACATGTGCCGGACCAATTGCGGTAACCACACTTCCGTACTCAACCACAAGTAATACCGGATTATTTGGTGATGTTGTGGATGGTAGTCCGGGTGCTTCTTGTGGTATCACAGGAAACTATTTAAATGGGAATGATGTGTTTTACGCTTTCACACCTTCTTTTACAGGGGTAGTGGATATCACCATGACGCCTACAGGAAACAACTCCGGTCTTTTTGTTTATGGAAGTTGTGCCAATGTAGGTTCAATATGTTTGGCAGGGGTTGCCAATACGGGAGGGACGCCTAGAAATATTCCATTTCTTTCTGTCACTGCCGGAACAACTTATTATATTGTAATTTCTACATCAGGAACACCGCAAACGCTTCCTTATACTTTAGCGATTCAGCAGGTAGGATGTCCTCCGCCGAACAATTTAGGTGCATCGGGAATTTCACAGACAGCAGCAACCCTTACATGGGGTAACCCAAGCGGTGCTACTGCCTGGGAATATGTATTCCAGCCTGCTGGTACAGGATTGCCTACAGGAGCAGGAATTCCTGTGACAACAACATCGGTTCCTGTTGGAGCTTTAACAGCAAACACGAATTACGAGTTTTACGTAAGAGTAGATTGTGGATCAGGAACATTCAGTGTTTGGGCTGGGCCTTTCACTTTCAGAACCCTGTGTGCTGCACTACCGGTTCCTTTTACGGAAGGATTTAACAGTACTTCTACAACACAACCGTGTTGGACAGTTCTGAACGTGGGCGCTGATGCAAATGCATGGAACATGGATTATGCAACAAACCCATTCGAAGGGAATCAGTCGGCAAGTATCGTTTCAAGTGCGATTACCAATAACGACTGGTTGGTTTCTCCGCAAATTACCCTTAACGGTAACCAGCGTTTGAAATACAGATACCGTGTTGAAGCAGTAGCTTCTCCATGTACTTTCGAGGTAAGATTGTCCACAAACGGACCTTCACCTGCGGATTTGACAACCGTGCTTGTGGCACCGGCTTCATATAATAACACTACTTATATAGAGAAAGTTGTGAATATGGTTGGTGTAACCGGCAACGTTAATATCGGTTGGTACGTGGCACCGGGAGCAAACGGCTCGAGAATTTATATCGATAATGTAATTGTTGAAGATATTCCGGCGTGTGCGGAACCAAACAGTATAGTGGTTTCCAATATTGCGCCAACTTCTGCGACAATTGCATGGACTCCAGGTAATACGGAAACAACATGGCAGGTTTTGGTTCAGCCGGCAGGTTCGCCAGCACCAACGCTTCCTACACAGGGAGTAACGGTAAACGGAACGCCGACTTACAATGCGACAGTGAACAGTTCCACTACATACGATGTGTACGTATTGGCAGATTGTGGTGTTGCAGGAGCAAGTGTTTGGGTAGGACCGGTTAGTTTCAGAACGCCTCAACTTCCGGGAACACTTCCGTTCTCAGATACTTTTGAAGGCAACTTCAACTGGGATACGGTTAACGGTACGCAAGTAAACCAATGGTTTGCAGGAACTGCTGTAAATAATGGCGGAACACGCTCGATGTACATTTCCAATGACAATGGGGTAACCAATTTCTATAGGATAAACGGTACTCCAACACCAACTTCTACAGTTCAGGCGTTCAGGGATATTCAAATCCCGGCTGGAGCTAACCAGATAAATGTTGGATTTGACTGGCGTTGTGTGGGAGAGTCAACTTGGGATTATTTCCGCGTATGGATTGTTCCTACTACGTTTATGCCTACAGCCGGAACACAGATAGGAGCCGCGCCAGACAGAATAAATATTGCTGGAGGAAACATTAATCAAGGTTCAGCAACAGCATTCGCCAGACGAAATTTAGTGGTAAATGCTACTGCTTTTGCGGGGCAGAATGTCAGACTTGTTTTTGAATGGAGAAATGATGGTACTGGAGGTACACAGCCACCGGCCGCTATTGATAATATAGATGTAACAGTTATTACCTGTCCGGCTCCTACTGCTCCGATTGCAGTTAGTACAACTACCACCACGGCTACTTTACAATGGACGGCCGGGGCTTCAGAAACACAGTGGGAAATTGTGGTTCAACCGGTAGGTTCTGGTCAGCCAACTGCATCGAGCACTATTATACCGGCTGGCACGAATCCGTTTACAGTTACTGGTTTAAACCCTTCTACCAATTATGAATACTATGTTAGAGCGGTTTGTGGAGCTTCAGATGTAAGTACTTGGTCTGGACCAAGAGCATTTACTACCACTCAAATTCCTGTGACAATGCCTTATTCAGAAAACTTTGAAGGGACATCAGGTTGGTCAACAGTAAACGGCACACAAGTAAATCAATGGTTTGAGGGGACTGCTGTTAACAATGGAGGTACGCGCGCAATGTACATCTCCAATGATAATGGAGTAACCAATTTTTACAGAGTAAACGGTACTCCAACTCCAACTTCTACAGTTCAGGCGTACAGGGATATTCAAATTCCTGCAGGTGTTAACCAGGTTAATGTTGGATTTGACTGGCGTTGTGTGGGAGAGTCAACTTGGGATTATTTCCGAGTATGGATCGTACCTACTACGTTTATACCCACAGCGGGAACACAAATAACAGCTGCGGCTGATAGAATAAATATTGCTGGTGGAAACATTAATCAAGGTTCAGCAACAGCATTCGCCAGAAGAAATTTAGTTGTAAATGCTACTGCAATGGCGGGACAAACAGTACGACTTGTTTTTGAATGGAGAAATGATGGTACTGGAGGTACACAGCCACCAGCTGCCATAGATAATATCGACATTACAATTATTACATGTCCGGCCCCTACTGTACCAACAGTGGTGAGTGTAACTCAAAATACTGCAACGGTGCAATGGACTGCTGGGGCTGCTGAGACACAATGGGAAGTTGTGGTTCAACCGGTAGGTTCAGGTCAACCAACAGGATCAAGTACTATCATTCCGGCTGGAACGAATCCGTTTACCATTACGGGATTAAATCCATCTACCAATTACGAATACTATGTTAGAGCAGTTTGTGGTCCTGGAGATGTAAGTACGTGGACTGGACCAAGAACATTTATAACTACTCAAATTCCTGCCACAATACCTTATACAGAAGGTTTTGAGGGAACATCAGGCTTTACAGTAGTTAACGGAACTGCAGTGAACAAATGGAATGAAGGAACTGCTGTTAATAACGGTGGCACACGTTCAATGTACATCAGTAATGATAACGGAACAACCAATGCTTATACGATAACGTCTACATCAGTTGTTCACGCGTATAGAGATATTGCTATACCTGCAACATGTGGTGGAACGGTGAATCTTTCATTCGATTGGCGTTCTATGGGGCAATCGGCAGCGGACTTTATAAATGTTTGGGTTGTACCTTCAACATTCAATCCGGTTGCGGGGACGGCAATCACTGCTGCAGCAAGTGGAGGAACACAGTTATCGAATCAATTAATCAATGGAGCAAGTTTCGCAACTTTAACCTATGCGGTAAATTCTGCACCTTTTGCGGGTGGGAATATGCGTGTGGTTTTTGAATGGAGAAATAATGCGGCTACCGGAACACAGCCACCAGCCGCAATTGATAATTTTACAATAGCACTTCCTACTTGTCCTAAACCTTACAACTTAGCTGTAGTGGGAACACCGGCACCAACCAGTGCGAACGTAACATGGACACCTGGATGTAGTGAGACGGCATGGGAAATTATTGCTCAGCTTGCAGGATCACCGGCACCTACCGCAGCTACTGCAGGTACGCCAGTAACGACTCCGCCGCCTTATTCAATTACTGGTTTACAGCCATTCACAGCTTATGATTTTTATGTAAGAGCGGTTTGTACAGATGGAACTGGATTTAGTCCATGGTCTGCGCCAAAAGCGTTTACAACGATTATCGGAAATGATGAGTGTGCCGGAGCCTATAACGTTCCTGTTAACAGTAATGATCAATGTACTCAGGTAAAAGCCGGAGTATTTAATGGTTCAACTGTTTCAACAGTAGGAGGTACTACTTGTGGAACTGCAAATTCAGGTGATATCTGGTTCCAGTTCACGGCTACCAATCCCTCACATACTATTGATTTTAGAGATTTTAATTCACACAATATCCCGATCATGATGACGGTTTATTCTGGAAACTGCGGTGCTTTGAGTCAGATAGCTTGTAGCTATAACAACTCAGCTACGGTTTCCGGATTACAGGTCGGCAGTACTTATTTTATAAGAGCGTCAATCAATATGGTTACTACCAATACCAATGTACAATTTAGCGTTTGTGTTAAAACACCGGTGGCTCCTGCCAGCGGAACCAGTGTAAGCTGTTTGATCAATACGGTTAACCCAAGTTTTGAGGAGGGTGTGTTGTTTACCACGGGTAATTTTCCAAGATGGTCGGATTTATATGACCATATGTTTTTGGGTTGGCGAACAACCGCTACGGATCACCATATGGAACTTTGGTCTGCACCTAACAGTGAAGGTCATGCGGCTCATACCGGCAGTAAGTTTATCGAATTGAATGCCACTGAGGTTTCCGGGGTGTATCAGGATTTTCCAACACCGGTAACTACCGTATTCACTTATAGATATGCACACAAAGGAAGACAAGGTACTGACGTTATTGCACTTTTGGCAGGACCTCCGGGTGGGCCATATGTTGAGATTGACAGAAGAAGTACAGGAAATGGACCGAATGCATGGAGCTATCCTGCAGCACGTAACTATACGGTTCCTTCCGGTCAGACGGTTACCCGATTTATTTTCCAATCCATCTCCAGTGTTGGGGGAGCTACTATCGGAAACTTCTTAGATACTATTGAATTCACAGCTGATAACAGTATTGTTTCAGCAACGCCTTTAAGTTTGGATTGTGCAACAAACACGTCAACCGTTGTGGCTGCCGGAGCGGGAAGTTGGTCTGCCGCACCAGGTAATCCAGCGCCTACAGTTATCGCTAATCCGGATGATAACAGCACTACTATCAGCGGATTTACCGTGTCTGGTACTTATAGTTACCTTTGGACAACTTTATATTGTTCTGATGTTGTAGATATCGTTTATGTGAATAACTCAACCATAGTGCCTGCTTTTGCAGCAGTAGCTCCAGTTTGTTCAGGAGATTCGTTGGCAGCATTACCGACAACATCAACAGACGGAATTGTTGGAACATGGTCACCGGCTTTGGATAATACCACTACGACTACGTATACGTTTACACCGAATCCGGGTCAGTGTGCACTACCAACTACAACGACTATTACGGTGAACCCGATAGTGAATCCAACCTTTGCACAGGTAGCTACTATCTGTTCAGGAGAATCATTGTCAGCATTACCTACAACTTCTGTTGAAGGAGTTACAGGAGCGTGGTCACCGGCGTTGGATAATACCACTACGACTACGTATACCTTTACACCGGATGCGGGACAATGTGCTGCTACAAGCACGATGACCATTACGGTTACTCCTAATGTGACTCCGACCTTTGCTGCGGTAGCTCCAATTTGTTCAGGAGATTCGTTGGCAGCATTGCCGACAACTTCAGGTGAAGGAATTACAGGAACATGGTCACCGGCTTTGGATAACACAACGACAACCACGTATACCTTTACACCGGATGC
>NZ_AVGG01000036.1 GCF_000498535.1 Flavobacterium limnosediminis JC2902 | reverse complement strand
GGTGGATTCAAGTATCTAGCGCAACGGTGCTAGTTATTTTTTAATGATTCAAATTTAGTATTTTTCTTAAATAATGTGCTTATTTTCAGAATAACTTTTTAGGCTTTTTAAGGAGCCAAAAGTTATTTCCGAAACTAAGCCGTTACCGCGACTCATTTTGTCGATTTCCTCTTTCCTGATTTGGTTAGGAGTTTTAAATCCTAAGACCTTTCTGGGCCTATTGTTTAGGTTGTTTTCTATTCGTTTAAGTTCTTCAAAGGTTACATTATTAAAGTCTGTTCCTTTGGGCAAAAACCGTCTGATTAAACCATTGGTATTCTCATTGGTTCCTCTTTCCCAGGAGGAGTAGGGATGTGCAAAATAGATGTCCATTCCTGTATTTTCCGAAAGCCATTTATGATTAGCCATTTCCATTCCATTGTCGTAAGTCATTGTTTTTCTGAGGTATTTAGGCTGCATGTTTAGATATTTTGCAAATTGTTGTGTTACTGTTTCTGACTTTCTGTTTTCAATTTTGACAATAATAAGATGTCTTGTTTTTCTGTCTACTATAGTTCCGATTGCGCTTTTTTGTCCTACTCCAATCATTAAATCGGCTTCCAAATGCCCTGCTTCAAGGCGGTCTTCAATGTGTTTTGGTCTGTCTTTAATGCTGACCTGATCCTTAATTCGAACTCTGTTTTTAGCGAATTTCCTCTTAGCCCTTCTTGTATGATGATGATAGGGAAGTAGCTTAATGAGTTTCTTGCCTAAAGAAGATTGCCTGTGCTTATAAATATGTTTATAAATTGACTCGTAAGAAATGGACATGACAGGGTCATTTGGATACAATAGCTTGAGTTGTCCGGAGATTAGCTCAGGGCTAGTTCCCTTTAGTAGACTTCTGTATATGAATATCTTGAGCCTAGGATGTTCATTGATTTTATCTTCTGCTCGTTTTGTTTTATTGGTTTCTAACGCACAGAAATGAGCTATAGCAGCTTTATAGATATCCGTTGGTTTCCTCACCCAAATATTGATTTCTTTAGTGATGGTAGAGGTACTCCGATTAAGTTGTTTTGCGATATAACTTTTAGATCTTTTTTCTATTAAAAAGGTCTCTATTTTAACACGTTCTTCGAAGGATAAACGCTTGTACTTTTTTCCCATAATTCAACAAAGATAAAATTTATCATTTGTTGCGTTAGGTTCTTGAATTC
>NZ_AVGG01000035.1 GCF_000498535.1 Flavobacterium limnosediminis JC2902 | reverse complement strand
ACAAAACTCAGAGTGATATAGGTTTTCTTCATGTTTGAAAGTCGCCGTTAAATTAGAAAAATCGTGGTGAGCTCGATGCCTTCTTAGAGAAGTTCAGATCATACAACAACATGAACTCGTGAGAAGCTTTGGTCTTGGCATCTAAATCCGATATGATGTGATCGTAGGCATAACCGATACGCATGTTCGGGGTAACCATGAAATTCACCATCGCTCCGAAAGAGTCTTCCAGACGATACGTTAGTCCCGCTTCAAACTTGTTGTACAACAACGTGTTTAACGAAACGTCCAACGAGGTTGGTGCATCGAAAGCCGATTTTACCATCGCAAACGGTTTTAATTTCACGTTCTCGTTGATATCGAAAACATAACCTCCCGTAACAAAGTAGTGGGACGTTTCCGACCCGAATTCTCTGCCATCAAAGTCAAGGTGTTTCGATTTTAACATGTTCGGAACTGAAGCACCGATGTAATACTTATCAGTATAGAAAAACAATCCTGTTCCAAGGTTAAAAAACGTGTTGCTCGTGTTTTCCGCAAAAGCCGGGTCATCCAAATCCGGAACGCGACCGTCTCCAATATCGCTGAATAAGCCCACTTTGTGGAAGGTCGCTCCCGCTTTCAGACCGAAAGCCAGTTTGTGCTCCTCTCCCAAATTCAACGTATACGAGAAATCCCCGTAAACGTTACTCTCCTGAACAGGACCTATCTTATCGTTGATTACCGATAGTCCCAATCCAACATTCTTACCCACAGGACTGTGACCGAAAAACGTTCCCGTAGTAGGAGCGTCCTCAATCTCAACCCACTGTTTTCTGTATAATAATCCCATCGAAAGACCTTCTTTAGATCCCGCATACGCCGGATTCATAACGCTCATGTTGTACATGTACTGCGTGTAATGAGGATCCTGTTGGGCTTGAACTTCTAATAAGCCGGCCAAGGCTACTAAAACGGTCAAATAAATTTTCTTCATCTTATATTGTTTTCCTTTTAGAAACCACTGCTCCCTCTAAAAGGAGCAGTGGTTCTTATTCTTAATTTATTGCTCTCTGTTGATGTAAATCCATCCCGTACGAGTCTGACCAGATGCCGTATCAATCACATAGTAGTACGTTCCGTCAGGTAACTCCTGACCTTTATCGGACTGACCGTGCCATTGATCGGTGTAACCTGAACCGT
>NZ_AVGG01000034.1 GCF_000498535.1 Flavobacterium limnosediminis JC2902 | reverse complement strand
TTCTTAAAACCGCTGTTATGCGACGTTTCTATGGTCCGTTTATATCTAATTCTTCTGAACTTTGCTTAGTAAGGTTAATTTTTAAAGAAAAGAAGCAATTCCCGCCATCATTAACTTCATTCAATACTTTTTTCCAGTTTATTGCTGGATTTTCACAAAAACAATTTATATAAACTTCTTTTTCTCCTTTAGAATTTTTAGCAACTATATATTGTTTGTAATATTTATTAAGATTTATATATCGAGTTCCAGTATGTAAACTTGGATTGATTTTTTCTTCTTTATTATATTTATTTACACGTTTTGATAATAATTTTTCAGCCAGTAAAATTTCTTCATTACTGATTTCGGAAGCTATACAGTTTTTAAATTTCCATTTAGTATTTTCGTCAAAGGGTAGAACCGCAATCCTTGAAGTATCGATTTTAAATGTTACTTTTTCATTACGTTGCGCAATACAAAGATTAGATATTAACAGAAGTAAAAAAAGTATAATTTCTAGTTTTCTCATATCGTTTTTCTGAAATGTCGCATAACGTCCCGCCGGCTTTCTGTCAGTGGCGGTTTTTTTTTACTGACGTTTACAAATATACCGAAAAGTAGTAAGGAAAAAACTTCTTTTTTAAGAAGAAATGAAAACACTAGCCATCCCAAATAAATCCCTAA
>NZ_AVGG01000033.1 GCF_000498535.1 Flavobacterium limnosediminis JC2902 | reverse complement strand
CCTAAAGCCCCACTTGCTGCAAACTGCTGTTAGCAACAGTATAAATTTTCACCAAAATTTTTCGTCATATATTTTGTTGTTTTTATAATCCCAATCAACAAAAAATCCCGCTTTTAAATTTGGATGATTTCGTTTTATTTTTTCAACTATTTCGTGTTTTACATTTCCTGTGAAATCAAATCTTTCCAAGTTTTCAAGATCTAAAAGGCAATTAATAGAATCTTTATCGATTAGTGAAGTTGAACTTAAATCTAAGTGTTTTAATTTTTTAAGATTAACAAATATTTTCAAGCTTTCAATTTTCAAATTTTTTGGACCAAAACAATAGCCGTGTAAAGCAACCCCGATTAAACTGCTTATTTTTCCAATTATGTCATAATTATCTATTTTAAAGCAGTTTTCAATTCTTAGTTGTAGCAAATTGATTTTTTCTAAAATTGAAATATCTTTAAGTTGAGTAAAACTATCTATTTCGAGTCTTTTCAAATTTTTCAATTTGGTTAATTGTGATAAATCTTTAATTTTTGAAGAGTCAATTATTAATTCTTCTAAATTCGGAATTTCGCAGACAGAATCAAATAATTCTTGGTTAATACCAAAAGTTATTTTTAATCTTTTAACTTCATAAAGATTAGGGAAAATATTAATCCATTTTCTTTGAATTTCTAATTTGTCTTTTGAGTTTAAAGTGTCATATAAAAAAGACAAACTTTGAATATGTAGATTTTCTGAATTTAAATTTTTATCATCAAATTGTTGAGCAAACACATAAGAAATCTCAAATTCTTTTCCTTTGTAAAACTGACTTAATTTGTATCTGTCTTTCGAATTCTCTACGTTTTTCATATATTGTTGCTAACGTCCCGGGGCTTTGTGAAGTTGGGGATTAGTCCTCCCAAAAGTATAAATTTAAGAGTAAGTTTACAAATACAAAACCGACATTATTTTCAGCCTTAAAACCCCAATTTCACAAAACCCTTGTTAGCGGTAGTACTTTATTAATTTAGTTTGCAAAATGAAAACTTTTATTTATATTTGCCGTATGAAGATCTTAGTAAAGAAAACAATTCTATTTTATATCAACAAATACCCAATTGCAGAAACACAGTTGTTAATTTGGTATAGCGAATTTTCTAAATATGAGTTTAACAATTTCAATGAACTGAAAAGTGTTTATGGAAATGCGAGTATAGTAAATAATAACAGAGTTGTTTTTAATATTAAGGGAAATGATTTTCGATTGGTTGTTTCAATAAATTTTTTACAAGCTGCTTGCTATGTAATTTGGTTTGGAACACATAAAGAATATGATAAGATTAATGTTGAAACAGTAGCATTTGACACAACAATTTTAATTGATAAAAACTAATAATCATGAATTGGAAAGTATTAAAAACAGAAGAAGATTATAATAGCGCTTCCATTCGTATGATGGAGATTTTTCACGCAGAGCCTAACACACCAGAAGGAGATGAGTTAGATTTGTTAATTGTTTTGGTAAAAGATTATGATGAGAAACATTACCATTTGCCTGAACTTGATGCTCTTGATGTTATCAAATATAAAATGAAAGAAAGAGGGATGAAGGCAAAGGATTTAGAACCTATTATAGGAAGTAAAGGACACGTTTCTGCTATTCTTTCAGGAAAGAGAGAAATTACGTTGAAGATGGCTCAAAAACTTAAAGATTATTTTAGTATTCCTGCTGAAGTATTTTTGCATAGCGCTTAGTAAAAAGCCCTGTTTTTTCGTGATTTTTGGCAGTATTACCGCTAACGTCCCGCCAGCTTTATGCAGTGGCGGTTTTTTATTACTGACGTTTACAAATATACCGAAAAGTTTGAAAGGAAAAAGCTTCTTTAAAGAAGAACTGCACTCACTAACCATTCCAAATAAATCCCTAAACCCGCCATTGCATAAAACTGCCTGTTAGCAGCAGCCAATAGACATCCAGTCTTTCAAAATATGCGGCTAGTATTTCCTTTTTTTTTTTTTTGGCTCTAATTGGTTAATATAGACATAGTTGAGTTTTGGTTGCTGCTAACGTCCCGCCAGCTTGCTGCAGGTGGGGGATTGTTTCCCAAAAGTATCAATTTAAGATTAAGTTTACAAACACAAAACCAACATTAAATTTAGCCTTAAAGCCCCACTTGCTGCAAACTGCTGTTAGGTGCTGGCTTTGTTTTTATTATAATTTATGAATTTAAAGAACTATCAATATCTATTTTTAGTTTTTCAATATCTAAATCAAGGTTATTACTTTTTATTTTTTTTGAGAGTAAGTCAAGTTTGTTATTTAATATTGTTTTGACAAACTTTTGCCTTTCCGCTTCGTTAAGATTGAAAAAATTTTCATCGTCAAGAATTATAGATATACCGATAGATTTTTCTTTTTTTCTATAATTTTCAATTTCTCTTAATGCTTCACGTAAGTAGGGGATTGGCTTTACATAAATTTGGAATAATATTAAATGAAAATCTTGGCCATATGTTTGCCATTTCAAGGACTTTAATTTTTTTCTCAATCCATTTTCACCCCATATTAAAGTTTTAATTTGGTCTTGGTCGATTCCAGGTTCATTAAAACTTGCGTAAAAACCAATTAAACAGTTGTCTATTATTGCTGTGTTATCCATCTCGTTTTTGTCATGTCCTAAAATACGTTGACCATTTTTAGGTTATTAATTGGTTCAAATTTACTTAAATGTAATCGGAACATTGATAAGTTTTTTTAAAAAATTCCCTACGGGTTTTAAAAAACTTACCAACATTCCTACGCGGCCTTTTTGGCGTAGGATTTATAAGGTTGTTGATTGTATTTTTCATGTACTTCCTGTGGTGTTTTTAAATCTAAACTCCAGTGTAGGCGTTCGTTGTTGTAAATTTCTACGGCCTGTTTGACCATTTTTTGAGCTATTTCGATGTTTTTTATGGTATTCTTTAATCCGAATTCGTATTTCAGAATTCCGTTAATTCTTTCCGCTACGGCGTTTTCATAAGGGTCGTATTGTTGGGTTGTGCTTAATATAAATCCTTTGTTTTGAGCGAATTCTGAGAAATCAGGGCAGCAGTATTGTATTCCTCTGTCGCTGTGATGAATGATGTTTTTATGATGATGGATGCAGTTTTTATGCGCCATTAGCAAAGCTTCTTTGACCAGAGCAACCCTCATGTTGTTATCCAACTTCCAACCCATTATTTTTTTGGAATAGGGGTCTGTTACCAAGGCTAAATATGCGTGTCCTCCATCAATTTTGATGTAGGTTATGTCGCTTACGAATACTTGTTCTGCATGAGTTAATTCCAATTCTTTGAGTAGGTTAGGGGACTTGTAAAAGAAATGTTTGGAATCGGTTGTGATGTGAAAACGCTTGGTCCTCTTAACGAACATTCCATAACTTCGAAGCAAGTCGAATAAGGCATCTCTTCCCATTTTGATATTGTTTTCAATGAGTTTATTTCGGATGTGCTTTAATAGTTTTCGAGTGCCTGTTTTAGGCATTAAAGTCCTGATTTCCCGCACCGCTTCAAGAACAATTTGATGTTGTCGTTCTTTTAATAAATCGGATTTAATTCTTTGATAATAAGCCTGCTTGCTTATTCCGAAGCATTGATAGAGCCACTTTCTTTTGAAAGGTTTAGTCTCTTTTTCTCTATCTCTTTTGCTAATGCTTCGGGCAAATACTTTTTTGAAAGATGCTCTCCAGTAACGTTTTCAAAATCAGCAATAACGTCTTGTTGGAAGTCTTTGATAAACTCCAGTTCTTCAATACGTTCGCGTAGTTTTTTAATCTCGTCGTTCTTTCCCATTGCTTTGGATTTGCCTTCAAAGGTAGATAATTTCTTTATCCAATAGTCAATTGAACTACGAGATATACCATATTTTTTAGCGGCATGGTTGACAGAAATCTGTCCGTTATTGATTTGGTCAATGATGGAAAGTTTGCAATCAAAACTGATTTTTTGATGCTCATTTTTTCGACAGGGTTGTTTTCTTGTTGTTTCCATAGATTACTAAAAGTGTTTAATTTTTAGTCAACCTATTTTAGGACGACGCATTTTTTAAGCTTGCACCTAACGTCCCGCCAGCTTGCTGCAGGTGGGGGATTGCTTTCCCAAAAGTATCAATTTAAGATTAAGTTTACAAACACAAAACCAACATTAAATTTAACCCTAAAGCCCCACTTGCTGCAAACTGCTGTTAGGCGTTGTTTTTTATTCTCCAAATGTTTGCTTTAAGAAGGATTTTGCAAGCGGTTCATATTCTTTTGTCATTTTAATAAATTCCTTTTTCGTAAAGTCTAAGTTCCCATAACTTCCAATACTCGCTAAATAGAAAGAATCATCTAATCCCATTCCAAATAAATCATACTCGGTTTTAAAAGTCATTTCATTAGCAACTTTAGATATAAAATAACAAGCCTTTTTTAAATCAATTTTTTTATTTTCAAATGAAATTCCAGTAATTCCATATACAATTTGCCAAATAATTGGATTGCTGATTTCGCCTTCATTTTGTTTTAGAATGTGAACTATTTCGTTTATTCCTTTACTTTTTGCTTGACATAGATCTAAAATATAATCATCTCTGATATCTTTAGATTCCATTAGAATATTTTCAGCCCAATTTTCAATTTGCGTAAGATTGATGATATTGCTTTCAAGACAAATTCTAAAAATAGTAAGTTTCTCTTTTTCTGTAGTTTCCATTTTTTTAAAATAACGCCTAACGTCCCGCCGGCTTTAAGAAGTTGGGGATTTTTGTTCCCGAACCATTACATTAGGAGTGAAGCCAAATATACAAAAAGACCATTCCATTATACACCCAAACCCCAATTTCTTAAAACCGCTGTTGGCGGCAGTACAAATTATTTTTCTTCTTTTGTTTGTTTCTTTGTAGCGGTAACCTTTTTAGAAACTCTGCCTTTTACAGTTATGGTTGTTTTCTTTGTAGGTGATTCTTGAATTTTTGAGAATATTTCTTCTAACATTTTTTTAGGCGTATCTACAGCAACGTATTCCTCGTCAAAAACTTCTTTAAATGTGCTCGTAAAAAGTTCTGTTTTCCTGAAATTTTCAAATAGTGGCCAAGTTTTGTAACTGATTTTCTCAATTTCACCTTCGTTTCCTATTCGACGCATCAATTTTACAACTTCTTCGTGATTGTCTAATAACGCTTCTTTAGCAATTTTAAATTTATCGCTCGAGGCACTCCAATCTTTTGAATTGACAATATCCTGACATTCTTTTATTTGGTTATTTAGTTTAAAGGCTAGTGCCTTGTTTACAATGAAAACATTTTTGGTTTCCTCATTAAAATGTTTTTTCAGTGTTTGAGTTGCAAAATCTAACAACACAATCGTTAATTCCGTTTGACCTTGTCGAAGAAGATCAAAACATATGTCATTTAAACTTTCATCTGCAAATTCAAGGTCAGATGGTAGTAATTTTCTCCAAATCACTTGAGTTAGTTTTACCGATAATTCAAAAAGACAACGGTATGCTTTTTCAAAATAATCATCATCAACATTAAGTTTTTCACCTAATTTTGGCTCAACTTCAAATTTGACGTTGTTTTGACGGCAAATGGTTAAATATTGACTGGATACAATACCATCATTATGAACAAACAAGTTTCTCCTCTCTGTAATTTCAATAAATTCTTGCCAAATAGGTAAATCTTTTCTTAGCGCTAGAGATAATTTATTTTCTAGCCATATAAAATGATCGGAATGGCTGTCTCTTAATACAGTTTCAATCTCTTTTTCGATAATGAATTCTTTTAGCTCTTCTATTGTTTTTAATTCAGCTAATTTTGAAAAACTAAGATTTTTCTCGCTTGAGTTCAAAATTTGCGGCTTTACTTCAAAAATTTCTCGGATTAAAGAACCGAGATAAGAGTCAAATTGACTAATTAAAGAAACAAATAGACTGTTTGGAATAATGTGTACAGCCGCATTAACAATATTAACATTCTTTTCCAATATTCTGTATTTGTGAGAATCTTCGGTGGAGAAAGAAACGTATTCCTCGCCCTCTTCGTTGGTAGAATCGATGCCGTTTTTTTTGACAAAATCAGAAAATGCTGAATTCGATCTACTATGGTTCGCTTGGACAAATAGCATAACCAAAGGTAATGTTTCTCGAAGGCTTTCAATTTTTTGAATGAAGTCTTTATTTATTTCATCAAATTTGTTTGATTGTATTATTTTTTCTTTCATAAGGTTAGTTTTTTATGTATTGCCGCCAACGTCCCGCCGGCTTTAAGAAGTGGCGGAATTTTATTACTGATGTTTACAAATATACCGAAAAGATTGAAAGAAAAAGCCTCACTTCGGAGAAGAAAAATATTCACTTACCATTACCGATAAATCCCTGAACCCGCCATTTCTTAAAACCGCTGTTGTACACTGTTATTGTAATTTAATATAATAAGTGTTAATTTCGTCTTCTAAGGCTTTTTTCCTTGCTTCTGGATCCTTTATAATTCCTCTGTCATCAGTTTTAATTACATATTCTCCGTCTTTGGTGATTCTTAATTGCCAAATTAATCTTTTTTCGTTGTTTATGTCTCTTAGCCAGAGTTCCCAAATTTCTTCATTTTCAAATTTTATTAATTGGCCTCCGCGGTGTTCAGGACTAACGTTTTTTATTGGGTAATTTATAAAAACAATTTTTTTTATAGACTCCTCTATCTCTTTTCCAGATTCCATTTTAAAAAAATGAATTTCGTTGTTGATAAATTTGAGATATTCGCCAAAATCGATAGATGTATTGTTATTCATTATCATTTTTTTTACTTTCCAAGTGCCATTTATTTCTTTTTGGAAATCATTTTGACAATAAACATTCGTTACAATGATTAATACTAATAATGTTAATTTTTTTTTCATAAAGTTGGGTTTTTCATAAAGTTGAGTTATAATAGTGTACAACGTCCCGCCGGCTTTGAGAAGGTGGGGGATTGTTGTCCCAAAAGTATAAATTAAAGATTTAGTTTACAAATACAAAACCAACTTTAAATTTTGCCCTAAAGCCCCACTTGCTCAAAACCGCTGTTAACTGCTGCAATAATTTATTTTGTCACTCCAATTATCACTCCGAAATCACCATCAGTTTGTATCCAATTTTTTTCAGGTAAATAAGTTCGTGAAACAAACCCATCTAAATATAAAGCATTTTTGCAACCAAGGTTTTTGAAATATTGCGCAAATTCATAGAAGTTTATTTCTTTTTTCGACATTGCGAATATTATTTCATTGTTTGGTAAAATTCCAACACCATTTCGAATATTTAAGTTTGTCGAATTTTCTTTAAATGCGGAGTGAATTTTTCCATTAATCACTAACATTGGTCCAGATTGCGTTGCATATTTTATTTTGCCATTATCAACAAAATCATTCGTTAAGCAAATATTTGGTGTTTTGTCAATTGTTATATAGAAAACTCCATTTGGTTTAAGATAAAAATTGCCATTACCTTTTGCTGTGTCAATTTCAATTTTCTTAATCTTATTTTCGATATAAAGTCCTTGAGGTGAATTATCTTTTTTATACATTCCACCATTCGTTGCGAAAACAAGTTCTCGTTTTTGTTTTTTCAGCCAAAACTTTAGATTTTCAGCATTTTTAAAATTTTCACCCTTTTCGTTTTTCCAATAAAATTCGACATTTCGTTTTTTTGGATTAACAACATAACTGATAAAACGATCATGATCAATTTTTGATTTTTTAGATTGGACATAGAAGCCAACCGAAATTGACGAAATTATAATTAAAAATATTACCGCTACTTTTTTCGTCATTTTTGGGATTGTTGCAGTTAACGTCCCGTGGCTTTGCGAAGTTTGGGTTTATATTGCCCCAAACCATCCCATTCGGACTGAAGTCAAATATACAAAAAGATGTTTCCATTAAACACTCAAGCCCAAATTTCGCAAAACCACTGTTAGGCGTAGTTCTTAATTATGTAGTTTGGTCGACAATAGTTGATTGTGTTAAATTTTGTTTTACAGATTCAATCCCTTTGTCACGTGCAGCTTCGTTTTCATACATTTCACTTGTCCCAATAATTTGTCCATTTGTAGCCTTAAGATTGAAATAGAATTTGCCATTTAAAGATGTTCTTCTATCGAATTTAAAATCATCTGAGCCATTTTTTATAACTGATTCTACACCATTCATGCAACCTGCTTTACTTGTATATCCTTCACTAGCTAAAATGATTTGACCATTAGTAGCTTTGAGAAAAAAATAATACAGACCATTTGACCTCAATGTTATAATAAATTTACCCATGTTTTACTTTTTTACAAAGTTATTTATATTTTTCGATTTCTGTGAAGTAATCTTGCGCCCATGGTAAAACTGTTTGACCAGCCATGTTTTTTAATTCAAGAGCCATTTTTGAATCTATTTCAATCACATTGTCAATAATTAAATCCTGATATTTTCGCAATTTTGTCATCGTTATATACTTTGCTTTATTTCCATTATGAGCAATTTCCCCTCTGTCAGATACAAATTCATCTATTTCCCTAGGATCAGTTGTTTTCCATAAACTTGAGTAATTGGCGATTCCTAAATAAGTACTAAACAATAGTTTTAATTTATTTGATTTTGGAGTATGAAGTAATTCTGTTTCAAGTTTCGCATAATTGTACCAAACATCTTTCCAGCCCATACCTGCTAATTCTATTGGTTTAACTTCGTTGTTGTCATTTTTGACTTTCGCACTTATAGTTTTTTTAATTTGTTTATTAAGGTTATTAATATCGTTTGTTGTTTGAGATAAATAACTCACGGATTCTAAAAGTAAATCTTCGTTGTATCTTTCCCAGGCAGCACATAACATTATGACAGCACTTCTTGTGAGAAAGCCTAAATTTTTTCTGCCAGGTCTATTTTGGGTGTAAAAACTATGAGTTTCAATAAGTTTTAAAACATCAACTCTGATATGTAGAAAATTTAAATAAGCATTTGAAGGCATAAAATTAAACTGTTAATGTTATTTATTTTTGTTGGGCGGCGAATTACGCCTAACGTCCCGCCGGCTTTGAGAAGGTGGGGGATCGCTTTCCCAAAAGTATAAATTAAAGATTAAGTTTACAAATACAAAACCAACTTTAAATTTTGCCCTAAAGCCCCACTTGCTCAAAACCGCTGTTATACCTCGTTATTATTATCGGTAGTTAATTTATTAAATTCATTTATTAAGTTACTGAATGCTATTGATGGATTGACATTAAGTTTAAAATGTTCATCAAATAGTTCGATTGATTTAGCTAAATACTTTGCAGATAATCCCATGTAATGTAAATCGGCATCAAAATCTACTATTATGGGATATCTTAAAAACTTATGAAATGGGTTGTCACTTATTTGTGTATTGTATTTCGAAATGTGACCCCAATTGCTATGTGTGCAATTACTGAATGGTTGATATACAAAATTATAAAAATCCAGCAATCCAGCGTCTTCTGCCATTTTTCTTGTAGAATTACCTGACCAACTACCTAAATTAACTTCAGTTAAAAAAGTATATCGTTGAGAGTTTAATAACATTTCTTCGTATTCGATTAATTCATTATTTGAAATATCGATTCCGTCATCTATCATTTTTTGTTTTCGATGTTCTAATTCTAATTTTTGTTGACCTAAACCGTGTAATATAAATTCTTGACAATTTTTTTTAGGATTCATTAAAACCCAAGCTAAGTTTATATGATTGTCCGCCATACTTCGGAGGATTATTGGAGCTATTTCGCCATTCCAAATATTTAAATTTTTGGCAAATTGAATAGACATAGAGGTTTGTCGTGATAATATTCCGCCAATTACTTCGTATATGTAACTTTCTGTTAAATCTTTTTCCCAATTATTCCATCTCTCATTTAGTTCAGATTTAATTTCAGTAATATAATTTTCTATTATTTCAGTTATATTAATATTTTTCATAAAGAAATTTTACAAGGTTCAATTTTATGTCCTGTGTTCCAAAAATCACTTATCCATTTCTCATTATTAAGAGTTTCTGGTTTTAATAAAATTCCGGTAGAGGCTCTTACTGCGCTTGCAATCATTCTTGATATTTCAGAGTCAGGATATTCAATAAGTTTATGAAATTCATTGAAAGGAGTATTTCCTTCAACAATTTTTAATCTACCAGTAATTCCTAATGAATATAGTACATTTGCAAGGGTGAAAGTTGCCAAAACACCTCTTTTATCAAATAATTTTTCAATAATTTGTTTAATAAAATTTAGATTAGTTTCGGAATAGTCAGTTCCTTTAAAAACCTTATTTAGAGGGCAAGTTGGATAAAGATTTAATATATCAATTAGTTGGGAATTAATTTTGTCGTAAAGTCCTTTTTCTTTTAACGTACTAACTATCAAATCACTTTCTTCTGCATTAATTGATGCAAACCAACTAATGTTATACACTGTTGTTTTATCTTTAAATAATTCATGCATTGTTAGAACAAATTCTGATAAAATTTTTGTACCTAATTCTAAACCTAATTTTTCAATTAATATCGCTATCCAAATTATTTCAGGTATCGAATTATCTACATATGATTGTTCTCCAATATTTAATTTTAATAGCGGAGGAATCAATTTTTTACCTTTTTTTTGATGGTCGGTCAATATTTTTTTTACCATTTAGTTTTGATATAATGAGGTATAACGTCCCGTGGCTTTGCGAAGTTTGGGGATTAGTTAGCCAAAAGTATGAATTTAAGATAAAGTTTACAAGCACAAAACCAACATTAAATTAAGCCTTAAAGCCCCAAATTTCGCAAAACCACTGTTAGTGGCAGTGCTTGTCTAGAAATTATTTTTCGTTTAAAATATCTTGAATAGTTTGGTATAATTCAAGTATTGTTTCCTTATTTGTATTGTCTTGATGATATAAAAGAGATGAATATAATGTGTAATCTGTGTCGTTTGAATTGCAAACAATGACATTGTCAACTTTCATTATAAAATCTGTGAAATTACTTTTCTGATACCATCTTTGAAAAACATTAAATCTTTTTTCCCCTTTGTTGTCTTTATCATCACAAACATAGATCATAGCATTTTGTGAATTTACAAAAAAAGCATTGACGATAGTTTGAATTGTTGCAGAGACTTGGCTATCAAATTTTTCTAAATTATCACTAACTTTGTCAATAATAATTTGATAAACATTTTCGATTTCCAAACCTGACACAGCGCTAAAAGTGTGGTCTACTATAAAGGCTACACGATATTCTATATCATTTTTTGTGGAAAAATGATAAGATTGTGTTGTTTGGTCGAAATGATAATTATATGGGTTTGGCAAGAGTAATTCCTTTTTGTTTCAAGGTTTCAATTGTAGTTTTGCCTTTCAAGAATTCACGTACAGCCACTTTGTCTGCAACCATTTTAGTCACAGATTCAATTACTACTTTTTTATTTACTATAATCTTTTTCATTATGAAACAAAAGTAAATAATGCAAAGTTTATTTAAACCATTACTTTATATTTTTTATTTATGATTTATTTTTTAATCATAAGAAAATACTATGATGGACTATGTTTTCTTTCAGTTATGATTGCATTGCCACTAACGTCCCGGGGCTTTATGAGGTTGGGGAAATTTATACCCAAACCATTCCATCAAGACTGAAGTCAAATATATAAAAAAGACTTTAAATTTTGCCTTAAAACCCCAATCTCATAAAACCCTTGTTAGCGGTAGTTTTTTTATACAGTTCCTCAATTTCCTTTTCTTTATTTCGTTCCATTTTCAGACCATTTTCGAGCAACCTATTTAAAATTCCCAGACAACCTGGATTTTTATTTTTTGCACCGTCCATTAAATATTTTAAAATAAAATCTTGCTTACTTTTATCGAGTTTGAAAAACTGTTTTTCGTCTCTTCCTTTATTTTGCATTTCCAAAAAACAAAAGTAAATTGCCACACGTGCATTATCACAATTATACTTGTCTGCCATTATAATTGAAACAGGTAACAACTCATAATTTTCGAATGGAGTATTGCCATAATGATCGACTAAATTTCCAAACGCTTCTGTATCTCCATTTTCAACACATCTTTTTTTCAGTTCTGCAACCCTTTCCAAGCTGAAATAGCGTTGTTTATCTTCTTTTTTTGTAACTGTTTTTTTAGGAGAATCGTTACAACCGATAATTAATGTAACTGTTAATAACAATAATAGTTTTTTCATTATTAGTTTTTTTCCGGATGTTGAGCAAAATTACCGCTAACGTCCCGCCGGCTTTAAGAAGTTGGGGATTTTTGTTCCCAAACCATTCCGATAGGAGTGAAGTCAAATATACAAAAAGACCGTTTCATTAAGTCCTAAAACCCCAATTTCTTAAAACCGCTGTTATGCACAGTTATTAATAAGTTGCTATATTTTTAAGGACTCCATTTATTAATTCATAGCTAAAATGGTTATCATTGTTTTCTTCATCTATTGGCTCAAAATTAATTTCAAAATTTGTGTTAGATCCCCAAAGTGGACAAATAAAAGCTATATAATATTCATTTCTCCAATTCTTAAACTTCATGAATTTATTATTGGATTCAATCAATTTATCAGTTTCAAGAGAATAAATGGAGTCGAAATTTTCGATGAAAGATTTCAATTGTGATTTTTGAGTTGGATTTACGTTATTATAATTTCCCTCTAGAATTATATAAGTTTCTTTTTGGAATTGCCCAATTTTTTTATTGAACCCCCAACTTATTGATTTTGTTTCATCATTTTTCCTTGTTCTATCACTTTTCATTTCTCCAAAAAAATCATCTTGTTTGATAATTTTTTTCCCAAAAAGTAAATCTAAAATTCCCATCTATTTCGTACAGTTTTTTTTAATTGTGCATAACGTCCCGCCGGCTTTGTGTCAGGTGGGGATTTTTATTACTGTTGCTTACAAATATACCGAAAAGTTTGAAAGAAAAAACGTGATTTTAAGAAGAAATACAAACACTTACATTACCGATAAATCCCTAAAACCCCACTTGCACAAAACCGCTGTTAGCCGTTCGGTTTTATTAATTTATTCAATTTTCAATAGTTTGTTTTCATTAAATTCTACTCGATACTTTATCTGGCAAATTTTAATTGATTTTTTATTTTTTATAAAAACTAAAATTAATTTGGAATCATCTGCGGCTGCATATTTAGATATATTTGACAAATCTATATTATATTTTTTCCCAATTTCTTCTGGGATTGAATAAGGACCAATAATAATGTAATTATCCCATTCGAAATCAGTTATTTTATTTAAATCGATTGGTTTCTTTTCTTTTAAATATTCTGAATTTATTCTATCAGTTAAATCTTGATCAAAACTTAACTGAAAAAAAGAGTCGCAAGAAGTTAATGTTACAATAAATATTAATAAGATTATTTTTTTCATTTTTACGTTCTTATTTCGTTTCGTTCGGTCAAACTGACGGCTAACGTCCCGCCGGCTTTAAGAAGTGGCGGACGATTTGTTACTGATGTTTACAAATATACCGAAAAGTTTGAAAGAAAAAGCCTCACTTCGAAGAAGAAAAATATTCACTGACCATTACCAATAAATCCCTAAACCCGCCATTTCTTAAAACC
>NZ_AVGG01000032.1 GCF_000498535.1 Flavobacterium limnosediminis JC2902 | reverse complement strand
AACCCGCCATTTCTTAAAACCGCTGTTATAAGCCGTTTTTATTATTTATACTGATAGAACACAACTCGTCCTTTATTTTCTGGTTTGTCAACACGGATTAACTTTTCTTCTGGGTAAACATCTAAAATTTTTAGAGTGTCTTGACAATCTATGATTTGATTTAGTTTTTCATCTAGTTTGATTATAAATCCTACACCAATGTTTTCTCTATCAATTGTGTCTAACTCAATTTGGTATTTTTGATAAAGCTCATTTTGTCCGTATTTATATTCAGTTATCTTCTCAAGTGTTCCATTTGAGTTTAATATAAAAGCATATTCTAAATCATGAAATTTTTTATCTACAACGAATGGATGAGTAATTTCATCACTATTTGTTAACTCTTTTACATTGTCAAAATTTCCAATTGTTTTAGAACTAATGTCATGATTAAAAACAATGTATTTTGCAGTAATCATTGAATTTTCAGGTAATTTAGAACAACTTGCTATTAGTATTGATAGAGCTAAAATATTTATTGTTTTCATAAGAGGTTTCGTTTTTTCAAAATGGCTTATAACGTCCCGTGGCTTTATGAAGTTGGGGATTTTGTTCCTAAACCTTTCCATTATCACGGAAGTCAAATATATGAAATTACCTTTAACTTTTGCCCTAAAGCCCCAATTTCATAAAACCACTGTTAGCAGAAGTTTTAATTCTCTATGTTTTCAAACCAACCATTTTTTAAGAGTTTAAAATCAGAATTTTTCAGATATACATTTTTTAGACTGTCATTATATATTTTGACATATTGTTCCCTAAGTCCATCTTTGTAAGAAAATGCAATTTTATTTTTTCTGTCTATATTTATATGACCAAATTTAAATTCACGACTTAAATCTACAAACTTCTGAGCAATGATTTTACTCTTGACAGTATCTATTGCATATTTTTTTATAATTTTAGTTTGGTCTTTTTCATGTTCAATAATATCTGTAATTTCAAACACATTCTCAACATTTCCAAAAAAATCCAAATTAAACCAAATCATGTATTTGTTACTGTCAATAAATATACTTCCATGTCTATAGGCATAAAAATTATCAGGAAGAGTTTCTAAAGCTGCAATATTGACATCATACTTATCGATATGGTTTTCATCCTTACAATTACAACTAATAAAAGTCATAAAAATAAGAATCATTAATATTAGATTTTTTTTATAATCTCTCATTTACGCTGATGTTGTCGAAAATTTCTGCTAACGTCCCGCCGGCTTTCTGTCAGTGGCGGTTTTTTATTACTGACGTTTACAAATATACCGAAAAGTAGTAAAGAAAAAACTTCTTTTTAAAGAAGAAATGCAAACACTAACCATCCCAAAAAATCCTAAACCCGCCATTGCAGAAAACCGCTGTTAGGCGTTCGTTGTTTATATTTCGAGTCCATCTTTATATCCCAATTTTAGGAGTCGTTCCTTAATTTCTTTGTCAATTTTGGCTTTAGTTGTATAGAATGCAAATATGTCGAGTGATTTTGGAAACATTTGTTTGATAAATTCGTTAAAGCTTATTTCCGTCTTGTATATTCTTAGTTGATTAAGATTGCTCAATTTTTCAAGTCCTTTCAACGATTTAAAAGTCTTACAATTTATCAATTTGAAATCCTGTAAAGTTGGAATTTCTTTGTCGAAATGCAACTCTGTTAATTGTATTTGGTCTTCAATAACAAGGCTTTTTAGTTTTTTGAAGTTTGAAATGTTTTTAAAGCCATTAAATGCCCGAACTCTTATTATTTCAAGTGTCTCAATTTCATTTTCTTCAATTTCGTCTAAATTTTCACGCCCGCCCAAAACAAAATGCAACGATTTAAGTCTTTTGAGGTTGTTTACAAAGCCTAATGGAACTTTAGAAATTGAATTTAAACCAAGGTATTCCAGATTTGTTATCTTACCTACTGCGTCAATATTTTTTGTATGTCCGTTAATGATTAGATGAGTTAAGTATGTGTAATCCTCCAAATATTTAAGATTAAACGCTTTCGTCCTTGTTTCGCCCAGAATAAGTTCTTTAAGGTTTTGAAGATTATTGGATTGAAGTATTTCTATTTCTTGTAATTCAAAAACACCTAAACTTAATCGCTTTAAATTTTTTAATTCGGTCAAAACTTGAAGATTGTCAGCTTTTAATAAACAATCAAGATAAAGAGCTTTTAAGTTCGGTAGTTTTAAAAGTGCCTTGCAGTCAAATGACCCCTGATAGTGTCCGTAAAATCGAACACTGAAATTCTCGTCATACTCCAAACAAAGTTCGTTTAGGTCTGCAAGTATTTTGTCCGAATATAGATTGTCAGAGAATTGAACAATAACAAGTTTCCCATCTTTTAAATCCTTGTCGATTAAAAGGCGATCAATTTTTTCGGGATTATTAATTCGGTTCTGTTTTTTCATACAATGACGCCTAACGTCCCGCCAGCTTGC
>NZ_AVGG01000031.1 GCF_000498535.1 Flavobacterium limnosediminis JC2902 | reverse complement strand
GTTTTTTGTTTTATATCGGTTTTATTTTAAAAAAAATAAAGGTAAAATCAATGCAATCCTGTGGGATTAGCGACTTTATTTAAAAATACTTCATTCAACAATGAGGTTTTTGTTTTATGACGGTTTTATTTTTAGGAAAAATAAAGGTAAAAACAATGCAATCCTGTGGGATTAGCGGCTTTGTTTTGAAATACTTCATTCAATAATGAGGTTTTTGTTTTATATCGGTTTTATTTTTAGAAAAAATAAAGGTAAAATCAATGCAATCCTGTATGATTAGCGGCTTTGTTTTGAAATATTTCATTAAACAATGAGGTTTTTTGTTTTTATAATGTTTGCTTTTTTTTTGAAAATTAAGGCAAAAACGGATCAGTCTCAAAATTTGTTGGCGCTAAAAGCTCGTTGTTTTTCAAAGTTTAATTCGTAACATTATTAAATCTTTTTTTGGAATATTAAGATGAGTAAAGTATCAGTAAGAAACTCCATAATTAAATCCTGAAAACTGATTTATTTCTAGTTTATAATTCATTTGTTATAAGAAAAAACCTCTAAGTTTAAGGCGATATTTAGCGAAACCACAGTAATGTCTTGAGGAAATACCATTGGATTTAATGAATCTGTAGGACATTGAAGTAGATTAGAAAATCGGCAAATAGTTATGATTTTGTTATTAAGAAAACTGGAAAACGAGATTTATTATTTTTAATCGGTTTTTGTATCAATTTGTACAGATGATCTTTATAATTAATTTGGAAAGTAGATTTGATATGGTGTAAAGCATTGATTTTGAGGGGCGCTTTACAGAAATCAGGAACTCCTTTTTAAAGTCGGTTTTGCGTGAGGGATAGGAGTGGAAAGCCCGCAGCGAGGAGGAACGACGAAGCGAGGACTTGGAGCGGATAGCCCGACCCTTGTGGTCACGCCCAAATATTATAAATTATTGAAGTAATTACAGTTTGAATTGATTGGACATTCTGGACATTTTGGATTCGTAGGCCGGCAAATTTCTCTTCCTAAAAACGAAATAGACATGCCAATCTCAACCCAAATTTCTTTTGGTAAAACCTGCATTAGTTGTTTTTCGACTTTGTTTCCATCTTTGGATTCTGAGATCAGACCGATTCTCGGTGCGACCCTAATTACGTGTAAATCAGCTATAATTCCTTCTGACGGAATACTGGCTTCCCGCATGATAACGTTAGCCGATTTTCTTCCGATGCCTTTTAATGCCACAAGACTTTCCATGGTTTTCGGAATATTTTTATCTTCCTTAAGTAATTGAGCTATTTCGATAATCCAACTGGCTTTTGTTCCAAAATTGCGGACTTTTGAGATATGCGGAATGAGCGCATCGGTATTGGAAACTGAAAGACTTTCTAAATTTGGATAAACCTCAAAAAGGGCAGGAGCAATTTTATTGATGTTGGCATCGGAATCCTGTGCTGACAGTATAACCATTACCATCAGTTGGTAGACATTCTGATACTCCAAAGGATGTTTTTTACCCTTATATTTTTCCAGAAGTGGTTCTAAATTGGCAGCCCAATCAATTTGTTCTTCAAATAAATTCATGCTTTATTTTTTACGGAAAGCTAAAGATAAGGAATTTACACAATAACGTATTCCGGTTTTTGTGGGGCCGTCATTAAAAACATGTCCAAGATGCCCGCCACAGGTTGCACACAAGATTTCTGTGCGTAACATTCCGTGTGAAGTATCTTTCACATACTCCACTTTTCCCGGTATGGATTCATCAAACGAAGGCCAACCACAATGACCGTCGAATTTGGTATCGCTTTCAAAAAGCGGTTCTCCGCAGCCTCCGCAACAGTACGTCCCATTTTCAAAAAGGAGGTTGTATTCCCCGGTATGTGGGTATTCGGTTCCTTTTTGGCGCAGGATTCTGTATTTTTCCTCGCCTAATTCGGCTTTCCATTCCGCTTCTGATTTTTCGACTTTATGACTCATTTTTTTTCTGGAATAAATTGTATTGAAACTGAATTGGTACAAAAACGTTTTCCTGTTGTTTCTTTTGGACCGTCATCAAAAACATGTCCGAGATGTCCGCCACATTTGGCACAGGTCACTTCGATTCGTTCCATACCAAAACTGCTATCGTTAGTATATTTTACAGAGCCTTTTATGGCTTGGTCAAACGATGGCCATCCGCAATCGGAATCAAATTTAGCATCAGAAGTGAATAGTGGATTTGCACAGGCTGCACAAACATACATGCCTTTTTCGAAATGTTTCCAATATTCACCGGTAAAAGGTCTTTCCGTTCCTTTTTCTCTTAACACCTCGTATTGCTCGGATGTTAATTTGGCTTTCCATGGGTCTTCAACGGCTGGCTTTGAAGCGGGTTGTGATTCTTTCTTCTTTTCCTGACCATTACAGGATATGAATGTGCTGATTACCAATAAAACGATTAACTTTTTCATAGTTTCTAGTGAATAAATGAAGCTATTTTTCTGATGACCTTCGTATCGCCTAAAATTTTTCGGTGTCCTAACTCCTTTGTGATCATCAGTTCTCCGTTTCTTAAATGTTCGTAAATGTGATGCGCTGCCGATACCGGAACATCATCATCATTTTCGTCGTGAATTACCAAAACCGGAACAGCAACTTCCTTTGCAGCTATATACGTAGAAAAACTATCCATGGTTTCCCCGATTTTGTTTTCAAATCGTAATCTCATTTGTTCACTTATTTCGGGTTTTAAACCAATCTTGAGTACAAAATCATCCATTATATCTTTAACAATGTCACCGCTTCCGATGATGATTGCTTTTTTTACATTTAAGCCCCTTTTTATTGCATTCATTACGGTCATTCCACCTAACGAATGGCCGATAGCAAATTCAAAAGGACCATATTCTTTTTCAATTTGGAGTGCAGTTGCAATAAATTCGGTCATATTACTTGTTTTTCCGGGAGCTTTTCCATGCGCCGGCGCATCGAAACTGATTGTGGAATAGCCTAAATTGATAAGTTCATCAGCAATTTTAACCAATTGTGTTCCTCTGCCGGACCAACCGTGAACCAGCAATACTTTTTTATCAGAAGTACCGTATTTATACATCATTACTTGTTTTTTGATGGAAGTAATCGTAATCAGTTGTTGTTTGCTGTCAGCTTCCATTTCCATTTCCCTTTTCGGAATTTTATGTCGGATAGGCGTGGTAAACAATTTTATTGCAAATTTTGTAGCTAACTTTGGGGACAGACTCTCCAATACCTTTGCAGTATAAAGAATTGACTTCGGAATTTTAATAGTTTGCTGATGTTTCGGCTTTTTCATTTTCTGTAAAAATATACGGCAAGTTACTTTTTTAATAAATTCGGCACCTATAAATTATTCTTAAATTAAATCAGTTCATTAATACTTTTTCGTAACTTACCGTGATTCAATTTTGAGGTGAAATTTATATGCTTTTTAAAGGTATTTATTTAAATTTGCTACTTAAAAATCTTACGTTATGAATATAAGAGTCCGCCTAATTTTAATGAGTATATTGGTACTTGTAATTTCTTGTGCCAAGAATCCGTTTACGGGTAAAAGCACTATGGCTTTGGTGTCTAATAGCGAAATATTTCCGTCTTCCTTTCAGCAATACGGTCAGTTTTTAAGTGAAAATAAAGTGATTAAAGGAACCAAAGATGCTGAGCGAGTTGAAAATGTGGGAATGAAAATAAAGGTAGCTGCCGAAAAATGGCTTAATGCGAATGGTCATCAAGGGTATTTGAAAGATTATAAATGGGAATACAATTTAGTTGACAGTAAAGAAGTGAACGCTTGGTGTATGCCTGGAGGTAAAATAGTTTTTTATACCGGAATTTTGCCAATTTGTAAAGATGATGCCGGCATGGCTACAGTAATGGGACATGAAGTGGCACACGCTTTGGCCAATCACGGTCAGCAACGTATGAGTGCGGGTGTTTACCAGCAATTGGGAGCTGCTGGTCTTGCCGTGGCTACGGGAGGACAGAGTAAGGAAACACAAGAGTTGGCTATGGCTGCTTACGGAGTTGGATCTCAGTACGGCGCTATGATGCCATTTAGCCGAGCTCATGAGAGTGAAGCCGATATGATTGGTTTGACACTGATGGCTGTTGCGGGTTATAATCCTGAAACTGCGGTTGCGTTTTGGGAAAGAATGTCGGCTAATGCGGGAGGAAACAAACCACCTGAATTCATGAGTACGCACCCTTCTGATGCAACGAGAATTGCCAACATAAAAAAGTTGGTTCCGGAAGCCAAAGCAGAAGCGGCGAAATTCGGGGTGACTTTTAAGTAATAAAAAATATGTATATTCGAACCACGCTTATAAGGCGTGGTTTTTTTATACTCAAAATTTATGAAACAACTCAAAAAAGGGAGTTCAAAATTATTAAATGCTTGGGCCTCTTATGATTGGGCGAACTCGGTTTACAGTCTGGTAATCGCTTCGGCAATTTTTCCTATTTACTACGGTCAACTGTTTAAAGACAAGGGAAGTTTAAATATCGAAGTTTTCGGAACCACATTAAAAAGCACGGCTTTAATAAGTTTTACCACTGCTGCGGCTTTTTTAATGGTAGCATTTTTTTCTCCGTTGCTTTCAGGTATTGCCGATTATGCAGGTAATAAGAAGTCGTTCATGCGTTTCTTCTGTTATCTTGGGGCGATGTCAACTATCGGACTATGTTGGTTTGATCTCGATAATATTTACTTTAGTTTAGCTTGTTACTTTTTTGGACTGATTGGTTTTTGGGGGAGTTTGGTGTTTTATAATTCCTATTTACCTGATATAGCTTTTCCCGAACAGCAAGACAGAGTTAGCGCCAAAGGATATTCTATGGGGTATCTCGGAAGTGTTGTTTTGCTAATTATCAATCTTGCGATGGTTATGAAACCGGGGTTGTTCGGGATTGAAGGGGATGAGGGTGAGGCTATGAAGAAAGCGATGCGTTATTCCTTTATATCGGTTGGTGTCTGGTGGATTATTTTCAGCCAATACGCCTTTTATTATCTGCCGAAAGGAACAAACGGAAACGGAAATAAAGTACACAGTGCCATCATTTTCAACGGATTCAGAGAGTTAAAAAAAGTGTGGTTTTTACTGGAAGAAAATCTTCGATTGAAACGTTACCTATTGAGTTTCTTCGTTTACAGCATGGCTGTTCAGACTGTTATGTTGGTAGCAACTTATTTTGGGGAACAGGAAATTGACTGGGAATCAGACGAAGAACGGACTATGGGTTTGATCATCAGTATACTGGTGATACAATTAGTAGCGGTTTTGGGAGCAGTAATCACTTCAAGAGCTTCGGAGAAATTCGGAAACATAAAAACTTTGATAGTCATTAACTCAATTTGGATGGTAATCTGTATTTGCGCTTATTTCGTGACTTTACCGATACATTTTTATATTACCGCTGGTTTTGTAGGGTTGGTCATGGGCGGAATCCAATCGCTTTCCCGCTCAACATATTCCAAATTTTTGCCGGAAACCAAAGACACGGCTTCTTTTTTCAGTTTCTATGATGTTGCCGAAAAAATAGGAATCGTAATTGGTATGGTTTTGTATGGATTGATTGATCAGTTAACGGGGAGTATGCGGAATTCCATCGTTTTTTTAGCTGTTTTTTTTATTGCCGGTGTTTTCTTGTTGATAAGAGTACCTAAAAAATGATGATGAATAAAAAATAATATTATATTTGGGAAAAAATTGAAAAACCACTAATCAATAATTATGAAAAGAATTAATATTTTAGCAACGTTGGCATTAATGTCTGCTTTCCTACTTGCATCTTGTGGGGATACTGAGCCTGTTGATCCTGCAGTTGTTACAGGAAACACTAATGATGAGATTATCGGGAGATATCGTCTGACGGCTTTTAATACAGATGTTCAGACTGATTTGAATAACGATGGAAATAAGTCCACAAATCAGATGTCTGAAACGGCTTGCTATAATAATATGTTTTTAACATTGAATGAAGACAATACATTTACGGCTGATTCAAAAGGAGTGGGTATTTCAGCCACCGATGCGCTTCAATGTTCTACGGCTCCAATAAAATCCGGTACATGGGTTTATACCGGAGGTCAATTGTTATTAACGTATGCAGAAGGAGCAGGAAGTATCACGGATTCTTACACAGTTTCCGGGGATCAGATTAGTCTGAGAGATGATCAGGCAATTATTGTTGGAGTCCCTATCGATACTCCGGAATTTCTTTCGTCCGGTATCACCAAGATTTATACAAAACAATAGTTTTCTTTAAGAAATAATGAAAAAAACCCGAACTTATACTTCGGGTTTTTTTATGGCATAAAGATTGACTAATACTTAGAAAGAATTTCAATAAAAACGTAAATTTGTATTGATATTCAATGGGATGGTTATTTTATGCTTGTAAAACAGCGGAACTGTCCTTTATTGTTTAATGACAAAAAGTCGTAAAAATACTATGCCAAATCAAAAAATTCTCACGCTTGACAATCTGTCACTTCAGGAAATCGATACGGATGCCGAATTAATTCCGTTGTTAACACCTGAAGATGAAGAAGAGATGAATAACGAAACCCTTCCGGGTGAGTTACCTATATTGCCTTTAAGAAATACCGTGCTTTTTCCCGGTGTTGTAATTCCGATTACCGCCGGAAGAGATAAGTCCATTAAACTGATTAATGATGCCAATGCCGGCGATAAAATAATTGGTGTTGTGGCTCAGAGGGATGAAAATGTAGAAGAACCAAGTGCAGCCGACATTCACATGGTAGGTACAGTGGCAAGGATTCTTCGCGTTCTTAAATTACCTGACGGGAATACGACGGTTATTCTGCAAGGAAAAAAACGTTTTGAAATCGATACGGTAACCACCGATGAGCCTTATCTGAAAGCAAAGGTTAAAGAAGTTGCCGAGGTTCGTCCCAAAGCAAAGGACAAGGAATTTTCAGCAATTATAGATTCCATTAAGGAACTGGCTATTCAGATTATCAGGGAAAGTCCGAATATTCCAACCGAAGCGACTTTTGCCATTAAGAACATAGAAAGCGATCCGTTTCTGATCAATTTCGTTTCTTCCAACATGAATCTTTCTGTTGAAGAAAAACAAGAATTACTGTCGATTAATGATTTAAAAGACAGAGCTTTAGAAACATTGCGTTTCATGAATGTTGAATTGCAGAAATTAGAACTGAAAAACGATATTCAATCCAAAGTCCGCTTTGATTTAGATCAGCAGCAACGTGAATATTTCCTTCATCAGCAAATGAAAACCATTCAGGAAGAATTGGGTGGCGTTTCACATGATCAGGAAATTGAAGAAATGCGCACTAAAGCCAAGTCAAAAAAATGGGATGAAAAAGTGGCGCAGCATTTCGAAAAGGAAATTTCCAAATTGCAGCGAATGAATCCGCAAAGTCCGGATTTCGGTATTCAACGTAATTATCTTGAGTTGTTTCTGGAATTACCGTGGAACGAATATTCTAAAGATAAATTCGATTTAAAAAACGCACAGAAAATACTGGACCGTGATCATTTTGGTCTTGAAGATGTTAAAAAGCGTATCATTGAACATTTGGCGGTTTTAAAATTGCGAAACGATATGAAGTCTCCAATCCTTTGTCTGTACGGACCACCTGGAGTTGGTAAAACTTCTATCGGAAAGTCGATTGCAGAAGCATTGGGAAGACAGTATGTCCGTATTTCATTAGGAGGTTTGCGTGATGAAGCGGAAATTCGAGGCCACAGAAAAACTTATATCGGAGCGATGCCGGGTCGTATTATCCAAAGTTTAAAGAAAGCGGGTACTTCCAATCCTGTATTTGTTTTGGATGAGATTGATAAATTGTCGAGCAGTTTTAATGGAGATCCGTCTTCCGCATTATTAGAAGTATTGGATCCCGAACAAAATTCAGATTTCTACGATAATTTCCTTGAGATGGGCTTTGATTTGTCTAAAGTCATGTTCATTGCAACTTCAAACAGCATGACAAGCATTCAGCCTGCGCTGCGCGATCGTATGGAAGTGATCAACATGACCGGCTACACGATTGAAGAGAAAGTTGAAATCGCGAAACAGCATTTGCTTCCAAAACAACTTAAGGAACATGGTCTAACTTCCAAAGACCTGCAAGTCGGCAAAAAGCAGCTTGAAAAAATTGTTGTGGGTTATACCAGGGAATCCGGTGTCCGTTCGTTAGAGAAAAAAATTGCTTCTGTGGTGAGAAATACTGCTAAATGCATTGCCATGGAGGAAGAGTATAATAAGAAGATTACCGATGAAGATATTATAAAAGTATTGGGAGCGCCGCGTATGGAGCGTGATAAATACGAAAATAATGAAACTGCAGGTGTAGTTACCGGTTTAGCGTGGACCAGCGTTGGCGGTGATATTTTATTCATAGAATCCATTATTTCAAAAGGGAAAGGAGCAATGACAATGACCGGAAATCTGGGTACTGTCATGAAAGAATCTGTTACCATTGCTTTGGAATACATTAGATCCAATGCCGAAAAATTGGGTATTTCAACCGAAGTATTAGAGAAATACAATATTCATATTCACGTTCCGGAAGGAGCAACCCCTAAAGACGGACCAAGTGCTGGTGTGGCGATGTTAACGTCTCTGGTTTCCAGTTTCAGCCAAAAAAGAGTGAAGAAAAGCCTTGCCATGACCGGAGAAATTACCCTTCGCGGAAAAGTACTGCCGGTAGGAGGGATTAAGGAAAAAATTCTGGCTGCGAAAAGAGCCAATATTAAAGAAATCATTCTTTGTCAGGAAAATAAATATGACATTGATGAAATCAAACCGGAATACATTGAAGGACTGACGTTTCATTATGTAGACACAATGGAGGAAGTGCTGAATATCGCCATTACGAATCAGAAGGTGAAAAACGCGAAACAGTTGGAATAAACAACTTTTTTAATCATAATCTTTTAAATTCCAAATTCCAATCTGAGAATCGTCAGTTTTGGAATTTGGGATTTTTTTTCCAATTCATTTTTATTTTCATTTTACCTGAAATTTGGGTTTTAAAAATTGAAATTTATTTCATTTATAATTTTATCTTCGCAATTGCGTTATTCATTCAGAAACGAAAACTAATAAATGTACAAGAAACTACTGACTTTCTTTTTGCTGATGATTTTTTCTGTAAACCACGGTCAGATTGGTGGAAAACATACTTATCAGTTTCTGAGTTTAGTGACTTCACCGCGTCAGGCAGCTCTGGGTGGTAAAACGGTTACCATCTACGATCAGGATGTAAATCAGGCGATATACAATCCGGCTACCATTAATGCGGAGATGGACAATCACCTTTCGTTAAACTACGGAAGTTATTTCGGAGAAGTCAGTTACGGAACCGGTGCTTATGCCTATACATGGGACCGTCATGTGCAAACCCTGCATTTGGGTGTGAATTATGTAAATTACGGACAATTTGAAGGATATGATGAAACAGGGCAAAAAGCGGGTGATTTTACAGGTAGCGAAATAGCACTTTCGGGCGGCTATGCTTATAATATTCCGTGGACGCCGATTTATGTGGGAGCCAATCTGAAACTGATTTCTTCAACCTTAGAAAGTTATAATTCGTTTGGTGTTGCGGCGGATTTAGGCGGCTTATACGTCGATGAAAAAAATGACATCAATATTGCACTTGTAGTAAGAAATGTGGGGACGCAAATCACAACCTATGCAGGCGACAGGGAAAAATTACCCCTTGAAGTCATTGCGGGGGTTTCACAGGAACTTGAAAATGTACCGCTTCGATGGCATTTGACTCTGGAAAATCTTCAGGAATGGAATATAGCCTTCAGTAATCCTAACAGAGCAGAAGAATCTATCGATGGAGAAACTCAGGAAGAAAAGGTTTCGTTTTTTAATAATGCCTTCCGACACGTAATTATTGGTGCCGAATTGTTTCCGAAGAAAAGTTTTAATGTCCGGTTGAGCTATAATTTCAGACGAGGAGAAGAACTTCGGATAGAGGAACAGCGAAATTTTTCAGGTATTTCGGCAGGTTTTGGGCTACGGTTCAATAAAATAAAATTTGATTACTCTTATTCAAGGTATACCATTGCTGCCAATATGAGTTTGTTTGGTTTGACAATTAATTTGCAGTAGGAAGAGAGAAAATAGAAAATAGAAAATAGAGAATAGAGAATAGAGAATAGAAAAGTACTATAAGAGGTTGTAGTTGAAGGACTGAAATATAATAAATACTAAGAAGTTGAAAAAGATTATCATTGCAATAGACGGATTTTCGTCGACAGGAAAAAGTACATTGGCAAAACAATTGGCTAAGCAGTTGGGGTATGTTTATGTGGATACGGGTGCGATGTATCGGGCTGTGGCCTTTTTTGCGATGCAGCATCATTATGTTTCTGAAGACCATCTGGATAAAAATAAACTAGTAGACAGTTTGCCTGATCTGCACCTGCATTTCGAATTTAACCCGGAATTAGGTTTTGCTGAAATGTTCCTTAACGGAAAAAATGTTGAAACCGAAATCAGAACCCTGGAGGTTTCACGTTTGGTAAGTAAAGTGGCCGAAATATCCGAAGTGCGTTCCAAATTGGTTGAACAGCAACAGCAAATGGGTAAACATAAGGCAATCGTAATGGATGGCCGTGATATTGGAACCGTTGTTTTTCCGAATGCCGAACTTAAGATCTTCATGACTGCCAGTCCGGAAACAAGGGCGCAACGACGCTATGATGAGTTGGTGGAAAAAGGACAGAGAGTTACTTTTCAGGATGTTTTGCAGAACGTAAACGAACGTGATTATATTGATACACACCGGGAAGATTCCCCTTTGGTAAAAGCCTCAGATGCGATTGAGGTTGATAATTCAGTATTAACCAAAAAAGAGCAATTCCAACTGGTTTTAAATCTGGTTAACGATAAGGTAATGGCATAACCTATACCTGTAATATATAATAATCCGAAATGGTTTGAACTGACAGAATAGTTCAAATTATTTTGGATTTTTTGTTTTTAGTGTTAGATTTACCGGCTTTTTGAAAATTAAACGAATTATTATCACAAAAAAACACGCATGAACATTAAAAACCGCCTTGTACTGATGAGCTTTCTGCAATTTTTCGTTTGGGGAGCCTGGTTGATTACCGTTGGAAATTACTGGTTTGGTACAAAGCAATGGAGTGGGGCAGAGTTTGGGGCTATTTTTTCCACATTGGGACTTTCCTCTATTCTTATGCCAGCACTTACGGGAATTATTGCAGACCGTTGGGTAAATGCGGAAAGACTGTATGGTATTTTACATATTTTAGGTGGTTTGGCCATAGCGTATTTGCCTCAGGTGGATAATCCGACCACTTTTTATTGGGTGATTTTTGCAGCAATGATGTGTTATATGCCCACGATTTCATTGTCGAATTCTATCGGATATACCATTCTTAAAAATAATAAATTTGACGTGGTTAAAGTGTTTCCGCCCATTCGCGTTTGGGGAACCATCGGTTTTATAGTTGCCATGTGGATTACCAATCTGACCGGAAACAAAGCTTCGGTAAATATGTTTTACATCTCTGCTTTTGCTGCTGTGGTTTTGGGTGTTTACTCGTTTACTTTACCGGCTTGTGAGCCACAGAATACCACTTCCAAAGACGCATCGTTATTACAGTCATTGGGTTTGAATGCTTTTAAGCTTTTTGCCAATTATAAAATGGCGTTGTTCTTTATTTTTTCCATGTTTTTGGGAGGAGCATTGCAGTTAACCAATATGTATGGGGATACTTATTTGTCGGAATTTGAAAAGATTCCGCAATATGCCGATTCATTCGTGGTACGATATTCTACTATAATCATGTCGATTTCGCAAATTTCGGAGACGTTGTTTATTTTGGCGATTCCGTTTTTCTTAAAGCGTTTCGGAATCAAACAGGTAATGTTGATGAGTATGTTGGCTTGGGTATTGCGTTTCGGATTGTTTGCTTATGGCGATCCCGAAGGAGGATTGTGGATGATTATTCTTTCCTGTATTGTATACGGAATGGCGTTTGACTTCTTTAATATTTCAGGGTCTTTATTTGTGGAAACCACTACGGATTCTAAAATACGTTCGAGTGCACAAGGCTTGTTTATGATGATGTCTAACGGATTTGGAGCTTTCTTTGGCGGAATTATCAGTGGCTATGTTATCGATAAATATTTCACTGTTGACGGTCAACGCGACTGGCATAATATATGGTTGGCATTTGCGGCTTACGCTTTGGTGATCGCGATTGCTTTTGCCGTGTTGTTCAAGCACAAACACAATCCGAAGGATGTGGAGAGTGTGAGTCATTAACGGATTAAGATGTGCTTATTAGACCCGACAGTTTGTTGAAACTGTCGGGTTTTTATTTTTTAAAATAAAGCTTCCAGCCTTAAAAAGGCTGGAAGCTTTTAGTTTAATTGCATCTTTTACACCTGAAAGGTTTTTAAAACCTGCCAGGTGTAACATCCAGATATACAATACAAATCCTAAATAGCCCCGATTGGAGGAAGCGCCGTGCGCGACGGAAAGTGGGAATAGGGTTTGCAAAAATGCCCAAGCCATTCGCTTCTGTTCAGACTTCTTAGACTGCTTAGATTGGTTAGATTGGTTAGATTGGTTAGATTGGTTAGACCTGCCAGATCAGTGATTTTACAATTACAAAACCCAAATTCCCAAAGAGAATAAAAAGTCTAAGAAGTCTAAAAATCTAAGAAGTCTAAAAATCTAAGAAGTCTAAAAATCTAAGAAGTCTAAACAGACTAATAATCTGATTTTCTAAGAAGTCTAATCGTAAAAACTTTTGTATTCTTAAAAAAAGAATTAACTTTGCACACCTTTTGGTGGATAAGGGTTTCCATTAGGTATCAACTATTTATGTAAAACACTGCTGTTGTTTTCTGTCACTTTATGAAACCCGAGAGGCACGGCATACAAATTTTTTATCAGACATGTCTGAAACATTAAAATCACAAGAAGAGTTTTTAGCGAATTTTAACTGGCATAACTTCGAAGAAGGTATCGATGCAGTAGACGAGAAAAACTTACAGGAATTCGAAGAATTAGTTGCAAAAACTTTCATCGCAACGGATCAGGAAGAAGTTGTAGAAGGTATTGTTGTTAGAATCACTGAAAGAGATGCTATCGTTGATATCAACGCTAAATCTGAAGGTGTAATTTCTTTAAACGAATTCCGTTACAATCCAAACTTAAAAGTTGGAGACAAAGTAGAAGTATTAATTGACGTTCGTGAAGACAAATCAGGTCAGTTAGTATTATCTCACAGAAAAGCACGTACAATCAAAGCTTGGGATAGAGTTATTTCTGCTAATGAAACTGGAGAAATCGTTAACGGTTTCGTAAAATGCAGAACTAAGGGTGGTATGATCGTTGACGTATTTGGTATTGAAGCTTTCTTACCAGGTTCTCAAATCGATGTTAAACCTATCCGTGATTACGATCAATATGTAAACAAAACTATGGAGTTCAAAGTTGTGAAAATCAACCATGAGTTCAAAAACGTAGTTGTTTCTCACAAAGCGCTTATCGAAGCGGATATTGAAGTACAGAAAAAAGAAATCATTGGTCAATTAGAAAAAGGACAAGTATTAGAAGGTGTTGTTAAAAACATTACTTCTTACGGTGTGTTCATTGACTTAGGTGGTGTTGACGGATTAATCCACATTACTGACCTTTCTTGGTCAAGAATCAACCACCCAAGTGAAGTTCTTGAATTAGACCAAAAACTTAACGTGGTAATCCTTGATTTCGATGATGAGAAAACAAGAATCCAATTAGGTTTAAAACAATTAAACGCTCACCCTTGGGATGCTTTAGATGCTAACTTAAAAGTTGGTGATAAAGTAAAAGGTAAAGTAGTTGTAATCGCTGATTACGGTGCATTTATCGAAGTTGCTGAAGGTGTTGAAGGTTTAATCCACGTTTCTGAAATGTCTTGGTCTACGCACTTACGTTCGGCTCAGGATTTCGTAAAAGTGGGTGATACTGTTGAGGCAGTTATCTTAACTTTAGACAGAGAAGATCGTAAAATGTCTTTAGGTATCAAGCAATTAACGCAAGATCCTTGGACTGATATCACTGCTAAATACCCAGTAGGTTCTAAACATACAGGTATCGTTAGAAACTTTACTAACTTCGGAATTTTCGTTGAGTTAGAAGAAGGTATCGACGGATTAGTATATATCTCTGACCTTTCTTGGACTAAGAAAATCAAACACCCATCTGAATTTGTTAACGTTGGTGACAAATTAGATGTAGTAGTATTAGAATTAGATGTTGACGGACGTAAATTATCTTTAGGTCACAAACAAACTACTCCTAATCCTTGGGACAAATATGAAGAAGGTTTCGCAGTTGGAACTATCCACAACGGAACTATCTCTGAAATCGTTGACAAAGGAGCTACTGTAGAATTCGGTGATGATATCGTTGCTTTCATTCCTACACGTCACCTTGAAAAAGAAGACGGAAAGAAATTGAAAAAAGGCGAAACTGCTGATTTCAAAGTAATCGAGTTCAACAAAGAATTCAAAAGAGTAGTTGCTTCTCACACTGCTATCTTCCGCGAAGAAGAAGAGAAAAACGTGAAAGCTTCTGAAGCTAACACTGCATCTTCTACAAATGCACCTGCATCTACATTAGGAGATAACAATGATATTCTTGCTGAATTAAAAGCGAAAATGGAAAAAGGAGGAAACTAATCCTTTCTTAACCTGAATATTTAAAAGCCCCGCATTTGCGGGGCTTTTTTTATGCTTTCATTTGTTATTATTAGTTTATACGTGCTATTATCTCGACGAAAGAGCAATCTCTTTTTAAATAATATCCCGAATTCGAATATTACTTCCTCTACAAATCGGAATTCTATAAAACTCTTTCTGATAATTCGTGAATTAGTGGTTTTTAAAATTATTTTTCCGCCACAAATTCACGAATTAAATCAGCATACAATTACATTAGGAGATAACATTGATATTAAAAGCAAAAATGGAAAAGGAGGATACTAATCCTTTCTTAACCCGAATTCGAATAGTACTTCCGCAACAAATCAGAATCCTATAAAACTCTTTCTGATAATTCGTGAATTAGTGGTTTTTAAAATTATTTTTCCGCCACAAATTCACGAATTAAATCAGTATACAATTACATTAGGAGATAACAATGATATTCTTGCTGAATTAAAAGCGAAAATGGAAAAATAACCGGATAAATTGCTGGTGCGAATTAAAATTTTAGTAGACAGTACCAAAGTTTTAGTAGATGGTATTAAAAATTTTAGTAAATCTTACAAAAATTTTAGTAGCTCTTACCAAAATTTTATTAGCTCTTACCAAAATTTTAGTAGCTCTTACCAAAATTATAGTAGCTCTTACCAAAGTTTTAGTAGATGGTATTAAAAGTTTTAGTTAATCTTATAAAAGTTTTAGTTAATCTTACAAAAGTTTTAGTAGCTCTTACCAAAATTTTAATAGACATTACCAAAGTTTTAGTAGATGGTATCAAAATTTTGGGAGACAGTACCAAATTTCCACGTAAGGAAACGGGGTAGAGTACGCTCGGAACGCCATTTATTGTGTTGGATGGCGTATTTAATTGCTGTAGAATGCTCATTTATTGAGAAATATCACAAAATTTAGTAAGAAAAGTACATTTGAAATTTTTACTTTCTCTAAATTTGAGAAACTAAATTTATTCTTATGAAGAAATTCTACGTTGTATTAGCTGCTTTTTTACTTTTCGGAACTTTAGGAGCCCAAACCATTTTTATCCCGAATGATTACTTTAAATCACAGCTAACTGTTCAAAGTACTGTTTATGGTTATGCAAGAAATAGCAATGGTTATTCTATGATTGTTGATACAAATAATGATGGTGAAATTCAATTGAGTGAGGCACAAAACGTATATGAATTGCATATTAGTGGTTCTCCAATAAATAATTTGACAGGAATTGAATATTTTACTAATCTCCGAAAATTGTCGTGTGGATCCAATAATATAGTTAGCTTAAACTTGTCGACGTTAACACATCTCCAGGATTTGCAATGCCATCATGGCCAATTGCAAAACTTAAATATTGTAGGTCTGACTGAGTTAAAGGATGTTAATGTTGAACATAATCGGTTAGCGAATTTAAATTTGACAGGCTGTACAACTTTACGAAAATTGTGGTGTAATAATAATCAATTAAATACAATTGATGTAACCGCTTTATCAAATCTATATGATTTTAGATGTGAAAATAACAATATTAGTACACTTAATGCTTCCAATTTAACTCTTCTGAATAGCCTTAAATGTTTTAATAATCATATGACAAATTTAGATGTTTCCGGCTCAATAAACCTTAGAACTTTAGATTGTAACAATAATCAAATAGCTAACTTGAATGTTTCGCAGTTAATCAATCTTCGTGACATAAGTTTTGCTAATAATCCGATTTCAAGTATTAATCTGACAGGATTAAATCAAATTACACGGATTGAGTTAGGCGGTACTCAAATAAGCAGTATGAATTTTTCAGAAATACCACTTTTGCAATATATAATTTGTAATAACTGTCCGTTGAATACAATTGATTTGAGTAATAACCATGACTTTCGTGAAATAGTTTGTAACGATAGTCCGTTACTGGAGTCCGTATTTATGAAAAACGGAAATAATAATGCTATTTATGCCACCGGATCAGGACTCAGATATGTATGTGCAGATCAATCCGAAATAGAAAACGGAAGAATATACCTGCCACCAACTACTATTCTGAATTCTTATTGCTCATTCGTACCTGGAGGAATATTTTATACTATTCAGGGAAATAATAAATTTGACGCTAATAATGATGGTTGTGATGCTTCAGATATTTCTTTATCCAATTTAAGATTTAACATAACAAATGGAACAGTTGATGGAACAGTGATTTCAAATGCATCCGGTAATTATTCAATTTCCGTTCAGAGTGGAACACATACATTAACTCCAATATTAGAAAACCCCGAGTATTTTAATATTACTCCATCAATGCTAGATATAACCTTTCCAACACAAGCAAGCCCGTTTACTCAGAATTTCTGCGTAAATGCAAATGGAGTTCATCCAGATATGGAAATATCTTTATTACCAATAGAAGCTGAACGGCCGGGCTTCGACGCTCTTTACAAGTTGATATATAAAAATAAAGGAAATACAACCCAATCAGGTTCGGTTACTTTAACTTTTGATGATGCTGTTTTGGATTTTGTAGTTTCAAATCCTGCAACTTCAAATCAAGCGTTGAATACTTTGTCTTGGGACTTCACCAATTTGCAACCATTCCAGACAAGAGAAATTACATTGACATTAAACGTAAATTCCCCAACGGAAACGCCGGCAGTAAATAACGGAGATATTTTAAATTACACCGCAACAATTACTTCAGCTGCAATAGATGAAACGCCAAATGATAATACATTTACTTTAAATCAAACCGTGGTAAACTCTTTCGATCCAAACGACAAAACCTGTTTAGAAGGCGTTACGATAGCTCCAGGAGAAGTAGGGAAGTACGTGCATTACCTAATCCGTTTTGAAAATAATGGTACTGCCAATGCACAAAACATCGTGGTAAAAGACATGATTGATACGAATAAGTTCGATATCAGTTCTTTAGTTCCGATTAAAGGCAGTCATTCTTTTGTAACCAATATCACTTCAGGAAACAAAGTGGAATTCATCTTTGAAAACATCAATTTACCGTTTGATGATGCTAACAATGACGGTTACGTAGCGTTCAAAATCAAAACAAAACCAACTTTGGTTGTAGGGAATACTTTCAGCAACAGTGCCAGCATTTATTTCGATTATAACTTCCCAATCGTAACCAATACGGCCACAACAACTATCGCTGCATTGAGCAATCAGGATTTTAATTTTGCGACATATTTTATGCTGTACCCGAATCCTGTAAATGATATTCTGAACATAGAAACCAAACAAACTATAGAAGTGAGTTCCATCAATATTTACAATCAATTAGGGCAGTTGGTAGTGGTGGTTCCAAACGCACAGAATATTTCAAAAGTGGATGTTTCTAATTTACCGTCCGGGAATTATTTCATCAAAATCAATTCCGATAAAGGAACATCGAATACCAAGTTTATCAAACAATAAGTTATATTTTTCATACTTCAAAATCCCGATTGCAGTTTGTTATCGGGATTTTTTATAAGAAAATTCGGTTTATATAATCATTTTCATTTATATTTGGGCTGCTAAATTTATTTTATGAAGAAGATTTACTTTTTACTATTCAGTTTATTTCTTTTTACAAGCGTTAATGGACAGATTATTAACTTTCCGGATGCTAATTTAAAGGCTAAATTGTTACAGTCAAATTCCTCTAATTCAATTGTTCAAAATTCCTCGGGTGTTAATTTTAGGCTTGATGCTAACAACAATGGTGAGATTGAAGTCAATGAAGCTATGCAAGTTCATGGTTTATGGGCTGAATTTTCTTCAATTTCTGACGTAACCGGATTGTCTCATTTTAGAAATTTGAGATCCTTGTTTTTGAGAGCTAATACGTTAACATTTATTGATGTAAGCAATTTAATAAATTTAACAACTCTTGATGTGAGTGGTAATCAACTTGCAAATATTGATGTAATCAATTTGGCTAATATTCAAAATTTAGTTTGTAATGATAATCAATTGACAAGTTTAAGCATTAATAATAATTCAACTTTAAAAGTTCTTGTTGCAGGTAATAATTCTTTAACTTCCCTTTTTCTTAAAAAAGGTGGAGTAGCTTTTAATCACTTATCTTTTGGGAATAATCCTAATTTAGAATATGTATGCATTGATGAATCAAGAATAGCTTTAGTACAGAGTAAGCTAAATGAGTATGGTTATACCAATTGTAATGTAAATTCTTATTGTACGTTTGTACCCAGTGGAACTTACTATGTAATTAATGGAAATAATAAGTTCGATAGTAATATTAATGGTTGTGATAGTTCTGATTTTTCTTTTCCATATCTTAAATTAAATATAACCGGAGGGTCTTCATATGGGACTTTGGTTGCTAACTTAAGTGGTAATTATACTGTTCCGGTTTCAGCAGGGAGCTATTCAATTACTCCTGTTTTGGAAAATCCTACTTATTTTACAGTATCCCCTCCAAGTGTATATGTTTCATTTCCCTCCAATGGCAGTCCATACTCACAAAATTTTTGTATAGCCCCAAATGGTAGCCATCCTGATTTAGAAATCATATTAGTTCCGGTTGTTCCTGCAAGACCCGGTTTTGATGCAAAGTATAAGCTTATTTACAAAAACAAAGGAAATCAAACTCAATCTGGGGCCGTTACTTTACAATTTACGGATGCTGTTTTGGATTTAGTTTCATCCAATCCTGCAATTAACAATCAAACTACAAATAACTTGTCTTGGGACTTCACCAATTTACAACCGTTCGAGACAAGAGAAATTACTATAACCTTAAATGTAAATTTTCCAACCGAAACTCCGGCTGTAAATAACGGAGATATATTGAATTATACAGCTTCATTAACTTCGGCCGCGACAGATGAAATGCCAAACGATAATACGTTTACATTCAACCAAACCGTAGTAAACTCATTTGATCCAAACGACAAAACCTGTTTAGAAGGTGCAACAATATCACCAAGCGAAGTAGGGAAGTACGTGCATTACATGATTCGTTTTGAAAATAATGGTACTGCTAATGCCCAAAATATCGTGGTAAAAGACATGATTGATACCAATAAATTTGATATTAATTCTTTAGTTCCGATTAAAGGCAGTCATTCTTTTGTAACGAATATCACTTCAGGAAACAAGGTGGAATTCATTTTTGAAAATATCAACCTTCCTTTTGATGATGCCAATAATGACGGGTATGTTGCTTTTAAAATCAGAACGCAACCTACTTTGGTTGTTGGGGATGTATTCAGCAACAGTGCCAGCATTTATTTCGATTATAATTTCGCAATTGTAACCAATACGGCAACAACAACTATCGCTGCATTGAGCAATCAGGATTTTAATTTTGCGACATATTTTATGCTGTACCCGAATCCTGTAAATGATATTCTGAACATCGAAACCAAACAAACTATAGAAGTGAGTTCCATCAATATCTATAATCAATTAGGACAATTGGTAGTGGTGGTTCCAAACGCACAAAATGTTTCAAAAGTAGATGTTTCCAATTTGGCCTCCGGAAATTATTTCATCAAGATCAATTCGGATAAAGGAACCTCGAATACGAAGTTTATTAAACAATAAGTTATACTTTTCATATATAAAAATCCCGATTGCAGTTTTTGTAATCGGGGTTTTTTTGTTTGAAAAAAAAGATTTGATTTTGAGAAATATCACAAAATTTAGTAAGAAAAGTATATTTGAAATTTTTACTTTCTCTAAATTTGAGAAACTAAATTTATTTTTATGAAGAAAATCTACTTTCTATTGTTGGTTTTTTGCCTTTTTCCTTGTGTTAATGCACAGAGCCCTACGGATAGGGATCCAAATTTTAATCAATTTAATTTACCTCTAAATCATTATTCAGTTGAAGCAGAAGTGAAAAAAAGTAAAGTTTTATCAGATGGGAAAATTCTATTGATAACAGGAAATAAGTTAATCCGATTAAATGGGAATTTACTTGATACTAGTTTTAATACCGGTTCTGGGTTTTCTTATTTTTCAGGAGCTGGGATATTGCATGATTTTGTAGTGCAACCAGATGGGAAAATTATTGTAGGAGGAGAATTCTATTCTTATAATGGAGTGGATGTCGATGATTTAATTAGGCTCAATCAGGATGGAAGTATCGATACAAGCTTTAATGTTCAAGGGGTTGGATTTGAAAATGGAGGAGTTACGCAAATTGAATTGCAATCTGATGGAAAAATTCTTTTAGTTGCGAGGCAGACTACTCAAGGAGGGATTTATAATAATTTAAAAAGATTAAATTCAAATGGAGTTTTAGATACTTCTTTTGCAACTGTGCCTAATTATAATTTTGGAAAATTTGCGATCCAATCTGATGGTAAGTTAGTAGTGTCTCACAATACCAACAATGATTTTTATTCATATGTTGATAAGGTGGCAAGATTAAATACTGACGGTTCTTTTGATACAAGTTTTTCAACGGCAAATTTTTCTCTGATGGTTGGTAGTGGAAGCCAATTGAAAAAAATATTAATCTTAAATAACGGTAAAATACTTGTCGGAGGAAGGTTTAATCGTTGTAGTTCTCAGTCTTATGTAGATTTGGTGAGGCTTAACAATAATGGTACTGTCGATTCGTCATTTCAAATTGGAGCTGGTTTTACCGAAGGAATGACTTCTTATAGATATGATTATGTCTGGGAAATAGTTGAACAACAGGATAACAAAATTATAGCAAGTGGGACGTTTGATAAATTTAATAACATTAATAAGAAAAATATAGTAAGATTAAATGTAGATGGAAGTATTGATAATACATTTGCCGATCCTATTGGTTTTTTAAATATAGAAGGCATCAAATCTGTTTCTTTCTTTAGTGACCAAAAAATTTTGGTGTCGGGTCATTTAGGTAATACTAGAAAATTAGATAGATTTATAGCAAAATTAAACATTGATGGGACAAAAGACTCAAGTTTTAACAACACCTCGAAAGGATTTTATGACATACCAATAAAAACAGTTGTCCAAACGCCTGATGGTAAGATTTTGATAGGTGGAAATTTTCATTCTTATAACGACAGATTATGTAGTAGTTTTACGAGATTAAATTATGACGGTTCATTAGATAACACATTAACTTTTGGTGGTTTTAATGGAATTGACGTAGGTGCCGTCACCGCTATTGCACCTCTATCGAACGGTCAAATTTATTTAGGAGGTTCATTTTCTAAATATAATAACACGAATGCTGCCACTATTGTTAGAATAAATGGAGATGGAACCAAAGACAGTGCTTTTAATATAAGTGGGACAGGATTTAGTTCTAGCGGTGCTATTAAAAAAATATACCCACTATCTAGTGGCCTTGTTTTAGTTGGAGGTGCATTTACGTTTTTTAATGATAGTTCTTGTTCTGGTTTAGTCAGATTAAATAGTATTGGTCAAATTTGGGGAACTTTTGATATTGGGAATAATGTGAAAACTATAGTAGGTCAAAATGATGGTAAAATTTTGGTTGGAGGAGCACTTTCAGGAACTACCGTAGATGGAATTATTCGATATACAAGCACTATGGGAGTTGATTCAACCTTTGTTTTAGATCCTCTGATAACAAGTTCAGTTGTTAATTCCATTGTCGTTCAACAGGACGGAAAAATATTAATTGAAGGGCAATTTACTGTCAATGGGGTTAATACAAATTTTTTAAGAATTTTTAGCAACGGTACTTTGGACACATCTTTTAATTATAGTTTGCAAAATAGTGGATTTAGTATTGTTGATTTTATATTGTTACCAAATCAAAAAATTGTTTTATCATTATCAGATAATAGTATTTATCAAAGGAAAATGGTAAGGCTTAATAATAACGGGACAATTGATACTACTTTTAGTGAGCAATATTTTGAAGGTGATGATTCTCCTAACCTTTATTGTCAGACAGATGGTAAAATTTTATTATATGGTTGGTTATTGAAATACCAAGGACAACCGGCAAGAAGTATGATTCGCTTATTAGGTGAAGATTATAATTTTGTACAAGGTCAGACTAGATTTGATTCAAATAATAATGATTGTGATCTTAATGATAACCTCTTTACAAACTTGAAAATACAAGTTGTTTCAGGTGCTAATAACAATTATTTTATAGCAAATACTACAGGAAATTATAGTACAGCCTTTACAAATGGCTCACACACAATTACGCCAGTATTTGAAAATCCGAATTATTTTATTGCTTCACCATCAACAGTAAATGTTACTTTCCCAACACAAGCAAGTCCATTCACTCAGAACTTCTGTATAACGGCAAATGGTACTCACCCAGATTTGGAAGTAGCTATTTTACCTGTAAATCCAGCAAGACCTGGTTTTGATGCAGTTTACAAATTGATTTACAAAAATAAAGGAACAAACACACAATCTGGAACTTTAAATTTGAATTTTGATGATTCGATTTTGGATTTAGTTTCAGCTAATCCGGTTGCTACTAATCAAACAGTAAATAACTTGTCATGGAATTTTACAAATCTTCAGTCTTTTGAAACACGTGAAATCATGTTGACTATGAATGTTAATTCCCCAATGGAAACTCCGGCAGTAAATGGAGGAGATGTTTTGAATTACACTGCAACAATTACTTCAGTGGCGACAGATGAAACGCCAAACGATAATACGCTTGCATTTAACCAAACCGTAGTAAACTCTTTCGATCCAAACGATAAAACCTGTCTGCAAGGCGCAACGATAGCTCCAGGCGAAGTAGGGAAGTATGTGCATTATATGATTCGTTTTGAAAATAATGGTACTGCCAATGCACAAAACATCGTAGTGAAAGACATGATTGATACAAACAACTTTGATATTAATTCATTGGTTCCGATTAAAGGAAGCCACTCGTTTGTAACCAATATCTCTTCAGGAAATAAAGTAGATTTCATCTTCGAAAATATCAATCTTCCTTTTGATAATGCGAATAATGATGGTTTTGTTGCGTTCAAAATCAAAACGAAACCAACTTTGGTTGTCGGGAATACGTTCAGCAACAGTGCCAGTATTTATTTCGATTACAACTTCCCAATCGTAACCAATACGGCAACAACAACTATCGCTGCATTGAGCAATCATGATTTCAGTTTCGCAACTTATTTTATGTTGTATCCAAACCCGGTAAATGATATTCTGAACATCGAAACCAAACAAACCATAGAAGTGAGTTCCATCAATATCTACAATCAGTTAGGACAATTGGTAGTGGTGGTTCCAAACGCACAAAATGTTTCAAAAGTGGATGTTTCCAATTTGGCATCCGGGAATTATTTCATCAAAATCAATTCCGATAAAGGAACATCGAATACCAAGTTTATCAAACAATAAGTTATATTTTTCATGCTTTAAAATCCCGATTGCAGTTTGTGATCGGGATTTTTTGTTTTCATCCATTAGCTTAAAAATAATATAAGTTAATATGCACTAAGATTAAGTTAAGGCTCGGCAATTTTAAGTAATTTTGTATTCTAAATAATTGAATATGAGAAAGTTGTACAGTTTATCCGTTGCCCTTTTTACATGTTTATGTGTCTCATCACAAGTTGTTACTATCCCGGATGCGAATTTTAAAGCAAAGTTGTTGGAGGCAAGTCCAAGCAATCAGATTGCGAAGAATTTGAATGGGGATTTCTTTAAAATTGATGTTAATAATGATCTCGAAATCCAGGTAACCGAAGCCATGCAGGTCAGTTATCTGGATGTGCAGCGCGATTTTTCCATTCCGGACAGTCCTTTTATTTCATCTTTAGAGGGCATTTTGAGTTTTGGTAATCTGCAGGACTTAAATTGTACCAATAATCAAATGGCATCGCTGAATGTAAGCGGTTTAACCAGCCTTATAAACTTAGACTGTTCCGGTAATCAGTTAACAACCATGAATCTTACCGGGTTAACAAATTTACAGAGCCTGATTTGTGCGGGTACCGGAAATCAGTTCGGCACTCTGAATTTAACCGCTCTGACCAATCTGAGGGTTTTTATTTGTGCTTTTAACGGACTTTCAAGCCTGAATCTGACCGGTTTGACAAATCTAGAAACGTTGAGTTGCGGGTTTAATAATTTTACAACCTTAGATGTAAGTAGTTTAACCAATCTTCAGGCTTTGTACTGTTCCTCTGTCTCGGCACTAACATCGTTGGATGTTAGCGGATTGGCGAATTTACAGGAGTTGGGTTGTTCCAATAATTTTGGTTTACAGGAATTGCATATTTCAGGAAATCAGTTAACCACTTTAGATTTAAACTTCCTGCCCAATCTTGTTATTTTGGAAGTGACAAATAATCCGTTAACGACATTGAATTTAAGTAATCTGACTTCACTACAGAATTTAGATTGCTCCGGAAATCAGTTAACTTCTTTATTTATTAATAACGGCGCTAACGAAGCAAGCCTGAACATGGACGATAATCCGGATTTGATATATGTTTGTGTTGATCCAACTCAAATCTCCACTGTTCAAACGCTCATTACTTCTTACGGCTACACGAATTGCGTGGTAAATTCGGCTTGTTCATCTTCTGAAGTAGTAACGATATCGGATGCCAATTTTAAATCAAAACTATTGGAAGCAAATCCAACCAATGAAATAGCGAGAAACCTGAATGGTGAGTTTTTTACGATTGATGCAAATAACGATAGTGAGATTCAGCAATCTGAGGCGGCTCAGGTAAGTTCTTTGGATGTAAAGGAATCCAACATCGCTTCAATGGAAGGTGTTTCTGCCTTCACTAATTTATTGTATCTGAATTGCAGAACAAATCAACTGACCGTTTTAAATGTTATTGATTTAACCAATCTGCAGGTGATACGATGTTCCGAAAACCAACTGACAGCACTGAATTTTACCGGATTGACCAATTTACTTGAGTTACACTGTTCCGACAATCAGCTGACTGCTTTAGATCTGGACGAATTTACAACTCTGGAGGCTCTGCATTGCAGTAACAATCTTTTGACGACATTGAATGTAAATGGTTTGCCAAATCTAGCCGAGTTGCATTGTTCGGAAAATCTATTACAATCGTTGTTTATTAAAAACGGCATTGCGGAAGAATTAGAAATCAATTTTAACATGCAAATAGAATATATTTGTGCAGACGATTTTCAGCTTACAGATGTTCAGAATATCATCAACATGAACGATTATTCAAACTGTAATGTAAACACGTATTGTTCCTTTACACCGGGAGGTACTTTTTATACGATTACCGGAACTAGCAGGATCGATTCAAACGGAAACGGCTGTGAGGTGACGGATATGTCTTTTCCCAATTCAAAATTTACAATTGCGAATGGTTCATCTACAGATACTGTGATTGCCAATACTGCCGGGGACGGGTTGTTTAGCTTTTCTGTTGAGGAAGGGACTCACACGATTATACCGGTTTTAGAGAATCCGTCTTATTTTACCGTAACACCGTCAACTGTAACAGTTACTTTTCCAACACAAAGCAGTCCGTTCACTCAAAATTTCTGTTATACGCCAAATGGGGTTCATCACGATTTAGAAGTTTCGATGATTCCTATGAATGCTGCTGTTCCGGGATTTTCTGCCGTTTATGCTATTCTTTATAAAAATAAAGGAAATCAGACTCAATCAGGAACAGTTACGTTCTACTTTGATGAAACGCAGATTACTGACATTTGGTCTTGGAATTTTACAGATTTGAAACCTTTTGAAACGAGGTTAATCTCGCTCCATATTGGCATAAATACTCCAATGGATACACCTCCGGTAAATGGTGGAGATGTATTGAACTATCTTGTAACAATCACCTCTCAGGCAACTGATGAAACACCCAATGACAATACGTTTGCATTAAATCAAACCGTTGTGAATTCTTTTGATCCGAACGACAAAACCTGTCTGGAAGGAGAAACAATTACCACGAATGAAGTGGGGGGATACGTTCATTACATGATCCGTTTTGAAAATACCGGGACTTATCCGGCGCAAATCATTGTTGTAAAAGATATGATTGATACGGATAAATTCGACGTAAGTTCATTGGTTCCGGTTAAAGGAAGTCATGATTATTATACAAACATCAAGGAAAATAAAGTGGAATTCATTTTCGAGAACATCAATCTTCCTTTTGATGATGCTAACAATGATGGTTATGTTGTCTTCAAAATCAAAACGAAACCTGCATTGGTCAAAGGAGATACATTCAGTAATACTGCCAGTATTTATTTTGATTATAATTTCCCAATCGAAACCAATGCCGCTACAACAACCATTAAGGAACTTAAAACTCAGGATTTTGGTTTTTCCGGATATTTTCTGATGTATCCGAATCCTGTAAAAGATGTTTTGAATATTGAAACATTGGAAACCGTAAAAGTGAGTTCCATCAATATCTACAATCAGTTAGGGCAATTGGTGCTGGTGATCCCAAGCGCGCAGGATGTTTCGAAAGTGGATGTTTCTGACTTGGCATCAGGGAATTATTTCATCAAAATCAATTCGGATAAAGGGACTTCTAACACTAAATTTATCAAGGAGTAAGTTATATTTTTTATACATCAAATCCCGATTACGTATCGCAATCGGGATTTTTTGTTTTACCAAAATCAAGGTGTAAGCAGTTGCATCAAAACTGATTTCGGCACAATAATTTCATTATGTTTTTTTGAACACAGATGCCACAGATTTGCATAAATCAATCTGTGTAAATTTGTGAAATCTGTATTTTCTGTTAAACAGCAATCTTAAATAATCAGCTTAACTAAATGAGTGTTTATGCTTGAAAATGTTAGTATTGTAAGTTCTGTCACCCTTCAAAATTGCTGTTCCAGATAGCCGTATTAAAGTTTTTTCCTTTAGCGACGGCATAATACAAACCAATGGCACACCAATATTTGAAAATGAAAAGGAAGGAAACCAGTTTCATGTTTCCGGTCAGTTCCACTCCGTAAAAATCAGAAGGAAGTAAAAAACAAGTTGTCAGACTCAGCAGTATAAAAAATAAAAGAAGATTTAGTATGTTTCGAAACGGAAGTACAAGCCATTTTCGGAGCGGATGCAAATCGTTACCCCATTTGTGAATCAGATAGTAATACCCGTTGCCAATTGGCGCAAACAGAATCGGATCGTCATATTTTTTCAGTTCGAATACTTTGGAAGGCGCCATGAGCTTAAAATTACCCAATTCCGTATGATGTGCTTTTTCAAGATGTTTGATTTCGGTAATTACTTCTTCAGGGAAGGGGACTTTATATAAATTACTGTCCAGAAATCGCAACCGGTAATCAATGCACGTTGCTTTAATCTGACTGATATGAAAAATCCTGTCGGTTTCCAGCAAATCGAAGATAAAAGCATTGTTTTTCGAAACGGATCCTGAACGGAGTTTTTTACGGATAGCAACTCTTTTATTTTCATCTTCCGCCAATAAAATCCTAACGGATGTTAACGGATCGGGGTAACAACCTGACTTTTTACGCTGAGAAATAAGCTTTTCATGAATATTTGTTTTCTTCAGCAACATGACATTTCAATACATAATTAAGTGACTCTAAGTTAGTTATTTATTCATTGATAATCAAGTGGTTGGTTTGTTTTTCGTTATGTATTTTCCAAAAAAAATCCTGCAAGGTATAAACTTTGCAGGATCTGATATATGGTTTTGAATGGTTGCCCGACTTATCTCAACTGAGCTCCGACTTCCTTTTCAAAATTCTGTTGCAACTTGCTCATGATTTTGTCAATCTGTGCGTCTGTCAGTGTTTTTGAAGCGTCCTGAATCGTGAAACTTACCGCATACGATTTCTTGCCTTCCGGTAGTTTGTCACCTTCGTAAACGTCAAATAAATTCACATCTTTTAATAACGCTTTCTCTGTTTGTTTGGCGATGGAATAGATTTGTTCAAACTGAACATTGGTATCAATCAACAAAGCCAAATCCCTGCGCACTTCCGGATATTTCGGAATTTCAACAAACTTGATTTTAGTCGAAATCAGTTTTAAAACTTCTCCCCAATTGAAATCGGCAAATAAAACTTCCTGTTTGATATCGAAATGTTTTAAAATCGATTTCTTCACGGTTCCGAATTCAACAATGGTTTCTTTTCCGACAGTTAGTGCAATTCCTTCTGAAAACACATCGTTCTCCAAAGGTTGCGTTGTTGTTTTTTCGATTCCCAAACGGGACAATATCGCATTGATATAGCCTTTGAATAAGAAGAAATCGGATGGTTTTTCAGCAGTAGTCCAGCTTTCCATCAAACGGTTTCCGGTTACGAATAAAGTCAAATGCTTTATTTCAGTGTAACCTGCAGGCATTTTATGGTAGGTTTTCCCGAATTCGAATAATTTCAAATCAGATTTTCTTCTGTTGATATTATACGAAACCGCTTCAAGACCGCTAAACAGCAATGATTGGCGCATGGCCGATAAGTCATTACTCAACGGATTCAGCATCGTTACATTGAACTCTTCTTTCAGGTTTTCCGATAACTTAGCGTATTGCGGTGAAGTCAGGGAGTTGGCCATCATTTCATTGAATCCCTGTGAAGCCAACTGGTTTGCAATAACATTCTGTACCTTATAATCTTCCGTTCTCGATGAGTTAGAAATGGAAGCGTTTAGCTTTGTGGTAAAGTTGATGTTGTTGTATCCGTAAACACGTAAAATTTCTTCGATAACATCGATTTCCCTTTGTACGTCCACGCGGTAAGCAGGAACAACCAAGCCCAAACCGGCATCGGAAACGCTGTTTACCTTGATGTCTAAGGATACTAATATTTTTTTTATTGTTTCTTTCGGGATTTCCTGACCGATAATTTTGTTAACGTTAGCAAAGTTCAACAGTATCGAGAAATCTTCAATTTTCTTTGGATAAATATCGATAGGATCTGAAGTGATTTCTCCACCGGCAACTTCCTGAATTAAAAGCGCAGCGCGTTTCATCGCATATTCCGTAATGGTTGGATCAATTCCTCTTTCGAAACGGAAAGAAGCATCAGTGCTCAACGTATGTCTTTTTGCTGTTTTTCGAACCGAAATGGGATTGAAATAAGCACTTTCCAGGAAAATAGCGGTAGTGTTTTCGGTTACACCCGAATTTTTTCCGCCAAATACTCCGGCAATGCACATTGGTCCGCTTTCGTCACAAATCATTAAATCTTCTTCGTGAAGCGTTCTTTCAACCTCATCAAGAGTGGTGAATTTCGTACCTGCAGGAAGTGTTTTTACAATCACTTTATTCCCTTTGATTTTTGCAGCGTCAAAGGCATGCAAAGGCTGACCTAATTCATGTAAAACATAATTGGTAACGTCAACAATATTATTTTTCGGAGCTAATCCGATGGCTTTTAATCGATTTTGTAACCAGCTCGGTGACGGTTTAACCGTAATTCCTGAAATGGTTACCCCGCAATATCTTGGCGCCAGTTTGGCATCTTCAACTTTAATGTCGATTTTAAGCGTACGTTTTTCAACTTTAAACTTACTTACGGATGGCGTCAGTAATTCAGTATGATTAACTCCTTTCTGAATTAATCCTGCGCGTAAATCCCTTGCAACACCTAAATGACTCATGGCATCGGCGCGGTTAGGCGTTAAACCGATTTCAAAAACCTCGTCTGTTTCGATATTGAATACTTTGGAAGCCGGAGTTCCAGGAACTAATTTTTCATCAAGAATCATGATTCCGTCATGAGATTCACCCAGACCCAGTTCGTCTTCGGCACAAATCATTCCGTGACTTTCTTCACCGCGGATTTTTCCTTTTTTGATTTCGAAAGCGTTTCCTTCGTTGTCATACAATTTAGTTCCGATGGTTGCAACAGGTACTTTTTGTCCAGCAGCCACATTCGGAGCACCGCAAACAATCTGAACCGGCGGATTTCCGTCGCCTAAATCTACTGTGGTAATACTTAATTTATCGGCATTCGGATGTTGGATGCAGGTAAGTACGTGGCCGACAACAACGCCTTCCAGTCCGCCTTTAAGGCTTTCATATTTATCTACACTTTCCACTTCCAGACCTAAATCTGTAAGTAGGGCAGAGGTATCTTCCGAACTCCAGTCTGTTTTGATGAATTGTTTTAACCAATTGTAGGATATACGCATTTCTGTATCGTTTTTATAAGGGTGCAAAGATAATAATTGTCTGTTATTTTTCGTCCAAAACGAGGTGGAATTATGTCGAAAATTAAACGCTGCTCATTGAATTATTGCTTAAATTTGTGTAAACACTTACATATATTGGAAAGTAAAGCCGGTTTGGTCAGTAAAATTAAAGGGAACAGGATTCTTTTTAATCTGCTAAAAATTTTTGGCATGCTGTTGCTTGTGTCAGTCATACTGTATTTGGGATTAGGTCTTTATTTTTCAACGCATGAAGATAAAATGAAAAAAGATCTGACTGCGTTAGTCAATGAGAAAATCAGCGGAGAAATAAAAATAGGGGATCTGGACGTTTCGCTTTTTCAGGGATTTCCGAGTTTAACCATTCAGGTTAAAGATGTAATTGTTAAAGACAGTTTGTGGAACATTCATAAGAGAACCCTTTTAAAGGCCGGTAAAGTGTATGCTAAAGTTTCACCCTGGGCCATTTTAAGTAAATCCATTACGGTAGACAATCTGACCATAGAAAATGCAACGGTTGATATTTATGTTGATGATAATGGGTATAGTAACGTTTCGGTTTTTTCAAAGTTAAAGGATAAAAAACCGGATGAAAAGAAAAAATCAACTTTAGATGTGGGTATTGATAATATTCGTTTTACAGCTGTTACTTTTATTTCAGAGAATCATATTAAAAAGAAAAACTTCAATTTTAAAACCTCAGATTTAAAGGTATTGATTTCTCATAATGATCAGGGATGGAATGCCACTATTGATGTAAAAACATTCGTAAACAGCATGACATTTAATACTTTAAAAGGCAGTTTTGCGAAAAATAAAATCATCGAAGGTGAGATTAATGCCGTTTATAACAGTAGTAAAAAACAAATCGGCATTTATTCCAAGGAACTGGAAATCGGCGGTAATCCTTTTGAAGTAAAAGCAACTTTTGGCGCATCAAAAACCAATTCCCTTTTCAATATTACGCTCTTCACTTCTTCTGTCCAATGGAAAGAGGCTTCGTCATTACTGTCTGATAATATCCAATCAAAATTGAACAAGTTTGATCTTTTGAAGCCGATTGATGCGAGATGCGAAATTAAAGGTAATATGAAGGTAAAAGGTAATCCGTCCATTCATGTAATCGCAAATGTTAAAGATAACGAACTGATTGCTAAAAGAGGAATCATAAGGAATTGCACTTTTACAGGGGAATTCATAAATAGCTATGTGAAAAATAACGGATTTGGTGATCCCAATACAGCAATTTTTCTCCACGATTTTAAAGGTGATTATAACGAAATTCCTTTTACAACGAAGGATTTTAAGGTTTTTAATTTAAAAAAACCGGTGGTTTCCGGATTGGTAAAAACCAATTTTGATGTAGGTAAGCTAAATTCTGTTTTTAACAAAGATGCACTTCATTTTTTGAAAGGGAAAGCCGATGTTTCCGTTCAGTTTAAAGCGAACGTGGTTGATTTGAATATCTCAAAACCTTTTATCACCGGTTTCGTAAATGTCGATAAAGCAGATTTCACCTATGGTCCGCGTAATTTTAATATTAAGAATTGTAATCTTAAATTAGAATTTACACCGGATAAACTCAACGTCAGGGCGTTTGATTTTGAAACCCAAAGCAGTAAGTTTCATATGAAAGGGTATGCCGGTAATTTCATGAATTTGTATTATGATAACCCTGAAAAAATTGTTTTGAACTGTGATATCAATTGCCCTCAGATAGACCTGTCCGAATTCATATATCTGTTAAGCTCTAAAAAACAAGGTAAAAGTGAAAAGAATGCCAAAGGAAAAGGGAGTTCGGGTTTTTTGGAAAGGACAATCAGTAGCAGTAATCTGGCTCTTAATTTAAATATCGATAAACTTATCTATAAAAAATTCACGGGCACCAATACGGTAGCTAAAATTGCTATTTCGAACGACAATATAATCATTCAGAAAGTTGCCATTCAAAAGGGCAGGGGAAATGTAAATATTGAGGGAGAGGTAAAACACAACAGTAAAACCGATCATTTCAATCTTAAAGTAAAAGTTGCAAAAGTTGATATTAGAGATTTGCTTTATTCTTTTGATAATTTTGGTTCCGCTACAATAACCCATAGAAATATTACAGGTATAATTGATTTGAACACGCATCTCAATGGCATTATTGCAGACAATGGAGGTTTGGCAAAAAATTCACTGAAAGGTGACCTGCAATTCAATTTACGCAATGGCGCATTCATTGATTTCAAACCTATTGAAAATGTCGGAAAGAAAGTTTTTCCTAAAAGAAATTTTAAGAAAGTAACGTTTGAGAACATAAACGGCGATTTCAAAATTAACAACGGAAGGGTGTATATAAGTCCGATGAAAATTAACAACAGCGTTTTAAATTTTGATCTGAGCGGTGTTTATGCTTTTCAATCGGGTACAGATCTTAATATTGAAGTTTATTTGCGAAATCCTGAAAATGATAAAGGCATCACCAATGCTAAAATTTTAAAAGCAAAAAGAGATGCAGGTTTGTCTGTTCACTTTAAGGCCGTTGATGGTCCTGACGGAAAAGTTAAAATGCAGGTGCGTTCTCTTAAAGCTAAATAGGATTGAACCTTTTTTATAACCAATTGTGATTTAAATTGCAACTACTACTTGTGAAATAAAGTTATTTCTTCAAAAACGAAATCAATCCTTTGAAATAAATTTCCTGATCGTCGTAAAACGCCATGTGACTTCCACTCGGGCAAAACAGATACGTACCGTTTTTTACCAATTTCGACATTTGTTCCATATGTTTTGGATCCATGGTGTCATAACGCGCTCCGATTACTAAAGTTGGAATTGTGATGTTTTTTAAATCGGGTTCACGGTTCCATTTTTCAAGTTTGCCTGAAATTCCAAATTCGCTCGGTCCTTGCATCGTTACATAAAGTGATTGGTTCATTTTTGCAAACGAGCGCTGAACCGGTTCCGGCCAATCTTTAGAAGGTAAACGTAAAATGTGCTTTTCGTAAAAATGTGGCATCAGCAATTCCATGTAACGCGGATTGGAAAAATCGCTTTTGGATTCAATAGATCTCAGTTCTTTTAAAGCCGTCGGATCCATCTGTTTTGCTAATACATCATCAGCATATTTTCCGTAAGCAATCGCATCCGACATCATATTGGAAATGATTAATCCTTTCATGTTGCTTTGGTACTTCAACGCATATTCCATGGCTAAGATTCCGCCCCATGAATGTCCCAATAAATAGAAATTGTCTTTATCGAGGTTAAGCGCTTTTCGAACCTGTTCCACTTCTTCCACATAACGCGGTAAATCCCACATGGCAACATCTTTCGGATCGTCTGAATTTCCGCAGCCTAACTGATCGTAATAAATAAACTCGATTCCTTCTGCCGGAAGAAAACTCTCAAAACATTCGAAATATTCGTGGGTAGCGCCCGGGCCACCATTTAATAACAAAACTTTGATTTTAGGACTATTTCCGAAACGTTTTGTCCAAACTTTGAAGGTGCCTTTCGGAGTTTCAATGGGAATCATCTGAATGCCGCCGGTTTGAATTGGAGTGTCACTTTTTTGGAAGTACGGATTGGTTTCGGCAATCTGTTTTTTCGAGGTTTCTTTACAGCTAATGAAAAGAGAAGAAACAAGCAGTGTTAGGAGAAAAAGCGAATATTTTTTCATCATGAAGTTTTCTTATAAATTTAAAGAATTTCTTCGATATGCTTTTTAATATTCTCGGATATTTTTTTGGTAGGCAAATCGTTTTCGTCATTTCCGAAAGGATCTTCGATTTCTTCCGCAATAAGTTCCAAACTCGCCAAAACATAGAAAATGAAGACAACAACGGGAATCACATAATACCCCAATGTAAATACAAAACCGAAAGGCAATGTCATGACGAAGAAGAATATGAATTTTTTGATAAAGGCACTGTAAGAGTAGGGAATAGGTGTGTTTTTAATTCGCTCGCAGGCCCCACAAATTTCCGTAAAGGACTGAATTTCGCCATTTAGAACAATCAATTGGTCTCCGGATATTTTTCCCGACTTATATAAATCGTTTATTTTTTGAAAAAGAAGCTTCGCCACCTGATTCGGACGGTGTTTTTCGTGATCGATTTTTAAATCAAGACCTTCAAAAAGACTCAAGCCTGTTTCTTCATTCTTCAGATGTTTGTTAAGAATGGAAGCATAACTCGGAATCGCTTTTTTAAAGAAGGATCGATCGTGTTCGTCCAGTAACATAACCGCCAGTTTTATAGCGAGATTCCGACTGTTATTCACCAAACTTCCCCACATTCTTCGCCCTTCCCACCAACGATCATAGGCCGTATTGGTTCTGTATGCCAATAACAAGGAAATAACAAAACCCAGCAAGCTGTGCATTACGTTGATGTTTTTAACATGACTCTCCTGGGAAAGTTGCCAGTATTCCATTTCCATATAACAAATCCCGGCGGAATATAATCCGATGAAAATCATCATGGGAATTAATTGCCGAAAGGTATCCGCTTTATGAAATCGGAATATGAAGGTAATCCAGTCTTTTGGGTTGTATTGTACCATTTTTTTAGAGTTTCTGAGTTGCTAAGTTTCTAAGTTACTGAGTTATGATTTATAAGTTATGAATTATGAATTATGAATTATGAAATATGAGTTTTCTCTAACCTCTGTTATCTTGCTTCTTGTCTCTATTCTCTCTCATCTAACTAATATAATTCCAAATCGTCTTTTTCTTGCTCAATTCGATAAAAACTTTCCGTAAGGTCTGATGTTCCGGTTTTTCCATTGGAGCATCGTCTTTTAAGAGTTTTACTGCGTGATGGCGTGCCAACAGTAAAATGTCTTTGTCTTTTACCAAATCGGCTATCTGTAAATTTAAAACACCACTTTGCTGTTTTCCCATGATATCGCCGGGACCACGCAGTTTCAAATCGACTTCGGCAATTTCAAAACCATCGTTGGTGCGACACATGGTTTCGATTCGGGTTTTGGTATCGCTGCTTAATTTATGCCCGGTCATTAAGATGCAGTAACTCTGTTCTGCTCCACGCCCCACACGTCCGCGTAACTGGTGTAATTGTGATAGTCCGAAACGCTCAGCACTTTCAATAATCATCACACTGGCATTGGGAACATTCACGCCGACTTCAATAACCGTAGTCGCTACCATAATATTGGTGTTTCCTTCGGCAAAGCGGTTCATTTCGGCTTCTTTTTCGGAAGGTTTCATTTGCCCGTGAACGATGGAAACGGAATATTGCGGTAAAGGAAAATCACGTGAAATTCCTTCATAACCATCCATCAAATCTTTATAATCCATTTTTTCGGATTCCTGAATAAGCGGATATACAATATAAATCTGTCGTCCCTTTGCAATTTCGTCTTTCAGGAATTTCCAAACTTTCAATCGGTTACTGTCGAAACGATGTACCGTTTGAATCGGTTTTCTTCCCGGCGGTAATTCATCAATAACTGAAACGTCCAAATCGCCATACAAACTCATCGCCAATGTGCGCGGAATAGGAGTAGCCGTCATCACCAAAACATGTGGCGGTACTTCGTTTTTCTTCCACAACTTACTTCTTTGTTCCACACCAAAGCGATGCTGCTCATCTATTATGGCCAGGCCGAGATTTTTGAATTGTACTTTATCTTCCAATAAAGCATGCGTACCGATTATTATATGTAAAGAACCGTTTTCCAGTTCTTCATGAATGATTTTTCTATCTGAAGTTTTTGTTGAGCCAGTAAGTATTTTTATATTGATATTTAAACCTTTAGCTAATTCTGTAATTCCGATAAAATGTTGTGAAGCAAGGATTTCTGTCGGTGCCATCAAGCAGGCCTGAAAACCGTTATCAATCGCCAAAAGCATGCTCATCAATCCGACAATGGTTTTTCCGGAACCAACATCGCCTTGAAGTAATCGGTTCATTTGTGCATTGCTGCCTAAATCATTTCGGATTTCTTTCAGTACTTTTTTCTGCGCATTGGTCAAATCAAACGGCAAATGGTTATTGTAAAACGTAGTGAAATAATCACCCACTTTTTCAAACGGATGGCCTTTGATTTTATGTTTTCGGATAAGGTTTTTAGTAATCAGTTGCAGCTGAATAAAGAACAATTCTTCAAATTTTAATCGGAATTGCGCCTTAGCTAAAAGTTCCTGACTCTTCGGAAAATGAATGTTGAATATCGCGGCGTTCTTCGGGATCAGTTTTAATTCTTCGAGTAAATAGGTAGGAAGTGTTTCGGTGAATAAAGAATGTGTTTCAATAAACAATTGCTGCATCATTTTATTGACGACTTTATTCGTAATTCCTTTGTTGGCCAGTTTTTCGGTGCTTGGATAAACCGGTTGCATAGCCGAGCGTAAACTCGTTTTGTGCTCTTCCAACAACTCCATTTCCGGATGTGCCATGTTGAATAAGCCATTAAAAGAAGTGGTTTTTCCGAAAATGACATAAGGTGTATTCAACTTAAGACTTTCGCGTATCCATTTCTGTCCCTGAAACCACACCAGTTCCATTTCGCCTGTATCATCCACAAAAGTGGCTACCAGACGTTTGCCTTTTTTCTGTTCTACGGATTTAATGTGAATCACTTTCCCGACAATCTGAACCTCGGAATTGCTGTTTTGCAGTTCGTTGATTTTGTAATATCGGGTACGGTCAATGTAGCGATTCGGATAAAGATTGATCAGATCACCGTAACGATGGATGTTCAGTTCTTTGCGCAACATATCCCCGCGTTGAGGGCCAACGCCTTTTAAATATTCAATGGGAGTGTCGAGTAAGTTATTCATTTTGGCTTGTAATGTCTGAAAACGAAGGTAAAACTAAATTTTTTATTTAGAAATAGTGATTGAATTTATTTATAAATTATATTTGAAGTAAAATCTTATAAAATCTGTAAATGAATAAAAAACATTTTATTGTGATTTGTCTTTTTATGATAGTGTCTTGCCAGAAATCTAAGAGCAATAATCACGAACTGACAGGACAACATCTCGAAAGTTCCTATAAGGACTGGTGGGTTTATTTTAACGATTCTATTCGGCTTTCTTCAGATTTTGTAGCTTATGATGCCAAATCAGACAAGATAAACAAAGAACTTTTTTTGAAATCACTTGCTACGGGTGAATATATTCCTTTGAAATGTTCTTCGGATAATTCGGAGACAGTTTATAAACTCCATGAATTAAAAAAAGATGCTGATGTGAATATAAGCAGCACGATAAAAAATCTGGCTAAAATTGAGTTAACGAATTTTCAGAATGAAGGAAAAAAGTTAGGCGCTTTCCATTTCACGGATTTAAATGGTAATCAGTACACTTCTGAAAACACTTTAGGAAAAACGATTATCTTAAAATGCTGGTTTATCAATTGTATGCAGTGTGTAAAAGAAATGCCTGCACTCAATAAGATGGTTCAGCAATTTAAAAATCGAAACGATGTAATTTTTTTAAGTTTGGCTTCTGATTCTGAAGCGGATTTGAAAAAATTTCTTTCCAAACGTAAATTTGACTATGCCGTTGTGCCCAATCAGGAAGACTATTTTAAAAATACCCTAGGAATTAAAATATTCCCTACTCATTTTATCATTAATAAAAAAGGGATAGTCACGAAAGTAGCCAACGATGCTAAGATTATCGAAGAGGCGATAAAATCTTTGGAATAAACTTATTTCGGAATCAAATCACAATACCAGAATCCATATTCAAAAGGATCGGAATCATCCGTGCTGCAAACATCGGAAGAGTCTTCCTGTTTTGGTTTTTCATACTTGCGATGAACGATTTCACCAATTTCAAATTCAATCGGTTTGGAGAAAATAGGTCCGTCAAAAGTGAACGTATGGAACTCGCCGTTTTCTCCGCAGACATCTACGTTATCGGGTAAATCGGCTATGAATTGCTCGTCGATAACTCTTCCGGCAAAACTTTTATCAAGGTAACGCTCGTTCACACAAGTAACAATCGTTTTGAAACCCAAATCCAGAAACTCCCGAATCAATGCTTTCGTATCGATTTTCCATAACGGAAAAATGGCCTCCAATTGCATTTCGGCTAATTTATCTTCACGGTATTTTCGTAAATCTTCCAGGAAAATGTCCCCGAAAATGGAGTGGGTTACACCTTGCTTTTTGAAATTGGTAAGCGTTTCCTTCATTACGTTTTCGTAAACTTCCATGGTTGGCATTTCGGGAATTTCCATTTTATAAAGTGGTAAACCGATACTCTCCGCTTGTTGCTCCAAAAGCTCAGCACGCACGCCATGCATGGAAATGCGATTGTATTGTTGGTTCACACTCGTTAACAACGAAACAATTTCGATATCCGGATTCTGAAGGGTTTTGTATAGAGCCAACGCCGAATCTTTCCCGCTGCTCCAGTTAAAAAGGGCTTTCTTTTTCAAATCTTGTAATTTGGAAGTAAACTTACAAAAAAGTCCGAAATTCCGTTGTATTTTTGGATTTCTTATACTAAAACCATGAAATATTTTTTATTGTTTCTATCCTCATTCGCTTTCGCACAACAATCTGAAAAGGTTGATTTTATTTCGCTTCACGCCAATCTGAAACCTAACGCCATTGAAAAATCCATCAGCGGAAATGTTACCTATGATTTTGTGGTGAAATCCAAAACAGATACCATAAAGATTGATGCCATACGAATGGAATTCAGTGATGTGAGAATCAACGGAGAATCGGTTCAGTATAAAAATTCAGGGAAAACACTAAATCTTTTCGAAGGATTTAAAAAAGGAAAAAACAAGCTGGAATTTTCCTATTCGGCACAACCGAAGCAAACGATGTATTTTGTTGGAGATCCTTCGACCGGACAAATATGGACACAAGGTCAGGGAAAATATACAAGCCATTGGTTGCCGAGTTTTGACGATGTAAACGAGAAGGTAATTTTTAATCTGTCCATCAATTACAGAAATGATTTTGAAGTGCTGTCAAACGGCGTACTGAAATCTACCAGTTATAATAACAAAGGCAATATCAAAACCTGGAATTATCAGATGCAAAAACCGATGAGTTCGTATCTGGTAATGCTCGCCATCGGAAAATTTGTAAAGAAAACCGAAACAACCAAATCCGGAACCCCGTTGGAATTTTATTTGAAGGAAGAAGACAAGAATAAATTTGCATCGACTTATAAATATTCAAAAGAGATATTCGATTTTTTTGAACACGAAATAGGAGTGAAGTACCCTTGGGAAGTGTATCGTCAGGTTCCCGTTATGGATTTTTTATACGCCGGAATGGAGAATACGACTTCGACCGTTTTTGCTCAGGATTTTGTGGTGGATGAAATCGGATTCAATGACCGAACGTATGTCAATGTCAATGCACACGAATTGGCGCATCAGTGGTTTGGTGATATGGTGACGGCTCAGACAGGAAAACATCATTGGTTGCAGGAAGGTTTTGCGACTTATTACGCCTTATTGGCCGAGAAGGAACTCTTTGGCGAAGATCATTTTAATTTCGAATTGTATCAGACGGCCGAAACCTTACAACGCGCTTCAAAATCCGACACGATTCCGCTTATGAATGAAAAGGCAAGTTCGCTGACGTTTTATCAGAAAGGAGCCTGGGCATTGCATTATTTAAGGAAAAACATCGGAGACAAGAATTTTAAAAAAGCTGTCAAACGTTATTTGAAGAAATACGGATTCAAAAACGTGAATACCGATAATTTCCTGGCAGAGGTTAACAAGGTTTCCAAATTTGAAACCAACAATTTTAAGAAGAATTGGTTGGAAGCACCTGGGTTTCGGGTAAATGAGGCGTTGGACATTTTAAAGAAAAACAAATTCATTTCGGATTATCTCAGTCTGGTGGAGCAAACGGAAAAGCCATTTTCAGAAAAGAAAAGCGATTTTGAAGGCATTTTAAATTCGGATGCATTTTATCCTATGAAAGAAGAAGTTATTTATCAATTAACGGAAGTTCCGTTCGAAGAGAAAAATGATTTGCTAACAAAGGCAATGCAGACAAACAACATCAAAGTCAGACAAGCCATTGCCGTAACGATGAAGCAGATTCCGACCGATTTTAAAGCGGAGTACTCTACTTTGTTAAATGATAATTCCTATCTGACAAGGGAAATAGCACTGAAAAACCTGATGGCTCAATTTCCGGAAGAACGATTTGCTTTATTGGAGAAAACTTCAGGTTGGGTTGGTTTCAGCGATAAGAATCTTCGAATTGCGTGGCTGACATTAGCATTGGCGACGAAAGACTATCAGAACGAAAATAAAATAGTTTACTACGATGAATTATTAGCCTACAGCACACCTAGTTTTGAAGCCAACACAAGGCAAAACGCCATTGTAAATTTATTGTTCTTAAACAAAGCCGATAAAAACGTATTACCCAATCTTGTAAACGGATTAACCCATCATAAATGGCAGTTTACAAAGTTCTGTCGTGAAAAAATCAGGGAAATGCTAAAACAGGATACTTTTAGAAAATACTTTCGGGAATTGTTGCCAACGTTACCGGAGAATGAGAAAATTCAGCTTCAGAAATTATTGTAAGAATCAAGCGCAACCTTTTGATTAAATAAGTATCTTTAATATATATCAAAAGGTTATTTTTATGCAAAAGATGAAAATTATTTTTGGGATTGTATCAGAGCTTGGTTTTGTAATCAGTGGTAACCGTGACGAAAGTTATGCTGTAAATGATGAGGGAATGCAGTCAATTAATGAATTGGTTCACGCTGTAAAGAAATAAAGAATAAAAAAAGCCCTGATATTTCAAGGCTTTTTTTGTTATCCGATAATTTCGGTGATTTCATTTTTGATGTAGGATAATGCTAAAACGGTTGGCGATTGTTTTTCCATTAAGTCTGTTAGCAGTGTTTCGCGCAATTTGTCCGCATTTTCAGTTTGAAGCGTTGTTTTTCGGATTATTTGGATAATGGTGTTTTTTGCCGTCAGAACGACATTCCAGCATTCATCCGAAATATAAACCTGTTGTGTTAAATTGTGTTCAAATTCCTGTTCGATATGACGGATTAAAAGCGCTTCATAATCGTTTTTGTCAGTAGAAAGCGGTGCAACCCGAACCAATAATTTTCCGGGGTTAATGCGCTCAAGGAATAAAGCCATACGTTCATAAGCCTGCAGGCGCAAAGGTAAAGCTGTTTTTTGTGATTCTTTATGCAGAAGAAAGCGTCTTCGTCCTTCTTCGTTTTTTAAATAGGAATTAAAAAAATAATAGGCTACACCTCCGGTTATAAGAGAGGGTAATGTATAAGCAGCGATGTCAATTAATTTAGAATAATCCATTTTTGTTTAATTTTTACAAAAATAGAAGAATATTGGAATTTCTAGGATGTCCCCCTGAAATCTTTTTCTTTATTTTTTTAATATAAAAGAAAATTTATGAAACGGCTACTGATTGTTTTTGTGTTTCTGTTGCACTTAAACGTTTTTTCACAACACGTTGAAATTACCGTTGCCCTGAAAGATTATGAGACCAATCTTCCGATTGAAGACGCTTCCATTACCGTGCTCAATACGAATCAGGGACTTGTGAGTAATAAAGAAGGTGTTTTTAAAATCTCGCTTGATAAACCATCCAAGATTCAGATTTCGCATACATCTTATAAAACTATTGTGATTAATTCGTCTTCCTTAAAACTGAAGGAGAACATAATTTACATGGATCGCATCACCAAAACACTGGAAGAGGTTATCATTACGACAAAACATCCGCAGGAAATTCTCAAGAAACTGGTGGAGAATTCGAGTGATAAATTAACGATTCCGGTAAATCTTAAAATTTATGTACGCGAGTTTTTTAAACGTAATGATAAGTACACCTCATTTAACGACGGACTTCTGAATTTTTACATCCAAGGCAGGCCAACCAATGTCAAAACAGATATACTGGTGGAACAAAACCGGTTTTACGGACTTATTGATGATGTTGTGGATGAAAGTACTTTGGGGTATAACTTGAACGATATTATAGGGAACTACTACGAATTTAAATACCTGAGTAAGGTTGTTGAGGCTTATTCTAAGAAAAAATACGAATACGAAATTAAAACCTTTCCTAATAATGAAGATTATTACATTATGAACATCAGACCGTTGCCTGAAACCGATGGGTATTTGCCCGACTTTTTCGTAGTGTATGATTATAAAAAAAATATCATCATCGAAATCAATTCTTCCGTGCTTACAGAGCGGTATGAATATAAAGGCGTAACTGATTTTTTGGTGATAAAAGGAAAAATTTTCAATTCAGTTTTTAATGCCACTTATAAACATGACGGAAAGAACTACTACTTAGCTAATTCCAAAGAAGAAATCGGATTTAAAACCACCAATAAGAAAAAAGAAGAGGAACGCATTGAAGTTAAGAACTATCTGGTTACCACGAATTTCAGTACGCAACCCGTTCCTTATGACAAATCCGATGTTTATAAGGAGAAATCGTTATTCAACAAGAGTAACACCATACTCACCAATTACTGGGAATTTGATTCGGGATTAACGCCTACCGAAGAGGAAAAGCAAATCATTGAAAGTTTAGCTTCCAAACTGTAATATGTTTATCGGTTAAAAAACAGATTTTTTTATTACAAAACACTTTGATTTTGTTTTAAAAATTCATTTCTTCGTAAGAAATTAATTATATTACTTATGAAGAAATATTTGCTGATGCTGATGGCATTTGTCTGTACTGTGACATCTTTTGGGCAGGAAAAGAATATTACTGTTATTCTTAAAAATGAAACTACAAAAGAGGTTATTCCCGGGGCTTCGGTCAGCGTTGTAAATTCCAATCAGGGTGCTGTCAGTAATGATGAAGGGATTTTCAGACTTTCGATAAACCAACCTTCCCAAATCATAATCACGCATTTAACTTATAAAGCCATTTCACTTTCCTCCAACGATTTGAAGCAGGGAGACAATATCCTTTTAATGCAGGAAAACGAAACCAATCTGGAGGAAATAATCATTTCAAAAACACCTATTTACCAAGTACTTGCCGCTTTAGTTGAAAATTCCGCGAAAAGGTTATCAATGCCAATTCATCTGAATACCTATTGTCGGGAATTCGTTAAGAATCAGGGAAAATATTCACGGTTTACAGATGGTTTGGTTGATTTGCATATCAAAGGAAAAGCAAAAAAAGTTAACATCGATGCGATTGCGATTCAAAACAGATCCTACGGACTTAACGAAGACGAGGCTTCAGAACAATTAATAGGTTTTAATTTGGACAAGATAGTTGAAAAAACTTATGAATTCAGCGATCTGAAAAAATTATGCAACAAAAAAAGCGAGAAGGATTATGATTTCGAAATTAAAAGCAATCCTTCGGATGATAATATTTACATCATTCATATCACACCAAAAAAAGAAGCTGAAAAACTGCTTTACAATTTCAAAGTGGCGTATAACCGTTCCCAAAAACTGATCCTTTCGGTAGATTATAAAATTGCCGATTCTCACCTTCAGTATTCAAAAGAGATGAACTTTTTGATTATGAGATTTATGCTGAAGCGCCACAAATTCAAGGCCAATTTTAAATTTGAAAAAGACAGATATTTCCTAGCCAATACCTTTGCGGATGTTCATTTCAAGGCCTGGAATAAAAAGAAGAATTTTGATCTCGAAGCCAGCAATGCTTTGGTGGTAAAGGGACATAAGGATGAGAATTTCAGCTATGATGAAAATGAGGTTATGGACAGTCCTGTTTTGGCACGTAATGAAAATAACATCAAAACCAAGTATTGGGAATTCGATTCCGGTTTGACGCCAACATCGGAAGAAGAAAAAATAATCGAAAAATTAGCTTCCAAATCATAAAAATCACACTTAAAGGCATTCAAAACTTGAATGTCTTTTTTTTATATTTATTTTTGTGGATTATATATTCATAAACTAAGAAACACAGTTATTTTGCAAGTCAGCGATTCCAATAAAATGCAACAGATAATAAATCAGCTTAACGATGCCCAACGCGCACCCGTATTGCAAAAAGACGGACCAATGATAGTGATTGCAGGTGCCGGTTCGGGAAAAACCCGTGTGCTTACAGTTCGTATTGCAAATCTGATTCACTTGGGCGTTGATGCCTTCAATATCTTATCGCTTACGTTTACCAATAAGGCAGCACGTGAGATGAAAAAACGTATCCAGGATATTGTAGGTGCAGAAGCCAAAAACCTATGGATGGGAACCTTTCACTCGGTTTTTGCCAAGATTTTGCGTATCGAAGCAGACAAACTGGGGTATCCGAATAATTTCACGATTTATGATGCTCAGGATTCCGTACGTCTGATCGGTCAGATTATTAAGGAAATGCAGTTGGACAAGGATATCTACAAACCGAAGCAGGTTTTCGGCCGGATTTCTTCATATAAGAATAGTTTAATTACCGTAAAAGCCTATTTCAACAATCCCGAATTACAGGAAGCCGATGCGATGAGTAAAAAACCGCGTATGGGTGAAATATACCAACAGTATGTGGAACGTTGTTTCAAATCAGGTGCCATGGATTTTGATGATTTGTTATTGAAAACCAATGAATTACTGAACCGTTTTCCGGAAGTATTGTCCAAATACCAGGACCGTTTCCGTTATATATTAGTGGATGAGTACCAGGATACGAACCATTCACAGTATCTTATTGTTCGCGCTTTATCCGACAGATTTCATAATATATGTGTGGTAGGGGATGATGCGCAAAGTATTTATGCCTTCCGTGGAGCGAACATCAATAATATTTTAAATTTCCAGAAAGATTACGAAGGGGTTCAAACCTACAGATTGGAGCAAAATTACCGTTCGACTAAAAATATTGTGGAGGCTGCCAATACCATCATCGACAAGAATAAAACCAAGTTGGATAAGGTGGTTTGGACTGCCAATGATTTCGGACCAAAGATTAAAATTCACCGTAGTTTAACCGATGGGGAAGAAGGGCGCTTCGTTGCTGCTACCATTTTTGAAGAGAAAATGCAAAAACAGATGATGAACGGGCAATTTGCAATTTTGTATCGTACCAATGCACAATCCCGCGCAATGGAAGATGCTTTGCGAAAAAGAGATATTCCGTACCGAATTTATGGAGGTTTGTCATTCTATCAACGTAAGGAAATCAAAGACGTGTTGTGTTATCTTCGTTTGGTAATCAATCCGAAAGACGAGGAAGCTCTGATACGCGTTATTAATTATCCGGCAAGAGGAATCGGGAATTCAACCATCGAGAAACTTACGGTTGCGGCCAATCATTACAAGCGTTCCATATTTGAAGTGATGGAGCATATCGAAAAAATCGATTTGAAACTGAATTCGGGAACCAAAAACAAGTTACAGGATTTTGTAATGATGATAAAAAGTTTCCAGATAATCAACGAAAATCAGGACGCGCTTTATTTGACCGATCATGTAACCAAGAAAACCGGATTGATCCAGGAACTCAAGAAAGACGGAACTCCTGAAGGTATAGCCCGCATTGAAAACATAGAAGTTTTAATGGGAGGTATCAAAGACTTCATCGAAGGCCAGAAGGAAGTTGACGGTGCTCGTGGTGCTTTATCGGAATTTTTGGAAGATGTCGCTTTGGCTACCGATTTGGATAATGATACCGGTGATGACGACCGGGTGGCATTAATGACCATCCACTTAGCGAAAGGTTTGGAATTCCCAACGGTTTTTATCGTTGGAATGGAAGAAGACTTATTCCCGAGCGCGATGAGTATGAACACCCGAAGCGAACTCGAAGAAGAACGTCGATTGTTCTATGTAGCCTTAACCCGTGCGGAACATCAGGCATATTTAACATATGCCCAATCACGTTACCGTTGGGGAAAACTGGTTGACAGTGAACCATCGCGTTTTATAGAAGAAATCGATTCGCAATACATCGAATACTTAACACCGGTAGAAACGAATTACCGTTACAAACCGATGATTAATACCGATATTTTTGGTGATGTGGATAAATCTAAATTACGTTTGGCGAAACCTGTTGCCGGAACACCACCAAAACATAGTACCAATAATGAGCCAAGTCCTAACTTAAATATTCGTAAATTGAAACCTGTTTCGGGTTCTGCACCAAGTGGTTCCGCGAATTTGTTTGATAATAATCTTGCAGTTGGAAATGTGGTAATGCACGAACGTTTCGGAAAAGGTCAAATCCTGAATTTGGAAGGAGTAGGCGCCGATAAAAAAGCGGAAATTAAATTTGAGGTAGGCGGAATCAAGAAGTTATTGTTGCGATTTGCAAAACTTGAGGTAATAGGATAAAAAAAAATAGAGAATAGAAAATAGAGAATAGAAAATAGAGAATTGATTTAGAACTAAACAGTTTATGTTCTATTTTTCTTTATTCTTTTCTCTCTTAAAAACAGATACTATGGCTCAATTCATCAAAATATACCCGGAAAACCCAAGTGAAAAAGAAATCGCAAGGGTAGTGAAAATACTTAGAGAAGGCGGACTGATTATCTATCCGACCGATACTGTATACGGATTAGGTTGTGATATCACCAATACCAAAGCCTTGGAGCGCATCGCTAAAATAAAAGGCATTAAGTTGGAAAAGGCCAATTTCTCTTTCGTATGTAGCGATTTAAGCAACATCTCCGATTATGTGAGACAGATTGATACTTCCATATTTAAGATTCTTAAAAGAGCGTTACCGGGACCGTACACCTTCATTTTGCCGGGAAACAACAATCTGCCTAAAGAATTCAAAAAGAAAACTACCGTTGGTATTCGTGTACCCGATAATGAAATCGCATTAGAAATCGTACGTCAGTTAGGAAATCCTATTGTTTCCACTTCGATTCACGATGAAGATGAGGTTATCGAATACACAACCGATCCCGAATTAATCTTCGAGAAATGGCAAAACCTAGTCGATTTGGTTATTGATGGCGGATACGGAGATAATCATGCCTCAACCATTATCGATTTATCCGAAGGCGAACCGGTGGTTGTTCGTGAAGGAAAAGGAAGTTTGGATGTACTTTAAACCATTCACTTGTTAAAAAGTACCATTCACAATTTTTTGTTTTTAAGTTCACTCGAATAAAAATAGTTTTGAAGTGAATTTAAAATCTATCGCTATGTCTTTATTAAGAAAATTTCTAATTCTTGCACTTTTACCCTTAATAATCATTCTGGTAATTATTTTATTAACAAATAGTGGACCAAGTGAGATTAAAAACACTCATGCGACAGTCTTCTCAATATTTTTCTTTGCGATTGTTTCGTTTAATGCTGTTTATGTTTCCAATTTTTTCAATGAACGAAAATTTAGTTTTATAAAGAAATTTTTCCTCACGGGTTTACTTAGTTTTCTAAGTGTTTTTGTTTTTGCGGGTTTTTGCCAGTTCTATTTCAAACCTGATGTTAATTTACTTGTTGCTTTATCGCAAGCTGTAATGGGTTTTTGTATTTTCCTTTTAGAATATTTAGTGCTATTTATTTTAAACAGGAAAAGCGATAGTCTGATAAAGTTTGAGGATAAAAAATGGCAGTACTTTATTTTAGTAATGGTTGTAATTCTAATCGAGTTCGTCTTATACATGTTGATGAGTTTTAGCAGTTTGAGGAGTTTTGAAGATTTTACAGGATCTCTTTGGGCCAATAGATTTATGTTGACATGCCTTTTTTTAATGCCTGTTTTTTCCCTTAGTTTAATAAGATTCTCGGTGAGACTTCGATTCAATGCTGTTTTGACTATTTTGTTTAGTTCGGTATTTTCGACACTGATAACCTTTTTGATAATAGCAATTTCAGCTTCTACAATAAGTAAGATTAACATTCATTACGGTGCGATGCTGGTTGTTTACCTTATTGGCTTATTTTGCTCGCTTTCCATTTATGCTTTTCTGTATTATCGTACTCAACTTAAAGAAAAAGCTAAATTAAAATACACTGTTAAGCAGAAAGATGCCCAATATTTAGAATTAAAAAATCAGGTCAATCCTCATTTTCTCTTCAACAATCTTAACACATTAATTTCCTTTATTGAATCAAATCCAAAGAAAGCAATTGAGTTCGGACATCATTTATCCAGTGTATACCGTCATTACCTTAAAAAGCAGGAGGATGATTTTGTTCTGGTAAATGAAGAATTGGATTTTATCGAAGAGTATTTGGCCATCTATAAAGCCAAATTTGAAAAAGGTATCAATTATACAATTACTAAAGATGCATCCAATAAACTTTACGTGGTTTCCAACTGTTTGCAGGAATTGATAGATAATATTTTTAAGCATAATGTTTCAGATAATGAAAATATACTGGAAATTTCTATTAAAGCAGAAGATGATAGTCTGATTACCCGTAATTCAATCATAAAAAACAACAATGCGATTGCAAACGGTTTCGGCTTGGAAAATATCAGAAAAAGATACTCACATTTGACTGAAAACGAAGTGAAAATAAAAGAAGATTCCCGATTTTTTTCTGTAGAATTACCTTTATTTAAAATGGAATAAGAGTATGACAGCAGTAATCATTGAAGATGAAATTCCCGCTACCGTGCGTTTGCGCAGAATATTGGAATCGAAAGGTTTTGATGTGGTGACTCATATTCAGTCCGTACGTAAGGCGGTGCATTGGTTTGAAAGAAATTCACATCCCGAAGTGGTTTTCATGGATATCAAACTTTCCGACGGCGATGCTTTTTCAATTTTCGATAAAGTAAAAATCCAATCCAAAATCGTATTCACCACCGCTTATGATGAGTTCGCGTTGAAAGCCTTTGAAAATAAAGGAATAGCCTATCTCTTGAAACCTGTCGATGAAAAGAAACTGGATGTTTTATTAGACACTTTAGCCTATTATGAATCCATTTTCATCAATGACGAACCGAAAGCAGCAAGTAAAAGTTATTTCATGATAAGTTTTGGTAATACGGTTAAGAAAATAGAAACCGCTGCTATTATTGGTTTTTACAGTGCGGATAATTCTACTTTCATTCTTTCAAAGGATAATAGAAGCTACACTATTTCAAAATCATTAGAGAAACTGGAAAGTGAATTGAATCCTAGAGAATTCCATAGAATTAACAGAAGTGTAATTATCAACCGGAGTTTTATAGAAGCGGTGAAAAACCAAAAAATCGTTACAACTGAAAACGATTTTGATTTAGATTTAAAAATCAGCAGAAAACGACAAACCGGTTTTAAGGAATGGTATCAATAAAAAAACGCCTTGAAAATTTATCAAGGCGTTTTTTTAAATCTAAGAAGTCTAAAAATCTAAGAAGTCTAAATTACTTGCTTAAAGTTTTCATTTCCTTCTCAAGCATGTCGTAAAACTGATCGATTTTCGGCATGATGATAATTCTTGTACGTCTGTTTTTCGCTCTGTTAGCAGGACTGTCATTTTCCACTAAAGGAATGTAAGAACTTCTTCCGGCCGGGATTAATTGTTTCGGATTCACTCCCAAATCTTTATTTAAAACTCTTACGATAGAAGTTGCTCTTTTTACCGATAAATCCCAGTTGTCTAACAATACCGCGTTTTTAATCGGCACGTTATCGGTATGACCTTCTACCATACATTCGAAATCGGGTTTGCTGTTGATTACTTTGGCAACTTTGCTCAAAACACCTTTGGCTCTGTCACTCACTTCATAACTTCCTGATTTGAATAATAGGTTATCCGCAATGGAAATCATCACAACTCCTTTTTCCACATTAATATTGATATCCGGATCGTCTATGCCCACTTCGCGTTTTAAGCTTGTAACCAATGCTAATGTAACACTGTCTTTTTTAGTCAAAGCATCCTGAAGACGTGAAATTTTCAGATCTTTTTCTTTTAAACTTTCCAATGATTTCTCAAGATTCTGAGCACCTTTCGTAGTTAAAACAGTCATTTCTTTTGAACTGTTGATCAAATCGGTATTGTTCTTCTTTAAATATTCGTTCTGACTGCTTAAGGCGTCTTTTTCAGTTAAACAGCTATTCAGTTTAACGGTGCAGGTATTTAATAAATCCTGAATTTCTTTGTTTCTGGCTTCTAATTCGGCTATTTTCTTCTTAGTTCCGCACGAAGTAAGAGAAATTGCTGCCACAGAAAGTAAAATGAATAGTTTCCTCATGATTAATGATTTTTATGATATTTACAAAGTTACTGAGTTCCGTAATGGACTCAAAAATTTAAAACGATAAACTAATGTTAAAAATTAACATCAAAAACCTTACCGTTTTTAAAGAAGTAACGATAAACAACTGATTTTATTTTATAATATTGTTTAGACTGAAAGGCGTCCCGTTTCCTTAAAAACCTGAGCATGTGGGTGTAAAAGTAATAATGCGCACATAAAACTGCCCATAAATGTTTCGGTTTTCCTTGAAGTAAGAACTGTACACCAGCAATTCCGTCTAGGCACATACGTATGAAAAGCACCGAAAACAATTGCGAAGCAGGAAGATTTTTAAGCATCATCCAAACTGAGTTCCGGAAATTAAGGAACGTTTTCCTCGGACTTCCGGCTTCCAACGTGGCGCCACCAACATGATAGACCGTTGACGATCCGCAGTATTTGATTTTATGACCTTTGTTAAAAGCACGCCAACACAAATCAATTTCTTCCTGATGGGCAAAAAAATCGGCATCAAAACCATTTAATTCCCTGTAAATGTCCTTTCGGATAAAAAAACAGGCACCGGACGCCCAAAAGATTTCGGTTGTGTCATTGTATTGGCCGTTATCTTTTTCCAGTGTTTCGAAAATACGTCCGCGACAATAAGGAAAACCGTACTTATCGATGAAACCGCCACCGGCACCCGCATATTCGAAATACGCTTTGTTTTTAAAATCCAATAATTTAGGCTGAATAATCGCTGTACTTGGTTCGTTTTCAAATAAGTTGATAATCGGCTGTAACCAATTTTCGGTCACTTCAATATCAGAATTTACCAAAGCATAGATATCTTCCTCAACAAACTGTAGCGCCTCGTTATATCCCTGTGCAAAACCAAAATTCGACTTGTTTTCGATAATGGTAACCGAAGGGAAATTGGCTTTCACAAATGTTACAGAAGCGTCCGTCGAAGCATTATCGGCTACATAAATCTTTGCTTCAGGGGAAAACTGGATGACAGACGGTAAAAACTGCTCTAATAATTTAACGCCGTTCCAGTTGAGGATAACTACTGCTGCTTTTTTCAAAGGTTGATTGCGGATTTGATTATTGGGTTATGAAATCAGGTAACTCACGAAGAAACTGATATTGTTCGTTTTCAAAATCCATACTGCAAAAATAATGATTTAGTCCGTTTGTCACCATTAAATATTTTGCTTCCAATATCATGTTATACCGGGCAATCTGATCAAAAGTCTGTTGGGAAATAGGTACTTCGGGAGCTTTACATTCGACCAATAAAAATATTTTTCCATCAGGCTGAAATACAACAGCATCATAGCGTTTGGTTAAACCGTTAATTTTAATGGATTTCTCCACATTTATATACGATTTAGGATAGTTTTTATGCTGCATCAAAAATTGAACTACATGTTGACGTACCCATTCTTCCGGAGTGAGGGCCACAAATTTTTTACGGATTTCATCAAACACAGCGAGTTTATTTTCACTATTTTTGAACCGAAACGTATAAGCAGGAAAATTCAGTTTTTGCATTTGACAAAGCTATTATCAAATAACCAAATAACCAAATCAAAGCATTTTGGACGAAGTTTTAAGAATCATCAAAGAAATACAAGCCGGAAACATTAAACCAATTTATTTTTTAATGGGCGAGGAGCCGTATTATATTGATAAATTGGCGGAATATATCGAACAGAATATTTTACAGGAACACGAGCGCGATTTTAATCAAACGGTGTTGTACGGACGAGATGTTACGATTGAAGACGTTGTTGGGAATGCCAAACGTTTTCCGATGATGGCCGACCGTCAGGTGGTGATTGTAAAAGAAGCACAGGAATTGGCCCGAACCATAGAAAAACTTGACGCTTATGCGGAAAATCCACAGCCCACAACGGTTTTGGTAATCTGTTATAAATACAAGACTTTAGACAAACGCAAGAAAGTAACTAAAACCCTTGCTAAGCACGGAGTTGTTTTTGAAAGTAAGAAGCTGTACGAAAATCAGGTAGGTGATTGGATGAAACGCGTTTTAGCTGGAAAAAAACTTAACATTGAGCCGAAAGCTGTAGCAATGTTCGTTGATTTTCTGGGAACCGATTTGAGTCGGATAGCCAATGAAATTGATAAATTGGCGATTATATTAAAACCCGGTGAAACAATTACACCTGCAATTATTGAAGAAAATATCGGTTTCAGTAAAGATTTTAACCCGTTTGAATTACGTAAGGCGATTGGGGAACGAAACCAACTGAAAGCTTATCAGATTGCTGATTATTTTGCTCAGAATCCAAAGGATAACCCAATTGTACTGACTGTAGGATTAGTGTTCGGTTTCTTTTCACAACTTTTGCAATACCACGGATTAAAAGATAAAAGCCCATCGAATGTGGCTAAGGTGATAAAAGTGAATCCGTATTTCCTGAAAGATTATGATGTGGCGCTAAAGAATTATCCAATGAAAAAGGTGAGTGCCATTGTGAGTACACTTCGCGATATTGATGTGAAAAGTAAAGGAGTGGGAGCGAACAACATGCCGCAACACGATTTACTGAAAGAGATGTTGGTGAAAATTTTTAATTAGATTTTATATCATATAAAAAAGTCCCGTTGTAATGACGGGACTTTTTTATGTTGAGCAAATAGATTACTCCGTAATCTTTATCTCAAACATTTTGTCCCAGTTTTTTCCGGTAACAAAAATGGTTTTCGTTTTTGGGTTGTAAGCGATTCCGTTTAAAACGTCAATGTCGGGATGCTGCGTCACTTTAGCTTTTAAATCTCCTAAGTTAATAACTGCTTCTATGGCTCCGTTTTTCGGGTTGATAATTGCGATGGCGTCCATGGTGTAGATATTAGCGTAGATTTTACCGTCAATCCATTCCATTTCATTTACGGCTTTGATTTTTGAATTGGCAGTATACACATTGATATAATCCACTTCTTTGAAATCGGCCGGATTCACAAACCATATTTTTTCCGTTCCGTCCGACATTAAAAGGTTTTTACCGTCATTGGTTAATCCCCAGCCATCCATTTCCGGTTTGAAATAGGGGAATGTTTTTTCTTTTTTGAATGTGTCGGCATTATATACGTAAGCTTCTCCGTTCTTCCAAGTAATCTGATATACTTTGTTGTTTAAAATAGTGCACCCTTCACCAAATACACTTTCCGGAAGTTCAACAGTTTTGTATACTTTTCCGGTTTTGTAATCGGTTTTGCGTAGGGATGAAATCCCTTTTAATCCGGTGCCGTTTCCGGTGCCGTTTCCGGTACTTTCGATTAAAGTATCACGGTAAAATTCTAATCCTTGCGTATAGGCTTTTAAATCATGCGGGTAAGTATTTACAATGGTATATGTCAATATTTTGGGCTGAATGTTGGAAACTAATTCCACTCTTGAGGTTACTTCGGTGTTTTGACCTTCAAAATAAACCAGCGCTTTGATGTTTTGGTAACCTAATTTCTGGTCGGCGAAAGCGAAATTCATTTTATCACTTCCTTTAACAGCGCCTATCTTTTTGTCATTGATATAATAAATAATGGAGTCGATTTTTTTGTTTTCCGGATTTTTTAAGGCCAAGGAAAGGGATTCCTGAGGCTGATATTGCTCTTTAAACTGGGCAGAATCGAAAGAAAATAAATTTTCTGTAGCTTTTTTATCGCTGTTGCAGGAAACAAGTACTGTTCCTAATAAAATGAATGCTAATAGGTTATGTTTTTTCATTGCTTTAAAATTGATAGAGGCAATATACAATCTTATTTTTATATCCCGAATTGACTTGCAAAAAAATAAAAAGGTTGTATATTTGCACCGGCAAGTCCTACACGACCAGCTCCTGCAGACTCCTCCAGGGTGGGAACGCAGCAAAGGTATGTGGTTGTAGCGGTGCGATGTAGGTCGCTTGCCTTTTTTTTCTTTTTATAATAAATGTATCTCCCTTGCGGAGATTTTTTTATTTTTAGGGCATACAATCCATCACATGAAGCTATCCTGGCAAATCGTCCGACTCAATCTTAAAGAAACCTTCTCGATATCTTACGGTAATTATGCTTTCAGAGAAGCACTCGTTGTTCAGTTAAGTGATTATGGCGAGAGAGGTTACGGAGAATGTACAGGAATAGACTACTACAATATCAGTTTACCCGATTTCGACACCAAACTGCATCAGATAAAAGAGAAAATTGAATCCGAAAAAATCAATCACCCGGCCGAGTTTTACCAATTTTTGGCTTCATTACAGTTGCCGAGTTTCCTTCGCTCTGCATTGGATTGTGCCTATTGGGATTTGTTCGGAAAATTGGAAAACAAGAGTTTTTCAGAATTAAACAATATTCAGATAAACACAATTCCGGAATCTTCCATAACTATAAGTGCCGCGCCAATTGCAATACAACTGGATAAGATTGCAAGTTCATCATGGAATAAATTCAAAGTGAAATGCAATCGTTTTGATGCGAAGGAAATTGAAATGCTTCTGCATACGAGAAAAGAAGTGGCTTTGGATGCTAACGGAAGTTATACTGCAGAAGATTGTCATTGGCTGGAAAATTTGGAAGCTACAAAAGGTTTCACTTATGTCGAACAACCGATCAAACCCGGAGAAGACAACTTTAAATCATTGCAATCCGACAAATATCCGAATTGGATGGCAGATGAAGATTGCCAGGAAAACGTCGATTTAAAGACATTACAGCCGCATTACCGAAGCATCAATATCAAACTGGTAAAATGTGGCGGACTCACACCTGCATTGGAATTGATAAAAAAAGCCAGAGATTTAAATTTCAAAATAATGATTGGTTGCATGACCGAATCTACAGTTGGGATTGCTGCAGGAGCTGCCTTAGCTTCTTTAACGGATTTTGCCGATTTGGACGGTGCTAATTTAATTGCCAATGATATTGCAAAAGGGAGCAGTGTGATAAATGGTATCATTCATCTTTCGGAAAAACCGGGATTGGGAATCAGTATCATTTAATCTGAAAAAAAAAGCTAAAATTTTCTTACTTTCGCGACGATTTTTTTGTTATCCGAAAAAATCAAATAATCGAATAATCTGAAAAATGAGTAAAGTTGTTTTAATTACCGGAGGTTCTTCGGGAATAGGGAAATCTGTTGGTGAATACCTGCATCAAAAAGGTTTCGTGGTTTACGGAACGAGCCGAAATCCGGAACGTGTTGAAAATTCAGTTTTTCCATTGGTCGCTTTGGATGTCCGAAATACGGAAAGCATTAAAAATGCCGTGGCCGAAGTGATTGCAAAATCCGGAGGCTTGGATATTGTTATCAACAACGCCGGGGTTGGAATTACAGGACCTCTTGAAGAAATTCCTGCCGAAGAAATCAGAAATAATTTCGAAACCAATCTTTTCGGTCCCATTGAAGTGATGAAAGCCGTTTTACCGCAAATGCGCAGTCAGAAATCAGGTTTGATTATCAACGTAACTTCAATTGCCGGTTATATGGGATTGCCGTATCGAAGTGTGTATTCGGCATCGAAAGGAGCTTTAGAATTAATTACCGAGGCCTTGCGAATGGAAACCAAATCGTTCGGAATTCATATTACGAATGTGGCTCCGGGAGATTTTGCGACGAATATTGCGGCAGGCCGTTATCATGCGCCGTTGGTGAAAGGTTCGGCTTATGAGATTCCGTACGGAAACACCTTAAAGACAATGGACGAACACGTAGACAGCGGAAGCAATCCCGATGATATGGCCTTGGCAATATATGCCATTATTCAAACACCAAACCCGAACGTACATTATAAAGTAGGCGCTTTTATGCAGAAGTTTTCCATTGTACTGAAGCGAGTTCTTCCGGACAAAATGTATGAGAAATTATTAATGAACCATTATAAATTAAAATAATGATGAAAAAATTATGTACGCTGTTGTTTCTGTTATGTTCAGTATTCACTTATGCTCAGGAAAACACTGAACTTAAAACATTTAAGAAACGAGGTGTTTTTTTAGATATTAATGTCGGTTTTGCTGAACGTATTGGTGAACTTTCCGGTGAAGATTATCTGGACAAACAATATTCGAAGAGCCTTAAGTCCGGATTTAGTTATGATGTGAGTTTGTATTTCCGCTTGATTGAAGATAAAAACTCATTCATAGGTTTCAAGCACAATGCTTTTAAAAAACGAATTGTAGTTGATGATGCTTATGTTTACGCACCTAATGGACAGGAGGGATATGGTGATTATTCAAATAATATAACGATAGCCTTTTACGGAATTTCGTATTTGTACTGTAAAGAAACGGCAAACAGGGATGAATTCAACTTTGATTTAAGTTTGGGTTACATTCATTATAAAGACAAAGCGGTTATTCTTCGGGATTATAAAATTACAGGTGCTTCATTTGGTGCTTACACATCAGGTAGCTATCATTTTAGGATTTCCGATGGTTTTTCTGTTGGGCCAAGAGTCGGATTACTTTTGGGAACGTTACGTTCTGCTGAAATAGACGGACCTAACGGATTTCATGAGAATATAAAACTTGACGGGGATTCGAAAGAGAGTCTGTCAAGAATAGATTTATCAATTGGGGCAAGAATTAAATTTTAGTCGTAATTTCGCAGTTGCGTAAAGGATTGAAGTGGAAATCCTTTTTTGTTTGAGGTTTAACGTGTATTTAAACCTTATGTTGTAACAAAAAAGATTGCAACGGAAAGCCTGACCCTCCGGAAGTATGGAGGAGGGTTACGCCCAAATAATAAATACAACGATTTTAAAACAGGAAAATATGAAATTTTTTATTGACACAGCCAATTTAGAGCAGATTAAAGAAGCACAGGAATTGGGCGTTTTAGATGGTGTTACCACTAACCCGTCGTTAATGGCAAAAGAAGGAATTACCGGAAAAAACAATATTTTAAAGCATTATGTAGACATCTGTAATATTGTAGAAGGTGATGTTAGTGCCGAAGTAAATGCCCTTGATCTGGAAGGCATGATTAAGGAAGGTGAGGAGTTATCCGAATTACACGAGCAAATCGTTGTGAAGTTGCCAATGACAAAAGAAGGTATCAAAGCTTGTAAATATTTTTCAGACCGTGGTATCAGAACGAACGTAACGTTAGTGTTCTCTGCAGGTCAGGCGATTTTGGCGGCTAAAGCAGGTGCAACTTATGTTTCTCCGTTTTTAGGTCGTTTGGATGATGTTTCCACAGATGGTTTAAATTTAATCGACGAAATCCGTCAGATTTATGATAACTATGCTTTCGAAACCCAAATTTTAGCGGCTTCCGTTCGTCATACGATGCATGTTGTAAATTGTGCTAAAATCGGCGCGGATGTAATGACAGGGCCGCTATCATCTATCTTAGGTTTGTTGAAACACCCTTTAACGGATATCGGGATTGCTCAGTTTGTTGCGGATTACGAGAAGGGGAATAAGTAGTATTCAGAAGGCAGAATGCGAAAAGTAAATGACAGATTAGCTATTCTGGTATAAAACAAAAAAGGATTCAATTATTGAATCCTTTTTTGTTTTTTATTGATATGTAACATAACATTCGTTGATATTACCTGTTGATCCGGGTTTATCGCATTTCGGAGTATTCTTCTATTCCAATATGATTTTCTATAAGATCTATTTCAGGTCTTCCAAAGGCAACTCCCATGGTTACCGCGCATCTTACAAAATATTCTTTTCCTTTTTCAATATTTATTTTCACTTCTTCTTTAGTTTCAAGAGCTCCGTAAAAACTTTGTTCTCCAAACTCCTTTGTCTTGTATATGAATTTTTCTCCGTTTCTTAATCTACCGATGATCGAATCATTAGCATTTTTTATTTTAAAGCCTAATAATCCTCCAGTACCAAGACTTGGTCTGTAAAAATGCACTATGGCATAATCACTGTTTTCCGGAAGTCTTGATTTGTTTTTTGCATTTCTGTTCTCGGCCAATTTTGACAATGATTCGGTATTTAGATTTCGGTAGATCTTAGCTTTTATTCTATAACAAGTACTCCCTAAAGTACTAGGTTTTTTAATTTCTGTTATTTTAACAACATTCGCTCCCGAATTTTTAGCGACGTTTGTAACATCTGATATTACTTTATTGTAACCACAATCTGTTGAAAATCCGGAGTCTCCAATTTTTACTTCCCCAATAAACTCTGAATCGCTTGGTAATTCCTCATTTTTATCTAAAACTATTACCGGTATATCATTAGTGAGTTTTTGATAACTCTTATTTGCTAATTTAGTTGAAATACTTGTTGCGCAACTTGTAAATAGTATAACTGTAGTTATAAATAAAATTTTTTTCATTCTTTTTTAATGTGTTGATATTTTTCTTTGAGCTAAACTGATGGTTTTTTGTTCACTGACCACTATTTTAAATACTTCTCAAAATCCGCATCGAACAGACTCACAAATGCATTTTTAATGGTTCCGTCCGGATTCAGCAGCATTACGCGATGGATTTTCGTAATTACCCATTCCTCTTTAAGTTTCTTTAAATCGGTGGCGTGAAGTTCAGTGGTTACGTCAAAATTGTAAGTAGCCAGTGTTCTCAACCAATCTTCATTCGAATCATCCATATTGATGGCGATGAAATTCAGATCAGGATATTTCGCTTTCAGATCGTGTGCTTTTTTATGAACGGCTTCCAGATGGGATTTTGAACTCAAGGTCCAGAAGAAAACCACAGTCTGGCCTTTTATAGCCGAATTAAAATCGATTTTTTCACCCAAAGGATTTATGAAAGTCTGAGGCGGAAGTGTTTTTCCCGGATTCAAGAGCTGGGCTGCACTGGATATTTTTCTTATTTCGTTGTGTTTGCTTTTATCTGTAGAAAGCTGAAAATAACGATCTAAAAACTTTTTATTATTTGCCATGTTTTGATCTTCTAGAAGATACATAAAGGCGATATTGTTCAGAACTCCGTTTTTAATTTTCTGATTCTTAAATAAAGTATCGGTAATGTTTAGCTTTTTTATATTGGAAGCTAATGCACTTTGTTCATAATCTTTCTCTGTTGTACAGTCTTTATACGCAATGTTATTTAACATGGCCGACATATAGCGTACAAAAGAGACATAAGTGGTTAGATCTTCATTATTATAGTCGATTTCATTTCTGAACGAGTAGTAGTTTTTTGGTAAAAATTTGCAGACATCTTCTCCTTTTTTTCTTTTATGAGCAATCGGATAGATTTCTTTTTTTGCCAGATAATCCAAGTCAAGGGAAGCTTTTGCAAAAAGATCAAATTTTTCATCCCAACCGATTTCGGTTTTGCGTCTGAGGTAAAAAGCTTTTTTGGCAGCGTGGGAAGAATCAATGGTTTTAGAGAATCGTTTGTAATCTTTATCGAAAACATCATAACTTCTGTCGGATTCGTTTTTCAGGAACATTTCTATCAGGAAGTTGTTTTTCTGATCCCCACGACCACAAAAAACAAGTGAATTATCAAATTCTTTTGTGTTTAAACGAAGCATAATACTGTCGTTTTTGTCGAAATAAATATACTGGTATTCCGGCTCATGTCTGAAGGTGTACATCCCGGGGGCAAGTGAATCGAATCTTTTAAAGAAACGGTTCCGATTGTCCAATAGTATCGAATCTATAACTTCATTATCCTTTAACAGAAGGACATAGCGATTGTTTGGGTTAATTATTTCACCACCAAAATAGGCCGAGTAATTGTCGTCCTTAAATTCCTTGTTACAGGAAAATAGACCACACAGTACGACGGACGAAACAGGTAGTAGTAGATTTTTTAAATAGGCAAACATTAAATCGAAATTTATTTCAAAACAAATATAGGTGTGTAAGGGATAACTTGCTGTTAATGTACAGTTAAAATGCCAAAATGAACATTCTCATTAATAGGGCTCAAAACTCCGCTATTTTTTCTACTTTTGCAACACTTTTATAAAAAATCAGAAATCAATGTTAACAGTTTCAAATTTATCAGTACAATTTGGTAAGCGAATTTTGTTCGACGAAGTAAACGTAACTTTCACACAGGGGAACTGCTACGGAATTATCGGAGCAAACGGTGCTGGAAAATCTACTTTTTTAAAAATATTATCCGGAGATATCGACCCGACTTCAGGGCGTGTAATTCTTGAACCGGGGAAACGTATGTCGGTTTTAAACCAGAACCACAACATGTTTGACGAGCATACCGTTTTGGAAACCGTGATGATGGGAAACAAAACATTATTCGCCATTAAAAAGGAAATGGACGAATTGTATGCTGATTATGATGATAAAAATGCCGACAGAATCGGTGAGCTTCAGATGCAGTTTGATGAAATGAACGGATGGAATGCCGAATCGGATGCGGGAGCAATGCTTTCCAATTTAGGGATTTCTGCCGATTACCATTACACGCTGATGGGCGAAATGGAAGGAAAACTGAAAGTACGTGTGTTATTGGCACAGGCTTTATTCGGTAACCCGGACGTACTGATTATGGATGAGCCTACCAACGATCTTGACTTTGAAACAATTGGTTGGTTGGAAAACTTCCTTGCAAATTATGACAATACGGTATTGGTGGTTTCTCACGACCGTCACTTCCTTGATGCGGTTTGTACGCATGTTTCGGATATTGACTTCGGGAAAATCAACCACTATTCCGGAAACTATACATTCTGGTATGAATCGTCCCAATTAGCGGCGAAACAAAGAGCGCAGCAAAATAAGAAAGCCGAAGAGAAAAAAGCTGAATTAGAAGAGTTTATCCGTCGTTTCTCGGCGAACGTTGCAAAATCAAAGCAGGCAACTTCACGTAAAAAGATGATCGATAAATTGAATCTTGATGAAATCAAACCTTCGAGCCGTCGTTATCCTGCCATTATTTTTGATCAGGAAAGAGAAGCCGGAGACCAGATTTTAAATGTTGTAGATTTAAGTGCATCCATCGAAGGAGAGGTATTGTTCAAAAACATCGATTTAAACATGGCCAAAGGCGATAAGATTGTTGTTTTCTCTAAAGATTCCCGTGCTACATCTGCATTTTATGAAATCTTAAACGGAAACCTTACTGCTGATTCCGGAACGTATGAGTGGGGAATCACTACTACACAATCCTATTTGCCGGCCGACAATCACAGTTTCTTTGAAAACGATCTGACGCTGGTGGACTGGTTACGTCAGTGGGCTAAAACAGAACCGGAAAGAGATGAAGTTTATGTTCGCGGTTTCTTAGGAAAAATGATTTTCTCAGGAGAAGAGGCTTTAAAAACGGGTCGTGTTTTATCCGGAGGAGAAAAAGTACGTTGTATGTTATCAAGAATGATGATGATGAGAGCCAACGTGTTAATGTTGGACGAACCAACCAATCACTTGGATTTGGAATCGATTACAGCATTCAACAACTCGTTGAAAAACTTTAAAGGTTCGGTATTGTTTACCACACATGACCACGAGTTTGCACAAACCGTTGCCAATAGGGTAGTGGAAATCACTCCAAAAGGGGTAATCGACCGTTACATGACATTCGATGAATATCTTGAAGATGAAAAAATTCAGGAAATGAGAAAGAAAATGTATAGCTAATATTAAAAACTCCCCGTCATAAGCGGGGAGTTTTTGTTTATACTTATTTGCGAATTGCCAGTTCTATTCAATCGGAATCCGGCTCGCGTTTTTTTCAACCCAACTGTCAAATGATTGCAATTCCGGATTCAGTTCTTTGGCAAATTTCATATCACGGACACCATTGAAAGGACCTTCAAAATCGCGATAAAATTGGAACATGTTTCCTAAATCTTCTGCGCCAGGGAATCCAAAGTTTCTGTATTGATCGGGGGTAACTTCATTATAGACAACTTCTTGACCTATTTTTTTTGACAGTTTTTCCGCCATTTCGCTACAAGTAATCTGATCTCCCGAAATACCAATTCTTTTACCGATCAATTCCTTACCTTTTTTAAATATACCGTAGGCACATTTACCGATGTCTTCAGAAGAGATTCCTGCCATTTTTTTATTGCCTAAAGGAAAAGTTATTGCCAGTTTTCCGTTAGCATCTTTTTTAGGACCCATACCAAAGTAAATAAGATTTTCCCAATAAAATGAGGTCAGCAAAAAAGTTACCGGTACCCCTGCATCAGTAAAAAAGTGATCTGATTCACCTTTACCATCAAAATGAGGCACTTTGTATTTTTCCTGCAAAGTTGGCAAACTATTATCACTCAGAGGAACAAACTTTCTCACATCTTCAAGGGTTGACCATATCACATGTTGCAAACCGGATTCTTTGGCGGCTGTTGCCATATTCTTCGCTTCGGTCATTTCTTTTTCTACCGAGAAATGTTCCCAGAAGAAGGTAACAAAATAAGCGCCATAAGCCCCTTGCAGGACGCGTTTTATGCTTTCAATATCATCAATATTAGCGGATACTACTTCGGCTCCCATTGCGGCGAGCGCTTTCGCTTTTTCTGAATTGACATCCCTTGTTACTGCGCGAACAGAAAATTCGCTGTTTGGGTCACCAAGTATGGCATGAGCCAAACCACCACCCTGAGCACCAGTTGCCCCGAATACTGCAATTAATTTTTTCTGAGACATAATTATAGTTTTTTAATGTTAGAATTGTATCGATGAACTCCATACGGATTGGTAAAATACAAGATTTAACGGAGTAGGTTTTGCAAAAGAAATGAGGTTGGCAACAGAGCAAATTCTAAATCGATGTATTGAAAAATAATTCGTAAACCGTTTTTTATGAGAGGATTAGAATTAAAATTCGGATAGTAAATTTAATGATAAAATTTCGAAAACGGAGATTTTCTATTTGCAATTGTATTGGATTTCTTTCAGATGAAATTTTCCGTATGTGAATTTCCCATCGGGGTAATACCAAACGGCTTCTCCGTAACTCATCAGTTTAATTCCGTTAACGCTTTTATAATCTGAAACCGGTGTGGAAAACGGGTATTGTTTTCCGTCTGCCATTGCTGTCCGGTCATCTGAAATAAAATTGACGAGATGACCTTTTTCATTAAAGTACAATCGGGCTGAAATTCGGCTTTCTTTATTGGTGAAAGTTGCTTTAACTGTTTTGTCATCAATGAATTGCCATTGGATTCGCTTGTCGATTAACGTTGCCGGAGCCAATAAACACATGTCATTGAAAAGCGTAACGGTTTCGGTTTTGTCCATTACAGCACCTGAATGTCTGATAATAGGGAAGATACCAAACAGTTTTATGTTCATTGCTGCTTTTCCATCCTGATATTTGTGATAACCGGGAACGGTAAGTCCGAACATTTTTCCCTTCATGAAAAAGAGTCGGCTAGGCTCTTCAAAAAAATTGTACTGTTCTGAAGTGAACGGAAAATACCTTTTTCCATTCTCTCTCATTTCGCCTTCGAAAACAACCCGCATATTTTTTACTTTGGGTTTGTTTATTGCTCCTGCGTATTTCAGGTAGTTCTGAACAACGAGAGGAAGGTGTTTTATGTCATTTTGCGTGAGTATTTCAGTTTTCTTTGAATTCGAAATGGTTATACTTTTTTTTGTGTCATTTTTAAAATCGTTTTCGAAACGGATACTTCCGTAGGAAAGAATCACTATTATCAAAAGAAAAATGTTAATTAGAGCACCGAATTTGGCGTATTTCCATGTTTTGAAAATAAGGATTTGAGAAATAATCAGTGCAATAACAGAGAGCAGAATCCAAAAATCATTTTTAAGAAGAAGTAAAACTGCAGAAAGAATAAAAAGTACGGAATCCAACAACCACAAAATACCGATTGGCTTTGAAATTTCATCTTTAATTTGCGTTATCTTTCCGTAATGAAAAGCCTTGGCAAATCCCATCAAATGGATTAATCCGTGGAGAATGAGCAGTATTGCCAGCAGGAATTTCATCATTACAATTTACGACAAAAACGGATTTATTTCTCACAAAATCTTCAGTTTTCAAAGATAAGTTTTGAAAAATCGATTTTGATTCCGTTTAAAATACCATGATTTATGTGTTTAATATGTGTCTCATAATCAGTGGTTTGTTTTAAATTTTGATAGAATTATTAGATGTCCGTAAATTTTTAGTGAAGGTTTTTACCTAAAACTCAACCCGCTTAAAGATGCTGCCAAAGCAATGCTTATCAATTTCCGATTTTTAATATTCTCATTGCTCCTCGAATAACTAAAATAAAAACAATGATTCCTATAATCAAGTCTGGTTTATTTGAGTTTAGTAAATTCACCATAATTCCGGCTACTATTACACCAAAATTTATTATTACATCGTTTGATGTGAAAATCAGACTTGCTTTTATATGAGCTTGTTCTTTGCTTTTGGACTTTTGAAGAAGATAAAGACAAATTCCGTTTGCTATAAGCGCAAAAGATGAAACGATAATCATTACAGTAAAGTCAGGGAGTTTTTCTACATAAAAAAAGCGCCTTAAGACTTCAAAAAATCCAATTATTGCCAGTGTTATTTGAAAATATCCGGCAAGTTTGGCTATTTGTTTTTTTCTTATCTGAGTTGTACCAACTGCAAAGAGACTTATTCCGTATACAAATGAGTCTGCAAGCATATCCAGGCTGTCAGCAATAAGTCCCATTGATCTGGAAATAATTCCTGTTGCTACCTCTATTAAAAAGAAAAGAAAATTAATGATCAGAACCGTCCAAAGAAGTTCTTTTTGATTTGCATTTTCGGTAAACTCCGTTTGGGAGGTACTTTCAGTTACTAGTTTGCGATCGCCTAAATTCAGTTCACTGATAGACTTTTCGATTTGTTCAATCTGTCCAATGTGAAATACTATTAATTTTCGGTTTGGAATATCAAAATCGAGATGTTTAATATTTGATAATCCATCCAATTTCATTCGGATTAAATTTTCCTCTGAAGGACAATCCATTTTGGTTATTACAAATATTGATTTTTGCATTCAATTCCTGTTTTTTTTTTTACAATTGAAACAACTCTCAAATAGCCTGATATTTAAATTTTTGAGTATTCAACAAATATGAAAATCCGTCCGGTTATACTAACCAAGCGGATTTTATTTTATCAACAAATATGTATTAAAATTCTTCCGTTGTCGAAATTAAGCCTTTCGTGACTCAGGCAAAGGAACAAATTCAGTTTCGCCCGGTACTTTCGGAAAAGATTGGTTTTCCCAGTCGATTTTGGCTTTTTCGATTCGTTTTTTGCTTGAGGAAACGAAGTTCCAGTATATGAAACGTTCTTCGGGAAATGGCTCGCCTCCGAAAATATAAACCGTAGTGTTTTCGCCCACTTCGAATTCACAGAGCTTGCTGTCTTTGGCAATCAGAATCTGCTTCGGTTCAAAAATAGTATTTTCACTTTTTATATTTCCTTCGAGAATATACAAGGCACTTTCGCCAAATAAATCATCTCCAATTTTTACTTTCTGTGCTGTAGTACTTTTTATCTCAATAAAGTAGAGCGGACTGTAAACAGGTACCGGCGATTTTCTTCCGAAAGCTTCCCCGGCTATGAGTTTAAAAGAGAGCCCGTCCTGCTCCCAGTGCGGAATGTCTTGTTCTTCAACATGGGTGAAATTTGGTTCCATTTCCTCCAATTCTTTCGGAAGGGCAACCCAAATTTGCAATCCGTGCAGCATTTTTTCCAATTCTCTTATATCATGGGGTGTTCTTTCAGAATGTACAATTCCCTTACCGGCCGTCATCCAGTTCACGGCACCGGGCCTGATTACCATTTCGGTTCCCAGACTGTCCTTGTGCATGATACTTCCTGCAAAAAGATAGGTGAGGGTGGAAAGCCCGATATGAGGATGCGGCGGAACGTCAAAATTTTCAAGCTCACTTAAATAAGTTGGCCCCATATGGTCTATAAAGGCAAACGGACCCACAGTTCGTTTTTCACGGAAGGGCAAAAGTCGTCCCACCATAAAGTTCCCGATATCGGCGGCACGTTCCTCAATGATTAATTGTACATTGGACATAGGCTTTTTTTTCTTATAAAGTTAAGAACTTATTCGTCAAATCCTTTAAAATTTTCATCCACAATTCGTTTCCACTCCGGATGTCGTTTAATATAGGCGAAAACCAACGGACAGAGCGGAATAAGCTTGAAATTGTTTTCCTCAACATAGGCTAATGTTTTTTCAATCACAGCTGTTGCAGTACCTTTTCCTTCCAATTCGGGCTCTGTTTCGGTGTGGATCAACGTTATGGTGTGCGGTCGTTCTTTGTAAACGATAAAAGCTTTGTGTCCTTCAACAGTAATTTCAAACTGAAGCAATTCTTCGTTTTTGACTAATGGAATTTCTAAATATTCAGGTTTCATTTTTAGATTTTTAGATTTTTGGAATTTGGTTATTGGTGGATTCGGTTATTTAGAATTTAGATTAATTAATCCGCAAGATATCCGAATTTTCCGTTGTTGAAGTCATCAATGGCCTGAATGATTTCTTCGCGGGTATTCATCACGAAAGGACCGTGAGGAAAAATAGGTTCGTTGATCGGATCGCCGCTTAAAACTAATACAATTGCGTTTTCAAGTGCTTCAATGGAGAATTCCTCTCCCTGGTTTTCAAACAGGACGAAATGATCGGTTGGAACTACTTCATCTTCATTTACTTTTATGCTTCCTTCGATAACCAGTAAAGCGGTGTTATAATTTCCAGGAAACGAGAATGTTGCTTTTCCGCCTTCATTTAGTTTTGCATTTTGCATGTGAACAGGTGTGAATGTTGATGCAGGTCCTTTCACATCGTTATAGTTACCAGCAATCACTTCTATAAATCCGGCATTGTCAGCAAGTTCGTAACGTCCCATCTGAGCATTGGTAATTGCCTGGTATTTAGGAGTCGACATCTTATCTTTAGCCGGTAAATTTACCCATAACTGCACCATCTGAAATTCGCCCCCGGTTTTACTGAATTCCTCTTCATGGTATTCTTTATGTAAAACACCTGAAGCTGCCGTCATCCATTGTACGTCGCCTTCACCAATAATTCCGCCACCTCCGGCACTGTCGTGATGTGCGACTTTTCCTTTGTAGGCAATGGTTACGGTTTCAAAACCTCTGTGCGGATGTACGCCGACTCCTTTCGGAATTTCTGAAGGAGGAAAATTGTACTTGGAGTTGTAATCCAGCATGATAAACGGACTCATACGTTCCATCTCCAAATGATAACCACTCGGAATAAAATTGTGTACCCTGAAACCATCACCAACGAAATGCGGAGTTTTTGGCGCTGCTACTAATTCGATATTTTTTGTTGCCATTGCTTTTTCTTTTAAGTTGTTACACAAAGTTACTTCACAATACTACCGAAATTACTTAATTTAGATTAAGAAATGATACAAAAAAAGCTGTAGTTTCCCACAGCTTTTAAATTATATTCAAAATTAATTAATCACATTGTAAACCAGGTACAGAAGGAGCCAATTCTAATCCGTCTCCATTTTTAATAGACCAGTCTCCGGTAATAATTCCTCCGTTGTTGGTCGAATTCCAAGTGATACGAATAGTGATGGTTTCGCATTCCGAAACAGGTCCTTCCACTTTGATAATACGATTCGAACTTCCGCCCGGAGTGGATTGTGTAATTTCTAAATTTTCGTTTGAAACAGTTACTACTGCATCTGCTCCTGTAAAATTGGTTAAACCACCCTGAATTTTGATATACTCCTGATCGGCATCGGTTGTAAAAGTATATACGGCTTCTCTGGTATCATCACAGGATATCGCTTCACCTGTAAATGAGGTTGCACAACCATCATCGCAAATTCCGATTAATTCATAATTTACAAGGAAATCGACTGGATTACCACCACCTCCAACTACTCTAAGTCTAAAACTAATCGGAGTGCATGGTTGCCAGCCGTTTGCCAAAGGATAAGAATAGGATCTCGAAGAGTTTGCAGCAACATTCCCTGACAGCACGGAATTCCAAACTCCAGTAGTCTCATTATAAATTTGTAAATTGCTCCACTGTCGAGAACTTTGTACTTCCACAAAAAAATGCGTTTCTGTGTTATAATATTTAATTTCAACTGTTTTACTGGTTTGACCAGTTGCTGGTACGGTTTGCAAATCCGTAGTTGGGTAGTAGTGCGGGGCCTCGGCATCAATACAATTGTCTCTACAATTTCCACTTGCAACTGCTAAGGAAGTGGTTGTTTCTAAATTGCTGTTTCTACTTGTGATTTCTTCTTCCTGACAAGCAGTAAAGAAAATCGGTAATGTTAGCAAGCAAAAAATAGCCAGCTTACGCTTTAGGTAAGTAAATTTCTTCATAGGTTAGTTTTTTAATTGTTAATTGCATGTTAAAAATATTTTTATTTATCTGTTAAAATTCATTTTTAATGAATTAGTCGTTGATTTTGATGATTTTTACGATTAAATGCTTAAATAAAGTTTTGTTTAAATTAAAAATAATTTATAAAAAAAACAGGAGTGATCTTTTTAAGACTAAAAAATCAATATGAGTGCAAGGAAGTAGCAGATTAACAAAAAAATTGTACTTTTACGCACCAAACCCAACACTTCATTTATGAGTCAAAAAGTATTGCTCACTTCAAAAGAAGTCAATATCATTCTGCATCGTTTGGCCTGTCAGTTAATCGAAAAACATTTCGATTTTTCAAACACTATTCTTATCGGAATTCAGCCTCGTGGTAAATATCTGGCCGAGAGAATAAAACAACTGCTGGAAGAAGAGTATAACATTAAAAATGTTCCGCTTGGATTTTTGGATATTACGTTTTTCAGGGACGATTTCCGAAGAACCGAAAAACCTGTTGAGGCCAATAAAACCCAAATCGACTTTTTGGTGGAAGATAAAAAAGTGGTTTTCATAGACGATGTTTTATACACCGGAAGAAGCATCCGTGCGGCCCTGACTGCGATTCAATCGTTCGGAAGACCATCAGGAATCGAACTTTTAACGCTTATCGACAGACGTTTCAGCCGTGATTTACCGATTCAGCCCGATTATCGCGGAAGACAGGTAGATGCGATTAACAACGAAAAAGTTATCGTAAACTGGAAGGAAAACGACGGAGTGGATCAAGTGCTTTTAGTAGCCAAAACAACAAACAACTAAGAATTACAACAACACAACAATACTGATGAAAGAGCTAAGCGTCAATCATTTACTTGGAATAAAATATATCAATAAAAGTGATATTGATTTAATTTTCGAAACTGCCGATCAGTTCAAGGAAGTAATCAATCGTCCGATTAAAAAAGTTCCTTCATTACAACACATTACCATTGCCAACATCTTTTTTGAAGACAGTACGCGTACCAAACTTTCATTTGAATTGGCACAGAAACGTCTTTCAGCTGATGTAATGAGTTTTTCAGTGGCACAATCATCGGTTAAAAAAGGAGAAACTCTTATTGATACCGTAAACAACATCTTGTCGATGAAAGTGGATATGGTGGTAATGCGTCATAAAAACCCAGGAGCGGCTCACTTCTTATCACAAAATGTTAAAGCAAGTATTGTTAACGCTGGAGACGGTGCTCATGAACATCCTACGCAGGCGTTGCTTGACAGTTATTCCATTAGAGAAAAATTGGGTGAAGTAGGCGGGAAGAAAGTGGTAATTGTGGGTGATGTTTTACATTCGCGTGTAGCACTTTCCAACATCTTTGCACTACAAATGCAGGGAGCTGAAGTTATGGTTTGCGGACCAAAAACGCTGATTCCAAGATACATTGAGTCGTTAGGTGTAAAATACGAGCCAAATTTGCGTAAGGCCTTGGAATGGTGTGATGTAGCAAATATGCTTCGTGTTCAGAACGAACGTTTGGATGTGAACTATTTTCCGTCAACAAGAGAATATGCACAACAATACGGTGTGGATAAGGCATTACTCGATTCATTAAGCAAAGAAATAGTAATAATGCACCCGGGACCAATCAACAGAGGAGTTGAGATAACTTCGGATGTGGCGGATTCATCACAATCGGTTATTTTAAATCAGGTGGAAAATGGGGTAGCGGTTCGAATGGCCGTAATTTATTTACTGGCTCAGAAGATAAAGTAAGTCTGAAAGTCGGATGTCAGAAAGTTGTTGAGATGAAAAAATCTCAGTAACTTAGCAACTCAGCCACTAAGCAACTTAAAAATGAAAGTAGATCATAAAATCCACACCACGATAATTAAAGATACCGAAGGTAATGTTTCGGAATTCCTTAAAAAAGTTACTGACCAATACGAGTCTTTTAAAGAACGTAACCTTATTTTGGATGTATCCCATGATAAATCAGCAGATGTAAAAGCAATTAAAACCTTTGCAGATTTGTCTAAAAAACATAAGAAAGCTAAGAAATCATTCGTAATCGTAGCTGATAATATCGATTTTAATGATGTTCCGGCTTCATTGTTAGTGGTGCCGACACTTTTAGAAGCACACGACATGATTGAAATGGAAGAAATCGAACGTGATTTAGGATTTTAACAATTAACAATTGATAATTAGTAATTGATAATTCTTTGTAATTGTTAATTATCAATTATCAACTATCAATTAGAATGAAACTAACAATCCTGGGCTGCTATGCGGCAACTCCACGAACGATAACGAATCCGACTTCACAGGTTCTGGAAATAAAAAACCGCATGTTCTTAATTGATTGCGGAGAAGGAACTCAGGTACAGCTTCGAAAGAATAAAATCAAATTTTCCCGTATAGAACATATCTTTATTTCACATCTTCACGGGGATCATTTTTATGGTTTGGTGGGATTGATTTCCACATTCATGTTGCTCAATCGTCAAACTGATTTACATGTTTACGGACCTAAAGGAATTAAAGAGATAATCCTTTTACAACTCAGATTATCAAATTCTTACACAGGGTATAATTTATATTTTCACGAATTGGAAAGCACCGAAAGTGAAGTGGTTTTTGAAGATGACAGGGTAATTGTAAAAACCATTCCGCTAAAGCACCGGGTATACACGAATGGGTATTTGTTTCAGGAAAAAAACCGCGAACGCAAACTCAATATCGACGCTATTTTGAATTACGACATTGAAACCGTTTATTATCAGAAAATAAAATACGGAGGTGATATTACCTTAGATGACGGAAGAGTAATTCCAAATGAAAAGCTCACTTTCGATCCGGAACCTTCGAAGAGTTATGCCTTTTGTTCGGATACGGTTTATGATGAAAGCATTGTTCCGATAATTGAAAATGCCACCGTTTTATATCACGAAAGTACGTTTCTCGATTCCGAGGAACATTTAGCTGAAAAAACCATGCATTGTACCGCAAAACAAGCCGCTGCAATTGCAAAAAAAGCTAATGTGGAGCAATTGGTTTTAGGACATTATTCCACGCGGTATGATTCCATTGAGCGATTCAGGAAAGAAGCCGAAACCGTTTTTCAGAATATTCTCCTCGCTGATGATGGAAGGGAATTTGAGTTCTAGACAACTTAGAATGTTAGAAAATTAGAATTTTTAGAATTTTTTAATAAAGAAATTTCGAAAAAAAACTATTAAGTTTATATTCATTAGAATTATCAATAAGTAACCAAAGTTTCTAAGTAGTCCAATAATCTAAGAAATCTAACAATCTAAGAAGTCTAAAAAAATGTCCGATCTAAGCAATTACCGAAAGTCATACGAAAAAAGCGAACTATTGGAAACCACAATTCCGGAAGACCCTATGAATTTATTTCACCGTTGGTTTTATGAATCCGAAGACTTGGGAGGAATAGAAGAGGTGAATGCCATGACCGTTTCCACAATTGGCCTTGATGGGTTTCCGAAAGCGAGAGTCGTTTTACTCAAAAAGTTTAATGAAGAAGGATTTATTTTCTACACCAATTATAATTCCGAAAAAGGAAAGGCGCTGGAACAAAACCCAAATGTTTGTTTGTCTTTTTTCTGGAATTCTATGGAACGTCAGGTTATTATTAAAGGTGTAGCTGAAAAAACTCCGGAAAATGTTTCGGATAATTATTTTGACAGTCGTCCTGACGGAAGTAAGTTAGGCGCTATAGTTTCTGCTCAAAGTGACGTTATTCCCTCAAGGGATTTCCTGGAGAACAACCTTAAAGAACTTGAAAAGGAATATCAGAATAAAGAAATTCTTCGTCCGAAACATTGGGGAGGCTATCTGGTCAGACCTATTTCGGTGGAATTTTGGCAAGGTCGTCCTAATCGTCTTCATGATCGTATTCGCTATCAGTTGCTAGAAGATTATAATTGGAAAATTGAAAGACTTTCTCCTTAAAATTACAGTATGTAAAATTTAAATGTTAAAATTTAAAGCATTTCATCGATATTATTTGCAGATAGTCGATTAATGTGTAAATTTACTTTAGTAATCAAGCAGTTATAATAATTAATTGTTTAAAAAACTAAGAACAACATTTAAATTTTAATTTTATGAAGATGTCTTTTTTTCGCCCCTTATCTTTTATGGCACTTCTTTTCGTTTTAACTTCTTGTTCAACAGACAGTGAAGAGGGAACATCTCAAAATTCAGCTTCGGCAAATTATATTGTTGATAACGAATATAACTACAGCCAGATTGAATTGGATGTTGCTAACCTTATTAACCAACACCGTTTAAGTAAAGGTTTAAATCCACTTGAAAAAATAAATCATATTTCTAATGTTTCCGAAAGTCACGATGAATATATGATTTCGATCAATACGTTAACACACGCCCTTTTTGCCCAAAGAGAGGAAAATTTGAGAACTGCTTTGGGAGCCGTAGCTGTAGGTGAAAATATTGCCTACAATTATTCTACCGCACAATCCGTGGTTGACGCATGGATTAACAGTCCGGCTCATAAAGCAAACATGGAAGGTAATTATACTCATTTCGGAATTTCTGTGAGAATAGATAATGATGGAAAAAAGTATTTTACCAACCTGTTTATCAGAAAATAACATGATTATAATATGTGTTTAGTTTCTGGGTTTAAATAATCCAAAATGAAAAAGCATCAGCCAAGGCCGATGCTTTTTTTATTAAACGTATTGAAATAAAAAGAATGAAACTATTCCATGCTAAGCACAATAAATTCACTTCGTCTGTTTTTTTGATGGTCTTCTTCAGAGCATTTAACGCCATCTGAACAACCATTTATCAATTGTGATTCTCCGTATCCTTTTGCAGACAATCTGCTTCGATCGATACCGTTTTTAACCATATATTCTAAAGTTGATTTTGCTCTGCGATCTGAAAGTCGTTCATTGTATTTATGCGGTGCACGACTGTCTGTATGCGAACGGATATCTACCTTCATGGTTGGGTATTTTTGCATAACGGCAATAATTTTCTCTAAATCCACAGCGGCATCCGGGCGAATATTCCATTTGTCCAAATCAAAGTAAATTATGCTGATGTCCAGTACTTTTGCAAGATCAATTCCGGGAACAATCGGTACCACTTTTTTCTCTAAGGCGATATCGGCTCTGGATTCACCTGAAGTCATTGGTATCATAACAGGTATTTCTTTTGTTTCATAATCCTGATATTCTGCTCTTACGTAATATTTTTTATCGCAATCAATATTTTCTTCAAAAGAAAATTCACCATTTGCATTTGCTTCCGTGGATTTAATCAGTTCCATATCTGAATTAAACAAAGATACTTTTGCTGATGGCAGGCGTAACAGGGATAGTATGTCTGAAACTGTTCCTTTGATTATCTGCGCACAAACGTTTTCCTTGAACTTGTAAATATCATCAGATCCCGCTCCGCCATCTCTGTTTGAAGTGAAATATCCGATATTCGTTTTGGTGTTCACAATGTAACCGAAATCATCTTTAGGACTGTTTACCGGTGCTCCGACATTTTTTATCGAAGTAAAAGTTCCGTCTTTATTCATTTTGGATTCGAAAACATCAAGACCTCCGATTCCCAAATGATCATCCGAAGAGAAGTACAATACATTTTTTTCCGTGATGAAGGGAAATGTTTCTCTCAGCGGTGAATTAATACTGCTTCCCAAATTTTCAGGAGTTCCGAAAGTTCCGTCTGAGTTAATCGCGACTTTGAAAATGTCTGATGCTCCCAAAGTTCCCGGCATATCCGATGAAAAGTACAGTGTTTTTTCATCCGGACTCAAAGCAGGGTGGGCCACACTGTAATTATCATTATTAAACGGAAGTTCTTTTATATCCTGCCATTTTCCGTCCTTTAAAGTTGCTTTGAAGACTTTAAGTTTCGTTACCTTATCCTCACTTTTTCCTTTTTTTCCGTCAAAAAAATTGTTTCTGGTAAAATAAACGGTGTTACCGTCTTTCGTGAAAACAGGTGTTGCTTCATGAAATTTGGAATCCAGGTCTTTTGAAAATTCCTGTGTTTCACTTAATTTACCGTCTTCAGCCATTTTTGCCGTATAAAGTTTCGTAAAATATTGCCCTGTCCAATTGTGTTTTTTCTGAAAAACGTCTTTGTTTTTTCTAGCTGAAGTGAAAATAACATCAGAACCTTTAAACATGGAGCCGTAATCAGAATACTCTGTATTGATATCACCGGCATTTTCAACTTTATATCTGTCGGAATCTTTTCGTAATTCTGCCAGATAATCTTTGTTGTTTACTAATTCTGCTCCGGAAGGATTGTTCGTTTTCTGATAGAATTTCATCAGATACTCATCGGCTTTGTCGTAATTCCCGACAGCTTTTAATGATTGTGCATATCTGAAATAATATTCGGCAGGAACATCAGCAGCTTCTGGCATCGCAAACAATTGGGTATACCATTTTTCCGCTTTATCATACTCCCCGTTAAAGTAATAGGCATTTCCAAGTTTCTCGAATAAATTTACGGACTTATGACCTTTCTCGGCAACTTTTTCATACACTTCAATCGCGTCTATATAAGCATAATTGTTGTATTTTTTGTCACCCTTTGCTTGTTTCCCAATTTGAGAATATACATTACCAATACTGAAAATGGCAATTATAAGTAGTACTTTGATTTTCATAACTGTTCAATTTAGAAGAAACGAGGAGTTAACATTTTGGAATTATTGAACAATTCAAATCTCAGGAAAATCTCATGAGAACCCGAATTATAATTCTGTAAATCAGTAGTTTCCATATCATACGCATATCCTAGGAAGACTGAGTTTGATATTTGAAATCCGGCCATGGCACTCCAGGCTGCATCCCATCTGTAGGCTGCTCCCAGAGTTAGTTTGTCATAAATTAAAAAATTTAAAGATGCATCTCCCTGTAATGGAGCTCCTTCAGCTGCTTTCATAAGTATTGAAGGTTTGATCTTTAAGTTACTCCCAACATCAAAGACATATCCGGTAATGAAATAGTAGTGCAATTTCTCTTGTGTAATCGAAACGGAATTGTCTTCGTAATGATTCGTCTCAAAGAAATTAGGCACTGATAAACCGGCATAGAATTTATCGGAATACAAATAAATACCTGCACCTACATTCGGACTGGCATCGTTATCAAGATTCTGTAACCGAGGATCATTCGGATTTTGTATGTTTAATTTATTAGGATCAATACTGAAAAGATTGGCTGTTCCTTTTAATCCGAAGGCCAGTTTGTAATTTTCCGACATTTGGATGAAATAAGACAGGTCTGCGGATATATTACTTTCATTTGCGGGGCCAATTTTATCATTAACAAAGGACAAACCTATCCCGAAACTGGAATCGCCTATGGGTGAGTTTATTGAAAAAGCACTTGTTGTAGGCGCTCCGTCCAATCCAACCCATTGGGCTCTGTACAATCCGAAGATACTCAGAACCTCGCGAGAACCGGCATATGCAGGATTTATGGTAATGGTATTATACATATATTGTGTATACTGAGAGTCTTGTTGAGCATAACACATCATACCTATTAATCCTAAAACGAGTGTTGTTAATTTTGTTTTCATGTTCACTAATTTAAGTTAATTTAGTAAAATAATTAATAGTAGTATGAGAATTATCTGCTTAAATATAAATAACCAGATTTGTCATGCCAGTTTCCACCTTCATTATCTTTGTATTTCAAGACATAGAAATAGGTCCCTCCCGGAAGCATTTCGTTTTTGTTTAATGTTGATCTTCCTTCCGATTTTCCGCTGAAAACAACAGAGGTATTGTTATATCCGGATTTGTCGAATACCAATATTCCCCATCGGTTGTATATCTGAACGTTGTTTTCTAGGTAACATTCTATACCTTCAATAACAAGAACATCATTCTGACCGTCATCATCAGGTGAAAAACCATTGAACACATTTATCGTACATTCGGCCAAAACTCCACAATTGTTAACCACATGAACGTAGAATTCCAATTTTCTCGGACATGATGATTGTTCTGTTGTAAGTATGTATTGAAGTGTATAATAACCAACACCTAATTGTGTAACGTTTAACGTGTTGTTTGCATGATTGATTGTGTTTCCAGGTATATTTACTCCAACCCATTGTCCGCCCGGTTCCGTTCCTGCCGGAAGGAGTGACATTAAATTGAAATTGGCATAGGCAGTATCGTTTTTACACAGATCCGGATTATCGGCACTGAAAAAGTTTCCTACAGTAACATGTACGGTTTGTGTAATCACTGTTGAATTACCGCATGTATCTGTAACTGTCCAGGTTCTTATCAGATCATAAGTTTCCTGAGTTATTGATCCCTGATCTACATGCTCCTCGAAAACAACCGTTACCTGTCCTCCGCAATTGTCTATAAATTGAAGCTCCGGCGGAGTAGGAATACTGGAACAGGCTGCGGTTAATTCTTCACTGAAGTCACCCGTTAAAGTCGGTGCAGTTTCATCAGATACGGTTATGGTTTGTGACATGGACGATGTGTTTCTGCAATCGTCTGTAAATGTCCAAGTTCTGGTAATTACAAATGAATTAGGACAGTCGCCTTGCACTATTGAATCTACACTTTCAACTGAAATATTTCCTGAACAATTGTCCACGGCTGTCAATGAAACAGGCGCCGGAACTTCAGATGAACATGACAGATTCAAGTTTGCAGGTGCTTCAGGAAGGACAGGAGCAATTTGGTCTGATACAGTAATTGTCTGATTTGTCGAAGATGTGTTACCACAGGCATCTGTAAAAATCCAGGTTCTGACTACAGAGTATGAATTTGCGCATTCTCCGGTAGTAATTGTATCAGTACCCTGAACAGATATAATTCCGGTGCAATTATCGTCGGCAATTAAAGAAACCATAGCTGGGATTTCACTTGAGCAGGAAACGGTTATGTTTTCAGGAGTCTGACGAATAATTGGTATACCCACATCCTGAATATTTATGGTTTGTGATGTAGAAGAGCTGTTACCGCAACCGTCAATGGCAGTCCATGTTCTGGTTACCGAATAAGATCCTGCACATTCTCCGGGTGTTGTTACATCGGCGAAAGTAAGCGCAATCGGTAAACTACAATCGTCGGTAGCTACTGCTTGGACAAAGTCAGGTAACGATGGACAGTTTATAGTAGCAGGTTCAGGCAAAGCCGCAAATACAGGAGCGGTAATGTCTTGGAAATTA
>NZ_AVGG01000030.1 GCF_000498535.1 Flavobacterium limnosediminis JC2902 | reverse complement strand
GGTAACCGCGGATGCAAAAAGCAAAATCTACGGTGAAACTGATCCGGCACTAACGTATCAGATTACCTCGGGCAGTTTAGCCTTTAGCGATGCTTTCATCGGAAGTTTGTCCAGAGCAGCCGGCGAATCGATAGGAAATTATGCAATTGGTCAAGGCAGTCTGGCGCTGAATCCGAATTATGATTTGGATTATGTGGGTGCGGACTTTGAAATTGTAGAACTACCATTAACCGCTACAGTAACTAAAAAAGATGTTACTTGCAATGGTGAAGGTAATAATGGTGAAATTAATATTAGTAATCCGTCTGGTGGTTCAGGCAGTTATCAATATCGTTTAAATTCCAATTCTTGGCAATCGAGTGGAAATTTTGTGGGTTTGTTACCAAATGCATATACTGTTGAGATGCGTGATACTGCACATCCGGGATTTATTAAATTTATTTGTACTATCACCATTCTTCAACCAACATCATCAGTAACTGCAAGTTGTACCACTTCTAACAACACTCTTTATTTTGGTTATACTGGAGATCAGACATCAACTATAACAGTAAAACCTGGTGGTGGTGAAGGGCCTTATACGGTTTCGTTAACTATGAACCGTCCTTTGATGGCTAATGTAACCACAAATACCGGGGATGAATTATGGGCATGTGGGGCAAACACGCATAGTAGTAGTAATAATGTGTGTCCAGCAACAGGCTCATTCCAGCCAACTCAATATCCAGTTTCTGTATCGACGAATACTATTACAGCAAGCGGGGGATATTCCTTAAATGTTACCCTGATGGCTGATACAGTGATTACAGCAACTGTGACGGATAAAAATGGATGTACTGGCACTTGCTCTATACCTATTTTTGCTGAAGACGTTCGTTGCTTCAACGGAAACAGCGGAAATACCAAAGTACAACTTTGTCATAAAACAGGAAGTGGTAAAAATCCATGTACGACCATTTGTGTAGATAGTAATGCAGTGGCAGAACATTTGGCGCATGGTGACTTCTTTGGGAAATGTACATCTAATTGTATATCTCCTGATGGGGACGGTAAATCTGTTATGCCTTTTAATATAATAGCATATCCAAACCCAAGTAACAATGAATTCACTTTTGAAGTTGAAAGCAGTAGTGCTGAAAAAATAACGATTACCGTATTTGATATTGCGGGAAGAATTGTTAAACAGATTGAAAAAGAACATGATGCTTTAATTCAATTTGGAGATGAACTACCTCGAGGGGTCTACCTGTCTGTCGTAGAACAGGGAAGTAATCGGAAAACGGTGAGAGTAATTAAAGAATAGAAAAAACTAAAAACTCCGGCAATTAAGCCGGAGTTTTTTATGATGTCAACAAAAAATGATTTAATTTTCAATAACAATTGCATCGGCGATAGCTCCCAAATCGAGTAAATTTTGTGTTACGGTTTTTACAAAATCAGCTGGGCCGCACACATAGAAATTTTGATTGAAATCGACTATATTTTCAATGAGGAAATTACGGTCAATTCTTCGACCGAGAAAACCAACCACATTTTCCCGAGTATAGACATTTATAAAGTTATTTTTAAGCATTTTGTGTAATTCGTTCCCCATAATAACGTCTTCAGAAGTTTTATTAACATAAATTAATCTGTTGCCATGTATCTGATTGTTTTTATAAAGTTCACGAAAAATCGAGATGAAAGGTGTTATTCCCGAACCGGCGGCTATGAAAACTCCCGGGCCTTTGTAATTTATTGTTCCGAAAACATCATGAAGGATTAATTCGTCACCTGCATTAATACGGCCTAATTCATTAGTCACGCCTTTTCGTTCCTTGTAAATTTTGATCATGAATTCGAGGTAATTGGATTCTTTTAAATTTGTAAAGGTGAATGGTCGCGTTTCATTTTTCCATTGAGGACTGTTTATGGCCACTTCCGTAGCCTGTCCGGGACTAAAATCATAACCCAGAGGTTTCTCCACTACAAACGACTTGACATCGTGGGTGATAAATCGCGCTTTTAAGACTTTGACAACATGACCTTTTTTCATATTTTTTTTAGTGCTTTAGTTGGACGGGTATAGTTTCAAATGTGTAATAAAGTTACTGAAAAATAGGATAGGCTTATTGAAACAGATTGTAATTTGAATACGTTTTTGTTTAGAAATTATATTCCGCCTGGTTCAGATGTTTTTTTGCGAGTGTTAATGCTCATTTTTTTGCAGTCATTCTGTATAAGTTGATATTTTGATTGTATCGTAGTTTAGGTGAAAGAATGACCAGAGACCTTACTCAATTGGTGAAGCAATCCAATAGTTGATTCACCTATACAATAGTAAAGTGTAGAAATTTTCTTTAAGGGTTTTTATATACCTATTATATATTGTATAATCAATTGTGATTTTTCCTCAGCTCCTCAGTACCTATTATATAGTATGGCAATAGTGATTTTTCCTCAGCTCCTCAGTACCTATTATATAGTATGGCAATAGTGATTTTTCTTCAGAGTCTTGGCTGCACAGTACCTCAGACCTCTTGTTTTCAGTGGTGATTTTTCCTCAGTACCTTTATATATAGTACTGTCAATAGTAATTTTCCCTCAGCTCCTTAATGTCTCAGTCCCTCAGAACCTTTGTAAGTAACAATGCTTTTTCCTCAGCGCCTCAGTCACTCAGTTCCTCAGCGCCTTTTCTTTTTAAAAAAAAACTTTCTGTCTTTAAGAAATGGTTATCAGTAAGTTAAGGGGAACCTCGAAAAAAATAATAAAAAAAGACTTGAAATAATTAGGAGTTACGGGAAAGAGTGCTACTTTTGCACCCGCAATAACGGCGTAGTTCTACTGATATTTTGAAACGAATCACATCGAAAAAGATTTTGAAAAAAGTCAAAAAAAGATTTGGTTTGTAAATAAAAAAGAAGTTATCTTTGCCACCCGCAAAACACGGTAAAGTTCTTTTGAAATATTGAGTAAGTGATTTGAAATTACGGTTTAGAAATTAAATCGAAAAATAATTAAAAAACACTTGCGAGATTAAGAAAAAGGTATTACCTTTGCAACCCGCAAAACACGGGAAGTTCTTTAAAAAATTGAGGTTAAAACGGAAGGAAAATTTTTTCAAAAAAAAGTTTCAAAAAGTTTTGCCAATTAGAAAAGAAGTTCTAGTTTTGCAGCCGCTAACCGAGAGGCTTAGCGATAAGAAATAAGAAGAAT
>NZ_AVGG01000029.1 GCF_000498535.1 Flavobacterium limnosediminis JC2902 | reverse complement strand
GTTACCGCTTAATGTGATTACTGCATAATAGTAATAGGTTCCAGCAGTATTAAATGCCGGCGGGGTGTATGTGGAAGAAGTGGCTCCTGATATGGCCGTTCCTCCCGTAGTACTGTTACTCGTATTACTGTACCACTGGTAAGTTGGAGTACCAACTCCTGCGGTATAAGCAACGCTTAACGCTGAAATTGTTCCGCCCACACAGATACTTTGAGTCGCTGTAGGTTGTGTCGATACTGTTGGCAATGGATTGATAATAACCTGAGCCGTGTTTGATACTATACTTGTACATCCTCCTGAGGAGAAGGTGATCTCACAATAATAATAAAGTGTTCCAACAGTTGTTGCCGGTGGAGCATAAGTTGCATTGGTTGCACCTGATACCGCAGTTCCTCCAGTTGTACTGTTTGTTGTGTTACTAAACCACTGATAAGAGGCTGTTCCTGTTCCGTTGGTGTAGGCTACTGTTAAAACTGTTGGAGTTCCACCCTCACATACCGAACTTGGTACAGG
>NZ_AVGG01000028.1 GCF_000498535.1 Flavobacterium limnosediminis JC2902 | reverse complement strand
AAGTTTACAAACACAAAACCAACTTTAAATTTTGCCTTAAAGCCCCACTTGCAGCAAACTGCCTGTTGTGCGACGTTTTAATATTTAAATTCAGATGTTTTATTTTTTAAATACCAGTTTATGTACTTTAATTTAATATTATTCAAATCTACTATTTTACTTATTTCGGAGCTTTTAGGTAATATTTTTTGAATGATTAGATTTACTTTTAAATTGATTATTTGTTTGCCTAAACTATCTTTTATATTAATATCTTGGATCGAAATTGGTTGTCCACAATTTTTAAAATACTGACTGTTATAAATTATAGTTTTTTCCTTTGCAAAAGTTACTATTCCTAAACTATTCCAAGCGTCAAATGTTAATTCAAAATTTTCTATATCAGGTTTGTCAATGTTTATAAATTCATCAAAATATTTATATTCTTGAATCTGAGAATATTTTTTTTGAGTATCTTCTTTTTCGTCATAATCGTTTTTGAAGTAATCTTTTTGATTACATTTTTTGGCGATTTTTAGAATTTCGTTTTGTGTTGGTTTTGTAAAATTTTGCTTTATGAATTCTTCAGTATAGTTGTCTCTGTTAGTGTTCAATTCTCTCAATAAATTTTGAATTTCATTTTTCGTAATTATTGGGTATTTTTCAATTTTAATTACAACTGTGTCTTTGGTGAATTTTTTGTGTTTTACTACATCATTAACTTTTAGATGACTTATAAACTTAAAGTCTCCGTTTTCTTTTTTGACTAATTCAAATATTTCGTTTCTTGAATAAATACCATCATTTCCCCAAGAAGAACCACCGATAGAATAAGAAAACTTTATTTTGTCTATATCTTCAAAATTTTGCGCTAAAGAAAACTGTCCGCAAACTATTAAAATTAAGTATAGTATTTTATTCATTTTGGGTTTTAAGTTTCGTTCTCGTTTCGTTCGACAAAAATGTCGCACAACGTCCCGCCGGCTTTAAGAAGTTGGGGATTTTTGTTCCCGAACCATTCCATTAGAACTGAAGTCAAATATACAAAAAGACCATTCCATTATACACTAAAGTCCCAATTTCTTAAAACCGCTGTTAGCAGCTGTATCTAATTATAATATTTTAGAAAAAGAATAAGGATTATTGCAGAAGCAATTAAAAGTAACAAAATTTGATTAGCTAAATTTGCTAAACGATTATTTGGAATTTCATGTTCTGGATATTCTATATTCCATTTTCCAATTTTTGAAAAGTCATATAGCATTTTAGGAGTAACAGGAATTTGTTTAACCGTTTCTGCGGGAGATTTGTAACCGAATAAATTCAAAGTTATGCTGTTTCCCTCTTCGTAATGATGGAAGTACCAAATGTAATTACTCATATCGACATTGAATTTTTTGGAATATTCTTCCATCAATTCAGAAAAATCGTCACCTGTACAGCCTAAATCATTTTCAAGTTCGCTATTTTCGGTAACATTATCTGCTCCAGTCATTTCTTTAACAAGTTTGATAATTTCGTCCATTTCCGTTCAGTTTTTCCGATATAGCTGCTAACGTCCCGCCGGCTTGCTGCAGGTGGGGATTTTGTTCCTTTAGTTTGTTTATTCCTAAAGCCAAATATACAAAAAGATGTTGGAGTTTTCCCTAAAACCCCACTTGCTGCAAACCGCTGTTATGCGTTCGGCAAAATTATTGAATAGCTACCTTTTGGTTTAGTAACTCAACGTTAAAATTGATCTTAGCATTTAAAGCTTTAAAGACTTTAATAATTGTATCAAATCTTGCATCAGTTAAGCTATTTTCAATTTTTGAAATTTGTGCTTTTTTTACACCAACTAATTCTCCTAATTGTTCCTGTGTTAAATTTCTTTCTTTACGAATTTGTTTGATAGTTTGGCCAATTAGTTCAAGCTTCAATTCATTTTCAAAAGCATCTCTATTTTGAGTTCCTTTTTTTCCAACGAATCTATCAGTTACTTCGTCTAAATTATATGTTTTCATAATGATTTACTTTTTTTCGTTAAAATATTTAATTCTCAGAGATTCTGCACGTTCGATTTCTACTTTTGGAGTTTTATCAGTCTTTTTTATAATTCCATGTGTTGAAATTACAATTGTATCTTGCTTGTTAGATTTGTCCCAAAATGCAAATAATCGAAAATATTGTTTATTATATAAAGTTCTGAATTCCCAGATTTCATTATCAAGTTTTTTGAAGAGTTCGTTATCATTTACGCTTCTTGATTTCCAAATATTGTAAAGTATTTTTTCTCTCGATTTTTCATCTAAACTTTCCAAAAACTCAATAACAGGTTCTAGAAATTCTACTTTGAATTTATAATCCATTCTATGTTCCGTTCTAATTTTTTTGTAAAGATAAAAGTTTCCTGATTAAGAAACAAATTTTATTTAAAGTTTTCGTTTTTTATTGCTGACGCATAACGTCCCGCCGGCTTTATGCAGATGGGGATTTTTGTTCCTTTAGTTATTTTTATCACCAAGCCAAATATACAAAAAGGAGTTTGAGTTTTGCCCTAAAACCCCATTTGCATAAAACCGTTGTTAGCAGCCGTACTTTTATTAGTAAGCTTGGATTAAAACGTCTGTAGGTATGTGAAGTCTTTCATGTAATTGTCTTATCATTTCCAATGAAAGCTTTCTTTTTCTATTTAAAATTTCACTTGCGCGACTTTTTAGCCCCACAATATTGGCTAAATCATTTTGATTGTAACCCATTTGTTCCATTCTGAACTTAATTGCTTCGATTGGATCTGGTAAACCAATAGGGAAGTGTTCGTTTTCGTATTGGTCAATCAAAATGCCAAGCACTTCAAGTTCGTCTCCTTCAGGAGAACCACTTTTTGCGTCAAAGATTATTTCAAGTCTTTCCAAAGCTTGATTATAATCGTTTTCTGTTTTTATAGGTTTAATTTCCATAACTTTTAAATTTCGTTAGCATTAATCTTGTCATATTCTGCATGCGTTCCAATAAATCGAATCCAAATAATTTGATAATCATAATTTAGCTTAACAATTAATCTATAATTATTTCCTTTAATATTGAAAACTACTCTATTATCATTTAAAATACTAGCACTTGGATAATCTAGTTTTATTTCGTTTGGATTTTTCCATTCGGCTTTACTCGCTTCCTGAAACCACGATTTCAATTGTTGTTCACAATCAGCGTGTATTTCCCAAAAATCCCTCAATATTTTTTTAGCTATTACTCTCAAATGTTTTAATTTTTGACAAAGATAATAAAAGTTCCCAAAACGGGAAAATTATTTCGTTTTTTTTTCGTCGCGTTGAGTCAGTATGGCTGCTAACGTCCCGCCGGCTTGCTGCAGGTGGGGATTTTGTACCTTTAGTTTGTTTATTCCTAAAGCCAAATATACAAAAAGATGTTGGAGTTTTCCCTAAAACCCCACTTGCTGCAAACCGCTGTTGTGCGACGTTTTTCTTTTATTAGTGAGTAATTTTTTTGTTTTCAGGAATTACTATATTTTCCATTTTCAATTCAATTTCTTTCGTTGACTTTTCGTTTTCTATATATAGTTTTATCATCCAATTATTTTCTGGAATCGAATTATAAGACTTTATTTGAAGCAGAGAAGTATAAGATTTTGACCAAATATAATATCCCCCGAAATCCATATTCATACCGTTCTTGTCATAAGTTGCGATTTTTTGTATTTGCCTTCCTTCATCTTCTATGTAAATTAATAGTTTTTTCTTTAATTCTGAATTGGGGATTTTTTTATATTCTTGAAATGCCATATTCATAAATAATGCTATTGAATCTTTTGCAACTTTATTTCTCTCTTCAATTTTTTCAATCAAAGTTTTGTATTCCTTTTTGTTTTTCTTTTTTAGATTTTTTAATGTGTAGAAGTCAAGTATAATGAATTTCTTTTTTGGATACTCATTTTCAATTAAATTCAAATTAAATTTTTCCAAAGGATTGTTAATTGTTATTAAAGACTTGTTTTCTTCAGTTGGCGTAAAGTATTTTATTTTAACTTTTAGAGAATCTAAACTATAGATTGGTTTGGGTTGGGATTTAAAGATAATTTGTATCCAACGATCAAAATTATGGTAGTACATATCAGGATATGCTTCCGAACTTTTTATTATTTGCCCATCATTATTTTTGGCTGTTGCGCTAAGGATTTCAATTGTATTAGTTTCGTTAATTTCTAAAGTATCGACAATAGCATTTATTGTTATTGATTTGTTTCCGTTGAGAGCCCAAATTCTGTCGATGGTTAATTGGGAATGTCCAATATTTTGAAATAATAAATAAATTAAAAAAAATAATGTTTTCTTCATTTTATTGTTTTATTCATGCAGTTTTCTAAAATGTTGCACAACGTCCCGCCGGCTTTCTGT
>NZ_AVGG01000027.1 GCF_000498535.1 Flavobacterium limnosediminis JC2902 | reverse complement strand
TGGCGGTTTTTTATTACTGACGTTCACAAATATACCGAAAAGTAGTAAAGAAAAAGCTTCTTTTTGAAGAAGAAATGCAAACACTAAACATCCCAAATAAATCCCTAAACCCGCCATTGCAGAAAACCGCTGTTACCAGCAGTTTCTAACCTCTAAACATTACCGGATATCTTCCATCATATTCTCCAGCGGCAAAAATTAATCGTCCTCCTATATTTTTTATTTGTATATCAAATCCTCTAGCAGTAAAACCTTCCTCTCTAACTTTAAACCAATAGCCATCGCAATTAAAATCGGCTTTATAAATCTTGACAGAGTTTGGAATTAGAAACTCAATATCAAAAATAATAACTCCGAGTGCTTTTCTTATCGTTAATCTTCTACCAACAAATTCCACATCCCATTGTTCCGAACTAAAAACCATTTCGTTTTCAACAATTTTCAATAGTAAATTATCGTGCTCATCAAGCAGAACTAAATTAAAAAATAATTTACCCTCAATAATTTCAAAACTTATGAGTCTTTTATTATTTACCAAGAAAGGAATTATGAAGTCATTTTGGGAGTTAACATTTGGAACAAATTGACGAATATCTCCAAGTATAACAGAAAAATCAGAACCAGCAAAATTTAATAGATAAGGAGTTGTATTTGCATTAATTACATTGTAAGGGTTATTGTTTGCTTCTATAACTTGCTCTATCGAAAGTAATTTATTGGTTTTTTCTCTATGATGTTGGTCACAAAGTAAAGTAAGATTTTCTGGAGTATGTTCCTGTACGATTGAATAATTAATTATGTGATCATATTCATATAGTGGCAATCCGCATATTACGCAACCAAAACCACATCGTTGTCTAACTTCTCTCCTCATTGGTCTTGGAATCTCAGGTCTATTTTCGCTCATAAGTTATCGGGTAAGTTTTTCTCGAAATTGCTGGTAACGTCCCGCCAGCTTGCTGCAGGTGGGGATTGTTTCCCCAAAAGTATCAATTTAAGATTAAGTTTACAAACACAAAACCAACATTAAATTTAACCTTAAAGCCCCACTTGCAGCAAACTGCTGTTGTGCGATCGGTTTATTTCAGTTTCCTTTTCTTTGGATTTTGACGATTAGAGAAAAAAGAAAGAATTTCAATTTGGTCATTGTTAAATCTATAATACAAAGAATTGTGTGATAGAATAACAGCTCTTCGGATGTTGTTCTTGATTTCAGACTTTTGAAACAAGTCTGGATTTTGAGATATTAAACTAAGAGTTTCTTCAAGTTTTGAAGCCAGATTTTTTAATTCTTTTTCCGTCCAGTTTTCTTCAAGATATTCTATAGTAGATTCTAATTCTTTAAGAGCAAAATCTGTCCAAAGAATTTTATAACCATTTTTCATAAAGTTTTCTGGCGTTTGTGTGTGGATTTAATTTTCCTGCTTCAGCATCTTGTAATCCTTTCTCAATGGATTGTTTTTCACTTTCAGAAATTGAATTCCACCAATCCTTACTTTCACGTTTTCTTAATTCCATAATTTTTTCAATTATAGAAGAATCTTCTATAGTAGAAAGCCATTGGATTAATTCCAGTTTTTTATTTTGTATGTTTAATTCAATATTCATAATCCAAAAGATTTATTAACTCAAAAGTACAAATATATTCTGAATGTGCTTTATACGTTTCGTTAAAAAAAACTGTCGCACAACGTCCCGCCAGCTTGCTGCAGGTGGGGGATTGTTTTCCCAAAAGTATCAATTTAAGATTAAGTTTACAAACACAAAACTAACATTAAATTTAGCCTTAAAGCCCCACTTGCTGCAAACTGCTGTTATGTGAGGTTTCTATAATTTACTTTTCAAATCCATCATTCCGTGCAAAATTCTTATAATCTCAATTTCGTTCTTTGAAATCTCTCTATAAAAAATAATATGCTCACCACATTTATAACCAAGAATATTTAATGAAATGATTTCATAAGATTTTCCAAATTTAGGATTATTTGCCAGATCTATACACGAAGCAACTATTAGATTATAATATTTCTCGGCCTGATTTTGTGACCATTCTTCAACAGTATAATCCCAAATATCTATTAAATCGTCTTGAGCTTTATTGGTAAAATGATATTTTCCCATTTATTTTTTTCTTGCCTTTAATGATTCCAAAAACTTTTTAGGCTCGAAATCTTCTGCGATTCCACTATCAATTCCTTCTTGTATAGCTTTTCTTAAAACAATAATTTTATTTTCTTCATCTTCAAGAAGACGCAAACCTGCGCGTACAACTTCACTCGCATTGTTAAATCTACCGTTATTGATGCTACTTTCAATAAAACTTTCAAAATGGTTTCCTAATGATATTGATGTGTTTTTTCCCATGACTTTTAAAAATTTCAAGCAAGTTACCAAAAAATGGTAACACAAGCAATTTTGGCGCAAAGTTTTTTCGAAATCTCACATAACGTCCCGTGGCTTTGCGAAGTTTGGGGAGTGGTTAGCCCAAATGTATGATTTTAAGATTAAGTTTACAAATACAAAACCAACATTAAATTAAGCTTTAAAGCCCAAATTTCGCAAAACCACTGTTATGCACTGTGTTTATTCATTTATTTCCCAATTAGAATAATTAAACCAAAACACTTGTCCAATTTTCATTTTCTCTATTTTTCTTTTTTTGGGTTTCTCATATTCTTCGGTATTCTTATTATAGACTAACGAGTTAATGTTGTCGTATGCAATAATTCCTTTTTTGTCGCAACTTTCAAGTAGTTGTATTTTTACAGAATAATATTTTTCGTTTTTTTCAATGATTTGACCTTTAGCTATGCAAATATCCTCATCATATTTTATTTCTTGCTCATTAGAAATGTATCCATTAGGATATTTAAAGAAAACAATTTCTCCAATTTTATATTTTTCAAATTTCTCTTTTTCAAGAGCTTCGTTTTTCTCTTTAGCTTCTTTCCAATAATTTTTTGAGAATTCAACTTGTTCTTCTAATTTTATGTCTTCTTTTCTCAGATATCTTGCATAACTAGTCAAAATTATTCCAGACATGTCATCAGCATGATAGATTCCTAAATCATTAAAATAGTTTGAAAACCTAGAACCACCCCAAAGTCCCCAATTGTTTCTTAACCACATTCCAAAACCGAAATGCATTCCCTTTTTAAGTTTTTCTAGTTTAATAGATGTACTGTCTTTCCATATTTTGTTTAATTCTAAAAAACTGTCTTCAAGATTTTTCGGAATATAAACACTATTTAAGGTGTCAGCTGTATACTTTATTAATTCTTCAGCTTTTCTTTTTTTCTCTTTAATTTGGAAAGGCAGTAAAATTGCTTTTTCGTCAAATTTTCCATTAAGTAAATAACTTTTAAAAGCAATAAGAATTGCAATTTCTTGTTCTTTTGGTATGTTGATTCCTTTATTATTAAAATACTTCACAATTTTTGGACTCGGAACACTATCATTTGTCCAATTTGAGATTTTATTATAGTCACCTCCCCAAGGTCGAATAAGAAAAATTAAGCTATCATTATTGGTAACTTTTATTTTTTCTTGTAAATCATTTGGACAATCTTTAGAAAGCAACTTAACTGCTGTTTTCAGATTTTTAGGCGCTGTCTTTTTCTGCCCATAATTGGCTAAAGGTAAAAGTACTGATAATATGATTATAAGCAGTCCGTTTTTCATAACATAGTGCATAACGTCCCGCCAGCTTGCTGCAGGTGGGGAATTGTTTCACCAAATGTATCAATTTAAGATTAAGTTTACAAACACAAAACCAACATTAAATTTAGCCCTAAACCCCCACTTGCTGCAAACTGCTGTTATGCGTTCGTAGTTATTACTATTGTTTGATTTTTAATTTCTGCTTTTTGATTATTTTATTCCCTTTGTAATAAATGATTTTATCTCTTTTTAAATTTACTATAATCAAATCTATATTTTCAATTACTTCCAATTCAATATATGTTGGACCTAAATAATCTAAAACAACTTTTACATTTTTATTTTGAAGATTTAGTTCGGCTTTTCCACTTAAATCGGTTTGAGTTCCTATTATAGGATCTGAGTTTTTTACGGTTAAGTTACCAGCCTGAATTGGATAATTTTTGTCAAAATAAAGTTCAAATTCTACTTTCCTCAACTCACTTTGAGAATAACTATTTATAAAGTAAAAAAAGAATAAGGCTAAGAATATAAATTTAAAATTTTGCGTTCTCATTTGTTCAAGTATTTCTTTATTCACAACGTTTGGCCACTATGACGCATAACGTCCCGCCGGCTTGCTGCAGGTGGGGATTTTTGTTCCTTTAGTTTGTTTATTCCTAAAGCCAAATATACAAAAAGAAGTTAGAGTTTTCCCTAAAACCCCACTTGCTGCAAACCGCTGTTATGCACAGTATTTTATTTTTTTAGATATGGTAAAATTGTTTTTAATACTGTGTCTAATCCTGAAACTGAAATTTCATCATCTTTTTGGTTAATTGCATCATCGACATGATTAGAATTATTGCCAAAATATTTTTCAACTAATTTTTCTTTAACTTCATGTTTTTTATTTTCTGGTAACAACTCAATAAAAGGATTAATTGCAGTTAATTCAAGTTCAGCTTTACGATTTATTATTTCTAACTTTCTATGTTTGCTAGATTCTCTAGCTGCATAAGTAGCCGGATATGATAATGCAGCAGCTGCTATAATCCTTATTAAAGATTTTGTCCAATCAAAATTAGCACTGCTAATATCCCAAATTGTAAAAATTAGTAATCCTGAAAGGATGAGCATTAAAACTATTGCAATTACTCTAAATGTATTTGCGGTTGATTTATTTTCATTTGCGAATTTGTGATAATTACCAGTTACAGAGATATCTCCAATAACTCCAACAATTTTTTTAGCTTCTTGAAGTTTGGTGTTTAGGTCTTTAATTAGTTTTTCTGTATTTGAACTTATTTCCCCTTTTGTAGTGTCAATCTCGTTAGTTAATGATTGTTTCAAACTGTCAAATTCAATTCTAAATGTACTTCTGTCATTTTCATAGTTTTGATTAGAAGTTGATTTAATATTTAAAAAATCAGTTTGAAAAGTAGAATTAAGATTTTGTATTTCTGACTCTTTTTGAGATAGTTTAGTATTTATTTTATTTAGTTCATTGAGGTTGTTACTTACTTCAGTTTTTAATCCTTCAATAGTTTCTTTTAACTGCTTATTTTCAGTTTCTATTTCTTTATACTTTTCTTGCACGACTTTTTCAAAACTTGAAATATTTTTTGAAAAATTAAAATCATTTTTAGAAAAAGGTAATGGAAGGTTTCTTACTCTTGAGATTGCACTATGTAGATTGTTTATTGCATTGTTAATGTGCCCAACATTTTTATTTCCAATAAAAGCATTTATTTGCGAAAGAGAGCTTTCAATTTCAACCGAAATTTGCGAAAGTTCAGATTCTTGTACAATTATAGGAATGGTTAATTTTAGTCTATCACGTAGATAATTCTCTGAAGTTTCAAAAAAATGAATATTGTCCACATTCATTAATTCACGAACTTCTTTCTCGCTTATTCTGTTTTTTAGCTGTTCAAGTTTATCAAAAACTTGGTGATTCTCAAATTCGATAGATGTCATATTGGTGGATTCAAGTATCTAGC
>NZ_AVGG01000026.1 GCF_000498535.1 Flavobacterium limnosediminis JC2902 | reverse complement strand
TACTGCTGCTCCGACAGCTTCAACGCTTTCTGCCTCAGGAACTACTACTTCAAGCACTACGCTGACTTGGACCGCAGCTACTGACAATGTTGGGGTAACCGGATATAATGTATATCAAAACGGTGTATTGAAAACAACCGTTACTGGTACATCATTAGCTGTATCCGGTTTATCTGCTTCGACAGCTTACAATTTTAATGTAACAGCTAAAGATGCAGCAGGAAACGTATCGTCTGCAAGTAACATTGTAAATGTGACTACATTAAGCGCAAGTATTTCTTATTGTAATTCATCAGCAAGTACTGCTAGAGAATATATAAACCGTGTTCAATTGGGATCAATTAACAATCTTTCAGGAAACAACAACGGATACGGTAACTATACAATACAGTCAACCAGTTTACCAACAGGTTCAACAGCTTCAATTACTATCACTCCAGGATGGAATGGCATGTCGGCCAATGAAGCTTATTGTGTTTGGATCGATTTTAACCACGATGGTAATTTTGGTTCTAATGAACTCGTTTTCAGTAAATCAAAAACCAAATCTTCATCTGTAAGTGGCAGCTTTATCATTCCTTCCGCAGCGGCAGCAGGAGCTACGCGAATGAGAGTTTCCATGAAATATAATGGTTTCCCAACTGCCTGTGAAATGTTTACTAACGGAGAAGTGGAAGATTACACTGTAAATGTTACTAATGGCACTCTTGTAAAAAATGCCAACGAAACTGATGATGATTCCGTAGCAGTTAGTAAAGAAGAAGTTAGCTCACTGTCATTCAAATTATATCCGAATCCTGTGAAAGATGGAACATTATATTTTTCAGGTATCGAAAGTAATGCTTCATACAAAATCTTTACTTTGACCGGACAACAGATTGCAAATGGCAACACCAACAACAATACCATTAACGTAGAAACACTACCTTCAGGAATTTATATTATAAAAATTTCCGACAATACCACGGTTGGTACTAAACGTTTTATTAAAGAATAAAAGAACACCCTTTTAAAACCAAATCTTTTTAAGCTGTCCTCGATTGGGCAGCTTATTTTATTTATAATGGAAACATAAGGCAATTGTCACAAGACAGCTATTGAGACGAAGTCGAGGGATAACCAGCACTTTTCATTAGTAAATACAAAAACCTAATTCATTACGGATTGATTTTTTTTATGGCATGTCCTTTCAGGCCGGGCTATCCGCTGTATCTTTTATGGACCTCGTTAAAAAAACGAGATCCACAAAAGGATGCCGCTCCTATCCCTCACGCAGATCCGAATTTCAAAACACCCTTTCTGTTTTTAAAAACGACAAATCTCGCTGACGAATATTTCAAAACAAATCTCTAACACCCGCCCTATTAAACAAGGCCTCTTAAAAAAAAATGTCATGTAGAGGACTTACAGCATCACCGCCGATTTCGAAAGAAATTCGGTTTTTATATCTTTATTTTTTCAAAAAAAAGATATAAAACATAAAAAAACTCGCTAAATAAATATCTTGAAAAGCAAAAACAAAGACTTTCTCTCCCGCAGAATTGTACTAATTTTAGCTTTATTTTCTAAAAGATATAACATCTACATTTTCTACAAAAAAACAAAACTGTTTTAAAGTAAAAAACCCTCATCGATAGATGAAGGGTTTTCAAAAGTATGCATCCCACTTACTCTCCCACAGAATTTCATTGATTTTACCTTTATTTTTCCTAAAAAAAACCGATATAAAACAAAAAACTCATTGTTGAATGAAGTATTTTTCAAAAGAAAGCTACAAATCCCACAGGATTGCATTGATTTTACCTTTATTTTCCTAAAAACAGAACCGATATAAAACAAAAACCACATTATTAAATGAAGTATTTCAAAAGAAAGCCAATACTCCCATAGGATTGCACCGATTTTACCTTTATTTTTTCTAAAAATAAAACCGATATAAAACAAAAAACCTCATTGTTGAATGAAGTAATTCAAAAGAAAGCCGCTAATCCCACAGGATTGCATTGATTTTACCTTTATTTTTTCTAAAAATAAAACCGAAATAAAACAAAAAACCCTCATTATTGGAACAAGAACTTTCAAAGAAAGTCGCTAATCCCACAGGATTGCATTGATTTTATCTTTATTTTTTGTAAAAATGAAAAATGATATAAAACAAAAAACCCCTCATCGTTAGATGAAGGGTTTTCAAAAGAAAGGCGGCGACATACTCTCCCACAGGATTGCAGTACCATCTGCGCAGGCGGGCTTAACTTCTCTGTTCGGAATGGGAAGAGGTGAGCCCCGCCGCAATAACCACCTTAAGTCGTTATGCAAGGGTAATTCCGATGTATCGGAACCAACATTACAATAATATCTTAACACACTGAGATAAAAATCATGTTTATTTAGAAAGTTTGCTGCGCCCCTTGCGGGGCGCAAGCGTGTACATAAGCTTACGGGTTATTAGTACTACTCGACTATGACATTACTGCCTTTACATCTATAGCCTATCAACGTTGTCATCTTCAACGACCCTTAAAAGAAATCTCATCTTGTGGTGGGTTTCGCGCTTATATGCTTTCAGCGCTTATCCCTTCCAAACGTAGCTACTCTGCGGTGCTCCTGGCGGAACAACAGATACACCAGAGGTTTGTCCAATTCGGTCCTCTCGTACTAGAATCAGATCCACTCAAATTTCTAACGCCCACAGTAGATAGAGACCGAACTGTCTCACGACGTTCTGAACCCAGCTCGCGTGCCACTTTAATGGGCGAACAGCCCAACCCTTGGGACCTTCTCCAGCCCCAGGATGTGACGAGCCGACATCGAGGTGCCAAACCCCCCCGTCGATATGAGCTCTTGGGGGAGATCAGCCTGTTATCCCCGGCGTACCTTTTATCCTTTGAGCGATGGCCCTTCCATGCGGAACCACCGGATCACTATGCTCTACTTTCGTACCTGATCGACCTGTATGTCTCTCAGTCAAGCTCCCTTATGCCATTGCACTCTACGCACGGTTACCAAGCGTGCTGAGGGAACCTTTAGAAGCCTCCGTTACTCTTTTGGAGGCGACCACCCCAGTCAAACTACCCACCAAGCAATGTCCTCTCGGAAGAGAGTTAGATCTCAGATAAGCAAAGGGTGGTATTTCAACAATGACTCCACAACGCCTAGCGACGCCATTTCACAGTCTCCCACCTATCCTACACATCACTTATCCAAGACCAATACTAAGCTATAGTAAAGGTGCACAGGGTCTTTTCGTCCCACTGCGGGTAATCGGCATCTTCACCGATACTACAATTTCACCGAGCTCATGGCTGAGACAGTGTCCAGATCGTTACACCATTCGTGCAGGTCGGAACTTACCCGACAAGGAATTTCGCTACCTTAGGACCGTTATAGTTACGGCCGCCGTTTACTGGGGCTTCAATTCAATGCTTCTCCGAAGATAACATCTCCTCTTAACCTTCCAGCACCGGGCAGGTGTCAGGCCCTATACTTCATCTTACGATTTTGCAGAGCCCTGTGTTTTTGATAAACAGTCGCCTGGACCTCTTCACTGCGGCCAGCTTGCGCTGGCGACCTTTCTCCCGAAGTTACAGGTCTATTTTGCCTAATTCCTTAGCCATGAATCTCTCGAGCACCTTAGGATTCTCTCCTCGACTACCTGTGTCGGTTTACGGTACGGGTACTGTTAATCTAAGTTTAGAGGTTTTTCTTGGAAGCCCTTAGGCACACTATCACTTTGTCCGAAGACTCCGTGTACTATCGTATTTCACCAGTTCCCGCGCATTTTACTACGGGACCTATAGCTAAGTACTTTAACGAACTATTCCGTCAGTTCGCGGTGCTTTCATCACTCCGTCACCCCATCACAATTAACAGTAGTACGGGAATATTAACCCGTTGGCCATCGACTGTCCCTTTCGGGTTCGCCTTAGGACCCGACTAACCCTCAGCTGATTAGCATAGCTGAGGAAACCTTAGTCTTTCGGTGTGCGGGTTTCTCGCCCGCATTATCGTTACTTATGCCTACATTTTCTTTTCTAACCGGTCCAGCATGCATCGCCACACACCTTCAACCCTGTTAGAATGCTCCCCTACCACTTATACTTACGTATAAATCCATAGCTTCGGTAGTATACTTATGCCCGATTATTATCCATGCTCGTCCGCTCGACTAGTGAGCTGTTACGCACTCTTTAAATGAATGGCTGCTTCCAAGCCAACATCCTAGCTGTCTGGGCAGACAAACCTCGTTTTTTCAACTTAGCATACATTTGGGGACCTTAGCTGATGGTCTGGGTTCTTTCCCTCTCGGACATGGACCTTAGCACCCATGCCCTCACTGTTAGGAAACATTATATAGCATTCGGAGTTTGTCAGGAATTGGTAGGCGGTGAAGCCCCCGCATCCAATCAGTAGCTCTACCTCTATATAACTTATATCTAACGCTGCACCTAAATGCATTTCGGGGAGTACGAGCTATTTCCGAGTTTGATTGGCCTTTCACCCCTACCCACAGGTCATCCGAAGACTTTTCAACGTCAACCGGTTCGGACCTCCACTATGTGTTACCACAGCTTCATCCTGCCCATGGGTAGATCACACGGTTTCGCGTCTACCACTACTGACTAAAGCGCCCTATTCAGACTCGCTTTCGCTACGGATCCACACCTGAAGTGCTTATCCTTGCCAGCAACGGTAACTCGTAGGCTCATTATGCAAAAGGCACGCCGTCACCCCACGAAAGGGCTCCGACCGCTTGTAAGCGTATGGTTTCAGGATCTATTTCACTCCGTTATTCACGGTTCTTTTCACCTTTCCCTCACGGTACTGGTTCACTATCGGTCTCTCAGGAGTATTTAGCCTTAGCGGATGGTCCCGCCAGATTCAGACAGGGTTTCACGTGCCCCGCCCTACTCAGGATACCACTATCCTTATCTTCCATTACTTATACGGGACTATCACCCTCTATGGTTAACCTTTCCAGGTTATTCTAATTCTGTCCGCAAGAAATATCGTGGTCCTACAACCCCGTCATTGCCGTAACAACAACGGTTTGGGCTAATCCGCGTTCGCTCGCCACTACTTACGGAATCACTTTTGTTTTCTTCTCCTCCGCCTACTTAGATGTTTCAGTTCAGCGGGTTTGCCCCCTATCGGGTACTATGTCTTCAACATAGTGGGTTGCCCCATTCGGATATCTGCGGATCAATTCGTATGTGCCAATCCCCGCAGCTTTTCGCAGCTTATCACGTCCTTCATCGCCTCTGAGAGCCTAGGCATCCCCCATACGCCCTTATTTTGCTTATTGTACCAATCGTAAAGTTAATTACGACCGTTTTTTTCGTTTCTGTTCCGAAGAACAAAAACACTTTCTACTTTTTAAATGTTTTTTTATCTCAATATGTCAATGAACTTTTAGCTATCAAATAGCTTTGTGGAGAATATCGGAGTCGAACCGATGACCTCCTGCGTGCAAGGCAGGCGCTCTAGCCAGCTGAGCTAATCCCCCAATTTGAATTCAGAATTTTGAATTCAGAATTACGAATTGTGAATTCTCATCTTCCAGAATTTCCTTTTACAATCAAAAAACTTAGTAGTCCCGCCCAGACTCGAACTGGGGACCCCTACATTATCAGTGTAGTACTCTAACCAGCTGAGCTACGAGACTCTGTTTTTTAATTATTGTAATATTTGAACTAACAGCGAGAGTAATTCTCTTTGGATTAATTATGACCTATATCTTAATCTTTCTCTAGAAAGGAGGTGTTCCAGCCGCACCTTCCGGTACGGCTACCTTGTTACGACTTAGCCCCAGTTACTAGTTTTACCCTAGGCAGCTCCTTGCGGTCACCGACTTCAGGTACCCCCAGCTTCCATGGCTTGACGGGCGGTGTGTACAAGGCCCGGGAACGTATTCACCGCATCATGGCTGATATGCGATTACTAGCGAATCCAGCTTCACGGAGTCGAGTTGCAGACTCCGATCCGAACTGAGAACGGTTTTGAAGATTCGCGCCTACTTGCGTAGTGGCTGCTCTCTGTACCGCCCATTGTAGCACGTGTGTAGCCCAGGACGTAAGGGCCGTGATGATTTGACGTCATCCCCACCTTCCTCACGGTTTGCACCGGCAGTCTTGTTAGAGTTCCCGGCATGACCCGCTGGCAACTAACAATAGGGGTTGCGCTCGTTATAGGACTTAACCTGACACCTCACGGCACGAGCTGACGACAACCATGCAGCACCTTGAAAGACGTCCGAAGAAAAAACTGTTTCCAGTCCTGTCGTCTCCCATTTAAGCCCTGGTAAGGTTCCTCGCGTATCATCGAATTAAACCACATGCTCCTCCGCTTGTGCGGGCCCCCGTCAATTCCTTTGAGTTTCATTCTTGCGAACGTACTCCCCAGGTGGGATACTTATCACTTTCGCTTAGCCACTCAGATTGCTCCGAACAGCTAGTATCCATCGTTTACGGCGTGGACTACCAGGGTATCTAATCCTGTTCGCTCCCCACGCTTTCGTCCATCAGCGTCAATATAGTGATAGTAACCTGCCTTCGCAATTGGTATTCCATGTAATATCTAAGCATTTCACCGCTACACTACATATTCTAGTTACTTCCCACTAATTCAAGTCTAACAGTATCAATGGCCGTTCTATCGTTAAGCGATAGGCTTTCACCACTGACTTATTAAACCGCCTACGGACCCTTTAAACCCAATGATTCCGGATAACGCTTGGATCCTCCGTATTACCGCGGCTGCTGGCACGGAGTTAGCCGATCCTTATTCCTACAGTACCGTCAAGCTCGGACACGTCCGAGTGTTTCTTCCTGTATAAAAGCAGTTTACAATCCATAGGACCGTCATCCTGCACGCGGCATGGCTGGTTCAGGCTTGCGCCCATTGACCAATATTCCTCACTGCTGCCTCCCGTAGGAGTCTGGTCCGTGTCTCAGTACCAGTGTGGGGGATCTCCCTCTCAGGACCCCTACCCATCATTGTCTTGGTAAGCCGTTACCTTACCAACTAACTAATGGGACGCATGCTCATCTTATACCGTTGGAACTTTAATTATTAAATGATGCCATTCAATAATACTATGAGGTATTAATCCAAATTTCTCTGGGCTATCCCTCAGTATAAGGTAGATTGCATACGCGTTACGCACCCGTGCGCCGGTCTCAAGGTTGCAAGCAACCTCTACCCCTCGACTTGCATGTGTTAGGCCTGCCGCTAGCGTTCATCCTGAGCCAGGATCAAACTCTTCATCGTATATTTTAATATTGTCGATTAAAGATGCTAGGTTAATTCTAATCTACTTGAGTTTTACTCTCTCTTAATTTTGAAACGAATTGCTTCGTTTCAATGCTGTCAATTCAATATGTCTATGAACGTATTCTTCTTA
>NZ_AVGG01000025.1 GCF_000498535.1 Flavobacterium limnosediminis JC2902 | reverse complement strand
GGGTATTCGGTTTGAAATTTTGGCAATGATTACACAAATTTACACGGATTTATTTTTGCAAATGCACAAACCTGTGGTGAAAAACAAGGTGTTTACTTAGGAAGTGTGAATGTGAAGATGCTGCCTTTGTTTTTTTCTGACTTTACCGATATGCTGCCGTTAAGGTTTTTAATTATTGTTTTACATGCTGCCAGTCCCAGTCCGCTTCCGTTGTATTCTGACTGGTTATGAAGGCGTTTAAACGGTTGGAAAATAACAGGGAGGTATTCCTGCTCGATGCCAATACCGTTGTCTCTGACTTCAAAAATCCATTCCGTTTTAGTTTCCGAATGGCTGATTTCTATTTTAGGGGTGTTTTCTTTTAGCTGATACTTTAAAGCATTGGCTATCAGGTTTTGGAAAACGATGGTCAGTGCGATTCTTGAGGTTGTAATTTCGGGTATTTCCGAAACGGACAATTCCGGACGCGGGGTTTCGGTTCCTTTGGTTAATCCTTCAAAAAGATCTGTGGCCAGTTTTTTTACGTTGATGGTCTCTTCGTCGGAATGGTTCATGTGGGTTTTGGCATAGTCCAGTAAGTCAAGAACGAGTTTGTCCATTCTTTGCACGTTTTCGTAGATGAAATTGAGATAGACCCTGTCTTTTTCATCCCATACTGTAATGTTCTTGCTTTCAAGCATTTTCAGAAATGAATTGATGCCTCTGAGAGGAGACCGCAAATCGTGAGCGGCTATGAAAGCAAACTCCTCCATGTCACTGGAATAACTGTCCAGTTTTTTCCGGTAAGCTTCCAGTAAGAAGTTCTTTTTTCTTAATTCCAGCAAATGCACCACCTGACTGGCTAATACCACAACGGCTTTTCGTTGCCTATCATTTAACTGCTGACTTACGGTATTGAAAATGCACAAGGTACCGAAAGCGATTCCTTCTTCGGATACCAACGGAACGCCAAAATAGGATACTATTTTCGGATCTTCTGTAACCAGAGGGTTTTCTTTGAAACGATTGTCTGTACGCAGATCGGTTATTTCAAAATACTCCTGCCCCGAACTGATGGCGTGTCTGCATATTGAGTGTTTGATCGGGGTCTGACTGATGTCGGTTCCGAAATGGGATTTAAAAAACTGACGGTGTTCGTCTATCATTGATATCAATGCCATCGGAGCATTACAAATGGATGCTGCCAACGCCGTTATATCGTCATACATCTGTTCCGGTAAAGTGTCTAAAATCTTATATTCTTCCAGAAGTTTTAAATGTAAAATGTCGTTTTCTTTCAATATCATTGATTAAATAAAAAGGAATAGGCTGTTATTCAAAATTGCAGGTAATGCTTTTTTTTTGAATAACAGAAAAAGCACTTTTCACAAAAATAAAAAAACTTTGTGTGAAAATTCGTTTATTTTCTGTAAAAAAATGGTTTTTGTTATTGTATTGATTTTTAGCAAAAAAGATAAAATTTATTGTTTTTCTTTTATTGGTCTCAGAAATAGTTAAAACTGTGCCCTTTTGTGCATTTCGCTTTACCCATGATAATATTTTGCATTTAGGTTTTCGTGAACCGCTATGGCAATTACAGTTTCTAAAAAATTTAAGCCACAAAT
>NZ_AVGG01000024.1 GCF_000498535.1 Flavobacterium limnosediminis JC2902 | reverse complement strand
ATCAGTGCTAATCCTAAAATATGTGGCAAAAAAAGATAAGCACTCTGACTGTCTCAGACTTCTAGTCTGCAAACCAAACCTATTGAATTTCAGTCCATAGTGGTTTATTTTGATGTTATGATGAATTCACTTCTGCGGTTAATGCTGTGTTCCTCCTCGCTGCATTGGGTTCCGGTTTTACAATTGTTCAGGAGCTGTGTTTCTCCCAATCCTTTGTAGCGAAGTCTTTTTCCGGAGATTCCTTTCTTTACTAGCCATTCCGATGTGGCACTGGCTCTTTTTTCGGATAGGGTCAGATTATAGGTTTCCGATGCTCTGCTGTCTGTATGGGATCGTATTTCCAGATTCACAGTCGGGAATTCCTGTAAAATGACCAGCAGGATTCCCAGTTTTTCTTCAGCCCGTTTTGTTATTTCCCATTTGTCCAGATCAAAATATATGTTTTCGATTTCGAAGGCTTTTGCCAGGTCTTTTCCGGTTTCAATATTGTAGTGCGTACCGATTAGTGTCGTGTTGTAAATGAAAGATTCCGAATCCTTATCCGAATGGAAGTACTGTTCCTGTGTCTGATACTCCCGAGCTTCCGTACGGAGAAAGAATTCTGTTTCTGAAATTGCCGCGCTGTCCTGATAATTCCCTTTTTCATCCGTAGTCAGAGATCTGATTTTTTCGTAGTCTTTACTGAAGACTGTCACGACGGCCCCGGAAATACCTCTTCCGGTTTCCCTGTTGGTTATCTGACCCGTAAGTTGTTTTCCGGAGCTGTTTGTGTCCGTTTTTTTGGTAAATCGGTAGATGTCGTCGTAGCCTTTACCTCCGGGGCGGTTGGAGGCTATGTATCCGCACTTCCCATCTGGTGCTTCGGTATAGGCGAAATCATCGTGATTGCTGTTGAAAGGCGTTCCCAGGCTGAAGGCGTCCGAAAAGGAATCGTCTCCGGTGTTTTTTACGGCTTTGAACAGATCGAGTCCTCCCATGCCCGGATGACCGTCGGAGGCAAAACACAGGTCTCCGTTTCGTGTTATGTACGGAAAGGATTCCCGTCCTTCGGTATTGATGGTCTTTCCCAGATTGACCGGGTCGCTGTAGGTTCCGTTTTCGTGTATCGTTACCACATAAATATCGGATTGCCCAAGGGTACCGGGTCTGTCTGAAGCAAAGTATAATTTATTTTCATCGCCGCTTAAAGCCGGATGGGCGCAGTTGAACCCCGAACCGTTAAAGGGTAATTCGATTGTATTGTCCCATTTCCCGTTGCGAAAAGTTGCTTTGTAAATTCTGAGGTAACTGTTTTTAGTGCCGTTCCGATCCTTTTTCCCTTCGTTACTGCTGTTGCGGGTGAAGTAAGCGGTTGCTCCGTCTTTTGTGAAAACAGCAGTTGATTCGTTTAATTTCGAATTGATTACTGCATCAAAATTCAGGACCGTTCCCGGTTGGTTTTCCGTAATAGCTTCGGAGAGGAACAGGTCGGTAAAAGGCTGATTCGTCCATTGGTGAATCTGCGTTGTACGGTTTTGGTCTTTTCTGCTACTGGTGAAAACCAAATTTCCGTTCCAGAAAGCCGTGCCGTATTCGCTGTATTCCGTGTTGATTCCGGCATCCTTCAGAATGTATTCGTCGTGGTTTGAGAAGGAAGCTCCGGTTTGTTCATTGAATCGGATTCCCCGGGAGTCGCCACTTTTCAATTCCGAAAATTTTTTCAGGTATTCGTTTGCTTTCTGAAGTTCTCCGACTGATTTCAGTGATTGCGCATACCTGAAACAGTATTCTGGACTGACCGGAGATTCCGTTTCCATTGCTTTGGCATACCATTTATTGGCCATTGGGTAATCGGCATTAAAATAATAGGCATCCCCCAGTTTCAGGTAGATTTCCGGGGTGCCGTACCCTTTCTGTACCGCTTTTTCATAAATTTTAACCACATCCATATAGGCAAGGTTCTCAAAGGCACTGTCTGTTTTTTTTAGCAGTGTTTTTTGGGACATTGCAGCTGTTGTAATAAGCAAAAGGGCTAAGAGGTAGTTTTTTTTCATAAACGTAAAGATTAGAAAAATCGGGGAGCATAAATTTTTTCCTGTTTTCTGAACAGCTCAAATCTCAAAAATATTTCATGTGAACCCGAGTTGTAATTCGCGAGTTGTGTTGATTCGGTGTCGTAACTGTAACCCAGGAAGAATTTTTTGGAGAGCTGAAACCCGGCTAAGAAGCTGACAGCTGCATCCCATCTGTAGGATGCTCCGATTACGAATTTGTCATGAAGCATGAAGTTTGCCGTCAGATCCACCTGAAGCGGTGCACCTGTTATCATTTTGGTCAGAAAGGCCGGTTTGAATTTCAGGTTGTCATTCAAATCGAAAACATAGCCTCCCATAAAATAATAGTGCATGCGCTCTTTAGCCGTGGCGGAAGCGTTGTCATCGTAGTGTTTCGTTTCGAGGAAATTCGGAACCGATGCTCCCAGGTAATAATTATCGGAATACCAATACAAACCTGCACCCACGTTCGGGGAAAACTGATTGTCTACGTTATTCTGAAATTTTGGGTCGGCAATGTCGTGAATGGCCAGCTTGCGATAGTCGACATTCAACAAATTTGCGGAACCTTTTATCCCGAAGGACAAGGTGCTTAAGCCTGTCGGAATCCTATAGGCAAAATCCACCGAGATAGTGTTTTCCACGGAAGGTCCGATCTGATCGTTCACGAATGATACCCCTAATCCTGTATTGGACTGACCAAGAGGAGTGTGGGCTGAAACGGCGCTTGTAACGGGAGCTCCGTCAAGTCCGACCCACTGTGACCTGTGTAATGCGAACATGCTCATGACTTCCCTTGTTCCGGTATAGGCGGGATTAATCAGCGTGGTATTGTACATGTAGTTGGTGTATTGAGCATCCTGCTGCGAAAAGCCGGATAGCGAAAATCCAAAGCACAACAGGGTGATTGCGAAACCAAATGTTTTCTTTAACAGTACTTTCATGATTCTAATTGTTAACAACATATAAATACCCTGTTTTTTCTATTTTTTCGCTCTGAAGGCCGTCTGCGCTGAAGTCGTAACGCAAAATGTAAAAGTAGGTTCCGGTTGGCAGGTCCTCATTTTTAGAAACGGTATTTTTTCCTTCTGATTTGCCTCTGAAGACATTTGAGGTATTGTCGTATCCCTGAGTTTCAAACACTTTAGCACCCCATCGGTTGAAAATTTCAACGGAATTGTTCTGGAAACATTCAATCCCTTCAAGGTAAAAAACATCATTGTTTCCGTCTCCATCAGGTGATACCGCGTTGAATACCTTAACGTGGCAGTTCAGGTTTAAGGTTTGTGTGTGTGTGGCAGTATTTCCACAAGCGTCGGTAGCTGTCCAGGTTCTTATCAGTTCGTATCTGCTTTTGCAGCTTCCTTCCACTTCGGTTTCCTCCAGAGTTACGGTTACTTCTCCGCAACTGTCTGTGGCGGTAAGTGTCGGAGCCGTCGGGATGTTACCGCATTCCAAGGTTTGATTTGGTGGCAGGTTGCCTGTGAATACCGGAGGCGTTGTATCTAAAATACTAATGGTTTGGATGTGGGTGTTTTCATTTCCACACGCATCCGCTGTCCTCCATGTCCTGATGATTTCCGAATTTCCGGGACAAGTTCCGTTTGTTGTTTCTTCTTCAAAAGTTACCGTGGCCGAATTACAGTTGTCTGTGGCTGTCAGGGTAACCGGATTAGGAATGCCGGCGTTGCATTCCAATGTTAAGTTAGTCGGCAGTGTTTCGTTGAAAACAGGTGCCGTAGTGTCGTTTACACGGATGGTTTGGGTGCAATTTACGGTATTCAGAATTGTGTTTTCCCCTGCATCCCTTACTCCATTTGCATTGGTGTCCTGATATTCGGTAATGACATATGTTCTCGTAACATCAGTATTGCAACCTAAATAAGGCGAATTGGTAGCCGTTATTTCGATGATGCCACACGGGGTATTTCCGATGCTGCCGTTTGCGTTGCCCAAGACTTCAAATTCAGCTTCAGTCAACTGTGTTGCCGTTGGGATATTTTCGTAGCAAGCCACCGTAGTTGTGGGGAAGGTTGGGCAAGTGATTTCGAATGCGCAAGTAGGGGTTAAACGGATAAACGCGATATTGGACAGGTTGCCTTCAAAGTCTTTAACCCTGTATTGTTGTGCCGAAGGAACCCCGTTGAATCCAGCAAGCGGTGTGAATGTGGCCGTTCCGGCTATGGTGTTTACAGACCAGGTACCTTCATTCGGAACTGAAATTTGGATTATCTGTGTATTAAAATCAGGAGCGTTTGGGTTTATCGTTACGGATACCAGACTGATTGTTGACGGGTCAACATTGTCTCCCAAGGTGTCGTTGTTAATAATGTTTACGGAAACCGGAATTCCCTGAGTGTACTGATTGCTGTCGTCTACGGCAATCGGAAGCCGATCCGTTGTAATGGTTGCATTGTTGCTGGTGTTTCCGCTAAAATCCTGTACGTTGTATTCTATTGCGGAAGGTGTTCCGGTGAATGCCGGAAATGGTTGGAAAGTAATCTGTCCGGTTGTGCTGTTTACGGACCAGGTTCCTTCACCCAGAATGTCCATGCTCAGTATGAAGCCGTTGTTGCTCACTACATTTGTACTGTTTGATTGTAGAGCCAAACTCACCGTTGCCGGATTTACTGCAGCTCCGGTAGTATCATTCTGCAAAACATTTACGGTAAAAGGTGTGCCTGTGGTATAATCGCTGTTGTCGTTTGTTGTTATCGGGCAAGCCGGTACCGGGTTTATTGTTACGTTTAAAGACTGGTTTTCTGCACATAATGTGATGTTGTCACGAACCGAAAAAGTATAGCTACCCGGAGTCAAACCATTTATTGTAAACGCGGTTGTTGTTCCGCTGTAGGTTAGGTTGTCCGGATTTTTTGTGATGGTCCAGTCGGACGGCAGGTTGTTTATTGTTACACTTCCTGAGTTAGTTTGGCATGTAGGTTGTGCCATGGTTCCTAAAGAAGGTACGGGAAGCGGAGCGACGCGGAACTGTTGGGTGAATTCCCTTCCGCAGGCATCGATTACTCTGACGGTGTAATTTGTTCCGACGGATAAGCCGGAAAAAGATGCCGAACTTTGATTCGGGAACAATTGGGCATTTCCAGTGCCGTCCAGAATGGAGAAGGTGTAAGGTTCGGTTCCTCCGGTGGCTCTTATGGTTGCGGAGGTGCCACAGGCCTCAATGGCTTCGAAACGGAACGGTCTTAATTCTGCCCTGAAACGGTACTCATACAGATAGCCTCCCTGTAATCTCGGAAGAGCACCAACGCCACCAAACTGGGTAGGCTCGGTTATGTTTCCGCTTTCGTTTACCCCACCGTATCTGAAATAGTATTCCGTGTTGTTTGGCAGATTGACATTCAGTGTTCCCTGTGTAGAGGAGGCAACGTAATAGAAAGGATTTCCGGAATTTATGATTCCTGTCACTGCTATACTTCCATCGGCTTTGTAGATGGAAACCCTTGTTCCTAAAAGTGCTTTAGGGACATTCAGTTTGATACCGATGTTTTCCTGGGTCACGGTATTACACGTTTGCAAGGAATGTGTTATGGTGTGGTTTCTGCGGCAGGTTACATTGTAGTTTGATGTGCTGCTTTTTCCGCAGGCATCCGTTATAGTGATGTTGTATGAACCCGTTGGAAATGTTCGGATGTTGTCTTTGGCTATATATTCGTTTGAAAAAGGTGATCCAACCGTAATCGTATAAGGGTATTGAATGATCCCGGAGGTCACTGGGTTTCCGCTTCCCGAAGCAGTTGTGTAATTTGAAGGGCCTGAATTTATTGTAAGTGTCAAAGGTCCCACCGCGTTGCTGGAAATGGCAACACTGTTAAATCTTATTATTGCAGTATCATCGAAATATCCGGATACATCTGCGATTGAGGGAGTTGTTATGCAGCTAACCGTAGGATTAAAAGGAGTGACTGTCTGTACCATTGTTTTGGTCACCGTCAGTCCGCAGGCATCAGTAAAAGTAAGGGTGTAGTCCGTGTTGTATTTTAATCCTAACGGGATAATAGTTGCCATGTTCATAGGAGCCGAATTCAGGTGAAGGAGGTTTATGGTAGACGGATTTATCGGTTGTCCCAGGAAATTGAGTGGTGTTGTTCCGGGGTTTGCAGTTTCCTCCACGGTGACCGTAACGGGATTTGTCATGAAATTCCTGAAGACTTTAATGTCATAGCCAATACGGCACTGGTCTTGGGGATCGGCCGTTTCTGCAATGGAAGGTGTGCCGTAGACCATGTCGTTTGTTGTGGGTAAGGTCAATGTGCCTCCCTGAAGGGGCCCGCATTGGTTAGAACTCGTGTACGTAACGTTTTGCCCGTTGAAGAAAGCTGTAGGAAGTGTGATTTCCATACTGTAGGTATTAGCCGTTGCCGCTTGTGAGCGATTTATTGCTTTGGTAAACGTCATTGTATTTCCGGTACTGTTGGTGAAAACATGGGTGACGTTTCCGGCTGTTGTTGATGATTTAAAATCCAATTTGAATTTCAGTGTATTGCCACATCCCGTAACGGCGGTGTTGGTGATTTTTTCTTTCAGATAAAATATCGAATATGTTAAAGTGCTGTTTAGCGGAGGGTTTGTAAGTGTCACTGTTTTATCAGCACTGTTTCCACCACACTGGTCAATGATGTCCAACACGTATGTTCCGGCAGCGAGCCCCGGTACGGTAAATGTTGCGGCATTTGAAGGCATCGGAAGGGTTGCGGGAGCGCCCGGTCCGGATAAAATGCGAACGGCATATCCCTGATTGGTGAAATTACCGGAACCCACTGTGCTTGAAATTCCGGTTATGCGGATTTCCCCATCAGTTCCGTTATGACATCTCGGGGACCATCCCTGAAGCTGAAAGCCGTCGGAGGGTCTTATAAAGCTGTCGGTACACTGCGCTTCCAGATCCTGAAACAACAGTGTGGCTATTGTTAAAAGTAGGATTTTTAAATCATTAAAGTGTAATTGCGTTTTCATAAGCAGTGTATTTGTTTTGAGCAGTTTTTAATCTGATTTTCAAAACTTTAAAACAAATATCGTTAGGCTTTTATGAGAGGTAAACTACCGCTTAATAACTGGGATGAATGGTTTAATAAGTGTACGGTTTTAAGGAATACCCTATGACTCTGCTTTTTCCGTGGTTTTGCGCTGTAAAAACTCTAAAATAGTTGTTTTTTTTAATTGATTTTCGATTTTGTTTGCGGAATGTTTAGCTTTTGAAATTAATTATTATGAATAGTTTATGTTTTTTTAAGTATTTCTAGTTACGGAAAAGGGTTTTAAAAGAATGGTTTATGTGTAACTTATTGGCTTTTTGAGCAAGTGGAAGGGGTGTTGATTTTCATACTGTCAAAAAAAATAATACATTTACCTTGTTCATTTTAACACTATTCCGATGTTTTCATAAGACAGATTATACATCAACAGCCGATTTCCTATGCTACGAAAAAATAAAATTACTAACAGTCGGGAGAGGACTGACAGCAGCGAAGCACTCCTGCTGCGACAAACGGAGGCTCTTGCCAAAACCGGCAGCTGGGAACTGGATCTGCAAACCCGAGAATTTTACTGGTCTGACGGGGTGTATGCTCTTTTAGGTCTTGAACCGCAATCCCTTGTTTTAGATTACGATAAAGGAATTGAAGTGATTCACCCGGAAGACAGGGCGGCAACTGTTGCCCAAATGAATGAAGCGGTCACCAGCGGAAAAGAATACAGTCTGCAAAATCGTTTCGTCACCGCAAACGGCAGCCTTAAACATATCCGTTCTTCGGGAAAAGTCATATCCGATGCGAACCATAAGCCGATCAAGCTAATAGGTGTTCATCAGGATGTTACCGATTTTATGAAAGCCAATCAGGAACTGCAGTCGGTTCAATCGCTGGCTGAAATCGTGTCCACAAGTATCGAAGGTGTTCTCTGGGAAGCCGATGCCACCACTTTTGAGTTCACTTACGTCAGTAAACAGGTAGAGCGTATTCTAGGATATTCTCCCTCGGAATGGCTTACCGTGCCTTTCTTCTGGCAAAACCATATCCATCCGGATGACAGGGAGACGGCCATTCATTTTTGTCACACGGAAACCCTTATGGGAAGAGATCATACCTTCGAATACCGGATGCTTACCAAATCAGGGCGTTATATCTGGTTGCAGGACAGGGTGACGGTCATATCCGAAAACGGCAAGCCGATTCTGTTGCGCGGACTTCTGACTGACGTTTCAGAGTATAAGGAAATCCAGCGGAAACTGGAGGATGAGCGAAATTTAAACCGACAACTCATACAGCACTTGCCTAATGTTATCTTCCTGTTTAATGAGGAGGGAAAGTTTCTTTTGTGGAATGAAAAGTTAACCCAGGTAAGTGGGTATACCGATGCCGATATGGAGCAGCTGATGCCTTGGGATTTTTTCGACAGTTCGCAGGTTGAATTGCTAACCGGGCATCTTAAGACCGTAGTTCATGAGGGCTATAGTGAGGTTGAAACGGATTTCATTTCGAAGTCGGGTGTCCGAAGTCCGATGCTTTTTTTGGCTTCGAAATTTACTTATAAAGGTCAGAAGTGTATTTATGGAGTAGGAGTGGATGTATCCCAACGCAATCAGCTGATAAAGGAACAGCAGAAATTACTGCGAACGATTGAAAGTATCCTTCAGTTTGCGCCCGACAGCCTGCTGGTGCTGACCAATACCTTGGATATGTTTAAAGAAAACAAATCGTTTGATAAGCTGGTGCAGGAGTATGCCTCCAAACTGAATTATTCGGAAGAGGAACTGAGAGCCGCCATTATAAGCAGGGTAACGGATAATGTGCTGCAGGGAGGGAAATCGGAAATCGTGATTCCTAGGAAGAAGGGGAAGTGAAGTTGTGAGCAGTCCCAGTGAGCAGTCTCAGTGAGCAGTCTCAGTGAGCAGTCTTAGTGAACAGTCTCAGTGGACAGTCTCAGTGGACAGGTAGGAGCGGCAGAAAAGACAATAGACAAGAAACAAAAATGAATTGTGCCTTAATGAGGTGCTATTAAATATTTAAGCAGGTTTCGCTATGGCAAGAACCAGAAAAGAAAAAGGGATCGATAAGCTGATACTCGAATGCGATACGGCAAAAATGTTTTTTGCCGAGGAGGCAGCGTCCAGTTATGTGGTTTCCCTGAAGGATGTTACGGAGCAGGTTGCGGCCCAGGAAAAATTAGCGTTTAGTGAGAAGCGCTTTAAGGCTTTGGTGCAGCAAGGTGCCAATATTACGTCCATTTTGGATCCAATGGGTGTTTACCTGTATGTCAGCCCCAATTATCCCGATAATGTCGGTTATACGGAAGAAGAATTGCTGGGTAAAAACGCTTTCAATTATATTCACCCGGACGATGTGGCACAAATCAAATCGGACTATACCAGACTGCTTTCGGAAAAGAGGGTTAAATCATCGATTTATCGCTTTAAGCACAAAAACGGGGACTGGTGTTTTTTTCAAAGCGTTGGTTCAAACCTTATTGATGACGAGACCATCGGTGGTATTGTGGTTAACAGCATGGATATTACGGATCAGGTTACTATGCAAAATGAACTCAACCGCAGTAATGAGCGCTCCGAATTGTTAATGAAAGCCGGTTCCGAGTGTATTTGGGATTTTGACCTTGTTAATGGTGAACTTTTTATGAACGAGAGTTTCAAAGAAAATTTCGGTATCGAAAGTAAAGCAATGCACGAGAATTTTGAAATCTACAAAAAGCACCTGCATCCTGCTGACAGTTCCCATGTTCTCGACAGTTTTTTTGGGGCTCTTGAAGATATAAATCAGGAAAAATGGATTTACGAGTACCGTATGATTAAGTCGGATGGAGCCATTGCCCATGTGAGGGATCAGGCCATCATTCTGAGAGATCAAAGCGGAATGGCTTACAGGTCTGTTGGGGCGATTAAGGATGTTACCGCAGAATATTATTACCGTCAATTTGATATCCTTGAAAAGGAAATCATGGAATACAGTATGTCCAATGAGGTGAAAATCAGAGATGTGATTACTTTTTATATCGGAAAACTTGAACACCTTTTTCCTGATATGAGGGCTTCGATGATGCGCATCAGAAACAACAGGCTTGAAAATCTGGCATCTCCTTCCCTACCTACCGATTATGTTAATACGATCGAGGGGATGCTGATTGGCAACAATGCCGGATCCTGCGGTACGGCAGCCTATTTAAAGGAAAAGGTTGTTGTAACTGATATTTCTACTGATATCCGTTGGAAAGATTATAAAAAACTGGCTGAAAAATATGGTTTCGGAGCCTGCTGGTCTTATCCGATATTCAATTCGGACGGTAAAGTAGTCGCCACTGTTGCTTATTATTATGCCACACCCCGAACGCCCAATGCTATTGAGGAACAAGGGACAGAACGTTCCCTTCGATTACTGTCGGCACTTATCGAAAAATTTGAGTATCTTAATGATATCCGGAAGAATAACGAGCGGTACGAACTCATCAACAAAGCTTCACAGGATGCCATTTATGAATGGGACATCCTTAAAGATCAGGTTTACTGGAGTGAGAGCTTTTACACCGTTTTCGGGTACGCTAAAAATAAAAGTGTTTTTAGGAATGCCGACTGGAATGAACTAACGCATGTTTCCGATATCCCGAGAATTAAAAAAGAGTGGGCTGATTTTTTAGCCGATACCAGCCAGTATCATTGGACTAAAGAGTTCCGTTTCAGAAAGGCAGACGGAACTTATGCCTTTGTGCAGGAAATAGGTCATCTGATCCGAGATGAAGACGGACAGCCTCTTCGTATTATCGGTGTACTGAAGGACGTCTCAAGTGTCAGGCTGGATGAAATGCAAAAGGAACAGCAGCATCAGGTGTCACAGATTTTCAAGAAAGAGGTCGCTCTGAATCAGATTCTGGCCGAAGTGCTGGAATATCTGACTGTTCAGGGCGGATTTCAAACCGCTGAAATCTGGCTTGGCAGTACCGACGGCAAGCATCTTAACATAACGTCAAAATACGCTCAAAGCAATAAAGGGGAGCAGTTTTTCAAAGCGAGTCATGTCAGAAGACTGGAAAAAGGGGAAGGGTTACCTGGTTACGTATGGCAGGAAGGACACATTGAAATATGGGATGCCATAGACAGGAACCCGTTGTTCAGGCGCAAGGAGTCAGCCGAGAAGGCCGGACTTAAAAGTGCCATGGGAATTCCGCTTTTTGATAAGGACCGAGTAGTTGGTGTTCTGGTTTTTTCGGCAGATACCGAAGATTTTTTTTCAAAACTTTTTCTCAATCATTATGAGACGCTTCAGTTTTATCTGGGTGATGAGATTAAAAGAAAGCAGCAGGAGGAAGAAATGTTCCTGTTGTTTCACAGTGCTCCGGAAATTATGGCGGTTGTTTCACCCGAGCGGCATTTCGTTAAGGTTAACCCGGCATTTTGCAGTCTGCTTGGTTATGACGAAAGTGAGATAACCGGAAAACCTTTTGATACTTTCATACATCCTGATGATCTTGAGCGGTCTGTTGCCGAATATTCGGAAGCCATTGCCAGCAAGGGTAGGGTTTTTAATTCCATTGTCCGTTATAGGACCCAGTCCGGCCGGTATCGTTCCATTTCCTGGAGCTCTTCGGAAGTTTTCGGTGATGAGCGTCATGTTTTTGCCTACGGCCGGGATGTGACCGAAGTTATCGAATTGCAGGGATTACTGGAGACTGCCTCGAAATTGTCGCGTGTGGGAGGCTGGGAAGTAGATCCGGTGAATGATGTTCTTTACTGGTCGCCGATGACCAAAGCCATTCATGAGGTGTCTGATGATTTTCAGCCTGATACGATTTCGGCTTTGAACTTTTTCCGTGAAGATGTCAGGGAGGAGGTTCGTAGCAAAGTAAAGACGGCTATAGAAAAACGGGAGACTTTTGATTTTGAAATGCCTATAATTACCGGAAAGGGTAATGAGCGATGGGTTCGCTGCATCGGTAATGCTGAGTATTCCGACGATGAGTGTGTGCGTTTGTACGGAAGTTTTCAGGACATTCACAACCAGAAAATCACCGAAATTAACCTTCAGAAATTATTTGAAGAGCGCAATAACATACTTGAAAGTATAGGCGATGCCTTTTTTGCGGTTGACAGGGACTGGACAGTGACGTATTGGAATAAGGAGGCGGTAAAAGTACTCTCCAGAAAAAGGGAAGAAGTCATCGGAAAATCTCTTTGGGACAGTTTTCCCGAATCGGTAGGGTCCAAATCCCATATCGAGTACAGCAGGGCTATGCAAAAAGGAGAGGTTGTGCATTTTGAAGACTATTATCCTCCCCTTAACCAATGGTTTGAAATAAGTGCCTATCCTTCCGAAAAGGGGTTGTCTGTTTATTTTAAGGATATCAGTATCCGGAAAACTGCTGAGGAAGCAATCCGGGAATCGAACAAGCGTTTTGAAAAAGTGACCGAAGCCACCAATGATGCCATCTGGGATTGGGATATTCAAACAGATGACTTTTACCGCAGTGAAGGTTTCGACCGACTTTTGGGCTATAAGCTGGAAAGGGGAATTGATTCGGATGTGTTCCGAAAACGCCATTTCTCACCCGATGATATTGAGAAAATTACCGAGAACGTCACTAAAGCCATCACTGATCCGAAAACGAATCATTGGGAGATGGAGTACAGTATGACGAAAAAAGACGGTACAAATGTTTATGTATTCGACCGGGGGGCTATCATCAGAAACAAAAACGGCAAAGCGATACGTATGATTGGTGCGATGACTGACATTACCTATCGCAGGGAATATGAGGAATCACTTAAAAATCTGAATGCCCGATTGGAACAACAAACCAATGAACTGATGATTTCCAATAAGGAGTTAGAGCAGTTTGCCTATGTGGCTTCCCATGATTTGCAGGAACCCCTTCGTATGGTAACAAGTTTTTTAACCCAACTGAAGCGAAAATACAGCGATCAGTTGGATGAAAAAGCGAATCAGTACATTCATTTTGCGGTTGATGGTTCGCTTCGCATGCGTCAGATTATACTGGATATTTTGGAATTTTCAAGAGTAGGGAAATACGATGAAAGCAAGAATAAGGTTGATTTAAATGAAATCGTACAGGAAGTTTGTCAACTGCAACACCGACTGATTTTGGAAAAGCAGGCTTCAATACATTTTCAGCATCTTCCGGTTATCACGTCTTACCGGTCTCCGATTTTGCAGGTGTTTCAGAATCTGATCGGGAATGCCTTGAAATACAGCAGACCTAACGTACCGGTGGTGATTGAGGTGACGGCAGAAGAATATCCTGATGAATGGCAGATTTCCGTTAAGGATAACGGTGTCGGAATTGACAAGGATTATCATGAAAAAATATTCATCCTTTTTCAGCGACTTCATGTCAGAGAGGAGTACAAAGGAACCGGTATCGGTTTGGCCATCGTGAAGAAAATCCTGGATAATCTGGGAGGAAAAATATGGGTGGCATCGGAAGAAGGACAAGGGAGTACGTTTTATTTTACACTGCCTAAGTGATTAGTGATAGTTGTTAGTTGTTAGTTGTTAGTAGTTAGTGGATAGTGGAAAGGGAAAAGGGAAAAGGGAAAAGAGAAAAGAGATAAGGGATATAGTTGAAAAAGATAAAAACGAATTGTGCCCAACGGGTTAAATGATTATGAATAAAGTATTGATACAAATCCTTCGCGATCTTTTACAGACAAGACCCAACCGAACGGTGTGGATTGTTTTTTTATTGTCATTACTGATTACCCAGGGCATTGCCTACCGTATTTATGTGGTTGAAAAGGAATACGAATTCTTATTGGTTAAAAAGGAAGCGGAGCACATTAAGAATCAGCTTGAAGATGCTATCAATCAAAGTATTAACGCTTCCAAAATTCTGGCTTTTCTGATTGAGCAGCACCTGGTCGATGCTTATTTTGAAAGGGTGTCCGGAGAATTGATCAGTCAAAATGACTTTGTTGATGCCTTACAGCTGGTAAGGGATAATACCATTATAAAAACGTATCCTTTAAAGGGGAATGAGGTTGTTATAGGCTATTCGGTACTTAATGATTCGGCGCACCGGAAGGAGGCAATGAAAGCCTTAAAAAGAAGGCAACTTTATTTTGAAGGCCCTATCCGTCTGAAGCAAGGTGGTGAGGGCATCATTGGCCGACTGCCGGTTTACAGAAACAATGAATTCTGGGGCTTCTCGGCCGTTATTATCCGCAAGGAAAAATTACTGAAAGCCATTGGAACGGACAACACCGGAATGAACGATACCTATATGTATCAGTTGGTTAAATCCGGAGGTGGTACAGCAAACTATAACCAGATGTTTGAAAGTCGGAAGGATTTTAATGAAGGGGTGTTTTACAAAAATCATCTTGCGGTAGGTGATTGGGATGTTTATGCTAAACTGAGGCATTCTGATTACCTTAGCCGGGCCCTGCAGTTTTCCTTTATGGGATTGTTGTTTTCACTGCTGTTTGCTGTTTTTTTGTGGCATCTTTCCATACAGCCTCAAAGGTTGCAGATGCTTGTGGATGAAAAAACCAATGCTCTGGACAGGCTTAACCGTGAGTTGGAGAACCGGGCTCAGGAACTTACCGCATCCAACAAGGAATTGGAGCAATTTGCCTATATCGCCTCTCATGATCTTCAGGAACCGCTTCGCACCGTGTCTTCTTTTTTATCGCAAATAGAAAGGAAATACGCTGATTTGCTTGACGAGAAAGGAAAGCAGTACATCCGTTTTGCTGTGGATGGTGCCAAACGGATGCGTTCCATTATACTTGATGTTCTTGAGTTTTCACGGGTCGGCAAATACAGTGACCCACCGGAAACAATTGATCTGAATGTTTTATTGGATGAGGTTTGCGGGACGCTCCAACAAACAATCAGTGAGAAGCGGGCGATTATTCAGTATGGCGTTTTGCCGAAAATTTTCACCCACCGTTCACCGATGCAGCAGGTGTTCCAGAATCTGATAGGCAATTCTCTTAAGTATTGCAAGGAAGGAGTAAAGCCTACCGTTCGGGTTTCGGTTTTGCGACTTAACAACAAGTGGCTGTTTTCGGTTGAAGACAACGGGATCGGTATCGATGAGGAATATTCGGAAAAGATATTCGTCATTTTTCAGCGCCTGCACACCGATGATGAGTACGAAGGAACCGGGATGGGACTGGCCATAGTGAAAAAAAGCATTGAGAATCTGGGCGGGAAGGTATGGGTTGAGTCCGGGTCTGATTCCGGCAGTACTTTTTATTTTACGTTGCCTTTCATGACGGCTAATCTGCCTGGTTCTGAAGAGAATGGGTAATGAAACTGAAACTGTACCGTTGTTAATATATATTCTACAAAATTTCACTGATTTTTTTGGTGT
>NZ_AVGG01000023.1 GCF_000498535.1 Flavobacterium limnosediminis JC2902 | reverse complement strand
TGTCAGGGTAATGATTGGGCTTGCTGTAACAACCACCGTATTAGATACAGCTAAAGCTACCGTACATCCAGCTGGTGCAAAAGTATATTGAACACCATCAATCCAAACTACACCTCCGGTTCTTGTTATAGTAATCGTATTTGTAGCCACTCCGGTAACAAAGGTGATTTGTTGTAACACATCATTTGGTCCAGCACTAAATGTGGTACTTGCCGTTCCGTCTGAGATAGTAACATTACCTGCATTAGTATCTCTGGCAATGCTAATGGTTATAGAAGTTCCGGCAGGAACCGTATGTTGGAGTGTTATCGTTAATACGGAATTGGTATTATCAACAGAAGCACAATTAACCGCTGAAGCTGCAGCACCTAATGCCGAAATAACTCCGGACACATTAGCGGCACTGTTCCCGCCGGATGCGGACAACCCATTTCCAGTTATCGGAGTACCTGCAGATGCAATTGAAATAGCATTAAAGGTAGTATTCGCTACAACCGCCGGAACGGTAATGATTGATGTTCCCACACCACTTAAGGTGGTTGTTACAGAACTCCCTCCATTAATATTATAAGTTACCGTTGCATTAGGAGTTCCCGTCAAATTAAATACAGCATTGCTTCCTGAACAGATTGGTGAAGTAGAGGTTACACTTGCCAAAGAAGCAGGCGCTCCTCCTCCTGACAAAACAATATTTGAAACTGCTGCTGCACATCCGGGGAAATTAGTAACAATATTGGTGTAGTTCCCCGCATCCAATCCGGAAATAATAATCTGACCTGCTGCATTACTTGCAAGTGTAACGGAAACCGGTGTACCATCATCTGAATAAGTAACAGTATAAGAAGTACTCGGATCTAAACCATCTATTGTTATTGAACCATTTGAGCCGCCGCATGTAGGATTAGTACCTGAAGCAGTAGGACATACAATTGAACAATCAGTAGAGCCGGCACCTGCGCCCGAATTTGTTTGTGTCATCGTGATATATCCTGCAGCACCATCATAGTTGGTTACCACAACCATATATATCTCGCCCACCTGAGCATTTGGTATGGTCGCGGTTTCTGTCGCCGAGGCGCTAAAACTACAATCAACTACATTACCGGTACAGGCATGATCACCCGTACAATCTCCTTGTGTAAAATCGGCACAAGCAGCTGCTTGATTTGCAAATGGTCCCCAAATTGCAAAATCCACATCCAGCCCCATACCGGTTCCGTTTGGACCAGTTGTTTGCGATATCTGTAAATTCAAAGGTCCAGGTTGGTCAATTTCCAAATAATACCAGGCTGGTCTTGGCGCCGAACCTAAACAAGTATTTGCTGTAACAACAGCAGGAGCATCCGGAACACAACCACCACTTACGTTAGGAAACTGCAAAGGTCCCGCATCAGCACAAAAGGGATCAGACCCCGAACATAACGAATTAGGCGGAACTGAAGCCGGCAATCCTCCAGGAGTGGCTTTACATGAAATAGTTGCAGCCCAACCTCCATATTGACCACTGGAATCCGATTCAAATGTAATAGTAATACTACCGGACGGATGACTTGATGCCACTGTCATACCTCCGCAAATTGGGGACGTATCGCCATAGGTTCCGATAACAGTACCTCCTGTGCCGGTTCCTTCATATATCGTCATAAAATCCCATGGTTCGCCTTCAACATCCCACGAAGTAAATTGCAACTGAACATAAGTTCCCGGTGTTGAAGGACTAAAAGTTATCTGAAAATTTTCATCAGCGGAGTAATTTCCTCCATTACCCCCTGAATCATAAAAGGTACCGGAACATGTTGAAAATGTCCCGTTTTGCATATTGTAATTTTGAGAAAAAACTGAAGATGAAATCAGAATTAAAAGGAGTAGAATTTTTTTCATACGCTTTTAGTTTATAGCTGTAATTGGGGTAATTATTAATAGGTAATCGGTATTTCCTATCCTATACAATTCTTTATTTTTAGGAAACATGGGAATTTCATACTTAAGAGGATTAAAGCTTGACACTGAAACTTTCAGATCTCTTTCCAGTTTCGGATTATATTTATTGGAAAGTTTAAAATCAAACAGAGCTTTGAATTTTTTGCCCCTATACTCAGGAGCATAGACAACACTAGTCCTGTTTTGCAAAAAATCCGTAATCATTTCCAGTCTCCCGCCAGAGGATTTAAAAACAAGTTCATCGGCTTTATCCTGAAAAACTTCGCGGATAAATAATTCTACTTGTTCTTCAGAATACTTCCGACTTTGATTTTTACCGGAATTTGACTGTGCCGAAATTGTTAACACAAAAAGAGACAGTATTACAACAAATAATTTTCTCATAGCAGATAATTTAATTTTATACTATTCGGGATGGTTTTTAAAAATTAAAACTGATCACTTGCCCATCGGAAAAAATGAACAATTATTAAAGTTTTGTTAATTAACAAATATGCAAAAGTTTGTGATTAAAAAAAACAAAATGATAAAAATATTTGTTTTTATCACAAAAATCCACACGAAGCGCCGCGAACACTGCGATTTGCAATGTTTTTTTTAACACGTAAATAGCTTTTTTTGTTACAAATTCAATAAAAAAATATACCTTTCATCCCATTTATTATTCCATTTGCCGATAATCTGCATTTGATATTTATTAATTATCTTTGCGTGATAAATTCATTAATCCAAAATATCCATAATGATTCACAACGACGATTTGAACGATCAATTAGGAGAAAATCACATAGGCACCTCTGCCCGAACTCCCTTACGTTCTGATGCTTTCGATAAATCTGACGACGAAAAAATAGCCCTTATCAAAAAGGATGTTGAAAGTATATTAACAACACTAGGTTTAGACCTTACAGACGACAGTTTAAAAGGTACACCAAACCGTGTGGCTAAAATGTTTGTTAAAGAGATTTTTGGTGGACTTCATCCGCATAAAAAACCAAGTTCCTCCACTTTTGACAACAAATACAAGTATGGTGAAATGTTGGTGGAAAAGAATATTACCATTTATTCTACCTGTGAACATCACCTACTGCCAATTGTAGGTCGCGCACATGTGGCTTACATCTCCAACGGAACCGTTGTGGGCTTATCAAAAATGAACCGTATTGTAGATTATTTTGCCAAAAGACCTCAGGTTCAGGAACGTTTGACCATACAGATCGTGCAGGAATTGCAGAAAGTTTTAAACACAGACGATGTGGCCTGCGTAATCGATGCCAAACACCTTTGTGTGAACTCACGTGGGATTCGCGACATCGAAAGCAGTACCGTAACTGCCGAATTTGGTGGGAAATTCAAAGAAGATAAGGTTCGTCGTGAGTTTTTGGATTACATTAAACTTGACACGACTTTCTAATTGTTGAAATCTTAATCTTTTAATTTTTCAATCTTTTAATCATATCATATATGCACTTATATCAAAATCAGACTTTAAAGATTTACAATTCACTTTCCGGAGAAAAAGAACTTTTTACCCCTATTCATGAAGGTCATGTAGGAATGTATGTTTGCGGACCAACCGTATACAGCAATGTTCATTTGGGAAATTGTAGAACTTTCATGTCTTTTGATATGATTTACAGGTACATCAAACATTTGGAGTACAAAGTACGCTACATCAGAAATATCACTGATGCCGGGCATTTAACAGATGACGGTAATGTAGACAATGATCGTTTTGTGAAACAGTCGCGTCTTGAAAAACTGGAGCCCATGGAAGTGGTTCAGAAATATACCGTAGACTTTCACAAGGTTTTGGAAATGTTCAACCTGCTCCCTCCGAATATTGAACCTACAGCTACCGGACATATTCTAGAACAAATTGAAATTACGCAGAAATTAATCGAAACCGGTTTTGCTTACGTAAGCAACGGTTCGGTTTATTTTGACGTTTTGGAATACAACAACAGGGGTTTAAACTACGGTGAACTAAGCAACAGAAATATTGAAGAATTACTAGCTAACACCCGAGATTTAGACGGTCAGGATGAGAAAAAGAATGCTGCTGATTTCGCCTTATGGAAAAAAGCTTCTCCGGCTCACATCATGCGTTGGTCTTCCCCTTGGGGTGATGGTTTTCCCGGATGGCATCTGGAGTGTACTGCCATGAGCACAAAATATCTTGGCCAAAGATTTGATATTCATGGTGGCGGAATGGACTTAAAATTCCCGCATCACGAATGTGAAATCGCACAGGGAAAAGCCTGCAACGGGACATCTCCTGTAAATTACTGGATGCACGCCAATATGCTGACCATGAACGGACAACGCATGAGCAAATCTACCGGAAATTATATACTTCCGATGGAATTATTTAGCGGTGAAAACAACTTTTTCGAAAAAGCCTTTCACCCCAGCGTAGTGCGTTTCTGCTTTTTACAGGCACATTACAGAAGTATTCTGGATATTTCCAATGAAGGAATGTTGGCTTCTGAAAAAGGCTTTAACCGATTAATGGAAGCTGTTGCCAATCTGAATGACCTTCAGGCAGGTACCGAATCCTCTTTAGACATCGCTTCATGGAAAACAGCCTGCTACGATGCCATGAATGACGATTTCAACAGCCCGATTCTGATTGCTCAATTGTTTGAAGCGGTGCGTTACATCAACTTGATGAAAGAAGGAAAAGAAAGTCTAAGTACAACGGATCTGGAAACGTTCAAAAAAGCTATTCATGCTTTTGTTTTCGATGTTTTAGGACTTCAGAATGAAAATGAACTTTCAGCAAACAACGACAAACTGGAAGGCGTAATCAACATGCTGATTGGCATGCGAAACGAAGCCAGAGCCAATAAAAATTGGGGATTATCGGATGAAATTCGCGATAATCTACTTGAATTAGGCATACAGTTAAAAGACGGAAAAGAGGGAACTACTTTCAGTCTCTAATTTTATTTAAAAGAAAAAAATATAAAATGATGGAGTATGGCGCTTCATCATTTTTTTTAAAAGAATATGCTGAAAAAAATCCTGATATTCCCTTTTATATTACTGGTCCGGTTTTACCAAGTAGCAATTTCACCTTATACACCGGGTGTTTGTCGTTATACACCTACCTGTTCTCAATACACGGTGGAAGCCTTAAAAAAACACGGACTTATCAAAGGCGGATGGTTAGCCATCAAACGCATTGGCAGTTGCAACCCTTGGGGTGGCAGCGGTTATGACCCGGTTCCTTGAAGCGAAATTCAGAAATTTGAATTTAGAAATAAGAATTTGGAATTTGAGATTTGGAATTTTGGAGAATTAAAATTTAACCTTTTCGTTTACTCAATTATAATTATATTTACCCATACAAAGAATACACTTACAATATGACACACGCTTTACACATGGTTTGGAATCCCTCCGAAGGTCTTGATTTAGGTTTTTTTATGATTCGTTTTTACAGTTTGATGTTCATAATCGCTTTTGGATTAGGCTGGTATATCATGAAAAATATTTACGAAAGAGAAGGTCAATCGTTGGAAAAACTGGATTCTTTATTCATTTATACCGTATTTGCAACCTTGATCGGGGCTCGTCTCGGACATGTTTTCTTTTACGATTGGGATTATTTCAAGAATCATCCGGAAGAAATCCTGTTACCATTCCGATTCCAACCCGAATTTGAGTTCACCGGTTTTGCGGGATTGGCGAGTCATGGTGCTGCTATTGCCATTATTCTGGTGATGTATTTTTACAGCAAAAAGATAATCAAAAAACCATTGCTTTGGATTTTGGACCGAATCGTGATTCCGGTTTCAAGCGGTGCTATTTTCGTGCGTTTGGGGAATTTCTTCAATTCGGAGATCGTGGGAAATAAAACAGAATTCCCTCTTGGAATCCGTTTTATCAGAGATCAGTACACAGCAAGGGAAGCGGTTCAGAATACAGGGATTCAAAACCCGAATGAAGCTTACAAAGCCATTGAAACCAATCCGCAATTTGCCAATTTACTGGAACATGTAGTTCCAAAACATCCTGCCCAGTTGTATGAGGCTTTTGGTTATGTTTTTGTATTTGCCATACTGTTCTTTTTGTATTGGAAAACCAACGCCAGAGAGAAACAGGGATATCTTTTCGGACTGTTTCTGATCATGCTATGGACGGTTCGTTTCCTTGTGGAGTTTGTAAAGGAGAGTCAGGGTGGTTTTGAGAGCGCTCTTGGCGTTTTTTCTACCGGACAATGGCTAAGTATCCCTTTTATCATTATTGGCGCTTATTTGGTATTTAAGGCAAAGCAACGAGAAATCTAAATTCACGATTATAAATGAAAAATCCCACCCGATCAAATCGGGTGGGATTTTTTTTGTTTTGTATGGCCTGGTATTTCCACAGATGGTTATTGCAGAGGCGGGTTTTGCAGAGGCGGGTTTGAAACCCACCTCTGCCGTATGCGTTCAAAATCATGCCCCACCGGCAATATAACACGTGCCAGGGCCGGGTTTTAAACCAGCCCGAACAAAACCCAAACCTACCACAATGAACATTACAAAAATTCAAATGGATTCCCGCTACCCCTGACCGCAGTGGAAATCCTTTTCTTTGTTTCTTTAACAAAGGAAAGATTGTAACGGAGGGCAGGAATTGCGTTTGCAAAAAAAGCCCAAGCCTTTCGGTCCTGAAACAAAAAAAGCTGCCCGTAATGAGCAGCTTTTAATTTATATTGAAGTCTGATTATGCTTCTACTTCCTGATTTGCTTCGGCGTGAAGTCTTTCCACTTCTTTTTTATCCGCTTTTGGCATGGTGTCTACCAATACCGGTGTAGCGATAAATAATGAAGAGTAAGTTCCCACAACGATACCTACCAACATCGCGAAGATAAATCCACGGATGGATTCACCACCGAATACGAACATGATCCCTAATACGATAATCATCGTTAATGAGGTATTGATCGTTCTTGATAAGGTTGTATTAATAGAGTCGTTTACGATTTGATTGAAATCACCTTTTCTGTTACCTAAGATGAACTCACGTACCCTGTCGAATACAATTACCGTGTCATTCATGGAGTATCCGATAACGGTTAGAATCGCCGCAATGAAGTGCTGATCCATTTCCATGTGGAATGGCATGAATTTATACAATAACGAGTACAATCCTAATACGAAAATAACGTCGTGTGCCACAGCTGCGATAGCTCCCAATGAGTACTGGAACTTACGGAATGATACCACTAAGTAAAGTGCCACAACAAGCATAGCTCCTAAAACCGCCCAGTATGAGTTGGTTTTGATATCGTCTGAAACCGAAGCACTTACTTTAGTTGCCTGAACAACCCCTAAGGTTTTACCCTCAGCCGTGTTGATGAACTCAGTGTAAGTGATGTTGTTTGAATAGTATTTTTTCAAACCGTTGTATAACTTCTCGTTTACTTCCTTATCAACTCCAACACCTTCTTCCTGTACTTTATACTTAGTGATAATTCTCATTTGGTTTTTGTTACCAAATTCTTTCACCTCTACGTGTACTCCGAATTCTTTACCAAGTTCTTCAGCAATCTCAGTTGGGTTAACCGGTTTTTCGAATTTCACCTGGAATGTTCTACCTCCAACGAAGTCCACACCCTGATCCAAACCGTTAACTGCAAAAGAAACACAGCTACCGATAACAACAATAGCAGATATCATGTACGACCATTTTTTAACTCCTAAGAAATCAAAATGGAAGTTTGTGAACCAGTTTTTAGACAAACCTGTTGTAAACGTTAATTTTCTTCCTGCAGCAATATCTTTATCGATAAACATTCTCGCGATGAAAATAGCCGTGAATAAAGACGTGAAGATACCAATCAACAACGTAGTTGCGAAACCTTTGATTGGTCCTGTACCGAAGATAAAAAGGATCAGACCTGTAAGGATGTGCGTTACGTTAGCATCGATGATGGAACGCATTGCTCCTCTCCAGCTGTATGATTCCACAACTGCATCACCTAATGTTTTTCCAGCACGCAATTCTTCTTTTGCTCTTTCATAAATAATGATGTTCGCATCCACGGCAGTACCCATTGTTAAAACGATACCCGCAATACCCGGTAATGTTAATACAGCACCTAAACTGGCTAAGATTCCGAATAAGAACAATAAGTTCACTAATAAAGCTACGTTAGCATACCAACCTGCTTTGCCATAATAAACGATCATCCATAAACATACCAATAGTAAACCAACAACTGAAGACATGATACCGTTATCGATAGCCTGTTGTCCTAATGACGGACCTACAACTTCTGATTGCACGATTTCTGCAGAAGCCGGTAATTTACCTGCTCTTAAGATGTTTGCTAAGTCTTTCGTTTCTGTTACATCAAACACTCCTGAAATCTCAGAACGTCCTCCTGCAATTGGTCCTGTAGAAACACCTGGTGCAGAGTAAACGATATTATCCAATACAATAGCAATATTGCTTTGTTGTGTAAATGCTTTACCGGTTAACTCTTCCCATGCTTTAGCACCTGAAGCGTTCATTTGCATAGTTACAGAAGGCCTTCCCATTTGGTCAAACGACTCCGAAGCATCTGTAATTACCCCACCACTTAAAGGCGGTACACCATCTCTGTTTGTTTTAAGAGCATACAACTCAACAACATCCGGAGTTTTAGAATTCACTTTACCCCAAGCAAAACGAGCGAAACGCTGTTCAGCAGGTAATAAAGAACGAATGTCCTCTCTTTTTAAATAAGCGTTAACTTTAGCTGTGTCTTTCGGGTTGAAATAAGCTAAAACCGGGCCTCCCTGTTGTCCGCCACCTTTAACCAAATCCAATAAAGGGTTTTCACCTTTTTTGGTCCCTACAGAGTCAGCTGCTTTATTTTTCAATAATGATTCTACATCAGTACCTTTTTTAGCAACAGTATCAACAGTGACAACATTTTTTTCTGTTTTCTTTAAAGCTTCGTTAGCCGCCATTAAGAAATTAGAAATTTCATCTGTTTTATACGTTTCCCAGAACTCTAACTGAGCAGTACTTTGTAATAACTTTTGGATACGGTCGATATCTTTAGCGCCCGGAAGCTCTACTAAGATTCTGCCTGATTCTCCTAATTTCTGAATATTAGGTTGCGTAACACCGAATTTGTCGATACGCTCTCTTAATACTCGGAATGCACTTTCCACAGACTCAGAAACTTTTTTTCTGATGATGGTTTTAACCTGCGCATCTGTCATTGTAAAATTGATCTCACTTAAATTTCTGTTAGCGAAAATTTCTGGTGATGATAATTTTGTCGTTCCGTTTGAAACCTGATCAAAAGCGATAAAGAAAGCATCAAGATAATCCTGATTCCCTTCTCTGTTTTTCGTTGCTTCCGCAAGCGCTTTGTTAAAAACCGGATTTTTTGAATTGTTTGCCAATCCTTTCAATACATCTTTAACCGAGATTTGAAGAATTACGTTAATTCCACCCTCAAGGTCAAGACCTTTATTGATTTGTTTTGATCTTACGTCATTAAATGTATGACCTAAGAACACTTTTTCTTTCCCAATAGAGTCTAAGTAAAACAGCTCTTTTTTAGAATCGCCGTTAGCAAATTCCTTTGCTTTACTTTCAATATTATTGGTAACAACCGTGAAGGAAAGTTGGTAAATACTTACCAATGCAAATAAAATTGCAAAAAATTTAATGAGTCCTTTATTCTGCATTACTATAAAAAATTAATTATTCTTTTTTCAAAAACGAGCAAATATATACTTTACGAAAATATCTACCAATTTATTTCTTAATTATATCCAAAAAAAAGACTGCGCGAAGCAGCCCTTCTTTTATTTCGTTAAATTACTATGCTAAAACCGATTTCAAATCCGCATTCATAACACGAACAGCGTCGGCACTTTTTGCAAACAATGCTTTTTCCGCATCATTCAGTTTAACATCCACGATAGCTTCTACTCCGTTTTTACCGATAATACACGGCACTCCCATACAAATATCTTCCTGACCATATTCACCTTCAAGGAAAACCGAACACGGAATCATTTTTCTTTGATCGTTCAAGATACTATCTACCAAATACGCCACTGAAGCACCTGGAGCATACCAGGCGGAAGTTCCCAGCAATCCGGTTAAAGTCGCCCCTCCTACCATCGTATCGGCAGCCACCTTGTCCATTTCTTCCTGAGAAAGATAAGTGGAGACCGGAGTTCCGCAATAAGAAGCTAAACGTGTCAACGGAATCATGGTTGTATCCCCGTGACCACCAATTACCATTCCGTCCACATCATTTGACGGTTTGTTTAACGCTTTTGACAAATAATATTTAAAACGGGAACTATCTAAAGCACCACCCATTCCGATGATTCTGTTTTTAGGCAATCCGGTTGCTTTTAGAGTCAAATATGTCATCGTATCCATTGGATTAGAAACCACCACGATAATAGCATTTGGAGAATGTTGCAACACATTTTCAGCCACACCTTTCACAATTCCGGCATTGATTCCAATCAACTCTTCACGAGTCATTCCCGGTTTTCTCGGAATACCTGATGTAATTACCACCACATCGCTTCCGGCCGTTTTCGAATAATCATTTGTACTTCCTGAAACACGTGTATTAAAACCTGTTGTTGTGGCACATTGTGAGATATCCATAGCCTTACCTTCCGCAAAACCTTCTTTGATATCCAACAAAACCACTTCACTGGCGATTCCCCTGTAAGAAATCACGTCCGCACAGGTAGCACCTACATTTCCTGCACCAACTATTGTTACTTTCATAATCTTTTTATATTTTTTTTGGTTGATTAATAAATGAGGTGTTAAATATATTAAAATTCGTATTGAATAGAAAAATTAGTATTGACAAATTTTCCAAATCCGATTACCGGTTGCAAAAAAACTTTTTTAATCTGATATCTTCCGGAAATTTCCCCAATGACATTTGTTTTAGTTTTACTGATTTCTTCCAGTTTCATATTCAGAATATCCTGCAACGGAATCAACTCTTCAATTTCTCCTTTTTCACCCCCGACAATATATCTAAATTTACTGGTATTAACGATAAGCCCTCCCATCAGTTCAAAGTTTTTAAATTCTTTCGAACCGTTTAACTGAAACTGCCAGGTATCAACCAAACCGTTAAGCTGGTTAATTCCCAAACTTCCGTATTGGGTCGGAATCGTAATGAAGTCGAAACTTATATCTTCCTTGGAATACGCCACCAAAGCCGATAAATGGATTTTTCTTGGTTCCAGATTTTTGAAATACTGACTGAAATTATGTTTCAAACCGAAGCCATACACCTGATAATCGCCTTTTTTCAGTTTGGTTTTAGGAGAAAACTTCGCCACAAACTCCGTTCCGTACCACAAACCTATCGAACCCTGGAGATACGGATAAAATATCGTTTCCTGATTCACTCCCTCCGGAGTTTTCAGACGGATTTGTTCACCATCCAAATCACCAACCAAATACACTTGGGAATCATCCCCTAATGCGGTAGGCACGGTAGCCGATGTCGCTCCCTCAATCTGAAAAAAAGTAAAATCACTGTTCTTTATTTCAAAACTCCTGTCGCGTTTGGGCACAAAAAAAACATTCGAATGCAATCCCAGTGTCACATCCCACAACTTTCGTTTTTTGGGAGAAGTAATCCATCCGGAAGCGGCCTGATAAACCGCCGCATCCGTAGCTGGAGTTATGTATTGATCCGAGTAAAACAAAGCGTCATTAAGCAGATTTTCAACGTCCTGAAAAGTTTGCGAAGATTGTGCTTTTACCGTATTGGAAAAACACAAAAAAGCTACAAACAACCCTGCTGAGAAAAAAGATTTACGCATCAATCTTAGCGTAAGCGGCATTTTTCTCGATAAATTCCCTACGTGGCGGAACTTCATCCCCCATCAACATAGAGAAGACACGATCGGCTTCCGCCAAACTGTCAATCCCCACTTGACGTAACGTTCTGAACTCCGGATTCATTGTAGTTTCCCACAACTGTTCCGCGTTCATCTCTCCAAGACCTTTATAACGCTGGATATTGGTTCCTCCTCCTAATCTTTCGGAGATCTCATCACGTTGGGCATCGGTCCACGCATATTCTTTCTTATTTCCTTTTTTCACCATGTATAATGGCGGAGTAGCAATGTAAACATATCCGTTCTCAATCAGTTCTTTCATATAACGGAAGAAGAACGTCAGAATTAATGTTGAGATGTGACTACCGTCGACATCGGCATCACACATGATGACTACTTTATGATAACGCAGTTTTTCAAGATTCAAAGCCTTACTATCTTCTTCTGTTCCGATAGTCACCCCTAATGCCGTGAAAATATTACGGATTTCTTCGTTTTCGAACACCTTGTGATGCATTGCTTTTTCCACATTCAGAATCTTACCACGCAATGGCATGATTGCCTGAAACGCACGGTCACGACCTTGTTTAGCCGTTCCGCCCGCCGAGTCTCCCTCGACAAGGAATACTTCGCATTTTGCAGGATCCTGCTCGGAACAATCAGACAATTTACCCGGTAGTCCTCCACCGCCCATAACGGTTTTACGTTGCACCATTTCACGCGCTTTTTTCGCCGCATGACGTGCCTGAGCCGCAAGAATTACTTTCTGAACAATGATTTTAGCGTCATTTGGATTTTCCTCCAGATAATTCTCCAACATCTCCGCAACCGCCTGAGAAACAGGTGAAACTACCTCTCTGTTTCCTAATTTGGTTTTGGTCTGTCCTTCAAACTGAGGTTCTGCCACCTTAACCGAGATAATCGCCGTCAAACCTTCACGGAAGTCATCTCCGGAGATTTCGAATTTCAATTTATCAAGAAGTCCTGAAGCGTCCGCGTACTTTTTAAGCGTACGGGTTAATCCCATACGGAAGCCTTGCAAATGCGTACCCCCTTCGTGTGTATTAATATTATTTACGTAAGAGAAAATATTCTCCGAATAACTTTCATTATAAATCAGGGCAACTTCCACCGGAACCTCCCCTTTTTCGTTCTCCATACTGATTACATGGGTGATAATCGGCACTCGGTTTCCGTCCAGGAACTTAACGAATTCCTTCAATCCTTCTTTGGAATGAAAGGTTTCACCAACGAAGTTACCGTCTTTATCCGTTTCCCTTCTGTCGGTAAGAGTAATTGAGATTCCCTTGTTAAGATATGCCAACTCTCGCATACGCGCCGCCAACGTATCATACGAAAACTCCAAAGTCTGCTGAAAGATGGTTCCGTCCGGCTTAAACCAAACCGTTGTACCACGCTTATCGGTTTCACCAACCTGTTTAACCGGATACATCGCTTTTCCTCTTTCATACTCCTGCTCATACACTTTTCCTTCTCTGAAAACCGTAGCCTTCAGATGATCGGACAACGCGTTAACACACGATACCCCAACCCCATGCAAACCTCCGGAAACTTTATAGGAATCTTTATCAAATTTACCTCCGGCACCAATTTTGGTCATTACCACCTCAAGTGCGGAAACTCCTTCTTTTTTATGAATATCTACTGGGATACCACGCCCGTTATCTTCAACGGTAATGGAATTATCCTCGTTAATGGCTACAAAAATAGTATCACAATGTCCGGCCAACGCCTCATCAATCGAGTTGTCCACTACCTCATAAACCAAGTGGTGAAGTCCTCTTACACCAGTATCACCGATATACATCGAAGGACGCATCCTTACGTGCTCCATTCCTTCAAGCGCCTGAATACTGTCTGCCGAATAACTACTCTTTTTTACTTCTTCGCTCATAATCTAAATTCTGATTGTATTTTTTGTCTAACGAGCAAATATATGAAAACGAAGATGATTTTTAGTTAAAAATAAGCCTATTAAAGCTTTAAGTTATTAACAAAAACAGCGCAATTATTAACCTTATTTCGATTGCTAATTCATTTAAACCTTAACCCTTTTTCTTCAAAATTTCCATTTTCCCATTTGAGAACGGATTTCAAATTTACACTATTGGAACCAAAAAAAACAGCATCAAAGCCCGATTATAACCAATTCGTTAAAAAAATATTTCTATATTTACACGTAACATTTTAACATAAAAAAGTATGAGAAAGTTAATATTACCATTTGTTTTTGCATTATTCTTTAGTTATGCAAATGTTTTTGGACAAGCCAGAAGTGAATTGAATTTTGGTCTTGTAGGTGCTAATTATGAAATTCCTGTTCATGAAGATATTACAATTGCTCCCGGCGTCGGAACAGACCTGGATTTTGATTGGTTAAATCTGGGAGTAAAGGCGAACTATTATTTCGATAATGTATTTGGGATTTCAGATGATGCTTGGGATGTTTATGGTGGAGCCAATTTGGGATACGCTATTTTCACGGGAGACCATGATAACAACGACAATGATGATGACATTAATTTAGGCCTTCACGCTGGAGGGCGTTGGTTCTGGAATGACAAATGGGGAGTATATCTGGAACTTGCCGGCGGAAGTACTTCTGGTTTTTCTCCCGGAATTGGATTAACAGTGAAGTTATAACTTGCATAATTCTGCAATACATTAGAAGTCCTGAGAGAAATTTCAGGGCTTTTTTATTGCTTCTTTTGACAAATTTTCTCTGCAGAAATATGCTACAAAATTATTCAGATATGCTCAGCAAAACATGTTCATACCTTCCACTCTATCTTTAGCTCCTCTCGTTAAAAAATGTAATTCCCAAAGGACGCCACTCCTCCCAATAACTATCGGGACAGGACTAGAAAATTGCTTTTATTACTTTGAAATGTTTGAGAAATAAAAAACGTCAGCATTACTGCCAACGTCTTTTACAAACAAATCACATTTTGAAATTATATTGTCGTCACGACCAAATCACTTTTTACGTGAGCTGTATTTGCTCTACCGCTCGGATCTTGGTTCGTTTGCCATTTTGGAATCCATTTTCGAACGGTCTTAGCCGCGCTTTCCTGCGGGAAATGTTTATGAAAAATCGCTCTATAGAAAAATGCTTCTTTTGTAGCCGGTGTGTTGTATGGGAATAATGTTTCAGCTTTTGCAAAATCCACATCAGAAACTTGGGAAGCACAATAATCAATCAACGTATCAATCCAGTTGTAACCCACGCCGTCCGAAAACTGCTCTTTCTGCCGCCATAAAACCGATTCGGGTAAATACGGCTGCTCTAAGGTATCAAACGCTTTACGAAGGATGTATTTCTCAATTCCGTCATAGGTTTTCGGCATTTTTTCTTCGGGCTGAATTTTAATAGCCAATTCTAAAAAAGCCTTGTCCAAAAAAGGTACGCGGGCTTCCAACCCATGTGCCATGGTGGATTTATCGGCGCGAAGCAAATCGGCAGTCGACAGGCGTTGCACCCTTTCAATAGTTTCTTTCTGAAAATCGGTTACGCTTGGGGAATTTCTGAAATATAAGTAACCTCCGAAAATCTCATCAGAACCTTCTCCTGAAAGTACCACTTTGATTCCCATATCCGTAATCGCTTTCGACAGAAAATACATTGGCGTACTGGCACGAACGGACGTCACATCATAAGTTTCCAGATGCCAGATCAGTTTATCCAGAATTTCGATTCCCTCTTCTATCGTAAAATGAATTTCGTGATGCTCCGTCCCTAAAAAATCAGCCACGTCTCTTGCTGCCACGGCATCCGGAGCGGTCGCATCCAAACCAATGGAAAACGAATGCAGTTTTTCACCACCTTCCTCTTTCAATAATCGAGATGCGATTGACGAAATCAACGACGAATCCAATCCTCCGGAAAGCAGCACACCGATGGGCACATCGCTCATTAAACGTTTTCTTACCGCTTCGGTTAAGGTTTTACGAATCGCCTCTAAATCCAGTTTTCCAACCGCAAGTGATTCCTCTTCCCATTTCGGCCGATAGTATTTTACCAAACCGGTTTTTGGAGTGTAATAATGTCCCGGAGGAAAAGCTTCGAACGTTTCGCACTGATCGGCAACAGCTTTCATTTCGGATGCAAAATACAAACGGCCTTCACTGTCTTTTCCGTAATACAAAGGTTTCACTCCCAGCGGATCACGCCCGGCGATGAAATCGTCGCCATCGATTACCACGAAAGCGAAAATTCCGTCCAGCATATCACAAAAATCATATCCGAATTCTTCGTACAGATGAACAATCACCTCGGAATCGGAAGTGGTTCTGAAAGTATGGTGACGCAATACTGTTTCGCGCAGTTTCTGGTGGTTGTAGATCTCTCCGTTATGCACCATCCAAGCTGAAGATGTTCCCTGAATAGGTTGTTTTCCGGTGTGTAAATCTACTATCGACAAACGTTCGTGACTTAGAAGATGTCCTTTTTCGGTGATGTGTAAGTCGCTTTCATCGGGTCCGCGATGAGACATTCTTTTGGATAATTGCTTTACTAAAGCTTCGTCTGTCGTTTTTCCTATAACTGCCAATATTCCGCACATAATTATTTCGTTTTAAGTTTTATTATGAAACAAAATTGCGTTTTAAAGTTTTAATTATAAATCATAAACACATATTTAGTTACTATTTGAAACTTAATAATTCAATTTACGATTAAAATGAAATATACATCTTTAAAAATGGGTGTTTTGGATTACAGATTGTAATTTCACAGAACTATTTCACAGAGATTCGGAAAGGAGAAAGAGAGTCTCTCTAAATTTTTGCAGTTAGAGTAACAGCTTTTACTGATAAAGACACCCTCTTTTTTCAGAAACCTTAACAAAAAGTAAATGGCTTATCCTTTAGCCCTGATGGGAGTGACATCTTTTATACCTGACAGGTTTTAAAAACCTGTCAGGTATAAAAATACAACGGACAGCAGGAATAAGGCTCACTGACAATCCCGAACCTCCCGATAGCTATCGGGACGCTCCAAAAAAAATCCCAAACTTTCGCTTGGGATTCTGTTTTATTTTACCTGTTTTCCTTTGACGAAGGTATTTTTAGGCTTGACAGCCGGAACCATATCGATTGGCATGGTCATGATATCGGCGTCAAAAATGGTGAAATCGGCCCATTTGCCGGCTTCCAGACTTCCTTTTTCGTTTTCTTCAAAATTGGAATAGGCCGCCCAAATGGTCATTCCCTTCAGTGTTTCTTCACGCGTTAAGGCATTTTCAGACTGGAAACCTCCCTGAGGCCAGTTTTTCAGATCTTTTCGCGCGACGGCCGCATAAAAAGTGTACATCGGATTAACTTCTTCTATAGGGAAATCGGTTCCCAACGCTACTAAACCGGCTTTTTGCAGCATTTTTTTGTAGGCATAAGCATTTTTAATGCGATCCATACCGAGTCTTTCCGTTGACCAATACATATCAGATGTGGCGTGTGTGGGTTGAACAGATGGAATAATGCCGAGTTTAAAGTAATCAAAATCTTTTTCCTGCATGATTTGGGCGTGTTCGATTTTCCAGCGTCTATCTACTTTGCCGGTCAAAACTTCCTTGTAGATTTTCAGCAACACTGTGTTTGTGGAATCGCCAATGGCGTGTGTATTCATCTGGAAATCGGAATTCGCGATCTGTTTGGCAATCGCACGGATGTCTTTCACCGGTGACAATAACGCTCCGAAATGCTTCGGTTTATCCGAATAAGGTTTGTGCAGGCAGGCACCACGCGAACCCAAAGCCCCGTCACCCATAAATTTAAAGGAACGCACGTTGAGTCTGTCGGTTTTATAAATACCCTTTTTAGTATAATAATCCACATTTTCTTTGGATGCTTTTACCATGGCATAGATATTAATATCCATTCGGTCTTCCCGCTGCAAACTGTCAATCAGGTTTATGACATCCCTATCCAGTCCCGCTTCGTTTATGGTAGTCAGACCGTGATCAAACATTACTTTTTCAGCGGCTTTTAAAGCGCTGATTTGTGTTTTTCTGGATGGTTTCGGCATACTTTTATATACCAATTCCATTGGATTATCAATCAGGATTCCTGTCAGAGCGCCATTTTTAACTTCAACCTGACCGCCTTCGACTTTGGTTTTCGGAGTGATCCCAGCCAATTCCAAGGCTTTTGAATTTGCCAGCAGCGCATGTCCGTCAATACGGGTAAGCACCACCGGTATGTCCGGAAAAATTAAGTCAAGTATTTGATTGTTTGGAAATTCTTTGATCTGCCAGTCATTCTGATCCCAGCCCCTGCCCTCGATAAATGCCGGATTTTTTGATTTCCGAAACTGAGTTACCCTTTCAATAACTTCTTCAAAGCTTTTTGTACCTCTCAAATCCAGGGTCTGAAGATTCATTCCGTAACTATAAAAATGAGCATGGGCGTCATAAAACCCGGGGTAAATAAACTTATTCTTTGCATCATAAACATTCCCGGAAACAAATTCATTCATGATGTCCTCCGTTTTTCCGATGGCGACAATTTTACCTCCGGAAACCGCAAATGCTTCTGCCTTATCGAAGTTTTTATTAACCGTATAAACGGTCGCATTGGTTATGATAAAATCGACAGGTTGCTTTTGCGCATTGGCTAAAAAAGTAACCAACACAGAGAGTAGTGCAATTTTAAATTTCATTTTCAGCAGTTTTAAACTTCCTGACACCTTTGAAAGACAGGAAAATTGGTTGTCCAAATATACCAATTAAAGATTAGGATTACAAATACAGAAGCAATTCAGAATTAGACTTTTAAGTCACATTCTTTTACAATGATTTTGCCGTTACATTAAATTCTGCCTATTTCCTTATTTATTAAAGTTTCATTTTCATCATCAAAACAAACAAAGATTACTTTTTCAATCCCACTGTGCTTTGACAGAAAATCCGAAACGGTTTTGACTGCAATATGTGCCGCTTCTTCTTTTGGAAATCGGTACACACCGGTACTGATACTTGGAAATGCCACCGATTTACAATTGTTTTCCACAGCAAGTTGTAAGGAATTTTTATAGCAGTCGGCGAGTTTTTCGCTTTCATTGTTACTTCCGCCGTTCCAAATCGGACCGACTGTATGAATTACGAATTTGGCCGGAAGGTTTCCTGCAGTAGTAATCACCGCTTGTCCGGTCTTACAACTTCCTTGTTTGGCGAGGATTATTTTGCATTCGTCCAGAATTGTATTTCCTCCGGCTCTGTGAATTGCCCCGTCAACCCCGCCGCCGCCCATAAGCGATGAATTGGCTGCGTTAACTATTGCATCTACTGAAATTTTTGTAATATCACTTTTTATAACTTCGATCATAATTTCGCGATTTGAGATTGCATTACTGACAACCACTAATTTAGCAAATTATGAAACAACTTCAATTTCAAATTTGGAACCGTTTACCTCAACAATATCACCGATTTGTTTTCCCATAAGCTGCGAGCCTAAGGGCGAAAGCGGAGAAAGAGCCAATACAGAAACCCCGTCGATGGTGATTTTAGGTAATGCCGCACTGATGAAAAGTTGCAAGCCATTGGTTTTTACCAGACTCCCCATAATTACCCTGCGGCTTTCTGCTGAAACATCAATCTTACCCAAAACCTCTTTAAAATGAATTGCTTCCTGAAGCTTAGCGCTGAGTTTCTCCTGTTCAAGGTGCATCATGGACAAGGCTGTTTCGTGTTTGTCTCCGGCCGAACTTTTTGCATCGTTTTGCGCATCATCGGCCAGACCGGAAATCATATCGCGATAGACATCAATTTTATCCTGAAGTAAGGTTAAATGATGGTGAAGTATTTTTTGTTTGAAAGTCATATTTTAAGGCGCTAAGGCTCTGAGGTTCTAAGGTACTGAGGTCATGAGTTTGGCTTAAAACCTTAACACCTCAGTTCCTCAGTCCCTAAGAACCTTTTTAGAAATCAAATTTATAGTTTGCACCAAGCAAGAACTGGAAGCCCTGAACCGGATAATTCATCCAACGCTCGTATTGCTGGTTCGCGATGTTGTTCAGTTTCAGAAAACCTGTTAAACGTTCGCTGTGTTTGTATCCTAAGTGGGCATTTAAATCGAAGTAGCTATCTAATGTTACTGTTTTTGATAACGGTTCCGATAATGTTATATCGCTATAATAGAAATAGTCCTTACGATCTCCTACAAAGAAAACGTCGGCTCCGGCGTACCATTTTTTGGTAATATCCACATCCAGATCAGCACCTATTTTTAAACCAGGTAAGTTCCATGCTTCTCGCTGATCGGTTGTATAACTGTTGAAAGTACCGTTTACTCCGAAAGCTACATTTTTGGAAAAATCCATTTTAAGTTCACCGAAGAAACTCACCGTTTTAAGTTTGTCATATACCACTCCGAAAGAGTTGCCGTATTCATACGCGTCATTTACAAAAACAGTTACGAATGGATTTGCCGTAAAGAAAGCCTTATCTTCTTCCGCCATGTATGAACCTCTTACATTAAATGCTACCGTATTAGCTAATTTCCCTTTAAGCCCAACATAAATATCATATTGCTGATTGGTTGGAGCAATGCCCAGGGTTGGCGAAACGAATTTGTTTTCTTCCACGAAATCGGCGAAAGAATTTTGTTTCAGATTTCCTTCCGCGCCGGCGTAGGCAATCATAATATCCCCCACAAGCTTATAAGAGGCTTTTATCTGCGGGAAAATATAAAATTTACCATCTGTTTCATCATTGATTACTCCCCTACTGTAGAAAAACCCTGCTCCTGCCTCAACCGATAAATCATCCTTTTGCAATAAAATGGCAGGCACTACTCCGAAATTCAGGTAACTGTAACTGATATCCGAAATCTCGAAATAATCTTTTTCGAAACTTCCGCCAACGTAATCGGCTACGATATCGGCTTTGAATTTATAGTTTTCCACTTCAAAATCGAATCCCGGTTTGATAAAGAATCTGTTTTCTTCAGAACCGTGCGAATCCCAAAACCGTTTGAACTGCATGGAAGTTTCGTTCATTAAACCTTCTTTCACACCTACTTTAGCCCCTAACGTAACGGTTTGGTAGGTTTGTTGTTCATCAATTGCATTGATAGCATCTTCGGTAAAAGTGACAAATTCCGTTGGAAGTCCGTACCAGTTGTACATTTGGTGTTTGTATCCTAAATCTGCATTCCAGTCTACTTCGCGAGTGCGGCTGCCATACGTCACATCAAATGCCGTATTGTAGTAGTCGTCATCCAGTACCACATCATTAATTCCTCCCTGCGATGATAAATGACGTAACATACCGCCCACGTAATCATTGTTGCTCAGATCTTCGGTTACAAACAATTCCGCATTCACGGTTCCGTAGTTTCCAACACCTAACGTCGCATAATTTTTAAACAGACGCTCTTTCGCAGCTTTGTCAACATCGGCCGCTCTACCCTTTGCAGGTGTAAATGTTGATGCAACCGGAAAAGAAAAAATATTGTATTTGATTTCTTCTTTCTGTGCGTTGGTTTCGTCGTCGATAACCGGTGTTTCTTTTACTTTAAAAGCGTCGGAAATAGTTGGCGTGTAAGGTTTAACTACGTTTACCACTTCGGTTCCTATGTTTTCGTCTTTCTTTTGCGCGAAGGTTTTCATCCCTGTTAAGAGAAACGTTATGGCTGTTATGTATTTGAATGTCTGATTCATACTTTTTTTTGTTTGAGAAGAGAAAATAGATGATAGAGAATAGATGATAGAACTTCAAAACGCCTTTTTGTCTTTCATTTTTTATCTAAACTAAAATACTTCACCTCATTTCTATATTCTTTTCTCTATGTTCTTTGTTCTATTTTCTTGCTTCTTGTCTCTCGTTTCTATTTTCTACTTAGTAATCGATGAATTGCGTTTTGCTTCTTCTCCTTTAATGAAATCAAGTTCGGTTTGTGCTTCAGTGACGACTTCCTCAAAAGAAGCGAAATTTTTGATTACACTTTCCAGAATGTATGTTGCCTGGAAACTGTCTTTCAGTCCGTAGAAGTTTTTCGCCATAACGATTAATCCTTTGGCTCCGAAATATTTGTATCCGGAATAATCTTTGGCTAATTTCTGAACCACCTCGTTGGATTTTTCAAACTTACCTTCCTTGTTTTTAAAATAAGCGTCGTAATACAACGCTTCGGCCGCCAATTCCCCTTTGGCGATTTTCTGCAATTTAGCGTAGGCTTCTTTGGCTTTCACCTCATCATTGGTTTTGATGGCCGAACGCGCTACGATGATTTGCGCATCACTTTTCACTTTATCATCCGTTTTAGGGTTGGCCAGCACTTTATCCGCATAGACAACGGCATTGGCAAACTCCTTTTGCTCATAATAACATTTCATCAGATTGGATTGGGCGAAAGTTACGTTTTGCGGAAAATCGGCTTCCGATTCCAAACGCTGTAAAACCGGAATTGCCCTTTCGTAGGTTTTATTTTTTAGATGAATCTCGCATAACCGTGCCAATGACTGCTCGGTGTATTCACTTCTGGATTTACCGATTACGTATTCATAATTCGGAATGGCAGTAGTTCCCAATCCATCGGCAAAATACAATTGTGCCAGGTAAAAATTAGCTTTCAACGCGTGTAAGCCTTCCGGGAAATTCGCCAGATAACCACTGAAACCTGAAATAGCCTGCTTGCTGTTGTTCTGTAAATATTGTTTTTCAGCTGCGTTGTAGGTATCGTTATCCAAATCGGCATTAGAAACCTCCACGAAATCCAATGTTTTTACCCAAGCTGCGTATTCATTGACTTTGTTGTTGTCCATATAAATCAGACGCGCGGTTGCAACAGCTTCGTTTGCTTCTTCCGTACGCGGAAATTTCGAAACCACTTCTTTGAATTTCACTAACGCCTGTTGGTCCTTATCATTATTATAATACACCAATCCCTGACGTAAAATCGACTTGGAGACATAAGAACTCTCTTTATAATCATCTATTAACCTGTCGTAGGTTTCCACCGCTTTGGTTACGTTATTCTGCGTTACATAGGTATTTCCTAATTCGTATAAAGCATCATCGGCATATTTTGAATCGGCATGTTTTTTCATGAACGAATTCAGGTTTTCGATTTTCAGATCGTTTTTACCCACGAATCCGTAGGATATGGCTTTCTGGAAATGGGCATAATCCGCATCAACACTGTTAAGATCGACAGCTTTGTTATATGCGTCCATCGCCGGCCAGTATTTTGAGGTCACGAAATAACTGTCTCCCATTCTCAAATAGGCATCGTTCAGACGAACCTTATCGGCTTTTTCCGTTTTGATAAACTCCTGAAAATGGTTCGCTGCATTTTCATATTCTTTCAGTTTGAAGTAAGTATACGCCAAATTATAGCTGGCGTTTTTTGCTTCGGGAACTGATTTCGCTTCCGCTGAACCCGAAAATTGTTTGAAACTGATTAACGCATCACCAAACTGATCTAAATTATATTCGGTTTCCCCTTTCCAGAAAGTAGCTCTTGCGGTAAACTTGGCGTCTCTTGGCTCGGCAATTGACTTTTTGAACAAAGTCAGTGCTTCTTTGTAATTTCCGTCGGTGTACAATTCCAATCCGCGGTAAAAAGTCACCTTCTGATACGCTGGACGGTTTTGCGGATTTTTATTTTTCTCCAGCAAAGACAACGCCTCCTTATAATTTTTAGAAGTGATATATGAATTGATCAGCAGGTTTTCAATTTCCTGTTTGTAAGCGGTTTGCGGATATTTAGCCAGATAGGCCTGAAGCACTTCGGGTACACTTTGGTATGGATTTCCAATTTCGTAACTGATTTTGGCGTAATTCAGATAAGCGTCCTCCTGAATTTTTAGATCAAATTCCATTTCGGAAGCATTCTTGAAAGCATTTAGAGCTTCCTGTTTTTTTCCGACTTTCAGGTAACTTTCGCCTAAGTGATAATATGCATTTTGAGCTACAGCATCCTGACCTTCGATGATTTTATTGAATTGGGCAATCGCATTTTCAAAATCGCCGGCTTTATAGTAAGCATACCCTAATTGGTAGAAATCGGTATTGTTCCATTTCCCTTTTTTGCCTTTGTAATTCAGTAAATACGGAAGCGCTTTGTCGTATTGCTTCAGATTAAAATAGCTTTCGCCGATGATTTTGGACAATTCCGATTTTTCTTCGGCATTGGATTTTGACAATTGCGGCACACCCAAATCGATGGCTTTCTGGAAATTCCCTAATTTAAAATTCATATCTGCCTGAAAATAGGACATTTTTTCCTTGTACTTGTCCTGATCCTGAACCTGATCGAAGTATTTATTGGCATCTTTATAATTATCTGTTTCGTAAGCCATATACCCTAAATAGTATTTGGCCTGCGAACCGAATTCTTTGGAATTGGCTACTTTATTGAAGTATTTATCCGCTTCTTTTTTGTTCTTAGCCGAAAAATAGCAATAGCCTTTCTGGAAATTGAACTTCTCGCGCTCTTCATTCGACATCGAGCCTTCGTCTACTTTCTCAAAATATTTCAGAGCCTGCGGATAATTGGACTGGTCGAAATAATAATGCGCTACCTCGATAAATGCCTGATTTTGCTTGGAAGAGGTTGGATATTGCTCCACAAAATCCTCAATCAACACATCGGCTCCGGGTTGCTCCAGACGAATCGCACAATTCGCATTGTAATAAGCACAATCGGATTTCACCTCATAACTTACATTTGAAGATTTGACCCTGTTAAAAATGATCTGGGCCGCGTTGTATTGGCGATCTTTGTAAAGCGCCACGGCTTTGTCAAAATCGGTTAATTCGTGAGTATAAATGTTGGATTGTTGCGCAGAGAGATTTACAGCACTCAAAATGAGGGAGGTATAGAGAAACCTATTCAGTTTTCGCATAGTTTTTGGCTTTTTTTAAAATTCAAATATATCAAATTCCCGTGGTTATAACGTGTAATTTTATTCCTTTATTATACGGGTTTTCAACAAATTTGAGCGAAAAGAACAAAGAAGCAAGAGACAAGAGAAAAACCATTACGTTAGAAAAAAACAGAATCTAAAATGTAATAACAAACTTCCGTGAATTCCACCTCTTACATAGTGACTCTTGCTTCTTGGTTCTTGGTTCTTGCTTCTCCTTTTCCCTTTTCCCTTTTCCCTTCTTAGATTCAGTCAAATAATTTTTATACGTTTCTTTGAATAAGTTCGTTCTACTTATTACTTTTACACAAATTAAATCACACAAAATGTCACAAACGATACTTTCTCTAAAAGATGTTACCATTTACCAAGACAGCAACGCCGTTCTTGCCAATGTGAACCTTGATGTTAAACACGGTGAATTTCTCTATGTAATTGGAAAAACCGGTTCGGGAAAGAGTAGTTTTATGAAGACATTATATGCCGATTTACCTTTAACCGAAGGGACCGGTACTATTGTGGACTATGATTTAAATTCTTTAAAAGAGGATGACATTCCGTATTTAAGACGAAAACTGGGTGTGGTTTTCCAGGATTTCAAATTATTACCGGACAGAAATGTACATGATAATTTAGAATTCGTTTTAAGAGCCACAGGTTGGGCCGAAAAAGAGGAAATTCAGGTAAAAATTGAAGAAGTATTGGATAAGGTAGGCATGAAATCTATGACTGCCAAAATGCCGCACCAGCTTTCTGGAGGAGAACAACAACGTGTTGCTATTGCCCGTGCACTACTGAATGATCCGGAGCTTATCCTTGCTGATGAACCTACCGGTAACCTTGATCCGCAAACCAGTGTGGAAGTAATGGAAGTACTGAAAAAAATCAACCAGAACGGAAAAACCATCATTATGGCCACGCACGATTATGCGCTGATTATGAAATATCCTTCCAAAACATTGAAATGTGAGGATAAAACCTTGTTTGAGGTGGTTCAAAGAACGATTTAATGCTATCGATTTTAATTCCGACATACAACTACAATTGCATTCCTTTGACGGAGCGCTTGTTTTCGGAATTAACAAATCTTACCATTGACTTTGAGATACTTGTGGAAGACGACGGAGGAACATTGTTTTTAGCCGAAAACGATGCGATCAATAATCTCCCGAATTGCCACTATTACCATAATACCGGAAACATCGGGAGAGCAGGAAACATAAATCGGCTTTTCGGTAAATCCAAATTCGATTCGTGCCTACTATTGGATTGCGATATTTTCCCTGTCAAAAGTGATTTTATATCCCACTATTTACAAGCCATAAAAGAAGGGAACAACATTGTTTTCGGAGGAATTATCTATGAAACAGCTATCCCCGAAACTGAAAAAAAACTTCGCTGGGTATATGGAACGAAAAGAGAAGCATTGCCCCTTGCCATTCGAAAAAAAAAGCCTTACGAAACCACTTTAACATCAAACATACTGATTAGCAAATCCTTGTTTAATAACACTGAAATTTTCAATCAGGACATCACCTTATACGGTTATGAAGATTTGGTTTTGATTGAAGAACTTAAACGGAAAAATATCTCGATTTTTCATATTGACAACCCAGGATTCCATCTTAATCTTGAAACTTCCGAAAAATTTTTGCTCAAAACCAAAGAAGGTATTAACAACCTTGTCTTTCTGGAACAGCAAGGCATTCTTAAGCCCGACAGCACGAAAATAGTACGTTTGTTTTCCAAGCTGAAAAAAATGCGATTAAACAACTGGGTCGGATTTCTCTTTTCAATACTTAAGCCTTTTTTACGAAAAAACCTCATTTCAAATCGTCCGTCACTATTCCTATTTGATTGCTATAAAATTGGCTATTTTTGTTACTTAAAATCCAAATAATGGCATTATTTTCCGTTATCATCCCGCTTTTCAACAAGGCTCCCCATATTGAAAACACCCTTAAGAGTGTTCTCAGTCAAACTCTTGATGATTACGAAATCATAATCGTAAATGATGGATCCACCGATAATGGTTCAGAAATTGTAAAAAGCATTCGTGACTCAAGAATCCGGATTATTGACCAGTCAAATCAGGGTGTTTCCGCAGCAAGAAACAAAGGAATTGAGAATTCAAACGGGACATTAATTGCCTTTTTGGATGCCGATGATTATTGGTTTCCAGATCACCTTAAGGAATTGTCTGACTTATACACTAATTTCCCTGATTGCGGTATATATTGCTCCCGTTATAAAATTAAAACGACTTCAAAACATTTTTCAACACCCCATTTCAATGGTATTCCTGAAAATTTTTCGGGTATTATAGGCAATTATTTCTACTCTAACAGACCTTCCCGGATAACCTGGACATCAAGCCTGGCCATTCCGAAAGAAATACTAATTCAATATGGTGGTTTCACCGTTGGCGTAACCAATGGTCAGGATTTCGAATTATGGACGAAGATAGGGATTCATGAAAAAATTGCAATCGGAAGTGCATACACAAGTCTGTATAACTATCACATTCCCGGAAGTTTAGCCAAAACCAATATCGGTAAAATGAAACTGATGGATTTTAGCCAATTTAAAGAGGATGAGCTAAAAAACAAGGACTTAAAATCATTTCTGGACCTGCATCGTTTTTTCTATGCCATGTTATACAAATCAAATCGCAACTATAAAGAGGCTGTATTTTACTATAAAGATATCGACAAAAAAAATATCGGAATACTAAATCAGATTCTTTTCAATTTACCTTCTTCACTCCTGAAAATACTTTATCTGATCAAAAAAACTCTAAAAAAAACAGGGCTGGAATTTTCAACCTACAACTAGGATTTTCTTTTTTGATATACACCAAAAATGGCATCATTTTCTTTATTAATAGCCACAAAATCGGCTTCTTTTTGAATGATTTCCCTCAAGAGGTTCTTGGTTTCCTTATCGTCATTAAGAAAATTATGCGCGATGTCTTTCAGCAAAAGATGGGTGATATTCCAACCCAATTCGGTTTCTTCCAACTCATCAAAATTACTGATTAACCCTTTTCGTAAATTCTCCGAATCAGGCGCTTCAGATGGATCTACCATCAGCATACGCAGTAATCCCGGTCGGTACACTTTTTTCTTGATGCTTTTCCTGTCAATGCGCATTTTGTAACGTGACGGAAGGATTTTTAAAATACGATTAGACTCCTCCAATTGCGATGTTCTCCATTGCAAACGATTTGGGCCACAGTATTCGAAAACCACAACTTTTCCGTTTTCACTTAAAAGAGGATTGATACAATCGCTTAAAAAGGAAGGTATATTTTCAAAATGATGCAGACTGGAATTGAATACAACAACATCAAATTTTTGATCACCAAATTCTATTTTTCTGAAATCCCCCGAAAAATAATCAATCTTCAGATTGGCTTCAACTGCTTTCTTTCTGGCATTTGCAATACTCTCCGGTGATATATCCACTCCTACAATTGTATCAAACTTACCCGACTTTCCGAAATTCCTTTCATGAAGCCCTTCTCCGCAACCCACCGAAAGCAAACGCAAACCGTTGGCATTCCGAAAATATTTATCCGTTACATACTCCTCATAGATCACGTCTTCGTTACCCGAAATTTTATGATTCCATGATTTTACGATTTCCGGTATCACCCAGAAATCACTCACCGATTCGAAGGCATCCCATTTTGAGGAAACCCTTTCGTTGAAGGAAAACTTAAACAGTTTGGAAAATAAAAATGCAGCTCCCTTATTTTTCAGTTTGTGGTAAAAATCGATAAAATCGCCGAAACTTAGTAGTGTCATACGGATTTACAACTTGTTTTTATAGGTTATAAACGCGTCAAAATCCCTGATATAATCGGTCTCATCATACACTCCGGATGAAATCACCAGGCAAACCGCCCCCGAAGAAAAATTATCCAGTTCACGCCATACATTCGATTTGATAAGTAAGCCTTTATCGGGTTTGTTCATTGCAACTGTTTTTTCCTCATTTCCGTCTTTCAGTTGTACCTCAAAACTTCCCGAAAGCGGAATCAGCAATTCGAACTGCTCCTTATGTGCATGACCTCCTCTTTTTGCCGTACTCGGAACATCAAAAAGATAATACACTCTTTTGATTTCAAAAGGAATTACGTCTTTTTCAATTACAGCGATATTTCCTCTGTAATCTTCTATTTTGGGAAGGGAAATCAGTTCTATGTTCATATTACGAAAGTACTTCAATTTTCATCAAATCCAACCATTGCTTTCCGATTTTGTCTGTCGAAAACTGTGCCGCCGAAGGCAGCGTTTGTGCTTTACAGTTTCGGTATAAATCGGCATCACTTACAAAACGGTTCATCTTATTTTTCAGGTCTTCGAAATTCTGATTTTCTGCTAATAATCCGTTTTTCTCATTGACGATTACTTCGTTTGGACCCGAAATACCGTCGAAAGCCACAACCGGAGTACCGCAGGCCATAGCTTCGATAACCGACATCGGGAAACCTTCATATTTACTGCATACAACCAAAAATAAGGCGTTTTTTAAATACGGATACGGATTTTGCTGAAAGCCCGTGAAGTGAATTTTAGGATGACTTTCGACTAATTTTTCGACTTCCGCTCTTCTTTCTCCCTCGCCAATCAATATCAGATGAATGCTTTTTTGCGGTAAATCCGATTCCAGATACGCAGCGATCAATCTGTCAAACTGCTTTACATTATAATAATCGAACCTTCCCATTCCCATCACATACTGAAATTCAAAAGGAATCGTTTCACTGGATTTTTGTTGGATTTCTGACAGATTAATCGGGTTGTAAATCCGGTGCAGATTCTGAAAATCATACATTTTTTCAACGCTGACCTTTATGGCATCCGACACACAAACCACCGCATACTTATTTTTAAAAATGAGATTCGCCAGAAATTTGCTTTCCGGAATATAAGTGGCTGTATTTCCGCTGTGAACGGTATAAATGGTTTTGGTTTTGTAAACCCAATTGGCCATCAGTACTTCCTGAAAAGGTTTGATCCGGTATCTGAAATCAATAATAAAATCAAAATTTCCCTGCTGAAGATATTTTTTCAAAAAACGCAGCAATTGCAGCTTTCCGAAAATTCCTTTGTGTTGCTCCTTCATTTTGCCGATGTTCACCAAAGTTCCGGAATACGGATAGCCGACATCGTCCACCAATACAATATTGTGAACTTCAATTCCCTGATTACCAAAGTAAACCGACAGTGAAGACATCACCCGCTCCAATCCGCCGCTGTTTAAAGTGTAGCCGATAAGGGCTATTTTATGGTTCCGTTTTGGAATATTCATTCACTAATGTGTATTTTAGCAACTAATATAAAGTTTTATTCAGTACATGCAAAATTCTCCATTGGTAAGTATCCTTTGTCTGAGTTACAATCACGCCCAATTTGTGGAGGAAGCGCTGCATTCGGTGCTGTCACAAACCTATAAAAACATTGAACTTTTAATTGCGGACGACTGTAGTCCGGACGGTTCAAAATCCGTTATAGAAAACTGGCTGAAAAACCATCCGGAAGTTATTTTCGTTTCCAATCCGACGAATATCGGGAACACAAAAACCTTTAATAAATTGCTGGCTTTCGCCAAAGGAGAATACATTATTGATCTGGCTGCCGATGATGTTTTACTTCCTGATTGCGTTGAAAAGCAACTGAATGCTTTCACAAATTCGAAATTAAAAAATGTAGGTATCGTCTATGGAAACGCGGAAAGCATTTCGGAAACCAACACGCATTTGGACTATTATTATGAAATTAATGGTGACGGAAAAATCATAAATCCGCCGCCAAGCGGAAATATTTATTTATCGGTTTTAGGACAATACAACAAGATTTGTTCGGTTTCTTCGATGGTGAAACGGGAAGTCTATGATAAACTGGGCGGTTACGATGAGCATCTCGCTTATGAGGATTTAGATCTGTGGATAAGAGCCTCGCGGATTTATAATTTTGAATTCATTCCCGAGATACTGATTCAGAAACGGGAACTTGCCAGCTCGTTGGGATCGCAGTTTTTTGTAAAGAACAATGCCCGAACCCGAAAACTTAACCGTTCTACTTACACTATAATCCGCAAAGCTTTGCAACAAAACACTTCAAAAGAAGAAAACCGCGCGTTGTTAAAAAGGATTCATTACGAAATGTCAAAAGTCTTCAAAGCAGGTGATTTTTCACTTCTTGCAAAATATATCGGTACCGAATTAAGAGCCCGTTTCTTCTGATTTCGAATCGAAAAACAACTTTCTGAACATAAGAAGCATCAGTGCTAACGATATTACATTGGCAAAAAAATACGCCTTTACCGCGCCGAGTACGTTTTCATTCTGAATAAGTAAATAAGCCAGCCCGAAATAGGCTATATTGAAGATGATTTCTACCGCAAAATATTTTTTCATCATGGTTTTTACCAGAATCTGATAACCGAAAGCAAGGCTCATCACTTTTAATAAATCCCCGGACAATTGCCAGACAATGATTTCCTTTACCTCTGAAAATTCTTTTGTTAAGGCCAGATTGATTATAAAATCCTTAAAAATAAAAATACCTGTTAACAGCAGTAAAAACAAGGGAACCAAGGTTTTAAAATAATGTTTCAATTCGTTCAGAAACTCGGAATTCGTTTTTAATCCTGCCAGTCTCGGCATGTAATACATGGAAAGTCCCGAACTTAAAAAAAGCATGTAAAACCCTGAAACGCGGTTCACCGCATCCCAAATTCCGGCTCTTTCCACCGAATAGGAATTTATCAGCAGGTTTCGGATGGCAATCAGCGTAACCGGAACAATTACGGCACTTAACAGCGACATCACCGAGAATTTCCCGATAATCGGCAGGTATTTTTTACTGATCACTTTTTGGAAATCAAAACTGAAAAACTGCCTGTTATCCAAAACAAACAAAAGTGTTACCAACAACAAAACAACATCCGAAATTGCCGTTGCGATTAACGCTCCATCCAGTTTTTTGAGGTAAATCAGACTTATGGTAAGTACAAAACTAAAAACAGAGGAAAGAATCTGAATAAAAACGATTTTCCGAAATTGCTGCAATCCGTTGTAAACTGCCATCCAAAACGTATTCAATACAAAAAACGGAAGCAGTAAACCAAACAACCGAATGGCAAAATCATAATTAGAGGTTGCAAACAGAAAGGCACTTAAGAATCCGGAAAACAGCACAATGAATAGCCCCAAGCCTATCGAAATCATTGCAAAAATCCAGAAGAAGGTCGAATAAATTATGGAGAGTTCATCCTTATCGTCTTTATGTTCAACAAATAATCGAACCAATGAGGCGTTAACCCCCAAAGTCGACAACGATTTGAATAGGGCTGTAAAATTTTTAAAACTGCCAATCACTGCCATCCCGGAAGGCCCCAGAAACTGCGCCACAACACGAACGGAAATAAGCCCCAAAATAAAATTGACACCAATGGATAAGGAATTCATTGATACCACTTTAATCAGTTTATTTTCTCTGAAAAAACTCAAACTACAATTCTCGGATTATTCGGGCCGGATTACCTGCCACCACTACATTTTCGGGGACACTTTTGGTCACTACGGAATTACTTCCGATTACCGAATTATCACCAATGGTTACCCCTTTTAAAATGGTTACATCGGTACCTATAAAAACATTGTTCCCAATTTTCACTTCCTCAGAAGGTGGATTGGGATGAAACCGTTCCGACGAATTCAAATGATGAAAATCACTATCGGAAACGGATAAATTCAGACCAATAAGTACATTATCGCCAATTATGATTTTTTGCAGTGCCACTATTGAAAAACCGTTATTCAATCGGACATTATTGCCAATTTCGATAACACTCTCCGGATTTCTGACTTCGATGTATCCGTAACCCGAGTAAAAACCGGGGGATAACTCCACACCTACTTTCACTTTATCTCCAAAAACTATTTTCCCTTGTCCCTTCAATAGTATCGGATAAGCAATTTCGGGTTTTCCGGAAACCGATTGGCAATCCGACAACAACTTAAACTTCCGGATGCGAAGGCTAACGAAAAACAGTGTTTTTATTTTTTTGAAAATCCCCATTAATAAGCGTTTATGGTTTTTATGATATGTGCAATTTCCTTATCCCCCAAAACCGGACTCATAGGCAAACTCAGCACCTCATCATGCATTTGTTCCGTTATCGGAAAAGACAAATGATGAAAATCTTTCATCGCTTTCTGCCTGTGTGGCGCCACCGGATAATGAATCATCGTCTGAATGCCGTTATCCAGTAAATACTGCTGCAATTCGTCTCTTTTTTCGGTGCGGATGACAAACAGATGAAACACGTGATTGTCCGAACCGTCATAAAACGGTAAACGGATTTTGTTGTTTTTTATTTCCGACAGATAACGATTGGCCACAGCTCTTCGTTTATTATTTTCTATTGAAAGATGCGGTAATTTTATGCGCAAAAAAGCTGCCTGAAGTTCGTCCAATCGGGAATTGAACCCCAGATAATCGTTGTAATATTTTTTTTCGGAACCGTAATTGGATAGCGATCTGATGGTTTTTGCGAGTTTTTCATCGTTGGTAACCACGGCACCGGCATCGCCTAAAGCCCCTAAATTTTTACCCGGATAAAAACTGAACGTTCGGGTATGACTGCCTTTGAACTGCAATCCGTGTGCCTGAGCGGCATCTTCCACTATCAGTAAATCATACTTGTACCCGATTTCCATGATTTCGTCCATAGCTGCTAACTGACCGTACAAATGAACAATCAGCATACCTTTGGTTTTGGCTGAAATTTTGGCTTCAATCTGTTTCGGATCAATATTAAAGGTATCCGCATCGGGTTCGACTAAAACAGGTACCAGACCGGCATGGATAATTCCTAAAATAGAAGCAATATAGGTGTTGGCAGGTACTATGATTTCATCACCTTCCTTAAGATTACCCATTTCCATGTACGCTTTGAAAGTCAGAATAATAGCATCCAGACCATTCCCTACACCAACGCAATATTTCGAACCGCAATAGGCCGAAAATTCTTCTTCAAAAGCTTTTACTTCATCGCCTAAAATATACCAGCCTGTCGCTAAAAAGTTTTTCAGTTTTTCCTGAAAAGCAACTTCGAAAGGTTCATTTATGGCTTTTATGTCTAAGAATTTTATCATGTTAAATGGCTAATTCGGGGTAGTTTTTGGTTTCAATTCTGATGAAATTCTGAACCGATGTCCGGGCGCCGAAACTTTCTTTCCAATACGCCAGACCTTCGTTTAAAACGCGTCCATTTTCTTCCGAAGAACTTCCGAAACTCACGTATTTCTTATCAGCATACTTTCGGATGATGAAATCAAACAGAATGTCCAAAGCGGCCGTATCGGTTCGGTCATCACTTCCGGAACTGTATTGGAAATGCGCAACGGTTTCCGTTAAAAACATAACAACTCCCGCTTTCAGTTCATCATTCTGATACGCATTAAAAAGTTTGATGTTTTTTGGAAAAAGTGATACTAATTTCTCTATTTCTGCTAAGGAATGCACCGGTTGCACTCCGAAACGGCTTACGAGATTCGGAGTCAGTATCAAATTCCAGAAATCTTTATAGTTTTCATCTTCCCTAACTTCAATATTGAGTTTTTCAGCAAGCGTTAAAGCTCGTTTCCGGTTACGGTTAGGCTTGTATGTTTCGTTATTATCGATGACCAGATACACGTCCGAACGGTAGGTTTGCGCTTTCGTTAAAAAGGAAACATAATCGATTTCTTCGGCAATGGTTTGATTGTAGATTTTCGGTAATGCTTTTATACTAAGAGTATCAATTCCGCTTTTCTTAAGAAAATGCAATACAGCCTGAAAAACCTGAGTATATTCTTTTATTCGGATAGTCTTTTTCACAATAAAGCTTCCGTAACTGAGTCCCTGATGCGAATGGATTTCGCTGCCGTTTTTATTCGCAGGAAGCAACGCAATCAGTTTTTCATCATCAAAAACTAACAGTGAAAAATCTTCAAAACGATCGGAATGATACTCCATAAAATCCCTGTGAAACAGAAATGTTGCATTCTTGGCCTGATCAATAAAATCATTCCAGAGTGCATAATCGGATTTTTGATATTTTCGTACGGTATACTTTTTCACTAAACCTTGATAAACTCCCGAAAAGTAGTAATTTTTCTTCAAATTCAACCCATCTTTTACACAACCAATTATGCCTGATGAAAAATATTTCCTATTTTTAACACAAATCAAATTACAGTGAGGATTAAATTACTTTGCTTTTACAGTGTTCTTTTTTGTCTGTTTTCCGGAATTTCCTTTGGACAGGATATTGCTCTTTACAACCAATTCTTTGGAAGATATGACTTTACCTTCTTTGGAAATACACTGAATCCTGACGAAAACACCTATATGTACCCTAATTACATGCTAACCAGCTCCTCTGCGGATTTAAACCTCGTTTCCGGAGACGTAATTGAAAAGGCCTACCTCTATTGGGCAGGATCGGGCACAGGCGATTTTGATGTAAAATTAAACGGAATCGATTTAACGGCACAAAGGACATTTACAACTACGCAGACCAGTTCCGGTTATACTTTTTTCAGTGCGTTTTATGATGTAACCCCAATAGTAACCGCACAAGGAAACGGAACTTATACGCTGTCGGATTTAGATTTGAATGCCCTGATACCCACTTACTACCTCAACGCCACCAATTTTGCCGGATGGGCCATAATCGTAGTCTATAAAAACAATACACTTCCACTGAATGTTCTGAATATTTATGACGGATTGGAAAATTTATCACCTCCCACTCCGGGAACAATCGATTACCTGCACATCACCTTATCCAATCTTAATGTAATTGATAATCAGGATGCTAAAATCGGTTTTTTGGCCTGGGAGGGCGATCGGAACATTGCCGTTTCCGAATCTCTGAGCATCAACGGAAACGTTTTGGGTAATCCTCCGTTAAATCCGTCCAATAATGCTTTTAACGGAACAAGCACAATAATCGGAAGCAGTACGCTGTACAACATGGATCTGGATATTTATAACATTCAGAACAACATTCAGATTGGCGACACTTCTGCGGAAATTCAACTGACTTCAGGTCAGGATTTCGTTATGATAAACTCGATTGTAACCAAACTGAACAGTCAGTTACCGGATGCAACGGTTACTATCGATCAGACGGGGGTTGAATGTAATTCCAGGAACGTGGCTGTCAACTATACAGTTTCAAATATCAACGCTACTGATTTTCTGCCTGCCGGGACAACCATTACAATTTACGCCGACGGTATTATTGTGGGAACGAATCAAACCCAGAATGACATTCAGATTGGCGACAGCGAAACCTTCTATCAGTTCGTAACCATACCAAGTGGAATTTCACTCAATTTTACAATCGAAATTATTGTGGACCAACCGGGTTTAGTCACGGAATTACTGGAAAACAACAATAACGCCACAATGACCGCAACCCTTGCAGTCGGACCAACTCCCAATCCGCTTGACGATCTGGTTTCCTGCAACAGAGGCTATACAGAAGGCTTATTTGATTTTTCCGCGTATGAAAATACGGTAACTTCAGATCCAAACAGCACGGTAACATTCCATGAATCGCAGGTTGAAGCCAATGCCGGTGTAAACCCGATTGCGGATCCTTCCAATTATATGGCTGCAACAACGCCGAAGCAGATTTTCGTTCGCATCAACGGACCGGAATGTTTCACCACGACTTCCTTCTTTCTAACCGTAAAACCATGCCCTCCTATAGTTTACAACGCGGTTTCCGCTAATGGCGACGGCATGAACGACACCTTCCATATTGAAGGTTTGCGTGATGTTTTTGTTAATTACGAATTGTACATATACAACCGCTGGGGAAGAGAAATATGGAAAGGAAATAACAACACGCCGGAATGGGACGGTTACGTAAAAGACGGCATAGGAAACACACAGGCGCCAGACGGAACCTATTTTTATATCTTATACCTGAATGATCCGGATTATCCTAAACCGCTAAACGGCTATCTGTATCTGAATCATTAAACCTTTTCGACCGTTGGCAGCGACCATTTAAAAATCACGGCCATCAATCGAATGGCTATTATCAGTACCGAAGTGAATAAATAAATCAGATCTTCGGGAATTTTGATACTTTTCAGAAAAAAGAAGAAAACGCCGCCCACAATGCAAATCGTGGCATAGATTTCTTTACGGAAAATCACCGGAACTTCTCCACACAAAATATCGCGGATCACACCGCCAAAACAAGCGGTCATGGTTCCTAAAGCGATACAAATAGGAGGCTCCAATCCTTTTTCCAATCCTTTTTCCAATCCGATTAAAGTAAAAACTCCCAATCCGATGGTATCAAAAAGGAACATGGAAGTACGGAAACGATCCAATTTTTTTCTAAAAATCAGTGCCAAAACAAAACCTGCAGTAATTATATAAACATAGTTTAAATTCATCATCCATCCCACCGGAGTTCTTCCGATAAGGACATCGCGCAGGGTTCCGCCACCCACAGAAGTCACAAAGGCAATAATCAGTACCCCAAAAGGATCCATCTTTTTATTCATTGCGGTTAAGGCGCCCGAAACGGCAAAAGCCATGGTTCCTAAAATATCCAGTAATTCAAACATCTTTACATATTTCGGGTGAAGTAATTGTAGTCTTTCAATACGGTTCGCATAAAATCGGAATCGCTGTCCGATTGGCTTTTAATCCCCGTAACGGATTCTATTTTTTGTCGGAGTTTAAAAATCAGTCGGAAATCTTTCGCTTTCAATGCCGATTCGAATGTTTCCTTTATAATTCGGGCATCATTATCTGAAAGTTTTATTACCAACGGATACGTCGGCACATAATCATCATCAATTTCCTGAAGAATGGTATGATTGATATTGATGTTGTTTTTTAGCGAAATAACCGCTGTTCCCGCCGCCATGTCTCCCAAACGTTGGTTTTTACTGCTCACGGAAATCGCAATTAAACCGATAATCCCGCTTCCGATACTGATTTCAATCAATCTGAAAAGCCAACGCATCAGGTAATCGCCAAAACCAGCCTGATATCCGTCGAGCTTAATCACCTTGATCTTCATTATTTTTTTTCCGAAGGTTTGCCCTTCCATCAGGCTTTCCTGAACCAACGAATAAAAAATGACTGGTAATCCGAAGAGCATTATAACAGCTGTCTGCGACCAATTATCTGCACTTTCCATATAGTCATTAAGTCCTATCAGATAGAAAAAAATATAATAAACAACGATAACATACGCCGCTTTTATCAGCATATCAAGCAACTGCGCAACAATTCTGTCCCCCACGGAAGCGGCCTGAAAATTTATGTTCACATTTTGTGTCGTGGTTATTGATAATTCTGACATATTTCATATTTTAGCCTCTTTATGAGAGAAGTCGCGTTTATAAAACAAAATAAAGAAAAATGGCTTGAATTTGAACAGGCTATTTTTGGCAAAGCTAAAAAAAATCCGGATGAATTGGCAAGTTTGTACATTCATTTGGTGAATGATTTATCGTATGCCCAAACCTACTATCCCAAAAGTAAAACGGTGGTTTATTTAAACCATCTCGCTTCTCAGATTTATCAGAAAATTTATAAAACCAAACGCGAGGAAACCAATCGGCTGGTTTATTTTTTCAAAACCGAAGTTCCGCTCTTGGTCTACGAATACAGAAGGTACATTTTATATGCTTTCCTGCTGTTTTTCCTTTGTACAGGAATTGGAGTCATCTCGGCGCATAATGATGCCACTTTTGTACGTCTCATTTTGGGTGATTCTTATGTGAACATGACATTGGAAAACATCGAAAAAGGTAATCCGGTAGCAGTTTATAAAGGCGGCAGTAATTGGGGCAGTTTCATCGGAATCACGCTTAACAACTTGATTGTGGGCGCAAAATGTTATGTCTACGGGATTTTTGGCGGTATCGGAACGTTTTTTGTTTTGATACAGAATTCCATCATGTTGGGATCATTCCAGTATTTTTTCTATCATGAAAACGTGTTTTGGGAAAGCGTTCGCGGTATCTGGATTCACGGTGCCATGGAAATCTTCGGAATGGTCATTGAGGCCGGATGCGGATTCATTTTAGGGGCCAGCATACTGTTTCCGAAAACGTATTCCCGCGTCAATTCTTTTAAAACCGGATTTAAGGACAGCTTAAAAATATTCCTGGCCACGATTCCGTTTACCATTGCAGCCGGTTTTCTGGAAGGGTTTATCACCCGTTATTCCATTGACATGCCAAGGGTTCTAAACATTTTCATAATTCTGGGAACGCTGTCGATTATCGCTTATTATTTCCTGGTGTATCCTTTTATCGTTAACCGAAAAACAACTAAAAATCATGTTTCAACTCTTTAAAAAAAGAAACTTCGGCGAATTGGTCGGTGACACCTTTACGTTCTTTAAAATGCACGGTAAGCATTACTTCCGAAATTATTTTATCATAAACGGCGGTTTTTTACTGGTGCTTCTGGTTTTGGTTTATTTCCTGATGAAGGTGTTTTTTGAAGGATTGTATTCCAATTTCGGAGGCGGCACAAATACAATGAATACCAATTTCGACGCATATATAAGTGATAATCTGACTTTAGTCATCATTCTGGGTATTTTTACAGCCATTTGCATCCTTTTCCTGAGTCTTTTGAGCTATGCTTTCCCTGTGGCTTATCTGAATCTGATGGAAAAGAAATCCGATTTCACAACCGATGAAATCATTACGGTAATCAAAAGTAAATTGGGCAAAATCGTTGTCTTTTTTATTGCCTCGTTGTTTATTCTAATCCCCCTGATGGCAATTCTGATTGGGCTGGGCTTTGCCTTAGCATTCATCCTGATTGGTATTCCTTTACTGATGATATTGATTCCGGCGATGATGTGTTGGTATTCGCTCAGTTTTTACGATTATATTTCAACAGATAAAGGCTATTTTGAAGCATTGGGCGACGGTTTCAGTTTATTAAAACAAAAATTCTGGCCAACGGTGGGGTCGACTGCGGTTATGTACCTGATTATGCAGATAGTAGTCGGCTTTGTGAGTATGATTCCGTATGTAATAGGAATGATTTCAATGTTTACCACTTTGGAAAGTCAAAATCCGACAGCCGGTTTTGGAGGAGAACAACTCTCATTCTTTATGCTGATGATGGGGATTACCATGATACTGTCGATAGTAATGAATTTCGTCTTCCAGAATTTCATTTTGGTAAACCAAGGAATCATTTACTACAGCCTTCGTGAGGAAAACGAGAACAATACACCGAAAAGCGAAATTGATCTGATTGGAACTTACAGTGAATAAAGTACTTTTTTACATATTATTTTTTATCTCAGGCATTGTTTTTTCCCAAACGGAAAAAGACACTATTGCCTATGCCTATGAACAGTCTGTTCAGGCAGATTCGGCAATCACACCCGTTCATTTCAGGGAGAATTTTCAGCGCGATTACACATCCGAAGAATTTCAGTACCAACCGATTGTAAAAGACACGTCCCGCTGGGATAATTTCAAAGCCTGGCTTCAATATTGGTTAGACCGTATTTTCTCTTTCGGAAACGGTGAAGGGAATGCTACTTTTTTTGAAGTCGTTGTTAAGGTACTGGCTATCCTGATTGTACTTTTTGTGGTCTACCTTATCGTGAAAGCCATCATCAACAAAGAAGGCGGCTGGATTTTCGGTAAATCATCCAAAAAGAAAATCAGCACTTCCGACTATCACGAAGAAGACATCCACAATATCGATTTCAAAAGCATTATCGAGAAAAGCAAAGCGGCCAATAACCATCGTTTGTCGATTCGTTACTATTACTTATGGCTCTTGAAAAAAATGTCGGATAACGGCGTAATCGAATGGGATATTGAGAAAACCAATTCCGATTACCTCTACGAAATACAACGCAATTCACTCAAAGAAGATTTTCAGTACCTGTCTTATATTTATGATTACAGTTGGTATGGCGAATTTCGAGTTGACGACGCCCTGTTTGAAAAAGCCGAAAAAGCCTTCGTTAAAACCATTAATTCCATCTAAATGAACAGGACACTCAAAATATACATTGCGTTTTTTGTGCTGATTGTTATCGGAATTATAGTGATTGACGCCAACCGCAAAAAACCAATTGACTGGACAACATCCTACGCGACGAAGGACAAAATTCCGTTTGGACTTTATGTTTTAGACAAAGAAATCGACAGTTTATTACCGAAACAGAAGGTCCAGCGATTCAACGGCACTCTTTATGAATATTTAGATCCGAAATACAATTCTGCCGATTCGACTTACAATGTAAAAGGCACGATTCTGATGATTTCTGAAAACAACGAATTCGACGAACCATCGTTGAATGAACTGATTTGGTTTGTGGAACACGGAAATACGGCTTTTTTGAGTATGAAAGATTTTCCTCAAAAGCTGATGGATACCTTAAATACCGATTTCGGAAACCAGTATTCCTTAACCGACAGCGTGTATTTCAATCTGACCAACGATGTTTTCAGTCATCAGAAATATACTTTCAAAAAAGGCGCCAGTCGCTCCTATTTCAGTAAAACCGACTCGCTGAAGACTACCGTTTTGGGACATCAGGAGATTGACACTGCCAAGTTTGTGAATTTCATAAAAGTACCTTACGGAAGAGGTCATTTCTATCTGCATACCCAGCCAGCCGTTTTTTCTAATTATTATTTGCTGAATAAAAACACCGCCAGTTATTGTGCAAACATTTTATCGTATCTACCTAAAGGAACCGTTTTCTGGCAGGCAAGAGGATATAAAAATGACGAACTTTCGGGTTCACCGATGCGCTACATCCTGAGTCAGCCGGCTTTAAAATGGGCGTGGTATCTGTTTTTAATCGGAATGCTGACGTTCATTATTTTCAATGCTAAACGAAGACAACGCATTATCCCGATAGAAGTACCCTTGCAGAATACTACGGTGGATTTCACCAAAACCATCGGAAATTTATACCTACAGGAAGGGAATCATTATGTGATCATTGATAAAAAAATCATCTATTTCCTGGAAAAAATACGCACCGATTATCTGATTGACACGTTCAATCTGGATGACACTTTCATTAATCGCCTGCATCAGAAAACCGGAAAAGACAAAACCGATATTGAATATGTGGTACGACTGATAAAAAAGCACCGAAACAATATGGAGAGCACCGAAAAAGACGTTATCGAAATCAGTAAAGCAATAGAAAAATTAAAGTAATATGGATACTTTCGAAAATAACCACACACCGCTAACCGAAACTTCAACCCCTGATTTTTCAACTGAGGCGACACAAACAACAACATCTTCGGATGAGAATGTAAACTTTCAAACCCGAATCAATCTGGCGCCGTTGTTACAAAGCGTAAACGAGATTAAAGCCGAATTGAGTTCGGTTATCGTAGGTCAGCAAAAAATGATCGATCAGTTATTGGTTGCCGTTTTGTCTAACGGGCACGTACTTTTGGAAGGTGTTCCGGGCGTGGCTAAAACCATAACTGCCAAATTGCTTTCCAAAACACTGGCATTGGATTTCAGCCGAATTCAGTTCACGCCGGATTTAATGCCTTCGGATATCATCGGAACTTCTGTTTTTGATTTATCGAAATCGGAATTCCAGTTCAAAAAAGGACCCGTTTTTTCCAATTTCATCCTGATTGACGAAATCAACCGTGCCCCTGCCAAAACACAGGCCGCACTTTTCGAAGTAATGGAAGAACGTCAGATTACAGTTGACGGACAAGCTTATAAAATGGACGCTCCGTTTTTGGTTATCGCTACTCAAAACCCGATTGAGCAGGAAGGAACATACCGTTTGCCGGAAGCGCAATTGGACCGTTTCCTGTTTAAAATCAGCATCGATTATCCGAAACTTGAAGAGGAAATCAGTATCCTTCAAAAGGAAAACGCATTACAGGACCGAAACAAACTGGAGAACATCCGTCAGATTCTTTCAAAAGTTGAAATCGGCAATTACCAAAGTCTGGTAAAACAAATCATGATTGAAAGTCATTTGGTGGAATACATCGCCAAAATAGTGATGAATACCCGTGAAAATGCATTCCTGTATTTAGGTGCTTCGCCGCGTGCTTCCATTGCGATTTTAAATGCAGCCAAAGGTTTTGCAGCGCTTCGCGGACGTGATTTCGTGACTCCGGAAGACATCAAAGATGCAGCAGTTCCCGTATTACAACACCGTGTTATGGTTACGCCGGAACGTGAAATGGAAGGCATTACTTCCACAGAAATTATCCGCCAGATTATCGATACCGTAGAAATTCCGCGCTAATGCATTTTTTTAAGAAATTATACCTTAACAATCTGTTTTTCTATGTGCTTTTGGGCATTATAGCCAGCTTTGTTTTGGCTTATTTTTTCCCGAGTCTGTACAAGGTTTGCTGGCTCTTTGTGTTTTTACTGATTGCTTTTACGGCTTTAGATATCGTATTGTTGTTTGCAAGTCGTCAAGACATAAAAGCAACGCGAAACGCACCGGAAAAATTTTCTAACGGAGACGAAAATCCCATCACAATCAAACTGAAAAACCAGTATTCTTTTGCTGTATTTGTAAAGGTGATTGATGAAATTCCGTTTCAGTTTCAGATGCGTAATTTCGAAATTAACCGAAAAATAGCCGCCAATGAGAAAGATCATTTCGACTATCATTTACGGCCAACCGAACGCGGAGAATATTTCTTCGGAAACCTGAATGTGTATATCTCCTCACCGCTTCGATTGATTTCAAGACGATTTACCTTTGCCAACAATCAGATGGTGCCAACGTATCCGTCTTACATTCAGTTACGAAAATACGACCTGATGGCTTTTTCCAACAATCTGTTGCAATACGGACTGAAACGAATCCGCCGTATCGGACATACAATGGAGTTTGAGCAGATTAAGGAATACGTTCAGGGTGATGACATCAGAACTTTAAACTGGAAAGCCACAGCGAAACGAAATCAGCTAATGGTGAATCAGTTTCAGGATGAAAAATCGCAAACGGTTTACATGGTTATCGACAAAGGCCGTGTGATGAAAATGCCTTTTAACGGACTGAGTCTGCTGGATTATGCCATCAACGCGAGTTTGGTTTTATCCAATGTGATTCTGAAAAAAGGCGATAAAGCAGGACTGTTTTCGTTCTCCAAAAAAGTCGAAAACCGTGTCATTGCCGAACGCCGTCAGTCGCAAATGAATCTGATTCTGGAAAACCTTTATAACATCAAGACAAATTTCTTTGAAAGCGATTACAGCCGTTTGTATGTGGATATCAAGAAAAACATCAACCACCGAAGTCTGATTATCCTCTACACAAATTTCGAAACCGTAGATGGTTTACACCGTCAACTCCCCTATTTAAAAGGAATTGCTAAAAACCATTTGTTGGTGGTTGTTTTCTTCAGCAACACTGAATTAAATGAATTAATCCATAAAAAAGCAACGACTGTTCAGGATGTATACGATCAGACCATAGCCGAAAAATTTGCCTTCGAAAAACGACTGATTGTGAGCGAACTTAAGAAATACGGTATTTATTCGGTACTGACGCAACCGGAAAACCTTACTTTGGATACGATTAACAAATACCAGGAAATTAAAGCGAGGGGAATTTTGTAACAGGGCAACCGCATGAGTTTTTTGATTTCGTATTTTAGTAATATTTCGAAACCTTAATTTTGTGTATAACTTAGTAAAATCCAGTTTTTGTTTTTAAATCTGCGGAGCCTGCGAGAAAATTGCACGCAGACTCCGCAGATTTACGCAGAAAAATCTGTTGCCTTTTCAAAAATAGTTACTATTTTAATTAAACTCATGCGTTTGCCCTGAATTTTGTAAGATGTTCGGAATAACTCCTTAATTTTGTCATTCAGTCCTATAAAAATGAAACAAATCACTTCCGTTCAGAATCCGTATATCAAATCCCTGGTACAACTTCAGGAAAAAGCCAAAACCCGCAAACAAACCGGAACGTTCCTGATTGAAGGGCAGCGTGAAATCATGTTGGCACAAAAAGGAGGTTACGAACTCGAAACGATCTTGTTTTTACCCGAATTAATTTCCGAAAACGAAATCCGACAACTCACAAGACAAAAAGTCGAGCTGATTGAAATTTCCAAAGAAGTCTACCAGAAATTAGCCTATCGCGATACAACTGAAGGCATTCTGGCCATAGCCAAAACCAAATCATTGCAGTTATCAGATTTAAAACTATCCGAAAACCCACTAATTTTAGTCGCCGAAGCCACTGAAAAACCGGGAAACATCGGAGCGCTTTTACGGACCGCCGATGCCGCCAATCTGGATGCGGTGATTATTGCCAATCCGAAAAGCGACATGTACAATCCTAATGTGGTGCGTTCAAGTGTCGGATGTTTATTTACCCGACAAATCGCCGTGGGTTCGACCGAAGAAGTAATTGCTTATCTGAAAGAAAAAAACATTTCGATCTATTGTGCGACTTTACAGGATTCGACCTATTATCATACGCAGAACTACTCCACTCCTTCCGCATTGGTTGTTGGAACAGAAGCTACCGGTTTGACCGAGGCATGGAGAAACGCGAGTACCAAAAACATCATTATTCCGATGCAGGGCGAAATTGATTCGATGAATGTTTCGGTGGCGGCTGCGATATTGATTTTTGAGGCTAAGAGACAGAGGGGGTTTTAGAGGTAAGGGAGAAGGGAGAAGGGAGAAGGGAGAAGGGAGAAGGGAGAAGGGAGAAGGGACAAGAGACAAGAGACAAGAGACAAGAGACAAGAGACAAGAGACAAGAGACAAGATAACAGAAGGGAAAAGGGAGAAGGCAGACTAGAAATTGAATACGGAAGACTGAAATTTTAAGACGGAAGATAAAAAATGTGACCCGGAAGACTTTTTGAAGCACCCGGAAGACCGTTTGAAGCACTTGGAAGTTCCTTTGAAGCACCCGGAAGATCGTTTGAAGCACCCGGAAGATCGTTTCAAGGACCCGGAAGACCGTTTCAGGGCATTTTTCGGAAGACAGAAGACAGAAATCGGTCAACACTAATCAGTGAAATTCAAGCAGATAGCAGAATTTGGGGAACAGAATATAAAAATCGGGATTATGAAATATAAATTATCTTTAGTAGCGCTTTTCATTGGTTTAAGTATATCGGCGCAAATGGCTTCGCCTCAGGTGGATGAATTGGTGGAAAAAACCATGAAGACTTTCAATGTTCCCGGAATTGCGGTGGCTATCGTAAAAGACGGGAAAGTGGTGCATTCCAAAGGTTATGGCGTACGTTCTATCATCACGCAACAAAAAGTGGATGAGAATACGCTCTTCGGAATCGCATCCAACAGTAAAGCCTTCACTGCAACGGCCTTAGCCATCTTAGTGGATGAAAAAAAACTGGATTGGGATGATAAGGTAATCAAGTATATTCCCGATTTCAAAATGTACAACGAGTATGTGACCAATGAATTCACTATCCGTGATTTATTGACACACCGAAGTGGACTCGGAATGGGCGCCGGCGATTTAATGCTTTGGCCGGAAGGAAGTGATTTTACCACAAACGACATCATTCATAATTTGCGGTATCTGCAACCGGTATCAAGCTTCCGAACTAAATTCGACTATGACAATCTGCTTTACATCGTTGCCGGAGAAATCATTCATAAAGTATCCGGAAAATCATGGACAGAATTTATTGAAACCCGAATCATGCTTCCGCTTCAGATGGCGAAAAGTAAAGGAACCTGGTCAAGAATCCCGGACACCACAAATGTCGTTACGCCTCATGTACCCTTAAAAGGAAAACTGGGGATTACCAAACAAAGCAAAAACAGCATCATGGATCCTGCTGGAGGAATTTTTTCCAATATTTCCGATATGAGCAAATGGGTACTGACCCAATTAAACAAAGGAAAATACGGATCCGAAAATAAAGTGTTGTTCAGTGAAGCGCAACACAACGAGATGTGGGCGCCACAGACCATAATTCCGACGAACACTGCTCCGCCTTACAATACACACTTCAGCGCTTACGGATTGGGCTGGTTTTTGAGCGATGTGAAAGGTTACAAACAGGTGACCCATACGGGAGGCCTTGAAGGAATGGTAACACAGGTAACCTTGATTCCGGAACTTAATTTAGGTATCGTTGTTTTAACCAACCAACAATCCGGAGCCGCTTTTTCTGCCATTACCAATACCATAAAGAATACGTATCTGGAAATCCCATACAAGGATTATGTTGAAATGTACAGCAAGCGAAATCAGGAAATGACTGGTAATGCCGATAAATCTACGGAAGAAGTCTGGGCAACAGTTGTCAAAAACAAAAACGCTCAAAAAGCAAATCTTGACAAAATTGTAGGTACTTATGCCGACAATTGGTTGGGTGAAATCAGCATCAGTGAGAAAAAAGGGAAATATTATTTTGCATCGAAACGTTCTCCGAAATTATCCGGTGAGGTTTTCTTTTACAAAGACAACACTTTTACCGTGAAGTGGTTCAACCGCAATATGGAAGCAGATGCTTTTGTATATGCAACTTACGATACAACCGGAAAAGCCGTTAACATCAAGATGAAACCGATTTCGGAACTGACGGATTTCAGTTATGACTTTCAGGATTTGGATATCAACCGGATTAAATAAATACTAAAGAAACGAAAACTGGAAGCCTTTGAAAGCTGGAAGCTTTAATCAAACAGATTAAATACAATAGTTAGTGGCTAGTTTATCAAACGCGACGTCCTAAAATAGGTTTACTAAAATTTACAATGAAACATCGAATAATAAGTCTTTTAAAATGGTACACGTTATCTCTTTTATTCTTCTTTTTTACAATATTTATAATAACTTTTTATATTAAAAACATTGGAGATAGAGAAAAAGTAATTACACATTTTCCAAAAATAGCTTTAAAAAATCAGTTTGGTCAACTAAAGACAATTGATGATTACAAAGGGAAATTGATACTTATTGATTTTTGGTTTTCAGGTTGTGAACCTTGTCTTGAAGAAATGAAATTCTTTCCAGAACTATTAAAGAAACATGATGATTTGGTAATATTAAGCATGAGTGTTGATTCTCCAAAGTGGACACAAAGTTTGTTAAACCAAAAAAGAAAACCTTGGGATTTTTTAGAAGAAAAAAAACTTAATTGGACGTTCTATAATGTGAACAAAGAAAATCTAAATTCCTTCAAAGTAAATTCATTTCCAACCTATTTTATTATAGATAAAAATGGAACTTTATTAGGCTCCCCTAAAAGTGGACTTTACGCAGTAGAAAACAAACTTGGTAGTATATTTACAGCTAATCTTTCTTTTAAAAAATATATTAGTACATGTTCAAAAAAAGATATAATTAAAATATTTCGTTTATATACAATATTATTTATTTTGTTTTCTTTAATCTATGTTATTGTAAAATATTTTAAACGAAATAAATCCAAAAACAGCCACTAACAACCGTTTTGAGCAAGCTAGCGGGACGATACAGGACAATCCGACCGGAATTGCGCTCGAACCCTTATCCTATACCAATTTGGTAATTACCCCTGTCGCCATTCCTCCTGCAAACCAGGGACCGTTCGCAGTGTAAGCACATCCGCCTCCGTAAATATTAGCCTTTATTCGTGATTTTACGATTTTACCGTTGACAGAATCAGTATAGGGTGTATTCTGATCTACAAAAACAGTAAAAATTCCTCCCCTTATATTACCTAATTCAGGCTCGGTAATCAGCAAAGGGACAGGGATAAACCCGTTTGCCTTCAGTACCCAGTCGCTTAAATCAAACTTCCCGTCCAAAGAATCCTTAAAGGAAATATTCTTCTGCCCGTATGAAGACAGCGTGAAGATGAAAATGATCCAGACAAAAAAATCTTTAACCATATTTAAGGTGAATATTAGTTGCTTCATGACTTAAAACAGAAATTCAACATTTTAACCATTATCCAATCTGTCAGTTTTATTTCAGATAATTACGCAGCGGTAACGAAGTATCGATCAGGCATTATAAATTCAATCGGTCACCTTACCATTTTCCAATGATTTGAAACAAGTGAAAAAAAGTTAAAAACACCTGCACAGATTCATCACATAACAATTTAATTTATAAACAGTTACTCAAACAAATATGAGATAATATTTGTACTTTTAATACTAATTTTAATACATATAAAAATCTTTCCTCGATACTAATCACATGATTGAAATCCGATCATTCTGCCATGGAATATTACCAACAACATATTGACGCTGTCGTTAAACAATTTGACAGTAATATTATAAACGGGCTTGATGAATCTGCCCTTCAGTCGGCAAGGAAAAAATATGGAAAAAACGTTCTTAAGAGAAGCCTTTCAGGAAACATCTTTACTATACTGTTCAGACAATTTACAAGTCCGCTTGTTATTATTTTAATAGCCGCTTCCACAGCCTCATTTTATCTGAAACAGCCACGGGACGGCCTCATTCTTATGATTATTGTCATTATAAACGGGTTGTTTGGATTTTATCAGGAATGGAAATCGGAAAACATTCTGGCTTCCATTAAAAAATTGGTAGTCGAAAAATGCACGGTCGTAAGAAAAGAGAAGGCAATCGAAATATTCGCCGAAGATCTTGTGCCGGGCGATATTGTACTGTTATCCGAAGGTGTGGGCATCCCGGCAGATATTCGACTGATTGAATCCAGCGGGTTTTCCACCAATGAATTCATACTTACCGGCGAATCGAAACCTTCAGACAAAGACTATCTCTTTACGACAGAGAAAACCATCCCGGTCGCGGAGATAAAAAATTGCGTGTTTATGGGAACCACCGTTGCGAAAGGAACAGCAACCGGAATTGTTTACGCAATTGGAACACGGACAGAAATCGGAAAAATAAGTTCATCGTCACAAAAAATCAAATCTGCGGATGCTCCTATTCAAAAGGAAGTAAAAGATGTTGCAAGAAAACTTATCTATGCCACGTTAATCATCGGAATTTTGCTGTTTGCTGCTCGTTTGGCACTGAATGATTCAACGGCAATGGCACTCGTTTTTGCCATAAGTGTAGCAGCGGCAATGGTTCCCGAAGGACTTCCGACAGAGATAGTCATGGCACTTTCAATTGCTGTAGGGAGACTGGCAAAAAGGAATGCCATCGTAAAAAAGATTGCCTCGGCACAAACATTGGGTTCGGCCACCGTAATTGCTTCCGATAAAACAGGAACAATTACAAAAAATGAAATGACCATTACAGATTGCCACTTCAACGGAATGGTGTTTTCCGTATCCGGTTTTGGCTATATGCCAAAAGGTGAAATCCTGAATGCACAGGGTGAGGCTCTAAAAAAAGAGTCGCTGGGCGATCTGAAAGTCTTTTTCCTTTCAGGATTTCTTTCTTCTACAGGGAAGATAAATCCTCCCGATAACTATCATCCGAGTTGGTACTGCATAGGTGATCCCACGGAAGCCGCTTTTGCCACATTGGCTATGAAAGCAGGATTCACTTTGGAAGAAGTTGAAAAAGATTATCCTTTAATCGAGTCATTTGCTTTTGATTCTTTCAGAAAGAGAGCAGCAATTATCAGAAAACATCACAAAAAGGTAATCTCTTTCGTGAAGGGTTCCTTGGAATCGATTCTGGATGTTTCCACGAAAATGATCATCAACGATAATGTGGAAAAACTTACAGAAGCACGTAAAGAGGAAATAATTTCCCTGTCGTCCGCATTTGCTGAAAATGCACTGCGAATAATTGCGATTGGTTTTAAAGACCTTTCTCACAAGGAAAATTACACCATAGAAGATGCGGAACAGGATTTAACCTTTGCCGGATTTGTCACCATGTTCGATCCGCCGCATGAAACCGTGAAAGAGGCTATTGAATCTGTTTTCAAAGCCCACATGAAGGTGTTCATGATTACAGGGGATAACGAAGTAACGGCGAAAGCCATTGCTAAAAATATCGGGCTGATGAACGAGTATAATGAATTTCCGGAAGTTATTAACGGGACCGCATTACAACTTAAAAGTGATAAAGAAGTTTGTTCCTTGTTTCGTAAACGGGCGGTTATTTTTTCGAGAGTATCGCCTGATGACAAATTCAGAATCGTAGATCTCTTAAAAAAACAAGGAGAAATTGTGGCCGTAACCGGTGACGGGGTAAACGACACCTTGAGTCTGAAACGGGCCGATATTGGTGTTGCCATGGGATTGAACGGGTCTAAAGTAGCGCAGGAAGCTGCAAACATTATTTTGCTGGATGATAATTTTGCCACCATTGTGACAGCCATCAGGGAAGGAAGAACGATTTTCAGAAATCTTGAAAAAGCGATAAAAGTAAACATATCAGCTAATATTGCAGAATTAACATGTGTTTTGGCAGGTTTTGCAGGCCTGTATTGGGGAATTGACACACCTATAGTTGCTGTACAGATTCTGCTTATAGATATGGCTGGCGAACTGTTTCCGATTCTGATGCTGACATATGATCCTCCCGAAAAAGATATTATGAAAATTCCGCCGAGAAATCCAAAAGATAAAATATTGTCGAAAAAAGCCATGAACGAAGTCCTATTCGCCGGTATCTTGATAGGGCTTACCGCATATGGCGCTTTCCTGATCGAATACTTTCATGACGATCCGTTGGTCAACCATCATGAAAAAGCAATGACAATTACATTTGTTTCCATTATTTTCGGACAATACGCCAATATTCTTTCCAAACGAACCGGCGGAAATGCTCTGGGAAGTTATTTTTTATCAAACCGTAATTTGCTGTTCGGATTCGGATTATCCATTGCCAGCGTACTGCTGATTGTTTATGTGCCTGTTTTAAATCTGTATTTTCATACTTCCTCTTTAGAATTGGTTGATTGGGTATACCCTATATTTTCAGGAATACTTTGCCTGTCAGTTTTTGAACTTCGAAAAAAAATTAAACTATAGAATAATGGAACATCACCTCTTAAATACGCTGAAAGTAAAATCACTTGGTATTGACACCTATAGTGAAAACATCATTTTCATAAGAAGCGATTGTCACATCTGCCGATCCGAAGGCTTTACCGCCTTAACACGACTCGTTGTGCATCATAACGAGAAAACGATCATTGCAACTTTAAATGTAGTCCATTCAGAATTATTATCGGGTAATGAGGCAGGACTTTCCGATATAGCTTTAGAAAGGCTAAATGTTCGTGAAGGTGATCTGATAGCAGTATCGCATCTGAAGCCGATTGAATCCTTAAGTGATGTACGTGCAAAAATATATCATAATAAAATCAATGAAAAGGCTTACCATAAAATCATCAGTGATATAACCGACGGACTTTATTCCGACATTGAAATTTCAGCGTTCATAGCCGGATGTGCGGGAAACAACATGGATCTGGACGAAATCACATGGCTAACTAAAGCAATGATTAAAACCGGATCGAGACTAAAATGGAATCAGCAAGTCATAGCAGACAAACATTGTGTGGGAGGATTACCGGGAAATCGGACAACACCAATCATTGTGGCAATCATAGCAGCATCGGGTTTAACAATTCCAAAAACATCATCACGCGCCATAACTTCTCCCGCCGGAACAGCCGATACAATGGAAACGATTACCGTGGTAAATCTGTCAACCAAGAAAATAAAGGACGTGGTGAATAAAGAAGGTGGATGCTTTGCATGGGGAAGTTTAGCAAAACTAAGTCCTGCCGATGACATTCTGATAACAGTGGAAAAGGCTTTGGACATTGACAGTCCGGGACAAATGATTGCCTCTGTACTTTCAAAAAAAGTTACTGCGGGATCCACTCATGTCCTCATTGAAATTCCGTTTGGAGAAACCGCAAAAGTGAGAACCCATGATGAAGCTTTAAAATTGCAATATTATTTCAAGGCAGTTGGTGATGCCGTTAAATTGAATGTTGAAGTATTAATTACCGATGGCTCGCAACCGATAGGAAAAGGTATTGGCCCCGCATTGGAAGCGATGGATGTACTTTCGGTATTACGAAACGAAAAACAAGCTCCAAAAGATTTAAAGGATAAATCACTGGTAATTGCCGGAGCATTGTTAGAGTTGTCCGGAAAAGCTGAAAAAGGAAAAGGAATTTCGGAAGCGAAAAAAATTCTTGAAAGCGGGAAAGCTTATGAAAAATTTCAAAAAATTTGTCTGGCGCAAGGAGGATTTAAAGAACCGGGATTTGCGAAATTCCATATCAATATCACTTCTGAAACCGCCGGTATTGTTAAATCGGTTGACAATCGGAAATTAGCAAAAATCGCCAAGTTGGCTGGTGCCCCCCGAGATCCGTCAGCCGGAATTTATTTCAATGCACCCATCGGAACCAAAATAGAAAAAGGTCAAACGCTATATACCATTTACTCGGAATTAGAAAGGGAATTACAATATGCTGTCGACTATTTAAAATCTGTGAATTCAATTATAACAATCGTTTAAGATGAAGAAGATATTTTTTGCTTTACCCGGTAATGAAGCACTTACCAAATCACTAACAGAAAAATGTGGGGCCGAATCAGGCAAAGCAACTATCCGTCAATTTCCGGATGGGGAAACCTATATAAAAATTGAATCGGATGTAAAAGACAAACTGGTGGTATTAGTTTGCACGTTAAATTATCCAGATGATAAGTTATTACCGCTTTATTATCTGTCTGAAACAGCTAAAGAGTTAGGTGCAAAATCCATCTGTATTGTAGCTCCTTATTTAGCCTATATGCGCCAGGACAAACGATTTCTTTCGGGAGAAGGAATTACTTCAGCTTATTTTGCCAAACTTATTTCGTCTTTTACGGATTACCTTATTACTGTTGACCCGCATCTGCACAGAAGAAGTTCCTTATCCGAAATATATACCATCCCGACAACTCTAATTCATGCCTCCGATGTCCTTTCAAAATGGATTCGATACAATATTGAAAAACCACTGTTGGTGGGGCCTGACAGTGAAAGTGAACAATGGGTTTCTGAGGTTGCTCATCAGGCCGATGCTCCTTTTATTATTCTTGAAAAAATCAGACACGGCGATAATGAGGTGGAAATTTCCGTTCCGCATATTGAGCAATATAAAAACCATACTCCTGTTTTAGTCGACGATATTATTTCCACGGCGCGAACCATGATAGCAACAATCGGGCATCTGAAAAATATGGGGATGAAAAAACCGGTTTGCATCGGAATTCACGGCATCTTTGCCAATACTGCTTATTCTGATTTATACACGGCAGGCGCACAGGAAGTGATAACCTGCAACACTATTCCGCATATTTCAAACAGAATCAAGATTGACGAAAGTATTGCCTTGCTGATTGACCGTTTATAAAAATGACGTTTCTTGTCTGCGGAGGAAAAGTGCTTGTCATTCATATCTAATGACTGTGATGCTATTTTATTGCAACACTATAACCTTAAGAAAATCCTCTGTAAGTTACCTGCGTCAAGTATTTTAGTTTGCTTTTCTGAGTTTGATCCGGTAGTTGCTCATCTGTAAAAAAATCTTCCCTGTTTTCATCCCTTCTCCATGCATTTTTTTCCGATCTATATCCGTACCCTTCCCCACAAAGTTCAATGGAATTTTCATCTGTTCTATTTCAAAACTCACTTCTACCCTATTCGGCAAAATCATTTCCTCATTTTCATATTTCATCGCAAGTATATAAGTGCCATCCTTTTTAGTATTAATTTCCGATTCCGTAATACGCAGGTTAACGGTATCCAATAGTAATGTGGCTATGGAAAAATCGGCACGTTTGTCTGTTGGTATCACATTAATGACCTTATACAATTTCCCGTTTCTTGTTTCCGTACCTCTGTCAACTGTAATAAAGGGATATTCAAACAATTTATTCAGCGTAAAATCAAGTCCGCGTTTTGGTATCATTACAAAATCATCCGAAGAAAATTTTGTTGGCTTCCCTTTTTCACAAGTCATAACCGCATGCTTGGTGGGCATATTTATAAAACTGATATCCACATCCAATTTCAGGTTGGCGGTAAACTGTTCTATAACATCCATACGCTGCTTAATTTTAAGCAAATCGGCATCTACTGATTGTGCGTTCAATTTTGGCACACAAACAGTCAACAACCACACTAACATAATTAAGTAACGTGTCATCCTATATCTTTTTTATGAAATAAATAGACTCCTGTTCCCATAAACAATAGAGTGTACAGGATAAGTAAAACGGAATTCTGATAAATAATCTGCCATTCAATCCGGCTGTAAAAAAAGTATTGCCAGGTATCATTGAGCTTGGCAAAAAATAATCGGTCCAACAAATAATTATCAAATTCCACTTTTAGTAAAACATTGGAAAATATGAGAAAAAATGCTGCTATGATCCATGTTTTGGTGGCCTCTTTAAAAATAACAGCTATGGTTAAACTAACTACGGAAAAAAACACCATGGACAATGTTCCCGAAACAAAAGCCAATTGCAAACGATGAAAAGCATCATTTGATTCGAAAAAATTGAGTGTATTTAAATACACAACCAGGTCACCTTTACCGAAAATACCGTAGGAAAGCACAAATGCCGTAATTGCCATCAGTAAAACGACCATTATGGTAAACCCGACAGCCACAATATATTTGCTCAGAATAAATTTCCACTTGCTTACCGGTTGCAGCATAATGGTTTGAATGGTACGGTCTCTATATTCTGAAGTAAGCGAGCCGGAAATTATAATCATCAGAATTAAAGGCAGATGAAACCATAACATATTCAGAATAAGGTACACCAATAAATTACCATTTAACAAATTGCCTTTTAAATAAAATGTTTTTTTTAGGTTATCCAATAAAATGTCAATAATACTGCTTCCCTGATAATAGGCGCTGAAAAGAACAATTGCCTCTATTAAAAAAAGACAACCCAATGCATAATAGGTTTTGCTTTGCTTAAAAAGTTTACTGATTTCAGCAATTATAAGCGATTTCATATTGTTGCGGTTTCAAAAAGCCGTTCCAAACTTAATTCCGGTGAACACGAAGTTATGCAAATGCCTTCAAGGTATAATTGCCGAATCAATTCTGCGACCATTTCAGTACTTACCGACACCAATGCACAATTATCTTTGAATGATACTTCGTAAGCTTTTAAAGATTGGGAGGATGAAATATTTTCGGCACAAATACGATATGTACCGGTGTTATCTGCTATCAGTTTCTGAGCTGGACCAGTGTTTACAATCCTTCCTTCTTTCAGTACATACAAGGTATTACAAATAGCGCTTAATTCCCCAATGATATGGGACGATAAAATGATGGCCAGATTTTCTTTCTCCGCCAGATCAACAATCAGTTTTCGGAGTGTGGCAACCCCTAACGGATCCAATCCGGTAAAAGGTTCATCCAATACCAAACAGGCCGGATTATTTAACAAGGCAATGGCAATCCCTAATCGCTGTTTCATCCCCATAGAAAAATTTCTTACCGGGTCTTTTCTGTCCAATGGCAATCCGACTTTTGACAGCTCACTAATCAAAAAATCCTGATTCACGTTAACCCCCTGAATACTGCCAAATATTTTTAAATTATCATAAGCATTGAGATATTCATATAAAGCAGGTTTTTCTATGATACCTCCAATGGGCTTTACCCGGTTGGCACTAATTTGCACTGTACCGGAATCGGGGGTTACCAAACCAAAAAGAATTTTAAAAAGGGTCGTTTTTCCGGCTCCGTTGGCACCCAACAAACCGCATATTTCTCCTGTGGCACAGGATATGTTTACACTATCCAGCACCTTTCGGTTATCGTAAGATTTACTCAGATCGTGTCCGGAAATAATCATGATTGCAGTTTTGATTCTGATTGAAGAGTATGGTAATCAAATTTTGGCTTATAATCTTTTTCTAAAAAGGTACGCGACCAAAATTTATCCCGAAACAAGAAAAACGGGTCTTTCACCATAAAATAGGGAATAAAATGATACCATTTCACACCTTTCTTTCGGTAGTATTCTTTTACCTCATTACTGATACCCAGTTCATCTGCCGCAACAATTGCTGCCATCCGTTGGCATTTCGATATGATATAAGTATCAGCAATCCGTCTGTTAAAACCGTGCATGTAAAACTGATCTTTCGCCCTTTTATAATTTTGAAATCGGGACCACCCGTCCATTATCACCAAAAAAATATGTACAAAAGAAAACAAAAAACAAATGAGCCAGATTATAATAACCAACATTGATGATTCGACATAGGCTGACCTCAACTTTTCTCCAAAAAACCAAGCTTCCAAAATAAAGAGAACAAGGGAGTAATATAAAAGCTTACCCACACGTATGTAGGATATAATTATATGGGGCTGTTTTGGCAGAATTGGAAAAATCATATTCATAAGTCAAATATTTTTTATTGTATTTTAAAAGAATAACGATAACTGATAACCAACTGCCGATTGGGTAAGTATTCAAAACTTAACCGTGCTTTTCCTTAGGGATCGTACGATTCGTAATTCCATACGAACCGGAACTATTTGTTTGCTTTTTTGTTCTGATAATTAATCAATTAATGCGAATCAAGAGTTTGATCTATAACTTTTTGATTTTCAACGCAGCCCTGACAGGTTTTAAAAACCTGTCAGGGCTAACAATGAAGGATGTCAGTATTTTATTTCACCCCTTATTATGCATAATTCCAATATTTTACATCAAAGCTTTTGTTAAAGTTAAATAAAAAACTACAAATTCAAGCTACAATTTTTCGTTTTGTTTTTAAGAGATTATCTTACAAAAAAATAACACTTTTGCTTATCCGGTTAAAAACATACCTTCAACCCAATTTTCGACTTTAACAAAACAAACTCTTAAACATTATCATTTTACCATAAAAAACCTCTTTTTACGATGAAAATATTAAAAAAATCGTCAAAACAACCAACACAATCAAATGAATTTAACTAAATTTACCTAATAAATTTACTACAAATACCCTGCTTCCGCTGCTAAAACACGAAACAGTAAATTAATGGTAAATAAAACTGATCTAAATTTCAATCCGATGAAAACAATTAGAAACTTCTCAGTACTTCTTTTGATAACCGCATTATTAGTTTCCTGCAGTTCCCTTACTGTAAATACAGATTACGATAAGTCGGTCGATTTTTCAAAATACAAAAGCTTTTCTTTTTACGAACTAACCGACAAAAGTGGTTCTGTAAGTGAGTTAAACAAAAAGCGAATTGTTAATGCCGTAAAAAATGAAATGACAAAAAAAGGTTTTGTCGAATCGGCAGAAAATCCGGACGTTTTGATAAACATTACCACCATTTTAGCGGATAAAAAATCGATTACCGCAAATACCAATTATTACAATTACGGCGGATACTATCGCCCGTACTATTGGGGTGGCGGATATGCAGGGGCAACAACTTCGTATGACGTTTATGAATACAAAGACGGCTCCGTGATTATTGATGTAATCGACGCATCCAACAAACAGTTGATTTGGCAGGGTATCGGTAACAAGGAAATAGATTCGCCTTCTAAAAACCCGGAAAAAACCATCAATGAAGCCGTTGCGAAAATCATGGAAAATTTCCCTCCTAAAGCAAAAAAATAACATATCAATTAACAACTGAAAATAATTCAACAGAAACCAAAATTCAAAAACACTACACAACAATAAACCAACACTAATAATAAAAAAACAAGACTATGAAAAAACTACCCATCTTAATAACTTGCTTGCTACTGCTTTCCACATTTTTTGTGCAGGCACAAACCAGTGGTCAGGGCTCCTCAAGATCCATTAGGTTAAACCTTTACGGCTCTTATGCATTTGAGGACAGTTTTGACTCGTATTACGACTATGGCTATTATTACAACGGAAAAATAGAGGCAGGTTTCCTCTATGGAATCGGGGTCGAATTTGAAGCCGCTCCAATGACTTTCTTAGAACTATCCTGGCAAATGATGGATACTAGTGTACCGGCACAATACTACAACGGCGGAATTTTTGATGAAAATGCCAACTTTGACCTGGGACTGGACTACATCATGCTGGGCGGAAATCGCAGTTTCAGAAAACCAGGCTCAAAAGTGGAAGGCTTTTTTGGTTTGAGTGCCGGTGTGGGCATCATAAAATTAGAGAACCCTAGCAATGGCAATTCAGATTCCACAACAAAATTCGCATGGGGAATGAAAGGCGGCGCAACCATCTGGGCTACTGAAAAAGTAGGGGTTAAACTTCAGGCACAACTGTTATCCGTCGCTCAATCAGTCGGTGGTGGCGTATATATCGGCACAGGCGGACCTGGGGCCGGTGTAAGCAGTTATTCTTCAATTTACCAGTTTACGCTGGGGGGAGGGCTAGTTTTCAACGTTGGGAATTAACACAACTGGATCCATTTAAATTTATTTAATAGAAAAACCCTACGCAACTTTTAAAGTTATGTAGGGTTTTTTGATGCTTATTATACGGAAATTAATCCGTTAGGGCATCGTTACTAATTCATGATTTCACCTTAATCATGGTTTTCGATACTCTTATAAGCATCGATGACTTTCTTCACTAATCGGTGACGAACGATGTCTTTGTCGTCAAGATAAATGATTCCGATGCCTTCGATATCTTTCAGAACCAGAATCGCTTCTTTCAGTCCCGAAATCGTTCTGCGCGGCAAATCCACCTGACCAGGATCTCCGGTAATGATGAACTTGGCATTTTTTCCCATACGCGTTAAGAACATTTTCATTTGCGAATGTGTAGTGTTTTGTGCTTCATCCAGAATTACAAAAGCATTATCCAGAGTACGTCCGCGCATAAAAGCCAAAGGTGCAATCTGTATGATTCCTTTCAGAATATAATCGTCCAATGTTTGCGGCGGTAACATGTCGCGTAAAGCATCATATAACGGCTGCATATACGGATCAAGTTTCTCCTTCATATCACCGGGAAGGAACCCTAAATTTTCACCCGCTTCCACGGCAGGGCGTGTTAAAATGATTCGTTTTACCTGCTTTTCTTTTAAGGCTTTTACCGCCAAAGCCACACCGGTATAGGTTTTCCCTGTTCCCGCCGGACCTACGGCAAATACCATGTCGTTTTTGTGCACATATTCAACTAATTTCTGTTGATTGGGCGTCATGGCTTTAATCAGCTTACCTCCTATTCCATGCACCAGAATTTTGTCATGATCCGCCATACGGTGTTCGTCCTGACTGTTCGCCTGCACAATGCGCTCAATTACATTATCATCAATGGAATTGTAACGCGAAAAATGAGTAATTAATCGGTTAAAGCGTACTTCAAACTCATCCAAAATTTCCTTTTCTCCGTAGGCTTTCACCAGCGTGCCCCGGGCTACAATTTTTAATTTCGGATATAATTTTTTAATTACTTCAAGATGAGAATCTTGAGCACCCCAAAATTCTTTCGGAGTGATGTCTGTCAATTCGATGGTTCTTTCGTTCAAAAGCAGCAGGATTTAATTAAAAAATAAGTTAGCTTTGCATTATCTCAAATCTAGTGAATTTTAGAAAAACTTTCTGTAATAGTTATAAACAAAATGATGTCAATAATTACGCTAACTACCGATTTTGGCCTGAAAGACCACTTTGTTGGCACGTTAAAAGGCAAGATTATTACAGAACATCCTCAGGCACAGATTATTGATATTTCCCACAATGTGGATTTGTTTAACATTTCCGAAGCAAGTTACACCATCAATGCGGCTTACAACAGCTTTCCGAAAGGTTCCGTACACATAATCGGCGTTGATTCCGAACGTACTCCGGAAAATAAACACCTTGCCATGCAGTGGAACGATCATTTTTTTGTTTGTGCCGATAACGGAATCCTCAGCATTCTCACTCAAAAAATCGTCCCTCAGAAAATAGCTGAAATCAACATTCACGATCGCCTGCAGGAAAGCGCTACGGATATGGACGTGTTCGTGAAAGTGGCCTGTCATTTATCTAAAGGCGGAGCAATGAGCGTTATCGGCAAGGAAATCACATCGATTAAAGAAATTAATGAAATTCAAGCGGTTGTGGCATCTGATTACAAATCTATAAAGGGTTCCGTAGTTTACATAGATCATTTTGGCAATTGTGTAACCAATATTTCCCGAAAACTGATTCAGGAAACCGGAAAAGGACGCTCGTTTGAAGTTCGTTTCGGCACAAAAAACATTATTAAAAGCATTCATAAAAATTATTCCGATTTTAAAGTATCCGATAAATTCTCACTAAAAGACTTTGAAGGCGAACGACTGGCCCTATTTAACGAAGCCGGTTTTCTGGAAATTGCCATTTACAAAAGCAATCCGTCAACAGTTGGATCGGCCACATCCCTACTCGGACTTAAATTTAGGGATACGGTTACGATTCAATTCATATAACCGAACAACAAATAACCAAATTAACGAACAACCAAATAACCAAAAAAATAGTATGTTTGTACGCATTGTAAAACTGAGTTTTCACGAAGAAAACATCCCTGCATTTTTAGAGAATTTCGAACAAATGAAAGAGAAAATACGAAATGCGCCCGGAAACCGTTTACTTGAATTGTATCAGGATAAAAACAATCCGTGTATCTTTTTCACTTACAGCTATTGGGATGCCGAAGAAGACTTGGAAAATTACAGAAATTCGGAACTGTTTTACGACGTTTGGACATTCACCAAAAAACTGTTTAACGACAAACCCGAAGCGTGGAGCGTGGATAAGTTGGTAACTTTAGATTAAATTACGAATTATAAATTACGAATTACGTTTTAGGTAATCAAATAACCAAATTACCGCATAAACAAATAAACACAAAGAATGAAAGCATTATTATTAAGAGAAATCAAATCCTTTTTCGGTTCGCCGATCGGGTATTTGGTTATCGCTATTTTCCTTTTGCTCAACGGATTGTTCCTTTGGGTTTTTGAAGGGGAATTCAATATTTTAAAAAGCGGTTTCGCCGATTTGAGTCCGTTTTTCACCTTAGCCCCGTGGATTTTAATTTTCCTGATTCCGGCCGTAACCATGCGAAGTTTCTCCGATGAGAAAAAACAGGGAACCATCGAATTGATGCTGACCAAACCTTTAAGCACCTGGGAGATTGTGAACGGAAAATTCTTCGGCGCTTTCTTACTGATTGTTATCGCTATAATTCCCACACTAATCTATGTTTTCGTTATTTCTGATTTGGGTAATCCGACAGGAAACCTAGATATGGGAAGCACTATCGGATCGTATTTCGGATTGTTGTTTCTGATTGCGGCGTATTCAGCCATCGGGATTTTCACTTCCACCCTTTCCGATAATCAGATTGTGGCGTTTATTTTAGCTGTTTTCCTTTGCTTTTTCTTTTACTTCGGATTTGAAGGCTTAGCTTCTTTTATGGGTGATTTCGGCGGATTATTCTCTAGTTTCGGATTCGATTATCACTTTAAAAGCATGAGCCGCGGCGTTTTGGATACCCGTGACATCTTATATTTCGTTAGCGTTACCATTGCCTTTTTAGCAGGAACGGTGTATCAACTTAAATCCCTGAAATGGTAATGAAAGAAGCTAAAAAACAAGGATTAAAGCAGTTAGGATTACTTATCATCGGGTTAATTGCGCTGAATATTTTCGGAAATTACTTTTTCAAACGATTTGATTTAACGGCAGACAAACGCTATACGTTATCGGAAGCATCATTAAACATCATCAAGCAGATTGACAGTCCACTTTACATCGACGTCTTTTTAGAAGGTCAGTTCCCGGCCGAATTCAAGCGTTTGCAAGGCGAAACCCGTCAGACCTTAGAAGAATTCAAAGCTTACAATTCCAATATCATTTTCCAGTTTGTAAATCCGCTTGAAAAAGAAGAAGAGCGCGAGGCGAATATGAAAATGTTGTACCAACGCGGTTTAACACCTGTAAGCATCACGGTTGACGACAAAGGAAAACAATCTCAGGAAGTGGTTTTCCCGTGGGCAATTGCGACCTACAACGGAAAAACGACGAAAGTTCAGTTGCTGAAAAACATGATGGGCGCTTCTACCGAAGAAAAAGTAGTGAGTTCTGTTCAGCATTTGGAATATGCTTTAGCCGATGCGTTTAATAAAATCACCAAAGCAAAAGAAAAGAAAATCGCCGTAATCAAAGGCATTGGCGAACTACACGACATACAGATTGCCGATTTCCTTAAAACCGTTCGCGAAAGTTATTACATCGGGCCATTTACCATGGATTCTGTGGCTAAAAGTCCGCAACGTTCATTGGAAGCCCTTAAAAAATACGATCTGGCAATTATAGCAAAACCTTCAAAACGTTTTACCGAAGAAGAAAAAGAGGTGTTGGATCAGTTCATCCTTAACGGAGGAAAAACACTTTGGCTGGTAGATGGCGTTCAGGCGGAAATGGACAGTTTATACAACGAATCCGGTTCTATTTTAGCGTATCCGAAAGATTTGAACCTTACCGATATGTTCTTTAAATACGGGGTAAGAATCAATCCGCTTTTGGTAAAAGACGAACAAGCAACACCGATAAAACTGGCAACAGGTGAACCAGGAAGCAAAACGGAATATCAGCAATACCCGTGGAAATATGCACCGTTTGTGTATCCGCAATCGCAGCATCCTATCGTAAAAAATATCGAAGGTGTTAAATTCGAATTTGCCAATCCGATTGAATTACTGAAAAACGATATCAAGAAAACGGTTTTGATGGAATCATCCCAATATTCTAAAGCTATCGGAATTCCTACGGAAGTGAATCTTGAAATGGTAACCGAAGAAACGAGTCCGAAAGATTATCCTGAAGGCGGTTTATTGCCGATGTCGGTACTTTTGGAAGGAAAATTCCATTCGATGTATGAAAACCGTGTACTTCCTTTTAAAGACAAAACGTTTATCAATCAGGGAAAAAACAACAAAATGATTATCATTTCGGATGGGGATGTCATTAAAAACCAGTTAGATCAGGCTTATCAGCCTTTAGAATTGGGGTATGACAAATGGACGAATAACCTGTTCGGAAACAAGGAGTTTTTATTAAACTGTGTAAATTATCTGTTGGATGACAACGGACTTATTAACATTCGAAGCAAGGATGTCGATTTACCGTTATTGGACAAAGAAAAAGTACATGAAAATTATACCTTCACACAAATCCTAACTGTCGGATTACCAATAGTTGTACTGGCTGTTTTCGGATTCCTGTTTACGTTCCTCAGAAAACGAAAATATGCGCGTTAGTTGTTAATAAAAAATGTTTTTAAGTTAAGTAGTTTAGAATATATTTGTGAAGTGTAAAATGAAAATAAAATTTTACATACCTAAAAAAGAAAGAAGATGAAGTTTATAGTATCCAGCTCCTATTTGTTAAAACAATTGCAGGTTTTAGGTAGTGTTATCAACAGCAGTAACACCCTTCCTATTTTAGATAATTTCTTATTTGAATTAGACAACAACCAGTTACGTGTTTCGGCATCCGATTTAGAGACTACCATGTCTTCTACCCTAGAAATTGATTCCACAAGTCAGGGTAGCGTTGCCGTTCCTGCAAAATTATTACTGGAAATCCTTAAAACGTTCCCCGAACAACCTTTAACATTTACTGTTGAAGACAACAATACTATCGAAATCAGCTCTAATTCCGGTAAATATGCATTGGCATACGCTCCGGGTGAGGAATTCCCTAAAGCGGTTGTTTTAGACGAACCGTCTTCTACATTAGTTCCCGCCGAAGTATTGGCAACCGCCATCAGCAAAACCATTTTCGCTGCCGGAAACGATGATTTGCGTCCGGTAATGTCGGGAGTTTTCTTCCAGTTCTCTACAGAAGGGTTAATCTTCGTAGCGACGGATGCACACAAATTGGTAAAATATGCACGTACCGATGTAAAAGCTTCTCAGGCAGCCGATTTCATCATGCCAAAGAAACCTTTAAACATTTTAAAAGGAATCCTGGGAACATCGGATGCAGAAGTAAAAATTGAATACAACGATTCGAACGCAACCTTCTCTTTCGACAATTATACACTGACATGTCGTTTGATTGACGGTAAGTATCCGAATTACGAAGCGGTAATTCCGAAAGAGAATCCGAATAAATTAATAATGGACAGATCACAATTCTTAAGTTCTGTTCGTCGTGTGGCCATCTTTGCTAACAAAACCACGCATCAGATCCGTTTGAAAATCGCGGGTGCCGAATTGAACATTTCTGCAGAAGACATCGATTACTCCAACAAAGCAGAAGAACGTTTGACTTGTGATTACCAAGGTGATGATATGCAGATTGGTTTCAACTCCCGTTTCTTAACCGAAATGCTGACAAACCTTCAATCTGACGAAATCCAATTGGAAATGTCGTTACCAAACCGCGCCGGAATCCTTACTCCTGTTGACGGATTAGACGAAGGTGAAACAGTTACCATGCTGGTAATGCCGGTGATGCTGAACAATTAGTAGCAGTCACAGTTGACAGTCGCAGCAAACAGTGAAAACTGAGACTGAAGACTCATAAAAGTCTATAACCAACCCTTTTATACCAAAGAACCGCAATCCAGTTATGAGGAATTGCGGTTTTTTATTTTGGATTATTGGACTACTTAGATTGTTAGACTTTTTAGACTTCTTAGATTTTTGGATTTTTGGATTTTCTATTAAAACTCCCCTTGCGTTTACTAACGACTAACTACAAATTACTAACCACTATCATTTATTCTCATGAAAAGCTAAAATTGGTGTTTCGATGTGATAGGATAGTTTTTGAGTCAGGCTGTGAGTGAACAGTTCCTGAAAGAAGTTGCGTTTGTGGGTAACCATCGCCAGCATGTCAATATTTTGATGTTCCACAAAGTCAAGGATGGTTTCTTTCACATCATCATGCGGAATCATAAAGAACTCAACAGGTTCATTTTTAAAAGGGACTTTCCAGAATTCCATACCTTCTTCGGTTGTATTGAAACCATGGGTTCTTACGGTTATGCATTTCACTTTGGCATGAAATTTCTTGGCAATGGCAACTACCCGGTGCAAAGCCTCACTGTCCTGATCGTTAAATGTTGTGGTAAAACCTATATTCTGTATACGCGTAAATTTTGCTTTGTTGGGCACACTCAAAGTCGTTATCGGCACATTCACAATGGTATTTCCGGTATTGGAGCCCAAAAAGACTTCTTGCATACCGGAAGCACCGCTGGTACCCATTACAATCATGTCGATTTTCTCTTCACTGCACATGTCTTTCATGATACGAATCAAATCACCGTGGCGCAATACGTGACTCATTTTCACATCATCAAGCTGGTGTTTCTCTGCAATCTTACGCAAAAGCGGAATCTGATCCTTAAAATTCTCAAAGTTATTCAACTCGATGGAATCGTATATTTCAACCAATGTCACCGGAACTTCTCCAAATGACACTGTAGGCAAATCATAAACATGGAGCACAATTACCTCAGCATCAAATGATTTTGCCATTTCCAAAGCATATACAAACGCATTGTTTGCTGTTTCAGAAAAATCGGTTGGAAAAAGTATCTTTTTCATATATGTATAATTTATTTATTAGAGGTCATATATGGTATCGCTTTTTTATTTATTGTATTTGCTTGCGCAAACTCTTTGCCAGCGGCGATTTCATAGGTATTGATTTTCAAATCATTACATAAAGTTACTAAAAGAAACGCAAATAAAATCTGATTAATATCAGTTTTGCAATTATTTAACCCGAAACAACGAAATGAAATATATCCCATGAAAAACTACACGGACAAAAAACCAGAAAATCCACATCATATCGGTAACTCGCAGCCTTTACCGTATCATCTTAAAAAAGCTTTGTTTTTATCAGTCATTTACGGATAAAATAGGTTTTTTTATATGATAAGAAAGTTTCTGGGCAAAACTACGGGTGAACAAGTCTTCAAAGAAGTTGCGTTTACGTGAAGACATCACTAAAATATCAATATCCCGATTGTCAACAAAATCCAATACGGTTTGCTTTACATCATTGTGAGACACTAAAATAAACTCAACAGGCTCACTTTTGAAATTTTTTTTCCAATACTCCATTCTTTCATCCGATACATCAAAATCATCTGTTTTAACCGTCAGACATTTTACGACAGCCCGGAACATGGTGGCAAAATTTATAACTTTCATTAAAGAAACATTATCCCTCTCGCTGAATTTGGTTGTAAAGCCAATGTTTTTTATCCTGATAAACTCAGCCTCTTCCGGAACTGCAAGAACCGGTACGGATAAATTTGCAATCGCATTACCGGTATTTGAGCCTAAAAAAACTTTTTCCAAACCCGTTGCTCCCTTTGTGCCCATCACCACAAGATCAATATGTTCCTCTTTTATGATTCCCTTTATATTCTCAAGCAAATCCCCGTGCTTTAACACATGACTCATTTTAACGGTATTCATGTTATGCTTTTCTGCCAATTCCCGCAGGTGAGGAACATAATCTTTAAAATTTTCAAACTGATTAATTTCCATACTTTCATATACCGTCATCAGGTTTTGAGGAATCTGCGTATATGCCAAATTGGGCAAAACGAAAGTATGCAAAACCACCACTTCAGCATCATACGCCTTTGCCAGATTTAATACGTAAACAAATGCATTATCGGCCGTTTTAGAAAAATCTGTTGGGAAAAGAATCTTTTTCATAACACCTGACTTACAGTTAATTATATAAAATTACCAAAATAAACCTACACAAATCACTATCTTTAACAGTTTTACGACTATCTGCAAAAAAACAGGTGTATAAGGTTTCTTAGGTAGTTTCTGAGTAACTGAGTGGCTGAGTTTCTTAGTTTTTGAAGCGCTAAGGCATTGAGACACTTAGGCACTAAGACACACAATTACTCTTTACTCTTTACTCT
>NZ_AVGG01000022.1 GCF_000498535.1 Flavobacterium limnosediminis JC2902 | reverse complement strand
CAGACTCCGCAGATTTTCGCAGATTTTGGGCATTATAAAAAGGAACATGATAGGACTTAATTTGTGGAATGTTTTTTTGCCGCAGATTTCTGAGATTTTTGCAGATTTTATGGGTGTTTAAAAAAGGGGGAGTAATTAAATAAAAAGTATGTGGAAATTTGTGTCAGGATTTTTTTAAGGCAAAAAAAGCGGATTTTTTTTAACAAAAAAAATGCTTTATAGGTAAAATCTTTCGTATATTTAACTCAGCAGTAGTGCGTTTTGGAATAATTTTGCCGTGGAAACTTTTGTTTCCGAATAGAAAAATAAATCAAAATGATTGGCCCCAAATCAATCAGAAAATCAAACTAAAGAGATGAAATCAGCAGATATTTTATTAGTTGAAGACAATGAAGGCGATATTATTCTGACCATAGAAGCCTTGGAGGAGAGTAAGATCGTAAACAAGATTGATGTTGTGCGTAACGGGAAAGAAGCCATTGACTATGTTTTCAACGATGGAAAATACAAGGATGTCACGTTACCGGATCTGATATTGCTGGATGTGAATTTACCTCTCAAAAGCGGTCACGAAGTACTTTCCATTATCAAGGAAGATGAAAGAACCAAGCACATTCCCGTAATTATGCTCACCACCTCTTCCTCTGAAAGGGATGTCAATCTCTCCTATAAGCATCATGCTAATTGTTTTATCACCAAACCTGTGGATTTAACAGATTTTTTTGAAACTGTTACGAGTATTGAGCAGTTTTGGTTTAATATTGTAAAATTACCTGTCGGAAAATAAAACAATGCATAAAGACAAAAAGAAATACAGTATAATTGTTGTCGAAGATAATGCGGGCGATTTTTTTCTCCTGCAGGACTATCTCGAAGAAATGATTCTGATTCCGGATATCATTCATGTGAAGTCTTTTAAAGAACTGGAATCGTTTCTGGGTTCGAATACGGAAGCCATCGATATCGTTTTACTCGACTTAAGTCTGCCCGATAAAAGAGGTGAAGAACTTATAAAAGATACACTGGCCCTGGTAACCACGACGCCTATCGTCGTGCTAACAGGTTATCCCGATTTTTCTTTTGCCGTAAAATCACTTGCCTTGGGTATTTCAGACTATCTTCTTAAAGATGATCTGAATGCCGCCACGCTTTACAAGAGTATTATTTACAATATTGAGCGGAACAAAAACCTGGTCAAGTTAAAGGAATCGGAACAGCGGTATTCAGATCTGTTCCATCTGAGCCCTCAGCCGATGTGGGTTTACAATCCGGAAAGCCTGCGGTTTCTGGATGTTAATCTGGCAGCACTTACCCATTACGGTTATGACTACGATGAATTTCTTTCGATGACCACAGCGGATATTACCTCCGAAACTGCCGATGAGGCCATGTTTTTTGATATCATTTCCGATAATTTCAAGGATGTTTCCCGCCACAGGAAAAAGAGCGGAGAAGTAATCTATGTTGACACAAGAAGTAATACCATTACCTATAAGGGCAGTGATTCCAAAGTGGTACTGGCGCGTGATATCACCGAGAGTTTAAAACATCTGGAGGCGATCGAAAAGCAAAACGAACAACTAGTGGAAATCGCATGGACGCAATCGCATGTGGTCCGGGCTCCTCTGGCACGCATTATGGGGCTTGTTGAACTGATGTCTGATGCGACCACACCGACCGAAGAAAAACTGGAACTGCTTCCGCATGTTTTGAATTCGGCCAACGAACTGGACGAAATCATCAGGGAAATCGTTGTGAAGTCGAAATTGATTATTCCTTAGAGGGGGTGTGAATTGCGAATTGTGACTTATGATTTGTGATTTGGAAACAAGAAGCAAGAGACAAGAAACAAGAGACAAGAGACAAGAGACAAGAGACAAGAGACAAGAGACAAGAAGCAAGAAACAAGAAGCAAGAGACAAGAAGCAAGAGACAAGAGACAAGAGACAAGAGACAAGAGACAAGAAATAATATAACATATAGGGACATTGGGAAAAAGAGGGAATACCCATTCTTGGTTTTACATAGCTTATAATTGGCTATAATTAAGTGAAAGGCCTTGAAAGAGATTCTAAAAAAGATGTTTCTATGTGGTTGAGAAAAATAAAATAAATTAAGCCCAACGGGTTAAAACAATACATTACTTATGCCGGTACGACACGTTTTTATCGTAGATGATGATCCCATTGCGGTTATGATCATGAAAAGGTTAATAGCGAAAAGTGATTTTCATCCCTCGCCGATGCCCTTTGAAAACGGCCTGACGGTGTTGAATCATCTGAAAGGAATTTATACTCCGGCTGACCAGTATGTAATTTTTCTGGATATCAATATGCCGGTGATGAACGGCTGGGAATTTCTGGATGCCATCACTGATTTTGCCGATACCGGAAATACAATCGTTTTTCTGGTAACTTCTTCTACGGATGAGGCAGACAGGGTTCGATCCGAACAGTATTCTTTAGTGGCTCGCTATTTATCTAAGCCAGTTTCTGTTGCTGCTTTGGAGGAGTTGAAGGGTAGTGTTCAGTGAGTAGTCTCAGTTTTCAGTCTCAGTTTTCAGTCTCAGTTTTCAGTCTCAGTGATCAGGATTTCCCTGTAGGGATTTTTATTTATTGTCTTTGCGGGTAGGAGTTACTTATCTGCACTATCAGGATTGCAATTCCTCACCATCAAATCCTTAAAAATTTTAAAAAACAAGGATTCAAATCCTTAAAAGTTGTATTTCCGTATTAGTATATCCAGTAAGTATTATCATCCTATGTTTGTACTTTGATAAGATTGTTTAGAAGTTCATTATTCAAGCTGTATGTCAAGACAGGTAATGCCATGATAGGTGTGCAAAAGAATGGCATTAAGGAGTATAACCTTACCCTGTATAATGTGATCCACTAAAGATTTTCTAAATATGGGAAAAACAAGAGGCTGTCCGAAAAGTAATTTCCAGACAGCCTCTTGTTTTTTTATTTTACACCATCCGTCTTTAATCATTGTAATTGGCAGCCATCCATGAAGGGAATTCTTTTCCTTTCAGGTAATAATCAAACCAAGCTTCTATCTTGTTGGTTAAGTCTTCTGTATTGGTACTTTCACTTAGGGCGTGTTCTTCGCCGGGATAGATCAACATTGTGCTTTTCTTTTTTAAGCGGCGAAGTGCCAAATAAAATTCATAACTCTGTTTCGCGTTAATCTGTAAGTCCAATTCTCCTGTCCAAATCAACAGTGGTGTATTAACCTTTGGGGTGTGAAGTACCGGTGAATTCCGCAAATATCCTTCAGTGTCTTCGAATAACGATTTACCCATACGGAACTGATGGTGTTCAAACCTCCAAAAATCGGGTTTTGAATAGTTCCATGATACCCCAAGATAAGCACTTACAAAATCGGACAGGCCTGCTCCAGATACTGCAGCAGCAAACATATCAGTTTGGGTTATGATGAAATTTGTTTCAAACCCGCCAAAGGAATGCCCGATCAATCCGATTTTGTCCCGATCGATAACTCCCATATCAATTACTGCCTGTGTAGCAGCAGTTGTACAATCTGCAGCCGAAGCCCCTGTATTGCCTATTTCATAAACTATATCCGGATACAATATAAAATATCCTTTTGTAGTGAAATTTGTATGGTTCCATCCTTCATTGTTATGCAAAGAAGGATTTAAATACTTGTGGAATTCTCTTGACTGTTTTTGGTATACATGTACTACCATTGGATATTTTTTATCCGGACTGTAATTGGCAGGATAAAAAAGTACTCCTGTTAATGGTATACCGGAAGCGTTCTTATATTTTATCTGAACAGACTTACCCCAAAAATAGTCCTGTTGCTGAGGATTACTGTTGACTATATCCTGTTGTTTTTGGTTCTTTATATTGCTTATTACCAAACGTGGAGAGACATCAAAGTTTTCCTCGACATACATCAGGTCTTGTTTGTTACCAGCCAATTGAAGCCGGCTGATTCTCATTTCTTTGTAAACTATTGGCTCTTCACCCTGTGAGCGTTGCCAATAATAATACCCCGAAGCAACATGATCTTTTCCTGTGGCTTGCAAAAGCAGTATTCCACCCGTATCAAATAACCCGGTTCTGTTGCCATCGTATTTGACTTCGGGTTTTTGAATAGCCGACTGTTCCGATATTCTGAATGTGATTTCTTTTTCTTTTCCATTGGTTAGACGGGTACATACACTTCCGTTTACCGATACCTCCCATATATCGTATTTATCATATATCAAAACGGATTTTTCATCCTTTGTAAACCCCGGGTTGCCATAGGGTATCCAATCTGAATTTAGTTCAAAATCGGGTTTTGACAATTCTGCTATCCTGCTTTGAGTGATATTGGTATGTTTATCCTTTTTTATGTCATATATAAACCAGTTGGACTCTTTGAAATAGGTGATGTACTTCCCTTTTGGAGACATTAACACCATTTGATTAGCACCTGAGTATTTTTTCAACAACAACTTTTTTGTTCCTGTTTGCAAATCAACTCCATAAAAATCGCGGTCGGCTTCTCTTTTTTCCTGTGGTTCGTAAATTTCCTGATTAGAAGTAATAGCATACGTTTGATTTCCATTGAGTGCCACATGTGGTAAATCATTGTCTGCTATCTGAAAAAAACGATTGCTATCGGGATACCAAACTGATAATTTTTCTATTTTATCCCATCCGCCAAATTGGTTTTTCAAAGGGTATAGTGATTTGTCATGGGTATTCCAAACCTGTACCGTTGCTTTGGAAGTGCCTCTTGGAAGCTGCTCTTTTTTTACGCCAAAAAATACGCGCTGCCCGTCTTCTGACATTGTTATCGGAATTAAATCGTTTGCTGAAATGTTGTAATCCTTTGGAAAATTTACTTGTTTATCCGGATTGAAAACAACTAGTTTTTTGTCCTTCAAAGTGTATCTGAACAGTTTTCCTTTGGTGTTTTGTTTCTGTTGCTGCTCTAATGGATGATGCAAAAAACAAAACGCCTGGCCGTTACTTTGCCATGCAAAATTGTGAAAGCCAAGATTGTCTTCAATTGCTACCCTATTATTTTCTAAGCTTTTGTCTGTATGTATTACCTCGACCGTATGGTGCATCCCTTTAGCCGTTACATAAGCTATTGCAGTATTTTGGGGATTGGGATACCATACTTTGACATTCTCAATACTTTTTAGTACCTGTCCTTTCCAATCCTGTACCACCAAACTATTGGTATTGTTTGCTGTTGTTTTCAGTATCGCCAAATAGTTGCCGTTTGCTGCAATTTTATAATCTGCAACATCGGAAACGGTTTGTTGTTTCCCTGTTTTAATATCCAGTATGTTTAGTTTGTTATCCGGCTGCAGACAGACAAACCACTCTTCCTTACTAAAGTTACCGTTTTTTCCTTTTGGGAATGCGGTGGTTTTTCCGTTGCGGTTTTTTACAAATAAGGTATCTTCTCCCGACTCGTATCGGAGTGCATAGCTTACCCAATTGCCATTATCTGAAATTTTATCGGGATGCAACTCACTCCATAAATGGTAGTCCTGAGCCGTTAGGTGTTTCTTTTGTTTCACCTGCCCCCATAAGGGACAGGCTACAACTAACAAAAATAAAAAAAACGAGGTGTGATATTTTATTGCTTTCATGATTAATAACCGGGGTTTTGGGGATTGAGATTTGGATTCATAAGTAATTCCGATTCGGGTAGCGGTAATAATCTATCGGTAGTGTTCCATCCGTTTTTGATTCCCGACAATGCCGCATCGAGGTTGCCTGTCCTTTTTAAATCGAAGAAACGATGCCCTAATTCGGTGAAGAATTCTACCCTTCTTTCCTGAATAATGGCTGTTATAATATCCTGTTGGGTTACAGCAACCGTATCGGGTAAACCGGCAGTATTCCTGATTTTGTTCAGATCTGTCTTGGCTCCCGCAAGGTCGCCCAATTGTGCAAGAGCTTCGGCACGTATCAGATACTGCTCTGCCAAGCGAAATATAATGGAGTATTCCTGCGACGTTCCGGTGTTTGAGAACTGTTTATATTTATAGGCGTGGTACCAAGTATCCACACCATCGGTTACGGCATTTGTCCAAAGGTTTTTACGCTCATCGCCCACTTCAAAAGCCGTCATAAGATTATTGCTTAATGCAACTACCGGAGGAGGGCCTTGGGTGAAGATAAACGTACTGCCCTCTTCCGTATTCCTGCCTTCCGATTGCGGTATGAGCTGCCAAATGGTTGTGGTACTTTCTTTCAGGAAAATGTTATCCAGATTGTTTTCCCAAACATATAAACCCGTGTTGTTTATTACCTCTGAAGCTTCATTTACTGCCGCTGCCCAATCGCCTGTATAAAGATATACCCTGGCTAATAGTGCTTTGACAGTTGCTTTGTTTGGTCTTACCCTTTCCGACGTAATGTAATCCTCCGATACCATTGAAGACGACAGCAACAAATCTGATTTTATATGTTCATAGACCTCTGCTGAAGGCATACGGGACACTATACTGTTTACCCTATAATCCGTAGTGGTGATATAAGGAATATCCCCAAAAAGATTGAGCAAATAAAAATGCAGTAACGCTCTTGTAAAATAAGCCTCTCCCAATAACTGATTTTTTTCTGCTACCGATAAAGTTGTTGAATTGGTAACGCCTTCAATAACGGCATTGGTTGCATAGATTTGGCTGTAACTGCTATTCCACATTGTTGAAATATCGGTATTGGAAGCAATCAGGGTATTGTTATAGAAATTCATCGTTCCCAGAGAGCTGTTGCCGTAAAAAGTGAGTTCATCGGTGTAATTCCCCATTTGATTGGAGACTCCGGTAACGGTTCCTGCCAGCAATCCGTTATTTCTTATCCGGGCATAAATATCGACCATGGCAGCAGTTGCCGTGGTGTAGTTTTCGAATACTGCGGGTGATGTTAATTGTGACGGTGGTAAATCTACCTCAACAAAACTATCACAAGCAGCCAATAGCCCCATTAAAGTGATACACACTAATCGCAGTCCCTGTTTTATCAGATTGTTTTTTAAAGAAGCAACATTGCCACTTATATTATGATGGTTCATGATCCTTAATTTTAATGTTAGAATGACAATTGAATTCCGGTGGTGACTATTCGCAGTGGCGGCAAGAAGCCTAAAGCGGTAAACTCGGGGTCGGCGCCTTTATAAGCCGTAAACGTTAATACGTTCTGCCCCTGCAACGAAACCTTACATTGAACATTTTTCATCCATTTCTTAGGCACTTCGTAAGACAATGCAATATTTTTGAGACGAATGAAAGAAGCGTCTGTAATTGCGGCATCGCTGCTGATGTATTTGTAAAAAGCATCTACCGCAGCACTGTTTGCTCCGGAACTGTATTGCTGGTATGGTGCCGAATCGCCCGGATTTTGCCAATGATCTGTAACCACCGTTGACTGATTGGACATTGTGCCCGGTAAAGCCAATGTGGCGGCCGTATTGTAATTTTCCTGCTTTACAAACTGGAAAAGGAAATCCAGTTGCCACTGTTTGTATTTCAGTTGGTTCTGCAAGCCTCCGTAATACTGCGGGTTCAGGTCTTTTATTGTTTTCCTGTCCTCGGTTGCGGAAATTATCCCGTCGTTATTTACATCTTCGAACTGATAAATCCCTGTTTGCGGATCTACTCCGGTAAAATGATAGACTTTTTTGATATTTAAAGGCTGTCCGATTACCAACTGGTTGGCATAGGTTGAAGTTTCCAAGCCGGGGAAGGACACCAATTTATTTTTGGTTGATGTAAAATTCAGACTTGTTGTCCAGCTGAAATCCTGTTTCTGAAAATTAACGGTTCGCAGTGTGAATTCCCATCCTTTGTTTTCGACAGCGGCATCCAGGTTTGCCTGTATGGAAGTAAACCCTGTTGTGCCCGGAAGCGGAATACCCACCAATTGGTTTGACGAGCGGTTGTTGTACCAAGCCGAAGTGAGGGTAATCCGGTCGTTGAAAAAACCGGTTTCGAGTGCCGCTTCCAACTTTTTGTTTATTTCCCAACCGAAATCGGGATTGTATAAACGTGTTGGTTGTAAACCGATAGTACCCTGATAATTGTTACCCGAAGTACTGTACGTATTTAAAAACTGATAATTCCCAATCTGGTCGTTACCTGTAGTTCCGTAGCTGGTACGCAGTTTTCCGAAACTTAAAAAGTTTACGTTATCGTTAAAAAACGTTTCGTCTGAAAAAATCCATGCCGCTCCTATGGCACCGAAATTGGCGTATTGTTTTCCGGGGCCGAAACGGCTGGAACCATCGCGACGCCCTGTGATGTTTATGATGTACCGCTTGTCCCAATTTAGGTTTACCCGACCGAAAAACGCCTGGTATTTGTATACCGTAGCCTCGTCTGTAAAAACGGAAATATCTGAAGCTGCCGACAGATTATAAATAAGGCTGTTACTTATAAAACCACTTGCCTGTTGTACCAGTTGTGCGTTGTTTTGCTGTTGGAATGTACTCCCTAAGAGCGCTTCCACTTTTGCTTTCCCAAACTGTCTGTTCCAGTTTAATTGCGGTTCTATAATCCAAGAATTACGGGAAGTGTTGTTTGCGAAAAGAATTGAATATTCGCTGCCCACACCATAAGCAGGATTGTAGATTGTTGAAGGGAACGTACTGCTCTCGGTATGGTGCAAATCCGTGTAGCCGAAACTAGATTTGAGTTCCAGATTCTGCAAGAATTTGTATGACAAAACCATATTTGTCACAAGGTCTTTTGTATTTGCCAATGACTTTCCTTCGAGATTTCGCAGTGGATTGTTAAACGTATTATTCTCCCAGTTTAGGTTTCCGTTTTCGTCGTACAGCGCGGGAGCATTGGGAGCGATTGACCATGCTTCGGGTGTTAAATCAGTCGATGGCTGGTTGTTGTCCTGTACTGTATAGCCAGCGGTGAAATTTATCCTGAACTTTTTGTTGTCTGACTCGTGGTTTAGGTTGGTATGCAAATTCCCTTTCTTATAACCGAAATCACCGGGAAAAACCGTTGTTTCCTTACCGAAATTACCGCTTACCAAAAACTGTGTTTGTGCGGTTCCCCCGGAAAGCGCCGTTTGGATATTTGTAATTTCGTTTGTACCGCCTAAGAGTGTTTTTTGCCAATCGGTATACCTATTTTGATCCCAAGTACCGTTGATGTCGTAAGCATCGGCAGGATATGTGGTGATACCGTCATTGGCATAAGCCTCGGCACGCATTTGCAGATACTGCTCGGTTTTCATCATGTCCATGAAACGTGCTACTTTACCCAAACCGCTGTTTATGCTTGTTGTGAAGGTTGTTTTGCCTTTCTTTCCTTTTTTGGTGGTGACAAGTACCACACCATTTGCTCCACGGGAACCGTAAATAGCGGTAGCATCGGCATCTTTGAGGACTTCGAGGCTTTCTATATCTCCGGGGTTTAAATTGTTTAGCGGACTTGTGAGTGCGGGCATGACCGTTGCCGTGATACCGCCACCAATCGCTTCAGAGGAATACGGAACCCCATCGATAACATACAAGGGTGCGTTACCGTTTGCCCGAAGACTGTTTTGCCCACGTATCTGAATATCGAAACCCCCACCGGAAACACCGGTGCTTTGTGTTACGGAAACCCCTGCCATTTGCCCCTGCATGGTAGCCAGCACATTGGTAACAGGTTGTTTTTCGATATCCTTCGAAGTCATTCTTGCGATACTGCCCGTGCGTTCTTTTTCCTTTACGGTATAATATCCCGCGTTGATTTTGACTTCCTGCAGGGATGTGGCATCTTCCTGTAGCTGTGCATTGATAACCGAGCGTCCGTTTACCGGGACGTAAAGCGGCTTATAGCCAATGAAAGAAATAACGAGGGTATCTGAAACTGCGGCGGCGATTTGATATTTCCCGTTTATATCGGACATAGTGCCTGTGGTTTTTCCTTTTATGGTTACAGAAGCCCCGGGGAGTGTACCGGTAGTATTGGTAATTGTACCGCTGACCTGATGTGTTTGTTGCAGGAATGCGGCATTTGGCAATGGTGCCAATGCCCTGACGGATGAACAAGTAAAGAGCATGCCTAAAATAAAGGAATACCATAGCCTGCTCCATCCCTTGTGGAATGAAAAGTTTTTCATAATATTGGTTTGGTTAAATGAAACGTTAGTTTTGTTTGCTTGGGCCTTCTGTACTTATGCGCCAACACTAGGCAGGAGGCTCTTTTTATTTAAAATTATTTTATCATAGGCGATACTGTTACTGTTTAACATTGTTTAAAACAATGCCACTATTAGCCTAAAGCAGCTAAGCCATAGTGGCATTTAGCGACACAGAAAAAATGATTTCCAGTCGTGTTTATTTAATACTTGCGAGACTGTGAAAAGAGAAGTTTTGCTTTGAAAGGAAGGAGAGTTTAGGGCATAAAAAAGCGTGGAACTCAGCTTATCCGCTATCAAGGCACTGGTATACCCTACGCACGAATAAGTGAGCCCACGCCAAGGACGTGAGCATCTTAACTTATCATCTCGTGCGTTAAAAATTACCAGTTTTTGATAACGAGATTCAAAGCGAATGCTTCAAATGTTTTCTATATGAAGGATCGCAAAAATATGTATTTCATTACAAATATAAGAAAATATTTTAAAATGCGGATTTCGCTCCGAATTATTTTTCCTATTTAAGAGTTCATTTGTAATTCTATGGTAGAAGTTAATCGCAAAATAGTTGATTTTATAGCAAATGAGTGGATTAGTCAAGCTAAATCCCAAAGGTCTTTTGCTTTAGATCACGGGATTGACGAAAAGACTGTTCGAAGCATTAAGAATGATGAGAACTATAAAATTAGTCTAGAGACAGTCATTAAAATCTGCGAGGCTAGAAATATTAAACTCTCCGACTTTTTTAAATTTATTGAATTATAAAAAAAGATACTGGTTAGACTGCCCCAAAAAGTAAGACACTAATAGGGGAAGAATTATGTTTTATGACAATTGATTATTGTTGCGGTGTTATTCTTTCTGTGTAAAATTTTAAATTTTCTTCTTTGTTGCAGGGCAAAACCGATGTATAAATAGACGATCTTCCAGTTTTTGCCTTCGAGTGTATCTGTTTTGAGCAGGATGTCTGTTTTTTGATTTTTTTCCAATGTTATTTCTTCGCTATAGTTGGTTTCGAAGGTTTCGGTTGTGGCGTCCCAGTCTGCTACTGCCATTTGGAGTTGGACGTGAGTAGCTTCTTCTTCTGGCCATTGCAGGTGTTTTTCCGGATCAAAGCCGGATAGAGTCAGGGTGTTTTCTCCCTCGTTATACTGGTAAGCGGTTTTCAGAACTTTGTCCAATGGTCTGTTTTTATTGCCTTCGAATCCGATGAGGATTTCGGGAATGTATTCCGATTTTATGCCTTCTTCAAAAGTTCGGGAACCTTTAGGGTTAACGGAATCTTCTTCAAGTATTTCTAACAGTATTTTGTTGCTGCGACCCGCGAAGCTGCCGTCTTTTGCTTTTTTGTATAGCTGCACTGCCATTTGCCGGAAACTGACTGCTTTTTTTGCACAGTAACCCCATTCTTTTCCATGATCCCTTATTCTGTCGAATATGGGGTTGTTGTTGAACTCTTCTGATGTTACACCTGTTTTTCCTTTCATCCTGGCGTAGTTGTTGCCGTCTGCGGTGACCGAAAAATTGATGTCGTCAAGGGTGCCTGAAATTTTGAAGGGAGCTATTATTTTTGCCATGGTTTGTTTTTTTTGTAGTAAAAGTATGAAAAATAGTAATTAGTGGTTAGTAGTTAGTCGTTAGTGGGGGCAGATGGTAGTTTCAGATGGGAAGGGGCAAGAGAGGGGGATTATAGAGTATAGATAATAGAGCCAAGAACCAAGAGGCAAGAGGCAAGAAACAAGAGACAAGAGACAAGAGACAAGAGATAAGAGATAAGAACCAAGAGACGATAGGGATAAGGAAGAATGTGAGAAATTTTCCTTTAATGTAGTGAGCGTGATGGTCTTTGGTGGGGTTTGGGGAAGGGTTTTCTTTCGTTTGGATGACTATTGTTATCGTGTGAATTCACAATTCTGCATAATAATTTTAAATTTCTTTTCAGTTCTTTAAAGTTTACTATATTTGGCACTAAAGGAAAAAATAATTTTTATTAAAAACGATTGCTGTCTGAATGCCTAAAAAAGGCTTTGAAAATCACTCGGTTCGGCAAATTACAGACTGATTGTTGTTTATATGTGCTCTATAGCATTCGGGCAAATGATTTACGATTTATGAAGGAATATAATGATGCGGGAGGAGCGGAGTGGGATCATGTGATTCAATCGCAAACGTCACTTTTTGATTTGCGACTGAGGGAAGTCTGGCATTACCGTGATTTGCTGGTGTTATTTGTGCGCAGGGATTTTGTGACGGTGTATAAGCAAACCATTTTGGGACCGCTTTGGTTTTTTATCCAACCCATACTTACTACTATTACGTTTACCATTATTTTTGGGAATGTGGCGCAATTGTCTACTGACGGAGCGCCTAAGGTGGTTTTTTACATGGCGGGAATTACGTTGTGGAATTATTTTTCGAATTGTCTTACCAGTGTTTCGGGGGTTTTCAATAGCAATGCGGGGATTTTCGGAAAGGTTTATTTTCCGCGTTTAATCATGCCGCTTACTATTGTGATATCCAATCTTATGAAGTTTGGTGTTCAGTTTTTACTCTTCCTGTGTTTTGTGGGGTATTTCTTTTCGCAGGGACAAATTCAGTCAAACTTATGGATACTATTAACACCGGTTGTGGTTATTTTGATGGCAGTTATCTCTATGGGAATCGGTTTGATACTATCTTCCATGACGACAAAATATAAAGATTTGAATCAGTTGATAGGGTTTGGTATTCAGTTGTTTATGTATGCCTCTCCTGTGATTTATCCGAGTTCTTCTGTTCCTACGGATTATCAATGGGTAGTTCATCTTAATCCTTTGGTAGGCTTGTTTGATTTTATGCGTTTTGCCTATCTTGGTGTAGGGAATTTTAGTCTGACGTCTTTATTGTATCCGACGTGTTTCGCTTTTGTGATATTGGCGGTGGGTGTTGTGGTGTTTAATAAGACGCAGAAAACGTTTATGGATACGGTTTAGCAATCAGAGGGCTAGAAACAAGAGACAAGAGACAAGAAAAGAAGAAGAATAAGAGTAGATAGATTTTAATGAGTAAAGTAGTAATAAAAGCAGAGGATATTTCCAAGCAATATCGTTTGGGGTTGGTGGGAACCGGTACCGTAAAAGACGATATGAAGCGTTGGTGGTACAACCTGCGCGGTAAGGAGGATCCTTTTCTGAAGATAGGGGAGGCTAACGACCGATCGGTGAAAGGAGAAAGCGATTATGTGTGGTCCCTTCGGGATATTAATTTTGAGATTCATCAAGGGGACTCTGTCGGGATTATTGGCCGTAATGGTGCCGGGAAGAGTACGCTTTTAAAAATATTGAGTCAGGTTACGCAGCCCACTACGGGTAAAATTTATACCAAGGGGCGTATTGCTTCCCTATTGGAAGTGGGCACCGGATTTCATCCCGAGATGACCGGAAGGCAAAATATTTTTCTCAACGGTGCCATTTTAGGCATGCGTAAGCATGAGATCCAGCGAAAACTTGATGAAATAATTGCCTTTTCCGGGGTGGAGCGCTATATTGATACTCCGGTAAAACGATATTCTTCGGGGATGTATGTGCGTTTGGCCTTTGCTGTAGCGGCGCATCTGGAATCGGAAATACTGATTGTAGATGAGGTATTAGCGGTGGGTGATGCGGAGTTTCAGAAGAAATGTCTTGGAAAAATGAACGATGTGAGTAAAGGTGAAGGAAGAACCGTTCTTTTTGTTAGTCATAATATGGCTGCTGTTAAGAGTTTGTGTACTAAAGGTATTGTGTTAGAAAACGGGAAAGTAGTTTTTGGAAGCGATGCTGAAAGTGCGGTAAATTATTATTTGACTAATGCTTCGCAAGTAAAAGATACTTCTATTGCAGATAGAACAGATCGTATAGGTAGTGGTGCAATAAAAGTTATTGGAATAGATTTGATCAATCAAAAAGGAGAAATTGTTGATCAAGTGATTTCTGGTGATTGGTTAAAAGTGCGATTGAATTTAAATATTAACTTAGGGGTCATTGATTATTCCAAGTTATTCGTTGGTATTGCTTTACGGGACCAAGAAGAAACCCGTGTTGTCTCTTTTTTTAGTGATGAAATGGGAACCGATTTTACGAAATTTAAAGACAAAGATTATATAGATTTAGTGATACCTCAATTTAATTTAAGGGGAGGCATGTATGATGTGGCCTTTCAATTGAGTTTGGGTTCTACTCGAGTAGACGATTTTATTGATGGGCTTGAAAAGGCAATGAATATTGACGTTTTGCCAGGTGATTTTTGGAAGTCAGGGAAATTAAATAGAACAGGGAATTATGCTATTTTAACTTCTAATTTTGAGAATTGATGTTTAAAAAAGTTTTTCAATCTTTATTTAATACAAAGGTTGATGCCATAGGGCTTTCTATTTTTAGAATGTTTTATAGTGTTGTTTTGTTTTTTGAGTTACAACAATTATATACTTTTAGAAGTATCATTTATGACAAAGAACCATCAAAATATGTTGGAGAATTAGATGTAAGTTTTATCTTTTATTTTTGGTTTGTTGTAGTCGCTTTTTTATTTTTAGGAGTGTTTACCCGGTATATTACGCTGCTCAATTATATTTTTGGAGTAATAATTTTTAGTTCGGCTATAAAGTTTGAATATCATGTGTTTTATGCTTATGTAGGGATTAATTTTTTATTAATATTTATGCCAGTTTCAAGAGTTTTGTCTCTTGATAGTTTATTACAAAAATTGAAATACTCCACTTTATACAAACCCTTTATTGTTGATAGAAAAGTATTAAAGATTAATTATGTTGTTCCCGTATTTGTAGCAATTGGGTTAGTGTATTTTGATTCTATTTTTCACAAATTTTCCAGCAAAATGTGGATGGATGGGCTAGGGGTTTGGTTGCCTTCCAGCTTGCCAATGGTTACATGGAATGATGCCAGTATTTTACTGAATCAAAAATGGTTAATGCTTTTTTTAGGCTATTTGGTTTTGGTTTTTGAAACCGTTTTTATATTCCTGTTTTGGTTTAAAAAGTTTAGATTGCCATTTTTTATATTAGGTGTTTTTTTTCATGTCGGAATTTTAATAGCCTATCCTATTCCTTGGTTTGCGTTAACAGTTATCGCTGTTTATTTATTGTTAGTTCCTGTTAAGTATTGGAAATTTCTTGCGTCAAAAATTAAGTGTAAAAAAACATCTTATACTTTTTATTATGATGCCGAATGTCCTTTATGCAACAAAGTAGTAATAATAATTCGTCATTTTGATGTTTTTAATACAGTTGATTGTTTGACGGTTCAAGGTAACTATAAAAATAACCCTTATTTGACAACTTATGAAGAAGAGTCTTTGTTAATAAATATTCATGGAGTAACAAATTCCGGTAAAGTTGCCTCAGGTTTTTGGGCTTATGTAGCTTTGTTGAAAGCTATGCGTTACACCTACATGTTAGGTTTGATTGCTTCGCTTCCTTTAATTTCTTCAGTTGGACAAAAAATATATAATTACATAGCAGGGAACAGGCTAACGGAACGTTGTACTTCTGAAAATTGTGCTATACCTGTTTATATGCCGTCACCAAACGAGCGTGATGATTTTTTACTTAAAGGATGGAATCAAATTCGCCTTACTGGAGCTTTCTGGAAGTTTGTCATTTTAGTTTTAAGTTTTGGACAACTTTTAATGATTTGGTTTTCTCCATTTATTCAAAATAATATGCCTAAAGTTACTCATTTAAATAAAATTGTTACTATTCCCTATGAAAGTTCAAAATGGTTTTATGAAGATTACATAGGTATTACACATCATGCAGTGTTTATGTATGGCTATCATTTTGAAAAATACAATTATAATTTTAAAATTGAAGCAGTAGACGCAAACTCAAAAAGTAATGTTGTTCCGCTGTTAAATGAGGAAGGATTAGTAAAAAATAGTTTTGCAAATGGAGCTTTGTGGGTAAATTATACTTTTAGGGTTAATAGCCCTAGATTTAAATTGAAACAATTTGAAGAATGTATAGTGCCCTATTTAAAATATTATCAAAATACTAAATCAGAACAAATTTCTCATTATAAAATCTATATGAAATCTATTAAACCTGTTGAAAATTGGAAAAAAAATTTCTTGAAAAATCAAATTAATAAAAAGTGGGAAGAAATAGGTAAAATTGAAGTAAATGAAGGTGATTTTTATTATGTCTGGAATAGAGAATTGTTAGAAATTAATAATTAAAAAAAATGGAAAATAAACCTTCATTTTATCATAATAATAGAAGATTTTACAATTGGGTAGTTTATGACGTTGCTGATGAATTTATAACCAAATATTCAAATCATTACCAAGGTGTTTTATATGATTTAGGTTGTGGAACAAAACCTTATGAAGAATATTTCAAACAGTTTTGTAACTCCTATGTTGGGGTCGATTGGTCCAATACATTACATGATTTAAAAGCAGATATAGTTGTTGATTTAAATAAGGTGTTTCCAATTGATGATGAAGTTGCTGATACTTTAGTGTCATTCTCCGTTATGGAACATTTGTGCGAGCCTCAGTTGTTTTTGAATGAGTCCTATAGGATATTAAAAAAGGATGGTGTTTTCGTTTTGCAAGTACCTTTTATGTGGCATGTGCATGAAGAGCCTTTTGATTTTTATCGCTATACAATATATGGACTTAAATATATGTTTGAAAAGGCAGGTTATACAAATATTGAAGTTGAAGCATCAACTGGTTTTTGGGTGAATTGGTTTTTGAAATTAAATTATCAATTAATAAGAGTATTGCCGGGCAACTCTTTAAAAAAGAAATTATTAAGAAGTGTTTTGAAGCCATTTGTAAAATACAATCAAAAATTAGCTGTTTATTTAGATAGAAGATGGCCTAAAACAGATAAAGAGACACAGGGCTATTGGGTTGTTGCTAAGAAATAGATTAAAGCAGAAAACAGCCATCTATAATTCCATTTTATAAAATGAAGAAAATAATTTGATCTTATTGCAGTTGTAGATGAAATTATTAATACTGATAAAAATTAAGATGTCAAAAAATCGTTTTTCACCTTATTAATTAAAATTAGAATGAAAATACTTGTAACAGGCGTTTATGGTTTTTTAGGTTTTCATTTGGCTAATTTTTTAGCTGAAAAACATGAAGTTTTTGGGTTATATCATATAAATAAAAGAGAAGGACTATCCAATGCAGTTTGCGTTTTTTCTGAACTTTCACAGCTCAATATACAACCTGATGTTGTTGTGATGTGTCATGCCGCAGTAGCTTCAGGTACTACTGTTTTGTCTGAAAATGAATTGGAAATTGGAAATGTATCTTTAACCCGAGAGATTCTTAATTATTTTCCTAAGGCTAAATTTATTTATATTTCTACAGTTGCTGTTTATGGGGATTCAGAGGTAATACTTACGGAAAATACAAAAGAGAATCCACAATCCACTTATGCATTATCAAAATTAAAGGCTGAGCAGTTGGTGCAAAAGAGTCCTTTACACGCTATTATTCGATTTTCTTCTTTGTATGGAAATGGAATGAAAGAAAATACAATTATCCCAATTTATTGTAAACAAGCGTTACATGACGGTAAAGTTTCAGTATGGGGTGATGGTACACGATTACAGAATTATATTCATGTTCGTGATGCGGTAAGTTTGATTCATAAAATAATTCAGAATACTATAGAAGTTGATTTTCCAGTATTAGGCGTAAGTAATAAAGAATATGCAAATGTTAAATTGGCAGAATTAATTGGCGCTTACACAGATTCAGAAATTGTTTTTGAAGGGAGTGATTTTTCAAAATCAGTTCAATATAACAACACTATTTCACAAAAAGCTGTAAATTGGCATCCTAAGACGGATTTAGAGACAGGAATAAAACAATTTTTAGAATGGAGGAGAAAACAGTTTTAGTTACTGGAATCGGAGGCAATGTTGGACAAGGGGTGTTACGTAATATTAGAGATTTAAATTATAATATTTACCTTATTGGAACTGATATTGCAAACTTTACAGCGGGTAACCATTTGTGTGATGTTACTTATCAAGTTCCTTATTCTTATGATGCTGATTTTATCAAAGTAATTGCTGACTTAGTTGGCAAGCACAATGTAAACTTGATACTTCCTACAACTGATTATGAGGCGTATTATTTGTCTTTACATCGAGATAAAATCAAGGCAGAAATAGCTGTAAGTGAAGCTGCAACAGCCAAAATATATTTAGATAAATACTTGACTTTTAAGCACCATTTTGCTTTAAAAATACCATTTGCTAAAACTTGGCTGCCCAGTGAATATGAAAATGATGAGAGTGAAATTATTGTAAAACCAAGGGAGGGAAGAGGATCAAGAGGAATTGAAATAAATCCAAAAAATCCTAATGCTTTTTCTGATGACTATTTAATTCAACCGTTACATAAAGGAAAAGAAATTACGACTGCTTTTTATGTAAAGAGAAATGGAGCTTTACACGGTTTGTTTACCATGGAACGTGAACTTGCCAATGGAGCTACTTCAAAGTCCAGAACTTGTAAAGATTATGATTCCGCTTTGGAAGTCATTATTCTGCAAATGATTTCCCACACAGGATTACGAGGCAGCATTAATCTGCAAAGTATTGTTGAAGAAGATGGAACGATAGTTCCCTTTGAAGTAAACTGTCGTATCTCCGGAACAAACTCAATTCGTCATAATTTAGGATTTCAAGATATTAAATATACCCTTCAAGAATATTTATATCAACAAGAACCAGATATTGTTGCACCGATTGAAGGAATAGCAGTCAGACTGTTGTATGATGTAATTTATCCGAAAGTCTCAAATGAAGACGGTTTAAATAATAATTCCAGTAACTTTAAAATCTACTAACTATGAAATATTTGCTTTTGGATGTTTCTGGAACCCTTTTATATAAGCCTGTTTTGTTTAAGAAAATTGAAGATGTTTTATTTGATTTTGGATATGTAATTCCTATTTCAAAAATTAAATACCATCATAAATTACTTTCAGAAACTATCCACTTTCCTGACAGAACTGACGAAATTTTTTATAATTTCTTTAATTCTGAACTATTATTGTCTTTGGGTGTTATTCCTAATCCTATAATTTTGAAGACACTTTTTTCATCATGCTCTTATCTGCCATGGGAGAAATATGAAGATACGATTGTTTTGGAAGACTTTCCATTACCTATAGGGATTCTATCTAACTTCAATAATTCATTAGAAAATAAGTTACATCAGTTTTTTGGTACTGTTTTTTTAGATATTTTTATTTCGGAAGTTGTAGGATTTGCTAAGCCTTCTATCGAATTTTATAAGTATGCATTGAATAAATTGGAGCTTTTACCAGAAGAAATTATATATGTAGGAGATTCGTATAAATTAGATTTTAAACCTGCTAATGAATTAGGAATTACTACTCTTGTGATCGATAGAGATGGATTTTATCCTGAAAGTAAAACTACCATTCGATCGTTGTTTGATTTAAAAAATAAATTGGTTAAATGAAAACACTTGCTATAATAGGTTCGGGTGACTTAGGTCAGCAAATGGCACATTATGCGCTTAGCGATAAGCATTATGGTAAAGTGTTTTTTTTTGATGATTTTACCACACAAACTGAAGTAAATGGTTGCAGGGTCTTAGGTAAAACGTCGGATGTTATCAGCTCATTTGAAGACAAGCAATTTGATGAATTGCTAATTGGGATTGGTTATAAGCATTTACAAGTTAGAAAAGACCTATTTGAAACCTTTTCTACAGCTATACCCTTCGGGACAATTATTCATTCCAGTTCTTGGGTTGATGACACAGTTGTAATTGAAAAGGGGTGTGTTGTTTATCCAGGTTGTATAATTGATGCAAAAACTGTAATACGAGCCAATACTGTTTTAAATATAGCTTGCAGTATTGCACATGATACTGAAATTGGTTCGCATTGTTTTTTATCGCCAAGAGTAGCCATTGCAGGATTTGTAAACATTGATGAATGTTGTGTTTTAGGCATCAACACAACCATAATTGACAATGTTAAAATTGTTGCACATACTCAATTAGGAGGAGCAACTGTAGTTATAAAATCAATAAATAAAAGTGGATTATTTGTAGGTAATCCAGCCAAATTTGTACGCTAATGATTCCATTCAATAAACCTTTTTTAACGGGTAAAGAGACTTACTATATAGAACAAGCCGTTCAGTCCGGAAAGATTTCAGGTAACGGTGTTTTTACTCAAAAATGTCAGGCTTTTTTTGAAAATCAGTATGGATTTAAGAAAGCTTTGTTGACGACTTCGTGTACCGACGCTTTGGAAATGTGTGCTTTGTTGATAGGCTGCGGCCCTGAGGATGAAATTATTGTGCCTTCTTATACTTTTGTTTCTTCTGCGTTGGCTTTTGTGCGTCAGGGAGTCAAAGTTGTATTTGCCGATTCTGAAGCTCAAAATCCAAATCTTGATGTTTCAAAATTAGAAACTTTAATTACACCCAAAACCAAAGCCATTGTTGTAGTTCATTATGCAGGAGTAGCAGTTGACATGGATGAGGTTATGCGGTTGTCTCGAAAGTATAATTTGGTTGTGATTGAAGATGCTGCCCAAGCTATCGATTCTTACTACAAAGGAAAACCATTAGGAAGTATTGGGCATTTAGCTGCGTTCTCTTTTCATGAAACTAAAAATGTTATTGCCGGAGAAGGAGGTTTGCTAGCCATTAATGATAAAAAATATGTAGAGCGTGCCGAAATTATTTGGGAAAAAGGAACCAATCGCGCTTCTTTTTTTAGAGGAGAAATTAATAAATACGGATGGGTAGATACAGGTTCATCGTTTTTACCTTCCGAAATTATAGCTGCCTTTTTATGGGCACAATTGGAAAATTTAGTAGCCATTCAAAATAAGAGAAAAGTTCTTTGGGATTCTTATTGTGATGGATTAAAATCTTTGGAAGAAAAAGGGAAACTACATTTGCCTCAAATTCCGGAATATGCCTCTAACAATGCACATATGTTTTATTTGGTATGCGATTCTTTATCAACCCGTACATCACTGATTACTAATTTGAAGGAGAAAAATATTCATGCAGTATTTCATTATTTGAGTTTGAACAAAAGTGATTTCTACTTGAAAGATAATAAAAATGTAACCTTGTCAAATGCCGATCGTTTTTCAGATACTTTAGTAAGATTGCCATTTTACTACGATTTAACGACAACCGAGCAACAAAAAGTAATTCAAGCTATTCAAGATTTTTATGCCTAAAGAATGCCAAATATTTCATATTTGTGAAGACGAAAAGTTTATCAATTCGGCTATTGAACAGTTTGAACATTGTTTTCAAGGATGTAATACGTTTTATGTTTTACCAATTTCTTTGGAGGAAAACTTTAAACATGTAAAAATTCAAGATTTTGTACATAAAACAACTCCTGAAACATTAATTAAAATCAGCACAACTTTACCAGAAAAGGCAATTATTGTATTGCATAGTTTGTCGCCTCGGTTTTATGATTTTGTGTTACGACTTCCTAAATCGGTTAAAGTGATTTGGTTTTGTTTTGGTTTTGAGGTGTACAATGATGCTAACTATTTTAAAAACAGTTATTTATTGGATGTAATAACCCGTAAAAAATTCCCAGAACGAGTACTTTCTTCAAAAGAAAAACTCATGGAGCAAGCTCGACCTTTTTATCGTTTGGTTAAACCTAGTTTACCTTTATCTCCAAAAGAATACAAACACGAAGTAATCAAACGTATTGATCATTTAGGAAGTTCTTTTGAAGAAGAGTTTGCACAAGTTTGTAAAATAATAAAGCAAAAGAAAATTTTTTTCGATTTTTGGTATTATCCATTAGAACAAATATTAGATGTTACTTCTGAAATAACTATTGATAAAAAAAGTATAATCATTGGTAACTCTGGTTTTAAAACAGGTAATCATTTGGATGTTTTTAATACAATTAAAAATTATCCATTAGATAACATTGATATTATTGTGCCTTTAAATTACGGAGAGTCAAAATATATACAAGAAGTTTTATCCCAAGGAGAAAAGTATTTTTTAGATACATTCAACCCCTTGTTGGATTATATGCCTTTAGCAGACTACAATGCCATTCTAGAATCGGTTGGAGTAGCTATTTTAAACAATAAACGCCAACAAGCTGTAGGAAATACGATTGCCTTATTATGGTTTGGAGCTAAAGTTTTTTTGAGCCATAAGAATCCTTTTTATAATTATTTAAAACGCATTGGAATTCATGTGTATTGTTACGAAACCGAATTAAATGCCAAAAGTAGTGCGCAATTTTTATCTTTGGAAGAAATTGAACGCAATAGAAAGTTGTTGTTTAAAAAATTAAATAAGGAATGTTTAGCAGAATTGTTGAAAAATCAGATTTTAAAAATAAATGCATAATCACTTGGTTTCCATAATTATTCCTACATATAACCGTGCTCATTTAATTAGTGAGACCTTGGATAGTGTACTTGCCCAAACCTATACCGACTGGGAGTGTATTGTAGTTGATGATGGTTCAACTGATACTACCGAGGAAGTGGTAATGGATTATGTAGCTAAAGATACTCGATTTCAATTTAATATACGACCAAAGAACGCGATTAAAGGAGCTAGCTCATCAAGAAATTATGGATTATCTCTTTGTAAAGGATCGTATGTTTTATTTCTTGATTCTGATGATTGGTTGCTCCCGCATTGTATTTCACAAAGAACAAGTTTTATGTTTGAAAACCCAGATTTGAGCTTTATGGTTGTTCCAATGAATACAAAAGGTAATGATAATGTTGTCAGAGTTAAAAATATTCCATTATGTGATGATTATTTGAGAGAATTCTTGTCTTACAGATTGTATTGGGGAATAATGTGTACATTTTGGAAGAAAAATTCGTTAGTTGAATTAGGAGGTTTTAACGAACACTATCCTAGGTTAAACGATCCTGAAATTCATATTCGCGGAATGTTACATTTTAAAGACAGCTATTTTATTGCTAACAATTTTCCAGCGGATTCCATTTATAGAATGGAAGAGCAAAAAAAAGGGAAGAAGTTTAGTATTAAATACATTGCTTCTTTGACTTTATTTCTTAGGGATATTGTAAAAGAATTAAATGATAATAACTATCAAAATTATAGGACTTATCTAAAATATTACTTGGTTGACTATTTAAAGAATTTTTCCTATTGTATCCCAATAAAAGAGAATTTGAAATTATTAACGTTAGCAAAAAAAAAAGAAATTATCAATGTTAAAGAGTACTTGTTGATAATGTTTTGGTCTGTAATTAGAGTTGTTCATTTTAAGATTACGAACTATTTGAATTCAAAATTGAACGTTTCAATTTATACAATTATAAAACTTTCTAAATGAACCCCTTAGTTTCAATAATAATTCCTTGTTACAATCAAGCTAATTATTTGCCTATTAGTCTGGCTAGTGTGTTATTGCAAACTCATGCGAATTGGGAGTGCATTATCATAAACGATGGTGCAACAGATAATACAAAAGAAATTGCTGAGGAATGGTGTCAAAAAGACAACAGATTTACATATGTTGAAAAAGACAACGGAGGTTTAAGCAGTGCTAGAAATTCAGGATTAGATTTAGCCAAAGGCGATTATATTCAATTTTTAGATGCTGACGATATTCTTGTTAATACAAAATTATCTGACTCATTAGAGTTGCTAAAAGATAATGAGTTTATTATAATCTCTAACTTCGCTTCTTTTGAAGATTTTAAAGGAGGACAATTAATCCCCCCCTATTGTAAATTAACGCAAGAGAAATTAAATTTTTCTTCTATTTTACATAAATGGGATATTACTTTTACGATACCGATTCATTGTGGTTTTTTTCCAAAAGTACTTTTTGAAACTATTCGTTTTAACGAAACGTTAAAAGCAAAAGAAGATTGGTTATTTTGGATACAAATAGCCCAAAAAAACATTGCTTTTCTTTATTTAGATAAAATGTTAGCTTTGTATAGAAAGCATCCAGCCAGCATGACCAAAAATAAAGGGCACATGTTTTCCAATCGAATAACGTTTTTTGATGCTTTAGAAAATTACATTCCAAGTGAGGAATACAAAAGCTTCTTTTTGCATCGTTTACAAGATAATTATGAGTACATTCATCAATTGAAAAAGCAAAATAGCGATTTAAAAAAATCCAACACTTATCAATTCGGATTGCTGTGCAAAAAAGTACTTAAAAGAATACGATTGTTGCCTATTGCCAAAAGAGTCTTTAAGAATTTAGTTCCTTTAAAAAGATAATACTTTGTTAGCCCTAGTTATCCCTTACTATAAATACGATTTTTTTGAAGCAACCTTACACTCTTTGGCTTCACAAACAAATAAGCAGTTTCACGTTTATATTGGAGATGACGCTAGTACGATACCTCCAAATGATTTATTACTCAAATACCAAGGGCAGTTTTCGTTCTCCTATCATCGTTTCCCGACTAATTTAGGTGGAATATCATTAGTGCAACAATGGGATCGTTGTTTGGAGTTGGTAGAAAACGAAACCTGGGTACAAATTTTGGGAGATGATGATACTTTGGCTCCAAATGCTGTGGCTTCTTTTTATGAACATTTAGAAGCCATAGAAAAAGAGAAATGTGCAGTAATTCGTTTTGCTACGCAAGTGATTAATGAAAATGATGTTCCAATTTCAGTTATTTACCAACATCCTCAATTAGAAACCGCTATCGATTTTTTAATTAGAAAATTTAAAGGAGGTACTCGGAGCTCGTTGAGCGAATATATCTTTAAAAAAGAAAAAGTTGATAGCATAAAATTTAAAGATTTTCCTTTGGCATGGTCTACTGATACTTTAGCGGTTATTGAATTTTCTGAAAGTAGAAATATCTACACTATTAATGAAGTACTTGTCTTTTTTAGACGCAGTGGAAAAAATATCACAAGTCAATCTGATTCAATTGAAAAGAATACTGCTTGGTTTCAGTTTTATTACTATGTGCTTTCTAAATATGGCAAAAAGTATCCTAATTTCTTAATAGATTCTTTATTTGACAAACTTGAAAAAACACAATTTAACAATAAGAAAACACCATTTCGTTGGATTAAACTATTTTGGCTATATTTGACTTTTGCCAAGTATTCAAGATTTTTTTCCTTGTCAAGTAAAATTAAAAAAAGTATCCAATGAAGTTTTTAGTAATAGTGCAGGATTTAAGAATTAGCGGTACAAGTGCTGGCATTGGTAGAAGATCATTATTGGTGAAAATCAGAAAAGCTTATCCGTTTTCACAAATAGATGTTCACTACCTTATTCATCGGAATACAGATGATAGACTAGATTTGTTGCCAGTTAATTCAATTAAAAAACATATCGTAAATGTAAAAACACCTACCTATATCACTTTTTTAAATCGTTTTTATTGGAGATTGTTTCATGTTTCTTTAAAAGAACGATACATTTATAAACAATATGCTAATTATATTGCCGAAATTAATTACTCAAATTATGATCATGTTTTAGTAACTAGTTCTGGAATTAATCATGAGACTATTTTAGCGTTGCATGGTTTGCCTATTTTGAGTAGAGCTAATATTGTTTTTCACGATCCCTATCCTTTGGCTTGGTATGTAGGCACAAAACAATCTCTTTCTAATTTAGACTTGTTTCGTTTGAAGCGCACTATTGAAGTTGTTGCTGAAGCTAAAACGTGTTCTAGTACGGCTTTAAACATGTCCCATGATTTACAGCATTTATACGCAGCTAAAAAGAAATTCTATACTTTACCTCACCAATTTGATGCTTCAGTTTTTGATTTATCTGATAAAAGTCAAGTATTAAAAAAGAGCAAAAAAGTTGCTATTTCTTATCATGGTGCTTTGATGTTTGGCAGAAATATTGAAAATTTATTGGTGGCTTACGAAGAATTATTAAAGGAAAATCCCAAATACATAGAACAAACTGAAATTATTTTACGTGTTAAAGGAGAGGGAGTTAGCAAGTTAAAGAGTCGTTTTGCAACTGTTTCCAATATACAAATTTTAGATACTATTAATTTTTCCAATTCCTCTAATGAGCAAATTCATGAAAGTGATATCGTGGTAATATTAGAAAATGGACCATTATATTGCAATATATTGGTTGGGAAAGCGCCTTTTTTAGCGGCTTATCATAAACCGGTATTGTGTATTTCTCCCGAAAAAAGCGAGTTAAGAAAAATTATAACTGATGAACGTTGCATTGCCAATATGAATGATGTTTCGGAAATCAAACAAAAATTGCAAGTATTAATTGAGGATAGGTTAGTATCTCAAGAGCCTTTTTATCCTTTTGGCGATTATTTTTCAGAAGATAATTTCAAGCTGAAGTTAGATGTAATACTTCAAGATACAACTTATGTTAGAAAGAATTAAAGAATATATTAGACGGATAATTTATCAAAGGTATAATATTAGCTTTTCCAAGTCGGGAGAAGATATGCAGTTGAAGCAATTATTAAAAGTTAATCGAAAAGGAGTGTATGTAGATATTGGTTGTTGGGATCCTGTTAAAGCATCTAATTCGTATTATTTTCATTTACGTGGTTGGAAAGGTATTTGTATTGATCCAAATCCTAAAATGCAAGAATTGTTTGCGCAAAAACGGAAATCAGATATTTTTGTGAATAGAGCAGTAGGTTTAGGAAATGAAAAATTAACCTATTATATGCTAGAAGATTCTCTTTCCTCAATGAATACGCTTGATTTTAATTTTATTCAACATCATCAATTAGAAGATAAGGTGGTTGCAAAAAAAGAAATACAGACCGTTAGCTTACAGTCTGTATTAGAGCAGTATATAAAAGATGGAGAATTAATTGACTTTTTAGATGTGGATGTAGAAGGATTTGATTTAGAAGTGTTGCAATCAAATGATTGGGAACGTTTTCGTCCGAAAGTAATTTTAATTGAAACAAATAATTTTTTAAATGAGGATTTTAATAGTGACGTAAGTTTGTATTTGATGAATAAAAATTATAGTTTATTGAGCAAGACTTTAATTCATAAGAAATTAGGAAATTTATTTTTCATCGATAATTTTATTTAAACTAGAATGCGAGTTGGAACAAATCCAAATAAAGAAAATCCGGTTGTGCATTCTGATTATTTGCATCAGGTAATCATACCGGTTTACATACCGAACCAGGAAGGATATTTTGAGGGAGCATTTTCAGTGTTTAAATTATGTTTGGAATCATTATTCAAAACAATTCATGATAAAACATTTATAACAATTGTAAATAACGGATGTTGTGATGAAGTGCGAATGTTTATTGATGGTTTGTTTTTAGAGAAAAAAATTCAGGAAGCTATACACACTGAAAATATTGGAAAGTTAAATGCCATCTATAAAGGTTTGGTAGGGAATAATATTGAGTTAGTAACCATTTCGGATGCTGATGTATTATTTCTGCCAAATTGGCAATCCGAATCAATAAAGGTATTCCGTAAAATTCCGAAAGCTGGAGTAGTTGGGATTGTACCTCAATTTAGTTTGTTTAAATCCAATTCGGAAAATATATTACGGGCTAATTTTTTTAGTTCGCGGCTTAAGTTTTTACCGGTTAAAAGCCCAAATGCTTTGATCCGTTTTTACGATAGTATCGGGTGGAAGCGCGATTATAATCCTGATTATTTGAAAAATATTTTGGGATTGGAATATAAGGATGGTTTTAAAGTGATTATTGGCTCCGGACATTTTGTAGCGACATACAAGAAATCCATTTTTACAGAGATTCAAACTTACAATAGACATAAAATGGGGAGTAAAGGTTTAAATTATTTGGATACCTTACCATTATTGAAAGATTATTGGCGTTTAACCACTTATGAAAATAATGCATATCACATGGGCAACGTATCTGAACAGTGGATGTATGATTTGGTTGGGCAAATGAAGCCTAAAATGCTAGACGACTATTGTTTCAATTTTACTGAAAGTTCAGTATTCCAACCCAAATGGGTATTGTTACGGAATAAAATTTTCAGAAAGTTGGTCATGAATAAAAGCGTATTACCTTTACTTTATGCTAAATGGCAATTGCCTAAAAAAAGTATTAAAAACTATTAGATGAGCATTAAGTTTTCTATACTCATCACCACTAAAAATCGCCTAACGGATTTAAAAATTACGTTGGCACGCTTAGCATCATTATTAAATCGAGAGGATGTGGAGTGTTTGTTATATGATGATGCTTCTTCTGACGGAACCGTGAATTTTATAGCATTGCATTATCCTCATATAAAGATTTTTAAGAATAAAACTTCTTTAGGATTGATTCATAATCGTAATGTCTTGTTGAAAAAATGTTTAGGGAATTATGCTATTTCTTTAGATGATGATGCTCATTTTTTATCACAAAACGTACTAGAGAATATAGTTGATTATTTTGAATTGCACCCACGGTGTGGCGTTATTGCTTGTCGTATTTTTTGGGGAAAGGAAGCCCCTTTTTCAATGCACACAAATGAAGTAGCAAAAAGAGTTAAAGGATTTGTAGGTTGTGGTCATGTATGGAATTTACAAGCATGGAGAACAATTCCTGATTATCCGGAGTGGTTTGTTTTTTATGGTGAAGAAGAATTTGCCAGTTACCATTTGTTCAAAAAAGAATGGGAAGTACATTATGTGCCACAATTGCTAGTCCAACACCGAGTAGAAGTCAAAGCTAGAAAAAAAGACGCCGACTATGCACAACGTCAACGCAGGAGTTTTCGTTCGGGTTGGTATTTGTACTTGCTGTTTTTTCCATTGAAGACAATTCCTAAAAAAATGGTGTATACGCTTTGGGTACAAATCAAAACTAAAGTTTTGAAAGGAGATCTTAGAGCTTCGAAAGGATTGGTTTTAGCACTTTTTGATGTAATCCTACATTTGCCACGATTATTTGGAGAAAGTAATCGATTTACTGTCAATGAATATCAGGAATATAGTAAATTAGAAGAGACAAAAATATATTGGCAACCAGAGAATGAAAAATAAAACAATAGCCATCATCCCGGCCCGAGGCGGTTCAAAACGCTTACCCGGCAAAAACATACGGTTACTTGCAGGTTTGCCTTTAATTGTGTACAGTATCCTTTATGCCCAAAAGCATAATTTTATTGATGTCGTTTATATTTCAACAGACGATGTAGCCGTAAGAGAAATAGCGCAAAAATATGGTGCAAAAGTGATTGATCGGCCAGAAGCTATTTCGGGAGATTTCGTACCAACAGTCTCTGCTTTAAAACATGTTTTGGAAATGCTTGACGGGGACGTTGAAAACGTAATTTTACTTCAACCGACTAACCCTTTGCGTCCTGAAAATTTGCTGAGTGAGGCGTTTGATATTTACCAAAACGGAAATCACGACAGTCTATTTACAGTAACCCGAAATCATCAGAAGTTTGGTAGAATTGAAAACAACAAATTTATTCCTTTCAATTATACCATCGGCCAACGTTCTCAGGATTTAGAACCCCTGTATTTTGAAAACGGATTGTTGTATATCAGTAAAGCGTCACTGATTTTAAAAGATGTCATTGTCAGTGAAAACGCTTTCCCGATGGTAGTTACCCATCCTTTTAGCAATGTTGATATTGATACGCTGGAGGATTTTGATTATGCCGAATATCTTTTGAATAGAAAATAGAAAATAGAAAAATAGAAAATAGAAAAATAGATAGTTTGACTATGAATCCATATATAGAAATTGCCGGTCGTAAAATCGGTTTGGATTACCCACCTTTAGTCATTGCCGAAATCGGAATCAATCACGAAGGTTCACTTCAGGTTGCAAAAGAAATTGTAGATGCTGCTTTCCGTGCCGGTGTTGAGGTGGTAAAACATCAAACTCATATCGTGGAAGATGAAATGAGCGGGGCAGCCAAAAAGGTAATCCCGGGTAATGCAGATGTTTCCATTTATGAAATTATGGAGCGTTGTGCTCTGGATGAATCGGAAGAATTGGAGTTGAAAAACTATGTGGAAAGCAAAGGGATGATTTTCATTTCCACACCCTTCTCCCGTGCCGCTGCCGAGCGTCTGAAGAAATTTGACATTCCAGCCTATAAGATTGGTTCGGGTGAATGTAATAATTATCCGTTATTGGAGCATATAGCTTCGTTTGGGAAACCGGTCATTTTGAGTACTGGAATGAATACTGTCGACAGCATTCGAAAGGCTGTTGCCATTTTTGATAAGCACAACGTTCCAGTGGCTTTACTACATACTACTAATCTGTATCCGACTCCCATTCATCTGGTGCGCTTCGGAGCCATGATGGAAATGCACAATGCGTTTCCGGATAAAGTTTTCGGATTGTCGGATCATACTTTAAATAATAATGCTTGTCTGGGGGCAGTAGCCCTTGGGGCTTCTATTTTGGAACGTCATTTTACGGACCACATGAGTCGGACCGGTCCGGATATCGTTTGCAGTATGGACGAACAAGCTACAAGAGAACTGATTGTAAACAGCGCCGAAATAGCCTTAATGCGGGGAGGAACCAAAAAACCGGCTGCAGAGGAACAGGTGACCATTGATTTTGCCTTTGCCACTGTTTGTTCGATAGCACCCATAAAAAAGGGGGAGGTTTTTACCAAAGAAAACATTTGGGTGAAGCGACCAGGAACCGGGAAGATTTTAGCCGAACATTTTGAAAGGCTTTTGGGTAAGACAGCTACTCGGGATATTGAAAATGATGAGCAATTGGATTTTTCGGATGTGGAATAGGTTCTCGATACAATTTTTCTCCATTGCATTGCGCAAAATCATTTGAACTGACGGAGGTATTTTTAAGGACGTCACCTCGAGTGTTTTTATGGAGAGTAACGGCATAAAAATGTATCGAGAGGCTTTATTTGTTTAAAAAAAAAAGCGACATGAAACAATCCTACGTTTATATTCTAAAATGGTCAGATAGCAGTTATTATACAGGTGTTACCAGTAAATTAAATCAACGATTGTTTCAACATGAAAGCGGTTTTTATCCAGATTGCTATACTTTTACAAGGAGGCCGATAGCGTTAGTGTTTTATTGTGAATTTACTGATATCAATCTGGCAATAGAAAAGGAGGAGCAGATTAAAAAATAGTCGAGAGCTAAAAAGGAAGCGTTGACTAATGGCGATTTTGATTCATTAGTTAATTTGGCTAAGATGAAGTTTTAATTTTCTGAAGTTCTCGATACAATTTTGCTCCAATTCATTGTGCAAAATCACTCGAACTGACGGTGAGATTCGATACAAAGTACAATAAAACTAATCTAGCTACTATTATTTAATAGATAAATATAATTGCAAGAATGAAAAAAATACTATTTCTAACAGGAACCCGAGCGGATTTCGGTAAAATAAAATCATTACTTCAAATACTGGAAAACCATCCGGATTTTGAGGTTTTTGTGTTTGTTACCGGGATGCACCTGCAACAGGAATACGGTTATACTTTGCTGGAAATAGAGCGTTGCGGGTTTTCTAATGTGCATATTTTTGAAAACCATACCCATGAAACCACCATGGATTTAACGTTGGCTAAAACCATTAAAGGGTTGTCTGCCTATGTTAAGGATTGTAATCCCGATATGATCGTGATTCATGGTGACCGTGTGGAAGCTTTGGCTGGTGCTATAGTGGGTTCGCTGAATAATATTCTGGTGTCTCATATTGAAGGCGGCGAAGTTTCCGGTACGATTGACGAGCTTATCCGACATTCCACCAGTAAAATGAGTCATGTTCATTTTGTTTCCAATCAACAGGCCAAAAAACGACTTATTCAAATGGGGGAATTGTCGGAATCGGTTTTTACCATCGGTTCTCCCGATGTGGATATTATGTTTTCTGATAACCTTCCCGATTTGGCTACAGCAAAAAAGTATTATGAAATCAATTTTGATGCTTATGCTATCGTCATGTTCCATCCGGTAACGACCGAAGCAAGATTTATGCAACAGTATGCGGACAATTTTGTGGAAGCTTTATTGGAAGACAATCATAATTATGTCGTCATCTTTCCCAATAACGATTTGGGAAGTACAGCCATTTTAAAGGCTTATGAAAAACTTAAGGGTAATTCACGATTTAGAGTGTTTCCATCTTTGCGTTTTGAGTATTTTCTGGTATTGTTGAAAAAATCGCAGTTCATAATCGGAAACAGCAGTGCCGGTATCCGTGAGGCACCTTATTACGGTTTACCCATTATTAATATCGGAACTCGTCAGCAAAATCGTGCGCTTCACGCCGATATTATTAATGTTGATTATGATAAAAAAAGTATTGTTGAAGCTCTTATAATTATTGACAGCCATAGAGTACAGCCAACAAAAAGTGATTTTGGTAATGGAAACAGTGCCCAGTTGTTTTTGGAATCGTTAGAAAAAAACGATATTTGGCAATTGAATCATCAAAAACAGTTCAGAGATATATATGCTTTTTAATTCTCTACAGTATTTAGTTTTTTTACCGTTAGTATTTGCCATTTATTGGGGAGTAAACAACAAGTCCTTAAAACTTCAGAACTTATTTCTTTTAGCAGCCAGTTATTACTTTTATGCCTGTTGGGACTGGCGTTTTCTCTTTCTTTTGATGTTTTCCACAGGGCTGGATTACTATACCGGACTGAAAATGAAGGATGCCTCCACTGTCGGAATGAGGAAATTCTGGTTTTGGCTTAGTATAGGTATTAATGTCGGGTTTCTGGGGATATTTAAATATTACAATTTTTTTGCCGAATCGTTTGCCGGTTTGTTGTCCGGTTTTGGATTTCAGGCTAACTTTTGGACTTTGCAGGTAATTCTTCCTGTCGGGATTTCCTTTTATACCTTTCACGGATTGTCTTATGTGATTGATATTTACAAAAACCGTATCGAACCTGAGCGCAATATTGTGGACTATTCGCTTTTTGTAAGTTACTTTCCCTTGTTGGTGGCAGGTCCTATTGAGCGTGCGACTCATTTATTACCTCAAATAAAAAAGAGGCGGAATTTTGATTACACAAAAGCAGTTGACGGATTGAGACAAATTTTATGGGGTTTGTTTAAAAAAGTGGTGATTGCTGACAATTGTGCTAAATATGTTAATGTTATTTTTGATAATCCTGAAAGCTACTCCGGAAGTACCTTGGCTTTAGGTGCGGTATTGTTTGCTTTTCAGATTTACGGAGATTTCAGCGGGTATTCCGACATCGCTTTAGGGACTTCCCGATTATTCGGAATTGAATTGTTGAAAAACTTCAATTATCCTTATTTTTCAAGAGACATAGCTGAGTTTTGGCGTCGTTGGCATATATCACTTTCCACATGGTTTAGAGATTATCTTTATATTCCTTTGGGAGGTAGTCAGGGAGGAGCATTAATGAAAGTACGCAATACATTCATTATTTTTTTAGTTAGTGGTTTTTGGCATGGCGCGAATTGGACCTTCATTGCTTGGGGATTGTTGAATGCGCTGTATATTATGCCGTCTATTGTTTTGAACACAAATAGGAATAATTTAGATGTTGTCGCCAAAGGGAAGTATTTTTCAACTTTAGGAGAATTAATTCAAATAATAATAACATTTGCTATAACGTGCTTTGCTTGGATATTTTTTAGAGCTAAAGATTTGGATAGTGCGTTTAGTTATATTAAAAGAATTTTTACAAGTAGTTTATTTACCATTCCGAAATTCAATTCAAATCAGTTTTCGACGAAAGTGTTATTAATTTTGATCCTATTTTTTTTATTGATAGAATGGATCGGCAGATCATATAATCATGCTTTAGAAATAAAAGATTCAACTTCGTTTTATTTAAAATGGACATTGTATTTTTTTATTTTTATGACTATTATGATATGGGGTGTTACAACAAAAACTGAGTTTATTTATTTTGCTTTCTAATAGTATGATTAAGAAGTTTGTTATCAGAACCCTTATTGTAGGTGTGATTTTTTTTGGAATTCTCATTGTTGTTTTATTAGCAACATCGCAATATGTGGAAAGGAAAGGATTTAGAAATTCGCAAACCGAGAGTAATACATTAGTTATTGAATCAAATCGGGAATATGATTTAATGTTTATGGGGATTTCCCATGCAAGGAATTTTTCCAGACACGGTAATCATGAAGTAGTAGAAAGTATATTGAATAAGAAAATTATCAATATTGGACAAGGTGGAGGAGCTTGTGGGATAAATGAGCAGTTGTTTTATTTAGATTATTTTTATTCAAAAGGAAACAAAGTTGATACCGTTTTTTTTATACTAACCCCTCCAATGTTAACTTCTGAAAAACTTCCGTTTTCGTCCAATACATTTGATTCAGAACTTTTTGATCTTAAGTTTTTCTGTCAGTATTTATCTTTTGACTCTGAAAATAAGTATGAAAGGATCGTACAGTATATGCAAAGTAAGCTAAAATCTAAATGGGTAAACTCAGAACCTAATCATACAATAGGTAAAAAAGATTCTCTGGTAGAGGTAGATATGGAGGCAGTCAGAAAAGGAATGCAGCTTGTACATGGAAGAAATATTAATGTAGAAAGGTTCACTAAATCATGTATCGGCGTAGAAAAAATTATTAAAACAGCAAAAAAGCATAATTCATTTATTGTTATGATTATTCCTCCTGCTTTATTTGGAAAGTGGCCGGAGCATAATCTTGTTGTTAATTTTGCACAAAAATTAAAGAAAAAACAAGGTGTTGATTTTTATGATTTTTCTGAATCGGTTTTAATTCCAAAATACTATTATGATCACCATCATATGAATACAAAAGGAGTCGAATATTTTACGGCTGTTTTTTTAAAACCGTTACTTTAAAATCTTTAAAGAAACGATATGGTAATTAAATCATTCAAAAAGTTTAGAACTTTATGGTCTCTTAAATATTAATAAATCCTTTTCGTTTACTATTGGGGGAGTTTTTTAATACATTTAAGAACTTTTCAGAATTCTTCATTAATAGTTTAATAAGAATGGATATTAATCCAATGATTTCATTTGCGATTCCGGTTTACAAAGCCGAAAAAATACTTGACACGTTGATTGATGAAATCGATAAGGTAATGATGGAAATCAGTATGACTTATGAGGTTATAATGGTTGACGACGGAAGTCCGGACAACAGTTGGGAGATCATGAAGCGAATTTCTGAAAAGCGTCCGCATGTACAAAGCATGAAGCTGAGCCGGAATTTCGAGCAGCATCCCACCTCAAGGCAGGGCTTTTTCAGGTTTCAGGTGAGTGGGTTGTGGTACTGGATTGCGATTTGCAGGACCAACCCAAGGAAGTTGTTAAATAATACAATAAGACTTTGGAAGGCTATGATGTGGTTTTGGCCAACAGAAAGAACCGACAGGATGGTTTTTTAAGAAACTTTCTTCAATGCTATTCTCGGTTATTTACAGCTATTTAACCGATACCCAATTTGATTCCTCTGGCGCTAATTTTGGAATTTATAACCGAAAAGTAATTATGGAAGTACTGAGAATGAACGACACTATCAAATCATTTCCATTATTTGTAAACTGGGTAGGTTTCAGTAAGGCAACCGTTGCTGTGGAACATTAACAGCGTCATTCAGGTGCTTCCAGCTATACTTTTTCTAAATTGTTAAGCCTTGCTTTTAACACCATACTTTTCTTTTCCAATAAACCGTTGAAGCTTTTTGTGAAATTTAGACTATTGATGTCGTTTATTTTCGTGGTATTGGGGTTTTATACCATCTACAGATGCAGTATAGGAGAAATTAAAGTGATGGGGTACAGTTCACTGATTGTATCCATCTGGTTTTTATCTGGAACCATCATTACAGTTGTAGGTGTGGTGGATATTTATTGGGGAAAATTTTCGATCAGTCCAAAAACAGACCTTCTTATATCATTGATGCGGTTTGTAACAATAATGAGTAGTTCTCTATTTAGGCAGAAGGAATTTTATCGGAATTAATTAGGTATAAAAAAGAAGACTTATTGCCTTTAATTACAAAACAATAGAAGAATTTAATAGATGAAATAGTAATCACAAAAAGTGTTGCTTAACTTGAACTATAATTTTATTTCCATATCCAACTCCCGATGTGCTATGAATTAGATGTGTAAAAAGTAATTTTTAAGGATTAAGCTGTTTCAAAAATAAAACCCAAAAATTAAATTTTATATAGAAATATAATTTTAAAACCATGCTGATTGTTGAAAAAAAACGATATTTGGTCGCTCAAGTTCAAAAAAACAGTTTAGTTATATATAAAATGTTAACAGTAAGTAATTATCACTATATAAGGGAAAGTTATACCTCGAATTACCCAAGTATATTTGGAGTGACCCCCCCGCAGTTTGAAAATCAGTTGAAATTGCTTAAAAAAATAGGCGATTTTATAACGTCTAACGAATTAATTACTAATTTGGATTCAGTTTTATCCTCTAATGATAATTATCTTTTCGTAACATTTGATGACGGTTTGAAAGAACAATTTGATCATGCGTTACCAATTTTAGAGGAATTGGATATTCCGGCCATTTTCTTTGCCAATTCAAGAAATTTTGAAGAAAAAAAGGTAAGTACCGTTCATAAAATTCATTTGTTGCGTTCCATTTTAGCTCCTAATGTTTTTTTAGAGCAATTGGCTTGTTTTAAGATGGATGTTTTAAATGACGTTGATGCAATCAGGGCAAAAGAAATTTACAGGTATGATGATGATAAAAGTGCAACGCTTAAATATTTATTAAATTTTAAATTAGATTTTCGAACGCAGGAAGCGATTATTAAAAGTATTTTTGATTTGCATTTTGATGAAAATACAGTTTTAGATGAGCTTTATATGAACGAGGAAAATATTATTGATTTAGCTAAAAGAGGATATTTGGGAAGTCATACTCACAGTCATTTTCCCGTTGGATTATTAGATGCGCAGGAAATTCGTTTTGAACTGAGTAATTCAAAATTATATTTTGAAAAATTGACCGATTCAATCATCAATATGACAGCTTATCCATATGGTACAGATGAGGCCTGTACGGATGAAGTGGCTTCGATAGCTAAAACTATTGGTTATCAGGCAGGCTTTACAACTAAAAGAGGTACAAATACAAAAGGTATTAATAGATTATTGATGAATCGTTTCGATTGCAATGATTTGCCCGGAGGAAAAAACTATATAAAGTAATGATTACAAGAGAAGCAAATCTAAGTGATTGGGAAAATTTGCAAGAATTTTTTTTGAGGATTTACAGAAAAAATCATCCGCTGCAGAATAAAAATTTCTGGATATGGCAGTTTGGTGATGAAAAATACGGACGCTCTTTTATTTGTTTAAATGACAATGGTAAAATTGTAGGTCATATCGGTGCCAACTTTGGAGGAGGTATTGCATGGATTATCAATGCCTACCTTGATGAAGAATGCAGGGGTAAAGGGATTTTAGGAAAACTATATGCTCTTGCAAGAGAATATTATCCTTTAGCAGCTACTGCGGCTAATGAAGCGGGTCTTGGATTATATAGAAATATGAGATGGTACCGTTATCATGATTTGGTTCGCTATGTAAAAATAAACCCTGATGTTTCGGAGATTACTTTTGAGAATATCTGTAAGGAAATATCTGTTGATGTTGATAATTTTGTTATTAAGGAGGGGCATTATTTTGAACAACCTTCAATTAAGGGCATTAAACTCGATGATGGGTCTACTGCCGTAAGTCAGGAAAAAAATGGGGGGCTGCGTGTGGTTGATATTGAAAGTCTTTCTTTGTTAGAACAACAAGTTTGGGGATTGGGGTATTTATGGATGGACTATATCACTTCTTGGAATGATTTGAAGTCCAAAGATTTGGAAAAAAACGGTTGGGTTTTAGATTTCAAGAGTATTGTGCCCTGGAGATTGGATCCCATAGAGAAAGGATATTTTTGTGATATTACCTTCCTTTCAGAAGATATTTTAGATCGAGAGTTAGTTGTACACCGGTCGTTTTCTGATCATGGAAGAATAGGGAGTTTATAGAAAACTATGAGGAATTTAGGAGTAGTTATAACCGATGGAGTAGGTTATCGAAATTTTATTTTAAGCGATTTTATCACTGAAGCACAAAAGCAATTTGATAATGTCATTGTTTTTTCCTGTTTACCCAAAGAGGTTTATGCAAATTTTAATTTAAAATGTACAATAATAGAGCTTGATGTTTTTCAAGAGAACTTTAAGACTTGGTTTTTTAGGAAAGCTAAAGAATTGGGACATTTGCAATTGCATAAAAATGGAAATTTTGGAATAATTGATAATCTCAATACAAATAATTCTAAAACAAAAACACCAAGAGGGTATGCCACGAGATTATTAATAAAGTGGTCTGATTGGTTTCATTCTGAAAAATGGATTCTGCGTTATAACAAATGGCAACAGCAAACTTTTAAATCTCATCCGATCACATTATGCTACAAAAAGTTGTTAAGGGAGTATGATATAGATATCTTGTTTTTTACCCACCAACGACCACCCTATATCGCTCCATTAATTTATGCCGCAGAGCAATTGAATGTAAAAACAACTGCCTTTATCTTCAGTTGGGATAATTTAGCGTCAAAAGGAAGGATGGCCGGTAATTTTGATTATTATTTGGTGTGGAGCGATTTTATGAAACAGGAATTACTTCATTTTTATCAGTCTGTTAAGCAAGATAAAGTTGATGTCGTTGGAACCCCGCAATTTGAACCTTATATTTTGGATAGATACTATCTTTCAAAAGCAGACTTTTTTCAAAAGTTTAAATTAGACTTGGGTAAAAAAACAATTCTATTTACATGTAATGATGCAAGCAGCGAAAATGATCCTTTTTATTTGGAACTTTTAGCATCTTTTGTGGTTAATAAGAAACTTAGCAAAAATGTAAATATTATCGTTAGAACATCACCGGCTGAAGAACCAACAAGATTTCAGCATATTGTTTCAAAATATCCTTTTATTATTTGGAACTTTCCTGACTGGAAATTATCTCGTTCGAATCATCAGGAGTCGTGGAGTCAAAGAATTCCCTCAATGGAAGACGTTGTAAATCTTAGAGCAATGTTGGCTTATAGTGATTTATGTATAAACGTTTTGTCAACTATAACTCTAGATTCTTTTTTATTTGATGTACCTGTTATTAATCCAGTATTTGGAAATGAGGAAAATGGAATGTTTGATGATCAGAAGTTTTTAAAATATGCACATTTAGATTATGTTGTGAAAAGTGGAGCTATTAATTTAGCAAAAAATGAACTTGAATATTTATCGGCTATAGAGTATTGTTTAACAAATCCTGATCAAAAAATAGCTGAACAAAAAGAACTAATCAAATTGCAGATAGGTAAGCCATTGCTAAATACTAGTAAAAGAATTGCCATGACTTTAAAAAACTGGTGTTAATGGAAGAGAAAAAATAACTGTACTCTGTAATTATGGCCTCATGCCAGAACGTGTAGGGGTATGGACCGATTTTATTGGTTGTTTGACAAGGAATGTAAGGAAATGGATTACGAAGTAATTTGGTTTTTTCCCAGTGAAAGCAGTGACGGAGAATATAGCAATCTATCTATTGTTTCTGCAAAGGGTCAAAGTGTTGAGGGCTTTTTTTTGGATTATATAAACGAGACTAAAATAGACTTTGATGTAATAATCACTCATTTTTTAGAACTATGTACTCATTTTTTTTTTAAATAAAAACAAGTTTTACCGGTAAAGTAATTACTGTTGATATTAATCGGAGGCCTGTTGAGGGGCATCCCTTAAAAGAGAGAATCAATAAACGGATTAAGGGGGGGATGCGAACTACATTGATGTATTTGTTTGTGTTTCTGAAAAATACACGAAAATGTTTAGTGATTGACTTTGGGAATCAGGTATCTGGAAAAATCAGAGTAATTTTTAATGAGATTGATGTTAATAAATACCATGTTAAGAAGAATTATCGTAAGACAAATAACTATATTGTTACCTCTAATTTAAGACTGGAAAAGGGAATTCAGGATTTAATTTCAGCGCTAAAGGATTTTGGAACTTTTCCCATGAAAAAGAATTGTTGGAAAAGCAAATAGGAGCACTATTAGAAGGTACTAGTAAGAGAATAGTAGAAGCAATAGAAAACTTTGTAAAAAAAAATAATGGAATGACGAATTTTTTTAAAAATAAATTGACTACAGAGAAAAAACTTTTGTTAAGATATAAGTTACGTACAATTATGGCTTTTTTTTATCCATTCAATTTGAATAAATTAGCTCAAATCCACCGTACAGATAAATTTGGAGGACATTATTATACCCCTCACTACCAACATTTTTTTAAAAAGTTTAAATTTAGAAGAATGAATGTTTTAGAGATTGGAGTAGGAGGGTATGATGATCCTATTAGAGGTGGAAATTCATTACGAATGTGGAAGTCTTATTTTCCTTTCTCGAAGATTTATTCCATTGATATTTTTGATAAGTCAAAACTTCAAGAAAATCGAATTAAGATTTATAAAGGGAGTCAGGTTGACACTGATTTATTAAATAGCATATGTAAAGAAGTAGGTGAATTTGATTTAATTATTGATGATGGTAGTCATATCAATGAACACGTTATTCAATCCTTTGAATATTTATTTCCAAAATTAAAAAAGGGAGGCTATTATGTTGTTGAAGATACTCAAACCTCCTATTGGAGCCAATATGGAGGGACTTCTACTGATTTTAATACGAAGGGTACAATTTATGAATATTTTAAAAATAAGATAGAGGCCTTAAACTTTATGGAATTTGAAATTGAAAATTATGAACCTAACTATTATGATAAAAATATAGTTGCTATGCATTTCTTTCATAATATGATTTTTATTCATAAGGGAGCAAATATTGAACCTTCTAATTACAATAAGATTTCGCGATGATGTACGATAAATCTAAAATAGTTATATTAACGACAGTGATTAATTGGGATTTATACAAGAAAAGTTCTCAATATTTTCCAGCAGGAATTCAAAAATATGTTATTGATGGTCGTGAAGGCATGTTTGGTATTGATAGTATCTATTTTATGATGGAAAAATTCGAGGCATTGGATGTAGATTGGCTGATAATGGCAGATGAAGATGTTTTGTTTTTATATCCTGAAGGTATTTACAAAACGATGGATTATATGTTAGAAAATAATTTTATACTAAGTGGAGTTAGAGATGGTGGTGATATACCCAATAGAACGTACAGTCCTTATTTGATTAATACTTTTTTTTCAATAGTCAATTTAAAAAAATTAAAATCTATTTGGAATAAAGTAGAAGTTAAAAAAAATCATTATATCTTAGAAAATGAATTTGAAGAGGACTATGCTAAAATGGGAGAGAAATATGATGTGATGAGTCTTTATGAACCTTATTATTGTTTTTATTTTTGGTTACGTAGAAAAGGGGAAAAGATCCTTTTTTTAGAATCGGAAGCACCATTTGAAGATAAGATAACCACATTAGCTTACACTCCAGATAACAAAAAATTATTTTATCATACGTGGTATGCGAGGTCTTATGGAAACAACAAAAAGCATACCGTGAGAATAGACAAAGTATTCGATTTATTAACATTTCATCCTTCAAATTATGAGGAGCCTATTATTTGGAAGGATAATTTGTTTTTCATAAAACGTTTTTTGAGAAAGCAGAAAAGACGTGTTGAGATGAAATTAGAAAAAATCTATAAAAAATAGGCTTCTTGAAAACCCAAAAAAAAATAGCAGTACTGTGTAATTACCGCCTCATGTCTGAACGAGTTGGGGGTATGGACCATTTTTATTGGTTGTTTGACAAGGAATGCAAACAAATGGGGTATGAGGTGATTTGGTTTTTTCCTAATGAAAGTGATCATGGTGAGTATAATAATCTTACCATTATTTCTGCAGAAGATCAAAGTATTGAAGCTCTTTTTCTGAAGTATATCACCAATACTAAAATAGTCTTTGATGTGGTGATTACTCACTTTTTAGAACTATGTACTCCTTTTTTTAAGAAAATAAAAACAAATTTTACCTGTAAAGTAATAGCTGTAGATCATAATGCAAGACCATTAAATGGATATCCATTAAAAAAAACAGTATTAAAAAGAATTAAAGGATTTCTTTTTAGCAAACACATAGACGTTTTTGTGGCAGTTTCAAAATACACTACTAACTTATTAGTAGATGATTTCGGGAAACAAATAAAGACAAAAACAGTTTTGGTTTATAATGGGATAAATACAGGATTATTTGAAAAGAGAACTTTTCGGAATTTTGTTCATCCTACTTTTTTGGTAGCAAGTAATCTTGGATATCCAAAGGGAATCCAAGATTTAATTGAAGCTGTAAGTAAACTACCTGAAAACTGTATGTGTAAATTAAAGATTGATGTTTACGGAACGGGAAATTACGAAAAGCAGTTAGAAGAATTAGTGCGTAAATATAATTTGGAAGAAACATTCTCGTTTAAAGGTAGCCGTTCCAATTTGTTTGAAATATATAATCAATACGATTATTTGCTACAGCCCACGCATATGGAATGTTTTAGCCTCTCAGTGTTGGAGAGTCTGAGCGCTAACGTTCCCGTTATTACGACGTCCGTTGGAGGTAACGAAGAAGTGATCAAAAACGGTGAAAACGGATTTATTTTTCCACCGCAGGACATTAACAGACTAAGCGAAATTTTAGAGAGTGTTTTTATTGGTAAGTTGCGTATAATTCAGGATACCAGTGTACTTATTGAAGAACAATTTTCAATTCAAAAAATGGTGAAAGAACATATTGCATTATTATGAAAATAGCATTCTTAACACCGGAATATCCGCATCCGAAAACCGGAAATTCAGGAGGTATTGGTACCAGTATAAAAAATTTAGCGGAAAGCCTGGTTCATTTAGGGCATGAAGCCCGGATTTTGGTTTACGGGCAAAAGGAAGAAGGTGTTTTTCAGGATAACGGAATAGTTATTCAGCGAATAAAAAACGTCAAAATAAAAGGGTTATCGTGGTATTTTACCCGGAAGAAGATCGAGAAAATCATCAATCTGCTTTACCAAGAAAAGCAGATTGATTTGATAGAGGCTCCCGACTGGACTGGGATAACTTCATTTATCCAGCCTAAAAAATGCCCTGTCGTGATTCGGTTGAACGGTAGCGATACTTATTTTTGTCATTTAGACGAACGTCCCGTTAAGTGGTGGAATCGTTTTCATGAAAAAAAAGCTTTACTAAGGGCAGACGGACACATTTCTGTCAGTCAGTTTACAGCTATAAAAACAAATGAGTTGTTTGGTCTGCAAATTCCCTTTACTATAATTCCAAATGGAATAAATCCGGAAAATTTCCAAATATCCAATACTATGGAACCGGAAACAAAAACGATTTTGTATTTTGGCACCCTCATACGAAAAAAAGGATTATTGGAATTGCCACATATTTTTAATGAAGTTGTTGTGAAGCAACCTGATGCCAAATTAATTTTGGTGGGTAGGGATTCCAGCGATGTTGTTTCCGGAAACGGATCAACCTGGAAAATGATGCAAAAGCTGTTTTCGGAAGAAGCATTAAAACAAGTGCAGTATATTGGAGGAGTGCCTTATGAAGAGGTTCGAGGTCATATCGCAAAAGCAACTGTTTGTGTGTTTCCAAGCTTTGCCGAGGCCTTACCGGTTTCCTGGCTGGAGGCTATGGCCATGAAAAAAGCAATAGTAGCTTCTGATATAGGCTGGGGCCCCGAAGTGATTTCTGACGGCAAAGAAGGATTGTTGGTAGACCCAAAATCACATCAAGACTATGCAAACGCCATTTTAAAGTTATTGATAAACCAAGAGTGTAATAAAAGAATTGGAGAGAATGCGTGCGCTAAGGTGGCCAAAACTTTCGCAAACACTAAAATAGCATCACAATCCATAGCTTTTTATCAAAAAGTAACAGTTAAATAATGAAGAGTCCTTTTAAAATACATACCAACTCAAAAGGTGAGGAGATTTTCTACACAGGCTGTCCCGATCTTGATAAGTTGGAACAATTATCGTTTGGTGCTGCCGATGTGTGGCATAGTTCTTTTGAACAGGGGTACAAAAATGCATTTCCTGAAATTGTTTACTTTGCTGTAGTATTTTCCTGGTATGTTCATGATTTTGATGATTTGGAGGAATGTATCAGCTGGCGAATAAATCCGAATAACTTTGCAGTCCGTAAATCGGTATGGGAAGCAATTGGCGGTTTTGATAATGAACTTACCAATGAATCGTTGCAAGCTTTGGATTTCGGTTATAATCTGTTGAAAAATTCCGGAGGAATTCCTTTATATGTAAAGGGACTCTATAAGGAGACCACAAATGACCTAAAATCGATTACTGCAAAAGAGCGGCATGTTTTTTTTAGGAAAAATTTCAAACCAGAGCATGCTGTTTATATGAACTTTCGAAAAGGGTTTTGGAAAGTTTCAGAATGGGACGCTTTACTCGAGGCAAAAAAGTACGAAATAAGAAATAACTACCCTTTAATTGCACCGCGAAAACTTAACGAAATTGTTGGAAAACCGAGTGTGAGTTATATAATTCCAACAATGTTGCGCCAAGATTTTACATTGACGTTACTCGAAGATTTAAAAAAGCAAACCTATTTGCCTTCTCAGGTAATTGTTGTGGATGCCACACCTGAGGATAAAAGAGACGAACAGTTGTATAATGAAAAGCAATACCCGTTTGAAGTCATTTTTAACTGGCAAACCACAAAGGGGAGTTGTCGTGCCAGAAATGAAGCTATTGAATTATGTTCAGGAGACTATATCGTTTTTGGGGATGATGATATTCGCATACCATCCGATTTTATTGAAAACCATATTCGTTTGTTACAGACCTACAAAGCAGGTGCCTGTAACGGTTTAGACATTAGAGCAGATCATCAAAAACAAACACTCGAGGATTTAGATATAAAATTAGCTGCCTTAGGGAATGCGCGTTGGAAAGTTGGGGCGACGCCTAATTTCAGTAATGCGAATTCTTGTGTTAAAAGAGAGTTTGTTTCTCTTCTGGAAGGGAATGATATTAATTATGATGGTGGTTATGGTGAGGATGGTGATTTTGGAATGTCACTCGTAAAAATTGGAGTGACTGTTTTATTCAATCCATTCGCGGCAAACCTGCATTTAAAACCGCCAGCCGGAGGATACCGTTTTTGGGGGAATCAGGCAAAAATACTCGGTAAAAAACGAAAACAACAGCCCTGGGAATTGGATACGCCTGTAAAAAGGATACGCCCGGTTCCGAGTCCAACCATAATGTATCTTATTCAAAAGCAATTTGATAAAAGTGCTTTTTATGAATACCGAGTAAAATATTTTGTTTTGTATTTTTCAAAAGGAAAGGTATGGGAGATACCTTTAAAATTAATTAAGTTGCCTTATCGTATTTTGCAGTTTAACAAATCTGTTTTTTACGCAAAAAAATTAGTTGCACTTGGAAAAAGGACCAAATAATAAAATGAGTTTTTCATTAGTAATATGCACTTACAAAAGGGCTCTGCCTTTGCTAAAGCTATTACATTCCGTAAAAGAACAATCGCTGTATCCAGATGAAATTTTAATTATTGACGGTTCTCCGGATGAGACTACCGCTGTTATGTTGCGTGAAAATTTGTTTAAAGATTTAAGCTATCATAAAGTCACACCAGAACACCGAGGATTAACCAAGCAGCGTAATTATGGTATTGCCAAGGTAGCCGCTACTTCGGAAATTGTTTGTTTTTTGGATGACGATACTGTTTTGGAAGGCAATTATTTTGAAGAAATTATAAATACATACCAACTGTACCCAGAAGCATTAGGGGTAGGTGGGTATATTACCAATGAAGTCAATTGGACACAGGTTGAGCGTAATTATGCTCCCAAAAACCATGAATTTTATTATGACGGATTTAAAAGGAACGAAGGATCCCGTTTTGTATGGCGTAAGAAACTAGGACTTGACAGTAATTGCCCTCCAGGATTTTTACCGGCTTTTTCCCATGGACGTAGTATTAGTTTTTTGCCACCTTCGGGTAAAGTGTATGAAGTTGAGCAGTTGATGGGAGGGGTGTCTTCTTTTCGTAAAGATGTTTTTGATTCGCTTCAGTTTTCTACCTATTTTGAAGGTTACGGATTATATGAAGACGCTGATTTTACCCTTAGACTTTCGAAACAAGGAAAACTATTCGTTAACACCTCGGCCCGTTTAGGGCATTTTCATGCACCATCCGGAAGGCCAAATCAATATCATTACGGTAAAATGGTTGTTCGTAACGGATGGTATGTGTGGCGTGTAAAATATCCAAACCCATCCCTAAAAGCTCAATTAAAGTGGCATGCGATAACGTTACTACTTACTTTTATCCGAATGAGTAATGTGTTTACCAAATCAGATCGGAAAAAGGCTCTTACAGAGACTCTCGGAAGATTGTCGGGTTGGGGCAGTTTGTTGTTTTATAAACCTCAGGAACAATGAATTTTACCATAATCACCCATGTTGTTCACGAAAAAAAAGAGGGACAGTATTTTGGATACGGTCCTTATGTGCGCGAGATGAACATCTGGATTAAGTATGCGCAGGAAATTACTGTCGTTGCTCCTTTACAGCCAGTAACGGATGATGCTATTTATCTTTCCTACGAACATGATCAACTTAGTTTTAAGCCTATCCGTTCTTTTTCATTCACTTCTTTTAAAAATACTGTTACTGCTTTTGTGAATTTTCCCCGCATTTTATGGGTGCTTTTTTTGGCCATGCGAAAAGCGGATCATATCCATCTTCGTTGTCCCGGCAATGTCGGGCTGTTGGGCTGTCTGGTACAGGTTTTATTTCCTAATACTCCCAAAACGGCCAAATATGCCGGTAATTGGGATCCGAATGCGAAGCAGCCGTTGAGTTACCGTTTGCAAAAGTGGATTTTATCCAATACTTTTCTGACCCGAAACATGAAGGTGTTAGTGTATGGGGAATGGGAGGGAAGTAGTGAGAATATTAAGTCTTTTTTTACGGCTTCTTATAGTAATCAGGAAATTACAAATTACAAATTAGGAATTACGGATTCTAAATTAGGAATTCCAAATTATGAAAGTCAGAATTCAAATTACGAAAACCAAAATTCAGGCCTGAGGGATGTGGATAGTATCCGGTTTTTATTTGTGGGTACCTTGTCCGAAGGGAAACGGCCGTTATATGCGGTGCAGTTGGTAGAGGGGTTGATGGATTTAGGCTATCCTGTGTGTTTGGATTTGTATGGGGAAGGGAAGCTGCGATCTGTGTTGGAAGCGTATATGAAAGAAAAAGGATTGGGCAACCGTATAGTGTTGCAGGGGAATCAGACATCTGAAACCATTAAGAGGGCTTATCAGGAAAGTCATTTTCTGGTGCTACCTTCCAAGAGTGAGGGTTGGCCAAAGGTAGTGGCGGAAGCGATGTTTTGGGGATGTGTTCCTGTGGCTACTCCAGTCTCTTGTGTATCGTATATGATGGATAATGGGAGCAGGGGGATTGTTTTAAAGATGGATGAGGATGTAGATGTTGAACAATTGGTGACTTGTATTGAAGATGCGGACAACTATTCCCAAAAAGCAAAAAAAGCGTTACATTGGTCGCGGCAATATACTCTGGATTATTTTGAGGAGGAGATTGAGAAGTTGGTGAGGAGTGAGGAGGGAAAATAGAAAATAGAAGATAGAAGATAGAAGATAGAAAAGGGAAAAGGGAAAAGGGAAAAGGGAGAAGGGAGAAGGGA
>NZ_AVGG01000021.1 GCF_000498535.1 Flavobacterium limnosediminis JC2902 | reverse complement strand
GAAGGGAGAAGGGAGAAGGGCTTCGGCAGGCTCAAAATAATAGTGGGATTCCTCCTTGCGTCGGAATGACAGGGGTAATAAATAGATATAAAAAAATAAAGCGGGATTTTGCGAATACTTCAATTAATAGACAGTTTGGAACCGGGAGGTGCGGAGCGCATGGCGGTGAATTATGCCAATGCTCTTTCGGACAATATTGAGTTTTCGGGTCTGGTGGCTACACGGAAGGAAGGGGAGTTGAAAGGACAGTTGTATTCCAATGTGAATTATCTTTTTTTGGATAAAAAAAGGCGTATTGATCTTCCCGCTGTTTTACGATTACGGAATTTTATCAAAAAAAACAGCATAGAAATAGTTCATGCGCACAGCAGTTCTTTTTTTATTGCATTATTGGTGAAAATGGTTTATCCGAAGTTAAAAATTGTATGGCATGATCACTACGGTAACAGTGAGTTTTTGGAAAAACGCAAAGCAATGTTACTTAAGATAGGATCTTTGTTTTTCTATAAAATTATTGTAGTAAATGAACTCTTATCTACTTGGGCTCTTAAAAATCTACGCTGTAAAGAAGTACTCTTTTTACCAAATTTTGTTTTGTTTGCTGAGGATACAGTTTCAATAAGACTAAAAGGGGATAAAGGGAAAAGGATACTTTGTCTGGCTAATCTGAGACCGCAGAAAAATCACCAAATGTTGGTTAATGTAGCTTTAAAGATAAAAGATAAATTTCCGGATTGGACTTTTCATCTGATAGGTAAGGATTTTCAAGATGATTATTCCAAAGCACTTCACAAAAGAATTGCTGATGAAGGTTTGGAAAAATCATTTTTTATTTATGGTTCTTCTAATGGTATCGCATCAGCCATTCGACAATCGGAAATTGCGATATTGACCTCGTTATCTGAAGGTTTACCTGTTTCACTTTTGGAGTACGGCTATTTCGGTTTACCGGTTGTAGCTACAGCCGTTGGAGAAATTCCCAATTTTATAAATGAAGATAATGGTTTTCTGGTTCCTTCGGAAGATGTTCTTTCCTTTGTCGGTTCCCTAGAAAAACTTATATTGAGTAGCGATTTGAGAGATACTATAGGGGGACAACTGAAAAAAGATATACATTTGAAATATACAAATACGGCTGTAATCAATAACTATCTGAAATATATTGGTAATGAAAAATAATGAGAGTAATTATATATCCTTATTGCTTATCCATGTAGGGATTGGTCTCTTGGTTTTTGTATTTCCTTTTTTGAGTAAAATATATAGTATCTGTATTTTTGGTTTCGGTATTTATTATCTTAACAAAACACAAAACCGAAATAATGAAGCCCTAATTTTGTCTGCCTATGTGATGAGTATTGAAGTGTTGTTGCGTATGACCGGAGGAATGCATATTAATGAGTATGGGAAATATTCCATTATTCTTTTTATGCTGATGGGGATTTATTTTACAGGGTTGAAGAAAAGTTCTGCAGTATATTGGATCTTTTTACTGTTACTTGTCCCCGGAATGATTTTGTCAACATTCACCTTATCGTATCAGGCCGATATACGAAAGGCGATTGCTTTTAATATTTCTGGGCCTATTTGTTTGGGTATTTCGGCGATTTATTGTTATCGAAGACAAATTACGTTTGATCGCCTACTGGATGTTCTTACTGTATTCGGTTTTCCATTGATTTCGATACTTACTTATGTGTATCTGTATAATCCAAGCATTAAGGATACGGTAACCGGTACACAATCCAATTTTGAAACTTCAGGGGGATTTGGTCCCAATCAAATGTCTACGATTTTGGGTTTTGGTATTTTTATCTTTTTCGTTCAGTTTCTGTTGCGATCGTCCACCACAAAACTGAAAATAATTAACGGAATACTTGTTTTGCTGTTTGCTTTTCGAGGCATTGTCACCTTTTCGCGTGGTGGGGTTATGACAGCAGGTGTGATGATAGTTCTTCTGTTATTAGTTTTGTATTTTCAAACTAATATTCGAGGACGCTCCAAACTGATGCTGATTTTGGTATTTACCGCTTTTGCAACGTTGGGGGTATGGACTTACAGTTCCTTGCAAACCAGTGGACTAATCGATAAACGCTATGCGAACCAGGATGCCAGAGGACGAGTAAAGGCCAGTAAATTAACCGGGCGGGAGAAACTGATTGAATCGGAATGGAAGATGTTTCTGGATAATCCGATTTTAGGTATTGGAGTCGGAAAGAATAAAGAGTATAGGGAAGAACTGACCGGTATTGAGTCGGCTTCCCATAATGAAATCACCCGGATGCTGGCAGAGCATGGTTCGTTGGGAGTGTTCTGTCTTTTAATATTGTTGTTAACGCCGTTGGTATTGTATCTCGATAACCGGCAGCATATTTTCATGTTGTCTTTTATGGTTTTCTGGCTTTTAACCATCAACCATGCCGCTATGCGTCTGGCTGCCCCGGCCTTTGTTTATGCCCTTTCACTGTTAAAAGTATACGCTATTGAAAAACCTGCTGTACCTAGGGAATAAGTTGTCCGGAAAAGGACTGAATGTTACCACGATAGAAACGCTTAGTAATCATCTTATCTGGGAAGGGTATAGTGTAGCCAGTGCTTCCGATAAAAAAAATCCAAGCCTTAGGTTGTTGGATATGCTATGGGCTGTTATACAATCCCGAAAAACCGATTATGTTTTAATCGATACTTACAGTACCTCTGCTTTCTGGTATGCTTTTTTGGTAAGTCAATTGTGCGGGGTGTTGGGAAAAAAATACATTCCGATACTGCATGGCGGTAACCTTCCCAACCGCTTGAAAAGCAACCCAAAACTTTGCAGTATGCTTTTCGGGAATGCCTATAAAAATGTGGCTCCGTCGCATTACCTGCTTCATGAGTTTGAAAAAGCAGGTTTTGAAAACTTGGTTTTTATACCGAACAGTATGGAAATCCAAAAATATCCCTTTAAAGAAAGAAAACAATTGCAGCCCAAGCTGCTTTGGGTGCGCGCATTTGCGGACATTTACAACCCGTTAATGGCTGTGGATGTGCTAAAAGAAGTGAAAAAAAAATATCCGGATGCGCAATTGTGCATGGTGGGACCTGATAAGGATGGGAGTGGCGAGCAGAGCAAACAATATGCTCTTGAGCAAGGGTGTGATGTCCGTTTTACAGGCAGACTTGCCAAAGAAGAGTGGATTACATTGTCCAAAAGCTATGATATTTTCCTTAATACTACACATTTTGATAATACTCCGGTAAGTGTCATGGAAGCCATGGCACTGGGATTGCCAGTGGTAAGTACCAATGTAGGAGGGATTCCGTTTTTATTGAAGGATAAAAAGGATGCTTTGTTGGTTGGTGATGGGGATGTGGAGGGCATGGTGAAGGCCATACGGGTTTTACTTGGAAATCAAGACATGGTTCAAACAATGACACGCAATGCCCGAGCCAAAGCGGAACAATGGGACTGGAATGTGGTTAAGGAGCAGTGGAAGGGGTTGTTTGTTAGTGGTTAGTGAGCAGTCGCAGTTTTCAGTCACAGTTTTCAGTCGCAGTCACAGTCGCAGTCACAGTCTCAGTCTCAGTCGCAGTTTTCAGTCTCAGTCGCAGTTTTCAGTCTCAGTTTTCAGTCTCAGTTTTCAGTCTCAGTTTTCAGTCTCAGTCTCAGTTTTCAGTCTCAGTCACAGTTTTTAGTCACAGTCACAGTGTTCAGTTTCAGTCATATTGGTTAGAAATCAGAAAGGGAAAGAGATTCTTTGATAGGATCAGTACGATTGAAATCCTTAGAGGGGTAGGGGATAGTAGCGAGATTAAACAATTATTTTGTTAATTGTTATACATTGGTGTTTTTCTTTATAATTATTTGTTAATTTGCGTCGATACATAGGAAATATGACCAATAACAAAAAAATACATTTCGAAATATCCGAACGGAAGATTCTTCTTCGTGCTTTCGATGTGTTACTGGTGCTTTTGACCTTGTATTTACTCGGGATGTATCTTAAATTCGACTACTTCAGCATTTCCGTAAACAGTTATTATTGGACTTTTGTGCTGGCATTTTATACTTTGTTCTTCGGGACGGTATTCGAAATGTATAATCTGCAGGTGGCTGGAAATCAGTTTCAGATCATTAAAAGTATCATCCTGACGGCCACCACTACCGTTTCGGTTTACCTGTTAACACCGATATTGACTCCGCCTTTGCCTAAAAACCGATTACAGATCATCATTTTTTATGTTGCCATATTAAGTGCCTTGTTTTTGTGGCGGATGTTCTATCAGAAATTCCTTGCCTCACACCATTTTTATAAAAAAGTACTCTTTCTTGCCGATGACAAATCGGTTGACGGTTTGGTTTCGGAACTCGAAAAGGCCGATCCTAACTATAAAGTGATGGGGTATCTGAGTACCAGGGAATCACTAAAAAAGCAGGTGCGCCTTGAAAAAATTCTTCCTGAGGCACTTGATGATTTTATACGAACAAACTCGATTTCGGAAATCGTAATTGCCAACAAATCCAATGAGGAGGTTCCTGTTGAAATATATGATAAGTTGCTGTCGTTTCTAGAAAAAGGGATTGTCATCCGTGAGTATTCGCAGGTATATGAAACAAGTACTTACCGTCTCCCTGTTCAGTTTACCGAAAAGGATTTTTATAAATATTTCCCTTTCAGCAGAAGCAATCAGAATAAATTATATAAGTATTCTATCCGTTTGTTTGATGTTCTGATGTCGCTTATTGGGCTGACGGTCGGTTTGCTATTTGTTCCCTTTCTGATAGTCGGGAATTTCTTTGCCAATAAAGGTCCGCTACTCTATACGCAGGAGCGCATCGGTAAAAATGGTATTCCTTTTGAAATCTATAAATTCCGTTCGATGGTAACCAATGCGGAAGCTAACGGTGCTGTTTTTGCCACCGCGAATGATACCCGGGTTACTCCTTTCGGAAAGTTTCTGCGAAAAACCAGAATTGACGAGTTTCCTCAGTTCATCAATATATTAAAAGGTGATATGGGGGTAATAGGACCCCGCCCGGAACGTCCTGTTTTTGTGAACCAAATTGCGGCAATCATGCCTTTTTACCAAACCCGTCACGTTATCAAACCCGGACTTACCGGTTGGGCGCAGGTAAAACATGCTTACGGGGAAACCATCGAAGACAGCCTGATTAAACTGCAATACGATCTGTATTATATCAAACACCGAAGTTTGTTCCTAGATGTGAATATTGTGATTAAGACGCTTAGTACGGTTTTGTTTTTCAGGGGGCAGTAGGGTAGTTTTCAGTCTCAGTTTTCAGTCTCAGTGGTCAGAAAGCAGAAAGCAGAAGGCAGTATTCAGTATTCAGTGTTCAGTCTCAGTGTTCAGAAAGCAGAAAGCAGAAAGCAGAAAGCAGAAGGCAGTGTTCAGTGTTCAGAAAGCAGTTTTTGGAATGATCTTTTGAAGTGCTCTTATAGTAATCGGGAGGTTCGATGTGGCTGGATGCCGATAGCTATCGGAAGCTGTTTTTGCAGTATATTCTTTTGTTTCGCTACAGACCTGACAGTTTTTTAAAACCTGTCAGGTCTGTAATGATACTTGTCTTTCTATGTTGGTGTTACACCTGAAGAGTACATTTTTTAATTTTCCAAAGCGACACAATCGTTGTTATGATTATCGGAAGCATCATCACTAAATGAGCTTTGTTCAGCATGTAAATTACATATATTCCAATCAAACCAAAACTCAGATATACTAAACGGTTGGTCCAAACGGTATTTTTTCGGATTACGAACCCAACCAAAAGTATGTAAAGCGGACTCAAAACCAATACATTGTAATTCCACAACACTTCCTGGTGCAGGGAATAGAGTCCGACCAAAGAAAAGAAAAGGCCAAGTAAGCCTATAAGTGTTAAATATATCAGGGCTGCCGTTTTCTTTTTGTAAGCCAGATAAGCAATAGTTAACAATGCCAATGCAAAAGTATAAATGTTATTCCAAACCGATTTTTGAGTTTCGGTATTCTGACTCTTAAAAACGGTTACGGTACCGTCAGATAATTTTTTACCGTTGATTTTTGTCTGCTCAATGCCCTGTAATAATTCTATGGGAAGGAACAGCTGGTCGCATTGCCTGTCGGTTTTTGCTCCGAAAATAAGGTTGATGCCCAGGTTTTCATAAAATTTATCGGTCTGATAATCGTATAGGATCTGACGGTATTTTTTTTGGGTATCGGGTACATTGGTTGAAATGGGCTGGGGCAGCACGTTATTGATCACATCGCGAACCATGGTAGTACAGTTCCGGTCGATGAACTTATAAGTGTAGAAGCGTTTTTCGGAAGCCAGTACGTCGTTTAATTCGGCATAGATCTTTTGTTTCTGTTGGTGGGACAGGTTTAGTTTCTGCTCGAAAATATCGCGGTTGTCATACACATAGCTGTAATTGAATTCTTCAAAACTGCTGGTGGTAACGAAGTACTGCAAATCACCTTTTACAAATTTCCCGTAAAAATTAGGTGTACTGAAATCGAAGGCGCCGTAGTTGTAAACGATGTCAATCTGATTTACCGGGTCGTTGATCCGCAAGGCCGTATGTCCGTACAGGGAGTATAATTCGGCTCCGGTTCCGCAGGTTAGCAGGCTTATGGTTGCTTTTTCGGATACGTAAGCGCTTTGAGCTCTTGTTAAAGTGACAAAGAAAAGTGATAAGAATAAATACCTGAAAAATGTTGCGGATAGGGAATATGGTGTCATTATCTGAAAATGCCTAAATCAACTTTTAGGGAAAAAATATTGGAATATAATGCCGCACTCTGGTCACCCAAATCGGTTAATGCGTAATCCACCTGAATGCCTTTGTATTTGAATCCGATACCGATATTGGGCTGGAAACTCAGTTTTTTTGAATTGTCTATTTCGGTAATGTTCTGAAAATTACCCAAGCCGGCACGAAGGAATACCAAGTCGATGTAACCGCCCTCAAATCCGATGGCCGGATCAATACTTACCAGATTGCTTGAAATGATATCGTTGGTTCGGGCAAACTGCATGTTTAAGTTCGTCGCTGCCAAAAGGCTGTAATCGTAGTGGAAGATGAATTTTTTGGACATCCCAAATTGTGCTTTCGGTAAGGTGATTTCGGAAGTTTCGGGTGCTTCCTGGTTCTCCCCCGGCACCGCATCCTTGATTTTCTGAAACTCCTCGTCGTTGATGGCCCAAACGTTGTAAGTTGTGGTAATATCGCGAAGCATCAGTCCGAATTTCCACTCGTCCCGGGTTTCATACTGCACTCCCAAATCGAAACCAAAGCCCCAGGAAGTGGCGAATTCCCCGATGATACGACGGATGATTTTCGCGTTTATTCCATAGTTGAATCCCTGCACCGGTAAGGCTCTTGCGTAGGAAACGGTCAGACCGTAATCGGCCGCGGAAAACAGACTGATCCGGTTGTAATCCACATTGCCCTGACTGTCGATAAGTTGAGTGGTGTTCATGATGTCATCCACCCCAAAACGGATCAGGGATACTCCAATAGCACTCCGATCGTCTATCGGCATGGCAAAAGCGGCGTAATCATATTGGGCGATGTTGGCAAAATAGCCGGCGTGCATTAAGGAAACCTGTTTGTCTTCCATTTTCAGAAGACCAGCCGGATTCCAGTAGCCCGAATTGACATCGGAAGTATGGGAAACGACCGCATTTGACATACCCAGTGCCGCCGCATCCACACCAATGCTCATGAATTCGTTGGAATATTTTCTAACGATTTGAGAATGAGTGGTTACCGAAAGGAGTAACACCAATAAAAGGCAGGTCTTTTTTAAAGCCATTTGTTTTTACTAATATGAAACAAGCAAGAGTACGGTCTGTGAACAAAAAAATGTTGTTCCGTATGTCTCATCTTTTATGCTTTGGGCAAATATAGTATAATAAGATGAAACGTACATTAAAAAACATTCTTCCGATTGCTGCCCAAAATACCCAACCGGCATTTTATGACTGACAATGCTTTTTTACTCGAATTAAAAATCTCAATTACTAAACTCTGTTTTATGGTAAGTTATTGTGTGGGTTGGAAATTAGGAGTTAGAAAATAGAAAATAGAGACAAGAAGCAAGAGACAAGAATCAAGAGACAAGAGACAAGATAGAAGATAGAAGATAGAA
>NZ_AVGG01000020.1 GCF_000498535.1 Flavobacterium limnosediminis JC2902 | reverse complement strand
GATAGAAGATAGAAGATAGAAAATAGAAGATAGAAGATAGAAGGGATAAGGGAGAAGAAGTTGTGAGTTGTGAATTATGAGTTAGTAATAAAAACGGCTGGATGAAGGGCTGTGAAGAATATGGGCAGACTCGTTCTTGGTTTTGCGTTGTATGTGATTGACTTCATAAAGTGAAACGGAGGCTATTCTTAAAACCAGGTTGGTGTTTGGTGAAAAAAAATTAAAATGGATTACAGACAACGGGTTTATTGTATAACTTTGTGTCAGTTTAAAAAGAAAACGTATGTCATTTAAAAAACAGATCCCAAATCTTATTACTTTCTTAAATCTTACTGCCGGTCTATTGGCTTTGATACACGCTTTTAACGGCAATTACAATGAGGCTTTTTCTTTGGTATGTCTTGGTATCTTTTTTGATTTTTGGGATGGTTTTTTTGCCCGAATTTTTAATGCGCAAAGTCCGTTGGGGGTACAGTTGGATTCCCTTGCCGATATGGTAACGAGTGGAGTGGTTCCGGGCGTGGTGATGTACAAAATGTTGTCTGACATTCAGGAAAGTCAGGGTCTGTATACGCTTACTGCCGATACCTACTACATGGGTGTGGTGCCTTACATTGGTTTTATTATTACCATTGCATCGTGTTATCGTCTTGCCAAGTTTAACATCGATACCCGTCAGACTGATTCGTTTATAGGATTGCCAACGCCGGCCAACGCGTTGTTAATCATGAGTATTCCGATGATCTTATTCGCCAATCAATACGAATGGCTTTCCGATATTTTAAGTAATCCGTACTTCCTTGTGGGATTGTCTTTTTTAAGTGCCTATCTCTTAAACGCCGAAATTCCTTTATTTTCACTGAAAGTGAAGTATTTCAGTTGGGAGAAAAACAAACTTCAGGTATTGTTTCTGGCTGTTTGTGCCATATTGCTGGTTGCGTTTCAGTATCTGGCCATTCCGATAATCATTCTTTTTTATGTACTGCTTTCGGTGGTAAACAATACCTTTTTAAACAAGACGGCTTAATTTATGAGACGCGTTTCTGCAAAGAAAAATACGCCCAGAAAAACGTCCCGCTCAAATTCTTCAAGAACCGTTAAGACTCCTTTCGGGAGATTGCTGCTGTTTACTTTGGGGGTTCTTTTTGTGGTGATATTAGTGGGAGGGGTGTATAATTATCGTAATGGGTTACTGTATTATCTAGGTTTTAAAACCGATAAGAATGTCAACGCCCTTACCGATGAGGAACGCGAAGTCGAGGATATCCGTATTTTTGAAGTGCTCAGCCGGCACGATACCAAACTTGTGGGTTTTGATGTTTCTGAATACCAGTCGGAAATCGAATGGGGGAAAATCGATAAGATTGAAGATGATTTTCTGTTGTCGTTTGTTTTTATCCGCGCTACGGCCGGAAGTAACAAAACCGATTCCCGTTTCAAAGAAAACTGGGAAGCTGCCAAGGAACATTATTTTGTGCGCGGCGCCTACCATTATTACCGCCCGAATGAAAATTCAATTACCCAAGCCGACAATTTCATCCGAACCGTAAAGCTTAAGAGAGGGGATCTGCCTCCGGTACTCGATATTGAAAAACTGCCGAAAAATCAATCCATGGACAGTCTGAAAACAGGACTGCGCCGCTGGTTAAACCGTGTGGAAAAGCACTATAAGGTCAAACCAATCATTTATTCCGGACAAAGTTATTACACCGATTTTCTGAAAAAAGAATTTAAAGGGTATCCGTTGTGGATTGCCAACTATAATTTTTTTGTGGAACGGATTCAGGACGACTGGCTGTTCTGGCAGTTTACCGAAAAGGCTCAGATTCCCGGTATAAAGGGAGTGGTGGATGTGAATGTGTTTAACGGGGACAGTGAGGATTTGAAGGAGATTTGTGTGAAGTAGAGAGTCGTTAGTCAGATGGATAAGGTAGTCTCAGTCATAATCATAGTCTCAGTTTTCAGTCACAGTCACGGTCTCAGTTTTTAGTCACAGTCACAGTTTTCAGTCACAGTTTTCAGTCACAGTGTTCAGATTGCAGAAGACAGATTGTAGAAGACAGGTTGCAGGTTGCGGAAAGTAGATAGTGGAAGTCGGAAACAGGTGTTTGTTTGATGTCCTTTCGACTTAAAGTGGTTATTTTTTGGAGGTAATCAGATAAAATACAAAGGCGAAGAAAAGCAGGAATCCGAAAAACAATAGCACGGCTTTTCTGTTAGCAAAATTAATCGTCCAGCCCATCCATTCGATTTTTTTGGGAACCATGCCGCGAGGGTCTTTTGGATTGTAATAGAACATTCCCCATTTCCAATTGTTGGGGTCTTTGTGCCATTTTTCCAGTGTTTCCTTGTCTGGGTTTGCCATTTACTATTGCCTTTTGGCTTAAAACTAAAACTCCAGTTTCTTTTTTCGTAACTCGAAATTCTGACCTAAGTACACTCGTCGCACCATTTCGTCCTGCACCAATTCTTCCGGTACTCCGGCTTTCAGGATGCCTCCTTCGAACATCAGGTAGGTTTTATCAGTAATGGCCAGGGTTTCCTGTACGTTGTGGTCGGTAATTAAAATACCGATGTTTTTGTTTTTCAATTGGGCTACAATGCGCTGAATGTCTTCCACTGCCACGGGATCTACTCCGGCAAAAGGTTCGTCCAATAAGATGAATTTAGGATCGGTAGCCAGACAGCGGGCAATCTCAGTACGACGGCGCTCTCCTCCGGAAAGTAAGTCGCCACGGTTGGTGCGGATGTGTTGTAAACTGAATTCGTCAATCAGTGATTCCATCTTGGCTTCCTGTTCGGCTTTGGAAAGGTTGGTGAGTTGTAAAACACTTAAAATGTTGTCCTCAATACTCAGTTTTCGGAAAACAGAAGCTTCCTGTGCCAAATATCCGATTCCGTGTTGTGCACGTTTGTACATCGGGAAATCGGTAATGTTTGTTTCGTCCAGATAGATGTTTCCGGCGTTAGGTTTTACCAAACCAACAATCATGTAGAAGGAAGTGGTTTTTCCAGCTCCGTTCGGTCCTAACAAACCTACGATTTCTCCACGATTCACTTCTACTGAAACGCCTTTTACGACGCTTCTTCCTTTGTAGGTCTTAACTATATTTTCGGCTCTTAATTTCATTTTTTAAAGGTACTGAGGTTCTAAGGTTCTAAGGTACTGAGTAACTAAGTTACTGAGTGGCTAAGTTTTTAACGTACAAATAAACGAATTACGGCTTATTGCATCAACTAATTAACAAATAATTATTCCTGATTTTCCAATGCTTCCCAGAATTCGTAAGCTCTTCTCAGGTGCGGAATCACAATGGTTCCGCCTACTAAAGTGGCAATTCCCATGGCTTCCATCATTTCTTCTTTTGTGATTCCGTTTTTGTAGGAGGTCTCCAGGTGGTATTTGATGCAATCGTCGCAACGCAAAACGGCAGAAGCAACCAATCCCAGCAGTTCTTTGGTTTTTACATCCAAAGCGCCTTCCATGTAAGCATTGGTGTCCAGATTGAAAATCCTTTTAACGATTTTATTATTGTCGTTAAGTAACTTTTCGTTCATTTTCGAACGGTAGTCGTTGAATTCTTTAACTATATCCGCCATAATTATGTGGTTTTAAGTTCTTCTTTTTTGGTTACAAAACGCGATATGAAAATGCTTATCTCGTATAAAATCACCAACGGAATGGTTACGATCAATTGACTGATCACGTCCGGAGGTGTTACAATAGCCGCAATAATCAGGATAATCACATAAGAGTATTTTCGATAATCGCTTAAGAATTTTGGGGTTACGATTCCCAATTTGGAAAGGAAGTAAATCACAATCGGCAATTCAAAAACCAAACCGGTGGCCAGTGAAGTGGTTTTTACCAATCCGATATACGAATCCACGTCGATGGCATTCTTAACATGGTTGCTGATGGTTAAATGCGCCAAAAAGTTGATGGAGAGCGGTGTCAGTACGAAATAGCCGAAAGCCACCCCCAAAAAGAACAGCATGGAGGCAATGAAAATGAATAGCTTAACGTTTTTTCGCTCCTTATCATAAAGGGCGGGACTGACGAATTTCCATAATTCCCATAAAACAAAAGGGAAGGCGATGATGAATCCTACGGTGATGGAGGTCCAGATTAACATGGAGAACTGTCCTTCCATCGTTCGATTCTGTAATTCGAACGGTAGTTCCTGGATGCAGAAGCTTTTATCTAAATCATATTGGGTAGCCAGATCGCAAAAGAAGCGATAGGTGACGAAATTGCCGTCTTTCGGACCGAAGATTACAGTGTCAAAAATAAAATCACTGAAGTAATACGCTACGCAGGCGCCAGCTAAAATTGCAATGGTACTTCGGACGAGCAACCATCGGAATTCCTCCAGATGGTCTAAAAAAGACATTTCTTTTCCGGATTTATCTGTTGCCATTATATAATTCCTTCTTTTAAAATGTCATGAATGTGAAGTACGCCTTTGTATTCCCCGTCGCCGAGAACCACCATTTGCGTGATGGAGTGGTTTTCCATGGTATTGAAAGCATCGACGACCATGTCTGTTAACTGTACCGTTTTCGGGCTTTTGGTCATGATATCTTTGGCGGTTAGATCGCCGAAGCTGTCTCTTTTTTCAAGCATTCTTCGGATGTCACCGTCGGTGATGATGCCTACCACGTGATTATCTTCCACCACTGCGGTAACACCAAGGCGTTTTTCGGAGATCTCCATGATTACGGTTCTGATGTTGGCCTCCGGGCTTACCTGAGGACGGTGGGTTTGGTCCAGCATATCGACTACACGAAGCAATAATTTCTTGCCCAATGCGCCGCCCGGATGGTATTTGGCGAAGTCCTCACTTCTGAAATTGCGTATTTCCATCAGGCAAACCGCCAGTGCATCACCCAAAACCAATTGGGCGGTGGTGCTGTTTGTCGGAGCCAGATTATTGGGGCAGGATTCGGCGTCCACATGTGCGTTGAGTACGCAATCGGATTCCTTGCCTAAAAAAGAGTTTTTATTGGCGGTCATACCGATAAGGGTATTTCCAAAACGTTTTAACAACGGAACCAAAACCTTAATTTCCGGGCTGTTGCCACTTTTTGAAATGCAGATGATCACATCGCCCGGCTGTACCATGCCTAAATCGCCGTGAATGGCTTCGGCGGCATGCAAAAACATCGAAGGGGTTCCGGTGGAATTAAAGGTGGCTACCATTTTCGTGGCAATGATAGCGCTTTTTCCTATCCCGGTCACGATCAGGCGACCTGTGCAATTGTAAATCAACTCTACCGATTTTGCAAAGTCATTGTCAATGAAATTTACAAGGTTGGCAACGCTTTCGCTTTCCGATAGTATCGTTTTTTTGGCCGTAGCTAAAATGGTTTCCCTGACTGTCAAAATAGAAATTTTATTAATTTGTGAATATTAAAGAATTTTGTATCTTTATTCTCTGCAAATTTATGTAAAAAACCTATTAATAAATAATGAAGCCAAGCGAAATTGACTTACATAAAGAGTTAAAAAAATATTTTGGTTTTAACCAATTCAAAGGTTTACAGGAAGGGGTTGTTAAAAGTATCATTACCGGCAACAATTCTTTTGTGATTATGCCCACGGGTGGAGGTAAGTCATTGTGTTACCAATTGCCGGCTTTAGTGCTGGACGGAACGGCTATAGTCGTATCTCCGCTGATCGCTTTGATGAAAAACCAGGTGGATGCTATCCGGAGTTTGTCTTCCGAGTATGGCGTTGCACACGTTCTAAACTCTTCGCTTACCAAAACCGAAGTCAATCAGGTGAAGAAAGATATTACTTCCGGATTGACCAAGTTGCTGTATGTTGCCCCCGAATCGTTAACAAAAGAAGAATATATTGAGTTTTTACAAAGTGTTCCGATTTCTTTTGTGGCTATCGATGAGGCACACTGTATTTCGGAATGGGGGCATGATTTCCGCCCGGAATACCGCAACCTGAGAACGATAATCAAACAATTGGGGGATATTCCGGTAATCGGACTGACCGCGACGGCTACCCCGAAAGTTCAGGAAGATATTCTTAAAAATCTGGACATGACGGACGCTAATACGTTCAAAGCATCGTTCAACCGTCCGAATTTATTCTATGAAGTACGTACCAAAACCAAAAATATTGAGGGGGATATCATCCGTTTCATCAAACAACATAAGGGAAAATCAGGCGTAATTTACTGTCTGAGCCGAAAGAAGGTTGAGGAAATTGCTCAGGTTCTACAGGTAAACGGCATCAGTGCTGTTCCTTATCATGCGGGATTGGATGCTAAAACCCGTGCGAAACATCAGGATATGTTCCTTATGGAAGATGTGGATGTGGTAGTGGCAACCATCGCATTCGGTATGGGAATTGACAAACCGGATGTCCGTTTCGTGATTCACCACGACATCCCGAAATCACTGGAAAGTTATTATCAGGAAACCGGAAGGGCGGGTCGTGACGGAGGTGAGGGACACTGCTTGGCATACTACTCCTATAAAGATATAGAAAAACTTGAAAAATTCATGGCCGGAAAACCGGTAGCCGAACAGGAAATCGGTTTTGCACTGTTGCAGGAAGTGGTGGCTTACGCTGAAACTTCGATGTCACGCCGTAAATTTCTGCTGCACTATTTCGGAGAGGAGTTTGACGATGTGAATGGTGAAGGAGCCGATATGGATGATAATGTACGCAATCCGAAGAAAAAAGCGGAAGCTCAGGATCAGGTGGTGACACTTTTGCAAACGGTTCGGGATACCAATGAAATGTACAAATCAAAAGAAGTGATTTTTACGCTCATCGGGAAAATAAACGCGACCATTAAGGCACATAAAACGGATGCCCAGAAATTCTTCGGAAAAGGGAAAGACCACGAAGAGAAATACTGGATGGCGCTGATCCGTCAGGTGCTGGTGGATGGACTGCTTTCCAAGGATATCGAAAGCTACGGGGTTTTGAAACTGACACAAAAAGGATTGGATTTCATTAAAAAGCCGTATTCCTTTATGATGTCTGAGGATCACGAATACAGTGAAGCCGATGATGAAGCAATAGTGACTTCTGCAAAATCCACAGGAACTGCAGATGAGGCACTGATGACCATGCTGATTGATTTGCGTAAAAAAGTAGCCAAAAAGCTGGGCGTACCGCCGTTTGTGGTTTTTCAGGAGCCTTCGTTGGAAGATATGGCATTGAAATACCCGATTTCCATCGATGAGTTAAGTAATGTTCACGGTGTCGGAGAGGGGAAAGCAAAAAAATACGGCAAGGAGTTTGTCGAATTGATTGCCCGCTACGTGGAAGATAATGACATTATGCGTCCGGACGATCTGGTGGTGAAATCCACCGGAGCCAACTCGGCGCTGAAATTATATATTATTCAGAATATCGACAGAAAATTGCCTTTGGATGATATCGCCAAAGCAAAAGGATTGGATATGGATACGCTGCTGAAAGAAATGGAACAGATTGTCTATTCTGGTACCAAGCTGAATATCAAGTACTGGATTGATGATATTTTGGACGACGAACAGCAGGAAGAAATTCACGATTATTTTATGGAATCGCATTCCGATAAGATTCAGGATGCGCTGGACGAATTCGAAGGTGATTATGATACCGAAGAATTGCGTCTGATGCGGATCAGGTTTATCAGTGAAGTGGCGAATTAGTGGTTAGTGGTTAGTGGTTAGTGGTTAGTGGTTAGTCGTTAGTAATCAGTGGTCAGTAGTCAGTAATCAGTTGTCAGAAAGCAGAAGGCAGGAAAGTAAATGCAGAAAGCAGGTATGACGTCCGAAAATAATTTATGATTTAATAAAAAATCCCCAATTGAATTTCAGTTGGGGATTTTTTATGGGTTAAAGATAAAATCCTTTTATTGTTTTTTAATTATTTCGCCGGTTTCTGTATCGTAAATCAATTGGCCTTCGTTTGTTTTGTCAAGTTGGGCGATTAGTTCTCCGCTGCTGTTCCAAATTGAAGATTGTCCGGCGCATTCATAATTACCGGATTCTCCAACATAGTTTGACATAAAAACGGTCATCTTATACTTGTCTGCAATTGCAGAAAGTTTATCAATATCTTCCTTGATACCACCTACCGAATTCAGTACGCTTGCCATGTAAATATTTGCCTTGTTTTTTTGTGCATTTTCATGGTGTTCTACGTTTGATAATTCGTAACAGATTGCAGGCGCGATGCTGTTGTTACCGTCAAAATGAATTACGTAAGGATTTTGTGCTGCGGTGAAGATCCCTTTTTCCGTCGGATACAAGTATTGTTTTGAATAAGTGATCCGATCCTTATTCGGCTGAAAAATGATCATACTTATAAAGAGATTGTTGTTGTTTTTGGTTGGAAGTCCGACACAAATAATAATGTTTTCGTTATTGCTCAGTTTTTGCAGTTCGTCGAGTCGGCTATCGTCCTTAGTGGTTGCCAATTGGTCGGCCAATTCAGGTTCGTAACCAGTTAACGATAATTCCGGGAACATAATCAATTGCACTTTTTCTTTAACTGCCGATTTGATAAAGTCGACATGAGCTTTTAAATTCGCTTCAATATTTCCTTTTACGGCTTTGGTTTGTGCTATGCTGATCCTCATTTGTGCCCTGTGTTTGATTTGTTTCAGGTTAAATTATTTCCAGTCGGTAATTCACTATTGTTGGTAAATTTCCCCCCGATGTGGTTTCAGGGCATCCCGCATCTGAATCATAGTGTTTTCGGGAACCACAATAAAAGCGATGGCATACATGTCGTTTATTATATGGAATCCTGTAACGGTTATCGGAAGTTTTTCGATTTCGATGTATTCTTTTAAATGAATTTCGTGATGTTCGGCGGTTTTTGCCGCGGCGGGTCCGCGGAAATCCCATATCAGTTTGATTTGACGTTGCATTTTTTAAGGTGCTTAGGTTTTGTGTGGCAAAGGTACTAAGGTTATTCAGAAAATGATGTGATTACGCAATGCGAAAACAAATTACTACTTTTGTACTTGGTTTACAAACGAACAACCAAATAACCGAATACACAAATCATCAAAGAATGCCCAAAGAATTACTGATACAGGTTGCTCCTGAAGTTGCTGCCAATGCTGTTTTGTTAAACGAACATCTGGCCAAGTTGCTGCATGTTAAAACATCGGAAATACAACATGCTTCGGTGCTTAAACGCTCCATTGACGCCCGTCAGAAAGCGATTAAGATTAACCTGAAAGTAAACGTTTTTTTTCAGGGTGAAGCGTTTGTTGATAGTAGAATCGAGCTTCCGGACTATAAAAATGTAGCAAATGCCCAGGAAGTGATTGTAGTGGGAGCAGGACCTGCCGGATTATTCGCGGCGCTACAACTAATCGAATTAGGTTTAAAACCCATTGTACTTGAAAGAGGAAAAGACGTTCGCGGTCGTCGTCGCGATCTGAAAGCGATTAATGTGGATCATATCGTTAATGAAGATTCCAATTATTGTTTCGGAGAAGGCGGGGCGGGAACCTATTCTGACGGGAAACTATATACCCGTTCAAAAAAGCGCGGGGATGTTGATAGAATTTTAGCATTGTTGGTTGCTTTTGGTGCTACTCCGGATATTATGGTGGATGCGCATCCGCATATCGGAACCAATAAATTGCCACAGATTATTCAGGATATCCGAGAGAAAATCATTGAATGTGGCGGACAGGTTTTGTTTGAAACCCGTGTGACCGATATTCTTATAAAAAATAACGAGGTGCAGGGTATCGTAACCCAAAATGGAACTACTATTGCGGCACAGAAAGTAATTCTGGCCACCGGACATTCGGCAAGGGATATTTTTGAATTGCTGGACCGGAAAAAAGTTTTAATCGAAGCCAAACCTTTTGCTTTGGGCGTTCGTGCCGAGCATCCGCAAAGTTTGATCGACAGTATTCAGTATTCCTGTGATTTCAGGGGCGAATTTTTGCCACCGGCACCGTATTCCATAGTGAAACAGGTGAACGGTCGTGGTATGTATTCGTTCTGTATGTGTCCGGGTGGCGTGATTGCGCCTTGTGCCACGAGTCCGGGTGAAGTGGTTACCAATGGCTGGTCGCCTTCCAAAAGGGATCAGGCTACCGCCAATTCGGGAATTGTCGTAGAATTGAAACTGGAAGATTTTAAACCATTTGCCAAATTCGGAGCTTTAGCCGGAATGGAATTTCAGAAAAGTATCGAACAGAAAGCCTGGCATTTGGCGGGAGAAACCCAGAAAGTACCGGCGCAAAGAATGATTGATTTTACCCAAAGCAAAGTTTCAAAGGATATTCCCAAAACGTCTTATGTGCCCGGAACGACTTCGGTGGAACTTGGACAGGTGTTTCCGGGGTTTCTGACGCAAATTATGCGAGAAGGTTTTACTCAGTTCGGAAAATCGATGCGCGGGTATCTCACCAATGAGGCTATTTTACACGCGCCGGAAAGCCGAACTTCCTCGCCGGTTCGAATTCCAAGAGACAATGAAACGCTGGAACACCTTCAGATAAAAGGTTTGTATCCTTGCGGAGAAGGGGCAGGTTATGCCGGAGGAATTATTTCCGCAGCTATTGATGGGGAGAAGTGTGCTATTAAATGTGTGGAATCTTTGAAATAAAAAAACCTGACAAACTTGAGTCTGCCAGGTTCTTGTTTTGAAAGGTTTATTTGCACTGTTCGTATTCTGTTATCATTTTTTCCATATTGTAAAAATTATGGTAGTGATAAACAGCCAGTTTTTCTCTTTCTTTTCGATCCAATTTTCTGAACTCTTTGAGTTTGTCTTTTGTTTCTTTGTCCATTTTAAACCAACCCAGATCTCCTTCTGACGCTGCGTTTAATTTTTCCATAATCGTTGGGCAGTCTTTGAATAAATCTTTTAAAGGATTTATCATTCGATTTTTTATATTGAATATAATAGTCAGATCCTCCCTGTTGTTATTGATGGCATAATTTTCGTTTTCATTCTGATAGTAGAAACGAATCTCTTCAGAACGAACGGAGCCGTATTTAGGGCCCAAGTTGGAAGTTGAGGTTTCTGTATACCTTATTCCGTAAATATTTATTTTACCCCTTTTAACATAAGGAAGAAATACTTTGCAGCCGGAATCGGTGATTTCTCCTTTGGAGTTCACGTCTTTAAGGAAGATTGCTCTAAATGTGGTAGTGCTTCCGCTTTCATTAAAAATGGTCACTTCGTTGATGTCATCAATGGAGATTGTTCTGGTTTCTCCTTCTTCGGAGGTTTTGAATTTGATTGTTTTATCATCAAGGTTTAAGTCTCGCTCTTTGGAGTTGCTTTGGAAGAGGCTTATTTTTATTGTGGTTTCTAAAAAAGATTTAACAAAACCGCCCTCTGAATGTCCGTCATTGAACAAGATAGAGGCTTTTTCAAATCGGGCATTGGCAATAAAGCAAAGTAAAAGGGATAATAGTGTTAGTTTGAATTTCATTTTTAAAGAATTTATTGTGATTAATTGTTTGAGTGCAAAGCCATTCGATTGCCTTCGCTATCCATAAAAACGGCCATATAGCCGTATTCGGGAGAAATTTGTTTTTTGCCAACAATGATTTTTCCACCCGCGGCTTCCATTTTGTCTAAAACAGGTTGCAAATCAGGGTTGGCGTCCATATATACTACCGGACCGTTAGCTCCGGGCTGATAAAATTCTTCATTATAACATAAGGAGCATCCGGTTTCTTTATGCGGAAAAATGCCCATTCGAACCGGACCGAATTCCACATCCTCAATTTGGGTGTCAAAAATGGTTTCATAAAATTTTTTGGCTCTTTCAAAATTGCTTACCGGTATTTCAAACCAGTGGGTCCAGTTTTTTTCCATCGTTTCAATGCTTGGTTAGTTCGAGAATAGTCCAAATATAAGAATTAGATTCATTAATTTTAAACTGATTTATGGTAACCATTTCTTTTTTGTATTTTTGACAGGCAAATAATAGGTATGACAGAAGAAAAGGTAATATTAGTCAACGAAAAAGACGAGCAGATTGGTTTGATGCCGAAAATGGAAGCGCATGAGAAAGCATTGCTTCACAGGGCGTTTTCGGTGTTTGTGCTGAATGATAAGAATGAGATTATGCTTCAGCAACGTGCGCATCAGAAGTACCATTCTCCGTTGTTGTGGACGAATACCTGTTGCAGTCATCAACGGGAAGGGGAGTCAAATATTCAGGCCGGAATCCGAAGATTGTATGAAGAAATGGGTTTTACTACTGAACTGAAAGAATTGTTTTCCTTTATCTATAAAGCTCCTTTTGATAATGGTCTGACCGAACACGAACTGGATCATGTGATGATTGGTCGCTATAACGATGCGCCACAAATCAACGGAGAGGAAGTGGAAAGCTGGAAATGGATGTCGATTGAGGCGGTTAAAAAGGATATGGAACAGAATCCGGACATTTATACGGTTTGGTTCAAAATCATATTCGATGAGTTTTACCATTACCTTGAGGATCATACGATTTAAAAGGGAGAAGAGGCAAGAGGCAAGAGGCAAGAGACAAGAGACAAGAGACAAGAGACAAGAGACAAGAGACAAGACAAGAGTCAGTATTAGCTTAAGTGGTTAAACCAACAATCAGATGAGAGTAACTGTTAGTAGAAAAGCACATTTTAATGCCGCGCACCGATTGTACCGCAAGGATTGGACGGACGCCCAAAACGAACATGTTTTCGGGAAGTGCAACAACCCGAACTTTCACGGCCATAATTATGAGCTGATTGTGAGTGTAACCGGAAAAATTAATCCGGAAACGGGTTATGTTATGGATATTAAAGAGCTGGCTGATATTATTTATGAGGAAGTGGAATCCCGATTCGATCATAAAAACCTGAATCTTGATGTGCCTGAATTTCAAGAACTCAATCCTACCGCAGAGAATATTGTTGTGGTGATTTGGAATAAAATCAGAAAGCGGATTGCTCCCGGAAATGATCTTGAGGTTGTTTTGTATGAAACGCCACGTAACTTTGTAACCTATTCCGGTGAATAATGAATGTGATTAAAGTAGGCGATAAGCTGCCTTTATTTGAGGCAAAAGACCAAAAGGGGGATGTTTTTTCCATTGCTTCGGTTTTGCATAAAAAAGTAGTGGTGATTTACTTTTATCCGAAAGATGATACGCCGGGTTGTACCCAACAGGCGTGTTTTTTTCGTGACCAATACGAGGAATTCAACGAAATAGGGGCGGAAGTCATCGGTATCAGCGCAGACAGCGTAAAATCGCATGAAGAATTCGTAACAAAATATAAATTACCGTTTATCTTACTTTCCGATGAAGATAAAAGCCTGAGGAAGTTGTTCGGAGTGCCAACCCATTTTTTTGGGTTGTTGCCGGGAAGGGTTACGTATGTAGTCGATAAAGAAGGTGTGGTTCGTTTAGTGTTTGACAGTAGGAATGCCGAAAGCCATTTTCCGAAAGTGCTGGAAACGGTGAAAAAAATAGTGTAAATGAAGGTTGATTTGTATCCTTTGGTTTTTAAACCGATTGTAAAAGACAGAATCTGGGGAGGAACAAAACTTCATTCTCTTTTAAATAAAAATATCCTATCCCAAACTGCCGGGGAAAGCTGGGAATTGTCTTCTGTCCCCGGGGATGTGAGTGTTGTGGCTAACGGTGTTTTTTCGGGCTCCACAATAAATGAACTGATTGTGAAGTATCCGTCAGAAATTCTCGGAACAAAAGTTTATGGGCAATTCGGGGCCGAATTTCCGCTGCTGTTCAAGTTTTTGGATGCGAAAGAGGATTTGTCAATCCAATTGCATCCCAATGACGAATTGGCTAAAAAGCGTCATGATTCTTTCGGGAAAACCGAAATGTGGTATGTGATGCAGGCTGATGCAGGTGCGGAAATAATTGTAGGTTTTAAAGAGAAGGCATCTGCGGATGAGTATTTGCATCATTTGAAGAACAAATCGCTGCCCTCAATTCTGAATATCATTCCCGTAAAGAAAGGCGATGTTTTCTTTTTGGAAACAGGTACCATACATGCTATCGGTGCCGGAACCCTTATTGCGGAAATCCAGCAGACTTCCGATATAACCTATCGTATTTATGATTGGGACAGGACCGATGCTCACGGGAATACCAGAGAATTGCATGTTGAGCAGGCTCTGGATGCGATTACCTATGATGTGGTTGCCTCGCAAAAAAAGTATGAAACGGCTATAAATAACAGTAATCCGGTGGTGGATTGTTCTTATTTTACGACTAATATTATTCCGCTTGACGGAAAAATGAATTTAGCCAAGAACGGAACTTCTTTTACGGTTTTGGTTTGCACTGAGGGGAGTTTTACTGTCATAACCGATTCAGGTTCGGAATTCGCCTTTGCGATGGGAGACACGGTTTTGCTTCCGGCTGCGCTTACTGATTTTGAATTGGTTGGAAAGGCGACTTTGTTAGAAATATTTATTTCTTAACCCATTATCTAAAGAATAATTGTAATTTTGCAAACGAAATTTTAAATAAAATAAAATGGCAAGCGTAAAAAACTTAAAAAAAGACATCAACTTCGTATTAGGAGATATTATTGAAGCGGTTTACATCTATGAGATGACTACAACAGGAAAACCAACTGCTGAATCTGATGCATTGATTGATGAAGCTATCGCTACTTTTGACGGGTTAATCACGAAAGTGAACCAAAAGAATGTGGAAAACAAAAAAGCGCATTACAAGCAAGTGAATAAGGATTTGGAAGTTATTGCAACTCAGTTGGTTGAAAAAATTAACAAATTGTAGTCTGAAAAAATCTTGAAAAAGTGTAGATAAGTGTTTGGAAGTTTGAAAAACTCCATTATATTTGCACCCGAAATGAAACACGAACGCCTTTAAATAATAAGGTTTGGTGAATAATTGAGACGCCGGTGTAGCTCAGCTGGCTAGAGCAGCTGATTTGTAATCAGCAGGTCGTGGGTTCGAGTCCCTCCATCGGCTCAATTTTTTCATCATTTTGGACGTGTTTTTTTAATCAAGAAATAAAGCAACACTATAGTTGCCGGTGTAGCTCAGCTGGCTAGAGCAGCTGATTTGTAATCAGCAGGTCGTGGGTTCGAGTCCCTCTATCGGCTCAAAAGGTTTCCGGAAACGGAAACCTTTTTTGTTTTCCATAGGTTTTGTTTGTTCCTGATTCTTATTTTTTCTGTTCAATAAACACTTTGTCAATTTTTCCGTTAAACCTGGAAGAAGTTCCGTAATCGGTTACCTGTGTTCCGTCATCCGTACCTATATCGGCTAAATCATCAACGGAAAATAAGCCTGGCTGTGTACGAATAAGTTTGCCTTCGGCAACCGTGTTTCCGTCAACCGTAATTGTTCCAGTTCCGCCTTTCCCCGTTCCCGGCCCATCATAATTAAAGTTGTAAGCTAGGGTGTATTTTCCGGCTTTAAGTGCCTGTTTGGCTATGATGCTTGTTGATTCCATCCCGAGGAAGTTATATGTAAAGGCCGGCTTTCCTTCTTTCATGTAAAAAGATAATCCACCAAATCGCCCGCCCTGACAAACAATCACGCCATTCCCATTGTCCTTGACTTCAATTGTAGCGGTAATCGAATAGGATTTGTTTCGCAGATCAATAAAGACATCAACACCCATGCCTTTCATTCCTTCCCCGTAAGTTACTGAAGTTCTGTTTCCCATAACAGTAGGTCTTCCCATGAGTTCTGCGTTTGTGCGTTCGAGCAGGCGATCGTCTAACGGCAGTACATGGTATGTTTCCGCTTCCTTCATAAACAGTTTCTGCATTTCTTTTAGCCTGTCCTGATTTTTTGTTGCCAAATCAGTGGCAAGACTGAAGTCTTCTTTGGTGTCGTATAGTTCCCATTTATCAGTTTGGAGCGTGTTTAGCGGCTTCAGATGCCATGCCGGTCTGTGAATGGTGCGGGCAAACCACCCGTCCTGATAAATTCCCCGGTTTCCAAACATTTCAAAATACTGTGTCTTGTGTCTTTCGGCTGCATCGGCATTGTTAAATGAATACATAAGACTGGTGCCTTCCATCGGATCTTGTCTGATGCCGTTTACCTCAGTCGGTGCGGGTATTTTTGCGGCTTCTAATACCGTTGGAGCAATGTCGATAACATGACCAAACTGCGAACGTACTTCTCCTTTTGCTTTAATACCTGCCGGCCACTGGATAATCATTCCGTTTCGTGTTCCTCCAAAATCAGAAGCCACCTGTTTGGTATACGAAAAGGGAGTATTCATGGTTATGGCCCAACCTGCGGCAAAGTGCGGATAAGTGCTTTCGGAGCCCCATTCATTATAATGCTTCAGCATGTCGGGTACGGTTTCGGGTATGGCGTTAAAGTAGGTCATTTCGCAGTACATCCCATTCATTTGTCCTTCGGCACTCGCACCGTTATCCCCAGCTATAAATATGATTATCGTATTGTCTTTTAGTCCTAATTCCTCGATGGCAGCAATGAGTCTACCAACTTCGTAATCGGTTTGTTCCGCAAAACCCGCGTAGACTTCCATCTGTCTTGTGAATAATTTTTTCTCATCAGCTGAAAGTTTATCCCAATCTTTTATGTCCGTAGGCTTAGGTGCTAGTTTGGTGTTTTTCGGAACAATTCCCATTTTCTTTTGTTGTGCCAGAGTCAGTTCCCGTAGTTTGTCCCAACCCATATCAAACTTTCCTTCGTATTTCTCTGCCCATTCTTTTGGAACGTGGTGTGGCGCATGGGTTGCTCCCGGTGCAAAATACATAAAAAACGGTTTGTCAGGAGATAGAGCCTGTTGAAAACGAACCCATGAAATTGCCTGATTGGTCATGTCGGTAGTGAAGTGGTAATCCTTATTTTCAGGTGTTTCCACTATTGTTAGTCCGTCATAAATCAAAGGTGCCCACTGGTTTGTTTCACCACCGATAAATCCGTAAAATTTTTCGAAACCTGAACGTGTGGGCCAGCGGTCCTGCGGACCTGAATTTGAAATTTCCCAGGGTGGTGTTTCGTGGTATTTGCCAAACGCGGCTGTATTATATCCATTTTGACGTAATACCTCTGCCATTGGTGTGATACTCTGAGGTCTTATCCCTGTATTTCCTGGGAAAGTGGTGGCTGCTTCTGTTATACTTCCCATATTGTTACTGTGATGATTGTATCCGGTTAGTAATGCTACCCTTGTGGGGGAGCAAAGTGCGGTAGTGTGAAAGCGATTGTACTTGATTCCGTTAGCGGCAAGCTTGTTCATTGTGGGGGATTTGACAGGACCGCCAAAAGTTTCGGATACCCCAAAGCCCATATCATCAATTAAGATGACAACCACATTGGGAGCTTCTTTAGGAGCTCTTACTTCAAATCGGGGCGGTGCCGTAGCATTCCGAACATCAAGTTCTGTCGATTTTTGGCGAATCGGTTCCTGAATTGGAAGGGTGGTACGATCGGGTTGTTGTCCTATCATGTTAATTGTACATGAAAATACAAGAAGTAACACTGATATTAGTTTCTTATTAATCATAACATCATGCTTTAAGTTGAAAAATGAATTTATCAAAGTTAGTAATTTTTCTTATAAAAACGAATGTTGATTAAGTGTAAATGATTGATTATTAGTTGTTAGTGTTTGTTTCTGGTTGGGTGTTGAAATGCGGTTACTGAAAAAAAAAAGCAGGTGTGTCAGTGAATATAAAGCCCCTTTTTTCTAAGTTGTGGATTATTTCATTTGATTTTAGTTACCCAACAGGTTAAGGATACAGACAAAAAAAGCGACTCTAAAGTCGCTTTTGCTGTTTTATTATAGAAGTTGTTCCAGTTTCTTTCTTTCGGTTATGAAAGTGGTAAGCTGTTTTCCGTATTTGGATTTGGCTACTTCCGGAGACATCGATTTATGGATGGTGTCGAGGTATTTGATGTTTGCGTCGTATATTTCGGTTAAAGTGATATAAGGCGCCACCTCGTGTTTTCCGTTGTTTACGGCAAAATTAATGGCGTCCAGATAGCTTCTTGCGGTTAATTTGTCGGCACGTTGGTTTAAACTGTCCAGTTTTTGTGTGTTATTCACTTTTTTGGCCAATAAGGAAAGACTGAAGGTTTTGTTTTGTTCGTCATTATAACGCATGCGGATTTTTTTAAAATCGTTGTACAGGTCGTTATTTTTAGAACCGGTTACTTTGGCTTTCGCGTAGAACTCTTTTAAAGTGGTTTCAATAGTCATGGTTCCCGGCTCGGCAAAAAACGGTAAAATATTATCGATTGATTTAGAAACACCGCGGTCTAACGAAAGGTACAGCATCTCGGGTTCACTTAACTGAAGTTCGCTTTTGAAATTGGAATCTCCTTTTATAACAATGCTGTCCATGGTTACCAAAGCACTGTCAACAATGTGCTGAACGTATAATTTTCCCTGTTTCAGCCCTTCCACTTTTCCGGAAAGGTGCAGGTTTTTATCACTTTCTTTTTTATCGCAGGCCACTAAAGCTGTAAGAGCAAAAGCCGCAATCAGTAATTTTTTCATGCTTTTTCGTTTAATGGCTGCAAAGTAAAGAAAATTAATTGAAACGCCTAAAAAGACAGGGCAAACGCATGAGTTTTTTGATTTCGTATTTTAGTAACATTTCGAAACCTCAATTTTGAGTATAGCTTGGTAAAATCAAGTTTTTGTTTTTAAATCTGCGCAAATCCGCGAAGTC
>NZ_AVGG01000019.1 GCF_000498535.1 Flavobacterium limnosediminis JC2902 | reverse complement strand
TATTTTTATTAAACTAAGTTCACGCGTTTACCCTGCCTAAAAAGAAACGTTTCGGCAATTTTTATCTGAATAGGAATTCCTGAAGTACAGGTCTTTTTAAGGGATATAAAAAATCCCCGAGATACCATTGTAAATCGGGGATTGTTATTTTGAGAAGTAACGGTTAACCTTTTAGCCAGGCTTCTTTTAATTTGGATTTGTTGTTGTCTGTTGACTGATATCCTTCTACTTCATCCATAGGAAGTGTGATTTTTCCTTTAAGGATTTGTTCTTTACCGGCACGTTTAATTTTTACACTTATGGCATCGCCTTCTTTCCAGCCTGAACTCAGCATGATTAAATCGTAGATATTATCCAGATTGTAGTTGGTGTCATTGATCGCCAAAAGTGTATCATCGTTTTTAATTCCAAGAGAGGTCATGAACTTGTTCAGCTCGATTTCAGGAAGAATTTTGATTTCTTTTGTCGTCGGATCTACCGTGATGTAAGGCGTGGACTGATCTTTAAGAAAAGGATTTCCCGCTTTTTTAACCTTTGCATTGGTTACGCCCATTTTGGCAAAATACTGATCGTAAGGAATCGGTGTTTCTCCAGCCACATATGTTTTCAGAAATTCGCCCACGGCCGGATACGTCAAAGAGGTTATTTTTGTGAACAATTCGTTATCGTTGAAAGGTTTTTTGCTTCCGTATTCCGATGATAAAGCGTGCATCAGATCCAGGATCCCTTTTTCACCGTTGCTGCTTTCTCTCATTTGGATGTCGATACACATGGCAATTAAGGCCCCTTTTAAATAGACATTGTAATAAGAATCTTTGTAGTCTTTTTCCAAAATGTTTTTACTCATAACGGTAAACGGCATCTTTTCGTTGAAACTTTTTGACTGATCGATTTTTTCTGCCATTCTGTTGTAGAAATCTTCTTCCGAAATCAAGCCCTGATTCACCTGGAAAAGATTCGCAAAGTATTCCGTAACTCCTTCATACATCCATAAATGCTCCGACATTTCCGGTTTGTTGAAATCGAAATACTGGATTTCTTTTGAATGCACTGTTAATGGTGTTACGATATGGAAGAATTCATGGGAAACCACGTCTTTCAGTTGTTCCAGTAATGCGGCTTTCGGCATCATTTCCGGCATCACAACGGTTGTGGAAGTGGTGTGTTCCAATGCTCCGAAGCCTTTTGCATCGGCTTTTTTCATATCAGACAGGTATAGTAAAACGCTGTATTTTTTAGTGGCATTTACCGGGCCTAAGAATTTCTTCTGTGCACGCATCATGGTTTCCATGGCGGGAGTGATATCGGCTGCCTTATAGGTTCCGTTTGGAGAATATACGCTGATTAAAATTTCCATGTCATCTACTTTGAACGTGGTGTAATCCGGTTTGGAATACATAATCGGATGATCTACCAATTCGGCATAACGAGGCGTGGTGAACACATCTTTATCAGCACTTGCATCGGTGTCAGTTAACGAAGTCGCTCCCCATAAATTTGCAGGATGTGAAATGGTAACCTTATATGGTAATTCCGATTTTCCTTCGAAATAGCCCACAAAACCGTGTGTGTTCAGCATGAAGTTTTCACCTGCGGCAATATTGGTTCCTGCCGGCGAGAATACATCTTTACCGCCCATTCCGCCTGAGGTTTCCGTATCGAAAGAATCGTTTACCAGATACGTTACTTTGCTGATTTTCTTTGCATCTGAAATGGTCCATGAGTTTTCATCCGCTTTTGTAACAGTCAAAGGATTTCCTTTCGCATCAAATGCTTTTACGTCTTCGATGAATCTTCCGTAATTGTCTGCGGAATAGGTTCCGGGAACTGTTTTAGGGATGTGGAACGTTACTGTTTCAGTAGTGAAAGCAGGTGGGGTGATGGTTACCATCACTTTATCGTCGACTACGTTTACCAGGTCAATAGCAACGTTTACGTCGTTTATTGTGGGAGTGCTCTGTGCCGTTTTACAGCTTATTAGCACTGTGGCCAATGCCAGGGAGCAAATGATTTTTTTCATGGTTTGTTTTTTTGATGTATAAATAAGTAGTCAAGTTGTTTTTTTTGTTACAAAATTGGCGAAATAAAAAATCTCCTGCCGAGCAGGAGATTTATGTTTAATCCATTTTATTTTTAAAATAGTACTTGCTGTCTAAGTCGTCGTCCTCAAGCTCGTTGAATTTCTGAGGTTTTGGTTTTGGTTTACTGGCGGTCACCTTTTTTTTCCAAAGTTCGAAATTGTCTTTTGACAATTTTTTTCGCATCAGTTCAGTAACGTCATTTTCTGAAATCCCAAATTCTTCTTTTATTACTTCAAAAGGTTTTTTTTCCTCTTGCGCCATGGTAACAAGACGATCTAATGTCTCGTTGTCCATTTCTGAAATTTTACTTTTTTTCATCAGATGAAAAATTAATACAATAAAAAGGTTTACTATGTTTAAAAATCAATACTCAATATTACTAAAAAAAAGGATTTGGAAATAACAGGATGTTATTTTTTTTGATTTTTTAAAAATCCCGCTGATATGAGCGTCAGTTTTGCATTTTGTATTATAAAACGGTTCGAAACGTAAGGTTTATTCTTTGGTTTATCGGTTTAGCGGTTTTTGGAATCTGATGCTTCCAATAGTGCTGGGTAGTGCCTTTCATTAGCAGCAGGCTTCCGTTATCCAATGTAATATTTTGCTTCAGGTCTTTTATGGTATTGTGTTTTAACTGAAAGACCCGTTTTTCACCAAAACTTACCGAGGCAATTATGGGGTTTTGGCCCAGTTCTTTTTCGTTGTCGGCATGCCAACCATTGCTGTCTCTGCCGTCGCGGTATAAATTGAGTAAGACCGAAGAGAAAGTATGTCCGGTTGTTACTTCCACTTTTGATTTGATTTTAATTAAAAGTTCATTCCAAGAGTGTGGCTGCATGGTGATATTGGAATAGGAATAAGGTTTGCCTTCATTGCCGAAGAAGGCGGTCAGTCTCGGCTGTTGGTATGTTTTTCCGAAAACGGTAATGTCGTCCTGCTGCCACTGGATATCGGTGAGCAGTTGTCGGAACAAAGCGTTTGCCTCGTTTTCCGTAAAGAAATTTGGGTAATACTCGATTTTAGCATCGGGTAAATCGAAAACCATTTTATCGGTTGGGAACAGGTTCATTTTTCAAAATTAATAAAAGGAATGGGAGTATCACTTTTTTTGTTTTTTATGAGAATCAAGGGTTGAAATAAATTACTTAGATCCATCATGTTAGGTCTGACAGTTTTTTAAAAACTATTAGGTCTGTTTTTAGAATCAAAAAGTTACAGATTCAATCCTTGATTAGCATTTTTTATATTGAAGTTTTAAGCCACTTCACTGTTCGGTAACAGATTTTTATACAAAAATCCTGTTTTGAGTAAAAATCAGAAGAGCTATTGATTTTTTTTAAAATTCACATTCATAATAATAATAGCTGTGATAATAAGCATAATTCCGATCCATTGCGTAAGGAGTACGGTTTCATTCAAAATGAAATAAGCCATCATTACGGAAACAGGCAATTCCAATGACGAAACGATGCTGCCCAGGCCAATTCCCGTATCCGGAAATCCTGCATTCATCAGCATTGGTGGTATGATAGTTCCGAAAAGGGCCAATACGATTCCCCATTTCATAAAGATGTCGAAGTTAAACGGAGTTGTTTGTGTGGCTATTGCGAATCCGAAAACGATGACAGCACCACCTAAAAGCATGTACAGGCTGCGTTGTGCCGATGAAATTCCGATGGCAATCCGGTTGGCCGTAAACATGGTGGTGGTGAATGAGGCAGCGGCTAACATTCCCCACATGATACCGCGCCAATCAAGTTGTATATCGGTGTCTGTTAAGTTTGTAGCCAAAACAGTTCCGATTAAAACAATAAAGACAGAAGCCGTTTTCTGAAGTGACGGCGCTTTTCTGTCGAGTATCCATTCCAACAGAACACCCATCCAAACGGTTTGCATCAATAACACAATACCAATGGAAACCGGAATGTGTTTTACGGCAAGATAGTAGAAAACGCTGGTCATTCCCAACGAAGTTCCGGCCAACATCAGATGAAAAATATTTCGCCTGGAGGCATTGATAACGGTGTTTCCTTTTTTTACTTTCTGAAAGGAATTGATAAGTAAAATGCCGATGATTCCCAATATGAACTGGGAAGAAGTTACTTCGGCCGTGGTGTAATTTTCCTGATAGGCTAATTTTACGAAGGTGGCCAGCATACCATAACTTGTGGCGCCTAAACCTACCAGAAAAACTCCTTTTAGTACTTTATTTCCAAACATGATTTCAAATTTTAGAAGCCGGCAAATATAGGCTATTTCCTTCGGGCTGCAAGAGGTGTTTCTTAAACAGTTGTTTTATGTTTGAGTTAAGTTTAAATTGTGAGTAATTTTTTTATTGGTTGTACCTGTAATCTGGGTTTTATTGTTGATTTCGCTACAAATCGTGATTTTACATAACTCTTTTTGATAATTCGTGAATTCGTGGCTTTAAAAATTGTTTTTTAGCCACGAATTCACGAATTAAATCAAAATAAAAGGATAAGTTGTTGGTATTCAAAAGTTTATTAATCGAATTCGTGTTTATACTAAAATACTCAAAAATTTGTTATTGTAATGTTGTCTGACTTCATAACCGCACTACCATGAAACGCTGTGTTTTACTGATTTTTTTGTTGGCTGTCTGTTGTAATAATTCGAATACGGAAAAAAAGAATTATGCCGATTATCATGTAAATGCCAAAAAGTACTGTAAAGGTAACGGATTCAACGACCACTATTATTTTTTGCTTGATCTCAGTCTCCATTCCGGTAAAAACCGTTTTTTTGTTTACGATTTCAATACAGGTGAAATCATTGATCAGAATCTGGTAACGCACGGTTCCTGTGATGTTTTTGAAACCAATCTTACGAAATACACTAAGGCAAAATTTGATGTTACAACCGACAGTCATTGTTCGATGAAAGGAAAATATAAGATTGGAAAAAGGGATTACAGTTCCTGGGGAATTAACGTAAAATATTGGCTGGAAGGGTTGGAAGTGTCCAATAAAAGCGCCGTGGAAAGAGTTGTTGTCCTCCATTCCTGGGAAAAGGTTGCCAATACGGAAATATTCCCGGATTACAGTCCGCTTAGTTGGGGATGCCCGGCGGTTTCGAATGCTTTTATGGAGAAACTGGATAAGAAGCTGAAAGCATCGGATAAACCTGTTTTGTTGTGGATAATCGAATAAAAAAACCTGCAAGTTCTCCTTATGGGTTTTATGTTAGTTGTTTCTGATTCGTGAAGTTTTTAAATCATCGTGCATTTACTTTAAAAGTTCGTTGATTTTATCTTTTAAAACTTCAAATTCTTCGGTAGAAAAACCAACTGAAGAATAAACAACAATTCCATTTTGATCAATTAAATAATTTCGAGGGATATATTTTGTTGCAAACGAAGTATAAATGATTTTTTCTTTGTCCGGATACATTGGTAAAGTAATTTTTTTCGCATTTGAAAATTTACTTATTTCTTCTGCATTATGGCCTCGTCCAAAACTCAATAAAGCAAAGTTTTTATTTTCTTTTAATAATTCCCAAATATCTTTTTGAAGATAAGGCATTTCCTGTACGCAAGGACCACACCATGTAGCGAAAAAATTAATCAGAACGACTTTTCCTTTCAAATCGGACATGCTGATTTTTTTTCCTGTCCCGTCTGTAAATGAAAAATCAGGAACAGATTGTCCGTCTTTAATATTACTGCTTTGCTTATAATCGGATTGGTCCTGCCCGTAGATGATGCAGAAAAATAAAAGAAATTTGATAAGGATTAATCTTTTCATTTTAGCGATTTTTATCCAAATGTAATAAAAAACCCGCAAATTTATTGCGGGTCTGTTTTTTTATTTGATCAATTCGAAACTACGTTTCACAAAAGCGGTTAAATCTTCGCCTTTCAGTAAGCCTTGCGACAGTTTTGCCAGGTCCAACGCTTGTTTTACCAAACCTTCCTGAGTGGTTTTGTCTTTTTCGTTTAAGATGGACGTTGCCAAATCCGAATTGGTATTCACCACCAGATTGTACATTTCCGGGAAGTTACCCATGCCAAACATGCCGCCACCGCCTGAGGACTGACTCATTTCTTTCATACGACGCATGAATTCCGGCTGCGTAATCATGAACGGTGCCGCCTGGCTGTCCATTGCTTCCAGTTGAACCGTATAAGTGGCTGTTGGTACAATGCTTTCCAAAGTTGTTTTCAGGCTTTCTTTTTCTTCATCGGATAATTTGGAAATCTGATTGTCATCTTTCTTGATTAAATTATCGATATGATCTGAATCCACACGAACAAATTGCAGGTTTTCATTATCGGATTCCAATTTCTGAATCAGATGCGAAACAATTGGCGAGTCCAATAAAAGTACTTCATATCCTTTGGCTTCAGCGGCTTCAACATAACTGTGTTGTGCGTCATTGTTGGAAGCATACAACACGATTAACTTGCCGTCTTTGTCGGTTTGTTTTTCTTTTATGGCTTCTTTCAGTTCGTCTAAAGTGTAGTAATTTTTACTTACCGTAGGATACAATACGAAAGCACCTGCTTTTTCGTAGAATTTAGGTTCCGATAACATTCCGTATTCCAAAACGATTTTGATATCGTTCCATTTTTTCTCGAAATCTTCGCGGTTTTCCGTAAATAAAGATTTCAGTTTGTCGGCTACCTTACGGGTGATGTAATTGGATATTTTCTTAACGGCACCGTCAGCCTGTAAGTACGAACGGGATACGTTCAGCGGAATATCCGGAGAATCAATCACTCCTTTTAACATCGTAAGGAATTCCGGTACGATACCTTCTACATTGTCGGTAACAAATACCTGATTCTGGTACAATTGGATTTTGTCTTTCTGAATCTGTAAATCGGCCGACATTTTCGGAAAATACAAAATTCCGGTCAGGTTAAATGGATAGTCGACATTAAGGTGAATATTGAATAAAGGCTCTTCGAATTGCATCGGATACAACTCACGGTAGAAGTTTTTATAGTCTTCATCCGTTAATTCAGTAGGTTGCTTCGTCCAGGCCGGGGAAGGGTTGTTGATGATGTTCTCCACCTCAATCTCTTCCATTTTTTCTTCTTCGCCTACACCATAAGCTTTTTGCTCTTTTCGGGTTCCGAATTTAATCGGCACCGGCATGAACTTGTTGTATTTGGTTAACAGTTCACGGATTTTGAAATCTTCCAGGAATTCCAGTGAATCTTCTGCGATATGAAGGATGATTTCGGTTCCTCTGGTTGTTTTATCTGCCGTTTCTAATGTGAATTCCGGACTACCGTCGCAGATCCAGTGTGCAGCAGGTTCGTCTTTATACGATTTTGTTATGATTTCCACTTTTTCAGCCACCATAAAAGCCGAGTAGAACCCTAAACCGAAATGACCGATGATGCCACTGTCTTTAGCGGAATCTTTGTATTTCTCCAGAAACTCTTCCGCTCCGGAAAAAGCCACCTGATTGATGTATTTTTCCACTTCATCGGCAGTCATACCAAGCCCCTGATCGATAATGTGTAGTTTTTTACCTTCCTTATCGATTTTAACTTCAATAATTGGATTTCCATATTCTACGGAAGTCTCTCCGATACTGGTTAAATGCTTTAATTTTAAAGTGGCGTCCGTAGCATTTGAAACTAATTCGCGAAGAAAAATCTCGTGGTCGCTGTACAAAAACTTTTTGATTAACGGAAAGATGTTTTCAACCGATACATTAATTTTTCCTGTTGTCATAGATATGTTATGTTTTAAATTATTTCCGGGTCTGATTTTACAAATAACATACCATTGCAAAGTATATGTCAAAATGACACTCACAGATTTTAAGAAAATTACTCTGTTTTAAGTTTTTTTTGTAATTTTAGGTGCAATATAAAAACAAGGAAATATGAAAAAAATAGGTCTTTTGGTTTGTTTTTTAGCGTTGGCAATCAGTTGTAAATCAGGGAGCAGTGCTGCTGCCAAGCCTGCAACGGCGAGTGCGTCCAATGCTGTTAAACTGGATACTAAATCTGAAAAAAATCTGAACGGCAGCTGGAAAATTGTGCGTGCCGACTTTCCGGGAAGCGGTTATTTTAAGGTGAATGCTTTTGGAGTAGCCGATCCGAAGTGTTTTGAAGGCAGTGCATGGACCTTCGTTCAAAACAATAATACCGGCACCGTTACCTTAAACCAGTCAGGTTGTCCTGCTTTTACTTCGGCTATGAAATGGCAGGTGAGCAAAGAGGGGCAATTCGGGATAAAGTTTGTTGGGGAAGGCACAAAGGCCAAAAACCAGACACAAGGATATTATCTGAAATTCCAGAATGCAACGGAGAATACTTTTGAGTTGGTGGACGTTATCGATGTTGGCGGACAAAAGAAAAATGTGACCTATTATTTCCAGAGATCTTAATTAAAAAACAATTATTATGAAAACATATAAAATTTACGCATTGGCTTTGCTGCTTGTTGTCAGTACTTTATTTACAGGCTGTAAGTCTGCCAGTAACACTCAGAAAGGTGCCGCTTATGGTGCTGTGGGAGGTGCTCTTTTAGGTGCCGGAATTGGCGCGTTGGCGGGAGGTAAAAACAGTGCTGCCTGGGGTGCTGCCATTGGAGCTGCCGTAGGAGGCGGTACCGGGGCGATTATCGGTAATAAGATGGACAAACAGGCCCGTGCCATAGACGAAGCGCTGCCTAGTGCAGATGTGGAAAGGGTTGGAGAGGCCATTCACATCACTTTGAAAGAAGACGCTATCCGTTTTGCTACCAATAAATCATCTCTTACACCTCAGGCGCAGGCTAATCTGGATAAGTTAATCCCTGTTTTTAAGGAATATAACGAAACCAATATCAATATTTACGGGTTTACCGATAATGTTGGTAAAGCCGACTATAATTTGGCGCTATCAGAAAGAAGAGCGGAAGAAGTTAAAAAGTATCTGATTTCAAAAGGTTTGGCTCCGGGAAGATTTATTACCAAGGGTATGGGTATGGAACAGCCGATTGCTTCCAACGATACCAAAGAAGGACAAAGTCAGAACCGACGCGTGGAATTTGCCATTACGGCGAATGAAAAAATGATTCAGGAAGCTAAAAAAGAAGCGGGGAATTAATTTGTATTCCTTATTTAGCACATAAAATCCCGATTCGTTCCTACCGTCTGGACACAAATATTTAAATAAAATTTTAGCCACGAATTCACTAATTTGTACAAACTAATTAGTGAATTCGTGGCTAAGTTTTTTAATAAGAATATGAAATCAGTGCAAATCTTTTCAATCTGCATCATCTGTACACTATTTTTTAGAGATGTGTCCAGACAGTAGAATTCGTTCTGGATTTTTTTATGTTGACAGATTTGCGGATTGGGTTCTAGTGGCCTCAAAAACGGTTAAAACTAAGGGTCTTAGTATATTTCGCATGACTCAGGATACTATTTTGCATTTAGGTTTTCGTGTACAGCCTTGGCGGTTTGAGTTTCTATAAATTTTAAGCCACGGATAACACCTATTACACAGATTAATCAGCGCTAATCCTTAAATCGGTGGTAAAAAAATATAAGAGTGATTTAGTTGAAAAAATGCCGTCAATAAATTCAAATATAGTTTAATAGGCGTTAAATTTGCCGGCTCTAATGACAAACAATGCTACAGGTTAAGACTATTTCCTTCGGATATACAGAAAAGAAAATTATTCACAATATTGGTTTTACCATTCCCAAAGGTAAAAACGTGGCGGTTTTGGGTGAAAGCGGGTGCGGAAAAAGTACATTACTGAAACTGATTTACGGTTTGTATGATCTGGATGAAGGTCATATTTTCTGGGACGATGCGGAAGTATTGGGGCCGAAATATAATTTGGTGCCTGGAATGCCGTTCATGAAATATCTGGCGCAGGATTTTGATCTGATGCCTTACATTACGGTTGCCGAAAATGTGGGTAAGTTTCTGTCCAATTTTTATCCTGAAGAAAAAAAACATCGGATTCAGGAACTGCTGGAAATCGTGGAGATGGCCGAATTTGCCGATGTGAAAGCGAAATATTTAAGTGGCGGACAGCAGCAACGAGTGGCTTTGGCCCGGGTTTTGGCCTTAGAGCCGGAAGTTTTGCTGTTGGATGAGCCTTTCAGTCATATTGATAATTTCAGAAAAAATGCCCTGCGAAGAAATTTATTCGCCTATCTGAAATCCAGGGGAATTACCGTTATTATCGCTACGCATGACAGTGTTGATGCACTTTCTTTTGCAGATGAAACCATTGTTTTGAGAAACGGAAAAGTGATTGAAAAAGGAAATTCTGCGACAATTTATAACAACCCCATAAACAAATATGTGGCTTCTCTTTTTGGAGAGGTTAATGAGTTGCAACTCTCACAACTTATAGAGACAGACGATGCTGATGAAACTGTGTTGCTGTATCCGCACCAGCTAAAGGTGGTGGAAAACGGTCTTTTGAAGGTAACCGTAAGACAATGTTATTTTAAAGGAAGTCATTACCTGATTAAAGCGGTTTTTGACCGGAAGGTGATTTTCTTCGAGCACGATACTGAACTGGAAATTAATTCTTCGGTTACTTTAATGATCAGCTAAACAAGGCAAAACGGGATTTACTTTTAAAAAATAAAGACTGTCATTCCGGTTTCGTTTTATAAGGAAATCGGAATGACAGCCAATTCAGATGGTATCTTTGATTATTAATTAGTTTTCAAATATTTTTCCAAAAACTGATCCTGTTCCCACAACAGGTGGAAAATATTTTCTTTAGCCGCATAACCATGTGATTCTTTTGGTAAAATTACCATTCTCGCTGGTGCGCCCAATCCTTTCAGTGCCTGGAAATAGCGTTCTGTCTGTAAAGTAAAAGTACCCGGATTGTTATCGGCTTCACCATGCACTAATAATAACGGTGTTTTCATTTTTTCGGCGGTCATAAACGGTGACATTCCGTTGTAGATGCTTGATGCTTCCCAGTAGTTTCGTTGCTCGCTTTGGAATCCGAAAGGTGTTAAAGTTCGGTTGTATGCACCGCTGCGGGCAATTCCGCAGGCAAATAAATTGGAATGTGTTAATAAATTGGCGGTCATGAAAGCACCATAGGAATGTCCGCCCACAGCCACTTTTTTACGATTGATGTATCCCAAATTATCCACGGCGTCAATGGCAGCTTCTCCGTTGGCCACTAATTGTGTGATGAACGTATCGTTAGGTTCTGTTTTTCCTTCTCCGATAATCGGGAACGAAGCATCGTCAAGCACCGCATAGCCTTTGGTTACCCAATAAACGAAAGAACCATAGTTAGGAAATGTGAATTCGTTCGGGTTCTGGCTGGATTGTCCGGCCGAATTCTTGTCTTTAAATTCGGTAGGGTAAGCCCAGATCAACAGCGGAAGTTTTTCCTTTTTCGCTTTTCGGTCATAATTAGCCGGAAGGTACAATGTTCCTGTTAATTCCACACCGTCTTTACGTTTGTATTTGATTACTTCTTTGTATACGTTTTTAATACTCTCGAACGGATTCTTAAATGCTGTTATCGGTGTGATTTTGTCTTTCGCTTTGATATCACGGAAGTAGAAATTCGGGAATTCCGTTGGTGACTGAATCTGAACCAAAACCAATCCTTTTTTATAATCTTCAATCGATTTAATATCTTCTTTTTTATTTTTGAATGCCGATTGGTACAAACGTTTCGACTTCAGCGTTTTGGTATTGAATTCATCGATAAACGGAAACTGACCGTCTTTGGTGAATCCGTCTCCAATTAAGTACGCCGTGTCTCCTTCCAAAGCCAAAACCTGTCGGCCATAAACATTCTTTTTGGTTTCAAATTTTCCTGGGTCGGAGTAAATGTCCTGCGAATTTCTGTCGGAGATCACCTTTGGTGCTTCTGCCGGATTGAACGGATTGATTAAATAGGTTTTTGTATTTCGGGTGTCGTACCAACTGTCGTATACCACTGCAATTTTATCGTTCCCCCACGTAATTCCTGAATAACGTTGCTGTGTTTTTGCCAATGAAGCAGGTGCCGAAGTGAACGGCGCGCTCCACAGGAAAACTTCATCCCTGAAATCCACTTTATTGGCAGGATCACCACCGTCTAAAGCCTCAGCATAACACAATGTTGCCGGAGTGTCGTTTCTCCAGCTCATGTTTCTTTTTCCCTGACGAACGGCCATGAAACCTTTGGGCATGATTTCGTTCAGCGGTACCTCATTCACCACTTTGATTTCGTTTCCGGATTTGTCATACACTACGGTTTTCTGCGGAAAGCGGCTTAATGGGACGGTGTAGGAAAACGGCTTCTGTATGGTTGAAATCATTATGTAATTGCCGTCAGGAGAAAAACTTTCCCCTGAATACATATCGGCTTTTTTGAATAATTCGGCCTTTCCGTTTAAATCGATTTTGTATAATTCTGAGGTTACCAATGTTTCAAAATTGGTTTCATCGGTTTTGTTTTTCAGTAAGTCCTGAAAGGTTCGGTTCTGCGATGCTTTTCCTTCGCTGTTGGAAGTTATTGGTCCTGTGGCCAGTTCTTTTCTGATATCAATTAAAGTCGGACGATTGGCTGCCATCATTTTTACCAAAAGACTTTGTCCGTCGCGGTACCAGTTTATCGGATCCCCCATGTTGGCATTCAGATTGTCGGAAGTGAGTTTGGTCGCTTTCGCAGATGCAATATCCAGAATCCAAAGTTCGACTCCTGAATTTGTGGTGTGTGTGAACGCAATTTTCTTCTCGTCCGGTGACCAGGAAAGATTGGTGATTTTAGCGTTTTCAGGAAGTCCGGTCACCTGAATTTCATTCTTGTCTTTTATGCGGCGCACTTTCAGGTTGCTGATATAAGTAACCGTGCTGGAAATATTGGTTGTAGGATTGATTCTTAAACCACCCAATCGCATTTCCTCCTGATTCAGATCGTCCAGATTTTTGTAGGTATTGCGATAAGATAACAGCATCCATTCTTTTTTGGTGTCCATGTTTACCGATGGTGCTCTTTCGTATTCCGCCAAAGCTAAAATTTCCTTGGATGGCTTCTGATAGGTGAGGTTTTCCTGCGCGAACAACGGAGTGTTCAACAATAAGAAAAATACGGATTTATAGAACAGTTTCATAAAAAGTGGTTAGTTTAATGAATTTAAAGCCACTAAAGTACTATAACCTGATGAAAAAAAGATAAAAACAGTAATAAAAATGAAGGATTTGTCAGGTATATACTCTTTACATCGAAAAAATTGAAGCCGAATACGCATTCCGGTTTCAATTATGATTAAATTTACAACTCTATTTGTAATAAAAGTATAATGAAATACCACTCAAAAATTTCGGGATTAGGTTATTATGTCCCCGATAATATAGTTACCAACGACGATTTGTCCAAGAAAATGGATACGAACGATGAATGGATTCAGGAGCGTACCGGAATTCAGGAGCGTCGTCACATCATAAGAGGAGAAGATACAACGACTTCGATGGGCGTAAAGGCCGCTAAAATTGCGATTGAACGTTCCGGGGTCTCCAAAGAAGATATTGACTTTGTAATTTTTGCGACTTTAAGTCCGGATTACTATTTTCCGGGTCCAGGAGTTTTGGTGCAACGTGATTTGGGATTGAAAACTGTTGGCGCGCTTGACGTGAGAAATCAGTGTTCCGGGTTTGTGTATGCGGTTTCGGTGGCCGATCAGTTCATCAAAACCGGAATGTATAAAAATATTCTGGTAATCGGCTCTGAAGTACATTCCACAGGATTAGACATGACCACAAGAGGTCGCGGGGTATCGGTAATTTTCGGAGACGGAGCCGGAGCAGCGGTTTTGAGCCGTACGGAAGAGGAAGGAAAAGGAATTTTATCGACGCATCTGCATTCGGAGGGACAACACGCCGAAGAATTGGCATTGCAGGCTCCGGGTATGGGAAAACGATGGGTAACCGATATTATCGCCGACAACGATCCGAACGATGAAAGTTACTATCCGTATATGAACGGACAATTCGTATTCAAGAATGCTGTGGTTCGTTTCAGTGAAGTGATTAACGAAGGTTTAGAGACGAACAATCTGCAGGTTTCGGATATCAATATGCTGATTCCGCACCAAGCCAATCTGAGAATTTCACAGTTTATTCAGCAGAAATTCAAATTAACGGACGATCAGGTTTATAATAACATTCAGAAATACGGTAACACGACGGCTGCATCCATTCCGATCGCTTTAACTGAAGCCTGGGAAAAAGGAAAGATTAAAGAAGGCGATTTGGTTGTTCTGGCTGCCTTCGGAAGTGGGTTTACGTGGGGAAGTGTTATTATTCGATGGTAATTTTACTTTTGTGTTAAATCAGTGATTTTTGTTTGTTCTTTTTTGAAATTTATTTATAACTTTAAGAGGTTAATCATAAATAATAAGACAAATGGCAAAAAGAGCAGTTGTATTCAACGAAGGTCAGGCAAGATTATTTGAGAATAAATACCTGGAGATGCTCACCAAGGGCAATCCTATACTGATATGGAGTATGTATATTCCGATATTGGCTTATCTGATTTTCAGAGCCAACACGGTTTACGGTTTGTCGGGTTTGCTGATATGCGGACTTTTTGTAGGCGGAATGCTGTATTGGACTTTTTTTGAATATTTAGCACACCGCTATTTGTTTCACATGGTAAGCGAGAATATCCGAATGAAAAAAGTGGCCTATGTAATGCACGGCAATCATCATGAGTATCCAAAGGACAAGACTCGTTTGTTTATGCCGCCGGTTCCGAGTCTGATTCTGTCTTCCGTTTTATTCGGATTGCATTATCTTCTTTTGTGGGATTACAATTGGGCTTTTTTTCCTGGATTCATGTTCGGTTATCTGCTTTATGCTTCCATGCATTATGCTATTCATGCCATTGAACCGCCATTTGAATTTATGCGACCTTTATGGCGCAACCATCAGATGCATCATTACAGAAATGAGCATTTGGGATATGGAGTCAGTAATACTTTTTGGGATAAGATTTTCGGAACCACTTTTGATCTGCGCAAGCACAAAGAGGACAAAGAAAAAGCAGATGCCCTGAAATTTGATAAATAACAATTAAAAAAACCGGAGTTGACATTCTCCGGTTTTTTTTTGGGGTAATATAAAATTGAAAAACTAAAAAAAACTCATTTTTAGAACATTCCGCCGCCCTGAGTTTCGTTGGCATCACGTTGTTTGCGTTGTAAGGCTCTGTTTTTTCCGCCTCCAAACATATAGTTGAATCCAAAGTAGAACGTTTGGTTTTCCCAGTAGAACGCACCGTATTGTCTGTAAGGGATGTTTCCGTCGAAAGCAAAATGCATGGTGTCGAAAATATCGTTGTAGCGTGCAGTGAACGTTCCTTTTCCTTTCATTACATTGTAAGTCAGACCAAGATCGGCTTTGTACATGGCTTCACGTTTAAATTGTAAACTTAAATCTTCCCCTCTGTACATTCCGAACAATTGGAAACGAAGATCTTTCGTAGCTGTGAACGTGTTGTTCATACGGGCATTGAAAGTAGTCACATCAGCCTCTGCGTTTTCCAGTTCACTTGTAATTGCGTTTTGAACGGTACCCTTAACCGTTTTAAAATACGCATCGGCACTTACATTGGCAGCCCACCATTTTGTGAATTTCAGGTTAGCCGAAGCTTCTACTCCGTATGCATTGTTGTCGTCGAAATTGTCGTAAGAAAGAATTTTTCTGTCGATATTGTTTGGGTCGTTATAAACCACACGGGAAATCTCATTATTGATTCTTCTGTAAAATACTCCGGAAGTAATCGAACCCATTTTGGTGTTTCGGGTGTAATTTACTTCAATAGAGTTGGTGAATTGCGGTTCCAGTGTTGGGTTTCCTTTTGATTCCATCAATGGTGTAGTCCATTCCCTGATTGGGCTTAACTGTCCGATACTCGGGCGGTCCACACGTCTGGAATAGTTAAAGTTAAACGAGTTTTTTTCGTCGACCATATAATTTACAAACGCAGATGGATATACGGTGAAAATATCATCGGTTACGGTATCGTCCTGAGTTTCTGTTGAAGTTTGGGGAACCAGATTCGATTGGAAACTGTTGTCAATTCGGTGGAAATCACCATTGATTTCATAATATTCCACTCTTAGTCCGATTTGCGAACTCCATTTGGCATTCCATTGTTTGCTGAAATTGGAATAGACCGCATGAATGTTTCTGTCGAATGTAAAATCGTAGTTAGAATCTTTGGAGAACGTATATGGTGTAATGTATTCATTTCCGTCTTCCGTAGAAACGAAATCGCTTTCAGTTGTTTGAATTCGGCTTTCCGCGCCCAATTCCAATTTCAGTGATTCCGATATCGGGTTAACGTAGTCAATATTAAACTGGGCATAATCCGTAACGCCATCAATCAGGTTTAATGCTGTTGATTCTTTGAATAAAGGACCATTGGTTATGGTTTCAGTATTGTCGTAATCGGTATCCTCGTTGTTTTTGGTTTTCGAATAGTTGGCCTGGAACTCTATGTTTTCCCCTTTTTTGGCAAAATCGTGTTTGAAGGCCAAATCGTAAGTGTGGGTTTTGTTTTCGTTTTCGTTGTCGAAATGCTGATACGTGTCGTTATTGGCTGCGTCGAAATAATTTACCGTCGTTTGTCCGTATCCATCGGTATGAGCGATATTCTGATTGGTGTAAAAGGACAACGTATTTTTATCGTTGATGTAATAGTCCATACCCAATTTTAAAACATGGGAATTGCCCAGATTTCTGAATTCGAAATTCTGTAAATTTTCCTGTCCCGGATTGGCACTGTTTACCCAACCGTGATTCGCATTGATACCGTGATTATACCCGTAATTCGAGTAGAAATTCACTTTTCCGACTCTGTAATTCAGGTTTAATGCCGTATTGGTTTTCGGTGTTTCACCAAAAGTAACTCCGGCATTAATGGAACCGTTAAAACCGTCGTTAGAGTTTTTGTGCAGAATGATATTAATGATACCGCTCATCCCCTCCGGATTGTATTTTGCGGAAGGACTGGTAATCAATTCGATTTGTTTGATGGAGGAAGACGGAATCTGTTGCAATAACTGGGAAGCTTCTATGTTTGATGGTTTTCCGTCAATCAAAACACGAACATTGGTGTTGCCTCTAAGACTCAATTCTTTAGTTTGAGGGTCGATGCTGACCGTCGGGATGTTGTTCATTATTTCGGAAGCCGTTGTTCCCGAGGCGATTAAGTCTTTCCCAACATTCACGACTTTTCGGTCGATTTTCTGTACGATGTTGGACCGCTCGGCTACAATATTTACGCCTTCCAGCTGCGTAGCTTCGGCTTCGATAGCGATAGTGCCGAAATTTATCGACTTGTCAGCGTTTGTTAATGTGAATGCTTTTGTAAGGGTTTTATAGCCAATGAATTGCACTTCTAAAGTATAACTTTTTAATTCCAGATTCGGAATGTTGAAGTTTCCGCTTTCCTGAGTGATGGCTCCGGTTATTACTTTTTCGCCTTCTTTTACCGAAACCGATGCATAACCAATCGGTTCTTTAGTGGCTTTGTCGATTATTTTTCCCGAAACGCTTCCAATGGCAGCGGAAGGTGCTTGTGCAAATGTTGTGCTGATAACGCTTAGGAAGCAAATTATAAGTAATTTGAGTTTCATGCTTTTGATTTTTTTCCGCTGCGCTCCAAACGGTACGGCTGCGCCTCGGTTGATTGATGATTAATTGATGATTATTTGATTATTATTGGTCATTGAAATGTGTTTTACTACTGCCGATGTGCTTCCGCAGATTACGAGTAATAGACTCGGAAAGTGTTATTTTGTTACACCTATTTCTGAAAAAAATACAGAATTGTAAATATTAATCGGTAAAGTGTTGGATTTCAACGTTGAAATTTGTGAAATTCAAATTTTCAAATTCTGCAATTAAACGTATCTTTGCACCCTTAAAAATTCAAAGATTATGATGCTTCAACAAATTCTTACGGAAAAAATCCAGAAAGCGGTTCAGGACATATTTGATGTGACACTCGAAAAAGTGGAATTTCAGGCGACCCGCAGGGAGTTTGAAGGCGACATAACCGTGGTAATTTTTCCGCTGTTAAAGCTGGTGAAAAGCAATCCGGTGGAATTGGGAAACAAAATAGGTGATTATCTGGTACAAAATGTGTCGGAAGTAGCCCGTTTTAACGTGGTTTCCGGATTTTTAAACATCGTGATTGCCGACACGTATTACCTGAATTTTTTCAATCAGATAAAAAATATATCAAACTACGGTTTTGTGACTCCGAAAGAGGATGCCAAAGCGGTTATGGTGGAGTTTGCATCACCAAATACGAACAAACCACTGCATTTGGGTCACGTAAGAAACATTCTTTTGGGATCTTCCGTAGCCGAAATCATCAAAGCTTCGGGTAAGAAAGTATACAAAACACAAATTATCAACGACCGTGGAATCCACATTTGTAAGTCTATGTTGGCCTGGCAGAAATTCGGAAACGGAGAAACACCACAAACATCGGGTTTGAAAGGCGATAAATTGGTCGGGAAATACTATGTGGAATTCGATAAAGCTTATAAAGGCGAAATTACTGCGCTAATGGCAGAAGGTAAATCGGAAGAAGAAGCGAAAAAACAGGCTCCGATGATTCTGGAAGCACAGCAGATGCTTTTGGACTGGGAAGCAGGAAAACCGGAAGTGGTTTCACTTTGGAAAACCATGAACCAATGGGTGTACGACGGTTTTGCCGTGACCTATAAAGATCTAGGTGTGGATTTCGATTCGTACTATTATGAAAGCAATACCTATTTATTAGGAAAAGAAGTGGTGCAGTTCGGATTGGAAAAAGGTATTTTCGAAAAAGATCCGGACGGTTCGGTTTGGATTGATTTAACCGAGGATGGTTTAGATAGAAAAATCGTATTACGTTCTGACGGTACAGCCGTTTACATGACACAGGATATCGGAACCGCGATTCAGCGTGTGAAAGACAATCCGGATGTGGGCGGAATGGTGTATACGGTTGGTAACGAACAGGATTATCACTTTAAAGTACTGTTCTTAATTCTGAAAAAATTAGGGTTTGACTGGGCAGAAAGTTTGTATCACCTGTCTTATGGAATGGTGGAATTGCCGTCCGGGAAAATGAAATCCCGTGAAGGAACCGTTGTAGATGCCGATGATTTGATCGAAGAAATGGTAGTAACCTCACGAGAAATATCCGAAGAATTAGGAAAATTGGAAGGTTATACTGAAGAAGAAAAAGCCGAATTGTACAAGACGATCGGATTAGGTGCCTTAAAATATTACATGCTTAAGGTAGATCCAAGAAAAGGAATGATGTTCAATCCGGAAGAGTCGGTTGATTTTGCTGGTAACACAGGGCCTTTCATACAGTATACTTATGCGCGTATTCAATCGATCTTAAGAAAAGCCGATTTCGATCTGAATACCAACGTGACAGTGGAAATCCACGAAAAAGAAAAAGAACTACTGAAACAAATTGAGGAATTCCCAATCGTAATTCAGGATGCGGCGAAAAACCACAGTCCGGCGTTAATTGCGAATTACAGTTATGATTTGGTGAGAGAATACAATTCGTTTTATCAGGCTGTTTCCATTTTAGGTGAAGAAGACCAGGCGAAGAAAATCTTCCGAGTACAATTATCTAAAAAAGTGGGTGAAGTGATTAAATCGGCATTTGCTTTGTTGGGAATCAATGTGCCGGAGAGAATGTAAAAAATAAAAGTGACTAGGGAAAAGAGAAAAGGGAAAAGGGAGAAGAGAATTACCACGGACAAGTTTTTGACTATTCCCTTATCCCTTTTGACTTTTCACTCATAAATATAAAATGAATCAAAATAAATCATACTTTGTTCAATCGTTTACAATTTTTGCTGTTTCCATAGCGGCATTCCTTGTTTTTAAATCGGTTTTACCAAAGAAACTTTTTTCGGAAAGTACGGTCGATTCCAAAAATGTGGTAATTGACAGTTTGCTTTTGGAAGCTTTGGAAGAGGATAAAAATGCAACGGATGGCGACACGCTTTCCAATCAGCCGATTTCTTTTACCGCAGTAGACGGCATCACGTTTCCGGATGAGAAATACGAGGATTACAAAGGATTTCAGCATTTGGTTCAGTTTTACGAAAAGCTGTTTCAATTAGAAACCAAACACGAAGGAAATGTCCGTATAGCGTATTTCGGTGATTCCATGACCGACGGTGATATGATTGTTCAGGATTTTCGATCGAATTTTCAGAACAAGTTCGGAGGTCAGGGCGTAGGTTTCGTGAACATCACTTCGGAATCGGCGGCTTCACGTAATTCCATCAAACACGAATTTTCAGGTAACTGGAAAACCCAATCCTATCTGAACGTTAAAAAACCGCGCAGTCCTTTCGGGGTGAACGGTCATGTGTTTTTTGCGAATGATACTGCGAATGTCGAGTGGGTAAAATACAAAGCCAGTAAACTTCAGCATTTATCCGAATTATACAATCCGACTCTTTTCTACGGGAAATCAAATAATAAAAGTGGGAAAGTTGCCTTTAAAGTGGGTAATGATACCATTTACAAGAAGCTTTCGCCAAATAAACTGGTGAATACGCTGGTTGTCGGAAACACAACAAAAAGTTTAAAACTGGATTTCATTAATGCCGATTCCATTCCGGTTTATGGGATGAATTTCGACGACGGAAAAGGGGTGCATGTGGATAATTTCTCGAACAGGGGGAATTCAGGCTTACCGATTTCTACCTTCAATGCCCAAGTAATGCGTCAGTTTCATGAAAAACTGGGATATGATTTGATTGTTCTTCATTACGGAACCAACGTGTTGAATTACGGTTCGTTAAATTACACCTGGTACGAAAAACGCATGAAAAGAGTAGTGGATCATTTGAAAGAATGTTTCCCGGGTGTTGCGATTTTGGTTGTTTCCACTGCGGATAAGGCGACGAAATACGATATGGAAATGAAAACGGATTCGGCTGTGGTTCCGTTGACAAAAGCGCAGAAAAAATACGCCATTCAGGCACAAGCCGGTTACGTGAATTTGTACACACTGATGGGAGGCGACGGGGCTATTGTGAAATGGGTGGAAGAAGTTCCGGCTGCCGCCAATAAAGATTACACGCATTTTAATTACCGCGGTGCCAAGAAAATTTCAGGCATGATTTACGATCAGGTTTATAGTGGTTATGAGCAATTCAAACGTTTGCGTGCCAACAGAAAACAAGCAAAACCTGTAGTGAAAATTGACAGCGTAAGCATTAAAACCGACAGCGTTCATGTGGAATAAACTTTTCATAGTCTTCTTCGGACTGCTGTTTTCGGCAACACTTACAGCTCAGGTGGTCGATTCTACCCTGGTAGAAGTCGATACGCTGGGAATGGAGGAAAAAGTGAGCTACGGCGAAAATGCCATTTCCAACACCAAAGCCTTAGAAAAGTTTTTCGAGAAGTTATATGTGCTGGAAACCGCCAAAACCGGTAAAGTGCGCGTGGTTCATATCGGGGATTCCCATATTCAGGCCGATTTGTTTACGGGGGTTATCCGAAAAAATCTTCAGGATAAATTCGGAAACGGTGGTTTGGGATTTTCCTTTCCGCACAATTTAGCAAGAACCAACGGCAATTATTTCATGAAATATTCTTCCAATGCCGATTGGAATACGCATAAAATAACGAAAGAAAAAAGCAACAGTCCGGTTGGTCTTAGCGGTATTTCTTTGTCGACCAGAAGCAAAGGGTTTGCAATAGAAGTTAATGTTAGGGACAACAATTATCAGTTTAACACCCTGAAAATAGTCACGCCTGATAATGCTTCAATGTTTGACGTGGCCACGAGTTCGAAAACGATAGCATTGGAGTCGAATGTGCCCAAGAAAATCGTGCACAAAATCAAAGACGGGGAAGCAATTTCCATCATAGCCGACAAATACAATGTTTCCGTATCGCAGTTAAAAAAAGCTAACGGGCTGAAATCAGATAAAATCCGTGCCGGAAAAACGCTGAAAATCCCAACGAACGAAATGCAGAAAAAAAGCGTTAAACGTTCCGAGTTTATTCCGCTTCCGCTGACTGAAGATACCAATTCGCATTCTTTTTATTCGGAAACGCTGATGGATAAGATTTACCTGATTCCGAACAAAAGTGCTTCGAATTTTGCCTTAAATGGATTGGTTTTTGAAAATAATACGCCCGGGATCACCTACAGCGCCATTGGTGTAAACGGCGCCAAAGCCTCCGATTACAACAAATATCCGCAATTTTTCAATCAGGTTCCCGCCTTGGAAGCGGATCTGATAATCGTTTCTTTGGGAACTAACGAGACTTTCGATAAAATGCCGGTTCAGGATTATATGAGCCAGCTGAATACCTTCATCGCCAATATCAAAGTTAAGAATCCGAATGCGGAAATTTTGGTGATGTCCACACCACCCTCACTACTGTACCGTCGTTCGCTGAACCGTTTTGCCGATGATTACGCACGTGCTGTCAATACGCAGGCCGCAACGGTAAATCACGCTTCATGGGATTTGTTTGCCATTATGGGCGGCATGTATGGGGTGAACCGAAATTACCGTCAGGGCTTGATGTCGGGGGATAAGGTACATTACACAAAGACGGGGTATGAAAAACAGGGAGCGCTTTTCAGTCAGGCACTGTTGGACGCTTACGAGAATTTTAAAGCAATAAAGAAGAAATAATATGCAGGATTGGTTTACCCAAAATATTGCCTCACTTTTTACATCCATTAACGCAGAAACGGTTCAGAATTGGTTTGTTTACAATCCGAAAGAACCTATTTTGTTCAATACCGGTCTTTTTTTAGGACTGTTTTTGGTTTTTTACAGTATTTACATCGCACTTAAAAATACGTTTTACCCACGATTGGTATACGTGATTTTGTTTTCCTTATTTTTTTATTACAAGTCGAGTGGGATTTTCTTTTTGTTGTTATTGGGTTCTTCTATAGTCGATTATAATCTCGGAAATCTGGTGCATCGTACCCAAAGCGTACTGAATAAGAAATTGTGTCTGGCGTTCAGTGTGGTTCTGAATTTGGGTTTTTTGGGTTATTTCAAGTATACAAATTTTGTGATTGACACCTATAATCTGGCTACAGACGGTCATTTCGAATTTCAGAAAATCATTCTTCCTGTCGGGATTTCGTTCTATACGTTTCAGTCGATAAGTTATATCATTGAGATTTACCGCAAGGAGATTGAACCGACAAAAAACTACGTGGATTACCTGTTTTTCGTGTCGTTCTTCCCGCAGTTAGTGGCCGGTCCGATCGTGCGTGCGAAAGATTTCCTGCCGCAGATTTATCAGAAATTAAACGTTACCAAAGACGATATTAACCGCGCCTTTTTATTGATTATTGGCGGATTGATTAAGAAAACGGTCATCTCCGATTATATTTCCATCAACTTTGTGGATCGTGTTTTTGATGCGCCTTCCGCTTATACGGCTTTTGAGAATCTGATGGCGTCATACGGCTATGCGATTCAGATTTATTGCGATTTCTCGGGTTATTCGGATATGGCTATCGGAGTTGCCTTATTGCTTGGATTTAAATTGCCGACGAACTTCAGAACACCATATCAATCGGCTTCGATAACCGAATTCTGGAGAAGATGGCATATTTCATTGTCAACCTGGTTAAAAGACTTTTTATATATTTCAGTAGGTGGTAACCGTTACGGAACTTTTGCCGGATTCTTGTTTCCTGCTTTGTTTTTCTTCGGATTGATTTTATGGGGAATCACGTATGCGCCCACAAGCAATATTCCGTTGATAGTAGCCGTTTCTGCGACCTCCCTTTTTGCATTGACCTTTTTATTGTCGAAAGAAAAAGAGCGTACCATGTTTACCAATGTCAACCTGATGACCACGATGTTATTGGGCGGATTATGGCACGGTGCGAGTTTGCGTTTCATTATTTGGGGCGCTTTGCACGGAATGGGATTAGCGGTTCATAAAATTATTCTGGAATTTTTCCCTTCCCGAAAAGACGGAAAACAATCGTTTTTGGGCTATGTCTGGCTGGTGATTTCGGTCCTGATTACCTTTCATTTTGTAACGTTTTGTTGGATTTTCTTCCGCGCCAAAGATTTTACAATAGCGTTGGAACTGATAAACAACATCGGAAAAGTTACTTTCGATTGGGAACAGTGGAAAATTGTAGCGCAAGGTTATAAAAATGTATTCCTGCTTATGGCGATTGGATTTGCTTGGCATTACCTTCCTGAAAAATGGGTAGAGCAAATGCAAAACGTTTTCAAAGCCCTGCCGGTTATTCTGAAAGCCGTACTTTTAGGATTGGTGTATTGGTTGGTTTATGCCACGGCATCTGCTGGTCCGCAGCCCTTTATTTATTTCCAGTTTTAAATTTTAAGAAAATAATAAGTATTCAAAAACTTTCATGATTCAAATTTATTTCTATATTTGAACCGATGAAATTATTTACAGCAATACTAACATGCTACTTTGTGCTTCTGACAGGAGCGCAGACAGTTCGTGTTGTAAAGTCGCATGTTTCAGACAGTTGCATGGCTGTGGTCGAAAAAAGCGGCTGTTGCCGGGGCGATGAAATGCAGGATGGCTGTCAGAAAGAAAAATGTGTGCTGAATATCAATTTTTCGGCGGGACAGTTTATTGTGCAACAGATTCAGAACCTTTCTATTCCGGTAACTTTTGAAGTTGAAAAGCAGGAAAATTTAATTTACGAAAAAACGTTTATACCCAAATATTACAATACATTCTGGCATCCGCCGGAAATGACTTCTTAATTCAGAAACATCAATCAAATTCAAATAAAAAAACAAACAAATAAATTTTAAAATAAAACATTATGAAAAATATCGTAGCAATTTTAGCAGTAGCATTATTTACAGTATCAATGAACGTAACTGCTCAAGAGAAAAAACAAGCTGGTCCAGCTAAAAAAGAAGCAACTACAACAAAAAAAGAAGCTTGCTCTAAAGAAGAGAAGAAAGCATGTGCTTCAGGTGAGAAAAAAGCTTGTTGTGCTGCTAAGAAAGCATAATTCTTTAAGATTATCAGTTAGACGCCCCGAGAAATCGAGGCGTTTTTTGTTTTATGGTGTATGTAACACTTGTTACTGACTACACTTTTTTCCCGTCATACATTTGCTCCATAATCAGGAATAAGTAAATGTTATGAAAAATAAAATCAAACTGTCATTATTGGGAATTTTCGCTGTCTCACAAGCGATGATGGCTCAGGATACACTCCGAATTTCCAAAAACGATTTGTGGCAGAAAGCCTCCGAGAACAACCTCCAATTGAAAATTTCCAATCAGGAATTCAAATCCGCTCAGGCCGATTACCGCCAATCGAATTCCCTCTTTTTACCGAGTATTTCGGCTTCGCACACTGTATTAACCACTACAAATCCGTTAATGGCTTTCGGTTCGAAACTGAATCAGGAAATTTTAACGGCATCCGATTTTAACCCGACGTTGCTGAATAATCCGGAAGTGACTCAAAATTATGCAACTAAAATTGAAGTAGTACAGCCTTTAATCAATGTCGACGGAATCTACGGAAGGCAGGCAGCCAAAGCCAAAATGGAAGCTTATCAGTTGCAAACCGAACGCTCCAAAGAATACCTTCAGCTGGAACTGAACAAAGCGTTTATGCAATTGCAGTTGGCGTACAAAGCAGTAAAAGTGCTGGAAAAAGCCAATACAACTTCCGAAGCGACACTGAAATATGTAGAAAATAATTTCAAACAGGGGTATCTGCAAAAAACCGATGTATTGTCTGTTCAGGTACGTGTAAACGATGTGAAAAATCAACTGCAATACGCAAAAAGCAATGTGCAGAATGCCTCCGATTATTTAGCGTTTCTGCTTCAGGAAGAGATGACCGGAAAAGTATATCTGCCAACGGAAGCACTGGAAAATGCTATTGCGGTGACTTCATTAACGGCGACATTGTCCGATAACCGTAAAGACCTTCAGGCGATGAACAAATCCAGTGAAGCCTATCGCAAAATGATGCAATCCGGAAAAATGAGTTTTCTTCCGCGTCTGAATGCGTTTGGTTCGTATGAATTGTATGATACGCAACTTTTCGGAATGGGAGCCAGCGGTTATGTACTGGGAGCACAGCTTTCCTGGTCGTTGTTTGACGGTTATAAAACCATCGGAAAATCTCAAAAGGTAAAAGCCGATTTCCAGAAATCCGAATTGGATGTGAAACAGTACAAAGCGCAAAGTCAGTTGGAACTGAACAAAACCAACCGTCAGTTGCTGGACGCTGAAAATAAAGTAAACCTTTCCCGATTAGCGTTCGAACAATCGCAGGAAGCGCAAAGAATCCGTAAAAACCGATTCACGCAAGGACTTGAAAAAACGACCGATGTTTTGTTATCGGAAACCCAAGTGGCCCAAAAAGAACTGGAGTATCTGCAAGCGGTTTTCGAATACAATTTCACACAACAATACCAACAATTTCTAACACAATAAATCAACTACCATGAATAGAATCAGTAAATCTTTAATGATAATCGGAACCGCTGTTTTTTTGGCGAATTGTTCCGGAGATAAAAAACAGGAAGCAGTTGTTCAACCGACAGTTTCCGTAAAAGTGAGCACGCCTTCCGGTGATTCGGGAAGCCCGTTTGTAACCGCAAGCGGAAAAATTGAAGCCGAAAACAGTGCCAACTTAAGTACCCGAATGATGGGGTATGTGACAAAAGTAAACGTAAAAGTTGGTCAGAATGTAAAAGCCGGACAACTTCTGGTAGCAGTGAGCAGTACCGATTTACAGGCAAGAAAAGCACAGGTGGACGCATCCATTATTCAGGCAGAAGCCGCTTATAAAAATGCGAAGAAAGATTATGATCGTTTCGTAAACCTGTACAGTCAGCAAAGTGCGTCGCAAAAAGAACTGGACGATATGACCGCGCGTTACGAAATGGCAAAAGCCGGACTGGAAGCCGCAAGACAAATGCGAAATGAAGTACTGGCCCAGTTTTCCTATTCGAACATAACCGCTCCTTTTTCGGGTGTTGTGACCAATACATTTGTGAAAGAAGGCGATATGGCGAATCCGGGTATGCCGCTGGTGAGCATCGAAGGTTCGGGACGTCTTCAGGTAACCGCGATGGTTTCTGAATCGGACATCACTTCCATCAAAAACGGAATGCCGGTGAAAGTACTGGTGAAATCCTCAAACAAAGAACTGACCGGGAATGTGTCGGAAATCAGTTTATCAGCCAAAAACACAGGCGGACAATATTTAGTGAAAGTGAATTTAGATAAAACTGATGCGGCTACCTTATCCGGAATGTTTGTCAACATACATTTTCCTGTTGAAAAAACGATTAAAACAAACGAAAGCGATGTGGTTTTAGTACCCGAAAGCGCTTTGGTGAAACAAGGTCAGTTAACCGGAATTTATGTGGTCGGATCCAATAACACTGCGTTATTGCGTTGGATTAAAACCGGTAAATCGTTCGGAAATCAAGTGGAAGTGCTTTCAGGCTTAAACGCTTCCGAAAGTTATGTGATTGAAGCCGAAGGGAAATTGGTTAATGGCGCGAAAATCAGTGTTCAGTAACTGTAAACCGTTAACCGTTAACTGTAAACTTTAAACAAAAGAAATTATGCAAGAAGGTATTTCAGGAAAAATAGCCAATTTCTTTATCAACTCGAAATTAACCATTTTGTTGATGGTGGCTTTGATGATGATAGGCGTATACAGCTCGTTCTTAATTCCGAGGGAAGAAGAACCGCAAATTAATGTTCCGATGGCCGACGTAATGGTGGGTTATCCGGGAGCAAGCCCTGCCGAAGTGGAAAGCCGTGTGGTAAAACCTCTGGAGAAAGTGATTTCCAATATCAAAGGGGTAGAGCACGTACACAGTATGGCCATGAACGGTCAGGCGATGTTGATTGTTCAGTTTTATGTGGGCGAAGACATCGAACGTTCGTATGTGAAATTGTACGACGAATTGAATAAAAATGCTATGAACATGCCTCAGGGCGTGATGCAACCGATGGTGAAAACCCGTTCCATAGACGATGTTCCGATGTTGGGACTGACGTTGTGGAGTGAAAAATACGATGACTACGAGTTACGCCAGATTGCCGGTGAGTTGACCAATGAAATCGAAAAAGTAAAGGACGTAGCCATTACCAATAAAATCGGAGGAAGAAACCGCGAACTGAAAGTGGTTTTGGACAAAGATAAGTTAGCTGAAAACGGAATCGATGCCCTTTCGGTAGTACAGATGATTCAGGCCAACAACCAACAATCACAATCCGGAAGTTTTGTAAGCAAAGACCAGGAGTATTTGTTGACTACAGGGAATTTTTTAACGTCGGATGAAGATGTGGAGAATCTGGTTGTAGGTGTAAACAAAAACATGCCGGTGTATTTAAAACAGGTGGCAGCCGTTCAGGACGGACCCTCATCGCCAAAAAGTTATGTGTCTTTCGGATACGGAACCGGAAATGAGGCGCGAGCGAAAAATACTTCAGAATATCCCGCGGTAACGATTTCGGTAGCCAAAGTGAAAGGTGCCGATGCGATGAAAATCTCTGAGAAAATCATCACCAAAGTAGAAGCATTAAAGAAAACATTGATTCCAAGTGACGTTCATGTGGAAGTGACCCGTAACTACGGAGAAACCGCGTCGCATAAAGTAGGCGAGTTGTTGTTGCACTTGGGTGTAGCTATTATTGCCGTAACGCTTCTGGTAATGTTTGCCATGGGATGGCGCGGCGGACTGGTGGTTTTCTTCTCCGTACCGTTAACGTTTGCGCTGACACTTTTCAGTTATTATTTATTAGGCTACACGCTAAACCGAATCACCCTTTTTGCCCTGGTGTTCGTGGTGGGAATTGTGGTGGATGACAGTATTATCATCGCCGAAAACATGCACCGTCACTTTAAAATGAAGCGACTCCCGTTCAAGCAGGCCGCGATTTATGCGATCAATGAAGTCGGAAACCCTACTATTCTGGCAACATTTACGGTTATTGCGGCTATTTTACCGATGGCTTTCGTATCGGGAATGATGGGGCCGTATATGAGTCCGATGCCTATTGGTGCTTCCATTGCGATGATTTTGTCCTTGTTCGTAGCCTTAACGGTGACGCCTTATTTGGGGTATCATTTGCTTCAGGAAAAAGATGAGCAAAAACACAAAGAGGAGCAAGGTTTGGAAACGAGTTGGATTTATAAAATCTACAATAAAATTGAGCGTCCGTTTTTGGAAAGTTCCAAAAAGCGTTTGATTATGTTCGGAATTACGATTGTCCTGTTATTGGGTTCGGTGTTGATGTTCTTTACCAAATCGGTAGCTGTAAAAATGCTGCCTTTTGATAACAAAAACGAATTTCAGGTGGTAATCGATATGCCGGAAGGAACTACGCTGGAGCGCACTGCGGCGGTTACAAAAGAAATTGCGCAATACCTTTCCCAACGTCCGGAAGTGGTGAGTTACCAGAATTATGTGGGAACCTCTGCGCCCATTACCTTCAATGGTTTGGTGCGTCATTACGACATGCGTGGCGGAAGCAATATGGCCGATATTCAGGTGAATTTACTGCACAAGGAAGACCGAAGCGAACAGAGTCACGACATCGCGAAAGCAGTGCGTCCGGAAATTCAGAAGATTGCCAAAAAATACGGCGCTAATGTGAAAGTGATTGAAGTGCCGCCGGGACCACCGGTATTGTCGACTTTGGTAGCCGAGATTTACGGACCGAATTATGAGGAGCAGATTGAAGTGGCGAATCAGGTAAAAACCATACTGGAAACGACTTCGGATATCGTTGATGTGGATTGGATGACCGAAGACAATCAAACCGAATACAAATTGGAAGTCGACAAAGAAAAAGCCATGTTGTACGGTGTAGCGCCTCAGCAGGTGGTAGCCACGTTAACCACAATCATGAAAGAATATCCGGTTTCCCGATTGTATGATGAAAACTCGAACGACAATATCGGAATCGTATTGGCTTTGGATGATAAGGAGAAAACGAGTCTGCAGGATATTCAGAACATTAAAATCAAATCGGCGCAAGGGACTATGATTCCGGTGAGCGATCTGGTAAAAGTAAAAAACGAAACACTGAAAAAAACGATTTACCGTAAAGACCAAAAACGTGTGGTGTATGTAACTGCTGATATGGCGGGTGTATTGGAAAGTCCGGTGTATGCGATTTTGGGGATGAATGAGAAATTGCAGCAAATGAAGTTGCCGAAAGGCTATAAAGTGAACGAACTGTACATGGAACAACCTTCGGATGAAAGCGATTTCACCGTGAAATGGGATGGTGAATGGCAGATTACTTTGGAAGTCTTCCGTGATTTGGGAGCGGCATTTTTAATCGTGATTATAGTGATTTACATGCTGATTGTGGGCTGGTTCCAGAATTTCAAAACGCCGATTGTCATGATGATGGCCATTCCGTTATCGTTAATCGGAATTGTATTGGGCCACTGGTTGTTAGGTGCTTTCTTCACCGCAACATCCTTTATCGGAATGATTGCTTTGGCGGGAGTTATGGTGCGGAACTCGGTGTTGCTCATCGATTTTATCGAAATCCGACTCAAGGAAGGTGCGCCGTTAAAGCAGGCTATCATTGAAGCCGGAGCGGTAAGAACCACACCCATTTTACTGACGACAGGTGCTGTGGTAATCGGAGCTTCCATCATCTTGTTTGACCCGATTTTCCAAGGGTTGGCGATTTCACTGGTGGCAGGTGCTATCGTATCCACATTATTAACACTGATTGTAGTGCCGCTGATTTATTACATAACTGAAAAACACAAATACGAATAACGATGAAATCGCCATTAACAAGAAGTTTGCGCAAGCATACACCTACGAAAATAAAGCGATAACATATATGACCACTGAAAAATAAATTATACATATATGAAAATGATGATGATAACCGCCGTAAAGGCTTTTGAAGACAACATCAAATTGTTTTTGAAGGAAGCTGAAATCCACAGTTATACCTATCAGGAAGTTAACGGATTTAAAGATTGTTCCGGTCTGTCCGTAAAAGATAATTGGTTTGCCAATGATAAAAGCGAATGTGAATCGGTCCTGTTTCATGTTTTTACCGAAGAATCAAAAGTTGAAGGGTTTCTTCAACATGCCGGTTCGTTCAATGAGGAGCAGCCCACCAAAAATGCGATTCATGCCGTAGTAGTTAACTTAGATAAAATTATATAATTATGATAAACAGAATTATCAGAGCCATAGCAGGGACATTTATACTTATCAGTGTGTTGTTGGCTGTTTATATCAATCAGAATTGGTTGTGGTTCACAGGATTTGTAGCATTGAATCTCCTTCAGTCGTCGTTCACTCAATGGTGTCTGATGGAAGATATTCTCCGCAAAGTTTTTAAAATTCAGGATTAAATCAGAAAATAACCGTCGAAAGGCGGTTTTTTTATGTGCTGTCTTTTTGGAAAAAGCAGTATATTTATGCAAGTAATTAAAAATCAACATCATGAAAAAAATAATGCAGCTTTCGATAGCAGTTGTTCTGCTTATGGTTGGTTTTGGTTGTTCGAGTGATGATGACAGCAGCAATTCGTCATCAAACAATAGCCAGACCATTCAGGATATAAAAAATGCGGTTTCATCAGGAACCTGGCGAATTACTTATTTCTACGATACCGATACGGATGAAACCTCGCATTTTACCGGCTACAATTTTACATTCGGATCCGGTAATGTGTTAACGGCGACTAATGGGGCTAATACGTATACAGGAACTTGGTCGGTAACCGACAGTAACAGCAGCGACGATAGTCCGGAAGATGTTCATTTTAATGTAGGTTTTACTGCTCCGCCAGACTTCGAAGAGTTAACAGACGACTGGGAAGTATTGGAGAATACGGCCACTAAGATACGCCTAACAGATGTTAGCGGGGGCGGAGGCGGAACCGATTTCCTGACTTTTGAGAAGAATTAAAATCGTTCCTCTTTGATGATTGTTGGGATGTCATTTTAAAGGTTGTTTAAAACACAGATTTCACAGATTTTCACAGATTAATTTGTGTGAATCTGTGAAATCTGTGTTTGATTACTTCATACATTGAAATTTAAAGAAATGGAAACCTATTTAATTAGAGCCATTGGCGTTTCAGATTTGTGTTTGTGTCCAAACGAAAAGCTTCTGATTGGTTTTTTATTACCTCAAAGTTAAAACTTTGCACCTCTGTCACTTTGCGACTTTGTGACTTTATATTATCTTTGCACCTCATTAAACAAAAACTATCATGTTTGATAATTTAAGCGATAAACTCGACAAAGCCTTCCATATATTAAAAGGGCACGGAAAAATTACCGAAGTGAACGTTGCGGATACTTTGAAAGAAGTACGGCGTGCTTTACTTGATGCCGACGTTAACTTTAAGATTGCCAAAGATTTTACCTCACGTGTAAAAGACAAAGCCATTGGTCAGGACGTATTAACGACGTTACAGCCGGGTCAGTTGATGGTGAAACTTGTAAAAGACGAGTTGACCGAATTGATGGGTGGTGATGTGGCCGGAGTTAACTTATCGGGGAATCCTTCTGTGATTTTGATGTCCGGTTTGCAAGGTTCGGGTAAAACCACTTTCTCCGGGAAGTTGGCGAATTTCCTTAAAACCAAAAAAGGGAAAAAACCGCTTTTGGTGGCCTGTGATATTTACCGTCCGGCCGCTATCAATCAGTTGCATGTAGTTGGAGATCAGATTGGTGTTGAAGTATATTCAGAACCCGAAAATAAAAACGCGGTTTCCATTGCTGAAAATGCAATCAAACATGCAAAAGCAAACGGTTACAATGTCGTAATTGTCGATACAGCCGGTCGTTTGGCAGTAGACGAGGAGATGATGACCGAAATTGCAAACGTTCACAAAGCGATTCAACCTCAGGAAACCTTATTCGTAGTGGATTCCATGACAGGTCAGGATGCCGTGAATACCGCAAAAGCATTTAATGATCGATTAAATTTTGACGGAGTTGTATTAACGAAATTAGACGGTGATACCCGTGGTGGAGCTGCGATTTCAATCAAATCTGTGGTAGATAAACCGATTAAGTTCATCGGTACAGGAGAGAAAATGGAAGCGATTGACGTTTTCTACCCTGCACGTATGGCAGAACGTATTCTCGGAATGGGGGACGTTGTTTCCTTAGTGGAAAGAGCTCAGGAGCAATACGACGAGGAAGAGGCGCGTAAATTACAGAAGAAAATTGCGAAAAACGAATTCGGTTTCGACGATTTCTTAACGCAAATCCAACAGGTGAAAAAAATGGGTAACATGAAAGACCTTGTAGGGATGATACCTGGTGCCGGAAAAGCGTTGAAAGATGTTGAAATTGAAGACGATGCTTTCAAACATATTGAAGCGATTATTCATTCGATGACACCGGCAGAAAGAACCAAACCGGCACTTTTGGATGCAAAACGTAAAACAAGAATTGCCAAAGGTTCCGGAACCGATATTCAGCAGGTTAATCAATTGTTGAAACAGTTTGACCAGATGAGCAAAATGATGAAGATGATGCAGGGAGCAGGAGGTAAAAACCTAATGCGAATGATGGGCGGAATGAAAGGAATGAGGCCTTAAATATAAAGACGTGAGTAATCGCGTCTTCTTTTTTTAATACTAATACAACAGATATAAAATGCAACTACTAGACGGAAAAAAGACTGCAGAAGATATTAAGGTAGAAATTGCTGCCGAAGTTCAGAAAATGAAAGACAAAGGTGAGAAAGTGCCTCATTTGGCGGCTATCATCGTGGGTAATGACGGTGCAAGTTTAACGTATGTTGGGAGTAAAGTGAAGGCGTGTGAGCGTGTTGGCTTTGAATCGACATTGGTTAAAATGCCGAGCACTACTTCGGAAACCGAATTGCTTAGAAAAATCAAGGAACTGAATGAGGATGACAATATCGATGGATTTATCGTTCAGTTACCGTTGCCGGATCAGATTGATGAGCAGAAAGTGCTTATGGCTGTTTGTCCAAGTAAAGATGTAGATGGTTTTCACCCTGAGAATTTCGGTAAAATGGCGTTGGATATGAGTACGTTCATTCCTGCAACACCATTCGGAATTTTAGAATTGTTGGAGCGTTATAATGTGGATACTGCCGGAAAACACACTGTTGTTATTGGGAGAAGCCATATTGTAGGCCGTCCGATGAGTATTTTGATGGGCCGTAAAGGATTCCCTGGAAATTCAACGGTTACTCTAACGCACAGTCACACTAAAAATATTACGCAAATTACATCTCAGGCCGATATTATCATTACCGCTTTAGGGGTGCCAAATTATCTGAAAGCCGAAATGGTAAAAGACGATGTAGTGGTAATCGATGTGGGAATTACGCGTGTAGCTGATGAAACCAATCCGAAAGGTTATGTAATCACCGGTGACGTTGATTTTGAAAATGTAAGCAAAAAAGCATCGTTCATCACGCCTGTTCCTGGTGGGGTAGGACCGATGACCATCGCAATGCTGATGAAAAATACCTTATTGGCCAGAGAACAAAAAATGGCAAAATAAATGCAGGTACTTCACGCGGATAAAGACCAACTTCACATTGTCAGGGATTTAGCTTATAAGATCTGGCCGGAAGCCTATGAGGAAATTCTCTCTGAGGCACAGTTGGATTATATGCTGGAGAATTTTTATGCCATTCCCGCTTTGGAAGAGCAAATGGAGAAGGGGCATGTTTTTTTATTAGCGGAAGAAAATGATGTTTATTATGGTTTTGCATCATACGAGATAAATTGCAACAACACCGGAAAAACCAAGTTACACAAAATTTATGTATTGCCGGAAACTCAGGGTAAAGGATTAGGGAAACTGCTTTTATCGGAAGTGGAAAAAGCAGCTTTAAATGACGGAAATTCGCATTTGTTTCTGAACGTGAACCGTTATAACAGTGCTCAGGAATTCTATAAACGCCTGGGTTTTGTAATTGTACATGAAGAAGATATCGAAATCGGTAGGGGGTATCTCATGGAAGATTTTGTTATGGAAAAACCTTTATAAATAAAAAAACCAAGATGAAAGTCTTGGTTTTTTTGTCTGCAGTTTATGTTTTTATTACATTTTTGATCACTTATATACTTATGTTATTAAACCGACCACATTTTTAGCGCCGGTTTTGGTGAAAAGATTTGCCGGTGTGTTTCAGCTGTATTGATGCTGATAAATAGTTTTTTTGCTAAAATAATTCTCTGAGTTCAATTTTTAAGACCTTACAAATTTTGCCAAGAGTAGTAATGGAAGTATTGATTTCGCCACGTTCAATCCTGCCAACCTGATTTCTGGGAATAGCGGCCTCATTTGATACACTTTCCTGTGATAGGTTCAGTTGCAATCGCTTTTCTCTAATTTTTTCACCTATCGTTTTTACAATTTCCTGTTGCTCATTTTCTATCATGTTATAAAATTGCATATTTTTTATAAACTATACGGACACATATCAGTGTCAATTGCATGTATTTTGTTAAAATTTCTAATATTTGAAAATATGTTAACTTTTTTTCACAAAATGAATAACCGGTGTTATTATTATTTTATCGGTATTTTTGAAATCTGATTTTTTTTTGTTATTTTTTTGTGAAAAGCGCAATAAGCTTCTTTGTAGCGTCGCATATCAATGAAAGTTATTTCTTTCAGTCATGTATTTTTTTTGCAGGAAATCAGGATTTTACAGTTTTATTTTTTAAAATATGGGGAATTGACTCCAGGATTAAGCAGTGTTATTGCTGGTTGTTTATTTTGTCAGAAAATATTATATCTAAAAAAGTTCTGAGTAATAAGATAAGTTTTGAGAATAAAGAAAAAAGGTTATGAGCATAGTCATAACCTTTTCAGTAATTGTTTTTTGTGTCCCTTAAATTACAGAACAATTTATTGATGAGAATTTACTCTCTGTTCGAATTCCGGTTGTTGTTTCTTGGAGGGTACTTCTTTCTGACCTCGCGTTGCACCGGTCTTTTGGTTTCAACCTTCGGTAAACTTGCTTCTTCTGTTTTGCTGGAAGGTTCGATGAGCTGGTTCAGTTCCAGAATCTCGGCATCGCTCAATTCACGGTAACGACCTATTGGCACATCCAGAGAAATGTTAATGATTCGGGTGCGTTTCAGAGAAGTTACCTCATAGCCTAAATATTCACACATACGACGGATTTGTCTGTTCAATCCTTGTGTCAGTACAATACGGAATACAAACTTGCTGATTTGTTCCACTTTACATTTTTTGGTAACGGTATCCAGGATCGGAACACCATTTCCCATGCGTTGAATAAATCGATCAACTATAGGTTTGTTTACCGTTACTACGTATTCTTTTTCGTGGTTGTTACGTGCCCGGAGGATTTTGTTCACGATATCGCCGTCATCGGTCATGAAAATTAACCCTTCACTGGCTTTGTCCAATCGTCCGATTGGGAAAATACGTTTAGGGTAATTGATATAATCAACAATATTGTTTTTTACGCTTTGATTAGTGGTACATTCAATGCCCACGGGTTTGTTGAACGCCAAATAAACCGGTTTGGAAGTTTTTTCACGGATCAGTTTTCCGTCTACGCGGATTTCGTCCTCAGGCGACACTTTTGTTCCCATTTCCGGAACGGTTCCATTGATGGTAATGCGCCCTTCTTCCAGTAGTTTGTCGGCTTCTCTTCTGGAGCAATAACCAGTTTCCGAAAGGAATTTGTTGATACGTGTTTTGTTTTCTTCCATGCTGCAAAAATAACACTTATTTAAATACTAGCATTCTTTGAATTATAATGGATTATCTTTTTTATATCTTTGAAATTCAAATTTACTATCAGATTGAAAAAAACACTACTCCTGCTTATATTTTTCAGCATGTCCCTTTTTGCTCAAAACAGAAAAGGCGAATTTCATCTGGCTCCCGATACCCATCAGCACGAGCTTTATGTCTCTTTTTCCGAATCCGTTGTGCTTGAGGATGAAGATTATCTGAAAGTACTTTTGCAAATTGATGGGATTGAGCGACTGGCAGACGAATTCGGTATTCGTTTTCAGAAAGGAATTGCCATTTCTGATGAAAAAACAGAACTGCTTTATAAATCGGCTTTACAAAACGGTCACGATGGGAAGTCGGTTTTGCGATTGCGGAATATTCTTAAGATTGTAGCGGACAATCCTTCCAATGAGCGATTATTTGAGTTGGCAACGCGTCTTGAGGAACTTGATGAGGTTATTTATTGCAGTTTAATGCCTTTACAGCCGATTCCGCCTCCTAATGATATTGCTCCGGTAACACCAGACTATGAAGCGAATCAGACATATCTGGATGCCAATCCGGGAGTGAACATGCGTTATGCCTGGGGATTAGGTCAGATCGGAACCGGAATCCGGATTCGTGATGTCGAGTATGGGTTTAATAAAAATCACGAAGAATTAGTAGATAAAAATGCTTTTATTGCCACAGGAATGAACATTTCCACCAGTGCCACACCTTCGTACACAGAACACGGAACATCAGTTTTCGGGATCATGTATGCGGATAAGGGAGCGTACGGAATTTCCGGAATGGCTTATGGTGCGACGGAGATGATATTGTTTCCCGAATGGCAACAAAGCGGATATAACAGGGTAAATGCAGTTACTCAGGCTATTGCCAATTCTCAGCCAGGGGGTGATGTGATTGTTTATGAGATGCAGGCATACGGCCAAAGCAATAATTATGTTCCGGCCGAATTTGATAATCCGATTTGGGATCTGACCAAAGCCGCTACCGATGCTGGAATTCTTATTGTGGAAGCGGCCGCTAACGGAAATCAGAATCTTGATTCGGCTTATTATGCATCTTATATGGCAAGAGGAAACTCGGGGGCTATTATAGTCGGTGCCGGTTCTGATAACCTTTTGCACAACCGATTGTCGTACAGTACCTATGGTTCCCGTGTGGATGTTCAGGGGTGGGGTGTTAACGTTCGCGCGTGCGGAACAGGTAATTTGGTGATGATTGGAGGTGATTTTAATCAGGGTTACACCAATTTTTCAGGAACGAGTTCGGCCACACCGATAGTGGCTTCCTGTGTGGTTGTGCTGCAGTCTTATTATCACAGTCTTACCGGAAATTATATGAGTCCGACAGCGATGCGCCAATTATTGCAGACTACCGGGATTCCGCAAGGAACAGGAGTCGCAGGAAATATAGGACCGCTACCTAACATGCAGGCTGCCATTTTGCAAATCAATCAGAATTTGAGTGTGTCCGAAAATGAAGATGTGGCTTTTACGGTATTTCCCAATCCGGTGTCTGATCATTTGAAGGTTATAATTCCGCAATCGGTTGATGCCAATTCCAGGTTAGAAGTGTATACGGCTTTAGGGCAAAAAGTTATGGAACAAACAGTGGTGTCGGGATATAACGAGTATTCTGCTGAAAAACTTTCTCAGGGGATCTATTTTGTGAAGGTAACCAGCGGAAAAAGAACCCATACCCAAAAAATCATTAAGCGCTGATACTATTCCTCAAACAGGAAATTGTTGATTTTCTGATACAAATTTTCGTCGTGTAAACTGTGTCCCAATCCTTTAGTTTCAATGAATTTAGCCGATTTCCATGCTTTGGCAATTTCTTTCCCTTCGTTAAAAGCAACCACATCGTCATCAATATCGTGTGCTATCAATCCTTTTAGGTTGAAAGTTGAGGCGAATTTTTTTCCCGAAAATTCAGAAGGAGAAATTTTGAAGCGTTCCGTAAACTTCTCGGTCAGCAACTGAAAGGTTTTTTCATTGAGACTGATGGTTCTTTTGTAATTGTTCAATAGAATTTCAAACTCGCTCGGAGCTCCTAAAATGACCATTTTCTCTAAAATGGGATTGTTGTATTTGAATTGATAATACAAGCAGGCAGCACCTCCCATCGAATGTCCGATGATAAATTGTGGCTGGAATCTTTCCACCAATGCATTAACATGTTTTGCGTATTGCGGAATGTTAAACTCAACTCCGCTCGAAAGTCCCTGACCCGGGCCGTCCAATGCAATGATCGTGCTTTTCGATTTCCGGAAGTAATTGATAAACTGTTCCCATCGTGAAGCATTGCTTTCCCATCCGTGAACCAGTAAAATTTTGGTTTCGTTGCCTTTCCATGTATAAGTTTGAATACTGTTTTCCTCGTGAAAGAGTACTTCCTGTTCGGCTTCTTTCAAAATATCAGGAATGGCATTTGGGAGTAATTTACCCTCCCGAGGCTGCGTGAAGAATTTGTATGCTAACCGGGCTGCTTTTTTCGGAAAAATATAACTCACCAGGTTAATGTATAACCCGATGGATTTTGTTAAAGTGAAATATGCTATTTTGTTGATGAGTTCCATAAAAAAAAGCTTCCGTTTGGAAGCTTTAAGTTACTTATAATTTAGCAAATAATTGCTGAATTTTGTCTTTTTCTTCGTCAGCCAAAGCGCTGTCTACTAAAATTCTTCCACTGTGCTCATCGGTGATGATTTTCTTTCTGGAAGCAATTTCCATTTGCGTTTGCGGCGGAATCGTAAAAAACGATCCTGCAGAAGCACCACGCTCTATAGATACAACTGCTAAGCCGTTTCTAACGCTTGTACGGATTCTGTCGTAAGCACCTAATAAACGCTCTTCGATTTGTCCGCGGAACTCATCTGACTTACCTGATAAGAAGTTTTCTTCTTTTTCAGTTTCTGACATGATAGCGCTTAATTCTGCTTTTTTGTGCTTTAAATGGTTTTGTTTCGCGTCTAATTTTTCTTTAGTTTCACCTAAAACCACTTTTTTGTGCTCGATGGAAGCTTTCATTTCTTTAATGTGCTTCTCAGCTAATTGAATTTCCAGTTCCTGAAACTCAACTTCTTTTGTTAAAGCGTTGAATTCTCTGTTGTTACGAACTTCTTTTTGTTGGTTCGAATATTTTTTGATCGATTCTTTATGACCTTCGATAGCATTTTTCTTTTCTTTGATTTGCTCTTCGATAGTATCTAAATCACCTTTTAATTTATCTAAACGAGTGCTTAATCCTGCTACTTCATCTTCTAAATCTTCCACTTCTAAAGGTAGTTCACCTCTAACATTTCTGATTTCATCGATTCTTGAATCGATTAGCTGTAAATCATAAAGAGCTCTTAATTTTTCTTCTACACTTAGTTCTTTGATGTTTGCCATATTTTAAAAGTACTTAACTGGATTTGTATTTTCTTGCGATAAAATGATCCCGCCAAAAGGCGACGAAGGTGCAAAATTACTAATTTTTTTCGTAAGATAGTCAACTATATGGTTTTTTGTAAACCTTTCACTTTCAAAATGTCCGATATCGGCTAATAATAGTTTATTTTCGGCTTCATAAAACTGATGGTATTTTAAATCGGCCGTAAGAAAAGCATCGGCTCCGGAAGCAATGGCGTTTTTTATGGCAAAACTTCCTGAACCACCTAAAACAGCCACTTTTTTTATTGATTTATTTAAAAACTGACTGTGACGAATGCCACCGCAATCTATTTTTTCTTTTACGAATTTGAGAAAATCGGTCTCATTCATCTCTTGAGGTAATTCGCCAATCATACCCAATCCGATATTCTGATGCGCGTTTTGTAAATCATAAATTTCATAGGCAACTTCTTCGTAAACATGAGTCGTAAAAAGAGCTTTCAGAATTTTTGACTGTAAATGTTTTTCAAAAATAACTTCAATTTTAATCTCTTCATTTTCCACAAATTCGAAGCGCTCGCCAATTTCGGGATTGCTTTCTTCGTTGCCCATGTAGGTTCCGATGCCTTTCGAATTGAAACTACAGTCTTCATAATTACCTATTTTCCCCGCTCCGGCATCAAACAACGCATTGCGCAGTTCTTCTACGTTTTCTGGGATGGTATAGGTGACCAGTTTCTGAATGAAATTTTGTTTCGGAATCAGGATTTTGGTGTTGATTAAGCCCAAGGCATTGCAAAAAATTTTGTTGACACCTTGTTTATGGTTGTCCAGTGCGGTGTGAACGGCATAAATGGCAATGTCGTTTTTAATCGCTTTGATGACAGCGCGCTCCACATAATTTTTCCCGGTGATTTTCTTCAGTCCCGAAAATAAAATAGGATGGAAGCAAACGATCAGATTGCATTTCTTTGAAACGGCTTCGTCAATAACCGATTCCAGGGCATCGTGACAAACCAAAACACCGGTGGCTTCGGTATTAGCATCGCCAACCAATAGGCCGACATTGTCAAAATCTTCGGCATAAGCCAAAGGCGCCATTTCTTCTAAAACGGAAAGGATTTCTTTTATCTGCATATTTGATTGTTAGATTGTTGGACTTTCTTAGATTTTTAGACTTCTTAGATTTTTGGATTTTCTTAGATGGTTAGACTTTCTTAGATTGTTTAGATATCAAATAACCAAATCCACAAATCCACATCACCATTACAAAGTAACGAATTTAGTAAGAACTTTTCTCAAAAAGCTAAAAAATAGCTACATTCGTATTATGAATTTTCTTCGTAAAATACTCTTTCCGTTTGCTGTTTTGTATGGCTTTGTAACTTCCGTTCGCAATATTTTGTTTGATAAAGGAATTCTGAAATCGGTTGCGTTTGATCTGCCGGTTATTGCTGTTGGTAATTTGAGTGTTGGCGGAACAGGTAAAACACCCCAGATTGAGTATTTAATCCGATTATTGTCTGAAAACCATAAAATTTCGACGCTAAGCCGTGGTTACAAACGAAAATCGGAAGGTTTTGTTTTGGCCGATGCGACTTCCGATGCCGGGATTCTGGGTGATGAACCGTATCAGTTTTATCAGAAATTCCCATCTATTCAGGTGGCAGTAGACGCGAACAGGATAAATGGAATAACGCAGTTGCTTTCACAAGACAATGCGCCGGAGGTTATTTTACTGGACGACGCTTTTCAGCACCGGAAGGTAAAAGCGGGTTTTTACATCCTGCTGACGGCTTATAATGATTTGTATTGTGATGATTTGATACTACCTGCCGGAAATCTAAGGGAAAGCAGGAGTGGGGCTGATCGTGCCGATGTTATCGTGGTTACTAAATGTCCGCCGCAGTTATCCGCGAAGCAACAGGATGCAATTAAATTCCGACTGAAACCAGCGAAGCACCAGCAGGTGTTTTTTACCTGTATTGAATATGACGGTTGTGTTTATTCGGAAGAGAAGCAACTCCTGATGGAAGAATTAGCGGGAGCCGATAAATTGCTTCTGGCCGGAATTGCAAAACCTGAACCTTTTTTTGAGTATCTGCAGGATGCAAAAACCGAAACTTTGGTTTTTCCGGACCATCACGACTTTACACAACGGGATATCGAAGCGATTAAAACAAAAGCAAAAAACAACATCATCATTACAACCGAAAAGGATTTTGTCCGTTTGAAAGGGAAATTGCCAAAGGAGCAGTTGTTTTATTTGCCTATAAAAAGTTCGTTTCTGAATGACAGTGCCGTTTTTGATAAAATAATTTTGAATTATGTGGGAACAAGTACAGGAAACCGTTAGTTTCATAAAAGCAGCAACGGGTTTTACACCGGAATATGGTGTTATTTTAGGCTCGGGTTTGGGTGGATTTACTTCCGATATGGAAATTGAGTATACTTTACCTTATGAGGAAATCCCGAATTTCCCTGTTTCCACTGTGGAAGGGCATAAAGGCGCTTTGGTTTTCGGAACCATCGAAGGAAAAAAGGTGGTTGCCATGCAGGGTCGTTTTCATTTTTATGAAGGATATGATATGAAGCAGGTAACGTTTCCCGTTCGTGTGATGAAATTTTTAGGGATTGAAAAACTCATTGTGTCGAATGCTTCCGGAGGGGTAAATCCGAATTATAAGGTTGGATCCATTGTTGTTATAAAGGATCACGTGAACATGATGCCGGAACATCCGCTTCGCGGGAAAAATGACGAGCGTTTTGGGCCCCGTTTCGTAAACATGAGCGAGCCGTACAGCAGGAGAATGATTGTTAAGGCAAAAGAAATAGCGCAGTCATTAAATATTGTTTTGCAGGAAGGGGTTTATCTCGGATTGCAAGGGCCAACATTTGAAACTCTGGCCGAATACAGAATGGTAAAAGCCTTGGGCTGTGACTGTGTCGGGATGTCAACGGTTCCGGAAGTTATCGTAGCTCGTCATATGGAACTGGAAACATTCGGTGTTTCGGTGATTACCGATATGGGTGACGAAGAGAGTATCGGGACAATCACGCATACTGAAGTTCTGGAAGCCGCCAAAGAAGCAGAGCCCAAAGTCAGAACCCTAATTAAAAACCTGATTATTCAGTATTGATATTTTGATGGATGGTGGTTGCGATAACCTCATAGAATTTCTCGGGATCAAACGGTTTTGTGATCACATCATTCATTCCGAAAGAGAGTAGCATTTCCTTGTTTTCATCCAATGAAATAGCTGTAAGAGCAACTATAGGTGTGTCCTGGTTGAATTTTCGGATCAGTTCCGTCGCTATTGTTCCGTTAATGCCGGGAAGATGAACGTCCATCAAAACCAAATCGTAGGTGTTCTGACGCATGTGTTCGACTGCGTCCTCTCCGTTTTCGATGATATGGCAATGCATTTTCTTTCTTTCCAGCATCTTTTGTGTGATCATCTGATTGATTTTATTGTCTTCAACCAAAAGGATTTTTTTGTCTTCCAGCCATTTGTTATCATAAACAGGAGCGATTTTTTTGTCTATTTTCTTCTCGCTTATGCGGAGTGCTATCTCAAAATGGAATCGGGAACCTTTGCCTTCTTCGCTGTCCAGTTTTATTTTGCCGCCCAATAAGGTTACTAATCTTTTAACGATTGCAAGTCCAAGGCCGGTGCCGCCGTATTTTCGGTTGATTTCCACGGAACCTTGTGTGAAGCTGTCGAAAATTGTGTCAATACGTTCTTTGGGAATTCCGATTCCGGTATCGCGTACTTCAAAATGAATCCTGACAGAATTTGCTTTTTCCTTTTTAACCACCGCTGAAACCCAAACATTTCCGTTTGTTGTAAACTTAATGGCGTTGTTGATCAGATTGATTAAAATCTGTGATAATTTTGTCGGATCACCGATTAAAGTGGACGGTATTTTTTCGTCAATTTCGAGATGGTAAACCGTTTTGTTTTTATTGGCGATTTCAGAGAAAGACCCTACGATATTTTCAAGCAGATCCCTTAAATCAAAGTCGATACTTTCCACTTCAACCACGTCAGATTCCACACGATTGATTTCAAGTATGTCGTTGATGAAGGTTAAAAGATAATTTCCTGAAAATTTCAGTGAATTCAGGTAATTCATCTGACTGGGTTTCGGGTTGTCTTCAATTAATATATGCGTAATACCGTTGATGGCGTTCAATGGGGTTCGCAATTCGTGGCTTACCGTGGAAAGGAATTCAGCACGGGCCTTCGACGCTTTTTCCGCTCTTTCTTTCTCGGTCTCAAGTTCCTGATTTTTGTCTTTCAGGAGCTGATTTGTTTTTGTTCGGATAATATTGTTTTTGTAAAGCGAAAGACTCAAAAGGGATAAAATGGAGATTAAAGCAATACTCAGGATACTGATTAACTTTGAGAATTTAATCGATTTTTCCTGTGCTTTGTTCTCGCGATTTGTTTTGTCAATGGTTTTTAATTGCTCCGTTGCGATGTATCTTTCGTAAGCGGGTACATTGGCTGTTTTTGTCCGGATATTAAAAATGGAATCGCGGATGACGATAAACTTTTTTAAATAGAAGTGAGATTTGCTGATGTTTTTAGTGGTTTCAAACATCTCGCTTAATCGTCTTAGTATGCGTAGTTTCTGGTTTGTATTATAGCCTTCAATGGAAATCGTGTATGCTTTTTCCAGATTTGCAATGGCAGATTGTGGGTCTTTTTCTGCTTCGATTTCCGCTAATTCAAAATAGGCTTCTGCCTTGGTTTCGGGAAGAGTTTCGATATCGTTTTTAGTTGCGATTGATCTGAATTTTTTTAAAGCGCCTTCAGTATTTCCTTTTCTTTTTTGGACGATACCTTTTTGAAGTTCAATTAAATCGAGAGCTTCCGGAATATTTACAGTTTTATATTCTGCCATCGACTTGTTCAGATAGTTTTCCGCAAGATTTAAATTGTTTTTTTTCAGATAACTTTGTCCCAGACTGTAGTAGCAGAATGCACTGTTTGATGACGGGGTTAAATTGTTATAGATGGTTATGCTTCGGATATAATTTTCGATAGCTTCGTCCTGTCTGTCCAATTCGCCGTAGATACTGCCAATGCTAAGATGGCTGTCTGCCAATTCTTTCTGAAGTTTCTTTTTAGTGGCATACTGTTTTGCTTTTCGGGCATACGTGAGCGCTTTATCGTAATCGAAACTGCTTTTGTGGAAATTGGAAACTTCCAGGTAATATGAAACACTGTCAACGGTAACGGTCTCATTTTTCTCTTGCGAAAAACAACTGATTTTTGCTGATAATAAGAAGAGTAAAACGTATAGATGCTTCATGATTATGCTTGAAATTCGCATAAATATAGGAAATTATTTCTTAGATAAAAAACCGATAAGGTCAATTATTCGAGAAGAATAGCCAATCTCATTGTCGTACCATCCGACAACTTTCACCATTTTATCAATCACGGATGTGAGCTGAGCGTCGAAGAGGCAGGAATTGGTATTGCCTAAAATATCCACTGAAACAATAGGGTCTTCAGTGTAATCAAGGATGTTTTTGAGCTCGTTTTCAGAAGCTTTTTTAAAAGCATTGTTAATTTCGGCTATGGAAACTTCTCTTTTTACATTGAAGGTGATGTCGGTTAAAGAACCGTCCGGTACCGGAACCCTGATGCCGCATCCGCCCATTTTGCCTTCCAGATGAGGAAAGATTTTTGTAATGGCTTTAGCTGCTCCGGTGGTGGTAGGTACGATGGATTGTGAGGCGCCACGGGCTCTTCGCAAATCTTTATGAGGCTGGTCGTGCAAACTCTGATCGGTTGTATAGGAATGAACCGTTGTGATGTAAGCCTGTTCGATGCCGCATAGTTCCTCGATAACTTTAATCATTGGCGCTGCGTTATTAGTGGTGCAGCTTGCATTGGAAACAATTAATTCTGTTCCGTCCAAAATGTGTTCGTTTACGCCTAAAACAACTGTTTTTATGGCGTCGGTTTCCGAAGGAGCAGAGAGAATTACTTTTTTTGCACCCGCAGCAATGTGTTTGCTGATGTCTTCGTAAGTCTTGTATTTTCCTGTGGCTTCAACTACAAAGTCAATGTCGGAATCCTTCCAGTTAAGGTTTGAGATTTCCTTTTCACTGTGAAATAAAAAAGATTTTCCGTTTACAAGGATTGAAGTTTCGTCGGAAGTGACGGTATGGGGCAACACTCCGTGAATACTATCGTATTTCAGTAAATGCGCCATCGTTTTTATATCGGCAATGTCATTAATGGCAACCACTTCAATCGTGGGGTGATTTAAAAGCAATCGGAATAGATTTCTTCCGATTCTTCCAAAACCATTGATGGCAATTCGTGTTTTCAAATTCGTAATTTGTAATTTTTAATTCGTAATTCTAAAGAATATGTTTTTGAGCGTGGTATGAAGAACGAACCAAAGCACCGCTTTCCACATGACGGAAACCTAATTCTTTTCCGATCTGCTCGTATTTTGCAAATTGTTCCGGTGTGATGAATTCCTTAACCGGCAAATGTTTTTTGCTGGGTTGTAAATACTGACCGATGGTTACGATATCCACATTGGCATCACGTAAATCGTGCAGGGTCTGAATCACTTCTTCTTCGGTTTCTCCAAGACCAAGCATGATGCCGGATTTGGTTCTGCGGATACCCTGATCTTTCAGATATTTTAAAACCGCCAAACTTCTGTCGTATTTAGCCTGGATGCGCACCTCGCGGGTTAAACGGCGAACGGTTTCCATATTGTGGGAGACTACCTCCGGACTCACTTCCACGATTCGGTCGATGTTTCTTTCCACACCTTGAAAATCGGGTATCAGGGTTTCCAGAGTGGTTTCCGGATTCATTCTTCGGATGGCTTTTACCGTTTCCGCCCAAATGATGGAACCCATATCTTTAATATCGTCACGATCAACACTGGTTACTACCGCGTGTTTAATGTTCATGATTTTGATGGAACGGGCCACTTTTTCAGGTTCATCCCAATCCACTGTTTCCGGTCTTCCGGTTTTTACACCGCAAAAGCCACATGAACGCGTACAGACATTCCCAAGAATCATAAAGGTAGCAGTTCCGTCTCCCCAGCATTCACCCATATTAGGACAACTCCCCGAAGTACAGATGGTATTCAGTTTATATTTGTCAACCAATCCTCGTAATTCTGTGTATTTCTTACCGGTAGGCAGTTTTACGCGTAACCATTTTGGTTTTCCTGTCGGAAGTATGTTGGATTCTAAAACCGTGTTCATAGTCTCATCAGATTTGGTGCAAAGATAAGCATTGTTGTTAATCTGACGATTGGTTTAACGCATTTTTAATAGGGTATATGATAATGGCTTCTGCCGCTTTTCCCATCCGGATAAAAAGTGTTATTTTAGCAAAAACGTATTTAAAAGCCAAAATAGAATGAAAACTTCCAAGCTGTTTACTGATTTTTTTGAAAGTGAAAAATCTTCCGGGATTGTTTTGATAATTTGTACCGCCTTGTCATTGTTTCTTGCTAATTCGGCGTTCCGGGAGAGTTATGAAGGAATTTGGTATTTTCCGATTGGTGAACATTCACTGGAACATTGGATTAACGACGGACTCATGACTATTTTCTTTTTACTGATTGGATTGGAACTGGAGCGTGAAGTTTATATTGGTGAATTGTCAAATATCAAAAACGCACTATTTCCTATAGTTGCTGCGGTAGGAGGGATGTTGGTTCCGGCCGGAATTTACCTGATGTTTAACCACGGGACACCAACCCAATCCGGTGCCGGGATCCCGATGGCAACCGATATAGCCTTTGCTTTGGGTGTCTTGTCTTTGTTGGGAAGTCGGGTGCCTACTTCTTTAAAAGTTTTTTTAACTGCTTTGGCGGTTATAGACGATTTGGGTGCAATTTTAGTCATCGCACTTTTTTATACCGACAACCTTTCGTTGTTTAATTTGGGTATTGCTCTGGCAATCATGGGCGTATTGTTTATTTTTAACCGAATGAAAGTGAGCAGTTGGATTCCTTATGTTATTGGTGGAATAGGGATGTGGTATTTTATGTTGAACTCGGGAATTCATGCGACCATTTCAGGCGTTCTGTTGGCATTCGTAATTCCATTTGGAGACGGAAGTGAGAAAACGATTTCATCTAAAATGCAGCATTTCCTTCACAAGCCGGTGGCGTTTTTTATCCTACCTGTTTTTGCTTTGGCCAATACCGCGATTCTGATTGGGGATGATTGGATGGAAGGATTGAAACACGAGAACAGCATTGGTGTTTTCTTGGGTCTGGTTGTCGGAAAACCTCTTGGTATTTTGTTGTTTTGTTTTCTGGTGGTAACTTTCGGTCTTTGTAAATTGCCGAGAGGCTTGAAATGGAAACATATTTTTGCAACGGGTTTTATGGCCGGCATTGGTTTTACCATGTCGATATTTATTACACTTTTAGCGTTTAAATCACAACCGGAGGATATTACGATTTCCAAAATTGCGATCATGATTTCGTCTTTGGTGGCCGGAATTATCGGCTATGTTTTTCTCAGTAAAACACTTAAGGATGTTGAAGTTGTTGAGGATGAATTGTAAATAAAAAAGCAAAACCGAAGTTTTGCTTTTTTACTGAATGTTCACCGTAATAGGTAGGTTGTAAGCGGTTCGTACCGGCTGTCCGTTTTTGTAACCCGGTGACCATTTTGTGTTCATGCTTTTTAATACTCTTGCGGCTTCTTTCCCAAGATTATAGCCCGGATCTCTGGTTACCTTGATGTTTGACAACGTTCCGTCTTTTTCGATTACGAAATAAACCATCACCTGAAGTGTTTTAATGTTTTCATCCACTTCCGGAGCGTTGAATTTTTTGCCGACTGCATTTAAAAATGCACCTATTCCTCCGGGATATTGCGGTTGAAATTCAAGTGTGGCCGCAATTTCTGGTGCGTTTGAATTAGCATTTCCGCTGCCACCAGTATTTACAACAGGGGGAGGAACAGAGGTGTTGCTGTTGGTTTCTGTTCCTTCCTGGTTTGCAGAGCCGATTTTTCCTTTCTCTAAATCTTCGTTTCTGGTAACCTCTTCGGTTGCCTTTTCTTTTTCGGTTGGAACCATGTTAACATATTTGATTACTTTTTCATCCGTTAACGGTTTTGAAACTGAAGGCCCGAAGTCCTCTTTTTTCGGTTCTTCTTTTTTAAAAGCATCCGCATCTACTAGTATGATTTCCTCGTCGATTGGGCACGAGATGACTTCTGCGGTCTCTTTTTCCGGTTGCAGATAACCTATTATTGCCGGGATTGCTGCCGCGCCACCCAATAGTAATAAGGCAGAGAAAAAAGCTTTTACCGTTGTTTTTGGATTTTCAGTTCTTAGCTGATAAGCGCCGTAGGCTTTGTTTCGTCCTTCGAAAACCATGTTTAGCCAACCGGTTTCGTAAATGTTGATTTTAGACATACTAAATAGTTTTGAGGTTAAATAAATGGTTTGTTTTATTTAATAACGAAAACTATGCAGTCATAGTATTTAAAGTGTTAAAAAAAATACAAAAATATTTTTTTATTAACACTTGTGTTTGATGCAATGTTTGTTGATAGTGGTTTTGCTGAATTTAAGTCAGTGAATCAGCGTTTTTGCTGAATAATTTCAGCCAAAAGTTTCTTAGCGCGCAAAAGTTTTATTTTTACGTTATTCAGAGGTTCGTTCAGTTCTTCGGCGATTTCCTGATAACTCATTTCCTGAAAATAACGCAATTGTATCACTTCCTGGTATGCCGGTTTCAGTTCTTTTATGAACAAAAGTAAGCGGGCGAGGTTTTGCTCCTTAATGATTTCGTCTTCCACGCTGGGAGTCGTGTCGGCTATATCATAGGCCTGACTGTCTTCTTCGTTATTAAAGTCGACAAATAAAGACGATTTTTTCTTGCGAAGCATGTCAATATGAACATTCTTAGCAATGGCAATCAGCCAGGTGTTAAACCCGAATTCCGGATTGTACGTGGCGATTTTGTCAAAAGCTTTTGCAAAGGTTTCGATGGTGATGTCTTCGGTGTCGGTTTCGTTTTCGGTGCGTTTCAGCATGAATCCGTATACCTCATTCCAGTAAAAATCCAATAAAAAAGTAAAGGCTACCTGGTCGCCCGTTTTAGCCTTTTCAATAGTATTTCGTATGATTTCAGTTGTTATTTCCAATGGTTAGGTTTTGAAACTAAATTAGTTATGAAAACGTTTAGCTGTGTGAAGATAAGGATAATTTCGATTACCGGAAACCAGTACATCACGTCTTTCTCTTTGAATTTTCCGGCAGCATAGCCTAAAGTAATCCAGGCGAAAATATATCTGAAAACAACCAATCCCCCCACAATCATCCATTGGAACTGAAAAGCAAGTAACAGTACGGCTAAGATCAGAAAGGTTAATTGACTGAAATAGTATAATGTCAGTTGGAATTTGTCGAAACCCTTATATAGTTTAGCAGTCGAAACATGGCGGCGTTTTTGACGGAACCACTCTTTCCAGGTTTGTTTCGGTTCGGATAGTGTAAAACTGTCCGGAGTGAAACAAACGGTTGTGTTACTCCCTTTAGCAGCCTGATTGATAAACAGATCATCGTCTCCGGAACGCACATTCATATGGTCGATAAAACCATTTACTCTGAAAAATTCTTCGCGTTTGTAGGCTAAATTTCGTCCGACACCCATGTACGGTTTTCCCATTTTTGCCCATGAAAAATATTGGGTCGCGGTAAGCATGGTTTCAAAACGGATGATTTTGTTAAGGAAGGAACCTTTAATTTTTTCATAAGCACCATATCCCAAAACAATGGTTTTATGCATGGTGAATTGTGCGCTCATGTTCAAAATCCAGTCTTTGGAAGTGGGATAACAATCAGCATCCGTGAACAGTAAATATTCTTTGGAAGCGGCTTTGATTCCCAATGTTAATGCGAATTTCTTGTTCCCCCAAAACGCTTCGTTGTTTTGTACTTTAACCAGCTTTACATTGGAATATTGTCGCTCGAAGGCTTCAAAAATTTCCAGAGTGTCGTCGCTGGAGGCATCGTCAATTAAGACGATTTCGTAATCGGGATAATTCTGTTCGGCTAAAAGCGGGATGAACTTTTTAACATTTTCCTCTTCATTTTTTGCACAGACAATTACCGAAACCGGAATGCGCTTCGGAGTGACTTTTTGGGCTTTGGCAAACGCAAATTTTCCAAAAATAATCAGGTAATAAAAAAGTTGAATGGCAATGATTCCGATGAAAACGTAAAGTAAAATTAGCAGCATGGATAATCCGAATCGGTGTTAAATTTGAGTTGCAAATTTAGGAAAAAGTGTTCAGTAAACAGTAATTAGTGTTTAGTGTTTTTTAAGAATATTTTACCGTTGCCGGAATTCAGAATATTCTTTATCAGATACGGTTTATTGTTTTCGCTGTTTTGTCATTTCGCGGGCGATGTCGTGTGCGTTCTGATGAGGGCATTTTTCCAGTTCCGAAATAATAGCGGAATGGTTTTTATCATCGCGGTTTTGAGAAAGTTTTGTAACGGCCTGTATTTCTGTAATCTCAATTTCAAAAGCCACGAATCCTTCTGTTTGTTTCATGGTTTCAGCAGACAGGTTTTCAATTTTAACCGGATTTTTGGAAGCGGCTTCGTATTTGTCGACCAGTTTTTTCAGTGCGAAAAGCATTTCATCTCCTTCAATGATTCTCGTTTTTCCATACACATGAACCGCGATGTAATTCCACGTAGGGACATTCTCGTGATCGTACCAGGAAGAAGAAATATAGCTGTGAGGACCCGAAAAGATAGCCAAAACGTCATTGCTGTTTTTGAAAGCTTTCCATTGTGGGTTTTCTTTGGAAACATGTCCGAACAAGACTTCTTTGCCCTGTGTATTGGTTTCCAGTTCCAGCGGAATGTGGGTTCCCCAAAGTTTTCCTTCGGTTTGATTTACCAGAATGCCGAAACTGTTGCTTTTTAAAAAGTTTCTGATTTCTTCGGCGTTTTCGTTTTTGTATAGTTCCGGAATGTACATTTGGAGAAGTAATTAGTGATTAGTTGTTAGTCGTTAGGAAAATAGAAAATGGAGAAAAGAAAATAGAAAATAGAAGTTTGGGGTTAGAAGTTGTGCTTTAAGTGAAATTAAAAAATTACTGCTTTCTGTAATCGGCCCTCTGCCTTCTGCAAATTGCGACAGAATACTAACCACTAGCGACTATATTATATTCACTTCCGCTTCAATCGAAATTCCGTATTTCTCCAAAATCGTTTTCTGGATGTCTTTGGAAACATTCAAAATTTCCTGACCTGTTGCGTTTCCGTAGTTGACTAAAACTAAGGCTTGTAAAGTGTGAACGCCGGCATCGCCAAAACGTTTTCCTTTAAAACCGGCCTGTTCAATCAGCCAGCCCGCAGGGACTTTAACTTCGTTTTCGCCAACTGTATAATGTGGCATGTCCGGAAATTGGACGTGTGCTTTTTCGTAAACTTCTTTGGGTACAATCGGGTTTTTGAAGAAACTGCCGCTGTTGCCGAGTTCTTTCGGGTCCGGTAGTTTGCTCTGGCGGATGGCAATCACGGCATTGCTGACTTCCTTAATGGTAGGATTTGCAATGTTGTGTTTGGCCAATTCCATATCAATGGCACCATAAGATGTGTTAATTTTATGGTTTTTTTTGGTCAGTTTGAAAACTACAGAAGTGATAACATACTGGTTTTTCGCTTCGTTTTTGAAAATACTCTCTCTGTATCCGAATTTGCACTCGGCATTGGTGAAAATTTCAATTTCCTGAGTATCAATTCGCATGGCTTCGCAGGAAACAAAAGTGTCTTTAATTTCGGCTCCATACGCGCCAATATTCTGAATGGGAGTAGTGCCTACATTTCCCGGAATCAACGACATGTTTTCAATACCGCCGAAATTCTGTTCAAGATTCCATAATACGAATTCATGCCAGTTTTCACCGGCATTGCCCTGAACCCAAACAAAATCATCGTCTTCTTTTAGGATTTTTTTGCCTTTCAGATTGATGTGAACCACCAAAGCGTCTATGTCCTTTGTTAAGAGCATATTGCTTCCGCCACCCAGAATGAACAGTTTTTCGTTTTGGTTTTCTTTCAGGATTTGCGCTAATTCATTTGTATTGGTAACTTCAACAAACGATTTTGCTTTGGCTTCGATGCCGAATGTGTTGTATTTTTTTAGTGAAAAATGGTGTTCTATCTGCATTGACTTATGTTATGCGTTTGATTAGTGATCTCAAAATGTGTGTTATTATGCTTTTGAGAAATTTTATTTTTGCCACGAGTTCCACAAATTCACACAAATTAATTGGTACTAATTTGTGTGATTTGTGCCTGAAATGTTTATTTTTTTGGAAGTTGCGCTTTTAATTCGGCTTCCGATACAAATCCGTTTTTCTTCCAAACTTCTTTTCCGTCTTTAAAAACGATAACTACAGGAAGTTCCTGATAGCCCAATCCGTTAAAAAGAGCTTTGTTTTTGTCGGCATCCACGCGAACTATTTTGGCTTTGCCTTCGTATTCTTTTTCCATTTTAGCCAGATAAGGCCCCATTTTTTTACAAGGACCGCACCATTCTGCATAAAAATCGATTACGACCACTTTATCCGAAGCGATCAGTTTTTCATAATCGGTTTTGTTCATTCCGGAGTCGGCTTTCTTTTCTGTATTTGGATGTGCTTCGCTCCATTTCATATAACCGCCGTCCATGTTGTAAACGGTTTTGAATCCCATTTTTGTAAGTTTTATTGCTGCTTTATTGCTTCTACCACCAACTAAACAGTAAACGAAAACCGGTTTTGATTTGTCCAGTTTTTGGACTTCGGTTTCAAAGGAGTCTCCGTTCCAGTCGATGTTTTTGGCATTGTCCAAATGGCCTTGTGTATATTCACCGGTTGTTCTTACATCGAGCAATTGCGCATTTTCCGTAGCTTTTAATTTCGACTCGAAATCACTGACAGAAACAGTCTCCATATTCTGACCTTTGCTGCAGTTGCTGATAAATAAAGCGATTGTAAGTATTCCTAAAATTTTTAGTGTTTTCATTTTACTGTGGTATTTATTATGCAAAATTACAAATTAAATAGTTTATAAGATTGGTGTGTCGATTTAACTATGTCTTCAGTACGTTCCGGATGGGTGTCGGAAATGAATAACTGTCCGAATGCCTCATTGTTGACCATTTCTACGATTTTGCTAACCCGGGTTTCATCCAGTTTATCGAAAATGTCGTCGAATAATAATATAGGCAAAACGCCGCTCTGTTTTTTTATGAATTCGAATTGCGCCAGTTTCAGTGCGATCAGAAATGATTTCTGTTGACCTTGGGAACCGAATTTCTTTATCGGGTACGTATCTATTTCAAACGACAAATCGTCTTTATGGATGCCAACGCTTGTGTATTGCAGAATTCGGTCTTTTGCCAGATTTTCTTCAAACAGTTTTAATAACGGTTTTTCGGAAAGTTGACTCTGATACACAACCTGAACCGTTTCTGCCGAGTTGGTTATCGCCTGATGATGTTGATTGAAAATCGGAATAAAATCCTCTAAAAACTGTTTTCTTTTCTCGAAAATCGAGGTGCCTAAACCGTCTAATTGTTCGTTATAGATGGAAAGTGTGTCGTTTTCGAAAGTCTGATTTGCCGCGAAATATTTCAGTAAAGCATTGCGTTGTGCGATGATTTTCTGATACTGAATCAATTGCTGAAGATAAACGCTGTCGAGCTGCGAAATCACACTGTCGATAAACCTTCTGCGGGTTTCGCTTCCTTCTATTATAAGATCCTGATCGGAAGGGGAAATAATCACCAGCGGAATAAAACCGACATGCTCCGAAAGGCGTTCGTAAGGTTTGTTGTTGCGTTTCAGGATTTTTTTCTGACCTTTTTTGAGGCTGCACACAATTTGTTCCTCGCGTTGGTCTTTTTCGAAAACGCCGTCGACCACAAAAAACTCTTCTCCGTGACGGATATTCTGTACAGCCAGCGGATTGAAATAGCTTTTTCCGTAAGCCAAATGATAAATGGCATCCAGAACATTCGTTTTTCCGATGCCGTTTTTCCCCACGAAACAATTAATTTTTGCATCGAAGTCAAAAGTGGCTTCGGCAATATTCTTATAATTAAAAAGGGAAAGTCGCTTTAGATACACGTGAAATCCGAATTATTTCAGAGAAATTAAATCATTTTTTTAAAGTGGGTGCAAATTATTGAAAAATATCGACAAAAAGGATTTCCATATATGAATAAAAATTTTATTTTTGCCGTTCATTAAATTAAAAATAGATGGCAACATATAACAAAAGAGGGTATAAAGCTCCAAAACCAAAAGACGAAGCGGTTGAAAATCAAGTTGACGTTGATGTATTAGACAACATTAAAGAGGAAGACAGCGCGACGGCAGAGGTATTCAATACTTTGGATCAAAGTGCTAACAAACTTGAGGACTGGGTTGCTAAAAATCAAAAATATATTTTCGGAGTTGTAGGTGCGATTGGTTTGGCAGCTGCAGTTTATCTTGTTTATGACAAATTTGTTGTAGAGCCGAAAGAAGAAGATGCAGCGAACGAAATGTTCCAGGCGCAACAATATTTCCAACAGGCAGTAGACGGTCAGACGGCTAATGATTCTTTATATAACCTTGCATTAAAAGGTGCTGAAGGAAAATTAGGTTTCATCGGAATTGCAGATAACTACTCTGGTACCAAAGCGGCTAACCTTGCGCATTATTATGCAGGTATGGCATATTTAAATACTGGTAAATTCAAAGAAGCGGTTACGCAATTGGAGCAGTTCAAATCGGAAGATATGTTCTTAAAAGCGATTGCTATCGGAGCTATCGGAGATGCTTTCTCTGAATTGGGTCAGAAAGAAGATGCGTTAAGCCAATACCAGAAAGCAGCTGATGCTAATGTGAATGATTTTACCACACCAAGATATTTGTACAAAGCAGGTCAATTGGCTTTGGAGATGGGTAAAAAAGAAGAAGCGTTGAAATTCTTTACTCAGATTAAAGAAAAGTACGAAACTTCCCAGGAAGGTGCTTCTATTGACGCAATGATTGCAATGGTTGAGTAAATTGAAGGCAGAATTTAGAATTCAGTTTCTTTTTTCTAACTTCTAATCCCGATAGCTATCGGGACTAACTTCTAATTCAAATTATGGCGACAGCAAATAAAAATTTATCAAATTACGATAAAAACACAATCCCAAACGCGAAAGATTTTCGGTTTGGGATTGTTGTTTCAGAATGGAACGATAAAATCACTGAAGGTTTGTATTCCGGAGCTGAAGCGGCGCTTTTAGATTGTGGTGCTTTACCGGAAAATATCATCCGATGGAATGTTCCGGGGAGTTTTGAACTGGTTTATGGAGCGCAACGAATGATTGTTACGCAGGAAGTGGATTGTGTTATCACGGTCGGCTGCGTAATCAAAGGGGAAACGATGCATTTTGAATTCGTATGTGAAGGTGTGACGCAGGGAATCAAAGATTTGAATGTGCAAACGGATGTTCCGGTAATTTTCTGTCTGTTAACCGATAATACCGAACAGCAGTCCATTGATCGAAGTGGAGGAATTCACGGAAACAAAGGTACGGAAGCAGCCATTGCGGCAATCAAAATGGCAGATTTGCGTAGAAATACGAGCCAGCAGACAATAAGTGATAATTAGCCGTTAGTGATTAGTAATCAGTGGCTTTGATTGTTTGTGAAAAGTCAAAGATTTACACTAAAAAAATGATAAAAGAAAGCCTATTCGAAAGAGTAGGTTTTTTTGTTTTTTATGATTCCATTAAGTAGAATAACAAATTCCTTTTCCTTAAATTTGTGAACAATGAGGGTTGTTCAAAACCCATAATTTATAACTCATAACCAGTTGATGTCAAGCATAATTCAATTACTACCCGATCACGTTGCGAACCAGATTGCCGCAGGAGAAGTCGTTCAGCGACCTGCTTCCGTGGTAAAAGAATTGGTCGAAAATGCGGTCGATGCAGGGGCCACCGAAATCAAACTTATCGTAAAAGATGCCGGGAAAACCCTGATTCAGGTAATTGACAACGGAAAAGGAATGTCGGTTACCGACGCACGTTTGTGTTTTGAGCGCCATGCAACTTCCAAAATCCGCCAGGCCGAAGATTTGTTTTCACTGCACACCAAAGGGTTTCGCGGAGAAGCATTGGCTTCCATTGCGGCGATTGCTCATGTGGAGATGAAAACCAAACAGGATCAGGAAGAGTTGGGCACGCACATTGTTATTGAGGGAAGTAAATTTGTTTCTCAGGATGTAGCGGTTTTGCCCAGAGGAACTTCTTTTTCGGTTAAAAATTTATTTTTCAATATACCGGCACGACGCAATTTCTTAAAATCCGATACAGTCGAATTTCGCCATATTGTGGATGATTTTGAGCGAGTAGCTTTGGCGCATCCCAATATTCATTTCATGCTTTTTCATAACGGAAGCGAGATGTTTAACTTGCCACAATCCAATCTGCGTCAGCGTATTGTGAATGTTTTTGGCGGCAAGACCAACGAAAAATTGGTTCCGGTAACGGAAAGTACGGAAATAATGGGAATTCAGGGATTTGTCGGAAAACCAGAATTTGCCAAAAAGAATCGTGGCGAGCAGTTTTTCTTCGTTAACGATCGGTTTATAAAAAGTCCGTATTTGCATCATGCGATTATGGCAGCCTATGAAGGTTTACTGAAAGACGGAAGCCAGCCGAGTTATTTCTTATACCTCGATGTGCCTCCGCATACCATAGATATCAATATTCATCCGACCAAAACCGAAATCAAGTTTGACGACGATCAGGCCATGTATGCTATTTTACGATCTTCGATCAAACACAGTCTGGGGCAGTTTAATGTGGCACCGGTTTTGGATTTCGAACGGGATGCTTCGCTGGACATACCCTACGAATATAAGGAAAAAGAAAGTCAGACGCCTTTAATTCAGGTGGATGCGAATTTTAATCCCTTTGCCGACGAAAAGCCTTCGAGAGCGTTTTCCTCGTCTTCGGGAGGTTCACATTCTTTTGGCTCAAGTTTTAACTCCGGATATAAGAAGCAGGAAAGCAATGCAAGTTGGGAAAGTCTGTATGTCGGATTAAAAACTGCGACAGAAGAAATCGATGTAAGCGAAATCCAATTCGAAAGCGAAGAAGTGACCGGTTCACTTTTTGGTGAGAATGAAGTGGAAACAGCCGGAAACCGAACCTATCAGATTCAGAAAAAATACATCGTCAGTCCGATTAAATCCGGAATGATGATTTTGTATCAGGAGCGGGCGCACCAGCGCATTCTGTACGAACAGTTCCTGACGAACATAACCATGCATCAGGCGGCGAGCCAACAGTTGTTGTTTCCTTTGGAACTGCATTTTTCCCAATCGGAAATGGCAATGATCAAAGAATTGCGTCCGTCGTTGGAAAATACAGGTTTTGTTTTTGATGCGATGACCACGGAAATTCTTGTTATTTCGGGTCTGCCTGTTAATGTTGCGGAAAGTGAAGTCGGCCTTCTTTTGGAAGAACTGATTCACGATTTGCAGGGGGAGCTTCCGGAAAGCAGTTTCAGTCAGAGTGACCGCATTGCCAAATCGATGTCGCGAAGCCTTTCGGTGAAAACCGGAGCCTATCTGACGGAGAAAGAACAGGAAAGTATCGTAAATTCGTTATTTGCCTGTAAAGATCCCAATGTTTCGCCTTTTAACAAACCGACTTTCATTACCATGGGTGTGGAAGATTTAGACAAACGTTTTGCCTTATGATGAACATAACCGAAACTGTTAAGCAGTTAATCATAATTAATATTCTCTTTTTTGTGGGTTCTTTGTTAGTGCCCGCAACTGTTGATTTTTTGTCGCTTTTCTACTTCGAGAGCCCGAATTTTAAAGTTTGGCAGCCAATTACCCACATGTTTATGCATGGAGGACTGATGCACATTTTCTTTAATATGTTTGCATTGTATTCTTTCGGAAGTGCTTTGGAGCATTTTTGGGGAGGGAAAAAGTTTTTGTTTTTTTATATTTCCTGCGGATTGGGTTCTGCTTTGCTGCATACTGCGGTAAACTATTATAATTTTCACGAAGGTCTGAATTTGCTGATGGAAAACGGATTCCAAAAAGAAGAGATTCTTAGGATTTTAGCCGAAGGGAAATTTGATACACGCTGGGAAGAAACTATCGGAGCCAGTAATTTTACTGAATTTCTGCAAAGTTATATTGTTCCTGTTGTTGGTGCTTCCGGGGCGATTTACGGACTTTTGGTAGCTTTCGCCTTCATGTTTCCGGATGCCGGTCTGGCACTTATCTTTGTGCCGGTTCCGATAAAAGCAAAATATTTTGTTCCGGGATTATTACTGTTGGATTTGTTTTTAGGGCTTAAAGGGAATTCAATTTTCGGAGGCGGAACAGGAGTTGCCCATTTCGCTCATATTGGAGGAGCAATTATAGGTTTTATCATGATGTCGTACTGGAAGAAAAACCAGTTTAACAATAACAGGTGGAATTAAATCAGTATTCGGTAATCAATGTTCAGTTTACAGAAGTTTCTAAATTCTAATTTCTAAATTCAAAATGAATATATTAGACGATTTTAAATTACAGTACAAAACAGGGGATATCACCCAGAAACTCATTTTCTGGAATGTGGGAATCGCATTGCCGTTTTTTGTCATACAATCGTTTTTCCCGTCTTTGTTTGAAGTTCTTAAGACTTGGCTTTGTTTGCCCTCAACGCTTACTGTAGCATTGCTTAAACCCTGGACATTCATTACTTATGCATTTTTGCATGCGGATTTCTGGCATTTATTGTTTAATATGATTGTGCTGAATTTTACCAGCCGTTTGTTTCTGACCTATTTCACGCAAAAACAATTTTTTGGTCTGTACCTTTTGGGAGCCATTTTTGCAGGATTGGTTTTCGTGCTGACCGATTTATTTCTTCAAAATGATACAATTTTAGTAGGCGCTTCGGGAGCAATCATGGCTGTACTTATAGCTTCTGCGACTTATACGCCCTTGTCGGAAATCAGATTGTTGTTAATCGGTAATGTGAAATTGTGGCACATTGCGGTGGTTTTATTTGCTTTGGATTTAATTCAGATTCCGATGAGCAATACAGGCGGGCATTTGGCTCATATAGGCGGATCATTGTTCGGATTCCTATATATTAAAACATTGCAGCAGGGAACCGATTTAAGTAAAATAGTATCGAATGTTATCGATTATTTTGTTTCTTTGTTTACCCCAAGAAAAGTTACTCCGTTTAGAAAAGTTCACAAAAACGTGAATTCACAACCCGCTGCGACCGGATCCGTTGCAGGAAAAGACGCTACCCAAAAGAGAATTGATGAGATATTGGATAAAATCGGTAAATCGGGCTATGACAGTCTGACCAAAGAAGAGAAAGAGTTTTTGTTCAAAGTCGGGAAGCAATAGTCGATGTTCAGTAATCAGTAGTCAGTAATGGTCTTTCGTAATTGCCGGTGGCAGTCTGTTAATAAATGAAAAACTTATCGTGGATAAATAAAACAGCGTTTTTTTTCAATATCGTTCTCACGATACTGACGTTTGTAGCCTATCTGTTGCCTTTTTTAGCCCCAAAGATGTTTCCGTTTCTATCGGTTTTAACATTGGTATTGCCATTGATGCTGATACTTAATATTGTATTCGCATGTTATTGGCTGCTTCAGTTAAAGAGACAGGCTTTCCTTTCGGTGATTGTTTTGTTAGTTGGTATTACTTTTTTCAATAAATTTTACAAGTTTTCAGGGAAAGACCTCATTGTCGAGGATAATGATTTTACGGTCATGAGTTACAACGTACGTCTTTTCAATGTTTTTGAATGGATGAGTAAACAGAGTATTCCCGAGGATATTGTTGATTTCGTTGCTTCTCAGGATCCGGATGTGTTGTGCATCCAGGAATATACCACTTCGGTGAAAGTTAATTTAAGTGCGTATAAATACAAATATATTTTGATGCAGGGTGATAACGTTCGCACCGGTCAGGCCATTTTTTCCAAGTTTCCGATAATTGAAAAAGGAGAAATTGATTTTCCGGATTCGGATAACAATGTGATTTTTGCGGATATTAAGATGCGTCGAGATACCATTCGCGTGTACAGTATTCATCTGCAGTCGACAAAAATCAGTCCGGATATTCATGAAAAAATTGACGAAGCGAAGTCAAAGAAAATTTTTCGTCGTATGAGCGAAGCGTTTGCAGAGCAACAAGTGCAGTCGGAGTTAATTAAGGAACATACAACCGATTGCAGTTATCCGAAAATTATCTGCGGTGATATGAACAACAGTGCGTTTTCTTATGTGTACCGTAATATTAAAGGGAATATGAAAGATGCGTTTGAAGAAGCCGGTGAAGGTTTCGGAAAAACGTACGACTACGAATTTTACCCGGCCCGTATCGATTATATTTTGGTAGACAAAGACTTTGAAGTGAAAAATTTTAAGAGTTTTGACAATATCGTCAATTCCGATCACTTTCCAATCACCACACGACTTTTACTTAAGCCCGAGGAGTAATTACAGGTTTTGGCTTTTCAGGTACTCCACTGCATAACGCCCTTCGTTAAACAACAGGTCCAAAATGCTCAGGTTGTTTAAAAACCCGTGTTTGTCATCAAAAACCTGAGTGTACGGTTCGAAAACAGAAAGATCTTTCTTTCCGTTGACCAATGAACGGTAATCGGTTAGACCGTTGGCGTCGTGAAAATATTCAGTAGTTTTTTCGAAGTTAAATTTTGCCCCCAGACATTCGGTAACTATTTCTATGGTCTGGAAATTCAAATCCATTATGAACTCGTGTTTCTTTTCGAATATCCGGCGGATATCATCTTCAAAATACTCAAAGAAAGGCGAGGTACGATAAGCCGCTTCTAATGATTTAAAATGGTTTTTACGCCAGTCGAAATCGTTTTCAATACGAACATCCTTAAACTTCTGATGGGGCTCAGTGCTGTGTTTTACAGGAATGTTCAGCATCTGAATCCCGTTTGGAGAATAAATATACATCCGGTTGCGATTGGTTTGTTTCTGGAAGTTGTCTTCCATTTCAAAGGTAATCGTGTCTGCTTTTGCCATCGCCACAAAATGACTGATGGACGGGAAGTAGGAAGGATGTAACAGGATGTTCATTTGGTTATTTGTGGATTTGGTTATAGTTTGCAACAGTGTTAAAAATCTGCTGCAAACTATAATCATTTTGATTTATGCTTTTTTCTTCGCCTGTCTTTTTTTGTAAAAGCTATATCCGAAGTAGCCTAAAAGTGCTAATACAAAATATTTGAAATAAGAAACAGGTTGTCCGTCTCCACCCACAGTGGTAAACAAGCGCTCCCAACGGACTTTGTCAATCGCTTTGCCCCAAGGGATATTTTGATCTAAACTCATCCAGATGAAAACCGGTTTTCCAACGACGTGGTCTGCAGGAACAAAGCCCCAGTATCTCGAATCTTCCGAGTTGTGGCGGTTGTCTCCCATCATCCAGTAATAATCCTGTTTGAAGGTGTACGAGTTTGTTACTTTTCCATTGATGCGTATTTCATCGCCGTTTACTTTCAGATCATTGCCTTCGTAATCGGTAATTAATCGCTTATAAAAAGGCAGGCTTTCTTTGTTTAAAGTGACGGTTTTACCTTGTTCCGGTATGTAAACAGGTCCTAAATTATCCTGACTCCACGCTTGTGTATGCGGGAAGATTCTTTTGTCTGCACTTTTGTCGATAGTTCTTGTTACGGAAGTAATTCCCGGTGTGTTTTTTAATCGTGCGGCACTTTCTGATGTCAGGGCGCTGAATATAATTGTGTCTGATGCAATCTGACCGACAGGATCAGTTATGTTTAATTCTTTTAGAAGGTATTCAAAATTGATTGGTGTTTTTCCGTCAATGGCAACTTTATAGGAATACTGAACCTTTGATCTTTCCGGAAGCACCAATTCTTTTCCGTCAATGAAAATGACTCCGTCCTTAATGGATAAATTATCTCCCGGTGTTCCTACGCAACGTTTTACATAGTTCGATTTTTTGTCAATTGGTTTGTCTGCTCGTCTTCCGGAACGATCGAAAAACTTATACACGGTATCTGCCGGCCAGTTAAAAACAACAATGTCGTTACGTTGAATTTTTTGAGCACCCGGGAAGCGGAAATACGGTAATTGTGGCCATTTCGAATAGGATTTGACACCTGCCACCGGTATGGAGTCGTGTACCATGGGAGCAGCAACAGCAGTCATTGGTGTTCTCGCTCCGTAATGAAACTTACTTACAAATAGGAAATCACCAATCAAAAGTGATTTTTCCAATGAAGAAGAAGGAATGGTAAACGGTTGTATAAGATAAGTGTGTACTAATGTTGCAACGACTATGGCAAAAAGCAAAGAACTAACCGTGTTTTCATTTTGTACGGCATTTTTACTCGGAATATAAGTCACATCCTGAGTATAGTTGATGTAATAAATGTAGAAACCAAGAGTTAACACAGCCAAAGCAGTGTCTATTTCAGATTTTTTTCCAAATGCTCTGAGAGTTTCCACCCAAAGGACCGGAAACATAATCAGGTTTACGATAGGTACAAATAACAAAACAGTCCACCAGGTAGGACGATCAATGATTTTCATCAGAACAATAGAATTGTAAACGGGGATAGCGGCTTCCCATCTTTTTCTGCCCGCTTTTTCGTATAACTTCCATGTTCCTAAAAAATGTACCACCTGTATAATCAGGAAGAAGATAAACCATTGAATTAGTGTCATAATGTGTTTATTTGGTTATTTGTTTATCTGGTAATTTGTTTAAATTCACTATTCGGATAATCGGATAATCGAATTAACGAATCGCCGAATCGCCTATGTTTAAAACGTCTTTCATAGTGAAAACGCCTTTTTTATTCTGAATCCACTCGGCAGCTACTACAGCTCCTAATGCAAAACCTTCTCGGCTATGTGCCGTATGTTTTATTTCAATCTGATCGACAGCAGAGTCATAAAAAACACTGTGAGTTCCCGGTATGTTTTCGATACGTTTGGCATCGATATGGATTTGATCGGCATTTGGTTTTTCCAATGTCCATGAGGAATAATCTGAATTTTTAATAATTCCCTCGGCCAAAGTAATCGCTGTTCCGCTTGGTGCATCCAGTTTCTGCGTATGGTGGATTTCTTCCATGGAAACGTTGTACTGCTCCAGGTTTGCCATCATTTTTGCAAGATAATTGTTCAGTTCGAAGAAAATGTTTACCCCTAAACTGAAATTGGAACCGTATATAAAAGCTCCGTTTTTTTCCTTACAAAGGGCAACCATTTCGTCATACTGATCCAACCAACCTGTGGTTCCGGATACAACCGGTACATTAGTAGCAAAACATTCGGAAATGTTACCGACAGCTGCAGAAGGAACACTGAAATCGATGGCAACATCCGCATTTTCCAATCCTTCGTAAGTATCACCATGGTCTTTTCGCAATACGATTTCGTGACCTCTTTCCAAAGCAATCCCTTCGATTACCTTACCCATTCTTCCGTAGCCTAAAAGTGCAATTTTCATAATATTCGGATTAGAAATTATAATTTAATGTCAGACCGACATTGTGTTTGTAATTGATTTCGTTTTGATAGATGTCCGGACGAACCGTAAGATTTTCGTTTACGTTGAATTGCATCAGGTGTGCATCAACATTGGCATCCACAATATTTAGGATATAAATTCCGATGGTGATAAAGGCCGATAAATCCCTGTTACGACGGTAGAATTTCTGACCTTCAATCAAACGGTTATTGTCCAAAGGACCGTAATAAGGATCATCATCCTGATAATGGGAAGTACCGTTCAGTCGGTCTTTGTATTCGTCCCGGAATTGGTGGTATTTTTTATTATTGTCAAAGTAGAAATAAATGCTGGTTCCCAATCCAACATAAATTATCGGGACTTTCCAGTATTTTTTATTGTAAACCTGTCCCAATCCCGGAACCAACGCCGAATAAAAAGCAGCTTTGGAAGGAGCCAGGACATCGATTTTATCCGATTTAACGGAGTCTTTGGAAATCAGTAACGGCGCTTCCGTTTGGGAAACTACCGTTTGCGATGTAAAGAACAGCGTGAAAAAGAATATGAGTAGTAACCTATTCACTATCCGTTAATTAGTTTTAAAATTCTGTTGAAATCTTCCTCCGAATGAAACGGAATCGTGATTTTTCCTTTACCGTTTCCAGCCACTTTTACATCTACTTTTGTTCCGAAGAAATCAGTAATTGTTCTTTTCTTATCAGCATCCACCTCAAAAGAATTTCCTTTCGGAGCCTTTGCCGGAGTAGGTTTTAAACTTTCATGATAAGCTTTCACCAAAGCTTCCGTTTCACGAACAGAAAGATTTTGGCTAACGATTTTCTGATAGATATCGGTTTGGATATCGTGGTCTTCCACATTGATAATCGCACGACCGTGTCCCATGGAGATGAATCCGTCGCGAATACCGGTCTGGATAATCGGGTCTAATTTTAACAAACGCAAATAGTTGGCGATGGTGGAACGTTTTTTTCCCACGCGGTCACTCATTTGTTCCTGTGTTAATTGAATTTCGTCAATTAATCTCTGGTAAGACAAGGCAATTTCAATCGGATCTAGGTCATGACGCTGGATGTTTTCCACCAAAGCCATAACAAGTGAATCGTTATCGTTTGCCAAACGAATATAAGCAGGAACCGTTGTTAATCCGATTAATTTGGATGCACGCAAACGGCGCTCCCCGGAAATTAACTGGTATTTGTTGAAATCGGTTTTTCTAACTGTAATTGGCTGAATTACACCTAATTCACGAATGGAAGAAGCCAATTCCTGAAGCGATTCTTCATTGAAATTGGTTCTGGGCTGAAACGGATTGATTTCAATCGCTTCAATTTCAAGCTCAATAATATTTCCGACAACTTTGTCTGCATTTTTATCCTCAACCGATTGAATATCGTTTTCCGGATCTTTTAATAACGCCGATAATCCTCTTCCTAATGCCTGTTTTTTTACCGCTTTTGTCATAAAATACTAGTTGCTGTTTTTCTTGATAATTTCTTCTGCCAAGCTTAAATAATTGGTAGCACCTTTGCTGGTTGCGTCATAATTGATGATGCTTTCGCCAAAACTTGGTGCCTCACTCAGCTTGATATTTCTTTGGATGATGGTATCAAAAACCATGTTGTTGAAGTGTTTCTGTACTTCTTCCACAACCTGATTCGACAAGCGCAAACGCGAATCGTACATCGTTAGCAGCAAACCTTCGATGTCCAGTTCCGGATTGTGAATTTTTTGCACGCTTTTGATGGTGTTCAGTAATTTACCAAGACCTTCCAAAGCGAAATATTCACACTGAATCGGAATCACAACCGAATCTGCTGCTGTCAATGCATTCAAAGTCAGTAAACCTAACGATGGTGCGCAGTCGATAATGATGTAATCGTATTTGTCTTTTACGCTTTCCAATGCCTGTTTCAGCATGTACTCGCGGTTTTCTTTGTCTACCAGTTCAATTTCGATAGCTACCAGATCAATATGCGCCGGAATCACCGAAACATTCGGAGCCGAACAACTGATGGTTGCTTCTGCGGGTGTATTGCTGTGTTCCAGAATCTGGTAGGTTCCGATTTCGACACCTTCTACGTCAATTCCTAATCCGGATGAGGCATTTGCCTGAGGATCAGCGTCAATTAGCAGTACTTTTTTTTCTAAAACGCCTAAGGAAGCCGCTAAATTAACTGAAGTCGTAGTTTTTCCAACGCCACCTTTTTGATTGGCTATAGCAATGATTTTACCCATTTTTTCTTTACAAATTTTGAAGCGTAAAAATACAATTTATTATGGTTTATGAAAATGTTATTTGTTAACAATCTCTGAAAGTTTGCTTTCGCAGGCGCAGTAGGAGTTTGCAGTCACAGTCGCGGTTTGCAGATTTAGAAAAGTCACAGTCATAGTCGCAGTCACAGTCGCAGTTTTCAGTCACAGTCTGTAGATTTTAAAAAGTTGAAGTTTGCAGTCGCAGTTTGTAGTTATAGTTTTAATGCCGATTTAAGTTGTTTTGAACCGAATCGTTCGGGATTTATTTGGAATGGCAATTCCTGCTGTACGCTATATCTTTTGTTCCTCTCGTTAAAAAAACGAGATCCACAAAAGGATGTCGCTCCCATCAGGGGTAGGTAGCCAACTTTAGAACCTTTTGAAAGTCCTGGGGAAAAAGCGGTAGGTAGAGAGAAGACATTGTTCATTTTCCGGTCGCCCTCGCGCCAGAGAGGTAAAGGTTTATTTGATTAAAAAGCTTTATTCGGGTTTAGGGAAAGGGTATTTTTAAATTAATAATGCGAATCAAGGGTTGAAATAAAACACTGATATCCTTCATGCAAGACCTGACAGGTTTTTAAAAACCTGTCAGGTCTGCGTTAAGAATCGAAAAGTTACAGATTCAACCCTTGATTAGCATTAATAAGGACAACAAAAAAGTTAGCCCAAATTTCTTCAAGCTAACTGTTATTCTTTTTTCAATCTGCAAACCGCGACTGTAAACCGTGACTTTTTTAAATCTGCAAACCACGACTGCGACTGAAAACTGCGACTGAATACTATTTACTTCCTTTCGACTTAATCATCATCTCCAGCATGTCCCACAATTCTGAAGGAACCTGTTCCAATAAGTTGAATTGGCCTGCTCCCTGCAACCATTCGCCACCATCAATAGTAACAACTTCACCGTTAATGTATGCGGAGAAATCGGAAACCAAATATGCGGCTAAATTCGCCAATTCCTGATGGTCGCCCACACGTTTTAGTGGTACTTTTTTGGATAAGTCGAATTTCTCTTTCAGGTCACCCGGCAACAAACGGTCCCATGCACCTTTGGTAGGGAAAGGTCCGGGAGCAATGGCATTCATCCGAATGCCGTATTTTGCCCATTCCACTGCTAAACTTCGGGTCATGGCTAGAACTCCGGCTTTGGCTGTAGCACTTGGTACCACATATGCAGAGCCTGTCCAGGCATAAGTTGTAACGATGTTTAGAACGTTGGTGTTGGTTTGTTTTTCTGCTATCCAGTGTTTTCCGAAAGCCAGTGTACAGTTTTTGGAGCCTTTCAGTACAATATCAATAATCGTATCCCAGGCATTGGCAGATAATCGTTCGGTTGGAGAGATGAAGTTTCCGGCTGCGTTGTTTAATAATACGTCGACTTTACCATAAGCTTTTAAAACTTCGGCCAACATAGCCTCTACCTGATCATAATGACGCACGTCGCATTGAACGGCAAGGCATTTTCCTCCGGTTTCCGATTCTAATTCTTTGGCTGTGGTTTGTAGTTTTTCCAAATCACGGGAAGTAATGGCGACTTTCGCACCCAGTTCCATAAAGTATTTCGTCATTGCTTTTCCCAAGCCGCTTCCGCCACCGGTTACTACAATTACTTTGTCTTCCAGTGCGTTATCGCGTAGCATTTTTGCTGAAAAGTTCATAAGGTTGTTTTTTTAGAATCGTAAAGATAAATAAATTTACTATGCATGCATAATAATAAATCAGTTTTTGAGGAGATAGTCTTCCAGACGGTCAAAAGTGCCTTTGAATCCGAGTTCCATGTTGGCATGGTTTTCGCCAAAGGTTTTTACTTCCGCATCTGAGGCATTGTAAGGCGCTACGATTAGCGTAATGGTTGTTATCCCGTTCAGTTCCTCAAGCGTGAGGATATTGAACATTTCCAAAGGCCAAGTTTCGCTGAAAGGAGCACGAATTACACCCTTATCCTCATTGGAAAAGCAATTTAGAAATTCGATTTTTTTATCGGGAAGGATTTCCTTGTAAATGAATCGGCCCCACATTTTTGTTGCATCGGGAGATTCTATATAGTAATGGCAAAGACCTCCGGGACGAAAATCAAAATCGGTAACGCCTGTGGAAAAACCGGTTGGTCCCCACCATTGCTCGAAACGTTCGGCTTCCGACCAGGCCTTGAAAACTAAATGTATAGGGGCCTTAAAATCTCTTGAAATGATAAGCTTGTTATCAATATACAGATTGTGATGCGACATACTTATAAGAATTTGACATTCTTAAAGATAGAAAAAAAATAATACAAATTGTTATTTTTTATTAATTCTATATCCGGTTCAGCTTCTCCGCCGCGGCTATAAGCGTTTTATCGGTCTTGGCAAAGCAAAAACGAAGTACCTTATTGTCGGTTCCGTCCTTATAAAAAACCGAAAGCGGAATGGCAGCCACACCGTGTTTTGTAACTAATTCCCGTGAAAAATCGACATCGTTATGAGTACTTATATTTCGATAACTCATCAACTGAAAATAGGTGCCGTCGCAAGGCAATAATTCGAACCGGCTGTCTTTAATCAGTTGTCGGAACAAATCCCTTTTTTGAAGATACATTTTGGAAATCGCGTTAAAATCAACCACATCCAAATAATCGGAAATAACATGTTGTGAAAGGCTGTTCACGCTGAAAACCAAAAACTGATGTACGTTTTTAATTTCGGTCATTAATTTTTCAGGGGCAATCAAATAGCCTACTTTCCAGCCGGTTACATGTAGTGATTTCCCGAAAGATGAAGCGATAATGGTTCGGTCAATCAATTTCGGACGTGTATGAAAGGAAATATGCGGATGTGAAAACGAAATGTATTCGTAAACTTCATCACCCAATATCAATACCTGCGGATGTTTTTCCAGCAGCAGTTCAAACGCTTCAAATTCGGCATCGGTCCAGATTCTTCCTGTTGGGTTATGTGGATTATTGACGATGATCATTTTGGTTTTGGTCGATAGTGCGGCTTCGATTCGGTTAAAGTCGGGCGAATAATCATCGTTTAGTGAAATCCGAACCGGAACGCCACCAGCCATAAGTACCGATGGTTCATAGCTGTCATAACTCGGATCCAGTATAATCACTTCTTCACCTTTGTTCACAAACGTGTTAATAGCGGTATAAATTCCCTGAGTCGCACCCGCAGTTACCACTATTTCAGTGATGCTGTTTATCTTTCGCTGATAATGCAGCAGTGTCAGTTTGGCGATTTTTTCCAGTAAAGACGGCAAACCCGCCATGGGTGTGTACTGGTGTATATTCTCCCTTAATAAACGTTCTGAAATTTGCAGCAGTTGTTCGTCTACCGGAAAATTCGGGAATCCCTGTGATAAATTAATGGCTCCGTATTGGTTCGCCAATTGTGACATTACTGAAAAAATACTTGTAGAGATGTTAGGTAGTTTGGACATTATTAGTAGAATCTTATTTATTTGGTTTTACGATCTTTTACACAACGGAAACCAACATGGTTTGTTCCGGTACGCCAGTCGCCTTTTCCCCGGGTTCCCATCACATAACGGGAGCAATATTGGTCGGTACACAAATAAGAACCGCCTTTGTGTACTTTTTTTTGTACGCCCGGTTCAGCTGGGTCATGGCTTTCTTTCGGGCCTTGCGGATTTTTTACGGTTTCTTTTCCGGACATTGTTTCAAAATAATCATTGCGGTACCAATCGGAGCACCATTCCCACACATTTCCGGAAATATCATACAAGCCATATCCGTTTTTAGGGAATTGTTTCACCGGAGCCATTCCTTTGAAACCGTCTTCCCCCTTGTCTTCGATTGGAAATTGCCCCTGAAAGGTATTGGTCATGTGTTTTCCGTTTGGTATGAAGGTGTTTCCCCATGCGAATTTCTGTGCACTTAAACCGCCTCTTGCGGCAAATTCCCATTCAGCTTCCGTGGGCAAACGTTTTCCGGCCCAGGCAGCATAGGCAACAGCATCTTCCCAGGCAATATGAACCACCGGATAATTTTCACGGCCTTTTATTGAACTGTTCGGGCCTTCCGGATGGCGCCAGTTGGCTCCTTTGACATAATTCCACCATTGGAAATAATTATCAAGCTTTACGGCAGATGCAGGTGGTGTAAAAACTACGGAACCGGCAACCAACATTTCGGGTAAGGCATCGGGGAATTCTTCTTTGGTAGGTGTTGTTTCAGCGATGGTTTTATAGCCGGTAGCTTTCGTAAAGGCTTCAAATTGGGCATTGGTCACTTCGGTTTCGTCCATCCAAAAACCATCAACGTATACTGAGTGAGGTTGGCAATCGGAAGTTAACCCGCTAATTTGGCATAAGGATTCGCATTTTTCATCGGTTCCCATAAGAAAAGTGCCGCCGGGTATCCATTGCATATTTTTTGGATTTTGATCGGGTGGCGTATTTTTATTTTCAATCGTTTTTTTGGAATCGTCAATGTTATTTGGAATCGTTTCGGATTCCGAAAGATGCAGTGGATCGGTATTTGTTTTGGTAGTGCAGGAATGAGTTACTGCAATAACAGTTGTAAAAAATGTCAATTGTAAACAATAAAATAGGGCTGCAGCAATCCGTTTTCTATTTTTCATTTGTGTAATGTATTAGACAGACAATTGTTTTACTTCTAACAAATATAGTTTATTTATAAATCATAATTAATTATCGGGATTGATAGCTTTTGAAAGTCTGTTTTTCAGGGAATTTTGATTTTATTTTATGAGCAGGCAGAAGCTACTATCCTGAGGTATTTTAAGTTGTGAATAAAATCATGTAAATTTTATTTTTCTTTCTTTCCGGAAAATCAAATCGAAATAATAGTAATTAACTGATAATAAAGTTATTAATACTTTGTGTGGAATGTGTTATTTTGTATCTTTAAGGTTGTTAATTTTAAATCCGATTGCCATGAAAATGTTAGTTACGGTTATTTTTCCCATCGAACCCTTCAATTCGATGGTAAGAAATGGAAAGGCGGGAGAGATACTAGGGCGTATAATCGAAGATATTAAACCGGAGAGCATCTATTTTTCGGAACTGGAAGGTTGCCGTAGTGCCATAATGGTCGTAGAAGTGAATGAGGCCTCAGCTGTTCCCGCTATCGCCGAGCCTTGGTTTTTAAATTTTGAAGCCACCTGCGAGTTCAGAATCGCCATGACCCCTGATGATTTAATGAAAGCAGATCTAGCCAAACTAGCTGCAAAATGGTATGATGTTCATTTGATGTAAAGAATAACAGCATCGTGAAATACCATTGAAAAGGGTTTTTCATTTCCTGTTATGTTTCCTAATGTGATGGAGCTAGTGTTTTAAAATGATGCCTGAATAATGTCATACTCCAAAAATAAAATGCTTCCGCGTGTTCTGAAAAAATGCGAGGGGCAGAATTATGAGATAGCATAATTTCAATTGATTGCCCAGACTTATATAATTCCACCCAATAAGTTTATTAATTCATCAAATAAAATTAAAGCAAATGGGAAAATGTAAATCAAGAGCTGTTTTTTTGCACGATTTCGCAGGAAAAAGCAATTATTTTAAGACACTTTTGTTCTTCTGTATGTGCTGCTTTCTGTGCAGCAGTTCCTTTTCACAGAAAAAAAAACCGAATATTCTTGTCATTTGGGGCGATGATATCGGATGGTTTAATGTGAGCGCTTACAACATGGGGATAATGGGGTATAAAACACCCAATATTGACCGCATCGGAAAAGAAGGCGCCATCTTTACGGACTGGTACGGGCAACAAAGTTGTACTGCAGGCCGTGCCGCATTTATTACAGGTCAGTCTCCCATCCGTACCGGGCTTACCAAAGTTGGTTTACCGGGTGCTGATATCGGTTTAAATCCTAAGGATCCAACTATTGCGGAGTATCTGAAAGGACAGGGGTATGCCACCGGACAATTTGGCAAGAACCATCTCGGTGATAAGGACGAATTTTTGCCCACAAATCACGGTTTCGATGAGTTTTTCGGAAATCTGTACCATCTTAATGCAGAAGAAGAACCGGAAAATCCCGATTATCCAAAAAATCCGGAATTCAAAAAAAGATTCGGCCCTCGTGGTGTGATACATTCTTATGCCGGAGGAAAAGTTGAAGATACAGGTCCGCTTACACGAAAAAGAATGGAAACCGTTGATGAGGAGTTCCTGGGAGCTGCCATGAATTTTATGGATAAGCAAGCAAAGGCGGATAAACCGTTCTTCTTATGGTTTAATTCCACCCGCATGCACATTTTTACACATCTAAAACCGGCATCAGTAGGCAAAACAGGTTTAGGGGTTTATCCTGACGGAATGGTAGAGCATGACGGGATGGTTGGGGAACTTTTAAAAAAACTGGATGAATTGGGAATAACAGACAATACAATAGTAGTCTATGGTACCGATAACGGAGCGGAGGTAATGAGTTGGCCCGACGGCGGAAGTACTCCTTTCAGAGGTGAAAAAGCCACTAACTGGGAAGGCGCTTACCGCACACCCTGCCTGATCCGCTGGCCCGGAGTAATAAAACCGGGAACCATTGTTAATGATATGTGTGCCCACGAAGATTTGCTTCCGACTTTTTTGGCGGCTGCCGGCGATCCTGATGTTGTCGAGAAAACAATGAAAGGGATGAAAGTGGGCAATAAGACTTTTAAAGTACATCTTGATGGTTACAATCTGATTCCGTTTTTTAAAGGGGAAGTAAAAGAATCGCCCCGAAAAGAATTCTTGTATTGGAGTGATGACGGCGATCTCTTTGGTATTAGAGTCGGTATGTGGAAGATTGGCTTTATCGAGCAGAATCATACAGGTCTGGGTGTTTGGCTGGAAGATTTCAACAGGTTGCGGGGCGCTCGTATATATAATTTAAGATCGGATCCGTTTGAAAGAGGACCCGAATCGTTTGAGTACGACAAATGGATGGCAGACCGTGCCTTCCTCATTGTACCTTCTCAGGCCATAGTGGCCAAATGGCTGGAGTCCTTTAAGGAATATCCGATACGACAAAAACCGGCCAGTTTTAATCTTGATGCTGTGATGGATAAGCTGACTAAGCCGTCCGGAAAAAATTAAGTAATTTTGAGAGCGGTAGTAATGTGTTTAAAGTAAGCAGGAGAAACAAGAAACAAGAAACAAGGGAGCCACTTTACCTATAGAAGAGTGGCTTTTTTATGGATTGAAATGAAAGTTGACTGTGCGATTTGGGTTGTTACTTGATCGGGTATTCTTTTTCGATAAGCTGCTTTAAATGAGCAGAACTTTTTTTAACCTGGTCCAGTTCCCCGATTAAACGTTTATTCAGTTGTTTCGCGGCAAGAACATCGCTCATAAAATGATTGATAATGACATAATCATTGGTCATTAATTTAATTCCTTCACGCGGGATTTCAGGTTGAATGAATACGGAGGCATCGAAAAGGTTAGCCCTTGAATCCAGCAGTTTCAGTCTGACAAAGCGTTCGGTTTCATAAGTCGATTTCATTCGGTTTACGTTCATGTAGTGTTTGTTGATGGCATTCGACACCGCTTTGTTTCGAATGAGTCGCAATCCGCCGGCATTCTTTAACTGCAGTATAGTACGCTCACTGATATCAGGCAAACCAAAGCGAAGCGTTGCATTGTTTGTAAATTTATATAAGTGATAAGTGTTTTCGTCCCGCGTTGGTTTCGCCAGCATTTTTACAATGGAATCAAACTCTCCGTCGGTTTCGGTTCTCCATCCGATATAAGTTTCCAATTGGGTGTAATCTGTTTGAAGATCTTCGGTAAGTGAATACATGAGAACTTCCTCCCTATTGTGTTCGATAACATGTTCCAGCCGATATTCAGCAAGAAAGCCGCAAAAGACCGCGAGAAACAGCATTAAAAACTCCCAGAAATAGGCTTTCCAGTTCTTTTTTCCATTATGGTGAACATGAGGATGCGCTTCCATAGTTTCGTTTTCTTTAGTAGTGATGGTGTCAGGTTCTTTGTTATCGTTGGTTTTTTCCGGTTCCAATGGTAGTAGATTATCTGAAATTTCATCACCGGTATCTGTATTTTCAGTCATATGGATGAATAGTTTTAGTTGGAATTAGTTGACCTACCTGAGGTATAAAGACCCGTAAATTTTGTAATGATGCCTAATGGTAGAGTGTAGTAGGTTGATACTCTGTAGTAAAGGTACTCGATTTGAAGAAATTGGCTACGCTGTTTGATTCACTTTTTTATGAGGATTCCAATACGGATAGTAAAGTGGTTCTATTTTGCAAGCTCTCTTTTTGATTTTATTACGTCGATTGTAGGAGGTTTTTTCTTGTCTCAGTTGCAGTATCATGTGGTTTACCACCTTTATAACTCCGTTTGCCCGGTTGATTAACGTGGTTTACCACGTCTCGAAGTGCGTTTACCACGTGGGGTAGGGTGGCTGACCACGTTTCGGACTCCAATTATCACGTTAGGTAACGTGGTTCACCACGTTAGGAACCTCATTTACCCCGTTGTCTAACGTGGTCAACCCCGTTTGGAACGCCATTTACCACGTTGTCCCACGTGGTGAACGCGCTTCCGAACGCCATTTGTTACGTGTGATAACGTGTTATTTTACGTCAGGAACCCCTTTTATTACGCTTGAATGCGTATAAAAATACATCAGGAACCTCTTCAATTACGTCAGGATGCACACAACGGGTTGTTTGATTGTTTTTTGTAATGGAGAATACATCTCAAAACTCACGAAAAACTGTTTTTATTAAGACTTAACCGATTAAAGCAGTTATCTTTGTATGGTGTAAGCGTGTTGTAAATCAAGTAATTATGTTTTAAATTGAAAATAAAAATATATTCAAAAGACCATGAACTCATCTGACGTTGAAAAAGAAAAATCACATATTATTGTTGAAATCATTCAATACATCCCTAATGCTGTCCTGAGTAAAACAATTATTAAAAAAACCACGGGTAACATTACCGCTTCTTCGTTTGATGCCGGTGAGGAATTGGCTGAAAAACATCTCCGTTTGACAATTACATCCAAATTATTGACGGTACAGCAGAAATTAGAATAAATGAAAAAACGCATTTGTTAAAACTGGGAGAAGGCATTATCATTCCGGCGCATGCCCGACATTCTTTTAATGCCAACGTGCAATTTAAAATGATTTCGACAATTGTAAAAAGTGGTTATGAAGACTAACGTTTAAGTGGCCGAAATCACTTTTTGGATATTTTTTTGTGTTATCACCATTCAAAACACAGCAGCATAGAAAATGAAGCTTTACATAAAATATATGGTTAGCATCCGATGCAAGATGGTAGTGAAAGCCGAACTGGAAAAAATGGGGATACGCTTTGCACTGCTCGAACTCGGTTCGGTTGAAACTATGGACGATTTAAGTCCGGAGCAACTCCGGGAACTTAAAATTGCCTTATTGAAATCGGGTCTTGAGCTTATGGATGATAAAAGAGCGGTGTTGATTGAAAAAATAAAGAACATAATTATCGAAATGGTGCATTACTCCGATGAAGTGCCTAAAATAAATCATTCCGTTTACATCAGTGAAAAGCTGGGACAGGATTACACACACGCAGCCAAAATGTTTTCTGAAGTGAAAGGCATAACCATCGAGCATTTTATCATTGCCCACAAAATAGAAAGGGTGAAAGAATTACTTCTTTATGATGAACTCAGCCTTACGCAAATATCATACATGCTCAATTACAGCAGTGTTGCCCACCTGTCGCAACAATTTAAAAAGGTGACCGGACTTACGCCGAGTTTCTTCAAACAACTTAAAATAAAAAAGCGTATTGCCTTGGATAATCTCTGAATTATATAACTCTTATCAGAAATTATACAACCGAAAAGCAACCGTAAATCGTAACTTTAACGTTAACGGTAAATTGTGTTGCTTTGAAACTTTACATCAAATATATGGTGAGTAACCGCTGTAAAATGGCGGTTAAGGAAGAACTCAAAAAGCTTGGGATTCACTTTATTGTGATGAGTCTGGGAGAAGTTGAGATCATGGAAAAGCTCTCTTTGGAGGAAAGAAGACTCCTCAATAAAGGATTGCTGGTTTCGGGTCTTGAACTTATGGATGATAAAAGAGCGGTTTTAATCGAGAAAATTAAAAGCATTATCATTGAAATGGTACACCATTCTGACGAGATAATTAAAGTGAATTTTTCTAATTATTTAAGTGAAAAACTAAACCTTAATTACACCTACCTCGCCAACCTTTTTTCTGAAGTACAGGGAACAACCATCGAACAATTCATAATTTCCAATAAAATTGAACGTATTAAGGAACTGATAATATACGATGAACTGAACATTACGGAAATAGCCGATAAGATGAATTACAGCAGTGTGGCGCATCTTTCGGGTCAGTTTAAGAAAGTAACCGGACTCTCACCGTCGCATTTTAAAAAATTAAAAGAAAAAAGACGCCACCCTATTGAGGAAATAGGCAAACCAAACTTTATTCAAATTGAATCATGAACGCGACAGCTAAAGAAAAATACACTAATCTGAACTATTTAAAGCAACTCACAGAGGGCGATACAATATTAATAGAAGAAATGATCCGCATTTATTTAAGACAGACACCGCTGATAATAGATGCCATGAAAGAAAGTTTAGTGCACAACGATTGGCAGTCACTACAGGAGGCCATACATAAAATTATTCCGTCTTTTTCCATTATGGGAATTGGGTACGACATCGAAAGCATCGCAAGAAGAATTCAGAAATATGAATATTCACTTACGATTTCAAAAGAAATTCAGGCTCAGGTTTTCGAATTGGAAACCATTTGCGAAGAAGCCTTCAAAGAACTGGAAGCTGAACTTAAGAACATAAAAGAAAACACCTTGTGAAAACTCCAAAAAAAATTAAATTGTTTCTTGTTGATGATGATGCTTTATTTCTGAAATTATTGGAAATCGAATTTCATCATCATGCTGATTTTGCAATAGAAACTTTTGAAAGCGGTGAACGCTGTATCGAAAACTTATCACACAATCCGGACATTATCGTTCTTGATTACCATCTCAATGGCATTGATAAAAATGCAATTAACGGTATTGAAACATTGGATAAAATTAAAAGTTATAATTCGAAAATCCCCGTTATCATGCTTTCCTCCCAGGACAAAATTGAAGTGGCAGTCGATTGTATGCATCACAACGCTTTTGATTACATTGTTAAAAGCGAAACCGCCTTTGTGAGATTGCAAAAAGTTATTACCTCGTTTTTTCAATTCCAAAAGATGGAACGGGAACTCAATTGGTACATGAGCCGAATGTGAATGTGTGTTTCCTCCCTTTCAAAAAAAACGTATCCGAATCTCAAAAAACGATTTCAAAAATAACGTAATAATATAACTTATCGGCAGAGTTGTATAACACATATAACCAAAAAACAACCAACTTTACTAAAGATTAAAGTGTTTCCTTTTTACACTGAAAACACAACTGAGAAACTTTAAAAAAAACATATAATAATACAATTTTGATTTCGATTACCTTGATGATTGAAAAGGACTGTTGGTTTCAATGGTCCTTTTGTTTTACAAAAATATATTTCAGTCGGAATTATATAATTTTTGCAAGAAGTTATGTAATGGTTTCCGTTCATTATTTCTGAACTTTACATAAGAAAATTACACATTCGTTCATAACTTTTTAAGGAGATTGTCTCAAACACAGTAAAGCAGCAATAACAAAAAAATCATTGAGAAATTGGTATTGTCTTCAAAACGCAAAACCATATTTAAAATGATTGCTTGTACGATTTATGCATCTGTTATTGTTGGGATAATCTCCTTTTTATTTACTGTAAATCATAATGAAAAACATCCAAGGTCATTTATTGTGTAAAGAAGAGGAATCACTAAGTGTGAATAATATAACTCTTCTTTTGAATTGTATAACACATTCCGTCACAATAAAACCACCTTTGTAAAATGGAGATGATCCATTTATATAACTAATACAATGTAAGAAAATGAAAAAATCAATTTTTATTCTGGCCATATCGACTTTTATGGTAGGAATGCTGGGAACAAGCTGTAAATCGGATACGGCGAAAGAGGCTGAGGCAGAAGATGTCGTAGAGGCAACACATGAAGCGAAACAGGATGAGGCGATAGTCGAACAGGACAAAGCGTTAGATGAGATGTCGGAACAAAAGGTGACAGATGATGTGAATGCGGAATGGAATGCCTATAAAGCGGAAACCGAAGCAAAAATCAAAGCCAACGAAAAACTCATCAGTGATTTGAAATTGGAAATCAAAAAAGCCGATAAAAAATACGATGAAGTTTATCTGAAAAATATTGAGTTGATTGAAAAACGAAACTCCGAATTAAATTCGAAAATTAACAATTTGAAAGTCAGCAGTAAAGAAGACTGGAAAGAATTTAAAACAGAGTTTAATCGTGATTTGGATGAACTTGGAAAATCAATCGGTGATTTAACAAGAAAAGACAATAAGAAATAATATCAAAAAAAGCAGAGCCAAATTCTGCTTTTTTTATTCAACAAAAATGAAACCTGTGAATCATGTAAGTTTAAAAAGGAGTTGTGTAACACTTTGAAGGTTAGAATGTTGACCTTTGTACTGTAACAATTAAGTTACGCTAAAGTACATTATTATGGAAAAAGGAAAAACCGTTACGGCACCAGTTAAATTAAATTGGGAAGATCAGAAAAAGAAATTAAGAGCCAAATTTTCGACATTAACGGATGCCGATTTAAATTTTGAAGAAGGCAAAAAGAATGAAATGTTTTTGAAAATTCAGACTAAATTGGGTAAAACCAGATCAGAATTGGATGATGTCATTTCTAAATACTAATACATAAATGGAAAAGAATCGTTAAGTACCATACTTAACGGTTTTTCTCTTACAATTAAAAAAGGTGCGATACAATGCATATCACACTTTCCTAAAAAAAAACAAGCTTAAAAATTAAAATTAAATTTTATGGGCAATTTACTCTTTACAGCAGCAGTAATTCTACTTATCCTTTGGGCAGTGGGATTCTTCGCATATGGGGCGGGAAACATTATACATATCCTGCTTGTTATTGCAGTTATAGCAGTCTTATTAAGACTGATACAAGGAAAAAAAGCATTATAAATTCAATAAAATATAAATTCAACAAAATAAATAAAATCATGGAAACAGGTAAAGTGGCATTAGGAGTATTAGGCGGATTAGCAACGGGAGTCCTATTAGGTATACTGTTCGCTCCGGCGAAAGGATCGAAAACAAGAAAAAGAATCCTTGAAAAAGGACAAAAATATGCCGACGATGTAAAAGACAAATTGGATGAGGTCTATAAAAACGGCACCGATAAATACAATAATTTCTTATCCGAAGCCAAAGATGCGGTTTCACAAAAAGAAATAAGTAATTCAAACTTAAATAAATAGGAAAGCTCCGGGGAAACTCGGGGTTTTTCTTTTGTGATACAATTTCGCGACTGTAACCAGGTAAGCAGTAGTTTTTGGTATTTCGGGTTCTATTCGAAAAATTCTTTGGGATATTTTATTTCTCCACGCACACTAAGTAAACCCTTTTCGGTTAAGGAGACAATCATACAGTTTTCTTCGGGAACATTAAAAGGTGTTTTTATGCCATACTTGCTGGTTGGTTCATACCCAAATCTCGGATAGTAGTTTTTATGCCCTATGAGAATAATGGATGTATATCCTAATCGTTTTGCAATACTATGACTTTCGGTAATTAATCTGGAACCGATCCCTTTTCCGTGAAATTCGGGCTTTACCGAAACCGGTGCTAAAGCAAGGGATTCGAACGATTCGGTTTGATTTTCAATGCGTAACCTGGTCAATAAAATATGTCCGACGATTTCGTTTTCAATTTCGGCAACAAGTGACAGTTCGGGAATAAACGCATCAGATTTTCGTAAACGTTCCACTAAAAAATGTTCCTTATGGTCGCTGTATTCTATATTTCGGAACGCAGCCTCTATAAGCTCGTGCACCTTAGGGTAATCATTTTGGTTTTCTTGTCGGATTCTGATTTCCATGAATCATTTAGGTTAAAGGTGTTTTTACGTTAATAGCAAATGTAAAAAAGAAAACCCGAATAACTCCTTTGTAAAGTCCCGTTACTTCATGCCATCGAAGTGTATACGTAATACTTGTGATTTAAATTTTATTTTTAAAAAAAAGTCACAACTATTGTTTCAATTTTTAATTTTTTAAAAAAATGAAACACATTTTGTTTCAAAATATTTTATTTTAAAAAAATGAAACAAGTTTCTCTGCTACATTTTTTGAATACATTACTGCGTCAACAGACTCACATAAATAAAAACCCTCGCAATTACGGTGAGGGTTTGTTTTTATAGTGAATGGATAAATTATTCTTCCAATAAAACTTTCAAAATGGTAATCGCCGCTTCACTGATTTTAGTCCCGGGACCAAAAACCGCTACCGCTCCTGCATCAAACAAATACTGGTAATCCTGCGCCGGAATTACTCCTTCCATAATCAGTATTATATCTTTTTGGCCGTATTTTTTCTGTACAATTACCAAAGAACAACTAAAATGGGCGCGTCTTTTCAATGCTTCAGATGGAGTTAAAACGCTTGACTTTACAGGTATTTAGCAGGAATAATGTTATTCAGATTAATTTGAAATAATAAGAAATTGCTGTAATTGTTTGGAAATTAGAAAAATAAAAATAAATCTTTGCAACAGAAAATTAATAACTCATAAAACGAAGAAAAATGTTTGTATTTAAATCATTACCTCAAAGCAATGCGTCAGTTGGAACTGGTGTGGCTCTTCTTCGTGGCTTACCGCAATCATAGATAAATAAAAAATATATGAAAAAGCCCGAAGACATTTAGTTTCGGGCTTTTTTTTTGTTTATTCTAGATCCTACAAAATTACTTCCCGAAAACTACTTATTCAAATGAATAAAAATTTGCCTTGGATTTCCATTGGCAGTTATAATTAGTTTTTAAAAAAATCATGGGAAATAAATTATCCGGGAAAGACCTGATTAAGTTGGGCTTTCCAAAAAATAATGCAATAAATATTGCCTTAGGGCAAATTAACAGATATCGTAAAAGAGAGAAAAAGGAACGCATTCTTGCTGAAGCTAAAGAAGTGCTGTTACACCCTGAAAAGTTTAAGGGAGATGGCACTTGGGGAAAAGTAGTGGAGGGTTTGCTGAATCCGGTTCAAGTGAAATTCAATCAGTTGAATGCCACCAGAGCACCTTTTTCCATCTTTGGAGAAAACGAAATTGATGAACAGGCTAAATTTCAGCTGTATGATGCTTTGAAATTGCCAATATCAGTAAAAGGAGCTTTAATGCCGGATGCTCATTCCGGATACGGATTGCCGATAGGTGGCGTGCTCGCAACTGATAATGCTGTAATTCCGTATGGAGTGGGAGTTGATATCGGCTGCCGAATGAGTTTGTCGATTTTCGATTTGCCGGCTTCTTTTCTGAAAGGGAAAGATCACCAGCTAATGGCAATTTTAAAAGACAATACGAAATTCGGCATGACCGAAACCCACCAAGTAAAATCGGATCACGAAGTTTTTTACCGAAGCGAGTTTCAGGACATACCGATTGTGAAACAACTTTTAGACAAAGCTTATAAGCAATTGGGTTCGTCTGGGGGCGGGAATCACTTTGTGGAATTGGGTATCGTGAATTTAGCGAATCCGTTGCCGGAATGGAAGTTGGAAGCTAAAGAATATATAGCCGTTTTATCGCATAGCGGTTCCCGTGGATTGGGAGCCAATATCGCAAAACACTATACGTATCTGGCTACGAAACAATGTCCGTTACCAAAGAATGTTCAGCATTTGGCTTGGCTCGATTTGAATACGCACGATGGTCAGGAATATTGGTTGGCCATGAATTTAGCGGGTGATTATGCCAAAGCGTGTCACGAAGATATTCATCGCCGAATCGCAAAAGCGCTAGGAAAACGCATCGCCGTAACCATCGAAAATCATCACAATTTCGCATGGAAGGAAATAGTTGACGGTAAAGAATGTATTGTTCACCGAAAAGGGGCAACCCCGGCGGGTAAAGGACAATTGGGAATTATTCCCGGTTCGATGACGGCTCCGGGTTTTATTGTGATGGGCAAAGGGAATGAAGAGAGTATCAATTCGGCTTCACACGGGGCAGGGCGGTTGTTTTCGAGAGCGAAGTGCAAAGCTTCTTTTACGCAAAGTCAGATCAATAAAATTTTAGAAAATAATGATGTGAAGCTTATAGGCGGCAATGTAGACGAAGCGCCAATGGCTTATAAAGACATCAATACAGTAATGAGTTTACAAACGGAATTGGTAGATGTTCTGGGAACATTTACACCGAAAATTGTAAGAATGGACAAATAATTATGGAAAAAATAATTCAAATAACCTCTGGAAGAGGACCTGCGGAATGTACTTGGGTGGCTGCTCAGGTACTAAAGAAAGTGTTGCAGGAGGCTGTAGCTTTGAATCTGAAAGCAACAGTTTTGCAACACGAAGCAGGTTCGGAAAATGGAACGGTGGATTCGGCGATCATTTTGCTTGAAGGCAATACTGCCGCTGACTTTACAGCTTCCTGGATCGGAACAATTCAATGGATCGGAAAGAGTACTTTCAGGAAATTTCATAAACGGAAAAATTGGTTTATCGGGATTTTTGAAATTGAGAAGTCAAAAGAGATGGTATTTTCCGAGAAGGATATTCAGTATCAGGCGATGCGAAGTTCCGGAGCGGGCGGGCAACATGTTAATAAAGTGAGTTCCGCTATCAGGGCCACACATTTGCCTACGGGTTTGAGTGTTGTCAGTATGGATTCCCGTTCGCAGCATCAGAATAAAAAACTGGCGACGGAACGTTTACTACAAAAACTGAAGGAAGAATCGGTTTTACAGATAAAAAATCAGTTTCAGACACAGTGGACGAATCAACTTCAGATTGAAAGAGGGAATCCAATCCGGACTTTTGAAGGTTCTGATTTTAAGAAACAAAAAGAAGAAAAGAAAATCAAAGCTGAACGACAGCGATTAAAAAAAGAATTGTATAATGAAATCAATAGATAAATACTTATTTCAGGCATTGGACAATTACCCGTATTCCTTAGAGGAAACGGTTGAATCTTTGGATTATGCTTTGTCTTATGATGCCAAAAATACTATGGCTTTATGTTTGTACGGTCGTGTGTATTCCGAGCAATTACAGCGTTACGAAGTGGCGAAAGATTATTTTCAACAGGCGATTGCGGTTGATATCCATGCCTTGGAAGTTTATCCGCATTATATCCAAACCTTGTTGGTAAATGAAGATTTTGAGGAAGCAGAAAAGCTGATAACCTTCGCATTGACAATCAAAGGAATCAATAAAGCGGAGGTTTTGCTGAAAACCGTATTGCTTTTGGAACGAAAAAGAGAAATCAAAAAAGCGTTAAAAACACTAAAAGAAGTGAAGCTTTTATCTTTTACCAATGACATTTCCTATGAAATGGAAGAAATCGAAAAGCGATTAAAGGCTAAGAAAGAATTGCTGGCACCAAAGAAGAAAGCAAAAAACAAAAAAGGAAACGATTCTAAGGCTAAGAAAAAAGGAAACAAGAAAAAGTAATCTTGTTGGAAACAAAAAGAGCGGCAAGTGCCGCTCTTTTTACATTATATAATTTAATCTTCCAGTAAAACCTCCAGAATAGTAATGGCCGCTTCACTGATTTTAGTCCCTGGACCAAAAACCGCTACCGCACCCGCGTCAAACAAATACTGGTAATCCTGCGCCGGAATCACCCCGCCCACAATAACCATAATGTCTTCACGACCGTATTTTTTCAGTTCTTCAATAACCTGCGGAACCAACGTTTTGTGTCCCGCGGCAAGAGAGGAAACGCCTAAAATATGTACGTCGTTTTCCACCGCTTGTTTGGCTGCTTCGGCTGGGGTTTGGAAAAGCGGACCAATATCCACGTCAAAACCTACATCGGCATAACCGGTAGCGACTACTTTCGCGCCACGATCGTGTCCGTCCTGACCCATTTTTGCAATCATAATACGAGGACGACGGCCTTCTTTTTTTGCGAATTCGTCGGCCAACTGTTTTGCTTTTTCAAAGCTTTCGTCGTTTTTAATTTCTTTGCTGTACACGCCGCTAAAAGATCTGATTTGTGCTTTATATCTTCCGAAAACGGCTTCCAATGCATCACTGATTTCACCTAAAGTGGCTCTGTTACGTGCTGCATCTACCGCTAAATCCAATAAGTTACCTTCTCCACCTTGTGCACAAGCCGTTAGTTTTGCTAAACATTCCTGTACTTTTTGGGTGTTTCGGGTTGCTTTTATGTTTTCCAGTCGCTCAATCTGTTCTGCACGAACGGTTTGGTTGTCTACTTCTAAAATGTGTAATGGGTCTTCTTTTTCCAGACGGAATTTATTCACCCCAACGATAATATCCTGTCCGCTGTCAATACGCGCCTGTTTACGCGCTGCAGCTTCTTCAATTCTAAGTTTCGGAATCCCTTCTTCAATCGCTTTGGTCATACCACCCAAGGATTCCACTTCTTCGATCAAAGCCCAGGCTTTATCCGCGATTTCTTTGGTTAGGCTTTCCACGTAATAACTTCCCGCCCACGGATCAACCGTTTTACAGATTTTGGTTTCTTCCTGTAAAAAAATTTGGGTGTTACGGGCAATACGCGCTGAGAAATCGGTTGGTAAGGCAATCGCCTCGTCTAGTGCATTTGTGTGTAAGGATTGTGTCCCTCCGAAAGCTGCTGCTGCTGCTTCAATGGCAGTACGTGCCACGTTATTGAAAGGATCCTGCTCGGTTAAACTCCACCCGGAAGTCTGGCAGTGTGTTCGTAGTGCTAATGATTTCTCGTCTTGCGGTTCGAATTGTTTCAAGAGTTTTGCCCAAAGCATACGACCGGCGCGCATTTTGGCAATCTCCATGAAATGGTTCATCCCAATCGCCCAGAAGAATGATAAACGCGGAGCAAATTCGTCGATTTTCATTCCTGCTGCCAATCCGGTGCGGATGTACTCCAGTCCGTCGGCTAGAGTATATGCCAATTCAATATCGGCGGTAGCTCCGGCTTCCTGCATGTGGTAACCTGAAATGGAAATCGAGTTGAATTTTGGCATTTTTTTGCTGGTATAGTCGAAAATATCAGCAATGATTTTCATCGATGGTGTAGGAGGGTAGATGTAGGTGTTACGCACCATGAACTCCTTTAGAATGTCGTTTTGAATCGTACCCGAAAGTAGTTTGGCATCAACGCCCTGTTCTTCGGCAGCTACGATGTAGAACGCCATAATAGGCAATACCGCTCCGTTCATGGTCATGGAAACCGACATCTCGCCCAATGGAATCTGATCGAAAAGGATTTTCATGTCTTCCACCGAGTCGATGGCTACTCCGGCTTTTCCAACGTCGCCAACCACGCGCTCGTGATCGGAATCATAGCCTCGGTGTGTTGCCAAGTCAAAAGCTACGGATAATCCTTTTTGTCCGGCAGCCAGGTTACGGCGATAGAACGCGTTACTTTCGGTTGCGGTGGAGAAACCGGCATACTGGCGCACGGTCCAAGGTCGGCGTACGTACATAGTAGCATACGGTCCGCGTAAATTCGGTGCAAAACCGGCTCCGAAACCTAAATGTTCCAAACCTTCCAAATCCGCTTCGGAATAGGTTTGTTTTACTTCGATGCCTTCAGCGGTTACAAAGTTTTGCTCTTGTGATTGCGAACTTTTAACTTCTGAAGTTTCTAATTTGATATGTTGAATGTCTTTTCTCATTTTTTGCAAATGCTAAAAAAATTGTTTTATTTTCTTGTAATCCAAATTTTGGAGTCTCTGGACGTATGAAAAATAGCTTTTATTAAAATAGTGTCACCTTCTAAACTAAAATGTATCAGATATGGAAAAGATTTTACAAAAATCACTCTCGTGTTGTTATATCTGATTTGAAAAAGCAAAGGATTGGATTTGATGGTTTTCAAACTTCTTTTAAAGGAATTCTTAAACTGTTCACCAAGTTTAAGATTGATTTCTTTATAATATTCAAAGCTTTCTATAAAATCGAATCGGGCTTCTTCTAAAATTTTTACGTTATAATTCACCTTCAATCTCTTTTAAAAAATCATCAATGTCTTGTGCGCTTGATGGGTTTTTAAGATATTTTTCAGTTCTTTCCCTTACCTGATCAACTTGCCATTGCGGAATCTGAAAATCATTGTGTTTCGGCAAAATAATCACCTCTACTTCTTCGGCATTGAAATCATCCGGTAACGTGATGTTTATCTGATGATTTTTTACGGTAACGAATTGTCTGATGGCTTCCATATTTTTTTGGTTTTCAGTGAAGTAATGTACGATTTCTTTGTTGTCGTTATTTCTGCTATCTGTTCCCAATAGCTATCGGGACTGCCTTCTGCTGTCTATTTTTCCGTTTCCAATCGTTCCTGTTCCAATTTCTCCGCCAATCGTTTTTCAATAATCGGTGTGATTAACGTTTTACGCGGATTGGTTTTTACGAACGGGAACAGTTCCAATTCATGGTGCATACGGTCGTCTTTGTTCGGATATTTGTTGGTCCCCAATAAGATTTCCTTACCGTTGTCAAACAAGTCCTGCTCTTTTTCGGCACTTTCCTTAATTTTTCGCTGAATGTTTCCTTCGATTAATTGTGTAATGAAACCACCGTTCGCTTCGATGTCTTTGAATAAAATCAGTGCTTTCTCTGCTAATTGTTCGGTTAACACTTCAATATAATAGGCACCGTCTGCCGGATTGTTTACCTTATCGAAATAACTTTCGTGTTTTAAAACCAGTAATTGGTTACGCGAAATTCGGTCGCCAAACTCATTGTCTTTATGGTAAATTGCATCATAGGCCAAGTTCGAAACCGCATCGGCACCTCCTAAAATGGCACTCATGCATTCGGTTGTGGTACGAAGCATGTTTACGTTATAATCGTATAAGGTTTTGTTGCGTTTGGTTGGCGTTGCGATGATATGACAACTGATTTCGTTGTTGTATTCTTTTGCCAAGGTATTGAATAATAAGCGTAATGCTCTCAATTTCGCGATTTCAAAGAAATAATTCGTTCCGACAGCGACCTTAATTGTTACTTGTTGGTTGAAATTGGCAATACGATTAAAATATTCGTTGGCATGGGCAAGAGTGTAGGCCAATTGCTGAACCATATTGGCTCCCGCGTTTTGATACAAAGCCGCATTGATGCTTAAGAACTGAATATTGGTACAACTTTTTACCAGATTATTTAAAATAGCAAAATCGCCTTCCACGTTGGAAAACAGGTTACCGTCTTTAGCGAATTGTCCGATCGGATCAGCTAAAACGTGAATGGTTGCCGAATGTTTTGCCGCAATTTCATCAATTTTTTTAATGAAATCTTCCGATAAGAAATGCATCGAAATGTAAATCGGAGTCGTTTCAAGCGGAAGTGAAGTCAGTAATTTAGTAATGTCAACCGATTCATTTTCTAATGTAAAACGAATACTTTCGGCGCCTCGCGATAAAGTTTCCAACGCTCTTGCAATGGATTTGTCCAAATCATGTACAAAAATATCCTGTACGATTTTAAAATTAGTTGCTTCGGTATTGGCCGGAAAGGTTTTTTTGTCTTCATCGGCATGGTAAAACGGACGCACTTTTATGCCTTCCGGACTTTCCCAAACCAGTGTTTCGTTGTAATCGGCACCTTTCAGTTCATATTGAATCTGGTTTTTCCATTGTTTGGAAGAAACACCTTCAAATTCAGTAAACAGCTTCTCGCTCATAGTGTGTGTTTTGGGTTATTCAGCACCTCCATCAGGAGCTTCACCTTCAAATTCTATAATATAAATGTCTTCGTTGTCGCGTTTCATGTAGTATTTCTCGCGAGCATATTTTTCTACCTGTCCCGGGTTTTTCAGCTTTTTGATATTGCTGTTGTCCTTTTTGATTTCGTCCTGGTAGTATTTTTTATTGTCTTCGAGTTCGTCGATTTCCTTATTTAAAACGCGATGTTCGAGATAGGAGTAGTTGTCCAGAAAAAGCATCCAAATTGTAAAAAAAAGCGAAACCAACACATATCGGTTCCCGAAGATTTTCAGAAACGGATAGCGGATAGCTAAATTTTGAAATGCTTTTTTCATCGTGTTAAATATATGAAAATTAAGCGATTCGCTGATTGATTACCGCACGAACCACATCAATGGCTACCGTGTTGTGTTTATCGTTCGGAATAATGATATCGGCAAAGGCTTTGGTAGGCTCGATAAATTGCTGATGCATCGGTTTTAAAGTGTTCTGATAACGGTTTAAAACTTCTTCCATATCACGGCCTCGCTCGGCAATATCACGTTTTACACGACGGATCAGACGCTCATCGGAATCCGCATGAACAAAAACTTTAACGTCAAACATTTCACGCAGTTCCGGATTGGTAAGGATTAAGATGCCTTCCACAATCATTACTTTTCGTGGGTGGGTAACGATGGTATCGTCAGTTCGGTTGTGGGTAACAAAGGAATATATCGGTTGTTCGATGGTTTTTCCTTCCTTTAAATCTTTAAGGTGACTTACAAGCAATTCGAAATCGATGGCCCGGGGATGGTCGAAGTTAATCAACGCACGTTCGTCGAAACTCAGATTGTGAGTGGCTTTGTAGTAAGAATCCTGAGAAATGATTCCCACCTCGGCTTCCGGAAGTTCATTCATAATCTGATGAACCACGGTTGTTTTTCCGCTCCCGGTGCCACCGGCAATTCCAATAATCAGCATAAAATCGTTTGTTAATTTATCTTGGCAAAAATAGGAATTTATCAATTGAAAAAACGATTATCGGTAAGGAATGCAAACAAAAAATCCCTATTGAAAACAGAAAGGATTTGAGAACTTTAATTTTATAGTTTAAATTTTACAACATCCGTCATTTTTTTCGGAATCATCAATATTTGAGTTGATCCAAATGTGATATGATGTGGTCGTCTTTTAAAAACATCCAATCAACTACAAAAATGTTTTTTCTTACGATTAAAATAATATTATCGTTAAATTTACTATGTCAATTCCGTTATAAAATCACCTGATTTACTATGTTTTTTATTTAATATCGATTGCAAATAGCCTCTTTTCGACTGTTAAAAAAGAAGATTCATTTAAAAATCACTTCAAGCCCAAAGCATCTTGTTGGAATAATTTTAATCATCAATATTGTTTAAAAATGGAAAAAAGAAAAGGTTATTCGTTATTGCGCGACTCCCGAACAAATAAAGGAACAGCATTTTCAAAAGCGGAGAGGGAGGAATATGGCTTAGAAGGGTTGTTGCCTGATAATATAGAAACACTGGAAACTCAGATGCTGCGGGTGAATGAACAACTTGGTAATTTTGATGAACCCATCGATAAATATGTTTATCTGATGAGTCTGTATGATACGAATGAAACCTTGTTTTTCAGAACGGTTATCGGTAAACCTTCGGTCTATCTGCCTTTGGTTTATACTCCAACTGTTGGGGAAGCCTGTCAGAGATTGGGGCATATTGCAAGACGCCCCAGAGGTCTTTTTATTTCCATCAATCAGAAAGACCGTATCAAGGAAATTCTGAAAAACTGGCCGTATGACAATGTGCGCTTTACCGTAGTCACTGACGGGGAACGTATTCTTGGACTTGGTGATTTAGGGATTTCCGGAATCGGCATTCCCATCGGGAAGTTGGTTCTGTATACCAGTTGTGCCGGAGTGCCGCCGGAATATACCTTACCAATTGTTTTGGATGTAGGAACAAATAATGAAGCTTTTTTGAAAGATCCGCTTTATTCCGGTTTAAAACAAAAAAGAGTTACAGGTAAGGAATATGATGATTTTATTGATGCATTCGTAGTGGCAATAAATGAAGTTTTTCCGAAAATCTGCATCCAATGGGAAGATTTTGCAGGAGTTAATGCCATTAGGATTTTAGACAGATACCGATATAAAATCAGTACTTTCAATGATGATGTTCAGGGGACTGCGGCTATTGCTACGGCTGGTTTTATTGCGATTAGCCGACTTATGAAAAAAACGTTCCGGGAGCAGCGTTTTCTTTTTCTCGGTGCAGGGGCAGCAGCCTTTGGAATCGCGAATATGCTGGTGCAGAAATTTAAAAAAGACGGTTTAAGTGAAGAGGAAGCGCTAAAGCGAATCTGGATGTTTGACGTTAACGGATTGCTCGTAAAATCGAGAACTGACCTCGCTGAACATCAAAAATCTTTTGCGCACGAAAGTGTGTTCGTAAGCGATTTTGCTGAGGCTGTTCTTGAAATAAAACCCACGGCCATTATTGGTGTAAGTACCGTTGGAGGCGCTTTTAACCAACAGGTTATTGAGAATATGAGTCTGGTAAATGAACAGCCTGTTATTTTTCCGTATTCCAATCCCACATCCCATTCTGAATGCACTGCCGAAGAAGCTTATGTGTGGAGTAAAGGAAAAGCCATTTTTGCAAGTGGAAGCCCATTTGCCCCTGTAACGTATGAGGGGAAAACCTTTACACCCGGACAAGGGAATAATGTCTTTATTTTTCCGGCGATGGGTCTGGCGATATTTGCAACCGAGGCTAAAAGAATTACCGACGAAATGCTGATTGTTGCTGCCGAAGCTGTTGCAGCACAAATATCAGATGAAGATTTTGAGAAAGGCTTAATTTACCCGCATGTAGATAATATCTTGGAGGTTTCTGTAAATGTAGCCGAAAAAATAGCCGAAGAAATTTTTAATAGCGGAGTAGCGGGTGTTGACAAACCGAAAGATATCCGCGCTTTTATCAAAAGTAAAATGTATGAGCCGGATTATAAATGAAAAAGGTCTTATTTAATACAAACAAAAATCCCCTCTGGAAACAGAAGGGATTTGATTTTATAGTTTAAACTTTGCAGCATCCGTCAAGTTTTTCATAACCTTCAGGACTGGCTTTAACCCCGTCCGCGTCATAGCCTAAGTTGCTGATTGCATTCCTGATTGCGGTTAAATCTGTTTTTTTGGAATTGAAAATGACTTCTATGGTCATTTCCTCCACGTTCAGGGTAACCATTTGTATTCCTTTTTCGCGAAGCAATGTTTTTTCAAATAATTGTCCGCAGGTTTCGCACTCTTTGCAGTGATCGCAGGTAATGGTGGTTTTGATAATTGCTTTTTGCGTTTTCTTGGTTTGTTGAGCGAACGAAGCAGTCATGCTGAAAAGCATAAATGCTAAAGCAATGAAGTATTTCATTTTTGTTTTCATGTTTTTGAAATTGGTTTTCAAAGATACAGCTATAAAGCGAATCTCAAATTAATCTGTTAATTCGGCAGGGCTATTTTATGATTCTGTTTTGGGTTTGTTGCTAAATAAATCCTTTTAAAGTTTATGCTTTTTTTGTTTAGATAAGATTCAATTTTGAATGTATTCCTTTTTTGCAGGATTATTTCATGATCCTGATTTGGGTTTGATGCTAAAAAAATCGTTTAAAGTTTCTGTGATTTTCTTTTGTTTAGATAAGATTCAATTTTGAATGTATTCTTTTTTTGCAGGATTATTTCATGATCCTGTTTTGGGTTTGTTGCTAAATAAATCCTTTAAAGTTTTTTGCAAAACTTTTGGTCTTTTTTGTTTTTTGAAAATTTCAAGCGAGCTTGAATTTTCCTAAAAACAAAAAATCCCTTCAGCAAAACTGAAAGGATTTGTTTGTCGGGGTGGCAGGATTCGAACCTGCGACCTCCTGGTCCCAAACCAGGCGCGATGACCGGGCTACGCTACACCCCGTGTAATTGTGGTGCAAATATAGAGCTAATATTTTATTTCCAAAATATTTTCACAAATAAATATAAATTATTTTTGAATAGTTAAATCTGATATCTTTTTTGAGGAACTTTTTTAATTAAAACTTACATTTGTGAACTTGAAAATATTAAAAACACAATACAATCATGTCTGATACTATAGAAAAAATCAAATGTCTTATTATAGGTTCTGGTCCAGCAGGTTATACTGCGGCGATTTATGCTGCCAGAGCAAACATGTATCCAGTTTTATACCAGGGAACTCAGCCGGGTGGTCAGTTAACAACAACAAATGAAGTGGAAAACTTTCCGGGTTATCAGGACGGAATTTCCGGTCCGGAAATGATGATTGAGTTGCAAAAGCAGGCAGAACGCTTCGGAACCGACGTTCGTGACGGCTGGGCAACCAAAGTCGATTTCTCCGGAGATGTACATAAAGTATGGATAAATGATACCAAAGAAATTCACTGTGAAACAGTTATTATTTCAACAGGAGCTTCTGCAAAATATTTAGGATTGCCTTCGGAACAACATTACCTGCAAATGGGTGGAGGCGTTTCTGCTTGTGCGGTTTGCGACGGATTTTTCTACAGAAATCAGGAAGTAGTGATTGTTGGAGCAGGGGACAGTGCTTGTGAAGAGGCACATTACTTATCTAAATTGTGTAAAAAAGTAACGATGTTGGTGCGTAGTGAAAAATTCCGTGCTTCTAAAATCATGGAAGAGCGCGTTCGCAAAACAGAAAATATCGAAATTCTTTTGCATACTGAAACTGAAGAAGTTTTAGGGGATGGAAACGTGGTAACAGGTGTTCTTGCAAAAAATAAGACAACCGGAGAAATTAAGGAAATTCCGGCGACTGGATTTTTCGTTGCCATTGGTCACAAACCGAATACCGATATCTTCAAAGATTATCTGACTTTAGATGAAACGGGTTACATTATTAATGAACCTGGTACTGCTAAAACAAATGTTCCGGGTGTATTTGTAGGCGGAGATGCTGCCGATCACGTATACCGTCAGGCGGTAACTGCAGCGGGAACAGGTTGTATGGCTGCTTTGGATGCCGAGCGTTATTTGGCCGCTAAAGAATATGCTACTAAAGAATATATAAATAATTAAGACAAGATGGGATTAATGAAAGTGTTTTCGGGGAGCGAGATTTTAGCATTGGCATTGCAGGCTAAAATTGAAGAAGCAGGAGTGGAAACGCTTTTGAAAAATAACATCCAATCGGCAAAACTGGCCGGTTTTGGAACTTCAGGTTCGGCGGTGGAACTGTTTATTCAGGAAACGGATTTTGCAAAAGCCAATCCTGTGATAGAAGAATTCCGCATGAATATTTAAATTCCGAAGAATTGTTTAAAAAAAGCTTCAACATTGTTGAAGCTTTTTTTATTTATTTTTTATAGCGGTTGTATTTTTTCAGGATAGTCTGTAAAAGACTGTGAGGCAAAGCAAATATTTTATTGTTATTGATGCCTTCCATGTCTTCGGCAGCCACTAAGGTGTTGATGATGGCTTCTTCGGTAGCTTCCACGGTAGCTCTGAAAATCGGATTTAATTTTTCTTTCGGCAATACATTCCAGGTTTGCATCGTTTCGTTTTCATCTGTTTTTGGTTCGGCTGTGGAAAGCGCTAAAAAGATTTCTCCCGAACTGTCATTGGAAAAAGTTCCCGTTCGCGCGATTCCGTGGGCAACACGCTTTGCTACCAGTTTTAGCTGATTTGGCAGAAGCGGAGCATCGGTTGCCACGATTACGATTGCCGAACCGTCTTTTCGTTTCGGATTATTGAAAATGGGTTTGTAGTCTTTGATTTCCTTTCCGACAGGTACTCCGGATATCATCAGATCTGATCTTCCACCAAAATTGGCCTGAATGAAAACCCCCAGCGTGTATTGTTTGCCGTCGATGGTAAACGTCCTGGAAGCCGTTCCGTTACCGCCTTTAAAATGATAGAGCGCCATTCCGGTTCCGCCACCCACGTTACCTTCCTGAATCGGGCCTGTTTTTGCATTGTCCAGTGCTTCCCAAACGTGTTCTTTTTTTACGTGAAAACCGTTGATGTCATTTAGTAATCCGTCCCAAGTTTCGGCCACAATTGGCAATCCGAAGGAAAAATCAATGAAATCGCCTTCCGAAAATTTCCTGTAACTCCATTCTCCGATGGCATCCCTAACCGTCCCCACACTGTTCGTGTTTGTAATTCCGATAGGACCATACCCTAATCCGTAATCTTCAATGTTTGGGATTCCGGTCATTTCACCGTCGCCGTTTAAACTGTACCAGGCGGCAGGGTAGCTTTTTGCTGTTTTTCCTTTGGGAAGAATCACGGTAACTCCTGTGCGAATCGGACCTTTTCCCGGTTCCAATTTCCCGCTACCTTCAACTATGGTTTTGTAGCCTACTTCGAGGCCGGGCACATCAGTGATGGCATTGTTTTTTCCGGGAGTTCCTTGGAGCGGGACTCCCAAATCGCGTGCTCTGGGTTTTGTCTGCGCCAATCCTGTAACGACTGCAAATAAAAAGGCTGTTGATATAATTATTCTCTTCATTTTTAATTGTTTGATATATCAAGCAATTTTACTGAAAATTTCAAAGCAGTATTGCTAAAAGTTTGTTAATCTTAAAAATCGGAAATGTGGATTGGGAAAGTGATCGGAACAAAAAAAGCTCCAATACTATTGAAGCTTTTTGTATTTGTATGAAAGATGATTTCTAGTTTTTCACAATTTTAAGGGTCTCTGTTTTGTCGGAATCAATGATTATGAAATAGATTCCGGCATTTAAGACCGATAAATCGATCTGCACGTTTTTGCTGTTGGATTCTTTTTCAAAAACAAGTTGTCCCAAGTGATTCAGAGCGATGACTTTAGTAATGATTTGATCGTTATTGATCGTTAAAATGTCGGTCACCGGGTTTGGACTGATGGCTAAATCCTGCTGAATGATTTCAGGTAAATCAAGATTTAGCATCAGGTCGGAGCAACCATTGCTGTCCGTTACATGAATCGCATGTTGTCCGAAAAGAACACCAGTAAATACATTTGAGGTTTGTAATACTCCGGCATCCATCTGATATAAATAAGTTCCGCTTCCATTTGTTGTTACGGTTACGGTATAATTGCCGTCGAACTGTTCCTCATAGGTTGCACTTGCAGATTGTGCGGGGTAAGATTCAATTACATTGGTAGTTGCTGTTGACGTGCATTCTGTTGTTGTATTCGTGGCGATAACCCGATAGTCTCCGGCACTATCAGCCGAATACGTACTGTTTTCTGCTTCAGGAATAAGGTTTCCGTTAAAATACCATTGAAAAATATAATCAGAAGTTGATAAGCTGGTGTCTAATACATAAGGAGTAAGGACAGTGTTTGTGGATTCATCCATGCAAATAAGTCCGTCTGGTATATTAATATCCGGTAGAGGATTAACAGTTAATGTTATGGTTACCGGATTTCCGGAACATCCGTTAAGAGATGGTATTATTGTGTAGATTGCCGTGCCTGAAGTATTTCCCGTGGTGGTTAAAATGTCACTAATGTGTAATGGATACGTACTGCTGCTTCCGGCCATTGCACCGGTTACTCCGTTTTGAACGATATTCCATGTGAAGGTTGTCCCGGGGATTGCACTGAAAATAGAAATTCCTGTACTTTCTCCACTACAAATTGATTGTGGTAAGGTTGGGGCGAAAATTTCAGGTCTTGGGTCTACGGTAATACTAACTGTGATTGAAACGCCTGTACAGGCATCTGCATAGGGAGTAATTATGTAAGTGACAGATCCAGAGGAAAATCCTGTAGTAGTTAACGTTTGATTAATTGAATTTCCGGAACCACTAAAGCAGCCCGAAACACCGGACGGTATAACATTCCAAGAGTAAGTCGTGTTGGCTACATTACTGCTAAGTTGGATATTGGTTGTTTGTCCACTGCACAGCGTTTCAGACAAAGGTGTTGCGGTAACAGTAGGGCAGGTTACTTTTGTCGTATTGATAGCCATCAAAGTCCAAAAACTTACAAGAAATACAAGAGTAAAGATTTTCTTCATGAAATGAATTTTTTATTCAATACGAAAATAATCTTTTTAGTACAGTTTAGCGAATTCTGAGTTATTTATTCACGCCTCTGCAAGTTTTTTCACAAAATCCAAAGCCAGAGGAAATTTTTCATTGAAATAATTGATGAATTCTTCTGTCATGTCCATTTCAACCGAAAGCAATGTTCCTCCACTGGCGTCAGTCAGCAAATAGTTTTCCGTACAACCCGACCAGCTTTGCGTGGTTTCGTCCTGCGGTTGTTCCTCTCCATTTTTAATGTTGCCGATGTGCGTAAAATTCATGGTTTCATTGTCAACATACTTGCTTATCATGCTGTACATTCCGTTGTTGTTCGCGTCCAGAAAATGTATTTTAGAACCTTCTTTCCAATCGGAAACCGCTTTGGATCCTTCACTGAAAACCGAAGTCCATTTTTTATACGTGTCATCGTTCCACAACACATTCCATACTTTTTCTCTTGGAGCATCAATAGCTACTGTGAATTTTACTTTTTTCATGATGAAGGAATTTTGAATCTATCAAAGTTACTGAATTATTCATTTTAATAAATCTAACAATCTGACAATCTAATTGTCTAATAATCTAATTCAACTATCTTTGCACCTTTAAAATTTGATTGTTCATTAATCCGACAATCTAAGAATCTAACAGTCTAAAAATGATTACAGTAAACGATATCGCCGTAGAATTTGGCGGAACCACATTGTTCAGTGATGTGACTTTTGCCATCAATGAAAATGATAAAATTGCCCTTATGGGGAAAAACGGCGCGGGAAAATCGACGTTGTTGAAGATAGTTGCCGGTGAAAACAAACCTACCCGTGGCGGAATTTCGGCTCCGAGTGATGCTGTAATTGCTTATTTGCCTCAGCATTTGTTGACTTCCGATGATTGTACCGTAATCGAAGAAGCATCAAAAGCATTTGCGGATGTTTTGAATATGAAGAAGGAAATTGACGAGATTAATGAGCAGTTAACCATCCGTACCGATTACGAGAGTGATGGTTATATGAAACTGATCGAACGTGTTTCTGAATTAAGCGAGAAATACTATTCAATCGAAGAAGTAAATTATGAAGCGGAAGTAGAGAAAGTACTGAAAGGCCTTGGTTTCGAAAGAGAAGATTTTACTCGTTCGACATCCGAATTTTCCGGAGGTTGGAGAATGCGTATCGAATTGGCTAAAATCCTTTTGAAAAAACCCGATCTGATTCTTCTGGATGAGCCCACGAACCACATGGACATCGAAAGTATTCAGTGGCTGGAGGATTTCCTGATTAATTCGGCGAAAGCGGTAATGGTAATTTCCCATGATAAAACTTTTGTTGATAATATTACCAACAGAACTATTGAAGTTACTATGGGTAGGATTTACGATTACAAAGCCGTGTATTCTGAATATTTAGAATTGCGAAAAGACAGAAGAATTCATCAACAAAAAGCGTACGACGAGCAACAGAAATTCATTGCAGAAAATCAAGCTTTTATTGATCGTTTTAGAGGTACTTTTTCAAAAACAGAATCGGTGCAATCGCGTGTGAAAATGTTGGAAAAAATTGTCCCAATTGAGGTAGATGAGGTAGATACATCGGCATTAAAATTAAAATTCCCGCCATCGCCACGTTCAGGACAATATCCTGTTGTTGTGGATGGTTTGTCGAAATCCTATGGTGACCATGTGGTGTTTAAAGATGCGAACCTGGTAATCGAACGCGGACAAAAAGTAGCTTTCGTAGGTAAAAACGGTGAAGGTAAATCGACCATGATTAAAGCTATCATGAAGGAGATTGATTTTGACGGTGGAAAATTAGAGGTAGGTCACAATGCTCAGATAGGTTATTTTGCACAGAATCAGGCTTCATTATTAGACGGTGAAATGACAATTTTCGAAACCATCGATCAGATTGCGGTTGGTGACGTTCGTACAAAAATTAAAGATTTGTTAGGCGCGTTCATGTTTAAAGGCGATGATATTCAGAAGAAAGTAAAAGTGCTTTCCGGTGGAGAAAAAACACGTTTGGCCATGATAAAATTGTTGTTGGAACCGGTAAACGTTCTGATTCTGGATGAGCCAACGAATCACCTGGATATGAAAACCAAAGACATCATCAAAGATGCTTTAAAAGATTTTGACGGAACGTTAATCTTAGTATCTCACGATCGTGATTTCCTTGACGGATTGGCGGAAAAAGTTTTCGAGTTTGGTCACAAACGCGTGAAAGAGCATTTCGAAGATATTAAAGGTTTCTTAGCTCACAAGAAAATGGAGAGTCTGAAAGAGATTGAAAAATAAAATACCAAAAAAACATTAAAAAGTGAACCCGATAGTTTTATGCTATCGGGTTCTTTTTTGCATGGGGATATAATGGTTTTTAGTTTTTTAATTGGAAATCAATGATTTGGTTTTGTTATGATTTTCCTGAATTTTAGGGTGAGATCGTAAAATAATGAAAAAGATATTGTTTTTATTGTGAATAATAAAGGGAATCTTAACACTTTATTAAGATAAAAAACACTCTGTTGTTTTTTTGTTACAAACTGAGAAAACAGCTGTTTTTGGGTTAATTTGTTGAATTTATGGGATGTAAATTTTGTTAATTTGAATAAAAATTCAAAAAACAACTAAAACCAAATTAACTATGAGGAAATTACTACTCTTATTCTTTGTTCTGATTCAGGTCAATCTGATGTCGGCACAGAGTGTCGGTGATACCATCAGGGTGCAGGCCTTTAATCACAACAGCATCACCAGAGATACCGTAATCGGTTTTCCTAACAATGCAAGTTTAACTTTCGAAAAGATAATTCTTAAGTACAACCTTCGATGCCGAAACGCAACGGTAAGAAATGGGCCGGAAGACGGTGTGACGGGGTGTGGCGAATGGGATTACTCGGTTAATACATTTATAGGCGATAGTACAAAAGTTGAAAAAGCACTTTTCAAGCAGCCTAACTACACAATCACCGGTTTTACAGGAACTTCCTTCCCTTACACCTCACAGCAAACGTATGATCATTATGATTTTACTCAGAAAAATGTGGTGTTAAATTCTACGACTTCTGAAAATACATATCAGGTTGGGAACGGTAGTGTTTTAATGGCAAATTTGGTTAAAACTAACCTGAAAAGCGGAAGATCGCAAATGCTTATTACAGCTGCTCAATTGACGGCTGCCGGGTTTACTGCAGGTAATATTAATGCCATCAGATTAAATGTAGCAAATAGCGGCGGACTGGCGAAATTCCTGAAAATAAAAATGAAAATTAGCTCTGCAACCAGTATGCAGGCCAGTGCACTAGACTTTAATGGTTTTACTGAAGTGTTTTTCAGAGACTATACTTTTGTGAACGGTGCGAACAGAATTCAGTTCCATACGCCGTTTAACTGGAACGGAACTAATAACATCATCATTGAAATGTCCTTTACTAACGGGACAAACGGATCCAATATTGAGTTTTTAGGATTCTCTAATATTCAAACCAGAGTACTTACAGCAAGTAATAATGCCTCGATTAATGTTTCCGGTGGTGGATACGTTGACATTGGTACGCAATTTTTCAACACGATCAACAACCAGGTTACAGTGAGTTTCTGGACTAAAGGAGATAGCGCAATGCCTGTAAGTAACAGTATTATTTATGGGTACTCGAATAACAATACCGATGAAAGACAGTTAAATATCCACATGCCTTGGAATTCGGATGTTTATTTTGATTGCGGCTATGTGGGAACTACTTTCGACAGGCTGCAAAAAGCATACGGTTCAGCCAGTGTAATAAAAGATGTTTGGAATCATTGGACCTTTACTAAAAATGCTACCACTGGCGTGATGAATGTTTATTTAAATGGCGCTTTGTGGCATACAGGTACGGGCAAAACAAAAGTGATGAATATCATGAACTTTGTTTTAGGTAGATTATACACCCCGGCATACAATAATAACTACATGGGGCGAATCAGGGAATTATCCGTTTGGAATGCGGAGTTGTCTGCAGCAAATGTGTTAGCTTGGAAAAATAAGACAATCGATAATACACACCCTAATTATGCTAACTTAGTAGCATATTATAAACTGGATGAACTGACCGGGCAGACTGTAACTGACGCTAAAAATGGTGTAGTATCTCAAGGAACAAATCTGAACTGGGATTATGAAAGAGGCGATCAGTTAACAACAACTTTTACAGAATCTTCTGTTTTACCGAATATTACTTTTTACCGTGGAACGTATAACCAAACGGTTACGAATGTAGTAACTCGTTTTTCTTATCCGCGAAGCAAAAAAACGGTTAAAAATTATTCGATCACTTCTATGGATGGTATAGTGCCTATGAGAAATGATGTGATTAATACAGTGTCTACGACTTTCTTGTTTGATACTACAGCAGAAAATGTTTATAATGGTGATACCGGAGCATTGATTACCACCCTTCCTATTATACCGGAAGGAACTTTAGCGATAACGGATTTAAATTATTACAAAAGATATCCTTTCTATAATGAGCTGGTTTCCTTTGTGTCACCTTATGGAAACGGATTGGATTTAGGACCAAACGGAAAAACATGGTACTTTGACATGTCCGATTACGTGAAAATACTTAAAGGCAACAAGCAATTGGTAGTTAACGGAGGTAAGTGGCAGGAAGAAATGGATTTGGAGTTTTTATTTATCGTAGGAACGCCTCCAAGAAATGTAGTACAGTACGATCAGGTATGGCAAGGGCATTACCGTATGGGGAATGTTAGTATTGCCAATATCAACAACGGTTCAAAATTCACAACAAATAACTTTGTTTTCAGTCCGTCGGCCACTTCATTCAAATTAAAATCGTCAATTACAGGACATGGTAATGAAGGTGAATTTGAGAATAATGGAGGACAGATTTATCACAAAATTTTGATGAATAACGTGGAGAGATACAACTGGGTAATTTCACAAAGTTGTTCTGAAAATCCTATTTACCCTCAAGGAGGAACATGGGTTTATGACAGACAAGGATGGTGTCCGGGCCAAAGATCATTAATGAAAGAACAGGATTTGACACCAAACGTTACTCCTGGAGCTACTATTCCTTTGGATTACAGAACGTCTGCTCCGGGGGCAGGTGCTTATGACTACGTAGTGGCACATCAAATTGTTGGATATGGAGCGCCTAACTTTACAGTAGACGCAGCTATTGAGAAGGTAAAAGCACCAAACAACGATAATGCTGAATTCTCCAGAATTAATCCAATGTGTGAAAGACCAATCATCACCCTTAAAAATACAGGAGCAAATGCGTTAACATCGGTTGCTTTTGAATATTGGATTAATAATGCTGCAACACACCAGACCTATACCTGGACAGGTTCGTTGGCTTCGATGGCTACCGCTGATGTTCTTTTGCCGATAAGTAATTTATGGAATGTAGGGGTTAACAGTACGAATAATAAGTTTACTGTCAGAATAACTGCAGCTAATGGTGGTGCAGATGGGTATACCAATAATAATAAGGTGGTTTCGAAATTCAGTTTACCGGATGTTATGCCATCGGTATTCAAAATTCAGTTGAGAACAAATAATTATCCGACACAAAACAATTTTACCTTGAACAATGCAAGTGGTGGATCTGTAGACAATAGAATGTTTACCGCAGCGAATACAGTTCACACTTATACTTATCAGTCACCTCAGGTTGTTAATGGATGCTACCGATTGAGAATCAACGATTCGGGTAAAGACGGTTTGCAGTGGTGGGCAAACAGTGCACAAGGTACAGGATATGTTAGAATTTTGGATGCTTCCAACAATATCATTAAAACAATCAATCCGGATTTTGGAGGTGGAGTTGATTACAGTTTCTCTGTGAACACACTACTTTCCAACGATGAGATTGTTTCTAAGCAGGAAATCAATGTATATCCGAATCCGTCCAACGGTCACTTTACAGTGGAAGGCGATGATTTGGCTGGATCAAGAATCGTTGTTTATGACGTTTTGGGACACTTAGTGGCAGAAAAAACGGCAGATGAAAATCTTATTGAGTTTAATCAGAACAACCTGAGTGCAGGTGTCTATATGGTTAAAATCCAAAAAGGGAAACAAGTTGAAGTTAAAAAGTTAATCGTGAACTAAATCAGCCACTTTTAATACAAGTAAAAACACCCAAACGATTTTACAATTGTTTGGGGGTTTTCTTTTGTTTTGATTTCGTCATTTTTGAAGGTTAGTAGTGAATAGAAAGTAATAAGTATTTGTTATTCAGTATGTTTGAACTATTTTTTGTAACTTTAGTCAGATAAGTTGTAACTAAAGATTTTTTTATGAAAAATTGGATAAGCATATTTGTTTTGATTAGTGTTCTGAATGTATCCGTTTATTCACAAGACACTAAAGATAGTGGAGACCCACCGGCGTTAGGTCTTCCGGGAGATAATCTGGATCTTTATGCGGTATTGGATCTGTTTCAAAAATCCAAAACCATTGAAGGCTTTGAAAAATCGTTAAATGAACAAAAAACGGGAATCAATAACCTGGATTTGGATCTGGATAAAAAAGTTGACTTTATCAAGGTGGTTACCAAACAGAAAGAATCGTCCTTTACATTTATACTCCAGGTCGCGGTCAGTAAAACTGAAGAACAGGATGTAGCGGTAATTTTAGTGGATAAAGATAAAAACGGTAAAGTTTCGCTGCAGATTGTTGGTGATGAAGATTTGTATGGAAAGGATTATGTTATTGAGCCCAAAGGTAAGGAAACTGCTAATCCAGGGTATACCGGAAATGAACCTGTTACTCAGCAAACTACGTCAACGACTACCGTAGTTGTAGAACAGGTGCCAATCGTACAGTATGTGTATTCTCCGGCCTATGTGCCTTATTATCCGCCTTATTATTACGGCTATTATCCGCCCTATTTTGCGGCATTTACAATCATGGCTGTTGGTATTTATCGTCATAATCATTATCATTACCACGGTGGTTACTATGGAGGCCATTACCACGGTGGCGGCAATACCGTTGTTATTAATAACAGGAATAGTTATAATAACTACAATAATAATAAAATGAGATCCAATACCGTAGCAAATAATAAGGCCAGTGGCAGGTATGATGGAGGTAACAGAGCCACTGCAGGGACATCCAATCGTCCTTCGGCTGGGACATCGAATCGTCCTTCAGGTGGGGCTTCTGCATCAACACGTCCATCTACGGGAACATCCAATCGTCCATCGGCCGGGACTTCTGCATCAACGCGTCCGTCTACAGGAACATCTAATTTTGGATCTTCATCATCACGTCCCTCAACCTCAAACTCTTCAATGAGTTCAGGCCGCACCAGAAGTAGCAGTTCAAGTAATTTTAGCAGTGGTGGAATGAGTCGTGGCGGTGGAGGCGGGATGAGTCGCGGCGGTGGAGGCGGCGGAAGAAGACGCTAAGTAACCGAACTTTTTACCCTATAAATAAACAAAAGCGAGTGGACGAAAAATTATTTTCGTTCACTCGCTTTTTAAAACAACTTCTGCAAACCTTATTTACTCGGCATGTCAGAAGCACTCATGTCTCTAAGGCATACATATTTGCCATCTCTTTTTTCAAATAAACTCATGTAATTTCCGCTGTTAAGGGTAGTGTTCGTAGAATCAACTACTTTGTAATAACCAACTTCCACAACCTGATTCCCATCACTTGATACAAAAACATCGTTTGTCTGAAACGAAATTTTATTGGAATTGGAAGTTAAATCGGATTTTAAAAAATCTACGATGGCCTGTTTGCCCACCAACGGTGCCCGGTTCTGAAAAAAGGTTATCGCATCCTCTGCATAATAACCTATATCTTTAAGTTCTCCGGAATTATAAATCGCGGCAAATTCATCCTCTCTGGCCTGAATTTCTTTTTTTATCTGTTCTTTGTCAACCACTGCTGTTGCGGGTTCTTCTTTCTTGGTATTACAAGCGAACAGTAGAGTCAGTAAGCCTGCAAATAATACTCCTTTTAAAGTCTTGTTTCTCATATGCTTATGATTTAAACCGAATATTTAAAGTTACTATAAAATTCTGAATTCCAGGTGTTTTTATTGAGAAAAATATTATCTTATTGGTATGGTTCAGTTCAGAAAGCAGTAGCTAAGCAAAGCAGGGCAGCGAAGTATACGGGTAATAAGTGTTTTTATAAAAATGAAAAGGAACTGTTTTAATGCAGTTCCTTTTTGATTATGGTTTTCAGAATCTTACTTCTTTTTCAGAACCAGTTTATGAATACCGGTTTTTAATTCGGAAGTATCGTTGTCCTCGCAAAGCAGGAAGACAATTTCTTTATCCGTTTCCTGAAACAATGTCAGTCCTTCCAGTTTCAGCGTATCGGTGATTTTCTGAGTGAAATCGATTTTCATTTTTTCAAGATCGATGCGGCCAATCAAACTGCCCATAACTTCCCCGTCATTATAGGTTGATTTGGTGTTTTCGGCAGTGGCTAAAAAGTAGATTTTTTTGTTAACCAAAACCGCGTCGGTAAAACTGGCTCGGATGCCTTTTATTTTCGGAAGTTCAAATTCGGTGGAAATGATGTTGAATTCTTCGGTAAGATTTTTTCCCTGAACCGTGAAAATGATATTTTTTCCTTTGGCACCATTCCCACGATTGAAGAAAAACCATTCCGATCCATTATAAACGGCACCTTCTATGTTGAGGTCGTCTTGTGGTAATTCGGCAAACGTTTGCATGACCAGATACAAATCACTCAGATCAGTGGTGGCGATGATTTCCTTCGATTTGGCGTCAAGGGTTACCATTTTGTTCCTTTTTTCGGTGGATCCTGAGCCAAACACGTAAAATTTTCCGTCGAATTCGGTTATAGCTTCAAAATCGGGTTTGTCTTTTTTGGGTATGTTTTCAGATAGATTTTCGCTTAACGGATGCCGTTTCAATTCATTATTGGTGATTTGATATTCGTACAGATAACCGCTGTTGTCGCCAATAACAAACAACTGATTGTCTTTATGGATAAGTCCGGAAGCCGAACCGATTCCGATAATCTGAAACAGGATTTCCAGGGTGAATTTATGCATACGTTCTTTTTTTGGTTTAGCCCCGATGGGAACGGCATCCTTTTTTTGCTTTCACAAATGGCAAAAAAAGATACAGTGGACAGCGGGAACAAGCTCCTAAAATTACTTATATTTACGAATATAATCCGAAAATTATGGCAGTATTTAATCCCGATGATTTTAAAATCACCTCGACTTTTAAAATAGCCGGTTTTCCGACCGAGCTGAAGACTTCTCTTAATGATGACGATAAGGAGGACAAACTCGACAAGGTTCAGGCCAAGCTGAGTGAGTTGCAGGACGTGATGTACGCGCACAATCGATACGGCGTGTTGATTTGTCTTCAGGGTATGGATACGTCGGGGAAAGACAGTCTGATTCGGGAAGTTTTTAAGGAATTCAATCCGCGTGGGGTAGTGGTGCACAGTTTTAAAACGCCCAATTCCACCGAACTCGAACACGATTATTTATGGCGTCATTATCTGGCGTTACCCGAAAAAGGGAAGTTCGCGGTTTTCAATCGTACGCATTATGAAAATGTGCTGGTGACCCGCGTGCATCCGGAATATATTTTAAACGAGAATTTACCCGGAATTGAAAAAGTGGAAGATATTCCTGCCGATTTCTGGGAAAACCGCTTCGAACAAATCAATAATTTCGAGAAGCACATTGCACAAAACGGAACGATCGTGTTGAAGTTTTATTTCCACATGAGCAAGGAAGAACAGCGCAAACGATTACTCCGTCGTCTGGAAGAGGAAGAGCATCACTGGAAATTCTCGCCCGGCGATTTAAAAGAGCGTGACCGTTGGGATGATTATATGAGTTATTATGAAGAGGCGATTAACAAAACCTCAAAACCGCATGCCCCTTGGTATGTGATTCCGGCTGATGACAAGGAAATGGCCCGTTACATGGTGGCCAAAATCATCTGGGAAGAAATGCAGCAACATACTGATATTAAAGAACCCGAACTGGATGAGAAAGTGAAAGCGAATTTTGCGATGTATCGCGATCAGTTGAAGAAATAAAAAAAATGCCTAACGTGGTACCCGTCGGGATACGTATATTTAAATAAAATTCTAGCCACGAATTCACTAATTTATACAAAATAATTAGTGAATTCGTGGCTAAGTTTTTTAATAAGAATATGAATCAGTGCAAATCTTTTCAATCAGCATTATCTGTATACTATTTTTTAGTGGTGTGTCCAGACGGTAGGCCTAACGTGGCGTTTTTTTGTTTTTCTTCTTGTTTTGATAGTTGTTGATTTTTTTAGAACTGAAACCATAGGCCAGGCGCAGTGAAATTTGTCCCAGATCAAAATCGGAATAGTTTTCATAACGCAGACTGATGTCGATGTGCTTGGTAGCCACTCCCATTCCCGGTGCCCATAAAAAAGAATTGCCTAATTCTTTTGTGGTTCCGAAAGCGCCTCCGGCTTCTCCCAATACATAATACTGATTGCCTAAAAATGCCTTGAAGCCCAATTTTGCGGGGATAAACCCGGAATCTTTATCAGGGCTGAACAAATGGGTATAACCTGTGGTAAAAGCCAACGATGTTTTGGTGGTGATATCATACTGCAAACGGGCATCGGCTCCTAAACTGAAATTGTAATCATTGCCGAAAGGAAGGCCCAGATTGAGTCCGTATCCGATGCGCCAATGGCGCAGGTATTCCGGTTTCAGAGGTTTTTCCTCATCTTGTGCCTTGGTTTCGATGGTAAATAATACTGCTGCCATAATAGCAAACAGACTTAAGATTTTGGGGATCTTGTTCATACTAAAAATACATTTTAGGTTAGTTTTTCAGTATCAGAACTGTAAATTCGGTTTTTTAGTTTGTATGGATATGTTAAAATATCTTAAGGTTTCCGACAGATAAGGCGTATTGTTTTGACTTTTAAATTTTTACGTAAAAATCAAAATTGAGTTAAATTTTTATTTTTTAATAACATTTTGCGAAACTCCAGTGCTTACCTTTGCACAAAATTTAAAAAATGCGTTTGTCCGTCTATACCAAAGAGTTCTCCTATAATTTAAAATTAGCTTATCCGATCATTCTCGGGATGCTGGGCCATACCTTAGTGGGAATTGTAGATAATATCATGGTTGGGAAATTGGGTCCGACCGAATTGGCAGCGGCTTCTTTAGCCAACAGTTTCGTTTTCATAGCGATGTCAATCGGTTTGGGATTTTCGACGGCCATTACGCCTTTGGTAGCCGAAGCGGACGGTGAGAAAAATGTGGATAAAGAACGAACCATTTTTCATCATGGATTGTTGCTGTGTACCTTTTTAGGGATATTCCTTTTTTTGGCGATTTACTTCTCAAAACCGCTTATCGTATACATGGGGCAACCTGAAGCCGTAGTGGAAATGGCGAAACCGTTTTTGGACATCGTGGCTTTTTCACTGATTCCGCTGATCATTTTTCAGGGATATAAGCAATTCGCCGACGGAAAATCGGAGACGAAAGTGGCCATGTGGGCGAACCTTATCTGTAATGTGGTGCATGTTTTTCTGAATGTAGTCCTGATTTACGGAATCTGGTTTTTTCCGAAACTGGGCATGTTGGGCGCTGCCTGGGGTACCGTGATTTCCCGTTTTATAATGCTGATCTTTATTCATTTCTCCTTAAAACACAAGGCACGGTTCCAAACCTATTTCGAACAGTTTTCGTTTAAGGAACTTCAAAAGGATATTGTAAACAAAATTGTGAACCTTGGTTTGCCTTCTGCCATGCAGATGTTTTTTGAGGTAGCTTTGTTCACCGGTGCGATTTGGCTTTCCGGACTTTTGGGGACAACGAGTCAGGCAGCGAATCAGATCGCGTTGAGTTTGGCGACATTTACCTTTATGTTCGTATCCGGTTTCGGAGTTGCGGGAATGGTGCGTGTGGGGAATTTCAAAGGGTCACAGGATTTTATCGGGTTGCGGATTGTGGCACGTTCCATATTTTTATTAGCCATTATAGTTCAGGTGATTTTTGCTCTTATTTTTGTTGTTTTTCATCAGCTTTTGCCCGAAATGTTTATGAATGCAAATGATTTAGCCCATTTGAAAGATAATACCGAAGTGATTTCAATAGCGTCACATTTAATTATAATTGCAGCTATTTTTCAGATTTCCGATGGGATTCAGGTGGTGGTTTTGGGAGCACTTCGCGGTTTGCAGGATGTGAAAATCCCAATGTACATGACGTTTGTTTCCTATTGGGTTATCGGTTTTCCGATTTCAATTTACTTAGGATTGTATACCGATTTGAAAGCGGTGGGCATCTGGATCGGACTTCTGGCCGGATTAACCGCAGCGGCCATCTTTTTGTATCTTCGCTTCAATCATTTAACTAATAAATTAATTGCTCGAGATTAATACTTTGTAATTCGTAATTAAAAAATAACCCCATAAAAACTGTTTTTTTATGGGGTTATTTTTTTAAACGTTCCGCTTGCAAAAGGCGGCAGTTGTGTATTGTGCTTTTTTACAAATCGCTGTACTGTTTTATAAAATTTACCCAATCAGTGTCAAAAGGGATTCTAATGTATTTCCCTTTGGGGGTTACTAAAATTTTTGTTGGATAGCCTTGAACTTTAAAATTAGTTTCAAAATTCCCGTCAGACATTGCAACTGGGAATGAATAACCTTTTTCTTTCATGTATTTTGCAACCTTATCCTCTGTATCTTTGCAAGCGAAAGTTAATAATGCTATTTTATTTGAATTTTGTAAGACAAGTTGGTTGTAGAATTTTTGTAAATCAGGATGTTCTCTTCTGCATGGTGCGCACCAGGTTCCCCAAAAGTCAATTAGGATCCATTTTCCGTGGAATTCCTTGCTTGAAAATAGTTTTTTATCAATCTGATTTGTTATGATTACTGGAGAAGGTTCGGCTTTATTTTCTATTGATTCAGCCCAAAAGGTGGAAAAATTTGAGTCGGAGGGATAAATTTCAGTATAAAATTGTCGAAGTTTTTCCTTATAATTAGGCTCATTTAATGCCGTTTTGAGGAGGGTTTGCAAAACTTGTTTTTTATCAGAGTCATTTTTGATGAGAAATGTCAGATAATCCTCTTCAAAAGATTCTTTACCGCCAAGAAAGCCCATATCATAATAATATCCTTGTTGATTATTTTTATCATTAAAATCGGGGCTAAAGTCAAATGCAGTTTTCAATAAAGCTTGTTTTTGAAATGGGTCAGCAGTTGTGGAGGCTTCATTACTGCTGATAAAAGCATATAAATATCTGTAATATGCTCTTTTTTGTAGCTCTGTTCTTGAGGTTAATTCTGTGGCAGCTATTTGATTGTTTTTCAAATTATCTTTAATAGAATTGTATATTTTTAAAGCCAATGGTTTTAATTCGGGTTTTTCATTTATGATTTTGTAAATCAATAACCCGTACCGACCAGTTTTGTTAGAATAGAATTGGGACGGTGTCAGGTTATGAGTAAGAAACTCCGTTGCAAGATTTGTTAGAAGGGGTATGTCATTCGGATTATCCTGAATTTTAGTCCAAATAATAATCGGTCTTGCTACTTCTTTGAGTAGATGAGTAGTATCAGTATCTATTTTTGATAAGACCAATTTGCTTACCGCAATTGTCTTATTCAATTGATTTATTTGATTTGCATCATTTATGCCTTCTGAGATGTTTTTAATAAACGATTGAGTAAATTGATTATGCATTAAATCCTTCAAAGATGGTTCTAAGAGTTTGTCTGAAGCTATTTTTTTGACATAATAAAATGCTGAATCGGCATTATGCTCATTATATATAAATTTTCGAAAATTGTTATTGTACAAAGCAGATAATTCATAATTAACTTTATTTGTCTGTGAATTTGCAGTTATGCAGATTCCAAAAAATAAAAGTCCTGCGATAATAAAGTGTTTCATCTTTGATAGTTTTTTGATATCATAGTACACAGCTATTGGATTTCAGCAGTGGGAACAATAGGTGCTTCTCCCGATACCGTATCGTAAATAATGTAATCGTTGTACTTGGCTACATCCGTGGTTTCCCAGATGCTACGGCCTGTAGTGGTATAACTTACTAGAGTAGCGTAAACTGCATTTCCTGCTTCAACCCTGTCTTCCTGAATGATGTCACGCTCACTCATTTTTACCTGTAAATCCAGCATCAGATTTTCAAATTCATAGCATAAAGACGAGATGTTAATCAGCATTTCGGTTGTCAGTCCGTGACTTGCAAGATCATCTAAAAACTCTGTTCCTACACGAACCACTCTTTTTCCGGTAATAAACAATTCCGGGTCGGATAATTGCGAGATAGCCCCAGTGCCAAATTTTTTGTATCGGGCACTGTTTGTCCCATATTTCAATTCCACCCGGGTCATAACGTTTCTGATGGCTACTCTAAGTTGTTCGGCTTTGTTTGTTTTGTTTTCCGTGACTCCGGTTTGGTCGCTCAACGCTTCGATGTCGGTAATGCCATCTGAAAATTGGATAAGATTGCTCTCAAGGTCGGAGATCATCGCTACTGTGATTCCAAAGGATGTAAATGCCTCCAGGTCACGGCGCATAAATGCAATCTTTTCTTTTCCTAAAGCTACCAGGGTGGCATCTGAAAATTTATACAAACGGGTTACTTCTTGTTTTTTCATAAAACTGATTTTTTTGGGTTGGGACACGAATGTAGTTGTTTTTTGGCAGAAATAACCTATTTGCAATAATTATTTTAAGGTAATAACCTACAAAAAGAACTTCCAACCTTGCGAAAATCTCTGAAAACCCTTGTGAAGACTATTTCAACAACACGTAAGGATGTTTCAAGATCACGGAAGCAAATTCCAATCACCCGGAAGACCGTTTCAAGTCCCCGGAAGACCATTTCAGCGACCCGGAAGACCATTTCAAGTCCACGGAAGCTCGTTTCAAGGCATTATTTAATCTTCCGACTTCTTTTATTCTTTTTACCAATCAATTAAGATTGTTATTTCTTTGCTTATTAAATTAAAAAGTCTTTGGTATAGGAGGACATAAAGACGTTTGTTTTACTTTTCGGATAATCTCCTTTCATACAAAGAGTTCCGGTAATCTGATGATTAAAGATCTTTACTGAAGAGACATGAGAATACCTCTTCTCGTTAGTAAGCGCTCAGTTGCAAATAAAATCTTTATTTGTAACTATTAATAAGTATTTACGTATAATCACAGTATAATTTAAAACATAAAAAATGATACTGTTACTTATTATTGGTGTGATACTTGTTATTGCGGGTTTCGCACTGAAGAGCAGCCCAAATCAGTTGTCTAAATTTTCGGCGATTCTCAGAAATGTTGGTTTTGTCGTAATCCTTTTAGGTGTGCTTTCCTCCGCTTTTAAACAGATTGAGGCCGGTCAGGTCGGTGTAAAAGCACTTTACGGAAGGGTGCAGCCTGATATTCTGGAAAGTGGTTTGCATGTTGTAAATCCGTTGCTGAATATTACCCCTTTTGATATTCAGACCCAAAATTACACGATGTCGGCAATTCACAGTGAGGGGGCTCAGGAAGGCGATGATGCGATTCGGGTATTGTCTAATGACGGATTGGAAGTGGTAATCGACTTAACTGTTTTGTACCGGATTTCCCCGGAAGACGCTCCGAAAATTTTCAAACAGATTGGTGTCAACTATGCCGATAAAATTGTCCGCCCGGTAACCAGAACCCGTATTCGTGACAACGCTGTTTATTATGATGCCGTGGCTTTGTATTCGACAAAACGAAACGAATTCCAACAAAGAATTTACAAAAGCATCGAAGACGATTTCAAGAAAAGAGGACTGATTTTAGAGCAATTGTTAATTCGAAACATCAATTTACCGGCTTCGGTGAAAACCACAATCGAGAGTAAAATCAATGCCGAACAGGAAGCCCAGAAAATGCAATTCGTACTTCAAAAAGAAAAACAGGAAGCCGAACGTAAACGAGTAGAAGCACAAGGTATCGCCGATTATCAGCGTATCATTTCAACCGGTTTGACTGACAAACAATTGCAATACGAACAAATCAAAGCACAAAAAGAAATTGCCACTTCCAACAACTCGAAGGTGATTTTTATGGGTAAAGGAAATGTTCCGGTTATAATTTCTGATAAATAGTTTTTTTAAAAGTTTATTTGGTAATTTGTTTCTTTGTTACTTTGCCTAACGAATCAAACAAATAATCAAATCCACAAATAATCAAATCCACACACCTATGGAATTACCAAAATTTGTATTAGCAGACAACACCGATTTTCCGGACGATATTTTCATTATTCACTTGGATTACCCAAGATTCATTATCAATTTAAAAGACGACGAAATCGAGTTTTTAGAAGAATTGGATGAAGAAGAAGAGGAAGAAATCGAAGCCGAAATGGAAAGACTAATAAACCACGCTGGTGAGTTTTACGACAGGGAGATGAAACGTTACGAGGAGTAGTTTTTAGTCACAGTCGCAGTTTTCAGTCACAGTCACAGTTTTTAGTAGCAGTTTTCAGTTACGGTCGCAGTTTTTAGTATACGCCAAAATAAATAGTATGGATTTCAAAGAGTTATTAGCCTTTCAAAAAGCTTTTTCGCTTGCTATGGAAATTTATGAAGTTTCCAAATCCTTTCCGAAGGAAGAGAAGTATTCATTAACGGATCAAATCAGACGTTCTTCACGCAGTGTTTGTGCAAATATTGCCGAAGCGTATAGAAAACGGAGATACGTAAATCATTTCATTAGTAAGTTAACCGACAGTGATGGTGAAAATTCAGAAACCAGCGTTTGGCTGGAGTTTGCGTTGCAATGTGAATACATCAGCAACGACGAATTTAAAAAGCTAAACGATAAAACAATTGAGATAGGTAAACTAACCAATTACATGATTAACAACCCAGGAAAATTCGGTTGTAACTAAAAATTATCCGTAAAGTAAATTCTGAATACCGCGTTCTAAATTCACACAAACTACGTCATTGAAAACCGCGACTGCGACTGCGATTTTTTTCAATTGCGTTCTAAATTCACACAAACTACGTCATTGAAAACCGCGACTGTGACTGCGACTTTTTGCAACTGCGACTGAAAACTGCATTCTAATTCACACAAACAAAATCACTGAAAACTGCGACTGTGACTGCGACTGAAAACCGTGACTGTCAACTTCCTTTATAGGTATTCAAAAGCAACTGAGCGGCTGCAAACGGTGAAATCTCATTGTTTTGCACCGCTTTTTTATTCTCTTCCAACAATTTTTGGATTTCCGGATGGTTGTAGAAATTCAGTTTCAGCTGTTCGTTGATGGTTTCCAGCATCCAGTATTGACTTTGTTCTTTACGTTTTTTATCGAAATAACCATTTTCTTTGGTGAGTGTAAAATAGTCGGTAATCGTTTCCCAAACATCGGATATACCTTCATTGGTTAAGGCGCTACAGGTATTCGCTTTCGGAGACCAACCGGAACTTTTCTGCGGAAACAAATGTAAAGCGCGGTTAAAATCAACTTTCGCCAATCGGGCACGTTTGATGTTATCGCCATCGGCTTTATTGATTACAATCGCATCGGCCATTTCCATAATCCCGCGTTTGATGCCTTGCAATTCGTCGCCGGCACCGGCTAAATTCAGCAGTAAAAAGAAATCCACCATACTGTGAACGGCGGTTTCACTCTGACCCACACCAACGGTTTCAATCAGTATCGTATCAAATCCGCAGGCTTCACAAAGGATAATCGCTTCACGGGTTTTTCGCGCCACACCGCCCAGACTTTCTCCTGAGGCACTCGGACGAATGTATGCATTTTCGTCTTTCACCAATTCTTCCATACGGGTTTTGTCACCCAAAATACTGCCGTGGGAAATCGAACTGCTCGGATCAACAGCCAAAACAGCTACTTTCTTTCCGATGGACGTCAGGTATTTTCCAAACGCTTCGATAAACGTACTTTTTCCCACTCCAGGAACACCGGTAATCCCAATCCGTAATGAATTATTCGCGTAGGGCAGACACCCTTTGATGACTTCATTGGCTTTTTCCAAATGGGTCGCACTGGTGCTTTCCACTAAAGTAATGGCGCGGCTCAGTGCTACTTTATCTCCTTTTACAATGTTGGAAATCAATTCCTCGGCGGAAGGTTGTTTTCTTCGGAATTGCTGAATATGTTCCACGGAAGAAGCACTAATGCTGTCCGGTTGTTCAATACCGTCATTTTCTTTTAAGGCCGATTTGTTTGGTTTTGAATTCAAAATGGAAAAAGCTTTTGGTAAAAGTACTAAATCCAATAGTCTTAATCAAATGCTAAAGTTGAATAAAATCGGGGCTTAAAAATGAAATAGTAGTAATTTTGTGCCGCTTTAAACCACTATGGAAAACATTTTACTCATTTTCGTCTGTATGCTTTTGGGATTTTTGGTCAAAAAAAGCGCGGCATTTCCTCCGTTAAGCTATAAAACGCTCAATCAGTTTGTGATTTACATATCGCTTCCGGCCGTGGCGTTATATTATATTCCGAAATTGGAAATCAGTTCGAAACTGTTATTTCCACTGGGAATTGCCTGGTTGGGTTTTGCACTTTCCTATCTTTTTTTTACGGGTTTCGGGAAATTATTCGGTTGGTCCAAAAAACTAACAGGCTGTTTAATCATCACCGCCGGATTGGGAAATACCTCGTTCGTAGGTTTTCCCGTAATTGAAGCGGTTTACGGTAAACAAGGACTCGAAACAGCGGTTATTGTAGATCAGCCTGGTTCGTTCGTAGTGGTTTCGACTTTGGCGATTTTGGTGGCGACCATGTATTCCAGAGGAACGGCAAGCTCGAGTATGATTCTCAAAAAAATACTGTTTTTTCCGCCGTTCATTGCCTTTGCGATTTCTTGTGTCCTGAACGTTTTACAATTGGATTTTCCCGAAATGCTGCAATCCGTTTTTCAGCGTTTGGGAAGTACAGTAACTCCTATAGCGCTTGTCTCGGTTGGAATGCAATTGGAATTCGGAAGCAAGAGCAAACACTGGAAATTCTTAACCTTAGGCTTATTTTTCAAACTGTTCCTTACACCGGCATTTTTCTATTTACTATATGTGATGTTATTGGGCGGAACCGGTTTGGAAGTTCAGGTTTCCATACTCGAAGCGGCCATGGCACCGATGATAACCGGAGTCATAGTGGCATCCAATTACGGATTAAAACCTAAACTGAGCAGCATGATGATCGGTTTCGGTATTCCGATTTCATTCATCACCTTAATTTTCTGGTATTTTCTTTTACAGCATATTTAATGAAAACTGAAACTGCAACAGCAACCCTCGATACTAAAAATTTAGCGCAAACCACGGTATATCCAATTTTGTTTTCTATCTGCTTTGCGCATTTGCTCAACGATTTGTTACAAGCTGTCATTCCGGCCATGTATCCGGTTCTGAAAGCAAACTACGGCTTAACATTTACACAGGTCGGTTTGATCACATTTACCTATCAGGTTACCGCTTCGTTATTACAGCCTTTCGTGGGAATTTATACGGATAAACATCCTAAACCATATTCGTTGGCTTTCGGAATGCTGTTTTCGCTATGCGGCATCATAATGCTCTCACAGGCTTCGAGTTTTCCTCTGATATTGGCTTCTGTAGCTATGGTAGGAGTGGGTTCGTCCATTTTTCATCCGGAAGCTTCCCGAGTAGCGTTCTTAGGTTCAGGCGGTAAACGCGGATTGGCGCAATCCATCTTCCAATTAGGCGGAAACACGGGAACGGCAATCGGACCTTTATTGGTGGCTTTAATTGTAGTGCCGCGCGGGCAATCACATATTTTGTGGTTCGTATTAGTAGCCGTGGTCGGAATCATCGTGTTGAGCCGAATCGCCGTTTGGTACCAACAGAAACTGATTTCCATAAAAGGGAAGAAAAAGGGCGGTGAAAGACTGCACAATCTTTCCCCGATGAAAGTGAAAATGTCGGTCGTTTTATTGCTGATTCTGATCTTTTCGAAATCGTTTTACACCTCGTCAATGTCAAGTTATTTTACTTTTTACCTGATAGAAAAATTTCATATTTCCGTGCTACAGGCGCAGTATCATTTGTTTTGGTTTTTAGGCGCTGTAGCTGTAGGAACCTTGATTGGCGGGCCGTTAGGTGACAGGTTCGGGCGAAAATATATCATTTGGTTTTCCATTTTAGGTGCTGCTCCGTTCACATTACTGCTTCCGTTTGCCGATTTGTTCTGGACCGGAATTCTCTCGGTGATCATCGGGATTATCATCGCTTCGGCATTCTCCGCCATTTTGGTATACGCACAGGAATTAATGCCCGAAAGGGTCGGAATGATTTCCGGTTTGTTCTTCGGTTTCGCCTTCGGAGTAGGAGGATTGGGTTCTGCTGTTTTAGGGTATCTTGCAGATGAAACTTCTATCGAATTCGTGTACGGTATCTGTTCGTTCCTGCCTTTAATAGGAATCACAGCTTACTTTCTGCCGAATTTAAAGAAGAAATAGGAGTGAATGGTTTTATACCTGACAGGTTTTAAAAACCTGTCAGGTATTGTACGTCTCTGTGAAATAACTTTGTAACTTTGACACTTAACATACTTTGTAGCTTAGTTATGACAATGCAAATCACACCTGAAATACTTCAGAACCTCCAAAATATAGTCGGTGCATCTTTCGTATTCACAGACGATGAAACCCGAAACCATTACGGTCACGACGAAACCGAAGATTACGTTTTTCCGCCGTCTGTAGTGGTGAAACCGGCTTCGGCTCAGGAAATTTCTGAAATAGTGAAAGTGGCGAACGAGTACAAAATCCCGGTAGTTCCCATTGGAGGAAGAACGGGTTTGAGTGGAGGCGCTTTAAGTATTCATCAGGGCATCGGTTTGTCCACAGACCGACTGAATAAAATCATCGAAATCGACGAAAGAAACCTGCAGGTAATCACCGAACCGGCTGTCATAACTCAGGTTTTGCAGGATACTGTTCTGGAAAAAAGTCTGTTTTATCCCGTAGATCCAAGCAGCCGAGGCAGTTGTTTTATCGGCGGAAACGTAGCCGAAAATGCCGGTGGCGCAAGAGCCGTGAAATACGGCGTTACCAAAGATTACGTACTGAATCTGGAAATGGTTTTACCAACAGGAGAAATCATTTGGACAGGCGCCAATACATTAAAAAACTCTACAGGTTATAATCTGACGCAATTGATGGTCGGCAGCGAAGGAACGCTGGGGATAATCACTAAAATTGTTTTAAAACTGTTACCGAAAAATTCGCATAACGTATTAATGTTAGTACCGTTTTACAAAGCGGAACAGGCGTGCGAGGCGGTTTCGGCGATTTTCAGGGCAGGAATTGTTCCGAGTGCGTTGGAATTCATGGAACGCGATGCCATCGACTGGGCGATAAAATTCATTGAAGGCGTGAATGTCGATATTAAACCTGAAATTCAGGCACATCTGTTAATAGAAGTCGACGGTAATTACCCCGATGTTTTAATGCTCGAAGCCGAAAAAATAATGGGCGTAGTCGAAAATTTCGAGATTGACGAAATCCTTTTCGCCGATACCGAAGACCAGAAAAATGCCCTTTGGAGAATGCGTCGCGGTGTTGCGGAAGCGGTGAAATCCAATTCGGTTTACAAGGAAGAAGACACAGTCGTGCCACGCTATGAATTGCCAACATTGTTAAAAGGTATCAAAGAAATAGGGAATAAATACGGCTTCAAATCGGTTTGCTATGGTCATGCCGGCGACGGAAACCTGCACGTAAACATCATCAAAGCAGACATGACCGACGAAAACTGGAAAACCGAAGTTCCAAAAGGGATCCGTGAAATTTTCGAACTGACCGTTTCATTAAAAGGAACCTTATCCGGCGAACACGGTATCGGTTACGTACAGAAGAATTTTATGGATATTGCGTTTAATGCTACGCAATTGCAATTGATGAAAAATATCAAACAGGTTTTTGATCCGAATACTATCCTGAATCCGGGGAAGATTTTTCCGGACGGACTTTAATCTTCAAGAATATAAAATTTTTTCGCCACGAATTCACGAATTAATCTGTGAAAATTCGTGAATTCGTGGCGGATAATCGATTTTAGTTACCTCTAAATTCCGCTAAAACAGCATCCGGATTTTTAAAAGTAGGCGGTTGCTCCGTAATGTTGGCAATGCGTTTTTTGTTTAATTTCATGGTGATATCCGCTTCGGTGGTAAACAACAATACCCACATAAACGGATTATTGATGTACGGCACCAACTCGGCTTCCATGGTGTCTAATTCTACGATTTTTTCGATTTCCTGTAAACCTTCGTTATAGATTTTATGTGTCACCGATAATTTCAAAACACCGTCTTCCACAGCGGTTCGCACGTAAATGTTTTGCAGTTCCGGTTGGCCAATCGTTTTGGTTAAGGTGAGTTTTGCAAAAGTGCCGTCATGAATACTGTTTCTCACAGCATTAAAGAATGTGTTGAAAGTTATGTTATTTTCCATTTTTAATTTCTGAAATGAATATTTCCATGTGATTGTACTGCAAAAGTAGTTTTTTTGTTACCGATGAAAATGTTTTTTGGATCTTTTTAAATACGGATTACGTGATTTTACCAAATCTGATAAAAATCAGTTTTCAGGAAAGAATTATGAATTATCTTTACCCCATGAAAAGAGCAATTGTAATCGTCGTATTCCTATTCGTCATGAAACCGATACTTCCGGTTTTGGAATACGTTTTCAATTACGATTACATTGTAAAAGAACTTTGTGAGAATAAAGCCAAACCTGAAATGAAATGTAACGGAAAGTGTCATTTGGTGAAGGAACTGGCAAAAGTGTCTGAAAGCGATAATCCGGTTTCACAAGACAAAAAAACTTCTCATGCTGAATTCGAAATCCTTTTTTTAGAAAAATCAGTTTCATTTGAAATCGCAAATCTGAATTTCCCGATTCAGAAGAAAATCAAAACGAACTACTCCGATTTGTATTTTTACGAAAACACTATTGCTGTTTTTCATCCTCCAACTGTTTAATTATTGTTTTACGTTTTAATGCTTATCTGCGTTTGGTCTGTCTTTTTAGAAACAGGTTTGCAAGTTAATATCTGTTTCGGAAATAGTTAACCTCAAGGCGTATTTGGCCAGACAGTCTGATAATCATTAAACCTTTTTAATTCCGTTGTTTAGCCGGGAAACTGTTTCCGCGGGTTCAAACCGATGGGATACACTATGCAATAATTATACAGAAAAATGAAAAAAATATTCTTTGCCGTATTGGTTTTAGGACAAATGCTGTACGGTCAAAATCCGGTAGATAAAGATTCAGTCAGTACAAAACAGCTTGAAGTGGTTGTAATTACAGCCAACAGAGGTGCCGCACTGAAAAGAGAAGTCCCAGTTGCGATTTCGAAAGTATCACAAAAAACAATAAGCGAAACCAAAGCCACTGCGGTTTATGAAATCATGAATAAGGTGCCCGGTGTTTTAATGGTTAACCTTGGAAATGAACAACATTCGATGGCTATTCGACAGCCGATGACCACCAATCCTTATTATTTATATCTGGAAGACGGATTGTCGATTCGTCCGATGGGCGTTTTCAACCACAATGCACTTTTAGAGATCAATCAGTTCAATTTACAGAACATAGAGGTGGTCAGAGGGCCGGTTTCCTCGCTTTATGGCCCCGAAGCGGTGGGTGGCGCGGTGAATTTAATTTCGTTGAAACCTTCCCTGCAACCGGAAATGAAATTCGGCATTCAGGCAGATCAATGGGGGTATAAACGGTTTCAGGCCGCTGCAGGAGCAACTTTCGGTAAAGTCGGATTTCATGTTGCGGGTCTGTCAAGTGCCCAACGTGATTCCTGGATGACTTTCTCCGATTACAACAAAGATAACATCAACGCAAGGATCGATTACAATATCAACAGCAGTACGCGATTGATTGGGACTTTATTTTACGGCGAATATTATTCGGATATGAGCGGCAGCGTGAATGAAGCCGATTTTTACAACAGAACTTATAAAAGCAGCACCGATTTCACCTATAGAAAATCAGATGCTTTACGTAGCAAAATAGCCTTTGAAAAGGATTGGAACAGTAATGCACAATCCTCTTTTACGGTTTTCACAAGAGATAATAAATTAGGACAAAATCCGTCCTATGGAATTAAATGGACGCAGGGGCAAACTACTGCCAGAGGAGAAATCAATTCCAATAATTTTAAAAGTTATGGTGTATTGGCGCAACACAATCAGAAGTTTGATTTTTTGAACGGTTCTTTTGTTGTGGGAGGTTTGTTTGATAATTCCCCTGTGGATTACAATGCGTATCAGGTAGATCTGAAAGCCAATTTAAATCCGGGCGGACAAACCGTGAGCAGTTATGAAATTATAGCCGAACGTCCGGATATCAAGTTAGTGGATTATAATGCTAAGATTTACAATACGGCCGGTTTTGCGCAGTTGAATTTAAGACCCGTTCACAATTTGATTTTTACTGTCGGTGCACGTTACGATAATATGAGTTTCGATTATAACAACAATATTGACCAATCCACCGGAAGCAAAGTATACGACCAATTCACGTTTAAGGGAGGGGTTAATTACAATCCGTGGTCGTTTGCTGGATTTTATGGGAATTATTCACAAGGATTTGCGCCTCCGGGACTGACATCCATTTTCAGGACCAAATCGGGAACTGGGGGAAGTACAGGAGTTCCTGCGGAATTTTACTATAATTTAGAACCTGCGGAATTTGATAATTATGAAGCGGGAGGCTGGTTCAGTTTCTTTCAGAAAAAAGTAGCGGTTGAGTATTCTTTTTATTATATGGAAGGGAAAAACGAATTGCTGAATGTTCGCCAGCCTGATAATTCAACCGATTACCGTTCGGCAGGAGAAACATCGCATAAAGGTGTCGAGATGGCTGTGAATTATTGGCCGAGCGATCAATTCAAAATCAGATTGGGTGGCACATATGCCAAACATGAGTTTGTTGATTTTAAAGTGTCTGACAATCCAACCGATCCGGTTCAGAACCTTGATGGTTACGAAATGCCGTCGGCCCCTAATTGGGTAGCGAATTCGGAGGTGACTTATTATCCGAAATGGCTGCCAAATTTAAGAGCGGGAGTAGAATGGCAAATGGTTTCCAGTTGGTATCAGGATCAGATCAATACCGTGAAATATGAGGGTTACAACGTGTTTAACGGACGTATCGGTTACCAATTCAAAGGTTTGGAATTATATATGAATGTTATGAATTTTACCGATAAATTGTATGCTTACAATGTAACCCGCGGTAATACAGCTACAGCGACACCAAGTTACACGGCTGCGGCACCGCGTACTTTTGTTTTTGGTCTACAGTATCGTCTGCAACTTAATAAGAAAACAAATGAAAAATAATCTTTTTTTTGTTTTTGTGATGACATTGTTTTCATTGCAAAACGTTAATTCCCAGATAGTGCAAACCGATGCGGAATTCATTTCTCTTGAAAAGGGAGTTACAACCACCTGTCCGTTTTTAACTTCTGATACTCAGGGACGGATTGTGATGAGTTTCGGTAAGGAAATCAAAGGTAAAGACGCTGTTCTTAATTTTTCGGTTTTCGATACTGAAAGGAATAAGTTTGATCTGCCTGTTGAAATTCCGTCCAGCAAAGGGGTGGAACTCCACGGGGAGAATATGCCGAAGATGGTTTTCAAACCCAATGGGGAAATCATTGCGGTATGGGGCATTGATAATCCGACACCAAAGAAAAAATACGGCGGACTGATTCAGTATTCCCAATCGTTTGATGGGGGAAAAAGTTGGTCACCTGCCACGAAATTGGTAAAAGATGCAGACGGAATCGATCAGCGTTATTTTGATATTGATTTACTGCCAAATGGAGAAGTGGCAATCATCTGGCTCGACAATCGAAGTAAAACAGACTTGGACGGCTCTACATTGTATTATGCCCAAACCAACGGGAAAAATGGTTTTCAGAATGAAAAACCTGTCGGGGAAACTACCTGCCAGTGTTGCCGTACCGATTTATATGTTGGGAAGAATGGTATTATTTATGCGGCCTACAGGGATATTATCGATGAAGAAATCCGTGATATGGTTCTTTGTTATTCATCGGATAACGGTAAAACCTTTTCCGCTCCGAAGCGTATCAGTGCTGATGACTGGAAAATAAACGGCTGTCCCCATACCGGACCGACCATGACACAAAACGAAACAGGATTGCACTTTGCCTGGTTTACCATGGGTGGAGGAGCAGGTGTGTTTTATGCAAATTCCCCCGATAATGGCCGTAACTTTTCCCAACGGGTTAGTGTCAGTGACAATCCATCGGCCAAGCATCCGCAAATTACGACTTTAGGTACAGGAGGGATTTTAATTGTTTGGGACGAGACGACAGAGGTTGACGGAACTTATTTTAACAGAATCGGGTTGCAACACAGGACCAATGACGGGAAAATTTCAGATACAAAATTCTTAACATCTGTTGAAAGCACGGCGACTTTTCCGGTGGTAAAAATTTTGAATGAAAAGGAAGCATTGGTAGCGTGGAGTCAGGGAGGTGATGAAGAAAAGGTGTCTTACAAAATTGTCCGGTTCGGAATGAATGCTGAGGTTGATAAATAAAAAAAGTGTTTGAATATTATATACAAAAGTCCTCAATTACGAAGTGGTTGGGGATTTGTATTTTAATCTTATTTCGGATTTTTTTTAATGGGAAACACTATTAATGCAGACAAAATTTATAAGCCCAACTGCTTTCTTACTTTTTCGGTAATAACAGCATCGAGTAATTCTTTGTATTTCGGATCGTAACTTATGAATTTCCATTCTCCTTCGGTAAAGTCATCATAAATGGCCACGAGTTTATCGGTTTTTATGATGTTAAAGGCGTTGCGCTCTTTTTCAAATCGAATGATGGAACCGGGGAAGGATTTCTGAAGTGTTTCCATGATTCGTTTTTGGGTAGCTTCATTGTTTAAGGGTTGGTTATAGGTCATGCGAATGGAATTCTCATAACTTACAACACAATATAAACCGTTGTCAAATGCATTGATGTCGGAATAGGAAAAATGAGGAGTGGTGTACAAATAACGAATACTGTAGGTCTCGTTCTGAAAAGAACTGTCAAGGGCTCCGTACATGTCGGCTCTCTCCACAAATTTAAATACCAGCGGATAGGTGAAATCAAGCATGGTATCGAACGCCATATTGTAAGTGGCTTCATAAAGCATTTTGGAATCACGCTTTAAATCATCCATCGATTGCGCGGAAATGCCCACGGTAACGAGTAATGTTATAAAGGTGATTTTGAGCTTCATACGATGTTAATTTGTATAAAAATATAAAAAATCCCCAACTACAACTGTAATTGGGGATTAATTTATTTATATCGGATGATTTATCCTGTTTATTCATTCACAACAATCCATTCTCCTGAAGCCAGCATTGGTTCTGCTTTTTTGTACTTCATGGTTTCTGTTTTACCGCTCATAACGTGTTTAATCGTTACGTTGTCGTTACGGTTGATTTTAGGTTGGTCGCGTACAATCGTTTCAGTTACATGATGATGATGTTGTTCTTGTTGCATATGTCCTGCCTCGTGTTGTCTGGCGGCCATTTCATCAATGTTTAATACTTCTTCTTTTGAAATCGTATAATCTTCCTGAACCGGTACTTCGTGTGCTTCCTGAATGTTATTCGGGTTTTGTGAAGGTAAATCACCTTTGAAAAGGAATGAAATCACTTCTTTATTAATACCGTCCAACATGTTTTTGAACAGGTTAAACGCTTCGAATTTGTAAATCAGTAACGGGTCTTTTTGTTCGTGAACAGCTAACTGAACCGATTGTTTCAACTCGTCCATTTTGCGTAAGTGTTTTTTCCATGCTTCATCAACAATTGCCAAGGTGATGTTCTTTTCGAAATCAGTCAAAAGCGTTTTTCCTGTCGATAAATATGCTTTTTCTAAATCGGTTACAACATTAAGCGTTTTGATGCCGTCTGTAAACGGAACCACGATGCGCTCAAACTGACCGTTATTGTTTTCATATACATTTTTAATTACAGCATACGCTTCTTTTGCGTTACGCTCCTGTTTTTCATCATAATGATGTAAGGCAGCTTTGTATACTTTACCGGCCAATTCCATATCCGAAAGTTTGTGGAAATCACTTTCTGAAACCGGAGATTCGATAGCGAAGTAACGGATCAATTCGAATTCGAAATTTTTGAAATCTTTGGCAACTTTATTGTTTTCTACAACCAATTCCGCCAAATCATACATCATGTTTGCTAAATCCACTTTTAGACGCTCTCCGTGTAAGGCATGACGACGACGTTTGTACACCACTTCACGTTGCGCGTTCATTACGTCATCGTATTCCAATAAACGTTTACGCGTACCGAAGTTGTTTTCTTCCACTTTTTTCTGAGCTCTTTCAATCGATTTGGTCATCATCGAGTGCTGAATTACTTCGCCTTCTTTGATTCCCATTCGGTCCATGATTTTCGCTACTCGTTCCGAACCGAACAAACGCATTAGGTTATCTTCCAAAGATACATAGAATTGTGAACTTCCCGGATCTCCCTGACGTCCCGCACGACCACGTAACTGACGGTCTACACGACGCGAATCGTGACGCTCTGTTCCGATAATCGCTAAACCACCTGCCGCTTTTACTTCCGGCGATAATTTGATATCGGTACCACGACCAGCCATGTTCGTTGCGATGGTTACTACTCCTGCATTACCCGCTTCGGCAACAATCTGTGCTTCCTGTTTGTGTAATTTCGCATTCAATACGTTGTGTTGAACACCACGCATTTTCAGCATTCGGCTTAATAATTCGGAAATCTCCACCGAAGTTGTACCAATCAATACCGGTCTTCCTGAGGCCGCAATTTCCTGAACATCTTCTGCTACGGCGTTGAATTTCTCACGAACCGTACGGTAGATTAAATCTTCTTTATCTTTACGGGCAATTCCTCTGTTGGTCGGAATTTCCACCACGTCTAATTTGTAAATTTCCCAGAATTCACCTGCTTCCGTAACTGCAGTACCTGTCATACCTGCCAATTTGCTGTACATACGGAAGTAGTTCTGTAATGTAACGGTGGCGAAGGTTTGGGTAGCCGCTTCAATTTTTACGTTCTCTTTCGCCTCAATCGCCTGGTGTAAACCGTCTGAGTAACGACGACCGTCCATGATACGACCCGTTTGCTCGTCAACGATAAGGATTTTGTTGTCCATGATAACGTATTCCGTATCTTTTTCGAATAACGTATAGGCTTTTAAAAGCTGAGTTAACGTATGAATACGCTCGCTTTTCACTCCGAAATCCTGGAACAATTGTTCTTTAACTTCAGCTTCGGCTTCTTTTGAAAGTTTTTGTTTTTCGATATTGGCGATTTCGGTACCGATATCCGGAAGGATGAAGAAATCTTCGGAAGTATCCTGTGAAAGGAATTTGATTCCGTTGTCCGTTAATTCAACCTGATTGTTTTTTTCTTCGATTACGAAATACAACGCTTCGTCAACAATCGGCATTTTGCGGTTGTTGTCCTGCATGTATTCGTTTTCTGTTTTCTGAAGAATCTGTTTTACACCTTCTTCCGATAAGAATTTGATTAATGCCTTGTTTTTAGGCAAAGCACGGTGTGCTCTCAACAATTGGAAACCACCGTCTTTTGTATTTCCTTCTTTCAGTAATCGTTTTGCTTCGGTAAGGAAACCATTCGACAATTGACGCTGAAGGTTGTATAGGTTTTCAATTTTCGGTTTTAATTCGTTGAATTCGTGGCGGTCTCCCTGCGGCACCGGACCTGAAATAATCAACGGTGTACGAGCGTCGTCAATCAATACGGAATCCACCTCATCGACGATTGCGTAGTTGTGTTTTCTCTGTACCAATTCGCCCGGCGTATGCGCCATGTTATCTCTTAGGTAATCGAAACCGAATTCGTTATTCGTTCCGTAAGTGATATCGGCTTCGTATGCTTTACGTCTTGCATCCGTGTTTGGTTGGTGATTGTCGATACAGTCAACCGTCAATCCGTGGAATTCGAATAAAGGCGCTTTCCACGTGCTGTCACGTTTAGCAAGGTAATCATTCACGGTTACCAGGTGCACTCCGTTTCCGGTTAAGGCATTTAAGTACATTGGTAAGGTTGCTACCAATGTTTTACCTTCACCCGTTTGCATCTCGGCAATTTTACCCTGATGTAAAACGGTACCACCGATTAACTGTACATCGTAGTGAATCATGTCCCAAGTGATGGCTTTTCCTGCGGCATCCCATGAGTTTGCCCAAACCGCGTTATCACCTTCGATAGTGATGTAAGATTTTGATGCCGATAATTCGCGGTCTTTTGAAGTGGCTTTTACGGTAATTTGTGTGTTCTCCTTGAAACGACGCGCGGTTTCCTTAACCACAGCGAATGCTTCCGGAAGAATATCGGTCAGTACTTTTTCTGAGATTTCATAAGCTTCTTTTTCGATGGCATCGATAGCAGCATAGATATCTTCTCTTTTGTCGATGTCCTCTGTAGCTTCAACCTCTTGTTTTAAAGTTTCTATTTTAGCATCTTTTTCGGCACGTGCGGCTTTAATCTGATCCTTGAAATAGGTTGTTTTTGCTCTCAGTTCGTCATTTGACAGGGCTGCTAAAGCACTTTCGTATGACTTTACTTTGGCAATAATCGGTTGAATTGCTTTTACGTCTTTTTGGGATTTATCACCCACAAAAGCTTTTAATATGCTGTTTATGAAACTCATAATCTGGTTTGGTTTATATTCAAATAATAGTGTGCAAATTTACACAAAAAAAAAGCCTCGTGAGAGACTTTTTCGATGTGCTTTATTTTTTAATACTCATCCTCGTTCCAAAGGTAATCTTCGTCGGTCGGATAGTCTGGCCATATCTCTTCCATTGATTCGTAGATTTCACCTTCGTCTTCTATAGACTGTAAGTTTTCCACTACTTCTAAGGGAGCTCCAGTTCTGATAGCATAGTCGATAAGTTCATCTTTTGTGGCTGGCCACGGGGCATCGCTTAAATAAGACGCCAATTCTAATGTCCAATACATCTTTGATTGATTTATAGTTTTATGCAAAAATAAATTTTATACTGAAAAAATCAAGTAAAATTTCTTTTATTTTAAAAAAAGTTAAGAACGTCGTTTCTTAGTATTTGGTTTACAGTTGCTTATGTGGAACTGATTACTTCTTACTGATCACTGCCTACTGTTTTCTGGGAATCCATTTTACTTCGTCAGCGTTCAGGTCTTGGGACAACTTCCGTGCCAATACGAAAAGGTAGTCAGAAAGTCGGTTTAGGTAAGTCAGAACCTGCACATCTGTCGGTTCTAATTCATTAAGATGCGTAGCCAGACGTTCCGCGCGACGACAAACACAACGGGCGATATGACAATATGACACGGTGGTGTGTCCTCCGGGAAGCACAAAATGTGTCATTTGCGGAAGCGCTGCATCCATGCTGTCGATTTCATTTTCCAGAAAAAGGATGTCCTGATCCGAAATCCGGTTGATGTTTAAACGTTGTTGGCCATTTTTCAACACTTCTTTTTCCGGTGGAGTTGCCAAAATGGCTCCGACAGTAAAAAGACGGTCCTGTATTTCAATCAACACGTTTTTGTATAGTGGGTTGATGTCCTGATCGCGGATAAGTCCGATATATGAATTCAGTTCGTCTACGGTTCCGTAACTTTCGATGCGGATGTGGTGTTTTGGAACGCGTGTTCCTCCGAAAAGTGCGGTGGTTCCTTTATCGCCGGTTTTGGTGTATACTTTCATTTTTAGAGTTGCTTAGTGTCAAAGTTGCTAAGTTACTGAGTTTTTTGAGGAGTAACCAAAAATAAAAGACGAAAACTGACTAGCCCCGATTGCAGTGGATCCCGATTTTTCATCGGGAGGAACGGAAAGCGGGAACATGGATTACTGATAAAGCCCGAGCCATTCGCTTCAAATAAACCAAATGGAACTCGGGTTATTACGGTTTTTTAGATAGAATTTTTCTGCAATCTGCGTTCTGTTTACTGACCACTGAATACTGCCTTCTGCTACCTGTTCGGATTGTCGCTCTCAATAATGCCGTCTTTTAAACGGATGATGCGGTGGGCGTGTCTTGCAATTTCTTCTTCATGGGTTACAAGAATCACGGTATTTCCGTTGGCGTGGATTTCGTCAAAGAGGTTCATGATTTCCACTGATGTTTTACTGTCCAGATTTCCGGTAGGTTCGTCGGCCAAAATAATGGAAGGGTGGTTCACCAGAGCTCTTGCGACTGCTACGCGCTGACGCTGACCTCCGGATAATTGATTGGGCTTGTGGTCCATACGGTCGGCAAGGCCAACTTGGGTAAGTACTGTTGTGGCGCGTTTGTTGCGATCCTCTTTGCCGTGTCCGGCGTAAATCATGGGTAAAGCCACGTTGTCCAAAGCGGTTGTTCGGGGCATTAGGTTGAAGGTTTGAAATACGAATCCGATTTCCTTATTGCGGATTTCTGCCAATTCGTCGTCTTCCATTTTACTTACGTCTTTTCCGTTTAAAACATACGAACCGGCCGTTGGCGTGTCCAGACAACCCAAGATGTTCATTAATGTTGATTTTCCGGAACCGGACGGCCCCATTAAGGCAACATATTCGCCTTTATTGATGTGCAGGTCAATTCCTTTTAATACGTAAACGATTTCGTTTCCAAGTGGAAAATCGCGGGTAATACCTTTTATTTCAATTATGGGTTGTGCCATTTTAGCTGTTTTTCGGTTTTAAAGTTCAAAACGGATTGGATAGCGTATAAGTAGAAAAAATCAGCATTATGTTACAACAAAAATAAAAACTCCCCGCTGATAAGGCGAGGAGCTAAAAAAAGTATGATTGCTGTTAACCATCTGCAGATGTGGTATAGCGACATAAAGTTACTGAATTTCAATTGGTTAACTGGTTTGGATTTGTTATTAATTTGTTAATATTTTTAAAAGATCAGTATCAGATCCGGATAATAAAATGTTCTTTTTCCTGTTCGTAACGGAAGAACACCAGACCCCATTGGAATGTGTCGATGGTAACGGTAACTTTCGGATGGTTTTTGATGGTTTCCCAGGCGGCTTCCATGTCTTCTGACCAATGGATGTCGTCGAAAATCCAGACTGTTTCGTTGGATATGGTTGGAAGTAAAAGCTCGAAATAGTCTAATGTGGCTTTTTTGGAATGATTCCCGTCGAAATAGATCAGTCGAAAGTCGAAAGTCGAAAGTCGAAAGTCTTTTAGATACGTTTCAAATTCGGTTACAACTGATTCAATATTATCGAGTTTGAATTGTTGAAATTGTGTTTTTGCGATTCCTGAAGTTTCAGGGCAACCTTCCAGCGTAATGATTTTTGCTTTCTGATTTCCTAAGGATAGGGCAGACGTTGCTAGTCCCAAAGAGGTTCCGATTTCCAAAACAGTATCGGGTTGGAAATAATTTGCGATTCGGCACAATAATTCGGCACGTTTCGGAGTGATTCCGGCGGTTTGTGCGATTTTTGAAATCTGACGGGTATTCGATTTGAAAACCCGTGATCCGGCTCCGAAATCCGTTACTTCAATTGTGTTTTTGTTTTGAAGCAATGCGTTGCGGTATGCTTTCAGGATTTTGTATTCCGGTTTTATTTTCTTGTCGTAAAAGCATTTGGTCACCAAAGAATACACAAACGGCGAATGCACTCCATGTTGATTTTTGGAGTGCCAGAGGAAATTTAGATAGGCTTTGATTTGAAATAGCATAACGACATTTACAAAGTAGGCGCGAAGATACAAAGATAAAAGTCGAAAGTCAAAAGTCAAGACTTTACGACTTTCGACTTTGAAACTTTACGACTTTAAAAAAACTATATTTGCAGCCTTGGCAGATCCGCCAGGACCGACACCTTGTTTTATGAAGACGAAAGATGAAATAGAAATTACCAATGCAATAACTTCGGAAGAAATTGACAAATGCATAGCGATATTAACGCAGTTAAATACCGATACCGACCAAATATTTGATATTCCGAAAGCGCAAAGAACGGCTTTAATTAAGGTGGCCGGGCAATTTTCCAGACCTGATCGCGAAGAGCTTTCCCGCAGAAAAAAGGACGGAAAATTAGTGGCAAAGCGTAAAAAAGAAAATAAAGACAAAACAGCCCGAAAAGAAACCGGAATACGCCATGCCCGTGAAGCGAGTATTTTTATTGCTCCAAAATTACTGGCACCAGTGGACCTTGCCAATAAGAAACAATTGGAATTGGAAACGCCCAGAAATTGTTATGTCTGCAAAACATCGTTTACTAAACTGCACCATTTTTATGATACGATGTGCGGCGATTGTGGCGATTTTAATTATGCAAAACGTTTTCAGACTGCAAATGTAAAAGGACAAATAGCAGTGATAACAGGTTCCCGTTTAAAAATTGGGTATCACATTACGCTGATGCTTTTACGTGGCGGAGCAACCGTTATCGCAACGACTCGTTTTCCTGTAGATTCAGCCATTCGTTTTGCTAAGGAAGCGGATTTTATGGAGTGGGGACATCGGTTAAAAATTCACGGATTGGATTTGCGACACATTCCCAGTGTAGAGATTTTCTGCAATTTTATCGAACAAAAATACGGACGTTTGGATATTCTGATTAACAACGCAGCCCAAACAGTAAGACGTCCCGCCGGGTTTTATACTCATTTAATGGAGAACGAAGAGCGACCTGTAGCCTCTTTGCCAAAACAGGTACAAGATTTATTAGTGGACCATACCGATTGTTTGCAGGAATTGAAAATATTGACTGCAGGTGCTTCTTCCAATCAAAATATGCCGGTAACCTGGCATGGGCCCGAACCGGGAATTGGATTGCGGGCTTCGGCTCAATTATCTCAAATTCCTTATTCTTTCGATAATGCGTTGGTTGCCAATGAAGTTTTTCCGGAAGGAGAGCTGGATGCCGATTTGCAGCAAGTCGATTTAAGAAAAACGAACAGCTGGCGTTTAAAATTAGGGCAAATTGAAACGACGGAAATGATTGAAGTGCAATTGGTGAATTCGGTGGCACCTTTTGTTTTGTGTAACCGTCTTGCTGAGGTTATGAAGAAAGACAACACGGGACAAAAACACATTATAAATGTTTCCGCGATGGAAGGCAAGTTTTATTATGGTTATAAAGATGCCAGACATCCGCATACCAATATGGCCAAAGCAGCACTGAATATGTTAACGCATACTGCTGCAGGCGAATTGGCAAAAGAAGGTATTTTTATGAATGCGGTTGATACGGGTTGGGTTACCGATGAAGATCCTGCCGAATTAGCAAAAAGAAAGCAGGAAGAAGAAGACTTTCAGCCACCGTTGGATATTGTTGATGGTGCAGCGCGAGTTATGGATCCTTTGTTTGACGGGATTAACACAGGGAAACATTGGTGCGGAAAATTCTTGAAAGATTACGTGCCGATTGCTTGGTAATTCACACAAGTTTCTAATAAAAAAACCACAGCAGAATTTTAGTTTGCTGTGGTTTTTGTTTTATGATTTGTCTGTCAGTCTCGGTTTTTAGTCTGTTAACTGTGACTGCCAACTACGACTTAAAATTATCCTTCAATTTTAGCAGAAAGCTCAAACCAACGCTCTTCTTTTTCTTCTATTTTTTTAATAACGTTTTGCAATTCGTTGGCTTTCTTCTCAATATCGGCATCGGCCACTTTTCCGTCCGAAAACAATTGCTCTATTTCCTTCTTTTTGAATTCCAAATCTTTGATTTCGCGTTCGATTTTCTGAAATTCCTTTTGTTCGTTAAACGATAAACCGGTAGTGTTGTTTTGCTGTTTCCAGTCTTTCTTTTCGGCTTTGTTTTCTTCTTTTTGGGCTACATCGGCACTGTCTTCATAGGCTCTGAAATCGGAGTAATTTCCAGGGAAGTTTTCAATCTCGCCCTGACCTCTAAATACAAACAAATGATCGACGATTTTGTCCATAAAGTAACGGTCGTGCGAAACTACCAACAAACATCCCGGATAATCCAAAAGGAAACTTTCCAGAACGTTCAATGTCACGATATCCAAATCGTTCGTTGGCTCATCAAGAATCAAAAAGTTCGGATTCTGAATCAAAACCGTACACAAATACAAGCGTTTCAATTCACCACCACTCAGTTTTTCTACGTAATCGTATTGTTTTTTCGCATCAAAAAGGAAGCGCTCCAACAATTGCGAAGCCGAAATAATGCGTCCTTTCGCTAGCGGAATGTATTCTCCGTATTCTTTAATAATGTCAATAACACGTTGTCCCGGTTTCGGGTTGATACCACTTTGGGTGTAATAACCTATTTTGATTGTATCTCCGACTATTACTTTTCCTCCGTCAAGCGGAATAGTGCCTGTCAGTAAATTAAGGAAAGTCGATTTCCCGGTTCCGTTCTTACCAATGATTCCGATTCTCGCACCACGTTGGAAATCGAAACTGAAATTATCCAAAATAACATGATCGCCGAATTTCTTGGAAATTTTGTGAAGCTCGATAATCTTGCTTCCCATACGTTCCATGTTGATTTCCAGTTCCACCACATTTTCTTTTCTGCGGCTTTCGGCTTTTTCCTTGATGATGTAAAAATCATCCTGACGTGATTTCGATTTTGTTGTACGCGCTTTCGGCTGACGGCGCATCCAGGCCAATTCCTTTACGAAAAGGTTTTGCGCCTTATCAATGCTCGCGTTTTCCGAAGCGATACGCTCTTCTTTTTTCTCTAAATAATAGGAGTAATTTCCTTTGTATTGGTATAGTTTTCCATTGTCCAGTTCGATGATCTCGTTACAAACACGCTCCAAGAAGAAGCGGTCGTGCGTCACCATGAACAACGTAATGTTTTCTTTGGCAAAATAACTTTCCAACCATTCGATCATCTCCAAATCCAAGTGATTCGTAGGTTCATCCAAAATCAACAAGTCTGGACGGCTGATCAGAATAATGGCTAATGATAAACGTTTTTTCTGTCCACCCGAAAGGTTTTTTACCTTCAGTTTAAAATCTTCCAGTTTCAGTTTGAATAAAATCTGCTTGAATTGTGTTTCGAAATCCCACGCATTGTGACGGTCCATATTATCGAATGCCTTTTGATAGGCTTCTTCGTCTTCCGGATGTTCCAATGCTTTTTCATACTGCTCAATTACCTTCAGGATTTCATTGTCCGAAGCGAAAATACTTTCCTCAATCGTCAGTTCGTCCTGCAAATTATGATCCTGGGACAAAAACGCCATTTTAATATCCTTGCGAATGACAACCTGACCCGTATCCGGTTCATCCTCACCGTTGATAATCTTCATGATGCAGGTTTTTCCTGAACCGTTTTTGGCAATAAAAGCTATTTTCTGGTCTTTATTGATACCGAAAGAGATGTTTTCAAACAAGGTTCTTTCTCCAAAGGATTTTGATATATTTTCGACTGATAAGTAATTCACGCGGTATATTTTTTTACTTCAAATAATTCGACCTAAAAGGGTCTCGGGTGCAAAAGTAATCAATTAACGGTGATTCAAGGAGAGTTTATGTTTTCTTTAGGCTAATAGCAATGTGGGAACCAGATAATTTTGATTTGCATTGTTAAGTGTTTACGTACAGTTCAATAAATAGCTTAAATTTGTAATAACAGTGTTATAAAAAAGAAAATATGAATCAATTAGTTGTTGCGATACTGACGATATTTCTTTTTTCTACGGATATTGGATATTCGCAAAGCGATTCAATTAAATATAACAGTAAAGACATTCGGGATATTTATAAAAAGATTTTTTTAAAAAAAAATGACTCAATCAACAAGTTCAAAAATAAAAGAATTGCATTTTCATTGTTTCCTTCCCCTGCAGGATCAGATGCCGGTGGAGGGTTTGTAATTTCTTTTTTGACAACCTTTTACCTGGGTGATGATACCAAAAATACCAAAATGTCTGAGGTGGTTTTTACTCCTTATTTCAGTTTAGACGGCCAGTATGTTTTTCCGATTCAGACTTATTTATATACCAACAGAAACATTTATAATTTCACGGGTGATTATCGATACATGATCTATCCGCAACCGACCTATGGCTTAGGGAATAATAATTCGGAAACGGAAATATCAAGATTGGAATACAAACAGTGGCGTTTTTATCAGTTTGCTACCCGAAAAGTTGCTGGGGATTTCAGGATGGGACTTGGGGTTTTATTTGATAGCTATGAAGGTATTTCAGAGGAATCGTTTATTGAAGGAGAAACCGATTACGTTAAATACATGAACGGGGATTTCTCCGATGTGAGTTCGTTTGGGATCGCACTTCAATTTTTATACGATTCAAGGTTGAATGTAATCAATCCGGAACAGGGGTTTTATGCAGAGGTCGATTATCGGAATAATTTTAATGGAGGATTGGATAATCAGGACTGGAAATCCATATATATTGATCTGAGAAAGTATTATTCCTTGCATAAAAAACTTCATAGAGTATTGGCAGGAAGGGTTTTTTACTGGTCTACTTTTTGGGGTGATCCGCACTATCTGGATTTGCCGAGTATCGGTTGGGACCGTTATGGGAAAACGGGGAGAGGATTTACCAGAAACAGGTTCCGAAGTAATGCACTATTGTATTTCGAGAGTGAATACAGAACAGACATCACAAAAGATGGTTTTATCGGAGCCGTTTTTTTTGCGAATGTTTCCTCTGTTTCAAAACTGTACACCCAGGAATTTACAAAATGGAATCCGGCAGTGGGTACCGGATTGCGAATGAAATGGAACAAGAAAAATAATAACAATGTGACCCTGGATTTTGGGGTGAGTAAAAACGATTGGTCGTTGCGATTGAGTTTGGCGGAAAACTTCTAACTGCGGAAAACTTCGACTTTAATTTTGGAGCGAATGTCCCGATAGCTATCGGGATGGGATTTATTTGCAAACCGTTTTCCCGTTTTCCGTTGCAATCTTTTTGTTCTTAAAGAAAGAACAAAAAGGATTTCCACTGCACCCGGGGCTAAAGAGGATTGGTCTTTTGTGTTTTTAAGGTTAAGAAAAATATCGAAAATTTAAATTAGTAAATTTCAGTCTCGTGAAGCTCGATCATGTCCTGATTTAAGTGATTGGTCTGTTCGCCTAAAATTAGTAAATCCGGACGGTTAATCCAGATGTTGGTCAATGCCGAACGTTTTTTTGTCCGCATTTGATTTTTATATAGCCACAGAGGAATGATTTAGTCTGTTTTAAGTTGCTTAATCATTTCTTAATCTGAAGTTAATCCCCCTTTGACTTTGTGCATCTAGTTTTGTTTCCCAAAAAGCGATTTATGTTTATGAAGAAAAACAGCATCATAATAATGCTGCTTTGTTTATCTCTTATGGTTCTCTTTTCGTTTACCCATAAAGGTTACAGCACCAACGAGGAATATGTTGTCAATCAATTAGCGAATTTGAATAGGGCTTTTGAGACATTAGACAAAGCGGCTGAAAATTTTAAATCGGATAAAATAAACGAAGAAACACTTCAGAAAATTTTTCTGGAAACAAGGGAGCAATATAAAAAGACGGAGTTCTTTCTGGCGTTTTATCATCCGGAGTATGTAAACAGTCACATTAACGGAGCGCCGTTGTTGCATATTGAAAAGGAAAATTCCAATCCGTTTGTAGTGGAACCGGAAGGGCTGCAGGTGTTGGACGAACTTGTTTTTTCCGAGGAAGTGCAGGATAAAAAATATGAGATCGCCTCATTATCCAAAAAACTGAGGAACAGTTATTCATTGCTTTATGCGAAGATAGGAACTCAAATTCCGGATACAAAATACAGTTTGGTGGCGATGCGATTGCAATTGGTTCGTTTGTTTTCGATGGGAATAACCGGTTTTGATACTCCGGGTTCCGTAAATGCAATTCCAGATGCTAAAGCTTCCCTGGAAGGAATGCAGGTATATTTTAATCAGTATCATGGGAATGTTTCTAAGCAGGAAGTTGGGGAAGTAAACAAGCTGTTTGAAGGAGCGAAAAGCTTCTTGGCAACAGCTTCGTCATTTGAAAAATTAGATCGGTTCAGTTTGCTTACGCAGTATATTGACCCGTTGTATAAAAGACTCGGGCATTTGCAAGGTGAGATGAATTCAGAATTTTTGGAACAGACAACAGCCTGGAATCCGTCGAGTACGTCACTGTTTTCTGCGGATTTTTTAAATCCCTACTATTACACACTGCTCAAAAAAGAAGAAGATAATACCAAACTTAGCGCTTTGGGAAAAACACTGTTTTATGATCCCATAATCAGTAATGAAGGAAAAATGAGCTGTGTTTCCTGTCATCAGCCGGAAAAAAGGTTTGCCGATGGTGCGCCGAAATCTTTAAGCAGTATCAAAGGAAAAACGGTATTGCGTAATTCACCTACGCTTTTAAATTCGGTTTACGCCGATCGTTATTTTTACGATTTAAGGGCTTTTACGTTAGAACAACAAATAGAGCATGTGATTTTCAGCACAGACGAGTTCAATACAGCGTATGAAGTGATTCTGAAAAAATTAAACAATGATGCTAATTACAGCAAACAATTTCAAAACGTTTTCGGTAAAAAAGAAGCCGTCACCCGTGAAAAAGTAGCTAAAGCATTGGCGTCTTATGTACTTTCGCTGCAATCGTTTAACAGTCCGTTTGATCAATATGTCCGCGGGGAACAGAGGGGTATTCCAACAGAGGTGAAAAACGGATTCAACCTTTTTATGGGGAAAGCCAATTGTGCAACCTGTCATTTTGCGCCAACATTCAGCGGTTTGGTGCCTCCGTTGTACACTGAAAATGAAAGTGAGATATTAGGTGTGCCTGAAACGCCAAACGCAAAAATTTTAGATTCCGATGAAGGTAGGTTGCACAATCGGATTGCAAGTGAAAAAGCCTGGATCTATGAAAAATCATTTAAGACAACGACGGTAAGAAATGTTGGGGAGACAGCACCGTATTTTCATAACGGGGCTTATCGGACTTTAGAGGAAGTTGTTGATTTCTATAACAGTGGAGGGGGAAAAGGCCTTGGGTTGTCGGTACAGAACCAAACTCTTTCGGAAGAACCGCTTAATTTATCCGATAAAGAAAAGAAAGAACTTGTTGCTTTTATGAAAGCACTTAGTGACAATTCTATAAAGTAGTGACAGAAGAATTCTTTATTTGATAACGATTAGCTAAAACCGAGAGGTTTATCTTAATTTAATTTTAAAAAAGGCTTAATGCAAATGAAATTTCGAGAGTATAGTTTTGCTGCAAATCAATAAACTATATAACTGTTATGAAAAAAAGCTTACTATTTTTATTTGGCCTGTTCTCCCTGTGGAGTTTTGCGCTAATTAATTTTGAAGGAGTTCATTCTTTCCCAATCGTAGAAACCGAGGAAAAGGAACAGCCTTCAATCGAGAAAAAAAAGGAAACTAAAAACAAGGTAAAGGTCAAGAAGAATACGGTAACGACAGTTCTTCCGGTAGCACAGTACCCTTTGCAGAAAGGCTCTCAGTGGTCTTATTTGGACAACGGATCCGATCAGGGTGCAACCGGCTGGAATCTGACAACTTTTGATAATTCGGCTTGGGCGGCCGGAGCAGCTCCGTTAGGATATGGGGATCCAATGTCAACAGTAATATCATACGGGCCGAGTTCCAGCAATAAATACATCACTTATTATTTTTCAAGAGATATTCAAATAGATTTGAATGCGATTGGTGATGTGGTTGAGTTCGGTTTAAGACGTGATGATGGAGCCATCGTGTATATAAACGGTGTGGAAGTGTTCAGGGATAACATGCCGGCCGGAGCGGTTACGTATTTAACGAATTCGTCTGCCATTATTGATGGTGCCGATGAAAAAAGATACTTTGCAAGATATTTGCCTAAAACGGTTTTTCAAAATGGGGTAAACCGAATTGCTGTAGAAATACACAACCGTGATCAAACCAGTTCCGATATCAGTTTCGATATGTACATACGCGACAAAGCAGCAGATTATGTGTGTGAAGAAGATCATATCGCTTGTTTTACATCTATCGCACCAACCTCACAAACTCCGGTAATGATTATTCCGCAAGAGCATCGTTTTCAAATGTTGTTTAAACAAGGCGGCTCATATATGGATGGTTCCGGTACAATACCCGGAAATCATGATTTTACAGGGTATATTCCATCTGCTGGAGTTACTTCCAGTAGTTTAGGACATCTTTCGATAAATCACGAGAACAATCCCGGGGGCGTTTCCATATTGGATATTCAGTTGAATCAGGATTTGGTAAACCCGCTTTGGACGGTTAATAACTCAAGAAAAGTGGATTTCAGTAATTCCGCTTTAGTGAAAACGGAAAGAAACTGTTCCGGCGGAATCACACCTTGGGGAACAATTATAACTGCCGAGGAATCCACAACTTCCGGGGATGCAAACGGAGACGGGTACCAAGATGTGGGTTGGTTGGTTGAGATTAACCCGGTTACGGCAGCTGTAGTGAATTACGGAAACGCTTCTCATGAAAAATTATGGGCCTTGGGAAGAATGAACCATGAAAATATTGTGGTTTCAGCGGATGGTACAACTGCCTATTACGGTGAAGACGGAGGAACTCATTGTATGTATAAGTTCGTAGCGAATACCCCGAACAATTTAAGTTCAGGTTCTGTTTATGTGTTGAAAATGGATTTGGCATTGTCAAATGATGAACCGAGTTCGGCAACGGCAACTTGGGTACAAGTGCCAAACACAACCCAAGCTGAGCGCAACAATTTGACAGCCGCAGCCGCAGCTTTGGGAGGAACCAATTTTAACGGAGTTGAAGATTGCGAAATCAGTCCGATTGACGGTAGAATTTACTTCACGTCAAAAGGTAAAAACCGAGTATACCGATTCAAAGACAACGGAACCACCATTACAGAATTTGAAACTTTCGTAGGCGGAAAAAGCTATCCGATTACCACCGCTAACGGAGTCGTTACTGAAAACTGGGCTGATGGAAATGACAACTTGGCGTTTGATAATCACGGTAACCTTTGGGTGATACAGGACGGAGGACTGAATTATATTTGGGTGGTACGTCCAAACCATACGCAAAGTGATCCTAAAGTGTTAATTCACTCTTCTATGCCGGCGGGATCAGAACCAACGGGGCTTACGTTTACACCAGATTACAAATACGGTTTCTTTTCCGTACAGCACCCAAGCGGCAGTAATCAGGCACAACAAGACGCAACAAGAGGTAATGTGACGTTTAACGCTTCGGCAGCCTTAGTGTTTTCTAATAAAGACTTTTTAGGTGAGCAGCAGAATTTATCCACAAACCCTGTTACGGAGTTGAGTAACGAAATGCGTGTATATCCAAACCCGACAAAAGGATTGGTAACCTTATCGCTTAACGAAGAAGCCGGTAAAAACGTAAAAATTGAAGTGTTCGACTTTTTAGGGAGAAAAGTATATGCAAAAGACGAACTGACTACCGGAATCAATCAGGAAATAACGGTGGATTTATCGGAGTTCAAAGGAGAGCAATTGTTTGTCATTCAGGTGCAGGCTGGCGATAAAAAGCAAGTTTGTAAAGTGGTGAAAACCGATAATTAATTTGTGTAAAGTTAAACTAAGGTCGGTATGTTTTACTATGCCGGCCTTTTTATTATTTAAATGATGGGAAGAAATTTTTTAATGACAAGTCTGATGTTTTTAGGCTGTTGTGTTGCTGTTGCTCAAGATGCCAATCCCGAAAAACCACTTTTTTTTAGCGTCGAAGAAGCATTGGTTTCCGATAAAAAAGCAACCCAACTGAATTTACGCGATCAATTTCTTTTTGTGGTTCCCAATAATTTGCAGCAGCTTAAGGATTTGGAATTTCTAAATTTGATGAAGAACAATTTGGAAGGGCTGGACAATGAAATTTATACGTTAAAAAAGCTGGAAGTATTGGTGTACAGACAGAACTCGGTGAAGTATCTTTCGAAAGACATAAAAAGGCTGAGCAAATTAAAAAAGCTGGATTTAGCGACAAATAAACTCTCTTTGTTACCGGATGAAATGGGCAAATTAACACAATTACAGTACTTGTATTTATCACTCAATACGATTGTTGCTTTGCCTGAAACTATCGGTTATTGTAAAGATTTATTGTCTTTGGAACTTGATAACAACCAACTCAGTTATTTGCCAAACAGCATTTCCGAACTCAAAAAACTTAAAGTGCTTAACCTGTCTAATAATCAGTTTTATGAATTGGAAAAAGGATGGTTCGTTTTACCGGAACTGAAGGAACTCAAGATGGAATACAACCAATTGTGTTCGTTGCCTAACGACATTCATGAACTCAAAAAGCTGGAAGCATTATTGTTAAATCATAACAGCATTGAAAAGCTTCCGGAAACCATGGTGAAAATGAAAAACCTGAGTTTCTTATCATTGGCAAACAACAATCTGCGACAGCTACCGCAAAACTTAGGGGAATTATCAAAATTAAGAACCCTGATTCTCACCGGAAACCCTATTGATAACGAAGAAAAAGCACGAATCACGACCGAACTGACAAATTGCAAAATCTATTTTTAATACTTTCGGAAGGCAGAAGAGCAATTTAGGATTTTCAACTATATTTGCCTGATGCAACTATCCGTAATCATCCTCAATTACAATGTCCGTCATTTTTTAGAGCAATGCGTTCTGAGTGTTCAGAAAGCATTGGAAAACATCGACGGCGAAATTATTGTAGTTGATAATCTTTCGGTGGACGACAGTTGTGCAATGATGAAACACCGTTTCCCAAACGTAAAACTCATCGAAAACAAAGCTAATCTCGGTTTTCCGAAAGGCAATAATATAGGAGTAGCCGAAGCGACAGGAGAATATATCTGTATTTTAAATCCCGATACCGTTGTTGCTGAAGATACCTTTGAAAAAGTATTGGCTTTCGCAAAATCAGAAACCGATTTGGGAATCGTCGGTTGCAAGCTCGTTGACGGCACTGGAAACTTTCTGCCGGAATGCAAACGCGGTGTTCCTACGCCATGGGTATCAATTACCAAAATTTTCGGACTGTATAAAATCTTTCCTCAATCCGGACTCTTCAATGAATATTACGCTCAGCATTTATCCGAAAATCAAACCGGAAAAGTAGATATTCTGGTGGGCGCTTTTATGGTGATGAAACGCGATTTGTATCTCGAAGTGGGCGGTTTTGACGAAAATTGTTTCATGTATTCGGATGATATTGATTTAAGTTACATGGTTTTGAAATCGGGTAAATCGAATTATTATTTCCACGACACTTCGGTAATACATTATAAAGGTGAAAGCACGGTGCGAGACGGGACCTATATGAAACGTTTTCAGGAAGCGATGCGTTTTTTCTATAAAAAGCATTTTGGAGGCTCGTTTGTTTTTGATGTTTTTATGCGAATCGGAGCCTTTCTGTTTGCCTTACTGAAGAAAACCCAACAACAGCAAATCGTTTATGATATTGATGAATATGTCTTGTTTTCTTCGGATGAAAATCTGAGGATAAAATTGGAAAACATGCTGCAAAAAAAGGTGGTAAGAGCTGATAATATCAACGAAAATTCTTTAATTTCGCAGGCAGATTCAAAGGGAAGGCAATTTGAGATTGTATTGGACAACAACAGTTTTACATTCAAAGAAATTATCGCCTTTCTCGAGAAGAATAAAAATAACGGATTCACCTTTAAAATAATTCCGGACAAAGCTTCTTTTATGATTGGAAGCAACAGCAGTAATGACAGAGGTGAGGTGATTGAGATTTAAAATTTGAATTTGAATAATTCGTAATTTTGAAAAATATAAAAAAATCGTGCAAATTTGTGTAATTCGTGGCTAAGGCTAAAAATATTTACTAATTTTGCAAACGAAAGACGAAAACACAACTTTAGTTTAAAGATATGGCAAAGTTTGAATTGAAATTACCCAAAATGGGAGAAAGTGTTGCTGAAGCAACCGTTACCAACTGGTTAAAACAGGTTGGAGATAAAATTGAAATGGATGAGGCAGTACTTGAAATTGCTACCGATAAAGTGGACAGTGAAGTACCTTCTGAAGTGGCGGGAACACTGGTTGAAATTCTTTTCAATACCGATGATGTGGTACAGGTAGGTCAGACTATCGCCATCATCGAAACCGAAGGCGGTGCAGTGGAAGCTCCAAAAGCAGAAGCAGTTGCAGCTCCGGTTGCAGAAGTGGCAAAAACAGTTGAAGCAGCAAAAGAAACAGCAGCTCCTGCTAATTTTGCGGATTCAGATAAATTCTTCTCTCCATTGGTGAAAAACATTGCTAAAGAAGAAGGGATTTCATTGGCTGAATTAGAGTCAATACAAGGTTCCGGAAAAGACGGCCGTGTCAATAAAGAAGACATCTTAAATTATATTAAAAACAGGGGAAGCCAACCAGCAGCGGTTGCGGCTCCTGTGGCTCAGGCTCCAAAAGCAGCAGCTCCGGAAGTGTCAAAAGCGGCTCCGGTCTCTGTAAATGGTGGAGACGAAATCGTAGAAATGGACAGAATGCGTAAGCTGATTTCCGGATACATGGTGGCTTCGGTACAAACTTCGGCTCACGTACAATCCTTCATTGAAGTGGATGTGACGAACATCGTGAAATGGAGAGATAAAGTGAAAAATGCTTTCGAAAAGAGAGAAGGTGAGAAATTGACTTTCACTCCGATTATGATGGAAGCGGTTGCTAAAGCATTGAAAGATTTCCCGGGAATGAATATTTCGGTTGATGGTGATTACATCATCAAGAAGAAAAATATCAACTTGGGTATGGCAGCAGCGTTGCCAAACGGAAACCTAATCGTGCCGGTAATAAAAAATGCAGACCAATTAAACCTGGTAGGTATGGCAAAAGCGGTAAACGATTTGGGAAGCCGTGCAAAAGCAGGTAAATTAAAACCAGACGATACTCAAGGCGGTACGTATACGGTAACAAACGTGGGGACTTTCGGTTCTGTTTTCGGAACACCGATTATTAACCAGCCGCAAGTGGGAATCTTAGCTTTGGGTGCTATCAGAAAAGTACCTGCAGTTATCGAGACTCCGGAAGGCGATTTTATTGGAATCCGTCAGAAAATGTTCCTGTCGCACTCATACGATCACAGAGTGGTGGACGGTGCATTAGGTGGAAGCTTCGTGAAACGTGTTGCTGAGTACTTAGAAGCGTTTGATGTAAATAGAGATTTCTAAGAAACACACATATAATTCAGTTGTAAAAGGCCTCAGTTTTTGAGGTCTTTTTTTTGTTGTACATATGCGAATTTCACATTTTTTAATTTCGTAAATTAGTGGTTATCAAGAAACTATAAATTATGAATAGCATTACTACTGTTTTTTTGGTTGTCTTTCTCTCTGTTTTTGAAATTGCAGTTGCGCAAGACGGAACCCTTGATGAAGCTTTTGGGGTTCATGGAAGTGTGTTTCCAACTTTTGGGGGATACATGTCGGATTTGAATGCTTTGAAAATAGATTCTGATGATAAAATTATAACCGCAGGCGGAGTGTTCAGTCAAAGTGGTTACTATCAATTTGCTTTGGTAAGATATAAACCGGATGGTTCTTTAGATGAGACATTCGGTGTGGGCGGAAAAGTAATCAGCGATTTTCCAAGAACTACTTTTCTAAAAACAATGCTGATGCAATCGGATGGAAAATTGGTTGTTGGTGCTTATAACTCTGAATACAGCAACGGAGATTATTTTAGAGATTCTTTTTTAATTCGATATAATACCGACGGTACATTGGATACCGGTTTTGGTAATGATGGTATCGTGATTATATCTTCAAATACGATCTTAAATACCATTTCTTTGGTACAGCAACTAGATGGAAAAATTGTCGTTTACAGGTATTCTAATTCAGGATTCCAATTGATAAGGTACAACCCGAATGGAACTTTGGATTCTGATTTCCAGACCAGTGATGTTTTAGGGAATCCATACGAAGGAGTATTGGCATTGCAGCCTGATGGAAAGATAATCCTGGCAGGAAGTATAGAGGTGACAAACGGTAGTGATAATATGATAATCCGATACAATAGTAATGGAACTTTAGATACTACTTTTGGTACAAACGGGGAGATGAGATTCAATGTGGATGACAATGATCAAATAACTTCAGTTAAGATTTTGCCTAACGGGAAAATGCTATTTTGCGGGAAATCGTACCACAATGAATCCGAATATGAATTGTCTTATACGCATACCTTGCTGCAGGTTTTGCCTAATGGAACTTTTGATCCCAATTTCGGAAAAAGAGGTATTCTTATTTTGCCTATAGCATCACGTTCCCTTCAGTTACAGTCGGACGGAAAAATAGTATTGGGAGGTGAAAGGGCGTTTGTGGATTCCCATGGATTTTCCCTGAATCAAATAGGCTTGGTGCGTTGTTTGAGTAATGGGAGTTTTGACACGGCTTTCGGTAACGGAGGTCTTGTTCTTATTCCAAACGATGACTTGGGTGGAAGTAGTTTTGGAAGTTTAATAGGGCTGCAGTCCGATGAAAAAATTGTTGTTGGTTCTGTCTTTTGCGAAGCACATTTTTCGTGTCATCCTTATACTGTTCTGTTGCGATTTAATTCTGAAGATGTATTGATAAACAACGAATTTCAACTTCCGGATAATACTTTTCTTGTTTATCCAAATCCTGTAAAAGAAACCCTGTATTTCGATTTTAATAGTAATCAAGCTGAAACGTTAAGTATCGACTTATACGACAACAGCGGTAGACTGATTTCAAATTTGCTGAAAAATCAAAATTTTCCAACAGGAAACAATTCCCAAAAATTGGATTTACCGTTAACGTTGGCTGAAGGTGTCTATTTTTTAACGATCTCCAACGGAACGAATACAGCAAATATTAAAATTGTTAAGTAAAATAATTGTAAATAAATCAGAACCCGTCAGTATCCGGCGGGTTTTTGTTTTGAAATGATTCTGATTCAACTATATTTGTATCATATAATACAGTATAATGGAATTAAAACTTAACAGGCCTATTTGTTTCTTTGATCTTGAAACCACAGGAATTGATGTGGCCAGAGACCGGATAGTCGAAATTGCAATAGTAAAAATATATCCCAACGGAAATAAGGAAAGTAAAACCTGGCTGGTGAACCCGACCATCCCAATTCCCGCCCAAGCTACCGCGGTACATGGGATATCCAATGAAAAAGTGGCCAACGAGCCGACTTTTAAGGAATTGGCTTCACAGGTTCACAGTATGATTAAAGATTCGGATTTGGCCGGATTTAATTCGGATCGGTTTGATATTCCGCTTTTAGCCGAAGAATTATTGCGTGCCGAAGTCGATTTCGACATGAAAAACCGCGTTTCAGTAGATGTGCAGACGATTTTCCACAAAATGGAAGAAAGAACCCTGAGTGCTGCCTATAAGTTCTATTGTGGAGAAAGTCTTGAAAATGCCCACAGTGCCGAAGCCGATACTTTAGCGACCTACGAAATCCTGAAAGCGCAATTGGAACGTTATCCGGAACTGGAAAACGACATGAAAACCTTATCGGAATTTACCACAAGAAAGAAATCGGTTGATTTTGCCGGATTCATCGCGTTAAATGCGGAGGGGCAGGAGATCTTTACTTTCGGAAAACACAAAGGTGCGTTGGTGGATGAGGTTCTGGAAAAGGAACCGGGGTATTTCGGCTGGATCCAAAACGCCGATTTTCCGCTGTATACCAAAAAAGTGTTAACGGCAATTAAACTCCGAAAACTGAATACAAAACAACAGTAACTTAGTAACTCAGCGACTTAGTAACTTAGCCACTAAAAAAAATGAAGATTATCTGCATCGGTCGGAATTACGCCGACCATATTTCCGAACTGCAAAACGAACGTCCGAGTGAACCGGTGATTTTCATGAAGCCGGACACTGCCATTTTACCGAAACAAACGCCATTTGTGATTCCGGAGTTCAGTAACGATGTACATCACGAAGTGGAGATTCTGGTAAAGATCAGCAAAGTCGGAAAATATATCGATCCAAAATTCGCCCACAAATACTATGATCAAATTGGATTGGGAATTGATTTTACAGCCCGTGATTTGCAAACCGAACTGAAAAGTAAGGGGCTTCCGTGGGAAAAAGCCAAGGCATTTGACCATTCAGCGGTAATAAGTGATTTTTTGCCGAAAAAAGATTTCAGTTCGCTGGAAAATGTTAAATTTGAATTAACCAACAACGGAAAGGTGGTTCAAAGTGGAAATACCAGTCACATGTTATGGAAAATAGACGAACTGATTGCTTATGTTTCACAATATTTTACCCTGAAAACTGGGGATGTTATTTTTACGGGAACACCTGCCGGAGTGGCGAAAGTACAACCGAATGATGTTTTGGAAGGTTTTATAGAAGGACAGCAACTTTTTAAAATACAGGTAAAGTAAATGGCATTACATTATAATTTATCGAAAGTTTACGAAATTTCGGATAACGATACCGAATTCGCACAACAGATTATTACTCTTTTTGTAGAAGAAGTACCTGTGGAATTAAAAGCCATCAAGGAAGGTATCGAAGAAAAAGATTATGCGAAAACCTATGCTTCTTCCCATAAAATAAAACCTACTCTGGATTTGTTGGGAATGGATGCTGCCTATGAAGAGAATCTTCAGATAATGGAATGGACAAAATCAGAAGGCAAAAGAAAAGAGATAAAAGAGGTTTTTAAAAGTTTAAAGGAACATATTGAAAATGCCCTGAAAGAAGTGAAAAAAGACTACAATGTTTAACTTCCGGGGATAAAGCATAAGACTTAAAATCATTAACATTTCCTAATATAATGTTAATGATTTTTTTTCGTTTATTCATGTGTGTAAAGCGTAGTATATTTGATGCTTATCCGCTCAAAAGAAAATGAAAGCAACCATTGTTACCATAGGCGATGAGATACTCATCGGACAAATTATCGATACCAATTCGGGATTTATAGCCAAAGCATTAGATAAGATTGGGATTGGCGTACACGAAATGTTATCCATCACGGATGATAAACAGCATATTCTGGATACGCTGTCAAAACTGCAAAACCAATCGGAGGTTGTTATTATAACCGGCGGATTGGGGCCGACCAAAGACGATATCACCAAAAAAACGTTATGTGATTATTTTGAGGATGAATTGGTTACCGATGAAACCGTTCTGGCGCACGTAACCCAACTGATTGAAGGGTATTTTAAGCGACCGATCACACAACTTAACAAAGATCAGGCTTTGGTGCCTTCAAAATGTACCGTATTGTTTAATTCGGTAGGAACTGCTCCGGGCATGTGGATGGAAAAAGAAAATACCGTTTTTATTTCCTTACCGGGTGTGCCGTTTGAAATGAAACATCTGATTGAAAACGAAGTGATTCCAAGGCTTGTGACCAAGTTTGACCGACCTTACATTGTTCATAAAACCATTCGTACCTACGGAATCGGCGAAAGCTTGCTAGCTGAAAAAATCGAATCCTGGGAAGATAATTTACCGGAATTCATAAAACTGGCCTACTTGCCCAATGCAGGTCAGGTGCGTTTGCGACTTTCCGCCCGCGGAACCAACGAAGTGCTTTTGTATAAAGCAATTGCTGATGAGGTGGTGAAATTGGATGAAATCATTCGTGAGGCAATTATCGGCTACGATGATGATGAAAGTATCGAAGTGGTTTTAGGAAGATTATTCACAGAGAAAGGGCTTACAATTTCAACGGCAGAAAGCTGTACCGGAGGAAAAATAGCGGCCACTTTAACCTCGGTTTCGGGTTCGTCGAATTATTTTAAGGGCAGTGTGGTGAGTTATGCCACCGAAACGAAGGTGAATGTGTTAGGGATTTCCCAAGAAACAATCGACATCTATTCGGTCGTAAGTAAGGAAGTTGCCGAAGCGATGGCGCTCAATATTCAAAAAATAATGAAAACCGATTATGCAATCGCGACCACCGGAAATGCCGGTCCGAATAAGGGTGAAGCCGATGCGGAAGTGGGGACTGTAATCGTCGCAATGGCGACTCCCAAAGGCGTAGAGAGTGAAGAATTTAACTTCGGGCAACCCCGTGAAAAAGTGATAGACAGGGCCGTCAACAAAGCTCTGGAAAAAATTTATCAAGAAATTTTAAAAAACTAATTGAAATAGTTTGTGAAATAGGTTTCTTTTTTGTTTCTTTGCACCCTGATTTTGAATAACGAATATAAAGATAAGTACAATGTCAAGAGTTTGTGAACTTACAGGTAAGAGAGCAATGGTTGGAAACAATGTTTCTCATGCTATGAATAAAACTAAAAGAAAATTTAGTGTAAACTTAGTTAAGAAACGTTTCTACATTCCTGAAGAAGACAGATGGATAACTTTAAAGATATCTACATCTGCTTTAAAAACGATTAATAAGAATGGTATCGCTGCAGTTTTGAAAGAAGCTAAAGCTAACGGATTTGTTAAATAATTCCGTAACCTTAAATAATATATCACGATGGCAAAGAAAGGTAATAGAATTCAGGTAATTTTAGAATGTACTGAGCACAAGACTTCTGGTGTACCAGGAACATCTCGTTACATTACGACTAAAAACAAAAAGAATACTCCGGACAGATTAGAGATTAAAAAATTTAATCCAATCTTAAAAAGAGTAACTGTTCATAAAGAAATTAAATAATAGTAAGTCATGGCAAAGAAAACCGTTGCAACATTACAGACAGCTTCAAAAAGATTGACTAAAGCTATCAAGATGGTAAAATCACCAAAAACAGGTGCTTATACTTTCGTTGAGTCAGTAATGTCTCCAGAAGAAGTGGATGCTTTCTTAAGTAAGAAATAATTCCGTTATACAATATATAGAAAAGCTACTTTCATACGGAAGTAGCTTTTTTATTTTTATATTTGCTGAAGTTTGGAGCCAATCGTTTGGGCTTTCTTTAATGGTAATTCCTGCTGTACGTTGCAATCTTTTTATTGTGGTCTTGGCTAAAGCCAGCCCACAATAAAAAGGATTTCCACTGCCATCAGGGCTAAGGAAAACAAAAAGGCTTCTATTCAGGCATAATTCATAACATGTAATTCATATTTAGAATGAATTTTTTTAAAAAAATATTTTCATCCGAAAAGAAAGAAACCTTAGACAAAGGTCTTGAAAAGTCAAAAACTTCTTTTTTCTCTAAGTTAACCAAAGCGGTTGCAGGGAAATCAAAAGTAGACGATGAGGTGTTGGACAACCTGGAGGAAATCTTAGTAGCCTCCGACGTAGGTGTAAACACAACCCTGAAAATCATCGAACGCATCGAAGAACGCGTGTCCAAAGACAAATACTTAGGAACCGACGAACTTAACGGCATTCTTCGTGAGGAAATCGCAGGTCTGTTATCGGAAACCAATTCCGGAGAAGCCACCGAGTTCGAAATCCCAGCCAACAAAAAGCCCTACGTAATCATGGTAGTTGGTGTAAACGGCGTTGGAAAGACAACCACTATTGGGAAATTAGCGTACCAATTCAAAAAAGCAGGTCACAGTGTTGTTCTTGGAGCTGCCGACACGTTTCGTGCCGCGGCCATCGATCAATTGCAGATTTGGGCAGACCGAGTAGGTGTACCCATCGTTCGTCAGCAAATGGGTAGTGATCCTGCCTCCGTAGCTTTCGATACGTTACAATCCGCAGTGGCGCAAAATGCCGATGTGGTAATTATTGATACCGCAGGACGTTTGCACAATAAAGTGGGATTAATGGCTGAGTTAACCAAAGTAAAACGCGTTATGCAAAAAGTGGTGGAAGATGCGCCACACGATGTTTTATTGGTACTGGACGGTTCTACGGGACAAAACGCCTTCGAACAGGCAAAACAATTCACCGCTGCTACTGAAGTTTCCTGTTTAGCTGTTACCAAACTGGACGGAACCGCAAAAGGCGGAGTGGTAATCGGAATCTCCGATCAGTTCCAGATTCCGGTGAAATACATCGGAGTAGGGGAAGGTATCGAAGATTTACAGGTATTCAATAAATACGAGTTTGTAGATTCCTTCTTTAAATAAAAGGCTGACATGAATAAAGTAATTGATTTTTTCAGAAACGCATCACCAATTAAAATTATTCTGATTACGTTTTTAATTAGTTTTGTTTCGATATTTCTTGAAAAACCCTTTCCAAATGCTTTTTTGGCATTACGATTAATCAGCTTTATATTGGTTTTATATGCAATAATAAAATTCTTCAGTACAAAATAAAAATAAAGGCGTTATTCATATAACGCCTTTATTTTTTGCCATAGTACTTCATCAAAATCGGAAAGTGCCATATTGGAACCATCAGCCGCATCTCCCATTCGGATTACGACCATCTTCTTAGAAGGCACCACATATATTTTTTGATCGTCTTTTCCTAAAGCACAGTACATATCGGCCGGCGCAGTAGGAATCAGTGAACCGTTAAAGGTTAGTTGTGATTGCGGTAAATGATAAGTTGTTTTTCCGTTCAGCCACCATAAATAACCATACGCCTGATTGATACTTTGTGAAGTAATTGTTGCGCTGTTAAAGTAAGTCGTGTTAATTATCTGTGTTCCGCTCCAGTTGCCGTTATTCAACGCTAACAAACCAAAACGCGCCATGCTTCTGGTGGTACTCATATACACGCTATTGTTGTTGGATTGTACCCATAAACCGGTCATCCCAATCGGATTTTTCAGTTTGGTGTTGAAATAATTGTTCCATGTCTGACCCGTTGCCTGTGCTACAACGTCCTGAAGTTTAACATAAACGTTATCATAAGCCCATCGCGTTCCAGCATCCGCTTTATAGGTTAAACAACCTGGTTCTACACAGTCGTGTAATGTTGCATTGGAGCTGTCGTTAAACGCATCGTCCAAACCTGAAGTCATGGTTAGTAAATGACGATTCGTGATTAAATTCTCTTTCGCTAAAGGTGCCGAAGTCCACCCCGTTCCGATATAATCTGAAACCTTATTATCAATGTTCAAAAAGCCTTCCTGCTGTGCAATTCCGGTTACTGTGGCAGTTAGTGTTTTCCCCGCACTGGCCCAATACCAGTTGGCTGTTGCGCTATGTCCGTTGAAATAATTTTCCATGACAATTCTGCCGTTAACCAGGATGATGAATCCTTTAGTGTGTTTTTCGTTCAGGTACGATTCCAATGGCGCTACAGCAGCCTGGTTCCAACCCAAATCGGTAATACTTTTAGTTTTCCAGGTATCTCCTGTAAGTGGCGGAAAATACATGGTTTCCGGTGTTGGTGTGGGATTGATGTCTGTTTCAGAATCGGAACTGCAACTTATAAAAGAAACAAGAACAAGAAGGAGTATTGGTATAATGAAATTTTTCATCCGTTTTTGGTTTACGCTTCGACTCTAAAATTAGCAAATAGTTTAATCTGTTTTGTTTTTCCTGAATGATTTTTAAAAGTAACTTTGCTGAAATTAAATTCCGATGAGAAAAATTATTGTTGCGGTTATTACTGTCTTATTGTTGGTTGGTTGTAAACAGACCATTGAAGAAAAAGATCTGGCAAAAATAAACGGGTATTGGGAAATTGAAAAGGCCGAATTGCCCGATGGCGGCAAGAAAGAGTATAAAATTAACCCAACGATTGATTTTTTTGAAATCAAGGATAAAAAGGGTTTCAGAAAGAAGGTGGTGCCTCAATTTGACGGGAGCTATCTGATGAATGATCTGTCCGAGAAAATAGTAATTACAAATACGGATGGTGATGCCTTTCTGAATTATACTACCCCATATGCTAAATGGAAAGAAGAAATCATCGAAATTTCCGATGAAAAACTGATTGTGAAAAACGATCAGGATATCGAATACCATTACAAAAAAGCAAAACCTTTTACCGTAAAATAATGGCAAAACGATTCAATGAGGAAAGTCCGATTGGGGATGTTCTAAAGAAATTTATTCAGGATAACCGATTGCAGGCCGGCATGGATAAAATCGACGTGAGGGATGCCTGGAAAAACCTTATGGGTAATGGAGTAAATAATTATACCACCGAAATACTTTTAAAAGGCAGTACACTTTACGTGGCACTTTCTTCCGCGGTTTTGAGGGAAGAATTGAGTTACGGAAAAGCCAAAATCATCAAAATGATCAATGAAGAGCTTCGAAAAGAAGTTGTCACTGATTTGATTTTCAGATAAAAAAATAAAAGATAAAATTATCTTAATTTCATGATAAAAATCATGATTTGTTATGTCCGGCTTATTTAGTTTTGCATTATATTTAATGAATCTAAATAAGTTTAACATAATGAAAAGCCCTATCCAATTTTTATTTGTAATTATATTTTTCTCTTTACAACTTCATGCGCAAAACAACGGAACCATTACTGGGGTAGTTGTTTCTTCAAAAAACACCCCTTTGGAACAGGTGACCGTTACATCCAAAAATTCCGATTTTAGCGGAGTATCGAATTCTGAAGGCAGTTTCAGCATTTCAAACATAAAACCCGGAAAGTGCACACTTGTCGTTTCTCATGTCGGGTTTGTAACTTCATTTATTCAGATTGTGGTAAAGTCTGGTGCAGTAACCGTGGTGCCTAAAATCGTTTTAGTTGAAGCTTCGAATACGTTATCGGAAGTAATCGTTTCCGGAAGCGTAATTAATCGAACGCTGGCCAATGGTAAAGCGGGTATCAAAACAATAGACCTGCCGCAGAGTGTTCAGGTTATCAGTCGTAAAGCGCTGGAACAGCAACAAGTGACACGATTAAGCGATGTCGTCAAAAATGTAAATGGTATTTATGTTGGTTCGGCTCGCGGCGGTGCTCAGGAATCGTTTTGGTCCCGTGGCTATGATATGACTGCCAATAACATGTTTAAAAACGGTTTTCGTTACAATGGCGGATCGATGCCGGAAGTAGCTTCTCTGGAACAGGTGGAAGCCCTGATGGGAAGTTCGGCTTTGTTATTCGGAAATGTTGCGCCTGGAGGAATACTTAATATGGTAACGAAGACGCCAACTTTCACAAGAGGCGGGTCGGTTTCATTTCAGGCAGGGAGTTATGCCTATTACAAACCAACGGTTGATTTTTACGGTCCTTTAAATTCAACGATTGCTTACCGGTTTATCGGGTCTTATGAAAACGCCGAAAGTTTCAGGGACGTTGTTACAAGAGAACGTTTCTATGTAAATCCGTCGGTGCTTTTTAAAGCCGGAAAGAGAACGTATTTTCTGTTGCAGGGAGATTATTTAAGGGATTACTGGACGCCCGATTTCGGAACGGGCGCTATAGGAAGGGAAGTGGTTGACTTACCGCGCAATACTTATTTGGGGGCCAGATGGTCTAACGGTTTGACAACCCAGGCTTCTTTTACAGGGCAGATCAGCTATAAATTTCATAAAAACTGGAAATTCAGTTCCAATACTTCATTTCAGGATTACGGAAGGTCTTCAGAAGGAACTGAACGCATTCAACCGGCTGCTGACGGTACTCTGAACCGTCCCTTGGGAAAAAATAAAAATTCAGAAATCATAGCGGCTCAGCAATTCAATCTTCAGGGAACTTTTAACACAGGTTCTGTAAAGCATCAATTGTCGACCGGAGTTGATACAGACTACTCTTTTACTCAAGGCTATACGTATGTTTATGACCCCGCCAACTACGATACGGTAAATATTTATGATCCGTCAACTTATGAAACCGATCTTGGGATTCCCGATGCGACCAATACTAAAATTGTAAAAACAACCACAAACAGGGTTGGAGTTTATGCCCAGAATCTAATCTCTTTTACCGAAAAAATTAAGTTATTGGCAGGTATTCGCTGGTCTTGGCAGGAGTCTGAGGCAACAACTTACAACTACAAAGCGAATGAATACACTCCTGAAAATGATCCGAATCCAAAAAAAGATCCAAAACGCATTGACGCGGCTTTTTCACCCAAAGTGGGATTGGTCTACCAGCCGGTTGCTAATACTTCGCTATTTGCAAGTTACGCCAATTCATTTACGCCTAATACCGGAGTGGATATTTACAACAATCCGCTTGAGGCTTCTATTATTGATCAATTTGAAGTAGGTGTCAAAAAAGGGTTTTGGAATGGACTTTTAACGGCAAATGTAACCTTGTATCAAATCATCAATAACAATTTGGCTCAAATGGCCGAATTCAAAGCTGATGGAACCAATAACACAGATTCAAACGTTAAAACACTTTCAGGGCAAACCACAAGCAAGGGGATTGAAGTAGGGGTGAATGTCAGACCAATTGAGGGCTTGGACATTGTTACGGGGTACAGTTATAATGATATGCGTTATACCGAAACAAGCGGTTTGCCGGGAAGTTTCATAGAAGGGGATCGCTTGGTGCGAACACCGTCAAATACGGCAAATATGAGTGTTTTCTACACTGTTCCAGTCGGGAAATTCAAAGGGGTTTCGGTTGGAAGTATCGCTAATTATATCGGAGAACGAATCGCAGGTTGGAACAATACCAACGGACAGACCATTCCGGACAGAACCATTCCGCTTGAAGGTTATACTACCATAGACCTTTCGCTGGGATATACGTGGAAACAGTTTTCCGTTTTGTGCCGATTTTCCAACATCACAAACGAACTGAATTACACGGTACACGAGAATTATAGTGTTAATCCGATAGCGCCACGTCAGGTGATGACAACATTGAAATATAAATTTTAAAAACGAAATTTTTAATATAAATGAAGAAACAAAAAAACATCAGGGCCATCCACCGCGATTTGGGATATTTCTATTTGGGTTTGATAATTTCATTTGCCGCATCAGGGGTTTTGATGAATCACCGGGACAGTTGGCATCCTGAAAAATATACCGTTGAAACCAAAGCGATTCAGACTAAAATAGTGCCGGAAGACCAGATTAGTGAGAAATATGCCGAGAATCTGGCAAAGCAAATGGGAGTCGACGATAAATTCAGAAGGGCAAACGTGAAAAAGGGAATGCTAAAGATTTCTTTTGAAAACACCGATGTGGAAATAGATGTAAAATCCGGAAAAGGAGAAATCGTTTCTTTCAAAAAGACACCGATTATAAGTCAGGCCATGAAGTTGCACAAAAATACATCGAACTGGTGGATTTATTATTCTGATATTTTCGGAGTGTCTTTGATTGCCATAGCAGTTACAGGTGCTTTAATGATTTCGGCCGGAAAGCATACCTTTAAACGAAGAGGATGGAAGTTGGCACTGGCCGGAATAGTATTTCCGTTACTTTTCCTATTCTTTTTGGCTTAATATAATAATACCAAATAAAAATCCCGATTCAGCGAATCGGGATTTTTGTATTCAAATCGGTAATTTGAAAATCGTTTTTTTAGAACTGCTCTCTTCCTGCAAAGTGGAACGCTCCTTCAATAGCAGCGTTTTCATCGCTGTCAGATCCGTGAACTGCATTCTCTCCGATAGAAGTAGCATATTTTTTACGGATAGTACCTTCTGCAGCATCAGCAGGGTTAGTAGCTCCGATTAAAGTTCTGAAATCCTCAACAGCATTCTCTTTTTCAAGGATAGCAGCAACAATAGGACCTCTGCTCATGAATTCCACTAATTCTCCGTAGAAAGGTCTTTCACTGTGTACAGCGTAAAATTTCTGTGCATCAGCTACAGTTAACTGAGTTAATTTCATTGAAACGATTCTGAAACCACCTTCAGTAATCATATTTAAAATTCCCCCGATGTGTCCTTTTTCAACCGCATCAGGTTTGATCATTGTAAATGTTCTGTTAGTTGCCATTTCTGTTTTTTTATTTAATTTGGCGCAAAAGTACTGTTTTCTTAACGAAAAACAATTTTGTTAACAGAAAATTATTTGGTAATCGTTCTCACCACCCTGAAGCCAAAAAACTCGTTAGTTGCGTTCGGATTCCAGGTTAATTGGTACGATGGCTCCAGGTATTCCAATTTGCTTGAATCCCACGAACCGCCTCTCACACATCTTTTTTCGCCTCTTTCCGGACCTGCAGGATCTACTTTGGAGTCTATTTTATAATGAACCGAACTGTAATAATCCCAGCACCATTCCCATACATTTCCACTCATGTCAAAAAGTCCCAACTCGTTTGGAAGTTTTGTTCCGAATGCTTTTGGTGCCTTTTCGCTGTTTTTGGCATACCAGGCCACGGATTCCAGATCATTGCCTCCCGAATATTTGTAGTTTTTAGATTTATTACCACCTTTTGCGGCAAATACCCACTCGGCGTCTGTTGGGAGGCGGTATCCGTTGGCTTTGAAGTTGCAGGTGTATTTATCTCCGTTTTTGGTATAAGCCGGTTTTAGGCCATTCTCTTTACTTAACCAATTGCAGTATTGTACGGCTTGTTTCCAGGTAATATTGGTAATCGGATTGTCATCATTCCAACCCCAGGAAGGTCTGGCGGGCATTGCTGTTTTTGTTGATGTTGTGTACTCTTTCCAGTTTGCCACCGTTACTTCATTTTTGCTGATTTCAAACGAGGAAACAGCAACTTCATAATCCGGATTTTTTTCTTTAGAATCGGGTTTTGATGCCACATTAGGTTTCATTTTTACTTTTCCGCCTTCCACCAAAACCATTTTCGGATTCGTAACGCCCATGTTGTAAAATGAGCATAAAAAAAGTGCCAAAGCACTGATACCAAGGACAACGTAATTCTTCTTCATATACATAATATTATTTGTTTTCTAAAATTGTCGTGCGAAAATAACATTTTTTTAACGCCATCTTATATTTTTTTAAAAAAATATAGATAAAATGTTATAAAAAATCGACCAATTACAATTTTAAGAAGAAAAAACGTTCTTTTAAGGTATGATTATTTGAAAAGTATCTGAAAGCGGCTGCAGCTTTTCAAAAATTTCATGAAGAAGTTTGTTACCGTTTTCAAGATAGAATTCGGAGAAATTGGCTTTTCGTTCCTGTAAACTCTGGTTTGGGAAAAGCTCGTTTTGCAGCGTTGAAATTCGAAGCAACTCTTCGCTATGTTTTCTCTTTTCGGCTTTTAAAAGTCTCTTTTCCAAAGCATCCAATCCTTTGATTTGTTTTGTTTCCTGCGCTTTTACGGCACCCAAAAAGGATTTGTCGGTCTGGGCTGCCATATCGTTCAGTTTCTCAAATTGGCGTTTCAGGAATTCTTTCTGTTCTGAAAAATCCAGATTGAGGCCAGAGAACTCCGAAGTTTTTCTATTGAGTAAATCAGTTTGTTTAGAGAATAAATCATTCCAGTTCAGGTTTAATTTATCGGCTTTGCCGGCTTGTTTTTCAGTGGCAAGCAGAACCGAATTCCGCAATAAGAGTATTGGAAACACCATGTTGTAGGCTTCAAACATCGATTTCAGTTCCAGCCAATATGCCAATTCCCCTCCACCACCAATGTAACAGATATTCGGCAGTATCACTTCCTGATATAAAGGACGCAGAATTACATTCGGACTGAATTTCTCAGGGGAATTTTCCAGTTCCGCCAACAGTTCGCTTTCAGAAAAAGTAATTTTAGTGTTGTTGATCTGATAAATTCCGTCTTCAAAAACAATACGCTCTCTTAAATCGTTATCGATATAAAATAAGTTGATTTCCCGTGGGTTGACCTGAACGGTATAGTTTTTAAACTTCTCAATCGTCTCAGAAACTTTTGTATAAGAAGTTTGTTCGGTCAGTTCCTGTTTAACATACGGGATGAACAATTTTTTTAATTCGGCATCATCACCGTCGATAATCACCAATCCCTGTTCTTTAAAAAGTTCATTGGCCAGATAACGCGTAGCATCGGTTAAATTGGAATGTTTTAAATAGGCATTTTTGAATAATTCCCTTAAATACTCGGCATTAGTTCCAACGCCCAATTCTTTTGAAAAGACTTCAAAAACTGCTTCCAGTCCTTCTGTGGAAAGTCTTCCGACAGGACCATTACTTTCACGGTTCCATTGGATTTTTTTGTTTCTGAAATAAAAGTAATTGATCTCCTCAAAATCGTGATCCTCGGTTGCCATCCAATAAACAGGTACAAAATTGAATTCAGGATGTGCTGCTTTTAATTGTTTGGACAGGTTAATGGCAGAAACAATTTTATAGAGAAAATAAAGCGGACCGGTAAACAGATTCAACTGATGACCGGTGGTTATGGTTAGTGTTTTAGGATCTTTTAATAATGCAATGTTCGCTTTGGTCGCTTCAGAAACCTCAAAACCGGAATATTGTTTTTCCAGCGCGGTTACCAACACATTTCGGTTTTCTTCCGGAAAATGGCTTGCTTTTTCCTCCGCCTGAAGCCTGAAATTTTCCAGGGTTGGGAAGCGATGATACAACGACTGTAATTCAGGCTCCTGATTCAAATAATCAACAATAAGTTTTGTAAAATACCCTGAATTCTGATAACTGATACAGTCGGTTGGCATAACGATTTTTTTGGTTCTGCTAAAATAACAAAAATATAGGTAGCTGAATTCGGTTTAACAAAGACTTATTATTTTTGAATTATCGCTTCAACGTAAAATGACCACGGTATTCTTTTCCGTTCTCGCGGGTAACCACAAACCAGTAATCGTTGGCAGGTTGTACTTTTCCGGAACACGTACCATCCCAACCCTGTGAGTTGGCCTCGAGTTTCTTCATCAGTTTTCCGTAACGATCAAAGATTCTGATGGTCAGGTTGGGTTCTTTTTCCGAGAATTTGATTTTCCAGAAATCGTTGTACCCGTCACCGTTCGGAGTGAAAAATTTGGGATGAACGAGTAAATAAACAGCGTCACTTACGGTGCCGCATCCGTGTTTGTCCCTTACAAAAACAGTATGCTCGCCTGGGTTTAAATTACTAAAAGCATTACTGTCCTGATAATGTATACCGTCTAATGAGTATTCGTAATCACCTAATCCGTTTACAATAACTTGTACAGAATTTTCGTCAGAGGTCCAATCGTCAAAATTAATTTGTGTAATTGTAGCCGGATTAGATAAAATGATTTCAAAAGTTTTTGTTGTTGAGCAAGTTACCGAACCGTAATTTTTTGTGACGGTTAATGTATAAAAACCAGGTTGAAAGAAAAATGTCGCAGGAGTGGTCGCTCCGTTTGACCATAGATAAGTATCAAATGATTCGGTTTCCCTAATACGAACGGAATGATGTTCACATAAGTAGTAGAAATCGTTAATAGTGGGCACAGGAGTAGGGATAAGTGTCAGATCTAAATGAGTAACATTTGAGCAGCCAAAACCATCGGTTACCAAAACATAAAGTGTTTTTTGGGCTTCATTAAGAAGGTATTGAGTGCTATTAACGATTAACTCAGAAGCAACATGGTTTTGGGCACCATTTTCCGTTAAATAGTATTCAAAAGTGCAATTAGTTGTATTTGCAATAAAATTTGAATTGAAGTTTGTTAAATCAACACTTTCATTTCCGTTGTTTTGATTGTCGCAAATTAAGATTGCATAATCCGTTAGGGTTGGAATCGGATGATATTGCGAATTAATATGTACCGTAGATGTGCGGCTTACACAGTTTGGATCTCTTTTTACTTTTATGGAAAAACTTGTTCCGCCATTTAAATTACTTAAAGTATTGTCTGTTGTCCAAGTTGTGCCACCATCAAAACTGTAAAAATCTCCAGGTGTTGTTATGGTCAAAGATGCATATTTATCGCATCCGGCTTCATCAATAGTGTATGATGGAGAACTGTTTTCAAATCTTGTCAAATACACATAAACATTTGGAGAAGTACAACCTTGAGCTGTCCGTACTTTAATGACATAACTTCCCGGTGTTAAATTGTTAAACGTGTTTGAGTTTTGCCAGGTTGTTCCACCGTCTATACTGAATTCATCTCCAGGAGAAGTAATAGTGATGCTTCCGGGATTTGAGCAATATGGGGCAATAGTTGTATAGGCAGCTGAAGGTAAAAATTCTCCGCTTAAAACGACATTGTTAAAGTTCGATATACATCCGTTCGCATCACGTGTTCGGATTAAATAGATGCCTAATGCTAAATTAGAAGCAATATTGTTTGTTGTCCAGGTGACACCATCATCAAAACTATATTCTGCAGCTACTGATGTAATCGTAATGCTTCCCGTTCCGTTACAACTGGTTGGATCGGTGCTGCTGTAATGTGGATAGGATGACTGGAACGGAACTATGTTAATCTGGGTATTATAAGAGTAACAGTTATTGATTGTTTTGATTTTTACATTATGAGATCCGACCGGTACGTTTGAAAGTATTGGATTTGTTGACCATGTGACACCTCCATCGAAACTGAATTCTGCAGCGGGAGAAGTTACTTGTATCGTCCCTGTATGCACAGAACAAGTCGGTTGGGTAACCTCGATGGTCGGAGATACGGCTACATTGGAAGGAATAATGGTTACTGAGGCTTCTGATACGCAACCGTCACTATCCGTTATAGAAACACTATAGGTCCCGTTGGTTGTTATTGATGTGCTTTGTGTCGTGGCTCCATTGGACCATAAATAGGACACTCCGGAAGAAGCCGTTAATAGGGTGCTGCCATTACAAACATTTAGAATTCCGGAAATTGTTGCCGCCGGGTTTTTAACTACAAGTGCAAATGCGATTATTTTAAAACAAGTTGGATTTGAAGTAGCTACCCTTGCAAAAAGGGTTGCCGTGTAACTTTCATAATTATTAAAATTTGTAATTGGATTCACATTGTTTGTGGCATCTGAAACTGAAGTAAAATAACTCAGCGTCAATCCGGTCTGTGTTCCGATTAATTGTGAATCAATATTTGTCAGATTGAAGAACTCTTTTCCGTCATCATTGGAGTCACATAGTTTAAGGGTTCCGGTTAGTAAAGTGAAATTACAATCGTTGGTGCAATTCATAAATGAAATGTCCCAGCCGGGATTAGCATCACTGTCAGTTGCAGAATTAAAGTCAGTCCCTGTGCAGTTAGTATCTGTAAGTCCGTAATTAATAGTCACGCTAACATTATAATTAGCTGTTGTGATGTTAGGTAAATTAGTGGCGTCGAGTTGAAAACAAAAGGTTTTATTGACTAAGTCCAGGGAACTTGTAGAGCTCGTAGAATAAACAACGGTATTAGGAGTATTATAAACATTCAATGTAATGCTGTCAATATTAGCAGAAACGCCACCCGAATTCGGAACAGTAAAATGCCCACACACAGAAAGTGGTAAAGTTGGGCAAATTTTGAAAAGCGGATCAAGTTCAATGCTTCCCTGTAAATTTTCATCCGAATGTTGCAAACACAAATCATCAAGATAGGCATAACCGAAATGGGCACCCAATCCGCAACGCGCTGCTGTAAATTCAATAGTGAATTCCTCGTGGTTGGGAATTGATGAAATATCTAAACTTCCTGACTGCCAGTTTAGAGTATAGAGTACAATACTTCCTGCTTCAAAATTTGGACCTTGTGTGAAAATACAATTGCTGGGATCTCCCGTAAGACAGAATTCATCAGCCACTGTTCCGTCATTTCGTATTATTCTGGCTTTAAAAAAAGGTTGTTCATTGATATGTCCCGATGTCTCGATACTTTGTAAAACCACTTTGTAATTGAAAAGAAATTCGGTTTCATTGTTGGTTTTGAAACGTTTGACCTGGGTAACACCGGAAGTAGTGAAAGATTCTTTATGGTTGATTTTAAGAGCGAATTGGTCAAAAGCAGCAATATCACCAATGTATTCGTCTATATGATTTGAAGGAACCGTACCGGCCATTAGTGTTGGGGCTGACGGATCATATTGCGGAATATATTGATTCGCAATGGTAAGAGGAGTGTTGCATTGCGTCGGATTAAAAGGATCCGCTGAAGTATACAGAAAGTTTTTTAAAACATTTGTTCCCGACTGGTTTTCATATTCTTCAAAATTGCTGTTACTGCACAAATGTGTTGGCGTTAAAGCCGCCTTGGAATGTGGGGTTCTCTTGCTGTTAGCCGCTAACTCTTCCTGTCTTTTCAAAAAAAACAATTTACGCTGTACTGAATCAGTAATGATTTTACCGTTGCAATCTTCAATGATTCTGTTTTTGAATAAAGCTTTGTCCGTGACCGGAGCCGTGTTATTTTTTTGCGAAAAAGACAGTAGGGAAAACAAGAAACAGATAAGAAAAAACGAATACTTCACGGGATGCTTTTTTTACAAAAATATAGGAAAAATAAGAGTAATAACTATGAAAATGTTTTTTTAATTAAAAACTTACAAAAAAGAAACATTTCGTGATTTATAATTATGCTATTGTCAGAATAAGTGTTAACATTATGAAGTTTGTCACATTGATTAGGGGTGAATCTTATCGTTTCAACGTAAAATGCCCTCGATATTCTTTTCCGTTCTCGCGGGTAACCACAAACCAGTAATCGTTGGAAGGCAGTACTTTTCCTGAATACGTACCATCCCATCCCTGCGAATCAGCACCGAGTTCCTTCATCAGTTTTCCGTAACGGTCAAAGATTCGTATGGTCATGTCGGGTTCGTTGTCCGAGAGTTTGATTTTCCAGTAGTCGTTGTAACCATCCCCGTTCGGAGTGAAGAATTTAGGATACATCAGCAAATAAAAATCCTCCGATTTTACGCCACAGCCATTTTTATCTTTAACGTAAACGATATATTCCCCGCTTTCCAATCCGGTAAATGTGTTGCTGGTTTGATAATGAATTCCGTCAAGCGAATACACATAATCGCCCACACTGTTTCCGGTGAGTAAAACGGTAATCGTGTTCTGACTGTTGGTCCAGTCGGAAGTAACAATTTCGGCAACCGTCGCAGCATTCGAATTCACCACCGTAAAGTTCTTAACCGAGGTACAGGTTAACGCTCCATGATTTTCCGAAACCGAAACCGAATAAATTCCCGGATTGGAAATTGTAATGGAAGGCGTCGTTTCCGTAGTCGACCACAAATAACTGTCGAAGCCATTACCTGCATTTACCGTAATCGAACTGCCTTCACAGATTGGCATGATGTCCGTAATCGGGATAATTGGTTTGCTGAACAACGTCAGAGTCAATTCCACCACCTGATGGCAACCGTTCGACGAGTCAATCCGAACATAAATAGTATGCACTCCAACCGTCAGATTGTAATTACTGGAATTGGTGATTGCATCGGCAGAAATCTGGTTTTCCGCTCCGATTTGCGAAGTGTAATAGGTAAAAGTATGATTCGTCGTATTCGAAATTAAGTGCGCATTATAATCCGACAAATCGATTACTTCTATACCATCATTCAAATCATCACAAAATGTTTCGGCATAGTCGTTTGCATTCAGCGTATTGATAAGTGTCACCGTTACCGAAAATCGGGTAGGGCTTTCACAACCGTTTACCGTCTGCGTGGCATAATAAGTAGAATTGTTCGCCAATAAAGTTGTGGAAGGTAAAACTGTAGTTCCTGTAGCGCTGTCATACCAGATAAGGTTATTGCCTGAAACAGCAATATCATTCAAAGTTGCATTCTGGGAACTGCAGAAACTTTGGTTAGCATTCCCTGTTGGAGCAGTCGTGTTCTGAATGGCAACTGTTACCGGAACCCGTGTACTTTCACAACCATTTATCGTTTGGGAAGCATAATAGGTGATTCCGTTTTGTAAAAGAGTAATGTTTGCTAATAAATTTCCTCCTGTTGGGGCATCATACCATTTGATGTTTTGGCCGGTGATGGTGATGTCTGATAACCTTGGCGTTTGATTAGGGCAAAAATAATAGTTTGCATTTACAGTCGGAGTATTGGTAGCGGATACAATTACTGTCTGATTTTGGGTAGCTGTATTTCCGTTTCCATCGTTATAATTCCACACGATGGTGTACGTTCCCGGCGTAGTGTAACTCAAAGGACTTGCCGTGGTTGCGATAATGTTGCCGGCACAATTATCGGTTGCGGTTGGAATGGTGGAAACAATGCTATTACAATCTCCGTTGATAGTTGGTAGGTTTGCTACGTTGAGAACAGGAGGAGTGTTGTCGGGGACAACCATAATATCTACATAAGAATAATCACTACATCCATCACCTCCTGTAATTGTACAGGTGTATTGCCCACTATGGGTCGAATTTGCATTTGGAATTATCGGGTTTTGTTGTGTGGAAGTAAATCCGTTAGGTCCTGCCCAAGAGTAACTGTCGCCTGTAAAAGCTGTTAGATTAATATTACTGCCGATGCAAAGAGATAAATTTTGAGTAGTGACTGTGGTAGTTGTGCAATCTGAAAATTTTACGATGAAACTATCATTACCTTCTACAATAGTTTTATGTGTGCCGCTAGTTGCAATGCTATCAGGACTACTTGTTATTCCAGCAATATACACAGTGTGGTTTTTTACCATAATATTTGTACACCAATCTATAAGCGATCCTCCATAGTAACTTCCCCAGACAATATTACCATTTGGATTAAATTTTGTAAAAAAGCCATCTCTAAGTGCGTTTTTTGAAGGTTGAAAACCATGAGATGTGGCAATATCGCTAAAACTATTTGTTTCTCCTGTAATATAAATTTCACCGCTTTCACTTACAATTAAATCATGACTTATTTCAGGAATTGAAGAATCAGCACCGTAAAATGTTCCCCACTCCCTAATACCTATAGGATTAAACTTTGCTAAAAAAACATCAACGTCCAGACCTCCGACAGAACTCGTATGTGTTTCTTTATGAACACCCGGTGTTGTAATATTGTTTGCGCTACTTGTGTATCCCGTAATATATACATTATTATAAGAATCTGTGTCAATACCAGTTATTATGTCGTCATAAGCCCCAGTACTAACAGTGGGAGTGGTTCCTCCAAAATAAGTGCACCAGATTCTGTTGCCGGATAAATCAAATTTAGCTATATAAATATCTTCATTATTGGTGTGATTTTGATGAACGCCGGGTGTGGAGATGTCAGGGTAATTACTACCAATCTGATATTGTCCGGTAAAAATAAAATTGTTGTTTGTGTCTATTGTACTTTTAATAACTTCTCGGGGAAAATAACTTGAGTATAGTTGACTGCCCGAAGATGAAAATTTAGAAAAAAAACCTATTTTATTGCTAGTGTTACTGTTAGTTGTTTGAAATGTATTAGGAGAGCTTATCCCTGTTATACTGTTGGTTTCACCTCCAATGAAAATATTATTCTGACTATCAATGCTAATCGTTTTTATTTTATCATCCCTTTCACCTCCGAAATAGGTGCCCCATATCCGCAAACCATTATTGTCAAGTTTTAAGATGTAGCCATCATATGTGTTGAGCGATCCTGTTTCTTTGTGTGATCCAGGAGTTGAAAGATAATTAGAAGGTGTGATATAGGCATATCCTACCAAATATAATTCATTAGAAGAATTCAATACTATATCATTAACCCCATTATTACCACCATAGTTAGGGACGATGTAAGTACCCCAAACCCTAAGTCCACCGGAATTCATTTTTGTAGTAAATCCAAATAAAGGCGAACTGTTATAGTTTGTCTGAAATGTGCCGCTTGTAGCAATATTATCCTGACTTGTCGAGTTTCCTGATAAATATGAATTACCATTATGATCTATGTCAATCGCTGTTATACTGTGTTCGTGTCCCATTCCCCCAAAATAAGTCCCCCACAACCGAACCGGCACTGGATCAATCACAACAGTCTTATCGGAAACATTTACCTCCCCCTCAAAACCATACACATTCCTCTTAATCTTTTTATAACCAACCGCAATCTCTTTTCTAGAGTTCCCGTTTTCAATCCAACTCAACGGCAGTGTTTCTTCCATCTGCCCAAAACGAACGTTCATTTTGATTTTATTGTCAGCCAATTCGGTTTTCGCACCGTTAAATTTCAACTGAATGTCCGATACTTTTCCACCCGGTTTTACGATGAAATTATACTCCACAACTTTAGTGGTGTCTTTCGGAATAAAGAAAACCGCGTCAATGTTATTGTAAATGTTCCTATAAGTAACTTTCTTGTATTTATGTACACCGGTAATCCCTTCCGGCGCATGTGCCACATTATAGTAGTTGTCATAATCGGATGATTTCTCTTCAGCCAACAATTTCACGTTAGCATTCGAGTTTAAGAAATCAATATCGATACGATGGTAATTGTATTCCAGTGAGTAATCGGGAGTGTCCTTTCCGTCTTTAAAACTATTATTTGTTTCTCTGGAACGCTTTTCTTTTTTCGTTAACGGAATTTTCTTCGCTTCATAAATGTCATACGAAAACCCATTCTCCCGCAACTGTACATTTAATCCGGGAGTATTTAAAAGATACTGAACGGCCTTGTTAGCTTTTCCTTTCTGGTCAACGATCTGACCTTTGTTCTCAATGAAACCAATGGTTTTTTGGTTTTTCTGTCCAAACGAAAATAAAGTGGTAAGAAATAATGAAAGTAAGAAAGCGAATCGCATGCTGTAATTGTAAAAATTTTCCGCAAATATAGTCTTTAAAAAAGGCTTTTCAAAAGTTGATTATTTAGAAATTTACAGCTTAATGATTGTGTGTAAAGTTTTTGTTAAGTCGATAATGAGTTTGTTTTGATATCTAACGACTTTGTTTTTGGTTGAAGCGACTTTGTTTTGGTATCTAACGACTTTATTTTTGGTTGAAGCGACTTTGTTTTGATATATAACGACTTTATTTAGGTATCTAACGACTTCGTTTTTGGAGCTGATGACTTTATTTTTGGAGCTAATGACTTTATTATTGGAGCTGATGACTTTGTTTTGATATCTAACGACTTTGTTTTGGTATCTAACGAGTTTATTTTTAAATGTAAGTATTTTCTTTTTATATATAAATAGTTTTATATAAATTTACCTACAATTTATTTCGCATAATCAAACAACAAACAAACAGAAACAAACATGCTATTCTTCAATTTCGCCCGAATCTTCAAGCTTAAAGGCATCAATCGTCCTTTCTCTTACTTAACATCGATAGGCTATTCTGCCAATTATGCCACAAAGCTCACCAAAAACAGGGTAATGGAAATCAACCTCGTACGATTAGAGAAATTCTGCCGCGATTTTAACTGCACGCCCAATGATATCCTCGATTTTCGTCCGTATCAAAACGACACAATTCCCAACGATCACGCCTTGCATACGCTAACCAAAAAAGAAATTTCAAACGAGATCACCGCCAAAATAAATGCGCTTCCCATCGAGAAAATTCAGCAAATCCATGACATCATTAAAAATATGGAGTAATTTTGTCGGTCAATAAAAACAAATGAACAACATCCTCCTAATCACGCCGCCTTTTACCCAGCTGAATACGCCGTATCCGGCAACGGCTTACTTAAAAGGTTTTCTGAATACCAAGAACATCGATTCGTTTCAGATGGATTTGGGTATCGAAGTGATTCTGGAATTGTTTTCAAAACAAGGGTTAACCGGTATTTTCAACTATGCCGAAACCAATCAAAGCGAGTTCTCCGATAATGCACAGCGCATTTTCAGCCTGCAGCACGAGTACATCAAAACCATCGATTCGGTTATCGCGTTTCTGCAAGGACAAAATCCCACATTAGCCCGACAAATCTGTCTTGACGGCTTCCTTCCCGAAGCTTCCCGTTTCAGTCAGTTAGACGACATGGATTGGGCGTTCGGAACCATGGGGATGCAGGACAAAGGGAAACATCTTTCAACCTTATACCTCGAGGATTTATCCGATTTTATAGTGGAGTGCGTCGATGAAAATTTCGGCTTCAGTCGCTATGCCGAACGTTTGGGAAGAAGTGCCAACTCCTTTGATGAATTGTACGACTACCTGCAAACGGAGCCAACGTATATCGACAACATCACCTTAAAGATTATAGCCGAACGATTGCAGCAGGTCAACCCGAAACTGATTTGTTTCTCAGTTCCTTTTCCCGGAAATCTGTACAGTGCCTTTCGTTGTGCACAATACATCAAACAACATTTTCCCGAGGTTAAAGTAGCCATGGGCGGCGGTTTCCCAAATACCGAACTGCGCGAACTGAAAGATGTCCGCGTCTTCGAATTCTTTGATTACATTACATTAGACGACGGCGAACTTCCCGTTGAACTTGTATACAATACGATTTGTAATTCCGGTCATGCCGAATTCAAAAGAACCTTTCTGTTGGAAGACAATCAGGTGGTTTATAAGAGCAACACCCTTCGTCACGACTACAAACAAAACGACGTCGGCACGCCTGATTACACCGATTTACTTTTAGACAAATACATATCCGTAATCGAAATCGCCAATCCGATGCATAGTCTTTGGAGTGACGGTCGCTGGAACAAACTCACTATGGCGCACGGTTGCTATTGGGGAAAATGTACCTTCTGCGATATTTCACTCGATTACATCAAAATATACGAACCCATCGCCGCCAAAACATTGGTGGATAGGATGGAAGAACTCATCGTTCAAACCAAACACAACGGATTCCATTTCGTAGACGAAGCGGCACCACCTGCCTTAATGCGCGAAGTAGCCTTGGAAATTCTCCGCAGAAACCTAACGGTAACCTGGTGGACGAACATCCGTTTCGAAAAAAGCTTCACGGCCGATTTATGCGTATTGCTGAAAGCCTCAGGTTGTATCGCCGTTTCCGGTGGACTGGAAGTAGCTTCCGACCGACTGTTGGAACTGATAAAAAAAGGCGTAACAGTAGAGCAGGTAGCACAAGTGACCCGAAATTTCACCGAAGCAGGCGTCATGGTGCATGCTTATTTAATGTACGGCTATCCAACACAAACGGTTCAGGAAACTGTTGACAGTCTGGAAATGGTGCGTCAGTTGTTTGAAGTGGGCACATTACAGTCGGGTTTCTGGCATCAGTTTGCCATGACCGCACACAGTCCGGTTGGAATGTTTCCTGAGGAATTCGGAGTGATACCCGATATGAATGAAATCACTTTTGCCAACAACGACATCCAGTTTCAGGATAAAACCGGAATCGATCACGATAAGTTCAGTTTCGGATTGAAGAAATCGCTCTTCAATTACATGCACGGCATCTGTTTCGATTATCCGTTGCAGGATTGGTTCGATTTTAAAATTCCAAGAACTACCATAAAACCCGACTTCATATACAACTGCCTTGAAAAAGAGGTTAACTTCAATAGCAAACCAAACGCTAAAATCGTTTGGATAGGAGGAAAGCCTTTAGTCGAAATTTTTACGAAAAGTAAAAAAGGCAATTCCTGGGAAATGATGAAAATGACTTTTCATGACAAACGCGAGGTTTCTGAAATCTCCGTGGAAAAAGAAAAAGGCATCTGGTTGCAGTCGTTAATTAAAAAAATGTCGGTAGCAAACGACAAAAAAATCACCTTTAATGAAGTGAAATCAGACTACGAATCTTTCGGACTGGAAGATTTTGAATTGTTCTGGTATTCAAAACCCATTAATACCTTGCGTGATTTCGGTTTGTTGGCCTTGTAGTTTAACTATAGTAATTTACCAATTTACCGGTTAAAAGTTTACCTGAAAATGTTTTAGATTATTTACATTTACGGGAACAAATTTTTAACCATGAGTACTACTTATAAAGTAACCGTAAATACATCAACTCATTTTGATGTTGCAGATACGGACGTATCCTCTTTGGATGCAGTGAGTTTAGGAAACTCGAAATATCATATTTTAAAAGACAACACTCCTTTTGAAGCAGCAATTATTGCTTCCGACTTTAATGCCAAAAAGTACACGGTAGAGATCAATAACACTACTTATGTGGTGGATATTGCCAATCCGTTGGATCAATTGATTAAGGAAATGGGATTTGCTGTCGGTGCAGCTAAACAAATCAATTCCATCAAAGCACCAATGCCGGGATTAATTCTGGAAATCAATGTTGAAGTAGGTCAGGAAGTAAAGGAAAACGACCCAATCCTGATTTTAGGTGCCATGAAAATGGAAAACAGTTTCCTTTCACCACGTGACGGGGTTATCAAGTCTATTGCAGTAAGTAAAGATGAGGCGGTAGATAAAGGTCAGTTATTAATTGAATTCGAGTAAATGATGAAAAAAATATTAGTAGCCAATAGGGGAGAAATTGCCCTTCGCGTGATGAGAACGGCTAAGAAAATGGGGATCAAAACCGTTGCTGTTTATTCAGTAGCCGACAGAAATGCACCTCACGTTAAATTTGCCGGTGAAGCTGTTTGTATCGGAGAAGCACCCTCAAATCAATCCTATCTTTTAGGAGATAAAATCATTGAAGTAGCCAAATCGTTAAACGTGGACGGTATTCATCCGGGTTACGGATTCTTAAGTGAAAATGCTGATTTTGCGGAATTGGCAGAAAAAAACAATATCACTTTTATCGGGCCAAAATCGAAAGCAATCCAAATCATGGGAAGCAAGCTTGCGGCTAAAGATGCTGTTAAAGCTTATGATATTCCTATGGTTCCCGGTGTTGATGAAGCGATTACCGATGTTGAAAAAGCGAAACAGATTGCTAAAGAAATCGGTTTTCCAATTTTGATTAAAGCGTCTGCCGGTGGCGGAGGAAAAGGAATGCGCGCCGTGGAAAGCGAAGCGGATTTCGAATCACAAATGAACCGCGCCATCAGTGAAGCGGTTGCGGCTTTCGGAGACGGTTCTGTCTTTATTGAGAAATACGTCGCATCGCCACGACATATCGAAATTCAGGTTATGGCCGACAGTCACGGAAATATATTGTATCTGTTTGAAAGAGAATGCAGTATTCAGCGTCGTCATCAGAAAGTGGTGGAAGAAGCACCTTCAGCGGTGTTAACTCCGGAGATTCGTAAAGCGATGGGAGAAGCGGCTGTAAAAGTGGCCCAATCGTGTGATTATCTTGGCGCCGGAACCGTGGAATTCCTTCTGGATGAAAACAAAAATTTCTACTTCCTGGAAATGAACACGCGTCTTCAGGTAGAGCACCCCGTTACGGAAATGATTACCGGTATGGATTTGGTGGAAATGCAGATTCGTGTAGCCCGAGGCGAAGCGTTGGACATAAAACAGGAAGATTTGCAAATTAACGGACATGCGATGGAATTGCGTGTCTATGCCGAAGATCCGCTAAATGATTTCCTTCCGAATGTTGGGCGTTTGGATGTTTATCAGATTCCTGAGGGAGAAGGTATTCGTGTGGATAACGGATTCGAGCAGGGTATGGACATTCCGATTTATTATGATCCGATGCTTTCCAAACTGATTACGTACGGAAAAACCCGTGAGGAAGCAATACAGAAAATGATTGAAGCAATTGATGCCTATCATATTGAGGGCGTTAGCACGACATTGCCCTTCGGTAAGTTTGTAATGGAGCACGAAGCGTTTCGTTCCGGGAATTTCGATACACATTTCGTAAAGAAATACTATGACAGCGAAGTCTTAAAAGCACAAATGACTAAAGAAGCCGAAATTGCTGCTTATGTGGCTTTGAAACAATATATGGAAGATCAAAAAATCTTGCGTTTACCAATTTAGTAATTCATCATGGAGGATAAAATAAAAGTATTACAGGATAAAATGTCCCAAGCTTATTTGGGAGGTGGAGAAAAAAGAATAGCAACCCAACATGCCAAAAAGAAATTGACGGCCCGCGAACGTGTGGACTATCTTTTGGATGAAGGTTCGTTTGAAGAAATAGGGTTATTGGTGACACACCGTACTACCGATTTCGGAATGGAAAAAGAAGTCTATTATGGAGACGGTGTGATTACGGGTTACGGAACTATAAGTGGTCGTCCGGTATATGTTTTTGCACAGGATTTTACCGTTTTCGGGGGTGCCTTGTCGGAAACGCATGCAGAGAAAATCTGTAAGGTGATGGACATGGCTCTAAAAGCCGGAGTCCCGATGATTGGATTGAACGATTCCGGAGGAGCACGTATTCAGGAAGGGGTTCGTTCTTTGGGGGGCTATGCCGATATTTTCTTTCGAAATGTGCAGGCGTCCGGGGTAATTCCTCAAATTTCAGCAATTATGGGGCCTTGTGCCGGTGGAGCAGTATATTCTCCGGCAATGACAGATTTTACCATGATGGTGGAAAATACGAGTTACATGTTTGTAACTGGGCCAAATGTAGTGAAAACGGTTACCAATGAAGAAGTGACTTCAGAGGAATTGGGAGGGGCAACTACACATTCTTCCAAATCAGGCGTGGCGCACATTACGTCTGCCAACGATGTCGAATGTCTGGAGGATGTGAAAAAATTATTGAGTTATCTTCCGCAAAGCAATAAAGAAATACCAGCTAAATTAGCATACGATATTAAAGATGAGGTTAGAGAGCAATTAACGAACATCATTCCGGATAATCCGAACAAACCGTATGATATGCACGATGTGATTCAGGGTGTGATAGATGAAGATTCGTTTTTTGAGATTCATAAAAATTATGCTGAAAATATTATCGTAGGCTTTGCAAGATTAGGAGGGAGAAGTGTGGGGATTGTGGCCAATCAACCGATGTATTTGGCTGGTGTACTGGATGTAAACAGTTCTGTCAAAGCGGCACGTTTTACCCGTTTTTGTGATGCGTTCAATATTCCGTTGTTGGTATTGGTGGATGTTCCTGGCTTCTTGCCTGGAACCGATCAGGAATGGAACGGTATTATTGTTCACGGTGCGAAATTGTTATACGCTTTAAGTGAGGCCACCGTGCCAAGAGTTACGGTAATTACGCGTAAGGCCTATGGTGGCGCTTATGATGTAATGAACTCTAAACATATTGGTGCCGACTTCAACTTTGCCTGGCCAACTGCCGAGATTGCCGTAATGGGAGCAAAAGGGGCATCAGAGATTATTTTCAAAAAAGAAATTTCCGAAGCTGCAGACCCGGCCGCAAAATTATTGGAAAAAGAAGCAGAATATGCTGATTTGTTTGCTAATCCGTACAGCGCAGCAAAACGTGGTTTTATCGATGAGGTTATTTTGCCGCAAGATACGAGAAGAAAGTTGTTAAAAGCATTCAGTATCTTAGAACACAAAACAGTAGATACTCCGAAACGAAAGCACGGGAATATTCCTTTATAATACAAAAACCGCCGAAAGGCGGTTTTTTATTAACTACAACAAAAACTAAAACTAAAACTATACCTCTAAGGATACGATTTTTTTAGAACTGCTTAAAAGTTCTATCATGCATTTCAAATCTTCTTTGTTTAGATCGTATTGATCACAGTCCAGTAAATAATACTGGTATTCCAGCATTTTTCGGTATTTCAGCATCGGAAATCGGCTATGGGAATTCAGATAAGTTCTTTTGTATTCCTGCCATTGGTTCATGGTGTTCACCAAAAAAGTCATGTAATGGTAATGGGCATCATGATTAGCGTCAAACCCTTCGAATTTTATTTTTTCCAAATCCAATGATTGCTTTTCTTCTTCCGAAAGCAATTCCGTTGTCTCGGCAATACGACGGAACATGTGTAAGATCTGAGTGGTTTCCTCGCAGATTTCAATCGGAACTTCTTCAGTTGCAATATCAAAAACCTCAAAATACTGTTCGGTATACCCATTTTCCAGAATTTCGATTTTGGTCTCGTAATCGTTATTGAAACCGATTGTTGAGAGTATTTTAAATTGGCTGACTAATATTTGTCTTTCAGTGATGGTTAAGGTTTCCGGAATCATAATTTCAGTGATTAATTGGTTTATGCAATACTAGAAACTAACTGAAACAGGCTGTTGCGGTTTTTCCTCAATTAATGTTAAAAAGAGTGTGGAGGAACAAAAAATAAAAATCCCCACTAACCTGAGTTAATGGGGATTTAGTATTTTATTTGAAATGGATTTAGTATTAAGCCGGTTCACCGTAAAGGTCAAACTCTGTGGCTTCGGTGATTTTAATGTTAACGAATTCACCAGTTTTTACGTAGTGTTTCGTAGCGTCAATCAATACCTCATTATCTACATCCGGGCTGTCAAATTCGGTTCTTCCCACAAAATGACCGCCTTCTTTTCTGTCGATGATGCATCTGAAAACCTGACCCACTTTTTCCTGATTCAAATCCCATGAAATCTGCGATTGTAATTCCATGATTTCATTGGCACGGGCTTGTTTCACTTCGTCCGGAACATCGTCTTCCAACAAATAAGCATGTGTGTTTTCTTCATGCGAATAAGCGAAACAACCCATTCGGTCAAACTTCATTTCCTGAACAAAGTCTTTCAAGATGTTGAAATCTTCTTCGGTTTCACCAGGATAACCAACAATTAAAGTAGTACGGATCGCCATTCCCGGAACTGCTTCACGGAAATCTTTCAATAACTTCGTGGTTTTCGCCTGAGTTGTTCCGCGACGCATCGATTTCAGAATATTATCTGAAATGTGCTGCAACGGAATATCAATATAATTACAGATTTTTGGTTCACGCTTCATTAATTCCAATACATCCATCGGGAAACCGGTAGGGAAGGCGTAGTGCAGACGAATCCATTCGATACCTTCCACTTTTGCAAGGTTTTCAAGCAATTCGGCAAGGTTACGTTTTTTGTATAAGTCCAAACCGTAGTACGTCAAATCCTGAGCAATCAGAATCAACTCTTTTACGCCGTTTTTCGCCAAACCTTCCGCTTCTTTCACCAGTTTTTCAATCGGTTGCGAAACGTGTGCGCCACGCATTAACGGAATCGCACAAAAACTGCACGGACGGTCGCAACCTTCGGCAATTTTTAAATACGCGTAGTTTTTCGGAGTCGTCGTTAAACGCTCTCCCAATAGCTCATGTTTATAATCGGCACCCAGGGCTTTTAATAATAACGGTAATTCTGTCGTACCGAAATACTGATCCACATTCGGGATTTCTTTCTCTAAATCAGGTCGGTATCGTTCCGATAAACATCCGGTCACGAAAACCTTGTCTACCAAGCCTTTTTCTTTCTTATCGGCATATTCCAAAATCATGTTTACCGATTCCGCTTTCGCATTGTCAATAAAGCCGCAAGTGTTGATAACAATGATGTTGCCCTCGTTTTCCGCAGGTGCTTCGTGCTCCACTTCTTTACCGCTGGCTTTTAATTGCCCCATCAGTACTTCACTGTCATACACGTTTTTTGAACACCCAAGGGTGATTACGTTGATTTTGTTTTTCTTTAACGACTTGGTTCTCATATATTTACGATACTTGATTTTATTTCAACAAAGTGCGCAAAAGTACGCTTTTTATAATTAGGAGCACCATCGTTTGGGAATTTTTTAAGGGTTTGGTCCCGCCATCCACTATATCTTTTACTTTTTAAAGAAAAAAGCAAAAGGATACCGTTCCTGTCGGGGCTAAGGGCAAACGTTCGAGAATAAAAAAATTACTTCGGAAGAAGTTTTGGTTTGGGCACAAATTGAATGGAAATACAGATACAGATAAGGATTAAAGCAATTCAATCAGATTTTTGGGCGTTTATAAAAAAAGTAAACACAGATTTTACAGATTTTCACGGATTGATTTGTGAAAATTTGTGTAATCTGTGTTGTAAATATTCTTTCTGATCTTTGTGTCCAAAACGTATCTGTGAGAAAGAGTTTTCTGTGATACCTTCACGATTTTTCTAGAAACCAAACGTGTAAGTAAGGAAGAAATTATTGGTTTTTGTGGTGACCGTAGCCGAATCGGTAAAACTTGAAAGCAAACTTACCTGCTGGTCTCTTTGTGAGTAGGCATAGGCAAAATCAAGTCGGGAGAACCCAAAATTATACCCTATACCGGTTGAGAATCCGTTTAAGTTTCCAATGGTTTTTTCGTCTTCATACGGACTTTCTTCAAAGCGATAACCACCTCTCAGGCTGACTTGTTTGATTCGATATTCAGCTCCAATTCTGATTTCAGATGCCATTCTCAAAGAGTTTGACATCAAGGAGTTGAGTGAGCTGTGGAACAATTCTTCTTCCGGTTTGAATTTTACCTGGGAATAATCTTTAAGGGAATAATCAAAACTGATCAATCCTTTTTTTCCAAACAAATAGGCTATGCTTCCGTTGTATTTGCCTGCCGAATTGATTTTATAACTCGGATAGACGTTTATAACGTACGGATTGATGTAGGTCGATGATACCACATTGGCAGGGTCACTGTAACGTGTTGAAATGTCCTGGGACAGTTCGTCATTCATATGATACCATGTTGGAGATTCATAAGCAAATCCGACTCTGAAATCTCTGCTTAGTTTTGCGATGGCCCCGACACTAAAAGAGAAGCCGCTACCGAAAGTATGCATGTAATTGTTGAAACTCACGCTGTGGAGCGTGTTTCTGCCAACACCGTTTGTTCCTGTATTGGATTCGTAAAGGAAGGAGTTCTGGTAATAGTTTGTAAAATGGGAATTCAGGTTTAATCCCAAATAAAGGATATCCTTGTAATCGGCGGAAAAATTAAAACTTAATTTTCCGTTGTATCCGGTGGTGTAAACCGAGTTGTTTTGGTAATAACTGCTGTTTTCCGGTACATTTGAAACGTATTCCGTATTGTTCGGGGTGTTAGTAACCGGGTCAAACATAAAGGATTGATATCCTAACCATGCCTGTTGATCCGCAAAGGTTAAGCCCGGATAATCGGCATCCTGCAACACGCTTAAAGGTATTCCGCTCATTCCTCCAAACCCATTCGCAAAAGCGTTAAAATATTCTCCTATGGAACGGTTCGGATTTACCCCTTGGATATAAATGTCGTTGTCGAAGTCATTCGTTGTTTCATAGTTAATGGTAATGGCGAATTTTTTCCAGTCACTTTTTGGATTGGTATTGTTAAAGACCATGACACCTCCCATCTGATTGAAATTAAAGCTGGTGGCATTGTCTGTGGCAGACCCTCCGAAATAATTGGATTCGTTTTTATTGTTATTCACGCTCATTGTTAATCCAGAGGTATTGCTGTTGAAAAATGCTGATCCGGCGGGATTGATATTTATGGAAGACAAATCGCCTCCAACGGCACCGAAAGCGCCACTCATTCCTCTGTATCGGGCTGTTCCCTGTGTGTTGTCCATTGCATAACGTAATGCAGCGGCAGGAGTTAGTTCTTGGGCATTTGCTGTTAATGCCAGCAGGAAAAGGACTGTATGGAGTAAGTATTTATTCATGACAAACTGGTTTGAGTTAAAAATAAAAACCTAAGCCCAAATAAATGAGCTTAGGAAATTTTGAAAATTTATCTTCTGCCGCCTCCGCCGCCTCCGCCGGAACGTCCTCCGCCGCCTCCGCTTCCGCCATAGCTACCACTGCCGTATGAGCTTCCTGAGCTTCTTGGAGTGGAATAACTGCCACTGCTTCTCGGTGCGGAATAATTGTTGTTGCTTCTTGGAGGAGCGCTGTAATTGTTATTGCTTCTTGGAGTCGAATATTGATTGCTTCTTGGCTGAGCGCTTTGGTTTGATCTCGGCGTAGAGTACTGATTCTGATACTGACCGCTGTTTCTTGGGGTTGTGAAGCTTCTCGGATTTTGTAAATTGGAGCTTCTTGGATTTGATGCGGCATTGTAGTTGTTTTCTCTGGTATTACTGGTATAATTTCTTTGATTTGGATAGCCTCTTCTACCGCCGTCATTATAGGAGTTGTAATTGTTTCTACCTCCGTTATAGGCATATCCGCCTCTTGTGCCGTATGTATAGGTTCCGTGTCCGTAATAGCCGTGGTATCCGTAGTAAGGGTAGTAGCAGTAAGGGTTGTAGTAACCCCATCCGTAATAAGGGTAGCCCCAGCCCCAGCCCCAACTGATGCCCCAACTCCATCCGTAGTAAGGATAATACCAACCGTAGCCTGCATACCAAGGTGAGTAGTAGTTGTCGTAATATGTTACAACTGTTGTGCTTGGATTGTCTCCCCAACCGGCATAATTGTTCTGTTGTTTGTTAACGGTGTCGTTATTTTGTGAACTGTAATTTTCCACGTCGGTAAACGCAGCGTTATTATTGTTTTGGGAATAATTGTCTTTATTAGCTGCAAAATACTCTTTGTATTTATAGTTGGAAGCATTAACATCGCTTTGCTGATATTGAGTTCTTTCAGGTGAGCCGTAAACGCCGTCATTGTCGTAATACGACGAGTTCTGATAGGAGCCACAGGAAGAAACCAAAAGTCCTACTAATCCAAATAACATGTAAATGGATAAATTTCGGCCGGATACGCATATAGTTTTCATATCAATGGTGTTTTTTATTGTTGGACATAACAAAATTAGTTAGTTTTGTCGAACTATTTTCATTAAAGTAAGTTAAACAATATTTGTGCCAAAGTATTAAAAATGAGCAAGAACTTAACAAAGCGATCAGAAGATTATTCCAAATGGTATAACGAGCTGGTTGTAAAAGCAGATTTAGCAGAAAATTCCGGAGTGAGAGGTTGTATGGTTATCAAGCCGTACGGCTATGCAATTTGGGAAAAAATGCAGGGAGAATTGGACCGTATGTTCAAAGAAACTGGTCATCATAATGCGTATTTTCCGTTGTTCGTTCCGAAAAGCATGTTTGAAGCAGAAGAAAAAAATGCAGAAGGATTTGCTAAAGAATGTGCTATTGTTACGCATTACCGATTGAAAAACGATCCTGATAACAAAGGAAAATTAATGGTAGATCCTAATGCGAAACTGGAAGAAGAATTAATCGTTCGTCCTACCAGTGAAGCCATTATTTGGTCTACTTATAAAGGTTGGGTACAATCTTACAGAGATTTACCGCTGTTGATTAACCAATGGGCGAATGTGGTGCGTTGGGAAATGCGTACGCGTTTGTTCTTACGTACTGCCGAATTTTTATGGCAGGAAGGACATACGGCGCATGCCACAAAAGCGGAAGCATTGGCAGAGTCTGTACAGATGATGAATGTGTATGCTGATTTCGCGCAGAATTTCATGGCTATCCCGGTAATGAAAGGGGTGAAAACCGAAACCGAGCGTTTTGCAGGAGCAGATGAAACCTATTGTATTGAAGCCTTAATGCAGGACGGGAAAGCACTTCAGGCGGGAACTTCCCACTTCTTAGGGCAAAACTTCGCTAAAGCATTTGATGTTAAGTTTGCGAATAAAGAAGGGAAGCAGGAGCACGTTTGGGGGACGTCTTGGGGGGTTTCAACACGTTTAATGGGAGCTTTGGTGATGACGCATTCCGATGATAACGGTTTGGTATTGCCTCCGAATTTGGCGCCTATTCAAGTGGTGGTTGTTCCGATTCACAGAACGGAAGAACAATTAGAAGCAATTTCTGCTCAAGTAAACGAATTGATGAAGGAATTGCGCAAAGTTGGTATTTCAGTTAAATTTGATGACAGAGACACCCAAAAGCCAGGATTTAAGTTTGCTGAGTGGGAATTAAAAGGAGTGCCGGTTCGTTTGGCGATTGGTCCGAACGATTTGGAAAACGGTACTTACGAGGTTGCCCGAAGAGATACGTTAACAAAAGAAACGGTTTCTAAAGACGGAATTGTAGGTTATATTCAGAATTTATTAGAGCAGATTCAAAGCGATTTGTTTAATAAAGCATTGATTTACAGAGATACACACATTACAGAGGTGAATTCGTTTGAGGAGTTTAAAGATATTCTTGAGAATAAAGGAGGGTTTGTTGCAGCGCATTGGGATGGTACTGCAGAAACCGAAGAAAAGATTAAAGAACTTACAAAAGCAACCATTCGTTGTATTGCTTTAGATCGAAAAGAAGAGACGGGAAGCTGTGTTTTTACAGGCAAACCATCCTCAGGCAGAGTGCTTTTCGCTAAGGCATATTAAAAAAAAATATTTTTTTTGAGATAAGTGTTGCAAGAATAGAAATTAGTTGTATTTTTGCAACCGCAATAAAGAAAAAAGACGGCCCGTTCGTCTATCGGTTAGGACGCCAGGTTTTCATCCTGGTAAGAGGGGTTCGATTCCCCTACGGGCTACAACTTTTTTCTTTATTGTTTTTACTGGCCCGTTCGTCTATCGGTTAGGACGCCAGGTTTTCATCCTGGTAAGAGGGGTTCGATTCCCCTACGGGCTACTTTTATTGAAATTGGGTTACAAAAAGAATTTGGCCCGTTCGTCTATCGGTTAGGACGCCAGGTTTTCATCCTGGTAAGAGGGGTTCGATTCCCCTACGGGCTACAGATTAGTTGTAAATAAGTTTTATAAAGTATTGTTTTAGTGTCTCAAAACTTTATTTTATTAGTTAAAACCAAAGTGATTGCATTGGCAATTGTGGGAGGTTTTTCTTTTTTAACTAGAAGTTTATAACAATTAAAAATTAGAAAAAATGGCAAATCATAAGTCAGCTTTAAAAAGAATCAGAAGCAACGAGAAAAAAAGAGTATTAAACAGATACCAACACAAAACTACACGTAATGCTATCAAAGCAATTCGTTTAGCAACAGATAAAGGTGAGGCGTCTGCAAAATTATCTTCTGTGATCTCTATGATTGACAAGTTAGCTAAGAAAAACATCATTCACGCTAACAAAGCTTCAAACTTAAAATCAAAATTAACAAGACATGTAGCTGCTTTATAGTAGTATGTTTTGATAAAATAAATAAGCTCTCAGTATTGAGGGCTTTTTTTATTATGACTAAATGGTTAAATTTTAGCTAACTACTTCATAATTAGTCTTTTTAATCCAAAAAATAGTTGTACCTTTGCACCTTCAAAATTTGTATATGACTTCAATTAGAAACATCGCGATTATTGCCCACGTTGACCACGGTAAAACAACATTGGTTGACAAAATTATGTATCACTGTCAGTTATTCCGTGAAAACGAAAACACAGGTGATTTGATCTTGGATAACAACGATTTAGAAAGAGAAAGAGGGATTACCATCACTTCTAAAAACGTTTCCGTAACTTACAAAGGAACAAAAATCAATATTATCGATACTCCAGGTCACGCCGATTTTGGTGGTGAAGTGGAACGTGTATTGAATATGGCGGATGGTGTTTGTTTATTGGTGGATGCTTTTGAAGGCCCAATGCCACAAACCCGTTTCGTATTGCAGAAAGCAATCGATTTAGGATTAAAACCATGTGTGGTTATTAATAAAGTGGATAAAGAAAACTGTACTCCGGAAGAAGTTCATGAGAAAGTTTTCGACTTAATGTTCGAATTAGGCGCTACTGAAGCACAGTTGGATTTCCCAACCGTGTACGGTTCTGCTAAAAATAACTGGATGTCTGATGACTTCAGAAACCAGACTGAAAACATCGAGCCATTATTGGATATGGTTTTAGAGCACGTTCCTGCTCCGAAAGTATCGGAAGGAACGCCTCAGATGTTAATTACCTCTTTAGATTTCTCTTCTTTTACAGGACGTATCGCTATCGGTCGTTTGGAAAGAGGCGTTATGACTGAAGGTATGCCAATCTCTTTGGTGAAAAGAGACGGTAAAATCATCAAATCCAGAATTAAGGAATTACACACTTTTGAAGGTCTTGGACGTAAAAAAGTAACCGAAGTAATTGCTGGGGATATTTGTGCGATTGTAGGTATTGAAGGATTTGAAATCGGGGATACTATTGCCGATTTCGAAAACCCGGAAGCATTAGCCTCTATCGCAATTGATGAGCCAACAATGAGCATGTTGTTCACGATTAATGATTCGCCATTCTTTGGTAAAGAAGGTAAATTCGTTACATCAAGACACATCAAAGATCGTTTGGCTAAAGAATTAGAGAAAAACTTAGCGTTAAGAGTTGGTGATACCGATTCAGCAGATAAATTCATGGTATTTGGTCGTGGTGTATTGCACTTATCGGTACTTATTGAAACAATGCGTCGTGAAGGATATGAATTACAGATTGGTCAGCCACAGGTAATCATCAAAGAAGTTGACGGTGTTAAATGTGAGCCAATTGAGGAATTGACTATCGACTTACCGGAAAATCTTTCTGGTAGAGCAGTAGAATTTGTTTCTGTTCGTAAAGGAGAAATGCTTTCCATGGAAGGTAAAGGCGATCGTATGATTGTGAAATTTAACATTCCTTCCCGTGGTATCATCGGATTGAGAAATCAATTGCTTACCGCTACGGCTGGTGAGGCGATTATGGCACACCGTTTCATCGGATACGAACCATTCAAAGGTGAAATTCCGGGAAGAAATAACGGTTCGTTAATCTCTATGGAGAACGGAAAAGCGATTCCTTATTCAATTGATAAATTACAGGACAGAGGTAAATTCTTCGTTGATCCGAATGAAGATATCTACGAAGGTCAGGTTATTGGTGAAAATACCCGTAGCGATGATATGACTGTGAACGTAACTAAGACTAAGAAACTTTCGAACGTTCGTTCGTCTGGAGCAGATGATAAAGCAAGAATCATTCCTGCTATCAAATTCTCATTAGAGGAAGCGTTAGAATACATTCAGAAAGACGAGTATGTTGAGGTAACGCCAAAATCGTTACGTTTACGTAAAATCTACCTGACTGAAAATGACAGAAAACGTTTCAAGATTTCATAATCTTATCGTGTTATAAAACAGAAAGCCACTCAAACGAGTGGCTTTTTTATTATTTGGGTTTTCCTTTGAAAAGAAGATTTACGATAGCCAAAATAACAATGGCACCTAAGGCACCGGTTAAAACAGCACCTAAAATTCCGGTTCCAAGGCTTATCCCGAGTTTACCTAAGAGCCAATAGCCTACAAAACTTCCTAAAATACCGACAACGATATTACCTATCAAACCCAAACTACCGCCGCTGAAAATCTGGCTACCTAACCATCCGGCAATAGCTCCGATAATTAATGTTCCTATTAATTCCATAATGTTTTGATTTATATATTATTAAATGTAAAGTTGCTGCGTAAATTCGATTAAAAAAGACTTAGGAAAACATTATTGTTAAAAAGAACTATCGCTTCAAAGCAAAATGTCCTTTAATAATTCGGCCGTTATTCAGAGAAAGTGTAAACCAATAATCGTCAGAGGGTAGTGTATAACTGTTAAAAGTTCCATTCCAACCTTCATCTGAAGGGAAAAATTGTTTCAGAAGTTTTCCGTACCGATCAAAAATCAGTAATTCTGCATTCGGATAATTGATTTCAAGATTTTTAATTTTCCAAGTATCGTTGTAGCCGTCGCCATTCGGTGTGAAAAATCTCGGATAGTCTAAAACGTAAACGGTTTGGGGAGGAGGATTATCGCAGCCGTTTTTATCCCTTACAAAAACCTGGTATTCTCCCGGTAAAACATTTGTGAAAACATTGCTATCCTGATAATTGACATTGTCCAATGAAAATTCATAATTTCCATTGCCGCTGACATGTACTGTAACGGAATTGTTCGTTCCCGAGAAACTGTTTACTTCAATATTCAGTATCGTTGCCATTTCCGAAACTGCAACAATAAAGGTTTTTGTGCCCGTACAGCCCTCAGCAGTGGTAACGGTCACCGTGTAATTTCCGGCTTGGGTAACGGCTATGGTTTGTGTGTTCTGAACCGGATTGGTGTCCCAGCTATAACTGGCATAACCACTTCCAGCATCCAATATTGCGCTTTCGCCATCACAAATGCCTACTGCTTGGTCTTGCAAATCAGGAAAAGAAATTACAATCAGGGTAACAGGCAATATGGCGTAGCAATCCGGACCGGTTGCAATGCGGGCATAAATGGTTTGCTCATTGGCGGTTGTGTTCGTGAACGGTGTGCTTAATTGATTGTTCTGTGTGACAGCGTCCTGTGAATCAGTAAAATACTGAATAGAGTTGCCGGCAGGTAAGGTATTGTTATTTTGAATTTGCAGGGAAATAGCGTTCAAGTCAAAAGGGAATAATCCATCTTGCGGTGCGACCGTGTCGCAAGCTCTTACCGGTAGAATAGAATTTATTGTATTAGATGCCACCTGAAGGGATATTGAGGCATAATTGATGCAGCCAAATTGATTGTTTTCAACTTTGGCCACAACAGTATTTCCCTGGTTGTTTTGGTATGACTGAGGGTTTGCAATTGCATTTTGGTCGTTTTGGGCATCCGATAAATTACGGAAATAGCCAACTATATTCATTTGGCTGTCTCCACCAGTGATGGTTTGTGATACGTTGTTTAAATTGTATATGGTAATTCCGTCGCTGTTATCATCACATTGAATTAAAACGGCGTCATTTGGAGACGGACCGTATTCAATATTTATATAACCCCGGATGGTGCAGGTACCCAGGTTGGCGACTATTGTATAAATACCCGCAGAAGTAATTGTATAAACCGGAGAGTTTACATTGACATAACCTGGAATCGGGATATCATTTTTTAGCCAGGTATAACTTAAAGTGCCCGGAACGGTGTAATCCGGACTAACAGTAAGGGTTTCCCCGGGGCAAAGTGGGTTTCCGTCTGCAATTAAGCGGTCATCTCCCATGGCAAAATCGTTGTTGAAACTGTTTCCGCCGATAAAAATCCCGGAATCGTAGAGATTATTTCCCTGATCTGCAATGACCAATTTTACATGATAGGATTCTCCGGGGACGATATCGGCTTCGGCAATCATCAGTTTTGTCTGTCCGTTAAAATTGGTCGGATGGTTACTTCCGTTGAAAGCGTCAAAATAGTCAGTATTGGCAGATGGACAGTTCGTTCCTGAACCACGAACCGTTGTTACTTTTACCGGAATGTTGGTGCCCGGTATAACTCCCAGATTCTGATTGATTACAGAATTGTTTCTTCTTAATAGGAAGGAAAATCCATCAGAATAATTGCATTGATTCGGATTCGGATTTGATAAATATTGTTCAGAAGAAAAGATGTAATTGAAACTGACATAATTGGTTGTTGCAACAAAATCAAATTCTACTACAGTCGCATTAACGGTGTTGTTTTCTCCAATGGCTTGTTCTAAATCCGAATCACCCGGCCAATTAGCTGGTCCTTCACTGAGCAATGTCGTATTGGGACCGACTGCAGAGGATGCTTTTCCCGTTGAGATGAGTAACCCGTTTGCCAACGGAAAGCCGGAAGAATTACTGTTAAACCAGGCATAACTTTTTTCACCGCCTCCAAAATCCCAACCCGAGACAGTAACATTGGTAGGCGTTACACAACTTCCAGCTGTAAAAAGATCCTGTACCAGTTGTGTTGGGGTTTTGGAATTGTCAATAGTAATATATTGTGCAGAAGCTAATGTACTGTACAAAAAAAGAGTTAAAGACAGATATGAGATAAGTAATGCACGCATAGTATCTCAAAGATACTACAAATCTCTTTTTTTCAGAATTTTATACGACATAAACACAAAAATAACAGTCCAAATTAATGCGATGAAAACAGCCGGAAACTGGACACTGTAATCCTTAATGTTCTCCACACCGATTTGGGTGCTTACAGCCTTGATGAAATTCAGCCGACTTATAGGTTCTATAATAAGGTTAGACATTGATTCCAGAGGAAAATAGCGGATAATCGATTTGGCTGTATTAAAATCTTCAAACACAAATTTACCCATCAGACCGTAGATAATCTGCTCTGCAAAAAACCATAACATTAAGAATCCCAACGCAAAAGCAGATCGTTTGATCAATATGCCGAGAAAAAGGCAGAAAGAGAAAAAAGCAACCAGTTTTATAAAGTAGGCAATCAGGTATTCCATATCTGAAAAAACGATGCTTATTTCATTATACGAAGAAAATGTATAACCTAAAATAAGGGTAACGATAAAAACGAACAGTGTTGAAATTCCTGCAAATAAAAGTACGGTACTGAATTTTGATAAAATGAATTCTTTTTTACTCATTCCGTCTATCAGATTTTGTTTCAACGTACCGTAGCTGTATTCGTTGGCTATCATGGAAACGATAACGACTGCCAAAAATATCTTGAACCATGCGGCAAAATAAGTGTTGAAATGCCAGATGTACGGGAAATTGAAGATGCCGCTGTCTGCCGCGTTAAATTTAAAAGGGCCCAAATCAAATTTGATGGAGGCAATCAGGGAAATAAAACAGATCAAAACGAAATAGGTTATGATCAGTACGCGGCTGGCTCTGTTTTTCCAAAGTTTCTGCAGCTCTATATTTAAAAGTCGGTTCATTTATTTAATTAGGAATTAGGAATTAGGATTTAGGATTTAGTTTTTTATTAAATCACTATTGATGATTGGTCAGTTGCAAAAACTGTTCTTCCAGGCTGTGTTTGCGTTTTACCAAATGCTGAAGGATAATGCCTTTTTGGAACAGGTATCGGTTTAAATCTTCGGAGGCAAAAGGCGATTTTAAATACACGTATATTTTTCCGTCCTCTTCCTCAATACTGTCAACCGCATCGTGATTTTGAAGTAGGGTTTTCAGTTCGGCGTTATTGTCGGATTGCAGTTCAAAGAATCCTTCGTTGGCCATAATCTCGTGAACAGAACCGGAATACAGTATTTCACCTTTGCGTAAAACCACCACATGAGAGCATACTTTTTCAACTTCATCCAAAAGGTGCGATGCCAATAAAATAGTGGTTCCCAAGGAAGCGATGTGTTTGATGATGTCCCGAATCTGACGAATTCCCTGAGGATCCAATCCGTTGGTGGGTTCATCCAGAATCAGTATTTCAGGATCGTTTAACAGGGCAGAAGCGATGGCCAGACGTTGTTTCATCCCTAACGAAAAGGTTCTGAACTGACTGTCTTTACGTTCCAAAAGCCCAACAACCTGTAGTTTTTCTTCTACTTTATCGTAATGTATCCCTTTTATGTCGCAAACCAGTTTCAGATTTTCTTCTGCGGTCATGTACGGGTAGAAATTCGGACGCTCGATGATAGCTCCCACTTTTTTCAAAGCCTGATGGGTGTCTGTTTTTCCGTCAAACCATCGGTACTCACCGGAAGTTTTGTTTACAACATTCAGAATGATGCCTAATGTAGTCGATTTCCCGCTTCCGTTCGGACCTAAAATTCCGTATACATTTCCTTTTTTTATTTCGAATGAAACGTTCTTTACGGCATGAACTTTTCCATATTTCTTATTAAGATTTTCAATTGTCAGTATAGTTTCCAAAATAGTTCTGTTTTTAACTATAGGACGAGCCATTCCACAATTTGTTACCGAAAAGTGATAAATTACTGATAAGGGACAATTTCCGGTTTGCCAATCTGAAAATCGGGCAATGTAATGTAGTTGTTTTTGTAGGCATTTGATCTCAAGATGTCATCACCACTGCCGGGAATAGAAGGATAATAGGCAAACGACAGGATGAAACTGTTAAAAACCATGTAGTCATTACTGATTACGAAGCCCAAGCCAAATTTCGAGTAGAGCTTACTTTGCAGTAATTTTTCTGTGGAACTGGCCAGCATTCCGAATTCCATACTGTAGAACGGACTTAATCTGAAGCCATACAATTGCCCAGGAACATACGATTGGGTCTGAAAAGTTAGCAGCATTTTTTTTGTACCTTTTCGTGATATGTCGAAACCTTCAATCCCGGAATTATCACCCAAATTAATTAAGTCACTGTCGGTCGCCAAACGGTTGTTTCCGATCGTAAATTGTGGTTTTATGAATTGTCTGATTTTCCATCTTCCCAATTCCAGTAATGGAGTGAAATAATTGATTTCGGCATTAAATGTGGATTGCTGAGGGTTGTCATCCTTAAAAAAACTTCCCATTTCAAAACTTCCGGCTAAAAAACCGAAAGTGTAATACCCCCCAATTGAATAACGGCCTCCAAAATAAAGGCGTTCGATGTTATTTTTATCTTCAATTCCGAAGGTTACAGAATAGGTTTTTCCAACCTGTACGTATTCCGGAATTCCGTAGTTAAAGAGGAATTTGTCGGCAATATATTGTCTTGATGTAACACCGATACTGCCCAAATACAGTCTTGAATTACTGAAATAATTAATACTGTCGTAAGTTATGTTCGGACTCTCAGTGTATTTCAGGTTTCTGAAACGTAATGTGGTTACCAGATTGGTGATATGACTGTCATCTGTAGTTTTTTTAAATAATCGTATGGAATACCCGGCCCACATATCTTCCGATTCAAATTTGAAATTGCTGTGGATCGGAATTAGGTTTACCGCTTTTATGGAATCCTTGTAAAAACGTTCCTCAAAAGTAATTCCGGCCGCCCATTTTGTAAAGGGAGAAAAGAAAGGTCTGTTGAACCCGATTCCTTTGTTGTAATCATTATCAAAATCTTTATCGTAAAGAATAGCTGTACGGATAAAGGTGTTTTTAAAATTGGGAACGATATACCGCATTCCGTAGGCGTTTTTATTATCGGTGAAACGCTGGCTGAAAGTGTTCTCAAATTCATGTCCCAAACCGAAAAAGTTACGTTCGGTTATTTCAAGGGTTCCTTTGGTGTCTGACAAAGCTCCGGACGGAATTAAACTCCAGGCATCCAAAACGTTAATTATGATATCAATTGAATCTTTAGAATTTGAAATCGGTATCGGCTTTATGGCAACTTTACGGATGTAGCGCTGTTGCTGGATCAGACGTTCGGATTCTTTCACTAGCAGTGAATCCAAAACGTCATTTTTTTTGAATAAAAGATGGTTTCTTATCGTCCAATGTTTGGATTTCAGATGCAGTGCGTTTCCTCGTCTTTCGGTCCACGTTTTCGAGTTTTTTTCAGAGCCGTCAACGTCAAACCCAAAAGGATCCAGAGTGTTAATGGTTATTTTTCGGATAATTTTCCCTTGGTAGCCAGTGTAATTGTCACTGTAATTAGGTACTTTACTCTTTCTGATAACACTTTTCTTAACGGACGGTTTAAAAATCAGACGGTAAAGGAATTTGGTGAATTTTCGTTTTTTGGAATAGTTTTCAATATTCTGATGCAATTCAACAGAGTCTTTTTTAACAGGAGTCACCTGAGCAGCCAAGGGTTGCCAGAAACAAAAGAAGACGATTGTATATAATAGCAATTTCTCGCGCATAGTAATAATCAAGGGAAATCTGCAACTCAAAATTAAACCTTGTCTTGTGATTGTTAAAAATAAAAAGAGACCGAAAGTGATCTTCTTTTTAGATTTAGGTGATAGTTTTGAAAAAAGACATTTTTCGTATAATAAGTTAGTTGTTTCTTATTTCGACACTATGAAATTGAAAATGTCATTAATCACATCAGTACTGACATTTGATTTTACAGTGTATTCTTCAGGATTTGGTTTTCCGGTTCCGCTCATGAACAGGTGGTTTAGCGAAGGATAACTGATGAATTTTGCCTTTTTGTTTTTCTGAAGTGTTTTTTTCCACAGATTAAAATCAGTCATGGTTACCTGATAGTCCCTTTCTCCTTGTAAAATCAGTATCGGAGTCTTTACTTTTTGGATTTCTGTCAATGGTTTGTATACTAATAGCGATTTCCAATAAGCTGCGGGAATATTCAGTGGTAGTTTTTCTTTAGGGGATTCCGAATTAAATGCTGCCGAATTAAGGTATGAAATCTGTTCTTTCACCTTAGCCACTTCTTTTTTCGCTTCTTCGGATGAATCAGAACCGTAGAGATAATCGTATTGTTCGCTGATAAGCAGATCCAACGATCTCGCATTACCTGCCAAAAGAACTATTTTTGAAATCTGAGTCGTTTTGTTTGCGATTCGGGGTAACATATATCCGCCCAAACTGTGGCCTATAACGGTTATTTCATACGATTTGAAATCGGGATTGTTCTTGAAAAAAGCTATGATGTTCAATGCGTCAACGGCAACTTCATCATCGATGGTGCTTTTGTCGGTGAAAGACTCCGGGTTTGAATAGGTTCTTTTGTCAAAGCGGTAGGAAGCGATTCCCTTATGATACAGACTTTCTGCAATATCTTTAAAAGGTTTGTTTTCTCCAATCGTTTCATCCCTGTCCTGAGGGCCCGAACCATGAATAAGGATAACCATTTTTTTCAGGTTGTTTTCGTCGGGAATCAGTAGTGTGCCTTTCAGTTCAATGCCATTACTGGTTATGCTGTACTCTTTGCCCAGTGAATTCCCTTTGTCGAAATGTTTGTGCGGAGCAAAAAAGAAGCCTGCAATTTTATCGGAATCCCGAAAAGCAATTTTGACATCCAATTTCATTTTTTCAAATTCCGAGTAGTAATAATACACTCCATCGTTATCGTTTACCTCAATTACAGATTTAAATTTGCCCAATTGCGATTCCAGCTGATTTATGGTTTGTTCCAACATTGGCATAGAAATCTGGCCTTTTATTGTTTCATCAAAATGGGAATATGCTTTTTCATAATTTTTTTCGACAAGTAAGGTCTGAATGAAAGCACTCCCGATTTCTTTGTTTTGCGAAAAAGATAGTAAGGAAAGAAAAAATACGAGTATTGAAATATTTTGTTTCATTAGAGAATTTATATAAATACAAAAATAACTAATATTCTGACAGCTGTAAAACTGTTTATATAAAAAATCCCCGACTGCCTTCACAATCGGGGATACTGTATTGAGTTGTATTAACTCTTACTTTCTTTGTTGAAATACACCAGATAATAGTACATCTGTTTTTCTTCATCCCAACCTTTTTCTACAAATTTTTCAGCGCTTTCCGGATTGATGAAATCCAATTTAATCTGAATATTGGTGTCCAGTTCGATTACGTTTTTCATTTTCTTACGTGCATCCGAAACCGCTGCGTTGGCAATAGGGAAGGTGGTTAAATCTTCAATGCTGTATTTTTCGCCTTTGTCTACTTTGTAGTTTTTGAATTCCGAAATCAAATCCGGATTGTCAATTACTTCGTTAATGAAGTTGCTTTCTTCAAAATTATCGTTTTTGGCGAAGTGATTTACCGCGCGGTTCATGAACATAACTTCTTCTTTCTTGTCTTCTGCCGGAAGGACCACTTCTTTAGCAAAATCCTGACAGAATTTAAGGTATTTTTTCGTCATGAAATTCTCATCCTGAAACGCATCTACCGAAAGGAAATGTTCCAACCAATAACGTGCGTCATAACGGTTACTGTCGACAGTTAAAATCTTATAGCCTTCTTCTTTTTTGTAGTTGAAGATTAAACAACCTTTGTCCAATTTGTTCAGACTGATTCCTTGTTGCAAAATCATTTCCAGATTCGTGTCTTTCTCTTCAAACTGAAGGAAATCGGCTTTGATTTCACTTTTGAAAACACCTATGGCATCCACAACATTGTTATCGATCGAAACATTCGTCAAATAAGTCACATATACTTCTCCGTTTTTAATGTGCGGATGATTAGATTGCTCAAATAAATGCTTTGTGATTTTTTTGGTTGCCTCATGTACATTGCTTGGATTTGCAAAAATCTCATTTGCCAAATTGTACATTTCATTGTAATCCAAATCCACATCGTGTGCAAACTGATAGTAATTCTCTTCCTTGTCTCTGAAAGGTTTAAAGAAAAATTCTTTCAGAAGCGGCATAATCTCGTCATTCAGATTATAGGGTTGCTCCGAAAGGAAAATGGCTTCGTTACGACTTTTGTTTCCAACGCGGTGGATTGACAAATTGTCTATGTGGGTGTTGAATAAGTTGATCATTGTTTTGTATAAAGGTTCTAAGTAACTAAGGCGCTTAGGGACTGAGGTTTTAGGTTCGTTTTTCAATTTTATCGATAAACGAAACCAGCATTCTCTCTACCTCGCGACTTTTTTCATAGATGTTGTTAAATTCTAATTCGGTTATATAATTTATATTGTAAGAGATTTCAACCTGTGTCTGATATTCGAATAACGATGATAAAGAAATATTCAGAAACTTCAAATAATCATTTTTACCGTTTCTTCCATAGCCTTCAGCAATATTACTCGGAATTGAGATTGCGCTTCTTCTTATTTGTGATGTTAATCCAAAAAGCTCTTCTTTTGGGAATTTCTTTGTGGTTTTGTAGCATTCTGTGACAAGGTTCATTCCTTTTTGCCAAACTAAAAGGTCTCTGAAAGTACTCATTTTTTATATTTTTAATCGAAAATATAAAAATAAATTAATTCCTACAAAAACAAAACCTTAGAGCCTTAGCGCCTCAGAACCTTAGCACCTCTTTTTGCTTAATTCCAATTCTCTTCGTAACCAAAATCCTCAAAAGAATCATCGCCGTCAAACATATCCATATCTTCTTCGTCGAATTCGTCTTCAAAGTCACCGTAGATGTCGTCATTGGAAACATCTGCACCTCTAAAACCGCTGGAAGCCGCTTCGGCAGGTAATTCACCGTGAGAGAACAATAAGGCCGGATACGTTTCGCCTTCTTCTTTTTCTTCAATTGCACCTAGTTCTATGAAGAACGTCCACATGCTGAAAAAGTCATACACGTACACCATTTTGGTGCTGTCTCTGTGCATCAGGTCATTGATTTTGAAATCGGCCATCGTTTTCATTTCTCCGGGAACATCACCGGTGTCAAACATCGGAATTTCGTCTTCTTCATTCCATGTCCAATCGTCTTCACACGTAAAAAAAGAACCTGTTTCCGTACCGTCAAAGCCGAAAGCATTAACGATAGCGTTGTGTAAATCTTCTAAAGTGTCGTCTTCAAGAATTGCAATATCTCTGAAAATATCTTCCTCTGCATCGAGGATTACCCGGAATTTGTAAACCATGACCTTATCATTTTTTGAAAGGCCAAAGGTAGTTATATTTTTAGATTTCAGATTTCCGAAATGCGATTTGTTGATAAGATTTTAAGTTAGGATTTAATGAATTTATAAACCGGCTGACTTTCAGTAACTATAAAATAGATTCCGTTTTGAAGGCCGGAAACATTTAATTGCCAATTGTTTTTTTGCTCCGTTGCCTGAAAAATTACCTGACCTAAAGACGAGATGATTTTTACTGATGTTGGCGAATCCGATTCAAAATTCAATACAGATTGCGCCGGATTTGGATAGAGCCGGACCCTGTTTTTTTCGAAACCATTCGTTGAAAGTATTCCCAGATCGATTTGTTTTACGATGATTTCTTCACAGTTGTTGCGAATGGCTTTCAATCTGATTGTTTTGATACCCCCAGATGCGTAAGCGTGCGTTGGATTTTGTTCCGCAGAAGTTGTTCCGTCCCCAAAGTCCCAAAGTAGTGCAGTATAATTGGCAGAAGTGTTTGTAAAATTAACAGAATTGCCGTTTACGATAGAATTAAAATCGGAGTGGAGATTATAGGTATTGATGCGCCATTGCGGTTTGTTTGGTAAAACCACCTGATCGGCTATGCCGTGAAAATATTCGGCTCTTGCTTGCGGTATGCCTCCATAGGCTGTTGCTCCGGTAACCGGTTCCTGAAAAATGGCGGTAAACATGGTCGAAGCAATAAGATAAGAACCATTTAAATTCGGATGGATGTCATTATACGATCCGTGCAGCAGCAAATCCTGTTGTGCGGTATAATGCATTCGTGCCGATTCTCCGGTGGGTACAAAAGGTAGATGCAGATTGTCAGCCATTTTTGTAATGGAATCTTTGATTTGTGTCTGAACAGTCTGATAGGTCCCATAAGTTGTTGATGAGGGGACTCCGTACGGAATTTCATATAGAAAAACTTTAGCACACGGACTGTATCTCTTTATCGAATCAAGAAGTTTTTGGCCTCTTACAATAGTTGTGTTTACAGGCCATGAAGCTCCTGCCGATTCACCGCTGCCGGGTTGTAAAACCACAGCATCCCAAACAGTGTTTCTAAAAAGGTCATAGAGGTTGTTATTAGTTACATGGTCAACAAATCCGGCGCCTCCGATCGTATGCATTTGCGTAACCACATTTTTGCCTTTGTTGTTAGCGATGTCCCGAAATAAAATCGGCATGTCGTTAAAATAGGTGATACTGTTACCTACAAAAAGAATGTTTTTCTGAGGATTTTGCGCGAAACCGATTGCAGTAAATAGTACAAGAACAAATAAAGCAGTGGGTAGTTTTAATCTCATTGTTTCAGTTTAACAGTTTGGGTGTTACAATTTTAGTAAATTTATCCGTAATCTGTTATAAAACAATTAAATAATTTATTTTTCGTAGAATTCAAGCGGTAAATCGTCCGGATCAGAAATAAAGAAAAAGCGTTTCGCTGTATATTCGTCGACACGGATGTTTTCCGCTTCAACGTTGTTGGAAAGGATAAAATGCCTCGCTTTTTCGATGTCATCCACTTCAAATGCTAAATGTCTTAAACCGGTGGCTTCGGGTTGGGACGTTCTTTTGGGCGGATTCGGAAACGAAAACAATTCCACCACATAATCTCCGTTTAAAGCCAAATCAAGTTTGTACGACTGTCGTTCTTCCCGATAGACTTCTCTAAGGATTTCCAGACCTAAAATACGAGTGTAAAAGTGTTTCGATTTCCCGTAATCGGAACAGATAATGGCGATATGGTGGATTTTAGTTAACTGTAACATCGTTTAGTTGATTTTATTCACTGTAATCTTTCCGGCGATTTTCTTTTTCAGTTTCGTAAACTTTCGGCTGGTCGGATACTGACGGTTATCAGTCATGTTGTTGCATATCAGCGCCACAATCAAAAGGATTATAGCCCCACTCAAAACGGGGGTAATCACATACCAGTAACCCAATTTTACAATGGCGGGTGAACCGGTAACGGCAATCAAAGCAGTGGCACCTCCGGGAGGATGCAAGGTTTTTGTAATCTGCATGAAAACGATGGCGGAAGCCACGGCAACAGCAGAACCCAGCCAAATCATGTCGGGAAAAAGTTTAGCTGCGGTAACGCCGACAAAGGCCGAAATTACGTGTCCTCCAATAAGATTTCTGGGTTGTGCGAGCGGACTTTGAATCACACCATAAACCAAAACACTTGAAGCCCCGAAAGAACCGATCAGGAATACAAAATCTTCTTTCGGAAACATATTGTATTGTAAGTAAGCAATGATTCCTATGCCAACAAATGCACCAACGAAAGCCCATAAATGCTCTTTAAAATCAACAAGTGTTTCTTTGTAGAGAACGTATTTGGCTTTGCGATAATTGCGTTTTATTTTGTGTGTGGGCATGGCAATTAGTTTACGGGTTTTGGCTGATAAGAGTAAACGGTATACGGATAAATAAATTTTGCGGTAGTCTTAGAAACAAGGCAAACTATCAGAATCGGAAAAAATAAAGTGTAGTCATTTATCAATCCGCAGATTAGAAACAACGCAGTAAACGGAGCGTGAATGCTGGCACTAAGCATGGCTGCCATTCCGATAATCATAAAGTTGAGCGGAATCACACCGGCATCAAAAAAAGTATTTAAAACCGTTGCCATCAACAAACCAAGGAAGGCTCCTATAAACATACTCGGTGCAAAAACACCACCGTCACCGCCCGATGCTAAAGTTATGGAAGTGATAATGGGTTTCAGAAACAAAATTCCGATCATCGTAAACAGAAAAGAAGTCGTTACAACAGCAGAACCGGAATTCACAAACAAAATTTTCATCGCATGATAACCTTCACCATATAATTGAGGAAAGACTAATAAAGAAGCACTTATGATGATGGAACCGATAATGATTTTGGTGGAATGGTTTCCGATTTTTGCAAAACGGTTTTTAATATAAATAACGCTTCTGGTAAGGTAAACCGAATTTACTCCAGCTAATAAACCTAGTAGTAAGAAATAAGGAAAAGCGTGTAGATGCCACGCAGTAATGTGCACTTCAAACAAAGGCTTCTCATCTAAAATAAGGATGAAAGCATAAGCTATCGCAACGGCTAAGCCTGTGGTTACAGCAAATGTCCGGTTGACTTTTTTTGAGATGACTTCAAAGGCAAACAATATTCCGGCAATGGGACTACTGAATAAAGCTGTGATTCCGGCGGCGATTCCGGCACAGATCAATTCGGTTTTATGACGTTTGAAAACGTTTTCTTTTTGTTGTGCCACAGATCCGATGGCGGCTGAAGCCACAACAGTGGAAACTTCAATCCCTGTAGAACCTCCAAATACTACGGTTAAAAGTCCGTTGAAAAAATGGGAAGGTATTTTATAGACCGGAAGTTTTTTGGTACGGGAACCAGTGCTTTCGAATATCTCCTTAATGCCTTTGTTCTCTTTCTTTTTAAACAGATAATATCGCAGAAAGTAAATTACAGACAGTCCGAAAATCGGAAAAATCAAAAATAAGAAGCGATTTGCAGTTGCCTTATGAAGGAGAATGTACTCATAGTGTTCGGTCAGATGTTTGAGGGAAACCGCCAAAAAAGCACAAAGAAACCCAATAATAACTGAAGTTATAGCCAGTTTTTGTAAGGTGATTTTTTTGTGATTTTTACGAAGATGTGAAGTTGTACTCATTAAAAAGGCAAATGTCAGACTAAATTTGGATTACAAAAATAACCACTGATAAACGTAAAACTCTTTTAGAAACGTTAAAGTTTGAATTGATTTAATCAGCTTAAATTCAGTTCTTTCTTAGTCTTTGAAGCCAATTTGTTTTTAACCAATGTATAAGATTGTGAGACATAATGGTTCCATTCTTTAGCGGAAAGGGTATTAATATCTTCCGCCAAAACCCATTTGTATCGGGCAACATAAGGAGCGGGTTTGAAACCTTCTCTCGTGCTTAGTTCATCAAATTCTTCATCCAAAACCTTGAAAGAGGCTGAGGTAGGCGATTGGTTTAATCCTACCACACAAAACATTTTTCCGCCGATGCAGAAACACAGATCGTTGCCCCATTTGATGTCTTCGGTTACATGGGGAAGCGATTTGCAAAGTCGCTGTAAGTCTTCAATATTCATGGATCAGATTTTTGTTTTGGCAATTTTTTCGCTAATTCTGGAAACCTCCATAAGAGCAGCACTGCTGTACCAGAGCGTTAATTCCGCTTCGAAGATTTTTGCTTTTACAGCAGGGTCGGTTTCCACTAATTTTTGCGCTTCTTCAACCGTCGTGCAATTAAAAACGAAAATCCCCCTGTAGTTTCTGTCGTTTTTCATGAACGGACCTGCCACGACCAGTTTGCCTTCTTTCGCCAGACGATTGATATTAGCCATGTGTCCTTCAAAATACTTGGATCGTTCTTCTTTTGTAGCCGTTGTGTTGCTTCCGGTTTTCAGTATGCAGAAAACATAAGTCTTCATTCCGTATTCGTCGGCTCCCAGTTCCTTGGCCAGTTTTTCGTCGTAAACGGTTTCAGTTTCCTGTGCCGAAAGCGTGTTGATGCTCAGTACAATCAACAGGATATAGAATAGTTTTTTCATCGGATAAAATTTAATTGTATTCCAAATGTACAAAAAATCCTCAGTTTCAGAGTTACTTAGTTTCCTAGTTCCTTAGTATCTGAGTACCTCCTCAGTACCTCAGTACCTCAGCATCTCAGTACCTTAGTGCCTTTAAAAAACAGTTCATCCCCAAAAAACAACAATTCGGGAATTTTTTTTAGTTTTTCCGTTTTTTCTGACGCAAATTTGTCGTGTTAAAATTAAAACAATGAAGACCCTTTTTACCTTTTTAGTAGCCTTATGCAGCGTAACTATGTTTGCGCAAACCACCATTTCCGGAAAAGTAACGGATAATAAAGGAAAACCCGTGGGAGGTGCCAATGTTTTTATTGAAGGTGCTTATGACGGCACAACCTCAGATGCAAACGGGGAATTCTCTTTTACCACTTCAGAGAAAGGAAACCAGATACTGGTAATTACTTATTTGAGTTTTGAAACGACGAAAATACCCATTGTTATCGAAAAATATGTGCCACAAACCATTACACTTCGGGAAAGTGTCAATACTTTGGATACGGTTGTGATTTCGGCGGGTATGATGAAAGCGGGAGATAATTCTAAAGTATCGGCACTGAAACCTTTAGACATTGTTACCACAGCCGGTGCAATGGGAGACGTAGTCGGGGCATTGCAAACCTTACCCGGAGCACAGATTGTCGGGGAGAGTGGACGATTGTTCGTAAGAGGCGGGGAATCAGATGAAACACAGACGTACGTAGACGGAATTCGCGTAGCGCAACCGTATAATGCATCTGCCAATAACATACCCACACGAGGTCGTTTTTCTCCGTTTTTATTCAGTGGGATGACGTTTTCCACAGGGGGTTACTCGGCGGAATTCGGAGATGCCTTATCCAGTGTTTTGCTTTTAAATACAATTAATGAAGTAAATGAAGAGCACTCTAATTTTTCATTTATGACTGTAGGCTTGGGCGCCAGTAATGTCCAGAAATGGAAGAAAAACTCGTTGAGTTTTAACTTGTCATACATCAATCTGGAACCGTATCAAAGAATCATTAAGCAGAATGTGGATTGGGTTAAACCATACCAGTCGATGTCGGGTGAAACGGTTTTCAGGAGACATTTTGAAAATGGGTTGTTTAAACTCTACGCTGCTTTCGATTATACTACATTTAATCTGAATCAGAAGAGTGTCAATTTTCCGGAACCGATAAGTGTTGACACTCAGAACAATAATTTCTATCTGAATTCATCGTACAAGGGCAATTTCGGTGCGGGATGGAATATTCAGACGGGAATCAGTTTCGGCTATAGTCAGAATAAAAACGAAATCGACAGAAGTAATCTGAAAAACAGGGAAAACGCATCGCACATGAAACTGAAACTGACCAAGAAATTCTCAGACAGGGTGCATTTGGCTTTTGGTGGCGATTATTTCATTACGGATTTTGATGAAACCTACAAAGATGTCACTTTGGGGGATTTTAACGACGGATATCGCAATAATATCGGAGCCGTTTATGCCGAATCGGATATTTTCTTCTCAAAAAAATTGGCTGCCAAATTGGGGTTAAGGGCCATGAACAGTACTTTTATCGACAAAAGCAGTGTCGAGCCGAGAATTTCATTGGCGTATAAAACAAGTAAAAACGGTCAGGTTTCTTTGGCTTATGGTGATTTTCATCAGAATCCGAAACAGGGTTACCTGAAATTTAATTCGGATTTCAATTATGAAAAAACATCGCACTACATTCTGAATTATCTGTACACCGTTAACGGAAAAACCCTGCGGGCAGAAGTTTTCTATAAAGATTATTCCGATTTGGTAAAATACGATACCTACACACCGCTTTTTGACAGTAATTACAATAACAACGGTTACGGTTATGCCAAAGGATTGGATGTTTTCTGGCGAGACAATAAATCGGTAAAAAATCTGGATTATTGGGTTTCGTATTCGTATATCGACAGTAAACGGGATTATCAGAATTATGAAGCTAATGTCACGCCAAGTTTTGTAGCGAATCACACCCTTTCTGTGGTGACAAAATATTGGATTAATGACTGGAAATCGCAATTGAGTATCACCAACAGTTTCGCTACCGGACGACCTTACGACAATCCCAATGAAACCGATTTTATGAGCGGGAAGACCAAAAATTATAACAGTCTGAGTTTGGGATGGGCGTATTTGCTTTCGCCTCAGAAAATTTTGTATTTTTCTGTTTCGAATGTATTGGGAAGTGATAATATTTTCGGTTATGAATATGCATTGGCTCCCGACAGTAACGGACAGTACCAGCGACAAGCCATTACACAACCTGCCGACCGTTTCTTTTTTATCGGTTTCTTTTGGACCATCAGCAAGGATAAGAGTAAGAATCAGTTGGAGAATTTGTAGAGAAGGTGCTGAGGGAAAAGGGAGGCGCTAAGGCACTAAGGTTCTAAGGTACTGAGGAGAAAACAGAAAAAAGGAAAGAGAGAAAGGTGCTAAGGTGCTGAGGCTCTAAGGTACTGAGGAGAGAAAAATATAAGTTATGAGGTATGGTGTTAACCTTAGTACCTTAGCACCTCAGAGCCTCAGAACCTTCAAAAAAGCCTTAGAACCTTAGCGCCTCAGAACCTCAGAGCCTCAAAAAAAACACTTCATCCCCAAATTTCGACAGTTCGGTAACTATAAATTTTAAAGGAGTAAAAGCTGACATACATTTGAACTATAAATTAAAAGAGTTTTAATCATCAATAATTACAGAATCAACTAAAAAACAAAACATTATGACACGAATTATCACATCACTGGTATTATTTATTTGCGGTTTAGCATTTGCTCAGGCTCCGACCCCGTATGAACAAGGAATGGGAAAAGCAATGGGTTTATGGAAAGAAGGTAAAGCAACCGAAGCGACAGCCATTTTCGAACGTATTGCCTCTGTGGAAAAAACAAATTGGTTGCCGAATTATTATGTGGCATTCATTAATACGATTGAAGTATTCAAATCGCAGGACAAATCGAAAGCGCCGGCATTGTTGGACAAGGCGCAACAGGCTTTGGATGATGCCACAGCGGTAAGTCCGAACAACCCTGAATTAATGGTGGTTCAGGCGATGATTTATACCGCATGGATTATTCAGGATCCGATGACCAACGGAATGAAATATTCAAGTAAAGCGATGGAACAATACTATAAAGCACAGGCTATTGCGCCGGAAAACCCGAGGGTTGTTTTCTCTAAAGCCGAATTTGAAATCGGAGGTGCGAAATATTGGGGAACCGATACCAAACCAATGTGTGCGGAAATTGAGCGTTCTATCGGACTTTTTGCTAAATTTAAACCGGAAACTGCTTTTCACCCGAATTGGGGCTTGGATAGGGCGAAAGAAGCTTTGGTGACTTGCGGGAAATAAGATTAGTGGCTGAACTTAGTTTCTGAGTAGCTCAGTTACTCAGAAACTAAGTCACCAAGAAACTAAGTCACTCAGAAACTAAAAAAATAATTAATCATGGAAACTCAAAATCAAAACAAAAATAAAGTAGCCGGTGCGATTTTTATCGGTTGCATGTTCTTAGGAATGGGATTAGGAATGTATTTTGACAAAATGACTATGGGAATCATGGTCGGAATGGGCGTTGGCTTTATTGCCTCGGCTATTGCCAGAGCTAAATTGTAAATTCAGCAATCGATGAATACATTTTTAAAGCATTTTTTACGTTCGATAGTCATTGGGGTCGCTGTTTTTTTTGTATTGCTTTTTATCCGATGGATTACCGGAGGAAGCATTCGATGGAATAACCAACTGCTTTTAGACCTTCAGTATACTTTGTTGTACTCGGTAAGTTTGTATTTGGCGAACGCATTTTTATTTGTTTTTTTAGATAAAGTATTCATTGATGACCGATTTTCTGTCAAGAGGATTTTACTAAGTTTTTTCCTGTCGCTTGTCATAACCATCAGTATTACTTTTTTACTGAGGTTTTTTAAAGAAGTCATCGTCAAAGCCAAAAGTGCTGAAGAGTTTCTACATGGAGAACATCCTGCAAATTACGTTGTTACGATTGTTATTACGGTAATCATCAGTCTGTTTATCCATGCCGTTTATTTTTATCGCTCGTATCAGGAAAACAGGGTAAAAGAGCAGAAGATAATCGCAGGAACGGCTTCGGCGAAGTTTGAAAGTTTAAAAAATCAGATTGACCCGCATTTTTTGTTCAACAGTCTGAATGTGTTGAGTTCCTTAATCGAGGAAAATCCGGAAATGGCTCAGAAATTCACCTCTTCCTTATCAAAAATTTACAGGTACGTGCTGGAGCAGCGCGATAAGGAACTGGTAAGCGTGGAAGAAGAACTCGCTTTTGCCAAAACTTATATGAACCTGCTGAAAATGCGTTTCGAGAACAGTATTTTCTACGAATTGCCGGAGAAAGTGAGTAATCCTGAGGCTAAAGTGGTTCCGCTTTCACTACAGTTATTACTTGAAAATACGGTAAAACACAATGTGGTAAGCGAAAAGAAACCTTTGCGTATCCGGATTTTTGAACAAAATAACTGTCTTGTGGTTCAGAATGATTATCAGAAAAAAGAAGTACTTAAAGACAGGCAAGGTGTCGGTTTGCAGAACATCATCAGCCGTTATGCGATTTTAACCGACAGAAAAGTCCGAATTACGCAAAACGAAAAAGAATTTACGGTAGAATTGCCGCTATTAACCAAACAAGTGGGAATCATGGAAACAACCTATAAATACAACGACGATTCGTCTTATTACAGAGCTAAGAAAAGGGTGGAAGCCATCCGCGGATTTTACGGAAGTTTAATATCTTATTGTATAGTTATTCCGATTCTTATATTCATCAACTTAAAATTCTCATCTAAATTCCAATGGTTTTGGTTCCCGATGTTAGGTTGGGGAATGGGATTGGTAATGCACGGATTTGGGGTTTTTGGTTACGGATCACGTTGGGAAGAACGGAAAATAAGGGAGATTTTAAACAAGGACAAAGAAAAACAAAACTGGAAGTAGTCATGGAATCAAATTATAACGAAAGAGCCCAATACGAAAGAGCTCAGAAAAGGGTAAAGGAGATAAAAGGTTTTTACGGGAATCTGACGGCTTACATCGTGGTGAATATATTTTTCGTAATCATTAATCTGTTAACATCACCGGAGCATCTTTGGTTTTACTGGCCGATGCTGGGATGGGGAATAGGAGTGGTTTTTCACGGTTTGCAGGTTTTTAACGCCATGCCTTTTTTTGGTAAGGATTGGGAAGAACGCAAGATGAAAGAGTTTATGGAAGAAGAGGAGCGTCGCAAAAATGAATTTAAATAATCATTATGGATAATTTTGATAATAACTTCGATGAGCGTTATGAGGATGCCCAAAAGAGGGTTAAACGACTGAAAGGGTTTTATACCCATTTAACAGTCTATATCCTTGTGAATATCATGATTGTTTTTTTAAACGTCAGTAATTTACAGCCGGGAGAAAGCTATTTTCAGTTCGAAAATTTCTTTACCGCTTTCTTCTGGGGAATCGGTTTGCTGGCACATGGGGTTAGTGTTTTCGGACATCATCTGATCTTCGGGAAAGATTGGGAAGAAAAAAAAATAAAAGAGTTTATGGATAAGGATAAACATGAGCATGAGAAGTGGGAGTAGTTTTCAGTCTCAGTCTCAGTTTTTCAGAAAGTGGAAAAACAGAAGATCAGGACTGTATATAATAATAGTTGAAGAAATAAGCCTTAGCGCCTCAGTACCTTAGAACTTAGCACCTTAAAGAATGAACATTATAATCATAGAAGACGAAAAGCCGGCAGCACGTTTATTACAACGTAAAGTTGAAAAATTGGGATTGAATGTCAGCACCATGTTGCATTCGGTGGAGGAATCGTTGGACTGGTTCCAAAACAACCCGCATCCCGATTTGATTTTTCTTGACATTCAGTTGTCCGACGGTTTGTCTTTTGAGATTTTTGAAAAGATTGACATTAAAAGCGCGGTGATCTTTACCACAGCGTACGACGAATACGCACTTCGAGCCTTTAAACTTAACAGTATCGATTATTTACTGAAACCCATCGACGAAGATGACCTGGAAATGGCGGTGAATAAATTCAAAGCAAGAAATCAGCCTCAAAACCTCTCATTGGATTTTGAAATGATTAAGAAAATGCTAGTCAATCCGATTGATAAAAATTATAAAAAGCGATTTACCGTAAAAATCGGGCAACAGCTAAAACTGATCAATGTGGATGAGGTAGAATGTTTTTACAGCGAAAATAAAGGCACCTATCTTCATACGCTAGACAATCGCGATTATTTACTAGACGGTACCTTAGAGCAATTGGAAACTGAACTCGATCCGGCCGATTTCTACCGCGTAAGCCGGAAATTCATTGTTCCGATGAAGGCAATTAAGGAAATTCAATTGCACAGTAATTCCCGATTGAAAGTTATTCTGCCAACGTACAACAATGATGAGGTAATTGTGGCCCGGGAACGCGTGAACGATTTTAAGGAATGGATTGGGTAGTAATCAGTAATTATGCTAATCAAAAGTTACAGATTCAACCCTTGATTCGCATTAATTAGTAAAAAGTGTTCAGTTTACGGTCAACTGGACACAGTAAACCGTAAACTTTGCCTACTTACTCAATCGGTGCAGTGTAAATACCATAGCCGAAAGCAGCATAAAAGCAACCAGTTGATGTGCTAGTCCCAGCCAAAGCGGTACGTGGAACAATAAAGTGAAAACTCCTAATGCAAACTGAATAAAAACAACGGCAACCAAAGTCGTTATTCCTTTTTTCGGAGTAGCGTCCAAAACATATTTTTTACTACGAAAATATAAATACACCATTAATCCGACTACAACATAAGCCATGGTTCGGTGAACGAATTGCACGCCGCTTTTACCTTCGGTGAGGCGAAGCAACCACGAATCTTTTTCTAAAACAATGCTTTCGTGGAAAAATTGTCCGTCACTCATTAACGGCCAATGGTTGTGAACCAATCCGGCATTCAGTCCTGCCACAAAACCACCATAAATGATTTGGACAATTAAGAAGATCAATGCTAAGCGAGCTATAGTACGCAAGGGTTGTATCGCTTCAATTCTGTTCGGATAAATCAAATCCAGAGCAACCCAAAGTGTGTAGGCAAAGGTTATGAAAGCGAAGGTCAGGTGTAACGACAAACGGAAATGACTCACATCCGGATTATCAATTAACCCGCTTTTTACCATGAACCAACCCAGGAATCCCTGAAAAGCGCCCATTGCCAGAAGAATAATACATTTTTTAATGGTTTCGGATGATAAACGTTTCTTAATCAGGAAGTAGATGAAAGGAATAATGAAAACCATTCCGATGATGCGTCCGATAAAACGATGGAACCATTCCCAGAAATAAATGAATTTATAATCGCTTAAATCGAAATCGTTATGGATATTGATTTGCTGATATTCTGGAAATTTTTTGTATTCTTCAAAGGCATGTTCCCATTTCTCTTCAGTCAATGGCGGAAACGTATCGGTGATTAAATGCCAGTCGGTCATGGATAGCCCGGAGTTGGTTAATCGGGTGATGCCTCCCACCATTACCATAATGAATAATAATACGCAACCGGATAATAACCAGATAATTACAGATTTGTCTTCTTTTTTCATTTTTTTAGAGTTGCTGAGTTTCTGAGTTACAAAGTTTCTAAGAGACATTGTGACTTTGAAACGCTGTCACGTTGTTATTTTGCCACTTTTTTCAATCCCATTTTTTCGGCTTTCATCAACACAAAATCATAGGCGGCCTGATACTCATTCGGGATTTCGCCTTCCAGAATCGCTTCTTTCACGGCTTCTTTCAAAACACCGATTTCCCTTGACGGTTTTAAATTGAATAGTTCCATGATTTCTTCACCGGAAATAGGGGGTTGAAAAACCCGTACTTTGTCGCGTTCTTCCACTTCCACAATTTTTTCGCGGACGATTTTGAAATTGTTATGGTATTTTTTGAATTTGTTTGGATTTTTTGTGGTGATATCCGCCTCACATAAAGTCATCAGATTTTCCACGTCTTCACCGGCATCGAAAACCAAACGCCTTACGGCCGAATCCGTAACGATATCCTGGGCCAGTACAATCGGACGCGAACTCATCATCACCATTTTCTGAACGAATTTCAGTTTTTGGTTCAACGGCATGTGAAGACGCTCAAAAATTTTCTTGGCCATTTTTCCGCCTAAAAACTCATGACCGTGAAAAGTCCAGCCTTGTTTTTTATTATAACGTTTTGTGGGTGCTTTACCAATGTCGTGCAGTAAAGCCGACCAGCGTAACCATACATCATCGGTATTCGGACAAATATTATCCACCACCTCCAAAGTATGGTAAAAGTTGTTTTTATGTGTATGACCTTCAATTTCTTCCACCTGATTCAAAGCGGTCAGTTCCGGAAGGATAATGTCCAGCAATCCGGTTTGGTATAACAGTAAAAATCCAACCGAGGGAACATCAGACATCAGTATTTTATTCAGTTCATCAACAATGCGCTCTCCTGAAATGATGTTGATTCGGTCTTTGTTTTTTGTGATGGAGGCTAAAGATTCGGCTTCAATTTCAAAATTCAGCTGCGAAGCAAAACGAATCGCGCGCATCATTCGCAACGGATCATCAGAATAGGTAATATCCGGATCCAAAGGCGTTTTTATGGTTTTGTTTTCCATATCCGCCAATCCGTTAAAAGGATCTACCAGTTCGCCAAATGTGCTTTCATTCAGCGAAAGCGCTAATGCATTAATGGTAAAATCCCGTCGGTTTTGGTCGTCTTCCAACGTTCCGTTTTCCACAATCGGGTTACGGCTGTCGTGGTTGTAGCTTTCTTTTCTTGCGCCAACGAATTCGATATCCATGTCATGATAGCGCAACATGGCTGTTCCGTAGTTTTTGAAAACCTGGACTTTCGGTTTGTTCGGAATGAGTTCGGAAACTTTTAATGCGAGTTCGATACCGCTGCCAACCGCGACAATATCAATATCTTTCTTGTGATCGCGTTTTAAAATCAAATCACGGACAAAACCACCGATAACGTAGCTTTCCACGTTAAGTTCGTTGGCTGCCTGGGCGATTATTTTGAATATTTTATCTTGTAATGCGTCTTTGTAATTCATGTTGTTTACCGCAGGTTCGTTTGTTTTTGTTACAGCCACGAATGCACGAATTTTTATGTTTTTATTTGTGAATGGGTTATTCTTATTAAATTACAATTCTTTTGTATTCTAATGATTCGTTGTTGAAATTGGCTATTATTGCCAAGTTATTACCTGATACTTTTAAATAATTCATTGCTTGTGCAATGTGCGAATCTGAAATATGGCTACAAGATTTTACCTCTAAAATTATTTTATCAAAAACGATAAAATCTGCATAAAATTTATGTTTTAAAATAATATCCTTGTAATTAACGGCATATTCTTTTTCCCGATCAAAAAGAATTTTTGATTTCTCTAATTCGTATTCAATTGCATCTTTGTATACAATTTCTAAAAATCCTTTGCCTAGATTGTTATGAACCTCAAATAATAAACCAAGCAGTTTGTAGCTTTCAGTTTTATGAATAATATTCGGCATTTTAATTTGTGTATTCGTGGCTTATAAAATGTTATTTGCGGATAATCTTAACCTGACTATCATTCGTTAATTTAATGATAGTAGAAGGCTTATCGCAAATTTTATCGTGGTGCAAATTTACCACATAGTCAACACCTTTTAAAATTTCAGGGCTGATTTCTTTAAAAGATTTTGGCGTGAACATACCGGAAATATTTGCCGAAGTGGAAACCAACGGTCTTTTCATACGTTCCATCAATTTGAAGCAAAACGGTTCTTTAACAATCCGTACACCTAAGGTTTTGTCTTCTGCAATAATATTAGGAGCCACATTTCTGGGGTTGTCCAGGATTAAAGTGGTTGGTTTTTCAGATAAATCCAGAATTTGCCAGGCTACTTCCGGGATGTCTTTGAAAACTGTATACATCATTTTTTCACCATTCATCAAAACGATCATGCTCTTGCTTTCTTCTCGTTGCTTCAAGGCATAGATTTTTTTCACTGCTTCCGGATTAGAGGCGTCACAGCCAATGCCCCAAACGGTATCTGTCGGATAAAGAATGATTCCGCCGTTTTTAATGACTTCGTAGGCGTTGTGTACTTCGGTATTGATGTCCATTTCGAGTAAATTTAATTGCAAAGATAATTAACATTTGGAGCTTGTCTTTCTAAAAATCACTAAAAATAAAGCGTAATAATTGGGAGTGAAGAACGACTAAAAAAACTAAATCTTTAATTCATATATTTGTAGGCTAAAAATCATAAAAATGCTGAATAATAAATCCATATTAATTACAGGAGGAACGGGGTCTTTAGGTAAGGAATTGACCAAGACAATTTTAGAGAAATGGCCAAACGTTAAACGCCTTGTGATTTACTCCCGTGATGAGCAGAAACAATTTCAGATGGCTCAGGAATTTCCGGAGTCCCAATACCCTGCAATACGCTATTTTATTGGTGATGTAAGGGATTTGGAGCGTTTGAAGAGAGCTTTTAACGATATCGATTATGTTATTCATGCGGCGGCAATGAAACACGTTCATATTGCCGAATACAATCCGGATGAGTGTGTGAAAACCAATATTGGCGGTGCTGAAAATGTAATTAAGGCCTGTCTGTCAAGTAACGTGACCAAAGTGGTTGCCTTGTCAACCGATAAAGCCTGCGCGCCAATTAATTTATACGGAGCAACTAAACTGACTTCAGATAAATTATTTATTGCAGCCAACAATATCAAAGGAAAGCAGGATATTAAATTTTCAGTGGTGCGTTACGGAAATGTAATGGGATCCAACGGTTCTGTGATTCCGTTTTTTATGAAGAAAAGAGAAGAAGGCATTTTACCTATTACCGATGTTAATATGACCCGTTTCAATATTTCGCTTCAGGGTGGGGTTGATATGGTACTTCATGCTTTGGATACTGCCTGGGGAGGTGAATTGTTTGTTCCGAAAATCCCGTCGTATAGAATTTTAGATGTGGCTCAGGCGATTGCTCCAAGTTGTGAGCACCGTGTAATTGGTATCCGCCCGGGTGAAAAAGTACACGAAGAAATGATTACATCGTCCGATTCATTCACAACTTATGATTTAGGTAAATATTATGTGATTCTTCCTCAGGTTACGAATTGGAATATGGAAGAGTATAAAAAAACTTTTAATGCAGAATTGGTTCCACTGGGATTCAGTTATACTTCCGGTGAAAATACGGAGTGGGAAACTGTTGAAAGTATGCGTGAGCAGATAAAAGAACATCTTTATTCAGATTTTGAAGCAAAATAAAAAATGATACCATACGGAAAGCAAAACATAACGGAGGAAGATATTCAGGCGGTAACAAAAGCCTTAAAAGGTGATTTTCTTACGCAGGGACCAACAATTTTAGAATTTGAGCAAGTTTTTGCTAATTATATAGGGTGTAATTATGCGGTAGCGGTTTCCAACGGAACGGCTGCTTTGCATTTATCCGCTTTGGCTTTAGGAGTCGGAAACGACGACAAAGTAATTACAACACCAATCACTTTTGCTGCATCGGCAAATTGTGTTCGCTATTGCGGTGGCGAAGTTGTTTTTTCAGACATCGATCCGGATACGTATCTGTTGGATGTCGAAAAAGTAGAACAACTGTTGAAATCTGCACCGAAAGGAACTTACAAAGGGATTGTTCCTGTTGATTTTGCAGGACGCGCCGTGAATCTGGAAGCTTTCAGAAAACTGGCTGACGAACACGGGTTGTGGATTATAGAAGATGCCTGCCATGCCCCCGGAGGTTATTTTATCGACAGTAAAGGGCAAAAGCAAAATTGCGGAAACGGGAATTATGCAGATTTGGCGATTTTCTCTTTCCATCCGGTGAAGCACATCGCAACCGGTGAAGGCGGAATGATTACCGCAAACGATGAAAAACTCTACAAAAAACTATTGGAATTGCGTACGCACGGAATTACAAGAGATACAAATATTTTCAAAAATTCAATGGAATTTGCAGTGGGACAGCCTGTAAATGAAGGCGATTCCTATCCGGGTTGGTACATGGAAATGCAAAACTTAGGGTACAATTATCGTTTTACCGATTTTCAGGCGGCTTTAGGTATTAGTCAGTTATCCCGTGCGGATAAAGGAATCGAAAGACGTAAAACCATCGCAGCAAGATACAATACTGCTTTCACTGGAAAAGAGTATATAAAAGGCCAATCCGGTTATATCGACGGACATGCGTATCACTTATATGTTATCGAAGTCGAAGACCGTGTAGGTTTGTACAATTATCTGAGAGAACAGAAAATTTTCGCTCAGATACATTATATTCCGTGTCATTTGATGCCGTATTACCGGGATTTGGGCTGGAATGAAAACGACATGCCTTTAGCAGAGCAATACTATAAGCACTGTATCAGTCTGCCGATGTATCCTACGTTAACAGACGATGAACAATCTTTTGTGATTGATGCAATTGCAACTTATTTTACGAAGTAATTTTGAAAATAACACTCGGAACAGTTCAATTTGGGATTAACTATGGTATTTCAAATACACATGGTGTCCCTTCTGATGAAGCATTGAAGGGTATTCTTTCAGTTGCAAATGAAGCAGGGATTAATCAGTTGGATACTGCACTGGCTTACGGTAATGCCGAAGAACGATTGGGGATGTTTGCCGATAACCGTTTTCAGATTATTACCAAATTTCCCGCAGTTACTTCACAGGCAGAGCTCGAAAATACGCTTGAACAATCATTAACCAGGTTGAATTCAACGTCGGTTTACGGATATTTGGCGCACAATGCCGATATTTTAATTGAAAATCCGCTGTTGTGGGAAACGTTGCAGCAGGCCAAAAAGGAAGGTAAAATAGATAAAATCGGGTTTTCATTATACCATCCGGAACAATTGGAAAAGCTTCTGGCTTTAAATATTATTCCCGATTTGGTTCAGTTACCTTACAGTATTCTGGATCGGAAATTCGAAAGTAAACTGGTCGAACTAAAGCAATTGGGAACCGAGATTCACGTACGATCCGTTTTCCTTCAGGGATTGTATTTCATGAATCCTGATCAGCTACCCGAAAAATTAAAACCCTTAACAACTGCTTTAACCGAATTACATGCTGTATGTACAGCAAATCAGGTAGCAGTGGGGGATGTTGCGCTGAATTATGTGATTGCAAATCCGAATATCGATAAGATTGTCATGGGAGTTGAAACCGCAGCGCAATTAAAACAGAACATACAAATGGTGTGCGATTGGAAAGCAGATGCAAGTTTGTTTTCAAAAATTGAAGCCATCGAAATAAACGATAAATCATTATTAAATCCTGTAAACTGGTGAAAATAATTGGTGTAACACAGGCCCGGATCGGTTCGTCACGTTTACCCGGGAAAGTACTTCTGGAAATTCAGGGAAAAACGTTGTTGGCCTACCATCTGGAAAGAGCAAAGCAATCAAAACTGGTTACGGATTGGGTTGTGGCGACTACAGAGGAGAAGGATTCCGATCTGATTTGCGCCATCGCTGAAAAGTTGAATATCGATTCGTACAAAGGTAGTCTGAATGATGTTTTAGACCGGTTTTATCAGGCGGTACAAAACAAAAAACCGGATTTCGTGGTGCGCATTACTTCCGATTGCCCGCTAATTGACCCCGAATTGATTGATAAAACAATACAATTCTGTTTGGACAATCAGTTGGAATATCATTCAAACCAATCGCAGGAAGCGTATCCGGACGGGTTGGATGTGGAGGTTTTCAGTTTTAAAGCGTTGGAAGAAGCCTGGAAATCAGCTACAGCCGTTGCCGACAGGGAGCATGTTACGCCTTTCATCCGAAGAAATGCAAAAATGATGATGGCCGATGAAGGCATCGATAAAAAATATGCGGCTTTGCGGATTACTGTTGACGAAGCGTCCGATTTTGAAGTGATTCAACATCTGATCCGGGAATTAGGCGACAAGCAACCGTGGAAAATGTACGCAGATTATTTATTGCAACACGAAGAAATACAAAGTATTAATCATTCTATTTTTAGAAACGAAGGTTATATGAAAAGTAAATTTAACGAAATACAGCTGAGAAATATTACGAATTTCAAGGCATCAGACGAATACAGAAAAGCAATTCACAATTTGATTCCGGGAGGAAGTCATACTTATTCCAAGGGAGACGATCAATTTCCGATTTTATCACCGGCAGCCATCGTAAAAGGAAAAGGTTCGCACATTTGGGATGTTGACGGTAACGAATATCTGGATTGTTCCATGGGATTAACCAGTGTGAGTTTAGGTCACGCCTACGAGCCTGTTTTGGATGCTGTCCGAAAAGAATTGGAAAACGGTGTGAATTTCCAACGTCCGGCTGCTCTGGAAAAAGAAATGGCCGAAACGTTTTTAGCGTTGGTTCCCGGACACGATATGGTGAAGTTTTCTAAAAACGGATCCATTGTGACTACGGCTGCCGTAAAATTAGCCCGTGCTAAAACAGGACGTGATTTGGTAGCTTTTCCCGTAGATCATCCGTTTTACAGTTATGACGATTGGTTCATCGGAAAAACAGCCTGTAATAAAGGCGTTCCTGAAGCGGTTTCCAATTTGTCAGTGACATTTCAGTCGTTTAATATTGAATCATTAAAAGAATTGTTTGCCAAATATCCGGGACAGATTTCCTGCGTGATTACCGAACCGGAAAAGGGAAATTATCCGCACCTTCCGGCCGATTTTAACGTAGCGGACTTCCTGAAACAGGCAATCGAACTCTGCCATGAAAACGGTGCTTTGTTCATTGCCGACGAAATGGTGACCGGTTTCAAAACAGAATTCCCAGGTACTATTACCAAATACGGAGTTACGCCTGATATGGCAACGTGGGGAAAAGGTATTGCCAATGGATTTTCATTCTGTGCCTTAACCGGTACAAAAGAGGTTATGGAGTTGGGCGGAATTACCCGTGAAGGTGAAGAAAAGGTGTTTTTGATTTCGACAACACACGGTGGAGAAACCCACGGATTAGCTGCGGCTATTGCAACTATCAAAGAATATCAGAATAAAAATGTGATTGCTCACAACCATAGCATCGGTAAAAAAGTGGCCGAATTATGTCAGCAATTAGTTATAGAAAACGAATTATCCGATTATATCGAAGTCGTTGCCGCCGAATGGATGCCGTTTTTTGTTTTTAAAGACAAATCGGGTGTTGCCAGTCAGGGATACAGAACGCTTTTCATGCAGGAAATGATTCAGCGCGGCATATTGTTCCAGGGTGTTTTCATGCCTTGTTTCTCTCATACCGAAGAAGATGCCTATTATTTTGCAAAAGCGTTCGGCGAAGCGTTGAAATTGTATCAGGATGCCTTGGAGCAGGGGTATGAAAAATTCCTTGTAGGCAGTCCGGCTAAAGCGGTTTTCAGAAAAACGTTATAAAAATATAGTTCCGATGCGCACATACAAATGTTTAGATACCAATGTTTTCAAAATTAATTCGTTCCATATCGAACCGATTCGGGATGAGGATAAATATGAAATCCTGAAGATCAGAAACGAGCAATTGTACCATTTAAGGCAATCGGAGACATTAACAACCGAAAAGCAGGAAAACTATTTTGCTACGGTTGTTGCAGGACTTTTTGAGACAGAAAAACCCAATCAGTTATTGTTTTCTTTTTTTCATGAGGATCAGTTTGTAGGTTATGGCGGTTTGGTGCATATCAACTGGATAGATAAAAATGCCGAAATCTCCTTCATCATGAAAACGGACCTAGAAAAGGCCTTTTTTGCCGAATTCTGGTCGAATTACCTGAGTCTGATTGAAAGAGTGGCTTTCGAAGGATTAAATTTTCATAAGATATTTACGTACGCGTTTGATTTACGTCCGCACCTGTATGATGTGCTTTTGAATTGCGGATTCACTGAAGATGCCCGATTGAAAGAACATTGTTTCTTTGACGGAAAGTACCTGGATGTTCTTATTCATTCGAAAGTAAATAACAATATTTTATTCCGGAAAGCAACGGAAAACGATGTCGAACTGTATTATAATTGGGCTAACGATCCCACGGTAAGAAGCAATTCGTATTCTTCGGAAAGTATTCCGTACGAGAATCATGTAAACTGGTTTAAGTCGAAACTGAAAGACGAGAATTGTTATATGTTCCTCTTTCAGAACCATGATAATCAGAATATCGGGCAGGTGCGCATTCAGAAAACAGACAATACTTCGGCGATAATCGGAATTTCCACCGATGAAAATCACAGAGGAAAAGGCTATGCGGCCAAAATGATAGCATTATCTTCCGATGCATTTTTAACAAAAAATCCTGAAATTTGCATCAGTGCTTACATCAAATTAGATAATCCCGCTTCGTCAAAAGCTTTTGAAAAGGCTGGTTTTTCGATGCTGGAAATGCTTAAATATGAAAACATTGACAGTTTTCATTATATAAAACGACTATGATAATAGACAACTATAAAATAGATTCACAATCACCGGTTTTTATCATTGCAGAACTTTCAGCCAACCACAACGGGAGTCTGGAAACTGCGTTGGAAACCGTAAGAGCCGCAAAACGCGCTGGTGCCGATTGTATTAAACTGCAAACGTATACGGCAGATACAATTACGCTCGATTCCGATAAGGAAGATTTTGTAATCAAAGGGACTATATGGGACGGAAAAAAACTGCATTCCCTTTATCAGGAAGCCTATACGCCTTGGGAATGGCATGCGGAAATATATAAAGTAGCCAAAGAGGAAGGCCTAATCTGTTTTTCATCTCCGTTTGATAAAACAGCGGTGGATTTATTGGAAGATTTGAACTCCCCTGCGTATAAAATTGCGTCTTTTGAAATTACCGACATTCCATTGATTGAATATGTGGCTTCGAAAGGAAAACCGATCATTATTTCTACCGGAATTGCGCAACAGGAAGACATCGAACTGGCTTTAGATGCGTGCCGAAGAATGGGGAATAATGATATTGCGCTTTTAAAATGCACGTCGAGTTATCCGGCACCAATCGAAGAAGCGAACATGATTATGGTGAAAGATTTGACCGAGCGCTATAACGTTATCAGCGGACTTTCCGATCATACTATGGGAAGCACAGTGCCAATTGTGGCAACGGTTTTCGGAGCAAGAATCATTGAAAAACACTTTATTTTAGACCGCGCCATTGGAGGTCCGGATGCATCTTTTTCAATGAATGAAGAAGAATTTACCGCAATGGTAAAAGCAGTTCGCGAAGCTGAAAAAGCAATCGGTGTGGTAGATTATACATTAACCGAAAAACAGGCGAAAGGAAAAGATTTCAGTCGTTCTTTGTACATTGCCGAGGATATGAAAGCCGGAGAGGTATTTACCGCGCTTAATTTGCGTTCTGTACGCCCTGGTTTTGGGTTGCATCCTAAATATTTGAATGAATTATTGGGGAAAAAAGCCAAAACGGATTTAGAAAAGGGAACTCCAATGAAACTTGATTTTGCAGAATAATTTAAAATGTACCAATGATACATATCGACAGCATACGGGACAAAACAGTTCTTGTACAAACCACATACCATCCGGCACCGCATCTTGAAACCGAGATGGAAATTGTGGAGCATTTGCTTCAGCAGGGAAACAGAGTGTACTGGCTGATTTGTAATGCCGATTTTAAAGTGTGCTTCAATAATCCTGAACATAAAAAAATGGATTGTGAGGTGTGTTTTTCCAGGGTTAATAAGGGGGTTAACTTTATAAAAAAGAAGATTGAAAATGCACATAACCTACACGTTATTCTATATAGCTCGTTTCTGAAACAATCCGATTTTAAAAAAAGTTTTGTACCTAAATCAGATTTTACAGATATTTCCGAACTAAAAGCGTTCCGATATAAAAATTATGATTCCGGAATGGCAACTGCTTCGTCGTTGGTTTCTTTTACCCGAAATCATGAACCGTATGTTACCGACTACAAGGATTTTATAGAACGGGGATTGTTTACCGGGGCTTATCTGTATGAAGCTTTTCAGATGATTATTGAGGAGGTCAAACCCGATTTAGTGGTGCTTTTCAACGGAAGATTTATCGAGAACCGCCCGGTGTTGCGCGTTTGTCAGGAAAAGAAAATTGATTATGCAACACACGAACGTGGCGGAAAAATAGATTCGTTTCTGTTTCGTGTAAATTCCATTCCGCATTCCATAGAAACAGTCAGTGAAGAAATGGAAAGACTTTGGAAGCAGGCCATCGGAAACAAGGAAGAAATAGGGGAAACTTTTTATACGAACAGAATCCAACGAGTGGAAGATGCTTGGTATTCGTTTACCAAAGAACAGCAAGAAGGAAGGCTTCCGGAAAGTTTTAAACATAATTCAGGTAAGAAAGTAATCACTATTTTTAATTCTTCGTTGGATGAGTATGAAGGATTGGAAGGTTTCGGGCCTTATTTTTATTCCAATGATAATGAAGGAATTCGTCAGATTTGTGAGGCTTTGGAAAACAATACCGATGTTAAACTCTATTTGCGGGTTCATCCCAATTTGAAAGGACTGGATAACAGTCAGAATCAGTTTTTAAGAGATGTTATTGGGAAATACAAATCGGTTGAGATAATTCCGGCCGAAGATAGTGTTGATACTTATGCATTAATCAACAAGAGTGATATCATTGTTGTTTTCGGTTCAACTGTTGGTGCCGAAGCGGCTTTTGCAGGTAAGAATGTGGTTTTGTTGGGAAGAGCAGCTTACGAGCGTTTAGACTGTTTTGTGATTCCGAAAAACCATGCGGAATTGATGACTATTTTAACTGATGATTCGTATGAATTTCCTAAAATAAAGCATGAAGATACGCTTAAATACGGATTTTGGAATGAAAGTTTCGGATATAAATATAAGAACTATTCCCCCATTAATCTGGGAAAAGGAAGTTATAAAGGAAAACAAATCAAGGCAAATTTCATTATTCGGGAATTGCGGAGATTCATCAATAAAAAAAGATAGCTCAGCTATCTTTTTTATTTTCATTACCCTGTAATGCATTTAAAGAAAAGTATCGTTTTGTCTAAGAATTTGATCTGTCTGAACAAGTCCTTTTCTTCATTTTTAAGATAATTAAAAAAAGACATATTGTGTTTTTTTGCATTTCTCACTGTTCGTAAAAGCACACTGTCAATCTGTTTTTTTAATAAAACCTTATCAAAATTACCAAGTTTTTCATTTTGAGAAATAATAAATTTCGAGGCTTTTATCGTATTCTTTATTTCTTCGGGAGTGAGTTTGCGCTTCATGGTCAGCGCATTTAGGTAAACATCAACATTCGTATCCGAGCTGTCTATTCCAAACTGTTTCAGCATATTGCTTTTCACAGCTCTTACAGAACGGTTAACATTTTCTATTTTGGTTTTACTGATGTTTGAATCGTGTTGTCTGTATCTAAGTAACGATTCCTGGACGATATGAAAATTAGTGGTAAAAATCATTCGGCTCCATAAATCATAATCCTCTACGGGAACATACTGATTTTCAAATCGATGTTCTTTCAAGGCAGATTTTCGTACCATCACGGTAGGATTTCCGATGCTGCAACTGCTTAAAAAAGATATTTTGATCTTATCGTGATTTTCCGGCTGTTTAACCGTTTTGTTCTTTTTTCCTCCAAAAAAAGTAAACCAGGTTCCGCAAACTCCAACTTCAGGATTGGTATTCAAAACCTGAACCTGTTTTTCAAATCGGGTGGGTAATGCAATATCATCCGCATCCATTAAGGCAATATATTCTCCTTTTGCCAGTGAAAAACCTTCATTTCTCAAATTGGCCGGCCCCACATTACTCTCCTTTATAATAGTTCTTATTCGGGAATCTTTCTCCTGATAACGTTCGATAATTGCTTGAGTGCTATCGGTGGAATTGTCGTTCAGGATCAGTAATTCAAAATCGGTAAATGTTTGATTTAAAATACTTTCAATTGTTTCTGAAAGAAATTTTTCACCATTAAAAACCGGCATTATAACAGAAAGAAGAGGGCTTTGCATGCGAACTGTCATTAAATTATTTTGTCAAAGATATTACTATTCTGCCGAAACTTGTTAATGATGTTCTGAAATCCACCGGTAAAGATTATTATATTTGTCAGTTAAATAGAGTAAGATGAATAAAATTCAGGTTGGTTTTTTGGTGTCCTATGATTATGAACTTCTGAAAAATGCAATTCCGCCCATTTATAAAGAATCTGATACCATTTTTCTGGCTGTCGATAAGAACCGTAAAACATGGAAAGGTGAAATTTTTTCAATTGATCCAATGTTTTTTGAATGGATAAAAAAAATTGATACGGATAAAAAGATAGTTATCTATGAAGAAGATTTTTATCAGCCACAGTTAACAGCGATGGAATGTGAAGTTCGCGAACGTAAAATGCTGGCGAATGAAATGGGTATCGGTAATTGGATAATTCAGCTGGATGCCGACGAATATTTTATCGATTTCAAAAATTTTGTAACTTATTTAAAATCTCAAAACAAGTTTTTGAAACATCCGGAAAAACATCCGGTACAGATTTCCCCTTTTTTAATCAATCTCTATAAAAGACTCGAAAATGGTATTCTGTATGTAAATGAAGCCAGTAAAGTAATGGCTGTTACTAATTATCCCGATTATAAATTCGGGCGTAATACCAAAGCAAGAATAATTTATCATGATTCGGTAATCCTGCACGAATGTTTGTCCCGAACGAAAGAAGAATTGATTCAGAAATTCAGTAACTGGGGACACGATGTTGATGTTAATATCGATTCTTTCATTAAAAAATGGGAGACCGTGAACGATACCAATTACCATACAATGAGTGATTTCTTTTATTTGGAGCCTCATAAGTGGAAAACACTAGAGTTTATTAAGGCCGATACATTTTCGGATATCCTTACTAACATCGAAAAGACAGACAAAATAAGGCCTTCAGCTTTTTTTATATGGAAAAAGAACTTTGGGCAGTGGTTTAAGCATTTATTTAAATAAAATGAAAACAGCTTTATTAATTTCTACATACAATTGGCCGGCAGCACTGAATGTTGTGCTTAAAAGTGTTTTGTCGCAATCGGTTATGCCGGATGAAATTCTTATCGCTGATGATGGCTCAAAAGAAGAAACAAAATTACTAATCGAATCGTATCAGAGAAAATGCCCGGTTTCCATTAAACATTTTTGGCAGGAAGATCACGGTTTCCGAAAATCCAGAATCCTAAATAAGGCAGTTGCGGGTACCGATGCCGATTATATTATTCAGGTGGACGGTGATTGTATTCTTCACTCAAAATTTGTGGAAGACCACATTAAAGCCCGAGTGAAAGAAGCTTATTTATACGGAGCCCGAGTGAACATTCTGCCGAATCATGTTAGTGAGGTGTTGGAAAAAGGAATAGTTTCGTTTAATTACTTTTCAAAGGAAATTAAAAATAAATCCAGAGCGTTACATATTCCTTTCTTGGCTTCGCTTTATAAAATGCATGAATCGTATTCGGATAAATTCCGGGGATGTAACGTGTCTTTCTGGAGAAAAGATTTTATCGAAATCAACGGTTATAACGAGGATTATGAAGGTTGGGGCAGGGAAGATTCCGATTTGGTCATCCGAATGGGGAATAAAGGTGTAAAGGCTAAAAGGCTTCGCTATGCCGGTATCGTTTTCCATATTCACCACAAAATCAATTCAAGAGATAATTTCGATAAAAACGATGAAATGCAAAATCAGACCATTGCCAATAAAGTGGTTTGGACAGAAAACGGAATCGATAAATACCTGAAATAAACTATTCGAGTTTACGGTACATCATCCACAACTGCAGGTATCTTTTGAAAACTGAAAAGGCGTGTACATAAGCCAGCATAAAGCCTTCTTTACCGTCTAAAAAACCTAATCGATAAATGTATTGCCAGAAAAAGCGGTACTTCGGACGTATGAAAAAATGATAGGCGTTAGGTCTTTTATTCTTAAGATAAAGAGTTTCCGCCTGAAGTTTACTGTATAAATTGAGCTTGTTGTTGTAATTGTCGAAACTTTTGTAGCTGTAATGGTTAACCCGCTCTTTTAAATAGCCTACTTTACCATTGGCAGCCACAACTTCATGAACCAGATTTCCGTTGTACTGGCAATATTTTTTGTTGAAAACCCGAATTGCCTTGTCGGATTGCCAACCGCCGTACTTAATGTGTTTTCCCATGAAGTGGAAATTTCGTTTGGCATAATAGGCAACAAAGTCGGATGCGGAACCGGTTACTGTTTGGATTTCAGTTTTTAATTTTGGGGTGACAATTTCATCTAAATCGAAGAAAACAATCCAGTCGTTTTTGGCTTGACTGATAGCGAAATTACGCTGATTGGAAAAATTATCAAATTCTCTTTGAATCACCGTTACTCCTAGACTTTTGGCGATTTCGACCGTTTTATCGGTGCTGTAGGAGTCGACAAAAATAATTTCATCAGCAAAAGACAAACTTTCAACATACTGTTTTACGTTTTCTTCTTCGTTTAAAGTAATTGCTAATGCCGTTATTTTTGATTCCAAATTATTTGGGAGTGTATTTTGGTGGATATAGCAGCAAATGTAATAATTTTACAATTATTTACTAATATAAAATAACGAAATGACACGATTACCGATTTTAATGTATCACAACGTTTCTAATGATGAGAAAAACTGTAGCGGACTTACGATTGCTGCTGCAAAATTAGAACAGCAGTTTCGTTATCTGGCCGAGAATAATTATTCCAGTTTTCACCTGTCGGAATTAGAAAATAAAAACCAGGTGGCTAAAAAAAGTATCGTTATAACTTTTGATGATGTTACTGAAAACCAATTGCTTTATGCTGTGCCTTTATTGGAAAAGTACAATCTGAAAGCAACATTTTTCATTCCTTTTGCCTATGTGGGTAAAAGCGATGAATGGAATAAGGGCAGCGAAAAAATCATGAATTTCGAACAATTGCGAAATCTTCCAGATACAATTGAATTGGGATTGCATTCCTACTCCCATAAAAAATATGCAACCCTTTCCGAAGCAGAAATCAATGCCGATTTCGAGAAATGTTATAAAAGCATTGAGGAAAACAATCTTAAGGTATACAGTGCGGTTGCTTATCCTTACGGGGATTATCCTAAAAACGAGCCTGGAAAATCAAAATTCAAAACGGTTCTAAGCCGGAACGATATTAAAATGGGATTACGAATCGGCAATAAAATAAATAAATTTCCTTTTAAAAACCCGTTTGAAATTATGCGGATTGACATAAAAGGAGAGGACAGTCTGCTGAAATTCAAATTGAAACTGCGCTTCGGGAAACTGAAATTATTTTAATCCTTTCTGAATCAGAATCATCTTCGCGTAACGGGAAAAAACGCCATAGGCATTCACACTTGCCAGCGCCAGTCCGGGAACGCCGTCCATAAAACCGCGTTTCAGGATATACGATGAAAAAAAACGGTAGAAAGGCTTGAAGAACAAATGGAAATAGGTCGCTTTTTTTTCTTTCTGAATTGAAGTGTTGGCCTGAAACCACGCATAGGAATCTTTCTTCTGTAAAAGGTGAAACAAGCCTTTATAGGTATAATGAATCATGAAATTTTTCAGCGTTCCGATGCTTCCCTCCACATGCAGTTTTTCGTGAACATCACCTGTGAAATTTATGTTTTTGTTTTTAACCAATCGGACCACCTTATCCACTTTGTGATACAGGAAACGATTCATGTAAAAGTGAGGAAAGCAAATTTTGTAACCCGAATGTTTTTCGTTTCGGATTGCCGAGAGGATTTCAAACTTCAGTTTTTGTGTAACACGCTCATCAGCGTCAAGAAATAATATCCAGTCTCCGTTTGCTGAGGCGATCGCGTGGTTCTTTTGGCTTGAAAAGTTGTCGAATTTCCGCTCTAAAACCTTGCAGCCAAGACTAATAGCTTTCTCTTTTGTTCCGTCTTTGCTGAAGGAGTCAATCACAATGATTTCATCAGCAAAATCAACCGATTTTACAGCATCTTCAATATAATCAATCTCATTATAAGTGGGGATAATAACCGAAAGCGTACTCATTATTTCATTTTAGGGAAAACAAATTTAACAAAATTAGGTTACCTTTGCAGCATTATGCAAAAGAATATTTCAGTTGTAATCAGTACTTACAATTCACCCGAATGGCTCAAAAAAGTAATTTGGGGATACAATACGCAAACTTACCGCAATTTCGAAATGGTTATTGCCGACGATGGTTCGAGAAAAGACACTTTTGACCTGATTGAAGAGATGAAAAAAGAGGTGTTTTATCCGATTATTCACGTTTGGCATGAAGATAACGGTTTTCAGAAATCGCAAATCCTGAACAAAGCCATTTTAGCCTGTACGACCGATTATATCATGATGTCGGATGGTGATTGCATTCCGCGTCCCGATTTTGTGGAACAGCATATTAAATTCAGGGAAGAAGGTTATTTTCTTTCCGGCGGTTACCATAAGTTGCCGATGGACCTTTCAAAAAACATTACCAAAGACGATATTTATTCCGGAAATTGTTTCGACATGGAATGGTTGAAAAAACACGGAATGAAAGCATCGTTTAAAAACAATAAAGTGGATGCGATAGGATTAAAAAGCTGGTTCATGAATTTGCTGACACCTACCACGCCAAGCTGGAACGGGCATAACGCTTCGGGCTGGAAAAAAGATATTGTAGCCATCAATGGTTTCGATGAACGCATGCAATACGGTGGTCAGGACAGGGAATTGGGTGAGCGCCTTGTGAATTACGGAATCAAACCCAAGCAAATCCGTTACAGTACGGTTTGTCTGCATTTAGATCATCCCCGCGGTTATGCTACTCCGGAATCTATAAACAAGAATTTAAATATCCGAAAGGAAACCAAGGAACAAAAGAAAAAATGGACCGATTTCGGAATCGTAAAGAAGTAGTTGGCAGTAATCAGTGTTCAGTCAGATTATAAAAACAAAAGCTCCAAATTCAATTTTTGGAGCTTTTTTATTAGTCTAATCTTATAAATTGTTTTTCAGGAAAGAATCCAATTCCGGTAAAATCATTTCCGGAGTGAGTTGTTTGTAAAGTTCGTCCGGGTTTTTCTCAATTTTTTTGCGTTCTTCAAATGTGAAGCTGTCAAACAGATCGGGCTTCATTTCCAGTAAATGTACCGAGTGATGAAATTTTCCGTCTTCAAAACTCGCCCAATGATCTTTGTTTACATACGGAGAGAAAATCGTAAATGTTGGTTTGTTCAAGGCTTTTGCTATATGAACAGTTCCGCCTTCATTGGAAACCAAAGCGTCACATTGTGCCATTAGTTTGATAAAATCACGAATGCTGGGCGCATAAATATCAAGAATGATGTTTTCTTTCGCTTTGCACATCTCATAGATTTTCATCGCTTCTTCCTTCTGATGCGGTGCATAATTGAAGAGAATGTTCACGTCGAATTTCTCAGCTATAAAATCTACCATTTCGGCCACATATTCATAGGGCATCGACTTCTGTGGTGTGCTTCCCAATACCCCCAAAACGATTACTTTTTTGTTGGCATATTTTCCTAACCAGTCTTCTTTTTTCTCATCTTCCGATAAAAAGATTTTCGGTTCATAATCTATCGGCTCGAAACTTCCCGCCTGACTCAACAGATGGATACGGTCTTCGATGGCCTTACCGCAGATTTTTGTTTTCTCTTTTGATATCTCAACCGGATGTGTGTAATACCCTAAATTACCAAATTTCTTCCGGCTTTTATGGCCGACGGTTTGCTTGGCTCCGGAGAATTTGCATATAATGCGACTTTGTGTTTTGGAATACGGATCGAAAATAATATCGTATTTTTCTTTTTGTATCTGACGGATCAGTTTCAGTAAAACCGAAAACTTTTTCAGTTCCTTGTCGTTAATCGAAATGATTTTATCAATGTTGGGATTGTTTAGAATCACACCGTGCGTAAAGTCATACGCCAGAAAATGCACTTCGCTGTCAGGATATTTCGCCTTAAAGTTATTCGCAATCACCGAACTGATTAGTACGTCGCCAATTCGTTTATTCTGTATGATTAAAATCTTCTTCATAAAAGTAATTCTTGGTGCAAAGTACTATTTTTTATACTTTTAAACCAAAATATTATTTACCTCAGTGAGAATTACCATCCATCCGAAATACGCAGCGCAGGAACAAGCTATACTCCAGTTGGTTACCACTTTTTTTGAAGAAGGCAACCTGATTGTAAAAGGATCCCGCAATACCATAAAATCAAATAGGCTGGGTGAGGAGAAGGTAAATATCAAATATTTCAGGAAACCCGGAGCGTTAAAATCGGTTATTTATTCCTTTTTCCGAAGTACCAAAGCCAAACGTTCCTATGATTATGCCAACTATTTACTGCAGTATAACATTCCGACACCTTTTCCAATCGCCTATATTGAAGAGCGAAACGGTTTGGGACTATTGGGCGACAGCTATTATGTAAGCCAGCAAATCGATTATGATTTCACTATTCGCGAGTTAATTCACGATCCCTTATTCCCCGAACGAAATATCATTTTGGAGCAATTCGCCGAGTTTACCTTCAAAATGCATGAGGCAAATGTGAATTTCCTCGATCATTCCCCTGGAAATACGCTGATTATCAAAAAAGGAGCTGGGCAATATGAGTTCTATCTGATTGATTTAAACCGAATGAAATTCGAACCGATGTCCATCGAAGCCCGAATGGATAATTTCAAGAAAATGTGGCTGTCGAAAACCATGGTTAAAGTCATCGCCAAAAAATATGCTCAATTAAGCAGTCAGCCGGAAGAAAAATTGCACGCTATCCTTTTGGAAAAAACATTGGATTTCAAACGGAAAATCACCAAAAAGAAATGGTTAAAGCGCAAACTGAAAAGAAAATAAAAAAATCCGGAATATTTCCGGATTTTTTTATCTGTAAACTGAGACTGTAAACTGAGACTGTAAACTGAGACTGTAAACTGAGACTGTAAACTGAGACTGTAAACTGAGACTGTAAACTGCGACTAAATTAAACTGCTACATCATATTCACGTAACGCATTATTCAACGATGTTTTCAAATCTGTTGAAGGTTTGCGTTTTCCGATGATTAAAGCACACGGAACCTGGAATTCTCCCGCAGCAAATTTCTTAGTATAACTACCCGGAATTACCACAGAACGTGCCGGAACAATCCCTTTCATTTCAACCGGCTCGTCACCTGTAACGTCAATAATTTTTGTGGATGCCGTCAAACATACATTCGCGCCTAAAACCGCTTCGGTTTCCACACGAACGCCTTCCACAACAATACAACGCGAACCGATAAATGCGCCATCTTCAATGATAACCGGAGCTGCCTGTAACGGTTCTAAAACCCCGCCGATTCCAACACCGCCGCTCAAGTGAACGTTTTTACCAATCTGTGCACAGCTTCCAACGGTTGCCCAAGTGTCCACCATCGTACCTTCATCTACATACGCACCGATGTTTACGTAACTCGGCATCAAAATCACTCCGCTTGAAATGTATGCTCCATAACGCGCTACCGCATTCGGAACCACACGGATACCTTTCTCTGCATAACCGCGTTTCAATAACATTTTATCGTGGTATTCGAAAATACCCGCTTCCCAAGTTTCCATTTTCTGAATCGGGAAGTACATTACTACCGCTTTCTTTACCCATTCGTTCACTTGCCATCCCCCTTCAACCGGTTCTGCAACACGCAATTTTCCTGAATCCAGCAATTCGATTACCTCACGGATCGCTTTAGTAGTTGTTTCTTCCTGTAATAAGGCGCGGTTTTCCCAAGCCTGTTCTATTATTGGTTGTAAATTATTCATAGAATTTTATTTTGCACAAAGATAAAGCATTTAGCGGAAAGTCTAAAAGTTGTAATCCGAATGTCACAAGGCCAAAACCGATTGTTATATTTTAAATGACATAATTTTTGGTTTTTGGAGCGTCCCGATAGCTATCGGGAGGCTTGGTCTTTATTTGCAATCCATTTTCCTGCTGTCCGCTTTATCTTTTGTTCCGCAAAGGCTCCACAAAAGGATACCGCTCCCATCAGGGCTAGGGGATATTCCATTTGAACTTCTGTTACCACACCTAACTGGTTTTTAAAACCTGTCAGCGATGAAGAACCTGTTATGATTCAAAACACTGTCAGGTGTAAAAAATGTCGTAAATTGAAGGAAATTAGAAGAATATGAAAGATTACTTTTCAGGGAATTCTGCCGGCTATTCCCAATTTCGTCCACAGTACCCCGATGAAATGATCCGGCAAATCATTTCGCATTTAAAAGGTAACGAAACAGCGCTGGATGTCGCTACGGGAAACGGTCAGCTGGCTTCAAAACTGGCCGAGTATTTCCAAAAGGTATATGCAACCGATATCAGTGAAAACCAATTGAAGCAGGCTCCCAAGATTTCCAATGTCATTTATATAAAAATGCCGGCAGAGCGTACTGATTTCAGGGCTGAGAAATTCGATCTCATTGCCGTGGCACAGGCGATCCATTGGTTTGATTTTGATGCTTTTTACAAGGAAATCTATCGGATACTGAAACCTGATGGTGTTTTTGCGGTAATCGGTTACGGGCTATTTTCCACCAATGAAGATTCTGATAAAATAGTGTGGCGATTGTATGAGGATATCGTAGGTCCTTATTGGAATCCCGAACGGCAATATCTTACCGATGAATATCAGACGATTCCGTTTCCATTGGAAGAGATTGGGAATGAAAAATATACACAAACGTACACTTGGACCTTCGAGCAGTTAATCGGCTATCTGGAAACCTGGTCAGCAACAGCGAATTATAAAAAAGCGAACAACAACGAAAATCCGATTGCACTGGTTTATGATGAATTAAAAGCGTCTTGGGAAAATGGGGATAAGAAAGTTGCTTTTCCGATGTTTTTGAGAGTAGGGAAATTAATAACTTAAAAGGTTCCGGTCTTCAAAAAAGTTTCCAAATTCCAAATCCTTCAAACCCCCAAATTATCAAACCCCAAATCTTTCAAATAACCAAATCAACAAATAACCAAATCACCTACCTTTGTAAAAAAAACAATGCCAAGAATTCTCGCCATAGACTACGGACAAAAACGCACCGGAATTGCAGTTACCGACGATTTGCAGATTATCGCTTCAGGACTCACCACAATTCCTTCCGAAACCGTAATCGCCTTTCTGAAAGACTATTTCGCAAAAGAAAATGTCGCGAAGGTACTCATTGGCGAACCAAAACAAATGAACGGTCAGCCTTCTGAAAGTGCACCAATCATCGAAACCTTCGTCGTAAAATTCAAAACCGCTTTTCCTGATATGGCTTTGGAGCGTGTTGACGAACGATTTACTTCCAAAATGGCATTCCAAACGATGATTGACAGCGGACTCAAAAAGAAACAACGTCAGAATAAAGCGCTGATTGATGAGATTTCTGCAACAATTATGCTTCAGGATTACCTATCCCGAAAAATGTTTTAAGTTTTGTTTCAAATTTCCTAAAAATGATTTTTAGACTGTAAACCCTTGAAAATTAAGATGAATTTTGCATTGTAAGCCGTAAATTTGTGGCTTTATAATTTTTGCAATGACAACACAACACAAATCAGAAGCAGACGTAGTTTTAATTGGTGCCGGAATCATGAGTGCCACTTTGGGACTACTGCTGAAAGAACTTCAGCCCAATTTAAAAATCGAAATTTTTGAACGCTTAGATATCGCTGCTGCCGAAAGTTCCGATGCATGGAACAACGCGGGAACGGGTCATGCCGCTTTTTGTGAGTTAAACTACACTCCCGAAAAAAGCGACGGTTCAATAGATACTTCTAAAGCTGTGAAAATTGTGGAGGCTTTTGAGGTTTCACGTCAGTTTTGGTCGTATCTGGTTGAAAAAGGCTTGTTGAACAATCCGGAAAATTTTATAAAAAGTATCCCTCACATGAGTTTCGTTTGGGGTGAGAAAAATACAAAATATCTTAAAAAACGTTACGACGCTTTGCAGGAATTCCACCTTTTCAAGGATATGGAATATACTGAAGATGCCGATAAAATAAAAGAATGGGCCCCATTGATTATGGAAGGCCGTAATGGTGCTAAGAAAGTAGCCGCGACATCCATGCGTTTCGGTACAGATGTGAACTTCGGGGAATTAACACGAAGCATTTTCAGATATCTGGAAACTTTGGAGGGGGTACAGCTACATTTTAACCATGATGTGAAAAAACTAAGAAAATACGACGACGGAACCTGGAGAGTAAGAGTTAAGGAATTGTCTTCAGGAGCCAAAAAACGTGTGAAAGCGAAATTCGTTTTCATTGGTGCCGGAGGAGGTTCTCTTTTATTGTTGGAAAAAGCCAATATTCCGGAAGGAGCTGGTTTTGGTGGTTTCCCGGTGAGCGGGCAATGGTTAAAGTGTACCAATGATGAGCTTATTGCCAAACATCAGGCAAAAGTTTATGGAAAAGCTGCGGTTGGTGCGCCACCAATGTCGGTTCCGCATATCGACACACGAATGATTGACGGTAAAAAGGCCTTGTTATTCGGACCTTACGCCGGATTTTCAACGAAATTTTTAAAGAACGGTTCGTATTTGGATTTGGCAAAATCCATTAAACCGGGTAATATCAAACCGATGCTTGGTGCCGGAATCAGCAATATCCCATTAACGAAGTATTTAATAGAACAGGTATTACAATCGCCGGAAGACCGAATGAAAGCTCTTCGCGAATACTTGCCGGATGCTAAAAAAGAAGACTGGGTACTGGAAAATGCCGGACAACGTGTACAGGTTATCAAAAAAGATAAAAACGGAAAAGGAATTTTAGAATTCGGAACTGAGGTTGTTAATGCTGCAGACGGTTCGTTGGCGGTTTTATTAGGAGCTTCTCCGGGCGCATCCACCGCAGTTTCGATTATGCTGGACTTAATCGGACGTTGTTATAAAGAGGAGTTAGCTTCTCCGGAATGGCAAAGCAAACTGAAAGAAATGATTCCGTCTTATGGATTGAAACTGAATGAAAATCCGCAATTGGCTGATGAACTTCGTCACAAAACGGGAACGATATTAAAACTGAAGACAATAGTGTAGTCTGAAGCTAATAATAGAAAACGCACCAAACCGGTGCGTTTTTTTATTCCTCCGAGGTAAGATTTTTAGCTACTTTCAATAAGTTTTCAGAGAGATTAATCAGCCAGATTAACTGGTCGATTACGAGTTGAGCTTCTTCCATTTTCAGTTGGAAATCCTCATCGTCGATACTATTGCTTTTCAATTCCCGAACCCGGATGTTTTTCAATTCCGAAAAACTCAAATCCAATCGTTCCTTTTCGTCGTTTGTTAACGAAGAATCATTTCTTTTTCCTTTGAGGGTTTCAATAGCCAGATCCAGATTTCGCATAACCGTATCGGCAACAATATTGAATGCTTGGGAAGCTTCCGTAGTTTTATGCGACTGTACGTAGGTTCCTAACGATGCGGCTGAGGATAGTAACGTATGGTTGACCACCACCGCTTTATAGACTTTTGCCATGTTTTTCTGCTTCGATTTCGGTTCCTGCTTCATCCTTTGGAACGAGGCCATCAGATTCCCGATTTCGATAAATGCCTGTTTTCGCGATACTTTATAGTCGGTAGTGGGTTCTCCTTTTTGGTTATAAAAGAGTGTGATTTCCTTGAGGTAATTTCGGTTGGCGGCAATCGATTTTTCGAGGTGTTTGTTGAGGTTCAGGAATTCCCATGAAGGCCAAAGGAAGTAATTTGCTATAAATGCCAATGCTGCACCAAGCAGGGTGTCCAAGATCCGATACTGAACAACTTCGGTTATATTGGGCGTGAGCATTCCGAAGATGAATATCACATAAATGGTTACAAAGGTGGCTCCGATTTTATAATTGATCTGTGAATAAGTGAATCCCAAAATCATCGCAATCACGGATAATGTCCCCAGAATATAATGGTTGTCTACAAAATAAAGTATGCCAAACGCAATGATTCCGCCAATAACGGTTCCGAAAATCCGCTCAAAAGAACGTTGTTTGGTCAGCCCGTAACCCGGACGCATGATGACAACAATAGTTAGTAAAATCCAATATCCATTTTGAAACGGAAGCAGTTTTCCGATGATAAAACCGGCAAGAATTGTTAACGTTAAACGCAAAGAATGTCGGAATGTAGTGGATGAAAAACTCAAATTTTCCACTAATACCCGCAAACGATAATTTTGAGGGGTAAGGAATTTTTCGACCTCCTTGTGTTTTCGTTTGAGTTCCTCCAGATTCATTGATCCGATTAGTGCCTTTTCAATAATTTTAATTTTTTCAATCTGTTTTTCGGCATAATGCTGCATGTTTTTCAACATCAAAAGGCCTTCTGAAGTTGCGGTCGTGCCGATTTCGGTTTGGTATGTTTCGATAATCTGTTGCAGTTTTTCCAAATCGTAAAATAAGGAATGGTCAGCCGTGTAATTCGTATTGCCTTCCAAGCTTTGTGATAATTTTTTGAGCGTCGCTGCGATATTGTAAGCCAAATGTTGATAGGTTCTCAGTGTTTTTGGGTGATTGTCAAACCGCTGATGCAATTCGTTATGATTAAAGGAAAACGAAAGTGCGATTTCCAGTATTTCCACCAGATTGGTAAAGACAATCAGCATTTTTCGGTTTTCATTGGAATTACTTGAGTTAATGGTGTTTCGGAACAAATACTCACGAATATTCTCGTGTATAGCATTGATTTCTACCTGAATCTCCAATTGTTTTTCCGTGATTTTGGTTCTGTCTGCATCAACATTCCATAAATCGCCGCGGAGTTTCATGTATCGGGACGTCAAACGTAAACAATCCGCAATTTGCAATTCCATGTAACGGTGTGGTCGTAAGAAATAGAACAGCAGCGAAATGAATAAATAGAATAAACCACCAATCAGAATATATGCAGAGTGTTCCACAAGTTCCCAACCTTTGTAGGAATGACTGAAAGCAAGCGTGATTGTAATCAGACAGACAAATGAAATCATATTCGCCCGATGCCCATACACTGAAATCATCGAAAAAAAGAAGAGCAAAAGCAACAGTACCGGATACACTATAATGGGATTGTGCTGGATAGATCCGAGTACTAATGTGGTAGTTGTGATTAAAAAAACAGCAATGAGAATGCCTTTTATCTTATGGCTCAAACTTCCGGGAACATCGCTGGGAAAAGTAAGTAAGGCTCCGATGGCTATGGCGAATCCTTCCTGAAAATGATCGAATTGGGACAGAATAATTACAGGAAGTACACAGGCAATGGTTGCTTTTAAAGCATTTGCAAAGTTAGTGTTGTCTGTATGTTTTCTAATTTTATCGATCATGATTTCAACAGTACAAAGGTAGTTGTTGTAAGAAAAGCAACTATAAATTTAAGAATCATTTCACATATTATGTTTAAAAAAAGCCAAAACCGGCGAAAGACTGCCTGATTCTCTCTTTTTTGATTATTTTTGCGACATAATTAAGTATCGAAAAATGATTTTACCAATTATAGGATATGGAGATCCGGTGCTTCGCAAAGTAGGCGAGGAAATTTCTAAAGACCATCCGAATCTTAAGGAAGTGATTGCCAATATGTATGAAACAATGTACAATGCTTACGGCGTTGGCTTGGCAGCACCACAGGTTGGGTTAGCGATTCGTCTTTTTGTTATTGATTGCGAGCCGTTCAGCGACAGCGAAGACCTTACAAAAGAAGAAGCCGAACAACTAAAAGGATTTAAAAAAACCTTCATCAACGCGAAAATTCTTAAGGAAGAAGGCGAAGAGTGGGGTTTTAACGAAGGCTGTTTGAGTATTCCCGAAGTTCGCGAAGACGTTTTCCGTCACGAGCAAATCACCATCGAATACTTTGACGAAGACTTTAATAAGAAAACAGAGGTGTTTGATGGTTTGATTGCAAGAGTAATCCAGCACGAATACGATCATATTGAAGGAATTTTGTTTACGGACAGAATATCTTCATTAAAAAAACGTTTAATATCCAAGAAATTACAAAACATCATGGAAGGGAAAACCCGTCCGGATTATAAAATGAAATTTGTTGCCAAAAAAGGCAGATAATTTTTGTTTTTCACAGTAAAGATTAGATATTTGTCATCCTTAAATAATACACAATCACAATGAGCATAGAAAGAATATTATCGATTTCAGGTAAACCGGGATTATACGATTTAAAATTACAAACAAGAACAGGATTTGTTGCCGAGTCATTAATTGATGGTAAAAAAATCACTGTCGGAATGCGTAGCAACGTAAGTTTGTTGTCTGAAATTTCAATTTATACTTACAACGAAGAAGTACGTTTGTCAGAAGTTTTCAGAAGAATCGCTGAAAAAGAAGATAACGGACCTGCAATGTCTCACAAAGAAGACAATGCTAAGTTAGCGGATTATTTCAGAGAAATTCTTCCTGAATATGATGAAGAAAGAGTATATGCTTCCGATATCAAAAAAGTAATGAACTGGTACAACATGCTTCAGGCGAAAGGAATGATTTCCAAAGAAGTTCCGGCTCCGGTTGAAGCTGCAAAAACAGAAGAATAATTCTTGAAAAAGATACTGAAAATAAAATCCTGCCTTCGGGTGGGATTTCTTATTTTTACACAAATTCTAACGCTATGAACACACGTCAGCAACAATTGGATGCTTTCAGCCGCTTACTCGACATTATGGATGATTTGCGTGAAAAATGTCCGTGGGATAAAAAGCAAACACTCGAAAGTTTACGCCATTTGACCATCGAAGAAGTCTATGAATTGGGAGATGCTATTCTGGACAACGATTTGGATGAGATTAAAAAAGAGTTGGGCGATGTGTTGTTACATATTGTATTTTATTCCAAAATCGGAAGCGAAAAACAGGTGTTTGATATTGCCGATGTGGCGAATTCAATTTGTGATAAGTTAATCGACCGACATCCGCACATTTATGGTGATGTGGTCGTTGAAAACGAAGAACAGGTCAAACAGAACTGGGAAAAACTTAAACTGAAAGAAGGTAAGAAATCTGTTTTGGAAGGCGTTCCGAAGAGTTTACCGGCATTGGTAAAAGCGAGCCGTATTCAGGATAAGGTGAAAGGTGTCGGTTTTGATTGGGAGGAACCGCAACAGGTTTGGGAAAAAGTGCAAGAGGAATTAGGCGAATTGCAACATGAAGTGGAAAATGCCGACCAGGATAAAATTGAAGCCGAATTTGGTGATGTTTTGTTTTCGATGATAAATTACGCACGATTTTTGAATGTCAACCCCGAAGATGCCTTAGAACGAACGAATAAGAAGTTTATCCAGCGTTTTCAATATCTGGAAAGTAAAGCCGGAGAACTTGGCAAGCCGTTAGCGGATATGACTTTGGCGGAAATGGATGTGTTCTGGGAAGAAGCGAAGAGGGTTTAGTGTTCAGTAAGAAGTCGCAGTCGCAGTATTCAGAAAGCAGAAAGCAGAAAGCAGGATAGTAATTAGTAAACAATAATCAGGTCAGCAATGATAGCAAATACGCCGCAAGCACCATATTACGCTGTAATTTTTACTTCCGAAAGAACGGAAATGGAAGATGGCTATAATGAAACCGCAGATCGCATGGTGGAATTGGCCAGCGAGCAACCCGGATTTTTGGGTATGGAATCGGCTCGTAATGAAATTGGTATTACCGTTTCGTATTGGAAAGATCTGGAATCCATCAAAAACTGGAAAATGAATGCCGAACACACTATAGCCCGTGAAAAAGGCCGAACGGATTGGTATAAAGCGTTTAAAGTGCGCATTGCCAAGGTGGAGCGGGATTATGATTTTACAAGATAATATTAAAATAAGAATGAGAAAAATTGCCTTGATATTACTGTTGATAACCAATACAGTAGTAGCCCAAAAAACGGTCAAAGTAACCGAGCAAACACTAAAGATCAAGCCGAATTCCACCGAAGAATTGCTTTTCGGTTTTACGGAAGGTGACCGTATTGTTTTCACCTTTTCGGAAGAAGACGGAAAAAAGTTAAGCGAAGTTTCTGTTGCCGAATATCCGGAGAACATCAAATTTAAAGTACTGGATGCAAAAAAAGCGAAGAAGGAAGAAATTGTGGTGATTCATAAATCGGCTTACCAATTCAAATTTAAGAATGAGAGTGCTGAAACGAAGACGGTTTCGGTATTGATTCAGCGCATTCCTCCGGGGGAAGCGGCTGCCAATTTCAATACCGCCGTGAAATGGGTAACCGAACAGGATACGACCTGGAATTCACTTACCAAAGAGGTTGTAGCTGGGTATGATACATTACGTGTTCAGAAAACACGAAAAGTGGTGACCTATGAAAAGAAGTACGAAGAAATGGTCTTGGATAAAAACCAGCGTGTCAATGCCAAAACTACGTTTGATTCCAATTCGTCCAGTGTATATTTTACATTGCCGAAAAATATGATTTCCGAAAGCGAAACCAAAAAAGTAATCGCTTGGGCTTACTGGGTTGGAGTGGGTAAGGAAAGTAACGACTACTGGCAGCAAAACCGAAAAATGATTGTAGGAGCAGTTCAGGGTGTCGCGACTTATTTTTCGACTCCTTTGGGTGGAATTGCAGCGGGTGCCATTACAAATCTGGCTTTGCCTTCTAACGGTGAAGATGTGGAATATGCATTGGTGAACGAGGAAAACAAAAAACTGTTTCTGGAAGAAAAACCGATTAAATCCTTTGATTTCGGAAAAGGTGTGGCTACTTTCAAGAAATTTACGGAAAGTAATATGTTGCAGGGACGTTATTTTCTTATGATGAAAAACGATAACTATGTACAGCCCATCGATGTAAATATTAAGGTTTCAGCCATAATAGAACATAAAAAATTCAAAGAGGAAACGTATACGGATATACAGGTTACGCCAAGATATGGTAAACAAATAGTGTCTGAACCCATAATCACAACCAGAAAGTTTCCCGCAACTTTTGATTATAAGAAGAAGTAGCCAGTGTTCAATAATCAGTGAATAGTAATCGGTCTTGTTATGACCATATAATAACAATAAAAAACCGCGGGTAACAAAAGTTATTCGCGGTTTTTTATTGGTTTTTCCAAATCTATTCCTGTTTCAGGCTTCGGATTTGTTTCAGTTTTTCTTTCCAGGTTTTCAGTTCCTCTTTATGGCGGTCAATGCTTTTCTGCACTTCTTTCACAAAAGGATTTTCCCCCTTCGTGTTTTTTCCGCTGCTGATAAACTGAATGTTATTTTCCAATTGGATGATTTCACCCTGCATTTCGTCAATCTTGCGCATAATGAAGATTTGTTCGTTTTGCAGTTGTCGGGCATCATCACTTCCGGAAAGTTGTTCCAGTCGGTTGCTGAATTTTGCCATATCGGCATCTTTCTTGGATAAACTCAATTTGTCAAACAGGGCGTCTAATATCTTGTTGAATTTACCTTCGATATGACGTCGTGCATGTGGCACTTTACCAAAAGATTTCCAGGTTTCGATGTGTTTTTTTATCGCATCCAGATCGGTTTTGTGTTCACCGATTAACTGAAAATCCTTTAGGCTTTCCAGATACTCTTTTTTCTTGTCAAAAGCTTCCACTTCTTCGGTGCTGGCTTCGTTTCGCTTCTCATGCATACGGTCGAAATAGTGGTTGCAGGCGTCTTTGAAATCCTTCCAGACACTATCCGAATATTTTCTTGGCACATGACCGATTTTCTTCCACTCCTCCTGAATTTGTTTCATGATTGGGGTAGTAGCACCAAAATCATCACTTTCCTGCAATGCTTTTGCTTTTTCCACCAACGCGATTTTCTTATTCAGATTTTCCTGTTGATCTTTTTTAATGTCTTTGTAAAACGTATTTTTCTGAGCGTTAAAAAGACGCACGGCATCTTTAAAGGCAGCCCACGTTTCTTCGTTTACTTCCAACGGCACTTTTCCGGCCTTCATAAAAGCGGCACGTAAGGCTTCAATCTTTTCGATTTGTCCCTGCCATGCACTGTGAAACGTTATTTTTTCATTCGCAACTTCTTCGATCTGTGCAATGATTTCTTTTTTCTTAGCTAAATTTTCAACCTCAATTTCACGTGCTTTAGCAAAGATAGCTTCACGCTTATCGTGTAACTGTTTGGTCAGTTCACTGAAACGGTTCCATAATTCCTCACGGTGTTCGCGGGAAACAGGTCCGATTTCTTCTTTCCAGATTTTATGCAACGATTGTAGTTCACGGAATGCTTTTGGTACATCTTCCTCGTTTACCAATTCTTCGACACGGGCTATGATTTTCGATTTCAGATCGTAGTTGTGTTTAAAATCAAGGTCGCGCGCCTCACGGTCTAAATGCAAATGGTCGTAAAAACGCTCGATGTGAAAGTGGAAATTGTTCCAAACATGATTGTATTTGTCACGCGGAATCGGTCCCGCATTCTTCCATCGCTCGCGCAATTCGTTTACGGTTTTCAACATTTCCTGCATATTCTCGCCGGAATTGTCAATCACATTTTTCAGCTCTTCAATAATCGCGGTGCGTACATCCAAATTGTGTTTCAGGCTGTTTTGCATCTGCTTGAAATGCTGATTTTTCTGGTCTCTATACTGATTGTAAATCGTATCGAACTTGTGTTTCAGAGGGAAGTGGTATTCGAATCCGCTGGTGTCTCCATTGTTTTCATGACTGTATTCATCGCGTTTCTCATCAATAAAATGATGGTATTTCACCATGAATTCTTTCTTGATTTCCTCTACGTGATTGCGAATCGAAAGTAATTTTTCGTTGGAAACCAATTTGTCCAGTTCATCCGTCAGCGCTTCCATCGACATCGCCTCATAGTTCAGCATCGGAATATCATGACCTTCGCTTATGCTATCGTCTTCGCTTTCTTCCGCGTTTGAACTTTCAATAGCCTCTATAGCCGATTGGTTTGTTTCCTGAACAGTTTCCTCATGTGTAATTTGTTCCTGTCCGTCTGCCGTTGGCAGGTTATCATTCTTTTCTTCTAACATTGTAATAAATGCTTAAGTTTAACATAATTGAGCCGAAAGATACTAAAGCAGGCCGATAATTCAAAGGAAATCCGGTTAAATAAACCGATTTTTCTGTTTAAATGATTATCCGGGAGGTGAGGAGCGAATGGCTTGGGCGTATTTGGTTTCCATGTTCCCGCTATACGCTGCAATCTTTTAATTGTTTGTAAGTTTTAAATTGATGTATAACAAACAATTAAAAGGATTTCCGCTCCTATCGGGGCTATGAAGGTGATGGAATTGCTTTTTTGGAAAGGATTTGTGATATTTTGAAAAACGACTATTTATTCCAAATCTCCCATGCTTTTTCCGCCTGAAAAACCAGCATGTCATACCCGTTTTTGGTCACCGCACCACTTTCTTTGGCAAGGCGTAAAAACTTGGTTTCCTCCGGATTGTAAATCAAGTCGAAAGCGATGTGATTTTCGGTAAACAGGGAATAGTCTAAAGGCGGACAATCCTCAATATTCGGAAAAGTGCCAACAGGTGTAGTGTTGATGATAATCTGATAGTCGCTGAAGAGTTCCTGAGTCAGTTCTTCATACGAAAACTGGTATTCCGTCGGGTTTCGGGAAACAAAATCATAATCGATATTCAGTTTCCGAAGCGCGTAGGCTACCGCTTTACTTGCGCCTCCGGTTCCGAGAATCAGTGCTCTTTTGTGCTTTTTCTTGAGTAATGGTTTCAAAGCCTTCTGAAATCCGTAAAAATCAGTGTTGTACCCTTTCAGATTGCCGTTTTTGGAAATTTTAATTACGTTTACCGCGCCAATTATTTCGGCGTTTTTTGATAATTTGGTCAAAAAAGGAATCACGGCTTCTTTATACGGAATGGTAACATTCAGCCCCTTCAGATTTTTAGTGTCGGCAATGATTTTCGGAAACTCATCAACGGAAGCGATGTCGAAATTCTTATACGAATAATGCGTGAAATTGATTTTTTCAAATTTCTCCGTAAAGTATTTTTTGGAAAACGAATAGCTGATATTCTTTCCCAATAATCCAAATTTTTTCTTTTTCGGTTTTTTGACTTTCTTCTGTTTCATTTCTTATTGGTGTAAAACACTGAGCCTTTTTTGTATTGCATAAAAAAATACGGTCAGTTAGAAGCTAACTGACCGTAAAGTTAATGGTAAATTGTGGTATTTGGTTTACTATTCGTCTGCTTTTTTATGTTTATCGATAGCATTCTGAACAATTTTTCGGGTCCAGATTACCGGGAATAATTCTTCTAATAAGGTTCTGTTTTCAAAATTCTGGCGCAAACCGTTGGCAAGGTGGAATTTTCCTTTGGTATCGTCCTGAAGCATAAAATACAAACCGGCCAAACGGTATTCCACTTGGTATTCTTCCGGAAAATATTCTGCTGCCTGTAATAGTGTTTGCACTGCGCTTTCAAATTCACCTAAGAACTGTAAAATATCCACCCAGAACAACCAGGTGTCTAACTCATAATCACCGTATTCCACCGCTTTTCTGAAACCGTATTCGGCTTCTTCAAAAAAGTTCAGCGCTTTGTTGATTACCGCATAACGTTTCCAATACAATTTATTTTCGTTGTCGATTCCCAAAGCTTTGTTGGCATAATATAAGGCTTTCTGGAAATTTTTCTGACGGATGTAAAAATCCGTGATTGCAATCCATGCCTTATCCAGCAACGGGTCTTCGTGAACGGTTTTCAGATAGAACTGTAACGCTAGTTCGGTATTGCCTAATTTCTCATGGCATTTTCCCACACGTAACAGGGCAAACGATGTGGCATCGTCCAATTCCATTGTAACGGTATAACAGTCAATTGCTTCCTGATATTTTTTTAGTTTCTCCAAAGCTTTTGCTTTTTCAAGATAAGCGCCTAAAAAATGCTCGTCAATCAGTGTGGCATAATCGAAAGCACGAACAGCCTGATTGTAATCTTTTATCGTGTAATATTGGCGTCCTAGCTGATGCCAGGCCACTTCACTATAGGGGTTTCTGTCGATGAAACTGTTCAGGAATAAAATCGCTTCGTTGTTCTGATCTAAGAAATCAAAACAATACACCACGTTGTATAAGGCGGAATGGTCTTCCAGGTCTTCATCAAGACATTTGATAAAGTTCTCTTTTGCCAGTTCCAATTCGTCCATGAACAAATATTCCATCCCGATTAAGGAATACACATCGGCATAATCATCGGTATATTTCAGGGCATATTTCAGTAATTCAACGGCTTTTTCATGTTCATCCCTTTTGGAGTGAATGTTCGCCTTCTGAATGTAAATTTCTTCGTTGGTAGGTTCAATGGCGTATAACTCGTTCAGCATTCTTTCTGCTATGTCAAGTTTGTCCTCAAACACCAACATTTCTACTTGAACCAACTTCAAACCGGTTGATTTGGGGTGTTGTTCTAAGCCTAATTTTAAAGCCTTTTTGGCTAAGTTTATTCTGCCCGTGTCGAGATAATGAAGAATAATGTCTTCAAACTCTTCCGAGTCAAAGAAGAATACCTTGTTGGTTTTCAACATAGATTCAAACTTTGATAAGGATAAACTGTTTTCCTCTTCCTCGTTACTCAAATACATACTCAACTTGTTTAAAATTATCCTTATTAAAATTAGTAAAGGTTTCGGGCCTTTTAGTGATGAACGTCTTTATGTTGTAAACAATATTATTAACAATCTGTTTTTAATTGATAATTGATAATTGATGTTCTTCATAAAACACCTCTAATTGTTAATTGTCCATTAACTCTTCCATCACTTCATTCATAGCTTCAAGAATGATGCCACAACCTTTTTCGATCTCTTCGTTGGACAGGGTTAGGGGTGGAGTGATACGGATGGCGCACCCTTCAAACAGTAACCAGAATAAAATCAGTCCTTTATCCTGACATTTGAAGATTACTTTATTGGTTATTTCAGGACTTTCTGTCATTGCTGCCAGCATCAAACCCTCACCTCGAATTTCTTTAACCAACGGATGTATAAGTAATTTACGAATTAATTGCTCTTTTTCCAACGTCTGAGGCATTAAATCCGTTTCAAGGAGCTCTTTTAACGTTGCAAGACATGCTGCTGCAATTACGGGGTGTCCGCCGAAAGTGGTAATGTGTCCCAATTTAGGATCATGACTCAGTAAATCCATGTATTCTGCTTTAGCCATAAAAGCTCCAACAGGCATTCCGCCACCCATTCCTTTACCCATCACGACAACATCGGGAACCATATCATAATTCTGGAATCCGAACAGTTTTCCCGTACGGCCAAATCCGGGCTGGATTTCGTCTAAGATTAATAAGGCACCCACTTCGTCACAACGTTGGCGTACTTTTTTTAAGAAATCATTATGAGGTTGAATAAATCCGGCACCACCCTGAATGGTTTCCAGAATGATTCCGGCTGTTTTTTCGGTGATTTTCAGTAAATCTTCTTCGTTGTTGAAGGTGATGAAATCCACATCGGGAATTAACGGACGAAAGATTTGTTTGCGTTCTTCAAAACCCATCACACTCATCGAGCCCATAGTGTTTCCATGGTACGCGTTATGGCATGAGATAAGCTGACTTCTTCCGGTTACACGGCGGGCGAGTTTTAAAGCGCCTTCTGTGGCTTCCGTGCCTGAATTTACCAGGTATACTTTGTCCAGGGGAGCAGGCGTGTTTTCGGCTAAAAGTTTACACAATTCCACCGCAGGATCTTGTGCGTATTCGCCATATACCATTACATGCGCGTATTTGTCCAATTGATTTACAATAGCTTCTCTGACACGCGGATGCTGATGACCGAGCGTACAGGCAGAAACGCCGGCTACGAAGTCCAAATAGGCTTTTCCGTTCGTGTCGTATATATAAGAACCTTTTGCGTGCGAAACTTCCATTCCCAACGGATATGGGGAAGTTTGGGCTTGGTATTTGTGAAAATCTTTAAGCATTATTAAAGGGATTTGTGGATTTGGTTATTTGAAAAACTAATAACTGCAGTTTCATGCTGTAACCACAAACAGAGACTGAAAACTGCGACTGCGACTAAAAACTACTTTTTCTTCTTTTTAGGTGGAGAAGCCGCTTTTTTTACCGGTTTCCCATAATCCAAAGTCTCTTTTTTAACTTCCATTGGTTTTTCGGCTTTCAGTAACTCTTTTTTGCTTTCAATGGCTATTTTTTCACCCAATTCGGATTCTTCTTTTGGAAAAATATCGGCCAGGGTTTTGATTTCCTCATCGCCACGCCAAAGGAATCCTCTGAGTTTCCGGGCGTTTTCAGGTAACTCCTTTTCCGGGTAAATCTGGCCTTCCGGGTTGACAAATTTGGTCACTGTCTGTATCTGGTTGTTTTCCAGTTCCAGATGAATGCTGCTGCAAACGCCTTTGTCAATACCTACCAATTCGTTTTTGTCGTTGTACATATAGTAAACCATTTCGGCATTTTTTACCATATCCACTTCGTATAGTTTATTGTCGCGGAATTTCCCGTACAGGTTTTGTCCTTTCACCTGATTGTAACCGCCACCGATGGTGTCTTTCTGAACAATGAGCGCATTACTCAGTACTTTCAGGGAATCCATTTTTTGGCTATTGTTGTCGCCGATAAGGTGCATGATGTCGCCTGTCAACTGGCTTTTCTGACTCCATAAAACAGGTCTTCCGATAAGTTGTGTCAATCCTTTCTGCTGGTCGGAATGAATCGAATCGCATTTCCCGCTCATGTCGGATTTGTATATTCGGGCATTGTTAAAACCGCGTACAATCCGCTCTCCCTGTTTTCCGGTAACCAAAAGACGTTTCGCATGAATGTATACCGAATCGTTTTCCACAAAGGTAGCAACCAATGCTTTTCTGGTAATAAACATCGAGTCCTTGTTTTTGTACATCTCGGCGTAATGTCCTTTAACAATCATTCGGTTGATGCTATCGGTAATTTTAACGTTGTTGGTTGCCGTGGAAAATTCCCGCTTTCGGTCGTAAAAGATCTTGTCGCCTTTTATTTTCCGGTTTTCATAGGTGATTGTTGAGTTTTTGGTCAGATTAGACGTATGGTTTTTGGTGTCGTAAAATCCGTTTTCCGTGTAAATTACGTTCTCTTTACTGGTAATGGTTGATGGTCCGAAAACATAAGCGTGTCCCGAGTTATCATAGAAATCCAGATGGTTTGTTTTGATGGTGCATTCCGGATTGGTAACCGTTACCGCTGTTTTAAACTGGTATTTCTTTTCGTTTAAGAAATAGCGTCCCGATTTACTTCGCAGTGTGTTTTCCTTGTTGATAATGGTTCCGTACGTGTTGTAATAAGCTTGTTGAATGCTTCTGTCGAAATTAATGGTATCTGTTGTTAAGGTTGATTCAGGTGATTGTAAAACAACATCACCGGTAGCGAAAGCAAACTTCTGATTCCCGTTGTATTCGGCATATTTGCTGGTCATCGAAATGGAATCGCCTTGATTTAAACGTACGTTACCAAAGGCTTTTACGTAGTTTTCATCTTTGAAATGGTAAGCTTTATTGCAATTAATAAGTACCCCGTCGTGTTCCACCTGAACATTTCCGGTAAACAGGATAGCACCAGGCATTTCCGTCTGGTTCATGTCGATGAAATCCGAATTAATGATTCTGATGACTTTCTTTTCCTGTGCTAATGAGGTAAGTCCGATGAAAAGAATGCTTAGTATGTATAGGAAATTGGTCTTCAATGTCTGAATTTTTGCCCAAATTTAAGTAAAATCTGTGAAAGCCGATTTTTATTAAGAATTATTTGTGTTGTTGTGAAGGAAAGGGAAAAGGGAAAAGGGAAAAGGGGAAAGAAAACCGTATTAATAAAAAAAACGCCTTCCGAAGAAAGCGTTTTCATATTATTTCATAATTGTCTGTGTTCTGTCCGGTCCTACCGAAATCACTTTGATAGGTACTTCGACTTCTTTTTCGATAAATTCGATGTAGTCTTTCAACTCAATTGGTAATTCATCGTATTTTGTCATACCCGTTAAATCGGCTTGCCATCCTTTTTTCTCTACGAAAACCGGCGTAACATTTTCCTCTTCAATGTTGTAGGGTAAATGATTGATCACTTCACCTTTGTATTTGTAACCTGTACAAATTTTCAATGTGTCGAAACCAGAAAGTACGTCGCCTTTCATCATGTACAATTGCGTAACTCCGTTTACCTGAACGGCATATTTTAACGCAACAAGGTCCAACCATCCGCAACGACGGGCACGTCCTGTTACTGAACCGAATTCGTTTCCGACTTTCGCCATGGTTTGTCCGTCTTCGTCGAATAATTCTGTTGGGAAAGGTCCACTACCTACACGGGTTGTGTATGCCTTGAAAATTCCGAAAACGTCTTTTACCTTGTTAGGGGCAATTCCTAAACCGGTACAGGCTCCGGCTGCAGTTGTGTTTGATGAAGTAACGAACGGATAAGTTCCGAAATCGATATCTAATAATGAACCCTGGGCACCTTCGGCAAGGATAGATTTTCCTGCTTTCATGGCGCTGTTCAGATATTCTTCACTGTCAATGAATTGTAATGTTTTTAAAACTTCCACAGCTTCAAAGAATTCTGCTTCCATTTCCTGTAAATTGTATTGCATGTCAACATCATAGAAAGCAATCATTGCTTCGTGTTTGTCTGCTAATGATCTGTAACGCTCTTTGAAATCGGCTAATTCAATATCACCCACACGGATTCCGTTTCTGCCGGTTTTGTCCATATAGGTTGGGCCAATTCCTTTTAAAGTGGAACCGATTTTCGCTTTTCCTTTAGATGCTTCCGAAGCGGCATCCAATAAACGGTGTGTCGGTAGAATTAAATGTGCTTTTCTTGAAATCAGTAATTTGGATTTTACATCCATGTTAAATTTCTCAAGACCTTCTAATTCTTTCTGGAAAACCACCGGATCGATAACCACACCGTTTCCGATGATGTTAACTGCCGTTTTGTGGAAAATCCCGGATGGAATAGTTCTTAAAACGTGTTTGATTCCGTCAAATTCTAAGGTGTGTCCGGCGTTTGGTCCGCCCTGAAAACGAGCAATAATGTCGTATTTTGAAGTAAGTACATCAACGATTTTTCCTTTGCCTTCGTCGCCCCACTGTAAGCCTAGCAGTAAATCTACTGTCATTGTGTTGTTTGTTATTATGTTGTTGTTTATTTTTTGAGACGGCTTGTAAAAGCTGTCTTTACACTATTCCTGTTTTTTTGTCGCGTAAAAATAAAGCGAATGATTGTGAATGCTGATGCCGAAGATTTCTTCGATAGTCTGTTTTATCGTTTGAATTCTCGGATCACAAAATTCGATTACTTCGCCGGTGTCGCTCATAATAATATGATCGTGTTGTTTGTCGAAATAGGACTTTTCATAATGTGCCTGATTCTGACCGAACTGATGACGTCTCACCAAACCGCATTCCAGTAACAACTCTATCGTATTGTAAAGCGTGGCACGGCTTACACGATAGTTTTTGTTTTTCATTTTGATGTACAGTGATTCAATGTCAAAATGATCCTGACTTTCGTAAATTTCCTGAAGGATAGCATAGCGCTCCGGTGTTTTACGGTGCCCTTTTTCTTCAAGGTATTTCGTGAATACTGATTTTACAATCTCCTGATTCTTATTATTTTCCATGTAGGTTTGCTATGAAAGACCGGCAAAGATAAGGTTATTTTTTGGGAGGTGAAAGATTAATTTGTTCGGAATCAAAAAATGAATTCCAAATTTCAGGTTTAAGATGTTTTGCCATCCAATCGGCTCTATATTCACCATTATGGATTAATGTAACTCCATCTGGTTTTATTATGCCATGCGAACCGCATAATGTTGGGTTTGTGAAAATGGTTTTTCTGAAAAAATTATCTTTATCGGTATAAAAATATTCTCTTTTTGACTTTGGATTATTTGAAAGTATAATATCTTCCTCAAATAAAATCAGAAAGACCGAATTTTTATATGTTTTTTCGATGAATCTTTTCTGAGTATCGTAATGCTCTTTTCGGCGGTTTATTAATCCGCGGCTCATTTTATTGGAAAACCAATCCGAACAAGCATCATCTTTATAGCTGTAAGTAATAATGAAAATTGTCGAGTCCGAGAATGTCTTTCCGGAAAGTTCTTCTGCTTTTCTTCTGAAATCGGCATAATTAATTTTGTAGGCGCTATATCTTGGAGCATTGAACTGATAAACTCTTCCACTGTCGGGAGTTATTCTGAAAGCCATCGCATTATCAGGATATTTTGAACCCAAATCCATAAAATCCGAACTTAATTTTTGTCCGTAAGGGTCTAATTTGTATTGCGCCTTACGGTTTTGTGCGGGGGCAATTGAATGCATAAGCAGTACAGCCAATAATAAAACAACTAGTTTGATCATCAATTAAATATTGTTTACCCGTGTTACTTTATCCACCCCGTCAATTTTCTTGATATTTTCAATCATTTTTTTCAGAATCATATTGTTTTGTACAATAACCGTAACCTGACCGTTGAATAAGCCCGCTTCACCGCTCAATGAAATGCTTTGGATGTTCACATTCATTTGGTTTGAAATCACTTTCGTCAGTTCATTCGTTAATCCGATAGTGTCCATACCAGTGATTTTTAGTGAGGCCTTGAATTCTTCCTGAGAGGAGTCTATCCATTTTGCCTGAATGATGCGATAGGCGAAATTCGACTGCATACTGATAGCATTCGGGCAGTTTTTTCGGTGTACTTTAATACCTTCACTAATGGTTACAAATCCGAAAACATCATCTCCGGGAATCGGGTTGCAACAGGTGGAAAGCTTGTAATCCAGTTTGTCCTGTTCAGCACCGAAAACCAATAAATCATAATGTTTGCTGATTTCTTCCTTATGGATGTGTTCTGCATGGTGGGTTGGGGATCTCTTGATGGTTTTCTTGAAGAAATTAACCAATGTATTGCTTTTCTGAGCGGCATAATCTTTTAACTGCTGGTTGTCGATAGTGCCAAGTCCCGCGCGATAGAACAAATCCAGACTGGTTTGCAGTTTGAAAAAGTTTACCAGTTCGTTCACGGTCTGCTCGTTAAGCGTAACCTTAAGATGACGCAATTTCCGGGTAAGGATTTCTTTTCCGTCTTCTGCAATTCTTTTGGTACTCTCGTTGAGAACGTTTCTGATTTTGTTTTTAGCCCGTGATGTGGTTACATAATCCAACCAGTTCGCTGTTGGTTTCTGATTGGGTGAGGTGATGATTTCCACCTGATCCCCACTGTTTAAAACATGATTTAGCGGAACCAGTTTTCCGTTAACCCTCGTTCCTCTAGTTTTTACCCCGATTTCCGAGTGAATGCTGAACGCGAAATCCAAAGAAGTGGCGCCTTTTGGCAACGATTTGATTTCTCCTTTTGGAGTAAAGACGTAGATTTCTTTAGCATATAGATTCAGTTTGAAATCCTCGACAAAGTCAACCGCATTACTTTCTGCATTTTCCAATGCTTCTTTCAGCTGATTCAACCAAACGTCCAAACTGTTTTCTTCAGAAGCGCCTTGTTTGTATTTATAGTGTGCCGCGTATCCTTTTTCGGCGATCTCATCCATGCGTTCGCTTCGCACCTGAATTTCCACCCAACGGCCTTTCGGACCCATGACGGTAATGTGCAGGGCTTCGTATCCTGTTGATTTCGGAGAAGAAATCCAATCCCGCAAACGGCTCGGACTCGGACGGTAATGATCGGTTACTATCGAATAAATCTTCCAGGCAAGGAATTTTTCGTCGTGCGGATTTGATTTGTAAATGATTCGCAGGGCAAATTTGTCATACACTTCGTCAAACGTAACGTTTTGTGCCAACATTTTGCGTCGGATGGAATACACGGATTTCGGTCGGCCCTTCATCGTATATTCGATACTTTCCTCGTCCAGAGAACCTTTAAGAACATCAGCTATAGATTTTATATAGGCCTGCTGTTCTTCTTTGCTCTCTTTCATTTTGCTTACAATATCGTTGTAAACAGCCGGTTCGGTATATTTTAAACCTAAATCCTCCAGTTGGGTTTTGATGTTGTAAAGTCCCAATCGATGGGCGAGGGGAGCATAAATGTATAAGGTTTCCGATGCGATTTTGGCCTGTTTGTAATCCACCATGCTTTCCATGGTTTGCATGTTGTGCAGACGATCGGCGATTTTGATGAGAATTACACGGACATCATCATTCAGCGTCAACAACATTTTACGGAAGTTTTCCGCCTGCATCGAGATTTCCTGATCGGTTTTTACCTTGGCGATTTTGGTTAAACCGTCTACGATTCGTGCAATCTTCGGGTTGAACATCTTTTCGATGTCTTCCACGGTAATATCTGTATCTTCAACCACATCATGCATCAGTGCTGCAGCTATGGAAGTTGCTCCCAAACCGATTTCGGAAGCTACAATTTTAGCTACGGCTATCGGATGGAAAATATAGGCTTCCCCTGATTTACGGCGTTGGTCTTTATGTGCATCCACAGCCACGTCGAACGCTTTCCGAATCAGTTTTTTGTCTTCTTCGGAAAGGGTCTGATAGCTGATGCGGAGGAGTTCTTTATATTCTTTCGCAATCGCTTTGTTCTCGGCTTCTAAATCGATCTCTATCATAGTAATTCATTCAGTACCTAAAAATAAGGTAAAGAAATGAAGTTTGCAAACGGATTGCCGTATATATTTTTAAAGTTTCCGGATTTTCAAGGGCTGGAAGTTTTGTTTTAGTCGGGGTAACTGTGGTGGAAGTTTTTATAAAATACGGAGTGAATCGCAGGGCTGTAAAAATGAAAAACCAAACAAAAAGGATTAGAGTGATTCTAAAACTTCTATTGTTAATGGCTTTTCAATAAAATCTTTAATATTGGGATTGGCTTGTGAGTTTGCCAAATCTTCAGGATTAACAGAAGAGGACAGGATGTAAATAACAAGTTGTTGTTTTGAAACAGTGCTTGTCTTTTCAAATTCAGCCATAAATTCCCAACCGCTCATGGTGGGCATATTGATGTCAAGAAACAGTATGGTTTTTCCCGAGAAAGGTTCACTTAAGTTGTTTGTGATGTATTTTAAACCCGTTTCCGGTTCGGTAAAAGTGATGACATTCGCATCGGGAAAAACTCTTGCAATCTGATGTTTACAGATGAAGTTGTTTAATGGTTCGTCATCAATTACAATAAAGCGGTATTTTTTATCTATGTTCATTATCCCGTCTTTTTTCTTTAATTATTGATTTTCAAATTCTATTCTGAATTCGGTTCCTTTGTTTACTTCACTCTTAATTGAAATTTTTCCATCCAGAGCTTCTACTTGTGTTTTTACCATGTACAGTCCCATTCCTTTTCCTTCAGTATGAAAATGAAAGCGCTTATATAAGCCAAATACCTGATCTCCTTTATTTATAAGATCGATGCCAAGACAGTTGTCTTTAATAATCAGTATGACTTTGCCTGCTGTTAACTCGGTTTTGATTTCTATAACGGGATCGAGATTGGGTTGCCGGTACTTAATGCTGTTGGAAACCAGATTGTATAAAATGGAATACATGTAGCTCTTAAGTGTTGTTATTTCATTTACGGCGTCAAAATCTAAAAAAAACTGAACATTTTCTTTTTGCACGATGTTTGCAATATTTTTTTTTAGATCTCCCAATAATGCTGATAATTGGATATTTTCTTTCTTTTCACTGATCTGGCTCTTAACCACAAGTATATTGTTAAGATCTTTAATGACATCATCCAGTTTATGTACGGAAGTGTTTATTCCTTCCCACATTGTCTTCTTTTCTGTTTCGCTTAAGTGTTTAGTGCTGAGGAGGTCCGTTAAGCCAATGATTGTGGCGACCGGACCACGTAAATTGTGTGAAACAATGTATGAAAATTGTTGAAGATCTCTGTTTCTTTGCAGCAATTCGCTGATGGTCTTTTCACGCTCCAATTCCATTATCTTGCTATAACTGGTGTCACGTAAAACCATTGAAGCCCCCGTAATCCGGCCTTCGGTATTTATGATGGGAGAAATGGTAAGTGAGGCATAAAGAAGCTCGCCATCTTTTTTTCTTCTTTGGGTTTCATAATGGTCGACAGATATGCCCATTTTTATTTTTTCAATTATGTTTATATCTTCTTCCAGTAATTCGGTGGGAATAATGGCGCTTATATGTTTTCCTATGATTTCTTCGGCAGAATACCCTAATATCTGTTCAGCACCATGGTTCCAGGAAGTCACAATCCCGTCTAATGACTTACTGATGATGGCATCGTCTGAAGAATTAACAATGGAGGTGATTAATAATTGTTGTTCTTCAAATTTTTTTCGTTCGGTTATATCTCTGTAGTTGATTACGTAATGCTTCACACTTTCATTATGAAGCAAATTGGTTAATGTTCCTTCTACCCATTTATATTGCTCTGTATTATGAGAGGTGCGGAACTGGATGGGTATTGGCTTGCCAAATGAGGTTCGGGCCTGTTCAATGATTCTTAAGCAATTTGGTAAATCATCAGGATGGAAAAGGTTTGTCAGGGGACTGGTATTGTAATCTTTCTCCATAAGGCCTGAGTTACGCATATAAGAAGGGCTGCGATAGGTTATCTCCAGATCTTCATTTATTAAAATAATGGTATCGCTTATGTTTTCAATTAAGGCGCGGTGTTTTTCTTCACTTTGTTCTAATTCCTTTTCAATTTTTTTACGTTGCGTGATATCAATATGGGTTCCTACGGTAAGATTGGTTAAGTTTCCTTTTTCATCCCGCAGGGTTTGGCCTCGTGACCAGATCCAGATCCAGTCTCCGTTTATGTGTTGCATACGGAAATAATTCTCGTAAGTGCCAACAGAGCCATTTTTTAAATATTCGGCAAAATGATTGGAGGCTTTTTCAAAATCCTCTGGATGTAGCAAGTCAATCCAGGTTTCCTGAAGATTTTCGTTGCCCGACATATCATAATCCGTTTGTTTTCGTCCGAGCATACTGAAATACTCAGGGCTGCACCATAAATAACCGTTGTCAAGATGGTATTCCCATGCGCCGGTATTTGAAACGGTAATGATTGATTTATACCGCTCCTCGCTTGTTCGTATTTTCTCCTCGGCTAATTTTCGGTCGGTTATATCATGGAAAATGACTAGGTATTCATCTTCCAGATCGGCATAGTTAAATTCGATAAAGCGGCTGGAACCGTTTTTACAGCAAACTTTTGCCTCCATAGGTTCAAATCGAGTGTTGGTTGTGTTGGTGCGTTCCATTCGATCAAACCACTCTTTTTTGACAATTTCGCGATAGTTTTCTTCAGGGTAAGCAAGCGGCCACCATTCATCAGTGCTCGGCACATCATCAGTAGTGTATCCAAATACTTCTGTGAATTGTTTATTAAAAAAAACTATTTCCTGGTTGGACAGGGTAATAGCCATGGGGATAGGGGAGTTTTCCATAACCCGAATCAACCTCTCTTCACTCGATTTAAGTCGGTTAACAGCCAACAGAAGTTCTGTTACATCATTGGCCAGTGCGAGTATGGCGGTATGGTTATTGTAGATTATTTTATGGGAAGTAATTTCCATCCGCATCTCTTCACCATTCTTTTTCAGGTGTGTCGAAGCCATATTTACCGAAGGTTTCATGCCATTTAATAAATTTTTGGCATGTTCTTTCATTTTTTCGTGGTCTTTTTCAGGCCGTAACTGCAATACCGTCATGTTTGTAAGTTCCTCCCTCCTGTAGCCGTATTTTTCTATCACAGCATCATTCACCTCAAGAATGTTTAAGGTTTTCGGGTCCCAGATAATATTGCAGGCCGGACTGTTTTTAAAAAGGTATCGGTATTGTTTTTCCGCTTCTTTTATTTTTTTATTGCTTTCACGCAGTTCTTTGATGAAATCATTGATGTTCTTAATGAGGTAATGTGATAAAAGAGCTGTAATTACCAATGTAAAGCCAATAATGAATATGAATTTTTTTGAAGCCGAATTATAACTTTTAATGTTGCTTGTGTGTATCGTTTTACTTACTTTAAGCTGCATTTTTATTAATGTGCTAACTCTGTCTCTCAATGGTAATAGCGTAGGATATAAGGGAGTCCCACTTATTTTTTTAAAAGCGGTAACGTCTTTCCTGTCTAACGCGTCTTTTAACTGGTTAATGGACAGGTTTGATTTATTCAGTAAAACGGTGGTTTCATCGGCTAGTTTATTTTCTTCGGGAGTGAGGTAGGTAAGCAGGTATGTATTCCAGTTATTGTTGATATTGTCCTGGCATTCCTGTATTTTCTTTCGGGCCTCGGCATAGTTTATCTCTCCCTCATTGGTTTGCTTAACGGTAAGAAGGATTGTTCCATAGGAATAACGGATATTCCCCAAATGTTCCAAGGGTAACAAACGATCGGCATAAAGCGTTTGGAGATTTTCATTCAGTGCCCTCATTTGTTGAAGTCCATACACGCAAATTCCAATCATAAGACCGAAAAAGATAAATACCAGAAGATAAAGCTTGGAGAAAGCATTCAGTTTATTTATCATAAAATAAGGGGTGATTAATTACCTTATTTACAAAAATACAGATAAATAATTGAAAAAATACAAGTTTTTAAACCGTCTAAAATTTTTGAAAAATAATGTTATATTTCCTGATTTTGAGGGGCTGAAAATTCAATCCGTTTGATATCCAAATCCTGAAAATCATAACTGAAATCCGTCCGTTCCGAAAACGGTTTCATTTTGATATTGTTGGCCTTTCCGGAATTGCCATATGTACTCTTCATGAACCTCATATCTCGGGATGGGGTTTTTAATTAAAGAAATAGCACAATAATATCCTTAAATTTGCATTAAACGTACTAAATACGAAACGATGCACGATAGTAATGAGTATTCTAAACTTTTTTGTCTGGAAGGGGTTAAGGATGTGGATGAGTTTAACGATAGTAAGATTCTGCCTTCCTTGGAACATTTGGCGTTGCAGCTTGGGATTACAAGTATTTATAAGACTTGTGACAGTATTGAAAGTTTTGAGGAGAGTTTGAATGCCTTGCTCTATGAAGACCGGAATTACAAGGATTATGAAATTATATATCTGGTTTTTAAGGGTGAAGAGAATAGTATTGTACTAGATGATTATTATTACAGCTTAGAAGAAATTGCCGAATTTTTCGAGGGCAAGCTCACTGACAAGATACTGCATTTTGCCAATACTAAAGTCTTAGACTTGAGTGAGGAGGAAGCACAATACTTTTTGGACGTAACGGGGGCTAAAGCCATTTCAGGTTACGGAAAACAGGTTCCTATATTGAGCAGCCTACTCGATAACCAATTTTTTGCTATATGTCAGGAGTATGATGATGTGGTGACTATAGTTGAAAGGCTCTTCGAAAAACACTACGCCCTTTGTAAGAGTATGGATTTCAGATTGTATTATTAAGAAGTATTTTTAATAGCCCCGAAGTCGCTTCAAGAGGTGAGTCCTGATGATCTGTTTTGTTTTTGGAATAACGTCTGAATATGGATAGGTTTGTGGTATTGTCCCTTTGAGTGGGTAATTTTCTTCATAGTTATAAAATTCATAAGTTGTATTATGGCGATTTATGTGAGAATTGAAGATTAACTTAACAGTTGTTCCTGAAATCGTTACGGATACTAATTTAGAGTTTCTACTTTATTCTTTATAACATACCTTTGACATCAATTTTTTAATTAATGCTATAATTCTTATAAATTAATTATTTGCTACCTCAATTACATTATTCGCTTGTATCATATTTTACAGATTGATCCAAATTAATTGTTTGATAATGATTAGTTGGATGATGTTTTATAATGGAAATCCAAATGATGGAAGTTGAAATAATTGTCATACAACCATTGGAATGTGTATACCATAAGAATCGTTGTTTGTAAAGATTATGAGAAGAAAGTGAAAAAAGTTCAGACATCATAAATTCCCGGAAGACAGGAAAGACATTAATACCCAAATAAATAAATAGATTACAAGAAAAAGTAAGCCCCAAAATATGAGTAAATTTTACAAGATTTTATTTTTTTCAAAGAATATGGTAACTCATAAGTTACTGGTTTTAATATTGTTATTTTGCGGATTATCCTCAAATAAAATATGGAGTGCAACAAAATATTCTGCATCAGATTATCTCACTGAAAATATTGTTGCTGTAGGGTTTACCACTAATCCGGCTGTTATAAGCGGAACCGTAACCATTTGTAAAGGACAATCCGTAACTTTTACAAATACATCAACTGGTGTGGGGGCAAACCCAACGTATGCTTGGTCTTTTCCGGGCGGAAGTACAACCAGTGCAAATACCGCTGGGCCACATACAATTACTTATGCTTCCGCTGGAACCTTCACGGCTAGTTTAACCATTAATGGTTCAAGTAGTAGCGTAAATGTTGTTGTATCAAATAATACGGCTAGTAATCCTGTTATTCAGTTAATTGATGGAAATTCTTGGGGATCATCCACCTTTAACGGAAATCAATATTTTACCTATTGCTCTGGTGATGCCAATACAAGTGGAGGGATGTTTTCCTTTACCACAAATTCAACGAATACATCTATTACTACACAACATATATTTAACTGGGGGGATGGATCACCAAATGATACCCATACAGGTGTTAACGCAGGAGATACTTATCATTTTTATCAAAATTCAGGCACTTATACGCTTACCTATACGGTTGTGAATTTACTAGAATGTACTAGTGTGAAAACTTTTAATGTTTATGTAGGAGCCAATCCAACAGCAACTATAAACCCCGGAGGAATTCCTGTTCTTTGTAATCCGGGAAGCGTCACTTATAATATTTTGCCCGGTGCTCAAAACAGCCCAAATAGTATTTACACCTTCCAGGTAAATGATGGAAGTGCCCCCGTTATTTTTAATCATCCACCTCCGGCGACTTATACGCATACGTATACTGATGATTCATGTGGGACATCTTCTGTAATTAACGGAAGTACTTATCCTAATTCATTTCAGGCTTCAATTACGGTTTCCAATCCTTGTGGAATTAGTAGTAGTGCCTTTGGTCCTATAAATATTCAGACGCCACCGGATGCTAATTTTACTCGGACTCCAAATAACAACACAATTTGTCAAGGAACAAGTGTACAATTTAATGATACCACAATTGGAGGAACCAATATTGGAGGATCACCCGGCTACACGTGTACAAGTACATATAAAAAATACTGGGTTATTAATGGTCCCTCAGGAAATATTCCTGTTGCGACTAATGGAACTTTAATCGCAAATACATTTATTACAGCTTCAGAAAATTTTGGATATAACTTTAATCAACCAAACAATTCAGGGGCATGGATCCCAGCTGCCTCAAGCCAGCTGAATATTACTTTTAATACACCAGGTATTTATACTATTACATTATATACAGGATCAAACTCATGTGGAATTACATCTGAAACACAAACCATTTGTGTTAGTCCGGAAGTAATTGCAGATTTCACTTTAAACCCAACAAGCGGTTGTGCACCTACAACCGTGCAATTAGACAATCTATCGAGCTTACCGGGATGTTCCAATACGAATGTATATAACTGGCAAATAACACCTTCTAATCCGCAAAACTGTCCTAGTGCGGTATCACCGGGTTGGAGTTTTTTATCAGGAAATGCAAGTGCCTTTGAGCCCGAAATTACATTTACAAGTCCAGGAGTTTATACCATTCAACTTACGACATCATTGCAAAATGCGGTTGCAGGTTCTTCATGTCAACCCGATGTAAAGACACAATCCATCACTATAAAAGGCAAACCAACAACTACCTTAAGCCCCCAAACCATTTGTGAAGATGACACTATAACTTTAAACCCCACGGTTTTTAATTGTTATGCAACGCAAGCGGTTACTTATTTATGGAATTTTGGCGGTGCATCTAATGTGACTGTTTCCAGTACTACAGCTGCAAATCCTACAATAACATTTACAGCACCGGGAACTTATAATTATACATTAACATTAACAAATGAATGTGGCAGCAATGTGTTTTCAAGTAGTATTGTTGTAAATCCTGCTGTTGACATTACAGCATCCGGTCCAACAATTACTTGCCTTAACACTCCTATACAGTTAACTGGTACCATCAGCGGAGGTACTACAACAGGAGCTTGGACAGCTTCAGTTCCGGGAGGCAGTTTTAGTCCAAACAATACTGCATTATCACCAATCTATACCCCACCATTAAATTATGTAGGCGCAGTAACATTTACATTAACATCTTCAGACCCTCCTGGTTTATGTCCATTAAAATCTGCATCTTTTACTGTTAATATAAACCCGGCACCATCAGTGCCCGCACAAGCATTATCTGTTTGTTCCGGAAATGCATTTACGGCATCATTAACTAACAACCCTCCGTCGGTTATAGTCCCAGTTGGTACAACTTTTACCTGGACTGTTTCAAATCCCGCCGGTATTACCGGAGTTTCTAATCAGGCAACCCCGGTAGGTACAATTAGTCAGACATTAGTAAACACAACAAATGCTCCGATTAATGTAACTTATAATGTCACAGCGTCAACAGGAACGGCGCCAAATAATTGTACAAATAATTTCATTTTAACAGTAACGGTTAATCCTAAACCGCAAATTCCAAATCAAACATTATCGGTTTGTTCCGGAAATGCATTTACGATGTCTTTATCAAACAATCCGCCTACTGTTATTCTACCAACCGGAACAACATATACATGGACTGTAACCAATCCTGCCGGAATATCAGGAGCTTCTAGTCAAGCTGCACCAGGAGTAAGTATAATTTCACAAACATTAGTTAACGCAACCGGTGCACCTATAAATGTAGTATATAATGTAACGGCTACTTCGGGCTCAGGAATGACTGCATGTAGTCATAATTTTGCTTTAACAGTAACAGTAAACCCAGCTCCGAATGCAGCTATTTCAGGAAATGCGTCCGTTTGTCAAAATGCTGCTTCTCCTGTAATTACTTTTACAGGTTCAAATGGGGTAGCACCTTATACTTTTACTTATACTGTAAATGGAGGGGCTAACCAAACAATTTCGACAATTTCTGGTAATTCCGTTACACTAAATGCTCCGACTTCCGTTTTAGGAACTTTAAATTATTGTTTAGTAAGTGTAGTAGACTCCAGTACTTCTTTATGTGTAAAGACAAGTACTGCTTGTGTTTCCGTTGTTATCAATCCATTGCCAACAGTATCTACGCAGCCTACAGCGACGCAAAGTATCTGTGTGGGCGGAACAAGCTCAGCGTTAAGTGTTGCTTATACGGGCGGAGTGGGTACTCCAACCTACCAGTGGTACAGTAATACAAGCAATAGTAACACCGGGGGAACTATCATCGGGGGAGCAACTTCATCATCGTACACGCCAGCTGTATTCGCTACCGCTGGAACATATTACTATTATGCCGTAATCACTTTAAGCGGTAATGGTTGTGGGAGCACTACCAGTGCAGTAGCACAGGTTATAGTAGTTCCGGATCCTGTAGTCAGCACTCAGGCTTTGGCAACGCAAACCTTATGTCAAAATAGTGCTGCCGCTAATTTGACAATTGCTGTAAGTGGCGGAATCGGAACGTATAGTTACCAATGGTACAGCAACACCAGCAACAGTACTACAGGTGGAACAATTATATCCGGAGCTACAAATGCTACTTA
>NZ_AVGG01000018.1 GCF_000498535.1 Flavobacterium limnosediminis JC2902 | reverse complement strand
TTTGCGGGTTGCAAAGGTAATACCTTTTTTTAATCTCGCAAGTGTTTTTTAATTATTTTTCGATTTAATTTCTAAACCGTAATTTCAAATCACTTACTCAATATTTCAAAAGAACTTTACCGTGTTTTGCGGGTGGCAAAGATAACTTCTTTTTTATTTACAAACCAAATCTTTTTTTGACTTTTTTCAAAATCCTTTTGGATGTGATTCGTTTCAAAATGTCAGTAGAACTGTGCCGTTATTGCGGGTGCAAAAGTAGCACTCTTTCCCGTAACTCCTAATTATTTCAGGTCTTTTTTTATTCTTTTTTTCGAGGTTTTCCTTAACTTCCTGATAACCATTTCTTAAAGAAGGAAAGTTTTTTTTGAAAAAAGGTACTGAGGGCCTGAGGTACTAAAGGACTAAGAGAAAATCATAGTTGAATATACCATATATAAAGGCAATGAGAGTCTGAGAAGCTAAGGTATTGAGGAAAGATAGCATTGACTATACCATATATAAAAGGTATTGAGAAATTGAAAAGCTAAGATGTCAAGAAAAAATCTCTGTTGGCTATACCATATATATAAGGTGTTAAGGAACCGAGGAGCTAAGACACTACGGAAAAATCACTATTGACAATACTATATAAGCAGAAACCCTGAGGGAAAATCTCATCTACCATACTATATATAGGTAAATAGAATCCGGAAATCACTCCTTACGCCGGAATAACAGTAAACAGGAATGATTGTATACTTCAAATGACCACAAAAACGCAACCACCTCTCTCCCCTAGCCCCGATTGGAGTGGAAATCCCGCAGCGCAGCGGAGGAATTGGAACGGAAAGCGGGAACATGGACCACAAAAATGCCCGAACCATTCGCTCCTAATTAAAAAAATTATTTATTTTCTTCTAAAGCAGCCTTTTCTTTTGCTTCTTTTTCCTCCCTGGCTTTTCTTGATCTATTCAGTTTTTCTTTCCAGGTAGCAGAAAGTTCGGCAAGATCAATTGGCCTGGCAGGATCCTGACGCTGAAGTTTACCTTCTTTGAACGCTTTTACCAACATACCTTCTATATAGAAATCATCCAATTCATTGAAAGGATCGTATTCGGCTTTTAAATCGACGTCAAATAATCGGGCGGTATTGTTAGACCAGAAGGCTTTCCAGCCGCTTTTTAAATCTTTAACCAGTTTATAAGTGGTAACACCGGTTTGTCTGTGGATGAGTTTAACCAGAATCTGGCCTTCCATGCGGGAAAATTTCTTCAGACGACCTTCGAATTCGTTTTCAAGATAGTTTTCGACTATTTTAAAATACTTTTTCTTTTCGCGTTCTGTTTTGAGTTTGGCCATATTCGCATTCAGAATCTTTAAATTCTCGGCTGCTAATTTTGCATAGGGATATACTTTAAAAACCCGGCGCTGAATTTTTTTGATTCGGTCCATTTCCGCCATCTTGGCTTTATCTTTTCCAATAAACATTTCATCCATTTGTGTTTTAAAAACAACGGAAGTATCCGGCTCCTGTATTCCGACAGTGTCATTGGTAACCTGACTATATATATAGGAGTAAAAAAAGAATGAAATACTCAAAAAAAGATATCGCTTCATAGACTTATTTATTATATCAAAAATATGCATTATACTAACAACTCTGATGCCAATTTATTATTTTAGCAAAAAAATATTTTATGGCAACGAAATCAATACTATCCAAATCGTCACTTACTTTTTTAGAAAATTATCTAAACAACGCATCACCAACAGGTTATGAAGAAAGCGGACAAAAACTTTGGATGGACTACCTGAAACCGTATGTAGACACATTTATAACCGACACTTACGGAACCGCCGTAGGAGTAATAAATCCGGATGCAAAATACAAAGTAGTAATTGAAGGTCATGCTGATGAAATTTCTTGGTATGTGAATTATATTACGGATGACGGATTAATCTATGTGATTCGCAATGGTGGTTCTGATCATCAGATTGCGCCTTCCAAACGTGTAAACATTCATACGAAAAACGGAATCGTTAAAGGCGTTTTCGGTTGGCCGGCGATTCATACGAGAAATCGTGGCAAGGAAGAATCGGCAACACTCCATAATATTTTTATTGACTGCGGATGTGAAACAAAAGAAGAAGTGGAGAAATTAGGAGTTCATGTAGGTTGCGTGATTACGTATCCGGATGAATTCATGATTCTGAACAAAGATAAATTCGTTTGTCGAGCCATTGATAACCGTATGGGTGGATTCATGATTGCTGAAGTGGCGCGTTTATTGAAAGAAAACAAAAAGGAATTACCGTTTGGATTGTACATCGTCAATTCGGTTCAGGAAGAAATTGGTCTTCGCGGAGCTGAAATGATTACGCATACCATCAAGCCAAATGTGGCCATTGTAACCGATGTTTGTCATGACACCACTACCCCAATGATTGAAAAGAAAATTGAAGGTGATCTGAAAATGGGAAAAGGTCCGGTTATTGCCTATGCTCCGGCTGTTCAGAATAAATTACGTGAACTGATTGTAACCACGGCAGAGGAAAAGAAAATTCCATTCCAGCGTCATGCTACATCGAGAGCTACGGGAACCGATACTGATGCATTTGCTTACAGTAACGGCGGAGTTGCTTCTGCACTAATTTCGCTTCCGCTGCGTTATATGCACACAACGGTGGAAATGGTTCACAAAGAAGATGTTGAAAATGTGATCAAATTAATTTATGAAAGTTTATTAAAGATTGAGAACAACGAAACCTTTTCTTATTTCAAATAAATCTGATTGTTTGGCACGAATTACGCAAATTACCACAGATTAATTCATGGAAATTCGTGTAATTCGTGACGAACAAATATTAGCCCCGTAAAACCATGGATTCAATTCGCACCAAACTATTTTTTGCCCTTTTCGGAATAACGATAGCGTTATCGATGAATAGTTGCGGCTCTTCGGGGTCTAAAGTCAGAACCACCTCCGTTCCAAAATCATCAGAAAAAGGGAAAGTTTACAAAAATAAAGGTGTAGCTTCCTATTATCACGATAAGTTTAACGGCAGAAAAACAGCCAACGGAGAACGTTTTAATAATAAAGAATACACGGCAGCTCACAGAGAGTTAGCGTTCGGTACAAAAGTAAGAGTAACCAATCTAGCCAATGATAAATCGGTTGTGGTTATAATCAACGACCGCGGACCATTTTCCAGAGGAAGGGAAATTGATCTGACCAAAAAAGCTTTTATGGAAATATCCGACAAAAGCACTCACGGTGAACTAAGCGTGAAAATTGAAATTTTATAAATGTCTTTTATTTTAAAAAACATTATCTGCTGTTTATTTCTTTTTCAATTTTTCATTGGAAACGCTCAAACGACCGATAAAATAAAGGAAATTTATACCTCAAAAAAGGGGATTGATAAAATCCGTTTTTACGAAAGTCTGACTCATAGACAAAAAATAGACAATCGGGAGTTTTTCTACCAAAATCTCCCTAAACTGAAATCCGACGAACAAATCAATACACATATAAATTCGTCAATGCGGCTTAAATTTGTATTGGCCGATGTCTATTTTATAAAAGAAGACTACCTGAAATCCATTGTTGTATTGAAAGAAATTCAGAATAACAAGGATTACAAACTTTCCGATTCAAAACGCATGTCCGTCTTAGTAAGATTACAGAAAGCTTATCTGAACCTTAATTTATTTTCTAATGTCTTTAAAATAAATTCCGAAATAAGCCTTCTCAGAAAAAAAGGTGTGGATTACGATTTGTGGACTTACAGTATCAAAAGTAGTTTATATGCCCGATTGCACTTATATGATAAGGCGATTTTGCAATTAAAATCGGAAATCAATGAAATACTGAAAAATCCAAAACGTGATTCACTTATAGTTCCCTCAGCTTACAATAGTCTGGGTTACTATTATTCTATGAACAATCAAATTGACAGTGCATATCATTATTATAATCTATCATTACAAAAAGCAGAAACTGGCCTTAAAAAGAATGATTGGGAGAGTTTTAATGCATTGTACGGGTTAGTGAAAGGAAATATCGGCGTTTTAAAAATGAAACAAGGCGATTATAAAAGTGCTGTACCACTGCTGATGGAAGACATTTCCATCGGAATAAAAATCAAGGACAATAACAGCAACGATGGAATCGTTAAAACCATTGTTTATCTCACAACATGTAACATTAAGTTAAAAAACTACACTGAGGCGAAAAAAAACATAGAGCTGGCGGAACAACTCATGTCAAAAGGAATATCAGACGAAACAAGAGTGTTCTACTATAGAACAAAAGCAGAATTACTAAAAGTTCAGAATAAAAAAGATGAAGCTCATATCTATTATGAAAAAGCTTTCAATCTGAGCGATTCGATAAACTCGAAGACACAACGCCTTTTATTAGCCGGAAATGAAATCCTGTACCAATTGGAAGAAAAAGACCATTTAATAGAAAAACAGCAATCGGACATCAATGCTAAAGAAAAAGTCACGCTCTATATAATTGCAACGGCTTTAGGAATTATTCTGGTGACAACCTTATTGTACCTTAGTAATTCGCGAAAAAAACAGAAAGAAATTCAGCACAAAAATGATGAGATTTCTGCAAAAAATGAGACCATCAAAGAATCGCTGGCCGAAAAAGAAATGCTGTTGAAGGAAATTCATCACAGAGTGAAAAACAATCTGCAGATTATTTCGGGCTTAATGGAACTTCAGAACCTTAACATCAGTGATGAAAATGCTAAGATTATTTTAAAAGAAGGCCAGTCACGAATACAATCGATTGCATTAATTCACAAAACACTGTACCAGTCGGAAAATTTCAGTAAGGTTCCTTTTCAGAATTATTTATCCGAATTAATTCAGGCAATTCAAACAGCATACAACAATAACCAAAAAATTAGTATTGATGTCGAAGCAAATGAGATAGAACTCGGCATAAATACAGCCATTCCGTTAAGTTTAATCCTTAATGAGATCATAACAAATTGTTTCAGGCATGCTTTTAAAAACAGAGAAAGCGGAAACATTACAATCAATCTCACCAAAGAAAATGATATTTACAGACTTATCGTAAAAGACAACGGTATCGGACTACCCGCTGATTTCGATCCAAAGAAGTTGCAATCGATTGGTTTTGACCTGATTTTGGGACTGACAAGACAATTGGAAGGCAATTGTGAATGGAAAAATGATAACGGAGCCAACATTATTATTACTTTTAAAGATATTGCATAATGAACCACCCATTAAACATTCTGGTAGTAGAAGACGAATACATAACCCAAAAGACAATAACAGTCCTTTTAACCGAAATGGGCTACAACGTTGTCGGCACAGCAATGAATGCTCAGGAAGCAATCGAGATACTTTCTGAAAACAAAGTTGAATTCGCCCTTTTGGACATCACCATCCAAGGTGAAAAAGACGGCATTTGGCTGGCGAATTACATTCAGGAAAAATACTCCATGCCACATGTTTTCCTCACTGCCTATTCGGATGATGTGACTGTCAAAAGCGCCATAGCCACAAATCCTTTCGGATATCTAATAAAACCTTTTCAGAAAGCAGAACTTTTTACTGCCATTGAAATAGCAATGCTTAACTACAACAAACAAAGCATTGCTGTTTCTAAAGAGAAACCCAATACTTTCATTTATATCAAACATAAGGAGGTTTTTGAAAAAGTAGCTATTGAAAACATCATTTACGCTGAAAGTCAGAAGAATTATCTACTTATAATTACTCCGGAAAAAGAATACCGTTATCGTTCTACCATAACCGAGTTTTTAGCTAACCTTCCCGATAATTTCATCAAAACTCACAAAGGTTTTATTGTAAACAAAACTAAAATTGATGGGTTTAATACATTCTTTATCACAATCGGCAGTAAAAAAATACCGATTTCAAAAACATATAAAGAGTTAGTAATTAATGAATTGACCAATTTTTAAACCTAGAATTTAGTTCTGCATGATAACTGTAACAACAAAAAAAAACCGGACATAATGCCCGGTTTTTTTTATTCTCATAACTAAAACTCTAACTTATTTTTTTGAAGCCGATTTAATAACTTCAGCTACTTGGGTAGCTTTTACAGCTTCTGCCAGTTGCAAAGCGGTACGCCCGTTTGGATCTTTAACCGAAATATCTGCTCCTTTTTCAATCAGGATTTTTGCTATTTCGGCGTTATTGTAACGAACTGCGAACATTAACGGAGTCATTCCGTTTTTAGTTTCGTTTACATCTACTCCGTATTCAACAAATTTTTTAACGGTAGCAACGTCTCCTTTACTGATGGCCACAAAAAGCGGTGTAACATCGTAATTATGGATTGCAACATTTTTTGAAGTTGAAGTGTCAACATTCGAAGCTAAGGCAACATTTGCAGTTGCAATTAAAGCTAAACCTAATAAACTGATCGTTTTTTTCATGATGATTGATTTTTTTCCGCTACGCTCCAAACAATTCGGCTGCGCCTCGGGTTGATTAATGATTTAAATTTTACTCTTTATTATATTTAAAAATTATGATTTTTTGGATTTTTTAAAATTGCATGGTTTACTTTCATTTAACAACGGACTTTCAATTATCTGACTGTCTTGCTGTATTATTTCTTCCATTGTTTTTTCACTGTAAACCGGACCAACTTCAGCTAAAATAATATCGTCAATAACCTGATTATCTGCTGAAGGAATTTCTGCTGTTTCATTTTCAGCTATTTCATTTGAAATAGTACTTTCGATTATCTGATTGTTTTCGGCTATAATTTCCTCCATGCTTTTTGCATACGATTCAATGCCAATTATTTCCGGATTATTTCTTGGCGGATCTCCACCTTTTTTATCGGTGATTGTTTCTGCCGAATCATTGCCGTTTGTTGTTACGCCTGAACTTTGATCTGACTGCACTGTCTGAATCGAACCAAGATGCTCAATATCAAACAATTGCTGACAATTAAATGCTGAAACATTGATAAAGGTCAATGCAGCGATTCCTAAATAAATGATTGATTTTTTCATGATGATTGTTGATTGATGATTTATTTAATAGACGCTTTTTGAATTATTTCGTTACCGAAATTTCTGATTATAACATAACTTTAACAAACCGTTACTGATAATCGGTATTTTAAAACCGTTTATCGATTTAATCAACCAAAACATACATTTCATATCTCACTACAAAGAACAAAAAAACCACGCAGTGCGTGGTTAGTATAACTTTAAGAATGGGTTATCTTATTTGTTCAGAAAAGCCAAAACGTTTTTCTCAATACGTTCATTGATATTGGAGATATCTGCTTTCACAAATGATTCCCCTAAAATGTTCTCATACAATTCAATGTAACGCTCAGAAACTGTTTCGATGTATTCCTCTGTCATGTCCGGGATTTGTTGCCCTTCTTTTCCCTGGAATCCGTTTTCAATCAACCAACGTCTAACAAATTCTTTCGACAATTGCTTCTGATCTTCTCCTCTGTCTTGTCTTTCCTGATATCCTTCAGCATAAAAATAACGGGAAGAATCCGGAGTATGGATTTCATCAATCAGAACAATTTTACCGTCTTTGGTTTTTCCGAATTCGTATTTCGTATCCACAAGAATTAATCCACGCGAAGCTGCAATCTCAGTTCCTCTTTGGTATAAAGCTCTAGTGTATTTTTCTAAAATCAGATAATCTTCTTCAGAAACAATTCCGTTAGCCAAAATCGCTTCACGTGAAATATCTTCATCGTGAGAACCATTATCGGCCTTTGTTGTCGGGGTAATTATCGGCGTCGGAAATTTATCGTTTTCTTTTAATCCTTCTGGCATTTCAACACCACATATAACTCTTCTTCCGGCAGCATATTCACGGGCGGCATGTCCGGATAAATACCCACGGATTACCATTTCCACTTTAAAAGGCTGGCATAAATGACCTACGGCAACATTTGGATCCGGTGTCGCGATTAACCAATTCGGAACGATATCCTCCGTTAATTGCATGAATTTGGTTGCTATCTGATTTAAAATCTGACCTTTGTACGGAATCCCTTTTGGCATTACCACGTCAAAAGCTGATAATCTGTCGGTTGCCACCATTACCAAAAGCTCGTCGTTGATATTATACACTTCTCTTACTTTACCTCTGTAAACGGATTTCTGACCCGGGAAATTGAAATTGGTAGTCGTGATTGTATTCATTTTTGTTGTGTTGATGTTGAATTGTGCAAATGTAATTGGATTCTGAGAGTCAAGCAAAATAATCCAAATAAATTTGTTACTCTATGGCAAAGTTGATCGTAACATTTGCTGTCACTTCAATTTCTCCGATTGCCAATGTTTCTCTTGCCGGAGCTGCAGATTCAGAATCCATCTTCATGGCTCCATAAACCGGTCTTGGATAATGGGTTGTCGAATTATCTGAAACCAAAATTGCTTTACCCACTTTCTGATTCAATGCCGAAGCATAATCCGCAGCTTTGGTTTTAGCATTCTGAACCGCCTGAATTCGTGCCTGACTTTCGTATTCTTTCACTTTAGACGATTTGAAATCAACGCCTTGGATCACATTCACTCCTGATTCCACCAATCCCATTATTAACTCATCATACTTGGATAAATCCTTAAGTGTGATAATAATATTTTGTGAAGCCGTGTATGTATTTTTCTTCTTCTGATAATCATACGATTTGTATAACGACACGCGTTGCGTCTGATAATCGGTAGTGGCAATTTTCATTTTCTTGATGTATTTGATGATGCCGTCTATGGCCACATCATTTTTCGTTTTTACATCGGCAGCGTCGTTTCCTGTATTTTCAACGCCGACGGTAATTACGGCCTGATCCGGAGTAACTTTTATTTTTCCCTCACCGGAAACCACAATTTGGGGTATTGGTTTAATTTCTTGTACTTGCGCATTAGAAAGTCCTGTCATGAACAAGGTTATTCCGATTAAAAGTAGTTTTTTCATATCTAATATATTTTTAAGTTTTTCATTACAAGTCAAAAGTAATGCCAAAACACCTATATCTTACCCATTTTTAATAAAATCAATAAAATTACAATCGGAATCAGCAACAATACAACCATTAACGTATTGTCTGTCACCATGGAAGGAACTTTAGCCAATGTGATGATATAACCGCCAATTGCTCCTCCAAAATGTGCCGTGTGTCCGATGTTATCATTCTTAGCTTTCATTCCGTAAATGGAATAGAGCAGATACCCGATTCCGAATAAATATGCCGGAATCGGAATAGGTATGAAAAATAAATATAAGCTCATGTCCGGATGCAGTAAAATTGCTGAATACAACACTCCGGTAACTGCTCCGGAAGCTCCGATGGCGCGGTAATAATAATCGTTATTATGAAAATACAAAGTAAGCAAGCTGCCACAAATCAAACTTGCGAAATATATGATTATGAATGAAAGCGAATCAAAATTCTGAATGACAACAGGTGCAAAGAAATACAATGTGAGCATATTGAACAATAAATGTCCGATGTCTCCATGCAGAAAAGCCGAAGTTACCATTCGGATGTGTTCTCCGGCACGAATACTGCCGATATGAAATTCATACTTTCTAAAAAAAGATTCGTCTCCGAAACCTTTAAAACTTACAATAGCGGTAACAACAATAATCAGTAATAATACAGAGTTCATATATTTGCATTTTCGTTGCGTAAAAATAACCAATGTTTCTTTATTGAATGGTATTTGATGCCCGAATAATCAGTATAAAAAGTATATTTGTAAAAACTTAAATAAATGCAATTACTAGTATTTCTGTTGGTATATCCAATTTTGTGGTGCATATCAATACTTCCTTTCCGATTATTATATTTTGTTTCCGATTGCCTTTACGTACTTGTGTATTACATTATTGGTTACAGAAAAAAAGTGGTTCGACAAAATTTAGCCTTAGCCTTACCGCATTTGTCCGAAAAAGAACGTTTACGTGTTGAAAAAGAATCCTATCATCATATGGTTGACGGTTTTCTTGAAATGATTAAAACCATGACCATTTCAGATAAGGAAATCAATAAGCGTTTTACTTTTACCAACATGGAATTGTATGATGAATATGAAGCCAAAGGTAAAAGCATCGCGATTTTCTGCGCCCATTATTCAAGTTACGAATGGTTGCTGATTATGAACAAACACATCAAATTTGAAGGGTTTGGAATTTATAAAAAAATCAGAAATAAATACTTTGATAAGTTAGTACGCGACATCCGAGGAAAGTTTAACGCCACATTAATCGACACCAAAGAAACAACTGCGGTAATGGTATCGAATTACAAGAAAGGAATCAAAGGAGTTTACGGATTTGCAGCCGACCAATCTCCTAAAGTATGGAAAGCACAACACTGGACAAAGTTTATGGGAGTTGAAGTTCCGGTTCATACGGGAGCCGAAATGCTCGCCAAACGAATGGATATGAATGTTCTTTTTGTTAAAGGAGAGAAATTAGGCCGTGGCCGATACCAGGCAACTTTTGTTCCGATGGTGGAAAACCCGAAAGAAGTTCCGAATTATGAACTAACCGATATGTTTTTCAGAATGGTCGAACAACAAATCCTTGAAAAACCAGAGTATTATCTGTGGACACACAAGCGCTGGAAACACACTAAGGAGAGTTAGCAGATTGCAGAAGGCAAAGAAAAAATTAAACTCGTTTTATAAAAGAAAAAATCCACTCATTACAAGTGGATTTTTTTATGACCAAATTTTCTTTAGTTCGGCAAATTGATTTGACCTATAAAGAAAACCAATTTTTCACCATTTCTTTTTCTTTGTGCAACGCATTTTTATGAACAAACTCGTTGGAGTTTTTATTGTATTCATAATCTTTTGCCCATTCTTTATGGTTATCAGCCAAAGCTATGATACTGTTACAAACGAATTCAATTTCAGCAGAAGTTGTCGTTGGGTGAATCGACATCCTGATCCATCCCGGTTTTTCAATTAAATCACCCGATGTAATTTTATCGGTTAAATAATGAGACGTTTCCTGATCCACATGCAACAGGAAGTGACCGTAAGTTCCGGCACAACTGCAACCGCCACGAGTTTGAATTCCGAATTTATCGTTCAGAATTTTCACTCCAAGGTTGAAATGCAAATCATCGATGTAAAAAGAGATAACCCCTAGCCTGTCTTTGTGTTGTCCTGCCAGAATATTGATGTTCGAAACATTTCCTAATCGTTCGAAAACATAGTCTACGATTTCATGTTCGCGTTTCAGGATATTATCAATTCCCATCTGCTCTTTCAACTGAATTGCCAAAGCGGTTTTGATAACCTGAAGGAAGCCCGGAGTTCCGCCATCTTCGCGTTCTTCAATATTGTCTAAATATTTATGTTCGCCCCAAGGATTGGTCCAGCTAACTGTTCCTCCTCCCGGATGATCGGGAACCATATTTTTGTATAATTTTTTATTGAAAACCAAAACCCCGGAAGTACCCGGTCCGCCAAGGAATTTGTGTGGCGACATGAAAATGGCATCCAGATACCCTTCCGGATTGTCCGCCGGATGCATGTCTATTTTTACATAAGGTCCCGAACAGGCAAAATCCACAAAACAAACTCCGTTGTACTGGTGGATTAGTTTTGCCACTTCATGATAAGGTGTTCTGATTCCGGTTACGTTAGAACAAGCTGTTATTGAAGCGATTTTTAAAGTACAGTCTTTATATTTTTCCAATAATGCTTTGAAGCTGTCCAAACAAATCAAGCCTTTTTCGCAAGCCGGAATCACTTCTACTTTCGCGATGGTTTCCAGCCAAGAGGTTTGATTCGAATGATGTTCCATATGTGAAATGAAAACCACCGGCTTTTTCTCCTCGGGAATCTGAGTGTATTTCTGAAGATTTTCAGGAACTTTCAAGCCTAAAATACGCTGAAATTTATTGATAACCCCTGTCATACCTGTACCGTCAACAATCAAGACGTCATTCTCATCGCTGTTCACATGTTTTTTGATAATGTGACGCGCTTCATGATAGGCCATCGTCATTGCCGTTCCGGATACTGTGGTTTCAGTATGCGTATTGGCAACGAAAGGTCCGAATTCATTCATCAGTTTTTCTTCTATCGGACGATACAAACGCCCCGAAGCGGTCCAATCCGTGTAAATGATTTTTTTTCTTCCGAAAGGAGAATCAAATTCCTGATCGATACCGATGATGTTTTTTCTGAATTGCTGAAAATAGTGTTCCAGTTGTGTAGTCTGTTCTGTAATCATTTAAAATAAGCATTTGGGTCAAAGATACATTTTTTTGATTATTTCAGGTTTTAAGGATTTAAGGATTTAAGGAGTATAACTAAAATTTAACACATTTACCTGATTTTATGATATTTACGATTCAAAATTAATGAAAAATGATGCCCCAAAGCCATTATCAAAATTCTGTTATCTTTGCTTTTTTAATCCGAAGTTATGAATATTAAACTCCTGGCCATCGGCAAAACCGATAATAAAGCACTGCAAACCTTAATCGACGATTACACCAAACGGCTGTCGTTCTACATTAAGTTTGAACTGGAGATTATTCCGGATATCAAAAACGCTAAAAACCTTTCGGAAGCCCAGCAAAAAGAGAAAGAAGGCGAACTGATCCTGTCGAAATTATCGGCAACTGACCAATTGATTTTACTGGACGAAAACGGAAAAACATTTTCAAGCGTAGGCTTTTCGGAAGAATTGCAAAAGAAAATGAATTCTGGTGTAAAAACATTAGTTTTCGTAATTGGAGGCCCTTATGGATTCAGTCATGAGGTTTATAAAAAAGCACAGGGGAAGATTTCGCTTTCGCAGATGACATTCTCGCATCAGATGGTACGACTGTTTTTCATCGAACAACTGTATCGCGGCTTCACGATTCTTAAAAACGAACCGTATCATCATCAGTAAATCCGGATTTCAGTTAAATATTATATGATAGAACCAAACTGTCTGAATTAGGGTTAAAGTTTATCAAAAATTAGAGATTATCTTGTAATAATGGCTTAATTTTACTAACGAATGTAAAATGTTGCTACATCGTAACATTATGATTTTCAGCGCAAAATATTAAAAAAGCGTTTCTCTTTCTTACGACTCTATACATACTTATTTTTTCGATATGAAATATTATGTAAGATTTTTAGCAGTTGTCTTATTTACAGCAGTTGCGGTTTCGTGCAATGATGATGATGATGATATGTCATCAATACCTGTCTCAATAACTACTTTTAATGCAACTTTAAGCGGGTCAAATGAAGTACCGCCTAACAGCTCAACAGCAACTGGAACCGCAGTACTTAAATTTTATAACGCAACCAAAATACTGTCCATTACAGTAACACATAGCGGTATGACAGTAACAGACGGACATATCCACAAAGGAGCTTTAGGAGTTAGTGGCCCACCTGTTTTTGCTTTTTCAAGTTTTACACCACCAATAAGCTACACAAGTGATCCACTTAGCGCTGAGCAGGAAGCGGATCTTAAGAACAACCTTTATTATGTGAATTTACACAGTGCAACTTATCCTGATGGAGAAATCAGAGGCCAACTTATTAAAGAAATCACAGGAGGCGGTTATTAAAACATAATTTGGAAACAAAAAAAAATAATTCTGAAAACTCTTTCCGTTTAGTAAGGATGGAAAGAGTTTTTCAATAAATAAATTCGGAAAATCCCGTCATCTTAACCTCAATAGTTCTGATGAATAATTTATTCTGAATATAGGTACCGAAACTACTGTTTTTATCGAAACAAAATTTAATTTCTTCCAAAGACTGATTACTATTGTTTAAATATTGATTCAAATCCTCTTTCTTAACCGGGACATCATTAACGAATACTTGATTGTCCTTCTTAAAAAATACAATTGTTCCGGTTTTCGGTTTTTCCAGTTGATAGACAACCTTCGTAAACGGAATAAACGCTAAATTCTTCCCGATACTGTCGGCATAAGAGTAAAAATTATCTTTTGGAGCATCTTCATTACTTTTTCGCTTGCGTTTTTTTTCCTGAAGTTTTTTGACTTCCGGTATGACAATTTTCAGCGGAATCCGTTTGTCGATATTAAAAACCCAGTTGGTTGTGGTAATCACGGCATTTTTCTTAACATCTGCCAAAGTATCGTTATTTACAACGGAAAAGAAAAAATCGACTTTTGAAAGATCCGAAACTTCTTTAACTATCGTAACATCCGATTTTGGCAAAAGAATTTCCTTTTTTTCACCACAGGAAAACATTAACAACGCTATAAAAAAACAGCTTATTTTCTTCATAATTTCTATTACTGACTTTGGATTTGGGTATACAAACGAACGCATTCAACCGCTTCTTTAACATCGTGTACGCGAAGGATTTTCGCTCCTTTTAAAAGAGAAACCGTATTTAAAACTGTAGTTCCGTTAAGCGCTTCATCCGCATTGGTTTCCAATACTTTATAAATCATTGATTTTCTGGAAACAGCCGACAAAAGAGGAACTTCAAGCATCTGAAACAATTCCAGTTTCTGAAGCACTTCATAATTCTGTTCCAGCGTCTTTGCAAAACCAAATCCGGGATCGATAATAAGATCGTTAATTCCGAAACTTCTCGCTGCGGAAATCCGTTCCGAAAAATATTTGATCATGTCTTTTACGATATCATCGTAATCCGTAAGCGTGGTCATCGTTTGAGGTGTTCCGCGCATGTGCATCATAATATAAGGAACATTCGCATTGGCAATCACTTCCAGCATTTTTTCATCCAATAATCCGGCTGAAATATCATTTATCATGGCAGCTCCTTTTTCTATGGCCTGTTCAGCAACATTGGCTCTGAAGGTGTCGATGGATAAAATGGCTTCCGGAAATTTTTCCGTGATTAATTCCACTACAGGAAGTAAGCGTGATAATTCTTCCAATTCCGAAACGAAAACCGCATTGGGTCTTGAAGAATAGGCTCCAATATCGATAAAAGTCGCCCCTTCTTTAAGCATTTTCTCCGTTTGATTCAGAAAATCTTCATCCGATGTGTATCTCCCACCGTCAAAAAATGAATCAGGTGTGATATTCAGAATTCCCATAACTTTTGGCTGGGATAAATCGATGAGTCGTCCTTTGCAATTGATGTTCATAATTATAAGTGACAAGTTAGTGATACAAATTTCAAAAAAATTAAGCCTTGTTAATCGACTTTGTACTTCGCCTTAATTTCTTTACATTTGAAAATTCTACAAACAAAGATAATTATAAATGAGTACGACTTCACAGGAATATGATAAGGTAATTGCCATTTGTCGCGATTTATATGCCAAAAAAATGAAAGATTACGGTAGTGCATGGCGCATTTTACGTCTTCCGTCGCTGACCGATCAGATTTTCATAAAAGCCCAACGCATCCGAAGTTTGCAGGAAAATGAGGTGCGTAAAATAGACGAAGATGAAACCGGAGAATTCATCGGTATCATCAATTATTCCATTATGGCGTTGATTCAGCTGGAGTTGGGTGTTGTGGATCAGCCCGATTTGGATTGGGAAACCGCAGTGAGATTATACGACGAAAAAGTACAAACGACCAAGGATTTAATGGAAGCTAAAAATCATGATTATGGTGAAGCCTGGCGTGATATGCGTGTGAGTTCGCTGACCGATCTGATTCTGCAGAAACTCCTTCGCGTAAAACAAATTGAAGACAATAAAGGAAAAACATTGGTTTCTGAAGGCATCGATGCTAATTATCAGGACATGATCAATTATGCTGTGTTTGCTCTTATTTTAATGGGATTTTCGAAAAATTAATTTCTTAACGATATGAAATACGTTTCACCAGCCATACGAATTACAATAGCATTCTTGTTTATCATTTCGGCGATAGCAAAAATGTACCCTTCACCCTATTTTGCCATTTCAACCTTTGAAGTAAAACAGTTATATCCGCTCGGTTTTTCGGAAACGATAGCGCCTTGGTTTTCGCGAATTCTGATTGGAATCGAATTGGCATTGGGAATCCTAATTCTACAGAACAATTATCTGAAAAAAATCATTATTCCGGCTACCATTTTGCTTTTGGTGGTTTTCATCGGACATTTGTCATATGAAACTTTTCTTAGCGGCGGAAACACAGGAAATTGCGGTTGTTTTGGTGAATTGATCCCGATGACACCAATTGAAGCGATCATTAAAAACATAATTGCCGTTTTATTATTGGGATGGCTTTACAAAATAACAGAAAAGGATATTGACAATTCGAAATTTTGGGTTGTAGCGTTAATTACGATCCTTTCAATTGCCGGAATCTTTTTGGTGGCACCGATTAAAAGTACGACTTCCGATGACGTAATTGCTCCTGAAACCACAATCGGAGCATTGGAAACGAGTTTTGACACCACATCGGCTCCGACAGAAGAAAACAACTTGCCGACAACTACCGCCAAAACCGATACAATTAAGGACAATACGACTAAAAAAGAAACCGAAAAAGTTGTGGAAAAAGTAGCTCTTAATGAGCCTGCAAAACGAAAATCAGGTTATGCGAAGTATTTTTCGGATATTGACAAAGGAAGAAAAACACTGTGTTTCTTTGTTCCGGGTTGTGATCATTGCATGGAGGCTGCCAAAGAACTTACTGAAATGAAAAGGAAAGACCCTAATTTCCCTGAAATCAAGATTATTTTCATGAATGAAGAGCCTGAAAAAATTCCGGATTTCTTCAAATTTGCAGGCGCACAGTATCCTTATGTAATGATCGATGTTATTCCGTTCTGGGGCGTACTCGGTTCAGGAAAAGACACTCCGGGCGTAAAATACCTGTGGAATGGGAACGATTATAAATTTTACTGGGGAACAACCGATAATAAATTTAATGCATCCGAATATCAAACGATAATCAACAAACCGTATTCGGAATTAAAAAAATAACGATGAACAAATTTTTAACCCTACTGTTTTTCTCGTTTGTGCTTACATCTTGCGCACAGGAAAATCAGACCGCTTTTAAGAAAGAAGCCTTAAAAAATGAAATGGTAGCTTTAAACGGAAGCAATATTGCGTTTAAGAACATCCTAAAAAAATACAAAGGAAAAACCGTAGTTATTGATGTGTGGGCTTCCTGGTGTTCCGATTGTATCAAAGGAATGCCGAAAGTAAAGGCATTGCAAAGTCAGTTTCCGACTACCACCTTTTTATTTATTTCAATGGATAAAACTTCAGAAGCCTGGCAAAAAGGGATCCAAAAATATGAAATAACCGGCGAACATTATATGGCGACCGACGGCATGAAAGGTGTTTTCGGAAAAGCCATAAATCTTGACTGGATTCCGCGTTACATGGTCATTGACAAAAAAGGTAAGATTGCGCTGTTTAAAGCAATTGAAGCCGATGATATAAAATTGATTGAGACATTAAATACACTAAACTAATGAGACATAATATAGTTGCAGGTAACTGGAAAATGAATAAAAATGCTGCAGAAACCACGCAGTTATTAACCGATATCTTAAACCAGCTTCCATCCGGGAAAGAAGTGGAAGTACTTGTTGCTCCACCTTACGTAAATTTATCGCAAGCCGTTCATATTCTTGAACATACCAATATCAGTGTGGCGGCGCAAAACATGCATCAGGCAGAAGGTGGTGCGTTCACCGGAGAAATTTCCGCGGACATGCTTACATCTGTTGGTGTACACAATGTAATTTTAGGTCACTCCGAAAGACGTGCTTATTTTAAGGAAAGTGACGCACTTTTAGCCAATAAAGTGGATACTGCTTTAAAACACGAAATGCGTGTGATTTTCTGTATCGGAGAAGAATTGAAAGACCGTCAGAACAAGCAACATTTCAACGTTGTTGACAACCAGTTGCGTGACGGATTGTTTCATCTGGAAGCCAATGCCTGGATGAACATCGTTTTGGCCTACGAACCTGTATGGGCTATCGGAACGGGAGAAACCGCTTCACCGGAACAGGCTCAGGAAATGCACCATTTTATTCGTGAAACTATCCGACATAAATACGGAAGCGACATCGCCGAAAATGTTTCCATTCTTTATGGAGGAAGCGTAAAACCGGACAATGCAAAAGAAATTTTCTCCAAACCCGACGTAGACGGCGGATTGATTGGCGGAGCGGCATTAAAAGCTGAAGATTTTGTAGCGATTGTAGAAGCAGTTTAAAATATTCATGGAAAAAGAAACGGAAGGTTTACTCAACGAGAATGAGTTCATAAATACTACAAAGCGCAGAAGGCAATTACTTCCAGGTTGGATAAAATTTTTCACATGGGTATTTATGCTTTTTGGTGTTTTGGCGCCTATTTCGATAATCGTCGGATTAACGGGAAATACTTTTGACTTATCCCTTTATGGTCTTGAAACGAATTACCCTTTATCATTAATGGGAATTTTGATATCATCTTTATTTCTGTTCAAAGGATTTACCGCATTTAGTTTATGGATGGAAAAAGACTCAGCGACCGATTTGGCAAAAATCGACAGTTATATCGGACTTGTAATTTGTGTGCTAGTGATGATCGTTTACCCTTTCTTTGATAATCATGAAGGATTTTCACTAAACTTTCGTTTTGAAATTTTACTGTTGTATTTCTTTTTAAAGAAAATAAACAACATTGAATACACTTGGGCTAAATTGAAAGTTTCATAAATTCATCATGATTACAGTAAACATCATCGGTTCAGGGAATGTGGCGCTACATCTGATTTCGGTTTTTCAACAGACTGAAAATGTCGCATTGCAGCAGGTTTTTTCACGTAAACCGGAAAGCATAACCCATTTGGTTTCTTCCGATAAGATTACGACAAATTATTCCGATTTAAAACTGGCAGATATTACCATAATTTCGGTTACGGATGACGCTATTTCAGAAGTTTCCGACCAACTTCCGTTTGAAAACCAATTAGTGGTTCATACTTCGGGAAGCGTTGGATTGGATGCATTAAATGCTAAAAACCGAAAAGGCGTTTTTTATCCGTTACAAACCTTTTCCAAATCAAAAGCAATCGATTTTAAAGCGGTTCCGATTTGTCTTGAAACCGAAAATGAATGGGATTACAGTATTTTGGAAACTCTGGGAAAAGCCATTTCGGATAAGGTCTTTAAAATCAGTTCTGAACAAAGACAAAGTTTACATGTTGCCGCGGTTTTCTCCTGTAATTTCGTGAATCATCTTTATCAGTTGGGAAAAGAAATCTGTGATGAAAACCAAGTTCCGTTTGAAATTCTGCTTCCATTAATTCAGGAAACTGCCGATAAAATCAAAACCCTTTCCCCGTTAGAAGCCCAAACCGGTCCGGCAAAACGCAACGATCAAAAAACCATCGAAAAACATTTGTCTTTCTTAGAGGACGAGAATAAAAAAACAATTTACCAACTGCTTACGCAGTCCATACAAAAACACAATGGCTAAAAGTTATAAAGAAATCATGAACGATGTCACCACGTTTATTTTTGACGTTGATGGCGTTCTTACCGACGGAACAGTACACATAACCCCAACAGGAGAAATGCTTCGCGAAATGAATATCCGTGACGGCTATGCGATGAAAGCAGCTGTTGAAAACGGTTACACGGTTTGCATTATTTCAGGCGGAAGTAACGAAGGCGTTCGTATTCGACTAAGAAATCTTGGCATCACCGATATTCATTTGGGAGTGCCTGATAAAGTCGAAACTTTCAAAGAATTCACCGATGTATACAACATCAAACCCGAGCAGGTTTTATACATGGGCGACGATATTCCGGATTATCATGTGATGCAATTGGTTGGATTACCTACCTGTCCGCAAGATGCCGTTCCCGAAATTAAAAACATCTCCAATTACATTTCCCACCGCAACGGAGGAAAAGGCGCTGTTCGGGATGTGATTGAACAGGTTATGAAAGTTCAGGGCAAATGGATGGAGCACTTTGATGCGAAATTCGACTAACTACCTTAAAATCAATAATTGAATACTGAATACAAAACCATGAATTTCTTAAAACTAATCCGCTTTCAAAACCTGTTAATGCTGGCTTTAATGCAGCTTGTTTTTCACTTCCTGTTCTTTAAAAATCAGACGGATTTGATCTTGGCATTAGCCAATTGGCAATTTATATTATTAGTAATTGCGACTGTATCCATTGCTGCCGGTGGGTATGTCATTAACAATATTATGGATCAGGAAACCGACGCGTTTTCAAAACCTAAAGACGTTATTGTCGGTAAACACATATCGGAAGGAATGGCTTATAATATCTATGCAGCACTTAACATCATCGGAGTGGGAATTGGATTTTATTTGTCGAATATCATTGAAAAACCCAGTTTTGCAGCTGTATTCATCGTTGTGGCGGCAACATTATATATATATGCTACCAATTTGAAACAAAACCTACTTGTCGGAAACATTATCGTTTCTTTGTTAGTGGCGTTCAGCATTGTTATCGTGGGAATATTCGATTTATATCCTGCAACTTATGATGGAAACCGTGAGCAAATGGGTCTTATTTTCAGTATACTTCTGGATTATGCTTTGTTTGCTTTTATCATCAATTTCATTCGCGAAATCGTAAAGGACATCGAAGATATGGATGGTGATTATAACTCGGGAATGAGTACGCTTCCCATTATTATTGGAAAAGAAAGAACATCAAAAGTGGTTTTCGCTTTAACTTTCATACCGATTGCTTTATTGATATTTTACGTAAACACTAATTTATCAGAAATACAATGGGTAATGTACTATGCCTTACTTTTTGTATTGGCACCACTACTCTACTTCCTAATCAAAATATGGAGTGCAAAATCAAAGAAGGAATTCAATCATTTGAGTCTGATTTTAAAACTGGTTATGTTGTTCGGAATCCTTTCCATAGTGGTCATAACCTTAAATATGAAGGGAAATGCTTAGAGACAAACTAAAAATTTTCAATATTATTCTGGCTTCCGGTTCGCCCAGACGTCAGCAGTTCTTCAGGGATTTGGATCTGGATTTCGAAATCCGATTAAAAGAAGTGGAAGAAATTTATCCGGACGACTTAAAAGCCGGTGAAATCACAGATTATTTAGCTGAATTGAAAGCCGATGTTTTTCTTGAAGATCTTTCGGACAACGATATTCTGATCACAAGCGACACGATCGTTTGGCACGAAAACAAGGCATTGGGAAAACCAAAAGATTATGATGATGCGTTTAAAATGCTGCAATCGTTATCCGGTAAAACCCATGAGGTCATTACATCGGTCTGCATTAAAACAAAGATGAAAAAGGACACGTTTCACGAAGTAACCAAAGTAACTTTCAATACTCTTTCAGACGAAGCAATCCTTTATTACTTAGACAATTACAAACCCTTTGACAAAGCCGGCTCTTACGGAATTCAGGAATGGATCGGACTTGTAGCGATAGCCGAAATTAATGGTTCTTATGCAAACGTAGTTGGGTTGCCGGTAGATAAAGTTTATCAACATTTGCTTACATTTGTATAGTTAAGCAAATAAAATGCCGGACAATAAATTTTATATTGAAATTGTCGCCACACTTATAACACTGATACTGTTTGTATTGGTGCGTATTGTTGTGGCTAAAATTGTTCGCCGGTTTGCCATGGTTTCCGAAAGGATTGAACACCGAACCAATCTGGTCATTAAATACATCAATATACTTGTCAATATTGTTACGGCGATTGTGTTGTTTGCTATTTGGGGAATCCGAACCACTCAAATTATCGTTTTTGCTTCTTCCGTTTCCGCGATAATAGGTGTGGCCATTTTTGCCCAATGGTCGATTTTGAGTAACATCACGGCAGGAATTATTTTATTCTTTAATTTTCCTTTTAAAATTGGGGACATTATTTTAATTCACGACAAAGATTTCCCGGTTGAAGGCGAAATTATAGATATTACAGCCTTTCATGCACTTTTAAAAACCAAAAGCGGTGAACACATTACTTATCCCAACAATCTTCTTATACAGAAAGGTATCACTATCGTCAAACAATACAGTGATGACCGTGAATTCACGGACTAACAAACTAAGGCTATAAAACACTGAAATTCAACACTAAAAGATGAATTTCAAAAATTTAACACATCATAATTTTATATCGACTTCAATTTTGGCACGGAAGTTGGAAATATTCAAACATCAAACGAATATTGGTTAAATTAAAATATAAAATTATGAAAGCTCTTAAATTTTTATTCGCAGGTTTCTTATTAATGACATTAAGTACACAAGCTCAGGTTTCCGTGAATGTAAATATCAACACCCCTCCTGTTTGGGGACCTGTCGGATATGCTGAAACCCGTTATTATTATATTCCGGACATTGAGGTTTATTACGATGTCCCATCGGCAATGTTCATCTATTTTGATGGTGGCGGATGGATAAGAGCGGCTTACTTACCGTACCGATACAGACATTATGATTTATACGGAGCTTACAAAGTTTGCTTACACGATTACGGTCCAAACCCTTATGTGTATTACAAACATCACAAAGTAAAATACCATCACGGTTACAGAGGTCCGTATCAAAGAACGATTGGCGCACGTCCGCAAGTAGTTTACAATGGTCCGAGAGAAGGCTATCGTCACGAAAGAAATGATGACGACAGAAAAGAATACTACAGAAATGATTATCACAGAAACGATTATCACAGAAATACGAACGACAATCGAGGAGAACGAAAACATAACGATTACCGAACCGAATATAAAAATTCCGGTTCAGGCTATACAAAAAATGATAACGGACACGGTCGTGGTCGCGGAAACGACGGGAACGGAAATGGAAACGGTCGTGGAAACGGAAATGGCGGAGGAAGAGGTCATGGTCAAAGAGGTTAAATTTTAATTTTCATAAATTATCCCAAGAAGCAAAGACAGTTATGTTTTTGCTTCTTTCTTTTTGTTAAATATAACCGTCTGTTCGTCTATTTCACTATATTTGAAACACAAGAATAACACTACAGTATGAAGAAGCCCCGCTTACTTTCACATATATTACTGCTGCTTTTTTTGCAACCCGTATTTGCTCAGCATCCGCAAAAACCAACTTCAGCCGACATCTACAATCAGATTGAAAAACTGAATTTTCTGGGGTCTGTTCTTTACATTGCAGCTCATCCTGATGACGAAAACACCAGACTCATCTCCTATTTTTCCAATGAAACCAAGGCTCGTACAGGATATTTATCTCTTACCCGTGGCGATGGTGGACAAAATCTTATCGGAACCGAACTTAAAGAACTGCTGGGTGTTTTACGTACTCAGGAACTTTTAGCCGCAAGAAGAATCGACGGCGGTGAACAGTTTTTTTCACGCGCAAATGATTTCGGATACTCAAAAGAACCTTTGGAAACTTTTGAAATATGGAACAAGGAAGCCATCCTAAGCGATGTCATCCTCACCATCAGACGATTCAAACCGGATGTAATCATTAACCGATTCAGCCACAAAACCCCGGGCACCACACACGGACACCACACAGCATCGGCAATGTTAAGTTATGAAGCCTTCGAGAAAGCCAATGATGTTACTGTTTATCCGGAACAATTAACAACCACTACGGTTTGGAAGCCTAAGCGATTGTTTTTCAATACCTCATGGTGGTTTTATGGTAGCGAGGAAAATTTTAAAAAAGCAGACAAAACCAATCTGCTTACCATTAACACTGGTGTGTTTTATCCGTTGAAAGGAAAAAGTAACGGTGAAATTGCTGCTTTGAGCCGAAGCCAGCACCAATGTCAGGGATTCGGAACTACCGGAACCAGAGGCAATGAATTGGAATATCTTGAATTCCTAAAAGGCGATTTCCCAAAAGACAAAAACAACATTTTTGAAGGGATTAACACTACCTGGACAAGAGTTAAGGGAGGAGAATCTATCGGTAAAATACTGTCGGAAATCCAGAAAAATTACAACTTCAAAAATCCGGAAATTCATTTGACAAAATTAATTGAGGCTTACAAATTAATCTGTCAACTGGAAGATGAACACTGGAAAACAGTCAAAAAGCAGGAACTTGAAAACATTATTATTGCAACCTGCGGATTATATCTGGAAGGTGTCGCTTCAATTCAAAACACAAATCCTAACGGTGAAATCGTTTTAAAACTGGAAGCCGTAAACCGAAGCAATGAACCTGTGGAAATACTGTCGTCAGCTTTCTTAAATACGACTGTAACCGATGATAAAAAACTGGAGTACAACATTCCGTTCAAATCGGAAAAACAAATTAAAATCCCTGAAAACCTTCCGTTTTCATCCCCTTATTGGCTGAACGAAAAAGGAACTTTGGGATTATTCTCTGTAACCGATCCGAATAAAATCGGCAAACCCGAAACCGATCCGCTGAAAGTACACTGGAAAATCAAAATTTGTGATGTTTCTTTCGATATTTATAAAAACGTGGTATACAAATTCAATGATCCGGTAAAAGGAGAAATGTATCAGCCTTTCGCGGTACTGCCGGATGTTACCACTGAAATTTTAAACAAGGTGGAATTGTTTCCGAACAACAGAAAACACGTTATTTCTGTAAAAATAAGAGCCGGTAAAGACAATTGTAAAGGCGATGTTATCTTTGATTTACCTGCTGATTGGAAAGTATGGCCTAAAAAAATCGCATTCGATATTCCGCAAAAAGGCGGAGAAAAAACAGTTACTTTCGAAGTAACACCGCCAACCTATCCTACCGAGGCCATTGCAAAAAGCATTGCCATTGTTGACAGTGTGCGTTTTGATAAAAAACTGGTTACCATTGATTATGCCCATATTCCACTACAGCAGGTTTTAATACCTTCCGAAGCCAAATTCAATAAAATTGAAATCGAAACAAGAGGCACTAACATTGGTTACATCATGGGAGCTGGAGATGAAGTCCCTGAAAGTTTACGTCAGATGGATTATAATGTAACCTTACTTTCACCGGATAAAATAACGACCGAAACTATTCAGAGTTTTGATGCCATTCTTGTCGGAATCAGGGCCTACAATACCGTCGATGCCTTAAAATTCAAACAAAGCATTCTGTTGGATTATGTGAAAAACGGCGGAACCATGATCGTTCAATACAACACAGCAGGAAAATTAGTCACCAATGATATTGCGCCTTTCGAACTGAAATTATCACAAGACAGGGTTACCGAAGAAACCGCAAAAGTAACGTTCTTAAACCCGAAACATACTGTTTTAAACTTCCCGAATAAAATTACCGAAAAGGATTTTGAATGCTGGATTCAGGAACAGGGACTTTACTACCCAAGCAAATGGGGAAAAGAATTCACTCCGATACTTTCTGCACACGATAAAAACGAGACTCCGAAAGAAGGTGGATTATTAGTAGCGAAATACGGAAACGGTCATTATATTTATACCGGATTGAGTTTCTTCAGAGAATTGCCTGAAGGGGTTCCGGGCGCCTTCCGCTTAATTGCTAATATGATTGCGATTGGAGAGTGAGGAAGATAGTCAAGAGAAAAGAGAAAAGAGAATAGAAAAAAGAGAATAGAGGATAGAAAAAAGAGAATAGAGACAAGAACCACGAGACAAGATTTTCACGTAGAGTTTTAAAACTTAGCTACTCAGAAACTTAGAAACTCAGAAACTAAAAAAATGAAAGAAGAACAGGAATTTAAATGGAAAAGAAGCTATACGATTGTGTTGTTACTCAATGCATTCTATATTTTATTATTCTATTTTTTAATGCAAATGTATAGCTAGCCCATGCAACTAATCGACTGGATCGTATTATCGGTTACCCTTTTATTCATAGTTATTTACGGAACCTGGAAGACTAAAGGCAGTAAAAATGTTGAGGAATATATTCTGGGAAATAACGAAACTCCGTGGTGGATGGTCGGTTTGTCTGTTATGGCGACGCAGGCAAGTGCCATTACGTTTCTTTCAACACCGGGACAGGCCTATCATGACGGAATGGGATTTGTTCAGTTTTATTTCGGATTACCGATTGCCATGGTGGTTATCTGCATCACATTTATCCCGATTTATCACAGACTTAAGGTTTTTACGGCTTATGAATTCCTTGAACAGCGCTTTGACGTAAAAACGCGTTCCCTTGCTTCTATCCTATTCCTGGTGCAACGCGGACTTGGTACCGGTTTAACCATTTACGCTCCTTCAATCATTCTCTCGGCTTTATTGGGATGGCACCTTACCCTGATGAATGTCGTCATCGGAATTATGGTTATCATCTATACTTTTTCGGGTGGAACAAAAGCAGTTAACGTAACCCAAAAACAACAGATGATTGTCATCATGACGGGAATGTTCATTACTTTTTTTCTGATTTTAAGCTATTTACCTGAGGAACTGAGTTTCAGTAACGCCCTCGGAATTGCTGGTGCCAATGATAAAATGGAAATCCTCGATTTTTCCTTTAATCCGGAAACACGATATACGTTCTGGAGCGGAATTACGGGCGGATTCTTTTTAGCGCTCTCCTATTTCGGTACCGATCAGTCTCAGGTTGGTCGATATCTGACCGGAAAATCTGTCCGCGAAAGCCAACTCGGATTAATTATGAACGGCCTTTTAAAAGTACCGATGCAATTCTTTATTCTGTTAACCGGTATAATGGTGTTCGTGTTCTTTCAATTCCATTCTTCTCCATTACATTTTAATCCGACCAATAATGATCTGGTTAAAAACTCTTCCTTTAAACCGGAATATGAAAAACTGGAAAAAGAACTTGATGCCGTTCAGGAAGAGAAGAAGGAAATCAGCATGTTGTATGTGGGACAGTTAAATCAGGATTTTGACAATCCTATTTTACAACAAAAGATGATTTCTCTTTCCGGAAAGGAAAAGGATTTACGCGAACAGGCAAAAGAAATCATCAGTGAAGTGGACAGCAAAACAGAAACCAACGATAAGGATTATGTTTTCTTGTATTTCATTTTGAATTTCCTGCCGAAGGGACTGATTGGCTTATTGCTGGCCGTTATCCTTTCAGCAGCGATGTCCTCGTCTTCATCCGGATTGTCTGCATTAGCGTCAACCACGACAATAGACATTTATAAACGAAATCTGAAAGCCGATAAATCCGAAAAACATTTTGTAAACGCCACAAAATTCTTCACTTTGATTTGGGGGATTATCGCCATACTTTTTGCATGTATTGGCACCCTTTTCGAAAACCTTATACAATTGGTAAACATTATTGGTTCTATTTTCTACGGAACTGTATTAGGGATTTTTCTGGTCGCGTTTTATGTGAAATTTGTGAAAGCCAGTGCCGTTTTCTGGAGTGCCGTAATTACACAGCTAACCATATTTTACATCTATTATCTGGATGTGGTGAGTTTCCTTTGGCTGAATTTCATCGGAGCGATCCTGACCATTATTTTGGGGATACTGCTTCAGATGGTAATTAAAACTAAAGAATAAAAAATTTTATACGAATAGGTATCTTTTATATTGCAGAAATGTATTAATGTTCTCTTCCTCTAATTAACTCAACTATAAAACACACCTTTTTGGTGAGCCTAACGCACGAAGTATTTGCGATCTTACTTTATGAATGAGAATGCATAAAGACGGCGGGCCCCCACTTAATTATGGGCTGAATAAACCAGTACACTATCAAAGTGATTTTAGCTGCGTGCCTCAAATCAAGCAATCAATTTTAGATGTCAATGGCCGGTAATCGCCTTCAGTAATATTACCGGCGTAGTGAATGGACAACCAAATTTAGAGCTTTTTACAACTACTAGGCCGCTTGGGATAATGGTCTAACTTGAAGCTTTAGCCGATAATATATGATTCTATATGTTCGTATTTTAAACCTGTATACTGGCAAAATTCTTCGATACTGACAAAACTCTTTTGCGGTTTGTTTAAATCTTCTCTGATTCTTTGCAACAGCCTTGTGCTTTGGCGGTAACTTTTCCCTGTAATACACTGTATATCCTTCGGATAAATACATGCTCTTTTTGATGCTGTTTTCATACACTATCCATGCCTTATCTCAGGCTTTGCTGTTTACTAAACTTTCTTTTTTATTACACTTCAATTGCAAAACTATATAAAATAAGTACCGGTTTTAAGTGGCTGTTAAAAAGACAAATATGGTCATTTCGCACCCTTTTATGACAGATTTGTACAGTTACCACCCTATTGAATCCTTCACTTAAAATCAGTCTGATTAAAACCCAAATTTGCAACAGAATAAATCAGAGAAATGTTGCAACAGAATTTAGGATTGAAGAAGTAACAATGAATTATTAATCTTTAAAAAAGAAAATTATGGCCAGACAGAAAGGCATATTTAAAATTAAAGGTACCATCGGTGATGTAACCTTTTACAAAAGTGGTGACGGGTATTTAGTTCGTGAAAAAGGGGGCATTGATGCCAAAAGAATTGCAAGCGATCCGGCATTTCAGCGAACACGTGAAAACGGCTCGGAATTTGGATGGGCAGGAAAGGCAGGAAAAATGCTAAGAACTGCTTTACGCTCCCTACTCTTAAATTCTTCAGACCACAGAATGGTTAGTCGATTAACTCAAACCATAATGAAAGTAATTCAGGCGGATCTAACCAGTCCAAGGGGCTTACGAAATGTAATTGACGGTGAAGCGGAATTATTATTGGGCTTTGAGTTTAACATAAGAGGAAAACTGGGTACCACCCTATTTGCTCCCTATGTACCCACTATTGATCGTGTGACCGGTGAAATTAAAGTGGATATTGCTTCGTTCATTCCCACTAACATGGTTGTTGCCCCGAGTGGTACAACCCACTTCAAGATTATTTCGGGTGGTGCAGAAATTGATTTTGAGAATGAAACGTTTGTAACAGACAATTCAGAAACTGCGATTTTGCCGTGGAATGCTATCGGGACAGCCATTATCAGTCATACAAATACTGTTACACCAAATTCGACAAAACCTTTGTTTTTAGCTTTAGGTATTGAATTTTATCAGGAGGCTACAGAACTATAAAATTCACTAAAGAATAATAATAAAAAACTTACACTAACAGCGGTTTTGAATTAAGTCGAGCTTTAGGACAAAACTAAAAAAATTTTTTACCGTTTACACAAAAGATACTCTAGGACATCTTTTGTTTTTATAGCAATATGATATTGTTGTTAATTTGGGATAAGTAGTTGTTAAAAACGAAGCTCTTAATTTTGTTGCGGGTGTGCACTACCCTACTTGCTGTATTTTTGAGGTATGGAATCGTATGAGATTTTTGGGTTGATTGTGATTGTGTTTGCCGGGGTTTGGTTGAAGGGAAAGTTGTATGATGGCCTGAAGAAACGAGGATATAACGGGAGTTGGAGGGAGATTTGAAATAGAAGCTCTATTTTTTTAAGATTACACCCTTGATTATCCGTGAAAACTAACTCCGCACTTTGCATATCAAACAATAAAGGATAGCTGCAACTATGTTTAGGATAAGCAATGATTAGAAATTAAAACCATTATTTGAAATATCCACATTGTTCATCCGACAAATAACTCAATACTTCCAAGTCCAAGTGCAAAAGCACCAATGGCTAAAAGCGGAAAAAAACAAGTCCAAAAACAAACGCATAAGACTTTTACCTGTCTTTTGTTGATGTAACAATTATTTTCATTTCTTACATCGGTTTGCTTAATGATTAACTTTTTACATTTTTACATTTTCATATTGTCCATCGGGTCGGATCCTTTGCGGAATTTGAACTCACTGTTTATGGCATACGCCCCAGTAATTACTACCTTTTTTGAAGCATCAATCTCTGATTTAATTTCTATCAATCCATTGGTTTCTATTCCCGTTTCCACCCTAAGATTTTCAAATATGCCCGGACTTTTTTCTATCCAGATGTAAGAGGCATCTTGCTCTCTGATAACTGCATCCGCCGGAATAAAAATTCCTTTTATATTGGATTGGTTTAGTTTAACGATGGCCTGCATACCCTGTTTCAATGCAAAATTTTGATTTGGCACTTGCAGTCGTATTAAAAGCAGTCGGGTATCAGGATTGATTTCGGGATTGATAAACGTAACTTTCGCATTGATTGTTTTATCCGGGAAATCAGTAAAAGAAACTTTGGCATTTTGCCCAAGATTAATACTTTTTGCATAGTTTACGTTTACTTGTGCTTCGAGCCAAAGATTACTTAAATCAGCCAATTTAATTATAGCGGAACCTTCCATCATATAACTTCCTTCTGTTGCCATTATCTCGGAAATATAACCACTTGTGGTACTGTAAAAGGTTGTATAGGGTGAAATTACCTTATTGTTTTTTATGTTTTCGATTTGAGAATTTGACAACCCCAAGAATAAAAGTTTTTGTTTGGCCGCATTAAGCATATTTTGAGCGTTCTTTCCAAAATCACCCGGCATGGAAAGCTGTTCGTAAGCCGTAAAATAATCCTGTTTGGCTATGGCTATATCTTCACTGTACAAAGAGTACAAGGCATCATTTTTACGCACATATTCGCCAGTTGTTTTATAGTAGAGTTTTTCAATTCGACCCATTGCTCTTGCTGAAACGGTATTAATTTTCTCTTGGTTAATTGTTAAAACTCCCGTATAACTTTGTTCTAAATTGTTTTGCATTGCTGCAATAGTTTGTGTGGTAATATTTCCCAATTGTATTTGCTGTTTGCTCAAACTTATTTCGTTTGCATTGGTATCGCTGCTTTTTATTGGAGTTAAAGACATATGACAAATAGGACATTTTCCGGGTTTGTCTTCTTTAATTTGTGGATCCATGGAACACGTGTAGAAAGTAGTTTCTTTTCCCATGTCATGTCCTGAATGGTCTTCTTTATTTTTAGTAGTGCAGGCCGTTACCACCATGAATAATAGTAGTCCTGTAATACTATATTTTATTATCTTTTTCATTTTTACTCGGTTTTAATGAAGCTTTCGCTGTCTATTAAATACTGCGCGTTTCGGGCAATAGTATCATTAACAGAAATCCCGTTTATGACCTGAATATAATCTTCCATTTCAATTCCCGTTTTTATTTCTTTAGCCTTAAAGCCGTTGTTCATTTTGACAAAAACTATTTTCTTATTTCCGATACTAACGAATGCTTGTTTATGCAACCAAAAGCCTTTAATCAGGTTTGTTTTTACCCTTCCCTGTAAACGTAACCCTATAGGTAGTTTTAACGTGCTGTTGCTTAGATACACCCTAATTCTATTGGATTTATCGGTTGCGCTTAACTGCGTTTCTATAAAGTTTATATGAGCGTTGATATTGTAATTTTCATCTAATTCTGTTGTAATTGTAATGGGTTGATTCACCTTTAGCAATCCGCTATATCCTTGTAAGACATTAAAAACACCCCATACTTTATTGGTATTGACTAATTTAAACACCGTTTCTCCCTTTTTTATATAATTCCCTTCTTTAACATTTAAGACTTCAGAGGGAGCACTTGCATTAGACATCGTATTGCTATTGACATCCATTGTTTCCGTTGCGTCAATTATTCCGTAAGCAGGACTATAAATTGAAATTATGGGGTTTGCCTTTTTAGTTGAGATTAACGCATTAATTTGATTACCACTCATACCGTAGAGCTTTAATTTTTGTTTTGAAGCTTCAACAATTGAAGTATTAGCTGCATCATTTGAAATTAAATAAATAAAGTTTTGTTGTTCCGTAAGTAATTCCGGGCTGTATAAGTCAAAAAGTTTTTGTCCTTTATTTACCTTTTGGTATTTGTAATTCACATACATTTTTTCAATTCTTCCACTTACCCTTGCCGCAATGTTTACAAAAGAATTTGGATCGTAAGCCACACTACCGGGTAAATTGATTTCACTGCTTACCGTTGTGTCTTTTGCAGTCGTAGTTTGATAATTTCCAACAATAAAATTATCAGTTGGCTTTAAAACATTTTCAATCGAATTGTTTTCTTCTGTATGATTATTGGTTACCTTTTTTACTAAAGTCATTCCGCAAATAGGACAATTTCCGGGTTTGTCACGAATAATCTCTGGGTGCATCGAACAGGTATAAACCACTGCTTGTTGCTCGTGACCGGAATGGTTCTCCGATTTGGTAGTAAAATAATAGATTACAAATCCAATCGTTAAAATCACAATGGTTATTAAACTGTATTTTAAATATCGGTTCATAATTATTTAGTTTCCAGTTGCTTTTCAATTTCAACCTGTGTCGCCAAAATGGCCTGTAATTTATCTAGCGAATCCATTTGCGCCATATTTAACGCCTCCCAGGCATCGAGTACCACAAACAAATCTCCGGTATTATTTTGCCAGGCGATAATAGCCGTGTCGTAGTTTTTACGCAAGGCAGGAATAATATTTCTCTCGGCAATATCATACTGTTTTTTGAAGTTTGTCAGTTCGGTTTGCATTCCGGAAATCATTCCTGATGCCTCATTCAGTATCATTTGTTTTTGCCAATTAAGACTTTCATTTTTAATTTGAAAACTACTGATATTGGCTTTGTTCATTTTGATTGACCAAGGCATTGGGATGGTAACCATTCCCATTAAAGAGAATTGTTGTGGTTGTTGCCCAAAAGCAAACATATGATCATATTTAACTCCAAACTCCGGCAAAAACTTTGTTTTTTCGGCTTCTATTTTCAGCTGATTTAATGCCATTGTTTTTTCAATCGCCTTTATGTCACTTCTATTTTGGGAAAGCTGTGTTGTATCGGTTTTTATCAGATTAAAATCGGTTAGTTTATATGTCGTATCAATCTCAAATGCGGTATTTTTATCTCTTGCCATCAGCATATTCAGCATAATCCTTTTTTGTGCTATGTCATTTTGCAACATAACAATCACACTCTGTAATGCACTGTATTGTGATTTTGCTTTGTAGTAAGTTGGCAATTTATCCATATTGTATTGATAGCGTATCTCCATACTTTTAATCATGTAGTCTAAAAGGAGTAAATTATCATCAGCAATTTTTATTTTCTTATTGAATACAAGCCATTGGTAATAATTTGTTTTAGCCAAAGCATTGAGTTGATTAATCGTATAGTTTTTGTTTTCTTTTTCCACAGAAGACATTGCGCTCATATACTTAAAATCGGTGTTCAGTTTTTTGGAATTCGGAATCATTTGCGTGACGCCCAACATATAAGATCCCATTCCGGGTGATATCTCATCAGCCTTCCACATTTTGGAATTGTATGGCGTCATAAAGAAACCCGTTTCAACCTGTGGTGGCATCCAACTTTTAGCACCTTTAGCAGCTGCTTCCATACTTTGTATATCGGCATCATACATTTTTAATTGTGGATTATTTGTTTCGATCTTTTTCAAAATTTCATCCAACGAAACTGTTTGGGCTCTACTTGAAACGAAGCCTAAAATCAAACAACCTATTGCTATATAATACTTATTCTTTAGCATCTAAAATTTCTATTTTACCGTTTGTTTTCAGTTCACGGAGTTTTACCATTTCAAAAACAACAGGTGTTACTAATAAAACATAAATAGTGGACGTAATTGTTCCGCCAATAAGAGGGACAGTGATAGGAAGCATCACATCGGCTCCTGCTCCTGTTGCCCACAGAATTGGTATCAAACCAAATAATGAAACCGAAACGGTCATTAGTTTTGGTCGCAACCTTTTTGCTGATCCATCAATAATATATTGCCTCAATGTTTCTTCGGTGATAACCTCTTTGCTATTTCCGTATTTCTCCACCATTTTGTTCATGGATTCATTCAAATAAATGGTCATTAACATTGCCGTTTCTATGGCCATTCCAAACAATGCAATAAAACCAACAGCCACTGCAACCGACAAGTTGATACCATAAAAATAGACCATAAAAATTCCGCCAATTAAAGCAAAGGGTACTGTTATCATGGTGATTAACGCTTCTTTCATGGAACGATAGGTAAAAAACAGAATGAGAAAAATAATAACAACTACTATAGGCAAAATCAGACTCAATGTTTTGTTGGCTCTGATTTGATTTTCCCATTGTCCGCTCCATTCCACATAATATCCTTTGGGCATTTTAGTCATCATGGCGTTTAATTTTTTCTGCGCCTCTTTTACCGTACTGCCCAAATCACGTTCCCGAACATTAAACAATACACTCCCTCGAAGCATTGCATTTTCACTGTTTATCATGGGAGGTCCATCACTTATTTTAACGTCGGCAACAATTTCTAAGGGAATTGGACCATATTGCATCGTTTGTACCTGTAATTTTTTTAAAGCATCGAGGCTGTTTCTGTATTCCTGTGCATATCTTGCATTTACAGAGAACCGTTGTCTTCCCTCAATGGTTGTCGTTAGTTTCATTCCACCAATAGCCGCTTCGACAACGTTATTGATATCATCAATAGAAAGTCCGTATCGGCCAATAACTTCTCGTTTTGCTTCAATGTCTATATATTTTCCTCCTGTGATAGGTTCTGAATATAAATCTTTTACCCCGGAAGTACCTTCCAAGGTTTTTTTGATTTTTTGAGATAAAACATCGATAGTATCTAAACTTGCACCGTAAATTTTTATTCCAACATCCGTTCGAATACCGGTTGAAAGCATGTTGATACGATTGATAATAGGCTGTGTAAAACCGTTTGCTACTCCCGGAATCTGCAGTTTATTATTTATTTCAGTGATGATGTCATTTTTTGTTTTGCCTTCTCTCCATTCTTCTTGGGGCTTTAACAAAATAATGGTTTCAATCATGCTTATCGGACTGTTATCGGTGGCCGTGTTTGCCCTACCAGCTTTTCCTAAAACGTGATCTACTTCGGGCACTGATTTTATTAATTTATCCTGTACTTGCAAAATCCTTTTTACTTCAGAATTTGACACATCTGGTAATGTTACCGGCATAAATAAAATGGAACTTTCATCTAATGGAGGCATGAACTCTGACCCTAAACGGGTAAACATTAACACCCCAATCAATAATGCAACGATATTAAAACCTAATACCGATTTACGCCATTTCAGACAAAAGGTTAGTATGGGTGTGTAGATTGCTTCGAGTTGGCTATTGATTGGATTTTTTTCTTCCGGACGGAGTTTCCCTTTGAGTAAAAAGCTAATCAGTACCGGTGTTAACGTGATTGCCAAAAAAGCATCGACTATAAGAATAAAGGATTTTGTATACGCTAATGGACTAAAAAGTTTACCTTCCATTCCAGTAAGAAGAAACACAGGTAAAAAAGAGGCGATTACAATTATTGTTGAGTAAAAAACACCTGGCCCCACCAATTTAGAGGACGATTCAATTATCTTAAGTTTTTCTTCTGAAGATAATGGATCGCGTTCTTTTTTGAATATTTTTAGTAGTTTCCCTTTCATCTTAATCAGATTCTTCACTGTTAACCATTTCTTCCTGTTTCTCCGAAATATTCCGATATGAATTTTCCACCATTACAATACCATCGTCGACAACCACTCCTATGGCCAGAGCAATACCCGTTAATGACATAATATTGGAAGAGATACCCAAAGCCTCAAGTAAAATAAAGCCCACAGCTACTGATATAGGAAGCTGTATAAGGATAATTAAAGCACTTCTCCAATGGAAAAGAAAAATAAGGATAACAAGAGATACGGCAATCATTTCTTCTATTAGCGTCCCTTTAACGGATGCAATTGCTTTTCCTATCAGTTCACTTCTGTCGTAGGAAGTTTTAAAAGAAACGCCTTCCGGTAAACCTTTTTCGACCTCCTTCATTTTTTCTTTTACTGCATGTATTACTTTGTCGGCATTTTCGCCGTAACGCATCACTACAATTCCGCCAACAACTTCTCCTTTTCCATTTTCGTCAAAAATTCCCAATCGTAAATCGCCTCCCATTTGAATCGAGCCAATATCTTTTACCCGTACAGGAACAGCATTGTAATTTTTTATTGCAATATTCTCGACATCTTTAATATTCCTAATATATCCTAAACCTCTTACGATGTAAGACATGTTACTCATTTCAAATTTTCGTCCTCCAACGTCGTTGTTATTTGATTTTACAGCATTCATAACTTCCATCATGCTGACGTTATAATATTGCATTTTGAGCGGATCTAACACCAGTTGATATTGTTTTTCGAAACCTCCAAAAGAAGCTACTTCGGCAACACCTGGAACTGTTTGCAATGCAAATTTCACATACCAGTCTTGTAAGGCTCTTTGCTCTCCCAAGTCCATTCCATTAGTTTCAAAATGATACCAAAAAATATGACCTACTCCTGTACCATCAGGACCTAACGTTGGAACAACATCTTGCGGGAGTAAGCGTTGGGCATAATTTAATCTTTCCAACACCCGTGTTCTTGCCCAGTAGGTATCCACATTGTCTTCAAAAATGATATAGACAAAGCTCATCCCAAACATGGAGGCTCCACGTATATTTTTAACTTTTGGTATACCCTGAAGATTAGAAACCAAAGGATAGGTAACTTGTGCTTCGATTACCTGTGGGCTTCTTCCCATCCATTCCGTAAAAACAATAACTTGATTTTCCGATAAATCAGGGATGGCATCAATAGGGTTTTGCTGAACACTGTATATTCCCAAACCAAATAAACCGGCTGCCACAAGCAGCACAATAAGTCGGTTTTTCAAGGAAAATGAAATCAATTTTTCGACCATACTCTTTTCGTTTTTGCCAGTTAGGAAGACCTAGAAAATCCCTAAACCTTTTGCAGGCCTTATTTAACTAGCTGTATTGATTTACGAGCTATTTTGTAACTTCTTCAGTTAAGTCCATGCCACATTTCGTTCATTTGTCGCCTTTTTTACCGGTAACATCATGGTACATTGGACAGGCATACATTTTTGAATCGCTACCCATCGTTTTAGAGTCATGATCCACCATTGTGGAGTCATGATTCATCACTTCTGAATTATTAGTTTCGGCCTCTTTGTTTTTTTGATTTCAGGAAGTCATTACGATGCCATTATCTCAACACAAAATATTAATTTTTTGTTATTCTTATTAAATTTAAAATATGTATTACTTTTAGTATTAAAAGTACAAATATTATTTGATAATTTAATCATTCAATACCTTATAAATTAAACAGTTACAAACTAAAACCAATTGGTTGTTTCAACCGTTTTTCCGTGGTCCAATTTTAGTTCCTTCATTAACCGCAACTTTTGCAACACGGTCATATTGACAACAAACCTGAAGGTTATTGTAGATATCGTCAGGAGCGGAGAATTTATCGCTATCGTAACCTGCTAAAGCAATTCTTTCGAGTATTTCGCCTTGATTTGTTTTGGCTGCATCAGTTACATCATAAGTTAACGGCGGCATTTGAGTATCCTGATTCCAATCTACTTTTGTACTTTTTTTAAATCACCTGATTCTTATATACTTGACTAACACATTCCACAGTTACCATATACTTTTACAGTTTCAGTTTTTGTGTTTTTAACTTGTGCTTCCATACTTCCTAATGAGAATATCATAATAATTCCCATTAATATTTGATTTAATAATTTCATTTGATTTAAATTAAAATTTTAATGATTGATAAATAAGCTCTTCAGTAACACACTTGAAATAACTTGCATTTGTTTTTAATTGTTTTGTTTTCATTTCATATTGATTTAATGATTATTACTAATGCAAATTTCAGAAGTAAGAGTAGCTTAGGTTTTGCTTTTTTTTGTGTATTTTTTATAAAATTTACTGTTCCTTATCAAATTTAAATGCAAACTGTTATTTCACATTTATCATTTAAATTCAAATAAAATCATACTAAAAAAGAGACTGCCAAAAAAAGCAATCTCTAATTCTTCTATTAAAAAATGAAATTCATTTATTATCAATTTCTGTACAGCCGATTCTGAAACTATACAATCTATTATTTTCTTTATAATTGCAATTTCAACAGAAAGCCTTTTAAAATATCATTGAAACACCAAACCTTACAGACATTCACAGTACTTATCTGTTTCTTACCCATTTTAGAAAAGTTCAATATACATGAACTGCTTCTCCCCCTAAAAAACTACCTTTTATTTGATTTTCGATTTTTTGTAACTGTTATACTTGTATTAGTAGCGGTACATATTATTACAATAGCTTATTTATGTATATATGCTTTTAATTGGATCTGTTCAGGATTTGAATTTAGAAAATTGAGGTATACAGAAATAGCGTAACGGACTTGGCGAGAATTTTTATATACCACACTACTCTCGCTACTTATGACAAACCACACACCCCTAAAGTCTCCTCAAAGGGACAGTTCCTAATAATATGTTTGGTTTTTAAAAATATGATTCCGTTTCAAAATAATGCACCAATCTCAACCGGAACAATCCCTGAACGGTTTTGATCTGGTCGTCCTCAAGGGGACAATACTGATAATGTGCTTGGTTTTAAAATGATACTTCCATTTCAATAGAATGAAAAAAATGAAAACGCTTTTGGACTTTTATTTTTAACGGTAAACCAAAAGAAAATTGGTCTTACCCATATTATTTGATTATGAAATAGTGCAAAAATAATTGCAAAATTGTTCCCCTTAAACAGCAACAAGGTGTTTAGTTGCTTAATTAAGTAACTAAAAAATTCTTCTACTGAATTTTAGCCTTAACCTCCCGAAGTTCCTTTCGCATTTCGATAAGCAGTGAGGTTACTGTATCCGTAGTATGTTCCATCTTTTGGTCGTTGCGGCCAATATTGCACACATACTCCCAAATTTCAATAATATCTGAAGCTTTAACCTGATAAGGCTCATAAAAAGAATTGTCTGAGTGAAGTACCAAAGCATTTTTTCCGTTTTTGTTCAGGCGTTTGTATACAATTCCATCATCTTTAGTAACTACGATATAGGTTTTCCCATCCCTAATTTCTCCAAAACCTTCTACATACTTACCAACTATGAAAGAGCCGTCTTCGTGGGGTGGCATCGAATCGCCTTCGACCGGGAATGCCCTGTGTTTACCGGCACCCAGAAAAGGAAGTGAAATAATGGGTAGATTCCCAATATATTCAGGATCGGCATAACCGCTGGTATAACCGGCTTTAGCTGCCTGCGGCACAATCTCGATAGCGTCATTATTTTCAGCATCCACCATAACCGGCAACAGCATTCGGTTCTGCCCTATTTTAATCATACCGTCAAGGCTTACTTTAGTCAAATCTGCTGTCAAAAGTAAGTCGGTCGTCACGTTGTAATACTGTGAAATACGAATCAAAATCTGATACGGAGCTTCCGAGTTTCCGTCTTCATACTTTTGATATTGACCTCTGCTAATGCGTAAATCATCGGCAACTTTTTGTTGCGACAATTTTTTGCGTCCTCTCAAATACCTCAAATTATCAGCAAATAGTGCCATAATGAAAATTGATATATATTGTATCAACAAAAATAATACAAAATGTATCAAATCGATTTAATTTTGTAAAATATATTTTCAATCCAAAATATCGAGGAGTTATGGCAAGGGCAATTGTACACATGGATTTAGACACTTTTTTTGTGTCCTGCGAAAGGTTAAGTAATTCAAAATTAGAAGGAATCCCTTTAATTATAGGCGGAGGAGACAGAGGTGTCGTGGCATCCTGTTCGTATGAAGCGAGAACTTTTGGTGTACGTTCGGCCATGCCGATTCGAATGGCTATGCGATTGTGCCCACAGGCAAAAATCATAAAAGGTGATATGGACTTATACTCCAAATTATCCTTTACGGTAACCCAAATTATTGAAGAAAAGGCACCCATAGTCGAAAAGGCAAGTATAGACGAACATTACCTCGATATTACCGGCATGGATAAATTTTACGGTTGTTATAAATGGACCAACGAATTGGCACAAACGGTGACTAAAGAGACCGGATTACCAATCAGTTTTGCACTATCCGTTAATAAAACGGTTTCAAAAATCGGTACCGGTGAAAGTAAGCCGAAAGGAAATCTCGAAATCCCGGAAGACAAAGTAAGACCCTTCCTTAATCCGCTGTCCGTAAAGAAAATACCTATGGTAGGCGATGTAACCTTTCAGTTACTTTCACGAATAGGGATCAGAACCATTCAAACCCTTTCAGAAATGCCGGCTGAAGTCCTGCAGCAAATGATTGGAAAGAACGGCATTGAATTGTGGAAGAAAGCCAACGGCATAGACAACAATCCGGTGGAACCCTATAAAGAACGAAAATCCGTTTCTACGGAACAGACTTTCAATCAGGATTCCATAGACATTCACGCCATGAAAGCCATACTCATTGGGATGGTGGAAAAATTAGCTTATCAATTGCGTTCTGAGCAATGGTTAACCTCAACGGTGGTAGTTAAAATAAAGTATGCCAATTTTGATACCCAAACTAAGCAATGTACCGTTTCATATACCTCAGCCGACCACGTTTTGATAAAAACAGTTGTCGAATTATTTGACAAACTCTATGACCGTCGCATGCGCCTTCGTATGATTGGCATCAACTTTAACGGATTGGTACGCGGCACCTATCAAATCAATTTGTTCGAAGATACACTTGAAATGATTGCCTTATATCAGGCTATGGATAAAATAAAGAAACGCTTTGGTTTTGATGCGGTGGGACGGGTAGGTACAATTCTTCAAAACAGGCTTTAACATGTTTCTCAATTGCCATTCTTACCATAGTTTACGTTACGGGACTATTTCCATAAGCGATTTAGTGGCACAAGCCGTTGAGGCTAAAGCGAATGCTATGGCGCTAACCGATATCAATACCGTTACCGGAATTTATGACTTTGTAAAAGAGTGCGAAGCAGTAAATATAAAACCGCTTGTTGGTATCGAATTTCGTTGGGATAACAAACTCCATTACATCGGCTTGGCAAAGAACAGTGCCGGAGTAGCCGAGATGAACCGTTTTCTTACCCAACATAATTTTGACAGCACTCCCCTACCGGAATTTGCCCCGGAATTTGAAAATACAGTAATCATCTATCCATTTGGAAAACAACCTGAGCAATTAAAGGAAAACGAATACGTAGGAATCCGCCCGGAACAATTACTCAAACTTTACAATCCTGAATGGAGAAGTAAAATCGAAAAAATGGTGGTTTGGCAACCGGTTACTTTCACCACTAAGAAAGAATTCAATTTACATAAGATCCTTCGAGCTATCGATTTAAATACCATTTTATCCAAACTGACACCTGAAGATTATTGCGCTGAAACGGAAGAAATGCTATCAGCAGAAGAACTACGCAATCGGTATAAAGAGTATCCTCAAATCATACAAAACACAGAGCTTATTATTGACGAATGCAATTTTAAATTTGACTTTGCTACACCCAAAAACAAGAAGCATTATACCGGCGGCAGTAAAGATGATATCGCTTTGCTTACCACTTTAGCCTATCAGGGTTTAGAGTGGCGTTACGGCAAAAACAATCCAATAGCGAAAGCCAGAGCCGACAAAGAACTTAGGGTAATACAGCAGCTCGATTTCAGCGGTTATTTTCTCATTACCTGGGATATAATCCGATACAGTAACAGCAGAGGGTTTATGCATATAGGCAGAGGCAGCGGCGCCAACAGTATCATCGCCTATTGCTTGGGTATTACCGACATTTGTCCTATCGAATTGGATTTATATTTTGAACGTTTCCTTAATGAGAACCGAAAAAGTCCGCCCGATTTTGATATCGATTGGTCGTGGAAAGAACGGGACATTATACTTGAGTATATTTTTAATCGCTACGGCAAAGAGCACGTTGCCTTTTGCGGAACAAATGTAGAATTCAAATACCGGTCGATATTCAGGGAAGTAGGTAAAGTTTTCGGTTTACCGAAAGAAGAACTTGATGCTTTAGCATTGAAACCGATGGCCAATCACGATAAAAATAATGTGGTTAAGTTGGTACAGGAATACGGACTACTATTAGAGAAATATCCCAACCAACGCAGTATGCATTCCTGTGGAATACTTATTTCTGAAGAGCCTATTACCAATTACTCCGTTTTAGAAATGCCTCCTAAAGGATTTCCCATTGTTTTATTCGATATGCATGTTGCAGAAGATATTGGCTTCGACAAGTTTGATATATTAAGCCAGCGCGGGATTGGCCATATAGATGATTGTAAAAAGTTGGTTCTGAAAAATCAGCATATCGATGTTGATATTCGCACTACTTCGCTTTCAAAGAATGAGGCAAAAGCCAACGAGTTTTTGGGCAGAGGAAAAACAATAGGTTGCTTTTATATTGAAAGCCCGGCCATGCGTGGTTTACTGCGCCGACTTAAATGCGATAATTACAAAACATTGGTAGCAGCATCATCGATTATCCGGCCGGGTGTGGCGCAATCGGGAATGATGAAAGAGTATATTTTCAGGCATAACTACCCCGACAAATTCGAGTACTTTCACGAAGTATTCCAAGAACAGTTAGGCGAAACCTATGGCATTATGGTCTATCAGGAAGATGTAATTAAAATCGCTTTACACTATGGGGGGCTTCCGGCGGCTGATGGTGATATTCTCCGGAGAGCAATGAGCGGTAAGGGACGCTCCAAAGCAGCTTTACAGAAAGTAAAAGATGATTTCTTTGCTTCTTGTGAAAGGAAAGGACATCCAACACAACTCAGCCAGGAAATCTACAGACAAATAGAATCTTTTGCGGGCTATTCGTTCTGTAAAGCACACTCCGCTTCCTATGCGGTGGAGAGTTACCAGAGTTTGTATCTCAAAGTCTATTACCCGATAGAATTCATGGTGGCGGTCATCAACAATCAGGGCGGTTTTTACCGAACAGAAGTGTACATACACGAAGCCCGAATGTCGGGTGCTCATATCCATACTCCGTGTGTGAATAAAAGCGACTATGAAACCACATTGTATGGCATCGATGTATATCTTGGTTTTATGCATCTGGAAGGATTGGAATATAAATTGGCACATCAAATTTTATCCGAAAGAGAAAACAATGGCGAATACAAATCACTTGAAGATTTTATAAACCGAATCGCTATAGGAATAGAAGGAATCCAAATCCTGATATTCATTGGTGCCTTTCGCTTTACAGGCAAATCAAAGAACGAACTTTTAGTACGGGCACGTTTACTTTTGGTGAATTTCAAGCCCGAAAACAGAAACCTGATGTTATTGCAGGAACCGGTAAAAGAATACAAATTACCACAGTTAGAGCGTTCCCCATTTGAAGACGCATTTGATGAAATTGAATTACTGAGTTTTCCTGTTTCCTGTTCGCCTTTCGATTTATTACAAACCAAATACCGTGGAGACGTAATGGCAAAGGACCTGTTACTGTACCATAAGAAAACAGTAAGAATGTTAGCCTATTTAATTTCCCGAAAACATGTTCCAACCAAAAGAGGAGAAATGTTTTTTGGAACCTGGATAGATACTGAAGGTGAATTTTTTGATACCGCCCATTTTGCGGACAGTCTGAAAAGCTATCCCTTTCAAGGAGGCGGTTGTTATCTTCTTTTGGGAAAGGTTGAGGTTGATTTTCATTTCCCAACCATTACCGTCACAAAAATGGCCAAAATGCCTTTTATTCCGGACCCTCGCTATTCCAATGCAAGCGAACAGCAATACAAAGCGCATCAACAAATAAAAGAGGATATCAGCATGACCCACAGAGCACCGTACCCGCAAGAAAACGAAATAGGACTGCCCAGACATAAGATGTGATCTTAAAATGAAAGGAAAGTCGTTACTCTGAAATTTGGCTGAATATACTAATTTAGCTTACAGTAGAAGTAAAATCTTAATTTTAACCAGTGAAACGAGAAAGAAAAATATAGCTTAACTTTTTATCCGCTTTTTGCCTGCACAATCAGTTTAGTGTTTCGTTTTTAATTTTATTTACTTTCACATTCAACTGCTCTCCGGTCAAGAAAGGGTATCATAAACTCCAAGACTCCAGACAACATGCAATAACAACAAGTAACGCTATCACATAAATAAATATCTTTTTCATGATGTTTCGTTTTGAACTTACAACTGCTTAAAATCTGCTTTTGAAGCGGCATTAATAACCCCTGTGCTGTCATTTTGTATAAGCCCTATCACTTCCCAATTTTTGGTGTTAAAGCCATCAGGTTTATATATCTTAGTGGTTCCCTGATTATTATATAACTTTACTGCTTTAGCCTGCCTAACAATCTGGACGTGATGCAAGAAGCGGCCCCAATTTTCCCCGCGTTTTATCCTTGTGCTATCTTCCTTTTGGATCAGCGCCACCAGCAAGGAAGTGTTTTTAAGGGTTTTGCCGGTTTTGTATCTTACACCTATTGAACCTCCCTCTACATGGACTGTGAGTGCTAATGCAGATACCGGTGCTTTTTGCAATGCATCCGAGATCATGCTATAAAGTGTTCTGGAATCATCTCCCGCGAATTCCTCAGTGCCGTTTACTATGAATTGAGGTGTATAGATCAACCTTTTACTCATCCTGACAGCGTATTGCTGTTGGCGTTCTGAAAATTCAGGGGAGCTAAAGCGATCTTCCCATCCAAGCCGATTCCAGTAATCCACATGGAATGCCAGAAAATAGATTTTTTTACCTTTTGCCATTGCATCGACTCCGGACTTAATTAAGGAATCACAGTATTTAATATCGAATGCATTTGCTTTATTAAAACATAACAGACATAACAGACATAACAAAATTAATATGCGGTAGGATTTAAACCTGAAGGCGAATGATTTGGTTGACATTTTAATAGATTAATTTCTTACAAATACTTCGAATCCACGCTAAGTGAAGTCATTAAATATTAGTTTTTTTTTAGAAAACGAATTTAGAGTGACTTCAAAAAAAAATTCTTAACCTAGGACAAGAAATTCGGTTACATTTTATCAGCTTTTCATTTTCATATTCATTTTTTTTAGAAAACTTACTTAAAACTTTAAATTTGGAATTTTTGCCAACATTTCGTCGGGTAAGGTATCCAATAAACCTAATTGAGCATAATGCTTTATTGTTGCATCCCATGAAACATTTGTAGGCGTCCTATGGTTAAAGTTATGATATTTTATCTAGGACATAGAAAAGCCAGTGCCGTTTTCTGGAGTGCCGTAATTACACAGCTAACCATATTTTACATCTATTATTTGGATGTGGTGAGTTTCCTTTAGCTGATTTTATCGGGGCGATCCTAACCATTATTTTGGGGATACTGCTTCAGATGGTAATTAAAACTAAAGAATAACTACTACTGACTTGGAATACATGGTTTCAGTTTATCACACTGATAGTTCGCAGTATCATAAACTATAAACACGGATTTCCACAGATTAATTCGTGAACTCTGTGTTAAACAATATTTTTGAAAATTTATAGTAAAACATGCTAAATCATAATTTTATCAAACTGGAAGAGACCAATAAAAAAGGCTGCCAAAAATGACAGCCTCTTGTTTTTCAAATATAAAGTGAACTACTTCTTAGACCACTCAGTAATCGAATCTTTATTCATCTTAACATAATCAGCGTTTTTTGCCTTTTCTGCTCCTGCCAAGGATAGCTTCGCAGTTTCAATTGCTCCGGCCTTATCTCCTTTTTTAGCCTGGATTAATGATTTCAGACGCAAATACCAGAACGGAGCTTCTTTATCCATTTCAATGGCTTTGTTAACCCATGTTAAGGCTTTATTTAAATCGCCGTTAGACTGATATAAATACTGTGCTGATGAAAAATAATCCGTTGCTTTTGGTCCGGCCAGTGTTTTCTCGATACTTTCCATAGCGACTTTTTGGGTTGGAACCTCAAATTTAAGAGCTACAATCGTTTTTTCCCATGACATTTCAAGGAATGCGTAATCGTTATCCACATTATTAACACCTATTGTAAACGTTTCTACTTTTCGGTTTAACGTTTCCGGTTTTACTGAAGTTCGCAAAACCACTTTTGTGTCATCCCAACTTTCCGGAAGTCCCCAGTTATCCGTGTCATTATAAAATATAATATCCCAACTGTCGGCTTTTGGTAAAGTATACAAGGCATATTTACCCTTCTCTATTTTTTTGCCAGCGATAACCACATCTTCACTGAAAGAAATTATGGTATTGGCATTCGCACCGGTTCTCCACAATTTACCATAAGGAACCAATTCACCAAAAACGGTTCTGCCTTTGATACTTGGACGGGAATAATCGATTTCAACTTTTGTAAGACCTACAACCTGTTCAATTTTAGTTCCCGGACTCGCCTGAGGTGTTTTTACCTGTGCCTGCATCGCCAATGTTGCAAAGGCAAAAATCGCAGTCAGCATTATTTTTTTCATATGAGATTCGTTTTTTATTTATGTCCGACTAAAATAAGGAAAAATATAAATTCAACTGTTAATAATAGCTTAAATTAAGATTTTTGTTTACTATTTTAAAAATAAGATTAAACAAAATTGTAATTTTACAAAAAAAAGATGTACACCATAAGCAGCAGACAGAAACTGCCCATAGGAATTGACAAGGCCTGGGAGTTCTTTTCAGATCCTAAGAACCTGAATAGTATCACCCCCGATTCCATGAACTTTCAGACGCTTTCGGGTGATGAACGAAAAATGTTTGCAGGACAGATCATTCGTTATAAAATTTCACCTTTCAGCGGGATTTCAATGGAATGGGTAACCGAGATTTCACATATTCAGGACAAAGTTTTTTTTGTAGATGAACAGCGGTTCGGTCCTTATAAATTCTGGCATCACAAACATTTTTTCAAAGAAATTGATGGCGGTGTAGAAATCGAAGATCTTGTACATTACAAATTACCATTCGGATTTATCGGGAGATTGGTTCATCCGATATTGGTTATACCAAAACTAAATGAAATTTTCAGTTTCAGAAAGCAAAAACTGAACGAACTTTTTGGGGAATTTAAACCATAAGCTATGACAATTTTCTGGTTCCGACGCGATTTACGATTAGACGACAATACAGCACTTTTTCATGCTCTAAACAGCAACGAAAAAGTGCTTCCCATTTTTATTTTTGATGAAAACATACTTTCACAATTACCGAAAGACGATGCTCGTATAACTTTCATTCACAAGCAATTGGAGAAAATTCAGAAGCAACTTAAAGTTATCGGAAAATCACTGGCCATCTTTCACGGAACGCCGGAAGACGTTTTTAAGAAACTGATTTCCGAAAACAAAATCACAACCGTCTTTACCAATCACGATTACGAACCGTATGCCCGAAAAAGGGATAAAGCAATGAATGAACTTTTCAAAGAACATGCTGTCGAATTCAAAACCTGCAAGGATCAGGTGCTATTTGAAAAAAGCGAAGTGGTTAAAGACAATGGAAGCCCGTATGTCGTGTACACTCCGTATTCGAAGAAATGGAAAGAAAATTTCAGAAAAATGAAGTTGGTACATTATCCGTCGGAAACGCTTTTGGAAAAAATAACGGCTCACTCCTACCCTTTTCTGAGTTTGAAAGACATTGGTTTTGAGAAATCACCAATTGAACCAAAACCTTTTGATATATCCAAACAACTGATTGCCAATTATGAAGAAACACGAAACTTTCCGGCTATTTCAGGAACATCCCTGTTGGGTGTTTATTTAAGATTCGGAACAATCTCTATTCGGAAGTTGATCAGCTTAGCTAAAGAATCCCGAAACGAGACCTTCCTAAACGAACTAATCTGGCGCGAGTTTTTCATGCAGATTTTATGGCATTTCCCTCATACAGTTAACCGAAGTTTCCGTGAAAAATACTATGCTATTCAATGGAGCAATGATGAAACATTGTTTCAGAAATGGTGCGAAGGAAAAACCGGTTATCCTTTTGTGGATGCGGGTATGCGCGAGCTCAATGCTACGGGACACATGCACAATCGGGTGCGCATGATCGTAGCGAGTTTCCTCTGCAAACATTTGCTGATAGACTGGCGCTGGGGTGAAACCTACTTTGCGCAAAAACTACTGGATTACGAACAGTCGAGTAACGTGGGCAACTGGCAATGGGCAGCCGGAAGCGGCGTTGATGCGGCTCCTTATTTCCGGATTTTCAACCCAACGGAACAGATTAAAAAATTCGACAAGGATTTGAAATACATTAAAAAATGGATTCCGGAACTTGAAACGTCAAAGTATCCGAAACCCATTGTAGATCATAAGGAAGCAAGGGAAAAATGCTTACGTATTTATAAAGAGGCTGTTGGTTAATTTCCTCTTTTTAGATATTATTTTTCATCTTGATATTTACTACAGCTTCAAAATCAATCTCATCAAAATGATGAATGATATAATCTGCTAACGATAAATCCTGATGTTTTGAATTTTCACTATGGTATCCGATACAGAAAATCTCTGCAGCTTTAGAAGCCTTTATTCCGCTCGTGCTGTCTTCAATCACAATACAATTCTCTTTCGGAGCTTCGGAAAGCGAGGCTGCGTGAAGGAAGATAGCCGGATCAGGTTTCGATTTTGGAAAATCTTCACCACTCACTTTATGCGTGAAATACTGATGCAAATCAAAACGATTGAAAACACGCTGAATCGTACCTTTAGAAGCAGATGAAGCCAAAATAAGCTGCATGCCGTTTTCATGAAGGTTTTTAATCAGATTGTGAACGCCTGCTATCAGTTCCAAATCGGGTTTGGTGTCGAAAGCTTCGTTGAAAAGATGGCGCTTGCGCAGAATCAAATCTTCTACTTCGTGCTCTAAACTGAACATTTCTTTGATGCGCTGAAAAACATTTCGGGTAGAATTTCCGGTGAAAGAAGCATACATTTCTTCGGTAACCTGAATTCCCAATTCGTCAAAATGTTTGAAATAAGCATATTTGTGAACCGGTTCCGTGTCGACAATCACACCGTCCATGTCGAAAATTACTGTCTTAATCATTGTAAATTGTGTTGTGAGTGCAAATATACAAAGGTGAACCACAAAAATCTGTTAACAAAAATAAAAATGGTTTCTCCTTTAGCCCTGATGGAAGCGGCATCTTTTATACCAGACAGGTTTCCTGGCTGGTATAAAAATACAGCGGACAGCAGGAATTACCATTACCGACACAAAACGACCATTCGCTCCAAAAAAATCAATCAAACTATATAGTATCCTCTCACTTATCATAGTATCCTCTCACTTATCCCTTATCCCTTATCCCTTATCCCTTGTCTCTTGTCTCTTGTCTATTTTCTATTTTCTATTTTCTATTCTCTATTCTCTTCTCCCTTTTCTCCCCAATTAAACTATTTGAATTATCTTTAGTCTTACCAACAAATCGATTTCACTTGCAGGACGAAAAAGAATTCATAGCGGACCTACTCGACCCGAAAACGCAAAACGAAGCGTTTCGAAAATTGGTGCGCGAATACCAACGTCCGTTGTACAATCATATTCGGACCATTGTTCTGAATCACGATGATACCGATGATGTGCTGCAGAATACGTTTGTGAAAGTTTTTCAGAATCTGAAGAATTTTAAAGGCGACAGTAAATTATTTTCATGGATGTATCGGATTGCAACCAACGAATCGATAACGTTTATTAACCAACGTGCCAAAAAATCAGGTATTTCCAGTGAGGAAATAAAAGATAAGATGATTAACAATTTACAAGCCGATGTGGATTATGACGGTGATGAAATTCAACTGAAACTGCAAAAAGCGATGGCGATTTTACCTGAAAAGCAACAATTGGTTTTTAAGATGAAATATTTTCAGGAGCTGAAATATGAAGACATATCCGAAATATTAGGAACTTCGGTGGGCGGATTGAAAGCTTCCTACTTTCATGCTGTTAAAAAAATTGAAGAATTTTTAAATGCAGATTAAACCTTAAGCGTTTAATTTTGTCCAATGAATACGAATATGAAAAAGTTTGATTTACATAACGACCCGAAGATTGAAACAGGATTTAAAGTCCCGGAGCATTATTTTGAGGATTTTGAAGCCCGAATAATGCAGCAACTTCCGGAGCAAGAAGTGAAAGTGATTTCCTTATGGCAACGCAGATCCGTTTGGGTTTCGAGTGTGGCCGCGGTTGCTTTATTAGCTTTCGGTCTGACCTTTTATTTTAATTATACTTCGAAAGGCAGTCTTGATGAAACTACGGTTGAAAATTACCTGGCCAGCAACATGACATCGTATGACCTGATTCAGGAATTAGATCAGAATGACATTCAGGAACTTGAAAATTCACTGGTGTTAAACGACGATGCTGTTGAAAGTTATTTATCTGAAAACGATAATGATATAGACCTCTATTTAAATGAATAAAATATGATACTTAAGAAAATTTTACCGATAGTTTTGCTGTTATTTACAGCTCTTTCTTTTGCACAACCGCACAAGGAAAAACGCGAGCAGATCAAACAATTGAAAGTGGCCTTCCTTACTACAGAATTGAGTCTGACAACCGAAGAAGCTGAAAAATTCTGGCCGATTTACAACGCTTTTGATGAAAAACAGTTTGAAATACGTCATGATAAAATGAGAGGTTTTATGAAACGTATGGATGCCGAAAGTGTAAATAAGATGAGTGAAAAAGAAGCCGCTGCGCTTTTAGCCCAAATGGAAGATACGGAAGAAAAAATGTTTCAGTTGCGTAAAAAACTCAACAGCGATTTACGTCCGATAATAGGTTCCGTAAAAATCCTGAAACTGAAAAAAGCGGAAGACGATTTCAACCGAAAACTGATTAAACAGATTAAGGAGAAGAGAAAATAGATGATAGAGAAAAGAAAATAGAAAAAGAGGCTGTTATTTGGAAACAGCCTCTTTTTTTTATTTAAACTTTATTCTGATTATTTTCTTATTCCCTGCAGCAATTGCTGTTTTAGCATCGATAAACCTGATGGTGAACAAATCCTTATAATCGGCGATTTTGTTCCAATTTTTTCCCTGATCGTACGAATAATATACACCGGAGGCACCAACGGTAACCAATTCGTTTCCATTACTACCCGGCACAAACTGAACGCAGGAACCGTAACCGTAACCTTCATTTTCCCCTATTAAACTCCAGCTTTTACCACCGTCGAGCGTAATGATTTTATTTCCGAAATTCTGATTTGGTTTTTCATAATCGCCTCCGGTTGCGAAGCCGATATTTTCGTTATAGAAATCGGCAGAGAAAATTCCGGTCATCGCACTTCCCTGAATGATTGGTGTTGCTATAACCTGCCACGATTTTCCTTTATCATCTGAATAAAAAACATTCGATTTCTTCCCACCGGAAACCATCCAGACTTTATTTCCTTGAATGTTGATATTGGTATTGCTGGCGGCGAAAAAAGCTTCGCCATCCGCTAACTTGGGTAAGTTTTTACAAGAAGTTTTCGTCCACGACAGGCCACCGTCATTTGTTGTTATCAGTGAAAAGCAATCTTCGGTTGGATCTCCCACTGCTATCCCTTCTTTATCATTCCAAAACTGCATCGCATCATAAAAAACCTTTTCGCCGTTTTCCTGATACACCAATTGCGTTTCTTTTTCATCTTTTGAAATCCGGTATAAAAGTCCGGGATTCCCAACGCTTAAAACAAAAATATTGTCTTTGGTTTGTGCTATGCTTCGAAATTCCAGTTTCAAGGTATCCTTTACGACATTACCGACGAAGTTTTTTCCACCATTCAAACTCAGGTAGCCGTAATTTCCGTTGTTTGCGGCATACCAAACTTTGTTACTATCAATACAAATGGCACGGATACTGAGTTTTTCCGATAATAAAGTATCGATTTCTACGGAAGTAAAACTCGGCTTGATTACATTTTTTGCCGCATTTGAAGTTTCCTGTTTTGGTTTTTCAGAAACCTTTTTGACGTTACAGGAAAAACACAGCAATGAAAGCAGAGCAAACAAACATTTTTTCATTTAGCGAAATTTAGAAACGCTAATTTACAAAACATTTTCCTGTTAAAGCTGCTTGTTTTTTCCGTCGAGCATGTAAATCCACAACATTCTTGAAAGTCTGAAATTAAACGTACTTAAAAGAATCGCAAGAATCCCAATTAGGATTACAATGGTCAGATAACTTTCGACAAATTGATTGACTATCAGAAAGAAAACAACCATTTCTGCAAAAACCAGTGCATAACTAACGAACATCGACCCGAAAAAGTAACCGGGCTCTTTTTCAAATTTGTGATTACAGTGCGAACAATTGGAATGCATTTTCGGTAAACGGAAAAGAAAAATATTTCCTTTAGCTGAAAAAACCTGTCCTTTTCCGCATTTCGGACATTTTTCGGTAAGTATATCTGTTAAAACTGACATAGTAATTTAATTTTAAGCAAAGTTCAGCAATATACAGGAATTGACAATAGACGAATTGCACAATATTTTGTACTTTTAGGACATAATCTTATTTACGAAACAATGAAAAGTTTTACTGTTTTAGACATACAACAATTCGAATCAAGTGAAAAAAGAAAGGAATTTTACGCAAATACGATAGAAAATCATTTGATAACGAGTCATAGAAACATTTTAAAACCGCACAAGCACAATTTTTATTTAACTGTACTTTTTACTCACGGAAGCGGAACTCATGAAATCGATTTTGTAAAATACGACATAAAACCCGGAAGTCTTTTCTTTTTGAATCCCGGGCAAATGCACCATTGGGAATTGTCAGATGATATTCAGGGGTTTATTTTTTTTCACACACAATCCTATTACGATATTCATTATACCAAGAACCGCGTAAATAATTTTCCGTTTTTTTACAGCGTTAAGAACTCGCCTGTACTCTATTTAAAACCTTCGGATTCTAGTTATTTCAAATTCCTTTTTGAACAGATTTACATTGAAAACCAATCGGACAACATACTGAAATCGAATAAAATAATTTCGCTGATTGATTTGATTTATATTGAAAGTACACGGCATTATATTCAGAAAAACGAGATGGAAGTTATTCCGCAGAATTCCTATACCACTAAATTTCAGGAATTTGAACATTTGGTAGAGCAATATTTTAAAACCGAAAAATCACCATCACAATATGCGGATTGGTTAAACATTTCTCCGAAACACCTTAACAGAATTGCGCAGAATATGATTGGAAAAACCACTACAGATATCATTCTGGATCGGGTTTTTCTGGAAGCCAAACGTGAAATCATAGCTCAGAAATTAAGTTTTAATCAGATTGCAGACCAGTTAGGCTATGAAGATTACGCCTATTTTTCGCGACTTTTCAGAAAAAAATGCGGTGAAACCCCTTCTTCTTTTATAAAAAAATACAGATAAGTCATACTACCAGATAAATTACCTATCTTTGCAGGCTTATTTTTTTACGATGAGATTACACAGAAACTTAGTATTTACAACCATTGATTCGCTGATGGCGATTTTCAATGAAGGACAATATGCCGATAAAATGGTAGCTTTTGCTTTGAAAAAAGACAAACGCTGGGGAAGCCATGACCGAAAATTTGTTGCCGAAACCATTTATGAAATCGTTCGATGGAAGCGTTTATATGCTGAAATTGCCGAAGTAAAAGAACCTTACGACAGAGACAACATCTGGAGAATGTTCGCGGTCTGGGCCGTTTTACGCGGTTATACCCTACCCGACTGGAAATATTTTGAATCGACTCCGGTTCGAAAAATCAAAGGTCGTTTTGATGAACTTTCCAAAGACCGACGTTTCCGTGAGTCTATTCCGGATTGGATGGACGAATTGGGCGTGAAGGAATTAGGCGAAGAAATCTGGACCAAAGAATTGGCTGCTCAAAACGAACAGGCGAAAGTAATTTTGCGTGTCAATACGTTGAAAACAACCAGAGAAAAGCTTCGCGCTATCTTAATGGATTTGGATATCGATACCATAACTCCCGCAGAATATCCGGACGCATTAATTTTAAAAGAAAGAGCTAATGTATTTTTAACAGACGCCTTTAAAGAAGGTTTGTTTGAAGTTCAGGATGCTTCATCTCAATTGGTAGCACGTTTCTTAGACGTAAAACCTGGAATGAGAGTTGTGGACACTTGCGCAGGCGCGGGTGGAAAAACACTACACATTGCTTCCTTAATGGAAAACAAAGGACAATTGATCGCGATGGATTTATACGAAAGCAAACTGAAACAGTTAAAACTTCGTGCGAAAAGAAATGGCGCTTTCAACATCGAACCACGTGTGATTGAAAACACGAAAGTGATTAAAAAACTTTATGAGAAAGCCGACAGAGTTCTGATTGATGCTCCATGTAGCGGTTTGGGCGTTTTAAAACGTAATCCTGACAGTAAATGGAAATTACAACCGGAATTCATCGATAACATTAAAAAAGTTCAGGCGGAAGTTTTGGAAAGTTATTCCAAAATTGTGAAGCCGGGCGGAAAGTTAGTATATGCCACTTGTTCCGTGTTACCTTCCGAAAATCAGGAGCAAATTGAGAAATTCTTAAAAACTGAAAGCGGAAAAAACTTTACTTTCGTGAAGGATGTGAAAGTCTTGGCTTCAGAATCAGGTTTTGATGGTTTTTACATGGCTTTATTAGACCGAAAACAATAAATTTCACCCCAAATGAAAAAAATCTACTCATTAGTATTGTTGTTGAGTATTTCTTATGGTTTTGCTCAAATTCCGGCAGGCTATTATAATGCGGCTACCGGAACGGGGTATACCTTAAAAACACAATTAAAGACCATTATATCTACAGGTCATATCGATCAGGGATACAATGCTCTATGGACTTTGTATACACAATCGGCCTGGAGAGATAATTATTATGAAAACAATGGTTCTTTATTAGATATCTATTCTGAAAAACCTGCCGGGGCTGACAATTACGAATACACAAGTACCAGCCAACAATGTGGGAATTATACAGCCGAAGGGAATTGCTATAATAGAGAGCATTTAGTTCCACAATCCTACTTTGATGATTTTGCCGTTGACCCGATGAAAAATGACCCTTTCCATGTTTTTCCGTCAGATGGAAAAGTTAATGGAGACAGGAATAATCTACCTTTTGGGGTCGTTGCTTCTGGAAGTTATATTTCCTCAAATGGATCTAAAAGGGGATCAAACACTATTAATGGCTATTCTAATTATAGTGGAACTGTTTTTGAACCTATAAATGAATTTAAAGGCGATATCGCAAGAGCATTCTTTTATTTTGCAACTCGATACGAGGATTCAATGGATGATTTTTACACAGCTGCAAATGGCGCAACGTGTGAAGCAAAAAACATGTTCGACGGTTCAATAAATAAAGTTTTTTCAGATAACTTCATCCTATTATTGATCAAATGGCACAGACAAGACCCGGTTTCTCCTAAGGAAATCGCACAAAACAATGCTATTTACACCTATCAGGGAAACAGAAATCCATATATTGACCACCCGGAATATATCTGCAATATTTGGGCTTCACAATGTGCAACTGTAGATTTATTGCCTACTGAATCTTTCGAAACTTTAGCAAACATTTCAATCTATCCGAACCCGACAAAAGACAACCGAATCAACATTACATCGGAAACGGAATTGAATGAAATCCAGTTGATCAACATCAACGGTCAGGTGATTAAGAATATCAAAAAACCGAACAGCGTTCAGAATACATATACTTTGGAAAACTTACCTCAAGGATTTTATTTCGTAAAATTATCTTCTTCGGATAATCAGACAACGACCAGAAAAATACTTGTGAATTAAATTCAGCTTATGAAAATCCACTTTAACAGTGGATTTTTTTTGTACCTTTCATAAGATGAAACGATTCCTGAATATCGGTATTCTACTCTCCTCATTGCTATGCTATATGGAATGGGGAAAAGATCAACATTCGTTTTTATTTGAAGTCGAATACGATCTGCTTTTTCACCAGAAAAACTTGATTGACACCATAACACATCCACTCATTTTAAGTGGTTTTACAGGTCAACTGCTGATGTTAATCTGTATTATAAAAAACAACTGTTCCAAAAGAATGAATTTCATCGGTGTGGCTCTTCTTGCCTGTATCGTACTTTTAATCTTAACAGCAGCAATTTTATCATTTAACATAAAAATGATCCTCTCCACCATGCCGTTTCTGATATTTACAACACTATTGATTTTACAACATAAAAAAAGAGAGGCATAAACCTCTCTTCTTTCTTTCTATCTAGTCGTTCATTGAAATCAGGAACTCTTCGTTGTTTCTTGTTTTCTTGAATCGGTCGTTGATGAAATCCATCGCTTCGACCGGATTCATATCCGCAAGGTATTTACGCATAATCCACATTCTCTGAATCGTATTCTCATCCAATAACAAATCATCACGACGCGTACTTGAAGAAGTAAGATCGATAGCAGGGAAAATACGTCTGTTGGCAATTTTTCTGTCCAACTGCAATTCCATGTTACCTGTTCCTTTGAATTCTTCAAAGATTACTTCGTCCATTTTCGAACCGGTTTCGGTTAAGGCCGTTGCGATGATACTTAACGAACCTCCGTTTTCAACATTACGGGCTGCTCCGAAGAAACGTTTCGGTTTTTGTAACGCATTCGCATCCACACCACCACTCAATACTTTTCCGGATGCCGGTTGAACCGTATTATAAGCTCTTGCCAGACGCGTAATCGAATCCAACAATACCACAACATCATGACCACATTCTACCAAGCGTTTTGCTTTTTCCAAAACAATATTGGCAATTTTAACGTGTTCCTGCGGCTCTCTGTCGAAAGTGGAAGCGATAACTTCTCCCCTTACACTACGCTGCATATCGGTTACCTCTTCCGGACGTTCGTCAATCAGTAATACAATTAAATATACTTCCGGATGATTCGCCGCAATGGCATTGGCAATGTCTTTCAACAACATCGTTTTACCTGTTTTCGGCTGTGCCACGATCATACCACGCTGTCCTTTTCCAATTGGCGAAAACAAATCGATAACCCGTGTGGAAATAGTGCTTTGTCTTTCTGCTAAACGGAATTTTTCAGTTGGGAAAACCGGAGTTAAATGTTCAAACGATATTCTGTCACGAACAACCTGAGGATCATGTCCGTTAATTTTCAATACCTTAACCAAAGGGAAATATTTTTCACCTTCTTTTGGCGGACGTACAACTCCTTTTACGGTATCCCCCGTTTTTAATCCGAATAAACGAATTTGAGATGTCGACAAATAAATATCATCAGGAGATGCTAAGTAATTATAATCAGAGGAACGTAAAAATCCGTAACCGTCAGGCATCATTTCCAAAACACCTTCACTTTCAATAATTCCGTCGAACTCATAATCAGGTTCTCTGAAATTTTGTTTTTTGTGTTTCTGATTCGGATTTTGGTTTTGATTCGGATTTTGGTTTCCTCCCTGATTAGGGTTTTGAGGTTTAATGGCCGGTACTTCAGCCGTAGGTTCCGACACTTCAGAAATAGCAGCTACTTCTTCAGCTTCTTTATTTTGTGCCGGTCGGATTGGGGCATTCTGATTATTTTCTTTCGTAAATCGTGGTTTTTTAATAAACTCTTTCTTTTTATTTACGAAGGGTTCACGCTTTTCTTCACTAGCTTCAGTTGGCTTTTCAGCAGCAGCTTCTTTCACTGCGGTTTCAACAACTTTCTTTTCTTCTTTGGGCGTGAATGGTTTTTTTTCGATTTGAACAGGTGCTTTCTTTTCACCTTTGATTGGCGCGATACGAGCACGTTTAGCCTTTTCCTCCTGTTGCGGTGCTTCAGGCAATGCAGGCTTAACGACCTCAGGGTTGGCCGCCTGGTAATCTAAAATCTGATAAACCAATTCGTCTTTTTTAAGATACCGGTATTTATTGATTTTAGCAATTTTAGCAATTTCTTGAAGCTCAGGAAGCTTCATTTCTTTTAACACAGAAATATCAAACATGTAGTGTATCTGAATTTAATTAAGGTAATGTGATACTAGAATTTGGGTAAGGATCTTTTTTGAATTGAAATAATCGCAGAATGAAGTACTTACGATTTTGTACTGCAATAATACGAATTTTATTTAAAAAACAATAGTATTTTAAGGAAAAAGAAACTATTTTTGTCACACAATAAACCAAAAAATGATACAAAGAATTCAAACTGTTTATCTTTTCCTTGCCTTTGTTTGCTCAGGGGTTTTACCTTTTGTTTTTCCGTTATGGAAAGATGCTGAGGGAAAAGATTTCTATTTCATGTTGGATTTGCCTTATGCTGCCATTTTCGGTTTATGTACTACACTTTCATTGGTTAGTATCTTCAGTTTCAAGAAAAGACAAAATCAGTTTGTGATGAACCGACTGAACATAATATTGAACTTTATATTACTAGGATTATTTGTGTATCGCTTACTAAGCTTATCCGGAGAAACTACGGTTTCTGAGAAGGGTATTGGGATGTTTCTTCCGATTGTTTCTATCGTCTTGTTGGTTTTAGCCAATAAAGCCATCAAAAAGGATGAAGATCTTGTAAAATCTGTAGACCGATTACGATAAACCTATCATCTTAGTTTATTAGTGCGCGGAAAATCCGAATCTTAACTGGTTCGGATTTTTTTATGCACTGAACTATCGTTAAACAGAATCAGAAAGACCAAAATTACCATTTCACTTATCACCAAAATTGGTGATACAAAATCACCGAAATTGGTGATGGTACTTTTAGAAATAAATCTTACATTTGGAAATATCAATTTTAGAGAATGTCAGAAAAAATACGCATCTACCTTGCCGACGACCATCAGATCCTTATCGACGGACTTATTGCCGTTTTAAATACCAATAAAAACTTTGAAGTGGTTGGCTATTCCCTCTCCGGAAAAAACCTTGTGGAGGAAGTTGCGGATAAAAATATCGACATCTTAATAATGGATATCAATATGCCGGCAAAAGACGGTATCGAAGTCCTCAAAGAATTTAATACCAAAGGCTTCTCTTGTAACATAATTGTTTTTTCAAGTTTCGATGATCTGAAACTCATAAAACAGGTTTTACAATTGGGCGCAAAAGGTTACCTCACCAAACAATCCGCCGGAGACGACATTATTGAAGCCATAAATTCGGTTTATGGGGGCGAAGAATTTTATTCGAAATCTGTTCGTGAGAAAATTTTCCAATCCTTTACCGAAAATACAAAACAGGTACGTAAGACAACAGGACCCGTCAATCTGGAACACATAACAGACCGTGAAATTGAAATACTGAAACTCATCTCTCTAGAATACAGCGGTAAAGAAATAAGCGATGCCTTATTCATCAGTGTGAATACCGTAGAAACACATCGTAAAAACCTTCTCAAAAAACTGAACCTTAAAACCACCATCGGATTGGTGAAATTTGCCTTGAAACACAATTTAATCAATCAATAAATTATAACCTTTAAAAAACAAATTATGGCGCTTTTAGGAAACTATGGATTTCAGTCACTCTCGGAAGACGAATTCGAATTTAATTTCGAAATTCCAACCAATTGCAATTACACGACAGATTACGATTCTGAAAAAAACATTAACACCATCAGCATTCAGTTAAATTCCGGTCAGTCACAGCCTGCCTCAACTTATAACACCGAAACGTATACCTTAAATTCTGTTAATAGTCTTTTAGATGTAGTTTTTCAGCAAACACTTAACGGAGTAACTTCAACAAAACCAAGAGTAGTTATCACAAATTAATTTGCTAAAAAAACAGCTAATACTGCTCCTTATTTCTTTCACGGCCTTTTCACAGCAAAAGACCGTGAAAGATTCTTTTGCATATTACAAAGAAAACAATCAGTTTCAGAAAGCTTTTGATTATTCGGATAAAAAAGCCGCATATTTTTTCACCAAAAAACAATATTCCAATTACATCAGACAAATTACCAACAAAACGACTTTATTAACCAATGACATTAAAGATCCTAAACGCTCTTTAAAACTAATCTATGAGTCGCTTTCAAAACTAAAGAACACTTCTGATTTTGAAAAAGTAAAATTGTATCCCGAATTGGCAAGAACCTATTTTAGATTACAGCGGTTTGACAAAGCCATTGATATTGCTCAGAAAGGAATGAAAACGGCAACTGTTTCAAAAAACGATACTGTCATTTTTCAGTTGAATTACAATATCCTGTCCGCTTACCTCTCTGTAATGGACACGCAAAATTCATATAAATACTTAGAACCAACCTTAAAAGGAGCCAAAAAAATAAAGGACAATAAAAAAATAGCGGAAGTTTATAACAATCACTTTGTGTTTTATAATTATATAAAAGAAAGAGATATCGCTAAGAAATATTTGGACTCCAGTGTTATTTATGCCGAAAAATCAAAAGATAAATACATCATCAACTCTGCCAAAAGTAATTTGGGGGTGCACTATTTAGCGGAAGAAATCGATTATAAAAAAGCAAAAGACATTTATCTGCAACTGATTGAAGAAAACAAAAATGACTCCTTGAATGAAATTCTTTCCACGTGCTATTTGAATATCTCATTGGTTTATGAAAAGTCGGGAGACCTTAAATCTGCAAATAACTATTTGAATAAATATGCAGACTATACATATTATGCCGTTCAAAATAAATTTGACAGTGAAATTGAAGGCATGCGTACCAAATATGAACTGGAAAAAGCCGAAATCAAATTCAAAGAACAGGAACAGCTGTTAAAACAAAAACAGCTTAAAAGCGAAAAGATGTTCTATCTGCTGCTGGCCCTGTTAGCCTTAGCAGGTGTTTTATTTTACTTTTTCTATCAGAATTTAAGGCTGAAACAAAAAAACAAACTGAAAGACCTTAATCACAGTGTACAGCAAAATCTTGTGAATGCTACCATAGACGGTCAGGAAGAGGAACGCAAGCGATTATCAGGAGTTTTACACGACAATATCAGTGCGCTGTTATCATCAGCAAGTTTGCATTTAATGGCGTTCGAAGCGAATCATCCGGAGATTGACGGCGAACTCAAAAAAACCAAAGCGATTATTAAAGAAGCGCATGATAAAGTGCGTGATTTATCGCATGACCTGATTCCGCCCGTATTGGAAAAATTAGGTTTAATTGCCGCTTTTGAGGATTTGTGTGAAAAGAATTCCAATTCACTGATTCATTTTCAGTTTAACAATTTTATTCAAGAGGAAATCCGTTTTCAGAATGAGTTTGAAATGAAATTGTATTTTATCGTTGCCGAATTATTCAACAACATCATAAAGCACAGCAATGCTTCGGAAGCTTTTTTAACCCTCGACAAAGACGATGATCAGCTTTCCATTACCATCGAAGACAACGGAAAAGGTTTCAATAACAAAGAAGGAAAACAAAAACAAAAAGAAGGCCTCGGACTTTCGCAGATAAAAACACGGGTTAAAAGCTTAAACGGAAATATTTCTATCAGTTCCAAAGAAAAATCCGGCGTGCTGATTTACATCAAAGTAAAGGTTCCGGAATTGAAATCAGACACGGTTTCCGATTTCCACAACGTTTAGATTCTGAATTTTATCACCGTCGATTTCAAACTGCAACATGGTTCTCACCTGATGAAAACCGTGTTTTCCTGCCGCACCCGGATTCATATGCAATAAATTCAGTTCCTTATCAAACTGTACTTTCAGGATATGCGAATGCCCACAGATGAACAGTTTCGGCGGATTTGATTTAATCTCACTGCGAATATCCTGATTGTATTTCCCCGGATAACCACCAATATGTGTAATCCAGACATCCACCCCTTCACACATAAACCGGTTGTGTAACGGAAATTCCAAACGGGCTTTAGTATCGTCGATATTGCCGTAAACAGCCCGCAAGGGTTTAATTTTCTTAATCGTGTCCGTAACAACTAAATCACCGATGTCACCTGCATGCCACACTTCATCGGCCATGCGGACATATTTTAAAATGGTTTCATCTATATGGCTGTGGGTATCGGAAAGGAGGAGGATTTTTTTCATTTGTTTTTTTGAAGGTGCTGAGGCGCTAAGGTCCTGAGGTTCTAAGGCAAATATCCTAAAAGGAATTTACTAATCGAAATAAATTCTCATCAATTACTTATGCAAAATCCTTCAAAGCTTTTGTATCTTGGAGCCTTAGCACCTTAATTTGAGTTTCTGAGTTGCTAAGGTAAACATACCATGAACAATTCACAACTTCAGAATCGAACAAATTATCTGGCAACACCATCAACATCTCTCCCTCAACACCTTAGTTCCTAAGCATCTTAGCACCTTATTTCCTTAGTACCTGTCAAAATAAAGACGGAAGCTCAATCTTACCCTTGAAACGTGCTTCCGTGTGCTTGAAACGAGCTTCCGAGTGATTGAAACGAGCTTCCGAGTGCTTGAAATGGTCTTCCGGGTGCTTCAAATACTCTTCCGTGACATCAAAATATGCTTCTGTGTCCTTAAAATATCCTTCCATATCCCTGATTCAACCTTCCACCCTCTTCCTTCTTGCCCCTTATCCCTTATCCCTTATCCCTTATCCCTTATCCCTTATCCCTTATCCCTTATCCCTTATCCCTTATCTCTTACTTCCCTCAGCACCTCAGTACCTTAGCGCCTCAGCACCTTTAAAAAGAAAATTCTTCGTAACTTTGACACTTTGTAACTTTGCTACCTTTTACACCTTGAGATATTTCATCGAATTCGCATACAACGGAAAAAACTACCACGGTTGGCAATACCAGCCACAATCAGCATCCGTACAGGAAACTTTAACCAAAGCTTTATCGCTTTTGCTGAAAAAAGAGATTGAACTTATGGGCGCAGGGCGTACCGATGCAGGTGTACATGCCAAACAAATGTATGCTCATTTTGATTATGAAGAAACGCTGGATTCTGTCTATTGGACTAAAAAACTGAATTCCTTTTTACCGAAAGACATCGTGGTATACAGATTAGTTCCACTTCACGATGACGCACATGCACGGTTTGATGCCACCAGCAGAACTTACGAATACCACATTCATACTTTTAAAGATGCCTTTGAAAACGAAGGAAGCTGGTACCATTTTCATCCGCTTGACGTGGAAAAAATGAACGAAGCCGCTAAAATTTTGTTTGATTACATCGATTTCGAGTGCTTTTCGAAAACACATTCCGATGTAAGAACGTTTAATTGCGTTATTAAAGAAGCTTTTTGGCAACAAAACGGAACAAGACTGGTGTTTACCATTACAGCTGATCGTTTTCTGAGAAACATGGTTCGGGCAATTGTGGGAACGTTAATCGGTGTCGGCATCGGAAAAATTTCCCTTGACGATTTCCGAAAAATAATTGAAAGTAAAAACAGGGGGAATGCCGGATTTTCGGTACCTGCTCATGGTTTGTATTTAACCAAAGTAATTTATCCGTATCTTCACAAACACTAATGAAAGTCATCCAATCCATATCACTCAAAAAAGTAATGCACTATGCGAAGCCCTATAAAAACAGGCTTTACATGGTTGTATTGTTTTCGATTACGCTTTCCGTTTTCGCTGCGGTTCGCCCCTATTTATTAAAACAAACGGTGGATACTTACCTAACAGAACACGATCAGGCGGGACTGTTGTACTACATCGTATTAATGGGTATTGTTTTGGTACTCGAAGTCGGTTCGCAATTTTACTTTACCTATTGGGCGAGTTGGTTGGGACAGGACATTGTGAAAGACATCCGCGAAAAGTTATTCCATCATATCACAACCTTCCGGATGAAATACTTCGACCACGAGCCGGTTGGTAAACTCGTGACCCGTTCGGTTACCGATATCGAATCCATTGCCAGTATCTTCAGTCAGGGATTGTTCATGATTGTGAGTGATTTGATGAAGATGGTCGTGGTTCTCGGAATCATGTTCTACATGAACTGGAAACTGAGTTTTATAGTCGTACTAGGGATGCCGATTTTGTTGTATGCGACACGGATTTTTCAGCAGAAAATGAAAATTGCTTTCGAGGAAGTTCGTAATCAGGTAGCCAATCTGAATACGTTTGTACAGGAGCGCGTTACCGGAATGAAAATCGTGCAGTTGTTCAACCGTGAAGAAATCGAATTGGAAAAATTCAAACAAATCAACCAGTTACACAATAAGGCTTGGTTAAAAAATATATTATACAACTCCATTTTCTTCCCTATTGCCGATATTTTATCATCGCTGACCTTAGGTTTGGTGGTTTGGTACGGAGGCTGGAACATCATGCATGGAGACACCATGACGACATTCGGGGATTTGTTTGCTTACACGATGCTTATTGGTATGCTATTCAACCCGTTACGTCAGATTGCGGATAAATTCAACGTGATGCAGATGGGGATTATCGCCGCCGAACGTGTTTTTGAGATTTTGGAACGCGAAGACCTGGTTCAGAAAAACGGAACCGAGATGGCAGGACATTTTAATGGTGAAATCAAACTGGAGAATGTACATTTCAGTTACATAGAAGGAGAAGAAGTTCTAAAAGGCATCAATCTGAATGTAAATGCAGGGGAAACCATTGCCATTGTTGGTGCTACCGGAGCCGGAAAATCAACCATTATCAATCTACTGAACCGTTTTTACGAAATCAGCGACGGACGAATTTTAATTGACGGCACCAATATTAACGATTTTGATCTGGACAGTTTGCGCCGACAAATCGCCATTGTTTTACAGGATGTTTTTCTATTCGCCGACACTATTCTGAACAACATCACCTTAAACAATCCTGCTATTTCAAGGGAAGAAGTTATAGAAGCGGCACAAAAAATTGGTGTTCACGATTTCATTATGACGTTACCCGAAGGTTATGATTATAACGTAAAGGAGCGTGGTGCCATGTTATCATCGGGACAAAGACAGCTTATTGCCTTTTTACGCGCGTATGTGAGTTATCCGAGCATTTTAATTTTGGATGAAGCTACATCGTCGATTGACACTTATTCGGAAGAACTGATTCAGAAAGCAACTGAAAAAATCACGAAAGGAAGAACTTCCATTGTGATTGCACACCGTCTGGCAACCGTTATAAATGCAGATAAAATCATTGTAATGGACAAGGGAATGATTGTGGAAGAAGGCAAACATTATGAATTAATAGGCAAACAGGAAGGTTTCTACAAAAACTTATACGAATCGCAGTTTTTATCCAATGAAATTTCATAATAGGCTTAATTTTCAGACTATAATTATATTTTCTTTGCCATAGATTTGAGAATTAGCACTGATTAATCTGTGTAAATCTGTGTAATCCGTGGCTTGAAATTTTTAGAAGCCATAATCGCCAAAGCACAAACCCCATCAGAAAGCAAAATGGATTGTAAGACTTTTCAGTTTACAGTTGCGATTTTTTACTTAATCAGTAACTTTTTTTGGGATTTACCTTTCTTAAAAAGCAAATAAATCCCTATTTTCGTACGCTGAAATTAAACCTGATATTTAATACCTTTATGCGGTGAATATCAACTTAATATAATAACACCTTAGAAAATGAAATACGATATTATTGTTTTAGGAAGTGGTCCGGGCGGATATGTAACTGCCATCAGAGCATCACAATTAGGCTTTAAAGTAGCCGTTATCGAAAAAGAAAACCTTGGCGGAATCTGCCTTAACTGGGGTTGTATTCCAACAAAAGCGTTATTAAAATCGGCTCAGGTTTTTGATTACCTAAAACATGCTTCCGATTATGGTTTAACCGTAAAGGAATTTGATAAAGACTTCAACGCTGTTATCGCACGTTCGCGCGGTGTGGCAGAAGGAATGAGCAAAGGCGTTCAGTTCTTAATGAAGAAAAATAAAATTGACGTTATTGACGGTTTCGGAAAAGTGAAACCGGGCAAAAAAGTAGACGTTACTGCTGCTGACGGAAAAGTAACCGAATATACTGCTGACCATATCATTATCGCAACCGGAGCACGTTCCCGTGAATTACCAAACTTACCACAAGACGGTAAAAAAGTAATCGGATACCGTCAGGCGATGGTATTACCGGAGCAACCAAAGAAAATGATTGTTGTAGGTTCAGGAGCTATCGGAGTGGAATTCGCACATTTCTATAACGCGATGGGAACAGAAGTTACTATCGTTGAATTCATGCCAAACGTAGTTCCGGTGGAAGACGAAGATATCTCAAAACAATTTGAGCGTTCATTGAAAAAAGCAGGAATCACTGTAATGACAAACTCTTCTGTAGAGCGTATCGATACAAGTGGAAACGGAGTGAAAGCTTTCGTTAAAACTGCTAAAGGAGAAGAAGTTTTAGAAGCAGATATTTTACTTTCTGCTGTTGGAATCAAGACCAACATCGAAAACATCGGATTAGAAGAAACAGGTATTGCTACTGATAAAGATAAAATCTTAGTAAACGATTACTACCAGACAAACATTCCGGGTTACTACGCAATTGGTGATGTAACTCCTGGACAGGCTTTAGCTCACGTAGCTTCTGCTGAAGGAATTTTGTGTGTTGAGAAAATCGCTGGTCTACACGTTGAACCGTTAGATTACGGAAACATTCCGGGTTGTACGTATGCTACTCCTGAAATCGCTTCAGTAGGTTTAACCGAAAAACAAGCAAAGGAAAAAGGATACGAACTGAAAATTGGTAAATTCCCGTTCTCTGCATCAGGAAAAGCCAAAGCTGCCGGAACTCCGGACGGATTCGTAAAAGTAATTTTCGATGCTAAATACGGAGAATGGTTAGGTTGCCACATGATTGGTGCCGGCGTTACCGATATGATTGCTGAAGCAGTTGTAGCTCGTAAACTGGAAACTACAGGTCACGAAATCTTGAAAGCAGTTCACCCTCACCCTACCATGAGTGAAGCGGTTATGGAAGCTGTAGCTGAGGCTTACGGAGAAGTAATCCACTTGTAATTTGAAATTAGAATTCAGAAATATTAAAAAACCGTCCCATGAAAATGCGACGGTTTTTTTTATTGCTTCAGCGTAATCGCTTCTCTTTGATTCTGAAAAGTAAATCATAATCTTTTTAATATGATAACATAAAAATTCATATTCCCTAAAAAACCAAACGAAATCTAACTGATTTTTTGTAATTTAGCAACTTGTAACCAACTGTTTTTTAGCGTTTTAACAAAACCATTACCCGTAGTTTCTTCGCGGATTATGGAAGTACCCCCAACCCATCTTACCTTAATCTTCATTGCTGTTTTTTGTAAAAACCGAGCCATGTACTTGTTTTAAACAAGATGAAACAGAAAACAAACAAATACCGCGCAACTAAAAAATGAAAAAACAATGCAATGAAACCAATTAAATTGATTACAATGTTACTGCTGTTCGGGGTATCTTCTGTGCTCTGTAACTCACTTTATGCCCAAGATCCCGTTATGGTGGCTCCGGACATCTACAAAAAAGTAGTTCTGGACAATGATAATGTCAGGGTAATTCAAATTGAACTAGCACCCGGACAATCCACTCCGTGGCACAGTCATCCCAATCATGTCGCCTATGCACTTACGGACGGAAAAATAGAAATCACCGACAAAGGTAAGGCTCCTGTAGCAATGGACATTAAAGCAGGAGACGCGATCTTCATTCCAGCTGTAACACACATGGCAAAGAATCTTGGTGTATCTCCAATAAAGATGGTTGTTACCGAAATAAAACATCCGGGCAACAAAAAACCGAAAACGCCGGCAGTTCCAGCCCCTAAAAAATAAAGAGTTTCGTCATGATAAAAAATCCGTTCTATTTCACAGAACGGATTTTTTCAATTTTACAACGATTAAGCTTACCGCGAATTGCCAAGAAAAAGTATTAATACGTAACTTTAAGTTTACTTTTAAAATACCGATCTTAAAAGTGAAATCCGGCCCCACAAAAACATGCAGACAACAAAAAATCAACTGATCAGAAAAAAAAAAAAACAGTATGCCAAAGTATGTAATCGAAAGGGAAATTCCCGGAGCAGGTAAACTTACCTCAGAACAATTAAAAGACATTTCCGAAACTTCTTGCGGAGTATTGAGAAAAATGGGATCTGAAATTCAATGGGTCCACAGTTATGTGACAACCGACAAAATTTATTGCGTTTATATCGCACCAAACGAAGAAATGGTTCGCGAGCATGCAAAACAGGGTGGATTTCCGGTCAATTCCGTGAGTCCGGTAGCTTCAATCATCGATCCTACAACAGCTGAGTAGTATGTTTTGCTTAAACCGTAAGCATCAAGTGTAGTTTAAAGCGTTTTAAATCTGAAGATAAATCCGTTATCGTAAAAACATAACGGATTTATCATTTGTAACTATTTGTAAATGAATAGGGATTTGCTCTCAGAAAAAGCTTATATTTGAGTAGCTTTTTATCTAAAAATGAATACATTAGATGAATACAATTTTAAAAATACCTGAACCTGTACAAACATTTTTTGCGGAAATTGGTGAACTCTCCTATTTCTCGGGTCGTTTTTTTAAAGAAGTATTCAAAAAACCCTATGAATTCAGGGAATTTCTGCGACAATGTTACAATATGGGAAACCAATCGCTGCTGTTGGTTGCCGTAACCGGATTTATCATCGGGTTGGTTTTCACACTGCAATCCCGCCCTACCCTTCAGCAATTTGGCGCTGTATCATGGATGCCTTCCATGGTTAGTATTTCTATCATCCGCGAAATAGGCCCCATCATTACAGCCTTGATTTGTGCCGGAAGAATTGGTTCGGGGATCGGCGCCGAATTAGGTTCAATGCGGGTGACCGAGCAAATTGATGCGATGGAAGTTTCAGGAACCAATCCGTTCAAATATTTAGTGGTAACCCGAATTTTGGCAACTACATTAATGCTCCCTATTCTGGTTTTCTTTGCAGATGCCATTGCCATTTATGGTTCCTTTCTCGTTGAAAACACAAAAGGAAATGTCTCCTTCTTATTGTATTACAACCTGGTTTTTAAACATTTAGAATTTAGCGATCTCATTCCATCCACTATTAAAACTTTCTTTTTTGGGTTTGCGATTGGATTAGTGGGTTGCTTTAAAGGGTATAACTGTAAAAAAGGTACTGCCGGTGTGGGAATTGCTGCAAATTCAGCAGTAGTTTACACTTCAATGCTTCTTTTTATAATAGATTTTATTGCTGTCCTTGTTACTGATATATTCTACAGCTTATAATTATGGAAGCATCAACTTCAAATAACCCCGTTATAAAAATCAAAAACCTAATGAAAAGCTATGGTGACAATAATGTATTGAATGGTTTTAATATGGAACTTTATGAAGGAGAAAATCTGGTAATTATGGGAAAATCGGGCTCAGGTAAATCGGTAATGATAAAGTGCCTTATCGGACTTGAAGAAGTTGACAGCGGTTCAATCGAGATTATGGGAAAAGATATTGTAAAACTCGAACGGGATGAAATGGATGAAATACGAACAGAAATTGGTTTTCTTTTTCAGGGAAGTGCCCTTTACGATTCGATGTCGGTCAGGGAGAATCTCGAATTTCCATTACGAAGACATCCCAAGAAGTTTGGTATTATTGAAGACACTACTCCGTTAGTGACCGAAGCTTTGCAAAGTGTAGGTTTGGAAGATGCTATTAATTTAATGCCCAGTGAATTGTCTGGGGGAATGAAACGCCGAATTGCTTTGGCCAGGACATTAATATTACAACCCAAAATAATATTATATGATGAACCAACAACCGGACTAGATCCTATCACGTCAAAAGAAATTATTATGCTGATGCAATCGGTGCAGAAAAAATACAAAACATCTTCGCTTATAATAACACATGACGTCGACTGCGCCCGTGTAATTGCAAACCGCATGATTTTATTGATAGATGGAATCAACTATATCGAAGGAACTTTTCAGGAACTTTCTTCATCAAAAGACGCTAAAGTACAGGCTTTCTTTAAATAACAGAAAAAATGGAAAAGACAAATGCACAGAAAATACAACTCGGACTATTTGTCTTGGTAGGATTAATAATCTTTATTGCCGCTGTATATTTTATTGGTAAAAAACAAAATATGTTTGGCAAAACCTCCAGCATCAGTAGCATTTTTAATAATGTAAACGGATTACAACTTGGAAATAATGTACGTTATTCCGGAATAAATGTGGGAACGGTAACAAATATTGAGATGATTAACGACACAGTGATTCGGGTGAATATGGACATAGACAATAAAATTCTCCCATACATAGATAAAGATGCTGTCGCCACAATCAGCTCTGACGGCTTAGTTGGCAATAAGATTATTAATATTCTCCCGGGAGAAAGCAACGCTCCATCAGTAAAAGAAGGAGATGTTATTAAATCCTTAAGTCGAATTCGTACCGAAGATATGATGAAAACATTAAGTGTAACAAATGAAAATGCAGCCGTACTGACTGCCAATCTGATAAAAATAACAAAAGAAATTTCCGAAGGAAAAGGAACTGTTGGCATGTTGATAAGCGATGCTGACATGGCTACCGATTTGAAAGAAACCATGATGTATCTAAAACAAACGAGTCAGGGAATTAACGAATCTGCAACAAGTTTAAACCAATTGATGGCTTCATTAAATAAAAAAGATAATGTTATTGGTGTGATTAATGATACCGCGGCTGCCAATTCAATAAAACGAATCGTAAAAAACCTTGAAAGTTCAAGCGCAAAAATTGACAAAGTCGTAGAAAACCTAAACGCGACAATTACCAATGCCAAAGAAGGAAAAGGAGCCTTAAATTATCTTTCCAATAATCCGGAACTGGTTCAGAAAATAGATTCCACCATGACCAACATCAACAAAGCAAGTATAAAACTAAACGAAAATATGGAAGCTATGAGACATAATTTCCTTTTTAAAGGTTATTTTAAAAAACAGGATAAAGAAAAGAAAGAAGCAGAAAAAAAGGAAAAGGAAAAATGATGCATTCAAAACCTAAACTGGAAAATCTCTAAATTTCAGAATAGTGATGATGAGATTCCTCCTTTGTCAGAATGACAACCTTTTTATACCGAAATCACTTTACACACTTTTTAAGGTTTCGATCAATACATCAATATCTTCTTTTGTATTGTAATGACTGAAAGAAATTCGCAGATTCGGTTTTTTAATTTCTTCATTGTCAAGAATTTCAGCTAAAACATGAGAACGTTTTACACTTCCGCTCTGACAGGCACTGCCACGGGAAACGGCAATTCCTTTCATGTCTAAATGAAACAAAAGCATGGATGCTTTTTCTTCAGACAAAGGTAAATTCACGTTCAAAATATTATAAAACGTTTCCTCACCGTTAATTTTAGACTCGGGAAAATCAATTTCCAAACGTTCAATGGCATATCTTTTTAATTCCGAAATATAAGTTCTTTCAGTATCTAAATTTTCATAAGCCAAGTCCAATGCTTTAGCCATTCCCACAATTTGGTGTACTGCTTCCGTTCCGGCGCGCAAACCTTTCTCCTGCTCCCCTCCGAAAAAAATGGGTTGTAAACCGCTGTTTTTTCTGATATACGCAAATCCTGCTCCTTTCGGACCGTGAAATTTGTGTGCGCTTGAAACCAGAAAATCTATGGGCACTTCCTGTACATCTATTTCAGTTTTCCCGATGGACTGCACGGTATCGGTATGAAATAAGGCATTATGAGCCTGACAGAGCCTGACCGCTTTTTCAAGATTCAGAACGGTTCCGATTTCGTTGTTCACATGCATTAAACTCACCAATGTTTTTTTACCCTGTGACAGCAATTCCACTAAATCGGTAAAATCAATTTCTCCATTGGATTTGATGTTCACAAAATCTACCTGAATACCGTACTCCTTCGCTAACATTTCCACCGTATGCAAAACCGCATGATGCTCTATTTTGCTTGTAATGATGCGTTCAACTTTCAAATCTCTGACACAGGAACGCAAAATCCAGTTATTCGCTTCGGTTCCGCAGGATGTAAAAATTATCTCGGAAGCGGTTGCATTAATCTGCTTTGCAATCGACTTTCGGGCCGATTCAATCAACACTTTAGCACTGCGACCGAAACTGTGGGTAGACGACGGATTTCCGAAATCTTCCAATAGTACTTTTGTCATTTCCGCCACAACTTCCGGACGAAGCGGTGTGGTGGATGCGTTATCGAGGTATATTTTTTTCATTTTAATCCGTAACTCTGTTTTCTTTCAATTTTCTGTTAAAGATAAGTTTTTCATTGAAAACTATGATGGAAATTAAAATCAGTGAATAAGAAATCATCTGAATTTCTGTCACTTCTTCCTTATAGTAAAAAACGGCTAAAAGGAAATTCAGTATCGGATTGATATACAGCATAATTCCGACCGTAGACGAATTTACTCCTTTAAGCGCATACAAATTCAGAAACAACGGAATTATCGTAAACAGCACAACAATAAAAATCAGACAGATGTAAAACAGACTTTCCACAGGCACCGGTCCGCTAAAAGACGGGAAAAAAGGTAAAATAATCAATCCGGCGGTAAGGATCTGGATATTGAGTCCGACGAATTTATCCACTTCGGTGTTTTTACGTTGTGAAATCAGGTAAAATGCATACGTTAAGGCTACAATCAGACTGTAAAAAATGTCTGCAAAACTGTTAAACGAAAGCAATACGCAGCCTGAAACACTGATTCCTACAGCAATCCATTGCCATTTACTCAATTTTTCCTTCAGAATAAGAAAGGCCAAAACGGTAGTCAGAATCGGGCAAACCAAGTAAGCGAACGAAGCGGCCTTTACGCTGATATGATTCATCACATAAATGAAAATAAACCAATTGGCCGTGAGCAGCATTCCGCCACCAACATTTACGCGAATGATTTTATTCTTATCCGATTGGGATTGTTTTTTAAAGTTGTTCCAGTCTTTCTTAAGCACGTCTCTCCTTAAAAAAAGATTGATGGCAGAGATAAGGACAACACTCAAAAAAACTCGATAAAACAAAATGTCCAATGACGGATAATTGTGAATCGGTTTTAGCGCCAGACTGAAAAAACCCCATATCACAAAAGCTGTAAATGCGGCCAGATAATATTTGTTGATTCGCATATAAAAAAAATTCGGAGCAAAGGTAAGGCATTTCCCCTGCTCCGAATTGGATATTATTATTTTATTAAGATTTAGTGACCGCCTTCCGCTTCAATTTCATCCACATCAATTCCTTGCTTCTTAAGTGTTGATTTTACAGCTACCGCGAAGAACAATAAATAAGCAAAACACAATACCGGAATAATGTACGACTGGTGAATCCCGATGATATCCGATAATTTCCCCTGAATCGGCGGAATGATTCCTCCGCCCAAAATCATCATTACCAGAAAAGCGGAACCTTGGGAAGTATATTTACCCAAACCGATGATTGACAAACTGAAAATTGCCGGCCACATGATGCTGCATGCCAAACCACCTGCAAGAAACGCATAAATCGCAACCGTTCCAGTTGAAAATAAACCGATAAGCATAGCCACTACTCCGAAAACGGAGAAAATAGTCAGTGTACGCGCCGGTTTGTCTTTACTGATAAAGAACGCAACCGTTTGTAAAACGATACAAACTACATAGTAATACAATGGTGTCATGTCCTTTTGAGCTAAAGTATTTACACCGATAATCACTGCAAAAGCAATTAACGGAATAATAATCAAGGCCATAGTTTTCTTAGCTGAATTCAGATGAAAAACGCTGATAGCTCCTGCCCAACGACCAATCATCAAACTTCCCCAATACATGGAAATGTAAGGCGCACTGTCGGAAACACTAAAGGCTCCGAATTCTTTCAGTTTCAGTAATTCGGTTAAATTACTACCGATAGCCACTTCCACACCAACATAGGTAAAAATCGCCAGCATTCCCAAAACCAATTGCGGATACTGCATAGCTCCCCAGCCTTCACTGTTTTTCTGAGCCGATTTATATGAGAACAACAATCCTCCGACAACAACAACCAAAGCACCTAAAAGCCAGTACATTCTGGATTGTTCCAAACCGGCTCTGATACCTTTAATTTCGGCTTCATGATTCTGAACTTCTACTCTGAATTTGTTCAATTCGTCTCCAGATAAATCTTTAATTTTATCTTTAGAATTTTCAGTTTTAATACTTTCAATTCTTTTTTCTAGAGTTTCAATAGAAAGTGCCTCTTCACTTTTGTAACTGTTAAAAACCGGTGCAAACATAATGGCTAATAAACCTGTCATTACTACCAAAGTACGCAATGCTTTATTGGCTTTTTCCATTGGTTCATCTGAAATTCCCGCTGGCACTTTTTTAGAAAAATGAAACATGGCTGCGGCGGCTACAAATAAAAGACCGACACATACATAAAGTAATATTGCTTTATCCAAAGGCAAACCTTTAATTTGAGCGTCCGTTACTGATGCCGTGGTTCCGAAAAGAGCTAATCCAACCACTAAAGGCCCGATGGTTGTACCGAAAGAGTTGATTCCCCCTCCTAAATTTACACGGTCTGCTCCCGTTTTCGGATTACCAAGCGAAATGGCAAACGGATTGGCGGCAGTCTGCTGTAATGAAAACCCTAAAGCCACTATAAATAACCCGGCTAACATTCCGGCATAAAGATTTGCTTCCACAGCAATAATCATAGCACCGGCTCCCAATGCGGAAAACAACAATCCGAAGACGATACTTTTCTTGTATCCCCAACTGCCCACGATATCCTTTTGTTTGGCAGTTCCGAAGATGAAAAGCAATAAAGCACCTACATAATATGCGGTATAAAATGCAAAGTCAACTAACTGTGACTGAAACTGATCCAGTGAAAATTTAATTTTACAATAAGGAATAAAAATGCTGTTTCCGGCAGCTATAAATCCCCAAAAAAAGAAAACGGTAATAAGCGTATAAAGCGCAGGATAATTGGTTTGGTGTTTAGATGACATAAATTAATTTTTCATTTGGTTTTCAAATATAGGAATATTACTGAATTTTCGGCAGTTCTTTTATTGGCATTTGCAATCTAAAAATGTTATTTTTGTCCCGAGTATTTCCATTTATGTTGTCGTCATGATTTTCAATCGGAAATTTTATAAAATGAAAGACGATAGTATAGCCTGTAAATTAAACTTCTACCTATGAAAAAGATATTCGGATTATTGATTTGCGTACTGTTTTTAACCTCTTGTGACGACGGTGACCTGGTTGTGGAAACGTTCAATTTCGATTCGGTTGATATACAGAAATGTGACGACCCCGGCAGAGATCCTTTATTTAAAATTAATGGAGAAGAATTATTACTGCTGGACATTCCTGCCTCATATTTTACAAATGAAGTAACGCCGGAAGGGCAACCAAGAATTGCAACTATCTCTTCTACCAACAGAGTTATATACCGTAAATACAGTGGAGAGGCAGACGATTCCGTGATTTGTTCCGATGTTCCGCCGGCAAGTCCATCAGTACAACAGGAATGGAATGCAGCTGCGGGAGGCACAATTGAAATCGTCACAACTGAAGTGACAACTACCGATCCGGAAACCAACGAAGTGACCATAACAGGATACAAGCATCAGATAAAATTCAAAACAATTGAGTTCGTAGGTTCACAAAATTCGTTTGTTTATGACGAATATTTATTTGGAGACTATGAAATTACCCTATAGTTATCGGTTTGGATTTTGTTTGATATAAACTTCCGTGGCGCCTAAACCGTATTTCTGGTAATTGGCATCCTGGAACGAAATACCTTCATAACGACCTAAAAGAAAATCGAGTTCGGCTTTCAGAACACCTTCCCCCACACCGTGGATAAAAACCACTTTCGGCATTCGGTTTTTAACGGCGAAATCCAATTGACGCTTTGCGGTTTCCATCTGCAGATTCAAGATGTCGAAATTAGACATTCCCCGTTTATTGGGCACTAATTTTTCGATGTGTAAATCGACTTCCAAAACGAATTCGTCTTTTCGGGATTTCTTTTCTTTTTCAAAAGAACGCTTTTTGGGAAGCTCTTTTTCTTTTAAAATCTGATTTATATTCTGACTTGAGGTAAAGGAATTTAAATCGCTGATATCTTGCTCTTTAATCAATTCACTAGCAGAATACGCCATTTTAAAACCATCCTCGGTTTCAATAAGAATCTGGTTGTTCTGAAAACCTACCACTACCCCGCTGAAATCCTCATCGAGTACCGAAACCTTATCGCCGATATTAAACATTGTCATCCTCCTTGTCTTTTGAATTTGATGATACCTTCGACATTAATTTCATCATTCCGAAAAAGAAAACCAATACACCTATAACCTGAATAAAAATATTGGGTTCTGGTTTGGTCTGTTCATAAAAAGCCCACCCCATCAGTGCGAAAATGAGTATGATATAAATTGTTTTCATTATTTCAGATTAAGAACTCAAAAGTAATAAACTTTAAAATACCCGTACATCATTTTATAACTTATATTTTTTTATTAAATTGCTTCGGAAAAAGCTTACCATGGAAAAATACATGCTGCCTTGCCTGAGTAAAAAATTCTTAGGAATAGAATGTTTCGGATGCGGAACCCAAAGAGCGTTTGTTTTGTTATGCAAAGGAGAATTTGCCGAAGCTTTCCAAATGTTTCCTGCAATTTACACCCTGTTACTCTTTCTTGGTTTTGTAGGCTTAAATTTTATTGATAAATCCAGAAACTATCATAAAGCAATAATCACTTCAGCGATAGCTAATGCCATCATTATGGTGGTCTCCTATTTCATTAAACATTTTTACATCTAACCAAAAACAATTATGGAAGAAACCAATTTTAAGAACTTTGAAATCAAAGAAAAACTGCCCAATGCCACTCCGGTAATAATCTTAGGAGTAATCTCCATCATCACCTGCTGTTTTTACGGAATAGGCGCAATTTTAGGAGGCATCGGAATCTACCTTGCAAACAAAGACACTAAATTATACAAGGAGAATCCGGATTTATATTCGAATTACAACAATATAAAAACCGGAAAAGTACTTTGCATTATCGGAGTTATATTGGGGGTACTGTTTCTTGCTTATCTTATCTGGTTTATTAATGTGGTAGGAATGGATGCTTTACAAGATCCTGAATTAATGGAGGAGCGTATGAGAGAGTTTTTCGGCCAATAAACTAACATTCATTCATAAAAAAATCCGCTTTTCAGCGGATTTTTTATTTATCTATTTTTCAAATTGTTTCAACGTTTCGGTGATGATTCGGACACAATCTAAAAGTTGTTCTTCATTCATAACCAACGGCGGAGCGAAACGAATGATGTTTCCGTGTGTAGGTTTAGCCAATAGACCATTGTCACGTAAAGCCATACAAATATTCCAAGCCGTATCGCTTTCTTCCGTATCGTTAATTACAACAGCGTTTAACAAACCTTTCCCACGAACAAGCGTTGCTATGTTTGACGTTTCAATATATTTCCCGATTTCAGAACGGAAAAGTTGCCCTAATCGTTCCGCGTTTTCAGCCAATTTTTCATCGGTAACAACTTCTAAAGCAGCAATAGCCACAGCAGCAGCAATTGGGTTTCCTCCAAAAGTAGAACCGTGTTGTCCCGGCTTGATAACATTCATTATCGCATCATCAGCTAAAACAGCGGAAACCGGGTAAACACCTCCCGAAATTGCTTTACCTAAGATCAAAACATCAGGCTTAACGTTTTCATGATGTACTGCCAATAATTTTCCGGTACGTGCAATTCCCGTTTGAACTTCATCAGCAATAAAAAGTACATTATGTTTCTCACACAATGCTTTTGCTTTTGTCAAGTAACCTTCGGTTGGAACATAAACACCAGCTTCACCTTGAATCGGTTCCACTAAGAAACCAGCAATATTAGGTGATGAAGTGATTGCTTTTTCTAAAGCATCAATGTCATCATAAGCGATTTTAATAAAACCTGCAGTATACGGACCGAAATTTTTACGGGCATTCTCATCATTTGAAAAAGAAATGATGGTAGTGGTTCTTCCGTGGAAATTATTTTCGCAAACGATTATCTGAGCTTCATTCTCATTGATTCCTTTCTTCTCATAAGCCCATTTACGACATAATTTTAAAGCCGTTTCAACAGCTTCGGCTCCGGTATTCATCGGAAGCACTTTGTCAAAACCAAAATATTCAGTTACAAACTTCTCATAAATACCCAATTTATCATTGTAAAAAGCGCGTGACGTAAGCGTAAGTGTTTGTGCCTGCTCCATCATTGCCCCAACAATTCTCGGATGACAATGTCCTTGATTTACAGCGGAATAAGCCGAAAGGAAATCGTAGTACTTTTTTCCTTCAACATCCCACACGTACACACCTTCTCCTTTACTCAAAACAACCGGCAGCGGGTGATAATTGTGCGCTCCGTATTTGTCCTCTAACTGAATTGCTTCTGCTGAACTCATTTTTTCTGAAACTTGCATTATTATATTTTTGATTTAGTAATTTTTGTTAAAATCTGTTTGGCGTTTATTTTGTTGTGCAAGTTAGAAATTCGGATTTAAAAAAATAACATTTCACACCTGTTTTTAAGATTTTTATAACAAAACAAAATAAACACTATCAAAAGTATGACAATTTTTAAAACGAAAATCCACTTTAAGTTTAGTTAACAAAATGCAGTAAACTTGTGACAAATGATAACAATTTGAGAACAAAAAGTAAGATTTAACGTAACAATCAACTGATAGGTTTGCATAATCAAACAAAAAAACAAAAAACAATGAAAATTACAACTGTTTTGTTGGGTGCTGCATTTATCGGTTCATTAACCGCATGCAACTCAGACGAAGGTTCAAACAAGAGCGAACCTGCAAATCCTGTTCTTTTAAAAAATCATTCCGTTACTCCGGTTTTAATGAATGCCAGATCGGAATTCAGTTCCATTCAACTGTATTCTCTATTTTCAAGTGAGGACGATTTTATGGAAACTCCGGACTTTGTATTTGGAGGATCAGCTGATGGCTCCGGGTTATTTAAAAATACTGACGGGACATTTTCTTTCTTAGTAAACAACGAAGACAACTATGCCGTATCAAAAATCAAATTTGATAACACTTTTAAACCTGTTGCCGGAGAATACGTTTTAAATTCAACCGGAGCCGGTAACCGATTATGTTCCGCATCGTTAGCGACCCCTGAAATTCACGGATTCGGACCTCTTTTCCTGACTGCCGGAGAAAGCGACAACGAATCACAGGTGCACGGTATCACTCCATACGACACAAAAGCAAACAACAGTACGCCAAGACCCATTTCAGGATTCGGAAGATGGTGCGCTGAAAATGCAGTTCCCTTAGCCAAAGAAGCATTTACTAATCAGACGATTGTTCTCTTAGGTGATGATGATTCGGGAGCATATGGCGGGCAATTGGTAATGTATAAATCTTCAACCGGAGATTTAAACAACGGAAAAGTATACGTAATCAAACGCACTGACAATGTCACCAATGAAAGAACAATGTCTGAAAACACCTCATACCCGATTCAGTTCGTTGAAATCCCTAATGCCAAAACAAATACCGGCTTGCAAAACAATCAGGCATCACAAACATTAAACGCAATCGCCTTCGGTCGTGTGGAAGATATCGATTACAGAAAAGAAACAGGAAAGGAAAGGGAAATCTATTTCAACGTAACAGGGCAAAACAATACAGGCGCCAATGCCGATAATTCGCGTTCAAAATACGGTAGAGTATACAAATTGGAATTGGATGCCAACAATCCTTTAAGCGGACGATTGACTTTAGTATTGGACGGTGATAACAGAAGCGGTAAAGCAAAACTATTCCAAAATCCGGATAACATCTGTGTGACCAAAAACTTTGTTTACATTCAGGAAGATTCCAACGGTTACGGTGATGAAACGCACGATGCATATATCTACCAGTACAACATTACAACCAAAGAATTAAAAGTGGTTTTCGAATTGGATCACAAACGAAATGATGTTTCTAACAAATTTTTAAGTGCGACTTCAGCATTCGGTTCCTGGGAATATGGAGCATTGATTGATGTTTCGGAAACCATAGGAATTCCGGATACTTTCATGTTGTCAATCCAACCGCATTCATGGAGAACAGATAACTTTAAAGGTGTTGACGGAGGAACTGTCCGTCCAAATGAAAATCAGGGCAGCCAGATTGTTTTAATTAAAGGTTTACCAAGATAATTTCAAAATAAAGAATACCAACAAATTAGGAATATGATTTTTCATGTTCCTAATTTTTAATTTTACTGATTAATGAAAAAAATAATTGCTTTACTGATTATAATCTGTTCGGTTTCCTGTCAGCATAAAAAATACCAAAACCTTACTTCGACTGAAAAAACAAAACAATATTTCGTTGAGAATTACAGCAATTTTTCAGAGAAAACGGCAACATTGACTTCTCAGATTCAGACTGGTTTCAGTAAGGAAAAAGCACAACAGAAATTTAAAGAAGCCCGATTAGCATACAAAAAAACCGAAGCGCTGCTTACCTTCTATCTCCCAGAAACAGCAATAAAATTAAACGGAGCCGCTATCGACAAAAACGACGTTCAGGAAACCAGCCGAAAAACAGAAGAAGCCACTGGTTTTCAGAAAGTGGAGGAACTGTTGTTTTCCGATGAAATAGATTTGCCAGAACTTAAAAAACAAATGGGAATCCTGAACGGTTATACGCAATCGGTAAAAACCAATATCGAAAACATTCAGCTTTCCGACAGTAATATTTTTGAAGCCCAAAAACTGCAAATGGTGCGCCTGATGAGTCTGGGAATTTCCGGATTTGATTCTCCCGTTGCCTTACATTCGATTCCCGAAACTAAAGCCGTTATTGAAAGCATCGGTCAGACCGTTTCCATTTTCAAAGAAGATGAATATTTGACGGAATTAATCAAAAAAACGACAACTTATCTGGGTAAAAATCAAAATTTCGACCGTTTTGACAGAGCCGATTTCATTGTAAACTACTGTATTCCGCTTTCAAAGAAAATTCATCAACTTCAGAAAGAACTCAACATTAAAAACAATCCGTATCCCGGAGCAATTAATTTTGAGGAACCTACAATTTTTGAAGATGCCGCTTTTAACGTGAATTATTTTGCACCGTCATACAATCGGAATCCTTCCAAAAATCAGATTGCTTTGGGTGAAAAACTTTTCTCCGATACCATTTTAAGCGGAGACAACAAGATTTCCTGCGCAAGCTGTCATATCCCTTCCGAAGCTTATGCCGATCATAAAACCAAAGCAGTGAAAAACGGTAATCTTTCTCGCAATACCCCCACCCTTTTAAACTCCGGTTTTCAGAACACCTTGTTTCTGGATGGTCGCGTGAATTATCTTGAAGATCAGGCAAAAGCGGTGATCAATAATAAAGACGAAATGCACGGAAGTTTTGGTAGTGCTTTGAAAAAAGTAAAAAACGATAAAAAGTACCAGACGGAATTCCGAAATACATTTCCGAATGAAAAAGAAATCACAGAACAAAATCTGTTGAAATCACTGGCGAGTTATATTCGTTCATTATCAAAACTGAATTCAAAATTCGATGATTATCTGAGAGGAAAAAGTACGCTTTCACAGAATGAAAAAAACGGTTTCAATTTGTATATGGGCAAAGCTAAATGTGCCACCTGTCATTTCTTTCCGCTTTTTAACGGATGCGTTCCGCCGATGTTTAACGAAACAGAAAGCGAAGTTTTGGGCGTTCCATCAAAAAATAAAACACAAAATGTTACTGCAGACAGTGATTTAGGAGAATATTCGATTACAAAAGCTCCACTTAAAAAACATGCTTTCAAAACTCCGACAGTCCGCAACAGCGCCATAACTTTTCCTTATATGCATAACGGTGTTTATCAAACTTTGGAAGAAGTTATTGATTTTTACAATCGCGGCGGCGGTGCAGGAATCGGGATCAAATTGGAAAATCAGACACTTCCGACAGACAAATTGAATCTCTCAAAAACAGAAATTCAGGATTTGATTGCGTTTATCAAAACCTTAAATAATTCAGAAATAAAATCGGATTATTAGCCGTTTCTGTCCTCAAAAAGAGAAAGCAGATTAGTAACGGTATTCCAGTTTCGGATGGTTGCCGTTACATTCAGCTTTTTTTCAATGTACTTTTGATCAAATCGGGTTTTTCCGGCTCCAACAGCATATTTGATGTAGATTCGACTGGCATCAATACTGGCTTCATCAGGTTTAACCTGACTCATTTTCAAATCATTTAAAGCACCGGAAGCCAATTCCTTGGAAATAAATGCCACATATAATTTCTTGGTATCCGGTTCTTTCTCTTTCAGGTAAGGATTATTTCTGAAACAGTTTTCCAAATCCTGTTTTCCAATTACCACCACAGGAACTTCGTGACCAAAAGTTTTAAAGATTTCCTGTTTGATCTGAAAACCCACAGCAAAAGGACTTTCCTCATCTGAATCCACAAAAACATTACCGGATTGAATATAGGTTACAACATTTTGGAAACCAATGCTTTCCAAAGTACTCTTTAATGCTTCCATTTTGATCATATTGTGACCGGAAACATTGATTCCGCGTAAAAGAACTAAGTGAGTTTTCATATGCTTTTTCTTGTTGAATTTCAGAGTGCGAATGTAGTCATTAGAAACTTATTTTTCAGCACTTGTTATTTGACGATTTAAAAATGACCAATATCGATTTTAACTCTGTCTATAAAACTAAATTCCCATAATTTTCTTAAATTCAGACTGTTGAACCAAAATAACTTTTATATTATGAAAAAAATTATACTGTTCTTAGCAATTCTGTCAGTCAGTTTCTTTTCATCTTGTTCTAAAGACGACGACAGTAATAATTCGACCCCTACACCGGAAGGATTCGTATCGGCAAAAATTAATGGTGTTCAGAAAAATTTCACGGTAATAGATGTTGATGTTATAGAATACCCGGAATATACCGATGTGGAAATAACTGCACATTTGAATAACGATCCCTCCAATACTTTTGAATTGAATTTGACACGCGACAGTGGAGAAATTTATTTCGTCCAGTATTCTGAAATTGAAAATTATTATCAGCCTTCGGAAACTTTTACAATCACAATCAATGAGAATACAACAAATAAACTCAAAGGAACATTAACAGGTACGATGAATCACTCTTTTAACATACTAGAGCCCATAACGGTTACCGAAGGTACTTTTGATATAAATTATTAATTTAAATCAGACCTGTCTTTTAAATACGTCTTTGAATAAAGGACGTGTTTTTTATTATAAATGCGGATCAAGAGTCGGATTTGTAACTTTTGATTCTCAACGCAGACCTAACATGAAGGATGTTAGTGTTTTATTTTAACACTTGATTCGCATTATAATTTATAAAAACAAAATTCCAAATGCTCTTTTCTGATTACTATATACTGAAAATCACTATTTAAATTCTCCTCTTTTTTTAAGCAGAAAATCCATTAGATCGAGAGCCCCTGATTTCTTATTAAACGTTTTAGACGCTTCATCCATTTCACAAAAAGTCAAAAACAAATCAATTTCATTTTCATTCAGATTAAGATTTCGGGTAAAAAAATCATACGTAAACCTGTTTTTTGCCATTGTGCTAAAACTTTCTGTTCTTTCAGACGCTTCCTTTTTTTCTTTTTTAGGAAAAAGTTTGCGTACTAAACCAACCAATTTACCACCTATGGCGACAAAATCAGCACCATTTTGAATTTCACCCGTATAAACGCCTTCTGGTTTTGGCCTGGATTGCTCTTTGTATATTTTTTCCATTTTTAAAGCATCATAACTCATATCCACTTTGAAAGTTGAAAGTTTTTCAATCTTAAGCTCTTCCAAATCAATTTGTTTCCTTTGCAAAACAATTATATTTTCATTGGTCAAATGTTCTTTTTTCACCTTCAGATGCTTCTCAAGGTAATTCTTTGAATAAATAATGATTTCATCATTTATATCTGCCAAAATTTGAAAATCACCTTCATCATTCGTTTTTACAATCAGTTGCTTAGTAGCATTTATCACTTCAACATTCGGAATCAAAGCACTCTCATCTACAAGTTTTCCATTCATTTTAGATTGCGAAAACAAAGTTGTTGTGAGGCCTGTAAGAGTTAAAAGAAAATAAAGTTTTTTCATGTGTCTGTTGGTTTGCAAACGAAAATATTTATTAATACAGTAACGTATTACTAATTTTATGTTAATTGAGTTTTTATTAACCCTATCTCTATGATAAAAAACTCTGCACTAACTATTAATAACTGAATACTGTTTCATTATCTTTGCCCCATGGGAAGAAAAAAAACAGACAAAATCGTATTCGAAAACGTAAAAGTCCTTGATGCAGGTGCAAAAGGCGTATCGGTGGCAAAAGCCCCAGAAGGTCAGGTTATCTTTATACCTAATGTCGTTCCTGGCGACGTGGTGGACGTTCAGACATTCAAAAAGCGGAAATCCTACTTTGAAGGAAAAGCAATAAAATTCCACGAATTTTCAGAACACAGAACAACACCGGTTTGTGAACATTTTGGTGTTTGCGGTGGCTGTAAGTGGCAAAACATGAAATACGAACAACAATTGTTCTATAAAAATCAGGAAGTTTACAATCATTTAAAAAGAATCGGAAAAATTGAATTACCGGGTTTCGAACCGATTTTAGGATCGAAAGAACAATTTTTCTACAGAAATAAAATGGAATTCGGTTTCTCCAGCTCGCGTTGGATGACTCAGGAAGAAGTAGACAGCGGAGCAGAACTGGACAATAAAAATGCAGTAGGTTTCCATATTCCGAAAATGTGGGACAAGATTCTGGATATCAACAAATGTCATTTACAACAGGATCCGTCCAACGATATCCGTAATGAAATCAGACGATTTGCCAATGAAAATGAATTGTCGTTTTTCAATCCGAGAAACCTTGAAGGCTTGTTGCGAACATTAATGATTCGTACTGCTTCTACAGGAGAAATAATGGTTTTGATTCAGTTTTTTGAGAATGATAAAATCGGAATTGAATTAATGATGAATTTCCTGGCAGCGCGTTTCCCGGAAATCACTTCGTTACAATACGTTATCAATCAGAAAGCAAACGATACCATATACGACCAAGACATTATTCTATTCAAAGGAAGAGAGTACATTTTGGAAGAAATGGAAGGTTTGAACTTCAGCATCAATGCGAAATCTTTCTATCAGACAAATTCTGCGCAAGCGTATGAATTATACTCGATTACAAGAGAATTTGCCGGATTGACAGGCGAAGAACTGGTTTACGATTTATATACCGGAACAGGTACAATCGCGCAATTCGTTTCGAAAAAAGCAAAAAAAGTAATTGGTGTGGAAGCAGTTCCGGAAGCGATTGCCGATGCTAAAGAAAACGCGAAACGCAATAACATTACCAATTGTGAATTCTTCGTGGGTGATATGAAGAACGTATTCAATGACGATTTCATTAAAACGCATGGTCATCCGGATGTAATTATTACCGACCCGCCGCGTGACGGAATGCATGCCGATGTAGTGAAGCAAATTTTAAGTATCGCTCCTGAAAAAGTGGTTTATGTAAGCTGTAATTCGGCTACACAGGCCCGTGATTTGGCTTTAATGGACGAAATGTACAAAGTAACCCGAGTGCGTCCGGTGGATATGTTCCCACAAACGCATCATGTGGAAAATGTTGTACTTTTGGAAAAAAGAAGTTAGGAATCGGATTTCAGAATTCAGAAATACATGAAAAAATTAAAAATATTCGCCTTAACCGTTTTAATCGCCAATTCCTTTTGGAGTTGCGAGAAAGATGACATTTGCGCCGAAGGAACACCTACAACACCCAGTGTAGTGATTGAATTTTATGATGCGGCCAATCCCGAAAATTTAAAAAATGTTACTAACCTGAAGATTCTTTCTCCCGGCTATGCCGAAATGGAAAATAAAAACGGTGTAAGTAAGATCAAAATTCCGTTGAAAACAAACGAAGATATTACAACATTTCAGTTTATTCTAAACGGTTATGACAATGATCTGACCAATGACAATACTGATGAACTCACATTTAATTATGCAAGGGAAGACATCTATGTTTCAAGAGCCTGTGGTTATAAAACTGTATTTCAGCTCAACGAAAACAATCCGGTTGTAACAGACGGCACCAATGCAGACGGCCTTTGGATATCAACCACCACACCAATCGAAGTATTACAATCCAATATTCAATACGATAATGAAACACACATTAAAATCTATTTTTAGCATAGCTTTGATGTTGGTTTCAGTAACAACATTATCAGCACAGGAAAAAGCAAAAGATACGTTAACTCAAGGAAGAACGGAACGCTACGGCATCAGGGTCGGTTTGGATTTGCACCGATTGGCAAAAAACATCTACGATAAGGATTATACCGGTTTTGAAGTTGTCGGCGATTATCGTTTAACCAAGAAAGTCTACATTGCGACTGAGTTTGGAAATGAAGAAAAGACCGTTGATGAAGATCAGTTGAATTTCACCACCAACGGAACGTATCTTAAGCTAGGTTTTGATTACAATACCTATACCAACTGGCTGGATATGGAAAACATGATTTATGTGGGAATGCGTTACGGCGGAAGCACCTTTTCTCAGACGCTGAACAACTATTCTATCTACAATACTAATCCGTATTTTGGCGAAACCACGAAAGATTCCGGACAAAAAACTGACGGGCTGAACGCCAGTTGGCTTGAAGTGGTAACCGGTATCAAAGCGGAATTAGTCAACAACTTATATTTAGGCTTTTCATTTCGTCTGAATTACATGGTACACGAAACGAGACCGGATAACTTTGACAACCTGTATATTCCGGGTTTCAACAGAACCTATGAAGGAGGAAATTTCGGTGTTGGATTTAATTATACGCTGAGTTATTTTATTCCTCTTTATAAGAGCACGAAGTAGCTTTTAGAAAAAAGTAAATAGACTATAGAAAATAGATATTTACAAAAAATCCCAAATTCCAATGATTCAGAATTTGGGATTTTTGATTTTAAATAAGATTTTATTTAATCTCCTTCACTCCTTTAGTAAACAACCATTTCATAAATAGTTTCTCACCTTCACCAGTTTTTATCGCCTGAAATTTTGGCGCTAATAAAGTGGCTACTACAAAAGCTGTCAATGGCAAAAAAACACCCGTAAGATTCGTAAACTCAGGCAGAACGAGAAAACGGATAACGGTAAACAATACAGCAAAGCCTAAAAAATTAAATACGATTGATTTGGTTTTTAAAGTCATATTTCGAGTTATGAATTATAAATTATGAGTTATAAGTTGGAATACTGAGACTGAGACTGAGACTGAGACTGAGACTGAGACTGAGACTGAGACTGAGACTGAGACTACCTAATCCTCTCTATCTCCAAGATTCTGAAACTTAGTTCGTTTACTGCCTTCATACATTTCGTATTTCACCAAACGTGCTTCCAGTTTTCCGTTGAAAAGTTTAATTTTTCTCGATGGTTTTAAACCTACAAATTTCAATGCTTCCAAATTGGCTGTGATAAACCACGCGTTTGTTCCCGGATAGCTTTGTTTCAATGTATCACCTATTTCTCTGTAAAAACGTTCCATTTCGATATCCAATCGTTCCCCGTAAGGCGGGTTGAAAACCATGTGCAACGGTCCGCGTGTTTCCTTTTCAGTATCAAAGAAATTACGTTCCGAGATTTTTACGTATTCGTCTAAATTTGCATTTTTGATATTGTCTTTCGCTTTCATCACGGCAGACGGCGCCTTGTCATACCCAGTAATTGTATAATGAAACTCTTTTACTTTTTTCATCAGCGAGTTCATAATTTGGTCAAACAATTCGTTATCCCAATCACTCCAACGTTCGAAAGCAAATTCTTTTCGGTTGATGTTTGCCGGAATGTTACAGGCAATCATCGCCGCTTCGGCTAAAATGGTTCCCGAACCACACATCGGATCAATAAAATCACCTTGTCCGTCCCAACCCGAAAGCAACAACATTCCTGCCGCCAACACTTCGTTTATCGGTGCAATATTAGTAGCCGTTTTATATCCTCTATGGTGCAATGAATCCCCGGAACTGTCCAAAGAAACCGAACATTGATCACGGTCAATATGAATGTTAATACGTAAATCAGGGAAATCTTTATCAATACTCGGACGTTTTCCGAATTTATCGCGGAACTGATCCACAATCGCATCTTTCGTTTTCAACGCCACGAATTGCGAATGGTTAAAATGTTCCGAATGCAACGTAACATCCACCACAAAAGCCTGATGCGCATTTAAATACTGCGACCAGTCAATACCCTGAATACCTTTGTACAAACTCGCTTCGTTAAACGCTCGGAACTGATAAATCGGTTTCAGGATTTTTAAAGCCGTACGCAATGCTAAATTCGCTTTGTACATAAATCCTTTGTCGCCTACAAAACTCACCATTCGGGTTCCCATTTCAACATTTTGTGCCCCCAATTGCTGCAACTCTTTTGCTAATATTTCTTCGAAGCCAAAAAAGGTTTTGGCAATCATTTTAAAATTTTGTTCCATTCTTAAATATCAATATCAATACAATCTTTTTTTTCTATCTTCTATGCTCTATTTTCCGACTTCATGTTGATTGCATCGGCAAAAATACGTTAAATTTGCAAGATTAATTATCCTCCAACAGAAGAATACATGTCAGACATACAAAATAAATCGACGGAAAACTGGTTTGCCTCCTGGTTCGACACTCCTTACTACCATATTTTATACAAAGAACGGGATGAAGCCGAAGCGCAGCATTTCATGGACAACCTTACACATTACCTGAACCTTCCGGAAGATGCCAAAATTCTAGATTTAGCCTGTGGCAAAGGACGTCATTCAATGTATTTAAATACGTTAGGATTTGATGTAACCGGTGCCGATTTATCCGAAAACAGTATCGCGGAAGCTTCTGTGGCAGCCAACGAAAAACTGCATTTCAAAGTTCACGATATGCGTTTGCCGTTTGAAGAAAAATTTGATGCCGTTTTCAATTTGTTCACGAGTTTTGGATATTTTGAAAGCGATGATGATAATTCAACCACATTAAAAGCAATTCACGACAGTTTATCCGAATATGGTTTTGCAGTAATCGACTTTATGAATGTGAATTATGTCATCAATAATCTGGTTCCCGAAGAAGTTAAAACCGTGGAAGGTATCGATTTCCACATCAAACGTTACGTAAAAGACAATCATATATTCAAGGAAATCGATTTTGATGCCGACGGACAACATTTTCATTTCACTGAAAAAGTAAAAGCCTTAACTTTAAACGATTTTGAACAGATGATGGAAGAAGCCGGAATTTATCTCCTGGATGTTTTTGGCGATTACAAACTGCGCAAATTCTATAAAAACGATTCGGAACGTCTGATAATGATTTTCAAATAATATGATCTACCTACTGCCATTACTTTCGGTTATTTTTGGTTATGTGATAGCTACATTTTTCCGTCCGAAAAGCAAAAAAAACCTCAGGATTTTATTAGCCTTCAGTGGTTCGTTTTTGTTGGCTTTAACGGTTTCACATTTACTGCCCACGGTTTATGAATCTGCGCAACATGCGGTATCGGATGGTCATGTTCACGGCAACATCGGTTTCTTCATCATGTTCGGAATCGTGTTTCAGATTATACTTGAATATTTCTCGCAAGGCGCGGAACACGGGCATGTACACGGTCACGATACCATGTACCACATTCCTTGGTCATTATTTATCAGTTTGTGTCTGCACGCGTTACTCGAAGGAATGCCGGTGAGCCATCATAACGATTTGGCTTGGGGAATTGCGATTCACCACTTCCCTATCGCTATTATTCTGACCACATTTTTCAGTGCATCTCATTTAAACAAATCATCGATTTTAGTTTTCATGCTCGCCTTTGCAGCCATGACACCGTTGGGAACAATTGTTTCGGAAAAAGCGCCATTCATCACTCATTATTACGCTGAAATAACGGCATTTGTGATTGGAATCCTGTTTCATATATCATCAACGATTATTTTTGAAACCAGCGAAGGACATAAATTCAACCTGGCAAAACTTTCGGCTATTATACTCGGAATCGTGTTGGCCTATTTCATGTAGATTTGGGCGTGACCACAAGGGTCGGGCTTCCCGATAGCTATCGGGACGTTGCAATCTTTTTTGTTAGAACGTTCGGCTAAAAAATACGTTTCTTCTAAACAAAAAAGGATTTCCACTACAAACGCAGTTCACTGAACACATATGAAAAATTAAAACAAAGTGAAGTAATCCCTCACGCAGTCTGTATTTTCAGCAATAGTTCAATTCTAAAAATTCAGAATAGTAATTCAACACAAAACTTTGTACCTTAGCAACTCAGTGCCTTAGCAACTCAGAAACTTAAAAAATGTCATTTACAAAAACCACAGAACAATCCTCGAAATACGAACATTTGGAAAAAATGTCCGTTAACGATTTACTGACCAATATAAATAACGAAGACAAAACTGTTCCGCTCGCAGTAGAAAAAGCGTTACCCCAAATTGAAACTTTGGTTTCCAAAATTGTGGAACAGATGAAAAAAGGCGGGCGACTATTCTATATCGGAGCCGGAACTTCAGGACGGTTAGGAATTGTAGATGCTTCCGAATGCCCTCCAACTTTCGGGGTTCCTTTTGATTTGGTGATCGGAATCATTGCCGGCGGAGATACTGCCATCCGAAAAGCTGTGGAATTTGCTGAAGACAACAAAGAGCAAGCCTGGAAAGATTTATCCGAATGGAACATCAACGAGGATGATGTCGTTATCGGAATTGCCGCTTCAGGAACTACACCTTATGTAATTGGCGGACTGGAAAAATGCAATGAAAACAATATCACAACGGGTTGCATCACCTGTAATGCGGGAAGTCCGTTATCCCAAACCGCTAAACTTCCAATCGAAGTGGTTGTCGGACCCGAATTCGTAACCGGAAGCAGCCGTATGAAAGCCGGAACTGCTCAAAAATTGGTTCTGAACATGATTTCCACCACAACTATGATTCAACTCGGACGTGTAAAAGGCAATAAAATGGTCGACATGCAATTGAGCAATGTAAAATTAATAGACCGCGGTGTTCGCATGATAATGAGTGAAATACCAGTTTCCTATGACGAAGCAAAATCATTATTGGAAACACACGGAAGCGTTAGAAAAGCCGTTGATAACTTTAAAAAATAATCGCCAAATCAAATGAAATTCAAAATTATAGTATCTTTATTTTTATTAGCATCATTATCAGCCTATTCACAAGAATTGAAGTACAAATCCGGAGGAAGGATTTTTGATTCGAACGATAAAAAAATGTCACCCACTGAAGTTAGGGAATTATTAGCAAAACAACCCGGAATGCTTCAGTTTTATAATAAAGGGAGATCGAAGAAAGCATTAGGAAATACAATGCTGTATGGTGGGATGGCATTATTAGCAACCGACTTCCTTCTGGCTGCTTCAAAAGAAAGCGAATATCCAACGATGATGTCGATTCTAGGAGCCGCATCAATGATATTATCCATACCGGTTAAAGCCGGCTATACCAAAAAAATTAAAACGGTTGTAAAAGATTATAATGCGGAACTGTCAAATAAAGATAAAGACTCCGGTTTCAATTTCGAATCGATGTCTGTAGTTTCAAACAAAAACGGGGTCGGTTTAAGATTGACATTTTAAAAAAGGGACTAACAATCAAATCTGAAATACCATGAAAAAAACACTTACTTTATTTTGTCTGTTTTTACTAACAGCAGTTTCTGCCCAACAAATCACAATGGAGAAAGGAAAATTTTTCAAGAACGGAGAACAGATTTCAAGTTGGGAAACCAAACAACTGATGATAACCAACCCGGAAGCTTATAAACATTTCAAATCGGCGAAAACCAAAGAAGGTTTCGGTGGCTTTTTATTAGGCTTAGGAATTGGATTAACCATTGGTGATATCGTAAAAGGAGCCGTTTCCGATACCGACTACCCGTCCGGATTCACTTACGTTGGTGCAAGTTGTATTGTGGCCTCGATTCCGGTTCTGTCCGGCAGAAAGAAAAAACTTGAAACGGCGCTTGAAATTTATAACAAAGGATTGCAACCAACCGCAAACACAATAGATTTTGACCTGAATATCCTGGCCAATGCCAACGGATATGGTCTTCAAATTACATTTTAATCATGGCAACAAACAAAACCTTATTAGTAAAAGGAATCCGATATCTAGCCTTTTCTTTACCACTGATGTTTATCGGTCCCTCCATCATTCACAGTTCTTTTAAAAATCAGGGGCATCCGTTTTATATTCCGATTCTAGGACTTGGAGTCATCTTTTGCATCGGATCGATGTTCTTAATGTTCAGAGGAATTCAAACCATGATAAAAGGCTTATTTGACGGAGATGAATGAAATCCTGAAAATAACAAATTAATCAAATCAGACAAAATTCACATTTATTTAAAAACGTGCAATTTAGCCACAGATTTTCCGATTAAAACGATTCAAAAATCTGAAAATCCGTGGTAAATATTTTTTCGGAAAAACCATAAAACGATAAATGAAAAAACTTTTTATACTGCCAATCATCATTCTAATGGCTTCCTGCTACAATCAGGAGCGCAACTGCAAAGATTACAAAACCGGAAAATTCGAATTCGTTCAGGAAATTAACGGTGAAGAAAAAAAATCGGTTTTTATACGAACCGAAAATCTTCAGATAGAAACCTTCAACGGAAAAACAGATACCGCTTCCGTGCGTTGGGTGAACGACTGCGAATTCGTGCTTCAAAAATTACATCCTAAAAACATGCAGGAGAAAAAATCCATCGGAATGAAAATCCTGACTACCAGCGACAAAGGTTATACTTTCGAATATGCTTTTGTAGGCGATGCAAAAAAACAACGCGGCACTGTAACAAAAATCGATTAACATACGTTTAACAGCCATATAATTTAAAACTTAAAAATGGAAGTATTCTTAAACCCCGATGCTTGGGTAGCATTATTAACCCTAACTTTTCTTGAAATCGTTTTAGGTATTGACAACATCATCTTCATCTCTATCGTTACCGGAAAATTACCGGAGGAACAAAGAAAAAAAGCAACACGGATAGGTCTGTTTTTAGCCATGTTCATGCGAATCGGACTCCTGATGGGGATTACGTATTTAATCGCCATGAAAGAGCCATGGTTCAGTATTAACTGGGGATGGTTTAGTGCTAATTTCACCGGACAGGCGCTAATATTATTGGCAGGGGGTATCTTCCTTATTTATAAGAGTACTAAAGAAATCCATGAAAAAGTGGATCATAAAGGCGAAGAAGAAAAAGAGTTGAAAACCTCTGCTGCAAAATCTTTCAGCAGTGTAATCATCCAGATTTTACTAATTGACCTTATTTTCTCTGTAGACAGTATCCTGACAGCCGTGGGTATGACCAATGGTCTTGAAGGTGCATTATATATCATGGTAACTGCGGTTATCATCTCGGTTGGTGTGATGATGTTGTTTGCAGTTCCTGTGGGTAACTTCGTAAATAAGAACCCTTCCATTCAGATATTAGGTTTAGCTTTCCTGATTCTTATCGGATTTATGCTGATGACCGAAAGTATGCATTTATCCAATGCCTCACTGGTAGGGCAACACGTTGGTGCGGTTCCGAAAGGATACCTGTATTTTGCCATTGCCTTTTCACTGGGGGTGGAGTTTCTTAATATGAAAATGAGAAAGAAAAAATAACGCAATACCAAAATTACGGACAAGAAACATGAAAATGCTGATGTTACTGACTAAGAGCGAATGGCTTGGGACTAATCAGTAAACCATATTCCTGCTTTCCGTTATATCTTTATAAAAAAATCCCGCTAAGGCGGGATTTTTTTATAAAGGATGCCACTGCAATCAGGGCTGTAAAGGTATCCTCTTTTGTACCTGATGGATCGCTTCAGATTTTTGTCATTTTTATAAAGGAAGAATCTCACCGTATTTATCTTACCTTATAAAAGCTTTTTTCTCTGTCAGTAATGCAAAAAAAAATATCATCCGCGTTAATCAGTAAATTTCAGCCACTTTAATAATAGTAGTCTTTACTAAAAAAGCTATAACGGTGATGCTATAGCTTTTTGATCTTTTATTATAATTATTATTAAAGTTAAGAAACCTTGCGAACCTTGCGAAACCTTAGCGTGTTTTGCGGTTAAATCATCTCAATCCTACTTTCGGATAAATCAAATTATTCCAACGTCAACGTAATCTGACCATCATCATCCAATTCAATGTTATAGTCGGTTAACTCCGCATCCTGGTTTACTTCCAGTTCCTCCGGAACAACTTCAACAGGTTCTTCATACGGTAAGGATTCCAGTAAATTTACCTGCTTCAGTTTATCGGTTGTCAATTGATTTCCTAACGCTTTTATTCCTTTCACAGCAATAAACTGTTCCATATCAATCGTTTGGTTTTCTTTCTGAACACCTTTACTCTTAGCAAAAATAATTTCCGCGACAGGTCGCCAATCCGTGGAAACGTTTTCCAACTGTGACTTTTCATGTTCCGAAATAAATATTTCTTCTTTGTTTTCGTTTTCAATAAGGAAACGTTTGATATAGTAACGTTCCTTTTCACCATCGTAATAAATAGCTGAAATCGGTTTCTTCGGATGCCATTTTTCGAGGATAATCATGTCTTCGTCGAAATGCGTGGTCAGTTCCGGTATAATCGTTTTCAGTTTACCCGACTGGTTGATAATCAGCAAGCGGTCGTTCGGACGGAATTCGCCCAACAACTCCCCTCTTCCGTCTACATTCAGCCTTTGAACCGTATCGTCAAACCAAATCTTACGAGGCCTTAAAGTGGAAATTCCTTTTTCTTTCAGTTCGATTTTCTTAATCGGATATTTCGAAACCGTATTTCCTTTGGAAGCACGCCCTTTAATGGCGATATCCGCGAAATCGATGTCCCACTTCAATTTTTTCACGCTACCCACCTGACGCAGTAAAACGGTAACCACCTCGGCTTCCCCATTCGGGTTGTGTGAGAAGTACAGCACCTGTGAACCCGGTTTTTCCTGCGTTAAATCATAGGCCTTATCACGTGTAACTCCCGAAACGTTGAAACGTTTTATAAATGACGAACCCGATTTTCCGTCGCGGTAAATCATGTTGTAAATCGTACGCTTGTCGTTTTTATCGAAAACCGCTACGTGAATAATGTCTTTCCCTACGAATTTCTTATCATCCACTTTGGAAATCATCATTTTTCCGTCGCGCAGGAATACGATTACATCATCAATATCCGAACAATCCGCTACATATTCGTCTTTTTTCAGTCCGGTTCCGATAAAACCTTCTTCACGGTTCACATACAATTTCGTGTTACGCAAAACCACTTTTGTAGCTTCAATATTATCAAAACTGCGTAATTCCGTTTGACGTTCGCGTCCTTTTCCGTATTTCTCTTTCAGTTTTGAAAAATAATCAACTGCAAAATCAATCAGGTGCTCCAGATTGTATTTTACTTTTTCCATTTCCTCTTCCAGTTTGGCGATGTGCTCATCGGCCTTATCGGAGTCAAAACGGGTAATACGGATCATTGGAATTTGCGTTAATTTCTGCAAATCTTCGTCGACGATGTCACGTACCAATATTTTTCGGAACGATTCAAAACGCTTGTACATGTATTCAAATAATCCTTCCTTATCCGAATACAATTTGAAATCGATGTACATTTCCTCACGAATGAATATTTTTTCCAAAGTCGAAAAATGCCACTTGCTTTCTAATTCCTCCAGATGAATTTCCAATTCGCGTTTTAACAACTGAACTGTTCTGTTGGTAGATATTTTCAGCATGGCAGAAACACCTATAAACAACGGTTTGTGATTCTCAATTACACATCCTAACGGCGCAATGGAAGTTTCACAAGCGGTAAACGCATAAAGCGCATCGATGGTTTTATCCGGAGAAACGCCGGGCGGAAGATGAATTAAAATCTCAACCTCTGCAGCCGTATTATCTTCAATTTTTTTGACTTTTATTTTCCCTTTTTCATTCGCTTTCAGAATACTGTCAATCAACGAAGACGTATTGGTTGAAAACGGAATCTGGGTAATCACTAAAGTTTGTTTGTCCAACTGTCCGATTTTTGCACGTACACGTACACGTCCACCACGTAAACCGTCGTTGTAATTAGAAACGTCTGCAATTCCCGCAGTCGGGAAATCAGGGAAAAGCGTGAAAGGTTTTCCTTTTAATATTTTAATGGAAGCGTCAATCAGCTCATTAAAGTTGTGCGGTAAAATTTTAGTCGATAAACCTACGGCAATACCTTCTCCACCCTGCGCAAGCAACAATGGGAACTTTACCGGTAAATTGATCGGTTCCGCACGACGGCCATCATAGGAAACACCCCATTCGGTAATTTTTGGCGAATACAAAACATCGTGTCCGAACTTACTGATTCTAGCCTCAATGTAACGGGAAGCCGCAGCACCGTCACCGGTTAAGATATTCCCCCAGTTTCCCTGACAATCGATTAACAGATCTTTCTGTCCTATTTGCACCATGGCATCTCCGATACTCGCATCACCGTGAGGGTGATATTGCATCGTGTGTCCGACCACGTTCGCCACCTTATTGTAACGACCGTCGTCCAATTCTTTCATGGAGTGCATGATACGGCGCTGTACCGGTTTGAATCCATCTTCAATAGCTGGTACGGCACGCTCCAGGATTACGTAGGAAGCATAATCCAGAAACCAGTCCTTGTACATTCCGGTTACTTTGGTAATCGTGTCTTCGGAGTTGTTTTCTTCGTGGTCGTAGAAATGATTCCCTCCCGAGACTTTTATGTCATCGAAACCTTCATTGATTGCTTCGCCGGACGTTTCGTTGGAATCGTCTTCGTTTTCGGGTATGATATTTTCTTCGTCTTCGTTCATAGTTTACAGTTAACGGTTTTCGGTTAACGGTTTATTTAAATATTGCTTTAAGCCTCTTCCACCACATCCAATTCCACCTTCAGGTTATTGATAATAAATTCCTGACGGTCCGGCGTGTTTTTACCCATATAGAATTCCAATAAGGTTTCTATGGATGTTGCTTTGTCCAACATAACAGGATCAAGTCGGATGCTTTCTCCAATGAAATGTTTGAACTCATCGGGCGAAATCTCTCCTAATCCCTTGAATCGGGTGATTTCCGGTTTTGGTTTTAGTTTTTCAATGGCATTTTTACGTTCGTCTTCGCTGTAACAGTAAATCGTTTCTTTTCGGTTACGTACACGGAATAAAGGCGTCTGCAGGATATACAAATGCCCTTCTTTAATTAATTCCGGGAAAAACTGCAGGAAAAACGTGATTAACAACAAACGGATGTGCATTCCGTCGACATCGGCATCGGTTGCGATTACGATATTGTTGTAACGCAGGTCTTCCATGCTTTCCTCTATGTTCAAGGCTGCCTGAAGTAGGTTAAATTCCTCATTTTCATACACAATCTTCTTCGTCATCCCATAAGAATTCAAAGGCTTACCACGTAAACTGAAAACCGCCTGTGTATTCACATCACGCGATTTAGTAATCGAACCGGATGCGGAATCTCCCTCGGTAATGAAAAGCGTACTTTCCAGACTTCGCGGGTTTTTGGCATCGGTTAAATGAACTCGGCAATCTCTTAATTTCTTATTGTGCAAACTGGCTTTCTTCGCACGGTCTTTGGCTAACTTACGGATACCGGAAAGTTCTTTACGCTCTCTTTCGGCCTGTAAAATTTTACGTAATAACGCATCAGCCACTTCCGGATTTTTATGAAGGAAGTTGTCTAATTTGGTTTTGATGAAATCGTTTACGAACGTTCGGACTGAAGGCGAATTCGGTCCCATATCCGTAGATCCTAATTTCGTTTTGGTCTGTGATTCGAAAACTGGTTCTTCCACCTTAACCGAAATCGCCGAAACTATCGACTTACGAATATCGGAAGCCTCGAAAGGTTTATTATAAAATTCTTTAATCGTACGAACAATCGCCTCACGGAAAGCACCCAAATGCGTTCCTCCCTGAGTCGTGTTCTGTCCGTTTACGAAGGAATAATATTCTTCGGAATACTGTGTTTTACTGTGTGTTAAGGCCACTTCGATATCATCACCCAAAAGATGAATGATCGGATAAACCATGTCCTCTTCTGAAATGGTTTCTTCCAATAAATCTTTAAGTCCGTTATCGGAATAGTATTTTTCACCGTTGTAGATTATCGTTAAGCCCGTATTCAGGTAACAATAATTTTTGAGCATCTTAACGATGTACTCGTTTCGGTATTTGTAGTTTTTGAAAATCGCTTCATCGGCTACGAAAGTTACCTTGGTTCCTTTACGTTTAGTAGTTTCAACTACGTCTTCTTCCAACGTTAAATTTCCTGCTGAGAATTCTGCCGCTTTTTGTTGGTTATCACGTACGGATTCCACTCGGAAATAATTGGACAAGGCGTTCACCGCTTTGGTTCCGACCCCGTTCAGACCGACCGATTTCTTAAATGCTTTAGAATCGTACTTACCGCCCGTATTCATTTTGGAAACCACATCGACAACTTTTCCTAACGGAATACCACGACCGTAATCACGAACGGAAACGGTTTTGTCTTTCACGGTCACTTCAATGGTTTTACCGGCGCCCATTACAAACTCGTCGATACAGTTATCAAGCACCTCTTTCAGAAGGATATAAATACCGTCATCAGGGGAAGAACCATCGCCTAGTTTTCCGATGTACATTCCGGGACGCATACGAATATGCTCTTTCCAGTCGAGGGAACGGATATTGTCTTCGGTGTACTGATTTTGCTCTAGCATAAGGAAATTTTGGATTTTGTGCAATATAGCATATATCTCCAAAAAAAGAAAGGGCCTAAAGCAGAAGTTATCAATAATCTGTTGATGACAGTGACTATAATCTGAAAAGTAAAAATGTTTCTATAGGCTTGGGATGAATCTGCTCAATTTTTCTAATTCCAACGGTTTAACCAAATACTCTTTAACAACTTCGTACTGAAATGCTTTTTCTATATCATTTTCGTTGTTTGATGAAGTCAGCATTACCACAACACATTGTTGACCGGCAATTTTAGGGTAATTAATTGCCTCATTGAGAAACTGGAAACCATCCATTATCGGCATGGAAATGTCTAAAAAAATAAGATCGGGAAATTCTTCGAAATCATCCTTTATGGTTTCAAGATATTCCAGAGCCGCTATGGCCGAATTCTTTGTGGTAATCTTTTCAGCAATTTTGCTTTTTGTGATGACATAATCGGTGATATAATTATCCACTTCATTGTCGTCAATTAATAAAACTTTTCTTTTCATCATAAAATTTTATGGTTGCATTTTATTTGGAACTTTAATCGTAAACTTTGTTCCTGATTTAAATTCCGATTCAACTGTAATAATCCCTTCAATTTTTTCCAATGTTTCCTTTGCAATGTACAAGCCAAGTCCGGATCCGGTAGAACGCGTGGTGGAACGATAAAACATCTCGAATATTTTTCCCTGATCCTCGAAAGCTATACCAATCCCGTTGTCTTCAATTACTATTTTGGCACTTTTAGCATCACTGGTAGCCGTAATATGTATGTACGATTTCTCTTTTGCTTCATCATGATATTTGTATGCGTTTGATAAAATATTATTCAATACAACACTTAACCGTTTATAATCAGATACAAATTTACCTTTTGAATCTACAGTAAGTTTAAAATCTATTTTATTAGCACTCTCAACAAATTTAAGATTCGATTTAACATCATTTATCAGTTCTTCCAAGTCAATCTCTTCCAATTCCGGCTCCGTTCGCGCGTTTCGGGAATAAATTAATATATCTTCTATAAAATTGTCCAGTTTTGTTGCACTTTTATCTAACATGTCCAGTCTTTCCGTAATTACTTCAGAAACATCACAATTATCGCTTTCCGTTAACGTTGCCTTAGTGATATTTATAAGACCCAACATTGATTTGAGAGGCGCACGCAAATCGTGAGAAGTACTGTAAACAAACCTATCCAGTTCTGCGTTGGTTTTTTTCAGTTCTGTATTATATCTGATAAGTTCCTCCTCATAATTCTTTCGGTCCGTAATATCCCTCATTATTTTTGAAGCCCCGATTACAGTACCAGACACATCCCTGATAGGTGAAATTGTTAGGGAAACATATATTATTTCTCCGGTTTTTTTCATCCTTTGCGTTTCATAATGGTCCAGCGATTTCCCTTGCCGTAGATCGTGAAGAATTTTATTTTCTTCTCCCCTTAACTCCATAGGAATCAGTGTAGAAATGTGTTTACCTATAATTTCCTCCGCCTTATATCCTAATATTCTTTCAGCACCTCTATTCCAGGAAGTAATTATACCGTCAATCGTTTTACTGATTATGGCATCGTCCGAAGAATTAACTATGGAAGTTATCAATGCTTGTTGTTCTTCCAATCTTTTACGGCTAGTAATATCTCTGTAATTGATAATATAAGATCCTACATTTTCATTTTCTATCAGATTGATTATCGTTCCTTCCACCCAAATAACCTCGCCGGTCTTCCGTATAATGCGAAACTGATTTTGCAACTGAACGCTTGGAAAATGAATAACACTGTTAAAAAAATCGGTGGCCTCGTCCAGGTCATCAGGATGGATAAAGCCCAAGACCGGTTTGTTTCTCACATCTTCAATTTTATATCCTGAAATTCTTTCGGCTGATGGATTATGATAATCTATTATATAATCCTTATTCACCAGAACTACGGCATCGCTAACATTTTCGGTTAAAACACGGTATTTTTCTTCACTCTGCAATAACATTAATTCAGCCCTTTTCTGCTCCGTGATATCGGTTCCGAAAATCATTACGTGGGTAACTTCATCGTTCATAATAATCGGAACTAGTCGTGACTTTATCCATCTCCCGTGAGGCAATTCATTTATAATTTCCTGCTTTGTTCTCGTTTCAAAACACTTCATTAAAGCATCGTGAGCTATTTTCCGACTGGTTTCAGGCAATATTTCTATACAATCGGCACCTATCAGGTCTTCTTTGGTTTTATCCGGATCTTCAACCCTGTTAATAGCCTCAATTTTATTATATCGGTTTACATAAAGAATAAAATCAGGAGAATTTTCAAATTGATACCTGAACATTTCTGTTGCCATTTTACGTTCCGTCATTACTTCGGTAAACATGATAATCCCTCCTATTTCCCCAGAAGTTTTATACCATGGCCTCACTTCCCAACGCAGCCACTCGACACTACCGTCTTCTCTCAAAAAGAAATCTTCATCATTTTTTTCAACGGCACCGGCCAGGCATCGTTTATGTACATCTTTCCACTCTTGGGCAATTTCAGGAAAAACTTCATAATGCGACTTACCGATTATATCTGTTTCTTTCAATTTATAATCCGACAGCCATCTCCGACTCGTTATCATATAACGCATATCATTGTCAAACATGGCCAATGAAGCAGGACTATGCTCAATAAACAAATTTAATTGAGCTTCCCGTTCTGCCAATTCATTTTCTGCTTTTACCTGTTCCGTAACATCTCTTGCAAGGGACAATATTGCCGCATGACCCTCAAACTCAATCTTATGTGAACTGATATCCATCAACATGGTTTCACCGGATTTTTTTATATGACGCCATGTTCTTTTTACTATGGGATCATCACTAACCAGCATCATCTGCGCAAACTCTTTTATTTTATGATGATCTTCCTCTGGTCTGATATCAAGAACGGACATAGAATCCCATTCATTTCGGGTATAACCGTAATTCTGAAAAACAGCGTCGTTAATTTTCAACACTTTCAACGACTGCAAATCCCAAATGATGATATAAGCGGGACTATTATCAAAGAGATATCTGTATTTCTCTTCTGATTCTTTTATGGCCTCCTCTACTTTCTTCCGCTCGGTAATATCCCTTACTATAGCAAAGAAACCTTTACCGTCAATCAATCTGTTACTGATTTCGGTATCCAATAAAGAACCGTCTTTTCTTTTTATTGTTCTGTATAAAACGGCGTACTTATCTTTCTTAACCCTTTCAATATCTTCTGACTGATTCTTTAATTCTTCTTCAGGAACCAATTCAGAAATACGCATCCGTAACAGTTCCTCTCTTGAATATCCGAACAGATTACAGGCATACTCGTTAAGATCAATTATTCCTGTAGTTTCATCTAAAATAAAGATGGCTTCTCCTGCATATTCAATTAAATTACGATAGTGATTCTCGGAAAGGGACAGTTTTACATTGCTGAGATTATAGCTGTTAATTATCCCTTTATATCTTTTTATCAGGTTGTAAGAAAAAGGGACAACTAAGACAATTATCAGCAACAAAACACTTAAAATTATCAGACTGTGATTCCAATATCGTTTTGCATTTTCTTTATGGATATCGTCTGCAATCCTGACCTGCAAAGTGAGCAAGTCATTCACTTTATCCAAAACACGTTCAAAATCCCTGTCTAATTCTGTTTTTAAAATACGATCAATCGCAACTTCATCTTCCGTTTGAAAAATGGGCTTTAATTTTTCCAGTGTTACGTTAAATTTCGTGAGCTCTACCGAAGTCTGATCCGCCAGTAATTTTTCCTCAGGCGTAAGATAAGTCAACTTATAGGCTTTCCAGTTGGAATCGATACTGTCCTGGGCTTTCTTAATTATTATTTCAGCCTGGTTGAAGGAAATTTGTTTGTCTTTTGTTCTGTAAGCTGTAGACAAAATGGAACCCGTATAAAAACGGATGTCCCCCAACTGTTGCAAGGGAACTACCCTGTCTGCAAAAAGGGTTTCCGAGTTTTTGTTGATTATTCTTAATTCTGAAATACCGTAAATCCCGATAACAACCAGAACTATGGACATGGCAGCTATCAGCAAAGACAATTCCAAAGAAGCTTTAACTCTGTTAACCATATTCTAATTCTTTACAAAATCAACAAAAAACTCTGCTTGGTATCATGTAATATTAGTTAAAATCAGCAACTTTTGCAAGTTATTTTTTTAACAAGCCTCACTGAATTTGTGTTTCTCAAGCCTGCCCCTAAAAAATCAAACTCACTAAAAATCAACACATTCAATACATTTTTAAACATTTTATATTGAAATCAATCGTAATGATAAAGGATTCCCTTATCGTAAACTGTCCACAGCGCCGCTTTCTGATTGGATGATTTTAGTGCCTGATTTGTCCAGGTATTGCAGGTATAAAACAAGTTATAGCTCCCTTTTGCTTCATAAAAAGCATCGTACTTTCCGTAACTGTGTCCGGCTATCCACTTGACTTCATTTTGATTATTCAGATAAAAACTGTCGGATATGAAATGAACTAATTTCTGATAATCCTCATTTGAAACAATGATTCGCCGGCAGTCTGCACTTTCCGAAAGATTCCTGTAAAACCGGGTATGCATTGCGGATGTACCCAGATTGAAAGCGGCTTTAAAAGCGGTGCTGAATTTCAAATCGGACCATTCGGGTGTGTTCAGATAAAACTCTTTGTCACCCCAGCCAAAGGAAACATATTTCGCTAAGCTATCGTTTGCTTTAGTTTGTGAGAATCGCACTTCATCGCGCCAGTCCTTGATTTCATTTTGAACCGGGACGGCAATGTCGGTATGAACACCGTTGGAAATCAGAAAAATTTCAACACCTTCACGGTTATTCCTCACATCGGAATTCACTGAGATTCTGGAGATGCCCAAAACTGCCAAAATATATAGTAACGTGAAAGCAAGGATCCCGGACAGAATCAAAGTAAGGATTTTAAGACTTTGTTTTATGATCTTCATTTTGATACTTTTTTGAATTGTCGTTCCTCACCTAAATTCTCTAATTTCAATATTTTTTTAAATTCTCTTCTGGTTGGTCTTAATATGTATGAAGATGAATCAATCTTTTGAGATTTGATTTTTGTTACCGAATCCATTTTTTTTAAATCTTCATCCGAATAAACATACTTCAGTCTCAGAACATCTTTCTCAAGATTCAGAATTTTAATTCCCCAATAAATTGAATCTTTCGTATTCAGAATCAAATGCCCATTTATTCGTTTAGCTTTCTGATCATCTGAAAAAACAAAAAAGGTATCTATCTGAGTATTTGAAAACTGAATGGAATCACCAACATCTTTTCTGTAATAGAGTTCATTATTACTTTTGGATACAAATTTATCACCGGTAATTTTAAATTCACTTTTTATGGAATCCAATTCACTGAAGTGTATTCTGAACCTATTGATATATTTTTGAAGAATCGTATTTTCGTTGATTTCCAGGTAGAGAGAATCGGAATCCATGAACAATCCACGAAAACCAGTTGGAAATTTTAATAGTTCCGAATCATTCGACGGCTGTGGTTTAACAAAATAAAAATTATTCCCGAGCGGTTCTCTTGCAACCTCTTTACAGGATATTAAAAAAAAGAATACGATAAAAAAGATTATTTCTTTCATGAGTTCTGGCTTTCTATATCTTTTACAACATTCAAGCCAAAAACGAATCAGATACTGAAATTCCGCACAATTTCCTTAATCTGTTGATCCAATTCCGGGTTTGAGATTTTATTTTGTTCCAAATCAAAATTATCGTAAAACTTCGGAAATGAAAAAGTAGCTTTAATAATAGCGCCGTAACGCGGGAATGCAGTTTCTGCAATTTCGAGTACGCGGGCTCCTCCTCTTCCACCGTCTGAAGTTGCCATCAGTAACATTGGTTTTTCCTGAAAAACTTTTATATTTTGACGGGAAGCCCAATCAAAAAGGTTCTTAAATGCCGCCGAATAATTTCCATTGTTTTCAGCCATTGAGAGCACTATGATATCCGCTGAACCCAATTTATCCAGAAAATCTGCAGCCAATTGCGGTTTACCGATTTCCATTTCCAGATCGACACTGAAAAGCGGTAAGGCAAAATCATTCAAATCCAACACTTCAATATCCGCATTTTCAAACAAATGAGATACATAAGTTGCCAGTTTTTTGTTAATCGAATTTTTGCTGTTACTTCCTGCAAATGCTACTATTTTCATAATTATCTGTTTTGTACTCAAAAGTACGAATAAGTTCTCCTTAAGACTAATTATCGGCTTGTACCTATAGCCACCCAAATCAGAAAAGAAAACCAGATTTGCTTTTCCGAAAAGCACAAGACAGTATAAGTTACAATACGACTATTTAAAAATCAACTATTTACAATTATTTTAATACTATTTTAAATGTTTACTGTTTTTTTAACGATTATCTTTGTAAAACACTAATATTTAAAATAAAAAATTATGAAAAAGGTAATTTTAACGATAGTAATATTGTTTGCAACCGTTTGTGTCAGTGCACAAAATACGGATGTAAAAAAAGAAAGCACAACTACGGTAAAAACAGTTAAAGATTCTAAAGGTGAAAAGCAAACTGTTAAAACGGAGGAGATTAAAGAAGTTCAAAAAATTGAATTTAAAGATCCCGAGTCTAAAAGTAAAGAAAAAGAAGTGAAAGATACTCCTTCCGATGTAACTACAAAAATAAGCGTAACCGTTGATGGTGTTACCCGTGAAATCAGCAATGACTACTCAGGATATTACATGTACAACGGCGTAAAATACAAACTGATCTTGGATAAAGTGGGCTACAGCCTTATCCATCCCGAAACCAAAAAAAGGCTGGCAACACTGAGAGAAACCTCCAATGGCGGATTTATTGTTACAGGTAAAAAAGTTTCCGTGGGATATTTTGACCAAAACGGCAATTTAATCATGCAGTCAGTAGATCCGAAAACGGATACTGTCATTACGGAAAAAGCGGAAGTTGTTAAAGAATAAAAAAAACCGTCTTGCTTACTACAGGCAAGACGGTTTCTTTTATAATTGTATCAATATTAAATATTAAACATTAAATCTGAAATGCATCACATCTCCGTCTTTAACGATGTATTCTTTACCTTCCACACGAAGTTTTCCGGCTTCTTTCGCTTTAGATTCCGAACCTAAGTTAGAATAATCATCAAACGCGATAACTTCTGCACGGATAAACCCTTTTTCGAAATCGGTGTGAATTACTCCTGCAGCTTTTGGCGCTGTATCACCTATTTTAATAGTCCATGCACGAACTTCTTTAACACCTGCTGTAAAATACGTTTGAAGGTTTAATAATTTGTAAGCCGCACGGATCAACACTGATGAACCTGGCTCGCTCAAACCTAAATCTTCCAAGAAAATCTGACGCTCTTCATAGCTTTCCAACTCGGTAATATCCGCTTCTGCACCCACAGAAAGAACGATAACTTCAGCCTGTTCGTCTTTAACCAATTCACGAACCTGATCTACATATTTGTTTCCGGTAACAGCTGAACTTTCATCAACATTACAAACATACAATACCGGTTTGGTGGTAATCAATTGGAAATCTTCCATTAAATCGGTTTCGTCCTGATTTTGAGGGATTACCGTACGCGCTGATTTCGCCTGCATTAAAGCTTCACGGATTCTGTCCAACAAAGCTTTTTCAGCCTGAGCTTCTTTGTTTCCGGTTTTTGCGGCACGATTTACTTTTTCAAGACGTTTTTCTACCGTTTCAAGGTCCTTCAACTGTAATTCGATATCGATTGTTTCTTTATCGCGGATCGGGTTTACGTTCCCGTCTACGTGAACGATATTATCATTGTCAAAACAACGTAAAACGTGAATAATAGCATTACACTCTCTGATGTTTCCAAGGAATTGATTTCCTAAACCTTCACCTTTACTTGCTCCTTTTACCAATCCGGCAATATCAACAATATCAACAGTTGCCATCTGAACGCGCTCCGGTTTAACCAATTCTTCCAATCGGTTGATTCTCGGATCGGGAACATTTACCACTCCGATATTCGGCTCGATAGTACAAAACGGAAAGTTGGCACTTTGCGCTTTTGCATTAGATAAACAATTGAATAACGTTGATTTCCCAACATTTGGCAATCCTACAATTCCTGCTTTCATTATATTTTTATTTACAGTTGGAAAAAACCAACAGAATTTGATAATCGTTTTAAAAAGTTTGCAAATATACCGATTATAATGGAATTACGGAATGCTATAGGATAACATAAATTCCCTATTCTTTTCTGATTTTCTCAAAACGCATCATGGCCACATCTCCCATTATGAAATTTAGGGTTTTGCCGTCTTCTGAAACACTGTACGTATCAATTTTTTGTAATGTAGACATGAATACCTGCTCCCCCTGACCGGGACAAGCCATCATTGTTGATGCCATTTTAGAATCCTTAAAACTGATTTTGTTCCCGTCAACATTCAATTTTCCCGAATAGGAATTACAACTGTTGTTTCCTGAAACCCTGTTTTCCTTCACATCAAAATTGATGGTTGGTTTCTTGTCGGGATACAATCCGTCAAAGGCTATTCTTGGGCCCGAAATATAATTTAACTGCCAGGAACCGTTAAGTGAACCTGATTGATCCGCTGTGCTGTTCTTGGTTTTAACGGAATTACACCCTACCAAAAACACACACAAAATTGCCGTTGTTAAAAGACTCTTCTTCATATTTTTAAAATTTTAGTTTTGACATATCAATAATAAGGCCATCCATAAAACCCTCTTGCAAAAAAGATTATCGAATTTACGGATTTTACGCTATCTATCTGACAATGTGATTCATAAATACAAAATTAAGAAACGTGTCTTTTTTTCACGCTTAAGACGGGTTAGACTGTGAAATTTCTGTAACTTTACTTCACAAATAAACATCAAATCCTTTCTTATGAAAAAAATAACCTTCTCCCTCTTTTTTATTGCCTTGGCATTTACGGGCTGTAAGACGAAAACAGAATCAAAAATCAATGAGGTAAAAGTCGTTTTGGAATCGAAAAGCGGTACGAATACTTCAGGGTCGGCAGTTTTTTCAGAGAAAGGAGGAAAAGTTACTTTCACGGCAACAATTTCCGGGTTAACTCCGGGTGTGCATGCCATTCACATTCATGAAAAAGCGGATTGTTCTGCAGCGGATGCTACTTCGGCAGGCGGGCATTGGAACCCTACCTTCAAAAAACACGGAAAATGGGGAGAAGGCGAATATCATAAAGGCGATATCGGGAATTTTACCGCGGATGAAAAAGGTAACGGAAAAATCACTTTGACTACAGATGAGTGGTGCATTGGTTGTGGCGATGCGACGAAAGACGTTTTAGGGAAAGCCATCATCGTTCACCAAGGTGCTGATGATTTTGTAACACAGCCAACCGGAAATGCTGGCGGCCGTGTGGCTTGTACTGCAATTATCAGATAAAGTATGGCCGAAAGGGAACAATACTATTTCAAAAATGCAGACGAATGGCGTAAATGGCTACATGAAAACCATAATTCGACTGAAGGAGTATATCTCATTTTTTACAAAGTAGGCAGTTCTATAGAAAGCATGCGGTGGGAAGAAGCCGTTCAGGTGGCCATTTGTTACGGATGGATTGATTCTACCGTTAAGAGATTGGATGATGAAAGGCGCCGACAATTATTCACACCCCGAAAAAGCAAAAGTGTCTGGAGTAAACTAAACAAATCCTATGTCGAAAAACTCATAGCCGAAAATTTAATGCATGAAAGCGGGTTGGCAAAAATTGAAATCAGCAAACAAAATGGTTCGTGGAATTCGCTGGATCACGTGGAAGAATTAATCATACCCGAGGATTTGCAGAAAGCATTCGATGACAATAAAACAGCATTTGAGAATTACAATAACTTCAGTTTTACTTACCGGAAAAGTTATTTGTATTGGCTGAATCATGCCAAACGGGAAGAAACCCGAAAAAACAGGATTTCAGAGATAATCCGGCTATGTGAAGCCAACATGAAATCAAGGCAATAATTATTTTCTGAAAACTTAACGTGAAGTTTGTATCCGATGCTGAAAAAGATATAGCTTTGTGGTATAATTAACGGTAATGATTAACCCTTCAAGTAACGGTTGGATAGATAAATTTTTTCTGGAGCAGAAACCATTGCTCCTACCCGTTGTCGTGTATTCTTCCGTTTTTTATACGAATGTCAGAAAGACAGGTTTTATCTATGGTCACACCATCGGATTTGATGTTGAAAAACCTATTATCACCAAGGGCTGGACATCAGAAGAAATTACCAAAGTTGCCTTATTGAATACGCTTTACGGAGTTTACGGATTGATCACACATGACGGGAATCCGAAAAGTTTTATCGAAGAAACGATAAAATTTTACAAGCAAATGAACCCGGAAGGCTTCAGTTTGCTAAAAAAAATGCTCCCGGATTCTTCCAACAGCCACAAACTGGAAGAAATGATTGATGAACGCGTTCAGACCAATGACAACATCATCAGCAAAAACTTCTCGCATATTTTAACCAATGCACTGCTGTTCATGGATGTTTTGGCTTATCGTCAATATTTACTGCATCAGGAAATTCCGTTAAATTATTTGAAAAAATTGGAGGAAACGATTATCAGTATCGTTTCATTGGCTTTAAAAACTAAGGCTGTGAAATCCAAATACGATGATTTACTGATAAAGTTGTTTGAATCTTCCGTTCGTTACACCAAATTTTCCAAAGTCAATATCGAAAATATTGAAGTGCTTCAACTTGATTTTTTCAAATCGGAACTCGAAAAGAATTACCTGCTGGATATTGCCGGGATGGCTATGTGGAGTGATGATGTTCTGGAACAACAGGAAATCGATTTTTTATACCGATTGGCGGAACTGTTGGAAATTAAATCGGATTTTGCGGCGCAAAGCATTGAATCCATTGATACCTTCATAAAACAATACCTGAATGAAATTCCGTATTTCAGATATTCCAATCCGGTAAAGCATTTCTACGACCAGGCTACACAGAATGTGGTAATTCTCATTACGCGAAACAAAAACCGTCTGATCAAAGAGATATCGCAAAGCGGAGAACTGATGGTTTTACTGGCTCATTCCACCAGAAGGGATCTGGATTCCAAGGAAAAGAAGAAAGTAAAAAAACAACTTTTGGAAATCTGTAAAACGATTCCGTCGCTGACTATTTTTCTTTTGCCCGGCGGAGGATTGTTGCTTCCTATTTTAGTCAAATTCATTCCGAAAATGCTGCCTTCCGCATTTAACGAAAATTTGGATATCGAATAAAAAAAAGTCCCGTTTAAAACGAGACTTTTTTTATTTAAAATTTCAATTGGTATACATTATCCAATTTTTCATTGGAGTCAATATTCACATCCAAATCGGTTACATAACCCGAATTTAATCCGTAAACCCAACCGTGAATACTCAGTTCCTGTCCAGATTTCCATGCGGCCTGCACAATTGATGTTTTAGCTAAATCATATACCTGCTCTTTCACATTGATTTCAACGAATTTATTGAATCGTTCCTTCTCGTCGATAATAGAATCCAGATAAGTTTGGTGATATCTGTAAATATCTTTAATATGACGGATCCAGTTATCGATAATACCGATGGATTCATTCCCCATTGCAGCCTTCACTCCACCACAACCGTAATGTCCGCAAACAATAATATGTTTGATTTTCAAAGCATTTACAGCATAATCCAAAACGCTCAACATATTCATATCGCTATGAATTACCATGTTAGCAATGTTTCTGTGAACAAAAACTTCACCCGGGGCTGCACCAATAATTTCATTTGCAGGAACTCGGCTATCAGAACAACCTATCCACAATAACGGTGGATTTTGTCCTTTTGCCAAATCCTTAAAAAAGTCTTTATCGATGGCTAATTTCTCTTCAACCCACTTCTTATTGTTCTCTAAAATCTTTTTATAAAAATCGCTCATTATATGTTTTTGTTATAACAAATGTAACTTAAAAATACAGAAAAATTTAGTTTATCAATTCTTTTAAACTTAATTGAGGATTTAGTTCATCCTTAATAAATTCAGTGTCCTGATAAAATTCTACCATTCCCGTTTCAATGTTGTACATGGCGCCAATAATACCAATTTCACCATTTTCAATCATTTGTTCCAAAATGTAACTTCTTTGGATAATTGATTTAACAGTACGTTTTACATTGATTTCAGCAACATTTTCTACAAATTGGCCATTTTTGGAATTTCTATCCACATTAGTTTCCTGCTCTTCATAAACAGCAGGTTGCAATTTTGATAATAATTCAGTTAAATTACCCATTTCCACATGGTCACAAGCTCCTTTTACGGCTCCGCATTTGGTATGCCCTAAAACCACGATTAATTTAGAACCGGCAACTTTACAGGCAAATTCCATACTCCCTAAAATATCTGTATTGACTACATTCCCGGCAATACGGATAGAAAAAACATCTCCCAATCCCTGATCGAAAACCAATTCAGCAGACGTACGACTGTCGATACAACTCAAAATTGTCGCAAAAGGCCATTGACCGTCACGGGTATCATTTACCTGTTCTAATAAATCCCGGTGCAATTTTAAATTATTTACAAAGCGATTGTTACCTTCTTTTAAAAGCTCTAAAGCTTTTCTTGGTGCTATTTGTGATTGTAATTCTTTATTTAAAGTTCTCATTCTGATTTCAATTTTAATTTAATTAAAAAACCGATTTTCTTCTTCTCCGGTGTTTTCTAGTTGGTTGTTAACTCGTTTATCGCCTCTTCATGTGACGAAATAGCATTTTTTCTGTAGTTAATCAAGGCATTGTGCTCCATAAAAACGTGATTGTTTTCATATTTGGAATTTTCAAGTTCGTAGGCTTCTTTAAAACCGATTAATGTAACTTCAATTCCTTTTTCAACCGCATTTATATGTTTGAACTCTTTTATAAGGTCAATCACATCATGTGCAATATATACGGTATCCGATGCATTGATAACCACTTTCGAATCTTCCGGAAGCTTGTTTAACGTCAGTTTTATTGCTGCTTTGTTTAAAAAAGAAACTTCCTGAGCAAGATCTATGTGGATGACATCACCGTCTTCGTACTCTTCTTTTCTGAAATAATAGGCTCTTTTCAGATTTCCTCTCAAAACAAAAACGATACTGATTATCATTCCCAAAGCCACACCTTTTAGTAAATCAAGGAAAACTACGGCTGAAAGTGTTGCGATGAAGGGAACAAACTGATATTTCCCCTTTTCCCAAAAATGCATGATGGTTGCCGGTTTTGCTAATTTATACCCTACAAGAAGCAATACAGCCGCTAAAGTCGCTAATGGAATTTTATTTAAAAGCATTGGAATTGCCAAAACACTTACCAATAATAAGACACCATGAACAATTGCAGACATTTTGGATCTGGCACCCGCATTTACATTGGCAGAGGTACGAACCACAACCGAAGTCATCGGTAAACCACCAAGAAGAGAACTCACAATATTACCAATACCCTGTGCGCGAAGCTCTACATTGGTGTCTGTAAAACGCTTTTGCAAATCAAGACGATCGGCAGCTTCAATACAAAGTAAACTTTCAATGGAAGCAACAATTGCAATTGTTAAGGCGACAATCCAGACTTTTGGATTTGTTATTGCCGTAAAATCGGGAAGCACAAACATCGACTTAAATTCATCCATTGAGGAAGGAACCGGCAGGGAAACCAAATGCTCTTTAGCAATAGCCAGAGAACTTCCTGTGGAAATAAAAATTTCATTCAGAACAACTCCAACAATAACGGCTACCAAAGCACCCGGAATCAATTTTAACTTCTTTAAAAAAGGAACTTTATCCCATGAAATCAAAATCGCCAAAGAAACAAGAGCAATCACTACAGATCCCAACTGAATATAATCCAAGGCTCCGAACAAAGTTGAAAAGGTATTCCCTCCATCGGCCTGAACAAAGGCCTCGTCACCTTCAAAATCAGCATCATACCCAACTGCATGGGGTAACTGTTTTAAAATGATAATAACACCAATACCCGCTAACATACCTTCAATTACGTTGGTCGGAAAATAATTGGATATACTTCCCGCTTTCAGAAAACCTAATGCCAACTGAATCAAACCCGCAAGAAAAACCGCGGTAAGAAAAATATTGAATGCACCCAAATCTGTAATAGCCGTAAGTACAATGGCCGTCAGACCTGCTGCAGGACCGGAAACGCTTACGTGAGATTTGCTTAAATACCCCACCACAATTCCGCCGATAACACCTGAAATAATACCCGAAAAAAGAGGCGCTCCGGATGCCATTGCTATGCCTAAACACAGCGGCAGAGCCACCAGAAAAACAACAAGACCTGAGGGTAAATCAGATTTCAGGTTGCCAAAAATATTTGTTTTTTTTGTCATAACCGATAAAAATATAATACAATTAATACTTCAGATACAAAATAGTACCTGACTGATAATCAAAATGTTTGATTAAATAATGTATTATGCTTTTTCGGGTGGAGGTGAGAAGATTTCTTCAGAAACATTATCGTGCTTCTGTTCATTCTGAAAATTTATAGCAGTGGCCTTTCTTGAGAAATAAAACGTTTCGAGATGAATCACTTCTGCAATACTAAGCGGAATTTCTTTCACCTCTTTTTGAATCTCTTCTTCTGAAAGGGAATAAAACATAGAGGTATCCGTATCACTTTTCAACATACCCACAACTGTAGGCGTTGCCAAAAAAGCAATAAACAAAAACAGAACTATGTTTACCATAATTTTCATGGTGCGAAAGTAAAAAATAAAAAAGCAGACAAAAAACTTATTATGAAATTTTTAATACTTATATTCTACGCTGTTTAGGCTCACATCTCTTCCTCCATCCAGGCTTTCATCATCCAGAGTGTTTTTTCCTGCTCCTTAATGAAATCACTCATCATGGAATTTGTTCCTTCGTCGTCAATTTCGGAAGATTGTTTTAGTATAACACGTTCGATTTTCAACAATTCCGATAAACATGTAATTACCAATTGAATAGCCACTTCATCGTTTGAAATGTTTTTACCGATTTTTATTTTACTATTGTTTGTATAATCCTCAAAAGTGTGTAACGGAGTACCGCCAAGAGTAAGAATACGTTCGGCTACCATATCAATTTTCAGTTGACTGTCGTTGTACAATTCCTCAAATTTCAAATGCAGATCAAAGAATCTTTTTCCACGTATATTCCAATGCAGTCCTCTTAAATTCTGGTAATACACCTGAAAATTGGACAATAAAATATTTAATTCGGCTACCAAAACCTGTGTTTCCTTTACAGGCAATCCTAAACTGTTTGTTTTCATTGTTTTATACTTTAGTTGATCATTGAGATCAAAATTAGTTTGAAATTCCGACCAATAATCATAAATTTAATTGATAGATTTTATAATTTTATCGAAAATATTTATCCGATGACTATTACCCAATTATATTATGTTTTAGCTGTTGCTGAGCATAAAAATTTCACCCTGGCTGCAGAAAAATGCTTCGTTACACAGCCCACACTAAGCATGCAGATTCAGAAACTGGAAGAAGAATTAGATATTCAGATTTTTGACCGAAGTAAAAAACCGATTCAACTGACTGAAATTGGCGCAAAAATAGTTTCACAGGCAAAAAATATTGTCAATGAATCCGGCAGAATAAAAGATATTGTTGATCAGCAAAAAGGATATTTTGGAGGCGAGTTTAAAATTGGCATCATCCCAACCATTATGCCAACGTTATTACCTATGTTCCTGAATAATTTCATTAAAAAATATCCGAAAATCAATTTAATCATCGAAGAGCACAACACGGAAGAAATTATCAAACGATTGAAAAGCGGTCATCTGGATGCTGCCATTGCCGCTACACCTCTCGAAGAAGAAACTATAAAGGAAATTGTTTTGTATTACGAGCCTTTTGTAGGCTATTTCCCGGACAACCATAAAAATATAAACAAAGACGAGATTGAGGTTGATGATCTGGATCTGGATAACATATTGCTTTTACAGGACGGACATTGTTTCAGGGACGGAATCCTGAACTTATGCAAGAATGCCAATATGAAACACGACAGTCATTTTCAGATTGAAAGCGGAAGTTTTGAGACCTTAATCAAACTCGCAGATGAAGGATTGGGCATAACACTTCTTCCCTATTTGCATACTTTGGACTTAAGCGACAAAAACAAATTAAATTTGCGTCATTTTAAAGAACCCAGACCTGCACGTGAAGTAAGTTTGATTTTTCCGAAAAGCGAACTTAAAATGCACATCATTGATGCACTGAGAACTACAATTTCCGGTGTTGTAAAAGGCGCCATCGCCTTTCATAATGTGCAAATAATAAGTCCTTTACATAAAAAATAAGAGGAGCTCCGGCTCCTCTTATTTTAGGTTAAGTTTAAGTAGGGTTATATAGTTAATTTTCATTAATTACAATCAGACAAGGTTGTAATTCCGGCTTTTCTGAAGTAAAATAGTTTAACCATTTACTCAGTAGCTCAATTTCGTACGGCAACAAATTCTTAATCGCTTTTTTTAATTCTTTCATAAAAAGCAAGGGATCAAAGCTCACTCTTTCAAGCACCGATTTGGTGTAATCATAAATCATTCGTGGCATAATCAATTGGTATTAATTTGGTTAACAGGACAAGAACGTGGAGTAAAATTAACAAAAAACTATATTACAACAAAGAAAAATAACAAAAAAATATCGATTAAGTGTAAAATATTTCGATTAAAAACGCATTTAATTTAAAAACCAAGTTAAAATACTTACATTTTCATTATTACAATATTCAAATTATCTTAAAAATGCCCAAAAAAAAAGAGGAGCTTATGCTCCTCTTTTTTATTCATTTATATAGACTAGACATTGTCGTAATTCGGGTTTTTCTTTTGTAAAGCTGAGCAACCATTCTGTTAATTGTTCTAATTCATACGGTAACAGGATTTTTATAGCTTTTTCTAATTCTTTACAAAACAATATTGGGTCGAAACTTACTCTTTCTAAAATAGATTTGGTGTACGCATACATTGATCGTGACATAATGCATTTATTAATTTGGTTAATGGGGTAAGAACTTAATAGTAAAATTATAAAAAAAATTTAAAATTTATTTAAAAATAATTTAATAATTTATTAACATCAAACATATATCACAACTTTTTAACAAAATGATTACTTTTTAACAGCCCGCAACATTTCACGCTTTCCTGGTGGTCCCTGCAACTTTTCCGTAACAAAACCAACCTCGGTCATTGCTCTTTTAACACTGCCTCTGCACGCGTAAGTAACCAAAACACCATTTGTCTTTAATGCCTGATACATTTTTTCGAAGATCTCAACCGACCATAGTTCCGGCTGGTACTGAAATCCGAACGCATCAAAGTAAATCAAATCAAAACAATTTTTGTCAATAATTTCGTTAAAATATTGTTTCCGTTTTGTTAAAGTAAATGCATCGGAAATGGCCGTTTTTACACCCCATTCACAAGAATGCATCAACTGAAATTCTGTATTAAACTGACTTGCATCCAATTGCGGAACATAATTCAGTTTTTCAACTTCTTCCGGTAAAATCGGATAGGCTTCCACCCCAACATAATCAACAATCTGATTGAATTTTTGTGCTTCCAGAAAAGTAATAAAAGCATTCAGTCCGGTACCAAAACCTATCTCCAGAACAGCAACGGACTGTTCCTTAAAAAGTGACAGTCCGTTTTGAATGAATACATGTTTGGCCTCCTGAATCGCTCCGTGTCTGGAATGGTAAGTCTCCCCCCATTCTTCCATCAGTAATGACGAAGAACCGTCATCCGTTTGAATAATTTTTCGTTTCAACTTAATTTATATATAGTTTCTTAATTCTTGGAATCGGACCGCCACATTTCACTTCATGACAACGCAAACAGGCATCCACTCCATTATTAAAATGTTCTTTAGCATTTTTGGGATCCTCATAAATCAACTCCTGAGCTTTGATGAATTTCGCTGCCTGTTCTTTAAAGAAAGCGTCGTTTTCTTTATCGTCGGTCATCACCGCTTTATGGATCAGCAAAAAATGTTGTGGAAACTGTCCGATGGTATCTCCGTTTTTGATACGCTCCTTCAGACGCTGATTATCCACATACATCTGCTCCATCAATACCGACATCTCCGACATTTCATACATCTTGAAATCTTTCTTTTCAGAAGTTTCTTTTTTTGCTTCGGCTTTGACCTCCTCTTTTTTCACACAGGAAAACAGAAATCCTGAAACCATCAGTATTACCAGTATCTTTCTCATTATTTAGCGATTAAAACACCATCGGCCATAAAAGAATAGGTAACCTTTGGAGCAGTGATACTGTCGATAGCCGCCTGAGATTTGCCGCCGTCTTTAGCATAATGTTTTTGTTCATTCACAGATTCAACACTTATAAAAGCCTTTCCGTTAACGATGGCTTCTTGTTTCCCGGCGTTCATCGGAACAAAAAAAGCATAATCTTTAAATTTCACAAAAGTCTCGCTTCCATCCGCTAAGTCCATCGACATCCAGCAGCCTTTTTTCTGACACACTTCTTTAATGTTTGATTTAAACTTCACATTTAAAGTATCCCCTTCTTTCAGATTTTTGAATTTGGCAAACATCGCTTCTTTTGTTAATACCTCAGTATCAGTAATACTGTCACCGAAAACCGCATAATCTGTTTTTGACACCTCGGCAATTTTAGCCTCTTCCTGCTTCTTATTACAACTTACCATGGCAATAACTGAAAGGGCTAATACGATAACTTTTTTCATAATATGTGTTTATTTGACTTTAATTGCAGATTTCAAAGAAACAAATTAATATCGAACGGAAAAATGATTCACCTAAATTTTCTCTTTATACAAGTAAAAAAGTGAATTTCGAAGCCATTCATTGAATTTTTAAAAACAATTTAGTAATTCCTTAATTAATTACACTATTTTTAATCTGACATTCGAAAAAGTCCTTTTTTTTGTTAGATTTGCAAAGACACGACAGGTTTATTGGCAATTATGAAATTACGATTTCGTTAACAACCAACTGTTTAGCGTTAAAAACACTAATTTTTATTCAATGGAATTGACAGCTACGGACAGCATTAAAATTGTTAAGGCAAAAGAATCAAAAATAACTTCGGTTGATTTTGATAATTTATCATTCGGAAGCGTATTTACAGACCATATGTTGGTTTGCGATTACGACAACGGTGTTTGGGGAGAACCCGAAATCAAACCTTACGAACCGTTTACAATGGATCCATCTTCAAGGGTATTTCACTACGGACAGGCAATTTTTGAAGGAATGAAAGCCTACAAAGACGAAAACAATGATGTTTGGCTGTACCGTCCCGATCAGAACTACGAACGTTTTAATAAATCGGCAGTACGTTTGGCAATGCCGGAAGTACCTGAAGAAGTTTTTATTGACGGTTTGAAGAAGCTGATTGAAGTTGAACAGGCTTGGGTTAAGAAGGGAAAAGGTAATTCGCTTTACATTCGTCCGTTCATGATTGCAACCGGACATGGCGTAATCGCTTCTCCATCAGACCAATATCGTTTTTGCGTAATTCTTTCCCCTGCAAGTGCTTATTACTCAGGAGAAGTAAAAGTAGTTATAGCCGATCATTACAGTCGTGCTGCTAACGGCGGAATTGGTGCTGCAAAAGCGGCCGGAAATTATTCGGCTCAGTTTTACCCAACCAAATTAGCTAACGAACAAGGTTTCCAGCAAATCATCTGGACTGACGATGCTACACATACCATGTTAGAAGAAGCGGGAACGATGAATGTTTTCTTCAGAATTAACGATACCTTATATACAGCACCAACCAGCGAACGAATTCTTGATGGTGTAACCCGCAAAAGTATTATTGATATCGCCGAACGCGACGGAATTAACATAGAAGTGAGACCCGTATTGGTTTCTGAAATCGTGGAAGCGGCTGAAAAAGGTACTTTGAAAGAAATTTTCGGAGCCGGAACTGCTGCGGTTATCAGCCCGATTTCAGGCTTCTCTTATCAGGATACCTATTATGAATTGCCAAAAATGGAAAATTCATACGCCACAGATATCAAAGACAAACTGACTAACATACAGTACAATCTTGCTGAAGATACCTTTGGATGGACAGTGAAAGTTTAGTTTACAGTCACAGTCTCAGTTTACAGTTGCTTCTGTGAACTGAGACTGAAAACTGTGACTATCCTAATATTTCCTCAAAATTAGGTTTGAAATAATTCGGACCTTTCATAACCTTTCCGTCCTCACGATAAATCGGTTTTCCGTCTTCACCAAGTTTACTCATATTGCTGCGTTGGATTTCATCGAAAACCTCTTCTATTTTGTGTTGTAATCCATGTTCCAGAATGGTTCCGCATAAAATGTAAAGCATGTCGCCTAAAGCGTCGGCTATTTCAACCAGATCATTGTTTTGAACCGCTTCCAGATATTCTTCATTTTCTTCTTTCATCAGGTTAAAACGAAGTGTATTTATCTGTTCACCCAAATGTCCTTTAGGCGAGTGACTCACCCCTAAACCAAAAGCATCGTGAAATTCTTTAACTGCGTTGAGTTGTTTTTGCATAGTAGTATAATTTGTCGGGAAAATTAAATAAAATAATTTTCAAAAAACTAACTTTGTATAAATTTTCAAAATATGTTTTCAACAGGTCAGTTGTATTTTGCCTTATTCTTCGTTATTGTATTTGTATCGGTAATGATTTATGTATACCGAAAAGATTTAGCCTTACATAAAATACATTACAAAGGCAGTTTGTGGATACTCTTTTTCTTCCTTCTTTTTATAGGAATTTTATTTATAATCAAGTTGGTACTGAAAGAATAAATATCCTTATATTTGAAAATTATCATATTTAGAATGAAATCATGCGAATTGTAAAGTACATATTCCTCCTTATACTGCTTGCTCTCATAGCCATAACGGTTTATATCGGAACTCAGGATGGGCATTTTGACATTAAAAGAAGCAAAGTTATTAATATCCCTCAACCCGTTTTATACCATTATATTAACGATTATAAAAACTGGGAAGACTGGGGTCCGTGGGCCGATGAAGACAAATCCCTTCAATATAAGTATGGTGAAAAAACCCATGGTTTAGGAGCGTCTTATTCCTGGATCGGAAAAGAAGGTGAAGGTAAAATGAAGACCGTTAAAACCATTGAAACCGACAGTATTTACCAGAAAATCTATTTTGAGGACAGCGAACCCAATGATGTTATCTGGGGCTTTAAAAAGTCAGGAAACGCAACTGAGGTAAGCTGGCGAATGAAAGGCCAGATGACTTTTATGATGAAATTCTTCTCGTTTTTTAAAGGCGGTATGGAAAATATGGTTGCCCCAATGTTTGAAAAAGGATTAAACAACATTGACAACTTGTTGGTAAAAGAATTGAAAACCTATACCGTAAAAGTAAATGGTCTGACCAGAAAATCGGGAGTGTATTATATCAAACAAACCGTAACCTGTAAGATTCCGTCACTGCCGAAGAATATGGGGATAATGTTCCGTACAATCACCAAATTTGCGAAAGACAACAATATAACCGTTAACGGAGCTCCGTTTTCCATTTATGACAAATACGATACAGCCAACGGAATAGTAACCTTCTCTGCCTGTTTGCCGATTGCCGAAGAAATTTTCACTTCGGAAGGTAGCGATATTGAAGGCGGACGTTTCTATTCGTACCTTGCTTTAAAGACAACGCTTACCGGAGACTACTCACACAGCAAAGAAGCTTGGGATCAGGCCTATGCCGAAATAGCAAAACGCAAATGGATGGAGAATCCGACCGGAAAATACATTGAAGTGTATAAAGTAGGTGTTAACCAAACGAGAAAAGCATCGCAATGGATAACTGAAATTTACATCCCTATTACAGAAAAAGCCAAACCGATAGAAGTTCCTTTGGCATTAAAAGATTCGACTGAAGTTCAGTAATAAAGTAGTCGATTAAAGAGTCAATTATCTGCCAACAAATAGTAGACAGAATATTTAAAACACAGATCCCACAGATTTCCACATATTAATTTGTGTAAATCTGTGGGATCTGTGTTTATTAATTAAATAGTATTGTATAATCCGTATAAATCTTCTTATTTGACTTCTCTTGCATTTCTAAAATACTTTTGCAAAAAAAGTCTTTATTTCAACAAATGCTTAATAACCGTTTCCGCGGCGTGCAAACCGAACAAAGCCGGCATCCAACTGTTTGTTCCGAAGAATGATTTCTTAAAGTTGCTTCCGTCAGTCATCTTTAAACTGCTCTGATCTGGCTTTTCAACAGAAAAAACCGCTTTTACACCACTGGTAATCCCTTCCTTTTTCAATCGTTTACGGATAACTTTCGCAAGCGGACAAACATCGGTTTTACTGATATCTTTCACCACCACCTTGCTTGCCAAAAGTTTACCTCCAGCTCCCATGTTGCTGATAACCTTAACCTTTTTTCGTTTGGCCGCAAGGATCAAGTTTAGTTTTGGGGTAATACTGTCGATGCAGTCCAGAACGTAATCATATTCCGGAGTAACCAATTCAAATGCTCTTTCCGGAGAAAGAAATTCTTCAATTCTCGTTAACTGCAATTCCGGGTTTATATCCATCAAACGGTCCCCTACTATTTTCACTTTAGGCTGGCCAACCGTTGAATGCAAGGCCGGTAACTGTCGGTTCACATTCGTGATGTCCACCACATCCCCGTCCACAATAGTCATTTTTCCAACACCGGCGCGTGCAATGAATTCGGCAGCAAACGAACCTACTCCTCCCATTCCCACAACTAAAACGTTGGAATTCTTCAATTTCTCTAATCCTTCTTTTTTAAATAATAATTCGGCTCTTTCTGTCCATTCTGCCATTGTAAAACAATTTGTGCAATGTGATTCCGGTCGAAAAACCGGTCTTCATTACGGGTTAAAAAACTAACTTAAAATTATCTGAGATAATTTGTTCCACATCAATCGGTTTGACCGATGCAGCCTTTCTATATACATCTGAAATGCTTTCTTCAATAGTATCGGTTTCCAAAAAAAAACGATCATTCGGAACCTGTTCAAAAACCGATGCCAATTCGGGATTACGTAGCAGATATTTCCCGAACGACAAATAAAATCCGTTATCCAAAAGTGATTTAGCCACTTGCCAATTTTTGGAAAACCCGTGAATAACCATCGGGACTTCTATTTTTAATCGTTTTTTGATTTCAATCACTTCCTGATACGCCGAAACGCAGTGCAAAATTACAGGTTTTTGGTGTTTTACAGCTAACTCCAGTTGTTTTTCAAAAACTTCTGTTTGAATTTCCAATGGAATATCGATTCGTTTATCCAATCCGCACTCGCCCAAAGCAAGGCAATTTTTTAGCTGAAGTTTTTCGTCTATGATTTGCAGATACTCCTCCACGCTGTCCACATCAATATACCAAGGATGAATTCCGATGGAAAAAAAAGGCACGGACGCATCAAACTCATTCGGATATTGATTGACAATTTCCAGAACGTCTGACTGATTCGTGCTTTTATGGGTGTGGATGTTGTATTTCATAAGAAACAGCTATAAACTGCGACTGTGACCGTGACTAAAACTAATCATGAAACTTCTTAACTCCGGCTCTCACGTCCACAGGTAAATCATTTTCCTTTGGCGGAATCGGGCATGAATACCCTTCATTATATGCACAATACGGATTGTATGCTTGATTAAAATCGATTGATATCATATCACTTTCCGATGCTTCCAAATCTATGTAACGCCCACCACCGTAGCTTTCAACCCCCGAAGTCAGATCGGTAAACGGCAAAAACAGATAATTTTTAAATTTCTCCTGTTTCGATAAATCAATGCTTTGATAAACGTTCAGTTTACATTCCTTTTCCTTCAATATGAAATGTAATTCTCCGTATTTTACATACAGTGGTGTTCTGTTGCCTGTCGTTTTCATTGCAAACGGCTTTTCATCAGGTGTCTTTACCAATTTGGCTTCCACACAGAAACTCATGTCAATGTCATAAAAATCAAGTGCTTTGAAATGTTCCAAATCCGATTTTTTGAGTGGACTTTCCTTTTCATCGGCATATTCTTTATTAAGTTGTAACTGATATGCTTTTGCAGTTTCTTCACTGCATTGGGCTGAAACAATTATTGGAAATAAAACGATAAAAAGCAACTTTTTCATTTTCTGACATTTTTCACAAAAGTACTCAAAATTTACATTTAAAAATTCACATTCATTTAACAGCACCTAAGGCAAGAAGATTCTTAAATTTGCGCTTAACATTTTTCCTATGCTTCAACAGGCAGTTTCACGTTACTTCAATAATTATAAAGGTTTTTCAAGGGAAATCTGGATTCTTGCACTGATTACTTTTATCAACAGGGCAGGAACGATGGTACTACCATTCTTATCCAAATACCTGAAAGAAGATCTGCATTTTTCTTATAGTCAGGTCGGATGGGTTATGGTTTGCTTCGGATTGGGTTCCATGATCGGCTCTTGGTTAGGAGGTAAACTATCGGATAAAATAGGTTTTTATAAAGTTATGATTTTCAGCTTATTTACAAGCGGACTATTATTTTTTGTTATTCAGTTCATTACCAGTTTTGTTGGGCTTTGCATTTCGATGTTTTCAATTATGATAATAGCCGATATGTTCCGACCCGCCATGTTTGTATCGCTTGGCGCCTATGCCAAACCCGAGAACAGAACGCGTGCTTTAACCTTAGTACGTTTAGCCGTAAACCTTGGTTTTGCCGCAGGTCCCGCCCTGGGTGGATTAATCATCATGGGCATAGGTTACCAAGGATTGTTTTGGGTTGACGGCGGAAGCTGCATCATTTCGATTTTGATATTTGCGTTATTGGTAAAAGAGAAAAAGAAAGAAAAAACAACTATGGATCATTTTGAAAACGCCGAACGAAAATCGGTTTTCAGGGACAAGCCTTTTTGGATTTTTCTTTTCATCAGTTTTCTTACGGCGATGGTTTTCTTCCAGTTGTTCACTACGCTCCCGCTCTATCATCACGAGCAATTTTCGATGACGGAATTCCAAACCGGATTGCTGATGTCGTTTAACGGACTGATGATTTTCTTTTTAGAAATGCCGATTGTGAGCTACTTCGAACGCAAACAGGTCGACAAAGTAAAAATCATACTTTTCGGTTCACTTTGTATGGCGATTAGTTTCTACCTGTTATTAATTAACGCCTGGGCCGGAATTTTAATCGTAAGCATGTTTTTCATAACTTTTGGTGAAATGTTTGCGTTTCCGTTTTCCAACTCGTTCGCGATGAGCCGTGCTCCCAAAGGGCATGAAGGTCGTTATATGGCTCTTTATACTATGAGTTTCAGTTTTGCTCACATTATGAGCTCGAAAACCGGAATGGAAATCATCTCCCGATTTGGGTATTCTGCCAACTGGTTTTTTATGGGAAGCTGTGGTGTACTTGCGATGATTGGTGCGCTTTGGTTGCGAAAAATACAATCAACAGATAACTGACATCGATTTGCAATGATTAACAAAGTCAATTTATAAGTAAACACAGATTTCACAGATTTCCACAGATTAATTTGCGGAAATCTGTGTTTTAAATATTCTATCTGCTATTTGTTCCCAGACGTTAGCTTTTATCTGGTTCCACGAAACAATAACCACTCTTGGAAAAAGTAATTATTTCCTAACAAAATTTTCATTTTTTCAATAAATTAATTTAATCAAAAAAGTCGGAAATATATTATTTTACTTACTTTAGTGACCGTAAAAAATAATTATGTCAGACTATATAATCCAGACCGAATCACTCAATTTTGAGTATTCAAAGTCCAAGAAAGTTTTAGAAAATATTTCTATTAACGTTCCAAAAGGTTCAATCTATGGTTTTTTAGGTCCAAACGGTGCCGGAAAATCTACCACGATGCGGTTACTCACCGGAATCATCCCCGAACAGGACAACGCTATTAAACTTTTTAACCAGCCGCTACAGCAACAGCTACCCTTCGTTTTTTCAAAAATCGGGTCATTGGTGGAATCGCCTGCGTTATACCTGCATCTGAGCGGTATTGATAATTTGAGATATGTTGCCAAACTGCGTAACATCCCGGAAGAGAAAATTCATGAAACCCTTGACTTAGTTGATTTAAGCAGGGATGGTAAACGTAAAGCTAAACAATATTCGTTGGGAATGAAACAACGGTTAGCTATTGCCATGGCCTTATTGAGTGATCCGGAATTACTGCTACTCGACGAACCGGTGAACGGATTAGATCCTAACGGAATTATTGATATCCGTAAATTACTCATCAAACTCAACAAAGAAAGAGGCGTCACTATTTTTGTTTCGAGTCATTTGCTGAGCGAAATTGAAAAAATGTGTACGCATGTAGCCATCATCAATAAAGGGAAACTCCGCTTTGAAGGCACCATGCAACAACTTTCCAAGGAAGCCAGCTTGTGTAAAATTCAAATTACCATTGATGAGGCACAAAAATGGGTAACCCTACTTGAAAACAGTTATGATAATGTAACTATGGTTGCCCAAAACCAAATTACCCTGAACATTCAAAACAAGGAAGCCATTCCTGATTTTATTAAAAACCTAATCGCCCAAAATGCCGCCATTTATGAGGTTAAAATTTTGGACGGACTGGAAGAATGGTTTATGACAATAACTAATGAAAAACGAACAAATGAAAACTAATATTTCCAACTTAATCACCGCTCTGAAAGCCGAAAACATCAAAAGAAGCGGCACGGGTTTGTATTGGACCAGCGCAATTTTGGGGATTGTTTCGCCCTTGTTGTTTTTTAGTGTTTTGGTTGCCACCAGCACCGATGAAATAAAACAGGAACTACCGTTTAACTACTATTTAAAATTTATTGAAAACACGCTCGAACCTTTTGCTTATTTCTTTTTCCCGTTGCTCATTATTATTACCGTCAGCAGGATTACGCAATTGGATCATAAAAACGGAGGATGGCAATTAATGGAAACCCAACCTGCCTTTAAGTTTTCAATCTATTTCTCTAAATTTCTGACGATTCTTATAGCCAATGTAATTTCGATTTTTTCGTTTATTATCGTTGGATTACTGTCGGCGTGGCTGCTTAGTTTTATTATTACCGTACCTAAGATGGCTATCATGGAATTTCCTCTGGCTGAAATTTTCCATACGATAACCCGTTTGTTTGTGGCATCATTACTGATTACCGCGCTTCAGTTTACAATTTCTGTTTTGATTCCGAGTTTTATCTGGTCTATCATCATTGGATTTTTGGGCTTGTTGCTGACACTTTTCCTTAAGCCTTTCAATTTGGTTCCGGTTTGGTATCCGTATGAAATTCTCTCTAAAATTGCGGCAAATCCCAAAGGGAGCGACTTAGGCTATTGGTTTACTTTTACTGAATATATCAGCTTAACTATCAGTGTTATTCTACTTTATATCGGATTCCGATGGTACCAGCACAAAACCTTCAAGTTGGCTTTCATCAAAATACCAAAAGCGGTTGGCATGATCATATTGGTGGTTTTTGGCGGATTAACCTCTTGGCTGTTATGTTCGAATCAGATGGCCGATCACGACAAAACGGTATTTTGCGGTAAAATTGAAAGCAAGGATAAATTCCAAAATATCTATATTAAAGACCTCACTGTTCAGGATACTATTGCCGTTATCCCTATCAGAAACAATGAATTTCACTATACTTTTAAAGACAAAGTAATTGCTGACAACTATCAGTTTATAGTAGATGGAAAGCATGTGGGGAAAGTATTTTTCGGTCAGAAGGATAGTATTTATCTGGACGGTAAGATTGCAGGATCAACATCCGATTTCAAAATAAAGGGTACGCGTTTGGCCGAAAATCAGATGGCCTCTGAACCAAAAATGGAATGGAGTATGGTTTCTTATTATCTGGAGCAAAATATTAATCTAGATAAGCCTCAAATTATTATAGATGCATTACATGACGACTGGAAGGAAGCAATGGAAGCGTCCAATACCTTTAAAACCATTGATAATTACATCCCGAAAAACGATTATATAGAGCGGAGCCAAAAATTAATTACCACCAGTTACCTGAATATGTGGTATGATCTTGTTAAAAAAAGAGCTGCTTTATATCCCAATGAAAAAACGGACGGAGGGAAACAAATTGAAGAAATACAACAAAAACTGTCTTTAACCGATGAAAGTTTACTGAGCAGTTCTGACTATTTTGATTACGTAATAAGCCAGTTAATCGCCAAAGACAACAGTGACATCGATGAGAATACTAAAGCCATCACTGCGATTTCAAAACTTAAAAACGGTTCGTTTAAAGATAAAATGCTGTATTGGCAAATCAGTAAAGTTATTGAGGAAGCTTCCGGCAGTAATGAAAGAAACCAGTTTGTTGCAAGTTACAGTCCGCTATTTACTAATGCTGATTATCAAAGAAAAATCAACAACCTTAACAGGGTTGCCGAAAGTTTAGGAAAAGGCAAAACGGCTCCATCGTTTGAAGCTACGGCACTCGATGGTAAAAAAGTTACGCTTGCCGGCTTAAAAGGTAAATATGTTCTTATTGATGTTTGGGCTACCTGGTGTGGGCCTTGCAGACATCAGTCGCCTTTCTTTGAGAAATTTGCTTTGAAATACAAAAAGGAGAACATTAAGTTTGTGGCTTTAAGTACCGATGAAGATATGCAGAAATGGTTCATCAGTGCCAAAGGGAAATCTAAAACGGTTTTGCAATGGCATGCCGATAATTCTAAACTGTTTGCAGACAATTATAATTTGGTGGGTATTCCGAGGTTCATACTGATTGATCCGAACGGTAATTTCATCAATGCGAAATTACCGGCTCCGAGTGAAGCTTCTTTTGAAATGCTGTTGCGAAAAGCATTGAACTTACCTGACGAAGGATAATTCTAAATTAAAGCAAAAAGCACCTGAACCAACGCCAAGCGCATCCCGTAAAAAAGGATGCGCTTTTTTGGTTGCTAAAAAAGCAGTATACAACAAAACGTAACCTCTTTGATGTATTCCGAATTACATTTCTTTTTTTTAAGGGGAAAACTGTACCTTAGATGTCCTTAACGATGTGAAATGTAACTTTTGATATGCGACTACTTTTATTTTCCCTTCTTTTTACAGGTCAACTGGTTTATTCTCAAAATGATGTCAGCAAATTAATTGACAGCCTGACAATGAAACTACAGGATAAAGACAAGGCTAGAATTTCACTAAAAATTGCTGATGAACTTAAGGATTCCAATTGGAAAAGGGCATTGCATTATATTGAACACTCCGAATCATTGGTCAAAAACATTGATTCCGATGAAATTACTGCTGAAAATAACATCAAAATTGCCGAAATCTACAATAAAAAAGATGCCTTCGACATCGCACTGACCTACTTTCTGAAAGCCTACGAATATTATCAGCAGGATAATCTCAAGGAAAAAAAATACCATCTTGAAAACTCACTGGCAATTATTTATGCACGATTGAATAACAAGGACAAAGCAATGCATTATTTTAATCATCTGCTTAAATACCATACCCAACAAAAGAAACCTGTTTACATAGCAAAAACCCATAATAACATAGGTACCTTATATATGAGTGGCGGCATTTTAGACAGCGCCATGATTCATTTTAAAAAATCATTACAGTTGGCCCAAAACTTACAGGACGACGAACTGAAGATGATATTATATAACAATCTCGGACTTTGCTATTCGCGACGAAACAACTTTAAAGTGGCGAAAAGCTACTTTGACAAATCCATTGTTATTGCTGACAAGAAATCGGATAACAAAACAAAAGCCTGGATATACAATTCGGTTTCAAAACTGTATTTATTAAAGAAGCAAGCTGATTCTGCATTGTTTTATTCGCAAAAAGCTGCCGATTTACTAAAGGATGCCAAATACAGTTTTGAAAATAAAAACGCTGTAGTCAATATTTACAAATCGTATTTACTGAAAGGGGATCATAGAAAAGCGGCAGACTATTTTGAAGCTTATGATGAAATCAGGGACAGTCTGAACATTGAAGGCAAAGCCATGAATGTTGAAAAACTAAAACTGGAGCAGCAGTACAAGGAAAATGAAGAAGTGAGAATACTTAAGGAGAGTAAGGAAAATTCAAAATACTATCTGATAGGATTCGGTTTTATTATTGTGATGCTGATACTCTTCATTTTAGTACTGCGTTACAAAAATAAGCTGGCTAATGCACAGCTTGAAAAAGATTTATTTGAATCTAAAAAGAAAGAACTCGACGCTAATCTTGAACTTAAGAATAAAGAGCTTGTGACACATTCCATGATGGAAATTCAGCGCGCAGAAATCATGGAGCAGATTTTACACGATTTGAAACAGCTGAAATTACAATCGCCTAAAAAGGAAACCCAGCAAACCATTGATTTGATAATAAAGCAATTAGGAGAAAATAAGGCTAATTCGGTTTGGGAAGAGTTTGAGTTACATTATGGTCATGTATATGAATCTTTCTATAATATCCTTAATGAAAAACATCCTGAGTTGACTTATCGCGATAAGAGGTTATGTGCGCTGTTAAAACTGAATTTAACCACTAAAGAGATTTCACAGATTACCGGACAATCGATAAAATCCCTTGAAAACGCGCGAACCAGATTAAGAAAAAAATTACAACTCACTAATACAAATCTTGATCTGGTGACTTATTTAGTTAACTTAAATTAAAAAGAGAAAGAACTAAAAGTAAAAATAAATTCGAAAACTATAAAAAGTAAAATCACCTATAACCTAAATAAAATAAGGCATTTATATAAAAATGAGTGGTAAATAAGTGTCTTTTAAAACGGCATGAGTAGTTTATGAAGGTTCATGAACCATAATTTGAAATTTTGATTAAATAATTTTGATAAACGAAATATAAATCATTTTGAATTGTCATCCGACAGTTATGATTTTGAAGAAGTTATTAATCTATTTTTTAATCAAATACTATTCTTCATGAAAAAAATTACGTTACTTTTTGCCTTATTTACATTTCTTTACGGAAATGCTCAATGGACAACGGATACTGCTGTTAATACATTAGTAGCCGATGTATTAAACAATGACCAGCAAGTTGTTAAATGTCCAAACGGAAGCACATTTGTGGTGTTTTGGAAAAGTGTGCCTGCGCCTGTAAATTTTGAATTGAGAGTCCAATTATTAAACGCTAATGGTGTACAACAGTTTGGGACAGAAGGAATGTTGATCAGCAATACTATTCCTATGTCGACATCTACAGTACTTATGAAAGTTACCGGTGACTCAAAAAACAACCTCTATGTAGGTGTAACCGGAACATCAAATACAGCCGGACAACCGATTTTTGCCTACAAAATAAACCAAATGGGTACAATGTTATGGGGACCCAACGGAATAAGTGTAGGAAATGGTTACCTGCCTACGATACTTCCGTTAGAAGATCTTAATGAAAACGGTAATGTTTTAATACATTATATGCCGAATACCGGCGGGATATCAAAGCTACAAAAATACACCTCTACAGGAGTTCCTGTTTGGGCAGCTCAAGTTGACGTACTTTCCGATAATCCATCGTCTCCGACATCACCGGCAGATCTATTTGAATTGTCAAACCAACAAATTATGGTAGTATTCCATAAAAGAGGAACTGGTGTGAACAGTACCTTGTTTGCACAAAAATTTAACAGCAGCGGTGTTGCACAATGGACAGTGCCTACACAATTATCAAATAAAGGAACAGCATATAACGTTATGACCTATAACGGTGTTCAGGACGGTGATGTGGTTTATTATGGCTATTCCGGAAAAACAGGAACGCGATCAGATTCATTTGTGCAAAGAATCAATCCGGACGGTACTATGCCTTGGGGGATTAACGGAGTTGATTTTGACACTAATGCGACGCTGTATGAAGTTGATACTCAAATTGCCTTTGCCCCTGGTTCGCAATATGTTTGGGCCATGTCCAGCTACACTCCTTCTACCCAAGATCTTAGAGGGGAATACATACAGAAATTTGATAAAATTACAGGAGCCAGACAATTTACCGACAACGCAAGACAAGTGTTTCCTGTCGACAATAATTACAGAACGCACGCCGGAAAATTACAGTTAATTAACGACACTCCGTTTTTTTTAATTACAGAAGGTATTAACAATGGAGCATCTCCGGTACCTATCAAAGCAGTACTTTTGAATTCTAATGGTTATTTTGCATGGCCGGAACAAACTCTTCCAGTGGCTACTTTTAGTGCACCCAAATTGCATATAACTTTGACTAAACCTGTTAACAATAGTGAAGCTGTTGTGGTTTTCACAGAACCTAAAGTTACTGGACAAAATAAAATATATGCCCAGAAATTTACCCTGCCAACGCTTGGTATTAACGATTTTGAAACTGCGGAAAATGCCGTAATGCTATATCCAAATCCTGCCAGCAGTTTCTTTAACATTAAAGCGATGTCCACAATCAAATCTGTTGCGGTTTATACTACTTTGGGTCAAAATGTGTTTACTAAGGACTTAACTGACTCAATGGAATTGAACATACCTACACAAAATTGGGCCAAAGGTTTGTACAGTATTACTATCGAAACTACCGACAACAAAACGCTGACAAAAAAATTGCTTAAAGAATAACCAACCACTTAACGACAACTTAACTATCACTTTTTTTGGTAGGCAAGCCAACTAAGCCCTATCATGGAAATCCCGATTAATCGGGATTTTTCATTTGATTTTCAATCATTTGGCTTAAAAAACATTATTTTTACTTGACCTCAATTTGTTAAACAAACTATAAAATTCGTTGGTTAACTACAAAAATAGTTGTGTAACTAAAAATATAGTTGTACGTTTGTTCTGTTCTTGAATGAATAGCAGAATTGCGTTAGGGATAGAGGCGGTATCCTTTTGTGTAACGAAGTGGAGCAAAAGATAAAGCCGAAAGCCCGACCCTTGTGGTAACGCCCATATAAAAACATCAGTCATGCAAAAATTAACCAACAAAGAAGAAGAAGTAATGCACATTTTATGGAAGCTGGAAAAGGCTTTTGTGAAAGAAGTGATGGCTGAAATCACTGAAGATCAGCCACATTACAATACCTTGTCGACGATTATCCGAAATCTGGAAGAGAAAGGCTATGTGTCGCACAATGCGTTTGGGAACACGCACCAGTACTTCCCTATCGTGACGAAAGAGGATTACCGAAAAGGGTTTATGAACACTGCCATTGAAAATTATTTCAATAATTCCTATAAGAGCATGGTTTCCTTTTTTGCCAAGGAAGAGAAAATCAGTGCGAAAGAATTGCGAGAAATCTTAGAAATGATCGAACAGAAAAAATAAAGCCTATGGAAGCTTTGGGAATTTATCTGCTGAAAGTGAGTGCCCTGATGGGGATTTTTTATCTCGCTTACTTTGTTTTCCTTCGGAAAGAAACCTTTTTTAATTCGAATCGCTGGTTTTTACTGGCCGGATTACTGACTTCGATGGTCTTGCCGTTCGTTACGTATACCAAAGTGATTTGGGTTGACCCTACTCCTATTGCGTATGATTACAATACTGCAGTGTCAGCTCAAAATTTAGTTACGGTTTCCGAACCTGGTTTTGAAATCAACTGGTTTTTGGTTTTGATGATAGTGTACGGAATCGGAATTACGATGTTTACCCTAAAATTCATCATTGACTGTTTTGCCATCAAACAACTGATTGACAAGCCGAGAGCTATCCGACGCAGTAATTTCTATTTAATTGACACCGAAAAAGTACAAGCGCCGTTTTCGTTCTTTAATTATATCGTGTACAATTCCAACACTTTAAAAGAAGAAGAATTGGAAAACATATTGCAGCACGAGCTTGTTCACAGTGCGCAGAAGCATTCATTGGACATGATGGTGGCTCAGATTTTCTGCATCACGTTCTGGTTTAATCCGATTGTATGGCTGTATAAAAAAGCCATCGCTCAGAACCTTGAGTTTATCGCGGATGCCGAGGCTACCAAAAACATAGAAGACATTAAGAGTTATCAGAAGACCCTGTTAAAAGTAACAATGCAGTCGCAATGCATTGCAATCACCAATCCTTTTTATCAATCATTAATCAAAAAACGAATCGTTATGTTAAACAAAAATCAATCCGACAAGAAAAATTCCTGGAAGTATTTGGTTGTACTACCTTTGCTGGCCTTTTTCATGTTCCAGTTTCAAATGAGAGTTCTGGCGCAGGAGAAAACGATGCCAAGAACTGAAACCCGTCAGGAATCTAAAAAAGTAATCTCGGTGGTCATTGACAAAAATACCACAGATGCTGAAATTAAAAAAGATGCTGAAATGCTGAAAAATGAGTTTGGAGTTACCCTAAAAGTATCCAAAATCAAACGCAACGGCAACGGCGAAATTACGTCCATTAAAGTTGATTTTAAAGACAAAGACGGCAGAAAAGGGACTTCTCAAGTAGCGAGTGATGCTCCGATACAACCTATCCGTTTTTTCAAGGAAATAAATGAGAACGGGAAAAGTGCCATTGGTTTCGGATCTCCAAAAGGCAGAGAACGCGAAGAAGGCGTCGCGAGAGTTAAACGAATCAAACACATCAGCGAAGACGGCGAGGACGTTCAGGTAATTGTTGAAGGCGATGAGAATGATTTCGATTGGGCAGATGTATTAGGTATTGACCCACCACTTCCGCCAGACGCTCCTGCAGTAGAAGATTTACCGGCACCACCAGATGCTCCCGGGGCACCAAAAGCTCCTAAAGCACCTAAAACGGTAAAGAAAACAGTTGTTGTGAAAAAGGACGGCGATAAACGTGAAGTATGGGTAAACGGAGAAAAGGTTACTGAAGACTTCGCCAATTCGATGGATCCCAACGAAATTGAGTCCGTTAATGTTTACAATACAAAAGGACCAAAGGGCCATAAAGGTCATAAAGGAGATAAAGGAGATAAAATTATGGTTACCGATCAGGAAATTGAAGTAATCCAGGACGGCGATAAGAAAATCGTTATCGTAACTAAAGACAAGGACGGCAAAACGAAAAGAACCATTGAAACCATCGACATCAAAAAGATAAAAGACGAAACCAAGGCAGAAATGGAGCGCATCCGTCCAGAAATCGAAAAGGCAAAAAAAGAAGCGATGGAAGCAAGAAAAGAGGCGATGAAAGAGCGTGAAGAAGCCATGAAAAAACGTGAGGAAGCCTTAAAAGCGAAAGAAGAAGCCCTAAAAGCAAGGGAAGAAGCCTTAAAAGCGCGAAAATAACTTTACAGCAGCAAATCATCATCACCCGAGGCGTAGCCGAATTGTTTGGAGCGCAGCGGAAAAAATCAAAATCAGAAAGACCGTCTCATTGGGACGGTCTTTTTTTATGCTATTGGAATAGATATACGATTAAATTAACCGATCTATTTTAGAGGCCAATTCGCGATCCTTATCGGTAACAACATCTCCGGCGGAGTGCGTTGACAGCCAGATTTCGACCTTGTTCCAGGTATTGGTCCATGTGGGATGATGGTTAAGTTGTTCGGCTATCAGCGCCACCCTTGTCATAAAACCAAAGGCTTCTGAAAAATCTTTGAAAATAATTTTTTTGTAAAGACAATTGTTTATTTCTTCCCAACCGGATTGATTCTGTGCTGCCATGAGAATTCTGATTTAAGTTGTTGTTATACAGTTTAAAGGTACGCAAAATTAGATTTACAAAAAACAAAGCTTCCAGACTTTGAAAGGCTGAAACCTTAAGCGACAATATACAATTCTATATGTTCGTATTTTAGACCTGTATACTCGCAAAATTCTTCGATACTGACAAAACTCTTTTGCGGTTTGTTTAAATCTTCCCTGATTCTTTGCAACAGCCTTGGGTAATGTATCAGATGTGTTGGTAGCCTATTTATACCAAATCAGAATTTTGATAATCAAAGATTTGCAATTTTACAACTAGAAAATAAAAGCAACCTTCGGGTTATTTTTTTATTATGTAAACTTTTAAATCGAATAAAATGGCTTCAAATAAAAGTTCGTGAATCAGATGTGTTGGTGATTGTTCTCAAATTGAATATGCAAATAAAAATTACAGTATAGGTTAAGCTACATTTTTGAAGTATGAAACTTTAGGGTTAATTGTGGTGGTGGTTGCCTGGGTTTGGTTAAGGGGGAAATTGTATGATAGCCTGAAGTATCGTGGGTATAATGGTAGTTGGAAACATAGAAAATGAAAGACGCTTTTTGAGGCGTCTTTTTTGTAGGTAAAAGTTCAAACAGTCATATTCGTGTTTGGATATATATTACTTGATTGAGTATATTTATAAGTTGTAAACAATTTTAACCAAAAAAAACATGAAAAAACTATTACTTTTTACTTTTTAAATGGTAATTAATGCCATTTCTTACTCACAAATCAAAACAGTTGAAACTGAAAAACTTATTGAAATTGGCAAAGTTGGAGCGTTAGGCTCGAAAAGTGTTTGGATAGAAAAATCTGAAAATAAATACCTGTTTAGCTACAATGATATTAAATTCCAACAAATAACCAATATTAAATCTTTCGCGTTTCAAAATTTAGACAATGATTTTGAAAAACTATACGATAAAATAATGAATGGATTTAATGAAATCCCAAGTGAAGATATTATGCTAGAACTTCCCAATGATATAATTTGGTTACATTACGAAAAAAATATGGGTATTATTTCCTTTCAGTTTAGACATGCTGTTAACAAAAATTCTGAAGTAATAGGTTTTTCTCAATTCATGACAAAAAAACAAATAGCCAAACTATTCGGAAAAAAAATATGAGTTCAGAAAAATATTTAGATGAAAATTTAAAGAAATACTACATCAATGACTTTAATAATTTATTGAAACTAGAAAAATATTTTTGGGAAATTGATAACCAAACACTCAAAAATGTTTTATGCAGTATCAATATGAATAATAGTATTCAAACACTTTACTCCAAATATTCAAATTCTCAAAAAGATAAATGTAGCTACATAACATTTTGCTTTACAAAAAATATCGAACTGAAATTGTTTAGAGAAATAATTCCATACTTTATAGAAAATTACAACTTTTCGGATAATAGTTGTTTTTATGAATTTAACTTTCCGAAATTAAATCCCAACTATGAAGATAATTCAATAAAATTTGGAATAATGTGTACAGATGATATCGATTATTTTAATATCAATCATATCACAATAACTCTTGAATCATATAATAGAAAAGTACACGAAGACTTTTGGAATGACATAAAAAATAAATTTGTCGAAATATAAAAACTGTTTACAACAGCGGTTTGCAGCAAGTGGGGTTTTAGGGAAAACTCAAACTTCTTTTTGTATATTTGGCTTTAGGAATAAACAAACTAAAGGTACAAAATCCCCACCTGCAGCAAGCCGGCGGGACGTTAGCGGTAATTTTGTACCAACAGGGGAGAATTCAACAACTTAATGCAACAAATGATGAAATTTATCTTTATTGAATTATGGAGAAAGATTCTATTTGTTGTAGATGTCGCTCTGTTTGGTATTTGTTGAAGTTATCCCATTTTGGAGGAAAACTGGTTTTTTGCCCATACATAGAATCCAGACATACGTTGTGGTCTTTGTACTTTTCATGTAAAACAGCCAAAATTTTAAAGAAAAATTCGTCCAACATTACAATAGTTTCAAATTCGGTTTTGAGTGTATCGTAGTTACTGTCTGAGGGGGTTACTATTTGTAACAGGTCTAAAACTTCTTTCTTTTCGAGGGCATTAATTTCAGTTAAATAACCATATTTTAAGGTTTTAAAAACTAAATTATTCCAAGCCACACTGTCATGTCCCCATTGAACATCCGGTAGATTTAAAGAATGCTCACAAATTAGGATAATTGAAAAAAGAACGTCGTTTAAATACGCTGCCGGAAATTCATCGAAACTTCTGAATTCAAAACCGCTTTGGTACATTTTTTCCTGATTAAAATCGAGACCCACTTCAGAAAGCAATTCATATTCCATTTCTAATTCAATCTGATCTCGCCACCAAATTTTTTCTTCTTTTTCAAACTTCAGCAGCTTTCTGAAATCATCCACTTTGTAAGTTAAAATTTTTCCCTTAGCCATCGATTTGTTAAAAGTCCCTACCCCTATGTATCGGGACATGGCATTTCTCATAGAACCCAAAGTGAATTTTTTGTCTAAGCTATATTTATCACTTATTACTCCCATAATATCAGGACTGCCAAGAGTTGCTATAAAAAAAGGCTCAAACCATTGCAATAAATAAATGGCATTTGCGTGCGTTTTATCAAAATCAATATAATCTACAATCCTACTGTTCTCTGTTAGTGAGGGTAATGTAATATGAAAATGATAGGTGCCATTATTAAACAAAACAAGATTTTCCTGATTTGTCATGAACATATTAAGACCGTTATTGTAATCCGGAAAATTTAATTTCCCATTTAGTAAGGACGATCCATTAATTTTATCCAGGAATAACTTTTTGGTGGCTTCCAGCTCTTTACAAGAATCTGAAATTGTTCTGTTTTCAAAATATTTGGTTACAAATTCGATAGAATCACCATCAAAATGTACAGATCCCATCGTCTTATTTCTTTGGGTAATCATACTTTGAATATTGTACGGTTGATCCTCAAGAAAAAGTTCCATGATGGATTTTCCCAAATATTCCGGATTTGAAATTGGTTTTGGCGCCACCGCATCAATTCCGGTGCTTCCAACTAATGATTTAACATCCGGTAACGTTTTGTGCTGATAGTTTATGTCGAGTTTTTCCAGCGAATGACTATTAACCATTCTGCTCACTTTGTAGCTTTCGTTACAACCAAAAGCCTTTTTTAATAAGGGGGCCAAGCTTTCCGGTTTATAGCATTTTCTATAATCAATACTGTATCGCTCAAAACCAATTTTTTCTTGTATAAACTCACCAGAAACTATTAGGGATTCTTCAAATTGCATGTAGGTTTCGTTTTCTAATCCAATTCCCCAATAATATTTTGTTGTCTGATTGTCTTTCATTTATACTAGTTTTCTTTTTATGGTTATTTGAACTTTTTAAAGTCATTATTTTTTATTCAAAAGCATGAGTTTAATCTGCTGGGAATCGAAACAAAAAACGGTCCTTCAGACGGATTAAACAAATTGTTAAATCCATTCTCTTATTTTTAAATTATAGGAATTTATATTTCGGTTTCAGAAATTTTACATTTGAATCGACTGAACGATTGATAAAAAGTAAAATTTTAAAAATTACTTCTGTCATTAATCACTTTCACATCATTAAGTTAAGCAGATAAATTTCCTTGTTACAGCTTTTGCTGTTCTTGTTTTTTCCAAGTTGCAAAGCTACTTCATTAATATCTTATTTCAAATAGTTAATTCATTGAAAATCAATAATAATACAAATTCTTCTGGTTGTCAGGTTAATTGGTTTCAGATATAGTTTAAAACTATGTGCTTTAGTGCATTTAGCTTTAGCCTCCAAAAGCATTTTAGCCACAACTGCAGCGATAGCTAACTGCGTGGTAAACACAAATTCACACAAATTAAATCGTATAATTTGTGGCTGATAAATTAGGGCTGCAACCTTGCCGACGTTCAGTCTGTCTATCAAATCATGAACTCTCAGTCCATAGTTTAGTCATGGTAATAAAACACGTAAGAGGAATATAGTTCGTCATTCCACCAATCTTTTTTAACTTCTGAAAAATAATTGTAATTCACCTTTCCTGCCTGTGATTGCAGTGGATATATTACCACGCCATTCTCTCTATAGGCTTTATGCTCGTTCGTTTCCGGAACAACAGGAGCGATATGTCCGGAGAGTCCTTTTTCTTTCCTTTTGGCACAAATTATTCCAACACCTCCATCGGTGTTCACTTTATTTTGAATTTCTTCAGCAGTAAACATCCTTTTCCATCCAAAATCTTCTCCCCATTTTAAAAACCAGTCGTGTATGGCACTGGAATAAATGTGATCTACAGTTTCTCCCATAAGTGGCTCTACTTCTTGCCCTTCCAATATTTTTTCCAGGGCTTTATCTGTCCACCAAACAGTAGGAAGATACACTTTGCAGAAACGACAATAATCGTAAGAGTAAACATTACAATAGGTGTCTTCTATTGTTCTTTGGTATCTAATGTTATTAACAACATCCAGTTTGTCGATTAGTTGACCAATGCTTTCTCGTTTAGTCTTAGCATTAGTTAAGTCTCTGTACGGAATATCAGAGTCTGCCATTGGTTTGTATTTCATTTGTGCAGAATCTAAACGAGATCTCGGATCGGGTAAGAAATTGGCAGCTGTTATTCGGCTATTGGGTTTTGAATGATTCACTTTTAGTGTTGAATAAGTCGATTCTGTATGTTTTTTCATTTTGGTTGCTTAAAATTAATTAGCATAATGCTAACGGAATTTTACTATTCGCCTAATGTATTTCTGAAAAGAAGTTATACCCTATTATTTTAAAAAATAGCAGGTTGTGTTTTTTTTTTTGCGCTCCCGAAATTATTCGGTAGAAAATCCTCAAACATGTTTACTCAAAATAAGTTCTTCTAAAATTTAAATGTAATAAAAAAAACAGAAGCAGAAATATAATTTCATTGTAAATCAGAAAATATCGATCTGAAATTTGTGTCCTGATTATTATTTGTATTCACACGGTAGTTTAAATGATTACCGATAATAATTCAACAATTGATGAATTAAAAATGCTTTTTTGCTTGCCCCTGAAATTATTTGCATAGAAACAACATTTTATACGAAAGATGCTTTAGGGCATCTTTTTGCTTTTATAGCAACATGATGTTGTTAATTTGGGATAATTAGTTGTCAAAAACGGAGCTTGGGGTTTTGTGGTGGTTGAGTATTACCCGACTTGCTATATTTTTGGGGTATGGACTGGTATGAGATTCTAGGGTTGATTGGGTTTGTGCTTTCCGGGATTTGGTTAAGGGGGAAGTTGTATGATGGTAGGAAGAACCAGGGTATAATTGTAGTTGGAGGGATAGGAAAACGCTTTAAGGCGTTTTTTTTATTTATGGGAAATCGTAAGGTTATGTGTATAGTGCACTTGCTTTTATAAAAATAACTATGAAGGGGGTAAAAAGAACTTTGCATATTTAGAAGTTGTCCGTAATTTTAAAATCCACGAGAAGAAATGAATAACATCTTAAAATCATTAATTTTAGTACTCTTTTTAAGTTCTTGTAGTGGAGAAAAGGTAATGTTTGATATTGATGAAGAAACCAGAAAAGCTCCAAATGGGAAGATAGACATGAGAGAAGTGAAAATATTTCACCTTCAACACAAAGTGGAAATTGATAAAAAAGGGTAATGTAATGTTACCCTTTTCTTTATCTACTATTTCATAATGGACTACTTTTCATCTTTAATTTCAAATCACTTGTTTATTTTAATTCAATTCAACATTATTGTAAATCAGACACATACACCAAAATGTAACGGATTTTTCATTATATTTGTTAAAATTATTATGTCATGAATAATTTAGTAAAAATACTATGTTTGGTAGGTGGTGCTGTATTAGCAGGACTTATTATTAAAGAATCAGAAAAAGAAAAATTCTCCGATTACCATAAGGGTTATACCGATGGGTATTCTGATGGTTATGATGAAGGTAGAAGCAGCTAATGATTCAAAAAAAATTACAAAGGGTAACATTGCGCTACCCTTTTTGTTTGTCCAGTATTCCCTTTAATTTCTTAACCGTATTCATGCTAACCCCTGTTAATGCTTCCAGTTTTTTTAAGCTTATATCTGAAAGCTGTTGAATAAGCTTAACTTCTCTCTTATACTTGGTTAGTACTTCATCATCTGATTCACTTGATCCTTCAACCCTTCCACGAAATTTACCCTAAAGCTTGGCAATTGCAATATGGATATGCAAATAAAAATTACAGTGTAGGTTACGCGACATTTTTGAAGTATGAAATTTTAGAGTTAATTGTGGTTGTACTTGCCGGGGTTTGGTTACGGGGGAAGGTTTATGATGGTAACAAGCACCGGGGGCATAATGGTATTTGGAGGTATAGGGAAACGCTTTAGGGCGTCTTTTTTATTTTAAAAAAGCTTCTATTGTTGAGAAATATATTCAAACTAATTACCTCGCATATTATTCAGCAACTGATTTCGTGCTCGCAATAATGCTAAAAATACTAAATAAAATGCAGACGCACTAAAAAGCACGTCTGCATTAAAAAATTAATGTGTAATGAGTAAACGGGATTGTTATATCGCCGCATCATTCTCCTTCATAAGGATAAAATACTGGCCACCGGCAAAACGGGTACAGTCGATTTCTATTGTTCCTGTCTTGGTTTTAACCTCCCAGACATTCAGGAATCTACCCTGCATATCGCGAATTTCGATGGTTTTCGCAGTATCGGCATTCTTGTAATTGTAGATTACTTTTGTTACTTCTTTAGCCGGATTAGGGGCTACCAAAAGTAAATTGTCATCGATTACCAGAATGTCTTCTTTTCCGTCATTGTCAGCCATACGCTGTGTACCGCAAGAAGGGAACTCGATTTCTGTTTTTTTGTAACAGCTCTTGTTTTCTTTCCAGCTTCCGTTCATGTCAATAGTTACCAAACCGCCGTTAAAGTCTGCGGACGGGTAAAAATATACGGTAAAGCCGGTCGTTGTACCAGCCGGTACCAAAACGGTATTGTCTATAAAAAACCCTTCTCCGTCTGGTGCTGCTAAGGATTTAATTTTAAAACTGCCAAACAATATTGGCATTACTCTTTACTAATCTTAAACGCCTTACTATTCCCAGATGCATCATAACACTGCAACACATAAATACCTTGTTGTAACGATGCTAAACTAATTTGGTGCTGACCAGCCTCAATCTTCCCTTCTGCTACTTTTTGACCTAAAACCGAATACACTTCATAATTGCTCCAGCTGTTTTCGCCTTGCCAGTACAAGTTATCTTTTACAGGGTTGGGGTATACTTTTGTTTCGTTTAAATTGAACTCTTCATTACTTAACGGAGAACAGGCTGATGTGGCAAATTTGGCAATAAAGAAATCGGTTTGGGAACCGGCATTGGTTAGGGTGGTACCCGCTGTTATCTGCCCACCAAAACCACCACCTAGAATGTAATCGCCCGAAGCATCGACAGCTAAAGCTGTACCATAATCGTCATACCCTATGTTACCCGGGATTTTGTGTAAGCCTAAACATGCACCTGTATCTTTATTAAATCGTGCCAGCATAACTTCCGTTCCTTCGTTGGCATTGGAAGCAAAAATAGATTGCGAGCCCCAGGTAAAGTTTGAACCAAAACAATAACCGGCATAACCCACTTCGTTACCATTTAAAGCGATAGCACCATAGGTATAAGCTCCACTATTATTATTGTAACATGTTCCCCATAATAGATTATTGGCTGTTTGATCGGTTTTCATAACAAAGGAAGTCCAATTCGTAGTCGAAAAACCAAGTAATGCCCCTTCTGTCCCTACCATTTCGCCACTTAAGTAAATATTGTTTGAAGTATCAAACACCAAATTATAGAATTTTAATGCCCCTCCCATGGTGCCAGTGCTTTCCTTTTTCCACTGAAATTGTCCCAATTCATTAAAACAAGCTATAAAGGCTGAATGGGTAACGGTTTGTCCTCCTACAACAGCTGTCCCACTGCCACCATTAAAACTCGTAATATAGAAATTACCATTATTCTGGTTCCTGTAGAATTTTGCATTCAGGCCAAAGGAACTCGTTAATTGAGGATCCAAATAAGTCGCACTAATGAAACTTCCATTAGTGTCATACTTTAAAACAAATAAATTAGTCCCTGACATGCTGTTGACAAAAGCACCATCGGCATAAGTACCTGCCGGTAAAAGACATAACCAATAGCTATTTCCTAACGAATCTGTTGCTAAGCCCCGTGACAAAGTTTGACTGATAGCCACGGTCTGACTTATTAACTGTTGCGGTTGTTTGAACCATAGCAAAGTACCATTGCTGTTATATTTGGCTATAAAAAGAGACCTGCAACTTGCCGAAGTATAAGTATTCAGTATTACGTCATTATCGATACGGGCATAATAAGGAGACGAACAACTGGAAAACCTTCCGGAAACGTAAACATTATCTTCACTATCCACCTGAATACCATCTATATACTCTTGTCCCCCCCAATAATTTTAGACCAGCGATACGTACCATCACAGCTAAAACTACTCAAGGCAAAATCGGTTTTAGAACTGCTGTCTCCGTAATTGGTTTTGGGGTTGCCGTCTATGTTTAAAAGTGTTTGCCCTACTGGTGATAACACATAAATGTTCTTTTGACTATCTGTTCTCATTGCTGTAACTTCTTCCCATCGAAAACCACTAGTTATTGGTAAATTATCGGTACTCCCTCCCCTTTTACCCCATTGCCAGGTTTGAGAATGTGTTGTAAGTGTTATTAATAATACTAAAATTGTATGTAGTTGTTTTTTCATAGGTGTAGGTTTGTTTGTTATACTGAGTATAGCTCGCAATAATGCTAAAAATACTAAATAAAATGCAGACGCACTAAAAAGCACGTCTGCATTAAAAAATTAATGTGTAATGAGTAAACGGGATTGTTTTATCACCGCATCATTCTCTTTCATAAGGATAAAATACTGACCACCGGCAAAACGGGCACAGTCGATTTCTATCGTTCCTGATTGGCTTTTTACCTCCCAAGCATTCAGGAATCGGCCCTGCATGTCGCGAATTTCGATGGTTTTCGCAGTATCGGCATTCTTGTAATTGTAGATTACTTTTGTTACTTCTTTAGCCGGATTAGGGGCTACCAAAAGTAAATTATCATCGATTACCAGAATGTCTTCTTTTCCGTCATTGTCAGCTATACGCTGCGTACCACACGAAGGGAACAAGATTTCTGTTTTTTTGTAACAGCTCTTGTTTTCTTTCCAGCTCCCGTTCATGTCTATAGTTACCAAACCGCCGTTAAAGTCTGCGGACGGGTAAAAATATACGGTAAAGCTAGTCGTTGTACCAGCCGGCACCAAAACAGTATTGTCTATAAAAAACCCTTCGCCGTCCGGTGCTGTTAATGTTGTCCAGACATCGTCGCCATAGGAGTTTGTAATCTCTAAAATAACCTGATAAACATAAACGCCATCTATCTTAACGCATTTCAGGTCTCTTATGGAATAGGACATTTCACAATCCTGACAGTCCTTCTCAATAAGGCTCATGGTAGCTGCAGTGTAACCGCAGTCTCCATTGTGAAGATACATCTGATACTCATGCCCTATCGCTAAATCATGAAAAGGCTCTACCATATCACTGCCACTAACATAAGGCGTATAACCATCCTGCCACTGCCATTCGTTATAATACCCAAAAGGCCCAATGATATAGCCGCTTGGTTTTTTCTTGCAGATTTCGTAACACCCTTTTGGGAACACCCACGCTACGGACTCAAGATCAATAGGCAAGTCTGTTTGTGCTGTCACACTGCAGGCGTCTGCTTCAGCACGCACCTGTATCGGCCCATCATGGTTACTGATTGCCGTGGTACCGGTATTGCCGTTGCTCCAGTAATATCTAATTCCTGCCTGAGGGTTTAAAACCGTTACCTGATACCTATACGGATTACAAGACAGCATTTCAAAATCCAATTGTGGTGTTTCGGGCTGGTCGATTACCGTTATGGTGTGGTTTACCGGACTACTGCTGCAATAATTCCCGGAACCGTCCTGTACCTGTGCCACAACCTGATAAACATAACTTCCGAAGGTGGTCTGCATATGCGTAATCTGATGGGCATTGTACCCGATGGCGCGGATATGTAAACGCAACGGATAGCGCGGATTTGCAATCCGTGCCCACAAAGAGAATAAACAAAAACTACAACAGTAAAAAGTTGTAGTTTTTATTTTTTAATAAAGCGAGCAGATTAGAGTTAGAAGTTTTAATGTTAGATTTGTTATAATTTGGAATGGGCACGGTTTGCAAATCCGTACTATCGGCTTTTTATTTAAAAGATTAGTTTTGTTTTAGACGAAAAAAACCCACAAAGTCAGGAGACTTGTAGAGCGTGGTTCACAGATTGAGTTATTACTCTGCAAACCTGCGGTAAAACTTTTAGAAGCTGAAAACAAAATATTTTGATGCATATTGTTTTAACTATCTTTGCGACAAATAAACAATTTATGTTCAAAGTCTTAGCCAAAATAAACAAACTTATTTTACCAAGTTTTACCAAACAACGCCTGGATTTGGCCAAGGCAAGAAAATGGCAAAAAGCAATTATTGCTTATCGCTATTATGTGACTATCCGTGCCGTGGGATAAAGATTAATGGTTCATATCACCAATATGAAAATTGTCATCTTCTCCATAAGTCAGCGCTGCAAAGATTTCCTTATTTCCCAGTTTCTTTCTGCCATGAAGATGAGTCAACTCCATCAGGAAATTACACTGGACTATTTCACCCCCCAAACGTTCCACCAGTTCGCAAACAGCTTTTGCTGTTCCGCCGGATGCCAGAACATCATCGTGAATTAAAATTTTATCGCCTTTTTTAATGGAATCGGTATGAATTTCCAACGTATCGGTGCCGTACTCCAACTGATATGAAGCAGAAATAGTCGTAAATGGTAATTTTTTTGGCTTACGGACCGGAACAAATCCCACATTTAATTCGTGAGCCAAAAGTGTGGCAAAGAAAAACCCCCTACTCTCCACTCCTACTACTTTATCTATCTTTTTCCCATTTAAGCTATTGATTAACAAAGACAAACACTCTTTAGTTCCCTCTGGACTCGATAATAGTGGTGTAATGTCTTTAAAAACAATTCCTTTTTTCGGAAAATCCTGAATATCACGTATGTACTGTTGTAATGCCATTTTTTTTTAATTTTATATCGAATTTCATTTGCAAGTTACACAATAATCTCTATATTTGCACTCGTAAAAACAAGGCCTCGTGGCGCAACTGAATAGCGCATCTGATTACGGCTCAGAAGGTTACTGGTTTGAATCCAGTCGAGGTCACTAAATAAAAAACGCAATTACTTTAAATAGAAGTGGTTGCGTTTTTTTTATTTAGTTATTCGTCCACATTTCGCCTACAACTTTTGGGATTGATCCGCACATACAACACCACAAAATCTGATTTAAAAAACTGAACATCAAATAGTTATTTAAATACAGTTCAGCCCAAATTTGTTTCTGAAATCCTTAACTTTGATATGAAAGTAATTTTTGAATTGATTATCATTTAAACCACTTAGTCATGAAGTCTGCTTTATTTCTATTACTAATAGGGTGGTTATTTTCGACCCAGACAGACAATTTTTCAAAGAAACGTGGAGAAATGGTGAAGAATCAGATCCAAAGCAGAGGTGTAAAAGATGCTAAAGTGCTTGATGCAATGCGAAAAGTGCCACGTCATCGCTTTGTTCCATCTGATAAAGTTTCGGATGCTTATGAAGACACTCCGTTACCTATCGGTTATGGTCAAACCATATCTCAACCATACATAGTTGCATATATGACAGAAATAATAAATCCGAAACCTGCTCACCGGGTGCTTGAAATTGGTACGGGATCAGGCTATCAGGCAGCAGTACTGTCTGAAATTGTGAGTAAAGTTTACACCGTTGAGATTGTTGATGAATTAAGTAAACAGGCGGCCAACCGTCTTGCCAATTTGAACTATAAAAATGTGCATGTTAAAACCGCTGACGGCTATTATGGCTGGAAAGAACACGCTCCTTTTGATGCCATTATTGTTACAGCTGCTGCAGAACATGTTCCACCACCATTAATTGAACAGCTTAAAGAAGGCGGAAAAATGATTATTCCGGTAGGATCGCCTTTTATGGTTCAGGAACTCATGTTAATAGAAAAGTCCAAGGGAAAGATCCGGACATCAGCAAAGATGCCTGTACGGTTTGTCCCTTTTACAAGAAAATAAACGAACGAAATGTTTAACTATCCCAATCGCCTTCTTGCAGCCACGGGGTTGCTGTCGATTGCTCTGATTGCATACCAGATTGCCATCATACAAGTGCTGTCGTTCACACAGTGGCATCATTATGCATACATGGTTATTTCCATAGCATTATTGGGATTTGGTGCTTCAGGTACTTTTCTTTCATTAAAACGCGATGTACTGCTTCGTCAAAGCAAAATATTATTGCCATTTCTTATGATTCTCAGCGGGGTATTAATGCTTTTACCATTATGGGTCGGCAATAATGACACGGTGAGGTTTGACTCGTATCTTTTATTCGTGGAACGTAAGCAATGGTTTGCTCTGGTAATTAATTACCTATTATATTTCCTTCCCTTCTTCTGCGGTGCATTAGCGCTTGGAATTATTTTTATAGGTAATGTTTCTCAAATAGGAAAGTTTTATTTTTCCAATCTTCTCGGATCGGGTATTGGGGCAATTATTGCAGCCCTGCTTGCATGGTATTTTGTACCGGCTTCATTACCGGCTGTTGTTTCGATAATAGCAATAGCTTCCGGAATAATTTTATTCACAAAGGATAGTCACAAACTGTTGATTGCCTTTGCAGTAGCAGCAACTGCAATATGTTCTTTTCGGATTTTTTATCCTGTCACCCTTGTCGCATCTGAATACAAAAGCCTGAGCCGCACGCTCAATTTGCCGAATGCAACTGTTTCATTGGAAAAAGCCAGTCCTTATGGATTGGTGCAGGTGGTGTCCGCAGATGCTTTGCGTTATGCACCCGGATTAAGTCTTTCCTTTACCGGGGAAGTGCCGGTCAAAAAAGTAGTCTTTAATAATGGTGACTGGTATGGACCACTAATTTCATGGAGTGCGAAAGACACTTTTCATCTTCTTGATTATACTACCAATGCCCTTCCCTATGAACTGAAGAAATTAAATAATGTGTTGACACTTCATTCAGGCACAGGCATGTTTGTTTCTCATGCAATCAGCAGGAATGTCGCTTTCATTGACGCAGTTGAGCCTCACTCAGCAATCTCTGATCTTTTAATGCATGAACTTGCTTCAGATAATGATTCTCTGTTTTTTCATCCTGCTGTACATCTGCATACCATTGAACCACGTACATTTCTAACTTTCACAAAAAACAAATACGATCTTATTCAGCTTCCGCTTATTGGTGATTTCGGCGGAACATCGGGCTTGCATGCCACACGGGAAGAATATATTCTAACCAAGGAAGCTTTCTTGCAGATGTGGAATTTGCTCGGTAATGACGGAATGGTATGCATAACAGCGTGGATGGATTATCCTTTCAGAAACCCGCTAAAAATTGCATCAACAATTGCTGAAGTGATGGATGAAATCAAAATTGCCAATCCTGAAATGCATTTCGCCGCCGTCAGAAATTGGGGAACCATTACTTTTATTTTAAAAAAATCTTCACTGACAGCTGTTGAAATTAGTAAAATCAGAAAATTTTGCGATCGTTATTACTTTGATCCGGTTCTGCTCCCAAGCATTTCCGCAGGAGAACGTACCCAGTACAATGGCATGAGCGACCCTGCTTTTTTTAAATACATTGATCAGATTTTATCGGATAAGGTAAAGAGAGAAGAATTTTACAAAGAATATGATTTTCAACTGCAACCCGCAACAGATAACAAACCCTATTTTTCACAGTTTCTTCGCTTAAAAAGTTTACCCAAGCTTTCTGCACTGTTTGGCTCGGAATCTGTTCCGTTTATAGAATTGGGATTTATCATATTGGTACTAACTGTTGTTCAGATTTCGCTACTTGCAATACTACTTATTATTTTACCTCTGTTTAAAATTGGATGGAAAGGCAAAAGCAGGAATTGGACATTTTTATATTTCAGTTGTATTGGTATAGGATATATGTTTCTCGAAATTGTTTTTATACAAAAATTTATATTGTTTCTGGGCAATCCCGTATATGCCGCCACGTTGGTTATAGGAATTATGATGTTAGGTTCAGGAATCGGCAGTTTGGTTTCATCATATGTCGCTATAAACCGTCGTATTTTAAAGTCAATCTTTTTGATGATTGTGTTATTGCTGTTACTCTATTCATTTTTTCTTCCCTCATTGCTTGAAAATATTTTAGGGCTGCCTGCTTTTGAAAGAATAGCAGTATTAACAACTCTGGTTATAATCCCTTCTTTTATAATGGGTTTCCCCTTCCCCATAGGTTTAAAATTACTGTCGCAGATTGAAGAAAAAAATGTTCCTTGGGCTTGGGGCATTAACGGATGCATGTCAGTAATCAGTGCTTCACTGGCAGCTTTAATTGCCATAGAAGCAGGTTTTATGACGGTGATACTACTCGCCTCTTTTGCTTATGGAATTTCTTTATGTTCACTGTTCCTATTGAAGACATAATCCAAAACCTAAAGAACCCGACAGAGGCTACTGCATAAAACACACATGTTACGTGCCGGAATGAAAGAAAGATATGGAACATTTTGAAAGTGGGTATTGGTTGGAGCCATCAGGAAAACTTTGTCAATAATTAAATCATTTCGGCTTTAAAACAAGCTTTTTCATTTTCATGAAGTACCTCCAAAGTCCCAATCATCCGTAATAACGTAACAAATGTTAAAATAAAAAAATCTGGTCTTGTGACTTGACTTTCTTAATTAATCCGGAATACATTACCAATCAAAACCAGACTATTCTTTTGATTTTTGATAGCCTTTTTAAAAGGAGTGAAACCGGCCTTTACCGTTTAGTTAAAGACTAATGACTCTTTTTGTTGATGTCTAGGTCACAAAAAACAATGCTAAAGCAGGGCTTTTTTTATTTTCCTTCCCACCACATTAAAACCCCCAATAGAACCGTAATTACCTGATTTTTAGTTAAATTTATATTCTAAAAGGATTATGAGTGAGTCCCACAAAGAAAATAGCAGGTTTAAGCAATTGGTTTCTGTTTCGTCCAAAAACGATGGGGGCACTTGTTTTTATGGTTCTTTTATCGATTTTTATGATGTCGATCTATTTCAGATATCAGGCTGTAAAAGAGAGCGAGCAACGCAATATGTCCAACATTTTAAATGTTGTCAAACAAAACATTGAGCAGACCCTCCGGAACAGCTATGTCGCTACCATTACTCTTGCCCTGACCATCGATGATTCGGGGAATCCGAAAAATTTTGAAGAAGTTGCCAAACGCCTTGTTAGCAGTTACAATTCCATTGATGCTGTTCAATTAGTTCCCAATGGTGTCATTAAATATACTTATCCGTTAAAAGGGAATGAAGCGGCAACCGGTTTCGACATACTCAACAGTCCGCTTCACAGTAAATCAGCATTAAAAGCCATAGAAAACAAAGCGATTTATTTTTCGGGACCGGTAACTTTAAAACAAGGAGGAACGGGAGTTGTCGGACGTTTGCCTGTTTATAAAAAGGGAAAATTCTGGGGTTTTACAGCGGTAATCGTCCGATTCGACACTTTTGTAAACGCTATTGGTTTCAGTCAATTTAAGAGCGATAAATATTATTTTCAGTTATCAAAAAAAAATCCCGTTACCAATAAAGAAGAATTCTTCCTGGAAAACAAGGCCGATTTTTCAAATAAAGACTATCAGAAGGTTGAAATTCCGGAAGGCGATTGGAATCTGTACATTATTCCGAAAAACGAATCGAGGTTATTTTTTGAATTCCTGCCTGTCATTGCCATCGCCTTTCTGTTGAGTTTACTTTCCGGTCTGCTCGTTTACACATTACAGAAAAAACCACTGGAACTTCAAAAAACGGTAAAATCACAAACCAAAAAATTGTCGCGAAACAAATTTCTGTTCCGATCGATTTTTGATCATGCCGGTTTAGGAATAGCACACAATAACTCAATTGACGGTTCATTCGTTGACGCCAATGATAAATTTTGCGAACTCATCGGTTACAGTCAGGATGAAATCAGGAATATGGATTTTATGATGATTACTCACCCTGATGATCTGCAGGCCGATCTGGATAACATGGAACGCCTGAGAAAAGGGGAAATCAGCCAGTATTCCCTGGAAAAAAGGTATGTGGACAAAAACGGAAAAATTAACTGGGTAAACATTACCGTTTCACCGCTGTGGGAAAAAAACGAAAAGCCAAGCAATCACATAACCATTGTCGAAAACATTAACCAACGAAAAGAATCCGAAAGACTGATACTGGAATCGCAGCAAAAAATTAAAGACCTGATTAACAGTATCGATGGAGTCGTTTGGGAAGGAAACTCGGTAGAACCCGGAGTAACTTATATCAGTAAAAAATCCGAAGATATGCTGGGATATACTCCCGAAGAATGGCTCGCAGACGATTATTTCTGGCGGAAAATCATTCATCCTGACGACCGGGACTGGGTAATCGAACGCAGTACGGAATATGCAAAGGCACGAGTACCTTTCGACACTGAGTACAGGATGATTCATAAAAACGGAAGCACTATTTGGGTACGCGACATCGTAAGTATTTACCATGAAAGTAAAGATTCTATTAAGTTCAGGGGAATTTTAATCGATATTACAAAATCAAAACAATTTGAAATCGATCTTAACAATTCGCTCACACTGGTAACGGAACAAAACAAACGGCTGCTGAATTTTTCGCATATCGTTTCGCATAATTTACGCTCGCATACCAGCAACATCCAATCGCTGATTAATCTTATCGAGATGAGTGAAGATGAAGAAGAGAAAAAAGAATTACTGGTTTTACTGAAATCCGTTTCCGAAGCGCTGAATGAAACCATGGACAACCTCAATGAAGTGGTTTCAATACAAACCGATATTAATCCTGTAATTGAAGAATTAAACCTTAACAAATTCATCAACAGAACACTGGAGGTCCTCAGAAACCAAATCGTTAAAAATAATGCCGAAATTATAAACAATATATCCGATGAAGTTAACGTTAACTTTAATCCGGCCTATCTGGAAAGCGTATTACTTAATTTCATATCCAATTCCATACGGTACAAACATCCGGACAGAGATCCGAAAATCGAATTGAGTTCACATACCGAAGAAAATTTTAAAGTACTTGAAATCAAAGACAATGGCATAGGAATTGATTTAAATAAAAACGGAGACAAACTCTTCGGGATGTATAAAACATTTACAAACAATCCCGAATCCCGTGGCATCGGACTTTTTATTACGAAAAACCAAATTGACACGATGAAAGGAAAAATTGAAGTTGAAAGCAAACTTAACGAAGGGACAACCTTCAAAATTTATTTCAGATAATGTTACAAAAGAGAATTTACATAATTGACGACGACCCTATTTACCAGCTGGTTACCAAAAAACTGATTGAAAAAACCAACCTTTTCAATGAAAGTAAATCCTTTGGAAACGGAAGTGAAGCCTTGTATTATTTTGGGACAACAGGTGATATACCTGATATCATTCTACTGGATATTGAAATGCCGCAAATGGACGGTTGGGATTTTTTGTCGGAATTATTCCGGATTGAAGAACACTTTCATAAAGAAGCAACTATTTATATTGCAAGTTCTTCCATTGCCATAGAAGATAAAATGAAAGCCAAAAACTACCCTTGTGTAAAAGATTTCCTGAGCAAACCCATGAATCTTGAAAAATTAACTGCCATTGCCGTAGCAGAATAATCTATATTTGCATTCAAACCCATTAATTATGAATGCCGATTTTATTTTCGATAAAGAATACAAAAACAACATTTTCGCAGAATACGAAATAAAGTTCAAAGAATTTGAAAACTGTACTTTTAACCATTGCGATTTTACGCTTTGTAATTTTCTGGGAACCGTTTTTATTGACTGCACTTTTTATCACTGTAACTTCAAAGAAGCCCAGGTGGGTCATGTAGGAATGCGGAATGCCATCTTTAACGACTGTAATTTCACCTCGGTAAACTTTGCTATGACCGATCAGATTTTACATGAATTTCATTTTAACAACTGTTTGCTGGACTACGCTCAATTTTACGCTTTAAAACTGAAACGGATAAATTTTACCAACTGCAGCCTGGTGAGTGCCGACTTCATGAAAACCGATTTAACGGAAGCTTTATTCGACAACTGTAATCTTCGCATGGCTGTTTTTACAGAAGCTAATTGTGAGAAAACCGATTTCTATACAAGTTACGATTTCACGATCGACCCGGAAAAAACAAAACTTAAAAAGGCGATATTCTCATCCGAAGGAACAAAAGGATTGCTGACAAAATACAATCTGGTAATAAAAGATTAAACAATTATCTTTCCGTCCTCCATGGTGATGATGCGGTCGGTTCTTTGAGCAAATTCATTATCATGGGTCACAACGAGCAGGGTTTGATTGTGTTCTTTGGTCAACCGTTTAAAAATATCAAAAACCATATCACTGTTTCTTTTATCCAAATTCCCTGTCGGCTCATCTCCCATGATGATTAACGGATTATTGATCAGTGCGCGCGCTATGGCTACACGTTGTTTTTGCCCTCCGCTCAACTGATTGGGCATTTTTAAAGCCTGATCCTGCATATCGAGTGTTTTTAAATGTTCCATGGCCTGATGTTCTACCTCTTCTTCCGATAAGTTGGCCAGTTTTAATCCGGGGAGCATGACGTTTTTCAGTACATTATATTCCGACAGTAAATAATGAAACTGGAATACAAAACCAATCTTTTCATTACGGATACGTGCTAAATCCACATCCGATTTACCGGTAACCTCCTCTTCATGAATAAGTACCTTCCCTTCGTAATCTGTATCCATCGTGGAAAGCAGGTATAAGAGCGTAGATTTACCACAACCCGATTTCCCTTCAATGGAAACAAATTCACCGTGATCAACACTCATACTGATACTGTCCAGCACTTTAAACTTAGCGGGTTCGTAGAAATACTTTGTCAGCCCTATGGTTTCCAACACTTTATTACTCATGCTTATTTTCCTCTTATGATTTCCACAGGATCTATTTTACCGGCTTTCAAAGCGGGCAATAATCCTGCAATCGTTGTGGTTACTACGGCAAATGTGATTCCGATGACATAAAACACCGGATTATAATTTACGGGAAAGGTTTCTGTAGTTGGCAATGAAGCCATATTAAACGGAATAACATCGATGATATTGGAAAAAATATAACCGAAAACCAATCCTAACACGCCGCCGGATATTCCTATAATCAAAGAAAGGAAAATGAAAATCCACTTTACATCGTTTCCCGAAAATCCGGTTGCTTTCAGAATGGCGATGCTGTCCATCTTTTCATAAATCATCATGTTCAGGATATTATAGATTCCGAATCCTGCCACAATTAACAAAACAACTCCAACGGAATAGGAAATTATGCTTCGGATGGTACTTCCGGTTTCGAACTGTGAATTGGTCGTCTGATAATCGATGGCATCCAGATCAAATTTTAAACGATATTCATTTGCTAATTGAGGCGCCGTAGTGATATCATGCAGGTTTAACTGAATATCTGTCATGTAATTAGTAGCTTCACCCAAAATCTTCTGAGCCGTACTTATTGAGGTGGTACTCATCATATCGTCGATTTCGGTTATCCCGATTTGGGAAATACCAACGATTTTCAGCAGGACCAAATTGCCTTTGGGTGTGGTTACCTTTATAATATCTCCCACTGTAAGCATCATTTTCCGGGCCAATCCGGAGCCGATAATAATACTGTTGTTTTGCTCCAGATCGGTTATTGAACCTTCTGTTATGTAATCACTGAATTTGAAAAGGTTTTCTTCTCCAATAATGTCAATTCCGTTAATCACTCCTGAAAGTTCAATGGTCCCCGAATGAAAGAAAACCGGTGTAACAACTTTGGGAGCCACATCCAATACCCTTTTGTCTTCATGAAGCACTTTAATGATCGTTTTACTGTTGTAAATGGCTTTCCCTCTGTCTTTCGGTTTAATCGAATTGATAAAATTGATGTTGTTTTTATATTGTTCCGACAATGAAACGGGCTGATTTTCGACAGGTTTTATTTCGTTATACAAGCGAACATGCGGCGTTCTGTTGAGCATTAACCCGTCCAGAAGATCGTTCATCCCATTCATGAAACTCACCAGTGAAATAAACATCGCGATACCGAATGTTACTCCAACAGCAGCAACGACGGTTTGTTTGAGCCGTGCGCCAAGCAGATGTAAGGCAATATTCAGTATCAGTTTGTAATTCATCAGTCTTGCAGATAAATGGTTTCGCCTGCTTTCAGTCCCTCCAGAATTTCCACTTTCTGATAATCCGAAAGTCCTGTTTTTACTTTTCGTTTTTCATCCCCATCCACCAGAACATAGGTATTGTCAATCAGATAGTTTTTCGGAATGGTAATCGCTTGCTTTTTTGTCTGAATGATGATGTTGGCTTCGGCAGTTAAATTCGGATACAGTTTTTCCGGTGTTTGGATGAATTTGACTTCAATTTTAAACGTTCGGGAGCGCTCGTCCATTATCGGATAGATTTTATCCACTACGGCCTTAAAAACGGTTCCTTTATAGCTGTCCATTGTTACCAAAACCTCTTGTCCGTTTTTTACACGTGCCATGTCGTTCTCATCGACTTCCAGTTCCAGAAAAAATGAATCTGCCTTTCCGATAACCGCTAAAGGTGTTTGCGGGGTAATAAAAGCGCCTTCCTTAACCAGAACATCAAATAATTTGCCTGAAAAGGCACTTTTTATTGTAAAATCACTTTGGTTTTTTTCACTGAGCCTTAGGTTAACATCACTTCTGCTCTGTTCGTTTTTTAACTGAACACGCAGTTGCTCCAATCGATTTTGAGCCGATTCATAGACTAATTTTGAATTCTTGTAGGCCAGTTCAGATCGTTCGAAATCGACTTCCGTAATTCCGCCCTGATCCTTTACATTTTTATTTCGCTTATAAATGGATTCGTCCAGTTTTACTTTGTCTTTTGCCGTTAGTACTGTCAGTTCCATTTCGGCAATTTTGTTTTTTATGTACAGGTTGTTTTCGTTGCTTAACTGGTAAGCCAGCCTGGCATTTTCGGTATTGAGTTCTGCTTTGTCGCTGTCTAATCCGAACAATGATTGTCCTTTAACAATCGTATCGCCAACGGTAACATTAATGTTTCTCAAATCGCCGCTGACGCTTGAATAAACAACATACTGCCCCTCAGCCTTAACACTTCCCGAGGCATAGACACTCTGGGTTATGTTGCCTACTGTAGGCTGAATTCCGGAATTGGCGTTCTTACAAGCCACAACTGCCAGAACAGCAAATAAAGGAAGAATTGTTTTTAACCTCATTGCCAGCGATTTAAATTCAGATATAACACTATACGGTTATTTCTGTCTATCAAATTTACAGGAATTTTGTGAGGATAAGACTGATAAAGGTCATAAAAAAACTCCAGGATATACTCTACCGTCTGGACACATCTCTAAAAAATAGTGTGCAGATGATGCAGATTGAAAAGATTTGCACTGATTTCATATTCTTATTAAAAAACTTAGCCACGAATTCACAAATTGATTTGTACAAATTAGTGAATTCGTGGCTAAAATTTTATTTGAGTATTTGTATCCAGACGGCAGATATATACCTAGAGTTGAAGTGTCTAATTTTCTTTTACAATCATGATCGAACCTTTAAAACCGGTTGCCAGATCCCATTGATCGCTTGTAATCACAGCCCCCTTATCATCAAAGATGGAAAATTCAGCCGTATTAGGACCGGAAGTTCCCTGATTCAAAGCTTCAAATTCTATTTTATTGAAACCGGGTGTCAAACCAATTTCGATGGTTCTGTATGCTCCCGAGAGTTGAACATGGGCAGCAACCACCATATTATTGATGTAAACTTTCACTACATCCCCATCGATGGCCATATGGTCTCGACACAATATTTTTACGTAATTTGATTTCGTTTTATATTCGCCGAAAGTCTGGTTGCGACGGAAGATTTTTGTGTTATCATCTCCCTGTTGTTTGGGTACCGCATTTTTAGGGATATCATACGGACTTAAAAATTTCTCAGGCTTTTTATCTGTAGTTTGTCCAATCTGGGCGGTACTTGTCCCTTCTTTGGGAAATGTCAGGGGCTTATCCTTATCCAAAACAGAATCACTGAAATCCATCGGTTGAAAACGTGGAATATCTGCTTTTGCAGGAAGTTGATTTACTTTTACTTCCGGATCTTTTATACGCGGAATCACAACGGTTTTCTTACCATTATCCGGTTGGGAGAAGGCATTCATTGAAAAAAACAATGCCGTTAGTACTGCGTATATGAATCTCACGTTTTATCTTTTAGATTTCCAAAAATAGTGAATCAAAAACTATTCCATTCTTAAAATTAGAACTGAAATTGTTAATATTGGTTAATTTTAATATAAAATCAACATCGGAACAAAAAAAATCCCTCAATTACCGAGGGATTCTTATAACTATTTTTTGGCTTTCAATGCTTTGTATTTTGCATCCATTTCCAAAACCTGATAGGAATTCAGCAATATAGCCTTTACTCCTTCATTTGCAGGTTCTAACTCCAATGCTTTTTCAAAGTACGGAATAGCACTCGTAAACATCTTTTGTCTTTTCGCTTTTAACTCGTCATAACGTTTGCTTTCTTTTGGAGTCATTCCTAAAGAGTTCATCTCCTTAACAATCTTATCATCACCTAATAAATAAAGCGCTCCTAAATTATTGTAAGCATTGAAATATTTCGGATTGATTGCAATTGCTTTCTCATAATATTTCTTAGCATCTTCAATTTCACTCGTATTGGTACTTACAACACCTAAGTTAAAATACAGATCAGGATCATTCGGTTTTTTGGCAATAACCTCGCTAATAAGTTTTTTATACATTGCCATATCTTTAGCTTCGTAGTAAAGATTTGCTTCTGCTAAAATCAAATCGGTATCATCCGGATTAAGGGCTCTTGCTTCAGCAATTGCTCTTTTAGCTTCATCTGCTCTGCCTTTTTCCAATAAAATTGAAGCGTAATTTTTATAGATTTCCCCTCTTTTTGAAGGAATCTTTTCATCTCTCGGTTTCTCGTGTGTTCCGATTCTGATAGCGGCTTTTCTATCGGCATCTGAACCAAAAGGCTCTTCCTGACCATTTGCCTTATTTGTTGCGAAATACATTGTACCCTCACCGGTATAGTTGATTTTTTTCAGTTCCTCATAATAACTGAGTGCACTGTCATAATCCTGAGCCTGAACCGCTAAAACGGAAGCGTTATACAAGTTGGAAGGATCCGATTTATCAAGATTGTAAACCGCCGCAAATATTTGAGCCGATTCTTTAAACTTTGACGCCTGATTTAAACCGTAAGCATATTGTACCATCATGGGTTTAAAACTCATGATAGTTTCTTTGATATCCGCCGTGTATATTTCCTTACCCGATTTCTTTTCAAAATCCAAGACGTCATTCAATGCTTTAGCCATCATGTTGATATTCGATGGAGAAAGATTTTTTGCCAACGCCTGAACATCATTCGGATTCTTCGTCATGGCATCGTTCAACTCCAGAATTGGCAACATAGCCTTATAGAAATTAACATACACCAAATCCGCTTCGGCTAAACCGGACATCGCACTCACTTTATTAACATTAGCTTTGTAGTTGGAGAAATCATCAGCAGACAATTGGTCTTTGCCATATAACTTCTTCAACGTTTTTAACTCATCCTTCTGAGCGAAAGATGCCGCTGAAAGCATCATTAAAGATGCCACTAAAACATATTTAACTTTCATTTTATGATCAGTTTAGATTATTCCTGTGTATCGTTTTCTTCTGAAGAAATTTCAGAGTTATCGTTTTCACCGTCAATTTCCTGGTCTGTTTCTTCTTCCTCATCTTCACGCATTACTTTTGCAACCGCAGCAATGCCATCGTTTCCTTTAATGTTAATCAAACGTACTCCTTGTGTGGCACGCCCCATTACACGTAAATCGGAAATCTTCATACGGATTGTCAAACCGGATTTGTTAATGATCATCAAATCATCTTCGTCGGTAACATTATTAATTGAAATCAGGGATCCTGTTTTTTCCGTCAGATTCAGTGTTTTCACACCTTTTCCTCCACGATTGGTAATACGGTATACATCTTCTCCATCTTCATCAACCAATTTTGTTCGTTTACCGTAACCGTTTTCAGTAACCACTAAAATCTGAGAGTCATTCACATGATCCCTGTCTATGGAAACCATTCCGATTACTTCATCATTATCGTCAGCTAAAGTAACCCCACGTACACCGGAAGCGGTTCTTCCCATTGGACGGGTTTTCTCTTCTTCAAAACGAACCAGTTTACCGGATTTCACAGCAATTAATACCTGACTGTTTCCTGTGGTTAATTTTGCTTCCAATAATACATCGTCTTCTTTGATGGTGATTGCGGCAACTCCGTTCACACGCGGTCTTGAATACTGTTCCAATGACGTTTTTTTCACCTGACCCTGTTTGGTCACCATGATTACGTAATGACTGTTGATGTACTCCTGGTCTTTCAAATCCTGTGTACAGATGAATGCTTTTACCTTATCGTCGTTTTCGATGTTGATAAGGTTCTGAATCGCACGTCCTTTACTGGTTTTACTTCCTTCCGGAATTTCATACACACGCATCCAGAAACATTTTCCTTTTTGTGTGAAGAATAACATATACTGGTGGTTTGTTGCCACATACATATGCTCTAAGAAATCCTGATCACGGGTTCCGGCCGATTTCTGACCAACCCCGCCTCTGTTCTGTGTTTTGTATTCCGAAAGTGGTGTACGTTTGATGTAACCTGCATGAGAAATGGTAATCACCACTTGTTCATCTGCAATCAGATCTTCGATACTTACATCTCCACCGGAATATTCGATAACAGAACGACGTGCATCACCGTATTTGTCTCTTATTTCGGCTAATTCATCTTTAATCACCTGCATTCTCATTTCTTTGCTTGCCAATAATTCTTTCAAATAAGCAATCAATTTCATGATTTCTTCGTATTCAGCACGCAATTTGTCCTGTTCAAGACCCGTTAACTGACGCAAACGCATTTCAACAATCGCACGCGCCTGAATTTCAGACAAATTGAAACGCTCTATTAATTTCGTTCTCGCCTCATCCCCGTCTTTCGAAGCTCTGATTAACTGGATTACTTCATCAATATTATCCGAAGCAATGATTAAACCTTCCAAAATGTGGGCTCTCTCTTCCGCTTTACGCAAATCGTACTGTGCACGACGCGTAACAACATCATGACGGTGCTCCACGAAATAATGGATCAGGTCTTTCAGATTCAGCATTTGCGGACGACCATTTACCAATGCGATGTTGTTCACACTGAAAGACGACTGCAATTGCGTATACTTATATAAGGTATTCAACACCACATTCGGAACTGCCTCACGTTTCAATACATAAACGATACGCATACCGTTTCTGTCGGATTCGTCTCGAATAGTGGAAATACCTTCAATTTTTTTCTCGTTTACCAGATCAGCAGTATGCTTAATCATACTCGCTTTATTTACCTGATACGGAATCTCGGTAACAATAATCGATTCACGACCATCAACTTCCTCAAAATTCACCTTAGCACGCATTACTACACGTCCTCGACCGGTTTTAAAAGCTTCTCTTACACCATCCATACCGTAGATAGTACCTCCGGTAGGGAAATCAGGTGCTTTGATATGATGCATTAACTCATCAATCTCAATATCGTGATTATCAATATATGCTAACGTTCCGTCGATTACTTCGGTTAAGTTGTGTGGTGCCATATTTGTGGCCATACCCACAGCAATACCTGAAGCTCCGTTTACCAACAAGTTTGGAACTTTGGTCGGCATTACTTTAGGTTCTTCTAAAGTATCGTCGAAGTTTAACTGGAAATCTACTGTTTCCTTATCGATATCCGCCAACATTTCTTCCGAGAACTTTTTCATTCTTGCCTCGGTATAACGCATAGCTGCAGGGCTGTCACCGTCTACAGAACCGAAGTTACCCTGACCGTCCACCATTAAATAACGTAAACTCCATTCCTGTGCCATACGAACCATGGCATCGTATACTGAACTGTCTCCGTGTGGGTGATACTTACCTAATACCTCCCCTACGATTCTAGCTGATTTTTTATGCGCTCTATTGGATAATACCCCCAACTCATACATACCAAACAAAACTCTTCGGTGTACCGGTTTCAATCCGTCTCTGACATCAGGAAGTGCTCTGGATACAATTACCGACATCGAATAATCGATGTAAGCTGATTTCATTTCGTCCTCGATGTTAATCGGAATTAACTTTTCTCCTTCAGACATAAGTATTTATATTAAAAAATTATAATTATTACAAAACGTGCCAATATACGCATTTTTAAAGTTTCCATACAGCAAATTATTCACAATTTTAGGCATTTTATTAACATTAAAATCACCTTAAAAAGTTGAAAAAAGCTGCCCTTTTGTCTTTTATTTCTCGATTATTATTCGTCTATTAGCAATATCGGTAAATTTGATTTTGTCAGGTATGATTTTTGCACAACCTTCATAGAATTAGTAAATTTACAGTATAAAGATTTTTGTAATGGACGATAATTTTTCACCAAGAGTTAAAGACGTGATTACCTACAGTAAGGAAGAAGCCTTGCGATTAGGTCACGACTTTATTGGTACAGAACATTTAATGCTGGGGATACTCAGGGATGGTAACGGAACAGCTATCAATATATTAAACAACCTGTCGGTAGATTTGGAACATTTACGTCGGAAAATTGAAATTGTTAGCCCGCCAAACCCCAATGCGGACAGAAGTAACGACAAGAAAAACCTGCACTTAACCCGACAGGCGGAGCGTGCTTTGCGCACCACGTTCCTGGAAGCGAAAGTTTTTCAGAGCACTTCCATCAGCACTGCGCATTTGTTGTTATGCATTCTCCGTAACGAGAACGACCCGACAACAAAGCTTTTGAACAAATTAAAAATTGACTACGAACTTGTTAAAGAACAATTTATAGCTATGACATCAAACGAAGAAGATTATCTGGATAATTTACCTAAAAACGAGTCGTTCAATGACGATTCCGGACAAGATGACAGTATGCGTGACGCCGGTTTCAACAATCCGGGTGCAGCAGGTAAAACCAACAAAAAATCAAAAACTCCGGTTTTGGATAATTTTGGACGTGATTTAACCGAATTAGCTGAAGAAGGCAAACTGGATCCTGTAGTGGGCCGTGAGAAAGAAATCGAACGTGTTTCACAGATTTTAAGCCGAAGAAAGAAAAATAATCCATTGTTAATAGGAGAACCTGGTGTTGGTAAATCTGCCATTGCCGAAGGTTTGGCTTTGCGCATTATTCAAAAGAAAGTATCGCGTATTCTGTTCAACAAACGAGTGGTAACCCTTGACCTGGCTAGTTTAGTGGCCGGAACAAAATACCGCGGACAGTTTGAAGAACGAATGAAAGCCGTAATGAATGAGTTGGAAAAAAATGACGATATCATTCTTTTCATTGACGAAATTCACACTATAGTTGGCGCTGGTGGAGCTACGGGCTCATTAGATGCTTCCAACATGTTCAAACCGGCTTTGGCAAGAGGTGAAATCCAATGTATTGGTGCCACTACCCTTGACGAATACCGTCAATACATCGAGAAAGACGGCGCTTTGGAAAGACGTTTTCAGAAAGTGATTGTAGAACCGACTACGGTTGAGGAAACCATCACCATTCTGAATAACATCAAAAACAAATACGAAGATCATCATAACGTAATTTACACACAGGAAGCTATCGAAGCTTGTGTGAAATTAACCAACCGATACATGTCTGAGCGTTTCTTACCGGACAAAGCCATTGATGCTTTAGACGAGGCGGGTTCCCGTGTTCACATAACAAACATCGATGTTCCGAAACAAATTCTGGAACTGGAAAAACAATTGGAAGAGGTACGCGAACTGAAAAATTCTGTGGTTAAAAAACAGAAATACGAAGAAGCAGCCAAACTTCGTGATGATGAAAAACGCATTGAAAAAGACTTATCCATAGCCCAGGAACAGTGGGAAGAAGATGCCAAAAACAATCGTATCACCGTTACCGAAGACAATGTTGCCGATGTGGTTTCCATGATGACAGGAATTCCCGTGAACCGTATTGCCCAAACCGAAAGTAATAAATTAGCCCACTTACCGGAACTTATTAAAGGAAAGGTTATCGGACAGGATGAAGCGGTGATGAAAATTGCCAAATCAATCCAAAGAAACCGTGCCGGGTTAAAAGATCCGAACAAACCGATCGGGTCGTTTATTTTCCTGGGTCAGACCGGTGTCGGTAAAACGCAATTGGCAAAAGTAATCGCTAAAGAATTATTCGATTCCGAAGATGCATTGGTTCGTATCGACATGAGTGAATACATGGAGAAATTCGCCATTTCAAGATTGGTTGGAGCGCCTCCGGGATACGTTGGATACGAAGAAGGCGGACAATTAACCGAGAAAGTAAGAAGAAAACCGTATTGTGTTGTTCTTTTGGATGAGATTGAAAAGGCCCACCCGGATGTATTCAACATGATGCTGCAGGTTTTAGACGACGGACATTTAACCGACAGTTTAGGCCGTAAAATCGATTTCAGAAATACGATTATCATCATGACTTCCAATGTGGGTGCGCGTCAGCTAAAAGATTTCGGAACCGGAGTTGGTTTCGGGACGGCTTCAAAAAATGCGCAGGCTGATGATGTCTCAAAAGGAATTATCGAAAACGCCCTGAAAAAAGCCTTTGCTCCGGAATTCTTAAACCGAATTGACGACGTAATCGTCTTCAATACCCTGGAAAAATCAGATATCGATAAAATTATCGACATCGAAATGGACAAATTATATGCCCGCGTGGCCGATTTGGGATACAAACTTAAGTTGTCCGAAAAGGCAAAAGACTATATCGCCGAAAAAGGTTTTGATAAACAATTTGGCGCCAGACCACTGAAACGTGCTATACAGAAATACGTGGAAGACGAACTGGCTGAGGAGATTATCACTTCCAAAATTCATGAAGGCGATGAAATTTTCATGGATCTGGATGAAGACAAACAAGAACTCTTCGTAACCATAAAAAAAGCAGAAGAACCTACTAATTAGTAGGTTTTTCCTTTTTAACATAAATTTGTTTGGCATTCCAAAAAAAGTAGTACTTTAGAATTACAAATTACGTATTAAAATGCTAGACAAAGTTATCGTAGGAAGCGAGGAATGGTGTTCATTTCCAGACCTTGGAATTCCAACTATTAAAGCTCGTGTTGATTCGGGAGCAAAAACATCGGCGTTACATGCCACCAACATTACAACTTTCGAAAAAGACGGGGAAAACTGGGTTAGATTTGACATTAACCCGATTCAAAATAACTTAAAAGCCGTAATTCATTGCGAGGCGCTTTTAGTGGATAAACGCGTGGTGAAAAGTTCCAGCGGATATCGCGAACAACGCTATGTTATCAAAACCAAATTGGAAATCGGCGGAAGCTTTTGGGGAATAGAAGTAACCCTGACCAATCGTGACTCTATGGGTTTTCGTATGCTACTTGGCCGGGAAGCAATGTCCGGAAGAATATTAGTCGATCCTGAACAAAAATACTTATTAGGGCAACCCACTAATGAAAAGATAAAAGAATACTATTACAACGAATTACCGGTAACTAAAGGTTTACGCATTGGTTTGTTAGCTAGCAATCCAGAATTATACAGTAATAAACGGATCATGGAAGCAGGCGAAATGCGCGGACACGAAATGCATTTCCTGAATCTGAAATACTGCTATATGAAACTCGATGCTGATACCCCGGAAATCCATTACCGTGGCGGACGTATTTTAAACGATTTCGATGCGGTAATCCCAAGAATCCGTCCGAGTATGACGTATTACGGTTGTGCGCTTACACGACAGTTTGAAGCACTTAAAGTATTCGCGCTGAACAATTCGGCGGCCATCAGTCAGTCGAGAGACAAACTGTTTTCACTGCAATTACTTTTAAATAACGGTGTTGACATTCCAACAACAGGATTTGCCAATTCCCCTTTAGACACAAACGACCTGATTAAAATGGTAGGCGGTTCTCCACTAATCGTAAAATTACTGGAAGGAACACAGGGAAAAGGTGTTGTTTTGGCCGAAACCAAAAAAGCGGCCGAATCGGTAATTAATGCTTTCAAAAGTTTAAATGCCAATATCTTAGTACAAGAATTCATAAAAGAAGCCAACGGAAAAGATTTGCGTTTGTTTGTGGTAGACGGAAAAGTAGTAGCCGCCATGCAACGGGAAGCCTTACCGGGAGAATTCAGAGCCAATATCCATTTAGGAGGAACCGCTTCGGTAGTAAGAGTAACTCCGGAAGAAAAACGAATTGCCATTAAAGCTGCTAAAGCCATGAATTTAAAAGTGGCCGGTGTTGATATTATACGATCCTCAAAAGGTCCTTTATTATTGGAAGTAAACTCTTCACCAGGCTTGGAAGGAATCGAAGGAGCTACCCATAAAGACATTGCCGGAGAAATGATTAAAGCGATCGAGAAAAACTTTAAGTGGAAATAAAACAGTAATTAGTCGTTAGCAATTACTAACAACTAACAACTAACGACTAATTACTAACGACTAATTACTGAACACTAAAAATGAATCCCTATCTCGACATAATTCTGCGAAGTGTAGCCGTATATTTTTTTATGGTTCTGGCTTTGCGTTTTTTTGGAAAGAAAGAATTGTCACAGCTGAATACTGCCGATGTAATTCTGATATTACTAATAAGCAATTCAGTTCAGAACGCCATGGTAGGCAGTAATTCAAGTTTGTTGGGAGGATTGGCCGCCGCTTTAACCCTCTTCATAATGAGTTTTGTGCTGAAAAGATTCATGTATCGCTTTAAAAAATTGAGTGATCTGATACAGGATAAACCTGAAATTCTGATTCATAACGGAAAAACCGAATATAAAACACTGGCCAAATTAGGAATTACTTCCGATGAGATGGAAGAAGCCATGCGCGAACACGGGATTGAACATTATAAAGATGTTAAACTCGCCATGCTGGAAGTAGACGGCAACATCAGCATCATTTCGGGAGAAACCGAATTAAAGCAATCCCATCATAAACGAAGAATTCACAAAACCTTAAGCTGATTCCACATGAACAAAACCCGATTAGAAGCTTTCAGTGACGGAGTTCTGGCAATAATAATCACCATAATGGTACTGGAACTTAAAGTACCGCACGGAATGGATTTTGATTCATTAATACCGTTATTCCCGAAATTTTTGAGTTACGTGCTCAGCTTTATTTACATTGGTATTTACTGGAACAATCACCATCACATGATGCATACGGTAAAACAGGTAACCGGAGGAATACTCTGGGCCAATCTTCATTTACTGTTTTGGTTATCACTTGTTCCTTTTGTCACGGCTTGGATCGGTGAAAACAATTTTGCCCCGTTTCCGATGACAATGTATGGTGTTATTCTTCTTATGGCCGCGATTGCCTATTTCATTTTGCAATATCTGATTCTGAAAAAACACGGTCCGGATTCGGTGCTTTCAAAAGCGATTGGCGGTGATTTAAAAGGAAAAATTTCTCCTGTTTTGTACATCGTTGGAATTATTTGTGCTAACTTTAATCCACTGTTCGCCGGAGTCATGTATATTGCCGTTGCACTAATTTGGCTGATTCCGGATAAACGAATTGAGAACATTATCGATTCCGAGTAATAAAAAAGCGACTTATGCAGACCATCTATCACGATTTAATCATCAACGTCACAAAAGAAAAGGTTTTTGAAGCCATTTCAACTCCGAAAGGTTTAAATAACTGGTGGACATTACGCAGCAAGGGAACCGCAGGACTGGACGAAAAATACAATTTATATTTCGGCGAAGAGTACGATTGGTTTGCCACAATTTCCAAATTCAAAGAAAACGAAGTTATTGAATTTTCTATGACAGAAGCTATGGAAGAATGGCTCCCTACCCGTTTCGGATTCATTTTAAAGGAAGAAAACAGTCATAGAACTTACGTGCAGTTTTATCATGCTGACTGGAAAGAAGCCACTCAGGAATTCAGGATTGCAAGTTATTGCTGGGCAAATTTATTACGGGAATTAAAACAATATCTGGAAAAGGGCATCATCACTCCCTTTGAAGAAAGAAACTAAATTCAAAAACATGAAAAACAAACAGATAGTACTCGCATTCATTTTGGGCTGCATCATAACAATTATCGGAGCGTTGTTCAAAATAATGCATTGGCCGGGAGCTTCAATCATGCTGATATTAGGAATGTTGTGTGAGGCTTTTGCCGGAGTTATGCTTATCATAAAGATTTACAGAAATCAGAATCCGAATGGTTTTCTAAACAAGTAAACATGACAATCCTATCAAAAATACTTATTGGTTTTGTAGCTATCATCCACCTTTATATTGTGTGGCTGGAAATGTTTGCCTGGACAACCCGTGCCAAAAAAGTATTCCGGAAAGTTCCGGCAGAGATGTTTGAAAAAACAAAGCAAATGGCCGGAAACCAAGGATTATATAACGGATTTCTAGCCGCCGGATTGATTTGGTCGCTTTTAATTTGTGATAGCCATTGGAGTTTTTACATTGCACTGTTCTTTTTGAGTTGTGTTTTTATCGCCGGAATTTACGGAGCCATTACGGTTCAGAAATCGATTTTTTACGTTCAGTCGGTCCCGGCACTACTTGCAATTATAAGTATTCATTTCATGAAATAAATATTATGAAGATTCTCTCAAACAGCCGTTTAGCAATATTCCTTTTCAGCAGTTTGGGAATCGCACAAAATTCACCGACAGGAAAGATCGGGTTCACTTCCACCAAAGACGGAAACTATGAAGTATATTCGATGGATGCCGACGGAAGCAATCCGGTAAACCTCTCCAACAATCCCAAAACCGATTATGCTTTTTCATGGTCAAAGGATGGTAAAAAAATCACCTTTTACACTAACAGAGACGGAAATGATGAAATTTATATCATGAATAGTGATGGTTCGGAACAAATTAATGTAACGAATCATGTTTCAAGCGACAGAATCCCTTCTTTTTCAAACGATTCCAAAAAAATTGTTTTCGTTTCCGACAGAGATAATCAAACCGGAGAAATCTATATAATGGATGCTAACGGAAAAAATCAACTTCGCATCACCGAAAATCAGTATTTTGAAGAATCTCCCACTTTTTCAAAAAACGGAAAACAATTACTGTTTACAAGGGATATAAAAGATCCGAATGACAGCACATCTGTAAGTAACGGTGAGCTTTTTCTTTTGAATCTGAAAACCCGAAAAGAACTTCGGCTTACAAACAAAAAAGGATACGATTCCGGAGGTACATTTTCCCCCGATGAAAAGAAAATTGCCTTTTACGGAAAAGATGAGAAAACCGGTTACTATGATATTTTTATAATGAATCCGGATGGAAGTCAACTCGAAAACCTTACAAATGATGAACCCGAAGACTACTCGCCTGCTTGGTCACCTGATGGAAAATGGTTAGCCTTCACAAGAGGAAATTCAAAGAATTATGACATCTGGATAATGAACATCCGATCCAAAGAAATGATACGCTTAACCACTCAACCAAAGCGTGACGAAACTCCTTTTTGGTCTCCTAAATAATAAAAAAAGCCTCAATTAAGAGGCTTTTCTGTTATTCTAAAACTTCACTGTCAAGTTGTAAACTGTTCAGGAAAGCTATCGATTTTTCAATATCATAATGTAAAATTCGGTCTTCTTCTACCAACGGAACCTCTTCACGATATGATTTTACAAAAGTTTCAATAAAATCACTCGATTTTAAAGGTCTTCTGAATTCTATTGCCTGAGAAGCATTCATCAGCTCAATGGCTAAAATGCGCTCCAGATTTTCCATAATCTTCAGACACTTCGTCGCCGCATTAGCACCCATGCTCACATGATCTTCCTGTCCGTTAGAAGAAACGATACTGTCAACACTTGCAGGAGTTGCCAATTGTTTGTTCTGACTAACGATACTCGCCGCTGTGTATTGCGGAATCATGAAACCGGAATTCAATCCCGGATTGCTAACCAAAAATGCAGGCAATTCTCTTAATCCGGAAATTAACTGATAGGTTCTTCTTTCGGAAATACTTCCCAACTCTGCCAAAGCGATTCCTAAAAAGTCTAACGCTAACGCTAACGGTTGTCCGTGGAAATTTCCTCCGGATATGATTAAATCCTCACCCACAAAAATATTAGGGTTATCGGTAACCGAATTGATTTCGGTCTTGAATACTTTTTTCACATAATCGATGGTATCTTTCGAAGCACCATGCACCTGTGGAATACAACGGAACGAATACGGATCCTGAACATGTTGTTTCGGCTGCGCGATAATTTCACTGTCTTCCAACAATTCATTAAAACGTCTTGCGGTATTGATTTGTCCTTTGTGCGGACGAACCATGTGGATCAATTCGTTAAAAGGTTCGATTCTTCCATCAAAACCTTCCAAGGAAATCGCTCCGATTACGTCTGCCAAATACGAGAATTTCATCGCTTTCAAAAGTACGTAACAGCCATAGGAACTCATGAATTGTGTTCCGTTCAATAAAGCCAAACCTTCTTTTGATTTCAATTCGATAGGTTTCCAGCCCATTTTATCCAACACCTTCATTGCCGGCTGACGGAAACCATCCACATACACTTCCCCTTCTCCGATTAGAGGCAATGACAAATGTGCCAAAGGCGCCAAATCACCGGAAGCCCCCAACGAACCTTGAGTATAAACCACCGGCAAAACATCATTATTGTAAAAATCAACCAGACGCTCAACTGTTTGCAACTGAACACCCGAATTTCCGTAGCTTAATGATTTGATTTTAAGCAACAACATGATTTTTACAATTTCCTGCGGCACTTCGTCTCCCGTTCCGCAAGCATGTGATTTCACCAGGTTTTCCTGAAGCTTGGTAAGGTTTTCGTTTGAAATCTTGATATTACATAACGATCCGAATCCTGTGTTGATCCCATAAATCGGCTCGTTGTGCGATTGCATTTTATTATCTAAATAAGTACGGCATTTTTCGATGTTAATACGTGCTTCTTCTGATAATTCAAGGGTTTTGTTCTGAGAAATGATTTCCTGAAGCAATTCTAAAGAAAAAACATCAGAACTTATATAATGTACTGTATCCATTTTCGTGGTTATATTAAGAGTTCAAAATTCAACAAAATGCGTTTAAAATGCAAGATTTATTATTAGTATTTCATTGTGAAAAATTATAAACCACAATTCTTATATTTGGACAACTAAAACTATTAAACATGAAAAACACACTTTACCTTTTGTTGGTTGTATTTTTTGCTTCGTTTACAACACCAAAAGAAACCATTACACTTTCGGGAAAAATCACTAATACCGAAGACGGAAAACTGAAAATCAAAGGAGAAGCATTCGAAAAAGAAATTACACTCAAAGCTGATGGTACGTTCTCGGAAACCTTTCAGATTGAATACATCGGAACTTACAATTTCGGTACAAAAGCTAATCGTTCTTCTTTATATCTAACGAAAGGAACCAAGCTTGTAATCAATTTTGATGACAAAAACTTTGCTCCGACTTTAAAATATTCGGGAAAAGGAAGTGCTGAAAACCAATATCTGAGTGATAAATCAGTTACTGTTAATAAAATAATGGGCAACGTTCAGGAATTTTATGCTTTGGACGAAACTGCTTTCCTGGCAAAACTGAAAGAAGTAAAAACAGCAATGACTGATTTGTTGGAAAAATCCAAAATTACAGATGCTGACTTCAAGAAAAATGAGGTAAAAAGCATTGGTTATTTCGAACAGTTACAGATCATGAATTACCCTTCTTACCATGCACATTATGCAAAAATTGAAGGTTTTACACCATCGGCAACATTTCCGAAATTTGACGAAAAAATCGACTTGGACAACGAGGGTGACTTCTTGTTTTCATCACCTTACAAACAAATTGTGGCATCAAAATTCAGCAATAACCTACATGCTAATATGAATGAAAATGATGAATACACATACAAATTAGCGTTACCGGAAATTAAAAAAGTAAAAAGTCCAGCCATCAGAAATGCACATATCCAAAGCCTATCCTATGAAGTTGGTGCCGGAAATCCGGATGCAACAATGCTTTACAACGAATTAATGGCACTTTCCACAGACGAAAAATTCAAAAAAGATTTAACTGTTAAATTCGATAAAATCAAAACCTTAACTCCGGGAAATGTTTCTCCGAAGTTTGATTATGAAAACTTTAAAGGCGGAAAAACATCATTGGAAAGTTTAAAAGGAAAATATGTTTATATCGATGTTTGGGCTACGTGGTGCGGACCTTGCCGTCGTGAAATTCCAAACTTACAAAAAGTGGAAGAACAATTTCACGGAAAAAACATCGAGTTCGTAAGTCTTTCCATAGATGCGAAAAAAGATTATGAAAAATGGAGAAAATTTGTGGAAGATAAGAAACTGGGCGGCATTCAGTTATTTGCGGACAGCGACTGGAGTTCAAAATTCGTACAGGATTATGCCATCGAAGGAATTCCGAGATTCATTTTGATTGATCCGAACGGTAATATCGTTTCTGCTGACGCTCCTCGCCCATCCGATCCAAAATTGGTAGCTAAATTTGAAGAATTAGGAATAAAATAATTTTATAATCAACACATAAAAAACCCTTTCAGAATCCGTTTTGAAAGGGTTTATTTTTTTAATCTAAACTCAAAAACGCTCTTCCAAGATTAGCTATGCAATCCGATGCAATAAAAGAATGATAACCCATTTCCGGAACGGCAATATTAGCTGTCAGTCCGTGCAGATAAACACCCAAAACAGCAGCATCAACAGGAGCATAACCCTGCGCCAATAAGCCTGTAAGAACTCCTGTTAAAACATCACCGCTTCCGGCTGTCGCCAACGCCTGATTTCCGGAAGTATTCTCAAAAACAGCGTTCATATAAACTATGTAAGTAGGCGCTCCCTTATTTACTATAATTACATTATATTTTTCAGAAAACTCTTTTGTTTTTTCCATCATTTCATCATAAGATTCCCACGGGCCCAGCAAGCGTTCCAGTTCTTTACCATGCGGAGTCAGTATCGTTTTCGGAGGCACTATTTCGAGCCATTCTTTATTATCGGAAATAATATTCAAAGCATCGGCATCAATAACCGTGGGAACAGTTGACATTTTCAAAAAATGGTACAATGCATGCTGAGTATCCGAATGATGCCCCATTCCTATTCCTATTCCAACGCTATCAACCTTTAACTTATGGGTTACCGCTGTAATATGATCGGTATAATCATCGGTTAAAACCATGGCTTCAGGAACTACACTCTGTACTATTTCGTAACCACATTTAGGAATATATGTCGTAACCAAACCAGCGCCCGATCTGAGACATGCCAATGAGGAGAGACATACAGAACCCATTTTGCCATAACTCCCACCAACAATCAACGCGTGTCCCTGCGCCCACTTATGCGCATCTTCAGGTATCGACCTAAATCGTTTCAGCGCTTCAAATCTGTCTATCAAAGTATTATTTTTCATACCTTAAATTTACGAAATATGAACGAATTACGGTTTTGTCACTCCGTAAAAAATCAATACCTTAGCACCCGAAAATAAACAATCAACACAAGATGAAAAATACAGCATTAACGCACGTTCACGAAAGTTTAGGGGCTAAAATGGTTCCGTTTGCAGGTTATAATATGCCTGTTCAGTATGAAGGAGTTAACTTAGAACACGAAACGGTTCGTAGCGGCGTGGGTGTTTTTGATGTATCGCACATGGGTGAATTCTTTCTGAAAGGCGAAAATGCTTTGGCTTTGATTCAGAAAGTAACATCAAACGATGCATCGAAATTAGTGGACGGAAAAGCACAATATTCATGCTTACCAAACAACGAAGGCGGAATTGTTGACGATTTAATCGTATATAAAATTGCGGACAATCACTATATGTTGGTAGTTAATGCTTCCAATATTGAAAAAGACTGGAACTGGATTTCTTCTCACAACGATTTGGGTGTAGATATGCAAAACCTTTCCGACAGCTACTCTTTATTGGCTATCCAAGGCCCTAAAGCTGCGGAAGCGATGCAATCATTAACTTCAATTGATTTAGTTAACATGCCGTATTATTCTTTCCAGATCGGAGAATTTGCAGGCTTGAAAGACGTAACGGTTTCTGCAACCGGATATACAGGTTCAGGAGGATTCGAAATCTATTTCAAAAATGAAGATGCGGAAACAATCTGGAACAAAGTATTTGAAGCCGGTGCAGCCTTCGGAATAAAACCAATCGGCCTGGCTGCTCGTGATACTTTACGTTTGGAAATGGGATTCTGCCTGTACGGAAACGACATCAACGACACGACTTCTCCGTTGGAAGCAGGTTTGGGATGGATTACGAAATTCGATAAAGAATTCACCAATTCCGAAAACCTGAAAAAACAAAAAGAAGCAGGTGTTTCTAAAAAATTAGTTGGTTTTGAAATGGTAGACAGAGGAATTCCCCGTCACGATTACGAAATCGCTGATGCTGACGGAAACGTTGTTGGAGTAGTTACTTCCGGAACACAATCACCATCAATGGGAATTGCAATCGGAATGGGCTATGTTCCAACCGCTTTATCAACTCCGGATTCAGAAATTTACATCCGAATCAGAAACAAAGACATTAAAGCGAAAGTGGTTAAAATGCCATTTTACAAAAAATAACAACATGTTCAAAAAACAAAAAAGCCGATTGAGAAATCGGCTTTTTTCATAGATATGCTATTCGATTAAAGTTGAATTACACAACCTAAATTAAAAGTACCGTATACATTTTTTAATTTGACATCGCCTTCTTTCGGTACTTCTGTCAAACCGGTCATCCCCTGGTAATCAATTAAAATTCCGATTTTCTCTGTAACCTCGATTTTATAACCAATCCCATAATTCAAACCAAGCTGAAAGGTATTCATATACTGTTTAATATCTTCACTGTTAGCCTTTGCAGACATTAAAAATCCAAGACTAGGTCCGAAATTCAAATTCCATTTTCTGGTACTTCCGAAATGCCAGTTTGCGTTAACCGGTATTGTCATATAAGTCAATTTTTCTTCTACATGTAATGATGAAAGCCCTGGTCCATTAAGTATATCTCCAGGAATAATATATTCGCTCCCCATAGTCTGCAACAACAAACCAGAACGCAAACTCCAGCGATTATGGAAGTAATAATCACCGTTTACTCCGAAATTAACCGAATAAACAAAATCTCCATTCTGATTTTCAGAAGCATAGTAGTTAGAAGCGGCATAACCAATAATAGGAGTTACTTCAATTGTACCTTTTTCTCTTTGTTGTGAAAACCCAAAAAGACCGATTAACAACAAGCCTAAACAAAAAATTTTTTTCATGTTTTATTTATGATTTAGTGCGAAATTATAAAAAAATTCTTAAAATAAAAAAAAGTAAAAGTAGTTAAAATGCGGTTTTACAAAAAACAAAAAAGTTGTTCAAAAACAAAAAAGCCGATTGAGAAATCGGCTTTTTTCATAGATATGCTATTCGATTAAAGTTGAATTACACAACCTAAATTAAAAGAGCTATATGCATTTTTAATTTTTATATCTCCACCATCATTATTCAATTCTGTCAATCCGCTCATTCCCTGATAATCGATTAGAATTCCAATATTCTCTTTAATTTCAATTTTATAACCGATTCCGTAATTCAACCCAAGCTGGAAAGAATTTACCATGCTTTTAATATCTTCATCATTAGCCTTTGCAGACATCAAGAATCCAAGACTAGGTCCGAAATTTAAATTCCATTTTCTGGTGCTTCCGAAATGCCAGTTTGCATTAACCGGTATTGTCAAATAAGTCAATTTTTCTTCAATATTATACATAAGAAGTTCTGGAACAGAATATTCACTCCCCATAGTCTGAAGTAACAAACCAGAACGCAAACTCCAGCGGTTATTGAAGTAATAATCACCGTTTACTCCGAAATTAACAGAGGAAATAGGGTCATTTGACAGATTTTCATTTGAATAGTAGTTAGAAGTAGCGTATCCAACAATAGGTGTTACTTCAATTGTACCTTTTTCTCTTTGTTGCGAAAATCCGAAAAGACCACTCAACAAAAGCCCTAAGCAAAAAAAATTTTTCATGTTTTTATTTGATAATTTGGCGCGAAACTATAAAAAAATTCTTAAAATAAAAAAGATTGAAACATTGTAAAAAAAGTTTTTTCTATTTACTATTTTTGCAGTCTAAAATTTCACACTCAGTAACTCAGCAACTTTTAAACATAATAAACTCCGAATAGAAATGGGAAGAGCGTTTGAATTCAGAAAGGCAAGAAAAATGAAACGTTGGTCGGCAATGGCTAAAACGTTTACCAGAATAGGAAAAGACATTGTAATGGCTGTTAAGGAAGGCGGACCGAATCCGGAAACCAACTCCCGTTTAAGAGCCGTTATTCAGAATGCGAAGTCGGCAAACATGCCAAAAGACAATGTAGAGCGTGCGATTAAGAAAGCATCTGATAAAGACACCGCCAACTTCAAGGAAGTGTTGTTTGAAGGCTATGCACCTCACGGGATTGCCATTCTGATCGAAACCGCTACCGACAACAATAACAGAACGGTAGCTAACATCAGAAGTTACTTTAACAAATGCAACGGAACGATGGGAACACAGGGGTCTGTGGAGTTCATGTTTGACCATACCTGTAACTTCCGTATTCCTGCTGAAGGACAGGATGTGGAAGAACTGGAACTGGAAATGATTGACTTTGGCGTGGAAGAGATTTTCGCTGACGAAGACGGCATTTTAATGTATGCTCCTTTTGAAAGTTTCGGTGCTATCCAAAAAGAACTGGAGAACAGAAACATTGAAATCTTATCTTCCGGTTTTGAACGTATCCCACAAATAACCAAGGAATTGACTCCGGAGCAGGTAGCTGATGTTGAGAAATTGTTAGAGAAAATTGAAGAGGATGATGACGTGATGAACGTTTATCATACGATGCAGGAATAGATTTTTAGACTTCTTAGAATATTAGACTTCTTAGAAAGTAACGTTAGATTTAAGATATAAACTCCGGAGAATTATTCGGAGTTTTTTTATGCTCATGAGATTCCTCTTTACGTCAGAATGACAACCATTTTAGATGACTTCTTTATTTTAGCCATAGTAATTAAAAACAAGAAACTCCACTTTTCAGCAGAGTTTCTTTCTATTTCTAACGATCTAAGAAGTCTAAAAATCTAACTATCTAAGATGTCTATTTTATGAATTCAATCTTCTGAGCTTCTTCCGCATTGATACTGTCAAAGAAACCTTGTTCATTCATCCATTCATCACTGAATATTTTGCTCATGTAACGGGAACCGTGATCGGGGAAGATAACAACTACATTACTGTTTTCGTCAAATTCTCCGTCTTCTGCGAATTGCTTAATCGCTTGCATGGCAGCACCTGAAGTATAGCCTACGAACAAACCTTCTTTTTTAGCGATTTCGCGGGCAGTGTGTGCACTTTCCTCATCGGTCACTTTTGTAAATTTATCAATGGCATCGAAATCCGTTGCCGTTGGAATTAAGTTTTTACCTAAACCTTCGATTCTGTACGGGTAAATTTCGTCGTTATCAAATTCTCTTGTCTCATGGTATTTTTTCAAAACCGAGCCAAAAGCATCAACACCGAATATTTTAATGTTTGGATTTTGTTCTTTTAGGAAACGGGCCGTTCCGGAAATAGTTCCTCCAGTACCGCTACAAGCAATGAAGTGCGTGATTTTCCCGTTAGTTTGCTCCCATATTTCAGGCCCTGTTGATTTATAATGCGCATCAACATTCAGATCATTAAAATACTGATTGATATACACCGAACCTTTGGTTTCTTCATGTAAACGTTTTGCAACGTTGTAATAAGAACGGGGATCATCGGCAGAAACGTGCGCAGGACAAACATATACTTTTGCACCCATCGCTCTCAGCATATCAATTTTATCCTTTGAGGATTTTGAACTGACAGCCAATACACAATCGTATCCTTTAATGATACTGACCATTGCGATACTGAAACCGGTATTCCCTGAAGTAGTTTCAATGATGGTGTCGCCCGGCTTTAAGATTCCTCTTCTCTCCGCCTCTTCTATAATATAAAGAGCAATTCTGTCTTTTGTTGAATGACCCGGATTAAAGGCTTCTACCTTTGCGTAAAAGTTACCTTTTAGTCCTTCTGTGATTGTATTAAGCCTTATTAGGGGTGTATTTCCTATTAATTCCAATACGTTATTATAGGCTTTTATTTCTTCTTTCATAAAAAATAAATTACTCAAGGTGTGAATATAATCATTTTTTGGAATGTTCACAACCTTGCAAATGTATAAAAAATTCTTTATCTACTTTTTAATTCCTTCTAAATCTAATAAAAAAGTGTACTCTTTTGTCACTTCTTTAATGGCCTCAAATCTTCCGGAAGCGCCACCATGTCCCGTATCCATATTGGTATCTAAAAATAACTGACTGTCTCCCAGCTTCATAACACGCAATTTCGCTACCCATTTTGCCGGCTCCCAATATTGCACTTGGGAATCATGCAATCCGGTAGTCACCAACATATTCGGATATTTTTGTTTCTTAACGTTGTCATAAGGCGAATAAGACAGCATATAATCGTAATATTTCTTCTCATTTGGATTACCCCATTCGTCGTATTCCCCCGTTGTGAGCGGTATGGAATCGTCTAACATCGTGGTAACAACATCAACGAAAGGAACCTGGGCTATTACGCCATTGTACAATTCCGGTGCTTCGTTAATGATAACTCCCATCAATAAACCTCCCGCAGAACCTCCTTCGGCATACAAATGTTTTTCGGAAGTATATTTTTGGTCGATTACATATCTTGAACAATCAATGAAATCGGTAAACGTATTTTTCTTTTTAAGCAATTTCCCGTTATCATACCAATCGCGTCCCAAATCTTCCCCACCACGAATATGCGCAATGGCGTATATAAATCCTCTATCTAATAAACTCAGGCGGATCGATGAAAAATAAGGATCCATGGAAGAACCGTAAGAACCATAGGCATACAACAGAAACGGATTTTCACCGTTTTTTTTAATTCCGTTACGATATACCAAGGAAATTGGCACTTTTGTTCCGTCTTTGGCTGTTGCCCAGATGCGTTCTTCCGTATAATTGTTTTTATCGAACTTTCCGCCAAGCACTTCCTGCTCTTTTTTGATGGTCTTTTCTTTGGTTCGCATATTGAAATCGATTACCGAAGGAGGCGTTGCCATCGACTGGTAACTGTAACGCAAAATTTCGGTATCAAAGTCAACGTTTGTAGTGGTATAGGCCGTATAGGTTTCGATATCAAAAGGCAGGTAATACTCTCCTACTCCGTTCCAAGGCATGATTTTGATTTTGTTCAAACCGTCGTTACGCTCTTCCACAACCAGATAATCCTTGAAAATTTCAATTCCTTCCAACAAGGTATCTTTTCGGTGCGGAATCAAATCCATCCAATTCTCTTTTGTAGTGGCATTTTCAGGCGTTTTCATCAGTTTGAAATTGGTTGCCTTGTCTTTGTTGGTTACCACATAAAAACTGTCTCCGAAATGCGATATGGAATATTCCAGCCCGCGTGTTCTTTTCTGGAACAATTCAAATTTCCCGTCCGGGTTGTCCGATCGTAAAATCTGGTATTCCGATGTAAGCGTGCTTGAAGAACCGATTACAAGGTATTTTTTCGATTTCTCCTTATAGATGAAGGTCGAAAACGTATCGTCTTTTTCATAAAAAACAACTTGATCTTCTGTGGCTTCCGAACCTAATTTATGCTTGTAAATTTTATCGGAACGCAAAGTTACCAAGTCTTTACGCGTATAAAACAACGTTTTGTTATCAGCAGCCCAAGTGGAACCTCCCGTAGTTTTTTCCAATTTCACCGGAAGAATTTCACCGGTTTCAAGATTTTTTATCTGAATAGTGTATTCACGTCGGGAAACCGTATCAACTCCGAACGCGCACCATTTGTTATCTTCACTTACACTCAGTCCGCTCAACTTAAAATAAGTAAATCCTTTGGCCATTTCATTGCAATCAAACATGATTTCCTCATTGGCATCCAGACTTCCTTTTTTTCGGGCGTAAATCGGATAATCCTTCCCTTTTTCAAATCGGGTGATATAATAATATCCGTTGTATAAGTAAGGAACAGAACTGTCGTCTTCTTTAATTCGTGACTTCATTTCCTCAAACAAATCGGCCTGAAATTGTTTGCTATCTGCCGTCATTTGGTTATAATAATCGTTTTCCTTGTTTAGGTAATCGATTACTTCCGGGTTTTCCCTTTCATTTAACCAATAGTAATCATCTGTACGGATGTGTCCATGTTTTTCAAGTTGCTTTGGCTTTACGGTTGCCAACGGTGCCGTTATTATTTCTACCATTTTTGGTTTATTATTTTGAGCGATTGCGGATGCAAAAGTAACACAAACACAACTCAAAAGAAATTGATTTTTCATTTATAAACATAAATATCTATCTGCAATTTAATAATTTTGCAATTCAATAACCACTAAATTTATTAACATGTTTGGAGATATCATGGGGATGATGGGTAAACTGAAAGAAACCCAGCAAAAAATGGAAGACACTAAAAAGCGTTTGGACACTGTTTTGATTGATGAAGAAAGCAACGACGGGCTTTTAAAGATTACATTAACCGCTAACAGAAAAGTAAAATCCATTACAATTGACGACACTTTACTGGAAGACAAAGAGCAATTGGAAGACTATTTGGTTTTAGTTATGAACAAAGCCATCGAAAAGGCGACCAATGTAAATGAAGCCGAATTGGGTGCAGTAGCCAAAGACGGGATGCCAAACATTCCGGGAATGGATATGTTTAAGTAATAAAGAGACTATTCAAAAAGTAGTTTATTTCGACTTCTGGGAAAATCACATAACATCAACCCTGAGTATGCAATTTTCCCTTTAGACGAAATAAACAAACAGAGAGGCACCTTTGAAATACTCAGCTACTTAGCGCCTCAGAACCTCTATTTTTTCTTTTTATCAGATTTTGATTTGTGTTTTAACACCTTTGCTTCAATATAGAAAATGGTTTCTTCAGCCATGTTTTTGGCGTGATCCCCCACTCTTTCCAATTTCTGGACAATTGACAAAAGATACAAGGCCTGCTCTATATTATCCGGATTTTCTTTGCAGTACTTTGCAATAACTCCGCTTGCCTTTTTATTGATCTTATCCAAAACCTCATCCTGTTTAAAAATCTTACGGGCCATTTTGGTATCTTCATTCTCAAAAGCCTCCAAAACATTAGCCATCATATAAATGGAAGTTTCGAACATTTCATTTACATTGATAAGTTCCAACAGGTTTTTATCAAAATCATTGGCAACTTCCTTAACGAATTTTGCAATGCCTTCAGCAATATCTCCCGTACGTTCCAAATTGGAATTGATTTTTAAAACGGCAAGGACAAATCGTAAATCCATGGCAACCGGATTAAAAAGTGCAAAGACATTTTCACAGTTACGATCCAATTTAAGTTCATAAGAATTAACCCTTTTTTCATTGGCGATTACTTCACGTGCCAAGTCTTTATCCATTGAAATTAATGACTGTTGAGCTTTCTCCAATTGCAGATTCACTAACAGCCATAATTCTAATAATTCTTCTTTTAATTCTCGTATTTCGTTATCTAATTGTGTCATGTGGTATATTTTAAAATAAGTATAAACAGCTAATTAATGTGGTTTCTGAAGATTAACCGAAACGACCTGTAATATAATTTTGTGTTCTTTCTTTTCTTGGGTTTGTAAACAGATTCTTTGTTTTATCGTATTCCACCAATTCTCCCATATAGAAAAAAGCGGTGTTATCACTTACACGTCCTGCCTGCTGCATATTATGCGTAACGATTACGATGGTATACATATTTTTCAAATCGTAAATAAGCTCCTCCACTTTTGCCGTAGAAATAGGATCCAGAGCAGAAGTCGGTTCATCCATTAACAAAACCGAAGGCTGAATGGCAAGGGCACGGGCAATGCACAAACGCTGTTGTTGGCCGCCGGACAATTCGAATGCCGATTTGTTCAATTTATCCTTTACCTCATCCCAAAGCGCTACCTGCTCAATGGATGTGATTACACGTTCTTCAATCACTTTTTTATCGGTAATCCCATTTACTTTCAAACCGTAAGCTACGTTCTCATAAATAGATTTCGGAAACGGGTTTGGCTTTTGGAAAACCATGCCCACGTTCTTTCTCAAATCGTCCACATTGGTGTTTTTAGCATAAATATTATGACCGTCGATATAAATCTCACCATTAAGATGGGTCTTATCTATTAAGTCATTCATTCGGTTAAGCAAACGCAGATAAGTTGATTTTCCGCATCCTGACGGACCGATTAATGCTGTAACCGTGTTTTCTTTCATCGACAACGAAATATCATGCAAAGCCTGCGTTTCGCCGTAGTAAAAATTTACGTTTTTAGATTCTATTTTATGCATGCTAATTCATTTTTACTTTTCTTCCGAAATATTTACGAAGCGCATTCGCCAGTAAATTGGAAATTAATACTATTACAATTAAAATAAGGGCAGTTCCGTAAGCCATAGCTCTTGAAGCTTCTATATTTGTTCCGCTGGTTGAAATCACATACAAATGATACGGGAGCGCCATGGCCTGATCGAAAATTGAAGTTGGTAATTTGGGAAGAAAATAAGCAGCTACCGTAAATAATATCGGAGCCGTTTCCCCCGAAACCCTTCCTATCGAAAGAATTAACCCCGTAAGGATGTTTGGAAAAGCTATAGGTAAAACCACCTTGCTTGTAGTTTGCCACTTAGTTGCCCCTAATGCCAGACTGGCATGTCTGAAAGTATCTTCAACCGCTTTCAGGGACTCCTCCGTAGTTCTTATCACCACCGGTAACACTAACAAACCTAACGTTAAGGATCCCGCCAATAAGGAATCTCCAAATTCTAATTTATTTACGAATAACGCCATACCGAATAAACCAAAAACAATGGAAGGCACCCCGGCAAGATTATTGGTCATTTGCTTAATAATTCTTTTAGGCCAGCCATCCTTAACATATTCGTTCATATATATGGCCGCTAATACCCCTACAGGAAAAGCAAAAAGCATGCTTCCCAAAACCAGGCAAAGTGTTCCCACAATGGCAGGATAAATCCCTCCCTGAGTCATTCCTTCTTTTGGCATTTCGGAAATAAATTCCCAACTGATTACCCCAATTCCTTTTATAACGATAAAAGCTAATATGATAAATAAAAGAGCTACAATGGAATAGCTAACAAACTGAAACAATCCGAAAGCTATCTTTTGATTCCTTCTTTTTCTTTTTGCCAAGCGATTTTCTTTCTTCATTTTTAATGTTTTTTATGTGATTTTCTATTGGTAACCAATTCAACCAACATATTAATACAAAAAGTAATCAGGAATAAAATACAGCCTAATGCGAATAATGCTTTATAATGCATACCTCCGCTGGCGGCTTCACCAAGTTCTGCGGCAATGGTTGCAGGAATTGTCCTCACCGGTGCCAGAAGTGTGTTCGGGATAACCGCTGCATTTCCGGTTACCATCAAAACCGCCATGGTTTCTCCGATTGCACGCCCTATCCCTAGAATCGCACCGGCAGTAATTCCGGAAGCAGAATATGGTACAACCACTTTATAAATGGTTTGCCACTGACTCGCGCCCAAAGCCAAACTGGCCTCTTTCATGGCACGCGGCGTATTGCTCATAGCATCTTCTGAAATCGTGATGATTGTCGGTAAAGCCATAATAGCTAAAACGATACTTCCTGCCAATCCGGTCTCCCCTACCGGCAGATTGAAAACATCCTGAACCAAAGGAACAATCACAACCAATCCGAAAAACCCATAAACAACTGACGGAATACCCGCTAACAATTCGATTAATGGCTTAAGAATATTACGGGTACGTTTTCTCGCAATTTCACTTAAGTAGATGGCCGCAGCCAAACCTATGGGCAATGCAATTAAAATCGCTCCGAAACTCACCCATAAAGTACCCAAAATAAGAGGTTTTACCCCCATTTGAGCCACCGGTTGCGCCGTTGGAAACCACTCTTCGCCCGAAAGGAATTTAAAAACGGATATTTTATTAACATCCAACTCTTTTCCGTGAAAATCTTTGGCTTTATATTTATCGGAGAAGAAAGCGATTACTCCGGGTGTCTTGGTGATGTACTCATCTATCTTTGCAGGGAAATGTTCGAAATTTTCGCCTAATTCTTCTTCGGTATAATACTCGGTAATATCTTCGGTACGAAACAAAACGATAGGTTCATTTTTACCTCCGAGCGCTGACCAATTTGTGATCTTTTGATCAAAAATATCTTTTATCTGGGAAGGCTCCAGTTTTTGTATTGAATTGGACGGATGCACTGCCAATAAAAAGCCTTCTTCAATTGGTTTCTTAGAAAAAACACCTGCTCCTTCAATGAAGAGAAAAAACACAATCAAAACAACCGTAATACTGGTAGAGGCACTACTCAGCATCAGAATCGTTTCTATTATTTTTTCCTTAATCTGCTTAAAATTTGTTTTCAAATCTGTGAATTTATTTTCACCGCAAAAGTACATGAGGTATGCTTTCGGGATGTGTTCTCTGTATTATCCTTCTGTTAATTTAACGTTAAGCAATAACTTATAAATTTACTTAATTCTTTTCATAAAAAAAAGGCAATCTAAATCAGATCGCCCTTTTTACAGTATAATAAAAACCTCTTCTTAATTTAATGGAATATAACCTACTTCAGAAACAACTTTTTGACCTTCAGGAGATAGTGCATAATCAACAACTGCTTTCACTTTTGCAGCATTTGCTTTATCAAACATATAGAACAAAGGTCTTGCAATTGGATATGTTTTATCTTTAGCAGATGCTACAGAAGGAACAACAAAAGTTTTTCCCTGATCGTAAGAAACGGAAATATGTTTCACTTCTTTAGTTTCGTACGCTAATCCAACATAACCGATAGCTCCTTTAGTCTGACCAACCGCCTGAACAATAGCACCGGTAGCAGGCATACTTAAGATATCAGCAGCATAATTCTTTTTGTCCAATACTTCTTCCTTAAAGAACTCATAGGTTCCGGAAGAAGATTCTCTTGAGTAAGCCACGATTTTTTCATCCGCTCCACCTACTTCTTTCCAGTTTTTGATTTCTCCTGTATAGATTTTTTCGATTTGCTCACGTGTTAACTGACCTACTTTATTGGCAGGGTTAACAATTACAGCTAACGCATCAAATGCAATAGTAACGATTTCAATTTCTTTTTTAGCTTCAGAGAATTTCAATTTCTCTTCTGTTTTTAAATCTCTGGAAGCCATTGCGATATCAGTAGTCCCTTCTAAAAGTGCTGTCATACCAACACCGGTACCACCACCAACTACAGTTACACTAACCTCTTTATTGGTTTTCATCATCTCTTCAGATTCTTTTTGCGCTAAAGGCAAAACAGTATCACTACCTTTTATTGTTACAGTAGTCGCTGTTGAAGTAGCTTCTGCAGTAGTTGCTCCTTCTTCGTTTTTTCCTTTACCACAACTTAACATTCCAATTAAAGGTAACATTAAGAATAATGCTTTTTTAGTCATTTTATGTTTTGTTTTAAATTTGATACAAAAGTAAATCAGCAGTATTAACTTATCGTTAAGGTAATATTACTGTATTATTATATTAAACATTCAAACCGCCTAATATCGTAATATGATAACAAAAAAACAGTTTGATATAATGATAGGATAACAAAAAAGGTGCAAATCAAACATTATGATTTTGCACCTTTTAATTTGTAAATTTTAAAAACTATTACACGTTGCTTAGAAATTAAACTGAACCTGTAATCTTAACAAACTTCCGCTTTGTGAATTCACAGGTAACTTCGCGTCTTCATATCTTCTGCTGGAAATCGTATAATCTGCTGTTAATTCGAAGTTCTTAAATGGCTGCCATTCAACTCCGATTTCAACATCGTTTACTTTATACGCTCTTGCATCCGTCTCATGTTTTTTACCACCTTCATACCATTGGTATTTTACGAAAGGAAATAAAATCTGATTCTTGATTCTAGCGTTATACATAATCTGAGCGTAAGCACCTTTAAGATCTTTCTGCTCAATAGTGTTGTTTTCCGGATTGTATTGAGGTCCTGTACCGATGTTCGCTTCCGCCTGAACACCGAAAGGTTTAGGGTACCACACAAAAGTAGCTGCTGCTCTCTGATCTGAAAATTCAGGCGAACCTTCTTCTAAAATAACTCCGGGTGTTAATGTAGTTACCACATATTTTCCTGAGTACCCCTGTAAACTGGCTTCAAAAACCTGACCGTTTTGTAATTCAAAAGGATAAGTAAATCGGGCTACAAAATGCTGATCATTGTTCGCTTCAGGCTTGTTGGCTGTCTGACCGTTGTAAATACCCAAACCTAACAATCCGTAATCTCCCGAACCTTTTAAACCACTATCAACCAATTCTTTAAACAATTTTCTTTTTTCTTTAGTCGCCCAGTAAAAGAATATCCCCAAGTCACGCTCATTAGCTATCGCACTGTTCAAAGCATCGTTACGATCCAATGTAGCTCTGTTTTGGGATGACTGTAAATTTTCAAAACCAAACGGAATTTTACTCTGACCGATTCTGAATCTGTATTCCTTGTCTTTATCCAATGATAAATCGAAATAAGCATCTCTTATATTGAAGTAATGTTTGTTTGTGGAAGAAGCATCCGTAGCAAAATCAGGTTGGATATAAATATAAACCCTGTCATGAACATCTCCTGAAAAAACAAGACGCCCTCTTCTGATAGCAAAACTGTTATCTCCTCCCCATGACTTATCACATTGCTCGCAACCTAAATCCTCATTAGTTTCCAAAAGTTTATTGTAGCGGATTTGCGCATACCCTCTAAGCGAGATTTTTTCATACCATTTTTTTTCAGGTTTGGCTACCTCCTTTTGCTCCTCTTTCTTTGGAGCCTCTTCCGTTTTAGTTTCTGTTACCTGTGCATTTACAACGTTTAGCGTCGCAAATAAAAGAAAGGTGGAAAAAACGATTTTTTTCATGATAAATTTTAGTTGTATTATTTTTTGGCAAAACTAATGTTGTTTTAATGTTACCACGTTAAGTTAATGTTATCATTATGAAAAGTTAATGTGATTATTAACAACTTGCTGTTTACGTCATAAATAGTACTTTTGCAATCCGTAATAATCGTACAATGAATTCATCAGAAATTTCAGCTCAGTCTTGTTTTATCCCTTTTGAAGGAACGATAGATTCATATACGCTACCGGAACGATTCACTTTTCCTTTTTATTACGAGCCGCATCCGTTGAGCGTTTTAGCGGCAAAAGAACTACAGGAGTACCTTCAAAATCAAACCGATTGGGAACATAATTTCGGATTGGACGAGAGTCAGGAAGGACTGGTTATCGGAAAGATGTTTGGTGTGATGGTGGTTCGAAATCAACAGAATGAAATTGGATATCTGGCTGCTTTTTCGGGAAAACTCGCAGATAAAAACGTTCATCCAATGTTTGTACCTCCTATTTTTGACATGCTTGAAGAAGACAGTTTTTTTATTAAAGGGATAAAAGAGCTTACACAGATTAATACCCGAATTGAAACTTTAGAAAGTAATTCAGAATTCATTGCACTCACTAACGAACTTCAGACCGAAACCGCTGTAGCTGAACGCAAATTGGAAGAGCAAAAAATAAAAATGAGCGAGGCGAAAAAAGCCCGTAAGCTTCTTCGCAAAAAAGCAGAAGTGGAAATCACGGATGCCGATTCATTGGAAGTTTACATGAATGACTTGGTTCGTGAAAGTTTAAAAGACAAGTTCCTGCTGAGAGAATTAACCGAATATCTCGAAGATCGTCTTTCGGAAACAAAGAAAAAATTAGCTGTTTTTACCGATGAAATTACTTTTTTAAAGGAAGAGCGCAAACAGAAATCGGCCAACTTACAGCAACAACTTTTCGACCAGTATCATTTTCTAAATAATAGAGGAGAAACTAAAAGCCTGTGTGACATTTTTGAAGCCACTGCTTTAATAAAACCGCCTGCAGCTGCCGGTGAATGTGCCGCACCAAAACTTTTACAATACGCTTATCTGAATAACCTGCAACCAATCGCCATGGCCGAATTCTGGTGGGGCGAATCACCAAAATCGGAAATCCGTAAACACGGTCAGTTCTATCCTGCCTGTCGCGGAAAATGCGAACCGATATTGGGCCATATGTTGGAAGGGCTTTCCGTTGATGACAATCCGCTGTTGGCAAATCCTGCTTTAGGTGTTCCGATTGAAACGGTTTACGAAGACGATTATTTAGCGGTAATCAACAAACCCGCCGAGTTCTTATCAGTTCCGGGTATCAATATTCTGGATTCGGTTTACGAACGTATGAAACTTAAATATCCTGAGGCCACCGGTCCGCTGATCGTTCACCGTCTGGATATGGCGACTTCGGGTTTATTGCTGATTGCTAAAGACAAAGATACCCACAAACTTTTACAAGGACAGTTTATAAAACGAACGGTTAAAAAACGCTACACGGCTTTGTTAAACGGAATCGTAACCGAAAACGAAGGCGAAATCAATTTACCGTTGCGCATCGATTTAGACGATCGTCCGCGCCAATTGGTTTGTTATGAATACGGCAAACCGGCAAAAACAAAATGGAAAGTAATTGAGCGAACTAAAGAACAAACCAGAGTTCATTTTTGGCCGATTACCGGACGAACACATCAGTTACGCATGCACGCTTCTCACGCATTGGGACTAAATTGCCCGATTGTTGGCGATGATTTGTACGGAACAAAAGCGAACCGCCTGCACTTACACGCCGAATGGATTGAGTTCAGACATCCAGCCACAAAAGAAACGATGACTTTTGAAGTCAATCCGGATTTTTAAAAATCTGCTTATCAAATAATTACTGTTTTTCAGTGGCTTTTCACTAAAAAGGCAACTTCTTCGCTACATGTGATTTTTATCTGATAAACATATCAGAAAAGTTTCGTCATCAAATAATTAAAACCAACATAACTTTCTTACATTTTTTTCATTAACTTTAATGACCCTTTTTAAATCTGATTTTTAGCACATACTTAATCAATTATTAAACAACTGATTACATAATAAAAAACAAAAAGAGGCATTCACTTTTATCAGTCAGAGACAACACTGCTTTAAGAGTAAAAACAAGCAAATCTTTTTAGGAATACCATTATTATCATTTCGTTATCTGCCACAAATCTTTATCACTACTATTTTTTACGTGTTTTTAAAAGATTCACGCAATATACTAAACAAATAAACCTTTTGTAAAAATGGAATATGAACGATAGTATTTAAAAAACAAAACAGTAATAATTATGGAAACAGGTCAAATAATACATACTAAAACTAAATATCTTTTTTTTGTATGTCTCACTTTATCTATCGCTTTTTGCCTAACCAACTGCAAAAAAGCTAGCGTCACAACAGAAAAAAAAGAAACGCATACTGAACCGTTAAGTTCATGGAATTCAGAACCAAAAGGTAAAATTATCGATTGGGTAAAAGCGGTTACCGACAGTACCAGCACATTTTACATCCCGGTTTCCGACAGGATTGCGGTTTTCGACAACGATGGGACTTTATGGCCCGAACAACCATTTCCCAATCAACTGGTATTTGCAATTGATTATCTGAAATCAAATGCTGCCCAACATCCGGAATGGCAAAAAGATCCGGATTTAAAAGTGTTTCTGAATGAGAATCCGTTACAACTTAAAGATGCCACTAAAACTGGACTTATTAAAGTAATGAGCATCAGTCATTTAAATATAACAGAAACTGACTTTAATAACAACGTCAAAAATTGGATTGAGACCGCCAAGGATGCCAAATTTAAAAAAAGATACAAAGATTTAGTGTACCAACCCATGCTGGAATTACTTGATTATCTGCATCAAAACAAGTTTACGACATTTATTGTCAGTGGTGGCGGTGCCGATTTTATGCGGGTATGGACAGAGGAGGTGTACGGAATTCCGCCCTATCGGGTAATCGGAAGTTACAGTGATGCCAAATTTGAAATGATAGACAACAAGCCTGTAATAACCAAAATTTCTGAAGGTTTTTACTTAGATGATAAGGAAGGAAAGCCGGCAGCAATACATCGCTTTATTGGCAAAGTACCCGTTTTTTGCGGTGGTAACAGCGATGGTGATCTGGCCATGATGCAATATACCGCCGGAAGTAAATATAAAAGTATGAATGTGCTCTTGCACCATACCGATTCCGTCCGGGAATATAAATACGATTTAAAAACGCTGAGCGGTCATCTTGAAAAAGGACTGACCGAAGCCAAAAAGAACAATTGGCTGGTTATCGATATGCAAAAAGATTTTTTGAAAATTTTCCCTTTTGAATAAGGTATTTGAATTTTAATAATAACCATTCCTTTAAAACAATACGTATGAAATCGCCATTAACAAAGAGTTTGCGCAAGCAAACACCAATAAATAAAAAAGCGATACCATATATGACCTCTAATAAATAAATTTCACATATATGAAAAAGACAAAAACTATTCTGATTCGGCTGTTACTTTTAGGCCTTTTACTTGTCAATTCAACAATCGGATTGGCACAAAAAAAGCCCAATATTCTGGTGATATGGGGTGATGATATCGGTACGTGGAACATCAGCCACAACAACCGAGGAATGATGGGATACAAAACCCCAAATATCGATCGTATTGCAGCTGAAGGAGTTTCCTTTACGGATTATTATGCGCAACAAAGTTGTACGGCAGGACGTGCAGCCTTTATCAGTGGTTCTGTTCCTGTTCGTTCCGGAATGACTAAAGTAGGATTACCGGGAGCTAAAGAAGGCTGGCAAAAAACAGATGTTACCATGGCCACCGTCTTAAAAGGACAAGGTTATCGCACCGGACAATTCGGCAAAAACCATCAGGGCGATCGTGACGAACATCTGCCAACCATGCATGGTTTCGATGAATTTATGGGAAGTTTGTATCATTTAAATGCGGAAGAAGAGCCGGAAAACAGAGATTATCCTAAAGACATGAAGTTGGCCAGCGGTAAAACATTCTATGAAACCTTTAAACCACGTGGGATTCTTAAAACAACAGCTGATGGTAAAGGTGGACAAAAAATAGAAAATATGGGTCCGTTAACAAAAAAAAGAATGGAAACTATTGATGATGAAACTGTTGCTGCAGCCAAAGATTTCATAAGACGCCAGGTGAAAGCCGGTGAGCCTTTCTTTTGCTGGTGGAACGGAACCAGAATGCACTTCCGTACTCACGTAAAATCTGAGCATACCGGAATTTCAGGACAGGACGAATACAGCGATGGTATGGTAGAACATGATATGCATGTGGGAGAATTGCTGAAATTATTGGATGAATTAGGAATTGCCGACAATACCATGGTAATGTATTCCACCGATAACGGACCGCATTACAATACCTGGCCGGATGCCGGAACAACGCCCTTCAGATCTGAGAAAAACTCAAATTGGGAGGGCGCTTACCGCGTACCTGCTTTCGCCAGATTTCCTGGTAAAATACCCGCTGGTGTCATTTTAAACGGAATTGTAGCTCACGAAGACTGGTTGCCAACTTTTGCTGCAATTGCAGGCGATAACAATGTGACAGAACGATTACGCAAAGGAACAACCATCAACGGACGCAGTTATAAAAACTATATCGACGGATATAACCAGTGGGACTATTTAACAGGCAAATCAAAAGAATCGGCTCGCCATGAATTTTGGTATGTAAACGATGGTGGACAAGTTGTTGCTGCCCGGTATGATGATTGGAAAGTTGTATTCTTAGAAAACAGAGGGGAAGCCTTTGGCGTTTGGAGAGAACCCTTTGTTGAATTACGCACACCATTATTGTTTAATTTAAGAAGAGATCCGTTTGAAAAAGCTCAGCATAATTCAAATACTTATAACGACTGGTTTTTAGACAGAGTGTTTATTTTGATTCCTATACAAGGCTTAGCTGGAAAATTCTTAATGACAATGAAGGATTATCCGCCTTCGCAGACTGCGGGAGCTTTTAATTTAAGTAAGATCGAAGAGCAATTGAAAAATGCCAGTAGCGGTAAATAATTACTTGTACTCTTTAAAAACAATGCGGGCATTACCTTGTAATGCCCGCATTGTTTTTTATATGATTATGCGAACAAGTGTTAGATTTGTAACTTTTTGATTTTCGAAGTAGACCTGACAGGTTTTAAAAACCTGTCAGGTCTAACATAAAGGATATCAGTATTTTATTTCAATCCTTGATTCGCATTGATTATACTTTATGGAATTATAATTCAATTTTCATCAAAGCTTCCAAGACATAATCGTGCATTACCTGTTTGTAATCCAAATGGGTTACGATGCGTAATTTTCCTTTGCCCATCGAACTGATGAAAATATTTTTCTGTTTCAGTTTTTCCATTAGCAAAGCTTCATCAAATTGAGGTTTTACGGAGAAAATCAGAATATTGGTTTCAATCGGTTCTACTTTATCCACCCAATACAACTGCTGTAACAAAACTCCAATTTCTCTAGCTCTGCGGTGATCTTCTTCCAATCGGCCCACATTATGTTGAAGGGCATACAATCCGGCTGCTGCCAAATATCCGATCTGACGCATACCGCCACCCAATATTTTTCTGATTCGTAATGCTCTGTGGATTGTTTCCTTATCACCTAAAAGCAAAGAACCAACGGGTGCTCCCATCCCTTTAGACAAACAAACCGAAATGGTATCAAACAATTCACCATATTGTTTCGGATGCTGGCGTTTGGCAACCAAAGCATTCCACAAACGCGCCCCGTCAAGATGGTATTTCAGATTATTATCGGTACAAACCTGCTTGATTCTTTTTAATTCTTCAATATCATAACAGGCACCTCCACCTTTATTGGTTGTATTTTCAATGCAGACTAACGATGTTTTCGGATTGTGATAAAATTCGGGATCCGTGATATGTTCTTCCACCTGAAGTGACGTAATCATTCCGCGGTTTCCATCAACAAGCGAACAGGAAACACCACTGTTAAATGACGCTCCTCCTCCTTCATATAAATACACATGCGCCCATTTATCACAAATTAACTGGTCACCCGGCTGCGTATGCAATTTAATTGCCGCCTGGTTGGCCATCGTTCCCGAAGGAAAAAACAATGCCGCCTCCATTCCGAATAAATCGGCTACCGTTTCTTCCAATTCCACAGCCGTAGGATCCTGACGGTAAACGTCATCGCCTACTTTGGCACGAAACATATGCTGTAACATTTCAGGAGTTGGTTTGGTAACCGTATCGCTAACTAAATTTATTTCCATATTCTAAAAAGGAATGTCTATTTTTGCGGGATAAAACTACAATTTTTATGGTAAATACCGAACAGATTAAGGATATTATTGAGCGCCTTGGTGCGTTAAGGAGGTATCTTTGACGTCGATAAGAAACTTATCGAGATAGCCAACGAGGAAGAGAAAACCTTTGCGCCTGATTTTTGGAACAACGCCAAGGAAGCCGAAGTTATTGTCAGAAACCTGAGATCCAAGAAAAAATGGGTGGAAGATTATGAAAAAGCCAATAATATGGCCGAAGAACTTCAGTTGATTTATGAATTCTTCAAAGAAGGCGATGCTACCGAGGAAGAGCTTGATCAGCACTTCCATGCTACTCTTTTACATATTGAAAATATCGAATTCAAGAACATGCTTTCCGATGAGGGAGACAACCTGAGTGCGGTACTTCAGATTACTGCTGGCGCCGGAGGAACAGAAAGTTGTGACTGGGCTTCGATGTTAATGCGTATGTATCTGATGTGGGGTGAAAAGCAAGGTTATAAAATCAAAGAACTGAACTTTCAGGAAGGTGATGTAGCGGGAATCAAAACCGTTACACTCGAAATTGAAGGTGATTATTCTTTTGGATATCTTAAAGGTGAAAATGGCGTACACCGCTTGGTTCGTATTTCTCCTTTTGACAGCAACGGAAAACGTCATACTTCGTTTGCTTCCGTGTATGTTTATCCTTTGGTGGATGATACCATTGAAATTGAAATCAGTCCTGCCGATATTGAGATTACGACTGCCCGTTCCAGTGGTGCCGGTGGTCAGAATGTGAATAAAGTGGAGACGAAAGTGCAGTTGGTTCACAAACCGACCGGAATTCAGATTCAGTGTTCGGAAACACGTTCGCAACACGATAACCGTCAGCGCGCGATGCAGATGTTACGTTCACAGTTGTATGAAATCGAACTGAAAAAGAAACTGGCGCAACGTGCCGATATTGAAGCCGGAAAAATGAAAATCGAATGGGGTTCGCAAATCCGAAACTATGTCATGCACCCTTATAAATTGGTTAAGGATGTCCGCTCCGGATATGAAACCAGTGATGTGGATGGTGTAATGAACGGTGAAATCGATGAATTCCTGAAGGCCTATCTGATGATGATGGGGCAGAAAGATGAGTAAAACACCAACAATCCGTTAGGTATAGCTACAATAATTACATATTTTCGACATTATCAAAAGGGGAAACTTCATAAAATCATGAGTTTCCCCTTTCATTTTTATAACAAAAAAGCTTTAATTTATAACTAAAAATAAAAAAAATCATACAAAAAATTACAATAATCATCTTAGTTTTACAATATTAATACTAACCAATAAAAACAAATGAACAAAACTGCTTACCTGATTATCATTCTTTTTATTTCAAGTCTGATTAATGCACAAACCAAATTTGAAAAAGGTTCTTACATCGACAGCAACAACATCAAAATTGAAGGTTTCATCAAAAATGAAGATTGGCGAAACAATCCTAAAGAATTCGAGTTTAAAGAAAACGAAAACGGTACCGCAAACATAATTTCGATTGACAACGCAAAAGAATTTGAGATAACCGGAATAAACAAATATGTAAGGGCCGATGTTGATATTGAAAGATCAAGTAATAAATTAGGATACTTAGGGACAAATAAGGATCCTCAATACGTAAACGAAAGACTTTTTTTAAAGCAGATTGTTTTTGGGACCTCAAATTTATTTAAATACGAAGAAAACGGACTTGAAAAGTTTTTCTATTCTGTAAACAATTCTCCCGTTAAACAATTAATTTTCATAAAATACAGTGTTTCCTCTGAAAATAATCCGGAAGGAAAATATGAAATCGGAGATATGTTAACTAATGATTTGTTCCGAAGACAATTATGGATGGACGTAAAATGTGAAACTACTACCCAAAATGATATCAAATCAACCGATTACAACACTTCTGACCTGACAAAATACTTCAAAAATTACAATAGTTGCAAAGGTGATAAACCTGTTACCGAAATCGTTGAGAAAAAAGTGAAGCATAATCTGAAAGCTTCCGGTATTTATAATATTGCCACTATGGATGTTGAGCATTATTCACCAAGTACTTCTCCAAATTTTAAAAACTCAAGTTTTGGATTTGGTCTTGAATATGAATTACTCCTGCCTTTCAACAACAACAAATGGGGGGTTATTTTTGAGCCGAGTTATAACACTTTCAAAGACGAACAAACCTTACCCCCTTACGGTCTGAGCACAATAAATACAGTAGCTAAGACCGATATGAGTTACATTCAGCTACCATTCGGTATACGCTATTATTTCTTTCTTGATAGCAACTCTAAAATTTTTGTGAATGCAATCGCTAATGTTCGTTTAATTGGCGAAAAAGAAAATATTGACTTTAACACAGCCAGTAGCGATCTGTCATATTCACCAAGCTCATTTTCACCTGCTTTTGGACTGGGTTATACATATAAGAAAATATCCGGAGAATTCAGATATTATTTGGAATCTGGTGTTTCAGCTCATCCAAACATTCCTATTAATTATACCAATTCCAGTTTCATATTGCGATATGAATTGTTTGGAAGAAAGTAAATTCCAATAAAAAAGGGGCTGTCTCAAAATGACAGCCCCTTTTTCATATATAAAAGTAATGAACTAGAATACAAACATAGCACGTTCGCTCATCATATCATTAACCTCATCAGCAACTTCTTCAAGAACCGCTTCATCGGTATAATTCATGATAACTTTGTCGATTAAGGCAACAATCGTTTCCATATCGGCTTCAACCAATCCACGAGTTGTTACTGCTGGAGTTCCCACACGGATACCTGAAGTTACAAACGGAGATTTATCATCAAAAGGAACCATGTTTTTGTTTACCGTGATTTCAGCTTTCACTAATGCGTTTTCAGCTTCTTTACCCGAAATGTTTTTGTTTCTCAAGTCGATTAACATCATGTGGTTATCTGTTCCGCCGGAAATAATATTGTAGCCTCTTTTTACGAAAGCTTCTGCCATTGCTTTAGCATTTTTCTGAACCTGCATCGCATATTGGAAGAACTCATCCGTTAACGCTTCACCGAAAGCAACCGCTTTGGCAGCGATAATGTGCTCTAAAGGCCCACCTTGATTTCCAGGGAAAACCGACATGTCCAATACGTGTGACATCATTCTGATTTCTCCTTTTGGCGTAGTTAAACCCCATGGATTTTCGAAATCTTTCCCCATCATAATCATTCCGCCTCTTGGTCCGCGTAATGTTTTGTGAGTAGTAGTGGTAATGATATGACAATGAGGAACCGGATCGTTCATTAATCCTTTGGCGATTAAACCTGCAGGATGTGCGATGTCGGCCATTAAGATAGCACCAACAGAATCCGCGATTTCACGGAAACGTTTGAAATCCATATCACGGGAATATGCCGAAGCACCTGCGATGATTAATTTCGGCTGCTCTTTCGTTGCGATTTCCTGAATTTTATCGTAGTTCAAACGACCAGTCTCCTGCTCCACTCCGTAAAAAACCGGATTGTATAATTTTCCTGAAAAGTTTACAGGAGAACCATGTGTAAGGTGACCACCGTGAGATAAATCGAAACCTAAAATGGTATCACCCGGTTTTAAACATGCTGAAAGTACAGCCGTATTTGCCTGTGAACCCGAATGTGGCTGCACGTTTACATATTCGGCTCCGAATAAAGCTTTTGCTCTGTCGATTGCGATCTGTTCGATAACGTCTACTACTTCACAGCCTCCGTAATATCTTTTGCCGGGATACCCTTCAGCATATTTATTGGTTAGCACCGATCCTGCCGCTTCCATTACCTGGTCGCTCACAAAGTTCTCCGATGCGATAAGTTCTAATCCGTGGATTTGTCTGTCTTGTTCTTCAAGAATCAAGTCAAAAATTTGTTCGTCGCGTTGCATTTTCAAATATTTTGTTAAATCGAGTTCAAAAATACGAAAAGTGTTTGGTAAAATCACAATAGAAAGTATATTTGATGTATTGAATTACGAACAGACAAAAAACACTATATCATGCCTATAACAGCAAACGATCCCCATAGAAAATCATGGTTACAAGTAGCGGAAAACAGCGATTTCCCTATACAGAATATTCCTTTCGGCGTTTTTATCACTAAAGAAGATGTGGTTACCATCGGAACCCGAATCGGCGATTTCGCTATCGATATGGGCGCATTGCAGCAGTTGGGCTATTTTGAAGGTATTGATCTGACCGACGATATGTTCATGCAGGACACCTTAAATGATTTTATCGGTGACGGTAAAAAAACGTGGAGACTGGTTCGTAACCGTCTTGCCGATATTTTTGATGCCGATAATGCCGCTTTGAGAGATAACAAGACACACCGTGATGTGGTTGTTTTCAATATCAGCGATGTGGAAATGCAATTACCCGTTCATATTGGTGATTATACCGATTTCTATTCGAGTAAAGAACACGCTACAAATGTGGGTAAAATGTTCCGTGACCCGGAAAATGCGTTGTTGCCAAACTGGCTGCACATTCCTGTAGGCTACCACGGAAGAAGTTCTACTATCGTTCCTTCGGGGATTCCGGTACACCGTCCTATGGGGCAAACGTTACCGAACGGGGAAACACAACCGGTATTCGGTCCGTCGCGTTTAGTGGATTTCGAATTGGAAACCGCTTTTATTACAACCGATGCCAATATCATGGGGGAAAACATTCCTGTTAACGAGGCAGAAGATTATATTTTCGGAATGGTGTTATTGAACGACTGGAGTGCGCGTGACATTCAGAAATGGGAATATGTGCCGCTTGGTCCGTTCCTGGCGAAAAATTTTGCTTCCTCCATTTCTCCTTGGATTGTTACTTTGGATGCTTTAGAGCCATTCAGAACCGCCAGTCCGAAACAGGAACCGGAACCGCTTCCTTACCTGCAGCAAAGAGGAAATCATGCTTACGATATTAATCTGGAAGTATCGATTACCCCTGAAAATGCAGAAGAAACTTTAGTGAGTAAATCGAACTTAAAATATATGTACTGGACGATGAGTCAGCAATTGGCTCACCATACCATTAACGGTTGCCGAATCAATTCGGGTGACATGATGGGCTCGGGTACGATTTCGGGCCCGACGGAAGATTCATTCGGTTCGATGCTGGAATTGACTTGGGGCGGACAGAAACCAATCCAGATGAAAGACGGCTCGGAACGTAAATTCATTAATGATGGTGATACCGTTATTATGCGTGGGTTCTGCCAAAATAATGAAGTTCGCATCGGGTTTGGGGAAGTATCAAGTAAACTGTTACCTCCTATTCCGACGAAATTCTAAAATAATCCTAAACTCCGAAATTCAGCCTTCGGAGTTTTTTTGTGCCCGAACATCAACTCCGGCCTAGCCCCGTTCCGATAGCTATCGGAAGGAACGGCATCCTTTTTGCTTTGTCTCGTTCTCAAAACGAGACAAAGCAAAAAGATATAGTGGACAGCGGGATTAGCTCCTAAAAAGTTATATTTTTGCAAAAAACCAACATTTATGAAGAAAATTACAACTTTACTCCTTTTATTGTTTTTTATTTATTCCTGCGGTGTGAAACATACGCAAAGCATGTTGAGCGATGGTGATTATGATGGCGCCATTAACCGTGCATTCGAAGCTTTGCGAACCAATAAAAATGCCAAAGGCAAACAGGATTATGTATATCTCATGGAAGAAGCTTTTGCCAAAGCCAAAGAACGTGATTTAGGTGATATCGAAATGTTTGCCAAAGATGCGAATCCTGCGAATCTGGAAAAAATCCATAATTTATACCTTCAGTTGAATAACCGTCAGGAGAAAATCCGACCGTTATTACCATTACAATTGATTAAGGAGCGTAGAAATGCGTCTTTCCAGTTTGATAATTATTCCGATCAGATTATCAGCAGTAAAAATGCCTTGTCTAAATACCTTTACGACAACTCGAAATTATTATTGAATTCAAGAGATAAAATGAGTTTCCGCAAGGCTTATGAAGACCTTAACTATCTGGAAAGCATCAATCCCGGGTACAAGGACGTAAAAAAATTAATTGACGAAGCGCAATTTAAGGGAACGGATTACGTTAGTGTTTTCACTAAAAACGAGACCGACATGATAGTTCCTGTCCGCTTGCAGAATGATTTACTGGATTTCAGTACGTTCGGACTGAACGATAAGTGGACTGTTTATCACAGCAACCGCCAGAAAGGAATCAATTATGACTACGGAATGATCGTAAACTTCCGCCAGATCAATATTTCTCCGGAACAAATTAAAGAGAAAGAATTCATCAAGGAAAAACAAATTAAAGACGGGACAAAAACATTGCTGGACGCCAACGGTAACGTTGTAAAAGACAGTTTGGGACATCCGATTAAAGTGGATAATTTTAAAACGATCCGTGTTAACATTTACGAATTCCGTCAGTTTAAAGCCTGTCAGGTAACCGCAAAAGTGGATTATGTTGATTTTAAAACCAACCAGTTAATTGAAACTTTCCCTATGGCAAGTGAATTCGTTTTCGAACACGTTTATGCCAATTACAACGGAGACAAACAGGCTTGTGATGAAAGTTATTTGCCGTATTTCGACCGAAGAGCGGTTCCTTTCCCAAGCAATGACCAGATGGTTTATGACAGCGGCGAAGATTTAAAAGCAAAGTTGAAAGGTATTATTACAAGGAACAAATTCAGACGATAATATATCCCTCCTATTCAAAAAACACTTTCATTATGAAGGTGTTTTTTTTATAAACACTTTATTTACTGTAAGTTTTTTAATATAAAATATTGTGTTTTTATTCTAAATTTGTAAAATAAATACTACTTTAGTTTTTATTAAAACTTTTTTATATGAAAACACATTTAGTATTCGCCGCCACATTAATTGTAAGTACAGTAATGCAGGCGCAAAAACTGGAACAACCCAAACAGCTTTTGGTTGAAGGTTCCTTCTGCAATCCGGTGGTCTCTCCGGATGGAAAATATGCACTCCTAACAAAAGAGCACAGCCAAGGCGTGTATCTTTTGGATGTAAAAGCAAGTAAGGTCAGGCAGATTTCGGATAAGGCCGGCAGCGGTTATGCTTATTCGTGGAATCAAAACAGTACGACTTTTTATTTCAGAACTAAGAACAAGGCAGACTACCATTCGTATGCAAAGGTCGCTTCCTATGATGTTAAGGCCCGAACTCAGAAGAAACAGAACAGTGCAAGCCCGAACTGGCTTCCTTCATTTAAAGGGTTTGAGGAAAGTACGATAGTAGTTTACACTAATCTTACCACATTAAAAATTGAAGCCAAAGATTTAAAAACTCAGAAAAGCTGGGTTATTACCAATGATGAAGGTCAGTTCTACAACGCACTACTGTCAAATGACGGTAAAAAAATAGCTGTTCATAAGGGAGCTGATATTTACATTTACGCTATTGACGGGAAAAGTAAAGGCATAAAAATCGGAACCGGAATTGCTACTTCGTGGTCCAAAAACGATAAGTACCTGATTGGTTTTATGGATGAAAGCAAAGACGGTCATACCGTTAGCAACTCCGATTTGTTCCTGTTTGATGTGGCTTCTCTAAAAAAAATACAACTGACTTCCACTGAAGATCGAATCGAAATGTTCCCCTGTTTTTACGGAGACAATAAAATAATGTTTTCCGATGATAAAACGGGTAAAATTTACGTATCAAAACTAAAAATATGAGCCATGAGAACCCTATTTAAACTACTGTTTATCGTATTGTTTTCCCTTACGGCCAATGCCCAGATAGTTGTTATTGATCCCGGACACGGTTACGGAGCCACCACCAGCAATAACCCGGATGGAAGAACCGCAACAGAGATTGAAACTTCGTTGGAAGTAGGTTTGAGAACCAGAACCTTGATCCAGAATTCCTGTTCGACATGGACCGTTCAAATGACCAGAACCACCAATGTAAACGGCTGGACATCGGTTACCCAACGCGCGCAAATGGCCAACAACTGGAACGCCGACCGACTTTTAAGCATCCACTGTAACGCCGGAGGAGGCACCGGAACGGAAACTTTTTACTGTACCGACAGCGATACCAACACCGCGCCAGACATTGCTTTTGCTCAAAAAATCCAAACGGATATGGTAACAAATGGTGTGTGGAACAACCGACGCTGCGTGGAAGACAACAGTTTCATAGCCTATCATTTAGGGGTTCTGAAATATTCTTCTGCTACAGGCTGCCTGAATGAAATCGGTTTTGTCGATTCGGCTGATGCTACGAAATTGAATAGTTCCACTTGGAGAGATACCTTTGCGCTTTCGTATTTCAACTCACTGAAATCCAATCTGAATCTGACCTGCAACACCACACCGCTTCCCGGATCATTTACCCTTACGGCGACACCGGAATGCAACGGTATAACCAGTCAAATTAAACTTCACTGGACGGCTTCGCCTAATGCAACGAATTATGATATTTACAGGAATGGAGCATTGTATGCGAGTAATGTTACGGGAACTCAGTATTTGAATACGTATATCACCGTCGGAACGATTTATACTTATACGGTAAAGGCAAAAAATGTAACCGGCACGACTTCAAACTCAAACGGAACGCTTTCCGCTACTGCTTTGAATTGTCCTCCCGGTGCCTTTACACTAACCGCAACGCCAACGTGTAACGGAACAACAAGTGCCATAAATCTGATATGGACAACCTCCGCAAATGCGACCAGCTATGACATTTACAGAAACGGGAATCTGTATGCGCACGACGTAACCGGAACCACCTTTTTAAATACATATTTAATTACCGCTGGGACAACGTATACTTATTATGTGAAGGCTAAAAACAGTATTGGCACGATAAACAATTCAAACGGAATAGCATCCGTAACCGCAATTAATTGTGCTGCAAAAGTTGCGGAAACCGAAGCAACAACGGAAATAAATACACCCCAAACAGAAATAGCATTGTATCCAAATCCGACAAGCGGAATCTTTAATCTGGCGGTTAACAATGCTAAAAATAAAAGGATTGAATACTACCTTTTTGACAGTAACGGTAAAATGATTAAAAATGCTAAAATTGATTCATCTGGAGAACATTCAAACCAACAAATTGATATCAGTCATTTACCAAAGGGAATCTATTTTGCGAGAATACTGATTGATAATCGGGAATTTACCAAACAAATAATCAAGCGATAAATTCCTTCAAAATTCGAAAATTCGTGGTTATAAAATTTAATTTTGGCCACGAATTCTCGAATAAAAAATTGTATTCCAAACCATATATCAATAAAACAACTGAAGTTAAAACACTACAAAACAACACTTTAATCCTGATTTTTTATTTTTTTTGCATTTTTTTAAGGATTTGTATTTTCATTTTATATACATTTGCAGCAATGAAAACAACAAAGTTACATACTAACTTTTCTACACGGAAAACCCTGGCCCTTACTTCACGGTCAGAGCGGTCGACATTCTAGCACCCGAGTTTTTCATCTTGTTATTCATTTCTCATTTTTCCCATTTTGGAAACATTATTTATTTTTTTAGGACAATTAGGTCTTAACCCTATTAATTTTTCACTTCCGTTTGTAACTATTACAATCCGGCCGTAAGGTCTGCTGTATTCCTTTGGAACAAGTCCGCCTTGTTTGTACTTCCGCACGTATTTTTTTCCCATTCATCAATTATTCATCATTGTTTTAAAATGAATATAGTTATTACTGTTGCTCAGAAAGAGCACTACGATTTTGCACAGTTAATTTGTGACACCATTGAAACTTCCGCGCTTCAGAGAGGTACGGGAATTGCAAAAAGAACTCCGGAATACATCCTGAAAAAAATTGATATGCAGGATGCCGTTATCGCCCTTGCAGATGGAAAATTTGCAGGATTCTGCTACATTGAAAGCTGGCAACACGACAAATTTGTGGCCCATTCCGGGTTGATCGTACATCCCGATTACCGTCATTTAGGTCTGGCAAAAAAAATCAAATCATTCGTATTCGACTATTCGCAGAAGAAACATCCCAACGCGAAAATATTCGGAATCACAACGGGTTTGGCGGTTATGAAAATCAATTCCGATTTAGGCTACAGACCTGTTCCATTTTCAGAATTGACGGATGATCCAAGCTTCTGGGCTGGCTGTAAAACCTGTACGAACTTTGACATTTTACAACGCAAGGAAAACAAAATGTGCCTTTGCACCGGAATGTTATACGATCCGAACGAAAGAAAAAATATAAAAGAACAATACACCTTTAATCAAAAAGTGCTGACACGTTTAAAAAGCATCAAACAAGCACTTTTCTTAAAAAAATAATTCAAATGAACAAAGTAGTTTTAGCCTATAGCGGCGGTTTAGATACATCCTATTGTTTAAAATATTTAATCCAGAAAGGATTTGAAGTACACACCGTTTTAGTCAACACCGGTGGTTTTTCGGAAGAAGAATTAACAGCCATCGAAAAAAGAGCCTACGAATTGGGAAGCGCCCAACACACGAATCTCGACATTATTGAAAAATATTATGAAAAAGCAATCAAATACCTGATTTTCGGAAACGTACTGAAGAACAACACCTACCCGCTTTCCGTAAGTGCCGAAAGGGTGTTTCAGGCATTGGAAGTGATAAAATACGCCAAATCAAAAGGAGCCACCTCCATCGCACACGGAAGTACGGGCGCCGGAAACGATCAGATAAGATTTGACATGATTTTCAAAACCATTGCACCGGAAATTGAAATCATCACTCCTATCAGAGATTTGAAATTATCAAGACAAGAAGAAGTGGAATTCCTTCAGCAAAACGGCGTACAGTATTCCTGGGAAAAAGCACAATATTCCATCAACAAAGGCATTTGGGGAACCAGCGTGGGCGGAAAAGAAACGCTTACCTCCCATTTGGCGCTGCCGGAAGAAGCCTATCCGTCACAATTGCAAAAAGAAACCCCTGAAAAAGTGGTTCTGGAATTCGAAAAAGGAGAATTAATCAGTGTAAACGGAGAACAAGATTCACCTTCGCAAAACATTGTCAAACTGGAAAATATGGCGAATGCTTTTGCCATTGGAAGAGATATTCATGTGGGTGACACCATTATCGGAATCAAAGGAAGAGTCGGTTTTGAAGCCGCTGCTCCGATGATTATTATCAAATCACACCATCTTTTGGAAAAACACGTACTATCGAAATGGCAGCAATACTGGAAAGAACAATTGGGCAACTGGTACGGAATGTTGTTCCATGAAGGTCAGTTTTTGGATCCGGTAATGAGAAATATCGAAACTTTTTTAACTGATACACAAACGACCGTGAACGGAAAAGTCACCGTAACCCTGAAACCGTATCATTTTTCTTTGGATGGAATTGAGTCCGAGAATGATTTAATGAATACGCAATTCGGACAATACGGCGAAATGAACAACGCTTGGACCGCCGATGACGCCAAAGGCTTTATCAAGATTCTGGGCAATGCCCAAATGATTTATTCACAGGTAAACGAATTGAGTTATGATTAACATCGGAATTATAGGCGGTTCGGGCTACACAGCCGGAGAGCTGCTCAGATTGTTGCAAAATCATCCCAAAGCAAACATTGATTTTGTGTACAGCACGACCAATGCCGGAAAACCGGTTTCATCGGTACATCAGGATTTAATCGGAGAAACATCTTTGGTTTTTTCAGATAAAGTGAATCCGGAAGTTAACGTGGTTTTTCTTTGTTTGGGGCATGGAAAATCGAAAGCTTTTTTAGCCGAAAACCAGTTCGCATCCCACACGAGAATCATCGATTTGGGTAATGATTTCAGGCTGAAAAACGATGCGGTTTACAATGATTCCGAATTTGTTTACGGACTTCCGGAAATGAATAAAGAACAAATCAAAAAGGCGCAATTCATTGCAAATCCCGGCTGTTTTGCTACGGCAATTCAGTTGGCTTTGCTTCCTTTGGCAGAAAATAATCTACTAAATGAAAGCATACACATAAATGCAACCACAGGAAGTACAGGCGCCGGAGTTCAACCTTCGGAAACCACACATCACAGCTGGAGAAATAACAATATGTCGCATTACAAAGCTTTTGAACATCAGCATTTGGGTGAGATTATTCAGAGTTTAGAACAGACACAAAACGGCTTCAGTCAGGAGGTTTTGTTCATTCCGAATCGTGGTGATTTTACCAGAGGCATTTTTGGCACGCTTTACACCAAAACAAACAAGTCGTTAGCGGAAATCGTAAAGCACTATGAAAGTTATTATCAAAACGAGCCTTTTGTGGTAGTGACAACCGAAGCCATTCATCTGAAACAAGTAGTGCAAACCAACAAATGCATTATAAGCCTGATGAAAAAAGACGATTATCTGTTGGTTACGTCCATCATTGACAATTTAGTGAAAGGCGCTTCCGGACAGGCTATTCAGAACATGAACCTGATGTTCGGATTCGAGGAAAAAACAGGTTTACAACTAAAATCAGGCAACTTTTAAAAATTAAAAAAATGAGTTTATTCGACGTTTATCCAGTATATACAATTACCCCAACAAAAGCCTCAGGTGCAAAAGTTTGGGACGAAAACAATCAGGAATATCTTGATTTTTACGGAGGTCATGGCGTAATTTCAATCGGTCATTCACATCCTGAATATGTAAAAGCAATCACGGAACAGGTGAACAAAATCGGCTTTTATTCCAACTCAATTGTGAATCCGGTTCAGGAACAACTGGCACAAAAACTAACGGTTCTTTCCGGTTATACCGATTATTCGTTGTTTCTGTGCAACTCCGGCGCGGAAGCCAATGAAAATGCACTGAAACTGGCTTCTTTCCACAATAAGAAATCAAAGGTTATTGCATTCAAGAAAGCTTTTCACGGGAGAACTTCTGCGGCGGTTGCGGTAACGGACAATCCTTCCATCGTGGCACCTTTAAATAGTAATCATGAAGTTATTTTTCTTCCTTTAAACGAAATCGAATTGGTTGAAAATGAAATCGCCAGCAACGACATCTGTGCCGTGATTATCGAAGGTATTCAAGGTGTAGGCGGGCTCGATGAAGGTACAACCGAATTCTTCCAGGTGTTGGAAAAAATCTGCAATGATAATAATGTGGTTTTAATTTTAGACGAAATCCAAAGCGGTTACGGAAGATCCGGGAAATTCTTTGCGCACCAACATCACAACATTCAGCCGGACATTATTTCAATGGCAAAAGGAATGGGGAACGGTTTTCCGATTGGCGGCATTCTGATCAGTCCGAAATTTATCGCTTCCCACGGATTATTGGGTACGACTTTCGGAGGAAATCACTTGGCTGCAGCCGCTGCACTTTCGGTTTTGGAAACCATTGAAACTGAAAAGCTGATACCGAATGTGAACGAACTGTCGGTTTATTTCACAGCGCAAATGCAACAATTTCCGCAAATCAAAAAGATAAAAGGAAAAGGTTTGATGCTCGGATTGGAATTTGAATTTGAAGTCAACGAACTGCGTAAAAAACTAATTTATGAAGAATTCATCTTCACCGGAAACGCTTCTCAGAAAAATCTGCTGAGAATCCTTCCGCCACTTTCCATCACGAAAGAAGATATTGACTTTTTTACTATCGGATTGAAAAACGCTTTACACAATTTATCATGAAACATTTCACATCAGTAAACGACATACAGGATTTAGACGAACTTTTGCTGTTAGTAAAACAAATTAAATCAGCGCCTTACAACAACAAAACGTTAGGCGAAAACAAAACCATTGGACTATTATTCTTTAATCCGAGTTTAAGAACGAGATTGAGTACTCAAAAAGCGGCTACCAACCTCGGTATGAACACCATTGTCATGAACCTCAACACCGACGGTTGGAATCTGGAATTTGAAGATGGCGCCATCATGAACGGCAACAAAGCCGAACACGTAAAAGAAGCAGCTCAGGTGATTTCGCAATATTGTGACATCATCGCCATCAGAAGTTTTCCGACGTTAACCGACAAGGAAAAAGACGAAGAAGAACAGGTAATCAACTCGTTCAAAAAATACGCTTCAGTTCCTGTTATTAGTCTGGAAGGTGCTACGGAGCATCCGCTTCAGGCTGTGGCCGATATTTTGACGATAACCGAATTCAAAACCAAAAAGAAACCGAAAGTAGTTTTAACATGGGCGCCACATCCGAAAGCATTGCCACATGCGGTACCGAATTCGTTTGCCAAAATGATGCAATTGGCTGATGTTGATTTCGTAATTACGCATCCGGAAGGTTACGAGCTAAATCCGAAAGTTACCGGAAACAGTAAAATTACTCACAATCAGCATGAAGCGTTCAAAGATGCCGATTTCATCTACGCCAAAAACTGGAGCAATTATAACGATTACGGCCAAATCACATCACAAGACACTTCGTGGACTGTGACTTCGGAGAAAATGAAACTGACAAACAACGCCAAATTCATGCACTGTCTTCCGGTGAGAAGAAATCAGATTGTTACCGATGAAGTTATTGACAGCGAGAATTCGATTGTAATCCAGCAAGCCAACAACAGAACCTTTGCAGCACAGGCAATCCTAACCAAAATATTGGAAAATCATGACAGCTAAACCCAAAATAACCGTGATGAAAATCGGCGGAAATGTAATTGATGATGCATCAGCGCTGACAGAAGTTTTAACTGCATTTTCAAAATTTGAAGGCGCTAAAATACTGGTGCACGGCGGTGGAAAAGAAGCCAGCAAGTTAGCCGAAAAGTTAGGTTTACTTCCTCAAATGGTTGACGGAAGAAGAATTACCGATGCTCCGATGCTGGATGTTGTCGTGATGACGTATGCCGGTTTGCTCAACAAAAAAATAGTCGCCAAATTGAATGCTTTCGGAACAACAGCTGTTGGGTTTTCAGGAGCTGACGGCAATCTTATCCTTTCGAAAAAAAGAAAAATAGGTGTGGTTGATTATGGTTTTGCAGGTGATATCGTTTCGGTAAATCATCAGTTACTTGTAACACTTTTGAACAATAACATTACTCCGGTTTGTTGTGCCATTACACACGACGGCAACGGGCAATTACTGAATACCAACGCCGATACGATTGCGAGTGAATTGGCTTCGGCTCTAGCTGATTTTTATGACGTGGAATTGTGCTACTGTTTTGAGAAAAAAGGCGTTTTGATGAATTCGGAAGATGAACATTCAGTAATTGAAATTTTAACTGAAGAGACATACGATGATTTACTGAAAACCAGCACCATTCACTCCGGAATGATTCCGAAACTGGACAACTGTTTTGCCGCGCTGAAAAAAGGGGTAAAAACAGTCACCATCGGTCATCATTCATTAATCGGAAATAAAAATTCAAACCATACGAAAGTACAATTACAAGCCTATGAAAACCATTGAAAAATTGACTCAGGAAGCCATCAATCTTTTAAAAAACCTAATTGAAACACCTTCCTTTTCAGGTGAAGAAGACAAAACTGCGCTTTTAATTGAAGCATGGTTTACCGAAAATCAGATTCCGTTTCAGAGAGAGAGCAACAATATTTGGGCTTACAACCTTCATTTTGATGACGCAAAACCTACGCTGTTGCTGAATTCACATCACGATACCGTAAAACCGAATCAGGGTTATACTTTGGATCCGTTTAAGGCGATTGAAAAAGACGGGAAATTATTCGGTTTGGGAAGTAACGATGCTGGTGGTTGTTTGGTTTCACTGTTAGCGACATTCACTCATTTTTATGCCGTGGAAAATCTGTCGCACAATATTGTTATGGTTGCTTCCGCCGAAGAAGAAAGCAGCGGTCCGAACGGATTGAACAGCGTCCTGAAACACCTTCCGGAATTGGATTGTGCCATCGTGGGAGAGCCGACCGAAATGCAACTGGCCATAGCCGAAAAAGGCTTATTGGTTTTGGATGTAACTGTCAAAGGGACAGCAAGTCATGCAGCACATCAAAATTCTGACAACCCGATTTATAAATCAGTTCATCTGATTAATTGGTTTAATACTTATTCCTTTAAAAAAGTGTCTGAAAATTTAGGTCCGGTGAAGATGACCATTACCCAAATTAATGCCGGAAAACAACACAATGTTGTTCCCGCCAAATGTCATTTGGTTGTTGATATCCGTGTCAATGATTGTTATTCGAACGAAGAAATTCTGAAAGTTGTAAGCGACAATATCGATGCCGAAGTCAAACCGCGTTCGTTGCGCCTTCGCTCCTCTTTCATCGATAAAAACCACAAACTGGTTAAAAGCGGAATTAACTTGGAAAGAAGCACTTACGGCTCACCAACGCTTTCCGATCAATCGGTTTTAAGTTGCCAGTCGTTAAAATTAGGACCGGGAAATTCGCTTCGTTCGCATTCGGCTGACGAATTTATATATATCAACGAAATTGAAGAAGGCATCGGACTGTATATCAAAATACTAACCGGATTTCTTTTTAATAATTAAACAAAAAGCAGCCACGAATTACACAAATTTACACGAATTAATTTGTGGAAATTTGTGTAATTCGTGGCCAAAAAAGAAACTCATTCTGTCTAGCAGAAATTCATGTAAAAGAATAATTCGTGGTTAAACCACTAAAAAATATCATTATGAAACTTTGGGAAAAAGGCATAGCCACCGATCAAAAAATAGAGCAGTTTACGGTTGGAAACGACAGGGAGTTGGATACCGTTTTAGCCAAGTACGATGTATTGGGTTCCATTGCTCATGCAAAAATGCTGGCTGAGACAAATTTGCTCTCACAAGAAGAAGCAAACAGTTTATGTATTGCTTTAAATGAACTTCTTTTAAAAATTGAAAATGAAAATTTTATCATTGAAAATAATTTTGAAGACATTCATTCCAAAATTGAATACTTGCTGATTGAAAAACTGGGCGATACCGGAAAAAAAATCCACACTGCGCGTTCCAGAAACGATCAGGTTTTGGTCGATATGCATTTATATCTGAAAGACGAAATCATCACCATTAAAAACCTCATCAGAGAACTTTTCGATTTACTGATGGAATTGGCGGAGAAAAACAAAAACGTGTTACTTCCGGGTTATACGCATTTACAGGTAGCTATGCCATCCTCTTTCGGATTGTGGTTTTCTGCTTATGCCGAAAGCCTGATTGATGATGTTACAATGCTCAATGCTGCCTTACAAGTTGTCGATCAAAACCCTTTAGGATCGGCAGCCGGTTACGGAAGTTCTTTTCCTATCAACAGAACATTCACCACGGAAGCATTAGGCTTTTCGACCATGAAATACAATGTGGTTGCGGCGCAAATGAGCAGAGGAAAATCGGAGAAAACAGTAGCTTTTGCGATGAGCAGCGTGGCGGGAACCATATCAAAACTGGCGATGGATGTTTGTTTGTATCTGAGTCAGAATTTCGATTTCATGGCATTGCCCGGACATTTAACGACCGGTTCGAGCATCATGCCTCACAAAAAAAATCCGGATATTTTTGAGCTTATCAGAGGCAAATCAAACAAGATTCAGAGTTTGCCTTATGAATTGACATTGCTGACGAATAATCTTCCAAGTGGCTATCACAGGGATTTTCAGTTACTGAAAGAAGGTTTGTTTCCTGCCATCGAAAATTTGAAATCCTGTCTGGAAATGACACATTATGCCATCAAGGACATTAAAGTCAAAGAAGGCATTTTTGATGATCCGAAATACAAGTATTCGTTTACTGTAGATACTATCAATGAAATGGTTACAAATGGAACTCCTTTCAGAGATGCTTATAAAATGGTTGCCGAACAAATTGAAAACGGGACATTTGAAATTCCGGAAACTACCAATCATACCCACGATGGCAGTATCAATAATTTGTGTCTGGATGAAATTAAGAAGAAAATGCAACTGTCCTATTGATAAAAAGGCTGTCTTTACCCAGACAGCCTTTTCCATTTTCACTGTACGTTATTTATCCGATTAAATGGATAAACAAATCTTCATTTTCATTAAGATACTGATAATTAAACTTTCTGAGTTTTAATTGCTCCTCGATTTTAACAAAATCCTTTTTGTTTTTTAATTCAATTCCTACTACCGCCGGTCCACTTTCCCGATTGTTTTTCTGGGAAAACTGAAAATAGGTGATATCATCATTGTCCCCCAAAACTTTGTTCACGAACTCTTTCAGTGCTCCGGGACGCTGCGGAAAATTGACGACGAAATAATGCTTCAATCCTTCATACAAGAGAGAACGTTCCTTTATTTCTTCGGTTCGGGTGATATCGTTATTGCTTCCGCTCACAATGCACACTATGTTTTTTCCTTTTATTTCCTCTTTGTAAAAATCAAGTGCGGCAATCGTTAAAGCTCCGGCGGGTTCCACTACAATTGCATCTTCATTATACAAACGTAAAATTGTCGTGCATACTTTTCCTTCGGGAACCGGAATAATATCGTGTAAACTGTTTTTACAAATTTCAAATGTCAGATTGCCAACACGCTTTACCGCCGCACCGTCAATGAATTTGTCAATTTCTTCCAATGTGGTGTTTACGCCATTTTTGATGGATGTTTTCATGGATGCGGCCCCGGCAGGTTCCACTCCGATTATTTTGGTATGCATACTCAATTGATCAAAAACCGTAACCATTCCCGCAGCCAGACCGCCACCGCCAATCGGAACAAACAAAAAATCAATCGGCGACTTTGCGTCTTCCAACAATTCCAATGCGACGGTTCCCTGTCCGGCGATTACTTTTTCATCATCAAACGGATGAATAAAAACCGCTTGACGTTCCTCACAAAAAAGGCTGGCATGATGAAACGCTTCGTCAAAAGTATCTCCTTTTAAAACCACCTCAACCTTATCTTTTCCAAACAATTTCACTTGTTTTATTTTTTGCTGAGGCGTGGTAACCGGCATAAATATCGTAGCTTTTATATTGAGTTTATTGCAGGCATACGCTACACCCTGAGCATGATTACCGGCACTGGCACAAACGACGCCTTTGGCTTTTTCATTTGCATTAAGCGAAACAATTTTATTGTAGGCACCTCTCAGTTTATAAGAACGGATCGGTTGTAAATCTTCCCTTTTCAGCCAAACCTGAGCCGATAATTCTTCACTGAGGTTTTCATTTTTCACCAATGGCGTATGCACCGCTACGTCTTGAATGCATTCCTGAGCTTGATATACTTTTTCTAATAGTGTCATTATTTGGTTGGTCTTAGTTTACGCACTTGCACACCGGTTTGCCAGAATTCGCTTTTTTGTAAAACAGCTAGTTCTTCCTGCAATTTCTCACGATAATCGGGTTTGCTGTTTGCTTCAATCACGATTTCGGCTTCTTTGCCGGAAACTACGCTGTCATACAATTCATTTAAAACCGGCTCTGTCGCAGCGCGGAATTTTCCTTTCCAATCTAATGCGCCTCTTTGAGCTGTAGTGGAACAATTGGCATACATCCAGTCCATCCCGTTTTCCGCTACTAATGGCATAAGGCTTTGTGTGAGCTCTTCTACCGTTTCGTTGAATGCCTCGCTTGGCGAATGTCCACGTTGACGTAACACATTGTATTGAGCTTCGAAAATTCCGGCTAAAGCTCCCATTAAAACGCCTCTTTCTCCGGTTAGATCACTGTAAACTTCTTTCTGAAAAGTGGTTTCAAACAAATAACCGGAACCTATGGCAATCCCCAAAGCCAAGGCTCGCTCTTGTGCTTTTCCTGTCGCATCCTGAAACACGGCATAGCTCGAATTAAGACCTTGTCCTTCTAAAAACAAGCTTCTTAATGATGCTCCGGAACCTTTGGGCGCAACTAAAAACACATCGATATCTTTAGGCGGAACGATTCCTGTTTTTTCGTGAAACGTAACCCCAAAACCGTGCGAAAAATAAAGGGCTTTCCCTTTCGTTAGATGTTTTTTCATTCCTTCCCAAGCCTGTATCTGTCCGGCATCCGAAAGTAAATTCATTACTATGCTAGCTTTTTCACAAGCAGTCTCCACTTCAAAAAGTGTTTTATCTACTTCCCAACCATCCACCAGAGCCTTATTCCAACTTGACGTTCCTTTGCGTTGTCCGACAATTACTTTTATACCATTGTCCTTTAAATTAAGGGCCTGTCCAGGACCTTGCACCCCATAACCGATAACGGCTATTGTTTCGTTTTTTAATATTTCTTGCGCTTTATTTAGCGGAAATTCATCTCGTGTCACTACGTTTTCAAGGACGCCTCCAAAATTGATTGTTGCCATTTTTAATTATTTAGCTGTTAACTTAATTGTTCTAATTCTTTTAAATAAGTGCTGAGTTCTTTCATCGGTTTGGTCACCGCCACCCTTCCAGAGCGGGCAAATTCGAGTATACCAAAAGGTTTTAGGCTTTCAAAAAGCAATTGCGTTTCTGCCACATGACCCGTTTTTTCGATGACCATGAATTCAGGATCCACCGTTAGGATACGAGCATGGTTTTCACGGATTACTCTTTCGACATCGCCATTGGTTAAAGTATTGGTTCTGATTTTATACAATGCGATTTCCTGATGTACGATCTCTGATTCTTCATGAACGAATGCTTTCAGGACATCCACTAATTTTTCAATTTGTCCGATGACCTTATTGACCTTTTCGAGCGTTGTCCGTAAAACAATCGTATACCGAAACACCCCTTTCATTTCCGATTCGGAGGCTGTTATGCTGTCAATATTCAGATGCCTTCTCGTGAAAATGATGGTGATGCGGTTTAGCATTCCGATGCTGTTTTCGGTAAAGACGGATACTGTAACTGTTTTTTCCATTTCTGAATTTTTTAAATTAGTTTAATCGTATTTCCGATACCGATGCTCCAGTGGGTACCATCGGGAATACATTTTCTTCTTTTGCCACCATTACTTCCAACAAATAGGAACCCTTGTGATTCAGTATTTTCAGTAAGGCGTCTTCCAAATCGGTTCTTGTTTCAATTTTTGCTGCTTCAATGTCGTATGCTTTGGCCAACGTCACAAAATCAGGGCTTATCATTTCGGTAAACGAATAGCGTTTTTCAAAAAACAGTTGTTGCCATTGACGGACCATCCCAAGAAACCGATTATTTAAAATGATGATTTTAACGTCAACTTTACTTTGTAAAATAGTCCCCAATTCCTGCAAGGTCATCTGAAAACCACCATCACCAATAATGGCGACTACGGTTTTTTCGGGAGCTCCAAATTTTGCTCCGATAGCTGCGGGAAGTGCAAATCCCATCGTCCCCAATCCGCCCGAAGTAATATTACTTTTGGTTTTGTTGTATTGATAATAGCGTGCAGTCATCATTTGATGTTGTCCTACATCGGTCACCACAACAGCTTCCCCATTAGTGATTTTCGAAACCATTTTGATGACTTCATCCATTTTCAATTCCTCCGACTGTAAAAGTGCCGCGCTTTCCTGCAAGGTTCTCACTTCCATTTCTTTAGCTGATTTGAATTCCTGTAACCAAGCCGTGTGCTCTTTTTCACTGACTAATTCGGTTAATAACTGTAAGGCGTCTTTCGCATCCGCATGAACGGGAACATCCGCTTTTATTATCTTATTGATTTCGGACGCATCAATATCAACATGAATTACCTTGGCTTGTTTGGCATAGCGCGACACATCACCCGTGACCCTGTCATCGAAACGCATTCCGATGGCAATAAGCACATCACATTCGTTCGTTTTTATGTTGGGAGCATAATCTCCATGCATCCCCAAAAAACCAACATATTTCGGATGATTATTCGGAAATGCGCCCAAGCCTAAAAGCGTAGAAGCTACCGGGATTCCTGATTTTTCGGCAAATTGGAGCAATTCCTTTTCGGCATTGGACAACATGATTCCCTGACCAATTACTAAAAAGGGCTTTTTAGCCTGATTGATTAACAATGCGGCGGCTTCCACTGCTTGTTTGTTCACCTCCGGTTTTGGATGATAGCTTCGGATTTTTGTACACCTTTCGTAGCTAAATTCCATTTCACCAAACTGAGCATCTTTAGTAATATCAATCAAAACAGGTCCGGGACGACCGGTTTGAGCGATATAAAAAGCTTTGGCAATAGCTGCCGGAATGTCTTCTGCTTTGGTAACTTGACAATTCCATTTGGTAACCGGCATTGATATTCCTATCACATCTGTTTCCTGAAAAGCATCTGTTCCTAAAAGATGGGAAGCCACTTGTCCAGTGATGCAAACCAAAGGCGTTGAATCGATTAAAGCATCCGCTAAACCGGTAATGAGGTTCGTGGCTCCGGGACCCGATGTGGCAAACACCATCCCCACTTTCCCGGAGGTTCTGGCATAGCCCTGAACGGCATGAATAGCACCCTGCTCGTGACGTACCAATATATGATTTACGACATTTGAATAATCATACAAAGCGTCATAAATGGGCATTATGGCACCTCCGGGATATCCGAATATAGTATCAACATTCTCAGCCACTAAGGATTCCAATACCGCCTGCGCTCCTGTTATTTTTGTTATGTCCATTACTGTTACTTTTAGAATTAATTATCGGTTACGCAGCCCGTGGACGCACTTGAAACACATTGGGCATATTTGTACAAAACCCCTTTTGTTGCTTTGAGTTTTGGTTGTTTCCATTCGGATTTTCGTTGCTGTAGTTCTTGTTCGCTCACTTTTAATTCGATGGTGTTCTTTTTTGTGTCAATGGTGATGGTATCTCCGTCTTTTACGAGTGCGATGGTTCCGCCCACATAAGCTTCCGGCGTGATATGCCCGACCACAAAACCGTGTGTCCCTCCTGAAAATCTTCCATCAGTTATTAACGCTACGCTTTTTCCTAATCCCGCTCCCATTATGGCTGAAGTCGGTTTCAGCATTTCGGGCATTCCGGGGCCGCCTTTTGGTCCGCAATAACGAATTACCACAACATCACCCGATTTTACTTCTCCGTTTTTTACCCCTTCAATCACAGCATATTCATTATCATATACTTTTGCTGCACCTTCAAAATAATCGCCTTCGTTGCCGCTTATTTTTGCCACACTGCCTTCCGATGCTAAGTTTCCATATAGTATTTGCAAATGTCCGGTTGGTTTTAACGGTGTTTTTAAATGGAGGAAGACGTCTTGTCCATCTTTCAGATTGGGGACATTCGCTACATTTTCAGCCACTGTTTTTCCGGTAACCGTTAAGCAATCGCCATGCAACAGGTTATGCTCCAATAAATATTTCATTACTGCCGGAATTCCTCCCACGGCATGCAAATCTTCCATTAAGTATTTTCCGCTTGGCTTTAAATCGGCCAAAACCGGTGTTTTATCACTTATTTTCTGAAAATCCTCTAAGGTCAATTCAATATCCACTGAATGTGCCATCGCGATTAAATGCATTACAGCATTGGTGGAACCTCCTAAAACCGTTACCATCGTCATCGCATTTTCAAAAGCTTTTTTGGTCATAATGTCTTTGGGTTTGATGTCTTTCTCCAGTAAAACCTTGATAGCTTTCCCTGCATTCAGACATTCCTCCTTCTTTTCGTTGCTTAAAGCCGGATTAGACGAGCTATAAGGTAAGCTCATTCCCAAAGCTTCAATTGCTGATGCCATTGTATTTGCCGTATACATTCCACCACAGGCTCCGGCTCCCGGACAGGCATTTTTAATCACTCCTTTAAAATCTTCGGGCGTTATGGTATTGCTGAATTTTTTCCCTAAAGCTTCAAAAGCCGAAACGATGTTTAACGATTCCCCTTTCCAATTCCCGGAATGAATGGTCCCTCCGTAAATCATAATCGCAGGACGGTTCAACCTGCCCATTGCCATAACAGAACCGGGCATGTTTTTATCGCATCCCACTACTGCTAAAACGGCATCGTACCATTGTGCGCTTACCACGGTTTCAATGGAATCGGCAATCACATCTCTTGAGACTAAAGAAAAACGCATTCCTTCTGTTCCGTTGGAAATGCCGTCACTTACTCCAATTGTATTAAAAATCAAACCAACGAGGTTTTCGTCCTGAACACCTGCTTTTACTTCTTTTGCCAAATCGTTCAGATGCATGTTACAAGTATTGCCTTCATAACCGGTACTTACGATGCCTACTTGCGCCTTTAGCAGATCTTCTTCCGTTAATCCGATTCCGTAAAGCATGGCTTGTGCAGCGGGTTGGGTTTCGTCTTGCGTGATGGTTTTACTGTATTTGTTTAATGTTGTCATTAGTATTTTGTGCTTAGTGTTTTTTCCGATTCCCTTACCAATTGTGAATAGGCTTCCAGCAATTTTTTCCCAACCGTATCATTCCAATTTTTAGGAAACTTATTATCATCTACCGATTCTATTCCGATTACCTCGGCTGCGGTTCCGCAATAAAAAGCGCTATCAGCCGACTCTAATTCTTCAGGCGTATAAAGTCCTTGTTTTACTTGAATACCTAATTTATCCGCTAGTTCCAAAACTGTAGCACGTGTTATTCCCGGCAGAATGTTGCCTAATTTAGGTGTGAATAAAACTCCTTCTTTTTCAAAAAACAGATTTGCGCCAGGACCTTCTGCCAAATAACCATCGCTATCCAAAAGCAGGGCTTCATCATATCCATTGTCTTTTGCCTCACTCGTGGCAAGGATAGAATTCACATAATGCCCGCAAACTTTTGCTTCAATTTTTATCGAACGTGGATGTGGTCGGCAATAAGATGAAACCGTTAATCGCAGTTGTTTGTCTCCCAAATAAGCACCCCATTCCCAGGCACAGATCATTATGGAAACATTATTCGGTTTGGTTAAACTCATGTTTGGGTCGCAGAAAACCAACGGGCGAACATAGGCATCCGATAAGTTGTTCTTTTGTAATAGTTCATAGGTAGCATCGACTAATTCCGCTGTCGTGTAATCAAATGGGATATTGACAAGTTCACATGATTTTTTTAATCGGTCATAATGCTCTTTGGCCTTAAAAACCCGAGTACCGTTTTCGGTAGCATAGGCCCGAATGCCTTCAAATACGCCATAACCGTAGTGCAGGGTCTGGCTGTACAGATCCGTTGATGATTCATTTGCTTTTACAAACTTTCCGTTAAGAAAGATTACTGAACTGTTGTTGTAATACATATTGGTTTGATTTTAAATTGTTTCAAATAATCAGAAAATAAAAAAGCCTTTCTCAGGCGAATGAGAAAGGCTTAAAAATTGGACAATACCAGCCTGACTCACCCGGAAGAGCGAATAATAATGCTAATAATAATAATGTTCATATTAGTTTTCATGTGGATTCTGTGTAAATTAAAAAAGCCTCTCTCAAGCGAATGAGAAAGGCTTAAAAATGGGATACTACCAGCCTGACTCACTCGGAAGAGCGAATAATAATGCTGATAATAATATTCATATTGGTTTTCATGTGATTTCTGTGTAAATTAAAAAAGCCTCCTGATTTCTCGGGAGGCTTCAAAAATATTTTTATAATATATTCTATAGCATTCCCCTTGCAGATGTGATAATCACATTTACAATAATAATTGAAGGAATAATAGATAAATTTTTCATTTGTTTCGAATTGTTCAGCAAAAGTAGGTAAAAAAACGATTTACAAACATTAAATTCAGATTTTTTAAAAAATTTTATTTTTTTTAGCCGATAAAATCCGCAAGACGGGAAGCATCAATATCACTATGCGAAGCGTCATAAACCGCTTTGCCTCCCTTAACCACAATCATTTGCGGTGATTGGTGAGTAACTTCAAATTTAGAAGCTATCGTATTGGAAATTTCTCTATAATTTAGTAAATCCAAAAAATAGGGCGTAACTTTATCCTTCAGCGTAAATTCGTTTTCAAATTGCTTTAACGCCATTCTGCTTATGCTGCAACGCGTACTGTGTTTGAAGATAACAACCGGATTTTCATGTGACAAATCCATTATTTCATTTAACTGCTCCAAATCGGTAAGCGAAAACCAATCCATTTTGGGTTGTGTATTTTCTTCCCCTGAACTACCGAAGATGTTTTTAATAAAGCTCATTTTGTCTTATTTTACGACATTTTGTCTTATTAAATCCTTTAAAAAAGGTCAAAATAAGTCATTTTGTCTGATTTTTAACATTGGAATACAAATTGTCCAACGCAATGCAAAGCTAAACAATTACAACAACGATAAATAGTTTTTAACACTATGAACTTAAATAACTTTACAATTAAATCGCAGGAAGCCATTCAGCAAGCACAGCAAATTGCGCAAGGCTTCGGACAGCAACAGCTTGAAAACGAACACTTTTTTAAAGGTATTCTCGAAGTCGATGAAAACGTAGCGCCTTTCATTCTGAAAAAACTGAATGTGAATGTCGATTTGTTCAAACAGATTCTGGACAGTACAATTCAGAGTTTCCCAAGAGTATCCGGCGGTGAAATCATGTTGTCAAGAGAAGCAAACAACACGCTTTTGGAAGCCAACAACATTGCCAAAAAAATGAACGATGAATACGTTTCTGTCGAACATTTGATTCTGGCTATTTTCAAATCGAAAAGCAAAGTTTCTCAAATTTTAAAAGATCAGGGCGTAACCGAAAAAGGTCTGGAAACCGCGATTGCTGAAATCCGAAAAGGAGAACGTGTAACCTCAGCTTCGGCAGAAGACACTTATAATGCCTTAAACAAATACGCCAAAAACCTCAACGAATTGGCCCGAACTGGAAAACTGGATCCTGTTATCGGTCGTGATGAGGAAATTCGTCGTGTGTTACAGATTCTTACCCGACGAACCAAAAACAATCCAATGTTAGTTGGTGAACCCGGTGTGGGTAAAACTGCTATTGCCGAAGGTTTGGCGCACCGAATCGTAGACGGCGACGTACCGGAAAACCTGAAGGACAAAATCGTTTTTTCTCTGGATATGGGCGCGCTGATTGCCGGCGCGAAATACAAAGGGGAATTTGAAGAGCGTTTGAAATCGGTAGTAAAAGAAGTAACTTCTGCCGAAGGAGATATTGTTTTATTCATTGACGAAATTCATACACTTGTGGGTGCCGGCGGTGGCGAAGGTGCGATGGATGCTGCAAACATTCTGAAACCGGCTTTGGCCCGTGGTGAACTGAGAGCCATCGGTGCAACAACATTAGACGAATATCAGAAATACTTCGAAAAAGACAAAGCCCTGGAGCGTCGTTTCCAGAAAGTAATGGTCGACGAACCGGATACCGAAAGTGCGATTTCCATCTTACGCGGAATCAAAGAAAAATATGAAACCCATCATAAAGTGCGTATCAAAGACGATGCGATTATTGCAGCGGTGGAATTATCACAGCGCTACATCACCAATCGTTTTTTACCGGACAAAGCCATCGACTTAATGGACGAAGCCGCTTCGAAATTACGCATGGAAATCAACTCCAAACCAGAAGAACTGGATGTTTTGGACAGAAAGATCATGCAGTTGGAAATCGAAATCGAAGCCATCAAACGTGAAAATGATGAGAATAAATTAAAGATGCTCGGCATGGATCTGGCGAATCTGAAAGAAGAACGCAACGAAATTTTCACCAAATGGAAATCAGAAAAAGATGTAGTTGATAACATTCAGACCGTAAAGCAGGAAATTGAAGATTTTAAAGCCGAAGCAGAACGAGCAGAACGCGACGGTGATTACGGAAAAGTAGCTGAAATTCGCTACGGAAAGATCAAAGAAGCGACGGAAAAACTGGAAGCATTACAAAAACAATTACAGGAAAACCAGGCGGGTACTTCCCTTATCAAAGAAGAAGTAACCCACGATGATATCGCCGAAGTTGTGGCCAAATGGACCGGCATTCCGGTAACCAAAATGCTGCAAAGCGAACGCGAAAAGTTACTGAAACTGGAAGATGAATTGCATAACAGAGTTGTAGGTCAGGAAGAAGCTATTCAGGCAATCAGTGACGCAGTACGCAGAAGCCGAGCCGGATTACAGGATCCTAAAAAACCAATCGGTTCCTTCCTGTTCTTAGGAACTACCGGTGTGGGTAAAACCGAATTGGCAAAAGCCTTGGCGGAATATCTATTCGACGACGAAAACGCCATGACACGTATCGACATGAGCGAATACCAGGAACGTCACAGCGTGAGCAGATTGGTAGGTGCGCCTCCGGGATATGTTGGTTATGATGAAGGCGGACAGTTAACGGAAGCCGTTCGACGTAAACCGTATTCTGTAGTATTATTGGATGAGATCGAAAAAGCGCATCCCGACACGTTTAACATCTTATTACAGGTATTGGACGAAGGACGCTTGACCGACAACAAAGGACGTTTGGCTGATTTCAAAAACACCATCATCATCATGACATCCAATATGGGAAGCGCCATCATACAAGAGAAATTCGAGAATTTAAAAGGCGGTATTGAAGCAGCAACCGAAGCAGCAAAAACAGAAGTTTTAGGTTTACTGAAACAAACGGTTCGACCGGAATTTATAAATCGTATTGATGAGATTGTGATGTTCACTCCGCTAAGCAGTGACAACATCAAAGAGATTGTTGGTTTACAACTGAAAAGCGTTATCAAAATGTTGGCTCACCAACACATTACCATGGATACCACACCGGAAGCGATAGCCTATTTATCCGAAAAAGGATACGATCCGACATTTGGAGCAAGACCGGTTAAACGAGTGATTCAGAAGGATGTCCTCAACGAATTATCTAAAGAAATCCTGTCCGGTAAAGTGGCGACAGACAGTATCATTTTGTTAGATTGTTTTGACGGCCAGCTGGTGTTCAGAAACCAATCGGAAGAAAATAAAGAGTAAGTAGTTTTTTCATATTGTTTTGGTTATACCTGACAAATTCTTAGGAAATTGTCAGGTATTTTTTTATTTCAACAGAACCGGCTGGCTAACTTAGCTAATCGAACAGAAAATTACTTTTTTACAAAAAAAATGTTCGCTTCCCGTTAGAAAGCGAACATGCATGTGAAAATATAAATGGAATTTTATTTCGAATGCTCAATGCGGTATCTGGCACTTTCCGCATACGGATTGTAAATAATCAGATGCCTTTTATACTGAGTTGGGGTCAATATTTTTTGAATTTTGGAATTCTGCTCACGAACTATTCTATTAACACTGGCTATATACTGCTCTCTTGTTTTGGTCCTGTCTCTGTTAACATCACTCAGCTTTTTGGTATAGTCGGTTACAATTTTAGCATATTTTTTTTCTACTGCCGGAGACATCCCGATGGTTTTTACTTCTTTTCTGTAATTCTGTCGAATTTTTTCAACTTCTTTTTCAGTATAAAGCCTTTTTGTAACCACTTTATCCTTATTGGTAACCACCTTATCTTTATTCGTCTGGCTCAAAACGGCTAAACTGAATAACAGGACAAACGAAAGAATAATTTTTTTAAATGATTCCATAATTTTGATTGTTTTACGAATTATTACCTCAACTATTGCACTAATTTAGTAAATATTCTGTACAATTTATACTATATCACCGTAAATATCTAAAAAATACCAAATTAACAAACTCATTTATTTTTCTATTTTTGAAATCAAAATCAAAAAACCAAAATGAAAGAGTTCACCCTTAATGAAAAACTGAAGCATCTTTTCTCATTTCCTGTAATTGTAGCGGCCTTAGGTTATTTCGTTGATATTTACGATTTACTTTTATTCGGAATCGTAAGAGTTCCAAGCCTTAAAGATCTGAATCTGGATGTTGATACCGCTGGAACACTGATTTTAAATTATCAGATGGTCGGATTACTTCTAGGCGGAATTCTCTGGGGTGTCTTGGGCGATAAAAAAGGAAGGCTCTCGGTACTTTTCGGATCCATTCTGGTTTATTCCATTGCCAATATTGCCTGTGGGTTTTTACCGCAAATGCCTTTTGAGGACAAAACGACCATCTATGCCCTACTCCGTTTTATAGCAGGAGTTGGTCTGGCAGGAGAATTAGGCGCCGGAATCACTTTGGTTTCAGAATCCCTTCCGAAACAATTGCGTGCCATAGGAACTTCCATCGTGGCCGGTTTCGGATTATTGGGAGCCGTGGTGGCACAACTTACTGTTGAACTGGCCGGCGATTGGACCATTGCTTATTTTATCGGAGGCGGTTTAGGACTGATGCTACTATTGCTTCGCGTAAGTGTCGTGGAATCGGGAATTTATAATGACATAAAAAATTCGGCATCCATTAAAAAAGGAAATTTCATTTCGTTCTTCACCAATTGGAATCGCTTTGAAAAATATATGAAATGCATCGCCATAGGATTACCCACATGGTTTTGTATCGGAATCTTAGCCATGATGGCCAACCAGTTTGCACCGGTTATGGGCATTACATCCATTACACCCGGGAAGGCTATCATGTGGGCGTATGTAGGTATTTCGGCAGGTGATTTTGCGAGCGGATTTATTTCACATTGGCTCCAATCCAGAAAGAAAGCCATTTTTTATATGATGTTGTTCACTCTCATTGGCGTAGGCCTTTTGCTTTTCAGCGGAACAAAATCCGAAAACATGTATTATTTCTACTGTGCCTGGCTCGGACTGGGAACAGGATATTGGGCAATGTTTGTTACCGTGGGTTCTGAACAATTCGGCACCAACATAAGAAGTACTGCAACAACGACCATTCCCAACATGGTTCGCGGACTTGTTCCCGTAATGTTATTGGCTTTTGACGGGTTAAAAATAAACAATGGCGTTATCTTGTCTGCCTCCATCGTCGGTTTTATGGCTTTTGGGCTCGGCATTTATGCGACGCTTACAATAGAGGAAACCCATGACAAAGATTTGGATTTTAACGAATAAATAAAAAACAAAAAAAGCTGTCTCAGTAGGCAGACAGCTTTTTTTTCAATCTTTCAGGATATTTATCCTTTCAGTATCTCACCTTTTGAATTGACCACAATTTTTTTGGTTTCATCTCCTTTGGCAAGTTTCAGATTGTATTGTTTCTGTTTTATATCACCATCTTCCTGTGAATACAAATACTTATCGTTCACAATTGTCCAACCAGGATAATTTTTGTAAACATTATAAATAACAACGGATGGCAATTTCACATTATTGTATTTTTCAACGACACTTGTCAACTTACCGTTTTCATCATAAGTGGCCGCAAGTGAGCCGTCTTTAACTTTCATAGTCACCAAATAATTTTCGTGTCCTTCATAATCCTTACCTAAATCATAGGCGATGAAGGCCTCCTGCAAACTTTTGATTTTCACATCCTCATTTTCATATTCGGGAAGATATACCGAAAAATCGCTACCGGCTCTTTTAATTACCATCTCAGGCAATTTTTTGGTTTCCATACTTCCATCATCTGAAACATTTGTGGATGTTTTCTTATCCTGTGCGAAGCCCGTAAGAGCGAACCCTACACTCACTAATAAACAAATAATTGATTTCATAATGCTCGATTTTTGATTTTTTGATTTTTTTATTTTTTATATGGAATAACGCAACAATTCTAAGGCTTTCAATAACTTCCCCTTTTGTTATGTGAATTATAACATTATTTTGATTCAAATAATACCGGCATTAGTAATCAATTCTTTTTCAAATTGGCAATCAACTTACCACACAAGAATTCAGTAGATGGAGTTTTGGAGTTTACACAGAGTAAAGTTAGGCGTTTAATTAAGGAAGGTGTGTTAAAAATTTCAGTATGTTTTGTTATAATTAACACAATTCCTTTATCATTATTTTTCATAAAAAAAGCTATCATAAGATAGCTAAATTGTTTTGTAGATTCTTTTAATCGGTATCACAACACCCTGTTTTAAAATAATCCTTTCTTCGGTTAACCCCCAAACGGTTGTGTCCACCATTTTTTTGGAAGTGTCGTCTTCAAAATAAATCTTAATTTTCAGATGTTCCAGATTCCCTAAGGTCAATGCCCTGTCCAAATCATCTTTTCGCTGTTTAATGGCTTCTTTGTCATCATCAAGAACATCCTCATTAGGAAATGTTAATGATCCGATTTTCTCTTTGTCAATGGTTTCAAAATTGTAATTCATAGTACTTAATAGTTAGTTTGTCAGTTTTGGATTTCTAAATTTAATAATTTTAATCAAAAAAACGAAGGCATCAGTGTTTTTTTAGTAATTTTCCAATATTATTTTCAAAATATAATTTCAAAAAAACTAATCAACTGATAGTAAACATGCTCACTTTCGATTTCTCTGTTTTTCCTGTCCTGACCACCGAACGTCTGATTCTTCGCCAGATCATAAAGGATGATGCTCCTGAAATGTTTGCTTTGCGTTCCAATCCGGAAATTATGAAATACATTCCGAGAGAACTGCCGAAAACTATTGAAGACGCGGTAACCCATATTGAATACATGCAAGGCCTACTGGAAAACAAGGAATGCATCAATTGGGCAATTTCTCTGAAAGAAAACAATAAACTGATAGGCAATATTGGTTATTTCCGGATGCAACCCGAAAACCACAGGGCTGAAATAGGCTATATGCTTTCTGCCGACTTTCACGGAATGGGCATCATGCAGGAAGCTTTAACTGAAATCATCAAATATGGTTTTAACGAAATGAAACTGCATTCCATTGAAGCGATAACCGATCCCGAAAATTTTGCATCATGGAAACTGCTGGAAAAAAACGGTTTTATCCGTGAAGGTCATTTTAAGGAAGATTGCTACTGGCAGGGAAAATACCTCGACAGTTATGTGTACTCGCTTTTAAATAAATAGCAGCTTAAAATCCATACTATGTCGGAATCATCGCAATTCAGCAAACAAACCAATGAATCCACAGTGTTTTATTTTATTCGCCATGCCGAAAAAGAAGGAAACTCAAGCAATCCACATCTGACGGAAATAGGTTTAAAGCGGGCTGAAAACTGGAGCAGGATATTTTCCGAAATCAATTTTGATCTGATTTACAGTACCGATTATGTAAGAACAATCCAAACCGTTACTCCGGTCGCCCATAAAAACAAAAAGGAAATCGAAACCTATAGTTTCAGAAATATCAACATGCAGCAATTCCGGAAAGACTGCATCGGAAAAAAGGTTTTGATAGCCGGACATATGAATACCGTACCCACGCTTGTTAACCAACTGATCAATCAGGACATCTATCCGGATATTGATGAGGATAACTTTGGAAATCTTTATATAGTAACGATTGTCGGAGAATTTATCACGCACCAATTGCTGAAATTACCTTAAACTATTGTTCTTTCCTCAATTTGTTCATACATTTGCCATCCTATGCAAAAAACGGTCAACATACTTAACAAAAGAGCCAAATTCGATTATGAAATTCTCGAAAAATATACGGCTGGAATTGTATTGACCGGAACCGAAATAAAATCCATTCGCTTGGGTAAGGCCGGAATTGCTGAAAGTTTCTGCGAATTTCACGGAACAGAGCTTTTCGTGATCAACTCTCACATCGAAGAATACCTTTACGGAACCCATTACAACCACAAAGCAAAAAGCGAGCGAAAACTACTTCTTAACAAACGCGAACTGAAAGGTCTTTTAAAAAGTGTACAGAATAAAGGACTGACCATTATTCCCCTGCGTCTTTTTACCAACGAAAAAGGACTGGCGAAATTGGACATCGCACTATGTCGGGGAAAGAAAACCTACGATAAACGCGAATCACTTAAAGAGCAAGATACAAAACGCGATTTGGACCGTATAAAAAAATCGTTCTAAACTAATTTTCAGCACATTATCCGTTTTTATAAAATTTTTCTTAACTTGGTGTGAACTTTATCCGATACACCATGAAAAGATATGTAGCTCTATTGCTGTTCGTCTCCCTTATGAGTTGCGGCAGTACCGACACAGTTATTGTAAACAGTTGGAAAGATCCGGAATCCAATGCCGCGAAAGAACAGTTTAAAAAGGTAATGGTGGTCGCATTGTTGAAAGATGAAAGAACCCGAAGAAATACGGAAAACACGATCGTAGCAAATAATCCGATATTCCACAGTTCGTATGCTTTTTTAAACGGAGCAACGGTTGATCTTACTAAAGAACAACGGTTAAGCATTCTCAAAAGCGAAAATTATGACGGGGTGATTACCATGCGATTGGTAAATATGGAAAAAGAAACCAATTACGTACCGGGTACTTATTCCGATATGTATTACGGCGGAATGGGATATGGTTATGGCTATGGTTTCGACAACTGGTATGGTTATTATTCCCCCAATTTTTATACGCCCGGCTATTATCAGGAGAACACCCATTATATTGTGGAAACAAACGTTTTCTCGTTAAACCAGAATAAACTGATTTGGACAGGCACCACAAAATCTACAAATATTACGGATGTTGAAACCACAACCAATAATATTATGATAGAAGTGGTGAAACAGATGGAAAAGGATGGTTTTTTGGATCCTAAGAGAAAGTAAAAAAGGAATTCCTAATTCTTATCTTCCAGAAGCGGAACAAAACGAAAATCACCGAATTCGTGTTTTTCAAACTGGGTTTCGTTTTTTCTGATAAGCAACGTCATTACCTGAACATTTTCCCCAACAGGAATTACCAGTCTGCCTCCTATTTTAAGTTGCGCCATTAAAGGTTGCGGAATAAACGGAGCACCCGCAGTTACAATGATACTGTCAAAAGGAGCGTAACCCGGCAATCCTTTGTAACCGTCACCAAAACCAAGATGTTTCGGACGGATGCCCAATTTAGGCAACAATAAAGATGTTGATTTAAACAATTCGTTTTGTCTTTCAACCGAATACACTTTGGCTCCCATCGTATACAAAACCGCGGTCTGATATCCCGATCCGGTTCCGATTTCCAAAACTTTATCGTCTTTTTTAACCTGAAGTAATTCTGATTGAAATGCTACTGTGTAAGGTTGTGAAATAGTCTGCCCTGCTCCTATCGGGAACGGCTTGTCCTGATAGGCGAAATCTTCAAAACCTGAATTCAGAAATAAGTGTCTCGGAATCTTTCTGATGGCTTCCAATACGCTTCTATCAGTAATCCCTTTCTTTTCCAAAATGGTTACCAACTGATTTCTAAGTCCTTGATGTCTGGCTAAATCTCTCACTTTTCCGGCATGTTTATTTCGGTAAAAATAGGCTTAAAATTCCCAAAAATCAAAATCAAAATTCTAAAAAACGACAACCTTTTGACTTTAAATTGTAAACAAATAATATTACATTTGTTCACTCGAGGCTGTAGGCCGAACTGTTATGAAATAAAAAATAGATTTCTATGCTAAAAGTAGGCGTTTTAGGTGCCGGACACCTTGGAAAAATACATTTACGATTACTCAATCAGTCTGAAAAATATGAATTAGTAGGCTTTTACGATGAAAATCAGGAATACGCCGAAAAAATTGCAGCCGAATTCGGTTATAAACATTTCGACACGATCGCGAAATTAATCCATGCGGTCGATGTAATCGATATCGTTACCCCTACCCTTTCCCATTATAAATGTGCGCGGGTTGCCATCAAATCGGGCAAACACGTTTTTATTGAAAAACCGATTTCCACCACTGTAGAAGAAGCCGAAGAAATCATAGCTTTGGCCAAAGAATATAACGTGAAAGGACAGGTTGGTCATGTGGAGCGCTTCAATCCGGCATTTAAGGCTGTGAAAGATAAAATTGAAAACCCGATGTTTATCGAAACGCACCGATTGGCCGAATTCAATCCGAGAGGTACCGATGTTCCTGTGGTTCTGGATCTTATGATTCATGATATTGATGCCATTTTAAGTGTAGTGAATTCAAAAGTGAAGAATATCAGTGCCAGCGGAGTTTCTGTCATCAGTGATTCTCCTGATATTGCCAATGCCCGAATTGAATTTGAAAACGGTTGTGTGGCCAATATCACTTCAAGCCGAATTTCGATGAAAAACATGCGAAAGTCGCGCTTCTTCCAAAAAGACGCTTACATCTCGGTCGATTATCTTGACAAGGTCTGCGAAGTGGTAAAAATGAAAGACGCACCGGAAGTTCCGGGTGATTTCGATATGATTTTACAGAATGCGGAAGGTGTTAAAAAACAAATCTATTATGATAATCCGTCGGTGGAACACAACAATGCTATCTTAGACGAATTGGAAACGTTTGCCGATGCCATCAACAACAATACCACTCCGGTAGTTACTCTGGAACAGGCTACAGAAGCTTTACGCGTGGCGTACCAGATTATCGACTGCATGGAAAACAAATAATCTTATAAATTCTTTAAAATTTTATATACTACAATAATGAAAAACATAGCTGTAATCGGATCAGGAACCATGGGCAACGGAATTGCACATACTTTTGCACAATCGGGTTTCACCGTAAAATTGATTGATATTTCAGAAAAAGCCCTTGAAAAAGGAATGGCAACCATCGCCGGTAACCTTGACCGAATGGTAGCAAAAGGAACCATTACCGAAGAAGACAAACACAAAACCATCGGAAACATTATCACTTACACCGATATTAAAGACGGCGTTGTAGGTTGTGATTTAGTAGTTGAAGCAGCGACAGAAAACGTAACCTTAAAACTGAATATCTTCAAACAATTAAGCGAAGTTTGCGACCTTAATGTGATTTTAGCGTCAAACACCTCTTCCATTTCCATTACACAAATTGCGGCTCAGGTAGTTCATCCTGAAAGAGTTATCGGAATGCATTTTATGAATCCGGTGCCGATTATGAAATTGGTTGAAATCATTCGTGGTTATTCCACTTCTGATGAAGTGACAAAAATCATCATGGATTTATCTGTAAAATTAGGTAAAACACCTACCGAAGTAAACGATTACCCAGGTTTCGTAGCCAACCGAATTTTAATGCCGATGATTAACGAATCGATAGAAACATTATACAATGGTGTAGCCGGTGTTCAGGAAATCGATACGGTTATGAAATTAGGAATGGCACACCCGATGGGACCATTACAATTAGCTGATTTTATCGGACTTGACGTATGTTTATCAATCCTAAACGTAATGTACGACGGATTCAAAAATCCTAAATATGCTCCGTGTCCGTTATTGGTAAACATGGTAATGGCTGGAAAATTAGGAGTGAAATCCGGTGAAGGTTTCTACGATTACTCCGAAAGCAAGAAGGCAGAGAAAGTTTCTAAACAATTTGCATAAAGTTAAAAGAGAGAAGGGACAAGGGAAAAGTCTTAAGAAAATCAGATTCTACTTATCCCTTTTCCCTAATCACTTATCCCTCAATAAATGGCCAAAATAATTCCTTTTAAAGCAGTTCGTCCCATTGCAGATAAAGTAGCGTTGGTGACCTGCAGAACGTATGACGATTACAGTCCGGCCGAGCTCGCAGCCTGGCTGAATTTTAATCCGTATTCGTTTTTGCATGTCATTAATCCCGCTTATGCCAATCTGCACAAAATTTCGACGGACAAACGCTTTAAAGGTGTTGCGCACAAATACCGGGATTTCAAAGAGGAAAATATTCTGATTACTGAGGAAAACCCGGTTTTTTTCCTTTATGAAATTCAGACAAAATCGGGAATTTTCACGGGAATTATTGCCGGAACTTCCGTTAAGGATTATCAGGAGAATGTCATCAGAAAACATGAAGACACGCTGCAATACCGCGTGGAGCTTTTCAAAGAGTACCTGCATAAGACCAACTTCAATACCGAACCGGTACTGATAACTTACCCGGACAGCATCGAAATCAACACTTTTATCGGTTTACGTAAAAAAACGAATCCGGTTTATGAATTTTCCACCACCAACAAAGAAAAACATACGTTGTGGAAAATTGATACACAAAGTGAAATCGATTGGCTCCAGGAACATTTTGAAAAGATTCCGAATCTTTATATTGCCGATGGTCATCATCGCTCCGCCTCAGCGGAATTACTGTACGAACAGAACAAACATACGGGGAAGGAAAACCTGCAGTATTTCATGAGTTTTCTGATTGCCGAAAGTAATATCAAAATTTATGAATTCAATCGGATTATACGTGATCTGAACGGACTTTCGAAAGAGGAATTTATTAAAAAACTTTCTCAAAATTTCATCATAAAACCGAAAGATCAGGAATTGTGGAAACCGCAGAACAAGAACGAATTCGGAATGTATCTTGACGGTTCATTTTACGCATTGTTCTACAAGGGTAACAAAAATGAAAAAGGCATTTTGGACAATCTTGACGCACAGATTTTGTATAATAAAGTCCTGCACCCGCTGTTGGGAATCGGAGATTTAAGAAACGATGAGCGCATCGATTATATTCCCGGAAAACAATCCGTTTCTGCTATAAAAGATTTAATTGACGAGGGGGAATTTGAAGTGGGTTTCACGCTCTACCCGATCGATATCGAAGAAATTAAAACCATTGCCGACGAAAATCTGATCATGCCTCCCAAAAGCACGTATATTGAACCTAAATTACGGAGTGGGCTTGTGGTCTATGAGCTTTAATAATTTGAAAATGTGTCAATTTGAAGATTTGAAAATGTTTTTCACATCTGATTTTAATCTCCCAAAATAAATTAAAAATGTCAATCCAATCCAACCTTCAACATATAAAATCTTCACTTCCCGAAAACGTAACTCTGGTAGCGGTTTCCAAAACCAAACCGGTTAGTGATCTGATGGAAGCTTACGACGCCGGTCAGCGCATTTTCGGGGAGAACAAAGTTCAGGAAATGACTGAAAAGTGGCAGCAAATGCCAAAAGACATCCAATGGCACATGATTGGTCATGTTCAGTCGAATAAGGTAAAATACATGGTTCCCTACGTGAAGTTGATTCACGGTGTTGACAGTTTTAAATTGCTTAAAGAAATTAACCGACAAGCCAAGAGATACAGAAAAAACATCAACTGTCTTTTGCAGATTTCCATTGCCGAAGAGGAAACAAAATTCGGATTAAACGAGGAGGAACTGAATGAAATTCTGAATTCAGAAGAATTTAAAACTTTTGAAAACGTGAAAATTGTAGGTTTGATGGGAATGGCCACTTTTACGGATAATCAGGAACAAATCAGAAAAGAGTTTCTGCATCTGAAGGAGATTTTTGATAAATACAAAGAATTTTCAGCTTTCAATTTTCAACTTTCCACCCTTTCCATGGGAATGTCCGGCGATTATCAACTTGCAATTGAATGCGGAAGTACGATGGTTCGGATTGGAAGTAGTATATTTGGAGGGAGATAGGAGGAGAATAGAAAATAGAAGCAAGAAACAAGAAGGGAAAAGGGAGATAGGAGAGACAAGAAATTTTATCCCGAACCGAACACTGATTACTGAACACTGAATACTGAATTTTGTACGCAATTTTAGACATAGAAACCACGGGAGGCCAATACAACGAAGAAGGTATTACGGAAATCGCCATCTATAAATTTGATGGTCATGAAATTGTTGACCAGTTTATCAGTTTAATCAATCCGGAAATTCCGATTCAGCCTTTTGTGGTGAAACTTACCGGTATTAACAATGCGATGTTGCGTTCGGCTCCGAAGTTTTATGAAGTGGCCAAACGTATTATTGAAATTACAGATGGTTGTATCATCGTGGCGCACAATGCTTCGTTTGATTACCGGATCATGCAAACCGAATTCCGAAGGTTGGGATTCGACTTTAAAAAACCGACTCTCTGCACGGTTGAACTTTCCAAAAAATTACTACCGGGACATCATTCCTACAGTTTGGGGAAATTGGTAAGAGCTTTGGGAATTCCAATGGCCGACAGGCATCGTGCTACGGGAGATGCCATGGCAACCGTGAAACTTTTCAAAATGCTTTTGTCCAAAGATCTTGAAAAAGAAATCGTAAAAAGCTACATCAAGACGGAAGTAAAAGCGGGCATGTCGCCGAAATTGCTGGACATTATCGACAGTATTCCGTCAAAAACCGGAATTTATTATATTCACCGTGAGGACGGAACCATCATCTATATCGGAAAAAGCAAGAACGTTAAAAAACGCGTAAACCAACATTTTACGGGAACCGACCGTAAAGCCAAGAAACTGCAAAATGAGGTTTTTGCGGTCACTTTCGAAGAAACCGGAAGCGAATTGATTGCGCTCCTGAAAGAAAGCGAAGAAATAAAAATCAACCGACCTCCATACAACAGATCGCAACGCAAAACCATTTTTCCGTGGGCGCTGTATGCCGAAAAAAATAAGGAAGGGTATATTGCATTGAAAGTACAGAAAACCGACGGCAGAAAAAAAGAAATCACTTCTTTTGCCACCCTTCAGGAAGGGAAATCGTTGTTGCATAAAATTACCGAAGAAAACCATCTTTGCCAGAAAGTAAATGGTTTGTACGATACTAAGAAAAGCTGTTTTCAGTATGATTTAAAAGAATGTTACGGAGCTTGTATCGGGAAAGAAGCGCCTGAAGAATACAACAAAAGGGTTACCCATTTTGTGGAAACCAATCAGTTGCAAAGCCAAAGCATGGTTATTGTGGATCAGGGCAGAAACGTAAATGAGCGAAGTGCCGTATTGATTGAAAATGGTATTTACAAAGGCTATTGTTTTTATGATCTGAATTATCAGATTAACAACATCGAAATTCTGAAGAATATCATCATTCCGATGGAAAACAACCGGGATTCGAGAAACATTATCCTGAACTACATCCGAAAAAAGAAAGTCATTAAAATTGTCCGATTTTAAGTAACTTTGAAGTATCACTTATCACTTCATGAAAAAATTCAAATCGGAATACGAAATTCTTCGACAGAAAATTTATATCATCATTTATGGTTCAAATACTGTTGCGGGACGTCTTTTCGATTTAATTCTGCTTGGTGTCATTCTTCTGAGTGTTTTGTTGGTGATGTTGGAATCGGTGGAAAAGCTTGATGCCAAATACCATTCCTTCATTATTATATCCGAATGGATTATTACGATATCCTTCACTTTAGAGTACATACTGCGGATTATCTGCAATAAAAAACCACTTAACTATATTTTCAGTTTTTATGGTATAGTCGATTTCATTTCGATTTTGCCAATGTATCTGTCGTTTTTCATTCCGGGTTCGCGAATGTTGTCGGTGATTCGGGCGTTGCGTTTATTGCGTTTGTTCGGAATATTGAATTTAGTGCATTTTACCGGTCAGGAATCACAATTAAAATTAGCCATTAAAGCCAGTCGGACGAAAATTATCGTGTTTGTCTATTTCGTACTGATTGTTTCCATTTTATTGGGCGCCGTCATGTATGTAGTTGAAGGGAAAGAAAGCGGTTTCACCAGTATTCCCACCAGTATTTATTGGTGTATTGTTACGCTGACCACTGTGGGCTATGGTGATATTGCACCTGTTACCATACTCGGACAAATCATAGCGTCCTGTATCATGATTATGGGTTACGGAATTATCGCTGTACCTACCGGAATCGTAACGGCCGAATTTGCCGCTGCGAAAAGAATTCAGAAAGCCAACGAAACTGCTAAAAAATGCCCCTCTTGCACTACTATAATTACTAATGAAGATGCCCGTTTTTGCCATCATTGCGGTGAAAAATTAGACTATGAATAATTACCTTATAACCATCATCGGTCCTACAGCTATTGGAAAAACCGCTTTAAGCATAAAATTAGCACAGCACTTTGGATGTGAGATTATCTCTTGTGACAGCCGGCAGTTTTTTAAAGAAATGACTATCGGTACAGCCGTTCCGAATCCAACAGAATTGGCTGCGGCTAAACATCATTTCATCCAGAACAAATCGGTCTTTGAACAATATTCTGTTGGTGATTTTGAAACCGAAGCGCTTGCCAAATTGGACGAACTTTTTAAAGAAAATAACATTCAGATTATGGTGGGCGGTTCCGGATTGTATGTGGATGCCGTACTGAAAGGCTTTGATGATTTTCCTGCAATTGATGCCTCTGTGCGCGAGGAAATCCGAAAAGAATACGAAGCTAAAGGGATTACCTATCTGCAAAACGAATTAGAAAAAAGAGATATCGGTTTCTTTACCAAAATAACCGCAGAAAATCCGCAAACTTTGCTTAATCCACAGCGTATGATGCGCTTTGTGGAAGTTTGTATCGGAAGCGGAAAACCCTATTCTTCTTTTATCGGACAAAAGAAAAATACCCGCAACTTCACTCCTATCGTTATCGGTCTGGAAGCTGAAAGGGAAAAAATGTACGAACGCATTAACCTTCGCGTGGATCTGATGATGAAAGAAGGCTTGTTGGAAGAAGCACAGGCTTTATATCCGAACAGAAATTTGAACGCCTTACAAACAGTCGGATATCGCGAATTATTTGATTATTTCGACGGAAAAACGACCCTGGATTTTGCGGTTGAAGAAATCAAGAAAAACACGCGTCGTTTTGCCAAGCGCCAGATTACCTGGTTTAAACGTACCGAGAACACTAACTGGTTTGATTATCTGACGGATATTTCGGAAATCACTAACTTTGTAGAATCGGAAATAGAAAATAGAAGCAACACTGAAGAAAAGAGATATAACCGATAATGGATATAATTTTCACATATTTAAAGATTTCTTGTCTCTTGTCTCTTGTCTCTTGTCTCTTGTCTCTTGTCTCTCATAACACATAACTCATCAAAATGCCAATTTCACCCGACTTCACTTCCTTTTATGAGCACGAATGGGACATTAATTTTACCCAATGCGCTCCGAATGCTTATTTGAAGTATGTGGATTTGTGCAATTTATTACAGCTTACCGCCGCGGAACATTCCATTTTGGGTGGGCTGAGTTTTAACGATATGCAGGAGCATCATCAGGCTTGGGTTTTGAGCCGGATTCGTATTGAAATTGATTCATTACCAAAATGGCAGGATAAAGTCACCGTAAAAACGTGGATCGAAAATCTGGAAGGCTCGCGCTCCATTCGTAATATAGAAATGTATCTTGACGGAAAGAAAATTGCCGGAGCAACGACGTATTGGGTAGTTTTCAATACACAACACCGCAAAGCGGAGCCTTTAGCTTTACCGCACGAACATTTTGATAAATATGGTGATCACAAAGCCACTGAACATAGTTTTTCCCGCATAAACATACTGCAGGAAACAGAGAAAATTACGGAACGAACCGTGGTTTTGTCGGATTTAGACATTGTAAACCATGTGAATAACACCAAATATTTAGAGTGGTGTCTTGATACAATGAATCCGAAAACGATTCTGAAGCAGCAAATTAAGAGTCTGGAGATGAACTTTTTAAGGGAACTGAATTTGGATGACCAGGTGGAAATCCATTCGGATGAAGATCATGGTTATTTTTCAGTTACCAAAGACGATAAGGTTTGTTTTGCTTTGGTTTTGGAACGGAAGTAAGCGCTTCTTTGTATGTTTTTTGCACGCAGATTTAACCGATTTTAGCAGATTGCGTTTAGAAAACATTACCATTTTTGAATTTCTTCAATTATTTGGACGTAACTGTTTAAAACACCGATTTCGCAGATTTTCACAGATTAAACTGATTTTAGCAGATTGTGTTCTGGAGATAAAACAATTCGGTTAACAGCCACGCCCTAACCCGAATTACTTCACTGTACGTTTATTTTAATTGGTGTTCAGTGAATTTCATTTGCAGCGAAAGGCATTTTTTGATAAAAAATCTGGAGTTCCTGAAGAAAAAAAGCGACCAACGGAAGCTCTTTTTTGTTCTTTGGAACTCCTTTTTTTATGAAAAATCCTGTAGCGGAAAGCCGGATCAGTTTCAAAAAAAAAAAAGCCCTGATTTCTCAGAGCTTCTTTTACAATATAATTAATCAATGTTGTTATTCGGCTGCTTTTCCTTTGATTACCAAACGGAAACCTTCACCGTGAATATTTAAAATTTCGACATCTTCGTCCTGTTTCAGGTACTTACGTAATTTGGCGATGTAAACATCCATACTTCTGGAAGTAAAATAGTTATCATCTCTCCAGATTTTAGTTAATGCCAATTCACGAGGCATCAGATCGTTTTCATGCAATGCCAGCATTTTCAGCAACTCATTCTCTTTAGGCGACAATTTAATAGGTTCGTCGTCAGGAAATGTTAAGAAACGAAGTTTTGAATTCAGGTGGAATTTACCGATTTCGAATTCAAATTTCGTATTATCCGTTTTGGTCTCGGAAGCTTTACGCAGGATGATGGCTTTTATTTTCATCAATAACACTTCCGAATCAAATGGTTTGTTCAGGTAATCGTCGGCTCCAACCTTATATCCTTTCAGTACGTCTTCTTTCATGGATTTAGCCGTAAGGAAAATAATAGGCACCTCTTTGTTTTTCTCGCGTATTTCGCGCGCCAGGGTATAACCGTCTTTGTAAGGCATCATTACATCAAGAATACACAAATCGTAGTTGTCTTTCTTGAACTTTTCGAAACCTTCCATTCCGTTTTTAGCCAAGGTTACATCAAAATCATTTATGATTAAATAATCTTTCAATACCGCTCCGAAATTTGGATCATCTTCTACTAATAGAATTTTTTTGTTGGTTGCATCCATATTTTTTAATTTATTAAAGGCATTTTAATTGTGAAGGTACTTCCCTTCCCCTTTTCACTTTCCACAAAAATCTGGCCATTGTGGTCTTCTACGATTCTTTTTACATAGGCCAGTCCTAAACCGTGTCCTTTTACGTTGTGTAAATCACCGGTATGTTCTCTGTAAAACTTTTCAAATATTCTTTTCAGGGCAATTTTGCTCATTCCGGCTCCCTGGTCTTTTATTTTAATCAGGACAAAATCTTTGACATTTTCCGTTGAAACCTCTATTATTGGGGCTTCAGGAGAATATTTTATGGCATTGTCCAGTATGTTAACCATCACGTTGGTAAAGTGAACGTCATTCAGCAGAATGGTTGTTCGCTTCGCCTCCAGATTGCTTGTAATCACACCTCCGCGATCTTCCACAATCAGGTTAACGTGTTCTATGGCATCTTCAATAATATCGTGAACGTCTGTTGGTTCTTTGCTTATTTCTAACTCTTTTCGCTCCAGTTTTGAAATGCGGAGTACATTTTCCACCTGCGCGTGCATGCGCTTGTTCTCATCTCTGATCATTTGCAGGTAGCGTTCTACTTTCTCACGGTCTTCTATGATTTTTGGGTTTCTGATCGCATCTAAAGCAAGATTGATGGTTGCGATAGGCGTTTTAAACTCATGGGTCATATTATTAATGAAATCGGTTTTGATTTCCGAAATCTGCTTTTGCTTAATCAACTGATTCAGGGCGCTGAAATAGGCCACGATAATTACCAGTGTGAAAATCAGCGAAAGCGACGTGATTCCTACCAATGATGAAAACAGAAACTTACCTTTTTGAGGAAAACTCACCAGCAGTTGATATTTGTTTTCATTGTCGTTATCGGTAAAAACCGGAATTCCGTAAGTTGATTTCTTGTCGTAGTTAAAATCTTCTGATTTAATTTTTGTCGCAAGACCATCACTGTAAATACCGAATTCGAAAGGCGTCTTCACTCCGTATTGTCGCAATTCGTTTTCCAGCATTGCGTTAAGTCGCTCTTTCGTAATCCTGTCCTGTATTGGTTTTAAAGCCAAGTAATCTTTAAAATAAATTTCGAATTGGGCTTTATCCAAAATATTCAGGGCACCCGTTTTTTCGATGGTTATATCAGGGGTATTGTTTTTGCGCATTCCGGAATTATCAATAATGTTTCCATTATAGATTTCTGTTTTCCGTTTGGCTACAAAACTTTTAACCGGGACCGAGTCAGAATTCTTATCAAAGAACGAACGATTCAAACCGTAATCTTCAGCGATGATGGTGTTGGAATAAATAATCTGCTCGTTTGTTTTCGGATTGCGTTCCACAAAGAAGTATTCTTTCAACTCGCTTTGTTTTGGCGCTTTACCTATACTGTCCGTCAGTTTATCATACCATCTGTAAAACTCAAAAGCCTCCTGCTGCTCCAGTTTGGTGGCTACATTTCCTATAACCTGCTGTACGTGAAATTTGAATTGTTCTTCGCTATTTTTATAGGAAGTGTCAATCCAATACAACTGAACGAGAATTATCCCCAAAAGGGACAAACTCATTAAAACAACAAGCAATCGGAAACGCATTTTATTCATCAAAACAAAATTAACATTTTAACATTTAGACCTTAAAAACATTAACCAAAGATTAACATCTGCTATGATTTTTACATTTTATTCAATTCTTTAAGAATTTCGCCGACTGAAATTTTCGCATTTTCAAAATCAATATTTTGGATGATATAATCCGATAGAGGGATTTTTTTTTCGTCAGGCCACTGATTTTCAATGCGTTCCAAAACCTGATTTTCAGTTACCTTATCACGGTTCATTACCCTTTGAATCCGGATTTCCTTCGGTGCCGTTACAAGAATGATTTTATCACAGTCTTTATAACTGCCGCTTTCAAAAAGAATCGCTGCTTCTTTAACGACAAAAGGGTGGTTTTTATGCGCTTTTACCCATGAAATAAAATGATTTCTTACTTCAGGATGAACGATACTGTTTAATTTATTGAGTTGCTCCGGATCGGAAAAAACGATATCGGCCATCTTTTTTTTGTTCAACCGATTATCCTCGGTTATGTTTTCTTCAAAGACCGATTGTATTTTTTTTACCATTTCCGGTGAATCCATCAGTTTTTTAGCCTCATCATCGGCAATATAAACCGGGACACCGAGTTCTTTAAAATAACCGGCGACGGTTGATTTTCCGCTACCTATTCCGCCTGTAAGTCCGATTATCTTTGTCATATTATTTTTTAAAAAACAACTCCGGGAATGCTTTCTCGGGTTGCTGTTTTTTTATTTTGATTTTAATGAACGACTGTAAAAAACCAATACCATAACCCGTAAACTGGAACATTGCCGCAAAAACGGATAAAAACCCGATCCACGGATTCAGGTTTTCGATGGAACCTACCCAGAACAGCAGAATGAAATAGGCGGCATAAACTTTAATCGGAATTAAAAATCCGAAGACTGATAAAACAACTGCTACGGCGAATCCGAACAAAAAAAGTGTCGGAAACCAAAACGTCAGTTTGCTGTGTTTTGGATACCAGGAATCCAATATCGGTCTGGCTTTCCCGAATTTATTTACCTGTTTGTAGAATTTACTGAAATCGATTCTTCGTTTGTGGTATACGTATGAATCTTTGAACAGTCTGGTTTTGAATCCTAGTTTCCATAAACGAATTGATAAATCCGGATCTTCACCGGGATGAATATTTCCGAAACCGCCTGAAGCCTCGAATGCTTTTTTGGATAGTCCCATGTTAAAACTTCTCGGCTGGAATTTCCCGATTTTTTCGGATCCTCCACGAACACCTCCCGTTGTTAAAAACGATGTCATCGTAAAGTTTATTGCTTTCTGAACGGAGGAAAAAGAATCCAAAGCACTATCAGGTCCCCCAAAACAATCCACAAAATTATTTTTCAGGTTTGTATTCACTGAGGTCAGATAGTTTTCAGGCAAAATACAGTCGGAATCCAGGATCAGGAAATAACTTCCCATCGCCTGTTTCATTCCGAAATTCCTTGAATCACCAGGTCCTGAATTCGGTTTATTGAAGTAGGAAATGAACATTTTTCCTTCATATTTTTTTACTACGTCATGACAAGGGATCGTTGATCCGTCCTCGACAATGACTACCTCAAAATCTTCATGATAATTCTGTTCTGCTATGCTTTTCAGCAGTTCCTCTATTTCATCGGGGCGGTTAAAAACCGGAATAATAAACGAAAAATACATTACTTCAACTAAATTTTAACAAAGGTAATGGTATAAAAATAAAAAAACCGCTTCGAAAAGCGGCTTTTTAAAACAATTAGTCGAAATTGTTATTGTTTGATAACTTTAATTGTTTGTGTTACACCATCAGCAGTAAACTTAACAATATAGTTACCTGCATTTAGGTTTGACATATCAATTTGTCCTTGGGCAACATTTAACGTTTTTGTCATTACATTCTGTCCTAACATATTGTAGACTTCTACAGACGAAATTTCTGTTGCGTAAGATAAATTCAGTACGTTTTTTACCGGGTTTGGATAGGCTTTAAAAGCAGTAGTATCAAAAGAACCCGTGCTTAAAGAAGCATCGTAAGCAGATACTTTAAATGTTCCGAATGAATTATTACCATATTCCCATACTCTATAATACAATACTTCTCCGGGAGTTCTTCCTGTTACCTGGATTAATGGCTGATCATTCGGATCAGAACTGCTTGAGTCATCACAATCAATCAAAACCAATGCCCCACAAACACCACTGTAAACTGCCGCGGCTGAATCCGTAATACCTCCAGCATCAGTATTATTTTCAAAAGTTAAATTTCCAGATGCAGGAACTACTACTGAGAACCAAACATCTCCACCTGAATAATTAGCACAGCCCGGAGCTGTTTCCCCTGCCGAAGAAGTAGCCCCAACATTCGTTCCTGTAACAGGGTTATCTGAGAAAACACCACCAGCAGTAAGTGCAGTTGCATTAGCACAGTTATCATTTGCAGGAGGAGTAGCCAATGTCGTAAAAGAAACGGTAGTCCAAATACTGAAAGTACCTCCACAATCCGTTCTTACATGGAAATAATATGTCGTTGAAGGTGCTAATGGCGTTGCATTAAACGAATTCGTTGTAATTGCAGTTCCGGCTCCTGCAGGATTTGTAGCCACCTGATCTAAAACATACTGATAGTTACCTGTTGTAACACTCCATGCAATATCAGCTGAAGAATGCGTTACATTACTTGCTATCACCCCTGTAGGCTCAACGCATGCCGGAGTCAATCTTATTTGCATATTGTCAATTGAAAAATCAATATCAGCACCTCCGTCAGCGGTACCTTCAACTGCTCTGAATGCAAAACGAACATTTTGACCAGCATAGGCATCTAAATCAATAATATTTGTGGTTCCAACGTTTGAAGGTACATTTGTATCATTATAAGTATATAAAACAGTCCAGTTATTCAGTCCGGTCGAAACCAAAACCTCAACGGTATCATCAGACTCCCAAGGGGTTGTTGGAGCAGTTGTATTATTCCATTGTGTTGCTGCCGCATCAAATTTAAGTTCATAACCTGTAGCCGGAATAGTAAACATCGGTGACACTATCCAGTCATTGGCAGAAGCAGCATAAATATTATATTTAATTGCACCGGTAGTTCCGTTATTTGCAAACCCATCCGCTGACCAATCGCTATCTCCGAAACCTGAAGGTCCGGCTGTTAAATCTCCGCCATCAGCCAGTTGCCAACATTCCGGAAGATCAACTGAAAAATCCTCTGAAGCAGGGGCCGTGATTGTACCACAAGTGGTAAAACTGGTTTCGGCACAGGCAACAGCATCACCAATTGCATTATAAGGAGTAACTTTCACATAATAAGTTGTACCAGGAGTCAAAGTTCCTAAATCATAAGTAAGGACATTTCCAACATCCTGCATGTTTAAAACATTTGTTCCACCTGTAGTAGTACCTACATTCAGTTTATATCCAGTGGCACCACCTGAAGCAACCGGCCATGAAATTTGTGATGACAACACATCGGCAGTTCCATTCGTAGGAGTACTTAACGTTGTACAACCCGGTACTGCTGTCGCCGTAAAGGTAACTTCCACATCTATCGTGATGGTAACACCATCGGAGAAGTTATCATCATCATGTGATGTAATTGTTAATGATGAAAAACCTGTAATGTCTACATTATTAAAATTGGCAGCACATCCGGTAATAACTGTTCCTCCATCTACTGAAAGATCAAAACCAAACCAATCAGAACCGTCGGATGCACAAGCTCCTGAAACTAAACTTCCGGCAGCATTTATTAATCTCATACTGGATATAGTACCGGTTCCGTTACAAGTAATACTGCTGGCATTAATTGTTAATACAGTAGGGTCATCATCTTGCCCAGATACCGTAAATGTTTGTGTACATGTGGATTGAGCAAACACCTGCAATCCAAACACAAAAAAGAAAAGTAAAAAAGTAATTTTTTTCATAAAAATATATTTATTTTTTGGTAAAAATAACATTTTTTTCACAAAATAAACAAATGAAATATTTTTACAACAAAAATATTAACACTATTTCTTACATAGCTTTTTTTTCGGATCCAATATTTTAACTCTAGCAATAATTTAAAATTTAAAAAAGTCACATCTGTACTATTCTTTTTCTTAAACAAAAAAAGCTGTCTTTTCAGACAGCCTCTTTCTATAGTAATTAAAATACAAATTATTGTTTTACAACTTTAATAGTTTTGGTTAAACCATCAGCCGTAACCTTAACAATGTAGTTTCCGGCGTTTAGGTTAGACATATCAATTTGTCCTTGCGCAACATTTAATGTTTTAGTCATTACATTTTGACCTAACATATTGTACACTTCTACAGAAGATATTTCCGTAGCGTAAGATAAATTCAATACGTTTTTAACAGGATTTGGATAGGCTTTAAAAGCACTACTATCAAAAGAACCAGTACTTAAAGTACCATCGTAAGCGGCTATCTGATATGCAATTGCAGCTCCACCACCGTATCTCCATGTGTTCACGTAAACAACTTCTCCAGGTGTTCTTGTTAAATTAACCATTGAATAAGCACCGTCTAAACTGTCATCATCATCACATTCAATCAGAGTTAGAGCTCCGCAGGTTCCTGAATATACAGCCATCCCGGTATCATAATTACCTGAACCGTCATTATTGGTTTCCACGGTTAAAGTTCCTGATGCAGGAATTGTTACAGCATACCACACATCATTCCCTAAGAACGAAGCACATCCAGGTGCCGGCGGGTTAGAATTAGTAGCTCCTAATAATGCTACTGCTTCAGGATTTTCAGAGAATACACCTCCTGGAGTAAGTACAGTTGCACCACTACAGTCGTTATTTACCGGAGGCGTTGCTAAAGTTGTAAAAGAAACGGTAGTCCAAATACTGAAAGTACCTCCACAATCCGTTCTTACATGGAAATAATATGTCGTTGCAGGTGCTAATGGCGTTGCATTAAATGAATTCGTTGCAATTGAAGTTCCGGCTCCTGCAGGATCAGTAGCCACCTGATCTAAAACATACTGATAGTTACCCGTTGTAACATTCCATGCGATATCAGCTGAAGAATGCGTTACATTACTTGCTATTACCCCTGTAGGTTCAACGCATGCCGGTGTCAATCTGATTTGCATATTGTCAATTGAAAAATCAATATCAGCACCTCCGTCAGCGGTACCTTCAACTGCTCTGAATGCAAAACGAACATTCTGACCAGCATAGGCATCTAAATCAATAATATTTGTGGTTCCAACGTTTGAAGGCACATTTGTATCATTATAAGTATATAAAGCAGTCCAGTTATTCAGTCCGGTCGAAACCAAAACCTCAACGGTGTCATCAGACTCCCAAGGAGTAGTTGGAGCATTTGTTGATGCGTATTGATTTGCGGCTGCATCAAATTTAAGTTCATAGCCAGTAGCAGGAATATTATACACCGGAGATATTACCCAGTCGTTGGCAGAAGCCAAGTAAAGGTTGTATCTGATAGCCCCGGTAAATCCATTATTACCAAATCCGTCTTCACCCCAACTGCTTGTCCCGAAACTTGCCGGTCCGGCTGTTAAATCTCCGTTATCGGCTCTTTGCCAACATCCCGGAAGAAAAACTGAAAAATCCTCTGAAGCTGGAACTGTGATTGCACCACATGTAGTGAAACTACTTTCTGTACAAGCCACAGCATCACCTACTGCATTATAAGGTGTGACTTTTACATAATAAGTTGTTCCCGGTGTCAAAGTTCCCAAATTATAAGTCAGCACATTTCCAACATCCTGCATGTTTAAAACATTAGTTCCACCAGCAGTAGTACCTACATTTAATTTATATCCTGTGGCACCGCCTGAAGCAACCGGCCATGAAATTTGTGATCCCATTACATTTACCGCTCCATTTGCAGGCGTGCTTAACGCTGTACACCCTGGAACTGCTGTGGCCGTAAAGGTAACTTCCACATCTATTGTGATCGTAACACTATCGGAGTAGTTATCATCATCATGTGACGTAATTGTTAATGATGAAAAACCTGTAATGTCTACATTATTAAAATCGGCAGCACATCCGGTAATAACAGATCCACCGTTTACTGAAAGATCAAAACCATACCAATCTGAACCATCAGATGCACAAAAACCTGAAGCCAAACTTCCGGCAGCATTTATTAATCTCATACTGGCTACCGTACCGGTTCCGTTACAATTTATACTGCTGGCATTAATAGTTAATACAGTAGGGCCGCCATCTTGCCCGGATACCGTAAATGTTTGTGTACATGTGGATTGAGCAAAAGCCTGTAATCCAAACACAAAAAATAAAAATAAAAGAGTAATTTTTTTCATATAAGTTTTTTGTTAAAAATTTTATCGAAAATAATATTTTTTTAAATTAAAATAACATCTGAATTACGTTTTTTTCAATTAAAAACATTAAATTTTAATAAAAATGTTGTGAATTACATTTCTGTTAAAAATAAATAAAAAAATTCACACAATAAATTATAACAAAAAGTTATTTAAAATATGATGATTCCAAAAAAAAGAGGCTGTCCGAAAAGAACAGCCTCACATATTTTTCTAAAACGGTAAAAACAAATTACTCTTTGATAACCTTAATTGTCTTTGTTAAACCGTCTGAAGTAACTTTAACAATATAATTACCCGCATTCAGATTTGACATATCGATTTGCCCTTGGGACACATTCAACGTTTTTGTCATCACATTCTGACCTAACATATTGTAAACTTCCACAGAAGAAATTTCACTTGAATAAGTCAAGTTAAGTATATCTTTAACAGGGTTTGGATACGCTTTGAATGAAGTCGAATCAAAAGACCCCGTACTTAAAGAAGCATCGTATGCAGCAATAACAAATTGACCGTTTGATGCCGTTGGAGCAGTAGTATTATATTTCCAAACCCCAATATAAATCACCTCACCGGAAGTTCTTCCAGTTAAGGATAAAAGCGACATTAAATCATTTGAACCTCCAGCATTACCGTCGTCATCACACCCAATTTGAGTCAATGTTCCACATGAACCTGAAAATGCAGCTACAACGGAGTCCGTCATCGAATTCGATGTACTTGCCTGTATTTCAATTGTTATGTTTCCGGAGGCAGGAACAACAACACTATACCATACATCCGCAGTAAAACTAGCCTGACAACTAGGAGTAATACCGGAAGTAGTGTTAGCTGCATTAATTGTCCCGGCAACATCCTGATCACCAAAAACTCCACCAGGTGTCAAAGCAATTGCATTTGCACAATTATCATTTACTGGCGGTGTTGCCAGGGTTGTAAACGAAATCGTTGACCAAGGACTGTAAATTGGTCCCGCACAAACCGTTCTTACGTGGAAATAATAAGTTGTATTTTGAGTCAATGGAGTAGCATTAAAAGTTTCCCCTGACAAAGTCGTACCTGACCCGGCCGGATCAGTGGCCACATTATCTAAAACATACTGATAGTTACCTGTAGTTGCCGTCCAGGAAATAGTAGCTGAAGTATCGGTAATACCATTTGCAACCAATCCGATAGGATTAGAACAAGCCGGAGTTAATCTGATTTCAAAGTTATCAATTGAAAAATCAATATCGGCAGAGCCATTAGCCGCACCTTCAACTGCTCTAAATGCAAATCGTACCGTCTGACCTGCATAAGCATCTAAATCAATAATATTTGTAGAACCGACATTAGAAGGAACATTAGTATTGTTATACGTATACAATACCGTCCAGTTATTAGTTCCCGTAGAAACAAGTACTTCTACAAAATCATCAGCTTCCCAAGGTGTTGTTGGCGCTGTCGTAGCTGCATATTGTGTCGCAGCAGCATCAAATTTCAGTTCATATCCCGATACCGGAATAACATACAAGGGAGACATAATCCAGTCATTTGCACCAGTAGTAAAAACATTATATCTGGCGGAACCTGTTGTCCCAACATTTCCAAATCCATCGTCAAGCCAGCTACTGGAACCAAATGTAGAAGGACCTGCCGTTAAATCCCCGTTATCAGCTTCCTGCCAACAACCCGGCACGTAGGTAGTGAAGTTTTCAGTAGCTGGTACAGTATAACTGGAACATGTGGTAAAGTTACCGGTATTGGTTCCGGTTGTCACATTAAAAAAGTAATCATAGGGACCGGAACCACATCTCACATATTCATATGCTTTGATGTAGTACTGTGTTGCTGCGGATAAACCTGTTACGGTTACACTTGTTCCTGTACCGTCATAAATTATTTGCTCTCCCGAACCGGCATAAACCGCGTTTGCAGTCAAAGCAGGTGCATTACCGTTAACAGGATCTGTAAAGGTTGCAGAATTACTGATATAAACTACTCTTCTGCTTCCATTACCATTTGTCCAGTTAACCAAAGCCTGTGAGTATCCGACAGTTGCTGCAGGAATTGCAACATTACTGATTTGATTTGTAGGATTGATGGAACCAGCAACCATTACAGAGGCAGTTTGAGCAGACAGACCGGAACCTCCACAAGTAAAATTCAATCTATAATAAATAGCTGTACCTGAAAAGGCCGCAGGCGTGTAAGTTGGACTGTTGGCCCCTGTACCTCCAACAACCGGTGCCCAAGCATCTGTTACACCATTATCATTAGATTCTTCCCATTGAAATGTAAAACCTGATGCCCCCGTGCTATAGCCCGTTGCTACTAAGTTAGCAGGCGTTGAGCCAATACAAACATTTTGACTTGTGGGAGAAACGGAACCCGCAGTTGGAGTTCCCGTACAAGGTGCAGGAGGACTCCAGATATATGTCAATCCCTCAGTAGGCATTCCCGGTGTGGCAGCAGTCGTGTTAAAAGCCTGACTGGAATTATTAGCTGTACCCTGCGTTGAAGCTGTAAATAAAGTACCTACTGCACTTAATCTGTTATTGTAGTCAGTATTGGTAGCTCCTCTCAGTCCAATTTGTCGGGTTCCGGAAGCAGCAGTGGAACCAACTACGTAACCTGTTGGCCCATAAACAACCTTCACCAGATTTGAAGTTTCAACCAATCTTATCTGAAAATTCATGTATGGAATATTCGTTGTAATAGAAGAGTAAGTTGGTCTCCAGTTCATAAACTGAACTACAAACTCACGGTTTGGAGCAGTTCCTACCACTTCCCAACTGGTTTCCCCGGTTATAAGATCCGAAACGAAAACACCACATAAATCTCCTCCCCAGGCCGAAACCGCTCCGCTATAAGCAGTAGTAGAAGAAATTGGAGTAGAAGTAAATGCCGAAGGCAAAGTGGTTCCAAAAGTTATGTAACCATTACTGTTTACTTTACAACCGGTATAATTAGTTCCATTGAAATTAAAATTGAAAGGAATTGAACCATCATCAATTGTCCACACCTGACTGTCGAAACTTGTTGCAGTCGTCGAAGTACCCAAAATAGTACCTCCTGTAATCTCCATGTACGGTTCATTAGACTGCGCAAAGGTGTAAGAAGCCACCTGAGCATGTCCGTCAAAAAAAAACAAGAGACCCAATAATAGAATAAAAGTAATTTTTTTCATGTTCTGTTTTTTAAAGTTATATCTTAAATATAACAACAATTATTTAACATGTGATTAAACAAAACAACATAACACAAAACTTAAAATTTCTGTTACTTATATAACACTTTGCTATAGATTTTACTTACACAACATCCTGAATCCTAACTTCTTTAGAAATTTCAACAGGATAATTCCGTTATTCAAAACCGAAACCAAACAGATGGAAATTAATTTCTTAAACAAAAAAAGAGACTGTCTTTTGTGACAGCCTCTTTCATTTAAAAGCAGAAACTAATTACCGCTTACTTTTTTATAACCTTAATGGTTTTGGTTAAACCATCAGCAGTAACTTTTACGATATAGTTACCGGAATTCAGGTTTGACATATCAATTTGTCCCTGTGCAACATTTAACGTTTTTGTTAATACGTTTTGACCTAACATATTGTACACCTCCACGGAAGAAATCTCCGAAGAATACGATAAATTCAATACATCCTTAACAGGGTTTGGATACGCTTTGAATGATGTTGAATCAAAAGAAACGGATGATAATGCGCTATCAACAATTAATTTATAATCTTCAACCTCTCCTCTTCCTGAAACAAAACCACATGGATTTGCAGGATTTAAGGCATTCCAATCGATTAAAACTCTCATTCCATAACTACCATTAGCAGTTCCGTTTGGAATTGTAATTGATCCTGTAAAAGGTCCATTACCATATGAAGTAGTATTGTAAACTCTTTCAGATGATTCAAACTGTAAGTTATTATTCCAATCTACCCAGATAGCACAACCCACTGTACCTCCAACTATAGCAACCTCGAAATTGAAAGCCTGATTAGGAGCTTGAGATACGCTATTTACAGCATAGAAATCACCATAGTTATTAGTTGACAAACCAGACGCTGTATTTGAAATATTTACACCGCCTCCTGTCGTAGTGAACGAATTAACATAAGTAGATGCATTGGTACCTGATGGTAAACAGTATCCAGTGTAAAAAGTAAACGGACCTGACCAAGTGCTTGTACCGCTTGCAGCACAATCTGCCTGAGCGTAGTACTGGTAACTTGTATTGGGTGCCAGACCAGATAATGGATAAGTATTGGCAACTCCATTAACAATTGTTCCTGTCCCCAATGCAAAACCTGAAGCCCCCCACTGAACATTCCATAACGTTTCAGAACCTCCGGCAGTCCACAATAAATTTGCAGAGGAATAAGTTACATTATTTGCACTCAAGCCTATTGGCTGATTACATGCAGGTATTAACTCCATAAGAACATTAGCGATATGGAAATCATAATCCGGTGCATCATCAAGAGGTCCGTCTGAACCCCTAAAAGCAATTTGTACTGTCTGACCTGTATAAGCTGATAAATCAAATAAATAATCCGTAAGTGCATTTGTCAATGTTGTTGTGTTTGCGGCATTGAAAGTTTGTAAAACAGTCCAAGAACTGCCACAAGCATCTGTAGATATTAAAACATCAACTTTATCATCCGTACCAGCCATTCCTACAGGATCAGGTGTAGAAACGTTATAATCTGTTATAGCAGCTCTAAATTTAAGACGGCTTGCTGCAGTTAAAGTAACCTTAGGACCTACGATCCACTCGTTTCTTGTATTTGTAAATAGATTCAATTTTGCACTTGACCCGAATACAGTGGAATTAGTCCAGGACGAAGTTGAACCTCCAGGAGCTGAATCAGATGGTGTAGAACCCGCAGCGGTTGCAATAGCTGCTTCATACCATCCTGGGAATACTGTACTCAAATTTGCCCCTGTAAAACCAGAAAAAGTATTATTAACAGGAAGTGTAGCTGTACTTGGCTGCGAGGTAAGAACCGAAGCCACATTTGTTCCCGAAGTTACATTATAATAATAATCATATGGTCCTGAACCACATCTTACATATTCATAAACCTTAAAATAATAAGTTGCATTACAAGTCAGTCCGGAAACAGAAACAGAAGTCCCTGTCCCATCATACACAATCTGCTGACCGCTTCCCGCATAAACAGCATTAGCCGTATTAGCCGGTTGTCCACTCGCACTTACAGGATCGGTTATACTGGCATTATTGCTAACAATCACCAATCTTCTTCCACCATTTCCATTCGTCCAGCTTGCCGTTGTATTGGTATATAGTGTATTAGTAAAATTTAAAGTCGATGCCTGTGTTGCAGGAACAATAGGATTTTGTATACTAACAATTGTTGAATAACCAGATAAACCAGAGTTCGTACAGGTTACGTTTAATCTGTAATAAATTGGTGTTCCTGAAAAAGTTGGTGGAGTATAAGTCGTTGTATTGGCTCCCGAACCTCCAACAACCGGCGCCCAAGCATCTCCTACTCCATTATCATCTGATTCTTCCCATTGAAAACTTGTTCCCAGATAGACAACAGTACCTGTTGCAACTAAAGCAGCAGGAGTTGCCCCCGTACAAAGGTTTTGAGATACAGGCATTACCGTTCCTGCAACTGGTGTACCGGAACATTGTGTATCATAAGTAATTTGAATATTAGGTCTATTATTCGTAACCGTTCCATTTCCTGTAGGGACATTGGTATCTTGTTGCCAATATTCGTGTTGTGAAGTCGCAGCAGAATATCTAACCGAATTCCCTGCAGCTCCTGCTCCATTACCACCGCCTCCAAAATTAGCTTCTACAAGAACCATTAAGTTATTACTGCCACCCGTATAATTGAAAGGGACTGATAAATTGATTGTATTCCAACCAACAGCCGGAGTTACAGTTCCCGAAAAAACCTGAGTAGCCCCAGAAATCTGATTAGCCCACGTTCCCGCTGTTAAAGTAGGACTACTTGTTTCCATTAAATAAACAACGATTGGCCTGGCTGCTCCGGCGGTGTTTGCCTGCCATGAGAGATTAACAATATTTCCGGAACTGCCAATTTCTGCAGCAGTATAAATTGAAGCTGATCTTTCATAACCAAAATAGTTCCCCAAAGGATACCTTTGTGTAGAAGTACCAGTTCCAATTGTAATTATTTGCGCATTCAATCCTACAAATGAAAAGAGCAGCAAATAAATAAAAAAAGTAATTTTTTTCATGCTTTTGTTATATTTTTTTGTGTGGCCGAATTTAACATAATTACCATAATCGTAGTATTAGAATGTGGCAGATAACAAAAACACTTAATATTGTTTCAAAAAAAACAATACAAGACAGATTTTACTTATGAAATATAAAAAGACCTGCATTTAGTGTTATATTTTTTTATTAAAACAAATAAAAAAACACTCATAGGTGTTTTTATAACATTGCAACAATCGGCTATTAATAATTATTTACTTACTTTTTTTTCTACTTTAATCAATAGTCTACATAATTAACCCTTACCTCTTTTAATCAATAAAAAAGTTGCTTCGTTTTACACATTTCAAATAGTAAGGAATTGTGGGGGATGCACAAAAAAAAACTCACGACAAGCGTGAGTTCTTTTGTTTATTTTTTTTTGATATTTAGCTTATGCGATACTCGATACCTGAACCATTTCGTCAGTGTCAGCCAAATAATCGACCCCTTCAAAACCGAAACCGAACAGGTTTAAGAAGTCTTGTTTGTAACCTGCTAAATCGCCAATTTCAACAAGAGATTCTGTTGTGGACTCTTCCCACAATTTTGAAACCTGTGCCTGAACATCCGCTCTCATTTCCCAATCATCAATTCGGATACGGCCTTTGTCATCGGTAGGAATTTCGGAACCGTTATATAATCTCTGTTGGAACAATCTCTGAATCTGTTCGATACATCCCTCATGAATGCCCTCTGCCTTCATAATTTTATACAATAATGAAATGTACAACGGAATTACAGGAATAGCTGAACTTGCTTGTGTTACCAATGCTTTGTTAACCGAAACATATCCTTTTCCGTTAATATCTTTTAATTTATCTGTAATTTCGAAAGCGGTAGATTCCAAATGATCTTTAGCTCTACCAATAGTCCCTTTTCTGTAAACCGGTTCGGTCACTTCAGGTCCGATATATGAATAAGCAACCGTTGTAACGCCATCAGCAAGAACTCCGGCATCTTTCATGGCATCCATCCACATTGACCAGTCTTCACCGCCCATTACAACAACAGTATTGTCAATATCTTCCTGATTTGCCGGTTCAATCGAAACCTGAGAAACATTTCCTGTGTGGAAATCAACAGTTTTATTGGTAAAAGTAGTTCCGATAGGTTTTAAAACAGAACGGTGCATAACACCGGTCACAGGATGCACACGAACGGGAGAAGCCAAACTGTAGATAATCAAATCAACCTGACCTAAATCGGCTTTAATCATATCTATTGTTTGTTGTTTCACTTCGTTTGAAAACGCATCACCGTTAATACTTTTAGCATATAAACCGGCTTTTTGAGCTTCCTGTTCAAAAGCGGCAGAATTATACCAACCCGGAGAAGCGGTTTTTCCTTCCATTGGCGGTTTTTCAAAAAACACACCTATAGTGGAAGCATCGGAACCAAAAGCACTTGTAATTCTCGAAGCCAAACCAAATCCTGTAGAAGCACCAATGACTAATACACGTTTTGGTCCGTTAATTTTACCTTTTGATTTTACATATTCAATTTGATTTTTTACATTTTGTTCGCACCCTTTTGGATGAGCGGTCAAACAAATAAATCCTCGCATTCTAGGTTCTATAATCATGTCCTAATTTTTTTTTATTCTGGTTTAGTTTGTTATTTGTATGAAAATAAAGCGTAACAAAAGTAAGTTAAAAAATTAATTCAACAACGCTTTTGCGTGATTTAGCGCCGAGTCAGAAATGTCTTTACCTGATAGCATTTCGGCAATTTCAACAATTCTTTCATCGCTGGTTAATAATTTCAATTCGGAAACCGTACTTTCTCCCTGAGCCGATTTGAACACCTTATAATGTTGTTGTCCTTTGGCAGCAATCTGAGGCAAATGCGTGATGGCAAAAACCTGCATTTCTATACTCATCGCTTTCATGATATCCCCCATTTTATGAGCTATTTCTCCCGACACTCCGGTATCGATTTCATCAAAGATGATGGTTGGTAATTTGGAATATTCGGCCAATATCGCTTTGACTGCCAACATGATACGGGATAATTCCCCGCCGGAAGCCACCTTTTTCAACAAACCGAAATCGGTTCCCTTATTGGCAGAAAACAATAGTTGCACTTCGTCTTTACCAAAAGTGTTATAGGTTTCCGATGGTTTGATTTCAAACTGAAAACGGGCATTCACCATTCCGAGTTGCGATAAAACAGACGTGATTCTATCCGTTAAAACCGGCACAGCATTTTTTCTGTTGGTTGAAATCACTTTCGCCACTTGGTCTAAAACTTCAATTTTGGATAGAATTTCGTTTTCTAACGTGCTGATGGCATTCTCCAAATCATCGGCTAAAACCACTTTATTATCCAAATCATTCTGAATCTCGAGTAATTCTTCCACAGAATTTACCTGATGTTTCTTCTGCAGCGAATAAATGGTCTGTAGTTTTTGATTGGTTAATTCCAGTTGTTCCGGATCGTTGACCAGTTTTTCGGTCTGGTTGAAAAGCTCGTTGGAAATATCATCCATTTCAATCAGTACGCTGGAAACGCGCTCGGTCAATTCATTAAATTCGGATGACAAACCTGAAATTTTCTGTAACGAAGCCTTAACTTCTTTTATGTTTTGGATGATTCCGATCTGCTCTTCATTGGTTAAAGCCAGGGACTTGTCCAATGCTTCTTTTATGAATTCGACATTATTGAGTTTTTCAAAAATGTTTTCCAATTCCGATTGTTCGCCGGCTTTTAAATTCGCAGCCAGTAATTCTTCGAGCAAAAACGAATTGTAATCCTGTTCTTTGGCCAGGGATTCTTTTTCTGAAATCAGCTTTTTCAATTTGCTTTTAGCCGATTTATATTCGGAAAGATGACTGTTATATTGCTGAAGGATTTCTGAATTTCCGGCGACAGCATCCAAAATCTGGATCTGGTACGCCTCTTCCGATAATTCTCTTGTCTGATGTTGGGAATGAATGTCGATTAAAAACTCACCCAATTCCTGTAATTCATTCAGGTTTACCGGACTGTCATTAACAAATGCACGGGATTTCCCGGATGGCAGAATTTCTCTTCGAATGATTGTCAAATCTTCATAATCCAGATCGTTTTCTGAGAAAAAAGATTTTAAGCTGTACTTATCAATTTTAAACTGCGCTTCAATTATACATTTTTGCTCCTTATCTTTTAGCGAAGTCAAATCGGCACGTTTGCCTAAAACCAAACCCAGGGCACCAAGAAGAATGGACTTCCCCGCACCTGTTTCTCCTGTGATGATTGACAACTGATTGGAAAAATTCATCTCCAGCTGTTCAATCAGTGCAAAGTTTTTTATGGTTAAGTGTGTAAGCATGGATGTGTCTTATGAAAATGGGTTAAAACACAAATTTAGAATTTTATGGCACTCCATTTAGTGGAATTTAAAGGCGAAATTTTGTTAAGTGTTTCCGTTAATTCAACGATATCAACACTCGGGCCTCCTGAAAAAACATATACTATTTCATCCATTTTTGCATCAAAAAAGATTCTTGTAATAAATGCATTGGGACGAACCGCGTGAATTTTGGAAACTGTTTTGATGGCTTTTGCAACATTTTGCTTGGCCGCTTTCGGATCATCTGCCATTTTATCCATACCCAACTGATGGTATTCATACAAAGCCTCACGATATGGTGTAAAGGTATTGGACAATAAATCGTTTATCAGATAATATCTGTTTTGTTTTTTTTCGGTTTGCGTCCAACCGGATGAACCGCTAGATTGGGCTAGATTGGCCATATTGGCAGCACTTTCCAAATATTTGGTTCCACCCTGATTTGAAAACGTATCGGCATCCAAACCTATAATGATGTTCGCATAAAAAGCGACCATTGCCACCAGGTTGGAATCATAACTATTGGGATTATAAACAAAGTTTTCAAACTCCAGGTATCTGAAATTAAACTCCTTGTCATTATAGTTAAAAACAGGCGAAGTATACGTAGAATTAAATATAGGTCTTGAAGACTGTACCTGAAGCGTGCATTGGAAGTCGTTATTCTCATACGATTGTATGGTTATAAACATACTGCAGTCGATGCGTTCGTTACTGGCAAAGTTTCGGGTACTCCATTTGGTATTATTTACAAATTCACTTAAAGAACGCTCTAAAGTTTTAAATATCTGGACATTAGCATTGGTAATTTGGTCATAGTTGACTTTTACGGAACAATTTAATTCCTGGCCATAGCCAAAAAAAGAAACAACTAAAAGTCCGAATATAATCCAATTACGCATACTGTTTTACTATTTTATTAACGATATCCTGAGCTACTTCTTCCTTGGATTTCAAATCCATAGGTTCAATTGAAAAATTCTTATCGATAAAAGTCACCTTATTGGTTGCTTTACCAAAACCGGCACCTTCATCGTTTAACGAATTAAGAACAATCAAATCTAAGTTTTTTTTCTGAATTTTCTGCTTGGCATGCTCAATTTCATTTTCGGTTTCCAAAGCAAAGCCGATTAAAAACTGCTGCTGTTTTATTTCCCCTAACGAAGCAAGAATATCTTTTGTTTTTTCAAGTTCTATGGAAAACGCCGCATCGTTCTTTTTTATTTTTTGGGAGGCCACATTTTTAGGACGGTAATCCGCCACGGCTGCTGCGGCTACTGCGGCATCAACGCCATTAAAATACTGATGACAAACATCATACATTTCCTGAGCGGAAGTAACCCGAATAACATTTACTAAGGCATGCTTCAACTGCAAATGTGTCGGACCGGAAACAAGAATAACTTCAGCACCCAAATCTGCGGCGGCTTTTGCAATGTCAAATCCCATTTTTCCTGTGGAATGATTCCCGATAAAACGCACCGGATCGATAGCTTCATAAGTCGGTCCCGCGGTTACCAATATTTTTCTGCCTTTCAGAGGAAGTTTACTTTCGATGTCTTTCTCAAGAAAAACAATGATATTTTCGGGTTCAGCCATTCGTCCTTCACCGGAAAGTCCGCTGGCCAATTCACCGCTTTCTGCAGGAATCATGATATTCCCAAATTCACTTAATGCCTTGAAACTGTCTACTGTGGACGGATGTTTGTACATATCCAGATCCATTGCCGGAGCAAAGTAAACAGGGCATTTTGCCGATAAATAAGTAGCAATTAAGAGATTGTCGCAATTACCGTTCACCATTTTGGAAAGTGTATTGGCAGTTGCGGGAGCTATGAGCATTAAGTCGGCCCAAAGTCCAAATTCCACATGATTATTCCACTCGGCTTCTGCCCCCTCTTCATTTGAAAAAGTGGAATATACCGGATTTTTGGAAAGTGTGGACAATGTTAACGGAGTAACAAAATCTTTAGAAGCAGGTGTCATGATTACCTGAACCTGAGCACCTGCTTTTATAAGTAGTCTTACTAATGTAGCTGTTTTATATGCGGCAATTCCTCCGGAAACACCGAGTAGTACTTTTTTACCGCTTAAAACAGACATAGTTTTATTGTTGATTTGAATCTCTGTAATAGATTTTACCGTCTAACCACTCTTGTACTGCTAACGCATGTGGTTTTGGTAATTTTTCGTAAAACTTGGAAACTTCGATTTGCTCTTTGTTTTCAAAGATTTCTTCAAGACTATCATTGTAAGTAGCAAACTCCTCAAGCTTGTCAATCAATTCCTTTTTGATTTCAGAGTTGATTTGATTTGCTCTTCTTGCCATAATAGTAATCGCTTCATACACATTCCCTGTTGGCTCTTCGATTTTACTCTTATTGTAGGTAACTGTATTTACAGGAGCTGTAGTCTTCTTTAAATCCATACTTAATTATTTAGAAAATTTTTGTAATTCTGTTTCAATATTTGCCAATTTTTCATCGGCTTCTTTTTTAAACTTTGTATCCGCTTTATAACGAACCAGTCCGGAATAAGCAGCTTTTGCACTGTTTAAACGTTCTTCCATTTTTGAAGGAACACTGTTTAATGCCAACTGATAATACGAATCAAATTTATAGTATAACGCTTCTTCTTTAAATTTTGTTCCCGGATAATCCGAAATAAAATTCTCCATGGCACGTACTGCCGATTTATAATCTGAAATCGTATTGTATTGTTTTGCGATTTCAAACGCTTTCTTCTCCAATTTATCTCTTAATTCGGCAATAATTTTATTCGCCTCAGCAAAGTTTTTGGAATTCGGATACGTATTGATATACGTCTGCAATTTATCAACAGCCTTTTCGGTATCAATCTGATCCAATGAATAAACCGGAGACAACATCGAATACGATTTTGCAGCTAAAAATGAAGCTTCTTCCCTGTTTTCACTTTTTGGATATGTCGCGGCAAACGATTCGAACTGATAAGCAGCCAGATAATACTGTTCTGTTTTATAATACGATTGTGCAAACATGTAAAATAATTTCTCAGCCTGAGGTTTCCCTCTGTTAGGTCCTGCTATCTGTTCGAACAGTCGGACGGCTTTTGTATACTTCTCTTTTTCATATTTCTGGGTTGCCACTTCATATTTAAAAGCCAAATCCTCTGATTTTAAAGCTTTTTGATAAGGACTGCAGGAAACAAACAATACTGAAAAAAGTAAAATATATAAAAATTTGTTCATGTTTAATTTTCGTTATTATGCCCCAAAATTTCAATTTTTCATTGATTTGAAAGCAAATGCAAAGTTAATTATTAATTATTGATTACAAAATCTTTTTTTCACACTCAAAAAAACGAAAGATGCCGTTACAAAGGCATCTTTCATCAAACGCTTTTTACAGCACTTTATTACATTGAACCGGATTGGCTTCCGCTAAAGTTTTTCATATCGTTATCAAACAGATACAATCCGCCTTTATCATCGCCAATCAGATTAATTTTATCCAAAATCGTTCTTGCGGTTGCCTCTTCTTCGATCTGTTCCGAAACATACCACTGTAAGAAATTATGTGTCGCATAATCACGCTCCTGAAGGGAAACATGAACCAATTCGTTTATACTTTCAGAAACCATAACCTCGTGTTCATACAACTGCGTAAACAACGCCTTGAATGACGAACAGTCCAAAATCGGTTCAATCACATTCGGAATTTTCGCCTCACCGCCGCGCTGGTTGGCATACTTTACCAACTTTAGCATATGCATACGCTCTTCATCCGATTGTTTGTACATGAACGCAGAAATACCTTCAAAACCCTGAACTTCAGCCCAGGATGCCATTGCTAAATAAATTTGTGAAGAATCTGCTTCTACCTTAATCTGTTTATTAATTGCTTCCTGAATAGTTTTCGACAACATAACTTTTCGGTTTTTAGTGAAATGCTAATTTACAACTTTCTTTACAAAAACATCAAGTCGATTTGCTAAATCTTCGTTAACATTCACCAACGGCAAACGCATCGTGTTTTCAGACAAACCTAATGATTTGAAAATTTCTTTGATTCCGCCAGGATTTCCCTGCTCGAAAATCATATCAATACTGTCAGCCAATAAATAGTGTAATTTATAAGCTTCATCTACTTTTCGCTCTAATCCTAAACGAACCATTTCCGAGAATTCTTTCGGAAAACCTTCCCCGATAACCGAGATCACCCCTGCTCCTCCAGCCAAAACCATCGGAAGCGTAATCATATCATCTCCGGAAATCACAAGAAAATCTTTTGGTTTATCCTGAATCAGTTTCATTGCCTGAACAATGTCTCCGGCAGCTTCTTTTATTCCAATTAAATTTTTGAAATCATTTGCTAAACGAATCACCGTTGAAGGCAGCATATTGCTTGCCGTTCTCCCTGGAACATTATATAAAATTACCGGAAGCGGTGAATTTTCAGCAACCATTTTAAAATGCTGATAAATCCCTTCCTGTGTAGGCTTGTTATAATAAGGTGAAACGGAAAGAATAGCTGAAAATCCTGAAAAATCTCTCGTTTTCAATTCTTCCACCACTTTCATGGTATTGTTTCCACCAACACCCAAAACCAGTGGTAATCTTCCGTTGTTAGCTTCTTTAATTGTGCTGATAACCAATTCCTTTTCGTCTGCGTTAAGTGTTGCTGATTCGGCCGTGGTTCCTAAAACAACTAAGTATTCCACTCCGCCGTCAATGACATAGTTCACAATTCTTTTCAGTGCTTCAACATCTACAGAAAAATCTTTTTTAAATGGGGTCACCAAAGCAACGCCCGTCCCAACAAATGATTGCATTTTATATTTTGTTTAAAATTTTTAAATATTTGAATAATTCGGCTACAAATTCCTGATGCTTTTCAGCTATGGTTGTAATCATAAAACTGTTCAGTCGTTTGTCTATGGTAGAAAACCCAACCTTAAAACTGGCTTTTGACTGCAATGTAACCAACGTAAGTATAGGTTTTTCAATATCGTAATAACTGATAAGCATATCAAACGGCTTTTCAATAAAATCTAAAACCGCCTGCTTTCGAAAATCCCCTTTTAAAGAAACATCTGCCCTGCTGAAAAAAGGGTTTTCAAAAGTTTCTTTTTTCTTAATCCGATCCTTGTATACCAAAACTTCAATTGCATTGCGATCCACACCTCCGGCAACAAGCTCTGAAACAAGTTCATTTTCTTTTGCAAAATAAGTCTCGTCAATAAGTAACCCTATCGTTTGTATTTTATTCCCGATGTCGGCAGGCTTATAATCTGATAAGGATTTCTTAACTGATTTTTTAATCAAAAAATCCTTCATTAGTCTTAAAAACATAGTAATTTTACTTAAAATACAAATTTAACCAAATAAGGCATTTTACGGATGGTAAAGTTAAGAAAGTATAACCGTTTTTACACACAATTTATTGTTGCTTTTTCGGTTTTTTTGTTGATTTCCTGCAGTGGAAACAAGTACTATAATTCAAAAATTGAAGGAAAACTGATTCCCGTTACCGCCCAATCGGGTGATGTTACAGCCATTGATGATTTCATAAAACCTTATCGCGAACACATAAACAATGAACTGAACAGTGTTCTGGCTTACGCTCCTGAAACTCTGGATAAAAGCAAAGGCGAATGGCAGACAACCATTGGAAATCTGATGGCAGACATGACCTTTGAAATAGTGAATCCCGTTTTTCTATCAAGAGAAAAGAAAAATATAGACATCTGCCTTTTAAACCACGGTGGCATCCGTGCCATTTTGCCAAAAGGCGATGTGACAACCCGAACCGCTTACGAAATAATGCCTTTTGAAAACAGCGTTGTAGTTGTGGAATTAAAAGGAACTGAAATCCGTGAAATGGCGAATTATATTCTGAAAGAAAAAAAACCGCACCCGCTGAATGGTTTGAAAATAGTCGCCGATAAAAACACGATGGCCGTAAAATCCCTGACAGTTAACGGAAAGCCGCTTGAAGATTCCAAAACCTATTACATAGCCACTTCCGATTATTTATCAAATGGCGGCGATAATATGAATTTCTTTAAAAAAACGGAAAAGACGTATGACATGGAATACAAACTGCGTAATGTGCTTATTGACTATTTCAAAAAAACAGATACAATTCCGGTAATTAAAACTTCGAGAATCATTCTGGAATAAATAAACGAAAATGAAAAGAAGAGCTTTTTTAAAAAATACGGCAGCAAGTTCTGCTTTACTGACACTGGGAGGATTATCATTAAGCAGTTTCGATGCGCCTGAACTATCGGATAAACCAAAAAAATTAACGATTCTTCACACCAACGATGTCCACAGTCACATCGACCCTTTTCCATCCGATCATCCCAAAAACCCGAATATGGGTGGTGTGTCACGAAGGGCTGCCTTGGTGGAGCAAATCCGTAAAGACGAAAAAAATGTACTGCTGTTGGATGCCGGGGATATTTTTCAGGGAACACCCTATTTCAATTATTATGGTGGCGAATTGGAATTCAAACTGATGAGCATGCTGCAGTATGATGTTGCAACCATGGGAAATCATGATTTCGACAATGGCCTGGACGGTTTTTATGCACAATTGCCTCATGCGAAATTCGATTTCGTTTCTGCCAATTATGATTTTAAAAACACTATTCTCAACGGACTTGTAAAACCATATAAAATTTTACATAAAGACGGAATAAAGATTGGTATTTTCGGTTTAGGGGTTGAACTGCAAGGATTAGTCAACAAACAACTTTACAAAGAGACTATTTATAACAATCCGGTTGAAATCGCTCAAGACATGACCCGGATCCTGAAACACGAAAACAATTGCGATCTGGTAATCTGTCTGTCGCATTTGGGTTTCAAATACCCTAATGATCCTGAAAAAATATGCGATGTCACTTTGGCAAAAAAAACAACAGACATCGATTTAATCATAGGCGGACATACCCATACTTTTCTTGACAAACCGGTGATAGAGAAAAATAGGGACGGAAAAGAAGTACTTATCAATCAGGTGGGATGCTATGGAATAAATTTAGGAAGGATTGATTTTTATTTCGACAAAAAGAACAATGTCGCTTCCAATACAGGCAAAAGTATTATTGTTTAATTTTTTCCGACGAGTCCTGATTCATACCAACAACAGCCAGATAAAAAATGTATTGCGCTACGGAAAATATTAAAATAGCTATAGGTCTGAATATTGCAACAGAAAGATAGTAAAAATCAATAGCAACAATAAAACGCATAAATGTAAACAGAATAACATTTATTAAAATATAGGTATTTATTCTGCTTGGTACCATAAAATAATTTGCCAATGAAATTCCCCCTAACAAGATTACCACTATTCCGTTAAGCAGAACGAAATAAAAAGCATCACCAAGGCCATCATTCAACAGTTGTAAAACCGTGATAAAAATAATCACGAACGGGAACGTTCCAATCAGAAAAGGTATTGATTTAGGACGTTTACCGCTTTTTAAAAGTAATATCAACACAAATAACCGACTGAGAAAAGTATTTGCAATACCCAACACAAGCATTTTTTCATCAGCACTGATAAAACAAACATTGGCGATCCACATAAAGAAAAGCACGAGGACAAAATAGTAATTTACACTCTTTTTCTTAGTGTTAACCAAATACAAACAGAACAAAACGGGCATTAAAAGTGGCTTCGTAAAATACAGAAAATCGGTATTCCTTAAATATTCCGCATAAACTAAAATCACGCTTAAAACCAGATAAAATAGTTTAAGATAGTCAGAAGCCCCTGTTTTTCCGATTTTAAAATTCATCCTATTTCTGAATTAAATAATACGGATTTTGCTTAATCCTGATACTCTGATACTCATATATGAGAAAGGTTCTCGGTAAAAAAAACATCTCAACACGAACAGCCAGAGTATTTTTAAGTGATTGTGATTTCATTATCTGTTCTTTTTCAAAAGAAAATATCTGGTGAGAAAATAATATGATAAGACCTGCGTAAAGTTGTTGAAATAATCAAAAACCTCAATTTCAAGGGAATCTTTTTTCAGAACATAAAAAACATCCGAAATTATAAATGACAATCCGGTTAAAAGCATAAAGGTAGTGTATCGGGACGGAAACATATTGTAATTCCAGGCAGAAACGAAACCTATCAATGCCAAAAGGAGACCGTAAATCACAAATAACCATAAATAGTCCGAATTAAACTCAACAACGATATCCAACATACTAAGCAGTAAAAAAACAAGTAAAAAAACACTTATTAACAAAACCAACAAGTGGGTCTTTTTCACAAAGTGAAAGCGTATCCTTATGAAATCATCGAGAATTCCTTTGAAAAACAACAGATATCCCAAGAGAAAAAGAGAAAGAACTATCAGAAAAAAATTCTCCTGATCAATAAGCACAATCATATCACTGATAAAAAACAAAGAGATAATGCTCACATAAATCCAATTTAACCGCTGCTTCTTTTCCTGCATGTAATAAAAAAAAACAGAAGGCGCTATAATTGGTTTAGAAATCAGCATAAGTTCTGCGCTTCCCATAACAACTGCCAACATAAAAATCGCGCAGGCAATAAAATACAAAATCAAAGCAGGTTTATTGTTCATCTGTTATCAAATTGTTATTGTAATGATTCTTGTATAAAAAATATTTTACTAAAAAATAAAAAGAAGCAACCTGACAAATAGCATTAATATTTATAAACACCTGAAATTGACCATAATAATTATAAAGCACATAAAACAAATCACTGATGACAAGAGAAATAACAGTCATCAATATAAAAAAACCGGACGTATCGTTTTTCAACAAGTAATAGGCAAATATTTCAAGGCTAAGTAAAAGAAGTACAATACCATAAACGGTCAGCAATCCAAAATCGGGATCAGCTGCGTTAAACACTAGCGACAACGCTACATAAAGCAAACTGACCAAAAATGCCGTGACAAGGCTGACAATCAGAACCAAAAAATTCGAAAGTTCAGGAATCTTAATTTTAAGTAAATCTTTGGTAACATAGTACCCAACAATCAAATAGGCGGAGAGATTAAGCAACATTAAAGGAATCTGAACATTATGATTTTCAATAAGAAGGATCATATCGCCGATATAAAAAAGCCATAAAGCCAATGACGATAATACCGTGGGTCTGAACGCACTCTCCTGCCAATAATAAAAATAAATTGCCGGTAAGATCATGGGTTTAAACAAAAGTGCCACCGATGAATCCCATTCAAAAAAAACAGATAAAACATACATCAGTGATGCAGTAAAGTACAACAGTAAAGCCGGTTTACTTTTATTCATTTATCATTTTTATAAAATCATCTTCACTGATAACCGGTATGTTCAATTGCTTTGCTTTTTCAAGTTTGGCTGGCCCCATATTATCCCCGGCGACCACAAAATGCGTTTTGGCAGAAATGGAACTCCCCACTTTCCCGCCGTTATCTTCGATTGCTTTCTTTAAATCGTCACGCGAAAACTTTTCAAAAACTCCTGACACTACAAATGTTTTACCTAAAAGGACATCAGAAACTGTAGTATCAGCGGTTGCCAGAACCTCTAGCTGAACCCCATAATGTTTTAATCTGTCAATGATAAACCTATTTTCCTGATTATCAAAAAATTCAATGACACTTTGAGCGATTTTTTCACCTATTTCATCGACTAAAATCAAATCCATCAGCGAAGCCGAAGCTATTGCATCAATCGATTTATAATGTTTTGCCAGTTTTTTGGCAACGGTTTCTCCCACATATCGTATTCCTAAAGCATACAAAACGCGCTCAAACGGAATTTCCTTCGATTTTTCAATTCCCCTGATCATGTTATCCGCCGATTTTTCCGCCATACGCTCGAGCGGAATAATCTGTTCTTTTTTCAGCTCGTATAAATCGGCATAATTTGTCACCAGATGATTATTAAAAAGCAATGCTACGGTTTCCCCGCCCAAGCCTTCAATATCCATGGCCTTACGCGTAATAAAATGCTGAATTCTTCCGATAATCTGTGGCGGACAACCATAGAAATTCGGACAATAATGATTCGCTTCGCCTTCTTTTCGCTCCAACTCGGTCTGACATTCCGGGCAATGCGTAATGTATTTTGTTACTTCGGAATCCTGAGGACGTTTGTTCAAATCAACCCCTATGATTTTCGGAATGATCTCCCCTCCCTTTTCCACAAAAACCTCGTCACCAATCCGTATATCCAGTTTCTCAATCTGATCTGCATTATGCAAGGAAGCTCTTTTCACAACTGTTCCGGCCAATTGAACAGGCTCTAAATTGGCAACCGGTGTAATAGCACCCGTCCGGCCAACCTGATACGAAATCGAATTTAATTTTGTCGAAACCTGTTCGGCTTTAAATTTATAAGCGATGGCCCAACGAGGTGATTTTGCAGTATAACCCAATTCATCCTGTTGATGTAGGTCGTTTATTTTCACTACAACACCATCGGTTTCATATGGCATTTCGTGTCGGTGCTTGTCCCAATAATTTATAAAATCCAGAACCTCATCCATATTTTTAGCCAAATGAGATTGCTTGGGAACCTTGAAACCCCATTGACGAGCCTTTTCTAAACCTTCGAAATGAGTCTTAATTGGCAGATTATTTCCGATTAAGGAATACAACAAACAATCTAACGGACGCTTTGCTACTTCGGCACTGTCTTGGAGTTTCAGGCTGCCGGATGCAGTGTTTCTAGGGTTAGCATATGGTGTTTCACCGATTTCAATCAGCTCCTGATTCATTTTTTCAAAACCGGCAAAGGGCAATATGATTTCTCCGCGAATGTCAAACTTTTCAGGAAAGTCACCCTTTAACCGGATCGGAACTGCTTTTATGGTTTTAATGTTATTGGTCACATCGTCTCCCTGAAATCCGTCACCTCTGGTAACCGCGCGTTTCAGCTTACCATTTTCATAGGAAATACTGATGGAAGCACCGTCATATTTCAATTCGCAGGTATATTCCATTGGAACATCACCCAGAATTTTCTGCGCCCGCTTCTCCCAATCCAGCAAATCCTCCTTGGAATAGGAATTATCCAGCGAATACATCCGGTACTCATGTGGGACAGTTTCGAAATTTTTGGTAATCGCGCCTCCTACCCTTTGTGTTGGGGAATTTTCATCGAAATATTCGGGATGCTTTGCCTCAAGTTCCTGAAGCTCTTTGAGTTTTAAATCGAATTCATAATCGGAAATCGTGGGATTATCCAATACATAGTAGTTGTAATTATGCTGATTAAGTTCGTTTCGTAAGGCTTGTAACGTCTGCAAAACATCCATAAAAAAGAAAATTGGCTAGATTAGTTTGATGCACCTAATTTAACCAATTTTTCATATAAGTAAAATTTATTTTTTGGCGGTCATATATGTTATGATTCGCTAATCCGTAAGCTCGGGTTGCCTTATGTTTATTGGTGTTTACTTACGTAAAACCTAATATTAATGGCGATTTCAGAATATCCTTTTTAAAACAAAACTATTGTTCCAAAATACCACTCATCTGTTCAAATAATTCGCCTTGCGTAAAAATAGCACCCTGCTGAACCAAATTGAAAATTTCCGTGTTGCGGTCATCTACAAAAACTTTCTGACCACGCTGAACCTCAACATTATCCGTAAAGAGATTATCGCTCAACCACTGCAGACCTTCTTTTTTAAGCAAATCAACTTCAGGGATCAAAGCACGGATAATAATGGTCATCATGTGCACTTCAGTACAATGGAAAAGGAAAATGTAATTTTTGGAATAATGCTCCAAGTATTTTGCATTACCCAAAACACCTTCCCAAATCAAATCCGAGAAAACATCAATTTCCTGTTCTGCCACTTCGGGTTTTTGGACTTTTAGGGTATCCCATTCGTCTTTATCAATCGACTGTGATGCCAGAAAATTAATAAATTCCGGGTGCAGTTCTTCCAGTTGCTCCTTGGTAAGTCGTGTATATTTCATTTTTTTTTAAGCCTTAAGCAAAAGGCTGTAAGCTGTAGGCATGAAACACTTACCGCTTAAAGCTTTTTTTATAGTTAAATATAAAAAAAAATCCCGATTTACACCGGGACTTTTCTACTTATTCATTCTGAAATTAAGCTTGTTCAGCTAAGATTTCATAAGCTAATTCAACGATTACATCACGGTGTAAACGAACTGAAGCAGTATATTTACCTGTACGTTTTACGATACCTGAAGTGATGAATTTTTTGTCGATAGACTGACCGTTTTTCTCTAAAATTTCAGCGATGTCAGCATTAGTAACTGATCCGAATAATTTCTCACCACCTGCTTTAGCTGTAATTTTGATCTCCAAAGCTTTTAAAGCCTCACCGATTGCTTTTGCATCAGCAACCACTTTAGCTTCTTTATGAGCTTTTTGTTTCAGGTTTTCAGCTAAAACTTTTTTAGCAGAAGGTGTTGCCAAAATAGCAAAACCTTGAGGGATTAAGAAGTTACGACCGTAACCTGGTTTTACAGATACCACATCGTCTTTAAATCCTAAATTCTGAACGTCTTGTTTTAAAATAAGTTCCATGTTGTTGTCCTTATATTTGAGAAGTTAGGTTCCGTTTTACCGGAAACCAACAACTGTTATTTTTAATTATTTTAATAAATCAGCCACGTAAGGCATTAAAGCTAAGTGACGAGCTCTTTTCACAGCTACAGACACTTTTCTTTGGTACTTTAATGAAGTTCCTGTTAAACGACGAGGAAGAATTTTTCCTTGCTCATTAACGAATTTCAATAAGAAATCTGCATCTTTATAATCGATGTATTTGATTCCAGATTTTTTGAAACGACAATACTTTTTAGTTTTGTTTGTTTCTATGTTTAAAGGCGTTAGATATCTGATATCCCCGTCTTTTTTTCCTGAAGCGGATTGTTGTAAAGTTGCCATAATAATTATGCTTTAGCTGCTTTTAATTTTGCTCTTCTTCTTTCTGCCCAAGAGATTGCGTGTTTGTCTAAACTTACAGTTAAGAAACGCATAACTCTTTCGTCACGTCTGAATTCAGTTTCAAAAGCAATTAAAACTTCTGGTGACACTTTGAATTCGAATAAATGGTAAAAACCACTTTTCTTGTGTTGGATTTCGTAAGCCATTTTCTTTAAGCCCCAATCCTCTTTAGATACCATCTCTGCTCCTCTAGAAGTAAGAAAATCTTCAAACTTGCTAACTGTTTCCTTTACCTGTTGCTCAGATAAAACGGGATTCAAGATGAAAACAGTTTCATAATGATTCATAATAAAAAATTTATTTGTTATAAAATTGGGTGCAAAAATAGTGATTTATATTTAACCCGCAATAGCATTTTTAGTATTTTAGATGAAATGCAATATTTTCACATAATTACTTTGTTTATTCAAACTATATTAGTTATTTTTATTTCGATATTAACTCTCACCATAAGCTTATGAAAATAAATTGTATCGTAGTTGATGATAGTAGCATCCAAAGATTGACAATTACTAAATTAGTAAATGACAACCCGAATCTGGAGCTTGTAGGCGAGTTTTCAAATGCTGTGGAAGCCAAAAACTGTATCACAAATAAAAATGTGGATTTGGTTTTTCTGGACATCGAAATGCCCGTTATTAATGGATTCGACCTTTTGGACGGCCTAAAAACAAAACCACAGGTAATTTTCATTACCTCCAAGGCGGAGTATGCCGTAAAAGCATTCGATTATGCCGCGACGGATTACCTTCACAAACCCATTACACGAGAACGCTTTAGCCAGGCTGTTAAAAAAGCCATAAGCATGATTTCGTTAAGTAAAGAAAACGGCGGTGAAGAAGAAAGCCCACACATCTTTATTAAGAGTAATTTAAAAAAACTGAAAATTTACATCTCCAGAATCAAATGGATTGAAGCCTACGGCGATTATGTAAAAGTGATTACCGAAGAAGACAACCACCTGGTTTTGTCAACAATGAAAGCCTTTGAAAACGAATTACCCAAAGACAAATTTATCCGTGTTCACAAATCATTTATCGTAAACATTGATAAAATTGAGAAATTTAACAGCAAATTTGCCGAAATCGGTTCAAATAAAATTCCGTTAAGCCGAAACAAAAAAGAAGACTTGGTAAAAGCCATCGAAAACGCTTAATAATTATCAACGTTTATCGTGACTTTTATAGCTCTGTACTGAGCAATTGCCTCAAAACTATTCAGTATCCTCTGGGTAGTTTTTTTGGTTTGACCCAAATGGTTCTGATTCGGAATCTTAATTAATATCGTACGGATAAATTCATTACGAATACGACTGATAGCAGGTTCTTCCGGACCCAAAACAGGAATCTGCAATTGTTGCACCAAAACATTGTACAACCACATCGAACCTTCTTTCAGTTTATCAAAATCCCGATGTTTTAACGTTAACTTCACCAAACGGTAATACGGCGGATATTTAAAATTATGACGCTCATACACTTGCTCGTTATACATTCCGTTATAATCGTTATGGGTCACCTGCTGAATAATATTGTGGTACGGATTATACGTCTGAATCATCACTTTTCCCCGCTTCTCGCTCCTGCCCGCGCGTCCCGACACCTGCATCATCATCTGATAAGCGCGCTCGTGCGAACGGAAATCGGGCTGATTCAGCATGTTATCCGCATTCATGACCCCAACCAACGTTACATTATCGAAATGCAGCCCTTTGGCCAACATCTGCGTACCCACTAAAACATCAATTTCAAGATTTTTAAAGGCATCGATAATTTTCTCGTAGCCGAATTTCCCTCTTGTGGTATCCTGATCCATTCGTCCGATGGTTTTCTCCGGAAAAAGCGCTTTCAGTTCCATTTCAATCTGCTCGGTACCGAAACCTTTGGTCGACAAATCCACCGACTGGCAAGCGTGACAATGCGTCGGATTCGCAATTGAATGCCCGCAGTAATGACAACGCAATTGGTTCTTGAATTTATAATACGTCAGACTCACATCGCAACTCGGGCATTGCGGCACGTGTCCACAGGTCATGCATTCCACAAAAGGCGAATACCCGCGTCGGTTCTGAAACAAAATCACCTGCTCGCCTTTGGATAAGGTTTCAGCCATCGCTTCGAGTAAATCATCGGAAAAATGTCCGTTCATTCTCTTTCGCTTGTACTTATCTTTTAAATCGACCAAATAGATTTCAGGCAACACAACATTTCCGTAACGCTCGAAAAGTTCCACCAGACCGTATTTTTTCGCTTTTACGTTATGATAAGTTTCCAGACTTGGCGTAGCCGATCCTAACAACACTTTAGCCTTATGCTGCGATGCCAAAACAATGGCTGCATCCCGGGCATGGTAACGTGGTGCGGGATCGAATTGCTTAAAGGTTTGCTCGTGTTCTTCGTCGATCACAATCAGTCCCAAATCGAAAAACGGTAAAAATAAAGCCGAACGTGCTCCAATAACAATCTTTGCCTTATCGGAATGCTGCAAGACCTGGTTCCACACTTCAATCCGTTCGTTATTGGAATATTTCGAATGGAAAACCGCCACCTGATTCCCAAAATAAGCCGTAAGTCTTGTAACCAATTGTGTGGTTAAGGCGATCTCCGGCAAGAGGTATAAAACCTGTTGTCCTTTAGCGATATAGTCTTCGATTAATTTGATATAAATCTCTGTTTTACCCGAAGCCGTTACGCCGTGCAATAATGTAACCGATTGCTTATCAAAACTTTCTTTTATTTCGTCAAATGCTTTTTGCTGTGGAAGACTCAACTGAAAACCGGACTCTTCTTCTTTTTCGAAAGAAACGCGGTCCTCTGTAATATAATATTCTTCAAAGATTTCTTTGTCTACCAACGATTTCACCACCGCCGAAGTGCTTCCGGAAATTTCCAGCAATTGCTTCACCGAAACCGGTTTTTTCTCTTTGGCATTCAACTGAAAATAATGCATGACCAGTTCGCGTTGCTTTTGGGCGCGAGAAAGGATCTGCATTAATTCCGACAACTGTTCCTGCTGTAAAAATTCCTCTTGCAGACGGATGTACCGGGTTAATTTCGGTTTGTATTTTTCAGCGACTTCTTCCTGAAGGACCAATACGTTTTTGGCGAGCATCGCATTTAAAACCGGAAACACGTTTTTCTTTCCTAGAATAGCAACGATGTCTTCTACTTTTAAAGACGATTGCTGCTGTAAGGCCTGATAAATAAGAAATTCGCTGTCCGAAAGTTCTTTGGCATTAACAGTAACCTCCTTTGGTGCGGAAATAATGGTTTCGCTTTCCAGCAGGAATCCGGACGGCAAAGCGCTTTTAAACACTTCTCCGATGGAACACATGTAATAGTTTGCAATCCATTGCCAATGCTCGATCTGGAATTCGTTTACTACCGGTGCATCGTCTAATATCTGATGGATTTCTTTGGCCTGATAAAGCGTTGGCGCATTCTGATGTAAATCGATGACCAAAGCGGTGTAGATTTTAGTTTTCCCGAAAGGCACCGCCACACGCATTCCCTTTTGGATGTACTGAAACTCGGCTTCAGAAACCAGATAGGTAAAGGTTTTGGGTAGGGCTAAGGGTAAAACGACTTCTACGAAATGCGGCATAAACTACTTTTGAGTTACAAATATAAGTCACCGGGATTTATTTTGGATAGTAATTTCAGAAATTGATTGGGAGGATTTAACCGCAAAGATCGCAAAGGTTTTTATTCCTGCAACTAAATATCAAACACAGATTTCACGGATTTTCACAGATTTGAAAATGAATAAACTGCTTAATTGGGGGTTTAACCGCAAAGGATTTTCGCGACGGACGCTAGGTGTTTGTTCTGAAACTGTATATTGAACACAGATTTCACAGATTATTAAATGTTTTTGGATTTAACCGCAAAGGTCGCAAAGGATTTTCGCAAGGTGCGCAAAGGTTTCGTAGGAAGATCTCAAAGGTTTTTTCTTCACGAACACGACAAAAGGTTTTAAAGTTCCTCTCTAGCCCTGTCCCGATAGCTATCGGGAGGAGCGACATCCTTTATACATGGTCATTTCGAGAACTTCATTGACCCGATAAAAGTACAATGACCGTGTAAAAAGATATAGCGGACAGCAGGAACATGGAAACCAAAGAAGCCCAAACCTCCCCATAGCTATCGGGACGCTTCAAAAAACACACTTTTACTTTTCTAAAATCTGCGGCAATCCGTTTTATTTGTTTTTTTTTATTTAGCAGCCTAAACAGTAAACACAGATTACACGAATTTGCACAGATTAATCTGTGTCAATCTGTGAAATCTGTGTTGAAAAAAAGTTACTTAAACAAAAAGTAAATACTAACTCAAACCAATAAAAAAACCGCCCAATGGACGGCTCTTCATTTATATTTCTGCGGAGGGTTATTTCCCTAACATTGCTGTTTTAAGGTTTTTATCTGCCGGTTTGCCCGATAACCAGATTCCGAATAACGCTTTTTTGAAATCGGCGCCTTCAATAACTCCTTTTTCTTTTCCGTTTTTGGAAACCACTACGCCTTTTCCGGGAACATACACGATATCAAATACATCCCATTCTTTAATCTCATCTTTGAAACAGGCTTTAAATTGGGCGATTTTAGCTTTGATTGGTGCCGTATTTTTATTAGTTGAATTCTCAAATCCTTCGTTTACGGCATTAATCATCTTTTCACTGGTAATCATACTTGAAATGATTGTCAGTTTGATGGCTCCGGCATCGGGACTACTCATTATTTCGGCAGCATTGGAACTCTTTTTGGGCAAATACAAAGCACCAACATATAAATCAATCCACATCTTTTCTCTAATTCCGGCTCCGTTAAGCACTAAGTTTTGTCCTTCCAAAGTGACTTTGTGCGCCAATTTAACTCCGCCAACTTCTGTTGTCTGTGCAGTTGCCGAAAATAATCCAACTACCGCTACAACTAATAATGTTAAGAATTGTTTTTTCATAATGGTTGTTTTAGGTTTTTGTTAAATATACTGTTTTTTCTTTTATGATGATTAATTATCGCATTCAACTCGAATCCCAACAATAAAATCATACAGTTAATCCATATGTAGAACATTAAAACAAGAAGTGTACCAATTGAACCGTACAACTCGTTATAACGCGCAAACCGCACTACATAAATCCCAAACAGATAAGACGTTACAATAACCAAAACCGTTGTTAACATGGCTCCGGCGTTAAAAAACGGAATCTGTTTTGTTTCCCGGGTTCCGTATTTAAATAAAAAGGAAGTGGACACAAAAAGCATAATCAGTAAGAAAGCATTCCGCGCCCATTGAATAATTAATACATCGTCTAGCATGAATGCGCTGGAAAACTTCTGAATGAACACTTCGGAAACTACGATTGAAGATATGGTTACAATCAGAAAGAAGGAAAAAACCAATGACAAAAAGATCGAAACGGCATATTGACGAAAATACCCTCTTTTTATATTAACGTGATACGAGGATTCAAAACCGCCCAAAACAGCATTTAATCCATTGGACATCAAAAATATAGATAACAGAAAACCGAACGAAAGCAAGCTCTTATAGGAATTATTCATAATATCTTTCAGAATCGCTTCGATGGCACCGTAAGTATTTGGTGGTACACTATCGGAAACGAATTGCAGAAAATCCTCCTGAAATCCTTCTAACGGGATATACGGAATCAGGTTCAAAATAAACAGTGCAAACGGAAAAAGCGCCATAAAGAAGCTAAAAGCAATGGCTCCGGCACGATAGGAAAAAGCGCCCTGAACAATTCCGATTCCGTACAGTTCCAGAATTTCGTAGAGATCCACACCTTCCAGACCGGGAACTGCTACTTTCTTACAAAAAGCCATAAGCTTGTTAAGCACCGGAATCTTCTCGATTTGTTCTTCTATTTCTTTGGACATTTACTTGGTTGTTAGTTTTTAGGTATTAGGCAATAGTTTAGCACTAATGACTATCGACTTTCGACTAATCACTTTATATTGCTTTCAGACTCAAATCTAAATTGTATATCGAATGCGTCAGTGCACCCGATGAGACAAAATCCACGCCACATTCCGCAAACTGACGCACAGTAGTTTCATCAATTCCACCGGAAGATTCTGTTAAGCATTTATCCCCAATCATTGCAACCGCTTTACGTGTCATTTCGTAATCAAAATTATCCAGTAAAATTCTGTAAACCCCTTCGTTTCTGAGAATTTCAGCAACTTCATCCAGATTTCGGGCTTCAACAATTATTTTCAAATCGAGATTGTGCTCCTTTAAATAGGCATTCGTTTTTTCAATCGCTTTGGTAATTCCGCCCGCGAAATCATTATGATTGTCTTTCAGCATAATCATATCATACAAAGCAAAACGATGATTTTCACCACCTGCAATCTTAACCGCCCATTTTTCGATGGCACGGATTCCCGGAGTTGTTTTTCGGGTATCCAGTATTTTGGTTTTGGTTCCTTCCAGTAAATCCACGAATACCTTTGTTTTCGTTGCGATGGCGCTCATTCGCTGCATGGCGTTTAACACCAAACGTTCCGCTTTAAGTATGGATTGCGAACTTCCGGAAACATGAAAAACCACATCGCCGTATTTTACTGAAGCTCCATCATTAATGAATACTTCCACTTCCAGATTCGGATCCACATACTGAAACACCATTTTAGCAAATTCAACTCCGGCAATTATCCCTTCATCTTTCACTAAAAGTTTTGCTTTTCCTGTCGCAGAAGCCGGAATACAGGCCAACGAACTGTGATCGCCGTCGCCCACATCTTCCCGGATGGCATTCGTAATTATTATATCAAGTTCCTTTTGAAACTGAGCTTCAGAAATCATAATCGTACAATTTAACTGCTAAAATAAGACATATTTTGGAATCGCACACAATTGTTAAAATCAAATAATTCCACTTCACACAATTTTGCTCCTATTCTGCCTCTACAGTACTCTGATTGAAAGTAGCATGAACTTTAATGTACTTAAAATACAACTCTTTTAAAAAATTTATTTTTTGTTTTTTGGAGCGTCCCGATAGCTATCGGGAGGTTCGGGCAAATTTGGAATCGCAGTTCCTGCTGTACGCTCTATCTTTTGTTCCGCCAAGGCTCCACAAAAGGATGCCGCTGCCATCAGGGCTAGAGGAAAAACTCTAAAACCTTTTGGAATGTTTTGGAAGAAAACCCGACACAATCCAAATCGAATACTTTTTACCAAAAACCAAGACTCCTTAGGATATTTACTACATATTTATTATATTTGCTTATTAACTATACGCCATATGATTGACTTTTCGCCTTACACTTTTACTTTTGAAGAACTTAAAAATCAAAGGGTTATACTAATTCGTTTTGAATACAATTCTACGCTTAAAGATCAGATTAAGGAATTAAAAGGTTCGAAATGGAATCCGGAATTAAATGCGTGGCATGTTCCTGACTCTGCAGAATACCGGAAACTTTTCAATTTGCCGGAAGATTATTCGGTAGGCAAATATGTCTTATCTAAAATTTCGTTAAGTAATCGCGCTGAAATTCAACGCATGATTTACCAGCTTAAACTCAAAGGCTACAGTCCGAACACCATTCGCGCCTACGCCCATGAATTTGCACAATACCTTTATTATTTAAAAGATTTTAATGCGCAGGATTGTGGCGAAACCGAAGTGCGCGGTTATCTTATATTTTGCATAGATGATTTACGACTATCCGAAAATTCGTTGCACAGCCGCATAAATGCCGTAAAATTTTATTACGAAAAGGTATTGTTTCAGGAAAGAATATTTCTTGAGATTCCGCGACCTAAAAAGCAAAGCAAACTCCCTAAAGCCCTGAACATGCATGAAGTTCGCAAAATACTTGATGCCACCGAAAACTTAAAACACAATACGATGCTCAAACTCTGTTACGGCATGGGACTGCGGCTGAGTGAAATACTGAATTTAAAAGTAGCGAATATCGACAGCAAAAGCATGCGGGTACATATTGAGCGTGGCAAAGGAAAAAAAGACCGTTTTGTGAATTTACCCGAAAGCATTCTGGATCAGCTTCGCTCCTATTACACTCAATACAAGCCAAAAACCTATTTATTTGAAGGACAATATGGCGGACAATACAGCCCCCGAACCATCCAGGAAGTATTTAAAAAAGCACTGACAAAAGCGAACATCACCAAAAAAGTCGGCATTCACAGCTTGCGACACAGTTTCGCCACCCACCTATTAGAAAACGGCACCGACATCAGATTTATACAAGAGTTATTGGGTCATAATGATATTAAAACCACATTTATCTACACCCATGTCTCAGACAAATCTATCAGAAAAATCATTAGTCCACTTGACAACTTATAATTTATTTCTATATTTGAAACCGTCAGTACCTGTAAAAATATATTTTGCATATATTCAAAAAAACGAATAGCATTATTTTAAATATATTTTCACAAAACACTGATTTTAAAGAAATTAACAAGCAAGTGTATTTGTCGTAGAACTGCGTATATACATGAGTTAGCAACAATATTATGTCA
>NZ_AVGG01000017.1 GCF_000498535.1 Flavobacterium limnosediminis JC2902 | reverse complement strand
TTTTTTATTCTTTTTTTCGAGGTTTTCCTTAACTTCCTGATAACCATTTCTTAAAGAAGGAAAGTTTTTTTTAAAAAAAAGGCGCTGAGGAACTGAGTGACTGAGGCGCTAAGGGAAAATCACAATTGACTATACAATATATAAAGGTGACGAGAGATTGAAGCGCTAAGACACTAAGGAAAATCACTGACAAAAACAAAGGTTCTAATGCACTAAGACACTAAGGGGCTGATGAAAATTACTCTTGGGCGCACTATATATAGTAGGCACTGTGGAAAATCATTATCGGCTACCTATAATATACGTATACAGAAACCCTAAAAAAGATAACTTCATAATTAAACTATAGTATTGGAATTACAGCAAACCGGACTGACCGCATAGTTCAAATGACTGCAGAAAAAACAACCACCACTCTCCCCTAGCCCCGATTGCAGTGGAAATCCCGCAGCGCAGCGGAGGAATTACAACGGAAAGCGGGAATATGGACCGCAAAAATGCCGGATCTTTCGCTTCAAAAAAATTATACCTTATATATATATTGTATGTCTTTTTATAAACGATTATATTTGCATCTTATAATTTATAAATATGATAAAGATTACTTTACCGGACGGTTCGGTTAAGGAGTTCGCACAAGGTGTGACTCCAATGGATGTTGCAAAAAGCATCAGTGAGGGTTTGGCCAGAAATGTTATTTCGGCGTCTTTTAATGGCACAACCATTGAAACCACCACCACGTTAACCACGGACGGCGCTCTTATATTATATACCTGGAACGATGCGGATGGCAAAAAAGCCTTTTGGCACTCGACTTCCCACGTGATGGCGCAAGCCTTAGAGGAAATGTATCCAGGAATTAAACTGACTATTGGTCCGGCAATCGATAACGGATTTTACTATGACGTGGATTTCGGGGATAAAAAAATAACGGATGCCGATTTTAAATCGGTTGAAGACCGCGTATTGGAAATTTCCAGAGAGAAACATGAATTCAAAATGCGTTCGGCTACAAAAGCGGAAGCATTGGAACTATATAAAGGTAACGAATACAAAACGGAACTGATCCAGAACCTGGAAGACGGAACGATTACTTTCTGTGATCATTCCACTTTTACCGATTTATGTCGCGGCGGTCACATTCCGAATACCGGAATCATCAAAGCGATGAAAATCTTATCGGTAGCCGGTGCCTACTGGAGAGGTGACGAGAAAAACAAACAGTTAACCCGTGTATACGGAATATCATTCCCGAAACAAAAGGACCTAACCGATTACCTTGAATTATTAGAAGAGGCGAAACGTCGTGACCACAGAAAATTAGGTAAAGAGTTGGATTTGTTCCATTTCTCTCCGAAAGTTGGGCAAGGTTTACCTTTATGGTTACCAAAAGGTGCTGCTTTACGTGATCGTTTGGAGCAATTCCTGAAAAAAGCACAAAAGAAAGCAGGTTACGAGCAAGTGGTTACGCCACACATCGGACAAAAAGAATTATACGTGACTTCCGGTCACTATGCAAAATACGGAGCAGACAGTTTTCAACCGATTAAAACTCCGGCTGAAGGAGAAGAGTTTTTATTAAAACCAATGAACTGCCCTCACCACTGTGAGATTTACAACGCGAGACCTTGGAGTTATAAAGACTTACCGAAACGTTATGCTGAATTCGGAACTGTTTACCGTTATGAGCAATCGGGTGAATTACACGGATTAACGCGTGTTAGAGGATTTACTCAGGATGATGCGCACATTTTCTGTACGCCGGATCAATTGGATGCAGAGTTTAAAAACGTAATTGACCTGGTATTGTATGTATTCGGTTCGTTAGGATTTGAAAACTTCACCGCTCAGGTTTCTGTGCGTGATTTGGACAATCCTGAAAAATACATCGGATCCGTTGAAAACTGGGAGAAAGCAGAACAAGCGATTATCAGCGCTGCAAGAGATAAAGGTCTGAATTATGTGATTGAAGCCGGTGAAGCCGCATTCTACGGTCCGAAACTGGATTTCATGGTAAAAGACGCTTTAGGGAGAAGCTGGCAGTTAGGAACAATCCAGGTAGATTACAACTTACCGGAGCGTTTTGAATTGTCATACAAAGGTTCGGATAACGAATTACACCGACCGGTAATGATTCACCGTGCGCCTTTCGGTTCAATGGAACGCTTTATCGCTATTCTACTGGAACATACAGGCGGAAACTTCCCACTTTGGCTGATGCCGGAGCAGGCTATTATCCTGTCTTTGAGCGAGAAATATGAAAATTATGCCAAAAAAGTTTCAGAATTGCTGGAAATTCACGAAATTCGCGCCCTAATTGACAACCGAAACGAGACAATTGGTAAAAAAATCAGGGAAGCTGAAGTACAAAAACTTCCGTTTATGCTGATTGTTGGTGAGGAAGAAGAAAAGAACGGAACAATTTCGGTTCGCCGTCACGGTGACGCCGGAAAGTCCAACGAAACGATGTCAGTTGAGCAATTTGCTTCTTTGGTGAAAGAAGAAATCAATAAAACATTAAAACAATTCTAAGTTTAACTTAAAATTTTAAAGCCATAGCAATAAGAAACAACAGAGGTTACCAGCCTCGAGTAGAAAAAAAGGATCCACACAGAATAAACAACCTTATTCGTGTACCTGAAGTACGTCTTGTGGGCGAAAATGTAGAACCGGGAGTTTTAAAAACTTCGGATGCTTTACGTTTAGCCGATCAACTGGAATTGGATTTGGTGGAGATTTCTCCAAATGCAGAACCGCCGGTTTGTAAAATCATGGACTATAAAAAGTTCCTTTACGAACAAAAAAGACGTGAAAAAGAGCTAAAAGCGAAGTCGACTCAGATTACCATTAAAGAAATTCGTTTCGGACCTCAGACAGATGAGCATGATTATGAATTCAAAAAGAAAAATGCGGAGAAATTCCTGAAAGAGGGTTCCAAATTAAAAGCTTTCGTATTCTTTAAAGGGCGTTCGATTATTTATAAAGAGCAGGGACAAATCTTATTGCTTCGTTTAGCACAAGATCTGGAAGATTACGGTAAAGTGGAAGCGATGCCGGTTCTTGAAGGTAAACGTATGATTATGTTTATCGCTCCGAAGAAAAAGAAATAAAATTAAGGCAAAAGTAAAAAGGCAAAAGGCAAAAGTTCAAAACTTATCCCTTACCCCTTATCTCTTTTAAACTTAAAAAAATAGTAAGTAAGATAAATCTAATACCTAGGAAGAAAATGCCTAAAATGAAAACTAAATCTAGCGCTAAGAAACGTTTCAAAGTTACTGGTTCTGGAAAAATCAAAAGAAAGCACGCTTTTAAAAGTCACATTTTGACTAAAAAATCTAAAAAGCGTAAATTAGCTTTAACTCACTCAACTTTGGTTCACCCAACAGATGAGAAGAGTATCAAACAACAATTAAGAATTATCTAATCGGCAATTTTTAATTGCCAATTAGTCATTAATCGACAATTTTCAATTGTCAATTAACCCTTAATCGCTGTCGGTTAAAACAATTTAATAACCCTGGAGTGGGCTGTTTTTAAATTTTAGAATTTAAAAATTAGAAGTACTGAGAAGTCGCCTTACTGCAAAAAACAATTTAAAATTATGCCAAGATCGGTAAATTCAGTTGCTAAAAGAGCAAGAAGAAAAAGAGTATTAAAACAAGCCAAAGGTTTCTTTGGAAGACGTAAAAACGTTTGGACAGTAGCGAAAAACGCGGTAGAAAAAGCAATGCAATATGCTTACCGTGGAAGAAAGCAAAAAAAGAGAAACTTCCGTGCATTATGGATCATGCGTATCAACGCTGGTGCACGTCTACACGGAATGAGTTATTCTCAATTCATGGGTAAAATCAAAGCTAACAACATCGAATTGAACCGTAAGGTTCTTGCCGATTTAGCAATGAACCACCCTGCAGCTTTCACAGCTATCGTGAATAAAGTGAAATAAGAAAAACGTTTGTTAAACATATTTATCTTACTTACTACAAAAACCCCGCCTAAAGCGGGGTTTTGTTTTTATCGTTTGTACTAAAACTATAATACCAAGAATGGAGCGATAATACCAAAACTCAAAAGTCCGGTGGTATAATCTTTTACACCATATGTCGTTTCAGCATTACCTTCATAATCATATTTTCTATATATATATGACAGATAAAACTTCATGTTGTACTCTTTAAATGGAAAATATTGAACAGTCGGAATCAAACCATAACTTACTGACAACAAATCATCCGCTCCCGGATCAGGATTATCTTTCCAATAATGGTTACTATGCATAGCTGTCATAAGCAAATTTACTTTAGGGGTAACAAAGTACTCAGCCCGTACCCAGTTTTCCACATATAAGGCATCTCTAACGGCAATAGGATTAAGACCATCTTCAACTAGTTGTGTACTTACTATACTAGATACAATACTTGTTCTATCCAACCCTTCATCACTGTAATGAAAATCATAGTATAAAACAAATTTGTCACTAAACTTAAACTTATTCCCCAACACTATATAATTCATATGGGCGCCGACCGCTTCATTGAAGTAACTATAACTGTAAGTGGTTTCGAATTTTCCATTGAAAAAACTCCCTCTCCAGTTCCCTACGAAAGCCAAAGGATATTCAGAAGCTTCCAAACCTGCTGGAGCTGATGTACCGTACACTTCTTCAAAAGTTTTGGTACGGGAATTCAACACCGAAAATGAAAAACTATGCTTCTTACTTTCAAGTGTATGTGCAGCGCTTGCCCCCACTAAATAATTATCAGCAAATTCAACGATATCATTATAAGCCAAAATATCGATTGGATTAAAGTCAAACTCATATCCACCCCAGTCGGCACACAATTTTCCAAATGAAAAGTTAGTCCGCGGTCCCAAATCTATGCGCGCAAATGCCATATCCGTTGCTTGGCTCATATGATCAATACTACCTATTTCTCCTTCTTTTGTGTATCGGTGTCTAAATCTGAAATAAACCTTTTCATGAATTTTGCCCTTAATTTCAAAACGAAGCTGATTTATATTAAAACTCGAGTAATCATGCCCCTCATCACCATCAGGCTGCAAAGAACTGTAGTGACTGTCATAGGCAAAACGAGAATTAAAAATCACATCAACATTCTTTAATAATGACTGCCTGTCAACGGGTATGATACTTGGTATGGAATCAACATACACATTTCCTTCCGTTGTTTGTTTTTCTATAACTTGTCCTCGCATAAAAAAGGAAGAGCTAAATATCAATACAATGAGTAATTTCTTCTTCATAGGTGTTAAAATTTAGGTTAACAGTACAATTAAAAGATTTACAATAAAAGTGCTCCCAGCAAAAAGCCAATGGCAATGGCTGCACCAATGGCTACCACCCCCGGGATCAGAAAACTGTGATTAATCACATACTTCCCAATTTTGGTACTACCGGTGCGGTCAAAATTAATTGCAGCTAACAGGGTAGGATAGCCCGGTAACACAAAATCACTGTTAACTGCAGGGAAGATCGCAATCAGGGCAGGATGCGCCACACCTAAAGTCATCCCTAATGGCATCATCGTTTTTGTGGTTGCTGCCTGACTGAACATCAAAACGCCCATGATAAAAACAGCAACAGCAAAAGTCCAAGGATATTCAGTCACCGCTTCGCCCAATACCTCCGAAATAAGTGCCTGATTGTGATTCATAAAAGTAAAACTCATCCAAACCACACCAAAAACCGACACTACTGCAGAGGCCATGGCCGTAAACAAACTTGCTTTGGTCACTTCAGCCGTACTTGTTTTGGTAAGCAACATCATTGCCGCCGAAGCCGTTAAAGTAACCACACCGATAATCGTCACCATCGTTAGAGAACCATCTTTGGCTACAGCCAGTGAAGCTGCCCCAGGACTGAAACGAGGCAGTAAATCAGGAAAAGCTCCCGCAATCACTATCATCAAAATGGCTATTCCGAAAATTACAACCGATTTTTTAGCGCCCGGTTTCAACGGAGTTCCTGAAGCTTCGGTTTCGGTGTCCATGCTTTTAGCAAACTCAGGGTCTTTCATTTTCTCAATAAAAATGGGATCGTCATTCAATTCTTTTCCACTTTTGAACACGGAAAAACAACCTATGAGCAACCCTATTATACAGGACGGAATACATATCATCATGATATCTACCAATGCTCCCGGATACGCCAGCACAACCACAAACGCCGCTGTGGCTGCACTCATAGGGCTGCCGGTCAAAGCCAAATGAGAAGCAATCACCGAAATACTCAAAGGACGCTCGGGACGTATTCGTTTCTTAGCTGCAACTTCAGCAATGATAGGCAATAAGGAATATACAATATGTGCCGTTCCGGCAAACAAGCATAAAAAATATACCGTAAACGGTGCGATAAATGTAATGTTTGAAGGATTTTTTCGGATGATCTTTTCAGCTAAATTCACCAGATAATCCAATCCACCGGAAGCCTGAAGGGTTGCCGCCGTGGTTACAATCGCCATGATAATCAACATTACATCGATGGGAGGATCGGTCGGTTTCATCTGGAATACGAAAATAAAAATCAGCAAACCTACCATTCCCATAACCCCCAAACCGATACCTTTCATTTGTGACCCCACCAGGATCATCCCTAAAAGAACTGCAATTTCTAACCAAAACATAGGCGAAGTTTTAAATTGTTATTAAAATATACATCACTTTAAAAGCAATATTACTCGGCGTTTACCAATAAAAATCACGTCATCAATCCCACAATAACCGGTCCCCAGGTAGTCAAAAGAATATTCCCCAAAGCATACGGAATCGTATATCCCAAGACAGGAAACTTACTTTCCGAAGCGTCCTGAACAGCTTTGAGTCCGATTGTGGAAGTCCCGGCCCCGGTTTGAGCTCCTAACAATATCACTGGATTCATCTTCAGCACATACCTACCGAAAAATAACCCTATAATATGAGGAATTATCGCAACCGAAAGTCCGGCAAAAATGATACTGAAACCTATTTCCTTAAGTCCGGAAATAAAACTCGGACCAGCCGCCATACCGACAAGCCCTATAAAAGTGGCTAATCCTACATTATCAAAAACCCATAATGCTGCTTCCGGAATTCTTCCGAAAACAGGCGTCCTGGAATGCAACCAACCAAAAATCAACCCCATAATCAAAGCGCCTCCACTGGTTGTTAAGGTAATTGTAATATCAAAAACAGTAACAGAAAGCAACCCGATCAATCCTCCTAAAACAATACCGGTTCCCAAAAATATGATATCGGTTTCAGAACTTAGCCGGTCCAAAAAACCTACTTTTTTAGCAGCTTTCTCCACATGAAGCAGTTTCCCCGAAACTTTCAGAACATCACCCCTGTGTAATTCCGTATTCAGATCAAAAGGGATTTCATGATATTCTCTGGTAATTTTATCCAATAACAATCCTTCACCAAGCCGCTCCTTACGTAATTCTCTGAGTGTTTTTCCGGCTATGTCTTTATTGGTAACCGTAATTTCCATGTGTGCCAACGGAAAACTCAGCAATTCCTCATCCAAAACTTCGGGACCTATTACTGAAAGGCTTGTTAAGATAATCCCATGCTGTGCCATAACGACCAATACATCATCTTTACTGATAACAGTTTCAGGGGTTGGCTCTATTAATGAGCCGTTGTGACGTATCCGTTGAATAATAATTCCAAGATTAGAATTTATTTCTTCAAACTCGGCAATGGTAAGTCCGATCCATTTTTCATTGGTAATCTTATAAGCCCTGATGATCCATCTTCGATAAGCTGAATCGATTCCGGGCTCGTGTTCTGTTTCTCCGGTTAGGGACTGGCTCAATTTCTGACTTTCCTCCACCAAATTTACCCCCAATAATTTAGGAGCAATGGTCGTCATAAAAAATACAAAAGAGGTAGCCCCAATGAGATAAGTTGCAGCATAAGCAACCGGAATATTATGTATTAAATTTGATTTTTCGATATCGGAAATCGGAAGTTGATTAATTGATTCCGAAGCGGTTCCGATAATTGTGGATTCAGAAAAAGCACCTGCCAAAAGACCGGCAGCCGTTCCTACATCATAGCCTAAAAATTTGGACATTGCAAAGGCTATCAATAAACAGGAAACACAAATAACCACTGTTAACATTAATTGTGGGAATGCATTTTTCTTAAGTCCCTGAAAAAACTGAGGCCCTACCTTATATCCCGTTGCAAAAAGAAACAAATCGAAAAAAACTGTTTTTACGATATCGGGTACTTCAATAACCAATTGTCCGATAAGAACTCCTGCAAACAAAGTCCCTAAAACAACACCAATTTTAAACGACCCTATTTTGATTCGCCCCAAAGAAAACCCCAAGGCCAACATCAAAAAAATTGCCAATTCAGGGTGCTCTCGTAAAATAGTTGTAATAGTTGACATTTGCTGTATTTTAAAATTTAATTAAAACGACAAAACAATGGTAACCGCTAACTTTCTCTCAGTTAAAAACTATATGTAGGAAATGCAATTTGGTGGAGCTCCCAAATCAACAAGAGTAAATTTAATATTTTTTTAGAGATATTTACACATTTTTAACAATATTACTCTGCATATTCTCAAAGTAAACAAACAATGATTTCTGTATTCTTTGAAGCGAAAGGTTCGGAACTTATCAGCAAACCCTATTCCTGCTTTCCGTTCCAATCTGTCAGTGCGAACTTGCGAAGCAATCTCACAAAGCCAGGATTTCCACTGCAATCAGGGCTAAACGGAAAACCATTTTACTTTTTGGAAACTTTAAATTCCCAACCGCAGCTATTCCATTGCGATTTGAAAACAAAATTTGCAATCTTTATCCGATCACTGACAACTGACAACTGCGACTGAACACTGTAACTAACCACTGACCACTGAATACTTTTCCTTACCTTTGACCCCAATTCCATTCCCATGAAAAACACAAAAAACGATACTCCGCAAAAGAGTTTACATCCGAGAAACAAACACAATGGCAATTACGATTTCAACACCTTAATCGAAACTTCGCCTGAACTGAAACCGTTTGTGGGAGTGAATAAATTTGGAAACGAAAGTATTGATTTTGCCAATCCTGATGCGGTTCGTGCTTTAAACAAAGCCTTACTGAAACACTTTTACAACATCAGTTATTGGGAATTACCGAAAACCAACCTCTGCCCTCCTATTCCGGGGCGCGCCGATTATATTCATTACATCGCAGATGTTCTCGGTGAAAACAATAATGGTACAATCCCAACAGGAACCAACATCCGAATTCTGGATATCGGTGTGGGAGCGAATTGCATTTATCCCATCATCGGGCATCAGGAATACGGTTGGGAATTTGTCGGAACCGAAGTGGACAAACCGGCAAAACAAACCGCCGAAACCATCATCAGTAAAAATCCGGAATTGAAAGATGCGATTACTGTACGACTTCAGGAAAGCAAACGCAACATTTTCAAAGGGATTATCCAACCGGGGGAACATTTTGACATGACCATCTGCAACCCGCCGTTTCACAACTCCAAAGAAGAAGCCACAAAAGGAACCACACGAAAACTGAAAAATTTAGGAAAAACCGTGGAAGGAAAACCGGTTTTAAACTTCAGCGGACAAAATAACGAACTGTGGTACGAAGGCGGCGAACTAGCTTTTATCACCAATATGATTTACGAAAGCGTGCATTTCAAAACACAATGCAAAGCATTTTCATCACTCGTTTCCAAAAAAGAAAATCTGAAACCTTTATATACGGTACTGAAAAAAGTAAATGCCACCAATGTAAAAACCATCGATATGGAACAGGGAAATAAAGTGAGCCGTATTTTGGTGTGGCGTTTTTAAAGCGGAAACTGTTTATAAAGTATCTTTGTGTAAACTGATTTGTTATGCAATCCGCTTTACTCGAACATATACAAACAAAAATTAGCCTAAAAGCGGAAGAGCAGGAACTTCTTCTTTCCAAAATCGAATCTAAAAAAATCAGCAAAAAAGAACTTCTTTTACAGGAAGGTGAAATTTGCGATTTCTTGTGTTTCGTTGCAAAAGGCTGTCTTCGACTGTATATCATCAATGAAAAAGGCAACGAACAAACACTGCAGTTTGGTATCGAAAACTGGTGGATTACAGATTACATGAGTTTTGACAATCAAAAACCTTCGCATTTTTATATTCAGGCCGTTGAGAATTCGGAAATCGTACTGATTCACAAAAACGATATCGAATATTTATTTTCAGAAATCCCGCAATTGGAACGTTACTTCCGAATGATTCTTCAAAAATCGTTTGCCGCCTCGCAAATGCGAATTAAGTTTCTCTTTACCATGAGTGCCGAAGAACGTTATCACCATTTCAACAACTCTTTTCCCGAATTTGTCCAACGGGTTCCGCAATACATGCTGGCTTCCTATCTTGATTTCTCTGCCGAATTCATGAGTAAAATAAGATCCGGCAAAATATAACCTTATTTCTTGAAGTACTTCAAGTTTTTTAAAACCTGACATACAGAACTTTGTATTGTAATTTTAAAACAATACAAAATGACTACAAGAATCAACATGCAACAAACCGAACCCGGAGCATACAACGCATTATTAGGATTAGAAAAATATTTGGCAGAATCAAAACTGAATCCTATTCATAAGGAACTCATTAAAATAAGAGCCTCTCAAATTAACGGTTGTGCTTTTTGCATCAATATGCACACCACCGATGCAAGAAAGATGGGAGAAACAGAACAACGCATCTATCTTTTGAACGCTTGGAGAGAAACGTCACTTTTTACGGAAGAAGAAAAAGCTATACTTGCCTTGACGGAAGAAGTCACTCTTATTCAAAATCATGTTTCAGATGCGACCTATCAGGCGGCGGCAAAACTGTTTGATGAAAATTACCTGGCACAAATCATCATGATGATTGTTACCATAAATGCCTGGAACCGCATAGCAATTGCCACAGGATTAGAAGTAGCTTAATTAAATTCAGAGAAGCTCTTTGAAAAAATTGCACAATACATAGGACAAAAAAAGACGAAAGCTAAATCACTTTCGTCTTTTTATTTTATTATGTTTTCAGCTTTTTCTTCCTAGCCGCAGGAAACAATACGTTGTTTAAAATCAAACGGTAGCCCGGAGAATTGGGATGTAAATCCAAAACCGTTGGTGCGTCACCCACTTGGTGTTTATAATCTTCGGGATCATGACCGCCGTAATACGTGAACATTCCCTTTCCTTTGGTTCCGTGAATGTAACGGGCTTCACCGTTTTGTTTGTTTTCACCCATAATCAGAATGTTCGATTTTATCAGATCACTTTGAAAAGCCGTGGTTTGTCCCATAAAACCTTTTATCAGTTGGGTGTGATTCTGACACAACATCGTCGGAATCGGATCCCACTTTGCCGAATATTCCATAAGGCTGAAATAATCCACATCAGGCAAAACGCGACGGGTATTGGTCACATCGATATTCGAAAATTCATACGCAACCGGATTACGTTCCAGGGTATAATCTTTAAAAGCAAATGTTTTACTGTAATCAATTTTGGCCTGATAGTTCGCATCGCTTGCATCCCCGTCAAACATCGTTTCGCAGATATCCACATCTTCCGCTGAAAGTGCGATATCAAAACTGTCGGTTGCCGAGCACATCGCAAACATGAATCCGCCGCCAATTACAAAGTTTCTTATTTTATGAGATACCGCTAATTTTTCCTGTGATACTTTACTGTACCCCAACTTTGTAGCTAAAGCTTCGGCTTCTTTTTTCTGTTCGATGTACCAGGGTGCATTTCTGTAGGCTCCGAAAAATTTACCGTACTGGCCCGTAAAATCTTCATGATGTAAATGCAGCCAATCGTACAACAACAACGCATCGTTTAAAACTTCTTCATCATAAATCGGAGTAAACGGGATTTCGGCATAGGTTAACACTAAAGTTACCGCATCGTCCCAAGGCTGTTTCCCTTTCGGGGTATAGACTGCGATTTTGGGCGCTTTTTCCAGAACGACTGTTTCCATATTTTGGGAAGGCGAACTGATTTCTTCAAGGATTCCGTTGGCAGTGCCGTCGGAAAGGACTTCAAAACTTACGCCGCGGATCTGGCATTCTTTGCGGATTTCGGGAGCGTCGGGCAATAAAAACGAGCCACCGCGGTAGTTTAGTAACCAGCTTACTTTGTATTGTTTGTCCAAAGCCCAATAGGTAATCCCGTAAGCTTTTAAGTGATTTTGTTGTGTTTCGGGATCCATCGGCAAGAGTACGAAAGAGGCCTTTGCTGATAATGAGACCAGAAACAGGAGGATATATAGTGTTTTTTTAAAGTGCATCCTGAAAAATTTTATCATCCTGCCGGCTTTGTATCCGGTGGGGATTTTTATTACTGATGTTGCACAAATATAACGAAAGTTTGCCAATAGAAGTGCTTGCTGCGTCAAACACTATAGTCTTGTTTGTCCCATAACAAACTTTGCAGTAGGGAATTCCAACTTTGCAGGAGGGAATTCCAACATTGCAGGAGGGAACTCCAACATTGCAGGAGGGAATTCCAACTTTGCAGGAGGAAATTCCAACTTTGCAGGAGCGAACTCCAACTTTGCAGGAGCGAACTCCAACTTTGCAGGAGCGAACTCCAACTTTGCAGGAGGAAACTCCAACATTGCAGGAGGAAATTCCAACTTTGCAGGAGGGAATTCCGACTTTGCAGGAGGGAATTCCGACTTTGCAGGAGGAAACTCCAACATTGCAGCAAAGCGTTTTCATTTTACCGTTAAAAAAAAACTCCCTACACTTAAGATATATCGACATAGTGTAGGGAGCCTGAAAAATCTAGTAGCGTTATTTTGGAATATTTTTAAATGCAATACTTTTTACCTGACCGAATTCCGGACTTGATGGGCCGAACAGCGATTTCACATACTTCTTTACTTCCAGTGCGGTGTCTACCAAACCGGTTCCTTCGTCGTATAAGGTTTTGTTCCTGGCGATTCTTGAATTGCTTATTGCGGTGTGAGCTACCGCCACGGCATTGTTCTTAGCTACTAAATCGGCTTGTTTAGCGGTTAGTGCGGTAAGCTTTAAATCAGTTTCGTTGGGTGTGAAACTTGCTTCCGATTGCAGTACCGCGACCAAGCCTGCAAAATGCTGGATTAGATTGTCATACGACACTTGACTCGTACTGATTGTATTTGGGGCAGGCGCATTGGGGTCTGTTGAAGTTTGAACTTCGGATGCTCTTCTGCCTTTCATTTTGCGTTGGAATCCTTTGGCGTCTTTGATTTTTTCTTTGGAAGCGCTTGTGATTTCCAAAGCGTTGACCAATCTTGTTGATAAGGTCATTAGGCCTTTGAAGGAATTTAGCCTGTCGTTAACGGCGTTGTTGAAGGCGGTGTTTTTGGTAATGACATCGGCCAATTTTGCGTTTGATGTGGTAGCGATGGTATTTAGTTGTGGGATCTTCAGGGTGTTTTTTGACGGATTGTAGACCGCTCCGTACCCGACAGCGAATTGAATAAGGTTTTGAAAGTTAGCGATATTTTTCGCGTGTCCTGTTTCACTAGTTGAACTCATAAATACTATTTTTCTGATTAAATTAATAATTTGCCAAAAATAGCAATTTCCATAAAACAAAGGAATTATATTACATTTTTTGTTATGTTATTTTTGTTTTTACAGCTACATTGTTAAAAACAAATTACTTCACTTCCTTTTGAACCTTGATGGGTATAAAAAAACTACATCGTTGGGGATGTAGTTTTATTCTTTGTGGGTGCGAGCAAGATGCTCGCGCTAGCGGGGGACTCTTCCCTGCAAATTCAGTAAATCTACGTAACCGTAGTTTTGATTCTCTTTGTGTGCACGGATTGCAAATCCGCGCTATCGGGTTTAAATTAATAATTTGCCAAAAATAGCAATTTCTGCAAAACAAAGGAATTGTATTACATTTTTTGTTATGTTATTTTTGTTTTTACAGCTACATTGTTAAAAACAAATTACTTCGCCGCCTTTTGAATCTTGATGGGTATAAAAAAACTACATCGTTGGGGATGTAGTTTTATTCTTTGTGGGTGCGAGCAAGATGCTCGCGCTAGCGGGGGACTCTTCCCTGCAAATTCAGTAAATCTACGTAACCGTAGTTTTGATTCTCTTTGTGGGCACGGATTGCAAATCCGCGCTATCGGGTGCGGGGTTCCACAATCAAATTCAAAACAAATCTAACAAAACAACTTCCAGATCATTAGCTAATCCGGCATAATTTCTGGCAGAACTAAAATAATAATCTTCAGGAAATGCTACAATTTTATCTTTAACTGGATTGTTGTGTATGTAATTGACTTTCTGCTTAATAAACCAATTTGTTTCTAAAATCTCTGCATGATAGCCATCTTGCCAGACTTTATACTGTTGCTCCCTTTTTAAATGCGCACAGGCATTTTTGAAATAGCCCAACATCCATTCTCTTCTGCTTTCGGGTTCGTCTATAATTGTTTGAATTATTTTTTTTGAAGTAAATTTTTTAAAATCTCTTATTACATCCGATAAAATAAAACCATCGGTCGCTTTACAGAGTAAATGAATATGGCTTGACATAATGCAATAAGCATATATTTCCAATCCTTTATTTTGCTGACAATGCTGTAAAGCATTTGTCAAAATGTACTTTTGATTCACTCTTGTAAAAACATCAACCCAACCTACTACGGTTATGGTTATAAAGAAGGCATCTTCCGTTGTTGTGGCTTTGTATTTTGTTGACATGGCGGTTAGTTTAAAAAACAAAACTACAACTTTTTACGGCTGTAGCTTTTTATTTATTTTCTTTGTGGGCACGGATTGCAAATCCGCGCTATCGGGTCTTTGCGGAGCGGGTTGTGAGTTAGATGCTCGTGTTAGCGAGGGCTGTTAGACGACTTCTTTATAGAATTCAGATAAATCAAGAATTGCTCTTCTAATTGCTCTATAATCATTTTTAGGTACGTCTACAAAAATTTCTCCTGCTTCCTCCTCATCATCTGCAAGAGCCTCAAATAAACCTTTAGGAGCATTTGCGGTATTAATCAATTCAACGTAACATCCATAGTCAATACTATAAACATTATACCTTAAACCAGGCGTATCCTTTCCAGATACATTTTCCTTAATTATGTGAAGAACTCTGGCATCAAAAAGATAATCTATCAAAGGATCTCGCTGATTAGTTTGCAGGAGAAATGCTCTTGCATTACGTTTACCAATTACTTCATCAATAATCCATTGTAATAAATTTAAAGCTTTTTCGTGTGTTGAAATGGATTTTTCTTTACCTCTGGTATACCAAATTCTAGCTGCTGCTCTAACATTTTCAATTGATATTTTATTATCATTTGCTTTTATCGCAGCGATTCCAAGTATATTAATAGCGTCTCTAGCAATACCTTCACTTGCCCGGACAAACTCACTGAAAGCGTTAACTTGGGTAAATGCTAAATTTATGAGTTTTTGAGCTTCATTTATTCCTGTTTCTTCAAGAAGTTCAGTTTCCGCAATATTAACAAAGTGATGGTAAAGAAGTTCAGTAAAAAAAACTTTTGCACGCTCTTCATCATTATCAAAGACCATATATTCATCCAAGTTTTGACTAGCTGCAATATCAGCTCCGATTTCAACACCAATTCTATTTCCAACACCATCAATATATAATAGATTCGTCCTTTGTTCTATCGCCGCGATCTTCACTGTGATACCAGTATTTGGGAGTATAGTTCTTCGGATTAATTCAGCCAAAAACGGCTGTAAATCTTGTGGAACTTCTGCCCATTCGTCAAAGATGATCCAAATATGAGTGTTTAATTCTTGACTAAGAGTTTGCAGATGTTTATAAACGGACGAAAAATTTATCCGATGATACTGTTTTCCTTCTTGTTTTGTATATATTTCTGTGGAAGCATCTGATTTTTTATCTTTTCCTGTAGAACTAGAAGCGCTAAATTTATCTGTGCCAACGTCGACTCCAAATTTTGATTGTTGGCTAGTTGAATCATTTGTTGTAGATTTTTCAGCAATTTCTATACCGCCATCTACAACAATTTGAGTAACTGAATCCCAAAGTAAGTCCGCTATAGGACTAACTTTTGCCAAATTGTATTTTCCAGTATTGTTATTAATCACTGTGTCAATAATTGAATCAATGATGAAACTAAAAGTATCAATTAATAGTCTAGTCGCCCTCTCTTTTATTGGAATTGTGTTGTCGGAAAATATCCCTCCGTTTGAACCAATGGTTCGAAGATCGATAGTGACTATTATTTCATTTTTTAAATTCAGTGAATCACTTAAATAAGCTAAAGCATGTGTTTTTCCAGTTCCACGACGACCATATAAAATTTCATGATCTTTATTCGATAAAATGGTAAACAATGGGCCATTATTCACAAATGTTTTTACCAGATAATCTATGTCATTTGTTTCTGCTCGCTTAGAAAGCTTGAGAAAAGTATTGTTTATTTTATTCATCTTTACGTGATTTAAAATGTCGTCTAACTCAAAAACACATGAAACAAAACCATTTCATGATAAAAGTTGCATATTCTATTTTTGAGTTGTCCAAAAGTAAAAATTATAAGAAAACATTGCAAAATTAGTTTTCGACAAATGAGGTTAATAACTTGAGGGATGGTTTTGTAAAATGAAAATCCCCAATGCAGGTTGGGGATTTTTGTTCAGAAGTAGATTTTATTCTCTTTGCGGGCACGGATTTGTAATCCGAGCCATCAGGGTTACATTATTTACACAATTCCTTATATTTTTCAATGGCTGGTGTAAAGGTTTTTATATAATATTCAGCCCATTTTTGCTGTTCAAATTCTTTCTTTTCCTCTTTGGTTTTCAGATTTTTTTGTCCTTCTTTTATTTCCTTTCGAGTTGTGTTATAGTATTGTTTAAACTCTTTTTTAACGGCCTCATCGGTTTCATCATAAAATTTCTCATCCAGCCATTGGTGGAAACCCGGACAATTTCCCGAAACAAATTTATAAGAACTAATTATTCGCTCGATGAATTTTTTCCTTGCACTAAATAATTCGACAAAACGTATGTCATAAGGACTTATAGCACTATTATCTTTCGGGTTATTTAGATAAAAAATCGTGGTAGCATATTGTCCGTTTGAATAAAAATGATAACCATACAAATTGATTAAATCTTTTTTGAAAATGGGTAAAAATAAGGTTCGATTAGTTTCTTTAATTTCACCATTTACACTTTTAGTAATTTTTAGTCGTTTAAACTCGGCTTTTTTATTGAGTTCTTCGTCAAAAAATTGAATAACATCAATAGAATCCGAAGGTATTAATCGAAATGAATCGTTTTTACTTTTACGGAACTTAATTTTTTTACGGTCAAGATTTAAGTTTAGTTCGAGTTCTTCCGTGGCAGACATTGTCATAACGAACGGATTATCAATTTCAACTGCGTTTGGTGAATTAAAATCCTGCACTTCACCAACTAGTGTTTGTCCGTTGGTTAAAAGAACGGTTGCGTTGTCAAAATCAGGCTTTCCTAAATAGAATCGAAGTTGACTTTGAATGTTTTGAACACAAAATAAAAATACTATAAAGGCAAAATATCCTTTTTTCATAATTATCTAATTTAACGTTTTGTTGTTTTGCACTGGTATACAACTCAAAAACATATACAACAGAGCCAATACATGATGAAAGTTGTATACGCTGTCTTCGAGTTGTCGAAAGTAAAACTTATGCGAAAACATTTCAAAATTAGTTTTCGACAATTGAAGTTAATAACTAAAATGATTGTTTTGTTAAATAATAAGGTCATAAAAAAAGCCTGCAAAAAGCAGGCTTCAATTTTATTTAGAACGGCACATCGCTGTCATCGTCGAAACTGTTCATGTTACTTCCGAAAGCTTCATTGGCCGAAGGAAGGTTTTTGGTGATAAACGGATTGTCGTCCATGTTCATTCGGGAAGGCAAATCGTCGAATGAAGAATGATGATCATCCAGATTGTCGAATTTACCCAGGTTTCCGATAAATTTCAATCGGATGTTGTCCAATCCACCGTTACGGTGTTTTGCCACGATGAATTCGGCCTGACCTTGCGTTGGAGAACGCTCTTCGTCATCCCATTCGTCAATTTTATAATATTCCGGTCGGTAGATAAACGATACGATATCGGCATCCTGCTCAATCGCACCCGATTCACGTAAGTCGGATAACAACGGACGCTTACTGGCTCCTCGGGTTTCCACGGCACGCGATAACTGCGAAAGTGCAATAACAGGAACGGACAATTCTTTCGCCAGAGCTTTTAAGTTTCGGGAAATCGTTGAAATCTCCTGCTCACGGTTTCCGCCTCCTTTACCGTTTCCGCCGGCGGTCATTAACTGAAGGTAGTCGATTACAATCATCTTGATTCCGTACTGAGACGCCAAACGACGGGCTTTTGCACGTAAATCGAAAATGGAAAGCGACGGTGTATCATCAATATATAACGGCGCTTTTTCTAAGTCTTTTACTTTGATGGAAAGCTGTTCCCATTCGTGTTTTTCCAGTTTACCGGTACGCAGTTTTTCCGAAGACAAACCGGTTTCCGAAGAAATCAAACGCGTAATTAACTGAACTGAGGACATCTCCAGAGAGAACAAGGCCACCGGAGCACCCGCATCAATCGCCATATTACGAGCCATCGATAATACGAATGCGGTTTTACCCATACCCGGACGAGCCGCAATAATGATCAAATCGGAAGGCTGCCAACCTGAAGTTAATTTATCCAAATCGTGAAAGCCGGTTGGGATTCCGCTCAGACCTTCTTTATTGGCAATTTCTTCAATTCGTTTTTTCGCCTGGATTACCAAACTTTGAGCGGTTTCCGAACTACGTTTGATATTTCCCTGCGTTACTTCGTATAATTTTGATTCGGCTTTGTCTAACAAATCGAAAACATCGGTGGTTTCATCATAGGATTCCTCGATAATTTCCGATGAAATCCGGATCAGGCTTCGCTGAATGAATTTCTGAAGAATAATACGGGAGTGAAATTCAATGTGGGCCGAAGAAGAAATCTTTTGGGTAAGTTGAATAAGGTAAAAATCCCCACCTGACAATTCCAGTTTTCCGTTCTTTTTTAATTGGGCCGAAACTGTTAATAAGTCAATCGGCTGCGTGTCATTGAACAGTTGGACAATGGCTTCAAAAATGTACCTGTGTGCGTCTTTGTAAAAGGATTCGGGGCTCAAAATATCGATAACCTCGTCAACACCTTTTTTGTCGATCATCATGGCGCCAATCACCGCCTCTTCAAGGTCCAGTGCCTGTGGTGGCAACTTCCCTTTTTCGAGATTGATGATCGTGGTTTTATCCACTTTATAAGGGTTTACATTCTTAAGGTTTTCCATGCTGCTAAGGTAACCAAGTTTTACTGAAATTTAAATTTGAGTTGTTAATAAGACACTGTTAACAACTTGGCTTTCGTTGTTAATAAGTCAAAAAAAATCCGAAGCAGCAAGGCTTCGGATGATTCTATTGAAAACTGGTGGTTTTACTCTTTGTATTCACCCATTTTACTGTATTTATCCATTCGTTGCGCTATCAATTCTTCTGTTGATAAGTCTTTCAACTCATTAAAAGCTTTCATAACATATTTCTCAACCGTTTTAAAAGTGGTTTCTCTGTCATAATGAGCGCCACCAAGCGGTTCAGGAATGATATCGTCAACTAATTTTTGTCTTTTCATGTCGGCAGAAGTCAGTTTCAATGCTTCGGCAGCTTGTTCTTTGTATTCCCAGCTTTTCCAAAGGATGGATGAACATGATTCTGGAGAAATAACGGAATACCAAGTGTTTTCCATCATCAGTACTCTGTCACCAACACCAATTCCTAATGCACCTCCGGAAGCTCCTTCACCCACAATTACCGAAACGATAGGCACTTTAAGACGGATCATTTCCAAGATGTTACGTGCGATAGCTTCACCCTGACCTCTTTCTTCCGCTTCCAAACCAGGATAAGCTCCCGGAGTATCGATTAAAGTAAGAACCGGGATTCCGAATTTCTCCGCCATTTTCATCAGACGAAGCGCTTTACGGTATCCTTCAGGATTTGCCATTCCGAAATTACGGAACTGACGCGTTTTTGTATTGTATCCTTTTTGCTGACCAACAATCATAAACGATTGCCCGTTGATTTTTCCAAGTCCGCCAATCATGGCTTTGTCGTCTTTCACACCTCTGTCACCAAACAGCTCTAGGAAGGTTTCACCACACAACGCTCTTACGTGATCCATCGTATAAGGACGGTTTGGGTGTCTTGACAACTGAACGCGTTGCCACGCTGTAAGATTTTTATATATTTCTTTCTTAGTTTCTTCCAGTTTTTGCTCAATCTGCTTGCAGGTTGTGGAAACATCTACATCCGATTCCTGACCTATAATCTGGCATTTATCCAATTGATCTTCAAGCTCTTTAATCGGAAGTTCAAAATCTAAGTATTCCATTTTGTTTGATTCTTTTGACTTTAGTTTGGACGGCAAAGATAAAATTTTCATTTCACAATGCAGAAACTATTTCATAATTAGTTTTTAACTTTCTTGTAATTTTTTATGATTCCGTTCAATATTACGGTTATCAATATGATGGAAGCACCTATATAAAACTCGGGACTCATTTTTTCACTTTCGCTAAACACCATAATCCCCAGTATGATGCCGTAAATCGGTTCCAGATTAATGGTTAACATTACGGTATACGGCGTCAGGAACTTCATCACTTTGACGGAAGCCAGAAACGCATATGCCGTACAAACCGATCCTAAAACGAACAACCACAGTAAATCCGAAACGGAAATCTGGAAAAAGGCTTTCGAAAAACCGCCTGAAAACAACAAGTAAACAGACAAAAATCCGATTCCACCAAAAAGCTCATAAAAGGTGATAACCGCTGCATCAGTATGCTGGGCGTACTTTCCGTTAATTACAGAAAAAAGCGCGGATAAGAAAGCGGAAGTTAATGCTAACAAAATACCTTCCACGTAATTACCCTCTACTTTAAATATGATTCCCAGACCAAAAACAACCAATAATCCGAACAGCACTTCGTAGATCACTACTTTTTTTCCGTAAAAAATGGGCTCCAGAATTGAAGCGAACAAAGCCCCGGTAGACAAACACGCCAGGGTTACTGATATATTCGACACTTTAATAGCCTGAAAGAAGGTAAGCCAGTGCAATGCAATCACTAATCCGGAAAATATAAATCCGTACAGCAATCGCTTTGACAGTGCTAAGGGAGTCTTTCTGATTTTTACGTAGGCGAAAATAATCAAAACGGCAATCACCATACGATACCAAACCAACGGCAGGGCATCAAGCGAAATCAGTTTTCCTAAAACCGCCGTAAATCCCCAAATGAATACAATGAAGTGGAGATGAAAATAACTCCTTACCTTATCGTTTTGCATTTCTCAGTAAATAAATTGCCAGGATTCCGAAAATGGTATTGGGTAACCATACTGCTACTATCGGTGGGATGCTTGAAGCTTCGGCTAACACTCCGAATACTTTATCAAAGAAGATGAAGGTAAACGCCAGCGCGATTCCTAGGGCCAGGTTAACACCCATTCCCCCTCTTCTTTTCATTGCTGATACAGCTACAGCAATAATTGTCAGGATAAAAGCCGAAATCGGTAAACTAAATTTTTTATATTTTACAACCTCATAAGTATTGATATTGGACGAACCCCTTGCCCTTTCTTTTTCAATGAATTTACTCAATTCTCCGAAAGTCATCGTTTCTGCGATATAAACTACCGGTGTTAAATCATCTATATCGAAATTCAGTTTCATTTTTCGCTGATCGCTGTTAATCAACCTATCGTCCAAGTCACCTACAATCCTTTTTTTGAACCCGAACAAGGTATATGTACTGTCGGCTTCATTCCATTTTATGCGGTTTGCGGTAATTTTATACTCTAATTTATCGCCTTTAAATTTTTCCAGCGAGAAGTTAAAGCCCATTTTTGTCAGGTAATTAAAATTACTCACATAGATAAACTCGTCTTTGCTGATTTGGCGGTAAACATCCAGATTCTCCCTTACTTTCGGATTGTTTTTCAGATAGGTGTATCGGAAATCATTATAGCCTTTACTCGCATTGGGAACTAAGAAAAAGGCCATCACCAAAGCAAACAAAGAAACTGCGGTAGCTCCTATAATATAAGGCCTTAGAAAACGTGTAAATGAAATTCCGGAACTCAGAATAGCAATAATCTCCGTATTATTAGCCAATTTGGAAGTGAACCAGATCACCGATAAGAACAGAAATATCGGAAAAAGCATGTTGGCGAAATAAACCGTAAAATCCAGATAGTATTTAGCGACATCAACAAACGGAACTTTGTTTTCAATCATCTTATTAACTTTTTCCGAAACGTCTATTACAATTCCGATTGGAATAAACAACAGCAACATTACGGTAAAAGTCCCTAAATAGCGTTTTAAAATGTATTTATCGATTATTTTCATTCTTCCTTGGTTAATTCGGTTATTCGTTAAATTGGTTATCTGCTGATCAAATCAACAAATAACCAAACCAACAGACTAACTATAATCTCTGACTCATGTTTTTTACCATCATTTCTTTCCATTCACGGAAATCGCCGGCTAAAATATGCATCCTTGCTTCGCGAACCAACCACATGTAAAAACCTAGGTTATGTATCGTGGCGATTTGTTTCCCAAGATATTCGTTGGCCGCAAATAAATGGCGTAAATAAGCTTTACTGTATTCGGTATCCACGAAAGTGTGGCCCATCTCATCGATAGGTGAAAAATCAGCTTCCCACTTTTTGTTTTTGATATTGATGGTTCCGTTAGCGGTGAACAACATTCCGTTTCTTGCATTACGGGTAGGCATAACACAATCGAACATATCGATTCCAAGAGCTATGTTTTCAAGTATGTTGGCCGGAGTTCCCACCCCCATTAAATAACGGGGTTTGTCTTCCGGAAGAATAGCCGTAACGACTTCAGTCATTGCATACATTTCCTCTGCCGGTTCCCCTACTGAAAGTCCGCCAATAGCATTTCCCTGTGCGCCGGCATTGGCAATATACTCCGCCGATTGTGCACGAAGGTCTTTATATGTACTTCCCTGAACAATCGGGAAAAAAGTTTGTTCGTAACCGTATTTGAAAGGTAATTTCTCCAAATGATTGATACAACGGTCTAACCAGCGATGCGTCATTTTCATGGATTTCTGCGCATAACGATAATCGCATGGATACGGCGTACACTCATCAAAGGCCATGATAATATCGGCCCCGATGGTACGTTGGATTTCCATTACATTTTCGGGCGTAAAAACGTGATACGAACCATCGATATGGGATTTGAATTTCACTCCTTCTTCCTTAATTTTTCTATTGGAAGAAAGCGAATATACCTGATACCCTCCGGAATCTGTCAGTATGTTTCGGTCCCAATTCATGAACTTGTGTAATCCGCCCGCTTTTTCAAGAATATCCGTTTGCGGACGTAGGTATAAATGATAGGTATTTCCCAGAATAATATCCGGATTAATATCGTCTTTTAATTCTCTCTGATGCACTCCTTTTACGGAAGCAACAGTTCCCACAGGCATGAAAATAGGTGTTTCAATTACACCGTGATCCGTGGTTATGGATCCGGCTCTCGCTTTTGTTTGCGGGTCTTTCTTTAATAAATCGAACTTCATATATACATTTTACAATCGGCAAAGATAAAAGAATTGTCAGTTATGAATTATGAATTATGAATTTAATTAACATCCTGAAGAAATTCTGAATTCCAAATTCCAAAAAATAAGTCCCAAACAGCAAAACTATTGAATTATCAAATAATCGGACATTCAAATTTCCAAATTATCAAATTATCAAATCACCAAAAATTCCAATTATCTGATTATCTTTGCACCAGTTTAACTTTTACACACAAAATGAAGCGTAACACACAACAATTAAGCAATTTAACGATTCAGGTAAGAAGAGACATTCTTCGTATGGTACACGCTGTAAATTCTGGTCACCCGGGAGGTTCTTTGGGTTGTACCGAATTTTTAGTGGTTTTATACCAAAACATCATGGAACGTAAACCGGGATTTGACATGGACGGTATCGGAGAAGACCTATTCTTCTTATCGAACGGACATATTTCTCCGGTTTTCTACAGCGTTCTGGCAAGAAGCGGCTATTTTCCGGTTTCGGAATTGGCTACTTTCAGAAAATTGAATTCAAGATTACAAGGTCACCCAACCACCCACGAAGGTTTACCAGGTGTGAGAATGGCTTCCGGTTCATTAGGACAAGGTTTGTCTGTGGCTATCGGAGCTGCTCAGGCTAAAAAACTTAATAATGACAACCATACCGTTTATGCTTTATTAGGTGACGGAGAACTTCAGGAAGGTCAAAACTGGGAAGCTATCATGTATGCTTCTGCTAAAAAAGTTGACAATTTAATTGCCACTATCGATTTAAACGGAAAGCAAATTGACGGAACAACGGATGAAGTTTTAAACATGGGAAGTGTGAAAGCTAAATTTGAAGCGTTCGACTGGGATGTTGTTGAAATCAAAGAAGGAAACAATATTGAAGACATTATCGCAGGATTAAACCATGCCAAAGCACTTTCAGGAAAAGGAAAACCGGTTTGTATTTTGCTACATACCGAAATGGGACATGGTGTAGACTTCATGATGCATACTCACGCTTGGCACGGTAAAGCACCAAACGACGAGCAATTGGCAACTGCCTTAAGCCAAAACTATTCTGAAGACGAAATAGACTATTAATTTAGTATTCAGTCGCAGTACTCAGTCAGCTTGATTACTGATTTCAAAACCTTAGAGCCTTTGCGCCTTAGTGGCTCAGAACCTTAAAAGAAAACAATGAAAAAATATACAAATACAGGAAGTAAAGATACCCGTTCAGGATTTGGAGCGGGAATGACCGAATTAGGTCAGAAAAACGAAAACGTGGTAGCACTTTGCGCCGACCTTATCGGTTCGTTAAAATTTGACGAATTCAAAAAGAACCACCCGGAGCGTTTTTTCCAGATTGGAATTGCTGAAGCCAACATGATCGGAATCGCAGCCGGTTTAACTATCGGAGGTAAAATTCCTTTCACAGGAACTTTCGCTAACTTTTCAACCGGAAGAGTTTACGATCAGATTCGTCAATCAGTGGCGTATTCTGATAAAAACGTAAAAATCTGTGCTTCTCACGCAGGATTAACATTAGGAGAAGACGGTGCAACACACCAAATCCTAGAAGACATCGGATTAATGAAGATGTTACCAGGCATGACCGTTATCAACACTTGTGATTACAATCAGACAAAAGCGGCCACTTTAGCATTGGCAGACCATCACGGTCCGGCTTATTTGCGTTTCGGTCGTCCGGTAGTGCCTAATTTCACTCCTGCAGACGAGCCTTTCGTAATCGGAAAAGCGATTATGTTAAACGAAGGAACTGATGTTACAATCATTGCTACAGGTCACTTGGTTTGGGAAGCGTTAATTGCAGCAGAAGCTTTGGAAGCAAAAGGTATTTCTGCCGAAGTAATCAACATACACACCATCAAACCTTTGGATGAAGAAGCGATTTTAAAATCGGTTGCCAAAACAGGTTGTGTGGTTACGGCTGAAGAACATAACATCCTTGGCGGTTTAGGGGAAAGCGTTGCCAGAACATTGGCTTTGAACAATCCGAAACCACAGGAATTCGTAGCGGTTCAGGACAGCTTCGGTGAATCAGGAACACCTGAGCAGTTAATGGAAAAATACAAGTTAAACAATCAGGCGATTGTGGAAGCTGTAGAAAAAGTAATGAAGAGAAAATAATCTTTCTCTTTTACTCATAAAAAAATCCCGTCTAGTAACAACTAGACGGGATTTTTTACATCAACTTATTTTATTATCCTCCAAATGGCGGTTTGCAATTACGATCTAAATGTCTTCTTAACCTGGTTGGCTCGGTAAAATCAGCCGGAACAGATGTTGGTAAAAAAGGAGACTCTGTGCTGTTTGGCCCCGTAAAACATCTGGGAATACCTTGTGTCTCATCCACAAATGGTGTAGCTGGATTATCTACAGCAGCTCCAGTAAACGGATAATATACCGTATAAGTAACCCCGTTATCAACATAAGTATGTTTAATTTCATTTATTGTCTTATAACCATCACCATCATCATCATTATCAAACACATTCGGAATTCCGTCTGCATCCGTATCAATTAAACTACCATCTTCGTTAAACTCATACTCGTATCTATCTTCAATCTTATCAATATCCTGATCCAAACGCGTTACCGCAAACAAATTAAAGGTAAAAACAAGAGGCGCATACGCTGGAATATTCCCGAAACCACCACTATAATAACCCAAACCTGAAGGTAAAAACATCACTCCGGAACCGAAATTTCTCGGATTCAGTGTACCATCACCACCTACAGGATCAAAATAACCGGCTCTAAATTGAGGCATAATATATTCCCATCCCTTGACAACATCAATCAGATTAAATTCGACAGGATTAGGTGCGTAATCAAACTGATATCCATCCAAAAGACTACCTCTATATGAAACAAGTACACGATCAGTACCACAAGGTTTGTCCCCTTCCGCATCTGTATCGGCCTTTCCGTCAAATTTCAGATAGTACACTTTAAAGTCAACACCGTAAAGTTTCACAATTTTATTTTCCAAAGGATATTCGGTCTGATCCCAAATGGAAACCGTATGTGTATCATCCAATGAATCAATTTTCATATCCGCCACATCCACTTCACCATCCAAATCTTCGTCTGTAATTTCAACATAATGTGATTTCAGATAATCCTCAATTTTAATCAGATCTTCAGGGTAAACATCGGCATGAGGTCTTGCAGGAACCGGCTCCGGAGCATCATCCTTAGGACAGGCGGTAAAAAGTACCCCAAGAGTCAAAATACTAAATATCTTAAAAATTCTATTCATTATTAGTTTATTTTAATGGCCGCAAGATACAATTTTCATTTATTTTTGTAGTGCTATTAACACTGATTTTAACGAATTCGCATGAGAGTCGATAAATACCTGTGGTGTGTTCGCTATTACAAAACCCGAAGTATCGCCACCGAAGCCTGTAAAAAAGGACATATTACCGTGAACGGACAGGATGCCAAACCTTCAAGAGAAGTTTTTCCTACAGATAAAATCACACTCCGAAAAGACCAGATCAACTATGTTTTGACCGTTTTGGACGTTCCTCAAAATCGTGTAGGCCCTAAATTGGTTGATATTTACCGCAAAGACGAAACCCCGGCAGAAGCTTTTGAACATTTGGAACTGCTTAAACTATCAAAAGAACATTATCGTACCAAAGGCCAAGGTCGACCTACAAAAAAAGACCGAAGAGATATCGACGATTACACAACAGAACCAGGCGAAAATGAAGAACCGACTGAATAAGGATTATTGGGAAAACCGATATCAAACGAAGGAAACCGGATGGGATGTCGGCACCATAACCACTCCACTGAAAGACTATATCGATCAGATTGAAGACAAAAACATTAGAATACTGATTCCGGGAGCAGGAAACGGTTATGAATTGGACTATTTTGTATCCAAAGGATTTAGAAATGTGTTTGTGGCGGATTTTGCGGCAAGTCCACTTAAGAACATCAAAAATAGAATTCCCGATTTCCCCGAAGCACAACTCATCCAAAGCGACTTCTTCGAATTGGAAGGAAAATTTGATCTGATCCTGGAGCAAACCTTCTTTTGCGCCTTATCACCGGAACTCCGAAAAAATTACGTTTCCAAAATGCATTCCTTACTTTCAGACAAAGGAAAACTGTTCGGTTTACTGTTTGATTTTCCATTAACGGAAGAAGGCCCTCCATTTGGAGGAAGCAAAGAAGAATATCTGAGTTTATTCTCGGAAACTTTCCATATCAAAACATTGGAAACAGCTCATAATTCAATACAGCCCCGAAAAGCACGTGAATTGTTTTTTATCTTTCTTCCGAAATAACATTAAATCCGGGAAGAAAGCAGCCTTTATTAAAAATTCTTTATTTTTGATTTTTATTTAACCCGAGTCTGTCGGCTTGAAAAAACAGAAACACAACACATGAAAAACATCATTCTGACAAAAAGTGAAATTCAGCATAAAACCAAACGTATTGCTTATCAAATCTATGAAACCTTTGTAGATGAAAACGAAGTGGTACTGGCCGGGATTGCCAACAGCGGTTATATTTTCGCACAGAAGATTGCAAACGAACTTGCCTTGATTTCCGATCTGAATGTGATTTTGTGTGAAGTACAGATCAACAAAAACAATCCGCAGGACGAAATCATCACCTCATTAAAACCGGAAGAATACCAAAACAAAGGATTGGTACTGATTGACGACGTCCTAAATTCGGGCACCACTTTGATTTATGGCGTGAAGTATTTTCTGGCCGTTCCTTTGAAGAAATTCAAAACCGCGGTACTGGTAGACCGTAATCACAAAAAATATCCCGTAAAAGCCGATTTTAAAGGCATTTCTTTATCCACATCATTACTGGAGCACATTCAGGTGGTATTTGAGGAAAACGATGAGTACGCCTATTTAAGTTAACAACTCCTTTATTTCGTCTGCCACAGCATCAGGATTTTTACCATCTACCGAAACAGTGTGTTTTGATTGGTGGTAAAAATAACTTCTGTCGAACAAATGTTTGGCAATAAACTCGTGCAACTCCTCATCGCTTTGATGTGCTATCAACGGGCGGTGTTTCTTTTGTGGCGCTAAACGATTTATAAGCTCTCCATTTGATCCTTTTAAATAAACCGAAACAACATCTTCTTTTTGCAATTGCAAATGATTATTTGCGTAGCATGGCGTTCCTCCACCCAAACTTAAAACATAATATTGATGAATTGCCATAAAATCGATTAGCGTTTTGTGTTCTAATTTCCTGAATTGAATCTCTCCCATCTCGAAAAACAACTCCGATATCGTTTTTTGAGTATTTTTTTCGATCATTTCATCCAAATCAAAAAAGGGAATTCCTGTTTTCTCAGCCAATAATTTACCAATTGTCGACTTTCCGCTTCCCATATACCCCACTAAAATAATTTTTTGCATAACAATAAAACCTTATAAATTAAATGCTTACCAATTCGGATTAAAAAAAAGTCAAATTTATAATAAATTTCCCTTGCATAATAAATAATACTCCCTATATTTGCACCCGCAATCAGGATATGATTTCAGACTCGGTAGCTCAGCTGGTAGAGCACATCACTTTTAATGATGGGGTCCTGGGTTCGAATCCCAGCCGGGTCACAAAAATGACCTAATTCATATCCTGAAAGCAACGACTCGGTAGCTCAGCTGGTAGAGCACATCACTTTTAATGATGGGGTCCTGGGTTCGAATCCCAGCCGGGTCACAAAAAGAAGTCGTTCGCCAAGGTGAATGACTTTTTTTATTTACGGCCACGTGGAGAAATTGGTAGACTCGCCATCTTGAGGGGGTGGTGTCGCAAGACGTGTCAGTTCGAATCTGATCGTGGTCACTTCAGAAAAAAATCCAAACACTTAAAATTAGTTGTTTGGATTTTTTTATGCTTACAAATTAAAACCGGAACAATCGGAACAGCAACACTTTCAAAAAGGGAAGCTTCGGACAACTCCAAATCACTTTCATTTCTTCTTTCCAACTTGTCTTTTCATCCAAAAAATCAAATACAAGCTTCGGTTGTACCTTGGTAAACATTCCGCTAAACAATTTACATCCCAACTGATTCTCACCATACAAAACATCCACAAACAGACTGTCATAAAAAGTAAAACGGTTTGGTTTGTAGAAATGAGTAAAATCAACCGGATTACTTTTCAAATAAGCCGCCACGCGTTTGGACTGCTTTACAGAATTTTTAAAAGTATATCCCGTACTGGCTTTCGTCCAACCGCCAGCAGAACCGATATGGAGTATTCGTTTTGAATTTCCCTTCCAGAAAGGATAGGTTGTCATGGGGATAACTCCTTTTTCCTTTCGGACAATTTCATAATCCGCAATTCCTTTCTCCTTCAGATAAACCGCAATAGCATTTTCATATTCAGCGTCCGCAAGAACATCCGCTGAAAACAAGGTATACTCTACCAAAGCCTCCGTATCGGAAATCGGTAACACATACATAAACCGCGTATTCCCATTCTGAGGAACGGAAAAATCCATGAACGTGGCGCTGTCATGATTAAAAAACGGAACCGATGTTTTCACAAACCAACCCTGAAAATGCTGCAAAAGCAAGGGATATTTTTTCTTGTTTCGTAAAGTTTCAGCATCCAAAACACTGTTAAAAAAAACGGAGCCCGAATATGTATTGACATCAGTAGTAATAATAACCTCCAAATCACTTTCAACAAACGACAGCAGCCTTTCTTGCTTCCAAACGATATCCGGAAACGATTTCAACTCATCAAAAATCCGATTGTAAAACGATTGCGATTCAATCATTTTATAACTCATCCCGCTTCCAAAACATTCTTTTCGTAATTCACGGTTAACAAAAAAACCGCTGAACCATTGTTTTGCTACCACAGAATCCCATTCCCCTGCTCCATTTTCCCAAAAACACCAGGTACGATCATTTTTATCCTTTTCCTCCGGATCCAAAAGCAAAACCGATTTTCCTGACAACACACCAGACTTATTCATTTCATGCAGTACCATCAAACCGGCTAAACCGGTTCCGGCAAAAATATAATCGTATCCAGTCATTCCAGAAATATTTATAACAAATGTAACCAATCGAAGTAAATAAACCTGTAATTTTGTTTAATGAAAATGACAAAAAGATGAACGTTATCAAAAGTATCTTCAGTATAAAAGATCTGGAAAACCTATCCGGGATTAAAGCACACACCATTCGCATCTGGGAAAAAAGGTATGCCATTCTGGAACCTATGCGAACTGATACCAATATCAGAAGTTATGATATAGCAAATCTTCAAAAACTGTTAAACATTTGCCTGCTGTTGCAGCACGGTTATAAAATTTCAAAACTCGCAAACCTTGACTCCGCAAAAATAGCGGCACTGGTCAACGAAATCGCCTCTGAAAAAAACGCTAAAAACCATGCCTTGAATTCTTTTAAAATGGCAATGATGAATTTCGATTCGGCCATGTTTTTTAAAAACTACAACGATCTATTAAAGGAAAAATCATTCAGAGAAGTTTTTCATGAGGTTTTCATTCCGTTATTGGAAGAATTGGGATTATTGTGGCAGACGGAAACCATAAGCCCGGCACACGAACATTTCATATCCTATCTGATCAAACAAAAATTACTGATAAACACCGAAAAACTGCAAAGTCTTGAAAAAAAGCAACAAGACAAACTGTTTGTATTATACTTACCTCCCAATGAAATTCACGAATTAGGCCTTTTATACCTGAACTACGAAATACTCTACAGAGGCTACAAAACCATTTACTTAGGTCCAAGCATTCCGATAAGCTCTTTACTCGAAGTTAAAAAACACTTTCAAAAGATAACTTTTGTGAGCTACATTACCGTAGAACCATCTCCCGAAGAAATAAACCAATATCTCGTTGACGTGAATACCGCTTTACTAAACGATACCGATACAAACTTATGGTTGTTCGGAAGATTGACAGAACATATTGAAAGTAAGAACATCTCACCAAAAACAACCATTTATAAATCGTTTGAAGAACTTACGAAAGAAATAATTTTATAAATCTTATTTTGTTTAACTTTTTCGTACATTTGTTAAACAAAATATGAAAACAACAATTCACATAATAGGTTCCGGTTTTTCTTCATTGGCTGCGGCTTGCTATTTGGCCAAAGAAGGGAATGATGTAACTGTCTTTGAGAAAAACGGCACTGTTGGAGGCAGAGCAAGGCAACTAAAGAAGGACGGCTTCACCTTTGACATTGGTCCGACCTGGTATTGGATGCCGGATGTGTTCGAGCGTTTTTTTTCCGATTTCAATAAAAAACCTTCCGATTATTATCAGCTCGTCAAATTAAGTCCGGCCTATCAGGTGTATTTTGATGTAAACGATTTTATAACGATTGCGGATAACTTAGACGAAATCATCATCACTTTTGAAAGCATCGAGAAAGGAAGCGGGCAAAAATTAGCAGCTTTCATGAAAGAAGCGCAGAGCAATTACAATATTGCCATTAAAGATTTGGTGTACCGTCCGGGAGAATCGCCTTTAGAATTGATTACTCCGGAAACAACGCTGAAAATCGGACAATTCTTCGGTAACATTTCCCGTGATATCCGAAAGCAATTCAAAAACAAACGACTGGTTCAGATTCTTGAATTTCCGGTTTTATTCCTTGGTGCTAAGCCATCGGATACACCTTCGTTTTACAGTTTCATGAATTTTGCCGATTTCGGACTGGGTACTTGGCATCCGAAAAACGGCATGTACAGCGTTATAATGGCGATGGAAACTCTGGCAAAAGAATTGGGAGTGAAAATCCACACCAATGCCAACATCGAAAAAATCACTGTCGAAAACGGAAAAGCTTCCGGAATAGTTGTCAACGGACAGGAGATTGATGCCGATATTATCGTAAGCGGCGCCGATTATCATCATACGGAAACGCTTCTGGATGAAAAATACCGTGCGTATTCTGAAGCCTATTGGAACAAAAAAACCTTTGCGCCATCTTCCCTGCTTTTTTACGTTGGTTTTGATAAAAAAATAAACAATGTCGAACATCACTCCTTATTTTTTGATGTTGATTTTGATGCACATGCATCGGATATTTATGACACTCCTAAATGGCCGGAAAACCCGCTGTTCTACGCCAGTTTTCCATCAAAAACTGATACCAATTCGGCTCCGGAAGGAAAAGAAACGGGTATCTTTCTGATTCCGCTCGCTCCGGGAATTGAAGATACGCCCGAATTACGGGAACACTATTTCGAAAAGATAATTACCCGATTGGAAAAACTTACCGGTCAATCGGTTAAAAGTAAAATTCTGTTTAAAGAATCTTTTTGCGTAAACGATTTTATTAAAGAGTACAATTCATACAAGGGAAATGCGTACGGCATGGCTAATACGCTGTTGCAAACCGCCTTTCTGCGTCCGAAATTAAAAAGTAAGAAGGTTAAAAACCTCTATTTCACGGGACAACTTACCGTTCCGGGACCGGGTGTTCCTCCTTCCTTAATTTCAGGAAAACTGGTTTCCGATTTGATTAAAAAGCACTACAAACCCGAAAAACAAAAACTATGAAAGCAACTTTTGATAAGGTTTCGTTTGAATGCAGTCAGAATGTAACGAAAGCCTACAGCACTTCGTTTTCGAGTGCCGTTAAAATGTTGGCGCCCGCTATCCGGCAGGACATTTATAACATTTATGGTTTTGTTCGCTTTGCCGATGAAATTGTAGACACCTTCCATGACTACGATAAGGAAAAACTTTTTTCCTATTTTGAAGAGGATCTGGAAAAAGCTTTACAAAACAAAATCAGTCTGAATCCGGTGTTGAATTCTTTTCAGCACACGGTTCACAAATACGCTATCCCCCGAGAATTAATCGGTGCATTTATGAAAAGTATGAAGTTGGATCTGTACAAAAAGGAATACACCACTTTTGAGGAATACAACGAATACATTTACGGTTCGGCGGATGTGGTCGGTTTGATGTGCCTGAAGGTTTTTGTTAACGGAAATGATAAAAAATATGACGAATTGAAAGAATCTGCCATGCGATTAGGATCGGCATTTCAGAAAGTGAATTTCCTGAGAGATCTTAAAGCCGATTACGAGGATTTAAACCGAACCTATTTTCCGGAAACCGATCTGTCTTGTTTAAACGAAGAATCCAAACAACAGATTATTGCCGAGATCGAAGCTGATTTTGATGCCGGGTTCAAAGGCATCCTAAAATTACCTTTGGAAGCCAAATTCGGAGTTTACACTGCTTATGTTTACTATAAAAAATTGCTTTCAAAATTAAAAAAAACGTCTTCCGTGGAAATTAAAAACACGAGAATCCGTGTTCCTGATTATGAAAAAATAGGACTTTTGGCTAAATGCTATTTAAATTATCGCTTAAATTTACTTTAAAATCAACGCTATGTGGTTACATATATTAGTTTTCCTGCTTACCTTCTGCTTGATGGAATTCATGGCGTGGTTCAGTCATAAGTACATCATGCATGGTTTTTTATGGTGTTTGCATGAAGACCATCATCGCAAAAACCACGATTCCTGGTTTGAACACAACGATGCTTTTTTTGTGTTTTACGCCATCATCAGCATTACTTTTTTCCTGCTTTGGAAATTTGACATCCTATCCATCGGATTGGCCATCGGTATTGGTATTTTCGTTTATGGTTTAACCTATTTTATGGTTCATGATATTTTCATTCATCAACGTTTTAAATTGTTCCGGAATGCTAACAGTCGTTATGCCAAAGCGGTTAGAAGAGCGCATAAAATGCATCATAAACATATGGGTAAAGAAGACGGTGAATGTTTTGGGATGCTACTTTTTCCAAGAAAATATTTCAAACAATAAAAAAGTCCCGATAAAATCGGGACTTTTTTATTTAAGGCTGTATCAGCTTTATTTAAGGCTGTATCAGCGCTTGTAAAGGTTTGAGTTGCTCCATATCGATATTGGCTTTCTGCATCAGACGCATCAGATTTAAAACATCGGTCGGATTCATATCATCGCCTATAATCCGAACTACGGCAAAACCGTTTTCCTTTTTATTGGCATACAACACAAACTCATCGATGTGTTCGTCCTGACCCACAAAATAAATCGCACCGCTTTCTTTACCGGAACCCACTTTCATCAATTGCTGATAAGTCTGATCTTTAAGTATCGCGTTTACCTTATCCCGTTCCTCATTAAACCTGTTTTGGTTTAACGAATCGGATTTGAAAGCAAGGATGTTAATTTTCTCAAATGCCTGCAACGCCTCTTTCTCCTCGCTCGTCAGCGTTACCTTATCGACATTGATGAAAGTTGGCGACAAATCCAGTGAAATAAATTCTTTATTCTCGGAATTGGTTACAAAATACTTCTGCAACGTGGGCTTTTGCTCGCAACCTGCAAAAAGTAGTGCTGTAAAAAGTCCCAAATAGATATAACGTTTCATAAACTATTTTTTAGAAGCTTTCTTCAGGGAATCTCCGCCCGGAAGTCTCATTTTTTCAGTCAGCGCAGAGATTTCCTCCAAGTCAAAGTTTCCGGTTAAAGAAAGCAATACAGTTTCGTTTTTAGCGCTGGCTCCTTCGATGAACATCAACAGTTCTTTTACCTGATTGCCGTTTGCGCTTGATTTCACATAAATCTTAACGGTTTTCCCACCATCATTAACACGCATTAACTCGTCTAACGGATTGGATTTCAAATAACTGTTAACCGTTGATTTCATTTCGGAAGCCGGTTTCGAACTGTTGGTAGTAAACACTTTCAGATTTTCTAATTTTTTAAGCAAACTCATGTAAGCCTGAGCTTCCTTATCGGTAGCGTCCACTTTCACCTTGCTCATCAATTCGAACATTTTTTTGTTTACGATAACCGATGTTACATTCTCCTGTCCGTCGAACTTATCAAAAGCTGCCTGAGCAAATAGTGTTGATGAAAACAAGGCTATTACTAAGGTTAAAAATAACTTTTTCATTTTTTTTGATTATTTAAAGATTGTTTTTGTTGTTTGATTGTACTCATTAATATAGTCGATACTTTTTACGCCTTCATTTACGTTTTCCGAAACCATCTGCAATGCTTTTTGCGTTTCCTGGAAAGCTACCTCCGGACTTTCGAACGTACCCAAATCCTGATTTAGATTAGGCTGTTCCGATAGTTGGTTCATGAAGTAAAGCGTCCCTGACAAAACCGCCACACTGGCCGCTACGGAAATCCACGCTACATAACTTCGTTTTCTGGGTTGTAATGGAACCGTTTTGGTAAATTGTTCTTGCTTTGCCTGTTTGAAGTAACCGAAAATTGCTCTGTATTGTTCCAGATGGGGCGCCACATCCGGGGATGAAAAGTATTCTTTCAACTGCTTTTCTTCGGCAATACTGGTTTCTCCCGAAAAGTATTTTTCTACTAGTTTTTCAATTGTATGTAATTCCATAATTATGCTTTTTAACCAATTGTTCTCTTATTTCTTTTCTCGCTCTGGAAAGAGCAACCCGAACTGCTGTTTCGCTCATTTCCATAATTTTTGCGATTTCCGCAAACTCATATTCTTCAACATCCCGCATCTGAAGTATCAACCTTTGTTGTTCGGGCAGGGTTTCCATTATTTTTTCCACCCAATCCCAACTGTCTTTATCTTCAATCTGTTTTTGAACACTTGCCGTCCGGTCCGAATAATTATTGTGCACAATCTGCAAATTGGATGCCCTTTTCGATTTTAACTGATCGAGACAGTAATTTTTGGTCATCGTCATTGCGAAAGCTTCCACACTGGAATAATTCGACAGAACATTATTATTTTTCCACAATTTCACCAAAACCTCCTGTGTTGCGTCTTCGGCTTCTTCGGTGCTCACGAGCAGCCTTTTTGCCATCCGAAACAACTTGTCTTTAAAAGGAGAAATTAAATTCACAAACTCCTGCTGATTCATAATTTCATTGGTTTGGTGTTGGTTTATACAATCTAGACGAACTACTCATTGGTTTGTTACAAGGTACAATAAAAAAAATGCACTCTTTTAAAATAAAAAAATCCCGACGCTTTCACATCGGGATAAAACATACTGATAATGGTTAATTACTACTAAAAATCGTATGTCCTTTTTCCTTAGTTATTGAAATAAAAACCGTTTGGACCAACACCCACAGTTACTTCTTTATGCAAAGTTCCGGTTAAAGAATAAACATATGCTTTACTGTTTGCCGTAAAATCGCCACCATCAGCGATAAAGATGTGTCCGTTATTAACAGCGAAACCATACATTTTTCCATAAGCCGATGTAGATGGATAGCTTAAAATCGCAGTAGTTGAAGCTGATGAAGCCGTTACATCCATTGCATAAACAGAGGTGTCAACGGTATAATACACTTTATTCTCGTAGATATCTAAATTTTTAGCATCGTTTAATTCAGCCGGGAAGACAATATTAGTCATACTGGAATCCGCCAATTTCACTTTTACGATTTCACTTGGTCCTCCGTATGGACTTCTTAACACATATAAAAATCCGTTGTTCACTTCCATGGTATCTGCATCAGAACCAACATTTATAGGCGTTTCAAGTGTATTAGTCGTTGGATTAACAACCAGAATATTGGAATTGTTGTATGGCTCTGAAATGTATAATTTTCCGTTTTCCAATAGGATTCTGTTTCCTGTAGCATTCAAAGGAATTGTTGTTTCCACTACATTCGTGGCAAGATTGATAACAGCCACATAATCGTCCGTATTACCTATTGCATCGGCTGGAGCTCCGAAATCTGCATATGTATTCGCATTAACAACATAAGCTTTACCGTCCTTCACAACACCATATCTCGGCGCTGCAAGACCCGTTTCTATTTTCGCAACCAATTTGAATGTTTTTCTGTTTACCACATTAATTTTATTGGATCCGCCTGCAATAATATAAGCATAGTCACCATTAAAAAACATGGATTGCACATACTGCCCAAACAAATCTCCGGGATTAACTATTTCATGCACATTCTGAGTGAAATTCGTCAGATCACTACTTAAATAAGATACCGAACCCTGTCCTGACGAACCTTCATTCAGAATAAAAACACCATTTTCATACGCACCTGAATCAACTGTTGAATCACTATCGTCATTGGTACACGAAACAAACATTGAAATACTCCCCAGAGCAACTAAAAAAAACTTACTGAACTTCATTATTATTAAAATTTAAGGTTAATGTATATATTAAAATTTCTACCGGGTAAAGGTCTGTCTTCAAGGCTTTGGTATTTTTCGTTAAATAAATTCAACACCTGAAAACCCAGTTTTGAAGAGGTAAAATATCCGAAATCATAATCAATTCCGATATTGGATACATTATAGGCTTCTATGATTTCTTTGGGATCGTTATCGGATCTGGTATAAACAAATCCGTTATATAAAAACTGATAATTTGCCGACAACTTTTTATAGGAATAAGCCACGGAAGCCGTTGTTTTGTGAAACGGCACAAAGAAAAGTTGTTTGCCGGTTGCCTCATTTTCCGAAATGGTATACGCGTAAGTACCGTTTAAATTGAAATAATGTTTTCCGTAATTCGCTGCCCATCCTAACAAAATTTCGGTACCATAAGAGTTTACCCTGTCTGTATTTTGTGGTGACCAGAAACTTCCATCTCCCGGAACCCAGCGCAGTAAATCTCTTATTTTCATATAATACATCGTTTGCGACAATGTGATTTTTTTATACGAAAAAACATTTCCGATTTCGGCCTGATAAGCACTTTCCGGTTTTAAATCCGGATTTCCTCCCTCTTCCCAATACAAATCATTGAAAGTCGGAATTCTAAAGTTTCTTGAAAAATTAGCCTTCAACGTATACAACTTACTGAAAGCATAAGACGTTCCCAACGAAAACAATAACGGACTCTGATAATTATCTGTGATTTCTTTACGGATACCGAACTCACTTTGCCATTTTTGAATCGGATTAAATTGTGCCAGCAAGGCAACCGATCCGATCTCCCTTACGTTATTCCCAAAACTGGTGCCATAGCCGTTGGTATGACTATAATCTGCAACACCGTTAAGTTTTAGATTTTCCAACACTTCATATCCGAAATCAAATTTTGTTATAAAGCATTCTGTTTTTCCGAAACTGAAATAATCGCTATTGATATCTCCGAAATACTGATAATTTTCAGAAATGTAGGCCGTTTTAAAATTGGCAGTCAATTTGTTTTGTGTCGTTTGATATTCAATCAGATTCCGACTGAAACCATTAATGTATTTCGTTTTGGTATCCGACTCTGAAACCAAAGCCATATTTCTGTCGGTATTGGAAGTCTGACTGTAAAACTTGACACTATTCTTCGCATTGATTTTATATCCTAAACTGGCATTCACACTCGTGTTTTCATACTGCCCGTTTACATTTTTACGCTGTTCCCCTTTCCATGTATATAATCCCACATAAGGGTAATCATTTTCCGAACCGTTATACGAAAATCCGATTTGCGAACTCCACTTTTCATTCGAAAACACCATTCTGTAATTCGTTCCCAGAGTCGCAAAACTGCCATAAGCTATTCTGAAATCGTTGCAGAACTGTTTTTTAAAAACCAAATCATTGTTTAAATGAACCGATCCTCCTATGGCACCACTGCCGTAAATCACACTGCCGCCACCTGCTTTTACGCTGATGGAATTAAAATCGTTTGTTGTGATGGTATTAAAATCGGTGCTGCCGCTGAGTTGCGAATTAATGTTGATTCCATTCCAGACTACCGCCGTTTGCGATGCTGTTGTTCCTCTGAAAGAAACTGTAGACAACATACCGCGACCGTATTCCTTAAAGTAAATAACGCTGTTATATTTCAGCAAATCGGTAAGTGAGGGTTGGTTTTTATTGATTACCGAATCCGTAAGGACCTGAATCGATTGCGATTGATTGTTCTTCAGGTAAACATCCGAAATTATCAATTCTTCTAATTTTGTTATAGAGTCATTTTGCGCCGAAACTAATTGGCACAAAAACAAAAAACAAAATAAAAGTAGCTTTTTCGCAGTCATAATTTCTGAACCTTTTTTCCCGAAAGTTCGATATTCGTTAAGAAAAAGGCAGGTCTCCTGGCTTGCGTCCTGTTGTTTACCTTCCCATCTCGCCTTGGCGGACAGTGGTTTTGTAGTTAACAACAAGCTTTATAGCTTACAGTTGCGGGAACAGCTTAGGTTTTGAACCTAATTCCCTTTTAATGCGATTTAAAAAAAAGTAAATCACAACCTTAATCGAGCGCAAATATAAAGTTATAATTATCAATAATGCAACCTTGTTGCTGTTTTTGAAAGTTTTTTTAAACAATAACTAAAAAAAACACTTTTATTCGCCTCTTATTTTGAAGTTAATTTTACAAATGAATTTTAACAACCGATCCGAAATCCGCTCGTATCTTAAATCAAATTGCTAAGCAACATAGTATTACATCCGTATTTTTCGTACATTTGAAATTAATTTTTTCTTTATGAAAAAAATAATCCTCTTTTTACTTTTTACGACTTTCGCTTTTGGGCAAACTGTTGTAGATATTCGATTGGTGAATCCACAGGTAGGAAATCCTGTTGGTGGTAGTTCTTGTTGTGGTAACCCTGTGACAACTTCAAGTGATCCAGGGCTCAATGCAATTTTCCAGACCTATGGCGTTTATAATTACACACACAAAGCAGGACACCCTTATCCGGATTACAGCATGAAAATGATGGAAATTTATGCTTCAGGAGACCTTAACCAATTTATCGCAGCCTTAAATACATATAGCTCTGTAGTTGAAAAAGCAGTGATTTCAAGTTATGGCATTTTCAAAGACGCTGTTCAAACGAAAATTGCAACTCAGGGAATTGGTATTCCAACAGGAAGCTCCAACAATATTATAACCACAAATGATGCAGGTTTGAATCAAATTTTTCAAAATTATAATGTTTTTTACTATACGCAGGCTTATCCATCTGCAATCTCACCATCCTTTGTTACGCTATTATAACGTAGTTTGCAATTGCGATAATGTACAGCTTAAAACCGCTTTGGACAACTATACAACTGTTATCGAGGCAGGAAGCACTCAATATTCAACTGCTATATACCTTTTAAATAACACTGAGTTTGATAAAAACACTTTTTCGATCTACCCTAATCCATTCACAACAACTTTCAAAATCGAAAATCAAGAGCAAATCAGTCAATATACCTTATTTGATGTAACTGGAAAACAATTAATAAAAACGACTGAAAAAAGCGAGTTGGACACGCAAACCTCTAAATTAAATTCGGGAATGTATCTTTTACAACTCGACTTCGAAAATGGGAAAAGCAGCAATTATAAAATCATAAAAAAATAGTCTTATTAAAAAAACGGCATCTTTATTTTGATGTCGTTTTCATTTTATATCATTATGATTTTAATCACTTGTCCGAAATCGACCTTATTCTGAAAGGCATCATTCAAAGGCAAATCGGATATTTTGCATAAAACACTTCGTATCACACCGGCATGGGTTATCAGAACAATCGGTTTTGTTTTATCCGATTGAAGGACTATTTCTGTAAAATCAATGACTCTGGCATATAATTCGGTAAATGATTCTCCATTAGGAACTTTCACATTCACAAAATCATTCATCCACGGGTTGATTTCTTCTGGCGGAATGGCATCCCATTTTTTCATTTCCCAATCGCCGAAACTCATTTCCATCAATCTGGAATCGGTTTGATAATTGGCACCTGATAAATAATCGGCTAAAACCGTACAACGTTGCAGCGGACTGGAATAAATCACCGCATCTTCAGGAATCTGATTTTTAATGATTTCAAATTGATGCAGGAATGGTTCCGATAAACCAACATCGGCCTGACCGTAACAAATCCCTTTTTCGCAAACGGTTTCGGTATGACGCACTAAATAAACTTCCATATCGCGATAGCTGAGAGATAAAAAACTACTTCACAAACCTGTTGAGTTGCCCCCAGACAATCGCCGGTATAACCGTCAATCCACTTCTGAAAATAACGCGCCATAAAAAATCGGGTAACAAAAACCGGGATTAACACCAAAAGCAATTGCCATTGAAAATACGACAAAACAACCAACGGCAACAATCCGAAAAAGAAAGCTCCCAGCACTTCGCGCCAGGTATAATTCTGAGCGATGGGTTTGCTCTTACTCGAAGCATCCTCTCGGGAATATTGGTGCGTAAAAACTATGGAAACTGCCGCCAATCTGCTTATGGAATGCGCGGTTACAAACAGTAATGAAAAAACGAAATATAAATTCAGAGAGGCAATTTCTGTATTTCTAAAAAGCGTACTTACTGCCATAAACTTCATCAATAACAATAAGACAACTCCAATCGCACCATAAGCACCAATCGCACTGTCTTTCATGATCATCAGAATTTTTTCCTTGGTCCAGCCTCCGCCAAAACCGTCGCAAACATCGGCAAAACCGTCTTCATGAAAAGCTCCGGTTACTAAAATGGATGCAATCATCGAAAATAAAACCGCAATTTCTGAACCCATCAGAAAATTAAAAACACTGTACACACCAAACGCCACACTCCCCACAATCCAACCCACCAATGGAAAATAGCGGGACGCTTTGTTGAGATAATCAGGATTATGATCAATGTTTTTCGGACACGGAATTCTGGTGTAAAACATCAATGCTGTAAAAAATATATGTAATTCTTTCTTCATTTTGATTCGAACACGGTTTACTCTGCTTTTATTATTATTTTAGATTATCTTCTGCCTTCTGATTTCTTCCTTCTGCTGCCTGCAATCTGCCTACTTATTACTCACCCCCGCACTTTCAAAACTAGCCATTTCATTCAAAAAAGCCACAGCCGACTGTATAATTGGAAACGCAACCGCACAACCTGTTCCTTCACCTAAACGCAAGTCGAGTTGCAGAATCGCTTTCGTATTCAAATAATTAAGCAGTTTAATATGCGCCTGTTCAGCTGACTGATGACTGAAAATCGCATTCTTTATAATCGAGGGATTCTTTTTGAAAGCAATTAAAAAAGCAACACTGCAAATAAATCCGTCTACCAGAATCAGCATGTTGTTTTTATACGCTTCGAGCATTCCGCCTGCCATCTGAAGAATTTCAAATCCTCCGAAGTAAGCCAATTTATCATCTAAGAACTCATTTCCTGAGTAAGTATCAATCGCTTTTTTTAAAATTTCGTTTTTGAATCGGAGTTTCTCATCGTTTACACCGGTACCTTTTCCAACACAATCTTCAATTGGAATTCCCGTAATGATGCTCATCAATACAGAAGCTGTGGAAGTATTTCCGATGCCCATTTCACCAAAACCGATACAATTACTTCCTTTTTTTGCTATGGCCGAAACAATTTCGCTTCCTTTTTCAAAACAAAGTTCCAATTGTTCCTTGCTCATGGCAGGGCCTTGTAAAAACGATTTTGTTCCCCGGTCAATCTTTGCAGAAATCAGATTCGAATTGGGTGGAAAATCGTAATTCACGCCAGAATCTACTATCGATAACTGAATATCATTTTGTCTGCAGAATACGTTAATCGCCGCGCCTCCTTCCAGAAAATTGGCAACCATTTGTCTTGTCACATCCTGCGGATACGCACTTACACCGTGATTGGCAATTCCGTGATCGGCAGCAAAAACCACGATATTCGGCTGAATGATTTTCGGTTCCAGGGTTTTAAAAACGGTTCCGATTTGCTTTGCCAAAACTTCCAATATTCCCAAAGCTCCGGTGGGCTTTGTTTTATTGTCGATTTTATGTTGTAAAGACGATTCGAATTCGGCTGACACTGCTTCACCATCTTCATCAACCGTCAATATCCTTTCATTCTCGCTTTCATGAAGCATTGAAATTTTCTCTACAAAAGGTTTTTCCGATTTCTGTTTCCAATGCAATTGTTGCAGCATCGGTTGGTTGTCGTAGTTCGTAGCGGGTTTTCCGATGCAGAAATACCCAAGTGGTTCAATATTTTCGGGTAAGCCCAATAATTTTTTAAACTGATAATAATTCAGAATCGAAACCCAACCCATCGAATATCCTTGCTCCGTTAACGAAAGCCATATATTCTGGGCAGCACAAACGGCGCTGAACTTTATCGCTTCATTACTTCCGACAGTCCCAATGGTAAAATTATTCAGAACCGAGCGATCGTAACAAATGACCAAACCCAGTGGCGCCTCTTCAATAGCTTCCAGTTTCAGGTTTTTATACTGCTCTTTCTGACTGGGATTATCGGTTTGACTGGCGGCTTTTGCATCATATTCCAGAAACAATTCTTTTATTGCTTTTTTTATTTCATCGGATGTAATCAAATAATATTTTGTAGCATCAGTCAGACCAACCGAAGGCGCCCAATGCCCAGCTTGTAATGCTTTTTCAATGACCTCATCGGGAACTGCATCATTGGTAAAATGGCGTGTGTCACGGCGCGATTGTAAAATTTCGTATAAATCTGTCATTTCATTTAATCACTACTTATGATTTCGGGCAAGCTGAAAACAATAAATTATTTCTTCTCTTTTATTTTTACCGGAATTCCGGAAACCATTAAAACAACCTCATCGGCGTTTTTAGCCAGATACTGGTTCATCCAACCTTGCAGTTCGGTGAATTTACGGCCGATATGGGTTTCCGCATGCACGCCCATCCCGATTTCATTGGTAATGATAATGACAGTTGTATTTTCCTGAGCCGCGATTTTATCGAATTCGGCTTTAGCCTGCTCCAGACTTGCCTGCACATCGTTTTTGGTATCGATGAAGAAATTCGTCAGCCAGAGTGTTACGCAGTCAACAACAGCCACTTTACCCGAAAAATCAATTTCGCTGATATTCTTTTCGTTTTCAATGTTGACCCATCTTTCGTCTCGGTCTTTCTGATGGCGGTCGATACGCTTCTGGAAATCATCATCCCATTTTCGCGCGGTGGCCACATACATTGGTTTCTCTGATAATTCTTTTGCCAAATTCTCGGCATAACTGCTTTTTCCGGAGCGCTCCCCACCTGTTATTAAGTAAATCATCTATATATCTAATCTTATTCTATTTTCTATTTTCTATTTTCTGGTCTCTTGCCTCTTGCTTCTTGCCTCTTGCTTCTTGTCTCTTGCTTCTATTTTCTCTTTAAAAGCTGCCTGATAGATACCAAATGTCCGAACAAAACAATCGGAACAATAAAAGTGGGCAACCAATTAAAAGGGGAATTCAGGAGTGCAATATTAGGCTGATCAAAGGCGAACTGCTGTATTGGCGTTGGTAATGACAGTACTGCGTTTATAACAATATTCGCCAAAAGTCCGAGACTGATAAAATTCCATGCTAAGATAATTTTTTGGTTCAATATACCTTTCGTAAATCCGAAATAAGCAATAAAAGGTGCTGTGAGTCCGGCAAGGATGTCGAAATTCCGACCTTCAAAAGTCATTAACTGCGGAATCGTCTTATTCAGAAACAGCCAATATAAAACTATCTCAACGGCAACTCTGATCGTGTTCAAATACGTGATATTTACCAACGGCAACGAATCTATGAATCGTCTTCCTTTCGCTGAAACAAACAAAACAACAATCGTTATAATTGCTGGCCAAACGCCAAAAATTGCAATTTTGGGAGGAAAAAAATCAAGATCCGAATTGTAAACATTGTTAAGTGCCAGAACCGCCTGTAGCGCCAGCCAAACAACCAAAACTAATGCAATACCATTTGCTTTTTTTCGTATTGCCTCATCATCCGAATTCTTAATTATCCGATGGAAAAGCAGCAAAGTTGCAATTGTGGTCAGTGCAAAAACAGCTGAAATATAGGGTGGTAAATTCGCTATCATGATTCCTATGTTTTTATAGTAAATGTAGGCATTTTTCTAACTTACCTCAATGCTGTTTTTCAAAACCATACGGACAATGACGGCAGGCGTTTTCACAACAATGTCCTCGTTTTAAGTGAAACCAGGCTTTAAAAACATAGTTTCCGTTCTCGATGTAATAATCAATTCCTTCAATCAGGTTTGTAGTTTTCGGAAGGTCTTTCGCTCTGTTTTCCAATGCGGATTCCGGTGAAACTGTGGCCACATATTCCTCAATTCTTACCGCACAGGCATTTTTGAAACAACCCGGACAAAGGCAATCAATAACATCGGTTGGAGTAAAAATAGGCGGATAATCATTGCACCAGCATTTGCTTCCTTCCGGTGTATCTCCGCAATTAAAGGCTGTTCCACAGGTAGAGCATTTTTTGACTTTTATGACATTCATGCCGTAAAGATACTATTTGTGCGTTTTTTACGCTCAGAAAATAAGCAGGATTTTTTTGTAAATTCTTATACCTTTGCGGACATCGAAATACAACATAATGAAGAATTATTTTTATAAAATGCTGTTTGTGTTCTTTCTTCTGACTTTGGTCGGATGCAAGAACAACGAAAAAACGGATTCCGTTAAAATAACAACTGCAGAAAACACCATCAAATACGCCAGCGGGCTAGCCATTTATGAATACGATGGATATTCCGTAGTGAAAGTGACGAATCCGTGGCCCGATGCGAATAAGGATTTCACTTATGTTCTGAAAGAAAAAAACGCCGTAGTCCCTGACAGTCTGCAACAACACCTCTCCATTCAGGTGCCTTTGCAATCGATTGTTGTGACATCCACCACGAATGTCCCTTTTTTGGAAATGTTGGGCGTTGAAAACAAACTTGTAGGTTTTCCGCATACCGATTATATTTCTTCCGAAAAAACCCGTGCATTAATCGATAAAGGTTTGGTGAAAAACGTAGGTCAGAATGAAAAACTGAATATGGAACAACTTATCGAACTGGCTCCGGAATTAATCGTGACTTTCGGAGTGGACAACAACAATCCGATGATTCAAAATCTGGAAAAAAGCGGATTGAAAGTTATGATTCAGGGCGATTGGATGGAACAATCCCCGCTTGGAAAAGCCGAATGGATTAAACTGTACGCAGCTTTATTCGGAAAACAAAAAGAAGGCAAAAAATTATTTGACGATATTGTAAAAAATTACAATCAGGCATTGGATTCGGTTAAAAACAGTAAAGCGGAAACCACTGTTTTATATGGTTCAATGTATCAGGACCAATGGTATGTTGCTAAAGGGAACAGTTGGGTAGCCCAATTTTTAAGAGATGCGAAAGCGGATTATCTCTGGAAAGACCTGGAAGGAACCGGAAGCCTGGGATTATCTTTCGAGAACATTCTGGATAAGGCAAAAAATGCTGGATGTTGGATTGCCGCAGGACCTTATAAAACCTTGGCGGAGCTGGAAGAAAGCAACCCGCATTACAGTCAGTTCGACGCTTTTAAAAAGAAAAACGTTTATACTTTTGAAGCGAAACTGGGAGCGACCGGAGGAACCGTTTATTATGAATCGGGACCAAGCCGACCCGATCTGGTTTTGAAAGATTTCATCAAGATCTTCCACCCGGAATTGTTGCCGGACTACACACTTACTTTTGCTCAGAAATTAAATTAATATTTAAACATTTCAGACCTGACAGGTTTTAAAAACCTGTCAGGTCTATCTAGAAAAACCGAATTAAATTGGCCAACAGAAAACGAAATACGATTTTATTTACTCTCCTTGGTTTAGGATTAATTGCGCTATTGCTGGTTAATATCAGTTTCGGTTCGGTTACCATTCCTTTTGAAGAGGTTTTCGCTAGTTTAACCGGAAGCCAGGCAAGTAAATCGACTTGGGAATATATTATCATTAATTATCGTTTACCGAAAGCCATAACCGCCATTCTCGTAGGAATGGGACTTTCCGTCAGCGGATTATTAATGCAGACGTTGTTTCGAAACCCGCTTGCCGGACCAGATGTTTTGGGTTTAAGCTCCGGAGCCAGTTTAAGTGTGGCGTTTGTCATATTGGGCGCGGGTTTTATGCCTCCATTTTTAAGTACAATCCTGCTCTCATCCTATGGTTTGGTTCTGGCCTCCATATTTGGTAGTTCTGTTGTTTTACTTGCGGTTCTTTTGGTTTCGCAACGTTTGCGCGACACGATGGCCATATTAATCATGGGACTTATGTTCAGCAGTTTCACCAATGCCTTTGTAAGCATACTGACTTATTTCAGTTCGGCCGAGCAACTTCAGAAATTCACTTTCTGGTCATTGGGGAATTTAGGCAACTTATCCTGGACATCCATAGTAATACTGACGGTTTGCGTGCTTATCGGTTTACTATTGAGTCTTTTCAGCATAAAATCTTTAAATGCATTACTGCTGGGTGAAAATTATGCCCGAAGTTTGGGTTTAAATTTCAAAAGATACCGACTAATCATTTTATTTGCCACCAGTGTTTTAACCGGAAGCATCACGGCTTTTGCAGGGCCGATTGCTTTTATCGGACTGGCGGTGCCTCATATTGCTAAATTACTGTTTCAAACCAGTAATCATTCCGTCTTATACTCGAGTACGCTACTCCTCGGCGCGGCAACCATGCTGATTTGCGATGTGGTTTCCCAAATGCCGGGCATGGAAGTTACTTTACCAATAAATGCCATAACGTCGCTAATTGGGGCTCCGGTGGTGATTTGGCTTTTGGTTCGGAAACGAAAAATGATGAATTGAAGCAATGGTCAGTATTCAATGGTCAGGTAGCAGAAGACAGTAATTAGTAAACAGTATTCAGAATTTTTTATCCGATGACAAAAACAATCTTACATACCGATAACCTCTCTACTGGCTACACTTCCAAAGCCGGGAAAACGGTCATTGCTGATAACCTGAATCTTACATTAACCGAAGGAAAACTGATCGCTTTGATTGGTGCCAACGGAATCGGAAAATCGACTTTATTGCGCACCATTACCGGAATTCAGAAACCATTGGAAGGTGATGTTTTTCTGAATGGAAAAAAGGTTACCGATTACGAACCGATGGAACTGGCACAAAACCTCAGCATCGTTTTAACCGAAAAATTACCGCCGAGTAACTTAACTGTTTTTGAATTGGTCGCGTTTGGCCGTCAGCCATACACGAATTGGATCGGAACATTATCCGCAGAAGATATCCGTAAAGTTCATGAAGCCATGGAGCTGACGCAAATAACACATCTCTCGGGCAAAAAGCATTACGAAATCAGCGACGGACAACTGCAAAACGTATTGGTCGCTCGGGCATTGGCACAAGACACCAATCTGATTATCCTTGATGAACCTACCACGCATTTAGATCTGGTTCATAAAGTAGCGCTTTTCAAATTACTGAAAAAGCTAACCCACGAAACCAAGAAATGCATTTTATTTTCCACGCACGATGTTGATCTGGCCATTCAGTTAAGCGATGAGATGATTGTGATGACTCCCGAAAAGGTAGTTCAGAATGAACCTTGCAATTTAATTTCAGACGGAACTTTCAATACTATTTTCAAAGACGAACACATCTTTTTTGATGCTGAAAAGGGGAAATTTATCATCCGGTAACTAAACTGCTATAAACTAAAAGTCAACCACAAACTAGATATCAGCCACGAATTCACAAATTTTCAAAAATTAATTAGTTTCAATTTGTGAATGCGTGACAAAAAAAATATTTCAGAAGCTGTAACGCCAAAACGGTTCACGAAAACCTAAATTCACCTCCCTGAGTAAAGCAAAAAAATACTGAAATACAAAGTTTTAAGTATTTTAGAGACCAATAAAACTACTGAAAGTTTTTGTAACTTTATACTTCAAAATTCGGATTATGAAAACAAAAACATTTCTTGCTTTAATACTGACTATCTCAACAACAGTACTAACTCAGGCACAACTGAAAACGGTTGCATACACTGATGGAAATCAAAAACTGGAAGGTCTTTCCGGAACCCCGAAAAAAAGTCCCCCAAAAAAAGCCGGGGTATTGATTTTACCTGCCTGGATGGGAATTGATGCCAATTCGAAAGAAAGAGCGGAATCGCTTTCAAAATTAGGGTATTATACTTTTGTAGCCGATATTTATGGTGTGGGGAATAAACCAACCAACACACAAGAGGCCGGAAAAAAAGCCGGTCATTTCAAAACCAATTATAAAGAATACCAGAAACGCATTCAGTTGGCTTTGGAACAACTGATAAAATCCGGCGCGAATCCCAATGAGATTGCCGTAATCGGTTATTGTTTCGGAGGTTCTGGTGCTTTGGAAGCCGCAAGAGCCAATATGCATGTTAAAGGTATCGTTTCGTTTCATGGCGGCTTGGGTCGTGATGCTTCCCGAACTATTGAAACGATAAAACCCAAAGTATTAGTACTTCATGGTGCCGATGATTTTTTTGTTCCCGAAGCAGAGATAAAAGCGTTTCAGGAGGAAATGCGTACATCAAAAGCCGATTGGCAAATGGTGTATTATGCCGATGCCGTTCACGCGTTCACCCATAAAGACGCCGGAAGCGACAAAAGCAAAGGCGTTGCCTATAACGAAAAAGCTGATAAACGCTCTTGGAGAGCCATGTTGGATTTCTTTGATGAATTGTTCCAATAATAAAAGCTTCCAGCCTTTGAAAGGCTGGAAGCTTTTAGATAATCATGATTATTTATTTTCGTAATCGTAGTTAACCATCCAGTTGATTCCGAATTTATCCGATCTTATAGATTCCTTCAGTGATCGATATGCTCGTGTGCCAATTGTGATATTGGCATTGAATGCAGTATTTTTCGATAAGTATGCAATTCAACAAATCAACATGGCGGTAAAAATTAATTTAAAATCAAAGTTGCAGTTTTGTTATCATTTTTGTTAAAAGGAATTGCTACAATTTTAGCTATGTCACTTCCATCTAAAGTATAATGAACAGAAAATTTGAAATTATTGTAATAATTATTGCTTTCGTTAAAGTTGTCATTTACATCAATATTTGAGAAAATGGCTTTTCCTTCACTGTTTGAAGTGACTGTGAAATCAGCAAAAGATGGATTATCGTTATTCAAAATCCAATTATTTTCTTCATAAGCATAAACCTCAACATTTGGAACAGCGTTTCCACCTGCGTCCTTTAAAATTATTGTTGCTGTTGTTGTTGGTGTTGTGTTCTCTGAAGAATCATCTTTGGAACAAGCTGTTACTATTCCCAAAATAAGGAATAAGATTAGATTTTTTGTCATAAATAATGGTTTTGATTTTTTGTCGAATTGCATACAAATTGTTTACACTAACCATAACACCATACCTTTCCGTTACTTAATGAAAGGTATTTCGAAATAGCCAAGACAGCAAAAGTACGAAATTACCTCAAATTTTAAAACAAAGTTTTCAACACGTCTTAAACTTATACAATCTTATTACAAAGATTTCCATGATAGCTGTCGATAGCCCGTTACGTAACAAAATCAACCAAGTTTTTTTAAATAAAAAAGGCCCGATAAATAGGGCCTTTATATTGATAGTTGCAGAAATTATTTTTGTTCGTAATCGTAGTTAACCATCCAATTGATTCCAAATTTATCGGTAAACATTCCGAAATAAGCTCCCCAGAACGTTTTATTTAACGGCATACCTACTTTTCCGCCTGTAGAAAGTCCGTTAAAAATTCTTGTTGCCTCCTCTTCACTATCTGTATTAATGGAAACCGTGATATTGTTACCTTCCTTATAATCCCCACCAAAACCTTCTGCCGCATCGCTTCCCATCAAAACGGTATTTCCGATCGGCAAGGAAACGTGCATGATTTTTTCTTTTTCAGATTCCGCCATCGGATATTCGGAAGGCATATCTTTAAACTTACCTATATAAGCAAAATCTCCTCCAAAAACCGATTTGTAAAAATTAAATGCTTCTTCGCATGTACCGTTAAAGGTAATGTACGGATTAACTGCTGCCATATTTTTTAAAGTTTTTTGATTAGATCCAAATTTAAAAAAATAATTACAGGAAGTAAGAAAATTTACGGTTAATTCTTTCCACGATAAACCAAAATGCGATAGCCAAAAGACAAATCAAAACATATTTGAGCGAAACATATCCAAACGTTTTTTGAGGCAAGAATTCATAAACCAATCGAACCGCATAAGGATGACACAAATAAACGCCTAGCGAAAGGGTTGAAGGTATTTGAAGAACGGAAGCCATCTTATTTTCAACTGCCAATGAGAACAACAGCGAGCTCAAAGGCAATATCGTTATCAGAAAATCTAAAGCTCCAATTTTTAAGGTATAATACAGATACGACTCCAGAAACAACAGCAATAGAAAAGGCACAAACAAAAAACGGATTTTATAAACAGTGTTTTTCCAATACTCATACAAAGTACCCAATACCAAAAAAGGGTATGCCATAAAAATAAAATTACGAGATGTTCCCATTACTTCGTATGTGAGTTTCAAAGCCGGAAAATCATTTAACAAATTGGTCTTATAAGCCAACTGAAACGCATATCCAAGAAAAAACAAAAAGAGCGCTACTATTATTTTTTGTTGTACCGATTTCATTCTCAGACAGTACAACAACAGCACACCACCAACTGTTGCCATGAGGTACCACAAATGCCAATACCCATAAACGAGTTTTAAAATCAGATCAAAAGTTGAAAATCTTCCTAAATTGTAAAATCGAATCAGGTCAGGAAGATAAATAAGCTGCCAGACAATAAAGAGGAACAGAATTCGCTTGCCGTATTTCATCAGATAGGCTTTATCGTTTATTTTGTTCCGAAGAAAGTAACCGGAAATAATAAAAAATGTCGGCACACCGATGCGTGTTATTCCGTTAACAATTTCATAGGAAAGTATTCCGGAAACTCCTTTTAATCCTGAAACCGGAAAAATATGCAATGCCACAATCAGAAAGGACAGCCCTAACTTCAGTATATCGATTGACGGATTGCGACTTGCCATACAATTATTTTTTCAGGCCAATCTGACGTTTTGCCTCGCCTACCACAAAAGCAACCGAATTGGCGATATTATAACTTCTGATTTTATCCGACATCGGAATGGTCAGATGATTTTCGAACTGACGAAGAACCTCATCGCTCAAACCAACGCTTTCTTTTCCGAAAACCAACCAGTCACCATCCTGAAAATCCGCTTCAAGGTACGATTGTTCGGCGTGGGAGCTCATCAGAAATACTCTCGATAAATCAGGTATTTGCGCTTTCCATTCGGCCACATTCTGATACTGATGCCAATCCAGGTGTACCCAATAATCCAATCCGGAACGCTTCAGGTTTTTATCGGTTATCTCAAACCCAAACGGATGAATCAGGTGCAGTCTACTTTCGGTTCCGACACACAAACGGCCAATATTTCCAGTATTGTTGGGGATTTCAGGTTCCACTAAAACGATGTTTAACATATTTGACTTTTGGATTATTTGATTGTTTGGTTGTTTGGAATTTGCTATCTGCCTTCTGATATCTGTTAACTGCTAACTGCCACCTGAAAATCACTGACTTCCAAAACTTCTCCGGCTTTTAAATCGTGTAAATCAATTGTTCCGACTCTTACCCGAATCAGTCGCAAGGTAGGCAAACCTACTGCCGCGGTCATTTTACGAACCTGCCGAAATTTTCCTTCCGTCAGCGTAATCGAAAGCCAACTGGTCGGACCGTGGCGTTCATCGCGGATACGTCTGCCCTCTCCAATACAATCGGGTAAATCAGTAATTATTCTTGCTTTACATTCTTTGGTGGTGTAACGAATCCCTTTAAAACCTATTTCCACTCCATTTTTGAGTTGTTCGATAGCTTCCTGGGTTACGATGCCATCCACTTGTGCAAAATATTCTTTTTCGACCGTTTTGCTCCTTACCAACTCACTCATCATGCCGTCGGTAGTCAGCAATAACAATCCTTCGGAATCTTCATCCAAACGGCCGATTGCCATGGTTCCATCGGGAAAAGGAAACAGTTCACCTAATTTTTTCTTGGAGCGCTTCTTTTCGTAGATAAACTGACTCAAATAACCGTGTGGCTTGTGAAGCAAAAAGTGGCGGTGCATTGACTATTTTTTTTTACAAAAGTACATTTTATGTTTTATCGCTTGCCAAAAGTATCGTAATTTTATGACACTCGTTCACTATTCGTTTCATTATAAACAAGATACAATGACAACAACACAAAAAACCACTGTTACAATCTCTGCAAAAGTAAATGCTCCCGTCGAGAAAGTATGGGAATTCTGGACGCTTCCGAAACACATTACAAAATGGAATAATGCCTCTGACGACTGGCATACTCCTCACGCCAGTAATGATTTACGCCCTGAAGGTAAATTCAGTTTCAGAATGGAAGCTAAAGACGGAAGTTTCGGATTTGATTTTGAAGGCATTTACGACAAAATTAAAACAAACAAATTTATCGATTACACCATTGCTGACGGACGGAAGGTTCAGATTCATTTCGAAACTGTTGGTATTGAAACAGTCATCACAGAATGCTTTGAAGCAGAAGAAACCAACTCAGTAGAATTACAACAAGGCGGCTGGCAATCCATACTGAACAACTTTAAAAAATATACGGAATCTAACTAAATACAAAATCACACTACATGAAATCACAGATTTTCATCAATCTTCCGGTAAAAGACCTCGCCAAAGCAATGGATTTTTACACCAAAATCGGTTTCACCAACAATCCGCAGTTTACAGATGAAACCGCAGCCTGCATGGTTTTCAGCGAGGAAATTTTCGTAATGCTGCTAACGCATGAGAAGTTTAAATATTTTATCGTAAAAGAGATTGCCGATACGTCGAAAACTACCGAAGTTATCAATTCCCTCTCACTTGAAAGTACTGAAAAAATGAATGATATGGCAGACAAAGCAGTAAAAGCCGGTGCCGTTGAATATTCCGAACCCAAAGATTACGGTTTTATGCAACAGCGCAGTTTTGAAGATCCTGATGGTCATTGTTGGGAAGTTTTTTATATGGATATCAGCAAATTCCCGAAACAATAAAACCTGAAAAATGAAAAATCCGATTTATCCTTGTCTTTGGTTTGACAATCAGGCTAAAGACGCCGCTGCTTTTTACTGCACCGTTTTCAATGATACTGAAATTACCGCCGAAAATCCGATAGTGGTGACTTTTGAATCGGCCGGACAAAAATTCATGTGTTTGAACGGTGGGTCTCTATTTAAAATAAACCCTTCCATTTCCTTTTTTGTGGTGTGTGAAACCGAAGAAGAACTCATGAAAGCCTGGAACATTCTCATTGACGACGGATCGGTTCTCATGGCATTGGATAAATATGAGTGGAGTGAAAAATACGGATGGGTGCAGGATAAATTTGGTGTTAATTGGCAATTATCGTTTGGAAAATTAGCCGATGTGGGTCAGAAATTTACACCAACACTAATGTTCACCGAAAATGTTCACGGTAAAGCGGAACAGGCAATTAACTTCTATACTTCGGTATTTAAAAACTCGGATATTATTGGCATCCTCAGATATACTGAAGACGACCATGATGTTGCCGGAACAGTCAAACACGCGCAATTCCGACTCAATAAAAATGTTTTTATGGCTATGGACAGCGGTCTGGCAAAGGGATTCGGTTTTAACGAAGCGGTTTCCTTTGTGGTGGAATGTGAAAATCAGGAAGAAATTGATTATTTCTGGGAAAAACTAACCGAAGGCGGAGAAGAAAGTATGTGTGGATGGCTGAAAGACCAGTACGGCGTTTCATGGCAAATTATTCCTGAAATTTTAGAAAATCTGATGAACAATCCGGAAAAATCGCAAAAAGTTGTGGAAGCCTTCCTCAAAATGAAAAAATTTGACATTGAAACATTACTCAATGCCTAATTTCGTTTTAAAAACAAACCCTTAAAATATAGGCGATTATTTCAATTTTTAAAAAAATAAAGAATATTTCTTACGATAATTCATTTTTTTATAAAATTTTTCATTAATTTGGTTAAATATTTAACAATTTAACTGATTGTGTGTATGGCAAAAAACTACCTCATCATCACCGCTATATTTTTTATTCTGGCGATTATCAGCATCCTGGTGATTTACTATTCGGCCAAACTAAAAAAACTGATGCTTTCCAAACAGGAAACGGAAGTACAAAACAACAACCTGTTAAATATCAACAAAGAACTCGATAAGTTTGTATACAGCATATCCCACGATTTGCGCTCTCCGATTATTTCAGTAAAAGGATTAGTCGAAATTGCCCAAAAAGAAGACAATATTAGTCAGATAAAAGAATACCTCAATCTGATGCATCAAAGTCTTACCCAACAAGACCAGTTTATACGCGACATTATTGATTACTCCAGAAACAAACGAAATCAGGTTTGTATTGAATCGGTCAGCTTAAACAAATTAATTGACGAGGCAATTTCCCAGCACCAGCACATAAAGGAGGAAAACCCGATTACCATCACAAAGAACATTTTAGCCGATGAAATCATAACCGACAGTCTGAGACTACGGATCATCCTGAACAACCTGATATCCAATGCCGTAAAATATTCCGATGCCAATAAACCGTTTAAACACATTGCCATTAAAACCCATGAAAAGGATTCCTGTTATGTAATGGAAATTGAAGACAACGGAGTAGGAATCAAAAAAGACCACCTTCAAAAGATTTTCGATATGTTTTTTGTAACCGATAATAATATGGGATCAGGGCTGGGTCTTTATATCGTTAAAGAAGCTGCCGAATACCTTAACGGAAACATAGCCGTAAATTCGGAAAAAAACATCGGAACCACATTTACCGTAACCCTGCCTAAACCAAAAGATTTCGATTTTTCAAAAATCAGTACTGAAACGTAATTCCGGCTCCCCATCGCATATCACTATCGTAATGCGTCGATACTGCCCAGTATTTTGTGAAGATGTATTTCGCACCAACGGTCCATTCTTTATCCGTATTCCACATAGCACGTAAGCGCAATCTTTCGGTAACCGGAATGTCGTCGCGGGAAAACGATACTCTGACTTTTCCATCTGTATCGATCCGGCCATCGGTAACAATAAACCACGGTAAAGTATATTGTAATCCCATGGAAAAAACACTTCGCTTATCTTTCGTATTGGTCTGATTGAATACATTTGTTTCGGTTTCACCTCCCGGTCGATAACGAAAATCCCAACCTACATAAGGCATCAAAAACTGATTTACACCTAAAAGACGGCCAAACCGAAGTTCGTTTTCATAACCATATTCTTTTTGGAAACCCACATGCCATTCGGTTTGCAGCATCCATCTTGTGTTTGAATAGCGAATTTCACCATCGCTACTGTTGCTTTCCAGACCGATTTCTGCACCCAGATAAAAACGGCGATCGTCGGCATATACTTTTCGCAAGGCTTTTTTCGGGTCGCCCAATTCCGGATTTAAAGGCGAGTTCTCATAACTGAAAATCTTTCCCATACCCGACATCATGTGATACAAAATATGACAATGAAAATACCAGTCGCCATAATCTTCCGAAGCATGAAATTCAATCACATTGGTTTCCATCGGCATGATATCCATTACATTTTTCAGCGGAGAATAGTCGCCGTGTTCGTTGACGATTCTGAAAAAATGGCCGTGTAAATGCATCGGATGGCGCATCATCGAATTGTTTTTCAGTGTGATTCTGATGTTTTCACCTTTCTTGATCAGAATCTTATCTTCTTCGGATATCGTTTTGTTGTCCATCGTCCAGATATAGCGATTCATGTTTCCTGTTAATTCGAACGTAAATTCCCGAAAAGGCGCATCGGGCAATGTTGATTTGGTTACCGATTGCAGCATATTGTAATTCAGCGTCACCTTTTCTTCCTCCGACATTTCTTTATGATTGTGATGGCTTTCTTCGGAAGTATTACTCTTCTCATCAGAAGTACTTCCTGTAATCTCAGGATACATCACGGCGTTCATATCCATTTGCTGCAGACTCATGTTCATCCCCATATCATTCATTTTTCCGCCTACCGTCATCATGTCGTTCATCATTTTCATACCTTCAAAATACTGTAAACGTTTCATGGGTTTCATCGGCATCTTATTTCCTTCACCTAACCAAAGCGAAACGCTTCCGGTTCTGTCTTCTGAAGTGGCTAGAAACTCATAACTCCCTTTTTCAGGCATCGTAATCAGAATATCATACGATTCGGAAACCCCTACAATCAACCGGTCAACAGCTACAGGTTTTACATCGGCACCGTCACTGGCAACCACTTCCATCTTTCCGCCTGCAAATTGAAGCCAGAAGTAAGTCGACGCACTTCCGTTAATTACCCGCAACCGGATTTTCTCTCCGGGCTTTAAATCGGAAACCGCATCCGAAAGACGGCCATTCACCAGAAAGTTTTCATAATAAACGTCGCTCACGTCCATGGCCATCATGCGTTTCCATTCGTTTTCCAATTTTGTAGTGAAATGACCTTCTTTTATGGCCTGAGCATAATTTTGCGTTGCGCCTTTTTTTATCGCATACCAATCGGTTGCCTGATGCAGGGAACGTTCAATTTGGTTAGGATTTTCATCGCTCCAGTCGCTTAACAAGACTACTTTCTCCTTAATCGCAGAAGGTTCTTTTTTATGAATGATTAAAGCACCGTACATGCCTATCTGCTCTTGCAACATCGTATGTGAATGGTACCAATAGGTTCCGTTTTGCACTATCGGAAAACGGTAAACTGCCTCAGAATGGGATTTGATGGGCGCTGTGGTCAGATACGGCACTCCGTCCATTTCATTGGGTAAAATGAGTCCGTGCCAATGCAAAGACGTTTCGTGGTGCATGTGATTGTGAACGTGGATTTCGGTGGTATCCCCTTCGGTAAACTCCAAAGTGGGTGCCGGAATCTGACCGTTAATAGCTATTCCGGGTTTTGTTTTTCCGGTGAAATTCACCAACGTATCTTTGATATGCAGATCGTAACGCTTTACCGTTTGTCCGATTACAGCAAAAGAGAAGTTCGTTAAAAACAACAGAAGGAACAGCCTTTTCATAATCTTTATCTTTTAGTTGATTGTTTTCTTTACACTACCACAGGTTAGCATAGCTTTTCCGTAATACGGATTCTTAACGTCTTTGGTGTCATCGAGCCAACTGGTTTTTTTCATAGGGCAAAATAGTACGTACAACGTATCGCTGCCAAATACTTTCTGATCTGCCAAGGCAATCATGGATCCTGATATTTTCCCGAATCCGGTTCTGATTTCGTCCAATGAATCTGATTTGGCATATAAGTCCAGATAAGCTGCCAAAAATTTCAGTTCTTTTTGATAGGCTTTTCCGGAGGCTTCGGGTTGTAACTGCAGTACTTCTTTCTGCATTCTTCCCATCGCGTCTTTGGCATCGTTTACATTTGAAGCGACCAAAGCATCTTCGAGAACCAAATAGTCCTTAAGCAATTGATTCCAATCTTTGCTTTGTGCCTGAGTTGTCACCATTCCGGCCCAACTCATCAGAATTAAAAATAAAGTCTTCATAATTTATTTGTTTTCAGTTAATAGTTCGATTTTGAATCCGGCGTTTTTAACCTGTTCCAAAAGTGTTTTTTCATCCAGATTCTCAGCAGGTACGGTTAGAATTTTATCTTTATTTGCCGTATCCACTTCCCATTGCTTTTCTCCCAATAACGGATTTAAGAACGGAGTCACTTTGGCGATACAGCCGGAACAGTTGATATTAGTTTTGAATTGTTTCGTTTTCATTGCATTGTAATTTAGTGATTATTCTTATACAAATTTCGGAAGTTGTTGTCACGTTGTTGTTATACTATTACAACCTTGTTTTGTAAAATTTACTGTAATTTTTTAAACTTCAGCCGCAGACTGTTACTAACCACGCTGACGGAACTCATCGCCATGGCAGCTCCCGCAATCATCGGGTTCAGCAAAAATCCGTTTATCGGATATAAAATCCCTGCGGCTATAGGGATACCGATTATGTTATAAATGAAAGCCCAGAACAGGTTCTGTTTTATGGTCGCTACCGTTTGTCTGGAAAGTTTTATGGCTTGGGGCACTTTCAGCAAATCGGAAGAGATGATGGTCATGTGCGCCACATCCATCGCAATATCTGATCCTTTTCCCATGGCGATACTCACATTGGCCTGAGCTAAAGCGGCACTGTCGTTGATACCGTCGCCCACCATCGCAACCACTTTTCCTTCCGATTGCAGGGTTTTTACAAAAGACAATTTATCTTCGGGCAATATTCCCGCTTTGTATCGGTTCAATCCGACGGTTTTGGCTACCGATGCAGCTGTTTGTTCATTATCTCCGGTAAGCATAATCACTTCTATCCCCTGCTCTTTCAGTTGGGCTATGGCTTCAATCGAGGATTCTTTAATCTGATCGGCTACGGCGATTACGGCTAACACTTTATCGGAATCCGAAAAATATAAAAGGGTGTGCGCCAACTCCGAATGTTTTGCGATGAACTCGGTATAGTAACCGTCCGTTGCAATATTGTTTTCATCCAAAAGCCGTTTATTCCCAACAAAATAGGATTGCCCTTCTACTTTCGCTTTTACGCCGAATCCCGTCATGCTTTCAAAATCCGAAACCAGTAATGGTGTAACTCCCGAATAGTTTTTAACCACGGCTTCCGCCAAAGGATGTTCCGATTGTTGTTCAATGGAAAATAAAACTGCAGCATTTTTTTTATTTTCTTCTTTCCACAACGAAGCTACTACAGACGGTTTTCCTTCGGTAAGCGTACCTGTTTTATCAAAAATCACGGTATCAATCTTTTGTGCGAGTTCCAGACTTTCGGCGTCTTTAATGAGAATTCCTTTTTCGGCACCTTTCCCTACTCCGACCATAATCGCGGTTGGGGTTGCCAGTCCTAAAGCGCACGGACAGGCGATTACCAATACAGCAACCATGGTTAAAAGTCCGTGTGTCAATCCGTTTTCGCCTCCTAAAATAATCCAAGCCAGTAACGTCAGCAATGAAATCACCAGAACAATCGGCACAAAGATTCCGGCTATTTTATCGACCAGTTTTTGCACCGGCGCCTTACTGCCTTGCGCATTTTGCACCATCTGAATAATTTGGGAGAGCAATGTTTCCGCACCAATTTTTTCTGCCGTGTATTGCAAACTTCCTTTCTGATTGATGGTTCCCGCGAAAACTGAATCATCAACACTTTTAGCAATCGGAACAGGTTCCCCGGAAATCATGCTTTCATCCACAAACGAAGTTCCGGAAATGACTTTCCCGTCAACAGCGATTTTCTCACCTGGTTTTGCCAGAAGCACATCGCCTAAAACAACATTACTGATTTTTACTTCCTCCTGATTACCTTCTTGATTTAATCGGGTAACGGTTTTTGGTTGTAGCCCCATTAGTTTTTTTATTGCCGAAGCAGTATTCCCTTTGGCACGTTCTTCCAGTACTTTCCCGAGAAGAATAAAAGTGACAACTACCGTGGCAGCTTCAAAATATACATGGGCGTGTAAACCGCGACTGTACCAAAAATCGGGATTTAACGTATTAAAAACGCTGAAAAGATAAGCGATACCGGTACTTAATGCCACCAATGTATCCATATTGGCTTTGCGGTGTTTGGCTTGTTTCCAGGCATTGATGAAGAAATTTTTTCCGAACCAAAACAAAACCGGAGTGGAAAACGCCCACATGATCCAATTCGCATAAGGCATCTCCATAAAAAACATTCCGATAACAAATACCGGCAATGTGAACAGGGCGGCTGCAATGGTTCGTTTTTTTAATAGTGTGAATTGTTCGTTTTGGCGTTCTTCGATTTCGGCTTCCTGATTTTCTGATTCGCCAATAATTAAATCGTAACCGATGCTTTGGATTGCCTTTTTAAAATTTTCCAACTTTGCAATTCCGGGGACATATTCTACCGTAGCCGTTGCATTGGCATAATTTACCGATGAAGAAATGACACCCTCTTCAAAAGACAGGATGCTTTCCACACTCACGGCGCAGGAAGCACAGGTCATTCCTTCTACCGGGAAACTTTTTTTAACGGTAGTAACATCATAGCCTAAATCACGAATGTTTTTGGTGAGTTGTCCTAATTTGAATTGTTTTGAATCTACGTCTATTTTCGCCTGATGGTTGTTGAGTTCCACTTTGTGGGATAAAACGCCTTCGGTCTTAGCAAGTACATCATCCACAATCAACGCACAATGCTCGCTGTGAACGCCTTCAAGAGGGATAGTCAGTATTTTATCATGTGTTTCCATAATCTCTTAGTATTTGATAACACAAAGTTCCGTCAACTAACAAGAGAAAGTATTACAGGATTCACATCACGAGTTGTAACTTTTACAGATGGTCAAGCGGAATTCTTTTCTGTTGTCCTATCGATTTGAAATGCGAAGGCGTTAATCCGGTTACTTTTTTAAACTGATTGCTCAGATAAGCCACACTGCTGTACCCTAATTGGTTCGCGATTTCTTTCAATGAAAGTTCATCATACACAATGAGTTCTTTTACCTTTTCAATTTTCTGCAGAATAACATATTTTTCGATGGTCGTTCCTTCCACTTCCGAAAACAAATTGCTCAGGTAATTGTATTCGTAACCTAATTCATTAGCTAAAAAATCGGATAAATTAATTTTCAGAAGTTCCTTATCGTGATGAATAAACTGCACGATATAATTTTTAATACGCTCAATTAACTGATGTTTTTTATCGTCGATGAGTTCAAAGCCAATCGTTTCAAGTTGCTGTGCCATTTTTTCTCTCGTATCGGCGGTTAACGGATGCTGAAACTCGATTTCGCCTAAAGTGACACTTTTATAATCAAGATTCAAATTGTTCAGAATTGTTTCCACTGCCAAAATGCATCGGTGGCAAACCATATTTTTAATATATACTTTCATCGTACTTTTATTACGCTAAAATTACGACTTTTATTAATAAAACAGTTAGGATTTGGCAGACATTCAGAAATAAGAGAAGTATTAACAACAAAAAAAGAGGCCTTTTTACAGGCCTCAATACAGTACTTGATTTACTATTACCCTTTCACTATACAAGTAGAAACGACTATCGAATAGATTCTCTTCTCACGGATGAATAAATTCAAATAACAAATCAAAAACCGTTGAGTAAAGTTACTACTTATTTGAATACAAAATATTAAAAATCATCATTTTAACCATTTTAAAACAATAAAAATCCTAATAAAACCCATTTCATTCAGAATAGAACTAAACAGAATTATCAGTTCAAACAGTACATGCATTCCATCACCGAATCGGACAAAAAACCACACCACTAAACTAATTATCAAACAGTTAAAAACACACAATTCACAAAACAACAAGCCTCTTACATCACTTCAGACATTATAAATTACAAAGGAGCCTATTTTGAACTAAAGTCAGCCCACCTCAAATCGTTGAAAAAAACGTTGTATTTTTTGCTACTTTTACGGTAAACAATAAATCACAGAACCATGTCGCAAACCCTTTTAGTAATAGCCGCATTTTGTATCGCCTTGGGAATAGGAATTTACATTGGAAAGCTACTGTTTTCCGCTAAATCCCAATCTGAAAAATCAGGTCTGGAAGAACGCATCAATGGTCTGACTTCCCAAATTCAACAGGCAAAAGAGCAATTTCAGAACGAACGCAATACCTTCGAAAAACAAGTATCGCAATTAAATTCTGAAAAGGAAACCATTCGTACCGAGAAAGAAGCGATTGCCATACAATTATCCAAAAAGGAAGTCGATTTTGAGAATCTTTGGGAACGCAATAAGGAACAGAAAGAGGAAGTGAATCAGCTTCAGGAGAAATTCACCAAGGAATTTGAAAATCTGGCCAACAAAATACTGGAAGAAAAAACGAGCAAGTTTACCGAGCAGAACAAGGAAAATCTTAAAAATATCCTTTCGCCACTACAGGATAAAATTCAGTTGTTCGAGAAGAAAGTGGAAGACACCCATAAGGAAAGCATCGACTATCATGCCGCTTTACGCCAGCAGATCCTTGGATTGCGCGAAATGAACGAACAAATGAGCAAGGAAACACTGAACCTGACCAAAGCATTAAAAGGCGACAATAAAATGCAGGGGAACTGGGGCGAATTGATCTTGGAACGCGTATTGGAAAAATCAGGCCTGGAAAAGGGAAGAGAATACGAAGTACAGCAAAGTTTTGTAACCGAAGACGGCTCCCGCGTGCAACCCGATGTGGTGATTAACCTTCCGGACGGAAAAAAAATGATAGTGGATTCCAAAGTATCCTTAACCGCATACGAACGTTACATCAACGAAGAAGACGAAGACACCAAAGCTTCCTTTTTAAAAGAACATGTGAATTCCATCAAACGTCATGTGGAACAGTTAAGCGCGAAAAATTATCACGATTTATATCAGATCGAAAGTCCTGATTTCGTGTTGTTATTTATCCCGATGGAACCCGCTTTTGCCATGGCTTTAAACGAAGACAATTCGCTTTACAACAAAGCATTTGAGAAGAATATCGTAATTGTGACTCCGTCTACCCTATTGGCGACACTCCGAACGATTGACAGCATGTGGACCAATCAGAAACAACAGGAGAATGCCTATGAAATTGCGCGTCAGGCGGGAGCTTTGTATGACAAGTTTGAAGGTTTTGTATCCGACCTGGTTAAAATCGGAAAGAAAATGGACGAAGCCAAAAGCGAATACGGCAATGCCATGAACAAACTGGTTGACGGAAAAGGAAACCTGATTACCAGTGTGGAGAAACTCAAAAAAATGGGAGCCAAAGCTAAGAAGTCGTTACCGGAAAACGTTCTGGCACGCGCCTTAGAGAAAGAACAAAACATCTAAAATCAAAGACTATGAGAAAATATATTCTTTTCGGATTAATCGCTTTCTTACTGATGTTTGCCGGTTATTTCGCTTTTATCTACTACATTCCCTACAGCGAGGGGGTAAGATCCGGTGAATTGATTAAGATCAGTAAGAAGGGTGTTGTAATGAAAACCTGGGAAGGCGAAATAAGCCAAGGGATTTCGGGCGCCCAGATATTCGCTTTTTCCGTTTTGGACAAGGATCAGAAAGTTATTGATAATCTGCAGTCTTACCAGGGCAGATATGTAAAAGTAACCTATATAGAACGGTATAAAACTTTTGCCTGGTGGGGAGACACGAAATATTTTGTCACCGAAGTTCAATTGGAGGAATCTCCGCATTTTAAAAAATAAAACCCAATGGAGAATTTTAAGAAAGTAAGCGCTTCCAGAATCACTTTAAGTCAATTAATGCTGCCGTCCCATTCCAACTTCAGCGGGAAAATTCACGGTGGTTATATTTTATCATTGATGGATCAGATTGCCTTTGCCTGTGCCTCCAAATATTCCGGAAAGTATTGTGTTACCGCTTCAGTTGATACCGTAGATTTTTTAAATCCGATCGAAGTGGGCGAACTCGTGACGCTGAAATCATCGGTAAATTACGTTGGAAGAACATCCATGGTTGTCGGTATCCGGGTAACATCACAAAACATCCAGACAGGAAAAATCAAACATTGCAATTCTTCCTATTTTACCATGGTAGCCAAAGACGGAAACGGAAAGTCTTCACCGGTACCGGGTTTAATTTTATCAAATCTGGAAGAAGTCCGTCGCTTTTACGATGCCTTACGTCGAATCAGTTCCAAAAAAGAACATCAGGCCATTGAACGTACTTTCGATTTTTCTTCCGATGAGGCATTAAAGAACCTGCAGCTGTTTAACGTGAAGTTAAAGATATAACTCACAAACAAACTACTGTCCAAAAATAACATTTTTGCATAGAAAACATATTTTTATCATATATTTGATTAAATAAGTTTTAAATATATCTTTTTTATGCAACAAAAATACCTGTTAAGAACATTTCTTTTCTTATCACTTTTAGCATTCGTCTTTCTTCTTGCCTGCAATTCCAGTGAAGATACGGAGTACACTCCGGTCTCACCCGTAAGCATGGATTTGACCCGGGTTCCCTACCCAAAATTATCCGATTACAAATTCTTTGAAGGTACTTTAAAAAACCTCAACCCTTCTTACAAGGTGATTCCTTATGAACTTGCCAGCGGATTATTTACGGATTATGCCCTAAAAAAACGTTTTGTATGGATGCCTTCCGGTACAAAAGCCACTTATGACGGCGATGGAAAAATTTTAAAGTTTCCGGTTGGTACTGCGTTAATTAAAACATTTTATTACGACAATGTCCAACCGTCTGAAACGAGACAAATCATCGAAACCAGAATAATGATCAAAAAAAGCGTCAATCCAGTCACTTTACAGGATGAGTGGACTTTCGCCAATTACGTATGGAACGATGAACAAACAGAAGCTTATTTGGACATGAACGGAAGTTATTCCCCTATTTCCTGGAAGAATGAAAACAATGTGGTAAAATCATCCAATTACAGAATTCCGTCTGAAACTGAATGCCTGATGTGTCACAAATCAAACGAAAGACCCATTCCCATCGGACCTAAACCTCAAAACCTGAATTTCAGTTACACCTATACTGATGGTACTAAAAACCAATTGGCAAAATGGGTGGAAGAAGGCTATCTGGAAAGTTATTCAGACAACATTGTAAGTACTGTCGATTGGAAAGACACTTCTAAACCGCTGGAAACAAGAGTGCGCTCCTATATTGATGCCAACTGTGCGCACTGCCACTCCACTAACAGCCATTGTGACTACCGCCCCATGCGTTTTGCGTTCAGTGAAACTACTAACCCCGTAAATTTGGGCATATGTGTGGCTCCCCAGGAAAACATTGACAATTCGCTTACTTATATAATAACCAAAGGAAATTCACAACGATCGGTAATGCATTTCAGGATGAGTTCTGTAAATGAAGCAACCCGAATGCCTCTTTTGGGAAGAACCATTGTTCACGAGGAAGGGGTACAACTGATTCAGGATTGGATTGACTCTTTAGACCCGGCATGTAATTAACACTTTAACCAATCAACTTCACGAATAAGCCTATGAAAAAAATTACTCTTTCAATTATTCTCGGGATAACTTCCTGGATGACAAACGCACAAAACACTTGTGCTGCGGCTCTTCCCATATCTGCGGGAAGCCATGTGGTAAATGCTGTTGACGGTCCTACCCCAATTACAATATTGTGCGGACCAAACACTACCAATGCTACCCTTAGTGAATGGTACAGCTACACTCCAACCAACAACTACACGGTAACAATAACAACCGATTTAGCCATCAACTCGGGAAAAGACACCCGATTCAATGTATACACAGGTGGTTGCGCAGCTTTAAGCTGTGTGGCCGGAGACGATGACAGTGGAGTTATCGGAAACGGTTATCTATCCACTGCCACTTTAAATATGTCCTCCGGAACAACGTATTACATAGCTTTTGATAACCGATGGAATGCTTCCGGATTTACTTTTGATATCATTGAACAACCTTTAGTGGTTCCGGTGATTTCATTTTCACCTCAAACGGTTTCTCTTAGCGGGACCTACAACAACTGTGTCGTTGACATGAATGGAGATAACTTGGATGATATTGTTTCCGTAAGCACCTCTCAACTCCAGATTTTATACAAAAACACATCGACAGCGGGCTTCACAAGTACAGTCATACCGACAACGAGTGTGACTAACCTGCCCACCTGGAGTATAGCAGCAGGGGATTACAACAAAGACGGATATAACGATTTACTTTTAGGTGGCGGGAACGGGGCAACCTTTCTTCAGACAGCAAATAGCGGTACGATTTATAATTCTGTGAATTATGCACAGTACATTTTCTGTCAGCGTTCCAATTTTACCGATATCAACAAAGATGGTAATCTCGATGCTTTTGTCTGTCATGACGTTGATCCCAATGTTTATTTTATGAACAACGGAAGCGGTATTCTGACATACAACCAAGGAGGTTTAGGTGACCATACGGAAGGTGGGAATTACGGTTCCATTTGGGTAGATTACGATAACGACGGTGACTCCGATCTTTTCATTGCCAAGTGTCGCGGCGGATCAACAACCGCAAATATTAACGAATTACACCGAAATAATGGCAATGGCACCTTTACCAATGTGAGTGTTGCCGCAAATATGGCAGACCCTATACAAACCTGGTCTTCCGCCTGGGGTGATTTTGATAACGATGGCGACATGGATGCTTTAGTTGGTGCCAGTTCCAGCGCAAACGGAATGCACAAACTGATGAGAAATAACGGAAACGGTACTTTTAGCGATGTTACGGCCGGATCCGGTTATGATACTTTTTCCTCCATGGGGATTGAACATGTGGCCCACGATTTCAATAACGACGGTTTCGTGGATGTTTTTGGAGCCGGGAATACCATTATGATCAATAACGGAAACATGACTTTTTCCCCTTATGCAGTTACACCTTCCAATGGCCCGATTGGGGATTTGAATAACGACGGATTTTTAGACATCCAAAACGGCAGTACCATTTATTACAACAACCCAAATGCCAATCATTGGATTAAAATCAACTTAAGAGGTATTCAGAGTAACAGTAACGGAATCGGGGCCCGTGTGGAAATTTACGGTGCCTGGGGTAGACAAATCCGGGATGTAAGAAGTGGGGACGGATTCCGATATATGAGTACGCTGAACACGCATTTCGGAATAGGAACCGAAACACAAATCACTCAGGTTATCATCCGCTGGCCTTCGGGAGTAGTGGACACCATTCTTAATCCAACCTCAAACCAGGTTTTAACCGTAATTGAAGGAAGTAATACATTGGAAATGACAGATAACAGTTTAGGCAATTTCACAATGTATCCGAACCCGACGAGAGAATACATCCGATTTAACACTTCAAATTCGGATGAAAAAATAAAATCGGTTTCCATCTATGATATTTCTGGGAAAGTGGTTAAAAAAGACACTGCTTCCGGCAATGCAGTATCCGTACAGGATTTACAAAACGGAACCTATATGATTGTTCTCGAAAACGAATATGGCAAAAAATTCTCCGGTAAGTTTATCAAAAACTAACCCACAAAAAAGTCCCGAAAAAATCGGGACTTTTTTTATGTATAAAACAAGTGCTAAAAAACACGCACCAGATTAAAACCGAAACAGATCTCCCCTTTTGACCAATCTCCCGCAGTCTGTCCCAAAAAACCGGTTTCGTGCATCGCTCTGGAATTGGTAAAATGCATCTGAAAAACATGTCCGCCCGTTTCCAGATCAACCCCCACCGAAAGCGGATTCTTGTATATCGATTCGGAAGCCCGGTTCAAATGTGCCGCATAATCCATGTTTACGGACCAACGCTTTGTTAATTTATACCTACCTCCCATGCCAATGGCAAACTGACTGTTGGACTGAGGATTCGGTAAAATAGGCATGCCGCTATCATCCAAAACATCACGAACCGTGTTTTCATGAAAATACGTTGGCACCACCTGAAGCGATAAATTCTCATCAAATTTTCTCGAAACCAATAATTGGGTTACATAACTCAATCGATTGGCAAATTCCATCCCCGGATAATTCTCTTCCTTCATTTCCGAATTGATTGCTATACTGTTGAACCCAACCAATTCTACCGGAAAACCATCCTTCTCCTGTCTTTTTAATTTATATTTTACCGCTAAATCATAGGTTTCCTGAAAACCACTTCGGGCAACGTGAACCGTGAGCCATGTGCTTACACCATATACGAATTTAAGCTGTGTGTTGGCATTATCCAATCCGAAGAAATCATCAAAGCCATTTTTCATATAATCAAACCGGTGTGCCACCACAAAGTATAAGTCGCCTTTTGCGGCTAATTTTGTCGATTCAAGGTTAACAATTTTAAGTGATTTAAAGGCGGATTCAACTTTTTTATCAGCTTTAACAGTATCTATTTCAGCAAGCAAATCATCCTGAGAAAAAACGCATGCCGGAAACAATAAAAAGAACAGTAAAAGCTTCTTCATATTTTAATTGATTACTATCATTTTACTTCCCTCACCACTCGCCGTTTTTATATTCAAAAGATAGGAACCGCAGTGCAGTCCGGCAAGATCAACTTTATTGTTTTCACGGGTTACTGCTGTTTCTTTTACTTTTTTTCCTTGCACATCATAAATCAAAATATCGGCTTCATAAACCAAATCCCCTAATTCTATCGTAACAAAATCATTGGCGGGATTCGGATAAATTTTGGAACTCATAATGTCGAAACTATCCGTGGCAAGATTAGATACGGTACTTCCGCAATTTCCCGATTCATGGTAGGCAACTGTTAAAGACACCCCTCTTGCAAATGTCAGATTCAAAGGCTGAGCACCTAACGGGAAGGTGTAATCTGTCCCCTCAGTTGCTACCCTATTTCTTGTAGCTACGACGGTTCTGACCCCGGAACTTATGGTATTAGAGGTAACCGTCCAATTTTGAGTATCTAGAGGCGGTACAATTCCTTGACCGTTAAAACTTCTGTCGGTCATATTGGTTCCGTCAAAAATAAGCACATCACTTCCAATATTATCCATCTGATTCGGTGCTGCGACATTAAAAGCAATCCCAAACCATCTTGTAGAAGGACCAATAAGCGTAACAGTTACTGTTGTGGCAGTAACGTCCACTTTACCCGAATAGGCCAACGTTGGACCTCCTCCAAAAAAAGGAACAGTACCGGTAGAATACGTTTGAGCCAATAATCCACCGGCCGTAAACAAAAGCCCCAAAATTGTAAATGTAATTTTTTTCATAGCTTCATTTTTTTAATAGTTGTACTAATTTTTCATCGTTGGTCATTACTGCATAGTCCATCGCCGATTTTCCGCGAATATCCTTTATGTCAATATCTGCTTTAGCTTTCACTAACAAATCGACTATATCATATTTTTTAAAAATCACAGCATAAATCAATGCCGTATTCCCGCTTTGATCCGCAACACTTGTATCGGCTTTATGCTCCAAAAGCAATTTCGCTATTTCCAAATTTCCTTTAACAACAGCAGCCATAAGAGGTGAACCGTAATTACTTGTCCCGTTTATCTCTGCCCCATTTTCAATTAAGTACCTTGCTACCTCGTTGTTTCCTCTGTAGGTCGCCAGCACCAACAAACTATAGCCTTCTTTGTTGACCGAATTTATCAGGGCAGGGTTTTCACCGATTACACTTTTCATTTCCGAAACCGTCCCTTTTCTGGCGATGTCAAAAACATCGGCTTGCGAAAAACCGATTTGACAAAAAAGAGAAAGCAAACAAGCCGCAATTACTTTTTTCATATTATTCCGATTCAAATACACATTGATCCATTTTCAATTCTTCAAGCAGATCGTCATACCCCATAAAACGACCTTTTATTTTTATTTTGGAAAGTACTTTAAGGTCGGCAGGCAGTTTATCTTTAAAAACAGCAAACATTTTCTCATCGAGAACTATGGTATTTTCCGCCACATCAAAACTGGAAACCGTACCGGTTACAGCAATGGTCTTGTCAAGATATTTCTCATTTGCTTTCTTTTCGTCTGTTTTGAATTCGTTGTGAATTTGATCAGCCGTAACGGTAAAACTCCCCTCTTCGGAGGCAATATCGCGATGGGACTGATATATGTATGAATAAATTAAATAACCCGCAATTAGTACCAGTATCAGAATCGCAATAATTTTATTTCTTTTCATGATTAGATAATTATTTCTTACAAAATTAACAAATTATTTTTTCATATTAACAATAAAAATCATAACTTTAGAATTATTTAATAATTTAAAATGAATTTATCAGAAAAAATTATTTTAGGCCTGACTGCCGTAGCTGTTTTAAGCTGTACAAATGATTCCGAATCAGATTTGACCGACAACAGTCCTGACAACATCACTTACAACAGAACAATAAAACCAATAATCACACAAAATTGCATCATGTGTCATTCGCAGCCTCCCCAAGCCGGGGCACCAATGTCACTGGAAACTTACGACGACTTGAAAGAAGCAATTATAAATCGAGGTTTGATCGATCGGATTTCAAGTTTTGACGCGGCTTTTTTAATGCCACGAGGAGGACAACGATTACCACAGTCACAAATTAACCAGATAATAGCCTGGGAAGAAGCCGATTTCCCTGAATAAACAAAAACCATGAAAACAAAATTATTCATAGCAACCCTTCTCTCACTGTCTTTCTTAGGGCTCGCCCAATCTAAAAAGATGACAAAAACAGGAGAAGTACGATTTGAAGCCTCCGTACCTTCCTTTGAAGAAGTAAAAGCAGAGAACAAAACAACAACAGTTGTCCTAAACACTGGAAACGGCGATATCGCAGCATTAGCTCTGATAAAAGGATTTCGTTTTAAGGTCGCCTTAATGGAAGAGCATTTCAACGAAAACTATATAGAAAGCGACAAATACCCTAAAGCAACTTTTAAGGGCAACGTTGTCGACTTTGACGTGGCCAAACTGTCTGAAAACGAAAAAGAATTCACCATTAAAGGAACGCTGGAATTGCATGGAAAATCTAAGAAAATCACAGTTCCGGCTAAGATCAGAAAAACAGAAGACGGTATTCATTTAACTTCATATTTTACTGTAAATTCAGATGATTTCGATATTGAAATTCCTAAAATGGTAAGCAACAAGGTTTCCAAGCAGGTAAACATAAGCCTTGATTGCACTCTTAAATAAATTGTGTTAGTTAGTTATTATATTACAACGCCTTTTGGTAAACACCTGAAGGCGTTTTTTTTTGTAATTATTAACTATATTCGCATTCCAAACAATCTTCATATGACAAGAAAACTACCCTTTATTTTACTGTCCTTTTTTATGTTTCAGTATTCGTTTTCACAAAAAAACATAGACCCGACAATAGACGATATTGCTTTAGCTAAGAAAATCCGTGAAAAACACAGTAAATCGGATGTCGCACTTTTATCCAGCAGTGAAAACATCACATTTGACCTTAATGCTAAGCAAGAGAAAGTCACCGTAAATCAAAATATCAGAGAAAATTTAATGAATATCACTCATCGTTCCGATATTCAGAAATTTGAATTCTATGACAGCGAGAGCGAAATAGAAACTTTTCAAATGAAATTCAGAAATGATAAAAAAGCCCCCTTCATGATTAAGGATGAATTTTACAAAAGTGACGATTTATTTTATAACGATGCCCGGGTAAAATACATGAATATCGATTTTCCGGTTCAGGGGTACTCATATAATTATGAACTCAACAAAAAATACAAAGACGTAAAATATTTCACCTCCATCTATTTTAACGATGACTATCCTATCATAAAGAAAGAAATCAAAATCACTATCCCAAACTGGCTGGAATTGGAAATCAAGGAATTCAACTTTAACGGTTTTGAAATCAAAAAAGACATAAAAACGGATCCAAAATCCAATAATACAGTATACACTTACACAGTAGAAAATGTAGCGCCACGCGTAAATGAAAAACTATCACCCGGACCGAGTTATATTTATCCGCACGTATTGCTTATTGCAAAATCGTATACAAAAAACGATAAAAAAACAACTCTTTTCAATACTACAGCCGATTTGTACAAATGGTACAAATCGCTGGTAAACATGATGAAAGAAAATCCGGCATTACTGAAAGACAAAGTAAAAGAACTGACAGAAAAAGCAAAAACGGACGAAGAAAAAATTAAAAATATCTATTATTGGGTTCAGGATAATATACGCTACATCGCCTTTGAAGACGGAATTGCAGGCTTCAAACCCGATGAATCACAAAACGTTTTTCAAAAGCGTTATGGTGATTGCAAAGGGATGGCCAACCTAACAAAACAAATGCTGAAAGAAGCAGGATTTGACGCCCGATTAACATGGATCGGAACCAAGAGAATTGCTTATGATTACACAACTCCGTCACTTTCCGTAGACAATCATATGATTTGCACCCTTTTTCATAACGGAAAAAAATATTTCCTTGACGGTACCGAGAAGTACAACTCCTTTGGTGAATATGCTGAACGCATTCAGGGCAAAGAAGTCTTAATTGAAGACGGAGACAATTTCATCGTAGAAAAAATTCCAACATCGGATGCACTTGCCAACACTGAAACTTTCACTGCAAAACTACACATCGAAAATGATCTGATAACAGGTAAAACGGCAAATTCTTTCATGGGAGAAAGCAGAGCTACGTTTTTGTACAGCTACAACAATATAAAAAACAACAACAAAGAAGAGGCGCTTCAGAATTATTTGACAGACAATGACAAAAATCTAAATATTTCATCCGTTACAACCTCTGATTTAGCCAACAGGGACAAAAAACTGTCATTGGAATATGATATAAAAATAAACAATAAAGTTTCCCGCTTTGACAATGACATTTACATCGATCTGGATTTCAAAAAAGATTTCAACCATTTAGTTTTCAAAGAACGTAAAAACGATTTTGAGTTCCCGCACAAAGAAAATTACGAAGCTCTGTTTACACTTGAAATTCCGGCTGGCTATAAAGTCACCAAATTACCGGAATCTGTATCCATCCAAAAACCGGATTACAACATCACTATAAGCTATGAGCAGGTTGGCAATGAAATTCTGTACAAGAAGAAATTCGAATTTAAAAAAGGATTGGTTAAAGCTTCTGATTTCACAGAATGGAACACCTTTATCGAAAAAATGAACAAAATCTACAACGAACAAATTACATTAACAAAATCATAATCACTATGAAATCGCCATTAACAAAAAGTTTGCGCGAGTAAACATCAATTAAACATAAGGCGATAACATATATGACCACTAAAAAATAAATTATACATATATGAAATTAAAAATGCTGAAGCTGACACTATTGTTATTTTCCGTAACTGCTTTTGCACAGGATAAGACAGAAATCAAGGATTTTTTTTGGGGCAATAATGACGCTTACAAAAAAGTGAACACCATTCCTGAAAAATGGAAAAACGAATCAGCAGTAGTAATCTGCAAATATGAAGATTATGATTTTCACAAATTCGGCAAAAGCGTAACCTACCGATCAGCCATCAGAAGAAAAATAAAGCTTCAGGATCAGGCTGCAGTAACTGAGTTTTCCGAATTCACCTTTCCCAAAAATTCAGAGCCAAGATACGGAACAACTATCAAAACCGTAATCGGAATCAAAGTACTGAAGCCGGACGGAAAAGAAATTGAAATCGATGTTGATAAAGAGGCTGTAACCGTTGATAATAATAAAAAAATTGCTGTTCCCAATCTGGAAATCGGTGATATTATTGATATTTATGACTACACGACCGAATCCTTTCAGTCAACCTATGACTACGGATTTGACGAAGTGGAGCGAACTTTCGGAGGCAACCACCCGATTATGAATTACAAACTTACTTTCCAGACGGAAAACGATTTCTTTGTTAACTTCAACAGCTACAATGGTGGTCCTGAACTTAAAGAAATTTCGTTAGATAAACGCGGCGAAAGAAAGTACGAAATCGTGGCTACAGATATCGAAAAAAACGATTTCCCAACATGGTTCTACCCGTTAGTTGAGTTGCCTTGTTATAAATTTCAGGTATTTTTTGCCCGTTCAGGAAAATTCGAAAAAATGGCTGATGCTTTCCTTCCTGAAAAAGAAGATATCGTTAAAAAAACAGTTTCAAAAGAGGATGTTCTTAACTATTACACAAGCAAGTTCAAACCATATGGAGATTTGTACGACATTGAGAAATTTTTGAAGAACAAAACATTTACCAATACTGAAGAAAAAGTAAGGGCGGTATATTATTTTACAAGACACTGTTACTACACCAAATATGTAGAAGCTTTTGTAGCCAAAGAAGCCAACATAATGTATCCGTTTGATTTGTACGGTGACAACCCTATATTCTTCCGGTCAGACATTGCTTTCATCGATCACTTTATGGAGTTCTTAAAAGATAATAAAATCGAATACGATATTATTGTGGGGACCAACCGCCACAACGGACCAATAAAGGACTTGCTGATTCAAAAAAACGCTACGGCTTTGTTGAGAGTAAATACCGAAAACCCGATTTACATCGATTACTTCTCCCCGTTCTCGGATTTGGACAAGTTTTCGGCACAATTGGAAAACACAGATGCTTACGCCTTAAAAGTAACAAAACTAAAAAAAGTTGTTGATGTTGAAAACGTAAAACTTCCTTCATCTACGTATAATGACAACACCTCAAAACAGCTTACCACCGTAAAAATCAACACCGATTTTAATGCGATGCAACTAAACAGGCAAACGTCTTTAAACGGTCATAACAAGGATGAAGAACAATCGGATAAGTTGTATTTCTTTGACTATGTCAATGAAGATTATGCCAAATACGGAACCGTTTCGCTTTTGGACCGAGTGAAAAACAAAAAGAAAAAAGCACAGTACACGAAAGAATTTGAAGCGCTTATCAATAAACTAAAAGACCAAAGAAAAGAAGAATTCAAAGCAGATACCGGAAAAGAATACGGAATTGAAATCGACGATCATTCACTGGAAATTGTAAACACAGGACGCTTCGGAAAAACAACTCCGTTTGTATACAAAGAAGATTTCACCATCAAAAACAACCTGATTAAAAAGGCCGGTGAGAATTACATTTTTGAAATCGGTAAGTTAATCGGATCGCAGTTTGAAGTGACTAAAAAAGAAAAAACAAGAACCAACAATATTTACTTCTCCTTCCCGCGTTCTTTCGAAGACCTGATTGTTCTGGAAATCCCGGAAGGCTATACCGCCACTGGAATTGAAAAACTAAATAAAACTGTAGAAAACGAAACGGGAGGCTTTACAAGTACTGCTGTATTGGAAGGAAACAAATTAACGATCAAAACCGTCAAGTACTACACAGATTATTTCCAGCCAAACAAAAACTGGGGTAAAATGGTAGACTTCCTGGATGCTGCCTACCAATTCAATCAGGAAAAAATTCTGTTGAAAAAAGCCTAAAAACGCAAAAGCCTTTCAAATACTGAAAGGCTTTTTTTATTATAATTCCATTTTATCAAAAGCATTAAGCTTGTCGATAAAAAGCAAGGTGTGCATACTATTATCACTCCGTGAAAACATCTGTATAAATTTGGCGCCGTAAACAATCTCGTCAAAAGTATAAGAAGTTCTTTTCACCACAGAAGCACTGAACATATCATCAAAAACCTTTACATACACCACCAATTCACCTTGATTTTTCTCAAAATCTTCTTTCGAGAAATTGTATAGTGGACTTTCTTCCGAAATGGGATGTACCAAAGTCCAACTCAATGTCAATGCATTAATACGCTGTAATTCCAGATCCAGCGAATAAAATTTGTTGATTGTTTTTCCGTTTTCTTCTAATGTCATTCCCAGTGTCAATCGGGCTTCGGCTTCGGTAAGATTGGTATTTTTATACGGCGTCATTCGCAACATCAACGCGGTCATGTCTTTATATGGGGCAATAATGGCATTCTCCGAAAAACGAATGAATGCTTTTGGTTTACTAAACCTTCCGTAAAACAAACCAGTGGCAATTGCAAAACTCAATAATCCAAACAAAGCCTCAACAGAAGCAACAAAACTGGCCCAAAAGCCGGTCGGACTGATATGTCCGTAACCAACGGTAGTGTACGTCTGAGCACTAAAGAAAAACGCCTGCCCAAATTTATCAACAGCATTATCAGCGGAAATCCCATTTAAATGTTCTACTCCAATCAGACAATAAACACTGGCAAAAAAGAGATTCACTAAGAAATAGAACACGAAGATAGTCAACATAAATTTCCAACGCGGAATCACCAGCATAGTGTGATACCAACTGATACTTTCTACAAAACCGATTCCCTTTTTCTTTACGTTAGCATTTCCGTTCTTGGTAATAAAACGACCGCCATAATTCGATGAATTCGATCCGAATCCGGTATTGGCATCGGCTTTTGCCCTTGCATTTATTTTCTTCAAAAAAGCCATTTCTTACTGTTGGTTATCCCGTAAAAATAGCGAAAATATCCAATAATTAAAAACCAGATACCCTGACAAACACATTCCAATTTATTTTTTCATAACTATTTGAAAATTCTTTCGTACTTTTAATAGAGCGCCAAACAACCTTGAAATAGTTTATTAATCTTTAATAAATTACAAGTATGGACAATATTCCAATTTCGGTATTTTTCTTAGCTACTTGCCTTATCGTTGTACTTTCGATTGATGTGGGATATAGAGTTGGGAAGACCATTCACAAAACTTCCGACTCGGAAAAGGAATCTCCGGTATCCGGTATCTCTGGATCAATTCTGGGGTTATTGGTTTTTATTTTAGTTTTTACTTTCAACATCGTATCCGAACGATACGATACAAAGAGAAGCCTTGTCCGGCAAGAAGCCGGCGCGATACGAGCAACGTGGTTAAGATCCGAATTTTTGCCGGAACCCGACCGCAGTACAACAAGAAATCTCATTAAAGAATATGTAAATTCACGTGCAAATGTTCATCAGATTGAAAACCCCAATCAATTGGAAGAAAAAATAGCTTTGTCCACAAAAACACAAGATAAATTATTTGCCATTGCTGTAACAAATGCACGAAAAGACATGAATTCCGATGTGGCAGCACTCTATATTGAATCACTAAATGAGATGATAAATCTCCATTTTATGCGGGTAGCAGTCGGATGGCAGGCTCGAATTCCGAATGGAATCTGGACTGTCCTTTTTATACTTATTGTTCTGTCCATGTTTGCTGTCGGGTACCAAACCGCTATAGCCGGTTCCAGCAGATCATGGTCGACTTTAATTTTGACAATTTCCTTTTCAATTGTGATTACCCTGATTGCGATTCTAGACAGACCTGAAAACAACTATATTACGGTTCCTCAACAGTCGATGATTGATCTGCGTGATTATATCAATTCGCAAAAATAAAAAAACCTATTATTTTATAGCTTTCCTTAGTCGGCACCTGATCTAGGATTCAAATCAATACTTAGCATAAAAAAACCGCCTAAAATAACTTTTCAGGCGGCTTTTTTTTATCATAATTTGAGACTATTTACTTAAATACATTTTTCTACGAGAGTACAATTCATAGAACTGATCGTCTTTCAAATCATCGATAAACAAGATACTTTCTCCCGTTGATTTCATCTCAGGACCTAAAGCTTTGTTCACATTTTTAAACTTACTGAAAGAGAACACCGGCTGTTTGATGGCAAATCCTTTCAGTTGTGGGTTGAAAGTAAAGTCGGTTACTTTGTTGTGACCCAACATTACTTTTGTTGCATAGTTCACATACGGCTCGCCATACGCTTTTGCGATAAACGGTACGGTACGTGATGCTCTCGGATTCGCTTCAATGATGTAAACGATATCGTCTTTAATTGCAAACTGAATATTGATTAACCCAACCGTTTTCAGAGCTAATGCAATTTTATGCGTATGATCTTTGATCTGTTGCATCACGAACTCACCGATGTTGAACGGTGGCAAAGTCGCATTACTGTCACCAGAGTGAACTCCACAAGGCTCGATATGTTCCATGATTCCGATGATGTAAACGTTTTCACCGTCGCAAATCGCATCGGCTTCCGCTTCAATCGCACCATCCAAATAATGATCCAATAATAATTTATTACCCGGAATCGATTTTAACAAATCAATTACGTGTTCTTCCAATTCCTGCTTGTTGATTACGATTTTCATTCCCTGTCCACCCAACACATACGAAGGACGCACCAATAACGGGAAGTCTAATGAATCAGCTAATTTTGAAGCTTCTTCTGCACTTTCCGCAATTCCGAATTTCGGGAACGGAATGTGTAAATCGGTTAATAAATCAGAGAAACGTCCTCGGTCTTCGGCTAAATCCAAAGCATCGAAACTTGTTCCTAAAATCTTCACACCGTATTTTGAAAGCTTTTCAGCCAATTTCAAAGCCGTTTGACCACCCAACTGAACAATCACACCCTCCGGCTTTTCGTGACGAATAATGTCGTAGATATGCTCCCAGAACACCGGTTCGAAGTACAATTTGTCTGCCGTATCGAAATCGGTAGAAACCGTTTCCGGGTTACAATTGATCATGATCGTTTCATAACCGCATTCTGATGCAGCCAAAACACCGTGCACACAAGAATAATCGAACTCGATCCCCTGTCCGATTCGGTTTGGACCCGAACCTAAAACGATTACTTTTTTCTTGTCTGTAACCACGCTTTCGTTATCAACATAACGTGTTCCGTCCGCTTTTTCGATTTCCGCTTCAAATGTTGAGTAATAGTAAGGTGTTTTCGCTTTAAACTCGGCCGCACAAGTATCAACCAGTTTGTAAACGCGGTTCACTCCCATTTGCTCACGAAGGTTGTACACCTGACTTTCCAGACAACCCATCATGTGAGCAATCTGACGGTCAGCGAACCCTTTTTGTTTCGCTTCCAAAAGCAATTCTTTCGGTAACGAATCTATTTTATATTTTGAAATTTCTCTTTCCAATACGAACAATTCCTCGTATTGTTTCAGGAACCACATGTCGATTTTGGTGATTTCGTGGATTCGGCTTAACGGAATTCCCATCGCAATCGCATCGTAAATCACGAAAACTCGATCCCAACTTGCGTAGGTTAATTTTTCAATGATCTGATCGTAATTCGTATACCCTTTTCCGTCAGCTCCCAAACCGTTACGTTTGATTTCCAACGATTGGGTTGCTTTGTGTAACGCTTCCTGGAACGAACGTCCGATTCCCATTACCTCACCAACCGATTTCATCTGAAGTCCTAATGTTCTGTCGGCGCCTTCAAATTTATCGAAGTTCCAACGCGGGATTTTCACGATAACGTAATCCAGAGTTGGTTCGAATAAAGCAGAAGTTGATTTTGTAATTTGGTTTTGCAATTCGTCAAGCGAATAACCTAACGCTAATTTCGTAGCAATTTTTGCGATTGGATAACCGGTCGCTTTCGATGCCAATGCTGATGAACGTGATACACGCGGATTGATTTCAATGGCTACGATATCTTCTTTTTCATCCGGTGAAACGGCGAACTGCACGTTACAACCTCCGGCGAAGTTTCCGATACTGCGCATCATCAGAATTGCCATATCACGCATTCTCTGGAACGTTCTGTCCGAAAGGGTCATTGCAGGCGCCACCGTGATGCTGTCTCCGGTGTGAATTCCCATCGGATCCATATTTTCAATCGTACAGATAATAACAACGTTGTCGTTTTTATCACGAAGTAATTCCAACTCATATTCTTTCCATCCCAAAAGTGCTTTATCAATCAAGACTTCGTGGATAGGAGACGCTTCTAATCCTCTTGTTAACAAATCGTCGAATTCCTCTTTCTTGAATACGAAAGCCGCTCCGGTTCCCCCAAGGGTAAACGAAGGACGAATCACTAAAGGAAAACCGAATTCCTGAGCGATTTCTTTTCCTTTAAGGAAAGAGTTCGCTGTTTTTGCAGGAGCTGTCGGAACTTCAATTCGCTCTAATAATTGCTTGAATTGCTCACGGTCTTCGGTGATATTAATGGCATTAACATCAACACCAATTAATCGTACTCCGAAATCCGTCCAGATACCTTTTTCATCAGCCTCCAAACATAAGTTCAAAGCCGTTTGACCTCCCATTGTAGGCAGAACAGCATCAATTTGCGGATGTGCTTTAAGGATTTCGATGATTGACTTGGTCGTCAGTGGTTTCAAATACACATGATCCGCCATTGACGGATCCGTCATGATGGTTGCCGGATTGGAGTTAATTAAGATAACTTCAATTCCTTCTTCTCTTAATGATCGTGCAGATTGCGATCCTGCGTAGTCAAACTCACAGGCTTGTCCGATTACAATTGGTCCCGAACCAATAATTAAAACCGATTTGATTGAATTGTCTTTTGGCATTGTGTTGTGTTGTTGTAATTATTAAGACACACAAAGTTATGTCTTTATTCTCGGTAAGGTATAAAAAAAGCGTTACCGATAAAAAGTAACGCTCTATTTATGATTTAAAAAATCATTATTTTTTGTGTCTAGGCTCAGATGAAACCGTTAACTTATGTCTTCCTTTAGCTCTTCTTCTTGCTAATACTTTTCTTCCGTTAGCAGAAGCCATTCTATCCATGAAACCGTGTTTGTTTCTTCTTTTTCTTTTCGATGGTTGAAACGTTCTCTTACTCATTGCTTTTATCTTTAAATCGTGTTTTTAAATAGTTCCAGCTTTGAAATTAACCTCGCTTCAAAACCGAGTGCAAATATACAAAGACTTTTATTTCTGACAAGAGGTTTGATATTTTTTTTTCTCCTCACGCCATATATTTACAATTTAAACAGTTAGAACAAGTTTTAACCCGAATTATCATAGTTTAAAAAAAACTATTTCAGTTGCTCATTACTATTTATTACATTTGCAAACTTAAAAATAAAAACATTATGTTTCACAGAAATATTAAATTGATTATCGCCGGACTGATTATCGCCACAGGTATCTGGCAGTTTACTGAAAGCAACATCGGAAACGGAATTTTCCTTATCCTTTTCTCCCTGATTTTCATTTTATTGTACTTTAAAAACGAATTCATACTGTTGGCGTTCCTTCAGTTAAGAAAACAAAACATGGAAGGCGCACAGAAATGGCTATCCTACATCAAAAATCCGGAAACAGCCTTAATACGCAAACAACAGGGGTATTACAACTACCTTAACGGAATCATGGTATCACAAACCAATTTATCGGCAGCTGAAAAGTTTTTCAAAAAAGCCATTGAATTAGGTTTAAGCATGGATCAAGATTTGGCTTTGGCTAAATTGCAATTGGCAGGAATCGCCATGACACGAAGAAGAAAAGTGGAGGCTACCGGCTTATTGAACGAAGCCAAAAAACTGGACAAGCAAAACATGCTGAAAGATCAGATCAAAATGATGAAAGAACAAATGAAAAAAATATAACCACTTCATTATCAATACATTAAAAGCGCTTTCGAAGCGCTTTTTTTATTCCTGAATGTATTCTGACGACTATTTAAGCCACTCGTCGGGAAATAAAGTTATTCGCCGATTTTAAACGTAATTTTATCGGACAAAAACAAAGAAGATGCCGAAATTTTACTTAAAAATTATCGCTTTTTATCTTCTGTCTTATACAGTTACTGCACAAGACAACGCGCACATCTTGCTCTCCTACAACATCCACAAAAATATCAAACCTTATATAAAAGAAGCCAATGCCGCATTTGAAAGAGGCGATACCGATCTAGGCAAAAAAATGTTCGACTCCCTGATTCACAACTATCTCATCGGTACAAAATTTGACAATTTCAGCATTCAGCGCATCAATAAAAAACGACTTTTTCTCAACTCCTTCAAAAAACCGGTTTACCTGCTTACTTATACCTCATGGTGCCTTACAGCCAACGGAGAAATTCAGGCTTTAAACAAATTGGCAAAAAAATACCGGAAAGACATTCAGATTGTCGTGGTTTTCTGGAACAGAAAGGAGGAGATAAAAAAAATAGCTTCACAGTTTAACAGCCCGATTGAAGTCTGCTACGCCCACGAAACCTACAATAAAGACGATTTACTGGTTTCCACTTTAAAACACACCCTTGGCATTCCGACAACCTTTCTGATTGACGAAGGCATGAACCTGTTAGACATCAGGAGAGGCGGAATCAATCTGGGTTCAAAAATATCGTACGAAGAATCCTTTACACAGAATTACGATCGGTTTTATGACAGTATCAGTCCCTTGCTCATCAACGAAAACAGATACCAAAGCAGTGGCCTGTCAAAATAATTATTTTTCGAAAATCATTTTTCCGGCAACAATCAGCAATATTATCCCAAATATTTTTTTCAGCATTCTCTGATCGATAGTAATAGCAAGTTTGCTTCCGAAATAACCGCCAACCACAAAAAAGACAGCTATCAAAGCTGCATACCGCCAATCAAGATACCCTTCTTTGTAATAATTAAAAACTGCGGCGGCCGTTACCGGAACCACCAAAACTGCCAGACTGGTTCCCTGTGCCTGGTGTTGGGAAAACCCCAACAACAGTAAAAGCGGAACCATAACGATTCCGCCTCCAATTCCGATTAACCCACTCAACATACCGGCCAACAGGCCAATAGCCATTAAAGCAAAAAATGTAGCTAAGGTCATGGTTTTCATTTTTACTTGGTATATCCTTCTAACGGAATTTCTATAGTGTAAACTTTACCCGGCTGAATCACCAATTTCTTATCGCGCAACCATGGATTGTGAATTTTCAAGATCTTGTAATTAATTCCCTGTTCAATAGCAAATGTCGCCAAATCATCAATATTGGCAGTCACTTCAATTTTTTTGGTTGGAATTTGTGGATACAAAATTTCTGCAGGCAAAGCATAGCCGTATTTTTGTTGGTTTTGCATGATTTCTTTCAGTGCCAAAATTCTGAAAACGTAACGCGACGTTTCTTCATTCACGAGCAAATCGTAATAATCCGATACTTTCTGCGCTTCCATAAAACGATCCATTCCGTTCATTCCGCCGTTATAAGATGCCGCCGCCATAGTCCAGTTTCCGAATTTCGCTTTGGCTTTCAACAAATACTGACACGCCAATTCGGTTGATTTTTCCAGATGATAACGCTCGTCAACAATATCATTCACTTCCATTCCGAACTGTTTAGCCGTTTCAGGCATGAATTGCCACACTCCTTTCGCACCGGATGGCGATGTCACATTTATCAGACCACTTTCAATTACAGCCAGATATTTGAAATCATCCGGTACACCATTTTTCTTCAAAATAGGTTCGATAACCGGAAAGACACGATTGGCTCTTTTTATAACCAGCTCGGTTGTGGCATGCAGATTTATGTTTACGGTCAGCTCGCGGTCAAAACGCTCCCGGACATCAGAAATGCTCAACGGGGTTTTTTCACCTGCAAAATCTATAGTGACAGGAATTCTTGTAAATTCATACCCTTTATCGGATGTTTTTGCCGATGATGCGGCATAAATAAACACCCCACTCACAACTACCACTGCAGCAACTACCGCTGCTCTTTTAATCAACTTCATACGCCTTATTTTATTCGCTTATTATTCTCGGAAGGTTTTCATTCATCCATTTGTATTTAAACAGAATCATAGCATGTGTGCCTCCTTTTACCACTATACAATTTTTAATATTTTCGATTGGAAACACATCATCTTTATCGCCGTGAATATGAACAACTTTTTCATCAGCCACAGTTCTTTTCCAAATCAGCACATTTTCAATGGCCCAATCCAGGTATTTCACATCGTTTACCGAAAGATACATTTTATACAACACCAATCGCTCTTTCATTCTCTCATTCTTACTGTATTTAAGCAGGTATTCCACATTGGAAAACAAACGGGTCGGAATAAGTTTATACATTTTGGTGTTCTTCACGAACTTCATTCGCATGGGAAATTCCTTTTGACATTTGACACTCGAAATGATTATGGTCTTCCGAACCAGTCTGATTCTCGCAATTTCCTGAACCAGAATTCCTCCGAAGGAAACTCCAATCAAAACAGCATCTTCGTGTTTTATTTCAGCAGCCATTCGCTTGGCGTAATTCACAAGTGTTTCTTTTTTTTCAGGCAAAAACCACTCCAGAAGATAGATTTCAAACCGATCTTCCGGCAACTGTATTTTTTCAAAAATTTTCGGACTGGCCGCCAAACCCGGCATAAAATAAACAGGTATTTTGCTCATTGACTGGAAATTGAATTCTGTTAAACTTTAGCCTTGAAATTTTCATAAAAATAGCACTTTTTCCCAATTGCATAAGGTTTTCCATGACTTAAATTTTCGTTTAAAATCTAAAATAAGCCCGACTTTCCTCAATACCCTCAGAAACAGTTTGATATTGATTCTCAAATGAGTAACTTTGCAATGTAATTATACACGAACAAAACTCCTTAAATGATTATTAAAAACAATGAATTCTCAAGACAGTTTGAAACGACTGTTGATGGCCAGTTACTCACAGTTGAATATTCATTTCAGGAAAAAAAGATTTTTCTGTCGAGAGTGAATATTCCGGAGCAATTTGAAGGTTCGGAAACCATGTCGGATTTTTTAAAACAAATCCTGTTGGTAGCAGAAGAGAAAAAATGGAAAGTAGTTCCGATTCATCCGAAAGTTGCCGCTTTTTTCAGAAAGAATCCGGTTTACAGAGAATTACTTCCTCCAGGAATTAAGATTTAAGCTAAAAAAAATTGCTGAAAATTCTTCAGTCAGTTTAAAAATTAAAAAAGGTCGGTTTTGAAAAAAAACCGACCTTTTCTTATATCGACAGATTCCCCCTTTCCTTAATTAACCACAGGTTTTAACCTATTTACATAGAAGTAAAGTAAATAAAGTAATGAACCAACAAAAGGAAATGCAACAATCACAAAAAGCCAAAGAAAAAGCATCAGCTTTTTTTCCCTTCCAAACATCTTAACCAAAGAGAAGATTGTTAATGACAAATAAATCAGCAATAATACAATCACTCCCATAGGCGATAAAATTCCATACATAAGATTTGATTTTAAGGTTTCTACGAAAATACAGATTCATGAATCTCAAAAAAAAAATCTATAATTTTAAAACAAAAACCACCACTATTGTTGGTAAAATATTACAATTATCAATTTTGTTTTTAAACAAACTCTTTTTTATTTCTAAAAAATTAGTGTATTTTTAGCGCATGACACCAGAAGAATTCTACACCGATATCATTCATTTTTTTGAAAACATAGAAAAATACTACGGCAGCAAAACCGAAGTCACAGAAGGCATCTGCACTTCTGCCGGTGATTTTAATGCCGATTCATCCACATGGAATTTATTTGAATTTGACTTAGTTCGTTCCGCCTACCGAAAAAATGGCGACCGCTTTATGATGGAAGGTGAAAATTTGTACTACGAAATTGATGCCGGTTCCATTGTTTCTTTCTCACAACCGGGCAGAAATAAATTCGAATTCATCGAACAATTGGGAGAAAACGTATACCGGATTACCAAGGTGCGTTTTCATTATAAATATTAGAGAAAAAAAAAAGAAGCAAGAGACAAGAAGCAAGAAAAACAGATATTAATATCTACCTTCTTTTTTCTCATCCCTTGCTTCTTGTCTCTTGCTTCTTGCTTCTATTCTCTATCCCTCACTTCCGCATTCAAAAATTCCATTCGCACACTTCCGTCTTCATCAATTCTTGTCAGAGTAATTTCATGTAACGTATTCACCAATTCCGGGTTCCATGGCGTTTTTACTTTTACGTAATTTTCGGTAAATCCGTGGATATAACCCTCTTTGTTTTCCCCTTCAAACAATACTGTTCTGTTGGTCCCGATCTGACCTTCGTAAAATGCTCGTCTTTTCTTAACCGAAAGTCCGCGTAACATCTTACTTCGTTTTGCACGTACATTCGCCGGAACAACACCTTCCATTTCGGTAGCCTCGGTATTATCTCTTTCCGAATATGTAAAAACGTGTAAATACGAAATATCCAGTTCATTCAGAAAATGATATGTTTCCAGGAACAGTTCGTCTGTTTCTCCAGGAAATCCAACTATAACATCCACACCAATGCAGGCATGTGGCATCACCTCACGGATTTTAGCAACCCGTTCTGTGTACAGCTCGCGCATGTAACGACGTTTCATTTTTTTCAGAATCTCATTACTTCCCGATTGTAGCGGAATATGAAAATGCGGTACAAACGTTCGGCTTTGCGCGACAAAATCGATGGTTTCATTTTTTAACAGGTTCGGTTCAATAGACGAAATTCGCAAACGCTCGATTCCTTCCACTTTATCCAGATTCTGAACCAGTTCGTAAAACGTATGTTCGTGTTTCTTATTTCCGAATTCCCCTTTACCGTAATCACCGATATTTACACCGGTTAATACGATTTCCCGGATTCCCTGTTGGGAAATTTCTTTGGCATTTTTCAGCACGTTTTCCATCGTGTCGCTACGGGAAATTCCGCGCGCCAAAGGAATGGTACAATACGTACATTTATAATCGCAACCGTCCTGAACTTTCAAAAAGGCACGGGTCCTGTCGCCAATCGAGTAACTGCCCACATAAAAATCGGCTTCTTCAATTTCACAGGAATGCACCTCGCCCATATCGTTTTTGGACAAATCATTGATGTAATCGGTAATTTTAAATTTTTCTGTGGCGCCTAAAACAAGGTCTACACCATCCACATCGGCAAGTTCTTCGGGTTTTAACTGCGCGTAACAACCAACTGCGGCAACGAAGGCTTTATCATTTAGCTTCATTGCTTTTTTAACAATCTGTTTGAATTGCTTATCGGCATTTTCGGTAACCGAACAGGTGTTGATCACATAAATATCGGCAACCTCTTCAAAATCAACACGATCAAAACCTTCGTCCTGAAAATTACGTGCAATGGTTGACGTTTCTGAGAAATTCAGTTTACAGCCCAAGGTGTAAAAAGCGACTTTTTTTCTGTTTTCCATAAGATAGCTTAATTAATGAAATCGTTGTCAAAAATTAAGAGCGCAAATTTACACACAAATATTCATCCGATAAAATTATTAACCGGCTATATTTCAATTATTTGGAAACTCTCAAACAAAAAACATAAGCCATTAAGAATTAACCTGTTGAATTTAGTAGCTTTGAAAAAAATACATTAAAATGAAAAAAGTAATAGCGCTTTTACTATTTTCTTCATTAACATCATTCTCATCATCAGATGTTTATATCTGTGTAAGTCCAAATGCTAAAAAATACCATTACAAAGAAAACTGCTTATCGAATTGCAAACATGAAATTAAGAAAGTCACTAAATCTTCGGCGCTGGATAAAGGCTTAGAACTTTGCGGATGGGAAGACTGACCAAAATAAGTCTAAACAACTATCTGAAATCTAAATCCGCATCCCATAAAAAAAAGCCACGATTGATATTTCATGGCTTTTTAAATCGCTAACTTTTTTTAGGGGCCAGCATATTTTCCGGATTCAGAATATCGTCAATCTGCTCTTTCGATAAGATATTGTGTTCCAATACCAGATTATAGACACTTTTTCCTGTTTCCAAAGCTTCTTTAGCAATTTTAGTACTGTTTTTATAACCGATGTACGGATTCAAAGCCGTCACGATTCCGATGCTGTGCAATACCATTTCGCGGCAATGCTCCTCATTGGCTGTGATACCGTCGATGCATTTCTGGCGCAACGTATCCATTCCGTTCGTCAGCAATTGCATGGATTCCATAATCGCATAGGTCAATACCGGTTCCATTACGTTTAATTGCAACTGACCGGCTTCGGCAGCCATGGTTACGGTCAAATCATTTCCGATGACACGGAAGCAAACCTGATTCATCACTTCGGGAATTACCGGATTAACTTTTCCGGGCATGATGGAAGAACCTGGTTGCATTGGCGGTAAGTTAATTTCGTTCAAGCCACAGCGCGGTCCTGAGGAAAGCAGGCGCAAATCATTACAGATCTTCGAGATTTTAATCGCCATACGTTTCAAAGCCGAGGAATAAATCACATAAGCTCCTGTATCCGGAGTCGCTTCAATTAAGTTGGGAGCGGAAACAATCGCCAAACCTGTGACTTTTGCCAAATTTTCAGCACACAGTTTTGCATACCCCGGAGCGGCATTGAGTCCGGTTCCGATGGCGGTTGCTCCCATATTGGTTTCCAGAAACAAATTGGAATTCTGAGTTAAACGATCGATTTCTTCTTCCAACGTTACCGCAAAAGCTTCGAATTCCTGACCCAATGTCATTGGTACGGCATCCTGCAATTGGGTTCTTCCCATTTTCAGAACGCTTTTGAATTCCTCACCTTTTTTTCGGAACGAATCAATCAAATCCTTCAAATGACCGATCAATTGCATATTGGAATTAACCCCTGCTATTCGAATGGCAGTAGGATAAGCATCATTAGTGGATTGTGACAAGTTCACATGATCATTAGGAGAACAATATTGATATTCGCCTTTCTGATATCCCATCAATTCCAGAGCGCGGTTCGCCAAAACCTCGTTGATATTCATATTAGTGGAAGTTCCTGCGCCACCCTGAATCATGTCGATCGGAAACTCCAGGTTAAACTTTTCGGATATAACTTCTTTAGCGGCCTCCACAATAGCATTTTTGAGTTTCTCATCCAATAAACCCAATTGAAAATTAGTTTCAGCGGCCGCCCATTTCACATACGCTAATCCTTTGATAAATTCCGGAAACTGATACAATTTCACACCGGATATATGAAAATTATCTATAGCTCTTTGCGTCTGAATTCCGTAATAAGCCTTGGCGGGAATCTGCATGTCTCCCAATAAATCGTTCTCTGTTCTGTACATGATTTTCAAAGTTTAGAGAATAAATTTACAAAAAAAACCACGACTGTTTTCACAATCGTGGTGTTATAATTTGCTTAAAGTTTAAGCTACTTTATATTTTTAAGATTACTCTTTTCTCCACTTTTTCGATTCCTCAAAAACATGTTCTAAAATAGCAGCATCCTGTTCAGTGAAGTCCACATGACGACGGGACATTACAATTTTCGCGGTTTCGAAAGCTTTTTTGGTAATATAGGTTGTAAATCCGGATGCACCACCCCAGGAGAAACTCGGTATAAAATTACGAGGGAATCCGCTGCCGAAAATATTGGTACTCACCCCTACAACAGTTCCGGTGTTAAACATCGTATTGATACCGCATTTACTGTGATCACCCATCATTAATCCGCAAAATTGAAGACCTGTTTTTTCAAAGCCTCCAGTTTCATAGCTCCACAACTTTACTTCTTCGTAATTGTTCTTCAGGTTCGAATTATTACTATCGGCACCGATATTACACCATTCACCCAAAACCGAATTCCCCAAGAATCCGTCATGGCCTTTATTGGAATACCCGAAAAGCACCGAGTTATTCACTTCACCGCCAATACGGCAATGTGGCCCAACCGTAGTTGCACCGTATACTTTAGTAGCTAATTTCACCAACGCCTCTTCACACAAGGCAAAAGGTCCACGAATTACGGAACCTTCCATAATTTCGGCATTTTTCCCGATATAAATAGGACCTGTGGAAGCGTTTAACGTTACGAATTCCAGTTTTGCTCCTTCTTCGATAAAGATATTTTCCGGCGAAATTACGTTGACACTTTTCGGAATCGGTTGCGAGAAACGACCTTCGGTAATCAGTTCAAAATCTTCGCGTAAGGCAGCATCGTTTTTCTGAAAGATATCCCACGTATGTTCTATTTTCAGACATTCTTCAGTATACTGAATAATTTCATAGGTGTCAAAATCAACTTCTTCCTGATTTTCATGACTAAAAAAAGCTACTACTTCGTCGTTACTGAAAATAGCCTGATTAGCTTCGAGGGAACGAACCATTTCCGAAAGTATTTCATTAGGCAAAAACGAGGCGTTAATCATCACGTTTTCTTCCATTTCCACCATGGGAAATTTCTCCATCAGGTATTCTTCCGTTAAGGTGGTTGTGGTGTATCCTAAATATTTCTCCCATTTTTCACGAATAGTCAAAATCCCGATACGGATATCGGCAACAGGTCGGGTAAACGTAAAGGGAAGTAACGCATCGCGAACAGTTCCGTCAAAAAGTATATAGTTCATGTTTTTAGTTGCTGAGTTTCTGAGTTGCTAAGTTACAAAGTTTTCTGTCAGATAAAAACAAAAAAGCCTCTCAAAACTGAGAGGCTTTCGTATATCTTAAAACAGCGATTATTTGCTGAATTTAGCGTATTTGTTTTTGAATTTATCAATACGACCTGCTGTATCGATAAGTTTAGATTTACCTGTATAGAAAGGGTGAGATGTTCTTGAGATCTCCATTTTGTATACTGGGTATTCAACACCATCAACAGTGATTGTATCTTTAGTTTCAACAGTAGATTTAGTGATGAACACGTCTTCGTTTGACATATCTTTAAATGCTACTAATCTGTAATTTTCCGGGTGAATTCCTTTTTTCATGGTAAATCGTTTTTATTAATTGGCTGCAAACCGTCCTGATGCTTTTATTCTGTAAAAGGTATAAACGTTTGCAACTTTTTGTTTATAATCTTTATTATTTCAGGGTGCAAATGTACAACTAATTTTTAAAAATCAAATTATTGTGTAACTTTTTTTCAACTTCGTTAACTAACCTAAGATAGCACAGAATTCTTATATTTGTAAATTATTTAAACCAAAAACAAAACTATGAACGAAGTAATCAAAAAAAACGGAGTAAATTACGGAATAATCATCGGAATTATTTCAATCCTTATTACTGCATCAATTTACGCAATTGACTTGAAATTATTCATCAACATGTGGATTGGAATTACAAGCATCATTCTTTTTTTAATTATTGGGATAGTTTTGGTATCAAAAACAAAAAAACAATTAAATGGCTTAATTACTTTTAAAGAAGCCTTTACCGTTTACTTTATTGCAGGGGCTATCGGAGCCACTATGTCCGTTTTATTTAACATTTTACTTTTCAATGCAATTGATCCCGAAGCCAAAGAAACTATAAATACGTTGGCTATTGAATATTCTGTAGAAATGATGAAAAAATTCAACACACCAACAGAAACTATAACAAAAGCAGTTGAAGACATGCAGAATAAAGACAACTATTCTGTAATGAACTTATTAAAAGGGCTTGTTTTCAGCTTCGTATTTACTGCAATTTTCGGTTCAATTTTAGCCTTGATTTTCAGAAACAAACAATCGAATTTAGAATAATTCAATGAATTTATCCATTATAATTCCTTTACTCAACGAGCAGGAATCACTACCCGAGCTCCATTCGTGGATTGCAAAAGTCATGAAAGAAAATAATTTCTCCTATGAAGTTATTTTCATCGACGATGGAAGCACCGACAATTCTTGGAGCCTTATCGAGCAACTTTCTGCCACGAACACCAATGTAAAAGGAATAAGGTTTTTACGGAATTACGGAAAATCACAAGCGCTTCACGCCGGTTTTGCCAAAGCACAAGGCGATGTTATCATCACCATGGATGCCGATTTACAGGACAGTCCGGACGAAATTCCAGGGCTTTTCAACATGATTACCAACGACAATTACGATTTGGTTTCGGGTTGGAAAAAGAAACGCTATGATTCGGTTGTTGCTAAAAACCTGCCTTCAAAGTTATTTAACTGGGCGGCACGAAAAACGTCGGGCGTTAAACTGAATGATTTTAACTGCGGACTGAAAGCCTACAAAAACATAGTAGTGAAAAACGTGGAAGTTTCCGGCGAAATGCACCGTTATATCCCTGTTTTAGCAAAAAATGCAGGATTTGGAAAGATTGGTGAAAAAGTGGTAATTCATCAGGCACGAAAATACGGGTCGACCAAATTCGGCATGGAACGTTTCATTAACGGCTTTTTGGATCTGATCACGATTTGGTTTATTTCGAAATTCGGAAAACGTCCGATGCATCTTTTTGGCGCGTTGGGCGTGGTGATGTTCCTTATCGGATTTTTATCTGCCGGATACATCGGTATCATGAAATTATACAAGATATACAGCCATGAAACCGCTATTTTAGTAACCAACAACCCATGGTTTTATATTGCCCTGACCACGATGATTATAGGAACACAACTCTTCCTTGCCGGTTTTTTAGGCGAAATCATCCTGCGAACCAAAAACAACGAGGAACGCTATAAGATAGCGAATGAGATAAATATATAATTTTAAAAAACGAATTTCATTAATTGATACAAATCGATTTATAAAAACAAATATAATCTTTAAGGTCACAAATTGAGTCCTTAAAAACTTGAGGCCGAAAATTGCGACCTCAAGTCAATTACAACTTAAAAATACAAGCCAAAATGAATAATTTAGAAGCCATTAGAAGTAAAATCCACGAAATTCGTGGTCAAAACGTAATGTTAGATTTTGATTTAGCGACATTATACGGTGTTGAAAACAAAAGACTTAAAGCATCTGTCAGACGAAACATAAATCGATTTCCCGAAGATTTCATGTTTGAATTAACTGAAAAGGAGTTCGCAAACTTGAGGTCGAAATTTTAGTCCTCAAGTTATGGAGGATTAAGATATATGCCATTCGCATTTACCGAACAAGGAATAGCTATGCTTTCAAGTGTATTAAACAGTGAAAAAGCAATTGAAGTCAACATCTCTATTATTAGGGCTTTTGTTACTTTTAGGCAATTTTCCTTAACATATAATGAATTAAAAGACAGAATTATTGAAATAGAAAATCAGTTTCCTGACATTTACAAAGCATTGAATTATCTAGTTGAAAAAGACAAGACAATCGAAGAGAATACAAACAGGCCCCAAATTGGGTATAAAAAATAAAGATCACACATAGGTTTAGCCCTGTCCCGATAGGTATCGGGAGCAGTGGATCTCGTCTTTTGGGACGAGAGAAACGAAAAGCAGGAATAGCTCCTAAAAAAATAATATAATGCACATTGAACAAGCAATTTTAGACCAGGTAAACATTTGGCTAACACCAACTTTTGATAACGATACCCACGAAGCAATTCGTGAAATGATGACCACTGCCCCGAAAGAACTTGAAGACAGTTTTTATAAAAATCTGGAATTCGGAACCGGCGGTATGCGTGGTATTATGGGCGTGGGCACGAATCGCATCAATAAATATACCTTAGGAAAAAACACACAGGGATTATCTGATTATTTAAAGAAGTCATTCCCAGGCGAACAATTAAAAGTGGCGATTGCCTACGATTGCCGTCATAACAGTGATACGCTGGCGAAAGTAGTGGCTGATGTATTTTCGGCGAACGGAATTAAGGTTTATCTTTTTTCCGACTTGCGTCCGACTCCCGAATTATCGTTCGCGGTAAAATATTTAGGCTGCCATTCCGGAATTGTGCTGACCGCCTCACATAATCCGCCGGAATACAACGGATACAAAGTCTATTGGCAAGACGGTGGCCAATTGGTTCCGCCTCAGGACAACGAAATTATTCAGATAATTGAAGCACTGGATTACAGTGAAATAAAATTTGAAGCAAACGATGATTTAATCGAATACATAGACACAGAAATTGACGAAGCTTTTATCAATTCAACGATTGAAAATGCCACGTTTAACACTTCGGCCTCAGCCAAAGAGAACCTTAAGATTGTTTTCACTTCGCTTCACGGCACTTCCATTAAATTGGTTCCGGCTGTTTTAGCAAAAGCAGGCTATCCGAATGTAGAAATCGTTAAAGAGCAGGCTGAACCTGATGGAAATTTCCCGACGGTAAAATCGCCAAATCCCGAAGAACCGGAAGCTTTAGCCATAGCCATGGAACTGGCAAAACAAACCAACGCAGATATTGTTGTGGGAACCGACCCTGACTCTGACCGATTAGGCGTTGCGGTTCGTGATACCAACGGCAAAATGACATTATTGAACGGCAACCAAACCATGGTTGTCATGACACAATTTCTGCTTCAGCAATGGAAAAAACAAGGAAAACTGACCGGTACAGAATTTGTTGGATCCACAATCGTTTCCACTCCAATGATATTGGAATTGGCTTCGGCCTACGACATTGAATGCAAAGTTGGTTTGACCGGCTTCAAATGGATTGCCAAAATGATTAAGGATTTTCCTGATCAGAAATTCATTGGCGGCGGCGAAGAAAGTTTCGGGTATATGGTTGGCGATTCGGTTCGGGATAAAGATGCAGTGGCTTCAACTCTTTTAATCTGCGAAATTGCGGCTCAGGCCAAAGAAAAAGGAAGTTCCGTTTATCAGGAATTGCTTCAGTTATATGTTGATTTCGGTTTTTACAAAGAAAACCTGATTTCAATCACCAAAAAAGGAATTGAAGGAGCGAACGAAATCAAAAAAATGATGGTGGATTTACGTGAAAATCCGGTACGCGAAATAAACGGAGAACGTGTGGTATGCATCGAAGACTATCAGAATTCGACGGTACGTAATTTGTTTACCGATGAAATTGAGCCCATTACCATTCCGAAATCGGATGTATTGATATATTATCTGGAAGACGGAAGTAAAATTTGTGCACGCCCAAGTGGTACGGAACCTAAAATAAAATTCTATTTCAGTGTAAACTGTGCCATTGAAACAGTTACCGATGTTCCCGAAGCCGAAGCTTATTTAGATACAAAAATCAAAAATATTATTGCTGAAATGCAATTGAACTAATGGATACAAACCTTATAAAATTACTCCCTTACACAAAACCTTACAAATCACACATTATTTGGAATGTGATTTTTAATATTTTGTATGCCTTGTTTAGTACTATTTCTATGGTAACAATGTTTCCTCTATTGGAAGTTTTGTTTAAAACCAGTAAGGAAATCACAAAAAAACCAATCTATACGGGTATTAGCAACTTAATGGATTACGGGAAGGAGTTATTATATTTTCACATCACAAATTTAAATAAGGAACACGGGCCACAGTATGCTCTTTTGCTGGCTGTAACCTTGGTTATCACAACATTTTTATTCAAAAACTTATTTAATTATTTGGCATCTTACCATATCATGCACCTTAAAAATGGTGTTTTGAGAGATTTGCGAAAAAAGATGTTTAACAAAATCATAGAGCTTCCTATTTCTTATTATTCCGAAAAACGCAAAGGCGATGTAATGGCGAGAATGCTGGGTGATGTCAACGAAGTGCAAAATTCATTTTTCTCTATTTTGGAATTGATTGTTAAAGAGCCACTAACCATTGTGTTTGCAATCTGCACCATGTTTAACATCAGTATCAAATTAACATTATTTGTTTTTATATTCATTCCAATATCCGGATTTATTATTTCAAGAATTGGAAAAAATCTGAAATCAAAATCCATACGTGCACAAAGTGAAAGCGGTTATCTTATTTCAATCGTAGAAGAAAGTTTAGGCGGCTTAAAAGTCGTGAAAAGCTATAATGCCGAACCAACCTTTAAGAATCACTTCAATGATTCCATAAACCGTATATTAAAACTATCCAACAGCATAGGTAACAAAAACAATCTGGCCTCACCAATGAGTGAATTTATGGGAATAGTCACTATTGCTATTTTACTATGGTATGGAGGGAATTTAGTATTGGTAGAAAAAACACTTGAAGGATCTCTATTTTTAGTTTATATGTTACTCGCATATAACATTCTTACCCCGGCAAAAGCAATATCAAAAGCTTCCTATTCCGTAAAGAACGGACTGGCAGCAGCAGAACGTGTTTTTGAAGTGTTAGAAGTGGAAAACACAATTACCAGCATACCAAACGCTATTGAAAAAACAACTTTTGAAAATACGATTTCAATTGAGAATATCAACTTCCGATATGAAGATGAAAACGTCTTAAAGAATTTCTCTTTGGATGTTCCGAAAGGAAAAACAGTAGCGTTAGTGGGACAATCCGGAAGTGGAAAAAGTACGATTGCCAACTTACTGACGCGTTTTTACGATGTGCAGGAAGGAACCATAAAAATCGATGATGTTGACATCAAAGACATGAATCTACAGTCGCTTCGCGGCTTAATGGGATTGGTTACCCAAGACAGCATCCTGTTTAACGACACGATAAAAAACAATATTCTTTTAGGTAATCAAAATGCTACAGACGATGAAATCATTGAAGCGTTGAAAATAGCAAATGCCTATGAATTCGTTAAAGACCTTCCTAACGGAATAGAAACCAATGTCGGAGATGCCGGAAACAAACTTTCGGGAGGACAAAAACAACGCTTATCCATTGCCAGAGCCGTTCTGAAAAACCCACCAATCATGATTTTGGACGAGGCTACATCGGCATTAGATACGGAAAGCGAAAAATTTGTTCAGGTGGCATTGGAAAACATGATGCAAAACAGAACTTCCATTGTGATTGCGCACCGTCTTTCCACCATTCAAAAAGCCGATACGATTGTCGTAATGCAAAAAGGGGAAATCGTAGAACAGGGAACACACGACGAATTATTAGCCAAAAACGGAACCTATTCCAAATTAGTGATGATGCAGTCTTTTGAGTAGAGAATTATACTGCTTAGATTATTAGATCGCTAAGTAATGTTCTGATTTCTAACTCGTAATTCATAATTTCTTCATGTATACAAACAACCCAAACATCAAAATCCCTGAAAATCCGGATACCATTATCTGGAAATACATGGATTTGTCTAAGTTTTTAGACCTGTTGATTTCGGGTAAAATGTTTATGTCACGATCGGATAAGTTTGAAGACCAGTACGAGGGCACCTTCAGTGAGCCTACATTTGAAGAGATCAAAAAAATATCCGAGAACAACCCGAAGTTTTTGGACTATTATAAATCACACCGCGAAAATGTGGTCATCAGCAGTTGGCACACCAACGAATATGAAAGCTTTGCCATGTGGCAGATTTTCACCAAAAACAACGAAGGCTTAGCAATACAATCAACAATAGGAAGACTCAAAGAAGCCCTGCGGGAGGAAAAGTACACGGAACAATATATCGGAGAAGTAAATTACATCGACTACAAAAAAGAACTGATTCCTTTTGACGATGCGTTCTTCCCTTTTCTTTTCAAGCGGAAAAGTTTTCAGTATGAAAATGAAATCCGCATTATTTCCGATGTTACATCTCAGAAATTAAGCATCAACGACGGGTTGAAAATAAATGTGGACATCAACAAAATGATTGAAAAAATCTACATCCATCCCAAAAGTGAAAACTGGTATAAAAAATTAGTAATCGAAGTCGTTTCCAAGCTGGGCTTCGACTTTGAAATAGAAAAATCAGATCTGGAAAGCGATATTCTGATTTAAATCAGCACTTACTTTATCGGTTCGTAAGCCTCCACTGTCCAATCCTTCGAAAGTAAATTCACAAAATGGTAGTGTACTTTATCATTTTCATCAAAGGCACCGTTCTTGTTAATATCCTCAATCGTTCTGAAATACAAACGGTTCTGAGCTTCCACCACGTTCCAGTCAAGCAATTCCTGTAAATCAACAGACAACTTTGTGAATTTCAATCCGCTTATGGCACTTATATAAAGTGCTTTGATGTCGTTTGCATCCAATTTTCCGTCTTTGTTCGTATCGGCATCCACTACAGAATACACCAAAATCTGTTTATTTGATTTGTCTGAAATTGTATTGAGATAGGTTGCCGTCTGAATTTGCATCGGCTTGTCAGTTATCGGACGCAACGCCGTGGAATCAATATGCTGAAATTTTAAATTTTCAAAATATCCCGTGAGTTCGAAACGGTTGTAATTCGATATTGCATAACTCATCGAATTCGTCTTGCTCGAACCGTAACTCCCTCTTTCGGCAGACACACGAACATCTCCGATAGCGTGAATAAGGTATTTTGTCCCTTCCATGTGAATTGGCAAATCAGCAATCTTAATTTGTGAAGAATCCTTAGCAACTGTCTTTGCAGCTGCATCTTTTTCTTCCTCATAGATTACTTTCGGCTTTTCAGTTTCTTCCTTACAACTAGCTAAAAGAGCTAACAAAACCAATACAGTATATTTTGAGAAGTTTTTCATTTCGGAACAATTTGGTCTATCAAATATAAAACAATTAAATCAGGAACTACAATCTGACATTCACTTTTATGTTGAATGTACGCGTTGTCATGTAATTCGGAATAGCGTATTGACTTTTGGTGTATACATCGCGCACCCAAGTATTGGTAATGGCATTCTGATTGTTGAACATGTTGTAAATTTCCAATCCTAAAGTTAGCTCCCTGAATCGTTTCAGCCAATTTTTGTCGGATTGAATGGATGCGTCTTTAAACACATACGAAAAACCAACATCGGCACGACGGTAATCGTTCAGACGCAATTGGTATTGGTACGGATCTGCATACGAAGGCGAACCTCCGGGCAATCCCGTGTTATAAACTAGGTTCAGATACAATTTCATATTCGGAAGTGCAGGCATATAATCCTGAAACAGTAATCCGAACTTCAGTCGCTGATCGGTCGGACGGGCAATGTTTCCGCGACCGTTCTGATTTTCCTCGGTTTTCAGATATCCGAAACTGAACCACGATTCTGTTCCGGGAACAAATTCCCCATTCAGACGGAAATCGGCACCATAAACATAAGCCGCTGCATCATTATTGGCGCGGTAGCGAATCCGTACGTTGTCAATCGTATAGGTATTGACATCGCTCAGAATTTTATAATAGGCTTCCGAAACCAATTTAAAAGGTCGGCCCGACAATTTGAAACTGTAATCATTGCTTAATACGATATGATAGGACTTTTGCGCTTTCACATCCGGATTTACCGTTCCATTTGCATCTCTCAGTTCTCGATAAAAGGGCGGTTGCTGATACAAACCTCCCGATAAACGAAAAACCATGTCCTGTTCCCATTCCGGTTTGATGGCAAACTGTGCTCTCGGGCTGAAGACAACCTGATTTTTCCCATTCAGGTTATCGCCCTGAACCTGCCATTGGTGTGCACGGGCTCCGGCATTAACCCAAATTTGACTCGAACCCAGATTCCCCCGGTAATTCCATTGTCCGTACCCCGAAAAGCGATTGATCTGAACAAAATTGGTTGCACGAACATTCTGATAAGGCGCCAAAGGGCCATAATAAGGTGTGTAAGGCTGATCATTGGGTAGAACGATATCTGGCTGTGGTAACGAAAACCCTGCAGAATCAATCACTTCCCATTCCACTACCCGGTCACGGATATCTTCTCTGGTGTACTTGAACCCCCACTCGACCTGACTGCTTTTTTTTGTAATATCATGAAAGCCTTTTACTTCTGCATTTACAATTAAGGCATCAAGATTGTTTCTGGCATGCGTAAGCTGTGAACCCACACCGCGGGAATACACCACATCGCCAAACGTATCCGAACCGATATTGGAATCCACTTCACCCAAACGGTATTGTGCCAGAATATCAAAATATTCCTGTTCCTGAGTATGATAAGCAGACCCAATAAACTTCAGTTTGAAATTATCGTTGGGCTGATAGGTCGATTTTATAGCCCCAAAATATGTCAGATATTCGTCTTTCTCCTGTCCGTCATAAAAAACCAGCAATGCAATCGGTTCGTCAATCGTTCCGAAATTTGTCTGGCGCGTTAACGGTTCGTATTGATATTTATTTTGGGAAATGTTTCCGAGAAAACTCCATTGCCACTTTGCGGAAGCATCAAAATTAACCTGGGTCTGAATATCGGCAAATGTTGGTGTATAATTAGTTTGTGTTTCCTGACTGTTCACCAGCAAGCTGTTATTACGGTATCGGATTCCGGTGATATTGCTCCATTTCTGATTTTTGGAAACCAAATCGACCGTAGCACTACCTCCCAACAAACTCGCATCTAAAGCCGCTTGAAATTTCGTCGGTCTTCTATAAGTAATATCCAAAACCGATGATAATTTGTCACCGTATTTGGCCTGAAAACCACCGGCAGAAAAATCCACATTGGAAACCATTTCCGTGTTGGTGAAACTCAAACCTTCCTGCTGTCCCGAGCGAATCAGAAAAGGTCGGTACACTTCAATTTCATTCACATATACCAGATTTTCGTCATAATTCCCGCCGCGAACCGCATACTGCGTACTCAATTCATTGTTGGAATAAACTCCGGGTAAGGTTTTTAAAATGTTTTCCACTCCGGCATTGGCGCCCGGTATCATTCGGATTACCTGTGGCTCGATGGTTGTAATTCCTTCCACCCGTTTCCTTCCACCTGCAGAAATAATTAATTCACCTAAGCGTTCTTCATTTTTACTTAAAACCACATTAAGTTCGTAATCCTCATTATTTTTCAATTCAATGATAACTGCTGATTTTTTATACGACACATGCGTAATTTCCACCGTTACCTTTTGATTAGCAGGAATTTTAATCTGAAAAAAACCGTTCTCATTTGATTTTGTAGTGGTTTCGCCAACTTTAATTGTGGCATTTTCTATAGGATTATTGGATTCGTCCAACAAAACACCTTTAACCCGGGCTGTTTGGGCGAAAGAAGTATATCCGGCAATAAAAATAAAAAGAATCAGGAGTTTAATTAGGTTTTTCAACAGATGATTGTTTTTGGGTTTTAAAAAAATGAGTTTCAAAGATAGTGGAATTTCCCATTTTATCGGAGACAACCACTTTTAATTCGTTTTTGCCCTCTTCATAAACCGCATCACTGAAAAAATGCGTCAACGCTTTCGTTTTAAAATCATATTCCATCAATATCCATTTACCGTTGATATAGCCACTGTATTCTTTAATACCCGACAAATCATCGCTTATCCGCACGCTCAGTGAATCCGATTTGTCAAGATTTCCACCTTCTGTAAAGGAAGGGCGGTAAATTTTTGGAGCAATGGTATCAGTCATTAGTTGAAATCTCCCCAAGTCTTTTGTTCGGACGGAAAAGAGATTTCCCTTTTTGTAAGTCGTAAAATATTCCGGAGTAGTTCCGTCCATTCTGGCGATGAATGCTTTTTCCTTGTTTACATCCGGAATACCCGTAACATCAAAGGTTACCGTCAGATTACTGTGTACCGGAACCGTTTCATTATGAAGAAACAGTACGTTATCTTTCACATTAAAATTCAAATAAAAATCCTCGTAAAATGATCCCGCCGGAATAAAAACCGAAACATTGTCCTTCGTGTAATTATTATCGTTTTTCGATTTCACAAAATAAGGCGTTGTCTTTTCCTCCTTTGCTATTGTGGCTTCAGCGTTTGAATACTGTATCGGAATGTTAATAACACGTTTGTTATTGTGAAAATCGGAAATCTCGATACGGTAATTGTAAACAGAATTGGGAAGCACCACTATCTGACCATTTTTTTTATTGCCGCTAACCAGCGAAAAAGGATAGTTCCTTTTATAAAACAGTTTCTGAACAGATTGTTTTAAAGTCTTGTAACGATAATAATCGATAAAATTATTGATATAACGCGTTTCATCGAAGGCAAAGCGGTTGAACTCATAACCAAACCATTTGCTTCCGTTTAAAAAGGTTTCCGCTTTAAAAATTCCGTTCCAGTTATAATTTTTATCCGACAAATCATAGGTATTAACACCAAAACCAATCGCTCCTTTAGCTAAAACTTTAGCTGCGAGATAACTTCCATCAGGCTGTAAAGAAAGACTAACAGGTATTGGCCGTTGCGAACTATTTACAACAGCGCTGTCACCAACAGCGTAAACTATCAGATCATTAACCGCAGGAATTTTAGTGTCCGGCATCAGAATATCAAAACCAAAAAACATCGGATTTATGGTTTCTTCCGTTTTCGTGTCCCGAATTTCAAAATGCAGATGCGGACCTCCGGAACTTCCCGTATTTCCGGAAAATGCAATCGTCTGCCCTTTTTTAACAGTCAACTCACCGGCACTGGGAAAAACCTCAATTTCATAAGATTTTTGAGCGTATTGTCTTTTTTTGATGAAGTCGGCAAGAGGTCCTTCAAACTTTTTCAGGTGTCCATATACCGTGGTATAACCGTTTGGATGTGTAACGTAAATGGCCTTCCCGTATCCTTTCTCGGAAATTTTGATACGCGATACAAAACCGTCTGCAGCTGCATAAACAGGCAACCCTTCTTTTTGCTGGGTTTTAAAATCCAAACCGGAATGAAAATGATTGCCGCGCAATTCCGCAAAGGAACCCGAAGCAAACAATGGAATATTTAAAGGAGATTGAAAATAGTCTTTGGGATAATCAGGAGTCTGACCAAGACAATAGGCGGATAAAAACAACAGAAAGTACGGCAATTTCATAATTATCAATTTTGGCTAATAGGTAGCTAATATATAAAAAAACACCCACTAAATAAACTCCGCTTTAAAATTTATATAACTCACTACACCACAAATTATTACCCGAAGAGTTAAAACATTTTTGAAAATTTAAACAAAAGTATTGTTATATATCAAATGGAATACTAACTTTGTGAAATCGTGTAATGAAACAGGTCTGTAATGAATGGATTAACTGAAATCATTGATTCTCTTGAAATTAAATTCTCTAAACTGGCGCAAAAACTGGAAAGTTTAGAAAGAACAAATCAGGAATTACGCAATGAATTATTGAAGTCTTCCACCGTTATCGACAGGCAATCTGAGGAGATTGGCACATTAAAAAGCCAATACGAAACCCTCAAAATGGCGAATTCATTACTGGGCAGTGACGAAAATAAAAGAGAAACGAAACTCAAAATAAATTCATTAATTCGCGAAATCGATTATTGTATAGCACAACTTTCTGATTAATAAAGAATGAGTGAAAAGCTTAAGATAAAAATATCAATTGCAGACCGGGTATATCCGCTAACCGTGGATTATTCGCAGGAAGAAGGTTTAAGAACCGCTTCAAAAAAGATTGATGCCATGATTAAGCAATTCGAAGAAAACTATGCAGTGAGAGACAAACAGGACGTGTTGGCCATGTGCGCACTTCAGTTTGCTTCGCAGGTAGAACAAAAACAAATCGATAAATCCACGGATTTAGAGAGCGCTTTGGAACGCCTGCAAAAAATAGATGAAAAGATGAGTTCGATTCTTTCAAAATAAACACGTTCTTTACATAAACTAAGATACTGCCTACATTAGTACCTATTTGATAAACTCAACACTAACAAATTCAAATGAGTGAATCTTCGTTTCTAAAGCAAACTGCCCTGAGCAGGTCCTTGAACAGCGAGTTAACTCAAAACTTGTCCTTACGAGTTTATGCAATACCCCTAATGTAGGCTTTTTTTATATATAATTTTCAAACAAACTATGAACACATTAATCATAATCATTGGCTGTCTTGCCGGAATCGGAATTGGTTTCGGAATAGCGAAATACCTGGAAAAAATAAATGTTTCCAACCTGATAAAAAACGCTAAAAAAGAAGCAGCCTCTATCTTAAAAGATGCTAAAGCCGAAGCGGAATCCATCAAAAAAGATAAATTGCTGCAGGCCAAAGAAAAATTCCTGGAACTTAAATCGGAGCACGAAAAAGAGATTTTAGCCAAGGACAAAAAAATTGCAGAGGCAGAAAAAAGAACCCGTGACAAAGAGTCTCAGGTTTCCAACGAATTAGCTAAAACCAAAAAATTAAACGACGAAGCTGAAGCTAAAATCAACGATTACACTAATCGTATAGAGCACGTTGAGAAAAAACAACAGGAAGTGGAGCGCCTTCACAAAAGTCAGGTAGAACAACTGGAAACCATTTCCGGCCTTTCTGCTGAAGACGCTAAAAACCAATTGGTGGAAAGCTTAAAAGCCGAAGCGAAAACAAACGCCATGGCTCATATTCAGGAAACGATTGAGGAAGCCAAACTTACTGCTCAACAGGAAGCTAAGAAAATCATCATCAACACAATTCAACGTGTAGGAACGGAAGAAGCCGTGGAAAACTGCGTTTCTGTTTTCAATATTGAATCTGACGATGTTAAAGGACGAATCATTGGTCGTGAAGGACGTAATATTCGTGCTTTAGAAGCTGCTACAGGAGTTGAAATCATCGTTGACGATACTCCGGAAGCCATCATCCTTTCTTGTTTTGATCCGGTTCGTCGTGAAATCGCACGTTTAGCATTACACAAATTAGTAACCGATGGACGTATTCACCCGGCACGTATCGAGGAAGTTGTTGCCAAAACAGCAAAACAGATTGACGAAGAGATCATTGAAGTTGGTAAACGTACCGTTATCGATTTAGGAATTCACGGTTTACACCCTGAATTAATCAAAATCGTTGGTAGAATGAAATACCGTTCATCTTACGGACAAAACTTACTACAACACTCAAGAGAAGTTTCTAAACTTTGTGGTATCATGGCAGCCGAATTAGGCTTAAACGTGAAATTGGCAAAAAGAGCCGGTTTACTTCATGATATCGGAAAAGTACCTGACACAGAAAGTGAATTACCTCACGCCATCTTAGGTATGCAGTGGGCGGAGAAATATGGTGAAAAAGAAGAAGTATGCAACGCGATCGGAGCACACCATGACGAGATCGAAATGAAATCATTGATTTCCCCGATTATCCAGGTTTGTGATGCTATTTCAGGAGCACGCCCAGGAGCAAGACGCCAAGTATTGGATTCTTACATCCAACGTTTAAAAGATCTTGAAGATATTGCCTACGGATTCAACGGCGTTAAGAATGCCTACGCAATTCAAGCCGGTCGTGAACTTCGTGTAATCGTGGAAAGCGAAAAAGTAAGCGATGAAATGGCAGGAAGCTTATCATTTGACATTTCTCAGAAAATCCAAACCGAAATGACTTATCCGGGTCAGGTGAAGATTACGGTTATCCGTGAAACCAGAGCGGTGAATATTGCAAAATAGTATTCAGTAATCAGTGCTCAGTCGGCGGTGATTTACAGGATTAAAAATATCAAACTTATACACAAAAGAGACTTGTTGAAAAACAGGTCTCTTTTTTTATTACAAACTGATTATTGTACACTAACCCCTGAACATTGATTACCAAACACCAACTCCTACCCTCTTGGATGAAACGAATTCAGCACTTCTGACAAAAACTTCCTGTCGAGATGCATGTAGACTTCTGTAGTAGTTATGGACTCGTGTCCCAGCATCATTTGAATGGAACGCAAATCGGCGCCGTTTTCCAGCAAATGGGTCGCAAAAGAATGACGGAATGTATGCGGACTGATCGATTTACTTAAATTGATTTTAACAGCCAAATCTTTTATAATAGTAAAAACCATTGCCCTCGTTAATTGGCGGCCTCTCCGGTTAAGAAAAAGCGTATCCTCATGTCCTTTTTGTATAACAAGATGCGAACGAACGACATCCTTATAGAGTAAAATGTATTTTTGCGTTGATGAGCCAATCGGCACAAAACGTTGTTTATTCCCTTTTCCGGTAATTTTTATAAAACCTTCTTCAAAAAACAAATCGGATATTTTCAGACTGACCAATTCCGAAACCCGCAAACCACAACTGTAAAGCGTTTCCAACATCGCCCTGTTGCGTTCTCCTTCATCCTTAGACAAATCTATACCACCTATCAACAAATCGATTTCCTGAACGGATAACGTGTCAGGTAATTTTCTACCAGTTTTAGGCACTTCAATCAGTTCAAGCGGAGTGGTATTGCGATATCCCTCAAAAATGAGATAATTAAAAAAGCTCTTTAAACCGGAAATAATCCGGGTCTGACTTCTCGCATTAAGAGTTGCCGATATAGTGTAAATAAAATACTGAATCTGCTCTTCCTTAATATCGATTGGCGACACTTCAACTTTGTTTTCCACGAGAAACTGAATTAGTTTTTCGACATCCAAAACATAATTGACGATTGTATTTTCAGACAATCCCCGCTCCAACTTCAGGTAGGTTTTATATTCCGATAAAAAAGAAGGCCATACTTTCATGAGTCTAAAAATAAAAAAAATACCGATTAATACCAGGTTTTCACAACTAATAAGCCGGTGATTTCAAAAAACAGAACCCAATTTGTTTAAATAGCGACATTTTGCCAACCAAACCTACATCACGTTTTTCAAAACAACAAAAAACCCGCTGAAAAGCGGGTTTTTTAATCTCAAAATTCTAACAATTAGAATTTGTACAATAACCCGAATTGAGCCTGAGCAAATGGGTTGTTAAACAAGTTAATATCCATTGAGAACGAATTCCTTGAATCTCCATTCTCTGGATTCTCATTATTGTATGAGATGATATTGGCCACAGTGAATACAGCTGCAAAGTTTTTAGTAATAAAATAATTCATCCCTAAATCAACGTTAGCTTTGATTCCATTTGTTGTATCATCACTATCAGGAATAGGATCGATATAATCATTCTCAACATTAGTTGAACTAAATCCTAAACCTACCTCTCCGTAAGCAACAAAACGTTTGTCATTTAATTCCAAGAAATTATATCTGGCAAACGCTCCGATTCCCCAGCTAGTAGATTTCATATCCGGATCTAAAGCACCAATTCGATCCTGCTTAGAAGATCCTAAATCCAAATCACCTCCAACCGATATTTGATCAGTCATCATATAACCGAATTTAGGATTGAAAGAGAAAGAATTTGAATCGTCATCCGACCGAACCGAAATCCCTCCCTCGACGTACATATCACCTTTAACAAAACCATATGCAGCTTCGCTTTTTGCCTCTTCCTGCGCGTTAGCAAATCCAAAGGCAAACACTGCAGCTACTGATAAAATAATTTTTTTCATAATTTCCTTGTTTTAAAATTAACATTATAAATTTATCCATAAAAACAAAGCAGAATCACTAAGTCAAAACAAGAGATATCAACAATTTAATTAACAAAAAAAGCCCCGCAATGCGGGGCTTTTTTTATAAGAATCTTATTAAAGATTAGAATTTGTAACCAACAGATACGGAGAATACTCCATTGTTAACTGTATCATCAGATCCTTCTGAATCATCAATATTTGATAAACCGAAATTATATCTCGCACCTGCAGAAATATTTTCAGTAAAATCATAACCTAAACCTAAATTCAAGCCAAAATCAATTGAATTTGTTTCATCTTTAATATCAACTTCTTCAGAACCAAATCCAGAAACTTCAGCTTCATTTTTAGCACTTAATAAGAAACCAACTTGTGGTCCAGCCTCAATAGCTAATTTCTCAGTTGCGTAATATTTTGCCATGATCGGAAGATTCAAATAATTCAATTTAACTGTGCTCTCAACATTATAAGTGTCAAAACCATCAGAGAATGTGAATTCAGATTTTGCACCTTGCATTGAGAATAACAATTCTGGTTGAATAGCAAATTTGTCATTAAGTTTATACTCCATAAAACCACCAATGTGAGCACCAACCAAAGATTTCACATTTTCTACATCCCCAGTTAAAGTTGCAACATTCAAACCACCTTTAACACCAAAACTCATTTGTTTGTCTTGTGCGTTAGCAAATCCGAAAGCGAATACTGTAGCTACTGTTAAAATTACTTTTTTCATGTTTAGTTTAAATTTTAAAATTTACCCGACAAATGTATAAAAATTCCATTCCGAAAAAATTTACAGTAAAAAAAGTTATCAAAAAACAACTCAGAAAATGACTATTAAAACCTATCTATTTGATTTTCAAAAATATACAAAATCATTTTTTCTCATAAAATTTTCTTAAAAAAACAAAAAAGGGGTATTTAGCTAGCGTTTTTTCTTATAAAAAAGAATTATTTCGCCGAACTAAACAATAAAAAGAAGAAAAGAATTACAAATAAATTTCCCAAAAACACTCGTTTCAGGTAAGATCAAAAATAAAATCAAGAGATAATTACTACATTTACAAAAAACAAAACGTCATGAAAATAATAATCATCAACGGACCCAACTTGAACCTGCTGGGAAAACGCGAGCCTGAGATATACGGCAACGAGACTTTTGAAGACTACTTTTTTCTCCTGAAAAACAAATTCACAACTGTAGAATTGCATTATTTCCAAAGCAATATCGAAGGAGAAATAATCAATAAATTACAGGAAATCGGGTTCAGCTATGACGGCATAATCCTGAATGCAGCGGCATACACCCATACCTCAATAGGTATAGGCGATGCCGTAAAAGCCATTTCGACACCCGTTGTGGAAGTTCACATATCAAACACTTTTTCAAGAGAGTCGTTTCGCCATCAATCCTATATTTCTCCAAATGCAAAAGGCATCATCATTGGCTTCGGGATGAAAAGCTATGAACTGGCCCTGAAATCTTTTTTATAACCCATACAACCCTGAAGCTTCTTTTAGCGTCTTCTTGTTAAAAACCAATCCATGAATAAACATTTTTATCTGATTACCTTTTTATTACTATCCGCCACATTATTCGCGCAAATTAAAGGAAAAGTCACCGACAAATCAGGACAACCCATCCCCTTCACCACCGTAATCATAGAAAACACCTATAACGGAACTTCTGCTAATGAAAATGGTTCCTATGAACTGATCGTAAAAGAAAAAGGCAAATACACCGTCATTTTTCAATCATTAGGTTATAAAACAAAAAAAGTTTCAGCCGATATTCAGTCATTCCCACATATTGTCGATGTGGTATTGGAAGATGAAAATTATACTTTATCAGAAATGATAATAAAGCCAAACAAGGAAGACCCCGCCTACGAAATCATCCGAAACGCTATAAAAAGCAAAAAGAGCAATTCAGACAAAACCGATAAATTTGAAGCCGATTTTTACTCACGTGGAATTTTCAGGGCCAAAAATATTCCGAAAAAATTCCTGGGGATGGAAATCGGGGATATGAACGGTGCTTTAGATTCGACCGGGAACGGAATACTTTACTTGTCGGAAACGGTTTCAAAAATAGCCTTTGAAAAACCTAACAAAATAAAGGAAGAAATTATAGCTTCGAAAGTCAGCGGAAACGACAACGGTTTTAGTTTCAATACCGCTCAAGGCACCAATTATGATTTCTATACTAATTATGTAGACATGGGGATGAATATGGTTTCTCCCATTGCTGATAAAGCACTTACATACTACAAATACAAACTGGAGAGCATTTTTACCGACAATCACAATCAGTTAATTAATAAAATTAAAGTAATTGCTAAACGCGATAAAGAACCTGTTTTTGAAGGATACATTTATATAGTGGAAGACACCTGGGCTATTTACGCGGTCGATTTAACCAGTAAAGGTTACCGGATGCAACAACCTATTTTAGAAAACATTACGCTTACGCAGAGTTATAATTACAATCCGAACACAAGAATATGGGCAAAAAACCAACAGACAATCGATTTTCTGGCTTCTATTTTCGGAATGAGTTTTACCGGAAAGTTCACGCATGTCTTCAGTAACTACGTTTTCAAAGAGCAATTCGAGAAAAAAACCTTCACCAATGAGATTGCCAAAATCGTAAAAGACGCCAACAAAAAAGACTCCATTTATTGGAATCAGAGTCGTCCGGTTCCGTTAACCGAAGAAGAAATTGGCGATTATCACAAAAAAGACAGTATTCAGACTATTCGGAAATCGCAGGTTTATATGGATTCTTTGGACAGAAAAGGCAATAAATTCAAATTCCTGAAACTATTCACCGGTTATACTTACAAAGACTCTTATCATAATTGGTCGGCTTCCTATAAAGGTGTTTTAGACTTTACATCCCTTGGTTACAATACCGTACAGGGATGGAATTTTGATTCCGGGTTCTCATTCACGAAACGCAACGAGGATAAAGGAACATATACAACCATAAATTCGACCTTTAATTATGGTTTTTCTGAAGACCGCTTACGTGTTAACGGAAGTGTTTACCACCGTTTCAACACCACGAATTACGCAGCAGTATCAGCATCGGGCGGAAGCAGCATCAACCAGTTTAATGCTTCGAATCCGATCTCAAATCTTATCAATTCCATTAGCACCCTGTTCTTCAAGGACAACTATGCAAAGTATTACAACAAGGAATACATCCGATTGGGCTACAGTCAGAATGTACTGAACGGGATTTCGGCAAACGGAAGTTTAGAATATTCCGCTCGAAAGCCGCTTTACAACACGACCGATTATGTATTGATTAAAAATGACAAGGAATACACCTCCAACAACCCGCTTTTACCCGACGACAATACAACAGCGGCAATTGAAAAACACAATTTAATGAAGGCCAATATCGGTACACGCATTCGTTTCGGAAACAAATACATCACACGACCGGACGGCAAAATCAACATTCCGAACAGCGACTACCCAACCCTTTCATTTAATTATGAAAAAGGATTTGCCGGAAGCGAGGATTTTTACAATTATGATTTCATCTCCGGATTGGTTGATTACGACAAAACTTTAGGCAATAAAGGTGACTTCGCGATTCGTTTGAAAGCAGGGAAGTTTTTTAATGCCGATAACATTTCCTTTGTAGATTACAAGCACTTTAACGGAAACCAGACGCATGTGGGCACAACCGACAAATATCTGAATGTTTTCAACATGTTGCCGTATTACACCAACAGTACCAATGATGCTTATATGGAAACCCACATGGAACACAATGACAAAGGGTTTATCATGAATAAAATTCCGCTTATCAACAAACTGCAGTGGAATCTGGTTGTAGGTTTCCATATGCTGAACGTGCCTAATTTCAAGCCGTATCAGGAATATACTGTTGGTTTTGACAATGTTGGTTTTGGAAAATTCCGTTTGTTCCGAATTGATTATGTGCGTTCTTATCAGGATGGTTTCCAAACCGACGGAATTGTGTTTGGAATGAAGTTCCTGAATATTCTTGATTAATCCAAACTGACAACCAGTATATTACATTAATAATCAAACACATATTTCACAGATTGCCACAGATTAATTTGTGCGAATCTGTGAAATATGTGCTTAAATAAACTTCTGAATTGTATCCTGACAATTGTCTTTTCTAACAACGTTTATTTCCAGAAAACATCATATCCAAAACGAATCAATGTTCCGATAACCACAACTAAAAAGAACCCGCGAATAAACCCGTTACCCTTGCTGATAGCTAATTTAGCGCCGAAAAAACCGCCGAGTGCATTGCAAACCGCCATCGGTAGCGCCATTGCCCAAAGAATTTTTCCTTTCAGTACAAAGAGACAAATCGACCCGAAGTTAGTGGCCAGATTGACCATTTTCGCGTTCGCGGATGCGTGCATGAAATCAAATCCTAATACAGAAACAAAAGCCACCACAAAAAAACTTCCGGTTCCCGGACCGATAAAACCGTCATAAAAACCAACGGTTATGCTTATTATCAGGGCATAAAGCAATTGCGTTTTAAAGGGCAACAACTTTTCCTGATGTTGCCCGAAATTTTTCTTCATAAAAGTATAAACAGCTAACAAAGTCAGCACAACCAGCAACAAAGGTTTCATGAAATCGTTACTGACATACGTTAACAATGTAGAACCCGCAAAGGCTGAAGCGAAAGCAACAACAGCCATTACCCCGAGAAGTTTCCAATTCATCTTTACCATTTTCAGGTATTGGAAGGCAGCAAAACTTGTTCCGCTGAACGCCGGGATTTTTAACGAACCGATGATATTGGCAACCGGTACGTTAGGCATCAGAATTAACGCTACCGGAGTCTGAATCAATCCGCCTCCCCCCACGATAGCATCCACAAATCCGGCGGCAAAGGAAGCGAGGCAAAGAAAAAATAAGATATCAATTTCCATAGTAAAAAGAAAAGAGCCGAATTCAAACGAATTCAGCTCTTATATATTTAGTAGTACAACATAATTACGCTCGGATGATGTTTGCGCCTAAGGCTCTCAAACGCTCATCGATTCTTTCATAACCTCTGTCAATCTGTTCAATATTTTGGATTGTACTTGTTCCTTTTGCGGAAAGCGCAGCAATCAACAAGGAAATTCCCGCACGAATATCAGGGGAACTCATGGTAGTGGCCTTCAGTTGGGATTTGAAATCGTGCCCCATAACCACCGCTCGGTGCGGATCACACAACATGATTTTTGCTCCCATGTCGATTAATTTATCCACGAAAAACAAACGGCTTTCAAACATTTTCTGATGAATCAGCACGTCTCCTTTTGCCTGTGTGGCTACCACTAAAATGATACTTAACAAATCCGGTGTAAATCCTGGCCAAGGCGCATCGGCAATGGTTAAAATAGAACCATCAATATCAGTTCTTACTTCATAACCGTCATTGTGAGCCGGAATGTGAATATCATCACCGCGTCGTTCCAAAGTGATTCCCAGTTTTCGGAAAACATTCGGAATTACACCAAGATTATCCCAACTTACGTTTTTGATGGTGATTTCACTTTGAGTCATCGCTGCCAAACCAATCCACGAACCGATTTCAACCATGTCCGGAAGAATGCGGTGCTCGCAACCACCAAGGCTTTCAACACCTTCGATGGTCAATAAATTAGAACCCACTCCGGTGATTTTAGCACCCATCGAGTTCAACATTTTACAAAGTTGTTGTAAGTAAGGCTCACAAGCTGCATTGTAAATTGTTGTTGTTCCTTCGGCTAAAACCGCTGCCATAACTATATTGGCAGTTCCGGTAACCGATGCTTCATCTAAAAGCATGTAGGTTCCTTGTAATCTTCCCTCGATTTCAACCCCATAAAAATGATCAGCTCTTTCATATCTGAATTTCGCCCCAAGGTTGATAAATCCTTCAAAGTGGGTATCCAAACGACGACGACCTATTTTATCACCTCCCGGTTTTGGGATATATCCTTTTCCGAAACGGGCCAAAAGCGGTCCTACAATCATGATCGAACCACGAAGCGAACCTCCTTCTTTTTTGAAAGCCTCCGTTTCAAGATAGTTTATGTTTATCTCATCAGCCTGGAAAGTATAATCCCCGGCACCGTTTTTCTGAATTTTAACGCCTAAATTCCCAAGTAGGGCGATTAGTTTGTTAACATCAATAATATCCGGAATGTTGGTCACCCGCACTTTTTCTGAAGTCAATAAAACCGGACATAAAACCTGCAATGCTTCGTTTTTTGCACCTTGAGGATGCACATCTCCTTTTAATCGGATTCCTCCTTCTATCTTAAATGTTCCCATGTATGATTATCTGTTATAAATTTGAATTATGAAATTAGTCGCGGAATTCAAAAAGCCGCGATTACACGTCTCATAAATTAATTTACAATGGTTTTCTGTTGTTATTCTTATTGCTGTTTCTCGGATTGTTGAAATTCTTTCCTCCGGTATTTCCTTTAATCTTAGGATTGTTGAATTGCGTTTTGTTGGACATTTTCTTGTTCACGCGCATCAGATCGGTGGTATTGGAAAGTTCTTCGTCTGTTTTTTGCAGATTGATTTTTCCACCCGACAACTCATACAAATGCTCGAAAATTACGTCGTCTTTTACCGTGTCCTTGTTCCAACTCAGGTAACATTTTTTCATGTGGTTGGCAATCACCCGGATAAGCGTGTTTTTCAGATCACTTTCCTCCCATTTGTTGGCCACATCAATCATGTACTTGATATTATTTCCGTAAAAACGATATTTCGGGAAATTCTGCGGATAATTTAACTTTTCCGGTTTCTGATGCAAGACTTCCTTGCTCGGAATCGGGTATGGTGAATCCACATCCAGTTTGAAATCGGACATGATAAAAATCTGATCCCAAAGCTTGTGCTGAAAATCGGGCACATCACGCAAGTGCGGATTCAAGCCTCCCATTACCGAAATAATATATCTGGCTGCCTTGTTACGCTCTTCCCGGTCCTCGATTACCGTTGCCTGATCAATCAGTTTTTGTAAATGACGACCGTACTCGGGAATAATCAGATGCGGGCGTTCCGCATTGTATTCTAAAAAATGTACCGCTTCTTGTGGTGTAAATTGCATTGTTTTGTTTTTATAAAGAAATAATTCCTTCAACTGTTGTCAACTCAAGGTATTTATCGATAACACTCTGAGCGCTCTTCATGGTAACATTAATCGAAACACTGGTGTATTTTCCTGTTTTGGACTGATTGGTTTCGATAACGGCTCCCATCCCGTCGAATGAAGTTTCAATAATCTGAATCTTATCCATATCCGTGGGAACTATAAATTTAAACAAATATTCTGAAGGCCAAATCGTTGAGTTTATTAATTCTTCTTTAAGCCTTTGGTAAAATTCTTCTGTCTTCTTATCCATTTTTTAATCAAAAAATAATAGCAAATATACACTTATAATTGTGAATTATAAAGCACTCCGTATGAATTGAAGAATTTTACAAAAAATCAATACATTACCTCCCTAACCCTGATGGGAGTGGAAATCCTCCCGATTTTTTTCGGGAGATTGCAACGTACAGCAGGAATTGCGTTTCCTGAAAAAGCCCAAGCAATTCGTTCCCGAACAAGACAAACACATGAGTTTTTTGATTTCGTATTTTAGCAACATTTCGAAACCTCAATTTCGAGTATACCTCAGTAAATTCAGGTTTTTATTTTTAAAATCTGCGTAAATCTGCGGAGTCAGCGAGAAAGTTGCACGCAGACTCCGCAGACTTACGCCGAAAGCCGGCTGATTTTTCAAGAATCATTACCATTTTAAATAAATTACAGCCATGTGTTTACCTTACATTCCCGAAAATTAATTTTTAAAATCCCGATTCATTTGAGTAGATTTGCGCCTTATTTTCAAAAAAAGTGGCGAAAGAAATTGTTTTGATTATCGGCGGACCAGGCTCAGGGAAAACCACTGTTATAGAAGGTTTGACCGAAAAAGGATACCTGTGCTATCCCGAAGTTTCGCGTGAAGTGATTCACGAAGCCCGTAAACAGGGAATCGAACAATTGTTCCTTGAAAAACCGCTTTTATTCAGCGAATTGTTATTGGAAGGAAGAAAAAAACAGTTCCACAGCGCCGTTCAGGAAGAAAAAGAGCTTGTTTTTATCGACCGCGGCATTCCTGATGTTTTGGCCTACATGCATTATATTGGCGACGCTTACCCTTCGTTTTTTGATCAGGCGTGTCGCGATCACAAATATTCCCAAGTTTTCATCCTTCCGCCATGGGAGGAAATTTACACCAGTGATGAGGCCCGTTATGAAACTTACGAACAGGCGCTTCTTATTCAACAACACCTTATCGAAACCTACGAAAATTACGGTTATTCGCTGATTGAAGTTCCGAAAGACACTTTGGAAAACCGGATTGCTTTTATTTTAGAAAGTCTTGCGAAATAGCACATTATATACTTAAAGCTACTATAAACTAAATATTTAGCCACGAATTGACTAATTTTATAAAATTAATTCGTGCCAATCTGTGTAATTCGTGGCAAAAAAAAACAGCTAAAAACCGGATACACTAAAACACACAATCTCAAACTATATTTTAGAATATTAAATTTAGCTAACACAATTAAAAAAACAGCTTTCTTAATAGGCCACAAATTACACAGATTAACACAAATTATCTTCCAAAGATATTTACAATTTACAGTTAAACTATTTTTAAAGTCAAAACGAAACACACTAAAACACCAGCTTTTTACTGATTTTTAATACTAATAAGCTATATTCGTAAGAGATATTAAGTTTTACAATTTGGAAGCGCAACAAATTCTTAAAAAATACTGGAATCACGATTCGTTCCGTGAACCGCAGGAAGCAATTATCCAATCGGTTCTGGAAGGGAAAGACACTTTTGCGCTATTGCCAACCGGAGGCGGAAAATCGATTTGTTTTCAGGTGCCGACGATGATGAAACCCGGAATTTGTCTGGTTATTTCTCCGCTGATTGCCCTGATGAAAGATCAGATTCAGAATCTGGAAAAACGAAACATTAAAGCCATTGCCTTAACCGGCGGGATTTCCTCTGATGAAACCATTGATTTACTGGACAATTGTCAGTTCGGAAACTACAAATTCCTTTATCTTTCCCCGGAACGACTGCAATCCGACTGGATTTTGGAACGCATCAAAGGACTACCGATAAACCTGATCGCCATTGATGAAGCGCATTGTGTTTCGCAATGGGGACACGATTTCCGTCCCGCCTATCTTAAAATTTCGAAACTCAAGGAACATTTTCCGAAAGTACCTTTTTTGGCATTAACAGCTACGGCTACCACAAGAGTTCAGGACGACATCAGCACGCAATTGGGATTGGAAAGTCCGGTATTTTTTAAAAAATCCTTTGCAAGAGAAAACATTGCCTACATGGTTTTTGAAGCCGAAGACAAACTCTTTCGCATCAAACAGATACTGACTAAAAACCCGGAGCCCTCCATTATTTATGTCCGCAACCGCAAAGCCTGCCATGATGTGTCGGCGCAGGTCGCAGCGATGGGTTTCAAAAGCACGTTTTATCACGGCGGACTGACCCAGAAAGAAAAAGTGAAAAACATGCAATCGTGGTTACTGGAAGACGTTCAGGTGATGGTCGCCACGAATGCCTTCGGAATGGGAATTGACAAACCCAATGTTCGCACGGTAATTCACATTCAGTTACCCGAAAATCTGGAAAATTATTATCAGGAAGCCGGTCGTGCAGGACGAAACGACGCGAAAGCCTTTGCGGTTTTACTGCTTGCTCCTTCAGACATTCAAACAACCGAAAGTCAGTTTCTCTCCGTATTACCCGATAAGATTTTTTTAAAAGAAGTCTACATCAAACTGAACAATTATTTTCAGGTGGGTTATGGCGAAGGGATTAACGAAACTTTTTCCTTTAATCTGAATCATTTTTGTCATCAGTATAAATTTCCCGTACTGAAAACCTTCAATGCAATGCAGTTTCTGGACAACCAGGGCATTATTTCGCTTTCAAAAGAATTTTCAGAGAAGATTAGTCTTCAATTTTTATTGGACAGTCGGGAAATGTTGCGGTATATCAGTTTAAATCCGGCTGACGAACCCGTGATTACTGCTATTCTTAGGAATTACACCGGAATTTATGAAATCGAAACAGCGATTAACACCAGTCTGATTGCCCGAAAATCAAACACTTCCGAAGAAAATTTAATTGAAGTACTGAAACGGATGCATCAGAAGGAAATTTGTGTTTTGCACAGTCAGTCCAATGACAGCCAACTTACCTTTAACGAAGTTAGGGAAGACGATTTGACGATTAACCGGATTGCGAAATTTCTGCAACAACAGAATGAGATCAAAACCAAACAGTTTGAATCGGTCATTTGTTATGTATCGGATAAAAAGCAATGCAAAAGCAAATTGTTGCTGAATTACTTCGGCGAAACCGATTCGAAAGACTGCGGCATCTGTTCGTATTGCATCACTCAGAAAAAGTCGGATAAAAGTCCGCTTGAAATTGCGCAAAACATACTGGCTTTGCTTAAAAATTCGCCTTTATCATCAAGAGAAATTGAAAATTCACTGGATTTAAGTCCGGAGGAAACTATCTTTGCACTTCAGCTTTTGTTGGAAAACAATAAAGTCAAAATCAATAATCAAAACCAATACATTAGTTTATAATGGAAAAGTTACGCATTGTTTTTATGGGAACTCCGGAGTTTGCCGTAGGAATCCTTGACACTATATATAAAAATAATTATGAAATCGTTGGCGTAATCACCGCTGCGGACAAACCGGCGGGGCGCGGACAAAAGATTAAATATTCGGCCGTAAAAGAATACGCTTTGGAGCACAACCTTCGATTGCTGCAGCCTACTAACCTGAAAGACGAAACTTTTTTGGAGGAATTACGAAGTCTGAATGCGAACCTTCAGATTGTGGTTGCCTTCCGAATGCTGCCCGAAGTGGTTTGGCGTATGCCGAAATTGGGCACCTTTAATTTACATGCTTCTCTTTTACCGGAATATCGCGGAGCTGCACCTATTAATTGGGCGATTATTAACGGTGAAACCAAAACAGGCGTTACTACTTTCTTCATTGATGATAAAATTGACACCGGAGCGATGATTCTGAGTGACGAAATTGCGATTGGCGAAAACGAATCGGCAGGAGAACTGCACGACCGATTGATGGTTTTGGGAAGCGGAACTGTTTTAAAAACATTATCATTGATTGAAAAAGGAAATGTTACCACTACGATTCAGCCTACCAACGATGATATAAAGACCGCTTACAAGCTTAACAAGGAGAATTGCAAAATCGATTTCAGCAAAAGCGGAAATGAGATTCACAATCTGGTGCGCGGTTTGAGTCCGTATCCTGCCGCTTGGTGTTTTATTAAGGACAACGAACAGGAGTGGAATGTTAAGATTTACGAAACTTTGTTTGATAAAGCAACACATCAGCATGAATCAGGAAGACTTATTTCGACTAAGAAAGAATTGAAAATTGCGGTAAAAGACGGTTTCCTGATAATTCACAGTTTACAGTTTCCGGGGAAGAAAAGAATGCTGACCCACGAACTTTTAAACGGAATATCATTCAGCGAAAAAGCCATAGCGCTGTAACCCCTATAAACACTAAGACTGCCGAAATTTTGAAAAATACAAGTAAGTTTATTAACAATAAAGGCAAGTTATCAACATTTTTAGCAAAAAACCTGTAAAAAACCGAAAAACACTTGCGTAATCGGGAAATTCATATAAATTTGTAGGACAATAATTAATTAATCAATCCATTAATAACTATTATTATGAACAAATCAGAATTAATCGATGCAATCGCTGCTGACGCAGGTATTACTAAAGCAGCTGCTAAATTAGCTTTAGAGTCTTTCTTAAACAATGTAGAAGGAACTTTAACAAAAGGTGGAAGAGTATCATTAGTAGGTTTTGGTTCTTGGTCAGTATCTCAAAGAGCTGCAAGAGAAGGAAGAAACCCTCAAACAGGAAAAACTATCAAAATTGCTGCTAAAAATGTAGTGAAATTTAAAGCAGGAGCTGAGCTAGAAGGTTCTTTAAACAAAAAATAGTCTATCCCGCTTAAAAAATACAGCCTCGCAATAGCGAGGCTTTTTTACATTTCAACGATTTTATTTTGCTTGGATAGGTATTTTTTTCTAAATTTAATTCTAAACTCGCAGGAAGATGATATCAGTTAAACCTAAAAAAGGAAATTTGCTTGTAGCAGAACCTTCAATTATCGGAGATTTATCTTTTAACAGATCTGTGGTCCTGCTTGCAGACCACAATACAGAAGGATCTGTTGGATTTATTTTGAACAAGCCCTTGCAGTATACCATCCATGATCTGATTCCTGAAATTAATGCCAATTTCAAAATTTATAATGGCGGTCCTGTAGAACAAGACAACTTGTACTTTATCCACAACATCCCTGAACTGATTCCGAACAGCATCGAAATTTCGAACGGCATCTATTGGGGCGGAGATTTTGAACACACCAAAAACCTTATCAACGAAGGAAAAATAAAAAGAACCAATATTCGCTTTTTTTTAGGCTATACAGGATGGGAATCCCACCAATTGGAAGACGAACTCGAAGAAAACTCCTGGATTGTCTCCAAAAACAGCTATCAGAACAAAATTATCGGAAAATCAACCACTCACTTCTGGAAAGAAAAAATCATGGAACAGGGCGGCGATTATTTAATTTGGTCTAATGCACCGGAAAATCCGATCTTGAACTAACCCAGGCGTACTTGTGCGTTAAGCTTCTTTAGCAATCCTGCAGCAAATTCAGTTTTGTACTCTTTTTTACGGTATTTGGTGATCGGCTGAATACCCTTTATGACATTTGTCAAAAACAACTCATCGGCTTTTTGCAAATCAAAAGGAGAAATCGACTCCTCTACCACTTCCAAACCTTCCATTTTTAGTGCTATAGCTAAGATTTGTTTTCGCATTACCCCATTTAAACAACCATCCGAGACCGGAGGCGTAACCAATTTAGATCCGATTAACATAAACAAATTACTCTGAAGCGCTTCTACCACATTCCTCTCGTCGTTCATTAAAAGACAGTTTTCATAACCATTTTCATACGCAAAAATGCTTCCGGTAATCTGAACCAATTTATTATTACTTTTAATGGAAGACAACAATTGTTTGGTTACATAAAAATCTTTAAACAATTCCACCTCATAGGCTTTAGAATCAAAAGAATACATAGCCACCTCGAGAGGCTCAACAGCAACAATGAATTCAACATCATTGGTTGTCGGAAGATAAAATCCGCCCGGCTTGCGAAAAACAGAGAATCGAACCCGAAATGACGGGGAGACACCCATTTCGCGAACCAGATTCAAAATTTGTTCCTCGAAATACTCTAAGGTAAAATTCATAGGAATCTCCATACGAACAATACGCATGGAAGCCATTAGCCTAAAGTAATGATCTTCAAGAAACAATACTTTACCATCCAACACTTTAATAGTTTCAAAAACAGCATCTCCATAAAGAAAACCCCTGTTCTGATGCAACGTAATTTCCGAATTACTTACTAATGACCCGTTATAATTAATCATAAAAAAACCCCGATTTAATCGGGGCAAATATAGGTTATAAAAATGACTTTTTAAACGGAACCGATAACATGTTTTAAATCGGAAATCTGGTTTTCCCAAAGCATTTTTGCTTCCGACAAATCATCTTCTTCGGCGAAATCTACAATCATCAAGGAAACATCTTTGGTTATTTCGTCTTCCAGAATCCGCAATTCGAAATAATAATCACCATCCTTATTATTCTCGTCAATCCATCGAAACTTAACTTTTTCCCCTGTTTTCTTGGAAGCAAGACGCGCTTTCTCTTCTGAATCATTCCAGATAAAAGTAAAAAACTCTCCTCGGGAATTCACATTATCAGCAAACCATTCTGACAATCCTGAAGGTGTTGAGATGTATTGATATAATAATTGGGGCGATGACATGATGGGAAACTCTAATTCGTATCTTACTTTACCTTCCATATTTGCAATAAATTTTCCTGAAATATATAGCATTTACCTTAATAAAAAAAAGAAAAAAAAGAAAAAAAAGAAAAAATATTTTTTTTTCAAAATATATTTGGAAGCTATAATTTAAGTCTTATATTTGCACCCGCATTCAGCAAGGATGTACAACCGAAAAAAATGGCGAGGTAGCTCAGTCGGTTAGAGCGCAGGATTCATAACCCTGAGGTCACGGGTTCAACTCCCGTCTTCGCTACAAAAGGCAAAACCCTAACTAATCAAATAGTTAGGGTTTTTTACTATTTACACTTCCCCACAACTTTTAGACTTGATCCAATAATATCCTGAATATCAAAAATACTATTTTGGACACCAGAATAGAGTCTGTGCATCTATTCAATATTTTAGGACAATCGATTACAAAATGGAATGTGGCAGATGAAGAACAGAAAAATATTAAAATTCCTGTGGAACACATTCGTTCCGAAACCTATGTTGTAAAACCGAAAACATCCGATGGCTCATTCAGTAAAAAAGTAATCATCCGATAAAACGATTCTCCAAAAAGGAAGGGAGGCTGTCTGATAGGCGGCCTTCTTTTTTTATACAATAACATCATCCTAAATATACAAAAATCACCACATCTGTCACTCATAACCGATACTCTTCAAGTCAAAACCAGAAAACCGTCATTTCTCGCTTCAAACAATTCTTACCAACTTTCCTTTCAATATCTATTTTTTTGTAAGATATTTATTTAAAAAATAACAAATCCGCAACTAACCGTGACAAAAAGATTTACAACAAAAAAATTGTTATTTTATTGATAAACTAACAATTAAACACTTTTGTTAAAATATTTTAATTATTTTAGCAATAATTCTAATCTTTAATACCCCCAATATTATGAATAGAAAATCTACTCTATCTATTTATTACCTACTATGTGTTTTCACATGCTTTTTAAGTTCTGCAACTTTACGATCCCAAACACTTCTCTCCTATCAAGGATTTGACAGTACCCCTCAGGATGTTTGGTCGTACACAAACACTTTAAACGACGGCACAATTGCTGTTAACACTGCTGCTTTTGTATCTACTCCAAACTCATTACGTTTTACAGGATCAGACAACGGAGGATCAAGTGACCCTTATATAACATTTTCCAATGCAAACTTAAGCGGTTACGCCAATAACTTCATAAGCCTTTCATTCTATTCAGACGGATCACCGGATGACAATGACAATTTGACCCTAGAAGTTTCGTACGACGGCGGAGCAAATTATCTGACTCAAGCAACATTGGTGTACGGCAAAAACTCAGGAGACAATTTATCATTCTCACATACCGCAATAGCCGGAACTAGCGTAGGCTCTCCCTACGTCTTTAGCATACCCAGTGGCATGACACAGGTAATGTTAAGGGTGCGCTTTGACGAAGCCAACAACAAAGACAACACCTCTGATTACTATCATATTGATAATATAAGCCTGTATGGAACCCCGATCGAAAATTCCATTACCGTTACAGGACTATCAAACAACCCTGTCCTTCATAATTCATCAGCCTCAACCACAAACGGAACCAATTTCGGACAAACACAAGTTGGATTAGCCCCAGTCACCCGAAATTTTACCATAAAAAACATAGGCTTGAATACAATCAATTTAACCGGAACACCTTTGGTTAATATTATTGGAAGTACCGATTTTACAGTTACCGCATTACCAACAACTCCTATTAACGGCCTACTTTCAACTTCATTCCAAATCTCCTTTAATCCGAGCTCTGCAGGCTTAAAAACCGCTCAGGTTTCCATTGCCAGTAATGACGCTGATGAAAATCCTTATATCTTCGAAATAAAAGGAGAATCTATTCAGACTTTTTATGACAGTGATAATGATGGAATTTTAGATAATATCGATATAGACGATGACAATGACGGCATCAAAGACAGTACGGAAGAAACCAATTGCAATTTAGCCAATGGCCCAAAAGTAAATTACAAATTTCTAAACGAAACTTTCGGTTCCGGAACAAGAACCACAATCAACACCACTTACGATGCAATAACAACTTATTGCTATGAAAACGGATCCACTGGTGAAACCAACACCACAGAATGTCCTAATCTAAACACTGCTGATTTAAATGACGGTAAATACACCGTTGGTCCATCTGCTCAAATAGCTTCCTGGGCTCCGTCATACTGGTACATGGGTGGCGATCATACCGGAAACCCAAACGGTCGTATGGCCATTTTTAATGCCTCCTACACACCTGGCATTTTTTATACTGCAACAATTACCGGAGCATTACCAAATATCCCTATCACTTATAGCTTCTGGGTTTTGAATATCGACCGAACTGACGCACCAAGTATCGCAACCCGTTTAAGACCGGATGTAAGGGTGGAATTCCGCGACATGAATGACAACCTGATTACCTTCATTGAAACAGGTGACATTCCCCCGACCACAGCGGGTAATCTGGCCGGTAACTGGTACAATTTCACTTCAAATCTAAACCTTAACGTAAGTGCTTTTAAAGTGATTTTCATCAATAACGAAACTGGAGGAACCGGAAACGACCTAGCACTTGACGATATCTTAATATCGCAAACTTTATGTGATTTAGATAGTGATGGTGTGGCCGATGTTTTCGATTTGGATGCTGACAATGATGGCATTGAGGATATAATTGAAGCAGGTCTGGGCAATTTAAGCAACGGAAAAGGACGATTCGACACAGCATGGACTGATGGCAACGGTAACGGTCTTCACGACAGCGCCGAAGCTTTAACCATAGTGGATTCCGATGGGGATGGAGCGCCAAACTACATAGATTTAGATAGCGATAACGACAGTGTTTTCGATGTGGATGAATCCTGGGCGGGAAACATTCACGCTTATGCCGGTTATGAAAACGGAGACGGAGACATTAACGGTGATGGTGTTGGTGACGGACCCGAATCGGAAACTTTCAGAAACAAAGACACTAACGGAGACGGAATTACCGAAGGATTTGGTGACGGGATTCTGGACATCTATGATTACGACTTCAATTCGTACGGAAATATTGATCAAGGCTTGAACACAGCTCCTTTTCTAAACTATGTTAAAGATACGGATGGTGACGGTATTCCGGATTATCTGGATGTAAAATCAGACGGAACCAATTTCGATATTTCATTAGGACTTTACACTACTCTAGACGGAAATAATAATGGTATCATTGACGGTACTTCCGACATCGATCATGATGGCATATTGGATGCTTTCGATACCGATACAACAATATTCGGTTCTCCAAGAAATCTTGAACGCAAGCTGTACCTTGATTTTGACGGAAGAAACGATTATGCAACCGATGCAAATGTTATATCCGGATGGCCAAATGCCACATTAATGGCCTGGGTAAACATAAACAGTTTATTTTCAACAGAAGGCGTTATTGCAGGTCAGAACCAATTTAAACTAAGCATTGATGATTCAAAAAGACTTCAGGTAACCGCAAACGGAGCAACATTACGCTACAACACTCCTTTAAATGATTCACAATGGATTCACACCGCTGCGGTTTTTGAAGGAACCAACGGACTGCTGAAACTGTACGTTAATGGAGAAATGGTAATGAGTACGACAACATCCGGAAACATTTCTGCTGATGCTTCGCTGTTAACTGTCGGAAAAAACCCTATTGCCAATGACACATTTTTCAAGGGTAAAATAGACGAAGTGCGTTTATTCAACAGTGCTTTAACCGATTCCGATTTACAGAAAATGGTATATCAGGAAATCAAAAACAATTCCGGAGTTGTGAGAGGTGAAATTGTCCCTAAAAACATAACAGGTCTTTCATGGACAAATTTAATCCGTTATTACAGAATGGACAATTACAAGGATGATGTGATTGACAACCACGCAACAGCAACAATTGACACAGCGCCGGGAGCACGAATTTATAATGTAAAGACAATCAAATCCCAACAAGCCCCAATGCCTTTTATTACCGAACAGGCCGGAAGTTTTTCAACAGCTGCAAATTCTGTATCTAAACAAATCAGAGGTTTGGACGTTACTGATTACGACTGGACGATTATTCAGGTGAATCACAATATCAATTCCACTGAAAATCACACTAATTTGGGTATGTTTATTAACCCTGCGGCAACCGTTGAAATCAACAACGACAGCAAACTTCAAAACGAATGGTATTTAAAATTAGACGGAAAAATTGATTTACAGGGGCGTTCGCAACTGGTTCAGACAATCGACAGTGATTTGGACCCTTCAAGTACGGGAGTATTGGAAAGAGACCAACAAGGAACCGGCAACAGATACAATTATAATTACTGGTCTTCACCGGTTAGTACTGAAGCAACTGCTAATGCTGTCAATACCGGCTTTACGGTAAATAATGTATTAAGAGATGGCACCAATCCATTAGCTCCACAACCAATTACCTGGATAGGAGGCTATGACGGCTCGGCTAATCCGATGCGTTTGGCAAGATACTGGCTTTTCAAATTCACCAATCTGAGTCCACTTTATGCGAACTGGCAACGTATTACTGAAAACACAGCTCTTCAGACAGGCCAGGTTTTTACGATGAAAGGAAGTGGAATAGCAATTGCTCCTGCCATTAACACCCAAAATTATGTATTTAAGGGAAAACCAAACAATGGTTTGATCAATCATGCGGGAATTCAGGTGGCAGCAAACAATCAAAGTTTAATCGGAAATCCCTATCCTTCTGCTTTAGATGCCAATGAGTTCATAACCGATAATTTAGCCGCAACCACTGGAACATTATATTTCTGGGAACATTATCCTACCAACAACACGCATGTTTTAAGAGGTTATCAGGGAGGCTATGCCGCACTCAATTTAGTTGGAGGGACCACTCCGGTTTCTCCCACTGAAATCAGCGGTCTTGGATCAAGTAGCAGAATCCCCGGAAGATTTATCCCGGTAGGCCAAGGGTTCTTTGTAAAAGGAAATACAACAGGAGGACAACTTATTTTCCAAAACAGTCAACGCAAATTCGTCAAAGAAGACGACACTGATTCGAACATCATGTTTAAAAATAGAGATACTAATTCCAAAGAGACTGCCAGCGGGTCACAACCTGATCATACAAATAATAATGCCGACAATCGCAATCACGATCATGATAACGATGACGATGACGACGATGACTCTTCACAAAATGAAGATTTCAAAAAAATCAGACTTGGTTTTACAGGTGTAACAAACCTTCACCGCCAACTGCTACTGGGCTTCATGAAAAGAAATGCTGATGCCGGTTTTAATTTTGGCTATGATGGTGAAATACTGGATACACAATCAAGTGATATGTATTTCCCATTAGAAGGCAAAAAATTGCAAATTCAGGGTGTTGGCTCCTTTAACATCAATTCCATCTATCCACTGACTGTAATAAATGAAACCCCAGGTACCGTAAAATTCATGATTGACGACCTTGAAAACTTCAGGGGCAATCAACGCATTTACATTCATGACAATCTGACAAACATTTACCACGACATAAGTGATTCCATACTTCAATTATCCCTTCCGTCAGGGGAAATAGCATCCCGATTCACATTGCGATTCCGTCAGCAAAAATCGAAAGCTTCAGATAGCAAAGTACAGCAAAATCCCTACAATGTTTTTTATAACAGCGACACGGCACGAATTCAGATCTACAACCCTAACAAAACAGAAACAATAACAGACACCATAACAGAAATAACTTTATTTTCGATTCTTGGTCAGAAAATAAAAACCATAAATACCGAAACCGAAAACCAGCAACTGATAGAAATTCCCAAAGCAAACCTAAGTACGGGAATATACATAGTACAGTTAAAGACAGCGAATTCGAAAATTCACAGCGAAAAAATCAGTATCAAATAATTTAAAGCCCCGATAATTTCGGGGCTTTTTAATTGTGTCTCCGTATTCTGAAACAAAAAAAGTAAAATCGTACAATTAATAAAATATAATTTTAAAAACCCGAATAAGCAGTTCACCGAATGTTAAAGTCAATTCATCGAAAATTCGCACATTTTTATCCTCTCCAAATTTTAATTAATTAGTTTTAAGCATATTAATTCAGAAAAAACATCAATATGGACGAAGACTACTCATTTTTATTTTAAATGCTCCAACAAGTATAAAAACTACTAATTGATAAAAAGTAAACACGAATTAAATGCCCTTAATTCATGCTTACCGTCTTGGTCAAACCTACTTTATTAATTGTTTTTTTGAGTTAATCAGATAATGAAAAAGTTATTTGTTTAATCAAAAAAGTGGATTATGAAAAGAAAAAATACCCTAACTATTTACCACCTACTGCTAATCGTTGCCTTCTTTTTTTTAGGCTGTTTGACATCCCAATCCCAAACACTTATTACCTACCAGGGATTTGACAGTACACCTTCAGATGTGTGGCCCTATACAAACACTTTAAACACAGGTACAATTGCGACTTATTCTACTACTTTTGTATCTTCCCCAAATTCATTGCGTCTTACAGGATCAAACAACTCGGGGGGAGGTGGCCCGTCAAACAACGATCCCTACATCACATTTGACAATGTAAACATAAGTGCATATACCAACTGTTATATAACACTCTCCTTTTCATCAGACGGATCGCCGGTTGACAAAGACGATTTGTATTTAGATGTCTCATACGATAATGGAAGCACATATAATTCAGCTAACTCAATAAAGTTAATCGATGGTAAAAATGATACCAGTGATAATCTTGGTTTTTCTCATGTTGCCTCAACCGGAAATACGCAAGGTTCTCCATATACATTTAATATTCCCAACGGTACTACGCAAGTAAAAATAAAAATTCGTTTTGATGAAGATAACGGTGAAAACAACACCACGCACCACTATCTGATTGATAATGTAAGTCTTTACGGAACTATTAACAGTTCCATTACCATAACCGGATTATCCAATAATACGGTTGCACACAATTCGCTGGCTTCAACCACAAACGGCACCGATTTTGGACAGACGCAAATCGCAGCATCCCCGGTTCTTCGAAATTTCACCATTAAAAACATTGGGTCAAGCACAATTAACCTAACCGGATCACCCTTGGTAAACATAATCGGAAGCACTGACTTTTCAGTTACTTCATTGCCCATAACTCCAATTAACACTTCAGGCTCAACTACGTTTCAAATCACTTTTAACCCCAGCTCAATAGGAACAAAATCTGCTCAGATTTCCATTGCCAGCAATGACACGGATGAAAACCCCTATGTTTTCGCAATAACCGGACAGGGTATCCAGACCTTCTACGATAGTGACAACGACGGCCTGCTGGACAACGTGGATATTGACGACGATAATGATGGTATAAGAGATAGCGTTGAAGAAAACAATTGCCTCTTAGCTAATGGTCCTAAAGTGAATTACAAATTTTTAAACGAAACTTTCGGAACAGGAACAAGAACAACTATCAACACCACATACAATGCCACAACCACTTATTGCTATGAAAACGGATCTACGGGAGAACCTAACACTCCACAATGCCCGGATTTAAGTTCCGCGGATTTGAACGACGGAAAGTATACTGTAGGCGCATCCGCACAAATAGCATCTTGGGCAGCTTCCTACTGGCATATGGGTGGTGATCATACAGGAGATACTAACGGACGAATGGCTATTTTTAATGCTTCGTACACTCCGGGAGTTTTTTATACCGCAACCATTACAGGGGCATTGCCCAATATTCCAATCTCTTATAGTTTCTGGGTTTTAAATTTAGACCGAACAAATGCACCAGGAATAGCTACCCGCCTAAGACCGGATGTGAGAGTGGAATTCCGAGACATGAGCAACAACCTGATTACCTTCATTGAAACAGGAGACATCCCCCCGACAACTGCAGGTAATCTTGCCGGTGACTGGTACAACTTCACCTCAAACCTAACCCTTAACGTAAGCGCTTTTAAAGTAATATTCATTAATAACGAAACCGGTGGTGCAGGAAATGACCTGGCACTTGATGACATCTTAATATCACAAACTTTATGCGATTTAGACGGTGATGGTGTGGCTGATGTATTTGATTTAGATTCCGATAACGATGGGATTGAAGACATACTTGAAGTTGGGCTGGGACACCTGAGCAATGGAAAAGGGAGATTTGATGTTGCCTGGTCCGATGCTAATACAAACGGTCTGCACGATAGTGTCGAAGCTTTAACATTACTGGATTCTGATGGTGACGGCGCTCCAAATTACATGGATTTAGACAGCGATAACGACAGCGTTTTTGATGTTGATGAATCATGGGCAGGAAATATTAATGCCTACGCAGGGTATGAAAACGGGGACGGCGACATCAATGGTGACGGTGTTGGTGACGGTCCTGAATCCGAAACTTTCAGAAACAAAGACACCAACGGAGACGGAATCACAGAAGGATATGGTGACGGAGTATTAGACATTTATGATTATGCCTTCAATTCGTACGGTAATCTCGACCAAGGGAGTACTGTGGCACCATTCTTAAACTACGTTAAAGACACGGATGGTGACGGAATACATGATTATATGGATGTAAAATCAAATGGCACTGATTTCGATATTTCGCTCGGACTTTACGCAAGTCTTGACGCAAATAACAATGGTATCATAGACGGAACAGCCGATATAGATCATGACGGAATCCTAGATGCTTTCGACACCAATACTGCTAAATTCGGATCTCCGAGAAATCTTGAACGCAAACTACTTCTCGATTTTGACGGCAGAAACGATTATGCCACTGATGTCAATCTGACAAACAATTTATCCAACGCCACCTTAATGGCCTGGATAAATATTAACAGCGCATTTACATCTGAAGGTGTAATTGTGGGGCAAAATAATTTCCAGTTGAAAGTGAACAATTCCGAAAACCTTCAGGCTGTAGTTAAATCTTCGACACTTACAGCTGCAACCCCATTAGTAACTTCACAATGGATACATGTTGCAGTATCATACAACGGCACTACAGGTATCGGAAAATTATATGTAAACGGACAAGCTGTAGCTACCACTACCCTTTCCGGCAATTTGGGAGCTGACACTTCCCTGTTCACCATAGGTAAAAATCCGGCTTCAAGCAGTAATTTCTTTAAAGGAAAAATCGATGAAGTACGCCTTTTCAATGTTGCTTTAAGCGATACTGATTTACAGAAAATGATTTATCAGGAAATCAAAAACAATTCCGGTATCGTGAGAGGTGAAATTGTTCCTAAGGACATAACCGGTCTGTCATGGACTAACATGATCCGCTACTTCAGAATGGATAACTATAAAGACGATGTGATAGACAATCATGCAACAGCAACAATTGACATTGCGCCCGGAGCGAGAATTTATAACGTAAAAACAATCAATACCCAACAAGCCCCAATGCCTTTTATCACAGAACAGGACGGAAGTTTTTCCACTGCGGCAAATTCTGTCACCAAACAGATCAGAGGCTTGGATGTGACCGACAACAATTGGGCTATCATACAAGTCAACCACAATATCAATTCCACATCAAACCATACCAATTTGGGAATGTTTGTGGCTCCGTCCGTACTTGTTGAGATTAACAACGACAGCAAACTTCAGAACGAATGGTATTTGAAATTAGACGGAAAAATAGATTTACAGGGACGTTCACAACTGGTTCAGACTGCCGACAGCGATTTAGACCCGGCAAGTACAGGAGAACTGGAAAGGGATCAACAGGGAACTGGTAACAAATTCAATTACAATTACTGGTCTTCTCCGGTAAGCACACAAGCGAGCACAACTTCGAACAATACCGGATTCACCGTAAATAACGTCTTAAGGGACGGTACAAATCCGTTGTCACCACAGCCTATCTCCTGGATAGGTGGCTATGACGGTTCGGCAAATCCGATGCGTCTGGCAAGATACTGGCTTTTCAAATTCACCAATCTGAGTCCGGTATACGCAAACTGGCAACGGATAAATGAAAACACGCTTCTTCAAACCGGTCAGGCCTTTACCATGAAAGGAAGCGGAATTGCAGTTGCGCCTGCCATAAACACCCAAAATTATGTATTCAAAGGGAAGCCAAATAATGGTTTGATTAATAATGTGGAAATTCAGGTGGCGGCAAACAATCAAAATTTGGTAGGAAACCCTTACCCTTCTGCATTGGATGCCAATGAATTCATAACCGACAACTTAGCCGGAACAACAGGAGCATTATATTTCTGGGAGCATTATCCTTCCAACAACACCCATGTTTTAGCGGGGTACCAGGGTGGATACGCGGTCCGAAATTTAGTTGGCGGAACCATTCCTGTTTCACCGGCCCTTATTAGTGGTTTGGGCTCAAGTTTAAGAATCCCGGGAAGATTTATTCCGGTTGGACAAGGCTTTTTTATCAAAGGGAATTTAGTCGGGGGACAGCTTGTATATAAGAACAGTCAACGCAAATTTATTAAAGAGGACAATATCGATTCCAACATTATGTTCAGAACCAATGAAACCGAAAACAATAATAACAACAATAATGATGATGTTGTTGAAAACGATACTTTCGGGAAAATCAGACTTGGGTTTACAGGAGTCACAAACCTGCACCGTCAATTGTTGCTTGGTTTCATGAACGAGAATGCCGATGACAATTTCAATTTGGGTTACGATGCAGAAGTATTAGATATACAAACCAACGACATGTATTTTCAATTGGGTGACAGAAAACTGCTGATTCAGGGTGTGGGTCATTTCAATACAGCACGAATTATTCCGCTGACCATTCAATCGAGTACAGCCGGAACAGTTAAATTTATGATTGACGGGATTGAAAATTTTGACAACGGGCAACCGATTTATATCTATGATAAAGTTACAGACAGCTATCACGACATCCGAAATCACATTTTTGAATTGTGGCTTCCGGCTGGCACCACTGCATCCCGCTTTACATTGCGTTTCACTCAGGAAACCTTATCTGTTGATGACATTGCGCAAGCGGATTCCTTCAACATTTTCTACAATGCTAACACAGAGCAGATTCAAATTAGTAATCAACTTAAAAATGACATCATTACCGAAGTAACCTTATTTTCAATTCTCGGTCAGAAAATAAAAACCATAAATACCGAAAACAGAAACCAGCAACTGATAGAAATTCCCAAAACAAATCTGAGTACAGGAATATATATAGTGCAATTAAAGACCATGAACTCGAAAATTCACAGCGAAAAATTAAGTATTAAATAACCCAAAGCCCCGATTTAATCGGGGCTAATAATTTATAAAGAGTTCTAAGTCTGTAAAAAACGAACTAATGCAATTAAAAAATATAGTTTTCAAAAACAGTGAGCGTAGTTCATCGAACGTAAAAACCAATTCATCGAAAAGCATTCATCAACGGTACAACAATAAAAATTAAATAAGTAGCTTTAAATACTATTCCAAAAAACAAAGCCTTTAAGGGTTAAAACACGTAGAATTCAAAGTTCTCTAAATTATTTTCCCAAAAACCAAGGTTCCTATACAAATAATAACAATTTGTCTAACGCAAACCTTGAGGATCATGAAAAAAAGCTACTTTTTTGGATTCCTGTTTTTACTTTATATACAATATGGATTTAGTCAAAACTGCGCAGCTGGTTTTACACTATCTTCAAATGTTTCATCAGTATGCTCGGGCGATGCTGTTGTTATTACTTTGAGTGGTAGCCAAAGTGGATATAGTTACGAAATTATATCAGGAGGATCAGTATTAGATGCTGTTTCTGGCAATAATAATCCTATCAGTTTTACAGTCAATCCTACAACTCAAACAACATATGATGTCAAAGTCGTTGGATGTTCAAATCCTTACGACTCAATAACCATTGATATCATTCCGACTCCAAACATCACTTTGAGTTCCGCTGCCGCCA
>NZ_AVGG01000016.1 GCF_000498535.1 Flavobacterium limnosediminis JC2902 | reverse complement strand
TTACTCTTTACTCTTTACTCTTACTCAGCCACTCAGTTACTCAGTTACTCAGAAACTAAGCAACTCAGAAACCTAAAAACTTTGTACCTTTGCCGCTCTGTAACTTTGTAACTAAAAATGATTTCAAACGATACTATTGTAGCCTTAGCAACACCTTCCGGAGCGGGTGCGATTGCCGTAATCCGTATTTCGGGTAAAGATGCCATTGCCATTGCTTCGCTGGTTTTTCAGTCGGTTTCCGGCAAGGATATTACCAGACAAAAAACCCATACACTGCATTTAGGCCATATTGTTGACGGAAATAAAGTATTGGATCAGGTTTTGTTGTCTCTTTTTATCGGAACGAATTCCTACACAGGTGAAAATACAGTAGAGATTTCATGTCATGGTTCAACCTACATCCAACAGCAGATTATCCAATTACTGCTTCGTAAAGGTTGTCGCATGGCGCAGCCGGGTGAATTTACCTTACGATCGTTTTTGAATGGTAAAATGGACTTATCGCAAGCCGAAGCCGTAGCCGATCTTATTGCTTCTGATAATGAAGCCTCACATCAGATTGCCATGCAGCAGATGCGCGGCGGTTTCAGTACCGAGATTGCCAAACTGCGTGAAGAACTTTTAAACTTCGCTTCCCTCATAGAATTAGAATTGGACTTTGCAGAAGAAGACGTTGAATTTGCCGACCGTTCGCAATTCCATGATTTATTAAACCGAATCGAATTCGTCTTAAAACGTCTTATCGATTCATTTGCAGTAGGAAATGTAATCAAAAACGGTATTCCCGTGGCGATTGTTGGCGAACCGAATGTCGGGAAATCCACACTACTGAACGCCTTACTGAACGAAGAACGCGCGATCGTATCCGACATAGCCGGTACAACCCGAGACACTATCGAAGACGAATTGGTGATTGAAGGTATCGGCTTCCGATTTATCGATACGGCCGGGATTCGTGAAACCAAAGATGTTGTGGAAAGCATCGGTATCCGAAAGACCTTCGAGAAGATGGAACAGGCCCAGGTAGTGGTGTATTTGTTCGACAGTACTGATTTTAAGACAACAGGCTCACAACTTCAGAAGGAGATTGCTAAGATTCAGAATCAGTTCCCGCTAAAACCTTTGTTAATCATCGGAAATAAAGCCGATAAACTAACTGAAACGGAACAGGTTGAACTGAAAGCCTTAATACCAGACATCCTTTTAATCAGCGCCAAAGAGAATTTAGGTGTAGACGAACTGAAAAGTAAACTGCTTTCTTTTGTAAACACCGGTGCCCTACGCAACAACGAAACCATAGTAACCAACACGCGTCACTACGACTCTTTACTGAAAGCCTTAGAGGAAATCCAGAAAGTACAGTGGGGATTACAGAGCGGTATTTCTGCCGATTTGATGGCGATTGACATTCGTCAGGCGTTGTATTATTTCGGAGAGATTACGGGTCAGGTTACTAACGATGAACTGCTTGGGAATATTTTTGCTAATTTCTGTATCGGAAAATAATGTAAGTAAAAAATTATATAATTTTAATTAAAATTCCACAACAAACCCGCATTTTAAGTGGGTTTTTATTTGTTTACAATGTTTTACAATTAATTAATATTTTCCACGATTTTTTACTGATTTGTACCTCACTTGTACCTCGTTTAAATTTATTTGTTATCTTTGAAATTATTGGCGAAATTATGGCACTTATTTCACCTTAAATTACTTAACAACATAGGCAAATAAATCATAAGCTTGGTCAAATTATAGTCAAAATGAGCTCAAATCTTAACATTAAAAAAAGGTGTGAACATTGCAAAAATGAGTTTGTCGCCAAAACGACAAAAACAAGATATTGTTCCCTTAAATGTAATAGCAGACACTATAAAATACTTCATCAACAAAAGAGTATTAAAACCATAGAAAAAGCTACGGAACTAAAATTGCCTCCTTTAGAGGAAATCAATAAAAAAGATTTTCTAACGGTGAAGGAAACTGCCTTCATTTTAAATATGTCTGTTCGGACGGTATACAGATTGGTTGCAGAGAAGGAAATCAATTCATATAATTTTTCAATTCGGAAAATATTAATCAGACGAAAAGATATTGACAGTTATTTTGACATAAATCTGAATGGTACCAATATTGATAGAGACCATCTGAAAAAACTAATTACTTTAGAAAATTCTTATACTATAAATGAGGTTTTAAAAAAATATAATATTTCAAATGGTGCACTATATAGAATATTGAGCCGACTTGAAATTCCTAAAAAGAATTTTGGCAAACATGTACTAGTAAGAAAAGAGGACATCGATAAAATATTTGTAAATGACTAAAGTAACACTAAGGCAAAAATCTCTGAAGACAGACAAAGTGAGTCTATACTTAGATTACTACCCTCCTATCATTCATCCTGAAACGGGTAAAGAAACACGCCGTGAGTTTTTAAATTTTCATATCCTCAAGACTCCAAAAACTCAAGAAGAAAAAAAATACAATAGTGATACTTTGGAGCTTGCAAGTTTAGTCAAATCGAAGCGAGAGGTTCAGTTAAGAAACAAGGAGTTTGGATTCAAAGAGAATGTAAATTTAAGCGTCGATTTAGTAGGTTTTTATCAAGGCATTGTCGATGATTACTATAACAAAGGAAGCAAATCAAATTACAATTCATGGAAAGCATCTCTTAGTCACTTTAGTGAATTTTGCAATGGATTAGTGATGAGCAATCAGCTTGATTTGACATTCGTTAAAAGATATCGTAATTATCTATTAAATGCCGAGCTAAGACGCAATCTGGAAGAACCTAAGAAAATTTCACGAAATACAGCTTCATCTTACTTCAAAAATTTTGTTTCAGTTTTAAAATTAGCTTACAAACGAAATCTCATAGAAAAAAATCTGGCTGAAGATGCTGAGTTCATAAAGGAAGAAGAAACACACCGCGAATATTTAACCGAAGAAGAACTTGCGAAATTATGGAACACTCCCATAAAAATTGAAAAGGTAAAACACATGGCGTTGTTTTCGGCCTTAACAGGTTTGCGTTTTGTAGATATCAAAAACTTAGATTGGAAAAACATATACAGCGACAAACATCAGGGTAATTATATTCTGCTGAGAGAACAGAAAACACAATCCATTAAAAACCACCCAATCTCTGAAACCGCTTATAATATTCTAAAGTCACAGAATACAACTGAAGGTTTGGTTTTTGGAGATATAGAATATCCACAAATTACGAGACCTTTGAAATTGTGGCTTGAGGAATCCGGAATAAATAAAAAAATATCGTTCCATAATTTCAGACACAGCTATGCAACACTGCAATTAGCCAACGGAACCGACATTTATACCGTATCGAAATTACTCGGGCATAAGAATGTCTCAACAACACAGATTTACACCAAAGTATTAGACAAAAACAAAATTGAAGCTGCTAACCGAATTAATTTGAAATTGGATGGACTATCTTGACACATATAACAAATACTATAATCTTGCATTAGAAAATGGGGAGGCAATCGCAAGACAAAGCCTAGAATCATTAAAAAAAGAAAAACGCAATTCTAATTTTGCCTATAACAGAACATTAGAATTATTAGAAACACATTTGGGAGTGAATATTATTAGTAAGAATGAAAGCCTCACTAATCTTGAAAGGTATTTTGAAAATTCTCTAAGCAAATATGACGAAGATCATATTGAACTTGTTCTGAAAAATGAGATAACTGAATTTTACAACAAACTTTCAACAAATCAATTACCCCAGAACTATTCTTTCATATTAATGATAGAAGATTTAGCAAATTATAGAGGTTTAAAAGAAATTGCCAGGTTATTTAGGAACCAGAGTACTCTATATGACATGATGTATAAACTTAATGATTTTGGTCGTTTCAAAATTGAAAATTATGACAATATTCATTATGAAGACACTCCATTGTTCAATGAACTTAGAAAAAGACTTTATCCTTCAAATAATAACATAGAAACAATTGTAGACACATCAGAAAAACAAAAAAATACAAACGAAAATATAATGACTGATAACACGAAAAAAAATGAGGATTTTAGTGATATCGAAAAAGGGTTACTATTAATGACAACCTACAAAATACTTGAAGAATACAATAAAGACACTGAAGGGGCTTTAAAAATAGAATGCACAGAATTTTATAAGGTTTTATCTATTGTGAATTTGAATGATATATCCTCTTTAGCAGGTGATAATTATAAAAATTCATTTAATTATAGAATTCTAACATCTGGAATTGAATATGTAGACAAAGAACTTAAGACTCAAGATGCCATATTTGATATTCTTATTAGCAAAACTAAAAAATCAAAACTGAGAAGTGTAACGAAATATCTATCAAAAAAAAGCACATTACTTAAAGCAAAAATTGCTTTAAACGAAAAAAAAGCTAAAAACAGCAAATAACTTATTAATTTAAGCACACACTTTTTAATGTTTTTTTAAGATTAGCACCTACAAAAAATAATTTTTAAAATTAAAAAAAACACAAAACACAATTAATTACCTCAAAAACAATCGCTTACTTTTTTCAATATCACACACTTTAAAACACATATCACAACACCTTTTCTATACCGGAACTTTGAAACATGCAAAACAATCAATTTTACATGCTCTCCGATGAAGGTATAAAAGTACTCGTTGAGCAAATCACGGCAAACATTAAAAAAGAGTTGCAATTAACTCCAAACGCAACTCAGGAAGATGAATTTTTAACTATTGATGAGTTAACAAAACTTATCGGGCTAACCAAGGCTACCATATATGGTCACGTTCATCGTAACACGATTCCTTTTATCAAAAAAGGAAAGATGCTTCGTTTTTCTAAACAGGATATTCTAAACTGGTTACAAGATGGAAAAAGTAAATCAAAAAGCGATTTAGAAGCTCGTGCTGACGAGTATTTAGCTAAAAATCCACTGTTTAATCGTTAATCTAACGTAAAACTTACGCACATGGAAAAATATCTATATATCTGTCAGTATTGCGGCAAAGAGTACAAACCCAACAGAAGACGCAAGCAACGTTTTTGCAGCAACAGTTGTAGAACCAATGCATTCAACTTAAAAAACAAAAACAATTCCGTTCAAAAAACAGAGAACACGGGAATTGAAAACAAACCCCAGAAGGTTGAAAAAATGAGTTGGGCTGGAGTTGGTAATGCCGCTGCCGGAACGTTAGCTGTCAACTTCGTTACAAACTTACTTACTAGTGATGAGAATAAGCCGGCAACGAAAAAGGATCTTAATCAGTTAAAAAACTCATTAAATCTCAGATACCATAGAATATTGAATTTACAAAACGATCTCTATGGAAAGTTACCCTATTATGATATTGAAACAAAAACTGTTGTTTATTTAATTAATAAAAATCATGGAAGAACAAATAGATAAAGGATTTGTAAAGTTAAAGAGAACCTACTTGGAATGGGAATGGTATCAAGACGGCAATACATTTCGACTAATGATTCATCTTCTGCTAAAGTCAAATTATATATCAAAAAGATGGCAAGGAAACATCATAAATCCAGGTGAATTAATAACTTCATTGAACAATTTAAGTAAAGAACTCAAATTATCTGAAAATGTAATTCGCACCTCCTTAAATAAACTTAAAAAAACAGGTTATATAGTAACAAAAAGCACAAACAGGTTCACTAAGATAACTATCCTAAAATCAACAATATTCGACAAAATCAATTCCGTACATAACGAACAGAATAACAATCAATCAACAATCCGAACACAAACAACAAACAATCAACCCACAACAACTAATAAAGTAAATAAAGAAAAAGATATTAAAGAAAGAATAGATCTATTTCAAAAAGAAATTTTTCAATTCAAGAATAAATTTTCTATTGAAACTTTAAACTCATTTTTTAAATACTGGACTGAAGAAAACAGGCAAACTGGGCGGCTGAAATTTGAGAATGAAGAATTTTGGAACTTAGAGACCCGCCTTTCCAACTGGAAAACCTTTGGAACAAACAAGCCTGAAAAAAAACAAATAATTAAAAACAGATAAATATGGATTTGAATTTGAACAAAATTCTGCAAACCTCAATAGAAAACAGATTATATAAGCCCATTATCAAGCCTTTATTACCAAAAGATCTGAAGGCTAACACAATCTATAATTATTTCAAAAAATACTATTCTGAAATTAACGGCAAAGCGTTTATTGAAACAAATGAAACAATAGCATTTGTATACACTCTAATATACTATTTCAAAAATGAAACTAATTTTCACCTCTCTCCATTGCTGTACAATGTTCCAAACACCTATATTTCTTTAGATAAAGGATTAATAATCATAGGAGGATACGGTACCGGTAAAAGCTCCTGCTTGTTAACTTTCCAATACATGTTAAACACCATTTTCAAATCAACTGTTACGCTCAAATTTGAAAAAGCGATTGATGTTGTTCATGAATATGAAAATCTACCGCAAGAGGAAATCGAACTTTTTTATGAAAAATATTGCAATGGCTTCCGGGTTATTGATGATCTAAAAAGTGAAAAAGAAGCCTCTCGTTACGGTAAAACAGATATCTATAAAGAGATTCTTTTTAAACGGTGTGATAACCCCATAATCAACTCAATAATTACAAGTAACTATTCCGAAGAAAATCCTAATAATATGGAGGCTGCTATTGAAAATTTTTACAGGTATGGTGGCAGAGTTTTAGATAGAATCTATGGGAAGTTTAACTTTATTGAACTCAATGGCAAAAGTTTTAGGAACTAATTTAAAATAATTACACTTGACATCTTTAAAATACCATTGCAATCATTTCTAAAAAAAACTAAGCTAGTTGCAATGGGAAACTTACACTGTAATTTGGCATATAACGAAAGGAAAATTAGATGGGCAGTTAAGAACTGAAATTTTCTATGTAACAATCACTAAAGGATATTTTTAGGAAATTTAGCACCAATAAAGAAAATAAAGACAACGCAACGTACCGGTTATAAATAATAGAGCCGTTAAAACTTGTTACATTGTCTTTACTCTACAAAGTTACTATTTTAATTAAATATCCAAGAGGAAATTATGATTACTACCTCTTCAACGCAAAATGTCCCTTAAATATCCTACCATCCTGAAGCTCGATAGAAAACCAATAATCATCGGAAGGCAAAGATTGACCATTATAAACTCCGTCCCAACCCGGACTGTGCGGGCTTAATTGTTTCAATAGTTTTCCGTATCTGTTGAAGATGTAAATTGTTGTTGCATTAGCATAGCTTTTACCTACTCCTTTAATGTTCCAAAAATCATTATATCCATCTCCATTAGGTGTGAAGAAATTCGGAATTCCCAACACGCTAACTTCCTTAGGTGGTGTTGTACCACAACCGTTCAGATCTTTTACGTAAACATTATAAATCCCGGCTTCAAGACCGGTAAATACATTTGATTGCTGAAAATTCATATTATCAAGACTATAGACATAATCTCCTTGACCGGTAACATGTACAACTATGGAATTATCATTGGATAAATCCGTTACTTCCACATTGGTAATAGTGGCGATATCGGAAGCCATTACAGTTATCGTTCTGGTTCTTATACAACCATTCGCATTACTGACATCAACCGTATAAACACCTTCCTGATTTACCGTTAATGCATAATTGTTTTCTCCAACGATAAGATTGCTGTTTAAATACCAGGTATAGGTAAAATTAGCTATGATCGATTCATCTAAAAGTCCTGAATTGATTACTTTGGTAAAATTCAGATTATCACTGCACACCAACTCTTCACCTGTTAATTGAATAACCGGAACTGGATTTACAACAAGCGGGATGGTCATTGTTGCTGAACAATTATTATTTATGGAATTAACAACTTCTACTCTGATATTCTGTGTTGCTGAATTAAACGGATTTGGAAGTGGGCTTGGCAGCGGATTATTATTCCCGTCGAAATAAGCAACTGTCATTCCGGTTTGACTTCCCAATATTGTCGATTGGAATGTGGTTGTATTGAACGGATAACTCCCGTTTTGGATAGCGGGATCCGTTTCATCGTCACAAACGGTTGTTAAAGTAACCGGGATTTGAAATGCTTCCGGTAAATCATCAACAATAAATCGAATGGTTGACGAATAATTGCAAGCCATTGCAGTGTTGTTTGCGACGGTTACAGTTATCGTTTGAGAGCTCGTTGCAAAAGGATTCGGCAGTGGGCTTGGTAACGGATTTCCGGTTTGGTCGGTGTAACTTACCGTTACGTTTGTTAATCCATTTAACAACGCGCTTTGCAAATTCGTTGTATCAAAAGCATAAATACCATCCTGATTGTCATCACAATGTTCAAGCACTTGTGGCTGAACAATCGGAATACTTTCCACATTCAACGTTATGTGATCTCCTAAGCCTAAACATTCGTTGTTTAACTGGCTGTCTACCCTGACATAAATGTTTTGCAAATTAGGATACCCAATATTGGTGTAATTTGAAATGTCGATAATCGTATTTTGTTCCGCTAAAGCATCTGCTAAATTTTTGTAATAGGTAATGTCGAGTTGTTGTCCAACAGGAAATAACGCTCGAATTTGCCCATCAACATTGCTGAAATCGAAAGTTGCAATGCCATCTGTATTACTTCCTGAAACAATATCATCACAAACCGCAACTATTCTTTGTGGGAAGTTTGCAGGAATTTGTGTTGTGGAAACCACTAAATTCAATTGAGTAACTCTGTGACATCCATTTGCATTTTGTACTCTGATGTAAACCGTATCGTTGTTTACAATTTGGTTGGTATAAACAGGTACATTGGTAATTGGATTACTGTTGCTGTTTGCTTCAGAAGATGATTCAAAAAACGAAAATGTCAGGCCACTAGTGGACGTTACTGCAAGCGTAATCGCTTCATCCAGATTGAAAGCACTGAATCCATCCTGATTGTCATCACATTGTTTTAACGTCACTACAGCATTTACAACAGGCAATGAAAACACTTCAATATCGAATGAGGTAACCGCGAAACAAGCTGGATTTTGAATATTAGTCATTTTAACCCAAATCGTTTCCGTTGGATTCGTATTGGCATAACTTGTTGGCGTAGTAATTTGCTGTGTTAAGGCACTGTCTTTGTAATAAGTTAAGGAAAAATCACTTACTGACTGCCCATTCAAAATAGCCGTTGCTCGCTGCGTTAAATTAAAAAGCACACGACCATCGACATCGGTTCCGACAGAAGTATTATCACAGGTTTGTATTGATGACACTACAGTTGAAGGAAGTGGTGTTTCAAATACCTGAATTACAAAACTCGTTGTGGCCTTGCAATCTCCATTGGCATTATTACTTACTTCCGCAATTATTGTTTGCGATTGATAAGCTGCCACATTTGGATAACTTGCAGGAGTTGCAATGGCTATATTATTAGTATAGTCTGTTGCATTGGCAAAATATCTGATGGAATATTGCGAAGGGCTTTGCCCGTTTAAAATAGCATTGTTTCTGCTAGTTAAATCGAAATTATAAAAACCGTTATTATCCGTATCACATGTTTTTATATCCTGTGGTTGTGTGGCAGTGGGAACAGCTGAGATAACAATATCTCTTGTTTGCGTACCAATTCCAATAGAACTCACTGCAGCAACTGATACCGTGTAAACACCCGGAGAAGCATACACATGACTTGCATTTAAGTTGTTTGATGTATTACCATCACCGAAATTCCATGTAGCACTTGTAATGGTTTGGTTGGTATTTAATTCAAAAGTAGTTGATTGCCCTACACAGGCATTGTCTGCAACAATTGCTGGACTAAAGAAAAACGATTGACTAAAAGAAGGAAGTCCACCTTGACTAATTCTTCCTCCCAAATCAATTGCATCAATTTGAAAATTACAACCCAAACCCAAAACATTGGGATTATTAATAACGCCCAGTTTATTTTGATTATAAACTGCTACATAAATCTTTCCATCCGGCCCCATTTGTAACGCCGAAGGCAATCTGCTTGAATTATATAGTGTGATTTTAGAACTTGGAATGTCCGCAGCATTCAAGTCGAATTGATACACTTTATTAAAAACATTGGTAACGTATAAAATTTCTTCATTTGGTGAAAATTCTACACCGTATAATTCCCAAGGCTCTTCAATTACTGTTCGGGCATTTGAAATAACGCCTGTTACATTATTAAAATCAAAAAGTTGAACAAAATCGGAAACACTAGACAAAGCCAATTTTCGTCCACTTGGTGAAATTTTAGCAATCCCTGCTGCTACAAAACCAGTACCGCTGATCGTATTACCGACATTAGAAGTGACAGGAGTAGCGCTTAATCCAGAAGAAGTTAATAAGTAAGCATGAAAACTATTACTTTCCCAACCATGCGATATTATCCAAAAATCATTCCCGTTTGCATGCTTTGTAATTGCAAAACTTTCTATAGTTGGCGTATAAATCAATATATTTTTATTTGATGTAACAGCTCCCATACCTCCATTTAAAGACATATCAACGATAGAGTATCTCAGTCCGTCAGGGTCATGCTCGTTATCGGTTGTAAAAATATAGTACAAAGTGGAAGAACCCGGCTTAGGAACTATTGTTGCCGATTGTGCTGATGAAGGATGTCCCAACAAACCTGAACCATTAACCATCACCTGATGGTTACGATTATAAACAGTTATTCCATCAGTATAAAACAGTAATTGCCCCGCAGCAGTTGAAAGTGTTGCACAACCTTCAATAGTATTTAACTGACCGTTGGTAAATGGAACCGGAGTACCACTACTAAAATCTAAACCTGCAAATTGACCAAAATACCAATTATTAGCCTCGCCTTGTGCAAACGAGGCTAATGAATAAATACTTACTACTATGTAAATCCAATACTTCATCAAATTTTGCTGCCAAAAATTAATTAGGCCATTCCACTTGCAAAATAAATTCTAGATTTATTTCAGGATAAGAATAAGCAATTGTAGTTGGCTTTGTAGTTGTGTAAGCTGATAATGAAAAACTTTTTGTATCCTGAATACTATTTAGCAGATTTTGCCCTAATGGCGGTTCGTCCTGATCGATAACACCTATTTGAATTGTTTTTAAAGGATCAACATATAAGCCTGCACTACTTATATTCCACGTTAGATCCCCTTGATTTTCTTTTACTGACGATTTGTACCATAATCGTGGCCAATACCCCTCTTCCAAAGAACTATTCAATTTTGATTTATTAAACCCAAAGAAAACATCCGCCAGATGATTTGGGTTGGATATTGGATACTCCGGATCCCATGTCCCATTGATGTTGTTAAACGATACAACTTGGACACCAGTAATTTTAACCGCATTACCACGATTAACATTGATAGCTATTTGCCTTTCCGAAACCTGATTTGCGGCATTTTGACATCTTACATAAATAGTTTTTTCTCCTAATGTGTCAAAATTAAAATGCAACACATAGGACGAACCAAAATTTCTGATAGAATAACCACCGGTTGCAAAATGATCCAATGAAACCCACATGGCTTTAATGGTTTCTTCTGCATTAACGGTTACCGTGAATTCTTCATCCACATTGGTTTGTGTAACTGAGGGCACCAACTCAACAATAAAATTATTTTGGCTTTGGTTTTCAGTACTGTTATCACTGTCTGAGTCACAGGCTAGAAAAGCAAAGGGCAATAAGTAAATTAGTTTTTTTAGCATACTTTTAAATTAATTTAGAGTTTTCTTTTAAATATTTCACACACAAACTTACTTGTTGTTTAAAAACTTCGAATTCATTTTGTGTACCATCATTTATTTGATTTAATGTACTCAACTCTAAAATCTCACTCACACTAATGGTAGTTTGTTTACGCATAAGCCCCCCTTCTTTTATTACTAAGAAATCAAATCCTGGTGTATACTTAATAAAAATTTTATTTTTTTTTAAATAGTTTTCATACATAACAAATAAACCATCCCTACTGTAACCATCATATTCGATATTAGAAATATGATATCCATGTATGGAAAAAAAATGGTATGTTTCCCTTAACAAAATAATAAGATATTTTTCAGCCCAATTTAAATTCATTAAAATCGATAATTTATTATCACGTTATTATTAAAAAATGTTCTTGTTTGATAAACATTTTGATAATTCATAGTATTGATAGTATTTATTTCAATTCCATTATAAAATGGGCTATAGCCATTTCTTCCTAGATCATAAATCCTATAATTAGACTTAATAACATCATTAATCCAATTTTGATTAAATTCAAGAGCTGCAGGATTTATAAGATCTCTCCCTTGATATGGAAATAAATCTTTTGGCCAATTAGAAATTTTATTACTATTAATTGTTTCTACTTGCATTTTGGAAGCAACCTGATCAACTTTGCTTTGAGGCCCTCCAATTAGAACTTCTCCTGCTTTAGCTTTTCCTGTAAAAAGATTATAACCTCCTTTTTTTGCAGCAGAATATGCCCCAGCGGCACCTGCAATTCCTCCTGTAACGAAACCTAATCTCATTCCATCAATACCAACTCCTATAGCATTGTCAAAACTTGCTCCAGAAGCTAATGCCATACTAAATCCAGTCACTCCACTTGTAAATGCTCCAACTAATGAACCTACTATGGTTCCCTGCAAAAGTGGACTTGTCACTTTTATCCCATTAACAACCACACCCCCCAAAGCTCCAGCCGCATATTTACCCGCATAGCCTCCAACGACGCTTGAAATACCTCCCATAACCGCACCTTCAATCGGATCGCCCCCTGATAACCAGCTATTAGTAGCTCCTACTATCGCACCTCCAGCTGCCCAGCCGCCAAATTCAGGATACAGAGCTAACCAACCTGCAGCCGCACCTGCCCCAAAAGCAGCAAGACCTTGACCAAAATTATGAATATTACCTTGGTATATATTTACCCCTAAATTAATTACCCCCCCTACGACAGCCGCTATAGCATCATCTAATCCAAAATATTCACCACTTGGATCGGTGAACTTAGTCGGATTATTCATTACATACCCATAACGATTGAAATTTTGAGTATTATATGGATCCTGAACATAGTTATCAGGCTGTAGGAACCTATGCAATTTAGGATCGTACAAACGACCGTTCATGTGAATCAATCCAACACTTTGCACATGTTCATGACCGGTATAACCTCTATCTAAAACGGTTAATCCTGTTAAATTATTGCCAGCACCATCTTGAACCTTTACTATAGCTCCCCAAGCATTAAAATGACGTTTTTCAACAATATTCCCTGTCTGATTGGTAATCGCAACTATCGTACCTTGGTAATCCCGGTGCAAATATAGATATTCTTGTGTTGTTCCATTATTTTTAAATACAACAGGTGCACTGTACCCATCCCCCCCGATGTAGGTAATAAATTCTACAGCTCCAGTTTGTGTATTATGTTTTATCTCCATAGAACCATCTGCAGAGTAATGCTTACGTAATGGACGAGCGAGCATATTGCTTTGCAATCCCCCATAGAACATACTACTTCTTCCACTTGCTGCATTATACCAAAAGTTAATAATATCTATACCCGGTTGTTCAATTTTAACCGGAGCTTTAAAAACATTATATGTAACAGTTTGTAACGGTTTAGCTGTATAATAAGCCAAAGCATCAGGCGTTGGATTTATCGAACTATTTTGATAATGTATTGGAAGACCTGTGCTATTAGTTTTGTTATAATTATAAGTTCCTAAATTATTTGCCGTTATTCTTCCCCTATCATCATAATCTTGTTTTTCTAAAGGATATTTGGTAACCACAAAATTATCAACATAAAAATAGGATGATGTTGTATCTTCTACCTCAACGAATGATTCGTTAATTTCAATTTCAATACTAGAATTTTGAGAAACAGTGTGGTCAAATGTTCTCGTACCATTTCTGTTTATCATCAGCTTATTAAATAATTGAGTAGCACCCGTTACACTGTTTGTTTCAATAATATCAACTCTTATATTAGGTGTATTCCCAATACCAACATATAAACTTACTGATATTTTCTCTCCTTCTATTGCTTGGGGAACAATTGCTTTTTTAGTTCCTGCAATTCCTGTCGCTGCCACTTTAAGCTGCCCGCTGAAATTAGAAACCGTAGAAGGGGCTATTGCCACAAATCCGTCTACACCTGAAACAAAAGCGTTATTATCTGTAACAACAGAAGGAATACTCCATTTAACTAATCTATCCAAATTGTCATATTCGAAAGTTTCATTCAAATTAAACAAGTTACTGGAACGACTAGTCAAATTACCCCTCAATGGTTCAAAAACAGTATTTAGCGTCATTATGTTAACAGAAGGAGTCCCTATTTTATCATGTTTTAATTGGGTAGGAAAACCGTATTGGTCATAACTATTTGTTATTGCAATCCCATTGCCGTAAGACGCCCCCGTTAATTGACCTCGTGAATTAACGCTGTTAGTTTGCCATAACATCTGGCTAGTTACATCGTCTAATATCTGCCAATGATGACCATTTTTATAAGTGTTTCTTATTTTTTTAGTAGAAGACTGTCCGCCTTGTAAATTATTTGCAATAAATTTTTCTGTTAAAACTCTTCCGAATGCATCATACTCATAATGAACTTCAAAAAATGATTTATCGTTGGATTCGTATTTAGTAATTAATCTATTATAACTATCATAAAAGTATTCTAAAGTAAATGGCAATCCATAATTATTATCAGTCCCATCTTCCATAACCAATAACCCGTTAACATATGCATAAAAAATGTTGTAATTAGTGTTAACTCCCTGAATTGATTTACTTTCTAGTCTGCCATAGCGATCCAAATTATAATATGTAGTACCATTGGGAGTAATTTCTTTTGTAAGTTCTCCGAGAATATTGTACTCATAGTCATACACACCGGCAGCAGGATCTGTCAATTTCTTTTTCCTACCCCAACCATCCTGCTCTATATCAATGGTGGTTCCATTATAATATGATTGCTTTAAATTACCATTTATATAATATTGATACGTGATAGTTCCACCATTATCCGTTTTGGAAACAACATTACCAACTGCATCTTTAACGATTATTTCCGTCTTTATACCATCACTTACAGTTGTGGTTAAGCCGTCATAGTCAATATTAGTTATTTTTCCTGTATGCTCTACAGTTTGACTAAGCCTCCCATATTCATCAAATGACGAGGTAGTATAACTTGTAGGATTACCCGACAAACCATTATAAGGCGTACTCACAGATATTTTTCTATTGTAAATATCGTATTGAGTATTTACCGTACTATGAGTATCATCAATATTTTTTTCAGAATCCTTTATTAATCGTCCTAAATCGTCATATTCAGATTTTTGATAACTATTATCCTCACCCGTGGTTGTTATGTACGAGTAGCCAGATGAAGACACACTATAGTCTATAGTTACCTTTTTACTCAAATAATCCTTTATTTCTTTCTTTTTACCCCAAACATCATAATTATAGGTTGTAGTTATGTTTCCCGGTTTAGTTTCCGTTTTTAATAATCCGTTATTAAAATCATACGTATAATCCGTTGCTAACGATTCTATATCAACAGCTTTTGTTAAAAAACGCCCTGAAGGATCGTAAACATAGGAAGTAATTCTCGGTGTCAATCCACTAGCCGAAATTGTTTTCTTTTTGATGTTTCCAAAATTATCATACTCATTATCTTCTATAATGTAATCAGTATTATGGCCTTTTCTCTTAACTCGAGTAAGTAAACTATTAGTATACGAATAAATCTCTTCTGCATCCATTTGATTTACACCATTAACACCATAACTAGTCGTGTTCTTTTTAGTTGGACGGCCAATTATATAGGGAGTTCCTAAATCATTAAAATATACAATTGATGTTATGTCAGTTTTTTGAATATTCGTTCCTAGTTTTGTGTAGACAGTATTAGATAAAGGATTATTATAATTATCATAACTTGTTGTTACGCTCTCTTTCGATGTGCCTTCTAATCCGTTATATATTACTGAGGACGTATTTTTAATCTTATAAACATAATTTTGTAATAAAGCGCCATCATATGAAAATACGGATTTGCTTATAAATGAATTTGTATTAAAGTTAGAAGAAAGAATATAATCTCCTTTAAATGTATAACTTTCACTAATTGCACCTCTCTTGGTTATATCGAATTTAGTTAAACTAGAAATTGGAGCAAAAGCATCATTAAACCAATTAGTTTTAGACGAACAACGGAAACCTAAAAATCCCAGTCCTTCAACATTAGAAACAGCTCCAAAATATCTAAACTCTTGCTTTTTATAATCTGTTTGACTCCTGTTTTCAATTTTTGAAACTACTTGGAATGTAGGAGCAACAACAATATCCACGTTTGGATAATTTTCAGTCCCACGACTATCATTATAGGTGGCTGAAAAAGAATTTGCTTCCGGTTCTAAAGGACTATAAGTTATACCTTCTTTGACACCGTTGCCTAAAGTTATCTCTTTTAGTCTTGTATCTTTTTTATTATCCTTATTATAAGTAAATGTGTGAATTTTATCAACAATAATTAACGAAAACTCTAAATTGTTGTTTTGATTTTTATAATCTAACAGTGACAAAACGGGAAATCTTCTTATTCCATAAACACTTATATCACCTGAATATAAATCATGTATCCCTCCTTCAACCCTAACATTAAACGCTATCTGATTTATTCCTGATATTTTATTTTCAGCCAATCTGAATACTGAAAAGAATGGGTCACCATCATGATTTGTATGGCATTGGGAGTCCGGTTGGACTGAATTTGCAAATTGAAAAATATCCGTTTTACCATCGCCATTGAAATCATTTGCCATATGATAAATCTCAGTATTCTTAACTGTATTGTCACATATTGGGGCAAAGTATGGTAAACCAATACCAGTTGTTTTTACAGTAAAAGAACTAATCCCATTTGAGAAATAAAAACTCCAATTATCTACATCAAGTTCTTGAGGAACAACAAAATCTGACTTTCCATCACCATTATAATCACCTATTAGAATTTGCTTGTCCGTTTTTATCCCGCTATCATTTTTGGAAAAAAGCAAAACTAATTGCTTAGCGTCGTTCATTGTATAGACGTGTACAACTCCTTGATTAATTACTAGAATATCCGATTTACCATCTCCATTAACGTCACATACAAAAAATTTACTATTAACAGTAGTGCTTAATCCACCCGCATAATTCACATAATTACTGCTTAACCTTTTATCTAAATCAACAAAATATGCTGTCCCACTAGTATGGGTGGCTGTAAATGTATTACAGTTTTGAGTCACTTCATATGAAACTGGTCCCTCGACAACAACTAAATCTGTTATAGCATCACCATTAAAATCACCATTCAAGTATATTTTTGGAAAATCTTTAACTACCTCAACCCAAACAGGATCGGTTGGATCAATCGGGTCCTCCGTCTTATTACTGCTCGAATTTCTCAACCCGCATGACACTCTCCAATAACCATAAGTAAATTTTGGGAATTGATATGATTTTTGATCTTGCAAATTAATCGGATTCATAACCCCTCCAGCTGAGTAAGTTGTAAAAGTTGTTACATTTCCATTTAATTTCACAACATTCCATCCTTGGGTATGAGATAATTTATACCCAAATGAAGCACTTCCCGTTATCCAAGAAACAGGAAAAATTTCATCAAAAGTCCCTACAGGGTGCTCATAAGCAATATTAGGGGCATCACCATTTATGTCAGTATACAACCAATACTTTTTCTTTGCGTCAGGATTAATCCAATCCCCATAAGGACTACTTATTGGGTAAAGTATCATGTCTATCTTACCATCTCCATCAAAATCACCATTAATATTTGCTGCATTAGTGTTTCTGACATTTGACATTCCAACTGATGTAGTATTTAAACTAAAAAAAGTATTACTTCCCTCGGAATCCTCATAAGTAAATACTGTTGGATTTAAACTTTTAGTATTATCACCACTTTTTTCAGTTACATTAATTAGGCGTTCATAGCCTAAGGTTGTTGCATTGTGTCCTAATAAATAATTTCTAAAACCAACACCGTTACCTACAACTTTTATTTCTTTTAATATGGAATTCATTATAAAGCTTTCTCCTCCTACAAATGATTCTTCAGCACGTTCCCTAGAATTATAGACGAACTGAACCTCATTTATGTGGGTTGATGCACCTAATGCGCCATATAAAACTTTACTAATACTTAGAGTATTATTTGAATTATTATAAACATAACTAATTCTTACTCCCTGAAGATTTTCCCAGTAAGTGATTGCCCATTCTGTTTTAGACCGAGAATTAGTAGTGATGCCATAATAAGCTTTTGAACCATCCGGATATTCTACAACAAAAGATTCTGGCCCAAAATTCGCTCCATACGGAGAAACTCCATTAGATGTTATTTTTAAATTTGAAAAGTTCTCGGTTTCGTAAACTGTTAGATTAGCTCCATATATTTCCCCTATTCTAGCCATCATTAACCGTTGACCATCTAACGCATAGCGATCTAAATTATCAAAGTCAACTGCATCAATAGCATTATCGTGATATTTTGTAGAAGGAACTCTAGTAATAACCGAAAGACCTGTTATATTCCAGCCAAATCCTGCTAAACCATTTCCTCCTTGGCTATTATATGCTAACCCAATTTGAGGCTCGGCTCCAGCAATTCCCGGCGGTACTGCAATAGGAATACTATAATTAGCACCTCCAGTTAATGAGACCGAAAGTTGTCCTTGAGTCACACCAACTTCAGTAGAGTTACCAGTCGGAACACCTGGATCAAGCAGTTGATTTTGCTCAATTTGCGCTTTATTTAGTGTCTTATTCGAATTTAAATCAGTTCTCTTTATTGGAATTATCCCTTTAACAGGAGTACCTCCCAAATCTTTTACTTGAGCGTTAACAAATAGGCTTATAAAAAGTAATACCAGCAAATAAATATTCTTCATGTTTCCTTTTCTTATTTTTTAATGATTTTAATATCTTTCTGCTCCCCATTTGAATACTGAAGAAGTATCATATAGACACCTTCACGATAATTACCAAAGGGGATATTTAATTTATTGGATACATCAAGATTGGTATATTTTTTTACCAATTGACCATTGAGTGAGTATATCTCTATACTATTTACATTTTTACCATCAATCAGATTCCATTTCAAAAAAAGCTCCTCTTTTACCGGATTAGGATAATAGGAAATAACATCTTCAGGGAAAAATTTCAACAAATCTTGTTCAGTCAAATTCTCAATGGCTATAATATTTTCGTCTCCATTTTTTGAAGGACAACTTGAACACAATTCTCTTTTTACCTGGTTTCCAGCTATATCATAGTCAAAACTTATTTTTTGAGCATTCCCCAAAAAACAATAGAAAAACACCGTTATAATTATTAAATTCCTTGCCATTGAATGTTGTTTTTAAAATTTTGGCAAAGAAAAGAATATTGTTTCATATTTCCTATCACCAATTTTGGTGATATCGCATCACTAAATTTGGTGAATTTTTACTTTTTTTTGATTGGATTAAAAACCCAAACATGCTTTAAAAACCATCTCTACTAATATTTTATCTTCTACTATGATTGAGAAAATTGGAAATACACTTGAGAAAACAAGATTAAGTAACTATAAACCAGAACTAAACCTTGATATCATATTCCTTTTAAGAATCTAAAACATACAACTATTCTTGTGAAATATTTGAATTCTAACATTAATTGACTAGATAGTGAACTACCAATTTATATTCTGAAAGATTAAAATTGCCCATTTACATATCAAAAAAATTAATAATCAAGATAATTTAGTTATCTAAAAAATCAGGATGGCAAACATGTAAGATAGATATTTCGGAGAACGCAGAAAACTTTAAGAAAATTTTATAGCTTTATTATGATCGATATGACACTTTCAACGAAAAATTTTCTTTAAATCTGCTATTTTAAAATAAATATGGATTGAATTCGATACAATATTTGTATGAAAAAACCATACATTTGAAATTCTTAACACCAATAACTAAGAATCTCTTATGATAGATATTACCCTTCCAGAATTAAATATAAATTGTTGGCAACAAGTCGGGAATAAAAACATAGTAAAACAACTTTTAGAAAAAGAATTAAAATCTCAGTTTAATTTCATTTCATCTCACAGGAGTCATTCTGTTATTGAATCAAAAGGCATTGAGTACTGCCTTTCTTGTAATTTAGAAAGCTTCCCTAATGATTTTGAATATGTTATATTAACCGATAAAAAAGCAACGCAACAAAAATTAGAAACGAATCAAATCAAATTTAAGTCTTGGATAAAACATCCAAAACTGAAAGAATACACAAATGAAGAAATAATAGAATCTTGGGATAACGATTTTAATTATATCGAGGAAAATATAATCAAAGGGACTAATGGCTTAAGAGAACCACAAATTGCAGGACTGTACTCTATTCTTAGCCATTTAAAAATAGCCGAATCTATTGGTACAGTAGTAATGCCTACTGGAACTGGAAAAACAGAAACTATGCTCGGAACATTAGTTGCAAATAAATGCAACAAATTATTAATTACTGTTCCATCCGATGCCCTTAGAAATCAAATAGCTAATAAATTTTATAAACTCGGACTATTAAAGCAATTTGGTATTGTTGGAGAAAAATCATTATTTCCAAAAGTTGGGATATTATTTCAAAATTTCTCAGACGCAAATGATTTAGTTGACTTCATAGACAATTGTAATGTACTTGTTACTACAATGAACTTATTAGCCAATAATAGTAATGAAAATCTTTTATTATTTTCTGAAAAATTTTCAAATATTTTTATTGATGAGGCTCACCATATCGAAGCAAGTTCATGGAAAAAAGTTAGAGATTTTTTTGATGACACAAAAATTCTTCAATTTACAGCTACTCCATTTAGAAATGACAGAAAAAGACTTGAGGGAAAAGTAATATTTAATTTCTCATTAAAGAAAGCACAGGAACAAGGGTATTTTAAACCTATTAACTTCATTCCAATCAGAGAGTATGATTTTAAAAAAGGTGACAAATTAATTGCCGAAAAGGCCATTGAAAAACTGCAAGAGGATTTAAATAACGGCTATAATCATATCTTAATGGCTCGCTGTGAAAATAAAACAAGAGCTGAAGAAATTTTTGAAATTTATAAAGAATATAAAGACTACAATCCGGTATTAATTCATTCATCGGTAACAGGTAAAAAAGATATTCTTTCATCTATTATAAATGGAGAACATCGCATTATAGTTGCAGTTAACATGCTTGGGGAGGGATTTGACTTACCACAGCTAAAGATTGCCGTTTTTCATGACATAAGGAAAAGTCTACCAATCACTTTACAGTTTGCAGGAAGATTTACAAGAACTTCAACAGATGATGAATTAGGTAATGCTACTTTTATTGCAAATTTAGCAGATATAAACACTGAGAATGAGTTAAGTGAATTATACGCACAAGATTCAGACTGGAATTTATTGCTATCGACATTAAGTTCCGATGAAATTCAAGAACAAGTTGACTTTAACGAATTTATCAATGGATTTCAACATTTAGACAATTCTAAAATACCATTTCAAAATATTAAATTTGCTTTAAGCACCGTGGTTTATAAAAATATGTCACAGGATAAATCTTTTAATTTTTCAAAGTTTAAAAATGGTTTTCAGAATTATGATGATTTAGAATACAAATTTTCGGATTATAATCCTAATGAAAACACTTTAGTAGTAATAACTGCAAGTAAAACAGAAGTTGAATGGGTAAATTATAAGGAAGTATTTGGATTAAATTGGGAACTAACAATTCTCTATTACAATACGGATTTAAATCTATTGTTCATTCATAGTTCTGATAAATCTGGATTTTATAGTGAATTAGCAAATTCAATATTAAATGATAGTGCTGAAATGATAAATCAATTAAATGTATTTAAAAGTTTTTATGATGTAAAGAGAGTGTCATTACAAAATGTTGGATTAAAAGAATTTTTAAATCGGAAAATTCGGTTTACAATGAGAGTTGGAACTGATATAGAAGAAGCACTTTCAATAGCTGAACAACAGAGAGGGCAAAAAGCATTTGTATTTGGCTCAGGGTATGAGCAAGGCAATAAAATAACTTTAGGTTGTTCATACAAAGGTAGAATTTGGAGTTATTTAAGAAGTGACTTAAAAGGATTTATTAGTTGGTGTAAAAATATAGGGGTTAAACTTATTGATGATGCAATAGATCCAAATCAAGTACTAAGACAGACACTAATACCTGAAATTATATCTGAAATTCCAAATATTTTTCCAACTCATATTGATTGGGATGATAACTTTTATGATTATCCTGAATCTAAAATATCTTTCAGAATAAACAATCAAGAATTTGGCTTATCAAACTGTTCTATAAATATTATAAATCCAAATGATCAAAGGAAAATCGAGTTTGAAATAAAAACCCCCACCTCTTCTGTAAAATATAGTAAAGAGCTTTTTATAGACACGAATGAAGATGGTTCTAATTTTCCCAATTTTAAAATCAATAAAATTGATCAAGTTAAAAGTGAAATTATCATAGGAAATAAAACCAATGATTTTACAGAATATTTGAATTCTAATCCACCAATAATATGGTTTGCAGATGGTTCTGCTCTTCAAGGAAATGAATATGTCGAACTAAAACATATTATTCAGCCATATTTAACTGAAAGACTTATTGCCTGGGATTGGACAGGAATTGATTTGAGTAAAGAAGCCCAAGGAGTTAATCCATTTAAAATTGATTCAATTCAATATAGAGTAATTCAAAGATTATTACAGGATGATTTTGATATTATTTATGATGATGATTATTCCGGAGAAATTGCAGATGTGATCACTATTAAAGAAACAGACAGGGAAATAAATATACAGTTTTACCATCTAAAATTTGCTAAAGATGGCAACATAAATACTCGGGTAGATAATTTTTATGAAGTATGTGGTCAAGCACAAAAATCAATTCATTGGAAACATAAAAGAGGTACCGAATTTTTCGAACATTTGTTAAGAAGAAAACTGAAAATTAGAAATGGAAGTGACAGAAGTAGATTAGAAAAGGGTACTGCACAAGATTTAGAGCGACTTTTGACTATTGCCAAAAATAGAAAGCCAATGAATTTTGAAATTTTTATAGTTCAACCAAGTTTGTCAAAACAAAATGTTTCAGAATCTATAATGACTCTTCTAGGTGTCACTGATAATTATTTAAAGGAAGTTGGAAACATCAATTTAAAAGTAATTGTAAGCAAATAAAATGATTAATGTTTAGTCAAATCATTATTTTTATCTAAGATAATTCAATTAAGTATGGATTTTTATTTATCTGATTCCCGATTATTACAAAGAATTGAGAAAAAAAACATTATAGTTTTAAACCACTCTTCGTGGGATGATTGGTTTACATACAATACGCTCTACAGAGTAAGTTATTATGATGATGATTATAATGAAATTATATTAGGTCCTGTTAAAATAGGTGAATTTAATATGGAAGAAAGAATACCAAGACTTCCTGAAAAATTTACAAGTTTAGACGATACTTTTTTTTCTGTAGGTCAAGATGTTAGTTATTATGAATTATTAAATTCTAAAGGCGAAGTCTTTAGGGATGCTATTTTAGAAGCCTTAAATGACATTTCTTTGAAAAATGAATTATTTGATAATGCAATTAAAGAAAGAGTAACAAAACAATCTCTTTTACGGTCTGTAAGCCTTGTTTCTGTAAAAGGAGAATATAGACGATTAGCACAGGGAATAGTTGAATTAACTCCTTATGATTTTACTTTTTATGCACCAAAACATTTTAAAAGTAGTATTAATCCAATGGTGCTTGATTTTAGTGTAAAACCAAAATCTAATCCTCCAACTAATATTCACGTAATAATTGGAAGAAATGGGGTTGGTAAAACACACCTTTTTAATAATATGATAACATCATTAATAGAGGAAAGATCAAGTAAAAAAGTTGGATACTTTGAAAGTAAAGATGATTTTGACATTCCTTTTGCAAATTTAGTTTCTGTTTCTTTTAGTGCATTTGATGATAGTAACCCGATAGTTGAAAAAAGAGATAAAACTAAAAGTATTAGTTATTCTTATATTGGATTAAAGAAAATAGAAAAAGGAAATATTAAACAGCCGCCTAAAAGCCCAACAGTCCTTAAAAATGAGTTTGTTAAAAGTATTGAAATTTGCAGGCTTGGAGCAAAAAATGAAAGATGGCTTAATGCACTTAAAACATTAGAAACAGACCCAATATTTAAAGAAGCAGAAGTTTCACAAATTGCTAAATTAGGAATTGAAGAAGATTTTACAGAATTAGCATCTAATATATTCAAAAATTTAAGTTCGGGACATAAAATTGTATTGCTAACAATTACACGATTAGTTGAAACTGTAGAAGAAAGAAGTCTTGTACTATTAGATGAACCCGAAGGATATTTACATCCACCTTTGCTATCTGCTTTTATAAGAGCATTGTCTGATTTATTAAAAAGAAGAAATGCAGTAGCAATAATTGGGACACACTCTCCTGTGGTTTTGCAAGAGGTTCCAAAAAATTGTATTTGGAACTTAAGACGACACGGAGCTGATGCTATTGCAGAAAGATTAGAAATGGAATCTTTTGGAGAAAACGTAGGAACACTTACACAAGAAGTATTTGGATTAGAAGTTACTGATTCAGGTTTTCATAGAATATTGAAAGATATTGCAGAAAGAACTGAAAACTTTGATGAAGCTATTACAAAGTTTAATAACCAATTAGGATTAGAAGCAAGGGCGATATTAAGAAATTTATTTTATCAAAAGAACTTGTAAAATGAAAAAGATAAAAAAGCCCGAAATAAAAGTAAAGCAAGTATTTACAGACTGTATTAGTATTGTTAGAAATCCAATTTATAAACAGCAATTAACTAATTGTATTGATACGTTAGAAGCTGCCGAAACAGATTTAGAGAATAAAATTACAGGAAATACAGTCCACGAAATTGCCCAAAATGAAGTTATTTTAGGAACTATCGTTAAGGAAGATATGGAGAAAGTTTATAATGATCGAATGTCCAAAAAAGGGACACCTGCAAGAGATCACTATAACACTATTTTTTTATCCGCACCAAATGGAAAGTGTCCCTTTTGTTCTCAAAGAATTGTAAAAACATTAGATCACTATTTACCAAAGTCAAAGTATCCAATTTTTGCAGTTACACCGATAAACTTAATTCCTTGTTGTAGTGATTGTAACAAAGATAAACTCGTTGACTACCCAACTTCGCAAGAAGAAGAAACTTTACACCCATATTTTGATGATGTAGAAAATGAAGTATGGCTAAAAGCAAAATTATTACAAACTAATCCCATAGGATTTGAATACTATGTATTTCCTTCTCCGAATAGGGCAGATTTATTAAATAGAAGAATTTTAAATCACTTTAATTCGTTTGGATTAAATAAACTTTATAGTGTACACGCAATAGAAGAATTAGAAAACAATAAACAACATTTTAAAAAATTATTTGCAAACGGAGGGTATGATTTATTAAGAGCACACTTAAAAGATGGTTTTGATAGCAGAAGTAGTGTAAATCTTAATTCATGGCAAACTGCTTTTTATTGTGCCCTATACGAAGATGAATGGTTTTGTAATGGAGGGGTAATGATTTAAAATAATGAAATTTGTGCATTTTTGTACCTCATTTGTACCTCTACCCTACACACCCCGTAAATAATAGCAATGTAAATTTCTGTATCGGTAAATAAATCATTCCCTCCTAAATAAAATAAATAAGGAATAGTTAGCGCTATTCCTTTTTTGTTTTAAGGCAGACACCCCTAGAACTATGTTCGCAACCTTCCATAACTTCTACACCCCTGATGAACTACGTTCGCAACCTTCCACAAACCCTGAACGGCTTTGTTACGGTCGTCCTCGAGGGGACAATCCTGATAACAGCGTTTGACTTATAAAGCTACTACTCGATTTATAAGACAAAAAACCTTCTAGGAATCCCCCCCTTTAGGGGGGCTCGGGGGGTGTTACGCAATATCCATACATTATCCATACACTATCCATGCATTATCTATGCATTATCTATACCTATGATAGAGGCGGGTTTGAAACCCGCCTCTACACCAATACCATGCATTATCCGTCTTGGATATTTTCTTTTTCCTGTTGCTTATTTTCTTGATACAGTTCGTGAATTTCATCAAGCAGCTGCATTTCTTCTAAAGGGACCAATTGTAATGCGATATCAAGAAGATTACGAACATTTGCACTTGAATCTACAATGTGCGTAGAATCGTAAGGTTCATCTGCTTCGAGAGCGAGGACGGAAACTTTTAAGATATCCATGATAGTTAGGAGCATGTCGGTATAGCCGGAAAATTTTAATTGAGCGGTGAAGGATTGCTCCCGATGTTCGCAGGGTTTAAGATGTGTGAAATACCGTCTGTTTTTGATGTGGTCGCAAAGTTCTGTGAGGGATTGCATTTCGGTTGCTTTCATAATTATTGGTTTTAGGTTGTTATTGGTTTGTTTCTTCAAGTCTTTTGAGTTCGGCTTCTATTAGTAAGGTTGCTTTTTCGAGGAACAGGTAACACCGCCTTTGCAGAAGTTCTGTATGCAGAAAATCGGTTGGTTTGAGGTTAGCAAAGCGTAGTTTGCTTAAATGTTGGGATAACAGGTTGAAAATTTTCTGTTCCTCCGGAGTGTTGCGCGGGAAGATTTCTTCGGCTAAGGGGCAAAACAAATTGCACAAATCGAAAAGATAACCCAATGAGAAATGCATGGGACGATACCCTAAAAAGGTATCGATCAGTGCTAAGGTGGTATTTTCTATTGCCAGATGCATCATCGATTCCTGTATGGGTTGGGTATCGCAGCCTTCTATTTGGTTTTGAGATTCAAGGAACACTTGGGCAATGCGGTTACGGTTGTGCCAATAGGCTTTTATGCTTTCTACATTTCGTTTGGGATTGGCTTCGAAAGCTATAGCCGGAGGCACCACAGGATGCTCATACAGTTTAATACCCGTTTGCATTACCCGATGAAAGAAATAGCTCTGATGCGGAGTTAGTTGCCTTACGGCTGTAGCTTTGTGCAACAATAAGGTTATGGTATAACGGCCTTCGCTTTTGGTTTTAAGAACATCGCTTACTTCTCCAACGGCGTTTTCTTTGAACTCGGGGCAAAATGCCAGCAGGTAATAATGGGTGTGCTGCTCATTACTGGATTTGCCCGATAGAGAACACTGATTGGATTTACAAGTTTGGCGAGTACCAAAACAGTACAAGCCCGAGAGCTTAAGATTATCCTGCAAGAAGGCGGTGATGTAGTCAAAGCCTTGGTTTGGAGCTACAGTACTTTCCGGAGGTGTGGTTTGATTGAACATGGCGGTAATTTTTTGGTGAAACATTCGCGAAAAATCTTATATTTGCTAAGTAACTGCAAGTACGGAAGATGGAACCGCGTACCGAACCAAAGTGATTGGTATAGTACCACTACCCGCTTGTATTTTACCAACAGCGAACCTTTTGAGGATAATGAACTAAAGACTATTTTTGAACTATGAACACACCTACCAAAAACCACATAGGAAGAAAGATAAGCCGCATAAGAGAATTACGCGACATGAAACAGGAAGCATTAGCGGCAGCCCTAGGCGTAAGCCAACAAACGATTTCCAATATTGAGAATAGTGAGACTATCGAGGATAGTACACTTGATAAAATTGCCCAAGTATTAGGAGTTAGCCCTGAAGCAATAAGAAAATTTTCTGAAGAAGCAGTCTTTAATATTATCAGCAATACTTTTCAAGATAGTAGTTCGAACAACAATAACTACTTGTGTACAATTAATCCCATTGATAAGATTGTTGCTTTATTTGAAGAAAAAGAAAAGCTTTACGAAAGGCTTTTACAGGCTGAAAAAGACAAGGTTACTTATTTAGAAAAGTTAGTTCCCAATAAATAATATTAAAATATATTTAGTTTTTTGAAAAGGAGATTACAATAGCAATCTCCTTTTTTTGTCATCCTATGGCATCAAAGTCTCCCGACTTTGAATAACTAATTACCAGAATATTTTTCAAAGCAATTGTACTTTATTTAATAAAAAAAAGCTTCAACATCACTGCTGAAGCTTTTTTTATAATTATAGCTCAAAGTCAAGCGACTTTACCCTTACTTTTAATGAGTTTTGCCATAAAGCCTACTTGCTTAAAACCGCTGTTGTAGCCAGTTTTTTTAGACTTTCTATTCCATTCTCCTGTGAATTAAAGAAATTGTTGAGAGAATATCTAAAGCATCCTTTTCATTAATTTCCCAAATAATTTTTGGCGAATGTGCGGTTGAATTTCTAAACATACCAAAAACTCCTTTTATCAAATTTGCAAAACCTTTATGTTCACTTTCTTTAGTTTCGGTAGACAAATCATTTATCTTGATAAGTGGATTTTTAATAGAAAAAGCTTTGTCAATTAATTCAGCACCATCTTCAGTTAGTCCAGTTTTTTGTCTAATATTTTCTGCAACGCTTTTTGTTGCTTCAAATACTGTATGAAAATAGTTTTCTGACAATAATTCAGCTTTACAATATTTAAAAATTTCTGGATGTGCATTTCTTTGTTCAAGTTTGCTTTTTAATCTATTAGCTCTTTGTTCCGCTTCCGAAATAGTTGCAGTAATTTCAGTTTTAATAAATTTACCGCTTTCCGAAAGTTCTAGACCAATGAATGACAATCTTTTGTTTAATTCTATTCTTAGATATTCAAAATGGCTATGATTACCTATGAATCTCGCAGGATTCATCGATATATTAATAAACTTTAAGATGTTGTTTGAGTTTTTGTTTTTATTTTGGTAAGTAACAAAAGCATTATACAATCTTTTCCATTTTGTATTTGTAGAATCTATATCATTAATCGTTGCTTCTTGTAAAAATTTACCGATTTCAGGACCTGTTAATCCATTAATAGTATCACCCAAGGTTTTGCTTATTCCTTCTAGAACGCTTCCGTCAATTGGTGGTAATTTTTTTATATCCATCTCGTTTTGTTAAAATTGGCTACAACGTCCCGCCGGCTTGCTGCAGGTGGGGATTTTTGTCCCTTTAGTTTGTTTATTACTGAAGCCAAATATACAAAAAGAAGTTTGGTTTTTCCCTAAAACCCCACTTGCTGCAAACCGCTGTTGTATGTCGTTTTTTAAAACTTCATTATTTCATTATAGTATTCAATTGATCCATAAATCATAAATACTAGACAACTAATTTTAGTTTCTATAATTTCAGTTTCAGTCCAAAAATTAGCATTGTGAGCATCTATATTTCTATTGTTATAAGCCCTAGAACAATGTTTACCAAATTCAAATTGTGAAGATGAATTTAAATCTTTGTATCTGTTTTTTTTAGGATCAATTTTGGCTAGATGATCGATCACACTTCCAAATCCTTTTTTGGAGGATTTAATGGAATTATAAGAATTTGGATCTGTTATAAATAATAACTTTTTAAAAAATGCTTCTTGAGATGTAACTATTTGTTTTAAGTAATTGAGTTTATCATTTCTGTCACTAGATCCAAAATAAAATTTATTTAATGTTGGTATTATTCTTTCTGCTAAATCTGAATTTTCAGGACAATTTTTGCTTATATCAAATGTTAATAATTTAAAGAAAGAATCTAAAGCATCTGATAAAGTCGTCGGATATGTTTTTTGAATATTAGAATTAAATATGTTATTTAATTCTTTTTCTAAAATATTCTTTAATTCATTCCAACTATATTTATTAAAATTATTTTTTTTATCATTTATAACTTCCAATAAAGAAACATATTTAGTTCCTGAATGATCTGTGAATTTATTGAATGATAAAGGATTATTAGTGATGCATCTATAAACATCCATTTTACTATAATTTTTCTCTAATAATAAAATAGTTTTTACAAGTTCAATGAGCTTAATAGAATTATTAGGTTGTTTTTCTAATACTTTTACGCAACATTTTTTTACTTCATCTATTTTTAAAGCCCCATTCTTTTTTACTGGCTTTTTTGTTTTTACAATTTCGTTTTTGTATTTTTCTTTAAGTTCAGAAAGTATAAATTGATTACCACTTATTTTAATGAAATTTTTCTTGTAATTCCTTAGATTGGAAGATACTGATCTTTTTGTTACATCTTTTCTATTTAGATTATTATTTATAAAATCTGTTATTTCATCAATATTGAGAGGTTTGTCAAGTATTCTACAAGACTTTAAAATTAAATTTACTTGACTTTCTATGCTTACATTAGATTCCTTCAATGTCCATTTTCCAGTTTTGCCTAGTGGAATAATGTTTTTGTCTTGTCTTAATGTTTGTTTTAAAGATTCTAGTGTTATCTCATTATTTGTTAGCGTTAACCTTTTATTTATTAAATGTAATAACTCTTCATATGATAAAACTTTCTTTTTTTCATATAGAAGTCTATAAACATAATTATTAATCGATGCTAAATTTTCGAACTTAATTTGATAAACATTATCATCAATTATTTCAATTTCATTAATTGTTTTGCAAACAGTTTTGATGAAATTATCATCAACAACATAGTCGTCTAGTATATCTATGACGATATCATCAAAGTGGAGAGGTAAAACATTATTTCGAAGTAATGCAAAAATTTTTGTTGCAACATTTAAATAAATATCATTATTTACACTTTTTTGAGTATAAATAATGTTATTTTTTAAAAAATAATGCTTTGAAACACTGACCTTTTCGTATTCCCAAATATTTAAAAGTAATTCTAAAATATTATAATTAATTTTCGCTATACCATAATCTTGTAGCCATTCTATTATTCTTTTTTGATTAATAATTTGTTCTCCAACCAATTCTTTTCTATATGATAAGAATTTATCAGTTATATTAGTATTAATTTTACAGTTCCAATCTTCTACAAGTTCGCCATTTAAAAGTTTTTGTAAATCAGGAATTAATTCATTTGAAATAATCTGTCTTATTCTTTCTCTATGTAATCTATACCTTTTAGCTATTTTATCGTGACTATATTGTTTGGATTCAATTCCAAACGATTTCTTTAAAATATCAATATTTCTTATTTCTCTTTCACGTGTTTTGTCACTTTTGTAAGTAAAATTTTCGACTAATGAAGTAAAATCTTTTATGATTTTTTCTAAAAGAGAAATTATATTATCATCTACATTATCATATTCATATGGTAATGTCTTAGGACTGATTTTATTATACTCTGATAGAATTATATTTTCATTATTTTGAATATATTTTTTTAAAATAATCAATTCTTCAACAACTTTTTTTCCTACAGTTGGATATTTGCAAAATTCTTTTTCGTCCAAAGATTTTAAATTTGAAATAGTAGTAATGTCAAATTTTATTAGTTTAGAGAGTAAGATGTTTGGAATTAAATTTGAAATATATTTAATTTCAATATTATCGATATCTATCATAGTTTAGTTTTGATAAAATGACATACAACTTATTTATATACGTAATCATTTTTTATATCTCCATTATTTCACATATATGGGGGAATATATACAATATTGACTTAAATATATTTATGCTAATATATCAAATAGTAAGAAATTAACACAATTTAGTTCTCAGCAATAACTTCGCGTAAATTCCAACCATTTTAAAAATAGGATTCGTCGTATAATAATCAATCCCCCAAGCTGGCGCGAGCATCTTGCTCGTGCACACAAACTAATTGCCGGCAATCTATAAAACAGAATGGTTCTAATTTACTTTTGGCACTGAGTATTTCGAGTTACAGCACAGGGAGCTCACGTTGTGGGCACATCCAAGATTCTCGCGCTATCGGGGACAATAAAGAGAATCAACTACATACTTCATAATAAAATCATTTAGTTAAAGCCCCGGCAATCCTCCATCCAATTTTAGCAACATTCCCATAGTTGGTAACCTTTAACTCAAATTCCTTTTGGGCAGAAGGAGGATAAAATTCATAAATAGTATACTGTTCAGTATTAATTTCAGAGCCTGTTTTACTGTAAAAAACAACTTCCACTGTTACATCTTTATAAGTTGTTACTGTAGCCTTGTTTTTAATAAATCCTTTTATTTTGAGTCTATCTCCTAAAAAATTCTCTCTGTATTGGCCGTCAGTTTCAAGATAAGTTAACGGATCGTTGGCCTCCATTTCTGCAACAGTCATAACTTGCTCTTCATAGGTAGAAGGACCGTTTTGACTGTTTGAGTATTCACCTAGTGCTGCAAAAACAACTAAAACCAAAACGGTAGTGACAAGTACTTTAAGTATAAACCATCTCCAATTAGTTTTTTTCTTAACAATTGGCGCAACAGGTTTTGGTTCTGCTTTTTTGGTTATTGGTGGGGGAACAACAGTTAAAATATTTTTCAACTCATCAACTGTTCCGGCTTCTTTCCAATCCTCCATGCCTTCGCACCATACTTGTGTGCTTTTTATTATTCCTTTGGCTTTTAATTCATCCAAATCAAAAGGGCCTGCGTTTTCAGTTCCGTTATGTAAGTAGTATTTTTGCATAAATTAAGAATTAATCGTTACTACCTAAAAAGTAAATAGGGTGTAGTGGTAACAGGTTTTTTTGTTCATCATTCATTTTTGAGTAGTATTCTTGCCATAAAGAAGTTAACCGCTCAAAATCTATTAATTCAATATGTTCTCTTGATTCTCTGGCTTCTTTAATAGCTGGTTTTGAAAAACTTCCTGAAGTAACAAAAATTCCAACATCTGAATTCCTCTTTAATGTACCAGCAAGTTTTTGAACTTCATCTGAAGAAACATTATCATTAGGCCTATGCTTTACCTGGACAATGATTCTGGGTTGTCTCGTTCCAAGTGGATCGGTATATGCAATAATATCAATTCCTCCATCTGGCCCACGTTGGGCTACATCGGATATGTGATATCCCATCGCTCGCAATAACTCTGCAACTAAATCTTGAAACTCATAAGGATTTTTACTGATTATGTAATTACGAATTCCATTAAATGCCTCATCTTCATATTGGCTGATTATTGATTTTTGAACTTGACCACTGTCTTCTTCTTTAAAATCTTCAATATCCTCTTCTACTGTTTCCTGTTTGCGCTTTCCGTCCCATTCTCTGTACAGTTTAGATGCAGTTTCCATTAATTTTTCTGCACCTAGTTTCATGGCTTTTTCCCCTTCGTCGGTTAGTATCCACGTTCCTTTATGTTTTCTCAAAAATCCTGCTTTCATGCAGTCAATAGTGTAAAAATGCAAAATAGATTCCCAACGGATATAGCCAGTCTTTTCATAACGATGACTTTCATATTCATCAAATTCTACGGTTTCACGTATTTTATCTACAACGTCTTTCCCTCGCATTTCTCCACCGGCTTCTTTTAATATTTTAAAAGTGGCGAAGATGGTTTTTTCGGCTATTTTTTGTGATTTTGATTTTGACATGCTTTTAATTATTCAAGGTTTCTATGAGGTGTTGGTTTACGGAGTATTTTTGCATTTTTTATTTAATTTGTAATATCATCTTATTTCTTTACTCCTTCAACTTCAACTATGTTTTTTTGAGGAACTTTAAAATTCTGTATATTTTTACTAAAAGATTGGTCAATAAAATCAAATACCTTTTCAAAATTTTGAATCGTTTGTTCGTCTAATTTAGATTTGGTAATTTTTTTATTAATTACATTTTGATAAAATTGTTTTGCATAAATAATCTTTCTACTATTTCCTATTATTTCCGATGACGTCTTACCTGATTTAATATTGAATTTATCATCTACAAGTAAAAAATCTTTTGTGCTAAACATATCTTCTACTTCTTTAAAATCAATCAGTTTAATTTTCTCATCAGTTAATATCTCGTCATTATTAAAAAGATTTTCTTTCAATTCCTCTCTTGTAGTTCTTGGATTCACTCCATTATCCATTAATAAAATCCAATCTAAACCATATCCAATGCAAAAGGAAATTAAAGGATAGATTTTTGAAGACTTAATGCCAATACCTGGGACGAATTTGTATTCCTTCTTTTTATTTAAAATTTTTGCCATAGATTCAAAATACCAAAAATCAGACAAACCTTCTAATAGAACATTCTTTTCTGATAAAATTGAAAAGTCCTTTAATGGCTCCAATCCCATAGCTTCAGAAATTGGTTGTAAAGCATCTTTTTTATATGTAGAATCAAGTTTTGAGGTAGTTAGTCCTTCCACTATGGTACCCTCATTTTCAGTATTTAACACTAAACCAATATTATGAAGTTTATCTAATTTTATTAGTGAAGGCGAATGGGTTGAATAAATTATTTGATGTCCAGATTTGGCTAAATTTTCGAAAACTTCTAACATGTCATTGTTAGCTTTAACATGTAAATTTTGTCCAGGTTCATCAAAAAGAAAAACTATTCCATTTTCTGATTCTGAAGCTTTCAATTCTAACCATAGAGATAAAAACCAAATCAACCCCTTACTTCTTCTTCTGGGCTGTAAATATTGACCGTCTTTTGATTTTACAAAAAAAGATACTTTCTCTTTGCCAGTTTGATCAAATGCTAATTCAAAATTAATTTCAACTTGTTTATTTCCTGAAATTTTCTGCTTCCAGTCTTTTTGAAATGACGCTGTAAGTTCTTTATTAAGAGTTTCAATTTTACCTTTTTTTAGCTGAGGATTTTTCTTCGAAAATTCAACAAAATTAATCTTGAGTATTTCTTGAAAATTTTTAACTGCTTTTATGCCTTTTTGACCCGAATCACTTTTTTCGAGTTCATCAACATAAATTTCATCGGGCAATAAATCTGCAACATCATCAAAAAAAATGATAGATGGACAACATCTCCAAATATCGTAAACAACTTTCTCTTTTAATAAGTTTATGTCTATTATAGGCCTTAAAATTTTTATAATTGCTGTTACAAAGTCATCTTTTTCATTAGGTAAATTGTTAATAGCTGATTTAATAATTTGAAAAGCGGGTTCATTAATTTCTAATTTATATTCATTTTGATTTTCCCATCCAAAATCAATTGTTTTTGTTAGAGTAAATTCCTGTAACTTTTTTAACTTCTCTACATCAAATACTTTAAAAAGCGTTGTTTCAGTTTTAAGTTCATCATTTACATACTGCCTGCACTCCTTTTCAAGTTCTTTAAAAAAAAACTCACTTGTTTTGTATGTTATTGAAATACTCTGTTTCAAATTCCCATTGCTTTCTTCCTCAAAATTTAAGTTTTCGCGATTCACTATATCGTCCTCAAAACTATATAGTGCTTCTAATATAGAACTTTTACCTGCTTCATTTTGGCCTGCTAGTGTAAATAGATTATCGCTAAGCTCAAACGAAGTATTAATTATACTTTTAAAATTTTGGATATGTATTTTTTTTATCATAATCAAGGTTTTAATATTTTTAACTATTCTCCACAATCAAAATCTCCTCCTCAGTCAACCCATAAAGCTCATAAACCATCGCATCAATCGCCTTATCCGTAGCATCAATCTGCGCTTTCAAATCCAGTGCTTGTTTACGTTCTCTCATAAAATAATCCTCCCATTCCGCTTCTTGAGCTAAGGAAAGTTTTATTTTCTTTTTCGCCAGTTCTTTAATAAACTCGGCATAGGATAACAAATACCAATCCTGCAGTTTTTTGGGTAGGTCTTCTAACTCAAATTTACGTTGTAATGTGCGTTGGAATTTTTGTGAGGTTTCTTGTAATTCCTTATTCTTAGCTAATTGACTGTTCACATTATCAATCATTACTTGAGAATTATTAGAAATTTCAGGTAATGGAAAAGGCTTTAAATAATTGGTTTTGAATCTAAAATAACCACCACCTAATTCCGTTCCTGTATTTTTTAAGAAGAACCACATCACTTTTGAGTTCAATATTCCTAAATAATATTTTTCATCAACTTCAAACTTTGGATTTTTGACAAATGAATAAATAGTTGTAGGATGATAATACTCTCCTTTTTCATCATAGGTCATATTACAGCCAAGAGAAATCTCTTGTGTCATTATTTTTGGATAATGAAATTTGGTTAAGTTTTTAGGATAGATGTACAAGTACCAATCTTTTTCAATATTCATTCTTCCCTTTTCTCTGTTTTTTATTTCTGCTTCAAAATACTTAATGTAATTATACCCCTTGGGAAATTTTTCTTTAATGAAATCTTCACTCATTGAAATAGCTTTGTCCATATCAATCTGATAAGGAAAAATAACATAATTAGATACAATCGGAGAACAATTTCTTGAGAGTTGATTCCCTTTTACAAACGGCTTAACTAAACCTTCTTCGATTTCAAACACATAATCATGTTTCGCATTGTATCCCTTTATAACATTACCTTCCTTAATACCTTGGAATACATAAATTTCGTCTAAACTTGTTTGTAATCCCACGAATATCTTATCAAATACATCCTCAACTTTGTAGGTTTGATTGTTTAATTTAGCTATTACATCAAAAACTTTTTCACTTTGCAAATCCCAATTTAAAGAAGTTAAATTTTTGTAATACATGTATTCCCATGAATTAGGCTCTAACAATTCAGAGGCTTTTATTTTTTTAAACTCAACTCTATCTTTTTCTGTTTTTGTCAGATTGACAATACAAGTATATGTTGCTGCATCACTAAAAATTATATCAGAGCCAAAATGTATTAAAGATTCAACAGCTTTATTCTCAACAAAAAACTTTCTAATGCCAACACCAAAATCGGTCACCAAAAATTTATGAGGCAATATGAAGGATACAATACCTTTTGAATGAATTAAATCAAATGATTTTTCCATAAACAAAGCATAAATATCATAGTTTCCAGTTGCTGACTGAAACTTTGTTTCATAATACAAAGTTTGGTTATAATAATGTTCTTTTAAACCTTGTACCCTAACATACGGTGGATTCCCAATCACCACATCAAACCCACCTTTAGCAAACACTTTCGGGAAGGCTTCCTGCCAGTTAAACGCTTTGTCACCGGCTACTTCAGGGTCGTCTATTAGCGAGTTCCCACATTTAATGTTGTTGTTCAGGCTGTTCAGTTTTCGGTTGCGTTGTGCCGTGCGTAACCATAACGAGAGTTTGGCAATTTCCACGCTTTCCTCGTTCAAATCCACACCGTACAGGTTGTTTTCCAAGATCCTGCCTTCTACGTCGCTCAATACCAAAGCATCACCAAACAATTTGGCTTGCAGTTCGTCTACATAACGGTGTTCGGCAATTAAAAACTCTAAGGCTTGGTTTAAAAACGCGCCACTACCACAGGCAGGGTCAACTATGGTTAATTCCAGTAACCAATTTCTATATACTGTGAGTTTATCAGCTAAACTCTCTTTCCTTTCGTTTGGGAAACCTTTTTCACCTCTTTTTAATTTTGTTTTTATTGTTTTAATAAAAACATATTCTTCTTCGATAATTTTTAGCTCAGCTTTCTTTTCGTTACACAGTTTACCAATGGTGTTGTCTACTATGTACTTGGTAATGTATTTAGGGGTATAAAAAACACCGTCTTTCTTGCGTTTGGTTTTCGTTTTTTCAGTTACGGTGCCTTCAATCTCGTTGGCGATTTCGTCTATCTCGTTCAGCGAGTTTTCAAAAATATGCCCTAAGATATTTACATCCACTTCGCTTTCAAAGTCATACTCACTCAGTTTTCGGGTATGCTTAAAAAGCAAATCATCATCAATGGCAATGCTGTCCAACAGTTCATCAGTCTGAAACAAACCCCCATTGTAGGCGTAAATGTCGTACTGTGCCGTAACGATTTCGTTGGTATGTTTTCCAAAAGCGGGTAAAGAAACGCGTGCTCCTGTATTCAAATCATCAAAATACATTTTGTAACGGTCGTATAACGAAACCGGTACACGCGCTTCCCTCAGTTTCTGCCACTCCAGATTAATCGAAAAAATAAGGTTGGTAGGTAACAGTAAACGGTCTTCGGCAAAAAAAATAAACAAAAAGCGGTCTAACAGTTTTTGCGTTTTCTTAAAAAGTTCCAGTTTGTTGTGCTGCGGGTTTAGGGCAACAATGTTATGAAACAACTCTTTCCTAAAAGCAGAGTAATCTTTGTACAGTTCTTTGGTAATCTTGTCTTCATTCGAAACACTCTCGGCTTTTAGCTTTCCTGGTAAATCGTTTTTAATGCTCTCAAACGACAAACACAGCCAAAGCGTGGTGAATTCTTCTTTGCTAAGTGTGAACAAATTAAATTCGACAAACTCGGTGGCATCGTCTATGTAAAAGCGGAGTTTTTCAAAGTTGGAGATAATTACATAACGGCAATCGCGTTGGTTGGTTTTATAGCCAAAGGCTTGGGCTTCTATTTTACCTAAATCAGTAGTATCGGTACCTTTCAATTCAATAACCGCCATTACTTTGTCGTCTATAATAATGGCACCATCTGCTTTTTTGTTGTTGGTGAGGTTTTTTAACTCAGTCTTTAAATTAAAATTGGCATCAGGATTAATGATATACCCCAAAACCTTTACAAACAATTCCCGTAAAAATCCTTCCTGATATTGTTCTTCCTTACTCGAACGGATATTGGTTTGTTTGTTGACATCGTGAAAGATAGAGGTATAAACTTCCCATTGCGAATCGAGTGTAGCCTGTGGTATGGATTGGCGGTATTTTTTCAATACCGTATTTTGAAATAATGACATTAATAGTAAGTTATTAGAATTTCTAAAAATAAGAAAATACGGTCTAGGGTAAGATTTTATTTATCAACAAAAAGCAGTTCAAAATTCGTTAATTACTTTTCATTGCTTCTTACCATCAAAGGCTCCTCTTAAATTCTGGGCGTTTCAAAAATAGTGTTCGTTTGGCAAATATGAAATCACCAATTTGGGTGATATTGGTATCACTAAAATTGGTGATATAAATTCACTACTTATGCCTGCAGTTATTCGGAATTTCCGAACAACTGAACCTTCATCGTATTCACGAACAATCTACCAGCACTTTTGCCCGCTGAGGATTTGTATTCTAAAGATGAGATTGCTTCGTCGTTCGTACCTCTCTCCTCGCAATGACGGCCGAGGGGAACACAAAATTCACGAACCACTGCTTGTAAATGACTTGGGCGATTTCTCCGATTTTAATGATAAGTTAGGTATTGACGGTAATGACCGGTCTCTGTATACCAAGTAGCAAATTGCGGTAATTAGACTTGTTAATCACCGCAAATAATGCGGAGAATACTACCGCTTCCTGAACAAAAAAGGAATAGTTTAGTGCTATTCCTTTTTGTTTTAATGCTGACACCCTTAACGTTCCTCAAGGGAACAATCCTACTAACGATGTTTAACTTTTCATTTCGAGCGAGTGAGATTCCTCCTTTCGTCGGAATGACAGCCGAGAAATAGTCAATTGCCCTACCCTATTTTACGAGGTAATTTGGACAACCAAAACATTTTCTTGCTTCCACATCAAATTGGTACACCAACGATAATTCATACACACCTCCTGTATTCTTTAATTTGGAAGTGCTGATATCGTATGAATATCCAATTTTGAAGTTCTCATACTGTAAACCTCCAAATAAATTTACGGATGTTACTGTATGACTATCATAAGCTTTTTCCATAGGATTGATAGCTGTTGTAGCTCCAACAAAAAATTTATTAAAGAGTAATGAAGTACCCAGATCCAGTCTGTTGTATTCCCCTTGTTTCATAAAATTAGCGGTAAGCGTCATTCGGGTTTCATACGGAAAAAAGGTAACATCGACATATTCCGCTAATTCAAATTCGTAACCTGCATTGACCGTAAAGAACATGTCTAAAGGAATATTTCCTTCTTGCGCCATAGAGATATTTGGCTTTGTTAAATGCTTTAAGGAAGTTCCGAACCAGATATTATCATTATAGAAAAGCAAACCTGCTGACATATCAAAAAAATGCAATCTGTTGTTTAACTTCATTGGATCGATAGACTCCGGGTTGATTGTTTCATTGGCTATATTAATCTGGTCTCTAAGAATTAAATTCTGAAAACCATAACTTTTACTTCCGTATCCAACTTCAATTCCGGGTCTGAAATACCAATAATCGGAAAGCGCTACCCTATATGCATAATTTGCATTTGCCTGCATGTAATTATACCCTGTAAAATCTTCTCTGTGACTTAGAAAATTAACTCCAACTCCGCTATTTGCATCTTCTAACCAAGTACTGAAATAACCATAATTAGTGTCAACCCTAAAATTTAAATCCGGCCATTGCGTACGATGAATAATACCCGCACTTGTGGTTTCTAAAAACCCCGTATATCCCGGATTCATTGTTTCCGGCATTAAAAAGGCTTGTGTAAAAATTGGATCTTGGGCATTAATAAAATTACTAAACAAGGCAACGGTTATAGTTATTATATATTTAAATTTCATTATAAATTATTTTATTAAAACAAAAGGACCATTTTCATTGATGACATCTCCGTAGAAAGTTTCTGCAGAAATTTTAAAATAGTAATTACCATTTTCTGCCTGAACACCTTTTATTGTTCCATCCCATCCTTTTAAAGTTTCTCCTGATTCCGAATAAATTAAACTTCCCCAAGTATCATAAACATCCATTTTAAGATTCTTAAGTCCTTCTGAAACCGGACCAAAAGTATCATTTACACCATCTGAATTCGCGGTAAATCCATTTGGAACCATCAATTTGTACCCTTTTTCAACATACAAAGTAATTATATGCGTGTAAACACATCCGAAGGGATAAGTAACCGTTTGAGTGACTACATAGCTTCCTTCCGATTCATAGGTGTGAACCGGATTCTCTTCTGTTGAAAAGCTTCCATCACCAAAATTCCATGAGATGCTGGTATAATCACCGGTAGCGGTACTCGTGAATTGTATCGGGTCCTGAATAGAATAAATTCCGAATGTTGTAAAACCATATGAATTCTGCGTAAATGAAGGAGAACCAAGTACAGGTATCACAACATTTAAACTGTAGGTAGTAGTACAACCCAAAGCATCTGTGGCGGTTAAAACTACCAATCCATTCTGATCAGTGGTCATCAATTGATTGTTTGCTCCGCTTACTGTTCCGCTTGACCAACTTAATTGGAATGGTGGCATTCCTCCAGAGACTTGGGCTTCGAAAAGCTGACTTATGTCTCTTGTTTCACAGTTTGCATTTGTAGTTGTTTCTACCGCTAAAGTTAATGGCAATGGTCTGTTAATAGTATATTGCGCTGTTTTGATACATCCCCTTGAATCTGTAACAGTTACTGCATAATTACCCGAAGTAATATTTATTAAATCTTCGGTTGTGGCTCCATTAGTCCAACTATAAGTAAATGGCGGAGTTCCTCCAGACACATTTAAATTAATTGCTCCGCTGTTTGCATCGTTACAATCAAGTGCATTTTGAGTATTAGCACCTAAAACCAAAGGTTGAGGCTCTATAATTGTAAATGTTCTTGTTATGTAACATGGCGTTCCGTCTGAAATTGTTACTGAATAGATTCCCGGAGGCAAATTATTTCTGACTAAGCCCGCTGTACTCCCATCGCCCCAAGTTAAAGCAAGTGGCGGAATACCTCCTATCAAATTCAGATTTATACTTCCGTCGTTAGCACCATGACAAGAAACATTGGTTACAACCGGATTAATTGTAAAAATTGGTGCTTCCGGTATGTTGACTACTATTGTTTTTGTACAGCCTTTACTGTCTGTTACAAGAATAGTATAATCTCCGGCTGCCAAATTATTTTGATACAATCCTGTAGCCAAATTAGCCCATTGCCCTTGATAAGGACCTGTACCTCCTGTTACAGTTAATGTTATTGATGCATTGTTAGCGCCATAACAAGTAATTGGTGTGGTCGTTGCAGTAATTACGATATCTGCCGGTTGCGTTACCGTTAAACCGGAAACCGTTTTTCTGCCTCCATTTGCATCAATCACAATTAAGGAATAAACACCGGCAACCAAGTTTGTGAATTGCGGGTTTAAATCTACTGTGTTATAAATTGAAGCAACGAGAGTATTGCTGCTGTTATACAATTCGTAATCGTATGGAGGAACTGATTCTTGTGTTATTAACACCCCTACTGCTCCATTTGAATCGCCATAACAATCTAAATTAACATTCAGACTCAAATCTTCCTGAATCAATAATTCTGGTGGTTGAGTCAATATGAATGTTACTACAAGCGGTTCACAATATCCATCTGTTATAGTCGCAGTATAAGTACCTGCTGCTAAATTTGAAATATCTTCATTGGCAGAAGTAAATCCGTTTGGTCCCGACCAGCTATACGTATAGCTACCCGATCCGCCTACAGTTGTAAGATCTATAGAGCCATCTGTAGCTCCGAAAAAACTTATGTTATAACCATTATAATTTGAGACTGCACCCGATGATGAAAGCGTTGGGTTTACAGTTATTGAATAGGTATAAATTGCTCCTGTACAAATAGCTCCATTATTATTAAATGTAGCCGTTGCTGAATATACAATTGTTAGTGGTACTGCTGTGGTATTTATTAACGTTTGCGCAGGAATCACGTCTGTTCCCGAACTTACCCCACCTGTAATTCCGGTTGGAATAGCCGCTGTCCAGTTGAATGTAATATTCCCCGGTAAAGTAGTGGAGAGCGTTACAGCCTCTGTGGTATGCTCATTACAAATGGTTTGATTTGCATGATTGAATACTACGTCCGGTTTAGGGAAAACATCAACAGTAATGGTGAATGAATTACCTGTACAAATTCCAGCCGATGGGATAACCGAATACACTAAAGTTACAATCTGATTAGTAGTATTCGTTAATTGTTGACTAAACGAACTCTGTGGCGTTGTACTATTGCCGGCACCAGTAACCCCGGCATTAGGAGTCATAGAAACCAACGACCATGTATAAGTTGTTGCACTTGGCACTGTATTTCCGTTACCCGATACAGGTTGATATGTAAAAGTATCCTCGCTACAAATTACAGCAGAATAATTAGTTAAAACAGGAACCTGATTAATCACCACTTGTGCCGTGGCAGATGACACACTGCTACATCCCCCTGAGGAGAAGGTGATCACACAATAATAATAAAGTGTTCCGACAATTGCAGCCGGCGGAGTATAGGTAGCGCTTGTTGCACCTGATACCGCGGTTCCTCCCGTTGTACTGTTTGTTGTATTGCTGAACCACTGATAAGAAGCAGTTCCCGTTCCGTTGGTGTAGGCTACGGTTAATGTTGTTGGTGATCCACCCTCACATACCGAACTTGAAGTTGGTTGCGTGGTAATCGCTGGTGCCGGTACTACTATTACTTGTGACACCGCGCTGGTAACATTACATCCTACCTCACTTTGAGTCACCACACAATAGTAATATTGGGTTCCTACTGTTGCAGTTGACGGACTGTATGTAGCATTCGTGGCGCCGCTTATAATTGTTCCGCCAGTGGTACTGTTACTGGTGTTGCTGTACCATTGGTAATTATAGGTTCCGATTCCGCCACTCACTGTGATTGTTAAATCGGTTACAGTAGTACTTTGACATAACGTTTGAGTCGCTAAAGCTTGGGCTGTAACGGTTGGATCCGGTACCACTATAACTTCGGCTGCTGCACTGGTAGTACTTCCACAACCGTTACCGCTTAATGTGATTACGGCATAATAGTAATAGGTTCCAGCAGTATTAAATGCCGGCGGGGTGTATGTGGAAGAAGTGGCTCCTGATATAGAAGTTCCTCCCGTAGTACTGTTACTCGTATTACTGTACCACTGGTAAGTTGGAGTACCAACTCCTGCGGTATAAGCAACGCTTAACGCTGAGATTGTTCCGCCTACACAGATACTTTGCGTCGCCGTAGGTTGTGTCGATACTGTTGGCAATGGATTGATAATAACCTGAGCCGTATTTGAAAGTATGCTTGTACATCCCCCTGATGAGAAGGTGATCTCACAATAATAATAAAGTGTTCCAACGGTTGTTGCCGGCGGAGCATAAGTTGCATTGGTTGCTCCTGATATCGCAGTTCCTCCCGTAGTACTGTTTGTTGTATTACTAAACCACTGATAAGAGGCTGTTCCTGTTCCGTTGGTGTAGGCTACGGTTAATACCGTTGGAGTTCCACCCTCACATACCGAGCTTGAAGTTGGCTGCGTTGTAATCGCTGGTGCCGCTACTACGATTACCTGTGACACGGCACTGGTAACATTACATCCTACTCCGCTTTGAGTCACCACACAGTAATAATATAAAGTTCCAACCGTGGAAGTTAACGGACTGTAAGTAGCATTTGTGGCTCCGCTTATAATTGTTCCGCCTGTAGTACTGTTGCTGGTGTTGCTGTACCATTGG
>NZ_AVGG01000015.1 GCF_000498535.1 Flavobacterium limnosediminis JC2902 | reverse complement strand
CTCAGGAAAAGGATACGGCGAGAGCGAACTGAAAGTACAATGCGACCAATGCACGGACGAAGAACATGCTAAAAACAGACGTTCTGAGTTTATGATTGTGAAGAAGTAATTCAGTATTATACATTTTTAAAAGGCGCCCTTAAAATGGGGCGCCTTTTTTTGTAGTTGCAATTTTAATATGGATTTCATCCGTGACCGTTTTTTTCTTCGATATGAGAAATTTTTAACCCTAAAAGAACTGTGGAAGTCTGGCCGAATCGATTTAGTATGATTGCATAATATTGTTGGAATTCTTGCGGTTATCAGTAAGTAAATGTTAAAAATTTTATTTTATTCTGCGTAATGCTCAGTAAATCAAAAAAATAAACAAAATGTTCTTTTTTTGTGAATGTAGGTTGTTGCGAATAAGTTCCCGATAATTTTACTATAAATTTGGAGGCTATACATCCAATTTATTACTATGTCATGAAAAAAATTACTCTGTTAATTTTGATGTCATTGTTTACCATACTGGGTCATTCCCGGTTTTCGGAAAACCATGATTCTTCAGTAGATATATCTTTAGGTTTACTTCCTTCAAATAAAAGTTTGGCTGATATTCCGATGCCGCATAGTGTTGGCATTGCACGTACTTGCCCAGATGTTGTAAATTCAGTAGTAAAGCCAACGACACCCGCTTGCCCTGCACCAACCGCTTTAATAGTGGTAAGTAGTACCGGTACAACAGCTACATTACAATGGACGGCAGGTTCAACCGAAACACAATGGGAGATTGTGGTTCAGGATCCTGGATATGGTACTCCAACAACGGGGAGTACAATTATTGCGGCTGGAACCAATCCGTTTACAGTAACAGGATTAGATCCTGTATCATCGTATGAATTTTATGTAAGAGCTGTCTGTTCGGCAAGTGAAGTGAGTTCTTGGTCTGGACCAGGAACTATTACAACCACATGTGATATGTTTCCCGTTCCCTATATTGAAGGTTTCAACTCGTCATCTATTACACAGCAGTGTTGGACGGTTGCGAACGGAAACGGGGATGCTGATTCGTGGAACATGGACTATGCAACTACTCCTTTTGAAGGGAATCAATCAGCAATGATGTTCACGGATCTTAATGCAGGAAACAATAATGACTGGTTGATTTCACCAACTATTAATTTAAATTCCACACCTCGACCTAAACGATTAAAATTCCATTATAGAGTGCAGTCGACGACTGAGCCTAACGACTTCAGAGTTGTACTTTCAACAACAGGTGGTGCCATAGCAAACTTTACACAGACGATTATACCATTGGCCTCGTACAGTAACGCCACTTATGTTGAGCGGATAGTTAACTTAGTTGATGCTTCAAACAACCCATTGACGGGTGCTGTAAATATTGCCTGGCATGTGCCAAACGGAGGTCTGGATGGTAACAGATTGTTTATCGACAATGTAATTGTTGAAGATATTCCGACGTGTCCGAATCCGACGAATTTAGTTGCAAGTAGTATGGGGCTGACAAGTGCCACTTTATCCTGGACACCGGGTTTTAATGAAACACAATGGGAAGTTATTGCATTGCCAACAGGTTCTCCTGCGCCTAATGCAGGTACAGTGGGGACGTTAGTAACAAGTCCGCCACCTTATGTGTTTAATAGCTTACAAGCGTCTACCACTTATGATTTTTATATACGAGCCGTATGTTCTTCTACAGATATCAGTGTTTGGACTACGCCTGTTACGGCGACTACCTTGATTGGATATAACCAATGTTCTATGCCATTAGATATTCCGGTTAACAATATAAATCAATGTACTGTGGTTCGTAACATGTCACTTGTAGGATCGACAGTTTCATCGGAAGGCGGTACTGCTTGCGGAACTAATAATTCTGGTGATATTTGGTTCTCATTTAGAGCAATTAATTCGGCACAGACTATCGACTTGTTGAATTTCACAGGATCACCACAGCCAATTGCACTAACCCTTTATTCAGGAACGTGTGGGGGTTTGAATCAGATTGCCTGCAGTTTGAATAACTCAATCACGGCTACAGGATTGCAGGTTAATACGGTTTATTTAGTCAGGGCATCAATCAATGCTGTAACTACAAACCTGAATGTACAGTTTAATGTATGTGTAAAGACACCACAGCCTCCAGCCAATGGGAGTACTTTGAACTGTATGATCAATACAGTTAATCCGGATTTCGAATATCCGGTTATTAGTGGGACCAGCCCAAATCTTGTGACAAATGATAATACGATGTTGGGATGGAGAACAACTGCTACGGATCACATTATAGAAATTTGGCCCGCACCTAATTATGAAAATCATCCGGCTTATTCCGGTAGACAGTTTATCGAATTAAATGCTCATCAGGTTTCTGCGGTGTACCAGGATTACGCAACCCCTACGAGTACGGTATTTAATTACGGTTTTGCTCACAAAGGTAGACAGGGTGTTGACACTGTTGCACTTTTGGCGGGACCTCCGGGTGGACCTTATGTTGAGATTCGCAGGGTTAGTACGGGAGTGCCGGCCTGGAGTTATAATACAGGAGCCTATACGGTTCCTGCCGGTCAGCCGGTTACCCGATTTCTGTTTCAGTCAATATCCAGTGTAGGAGGTGCCACTATTGGGAATTTCTTGGATGCCATTACCTTTACGGCAGACAACAGTATCATTTCTGCAAGCCCTTATACTTTAGATTGTAATAGTAATACAACAACTGTTACTGCTGCCGGAATGGGAATCTGGTCGGCAGACAGTACTAACCCATCAGCAACAGTTATCGCTAATACTAGTGCTAATACTACAACCATCACAGGATTTTCTGTACCGGGTATTTATAGATTCAATTGGACCACCTTATATTGTACCACTACGGTAGAAATTACCTATGTGAATAATGGGAATACGGTGCCTGTTTTTACTCAGGTTGCACCAGTTTGCTCTTCGGCAGCTATACCTGCTTTACCGACAACTTCCAATAATGGAGTAACAGGAACCTGGTCGCCAGCTATCAATAATATGGCTACCACGACCTATACATTTACACCCAATGCCGGACAATGTGCCACTACAGCCACAATGACCATTACGGTGACTCCGGGTGCTACGCCTACATTTACACAGGTTCCGACAATTTGTTCAGGAGGATCGTTAGCGGCATTGCCAACTACGTCCAATGAAGGCATAACGGGAACATGGTCGCCGGCTTTGAATAACACAGCCACTACTACTTATACATTCACGCCAACTACGGGTCAATGCGCAAGTGCAGCTACGATGACCATTACGGTAACGCCTAATGTGACACCGGCATTTACTCAGGTTGCACCAATTTGTTCCGGAGGGATGTTAACAGCATTGCCAACAACCTCTAATGATGGTATTACGGGAACGTGGTCACCGGCTTTGAATAATACTGCCACAACGACCTATACTTTTACGCCGAATGCTGGACCATGTGCGGTTCCAACTACGATGACCATTACCGTAAATCCGGTTGTAACACCTACATTTACACAGGTTGCGCCAATTTGTTCCGGAACTTCGTTATCGGCATTGCCTGCAACTTCCAATGAAGGGGTTACGGGAACTTGGTCACCGGCTTTGAATAATACAGCAACGACTACGTATACTTTTACACCAAGTACTGGTCAGTGTTCGATTGCGACTACGATGACTATCACAGTGAATCCGCTTGTGACACCAACATTTACACAGGTTGCACCAATCTGTTCAGGCGGAACGCTAACGGCCTTGCCAACAGCTTCGAATGAAGGTGTAACAGGAACCTGGTCTCCGGCTATGAACAATACAACGACAACAACGTATACTTTTACTCCGGATGCAGGACTGTGCGCAACAACAGCTACGATGACTATTACGGTAACACCTAATGTGACGCCTACATTTACACAAGTTGCTCCAATTTGTGCGGGTGGATCATTAACGACATTACCAACTACTTCCAATGAAGGAATTGTGGGAACATGGTCTCCGTCATTAAATAATACTGCTACAACTACGTACACTTTTACACCAAATGCGGGACCATGTGCGGTTCCGACTACGATGACTATTACGGTAACGCCGACTGTAACACCGACTTTTACACAGGTCGCTGCAATTTGTTCAGGGGCTGCGTTATCAGCATTACCTACAACTTCCAATGAAGGTGTTACGGGAATTTGGCTACCTGCCATGAATAACACAGCTACAACCACATACACATTTACACCAAATATTGGTCAATGTTCAGTTCCGACTACGATGACTATCACGGTGAATCCGATGGTTACACCTACATTTACACAAGTTCTCCCAATTTGTTCCGGTGGAACGTTAGCGGCATTACCAACAACCTCGAATGAAGGTGTAACGGGTGCATGGTCTCCGGCTTTGAACAATACAATCACAACTACGTATACTTTTACTCCGGATGCCGGACAATGTGCGCCTACAGCTCCGATGACGATTACGGTTAACCCGTTACCAACGATAAGCGGTACCTTATCCGCTTGTGCTGGTTCGGCGACTCAATTAACCGGATCGGGAACACCGGCAGCAGCAGGAGCATGGTTTTCATCTGACACAGCAGTTGCTACGGTAGACAATACCGGATTGGTAAGCGGACTTACAGCTGGAACCACAACAATAACCTATACTAATAATAACGGATGTTTGGTAACGGCGACTGTAACCATCAACGCTATACCGACAATATCCGGAACATTGACGACATGTATAGGTGCGACCACTCAGTTAACAGGTACGGGAACACCGGCAACATCGAATGCATGGACAACATCGAATGCTTCAGTGGCAACTATTGATGCTGCGGGATTGGTAACCGGAGTTTCTGCAGGTACAACGACGATTACTTATGTTGATAGTAACGGTTGTTCCACTACAACAATTGTAGATGTGCTATCGTCTCCAACAGCTTCGATTTCAATATCAGGTGCATCTACAATATGTACGGGAACCACAACGGATATAACAATTTCAGGAACACCGAACGGAACCGTTAATTATACCGAGAATGGGACTGCAGCGTCTGTTGTTTTACCTGCATCGGGAACGATAACTTTCACAACTGCAAACTTATCGGCACAAACA
>NZ_AVGG01000014.1 GCF_000498535.1 Flavobacterium limnosediminis JC2902 | reverse complement strand
TGTTTGTGCCGATAAGTTTGCCGTTGTGAAAGTTACCGTTCCAGATGCAGGTAAAACAACAGACGCTGCAGTCCCATTCACGGTATAATTAACCGTTCCGTTAGGTGTTCCTGAAATTGTTATATCCGTTGTGGTTCCCGTACATATTGTAGATGCACCTGATATTGAAATCGAAGCTGTTGGAGACGATAACACATCTACAATTGTTGTGGTGGAACAACCGTTACTATCCACATAAGTAATCGTCGTTGTACCTGCAGAAACTCCGGTTACCAATCCCGCAGCATCAACAGTTGCCACTGAAGCATTCGATGTTGCCCATGCATTCGATGTTGCCGGTGTTCCCGTACCTGTTAACTGAGTGGTCGCACCTATACACGTCGTTAATGTTCCGGATATTGTCGGTAAAGCGTTGATGGTTACAGTCGCCGTTATCAAACATCCGTTGTTGTTAGTATATGTTATTGTAGTGGTTCCGGCAGTAAGTCCACTCACCAATCCGGTATTGTCCACCGTAGCAACTGCTGTGTCAGATGAAAACCATGCTCCTGCTGCTGCCGGTGTTCCCGATCCGGTTAATTGAGTCGCCGAACCAGCACAAGCGGATAAGGTACCGCTTATCGTTGGTAATGCATTTACAGTTATTGTTATCGTATTCGAACAGCCATTGCTATCTGTATAAGCAATGATAACCGTTCCTGCTGAAATTCCGGTAACTAATCCCGCAGCGTCTACTGTTGCAACTGTAGTGTTAGATGAAACCCATGCATTTGAAACCGCTGGTGTTCCCGTTCCGCTTAATTGAGTCGTTCCGTTTGCACAGATTACATTCGAACCACTAACCGTTGGCAAAGCATTTACGGTAAAGATTGCTGTAATCGAACATCCATTACTATCTGTATAGGTTATTGTTGACGTTCCAACTGAAACAGCTGAAATCAATCCGCTCGCATTCACTGTAGCAACTGCCGTATTAGACGATGTCCAAGGAGAAACCGCTGCAGGAATACCAGAACCTGTCAATTGAGAGGTAGAAGAAATACAAGCTGACAATGTTCCCGAAATCGTTGGTAAAGCATTAATGGTAACTGTGGCAGTAACAGAACAACCATTATTGTTGGTATAAGTAATCGTAGCTGATCCTGCACCAACTCCCGTAACTAATCCCGTTGCGTCTATGGTAGCTACCGCTGTATTGGAAGATGTCCATGGATTTGAAGCCGCAGCAGTACCCGAGCCTGTTAATTGGGTAGTTGCACCCTGACAAGCTGTTAATGTTCCGCTAATTGTCGGCAATGCATTAATAGTAACCGTTGCCGTTGTTGAACAACCATTATTGTTAACATATGTAATTGTCGCTGTACCGGCAGAAACTCCGGTTACCAATCCTATAGCATCAACAGTTGCCACTGAAGCATTTGATGTTGTCCAGGCATTTGTTGCTGCAGGCGTTCCCGTACCCGTTAATTGGGTGGTTGCACCTATACATGCCGTTAATGTTCCGGATATTGTTGGTAAAGCGTTGATAGTTACAGTCGCCGTTATCGAACATCCGTTATTATTAGTATATGTTATTGTTGTGGTACCGGCAGATATACCTGTTACTAATCCGGTGGCACTCACCGTCGCAACAGCCGTGTCGGATGAAACCCATGGTGATACTGCCGAGGCTGTTCCCGAACCTGTTAATTGTGTTGTAGCACCAACGCAAGCAGATAATGTACCGCTTATTGTTGGTAATGCGTTTACAGTTATTGTTATAGTATTCGAACAACCGTTATTGTTAGTATAGGTAATAATGGCTGAACCTGCCGATATTCCGGTAACCAATCCTGTAGCATCTACTGTAGCTACCGTTGTGTTAGATGAAACCCAAGCATTTGAAGTTGCTGGTGTTCCCGTTCCGCTTAATTGAGTCGTTCCGTTTGCACAGATTACATTGGAACCGCTAATAGTTGGCAAAGCATTTACGGTAAAGATTGCTGTAATCGAACATCCATTACTATCTGTATAGGTTATTGTTGATGTTCCAACCGATACAGCCGAAACCAATCCGCTCGCGTTCACAGTTGCAACAGCCGAATTAGACGATGTCCAAGGGGAAACCGCTGCAGGAATACCCGAACCTGTCAATTGCGATGTAGAAGAAATACAAGCTGACAATGTTCCCGATATTGTTGGTAAAGGATTTACAGTAACCACTCCTGCCCCAGTTAAACTTGAACAGTTAGTTACCTGATCTGTAATTACTACTCCATAAGCTCCACCGACAGTAGTCGTAAAACCTGGAACATTCCCTGGATCAACAACACCGGCAGGAACCGTCCATGCATAATTATATGTTCCCGGAACACCTGGCACAGCTGTTAAGGTTACCGTACCCCCCTGGCAGGTTGTCGGACTGTTAAGCGTTACAGTTGGTGATGCATTAATTGTAACTGTTGTTGTATTAGAACAACCATTATTATCTGTATAAGTTATTATAGCTGTTCCCGCTGCTACACCTGTCACCAATCCTGATGAATTAACCGTAGCTACGGTTGTATCCGATGATGTCCATGCGTTTGAGGCTGCCGGAGTTCCCGCACCCGTTAATTGCGTTGTGGAACCAATACATGCTGACATTGTTCCGGTTATAGCCGGACGCGGATTTACCACTAACTGAAAAGTAGTCGTCCCAAAAGTACCCGGAGTGCTAACGCTTTCCATTCTGACATATATCGTTTGCCCAGCACTTACAAAATTCTGATTCTGACCAACGGCCGCACCTGCAGGAATTAAAGCACTGTTCAAGTTTGTTCCGTCAGCACTTGCCGCAGTTGTATGATATGTAATCGTATAATCAGCAGGATTTTGACCTCCTAAAATAGGCGTATTTTGCTGCGTTAAATTGAACGATTCCGTACCGTTTCCATCAGTATCACAAACCACTAAATTTGGTGGCTGAACCGGGGTGGCTGTACAACTTCTAACGACCAGATCAAAAGACTGAACCTTTCTACATCCCGTATTTAAATCTTCAACTGCCGTCCAGATAGTTGTTGTAGCAGTGGTACCGGGTGTAGTATAATTTGTTGTACTTCCTGTTATTATGGTAGCATCCGTCCCTTGCGCGCTGGCTTGAGTCGTATGATAACTAAGTACATAATTTGCAGGATTTAGAGGTGCCATTATTGCCGTTCCGTTAGGAGTAAAATCCCAACTATAAGACGCTGGTGTCGGCGATAATTGACAATTGTACAAGGTAGCAGGTACACCAGCAGGTATGTTAACCAGATTAACTGTCGTTTGATCCGTAACCTGATAGGTTACTGATGGACTACAGGAAGGGTAAGTTGCCGTTACCGTATAAGTTGTAGTTGCATTAGGCGCAACAGTAATAGTTTGCGTGTTACCTACAACGTTTCCTAAATTATCCGTCCATTGAAAAGTTGGATTCATCATGACTCCGTTGGGAGTAAATCGCCAAGCTTCGTTATTAGTAATCCAAGTCCCACCATTTCTTCCTGGGGCAGATGTAGCTACTGTTCCTGCTTGATTCTGCACCCCAATTAACCCATTTCCATTTGACCAGGAAACACAAGGATATCGTCTTTTTACATAAACATCAATAATATTAGTTGCTTCATAAAGCACAAGCTGACTCGTTTGCGCCCCCACTGTTGCATCCGAAGAACAACCATACTGTGCAACATTCGCAAAATTCACCACAAAAGCCCGATTTGGATAAGTTCCTACAGTGTAATAATTAATATTTGGTATAGCAAAAGCATTATTAACCGCCGGGTTAATATCCTGAAAAACACCATTAATTGAATTTCTAAAAGGTGCCGCAGCTGCCGCACCTGGATATGGAATAGGTCCTGAATTTACCCAAGTACTGCCACTGTTAGGAGTGTAGAACCCTCCCGGTATAACACCAGCTAGACTAAAAGTCATTACACCATTAGTTGATATCAGACACTGTAAATAACTGTTATTATAAAAACAGAAATTAAAATCCTGAGGTGTTAAACCTTTTAAGTCAACTATCCCCGACCATCTGTCATCAATAGTAAGATTCGTTGCCGAACCAGCCGTTGCTCCAAATGGCGGATTATAAGTTATTGGTGCCACTGCATAACCAGTTTGCTGAAAAATCTGGAAGTAATTGCACGAAAGCGTCACACTCTCCCCGGGATTACATATATCCGGAGCAGAAGTAGTTGTAACTCCAATGTTCCCAGGTGCCTGCGCATTCACAAAGAATGACAAAAACCCAAAGAGGAATAAGAGTAAGTAATTTTTTTTCATAGTATTATAGTTTGGCTGTAAAAAGCAAAAATAACACATATATGTATTAAAAATAAAAAAAAAATCACTTTAACATAACACAAAACATTATTCTTTTGTTAAAAAAATAAAAAAAGACCGCAAAAAGCAGTCTTTTTTTTACAAAATTAAATATTTTAACATTACCGTTTCATCGAAAAATGTGATTTAAATATACGCTGTTCCCTGTTAACACCATCTTTAAATTTAACAGTAAACCAATAATCTGTAGAAGGCAATGGTTGCCCATCATAAGTTCCGTTCCACCCATCACCTGCCGGAGTAATTTGCTTGATTAATTTCCCGTAACGGTCAAAGATTAAAATCTCAGCATCCGGCTGATCCTGTAAATCCCAAATGTTCCAGGTATCATTATACCCGTCACCGTTCGGAGTGAAGAAATGAGGATATCCGATTACAAATACAGTTTTAGTCAAATCAGTACATGCATTCACATCAATCACATGCACTTCATGTAATCCAGGTAAAATTCCTGTGAAAACATTGGAAGTCTGATAAGCACCTCCATCCAATTGGTATTCAAAATTTCCGGAACCTCCTGTCACTATAGCAGTAATGGTTGGATTACCACTGAATGCTTCATTCACATATAAATTCAGGGATTGGCCGGTATACGATTCTGTCACCGTTGCTTCAACAGGTTCTGAGACACATCCCGTTAGTGTATCTGTGGCAAGTACAGAATAAACACCCGCCTGATTCGCAATATAAGTACTGCTTGTTGCTCCCTGTATTTCCACACCATCCAGGAACCACACAAAATCATGACCTGCATTACCCAATCCGGTATCTAACGTATGATTAGATAAAACCGTACCTGTTCCCTGATCCACACAGATGAATCCATCCTGAATTTGAGGTTGTGGTAAAGGATTTACCATAAAAGTAATGGTGATTGGAATACCATTACATCCATTTGCAGACGGCACAATCGTATATATCACTGTACCAGCAGTTGGACCCGTTGTTTTTATCGGCTGACTCACAAATACTGGATTAGCACTACTGCTTCCGTCCGAAGCCCCTGTTACCCCATTCTGAACCACTGTCCATGTAAAGACTGTACCTGGAATATTTGGCATCAATGAAAATTCTGCATTATCACCACTACAAATTTCCGTATCGGATGGACTTCCAAATACCTCCGGTGTCGGATTAACCTTCACCGTTACCGTAATTGATGCTCCCGAACATCCGTTTACATAAGGAGTAATAATATAATCCACCGTTCCCTGTAATAAGGCTACCGTTGATAAAGTCTGATCAATAACACTGCCACTACCTGAAGATGCACCATATACCCCATCCTGAACAACATCCCAGGTAAACGTCATATTCGGCAAATTACCCGTCAACACAATATTAGTAGCTGTCCCTGAGCAAATAATCTGACCGGACGGACTTGCCGTTACAACCGGAATAGGGTTCACAGTAATTGTTACTGTTGTTGGTGTCCCCGGACACCCGTTGGTAACCGGAGTAATCGTATACACAGCTTGTCCTGGAGTATTCCCGGTAACTGTCAGTTCTTGCGACAGGGATGTTCCTGTTCCATTACTTGCACCCGTTACCGATGTCTGAATCACATTCCAATTATACACGGTTCCCGGCAAACCGCTTGCAAAAGCAATAGATGCTGATTCACCAGAACAAATACTGGTAGCAGCCGGAGTGGCACTCATTGTTGCTCTCGGCACCACACTTACAACAACATTCAATGGTGTACCTGAACAACCGTTAAACATCGGGGTTACCGTATAAGTGGCTGTTCCCATTGCATTGCCTGTTGCTGTTAAGATCTGAGAAATAGTACTGCCATTACCCGATGTTCCACCTGAAACACCCACTTGAGTAACTGTCCATGAATAAGTCGTTCCGACAATATTACTGCTTAAAGAAATACTCGTTGTCTGACCCGAACAAATCAATTCTGATGTTGGAGTTGCTGTAGCAATCGGCAATGGGTTTACAGTAATCGTAACCACTATTGCAGTACCAATACATCCATTAGCCGTTGGGGTTACAGTATACACCGCCGTTCCCGTTGTAGTTCCTGACGCGGTCAGCACTTGTGTAATTGTAGCCCCACTCGCATCTGCTGCTCCCGTTACACCTGTCTGAACCACCGTCCAAGTATATGTTGTTCCGGGTACAGCACTTGATAATGCGATACTGGATATCGATCCTGAGCAAATAGTTTGTGATAAAGGTGTCGCAATTGCATTTGGAATCGGATTCACAGTGATTGCACCCGTAGCCGTAGCTGCCGGTGTACATCCTCCTGTGGTGGTTACCGTATAA
>NZ_AVGG01000013.1 GCF_000498535.1 Flavobacterium limnosediminis JC2902 | reverse complement strand
GTAACTATACTCAAATGTATTAAAATTCTTCTAAGTAATCAAAGAAATAAAAGTTGTGACAAAATTTTAAAAATAATTTATTTGTCACAGAAGTTGTGATATTTTTTTCAAATAAATTATTTGTCACAAGAGTTGAGGCGGCCTTTATTAAAATGGCAGATAGTACGAGGAGAGTTCAGACGGTAATAGAGGTATTAGTTCCCCACACTTTATGTAAACTACACCCATTAAAAACAGGCGGGTGCAGTTTACAAGACTACTAAAAAAGCAGCAGAAAAGCGTTCTTTATTTTGGCTGAAGCGCCTCTGCATCGAAGTGTATGCCTTCCCAACCGGTAACCATAAAATTGCGGATATTGGCATGGTCAGTTGCTTCAGGGTGTTCCAGTACATCTTGACGATAGTACGCACCAAAGCAATTCAGCGTTTCTTCCTTGCTTAACTGTTGCAACCGGGCAAATGAAAACAATTTGCAGGAGCCTGAATTGGTACCAGCCTCGTTCACGGCGTTTCCGTTTATAAAACGAATCGGCGTAAATTCGTAATTCGCATCAATTACTGCTATTGTATCGGTAAAAGCAATGTTTTCGGGGTGGTTACGTAGTGTGTCTAAAAAATGATCAATGCGCATGGAGAACTAATTTGAGTGTAAATTAAACCACGAAGATAAAAATAATTGCGTGAATTGGAGGTTTCGTTTTTTGTATTGCGGCGAACCACCCGTCATGTTATAGTCACAGTTAGGCGTTCACGTTATTTTCTTTTCGAGGATTTGTCATTTTAACCATTAACTGATTTTTTTATCGGCTCATAGTAAAGCGTTACCGCACCGCTATCAAATGTTTTTGTATTTAAGAGTTTAAGGTCAATTCTGTGCTCAATGTTTTTAAATAGTCGTAAGCCGCTTCCCAAAACAATCGGATGAACGCAAAGCTGGTATTCATCAATCAGGTCAAGTTGAGATAAGGCCACTATCAGGCTTGGGCTGCCAACAAAAATATCTTTGCCTGCCTGTTGCTTGAGTGCTGAAATCTCTTCTTTAATGATTTCCCCTTTCAATATTGTGTTTTTCCAATCAACATTCTTCAGTGTGTGTGAATAAACAATCTTTGGGATATTGTCTATAAGTATCGCAAATTCATCGAATGATTTGATGCCGGTTGGATTTTTTACAACAGACGGCCAATAACTTTCCATGAGTTGATAGGTTATCCTTCCATATATAAGGGCACCTGCATTACGTAACAACTCATTATAATGCGAATGTAATTCTTCATCTGCAATCACTGCTGTGTGGTCGCAAAACCCGTCGAGTGTCATATTGATTGCTGCAATTAGTTTTCTCATAGTTTAGATTTATTTTTCAGATAAAAAACAATATAGTTTGTTTTAGCTACTTTAAAACCCAACAGTACCAGTCTTAACTTCTCCGGCTCGCTTGTAAGTGGCAATAATCACTCCGGTTGTGGTAACAGTGCTTTCTGTTAATGTAAATGCTGCCGGAATCGTGCCATCGCCAAACAATTTTTTCCCTTCGCCAAGAAGTAACGGGTGAATTTTGAGCCGGAGTTCATCTACCAAATCATTTTCAAGCAACAAATGAATGAGTTCACTGCTGCCCCAAACCTGAATATCAGAACCTACTGAGTCCTTGATGTTTTTGATATCAGCCACATCCTTGATGAGTACAGAATTTTTCCACTCGGTAATCATCGGGTCTGATTTTTTCAAGGTGTTTGACAGGACGTATTTTGTTCCGTCATTGATACCCGGCCAAAAGTTGGCATGATCAGGCCAGTAGTTGGCCCAAATCTCAAATGTTTTTCTACCCAAAAGATAATCTGCAGGTTGTAACTCTTCTTTCACCACCTTTCCATAAATTTCGTCACCATACGATGCCGTCCAGCCGCCGTATTTGAAACCGTTTGAAGTATCTTCCTCTGGTCCGCCGGGTGCCTGCATGACTCCATCTAATGTAATCATTGACAAAACAATTATTTTTCTCATAATTATATGTTTTTGAACTGAGTTACTTTATGTTTAGCAAAGTCGTTTGTTTGGATTATCTAATAAATCCATTCAAATAAAACTAAATAGAGGAAAATACGAGTGAATCGTTAGCAAAACAGATATTATTTGTTTTCTTTTGATAATCTTATTATTACTTGCCAAGATCCGCTATTTTTTTTCCAAATGTCAGTAATCAAATAATCACCGTCGATTTTTATTTTTTCATCGAATGAGGCTTTAAAGTGCCAAATTGCTTCGCAAACTACCATATCGTCATAAACGGTAATTTTAGGTTCTTGAATCATTTTTAATTCGGAAGTTTTTATATGATGGAGCGTGTTATCCATCCATATATTTCTCGGTAACGATCCATTAAGCGTAAAATCAGGCGCCAATACATTTTCCAGTACCTGCGAATCACGATTTATAATAGCCATCGACCAATCGTTACTTAATTTGAGTATTTCAGTTTTAGAAGCTTCCTCTGAAGCTATTGATTGTGCTTGGATACTTACTGTCGCAAAAAATAAAAGAGCAATAATTGTTTTCATAATATTACATTTTTTTGATTATTCACGTTCCAATTGGGGCTTACTGTTAATCTATTTTTTAGTTTTCTTTATTTCTTTAATATTGTATTCCTGAATCAGTGGCGGATTCTCGGGTGTCAGTGTAAAACTGATTTCGATATCATTATTTTCACCTTCCAGAATGAATGATCCTCTCAGATTGTTTTCAGGAATAAGTTCACCCGTCTTACTGATTTTACCGGCTTTATTAAATAGGGCAGTGGCTTCTTTTCGTAAAGAATCGGGGAAATAGTCCATAAAAAAGTTCTCCGCAAAAATGGGCTTTGCTTCCGGATTTTTCCATTCGGGCAATAAACTGACTAATTCGTTTTTCCGCTGATTTAAAATAGCCGACACCGGTAATTGACGTGGTTTCAGTTTTGCAAGAGCTATGACGGTATCTAAAACTTTTAAGTTTATCAGATTCATGTCGGCATAGGTCAGATTGCTGAAAGAGATAATCCCTATTCCGTAGTCAGGCATTATTTTCCAATTGCTTCCAAAACCCGGCAATCCGCCACCATGACCAATATAGACGATGTTATTGCAATATTTTGTCCAAACCAATCCATAGCAATAGGCTGTTACCGTAGGGCATAAACGATTATAAGGATAGGTATTTTGAGGATTAAAAGAACCGATATTTGAAGGAAACTGCATTTCACGGACAGAACTTCTTTTTACCGGGCCGTTATCCGGATCATTTCGGGGAGGCCAGGCAGTAAGATGCAATGCGGTATACTTGGAGAAATCTTCAATGGAAGTAATCATGCCACCCATAGCGCCATAAGTGCCGTCGTGCAACATGGGTTGTTCCACCCACTTTTCGTTGAACCAGCGGTATCCGTGTGCGAGTTCATTTGGAGGTACTTTGCTGTATTCGAAATACGTATGCAGCATACCCAGAGGTTTCAGAATATTTTCAGTGATATAAGTTTGGTAAGATTGCCCCGAAACCTTTTTTATAATGTAGCCCAGCATGGCATACCCCATATTGCTGTATTCAAAGGTTAAACCCGGGGCGTTTGAAAAAGAAATCCCTTTCTTAATCATGGCGATAAATTCTTCATCTGATTTAGCCATTTGCCGGTCTCCCCAAGGATTGTCTTCCGGAAAACCCGCCGCATGCGTAAGTAAATGACGAATGGTGATGGGGGAGGCATCGGTAGTCAAATACTTTTGCGCTGCCATTTCAGGAATATATAAGGATACAGGATCATCGAGCTTAAGCTTGCCTTCATCCCTAAGTTGTACAATCGCCATCGCAGTAAAGCTCTTTGTCATGGAAGCAATCCGGAATTGCGATTTACTGTCGGCTTTGTTTTTTTGTGAAGTGTTTAAATACCCTAAATTCCCGGTATGAATTAATTTTCCGTTTAGTACCAGTCCGTATACCACTCCCGGAAAATGATTTTGTTTGGCATAGCTACTGAACATTTCATCAATGACAGGAAATGTGGCTTCAATATTTTTAACTGTGTCATCCTTGGTTTGCGCATAAATTCCGTTGTCAATACCGATAAGAAGAAGTACTACTGTTATTAAAAACTTTAAAAATTTATTCTTCATGTTTTTTAGATTAAAGGATTTAAACAAAATGATGCGCAATGTCTTGGCGGCTTTGATAAGGAGTTTTTTTGGCGGCAGGTTCAATTACATTCCCGGCCAATACAATACATTGAATTTATGACCGTCAGGATCTTCAAATCCAAAAGTGTAACCTTTTTCAAATTTCTCCGGTTCAGAATAAATTTTTGCACCGGCTTTTTTAACCTTTAAGTACCATTGGTCAACTTCTTCCTTACTTTCGGCGGAAAGAGAAAAAATTATTTCGTTTTGCTTTTCAAGATTGGCAGCCTCGCTTTTCGCACTGCTCTCAAATCGTTCTTGGGTAAAGAAATTAATAACAAATTTGTCCTTACCAAAAATGAAACTCGTTAATTCGTCCGTTGGGATACAGTTTGCTTTAAAATCTAACGCTGTATAGAATTTGGTTGTTCTATCCAGGTCTTTTGACACCAGGTTTGCCCATATCATTTTAGGTTCCATAAATTTAAATTATAAAGGACTGTTTCGAAAGCTAAATGCTGATAATTACAAAGATACCGAAAAATTTGAAAGAAAAATTTGAAAAACAGAAGGAGGGAAGGCAAGCACTGGTTACTGTAATTATATACTGGCTTTAGCTGTTTCTTAAAGACCGCAGTTAGCGGTTTGTGGCCTGTATTTTTTGTCCGTCCGGTTTAATGTGTTTAAAGTCTTCCCGTGTGGTAAAATACTCCAGTCCTAAAATTAACAGCATTGAACAGATGAAAGATATCTTCTGCATTATGGCCAATAATCCCCAATTGCCTGAACCATATAAAAATAAGGTATAGTAAAAAGTCAATAAGCAAATAATACACGAAAATTTAAATACATGGCGCTTCGTCATTAGGATAAATACAGTGATATAAAATAAACCAAGCAATGACAAAGTGCTCGATATTGTTACCATTATGTCGTGTAAGGGGGTTACGATTAAGAAATTAAACAATATGTTGAAGGCGCCTACAAGTTTTAAGATGGTGGCAGCGTGTCTTGAAGAAATCTTTTTTGCCATATTGATAAAAAAGATTCCATAACCAACCGAGTGGAATGCCATTCCGATGATTGCCCAAATTCGGGACGGATTCTCTAAACCATTTATCGCTTTTGATTCAAACAGATTGCTTATGAAATTTTTTGACCATTCAAACCCTACTGAATTTTTGTCAAGCAAGGAACCGCCAGGATAAACTAAGGTTGCTATCACTATTAAAATCACTGAAATAACCACGCATATCAAAACCGAATATTTCTTAATCATTTGGGTAACTGTGTTTTGTATTTATATTTTCCCTTTATATTTTGGATCAAAATCGACCATCCATTCAATACCGTATTTGTCTCTGAACATCCCAAAATAGGAACCCCAAGGACTGTCATCAATAGGTACTTCAATAGTTCCGCCTGCTGAAAGCCCGTTAAATAACTTGTCGGCTTCTTCACGACTTTCTGCGCTAATAGATATTTTGGATCTGTTTTCATTTTCATTTACCGGACCCATACTTTCCGGAACGTCATTGCCCATTAAAATATTATTACCAATAGGCAAAGCAATGTGCATTATTTTATTTGCCTCTTTTTCTGCTATTGGAAATTCAGGGCTTGCTAAATCTTTGAGACGCATAATCATTGCGAACTCTCCGCCAAATACCGATTTGTAAAAATTGAATGCTTCTTCGGCATTTCCGTTGAAGTTAATGTGAGGATTGATAAGTGCCATAATTTTTGTTTTTTAGATTGTTTTATTGCTCAACACGAGTGAAGCGAACTGAATTGACGAAGTAAACCGCTGTTAGCATCTGTATTTTTATCTTTTAATATTAATATTTTGTCTGATTTCATCGTATAAATCACCAGAGAGATTGATTCCGAATTTAATATTTTTAACAACCATTTCTTCCGTTACATATAATCTACTTGGATTTACTAGCATATTAAGTTTATTTGCTTCCTTTTCGTCAATGATATAAATTGAATCATAAAAAGGTTTTATTTCATCGATGGTTTTATTAATTCTTTTTAAGTTGTTAATATCGTCTTCAGTTCTTTTTATCAAACAAATTACAGGAACGCTTTTATTCTCTTTACTGAATTTTTTGTACGATTTAGGAAAAATATCTATAAGACATTCTAAACCAAAACCACAATAAACATCAGTGGAAATTAAAATAAAATCACCGTCAATGTTATCTAGTTCATCCAAAAAAAATTTCTTTTGATACGAAATATCAGTTATTATGATATTAGGTAAAGTCTTTCCAGTAGTATTTTTCTTTATTGAATCATCTATTGTCATATTTAGTTTTTCATTTTCCTCTACGGTCAAACCATTTTTTGAAGCATTTGATCTAATCTTATCGGGATCAATTTCAATGATATTATTACCATGTTTATTGCAGGAACTTAACAACCCAAATAAAAGGCCGAGTATAATGACAAAGTTTTTCATAATATAGTTGCTAACACACAAATATAGGAACTACCTCTTACAATAGATCACAGAATTCTAAAAACCTCCCGCTGCGCAAAGTCTCCCGACTTTGAGCAACTAAAAAATAATACCCCCGGTGCGTAAAGTCTCCTGACTTTGAGCAATTAAAAACAATATTTTTTTCAATTGATGATTTCTTCAAGACGCCCGCTACGCAAAGTCTCCTGACTTTGAGCAATTAAAAAATAATATTTTTTTCAATTGATGATTTCTTCAAGACGTCTATAACGGGGATATCAATTTTATCTACTGATAATATTCCTTCACCATTTATATAATTACTGGCACTTGAATAAATATATTCTGAAGGTTTTGAAACAATGCCCGTACGAACAGGATTAAGGTGAATATAGTCTAACTTTGACCACATGAATTTTTCAGAATAAACCTCCTCGGCATGATTGCCATATTGCCAAAATTGATAATTTTTATTTCTTGAATGTGATTCTGTAGCTAACTTGAAACGCTCCAGCATCCAATCTCTTCTGCTTTCAGGTTCGTTTTAAATTTTTCCAAAATATTTTTTGTAGTAAACTTTTTAAAATCCCTAATCAAGTCTGATAGCTTTCCATCTTTAGACTGAACTATCATGTGAATATGATTCTCATAATTACATAGCCATACAAAATCATTCCTTTGTTCTTAATGCAAAAATCCAAACATTCAATGATACAATCCCGGTTATGTTTTCTCGTAAAAACATCGATCCAATCTACTACTGTGGCTGTTATAAAATGTGTTTTTTCCTGATCTCTTATGGTATATCCTTCTTTCATGGCTTGTAAAATGATTTTATCAAATATAAATAAAAAAGCTACAATGTTAATTTGTAGCTTTTTATTTATTTCACTGTTAGTATTGTTGTAAACATTATTGCTCAAAGTCGGGAGACTTTGCGCAGCGGGGCACAGGAGGCAGATTACAGAAGGCAGATTACAGATAGCTGAAGGCAGATAGCAGGAGTGGGGTTTCATTTAAAACTTCAAAAAAATAGTACAAATATTGGCGTAATGTTGCTATATTTACGTGTTAATGCTCTGGCTATAAGAACCCTGTAATAACCTGACATTGGAACAAAATGACAACAGAAAGAAAAGTAATCCTGTACATCGCAACAAGTCTGGACGGCTACATTGCCAAACCGAATGACGATTTAAGTTTTTTATCAATTGTTGAAAAGGATGGCGAAGATTATGGTTATGCCGACTTCATAAAATCGGTAGATACCATAATACTTGGAAGAAAGACGTATGATTGGGTAAATAACCATGTTAAGGAATACTTACACCCCGACAAAAATTCTTTTGTTATCACAAGAACCGCAAGACCAGCTATCGGCAGGACAAATTTTTACACAGGAAATCTGCGGGATCTTATTTCAGGACTGAAAGCAGAGCAAGGGAAAAATATTTTCATTGACGGTGGCGCCGAAATCGTAAACGAACTTCTAAAAGAAAATCTGATCGACGAGTTTATAATTTCTGTTGTCCCCATCTTAGTGGGTAACGGGACAAAACTCTTCAAAGACGGAAGACCGGAACAAAAGCTGGAACTCGTTTCGGTAAAACAATTTGACACGGGATTAACGCAAGCACACTATAAACGGGCAGATAGCTAAACGTAAACAGTAGGCAGATAGCAGAAAGCAGAAAGCAGATTGCAGATGGAGAATTCAAAAACGCACACAACTTAAAAAATTAATCAAATGAAAAAATTAAATCTTTCCTTTTTACTGCTTTTCGTCTCTTTAAGCTGCCTTTCCCAAGAGGTAAATGACAAAATAAAGTTGTTTGAAAACAATTTGAATCATTGGGATAAATCAAAAACTAAAAAATGGTCCTTAAAAGAAAGGATGGAATATTATAATTGTAACGGGATCAGTATCGCTGTTATTAAAGATTACAAGGTAGAATGGGTAAAGGCGTATGGTTATGCTGATGTATCCGAAAAAAAACCTGTAACAATTCAAACGCTTTTCCAGGCGGCATCCATAAGTAAAACCATCAACAGTTTAGGGATTCTAAAACTCGTGGAGGAAGGAAAATTAAAACTGGATGACGATATAAATAATTACTTGAAATCCTGGAAATTCCCGTACGATTCCACTTCAAAAGGAAAGAAAATTACAATTGCCAATTTATTAAGCCATACGGCCGGTTTATCAGTTCATGGTTTCGGTGGATATGAAAAAGGTTCGGTTTTGCCAACTACCATTCAAATTCTTGATGGTATGAAACCTGCCAATTCCAATGCGGTGCGTTCTGTATTTGAACCGGGTTTAAAATTCCAGTATTCAGGAGGAGGAACTACAATATCGCAGTTAATTCTTGAAAATACCACAGGAGAAAGATATGAGGATTATATGAAGGCAAACATTTTAAATCAGTTGCAAATGACCGGCAGTTCCTATAATCAGCCACCAGCTAAAGAAACAGAAAATTTATTGGCCACCGGATATTATGCTTACGGCAGGGAAGTAAAAGGGAAATATCATATTTATCCTGAAAAAGCAGCCGCCGGATTATGGACCACTCCAACAGATCTGGCAAAATATATAATTGAAACGCAATTATCATTGTTAGGGAAATCTAACAAAATACTGTCTAAAGAAATGTCGGCTAAAAGGCTGAACAATCAACTGGGGGTATTTGTTTATGATTTTGAAGGTGCGAAGTATTTTAGCCACAGCGGAGGCAATGAAGGATTCATTTGTAATTACATTGGCAGTTTTGAAGGCGGAAACGGATTGGTTGTAATGACAAACGATGGTTCTGCCAGAATAATGAATGAGATATTATGCAGTATTGCCAGTTTAAATAATTGGGAAAAATTTCCTCTGAAATCTGAGAAAGAGTCAATTGGATTAGCAATCAGAAAAAAATGTACCGAGAACATTGATGAAGGAATTAAATTGTACCAAAAACTTAAAAAGGAACACGCTACGGAGTATAATTTTTCTGAAGAACGCGAATTGAATGTGCTTGGGTATGAATTTTTAGGAGATGCAAAAACAGAATCGGCACTAAAGATTTTTGACCTGAATGTTACTGAGTTTCCAAATTCATCAAACGTTTATGATAGTCGCGGTGAAGCCTATTTTAATAAAAAGGAATATGCTTTATCAAAAAAAGATTATTTAAAATCATTGGAATTAGATGCTACGAATTCAAATGCAACGCAAATGCTTTTAAAAATAGACGCACTATTAAAAAAATAAAACATGACACAGGACGTTGCGCGAAATCCGAGCTGTCTGGAGTCAGCAGGTAAAGGTGTCAATTAATGGGCACCTTTTTTATGACCGGTTCTGATTTGCAGGCACAGCGCGCCACCTTAAACGGGTTAACTGAAATTAAACTCTTTATTTTAATAATAAGCAGTAACTTTATGACAACAAATAAAATGAAACGTTATGAAAAAGATAGTTGTTTGTTTTTTACTTGTTTTGAATTTCGGCTGTACTGATAATGATGATAATGAACTGTCTCCGGAACCATTTACACCGGTGGCCATTACGCCGACATTAATCGGAAAAAACAATCTGAACGGCTCGGAAGGGATTTCACAGCAAACCACAGTAATTACCAATGAAACGGATTGGAATACTTTTAAAAATGAAATCGATTCGTATTATCAGCCTTTCGGAATAAATTACACGGAAGATTATTTTTCGGAAACTACAATTGATTTTACCAGTTATACGGTTATCGTCATTTTTGATCAGGTATACGGAAATGGTGGTCATACGATAGATATTACCGATATTACGGAATATGAGGAGACCATAATTGTTACGGTTGAAAATCTGCAGACAGGAAATGCCACTTCAATTATGACGCAACCCTATCACATCGTAAAGATACCGTTAGCTGCAAAACCAATCGTGTTTGAGTAAGTTTACTTCAGTCTTTGTCCGAAATCCTTAAAACAATCGCTATGAATGTCGTTTATTACCTTATCGCTTCGACCGTACTAATTGTGAGTTTTGAACACTTACATTCTGATAAGGCTTCAGAAAAAATGATATTCACTACAGCAAAAATTAATTCGTCGGCAGAATTGTTTCATCAAAAACACCCTTTCTTCACTAAGGTTTATTTTTCAAAATCGGATGCTGAAATGATATTGGGTGAAAAAGCACATTTAAGTGACAGTTCCTCAACAGTTAAAAAGGATACATTAGAAATTAAGAAAGCCTATAACGCGAATTCCAAAGACAAGAAAACCGGAAAAACAGGTACTGTATATTTCATGATTGAAGAATATAATCAGGTTACTTCTGCTAAAAAGGCTTATAACACCATTAAAGTTGCAAATGAAAAGCATGCGGGCGTTAAAAAACTTCATGATGTGGGAGATGAAGCTTATTTTCACAGTGACGGAAACAACTTTTGTTTTGTTCTTGTCCGAAAACAAAAGACACTATTCAGGATGAAAGTCAATAAAATTACAAGCACTACTTCTTTGGATGAATTTAATCGGATAGCGAAGAAAATTTCAGAAAACCTTTAAAGAGTTTCATTAGAAGAATTATATATAACAACGGTTTTTGGACGTAGCTTTTAAGTCATCCCGAAAGCAAAGGGAACCAAAGTTTCATTTCGTATATTTGGTTATGTGATAAAATGCTTTAAAGAATCAAAAATTCCAATCTGTTCAAAGCCGTGCGGTACTGGACCAAAATTAATTAATACAACTTTTAAAAATTATGCGAATTCAAAATTCAAAATTCAATTCGGAGAAAATTACCGGAAAAGAAAATTCAATAAATAATCTGATTGCTGAAATTTTAAGCAGAAAGATAATCGATTCTGAAACACATAATTTTATAGCAGATTTTGTGAATAAAAGCGAAGTATTTAAAGGTGATGAAAAGGTATACTTTAAAGAGTTGGATGCTTTTGAAAAAACACTGCTGAAAGAGATTGAAAAAAAATATAAACTCGTAAAAAAGGATTATTATACAAACCTTTGGACAGCAGTAGGCATGTCAGCATTCGGTGTTCCGATTGGTGTTGCCTTTGGCTCAATTTTTAAAAACATGGCTTTTATTGGGATTGGCCTTCCGATTGGTTTGGTTATAGGAAGGTTGGTTGGAAGCAATCTTGACAAAAAAGCACTGAAAGAGAACCGACAACTTGATATTAAATAAGTGTTTTTCAGCAGTGTTTTGAGAAACCGGGACTCCAGCGAAAATTCGTATATTTAATTTATTGAAAATCAATCCGAAGAACAGAAAAAAACGTCTCAAAGTAGCTTTGACGCCAATCTCAAAATACAAAATACATGATCCGATTTTCCGCCTTATCAGTTGTTTCACTCTTTATAACAAGCGTTACTTTCATGTCATGCAATGGACAGAACCAGCCCAGTGTAGGTGCGTCGGCCAAAAGTCCTGTGGTAATAAGATCTAACGGACCGTCAACGGGCAAGTCTGGCTATTATGATTACAAACCTGATACTACTCAGGTAAGTCAGTACATCAGACGTATCTTTCAGGATAAGAAAGGGAATCTTTGGTTTGGCACCGTGGGCGATGGGGTTTGTCGTTATGACGGGAAATCGTTACGGTATTATTCTGTTTTGGATGGGTTTAGCGGTAATTCAGTGCAAGGCATAAAAGAGGATAAGGAGGGTAATCTTTGGTTCGGTACCGATGGAGGGTTATCTAAATTCGATGGTATAAAATTCACCAATTTCACAGAAAAAGACGGGCTTCCCCATCATCATGTTTTCAGCCTGCTGATAGATACATCCGGAATCATTTGGGTTGGCACTAACGAAGGAGTTTGTCGCTTTGACGGAAAAACATTTACCCCTTTTCCGATTCCTGCAGCTGTTGAAAAAGATTTGTTACGAGGAAGCAGTCCAAAAATAATCTGGAACATGACGGAAGACAAGACCGGGAATATTTGGTTCGCCTCAAATGGAGGAGGAGCCTATCGCTATGATGGTAAAAATTTAACCAATATTTCAAAAGAAGACGGACTGACCAATAATTTTGTGAATTGTATTTTGCAGGATACAAAAGGTAACTTTTGGTTTGCCGCACAAAATAAAGGAGTGAGTCGTTACGATGGAAACTCATTTACCTATTTTTCAGAGAAAGAGGGGTTAGCCGGTAATGAAGTTTATACCATGTATGAAGATAAAGCGGGAAATCTTTGGTTCTCAACTTGGGGTAGTGTTTCTCGTTATGACGGACAATCATTCACCTCTTTTACAACCACAGGCGGGCTTACAAATTGTTGTGTACAAAGTATTTATGAGGATAGGTCGGGGAATATTTGGTTCGGATCGGGTGCCGGAATTTTTTACTTTGATGGAAAATCGTTTGTTAATGTTACTAAGAAAGGTCCTTGGCCACTGCAGTTTTGATAAGATGACCATCGTTTTTACCTGGCTGCACATCCAATTCGTTTATCTGATCTTTATAATCGGAAGGGAGCAGGATATTTTTAAGCAACCAGTCCATCTTCATCAGTCTGCTTATTTTATACACCGGTACTACGGGTGCAAGCAAAGAAAAATCACTGAATTGCAGTAATTCCTTTACTCTGTCCGGAACCACTAATTTTTGCCCTTCAATCAAAACCTTAAACCGCATGGCGCCAAGATGTTTTTTGTATTGTTTGAAAAGATCGGCACTGTAGTCGCTCTTTTGAAGGTTTTCAGTCAAATGCATATTTCTTACAGGCAGCCATTCGATGTAAGTCGGAGGTAATTCTTTCAGTCCCATTCGTGAACCCACACGATAAAATACGTTGTAAACTTCTTCCTTTTCCGCATCGCTTAATTTTTCTTCGAGGAGTTCGTAGGCGGAAATGGAGTAGTGTATCAGCATAAACAACACATCACGGTACGCCCAGTCAGGTATCGTGGTACCTCGGTTTTGTTCCACGGTTGTGTGTATTTTTCGCATGGTGTCTATGGCGTAATTGGCCTCATCTATAGACGAAAACACAATCCTTCTGGCATAACCGACTGTAGAGAACAGTCTGCCTAAGGGATCGGAGGGAAGTTTGCCCGTAAAGTATAGCCAGTCCACGGCTTTGTTCAGGGCAAATTCTGCAGAAGCTCCCGCAAAAATGAAAAGTACGGTATCGCTCTTACCCCATATTTTTCTAACAACCGATTTTTTCTCAACAAAGTAGTCCATAACGTAAATTTTCTTTCTGCTAAATTATGAATAATTTTTAAAATAGAAAGTACTTTGTATTTCAAAGTTTAGTATATTTGTGAATGAAATCTGGAAGTGAACTGTTTAAGATGGAATTGGGAAGATACTTTCGGGGTGATTTACAAGAAAATTAGTATATAAATTAATAGTTATGATTATGAAAAACGAGAGGCTTATCGGTATTGTGCTCGCAGTGGTGTTTCTGTTGTCTGTACCATTAATTGCAATGCAGTTCACCGATGAAGTAAATTGGACTTTATCCGATTTTGTTGTTGCCGGTGTACTGTTGCTTGGCACTGGTTTGATGTGTGAATTTGTAATGAGAAAGGTAACTAAAATGGAACATCGAATTGGTATTTGTGCGGTTATTTTAGTAGCACTCCTAATCATTTGGGCAGAACTTGCAGTCGGGATTTTCGGGACACCGTTCGCAGGATCGTAGAATTTAAATTTTGGACCTTATTTTAAAACCGGCAATTTAAACTTGTCGGTTTTTTTATTGGTTACAACGATTAATTCAAGGATTGTGAAAAGTATTACAGAATTTTACGTTACATGTTGCTAATTCATTGAAAAACAGACAGAAGTAAAGTATTTTTTGTTGTGGTAATTGAAGCACGATAGCCAATATTGACAACCCTGTGACTTTTAGGAAAGTAAAATAGAAAATTTAAAACAAACTTATCAAACATATATTATGAAAGGATATTTAATCATTACAATACTTGGTTCAGTGATGCTATTTGCATCCTGTAACAATCAAGATAAAAAAGGTAACATGGATTCTTCAGATAGGATAACTGCTTCCGAAGGTACTTCGGCAAAACAGAATGCGCCTGCCGGTATCGTTCCAAATACCGTGATGACGGAAGAGTATGTGAAAAGCATGACGAAACTTATCTACTTGTGGGGATGGCCGATGGTCAATGTGCACAACAGAGTAGCAATGTTCACCCAGTTAAAAGAACCTATGTACATTGGTGGTGTTTTGCCGGGGGCTCCAGTTAATCGTATTTGCATGCTTACCGATTATATGAAGTCGGAACAAAGAGTTGTTGCCTGCCCAAACCAGGATGTAGTGTATGGAGCAGGTCCGCTGGATTTACGCAAGGAACCTGTAGTTATTCAGGTGCCGGATTTTGGCGACCGTTTTTGGGTGTACCAGATGGCAGACCAGCGAACAGATGGTTTTGCCAAACTCGGGAAAATGTACAATTCAAAACCAGGCTTTTACCTGTTTGTTGGTTCAGATTGGAATGGAAAAATTCCCGATGGCATAACGGGCGTATTTAAATGTTCGACTGCATTGGGATTCGTTGCTCCTCGTGTTTTTCAAACAGATGATCCTGTTGATAAAAAGGCTGTGCAACCGCTGATTAATCAAATTACGATGTATCCGCTAAGTGAGTTCGATGGCAAGATGAAAATAACGGATTGGGCAAAAACCAAAAGTACACCGCCGGACAGTTCAGGAGGAGGCGAAACTAAATGGGTGGTGCCGGAAACTTTCTTCGACCAGCTTCCCGGTATCATTAAAGAAGTACCACCACTAATGGGTGAAGAAGCATGGTATGCACAAATCAACGGGCTGCTGGACGGAATTGCTAAGAATCCAAAGTTGAAAGAAGTGGCGAAGAAGGCTGCTGCAGATGCAGAACAAAACCTGGTATCTCCATTGTTTCAATTTGTAAATGTTGGATATCCTATAAAAAACAATTGGAACACACAAAGTAACGGAGCACAGTTTGGAGTAGATTATCTTACAAGAGCAGCCTGCGCCAAAGCGAATATTTTCGTGAACAAGCCTAATGAAACCAAATATTTCTATCAGGATTTGGATGTGTCAGGCATGAGACTGAACGGAAATAATAAATACACAGTAACTTTTACTAAAGACCAGATGCCTCCCGTAAAAGGATTTTGGTCGCTCACAATGTATAGTAAAGAACATTTTTTTGTCCCAAACCAGCTTAACCGGTATTCACTCGGGACAAAAAATAAAAACCTGAAATACAATGCAGATGGATCATTAACGCTGTATGTACAAAGCATCCCTCCCGATGGGGATAAAATGACGAACTGGTTGCCCGCACCCAAAGAAGCGTTCTCATTATACGTAAGATGTTACTGGCCGGATGAACGTGTTTTAAATGATAGTTGGAACCCGCCTGCTGTAATGAAAGTGAAATAGGCTGATTAAGCAAATTTGGTAACCTTTTAGAACTGAGGAGGATGTAAGAGGCTAGTTGTTAGGCTTGAGTGTTATATTGAGAATAAACAAAAATATAAAAAGTTATGAAGAAAATCTTTCTTTCATTTTTGCCTATTTTGCTTTTGATAGGTTGTGATAAGAAGCAACAGGAACAAACAAATACGAATGCACCTATACAATCAGCAACCGATGTCTTTCGACCTGCGAATATTCAGGAAGAAATGATTTACAGCCGCGCCATGACAGCGGCGGTATGGAGCATGCCTGTAGTAAATTACCAACTTATGTATCAGGAGATGGCCACTAAACTTAAAGGCAGCTATAATCAGATTGTTATTTGGCCAAAACTTCTGGATTGGAAAAATCAAACTCTTACCCCCAATCCCGATGTCATCTATATCATGCCTTTTTTTAATACAAAAGATGTTGGTCCAGTTGTTTTGGAAATTCCTCCAGCTGATAAAGGGGTGTTGAACGGAAGTGTAATGAACTACTGGCAAGCGGCTATTGAAGATATCGGGCCTGGCGGAGTTGATAAAGGTAAAGGAGGCAAATATTTGTTTCTCCCCCCAAATTATGACGTAAATAAGGTGCCGAAAGGTTATATCCCGCTTGCATCTAATACCTACCAGGGCTATGCTCTGATCCGTTCGGTTCTTAAAAGCGGAAGCCCAGCTGACGTTGCAGCAGCCATCGAATATTCAAAACGAATCAAGCTTTACCCTTTATCACAGGAAAACAAATCGCCACAAACTACTTTTTTGGATGCAAGCAATGTGATCTATGATTCTTCCATCCCCTATGATATCAGGTTTTTTAAATCGCTCAATATTATGGTTCAATCGGAGCCGTGGCTTGAGCGTGATAAAGCGATGATTGATCTTTTGAAAACTATTGGTATTGAAAGAGGTAAACCTTTTAATCCTAAACCACGAACAGAGGAGATCTTAAACTACGCAATCAAGGCTGCAAAAGCATGGCTTGATGTTAACTATGAATCGATGCCACGATATTATACAGATGCTCATTGGTTTTTCCCTGCTACGGAAGAAACACATCAAAGTATCATAAACGATTTCGAAGTTCCTGATTCCTACCCGGTAGACAATCGAGGGGTGATTTATACCATGGCCTTTTTCAGTGCCAAACACATTGGTGAGTCACAATATTACTTAATGACGATACAAGATAAAGACGAAAAACCGTTTGATGGCAGTAAGCATTATAAATTGAATGTGCCTGCGAATGTGCCGGTTAGTCAATATTGGTCGATGACAGTATACAACCGAGCAACACACACATTCATCCGCAATGCTAAATGGATGGCGCGCTCTTCACAAACTCTCGGTATTAAGAAAAATAACGATGGTTCTGTGGATATCTATTTCGGACCTACTCCTCCGGAAAGTGGGGAATCAAACTGGATTCCGACAGACCCCAAAGAACAATTTGAAGTACTTGCGAGATTTTATGGCCCTAAGAAAGCCTTGTATGATAAATCATGGAAGATGGGAGATATTGAAGAAGTGAAATAGAGAATGCTGAATTGTATAAAAAAGATGTAAAAGGGAATGAAAATCAATTCTGATAGTAATAAAATTGGAAATAAATACAGTTTCCAGCATTGTAAATAAAATAAACCGGATAAGCTGAATACCTGTAAGAGTAAGCATTAACAAATAACATCGATAAAATGAGTAACACGCAAAATCATCCGTCTCCAGAAAGTATTATGCAAATCGGCAGGGGTTTTTGGGCTTCAAAAATTCTTTTGAGTGCAGTAAAATTTCAGATCTTCTCAACACTTTCCGAGCGAAAAACAATGAGCGCATCCGAAATCAAATCACATTTAGGATTTAAATGTACAGACAGACATGTATTTGACTATTTAGATGCATTAACGTCTTTTGGTTTTTTAAACCGTGAAGGCATGCTGGAAACCGCAAAATATTCCAACAGCATCGATACCGACTTCTTTCTGGACAAAAACAAACCTTCTTATATAGGTGGATTGCTTGAAATGTTTAACAACAGACTTTACGGTTTTTGGGGTAATCTTGAAGAAGGATTGCTAACAGGACTTCCTCAAAATGAAGTTACTCAGGGAGAGAATCTCTTCGAAAAACTTTATGCAGATCCCGACAGATTAAAGGAATTTATTCATGCCATGAGCGGAATTCAGATGGGGGCATTTATGGCTTTGGCTCAGAAACTAGATTTTTCAAAAGCTAAAACATTGTTGGATATTGGAGGATCGGCGGGAATACTATCATTGATGGTGGCCAAACACCAGCCTCATATGGCCTGTGTTACCTGGGATTTGCCTGCAGTGGCTCCGGTTGCGAACGAAGCTATTCAGAAATTCCAGCTGCAGGATCGAGTTAATACGGCTTCAGGAGATTTTTTTAAAGACGAATTCCCCAAAGCAGATATCGTAACAATGGGTAATATCCTGCATGATTGGGATGAAGAAACTAAACTGATGCTGATGAAAAAAGCCTACGATGCTTTACCGGAAGGCGGAACGTTTGTTGCCATAGAAAATATTATCGACGAAGACAGAAACAAAAATGCTTTCGGATTAATGATGAGTATTAACATGCTGATTGAAACTGGATCCGGATTTGATTATACACTTTCTGATTTTGAAAAATGGGCCAGACAAATCGGTTTCAAGTCTGTATCGATAATGCCTTTAGCCGGGCCAACAAGTGCTGCCATAGCAATTAAGTAACTCTATAGTATTTGTATTTATGTCCGAATAGCAGATTTCTTTTTTGTATATTTAGAAAAAAAATAACATGAAAAAAGTAGTAGTAATGGCAGTTTTTGCCATCATAACATTAAGTATTGTATCCTGTGGTGAAAAAGTAAGTAAAGATACCACTACAGAACAAACGGCAAAGGAACCAAAAGAAGGCGATAGTCAACAATTGGCCTATCAATGCCCAATGGATTGCGAAGACGGGAAAACCTATGACAAACCTGGAAAATGTCCTGTTTGTGAAATGGATTTGGTTGAAGTGAAAGCAGGGCAGCAGTAGTTATAAATTCAGACTAACAACTAAGTATGAAAATGTACACTGCGATGCCAAAAGCGTTGGTACCTTATTTTGAAAAAGAAATCGACCTGGCCAATATGTGTCTGGCAAGCGACAACTTTAAGGATTGCTGGCATCATCTGGAACGAGCTCACGTTATCGGACAAAAATACGCTTATGCGCACACATATACACATTGGAAAATGTTGCAATTCGGATTCAAAATCAAAAGCCGTAAAGAAATTATAGGTCAGATTCCAAGATTACTTGTGGGGGGAATAAAATCATTTGTAGGACATATTCCGGTTGGAAATACAGGCGGGTCTGATGTGTCACCGTTACAGCCAATGGAAATTCCGAAAGACATTCAGGAAATCTTTAGAAATAATTGCTGATAACAAACTATTCGATGCGCTTTTTGCTTCTCTTTTTGTCTTTGATACTAATTTCCTGTAGTTCTGAATCTGATAGGGAAATGGTTGTTGGAATACAGGCCTACAATGGTTTTTCGAAGGAAAAAACAAAACTGATTGCCAAAGTCATAACCGATTTTTATGATGTGAGAACCATTCTTCTGAACGAAAAGACGATTAACAAAAAAGCGTTTATCAACGTAAAATCACCGAGATACAGAGCCGACAGCATTATTCTTTTTCAACGTAAATCCATTCCGGATTCGTTAGATTTTATCATCGGACTTACCGCAAAAGATATTTCAACAACAAAATACGAAAAAGGCCGAAAAATGAAATTACCCGCTTACAAATATCAGGATTGGGGCGTAATGGGATTGGGCTATTGTCCGGGTAACAGCTGTGTGGTTTCCACTTATCGGATAAAACATAAAGACAAAAATATTGCTTTGATTCGTTTAAAAAAAGTAGCGGTTCATGAATTCGGACATAATCTGGGATTACCGCATTGCCCGGATAAGAAATGTGTAATGACCGATGCGGTGGAAAGTGTTGCCACCATCGACAATGCCAAACTGGCTTTATGTAAAATCTGCAAGACCAAATTGAATTAATATTCTATCTGTATACTTTATAGGATACTGCCTTAAAAAGTGAGTAAGTTTAAAAATAACAGGGTTTGACTTTTTAATTAAAGTTGAACCCTTTTTTCATACACTATTCCGGAGTATTTTTCCGTAACATTATGTTGTCTATTCCTGTGTTAAGGGAATAATAAGATGTTTTTGAATTTAATTCTTATGGATTCGGACATTAATTATCTCGTTTTTTTACTGTTTACGATTGCCTATTTTTCACTTGTTTCACATTTTGTTACACTTATTCCTGTATCGTCTCAATTGATAATCACTTCACTTACAACCTCTTTTAAGAATAATTTTAAAATACTTTTGGAGATAACAAATGGCATTTAAATGCCTTATTCTCTAAAAAGATTTTCTGTTTCATTTTTTTCAATTTTCAGGATTCATAAAAAAATGTAATAGATACAAAAAACGAATAACTATAATCAGCAAGATGAAAAAAAAATTACTTTTTATGGGAGCAATTTTGAGTTGTACTCAGATAAACGCTCAGGAAGCAATTGCATCCTCCGGAGAAAATGTCTCAGGTAGCAGTGGTACTATTAGCTATTCAGTGGGGCAAATCGTTTACACTACTGCTACGGGAACTAACGGTTCATTGTCGCAGGGTGTAGAACAACCCATTGAAATTCAAACATTGTCAGGCGCTGATAATTTTAATGTAAGCCTTGAATTATCGATTTATCCCAATCCAACTACCGATTTACTTTATCTGCAGGTGAAGGAATCCAATTTTGAGAATGTGCAATATCAATTATTTGATTTCAACGGAAGATTGCTTGAAAATAAAAGAGTCACAACAGCCTCTACAACCATTCAAATGGAGAAATATCCAGGAGCTATCTATTTATTAAAAGTATTGGATAACAATAAAGAAGTTAAAACATTTAAAATTATCAAACGATAATAGAAGAAAAACAGGAACATTTAAAATTATTAAACTATGAAGAAAAGATACATTTCAGCATTTTTGTTATTTGCATCGCTTACTGCATTTTCCCAAAGCCAGGATCGTATGAGCTATCAGGCGGTTGTTAGAAATACTTCCAATAATTTGGTGGTAAATCAAGCTGTGGGCATGAAAATCAGTGTTTTGCAAGGTTCAGCAACAGGTGCGGCCGTTTATTCCGAAACGCAAACACCAACTTCAAACGTAAACGGACTGGTTATGTTGCAGATTGGGGGAGGAAATGTTGTTACGGGTTCTTATAATGCAATAAACTGGGCAAACGGTCCTTATTTTATTAAAACAGAAACAGACCCTACCGGAGGAACCAATTACACAATAGTTGGAGTGAGTCAATTCTTAAGTGTACCTTATGCTCTTTACGCTTTAAATGCAGGTAGTTCAACATCTGGACCAATTGGTCCTCAAGGTATAGCAGGTCCACAAGGCCCGGCAGGATTGAACGGATTGGATGGAGCAACAGGTCCGATGGGTCCTCAGGGGCCACAAGGCTTAGCAGGAATTAATGGATTAGATGGAGCAACAGGTCCAATGGGGCCACAAGGTCCGGCAGGATTGAATGGATTAGATGGAGCAACAGGTCCAATGGGTCCTCAAGGTCCGGCAGGATTGAATGGATTAGATGGAGCAACAGGTCCAATGGGTCCTCAAGGTCCACAAGGTTTAGCAGGAATTAACGGATTAGACGGAGCAACAGGTCCGATGGGTCCACAGGGTTTAGCAGGAAATGACGGATTAGACGGAGCAACACCTCAAGGTCCGGCAGGAAATGACGGATTAGATGGAGCAACAGGTCCAATGGGTCCTCAAGGTCCGGCAGGAAATGATGGA
>NZ_AVGG01000012.1 GCF_000498535.1 Flavobacterium limnosediminis JC2902 | reverse complement strand
GCAACAGGTCCAATGGGTCCTCAAGGTCCGGCAGGAAATGACGGATTAGATGGAGCAACAGGTCCAATGGGTCCTCAAGGTCCGGCAGGAAATGATGGATTAGATGGAGCAACAGGTCCAATGGGTCCTCAAGGTCCGGCAGGAAATGACGGATTAGATGGAGCAACAGGTCCAATGGGTCCTCAAGGTCCGGCAGGAAATGACGGATTAGATGGAGCAACAGGTCCAATGGGTCCTCAAGGTCCGGCAGGAAATGACGGATTAGATGGAGCAACGGGTCCAATGGGTCCACAAGGTCCGGCAGGTCTCTTGACCAGTGGCACACAGTATGGAAATACCCCTTATTGGAATGGTAGTTATTGGGTAACCAATAACAACAATCTTTTCAACAACGGTGGCAGTATCGGTATCGGAACAAATAGTCCTGATGCAAAGTTAGATGTTGAAGGAAATATTAGGATTGCAGACGGTACCCAAGGTAACAGAAAAGTACTGATGTCTGACGGAAACGGTAATGCTTCTTGGAATAAAATTACTTCAGGTTATGTTCTGATAGGTGATGTCGCTTCCGGCATCAGTACGGCAGTAGGTGGAGATATAGCTTTCGCAAGCAAATCAAACAGCGGAAGTTCTTCAACCATCACAGTTAATTTCGCAGATCAGGGCAATACAAATTTTATACCGATGGTCAGTCTTGTTAGTCTTGGTACTGCAGACGATGACAATGATGTTGAGACGCCTGTAATCTTAAATGTTACTTCTTCATCTTTGGATATCTTTTTGAACGAAACCAATGGAACTACACAAGACTTACGTATCAACGTAATCTTAATGCCGTTCTAATTTTTGAGTTAGTAAACTGAATTTTATCAGGACAGCTGAGAGTCGGAGACTTTGAGCAATAGTGTTTCAACAATAAAAAAGCTACAACGATAAGAGTTGTAGCTTTTTTTATGTTTAAATTTTAGCAATGTATAAGGTAGATACTATGTAATTTCTTTGATGTCGAAAAAATTACTTTATTAAAGTTGAGAGTGGAGCTATATCAAAATCTATGTTGATTTTCAGTAATCGAACGCTATCACAGACATAAAATTTCTTAAAAAGAAATCCATTTTGCAATACCATTTACTTCACCATGAAAAGGCCAATAAGGAAAGAAATATAATAGTTTCGAGTAACATTGAAGGGGTTTGTTTCAGAATTGGGTTTTCAGAATGATTTTACTGTTAAATTACTAATTATTAGTTAATTAAGTAGTTAAAAGGCAATGTTTGATTTAAGATAAAAGCTATTAAGTCGTAACTTTATACACCTCAAATTTTTCCTGATTGTTTAATTTTAAAAATTAGCGTTATGAGAAAAATTATATTCCTGATCAGTTTTCTTGCCTCGTTAGTTATTTATGCTCAGGATGGTTCTTTAGACATAAGTTTTAATGTTCAGGGGCAAGTTAGTCCGGAAACAATTTTGAAATTGCAACCCGATGGAAAAATAATTTTGGTTGAGCGATTCACTGGGGGTGGCGGTTTCGTTGAATCGACGAAAATAAACCGATTAAATCCGGACGGTTCTTATGATTTGGATTTTGCATCCGGTATTGGTGTAACTGTTTATCCCGAGGTGAAAATGATAGCACTCCAATCGGACGGGAAGATTATAATTTGCGGAAACTTTGATAGATTGGAAAACACTGTTACAGGAAATCTGGCTGCTACAGGAAATTTGGCCCGGTTAAATCAAGATGGGTCATTGGATACGTCTTTTTCTAAAGCACCCGTGCGAAATATTCAGACCGTTGTAGTTCAGCCGGATGACAAAATTCTGATTGGTGGTGGTTTTTTGCGGGGAATTGTACGATTATATTCCAACGGGGATGTAGATCCTTTTTTCCGTTCACCGATTGATTTATCTTCATTTGGTATAGGGGGAGGAAGTGTATTGTCGAATATGGTTTTGTTGACCGATAACAGAATTCTGGCAGTTGGTAATGTGAGCATACAGGGAAATGTGAGAAGAATTTTTTTAATGAATTCTGAAGGAGAATTGGACTCGAATTTTTACGAACCTGAAAATATAGATTGGACCAACGGTGATACATGGAATCCTAAATTTTTGACTGTTGAAAAAACCGGCAACATATTGATAGGGTGGCCTTTCAAGGTGCTTTCAGATACGAACGATATAATTGGGTATAATTTTGTACGATTGGATCCTAACGGGAATATAATGAATGTTTTTCAGCCACATCCGTATACTGATGATTGTGTTTTGCGGGTTTTTCCTTCGGCTTTACAGGACGACGGTAAAATTATAATACGGGGTTCCGAATGTTTCGACTATTACGGTTATGATTTCCGCGGAATAGGAAGGTTAAACGCTGATGGTTTATTTGATGATACTTTCAGTCCCGGAACAGGTACTAACGATTATGTGACTGATACAGCGGTTCAATCTGACGGCAGAATTATACTTGTCGGATATTTTACCGAATTTAACGGAATGCTTGTCAATAACATTATCCGTCTCAATTCCTCAAGGCTTTCAAGTTCCGAATTTAACAATACAGACATGAGGGTTTACCCAAATCCGGTTACGGATAATCTGTATATTCAGTTCCCAAACAATATGAATGAAATCGATATTGATGAACTTGAGGTCTTCGACGTTACCATGAAAAAAATTGATTTCGACGGATTGAATAATGATGTGATTGATGTCAGTGATTTTTCAAGCGGAGTTTATCTGCTTAAAGTCAAAACAGAGAATTCTATATTTACGTCTAAGTTTGTTAAGAGATAAAAAAAAAGAGTTTCAAACGAAACTCTTTTTTTAATTAGTATTTCCCACTAAGTAATTCTCCGCCAATTGCAGATTTTGCTTCTATGCCTAGTTTCTTCATCATTTCATAAGTTGTACAAACCGCTGCGGAAGTAACCGGAATTCCGATTTCCTTCTGAATCAGGTCAATCGCTTCCAAAGAAGGCATCTGCACACAGGCAGAAGCTACCAAAACATCCACACCTGTTAAATCCAATCGTTTGTAGATTTCCAACAAATTCATCGGATCCTGAGCGGCAACTTCTAAATTATCAGGGATTTCCAAAGCAATGGAATCCACCACTTCAAAGCCCTGGTGTTCAATATAATCCACAACCATATCGGTAAGCGGACGCATATACGGAGTAATAATAGACACTTTTTTTGCACCTAACACTTTCAATCCGTTAATCAACGCACCGGCAGAAGTTACAATTGGAGTAGGGAAGTCGTTGGCGATGGTTTCCTGATGTAAATTCACTTCCGAAACACAGTGATAACCGCGCCCCATACTCATGATTGCCACCAAGCACGCATATCCCATTACGTCAACATGTGCATCAGATAATTCCTGTGCGCATTTCAAACTCATGGCATCCATGGCTTCCAATTCTTCTTTGGTTACTTTTTTCATTCGCATTCTGCTGGAATGGAAGGTAAAACGTTCCGGTAAAATAGTTTCACGGGAACGGAAAACGGCTGGTATTTCTGTTTCCATCGTTACGTTTGACGACGGAACTATTTGTCCTATTCTGTACTTTTTCATTTTTTTAAAATTTAACCGCAATCCCGATAGCTATCGGGACGCAAAGGTTTTCGCAAGGTTCGCAAAGTCTTTAGCTGAATACTAAAAACTAAATTCATTTTTATGGTTATTTAAATGCAAAGATGCAAAGTCGTTCGCAAAGTCACTAACTGATTGCCTAAAACAGAACACTGTGACTGTGACTGAAAACTAAATCTCCTTAATCGTATTCACAATCGTTCCGATTCCTTCCACAGTAGCTTCCACCACGTCACCATTCCACATCCATTCCTGCGGATTTCTTCCTGCACCAACACCAGCCGGAGTTCCCGTTGCAATGATATCGCCAGGTTCCAGTGTGAAAACCGTACTCAAATCGTTAATCAAATCATTGATGTTGAACAACATGAATTTAGTATTTGAACTTTGTTTTTCAACTCCGTTTAGTTTCAACGATAAATTCAGGTTGTGCGGATCTTCGATTTCGTCTTTTGTAACCAAAACCGGGCCCATTGGCGCGAAAGTATCCTGACCTTTGGAAACAATCCATTGTCCGGAACGACGGCAATCTCTCGCAGAAATATCATTAATAACAGTGTATCCGAAAACATAATCCATTGCATTTTCTTTCGGAACATATTTCCCTTCTTTTCCAATAATAACAGCCAATTCCACTTCCCAGTCTAATTGTTGTGTCAGTTTCGGATTGTGTAAAATCTCAGTATTGGTAGCGGTAACCGTTGTTGGCGGTTTGGAGAAAATTACAGGTTGTTGCGGTAATTCGTTCGAAGTATCTAAAGTACGCGCACTTTCCGCTACGTGCTCTGTATAGTTTAATCCGATTCCGATAATGTTTTTTCTCGGTTTTTCAATAGGTGCAAGAATCGTAATGGCATTCATTGGAAAAGAAATCATTTCAAAATCAATTTCTCTTGTATTTCCAATCATTTCATTGATTTCTGCAATAACTTCAAATCCCATATCGATTAATTCCAACATGTCGTTAGGAAGCGGGAAGTTATGAATTCCTCCAAAATCTTCCATATCCACCACGCGGTTATTATGAATAAACCCTAATCTTGATTCCGAATCGTTTGTTCTGTAAGTAAGTAGTTTCATTTTTTCTTTTAAGTTGCTGATTTTCTGAGTAACTGAGTTGCTAAGTTTTTCAGTCTGTTATCTATTTTCTATTCTCTTTATTATTGCTTCTTGCTTTTTAAACCAAATTCTGATGCCCGTTGTTCTCGGTATATTCTTTATCCTGATACAATCCCAATGATTCAATCACCGGTAAGTCGTTGAAAGAGAATAGACAAGCGTCTTCGGTCTCGGATAAATTCACGTGTTCGTGCCAAGCCCATGAAGGTACGCAGAAAATATCTCTTTCTTTCCAGTCAAAACGTTTTCCGTTAATAATGGTGTATCCGTGACCTTTAGCACACTGATATACAAAAGAACCTGTGTGTTTATGCGCTTTTCCTTTAAAACCTGCGGGTAATAATTGCATTGAAGCGCCCATGGTCTGCATTACATGACCACCGGTTAACGGATTGGAATACTGCATGATAACCCCGTCAAAAGGCGAACCTTCATTAACTTTGGCCACTTCCAATAAAGCCGGATAAACATTTTTCCATGAATATTTAAACAAAGGTGAATACGGTTTGTTCCATTCTTTATCGGCAGGAATTAATCCGGTTCCACCATAAGTCATTGGCGAATGATTTACCGGAGAAACCAAAGGTTGCTTTCCGTCATAAACCGCATAATCATTGGCTTCCAACGCATTTACCAAAGGAATATCCAAGCCATCTTGCCAAATACAGGTTTCTCCATCAGCTTCCACACCGTGTTCATGCCAGGTCGAATTCGGGGTAATTACGAAATCATTAACTTCCAGCATGATTTTATTGCCGTCCACTACAGTATAGCCTTTACTTCCTTCCATGATAAAACGCAGGGCAGAAGCTCTGTGACGGTGCGCCGACGTACTTTCACCCGGACGCGTAACCTGAATTCCGGTGTACAGCCATCCCACGGCAGCACTCACGTCTTTACGGTTGTCGTTTACCAAATAAACCACACGACGACCCGCCTGTTCCGGGGTAACCAATTCGGATGATTTTAAAACCAAAGAACGCAAATCCTCATATTTCCAAAGCATCGGAACAGAGGAAGAACGCGGCTCCCAAGGCTCAATATCGTTGGCAACTGTCCATAAGGCACCGGCTCCAAGATTGCTTAATTCTTTATAATAAGCTTCCAGTTCCGGAGAGGTTTGTACTCTTGCGCGACCAATCTGGTCATCTGAATATTTATCTTCCATAATTTTTATTTTTTTGAAGCGAATGGCTCGGGCTTTTTTGCAATCCATATTCCTGCTTTCCGTTTTATTTTTATACCTGACAGGTTTTTAAAACCTGTCAGGTATAAAAGATATCACTCCAATCAGGGCTAAAAAGCCGTCTTTTCGCTTTCTTGTTGTCTATAAATAAATATGCCGTCCCTCCGGGACTCTGCTAACTGTTCAATCTGATTTTTCTATAAAAATGTCGTCTTCTGTAAATATTTTGTCCCTCAGAGACTTTGTTAGCTGTTCAATCTGATTTTTCTAATTACTAACAACTAACGACTAATCACTAACGACTAATCACTAACGACTAATCACTAACGACTAATTTATCTCTTATTAAACTCCTCGTGATTGTCAATAAACGTAATCTTTCTCGTAGGAGCCACATTCACACGCAAATCGAAAATATCAAAACGGTTGTAATGTCCTAAAATATCGTGCATTTGCTTAGGTTGAATGCATTTCTGCAAATCAATTTCGGCATAAGCGGTTCCTTCCTCATCAATTAACGGCTCACCGATAACAGCGCCATTCGGACCCACAAATCCCGAGAAAGCCGAGTTTTTACGCGTAAGCAATTCATCCACATTCGGAACATCGTCACGCAACGCATCCATAATTTCTTTTGAAATCGTAGAACACGAAACGATGGTAAATAACTTCCCTTCAAAGGAATGTGCTGCTGCACGGATTTTAATTGCTTCCGCCATGTTATAATCAGGCGGTGCAACCGGTAAGGAAATGTAATTCGCAATGTGAATCAGTTCGCCTTGGGAAAGTAGGGTGAAACGTGCCAAAGTATTGGTGTTTTCGCCACAAGCTAAAGTTCCGATCGGACCAATTTCGGTGTCATATACTTTCAAGGAAGAACCGTCTCCGGAAGTCCATGTCAGTTTTTCAGCCCACGTTGGCACCAGTTTTCGGTGTTTCCCGATAACCGTTCCGGTATTGTCAATGATTAAGTTGGTGTTGTAAATTTCGCCGTAGCTTTTACCACGCTCGTTAATTCCCATAACGATATGGATATTGTATTCTTTTGCGGCCTGATATAAAGGTTGCATAGCTTCATCATCAACGGCAACCGAATTTTTATACAATTCTTCGTACCATTTACTGCCCTGAACCGGTGTCATGATCCAGTTCCAATACGGATAACCCGCAACGAAAACTTCCGGAAAAGCGATTAGTTCCGCACCGTTGGAAGCAGCTTCTTTTACAAATGAAATCGCTTTTTCAATCGTCTTTTCCACATTTAGAAAAACGGGCGACGTCTGAACGGTAGCGGCTTTAAATTTTTTAAACTCCATAATTTAGTTATTTCACAAAGTCTCTCAAAGAAAATCTCTGAGGCACACAAAGTTAGTTATTTAAAAATCAAAAATTAATTGGAATTTTCGATTAGATATTTGGTAATTTTGGTTTTCATTTCCTCATTAAAGGATTCTGCTTTTATCGTGTGACGATCTTCAGCGATATGTACGTTCACTAAAGTTACTTCACCTTCTACGCAGGTTTTTCCGTTTTCGTCTTCAAAACGGAATCCGCAAAGAATAGAAGAATCGCCTAATTTTTTCACCCAAAGTTTTTTGGTTAAGGTTTCGCCTAATCGAGCTGCTTTCTTGAATTGCACTTTTAAATCGACTGTCGGAATACCGTTTGTTTCATGCATTTTGGAAAACGGTCGGTCTAAAGCTTCTTCAAACCAGTCTTCCACAATGCCGTTAAGCATTTCAAGGAATCTTGGGTAGAAAACAATTCCCGCATAATCAATATGCTGGAAACGGATTTTTTCTTCTTTTATAAAAAAATTACTCATGTTTTTATTTTTAGCCACGAATTACACAAATTAAATCGGTGTCAATCTGCGAAATCTGTGTTTAATTTTTCAATTTAAATCGTTGTATTTTTCCTGTTTCAGTCTTAGGTAAAACATCAATAAAATTTATTACCCTTGGGTATTTGTATGGAGCAGCTACTTCCTTGAACCACTGTTGAATATCTTTAGCTAATTCATCCGTTGCTTTATGTTTTTCTTTTAAAACAATATGCGCACAAACCAACATTCCGCGTTCTTCATCAGGTAATCCCACTACAGCACATTCCAGAATTTCATCGTGGGTTAAAAGTACGCTTTCCACCTCAATGGCAGCGATGTTATAACCTGAAGAAATAATCATGTCATCGCCACGAGCTACGAACCAGAAATAACCATCTTCATCCTGACGGAAAACATCACCGGTAATGTTCCAACCGTTTTCCACATAATCACGTTGTTTGTCTTCACGGTTCAGGTATTTGCAGCCTGTAATTCCGCGAACGGCTAATCGACCCGGTTCATTTCTTGGAAGTTCATTTCCTTGTAAGTCAACGATTTTTGCTTCGTATCCGGTTACCGCAATTCCTGTTGCGCCAGGTACCATATTGTCTTCGTTGGAAGAAATGAAAATGTGAAGCATTTCAGTGGCGCCGATACCGTCGATGATTTTTAATCCGGTTTCGTTATACCAATCTTGCCAGACTTTTAAAGGCAGGGTTTCTCCGGCAGAAACACATTTGCGTAAGCTGGAAATATCATATTCCTTGACTTTTGTAGTGATGACACGCCAGGCGGTTGGTGCTGTAAAACAAATGGATACTTTATGTTCCTGAATGGCTTGTAAAAGTAAATCGGGACTCGGTTTTTCGATTAAAAAAGTAGAGGCTCCGAAATACATCGGGAACAAAACCAATCCACCCAAGCCAAAGGTAAATCCGAGTGGGGGACTTCCTGTGAAAATATCGTCTTTAGTCGGTTGCAGTGAAAATTTCGGGAACGCTTCGCAAATATTTAAAATGTCTCTGTGATAATGGGCTGTCATTTTAGGTAAACCTGTTGTTCCTGAGGTAAACCCAATCAGTGCAACGCTGTCTGATTTAGTGTGATAATTGTTGAATGTTTTCGGTTTCTCCTGTATCAGGTTTTCCAAATCTGAATTGTTATAGTAACATGTCTTCTTTAAAAAAGAAGATTGTACCAATTGCATTTCTTCGGCTAACGAACTGTCACAAAAAGCATGTGAAATTTCGGCACATTCAATTATTGTTGTCAATTCTTTGGAACGCAATAAAGGCATGGTTGCCACGACGATTCCGCCGGCTTTCAGCACAGCATACCAGCACGCTACCATCATTGGATTGTTGGCAGAACGAATTAACACGCGGTTTCCTGATTTCAAACCTAAATCTTCCGTCAAAACATGTGCTATCTGGTTTGCCTTTTCGTACAAGTCATTGTATGTCCACTTTTCTTCAAAAGTATGAATGCAAACCGCATCGCCATTACCGTTTCTGATGTGATAATCCAATAAACGGTCCACACAGTTCAGCATATCGGGATGCTGAAACTGGGGTAACTCTAAAAATGCATATTCCGGCTGTAAATCCGGATGCGGTAAACTTTCGTGAGCAAAATTATCTTCGTAATGTTTCATTTTATAATGCTGGGTAACTTGGTAGTTAATTTTTGGTTGTATTGGTTTTAGTTTTTAAAAACTGCTTTAAGGCGTTGAAATACATTTCTTTGGCATCCAGCCATCCGTAATGTCCGCAATTTGGTAAAGCAATCAATTGCGAATTCGGAAAGGCTTTTTCTATTTCCTTTGCCGTATCAATGCTGATAATGTCGTTTTCTCCCTGAAGGATCAAAACAGAATTATGGAAATTTCCGAACTTTTCGGAACAGTCGAAATTGTTTTTAATCAGACTTTGAAATACGATACCATTAACGTCGAAATTCACATGAATAAGTCTTTCAGCAATGATTGGCGCGTTTTTTTTATCATAAACATATGCATTGGCTAAATATTTTGCTCTCTGTTTTTTTGTTTCCAATGAATTATCACCTTTATCCATTTTACTTTGATAGTAATTCATACTGTCTTTTTGAGTTTTCGTCAGATTAGCATTCAGGCGCTGCTGACCGTAACTCGTGAAATTCATGTTGACACCACCCGAAGACGAAAAAATCATTTTGTCGATATTTTGAGGATGCTTCGTTGCATAATATGCAGCCAACATACCTCCGAATGAATGTCCGAGAATGGTCCATTTTTCTATTTTCAGATGTTTTCGCAGGTTTTCCATATCGTCAACCATTAAATCCATGGAAATCGTTTCGTCGTTTATTTTTTCAACAACTGATTTTCCGGTACCTCTTTGGTCATAAATAATGGTCTGAAAACCGAATTTGGAAATTTCTTCAGCTAGATAGCCAAAACCTTCACAATTCATTCCCGGTCCTCCATTGATGATTAAGATAGGTTTTCCTGAACCGAAAGTTTTATAGTGCAGTTTCGAATTTCCACTAGCGATCACATCCTCATTTTTCTGTGAATAAGCTGAAAAATGAAGCAAAAAAAGAAATATGTAAGCTATCTTTTTCATTTAGCTTTTCTTGTGGCTTTCTGGTTTTAATGCTTTTTTCATTCCTTCCATCATTTTTCGTTCCGAAGTTTTTAACGGATACAAATGCGAAGTTCCTGCCATGTATTGTTTCGGAATATCGGTAGGCTGAAAACCTTCGTAAGCTTGTGCGTTTCGAACAAAATTCGGATCAATCAATAAAGGTCGGCCCAGAGAAACCAAATCAGCTCTTCCGTTGAGAATGATTGTGTTGATTTGATCAATATCCTGAATATAACCTGCTGTAATCGTTGGAACATGAACGCTGTTTCGGATCATATCGGAAAAAGGCGTTTGCCACATTCTTCCCGTTTGTGGTTTTTGGTTCGCCACGGTATTTCCGGTAGAAACACTGATGATGTCTGCACCGGCATTTTTGAATGCTTCGGCAATTGCGATAACATCGTCATCTGAAATTCCGTTTTCGGCCCAATCACTTGCAGAAATTCTAACCGACATTGGTTTACTTTGCGGGAACACATTTCGCATTTCGGTAAATACGCGGATTGGGAATTTTAATCGATTCTCGATATTACCACCAAACTCATCGGTTCGGATATTTGTTAAAGGCGATAGGAAAGAAGCCAGTAAAAATCCATGGTGTGCTTGTAATTCAATCATATCGAAACCGGCTTCATCGGCATTTTTAGTAGCCTGAACAAATTCGGAAACAATCTGATTCATATCAGTTAAATTCATTTCCTTCGGAACAGCCATTCCTTCCTTAAACGGAATTGCCGATGCCGAAAGTAGTTCCCATTGTTGTTCTAAAGGATGCGCACCTTCCCAAGGTTTTTTAGCTCCGCCTTTTCGTCCGGAATGCCCTAACTGAATTCCTATTTTTGTTTGGGTATTCTGATGAATAAAATCGGTGATTCTATTCCAGTTAACCGCTTGTTTTTTAGTGTAAATGCCTGCACAACCTAAAGTGATTCTTCCGGTTTCTGAAACAGCTGTCATTTCTGCCAAAATCAATCCGACACCACCTAACGCCCTTGTCGTATAATGCGAAAAATGCCAGTCGTTAACGAGGCCGTTTTCGGCAGAATATTGTCCCATTGGTGACATTACAATTCGGTTTTGCAACGTCATTTCACGAAGTGTAAAAGGAGTAAATGCTGCAGGAGTAGCTTTGTTCTCGGTTTTATTGATTGTATTGAATTCGGTTAAAACCTTATCGGTGAAAGAAGCGTCACGAATCGCTAAATTTTCATAAGTCACTTTTTTGGCACGGGTCATTACCCCGAAAGCAAACTGATAAAAAGGATGCTGAATATGTCTGTCCATGTGCTCGAACCAATCCAGAGATACTTTTGCGGCGTATTGGATCATTTCCACGCGGTTTCTTCTTGCTTTTTCATACTGTAAAAAAGCGGTCTGAACATCGTTTTGATTGTCAACAATAGCATCCGAAAGCGCAATAGCACATTCCATAGCCAGTTTTGTTCCCGAACCGATGGAGTAGTGAGCCGTAGCTTTAGCGTCTCCCAACAAAACGATATTGTTGTGATGCCATTTTTCATTAGTTACGTGAGGAAACTGACGCCAATGTGATTTATTTGTGATTAACGGATGTCCATCAAGTTCTTCTTTGAAGATTTCTGTTAATTTCTCAACCGTGGTTGCTTCATTTTCGACTTCAAATCCGATGTTTTTCCAGGTTTCATCAGAACATTCGAAAATCCAAGTACTCATTCCGGCTTCATACTGGTAGGTATGTGCCACGATGGTTCCATAAGGAGTTGTTCTGAAAAAATAAGTAAAGGCATCCAATGGTTTTGTGGAGCCTAACCAAACGAAACGATTTTTCTGTAATTCGACTTTAGTGCCGAAATCTGTTGCGAACTCCGTGCGGATTGCACTTCCGATTCCGTCGCAGGCAACAATTACATCGCTGTCTTTAAATTGTGTAAGATCGTCTACATTCTGTTCAAAATGCAAATTCACACCTTCTTCACGGCAGCGTTGTTGTAGTAATTGCAGTAATGTTTTACGGGAACAACCGCAGAATCCGTTTCCTGCAACATTTACATTTTCACCGTCTCTTGCCACGATAATATCATCCCAATAAGCGAATTTGCTTCGGATTAATTCATACGATTGTGTATCACGCGTAAGGAATTCGCCCAATGTCTCATCGGAAAAAACCACTCCGAAACCGAAACTGTCATCGGCTTTATTACGCTCATAAACATCAATCTGGCAATGCGGCATTGCTTTTTTGGTAAGGATTGAAAAGTAAAGTCCGCCCGGACCACCGCCTATAACTGTTATTTTCATATTTTAAAGTAACGTGGCGTAAACATTTGTTTTGAAGTGTTTTTGCCTCGGTTTTTAATTTTATTTAATTCGATTTTAAAATCGGAAATGATATAATTATTTTTTCATGAAATCGAAAGCTCCCTTTCTGAGGTTAATTCCGTATTCGAGATACGCTTTCAAGCACGCCAGAAAATTGGACCAGCCAAAGGAGTTTCCGGAAAGCCATTTTAAGCCTTTTTCATCATTTTCCATGCTTTTTTCGGAAATGGAAACCAATGTTGTATTGTTTTCTCTTTCTGTCAATGTCATTTCAACTAATAATTCGGCTCCGCTATTTTCCCAATAATAGGAAATGTAACGGTCTTTTTCGATTTTACCAACACGAACCGGACATTCGAAATCAAACTCGGGAAATTTCCAGATCAATTCTTTGCCTTCCTCCATCATTCCGGTGCTTTCTGAAATGAAATAATTAGTCATTTTCTCCGGATTTACGATGGCTTCAAAAACTTCGTTAACCGGTTTTCCGATTTGCATGGCACAGTTGATTTCTAATTTTTCAGACTTCATAAGTTTATGTTCTTTTGATTGAAAAAATCTCTCCTAATTTGGAATAATTGGAACCCGCCAGACGTGCTACCGGTTTATAGGTTTCCATGTTGATTTTGAAATCGTCCAGCAAAACACTTTCGTCTACGTGAAACATTACAACACGACCAACGATAATTGTGGCACCGCCGTACTTGTTGTCTTCTAAGGTGTAATGATGTACCAATTCACATTCCATTGTTATCGGACTTTCTTTTACTCTTGGTGCTTTTACTTTCAGTGATGGAATGGGAGTGAGGCCGGCCAGTTCGAATTCGTTAATATGTGATTCCACTGATTGTGAAGTGATGTTCATTTGTTCTACGATATCTTCCACGACCATATTCACCACAAATTGTTTTGTAGCCAAAACGTTGTTCAGTGTATCTTTATTGGAATTGTTGGGACGAACCGTTGAAAACATTATATGCGGCGGATCTTCACCTACGGCATTGAAGAAAGAAAACGGAGCCAGATTTAGAATCCCATCTTCACTGATGCTTGAAATCCAGCCGATTGGTCTCGGAATTACGGCACCGGTCAATAATTTATAGGTTGCCTTCTGGTCAATTATTTCAGGGTTAAAATGCATTTTGTGTTGTTTGTACAAATAAAATAAATTATTTGTAATTACACCACAGATGATTTCATTAATAATTAAAGAATTTTTGTATTTTAGTTACAAATCTTTATTATGGTAAAAACAGATACCAAAGGAATTTGGAAAGTTATTTCTGCTTCGTCGATGGGCACGTTGATTGAATGGTATGATTTTTACATTTTCGGAAGTTTGGCCGTTGTTATTTCAACAAAATTCTTTCCTTCCGATAATCCTACAGCCGCTTTCTTATCAACCCTTGCAACATTTGCTGCCGGGTTTGTAGTCAGGCCATTCGGAGCTTTGTTCTTTGGACGACTTGGCGATTTGATTGGACGGAAATACACTTTTATGGCAACTTTATTGCTTATGGGAGGAGCCACGTTTTTAATCGGATGTATTCCCGGTTATGAAACCATTGGTTTTTTAGCTCCGTTATTGGTGTTGATTTTAAGGCTGTTACAAGGTTTGGCACTGGGAGGAGAATATGGAGGCGCTGCTACTTATGTTGCCGAACATGCGCCCGTTCATCAAAGAGGCTATTGGACTTCATGGATACAAACCACAGCCACTGCAGGTCTTTTCGTTTCTTTAATGGTAATTTTAATAACACGTTCACTGCTTTCAGAGGAAGCTTTCGATACTTGGGGCTGGCGTGTTCCTTTCTGGATCTCTATCATCATGGTGTATGTTTCGTATCTCATCCGAAAGAAAATGAGTGAATCACCTGAATTCGCAAAAGCAAAAGCTGAAGGAAATACAAGCAAAAATCCGTTAAAGGAAAGTTTCGGACATAAATACAATTTAAAGTTTGTTCTTCTGGCGTTGTTTGGGGCAACAATGGGTCAGGGTGTGGTTTGGTATACCGGACAGTTTTATGCCATGAACTTCATGAAAACCGTGATGAATGTTGAGAGTTCTCAGGTTGATACACTCTTGGGTATTGCATTGCTTTTAGGAACTCCTTTCTTTGTTTTCTTTGGTTGGCTGAGTGATAAAATCGGAAGGAAAAAAATCATGATGGCCGGAATGTTGTTAGCTGTATTGTTGTATCGACCGATATATAAAACAATGTACGAAACGGTTAATGTCAGTAATAAAACCATTATAAAAACCGAAAGTTATGCCGATTTGAATGCTGCAAAGAATATTTCATTGGCGACTTTTTACTATGATTACGAGGACGGTACAAGAGCGACGAAAATCGTTTCTACGGATCTGAATAAACAAAATATTGCGCCGGAAACAAAGTCAACCAGTATAACCGTTTCTCCACAAAACAAATGGTGGTTAATATTTTTGGTGTGGATTCAGGTGCTGTTTGTAACTATGGTTTATGGTCCGATTGCCGCTTTTCTGGTGGAATTGTTTCCAACGAGAATCCGCTATACATCGATGTCACTGCCTTATCACGTTGGTAATGGAATTTTTGGTGGATTGCTGCCGGCTATTTCGACTTATCTGGTAACCAACGCGAAAGAAAAAGGAAATCCCGAATTTTATCTCGAGGGATTGTGGTATCCCATTATTGTAGCTTCCCTGAGTCTGATAATCGGATTAGTTTATCTGGATCATAAAAAGAGAAATTAAATTTAAAACAGAAATTATGAATCTTTTAAAACGATTATTGGGTGTACTTTGGTTGTTACTTTCAGTTGCCGCCGCTTATTTCTGTATTATGGATTTCGGATTGCCCAAACTGAATTCGGGTAAACAGGACGATTTGGTTTTCGGAATAATAATTTTATTCATATTAACACCGTTGATAGTTTCAGGTTTGGCAATTTTCGGTTACTTTGCATTAAATGGTGAATACGACAAAAATAAAATGTAATTTCTATGGGTTATTATAAAATCAAAAATTTAGAAGAATACTTCAAGCATTATAAAAAATCCATTCGCGAACCGAGGAAATTCTGGGGAAAAATAGCGGAAGAAAACTTTATTTGGTATCAGGCCTGGGATAAAGTGGTTGATTTTAATATGGGCGAAGCAGACGTTAAATGGTTTGTTAATGCTAAAGTTAATATCACCAAAAACTGTATCGACAGGCATTTGGCAAAGCGTGGCGATAAGACCGCCATCATTTTCGAACCGAACAATCCCGATGAAAAAGCACTGCACATTTCTTATAACGAATTGTACAGCCGTGTAGCTAAAATGGCTAACGTACTTCGCGAACAGGGAATTAAAAAAGGGGACAGGGTTTGTATTTATCTGCCGATGATTCCGGAATTGGCTGTTGCCATATTGGCCTGTGCGAGAATCGGAGCCATACATTCCGTGATTTTCGCAGGATTTTCTGCTTCTGCGGTTACCTCAAGAATTAATGACTGCGAATGTAAAATGGTAATTACTTCCGATGGTGGTTTCCGAGGAAATAAATCCATTGATTTGAAAGGAATCATCGATGAAGCCTTGGAAAAATGTCCGACTGTTGAAAAAGTATTGGTGGCTAAAAGAACGAATACGACTGTAAACATGGAAGAGGGGAGGGATTATTGGTTACAACCTCTTTTAGATGCAGCAATTCCGAATAACGTAGCTGAAATCATGGATGCCGAAGATCCGTTGTTCATTCTTTATACTTCCGGTTCAACCGGAAAACCGAAAGGAATGCTGCATACTACTGCTGGGTATATGGTTCAGACAGCCTATACTTTTAAAAATATTTTTAACCACGAAGAAAATGATGTTTTCTGGTGTACTGCTGATATTGGCTGGATTACAGGACATTCCTATATTTTATACGGACCGCTGTTAAACGGAGCCACAACCATAATTTTTGAAGGCATTCCTTCCTATCCGGATTTCGGACGCTTCTGGGAGGTGATTGACAAACATAAAGTGACTCAGTTTTACACCGCACCAACGGCAATTCGTTCATTAGCGAAGGAAAGTGACGAATGGGTTGATAAATACGATTTATCTACGTTGAAAGTAATTGGTTCGGTTGGAGAACCCATAAATGAAGAGGCTTGGCACTGGTACAACGATCATGTTGGAAAGAAAAAATGCCCGATTGTGGATACCTGGTGGCAAACCGAAACAGGAAGCATCATGATTTCTCCTGTTCCTTTTGTAACGCCGACAAAACCAACTTATGCTACCTTGCCGTTACCCGGAATTCAACCGGTTTTAATGGATGAATTGCGAAATGAAATTGAAGGAAATCAGGTTGTTGGAAGTTTGTGTATTAAATTTCCGTGGCCATCGATGGCGAGAACAATTTGGGGTGATCATCAGCGTTACAAGGACACATATTTCTCTGCTTTCCCTGGAAAATATTTTACAGGTGATGGTGCGCTTCGCGATGAAGTGGGGTATTACAGAATTACCGGAAGGGTAGATGATGTGGTGATTGTATCCGGACATAATTTAGGAACGGCTCCCATTGAAGATGCTATTAATGAACATCCGGCAGTTGCAGAATCGGCTATTGTTGGTTTTCCTCATGATATCAAAGGGAATGCACTTTACGGTTTCATTATCCTGAAAGAAATAGGGGAATACCGGGATCGTGATAATTTGACTAAAGAAATTAACGAGCACGTTTCGAGTCATATCGGACCGATTGCAAAGTTAGATAAGATTCAGTTTGTGAGTGGTCTGCCTAAAACCCGTTCGGGAAAAATTATGCGAAGAATTCTGCGTAAGATAGCTGAAGGTGATTTTTCAAATTTCGGAGATACGTCGACTTTGTTGAATCCTGAAATTGTAGATGAGATTAAGGATGAAAGAATCTGATAAAAAAGGTGACGATTCCAATTAAATGGGATTTAAACAGTTTTATAAAAATCAAATACAGATTCCACATATTTACGCAGACTAGTCCGTGTAAATATGTGGAATCTACGTTTTTAAAATAGTCTGTAAGATATTTGTCTGAAAATCAAATTAAACCATTCTTAGTTTTCTCTTCAGTTTTAAAAACAATAAAGCTGTTACATAAGCATCGTTTGAAGCGGTATGTCGGTGACTTTTTCTGATTTTAAACAAGTCACACAATTCTTCTAAGGTATGATGTTGATCTTCAGGCAGGTTTTTAAAACGCTGGTACATTACGTTGATATCCAGAACATTATTTTTTAGTTTACCAAGATTCATTCTTTTTAAAGCCTGATTAATCATTTCGATATCAAGATTTGTATTGTGACCGACAAGAGTGCTGTTTTTGATATGATTCAGGAATTGCATCATCGCCTCGGATTCGGAAACGGTTTGGTGAGAATGTGCTTTAAAGAGTTTTTCGACAGCTTCATTTTGGTGCGCTTCATTTTTATTTTCGATAAAAACTTCAAAAAAGTCTTTGATTTCTATATGATCGCTGGTAACTCCGATACAGCCGAGGGATAAGATACTGTCTTTTTTCCAGTCCAAACCGGTTCGTTCACAATCAAAAATCACATAGCGCACCGGAGTATCTAGATTGTCTTTTTCAAAACTATCCAAATACGCTTTCCAAAACGACGGATCCCCTTTGCCTTTTAACCAATCCAGCATAGTTTATGTAAAATAAGTTAATTGAAAACGGTTTTTAATTAAATCCTGAATGTCGTTGATAGGCTGAAAGCAGTTCTTAAGTTTTACTTTATCAACTTTGGTGAGTTCTTCGATATTGAGATAACTTCCGTTGGAATCTGTTTTCAGGCCATCTTCGGTTCTGAACCAATGCAATGTATGGAAAGCTTCTGCACATTCCAGATACAGATCGGCATTTTGAGGTTCCAGATCGGCTAACTTTTTGAAACGCTGGTAGGTATTGGTGATCCCTTTTATTCCTTTACTGATGGCAAAAACACGGGCAGCATCCACCAAAGGAGTTATGGCTCTGTTTTTAATGTCAAAAGTATCTTTGTGTTCCTCATCCTGTTCCACTAAAAACTGTCTGAAGAAACCTAGTGGAGCCGGTTTTTTGATAGCATCGGTACCTAAAAAAGCGTAAAACAATTGGTTGTTTGCTGTTTTGGAAAAAATCTCTTCGGTTAGAGTTTTTTCAAGGAAAGGATCTCCGTAAATAAAGTCGTAATCAAAGAAAATCGAACTTGTGTGAATTCCTTTTTCACCTGGAGTATTAATCCAAGTATTATATTGTTTTATCCAGTCGGTCAATGATTTACACCACAGCTCGTTGTTGGCATTAAGTCCCTGTTCGCTTTTTTCGTAACCAATTTTCTCAAAAGTTTCCAAAACACGTTCTGACATTCGCAGGAAATATTTTTTCACTTCATCATATTGTTCAGCCGGGACATCTTCAAAAACCAATGAATTATTTACATCGGTCAGTAAAAGCTGTTCCTTTCTTCCCTGACTTCCGAGATTAAACCACGCAAAACGGACAGGTGGAGTTCCTTCTTTTTCAATAGCAAGTGTTATAGCTCTTTTTGTTATTGCACTCGTGATTTCTGAAGCTACACTGGTGATATGCGAAATCGGAATATTTCGGTCAATTGAATTCTGGATCAGGTCGGTCAGTTTATCACGTACAATCTTAAGATCTTTGGAACGTTCGGCACGTTTGATCTGTTTCAAAAGTACGCCTGGGTTATTGGCTTGAGCCGCAACAACATGGTGTTCTGAAATAATTCCGGAAATCGCACTTTTTTCTGTTCCGTCCCTTGTTACACACAAATAGGCGACATTGTGCTTGAGCATCATCATTTGAGCTTCAGCAATGGAAATATCCTCGGGAACGGTAACAACCGGAACGGTCATTATTTTATCGACCGAAACCTCAATGGGAAACAGTCCTGTGGTAATTTTCGAGCGCAAATCATTATCGGTAACAATTCCGATCGGCATTTGATTCTCCTGAATAATTACGCTTCCAATCTGTCTGCTGGTCATGGTTTGGGCGATATATTTTACAATATCATTTGAACTGGCAGTAATTGGCTTTTTAGTATATTTTATGGGTTGGAAATATTGAATGTCGGTTGCGCTCTGTTCATTAAACAGTACGTTTTCTGAAATCAGTTTTCCGCGATGGTCTTTATCGTAAGGATTTCTGGTGTTGGATGCAAAACTCTCCAACAGAAAACTTAATACGCTGCTGTTTCCCGTAACATAAGGTTTGAAAACTTCAATGGGAATGGCATAAATTATAGAGTCTTCCCTTGATTTTGCAGTCATCAGGTAGTTGTTTTTAGCGAAAAACGGTCGCAATCCTAAAATATCTCCCTCATCACATTTATCGATCAGGGTTTCTTCGGCATCAGAAATCACCGAAAGCCCGACTGCACCGGAAGCCACCACATAAAAAGAGGAGTGGGTGGGGTCTCCGATTTTAAACAGAATCTGATTTTTTTCCAAATACACCACTTTTACCTGTTCGGAAATTGTTACCAGTTCCTGATAGGTTAAGCTTGTAAAAGGCGGATAATGCTTCAAAAAATCGGCAATTCGCTCTGCAATAGGGTTTCTCATAACAAATTTAAAGTATTTACCAGTTCATTTCCAACAAAATAACCGTAAGAAATTAATTATAACGGAATGAATAATAATTCCCTAAAAATAATAAAAAATAGCATATTTCAAAAGGAGTGAACCTTAAAGTTTAATAACCGTACAATTGTGAAAGGGTTATTATGATTACAGCCAGTAGAGCAAACGCAATTCCGATGTAATTTATTTTAGTTATTTTTTCATTAAACGCGGTTACTCCAATGATGGTGCCGATACTTATAACACCGAAATTCATCGCGGCAAATACGGTTGAAGGACTGTCTGCCAATGCTTTATGCGCTTTTAAATAGAATAAGATATTCCCGAAATTGAAGATTCCGAGTATAATTCCGAAGAAAAAATTGCGCCATGATAAATTTCGTTTTTTGAAAATTACGGAATATGCCGTGATTAAAGAAGCAATACAAAACGCTCCGCATAAAATAAAAAATAGCGATGTCGTAAATGGTATTTCCTTAGATAAAGCGATTTGTTTAAAAAGAACATCAATTATTCCGAAACCTAATAAAACAATTAAAGGAAAGATCCAGTTTTTATTTTCGTCTGAAGGTTCTGATTTTCGGCTCAGTGTCAAAAATATTGCCGTAAATCCGATACCAATGCCTATGAATTTCATCAGGCTGATATTTTCATGAAAAATAAAATAAGCAGCCAATATTGGAATAAATAAAGATAAGCGCTGTGCAATATCGGTTTTTACGATACCAATGTTTTTTATGGAAGCTGCCATAAAAAGAAATATAGTTGGCAATAATACGCTTAAGGGAAAATAGAATTTCCATGGCGCTGAATTATTTATAACCGATACATCCGGATAATATGATACAAAACAAAGAATTAGCGCAGCTAAATAATTCCAGTTAATACTTTGCTGAATGTTTATTTCATGACGACGAGCAATTTTAAGGAGTATAGCAACGGAAACACTACAACAAATACTTAAGAGTATATAAAGCATATAAGGGTTTACTTATGATTTTGACAAAGTTAGGAAGTTTTCGCAATAGAATAGTATCATTTTAATAATTTCTATTTTACATAATGTACATTATAGTTCAAAAGAAGATCTCAAATAGTAGTGATAGTTGATTACCATTCAGTTGAATAAATTTTATTGATCTAATTCTATAATAACCTACCGGCTAATATGCTTAAAAAATATTCCGTTTTTCTTAGCAGCTGCTTATAATATGTTAGTTTACTTACTCAATAATTGCTTCATACTAATTTTAATATGTCTTGTATTATTCATAACCATGTTTAGCGTTTTTGAGTTTCAATTTACTGATAATTAATGTGTTATAAGTGTTTGTGTCATGGTACAGAAAAAATATTCATCATTTTTTATGCTTCAAAAAACAGTAATTCAGTATGCATTTCATCGATAAAAAAATGCACTTTGCCGATATCCGACGATTTAAAAACTTAATTTTACTACAATTCCTACTTAAATAATTGTAAATTAATGAGTTAAGTATTTGTTTATTTTGTATAATGAGGTATTTTCCGACTCAATAAATTCGATTCTGTAGATATAAACTTATAAAAACGGTTGAATTGTGTATTTGGTCGACAAAAAGTGTATTTTAACGATAATTTAGTTTTTTTATTTGAAGCTAACATATAGATTTGCAACGAGTTACAATTCAAATAACTCATCGCACTAACAACTAAAAAAGAAAGATTTATGAAGAAGATCATTTTAAACTTAGCCTTACTGTTTTCGGTTATCGGTTTTGCCCAAACTACTAACGTAACCTACACTACTTCATCGGAAAATTTCTCTAATCCGGAGCGTGGTTTATACCACCACACAGAAACACACTCAACCGGATATTCAAGCTTAAGTCAGGCTACCTTGACTAACTACAGAAACAACGAAAAAATTACCCTGATTCTGCGTGTATTCTATCTTGAAAATTTCAGAACCTCTGCCATCTCTCAGGATTACCTAAACAAAATGCAGGCGGATTTTAATGCCATCAGAAATGCGGGTATTAAATGTATCGTACGTTTTGCTTATTCTGATACGGATGCAGCCGGACAACGAGATGCTTCAAAAGCGCAGATATTAGCTCATATAGAACAAGTTAGACCATTACTTCAGAATAACGTGGATGTGATTGCCGTTATGCAGGCCGGATTCATCGGGTCTTGGGGAGAATGGTATTATACAGATCATTTCGGAATGGCACCAACATCATCCGATTATGCAAACAGAAGAGCTGTTGTTGACGGTTTGTTAAGCGCTTTGCCTTCATCAAGAATGGTACAGATCAGAACGCCTAAATTAAAACAGGCTACGTATTCAACAACTTCAGCACTTACACAAGGTCAGGCTTACAACGGTTCTACCCTTTCAAGATTGGCGCACCATAACGACTGTTTCCTTTCGAGTTCAACCGATTTCGGAACCTATACCAATACATCCTCTGAATATCCGTATTTAGAGCAGGAAACTAAATTCCTTGCTATGGGTGGAGAAACTTGTGCTGTTAACGAGCCTCGTTCAGGATGTGGTACCGCTACACAGGAAATGCAGAAATTCCACTGGTCTTATCTGAATGTTGATTATAATGCTTCGGTTATCAGCGGTTTTTCATCTAACGGATGTTTACCTGATATCAAAAACAAATTAGGATACCGTTTTGAATTGGTTAACGGGGCTTTCCCACAGGCAGCCAATATTGGAGCTACAATGAATGTTAACTTTAAAGTTAAAAATACAGGTTATGCAACGCCTTACAACCAAAGAACAGCGTATATCGTTTTCAAAAATACGGTAACTAATGCAGTGTATACCAAAGCTTTGACAAGCGATCCGAGATTATGGACAAGTCAGGCGGAAACAACTGTTAATGAAACTATTACATTGCCAACAGATATGGTTCAGGGGTCTTACCGTTTGTATTTATACATGCCGGATGCTACCTCTGGGTTAAGTGCACGTCCTGAATATGCAATCAGAATGGCTAATGCGAACATTTGGGAAGCAGCAACAGGATATAACAACCTGAACGCTACTGTAAATGTGGGTCAAAATTTAGGAAACAATGATACTTCTTTAACGGTTAACGCATCGGTTTATCCAATCCCTGCAAATACTGAGATATTTGTTGAAATGGAAGCTGCAGATCAGTATGCTATCGGAATGTACAACTCATTGGGTCAGAAAATCAATGTAAACTCAGTAACAACGCCTACTAAACTGACTATTAATACAGAAAGTTTGAGTGACGGAGTATACTATATCAAAATTTCAAACGGACAAAAAAATGATACGAGACGTATTGTAGTAAAACACTAAACCTTTCATATTTTTTTTATTAGTTGATTGAAAATGGGAATCGTTGTAAAACGGTTCCTATTTTTTTTGTTTTCGTTTCAGATTATACTTTACGCCCAACTGTAATGAATTTGAATAAAATTTATCCTGAAGAAAAAATTCAAACAAAGCTGTAATTGCGGTATAATCAAAAATCTGATAATTAAGGTTTCCTACAAAACGGGTGAATTCATCGGCATAATCATCATAAAACCAGCCTCCTTCCACTCTCATATTAAAATCGTCCTCTGCTTTTCCAATGGCATATCCCAAACCGCCACCTATAAAAAAGCGCTTGTCAATCATCCAGTAAGGATATCCCGTAGATAACGGAATTGTTGATATTCCAAAAGATGCCTTAGTCTTGGTTCCTTCACCAAAGGGCAGGAACCTGTGTTTTTTTTCCATCCAACGGTTAAATATGAGTTTTCCTGTTGCACTTACCTCATAGGTTTCATCTACATAAAAGTCTTCATTGAGCTTTTCGCTTTCATTGTAATAATTACCTTCAAGTGATAAAGTAATATTGAAATATTTGAAAATATGAAAATCCTCATAAAGATTCAGCTGACAACGATAAATGCTTTTACTGTGTGATGGCCCGTTTTCCACAGGAGCAACCCTGAACTCCGCAGAAGAGTAACTTTTGTTTTTCGAATAATTAACACCTGCGCCAAATTGGAAAAAAGACTTTTCAAGAAGGCTGTATTCGTATCGTAAACTTGACCAATATTGTAGTTTTTCAAACGATTTCGGACTATTAAACTGATACTGTATACCGAACACATCATGTGTTACGTTGTCATCATAATCGGGAATGTCGTATTCAACTCTGTACATTGAACTGTAGGTAAATCCAAAACCGTGCAGATTTTTCTTCTTATCATATCGATTATATGATAAAACATTTTGGAAAGCCGAAAGGTTATCCCGGTTAGTTTGTAAATCGGTATCATATTTGAAGAAATTTCCGTATTCCAGACGATTTGTCCGAATCAGTTGTTTTAGCACATCAGGATAAAATAAATCCGGATAATTGGCAATCAGATCATCCTGAATGGCATTCTCCTCATACACTACATCGGTGTTAAGCATTTTTTGGATCGTTTCTTTATCTGCTGATTCTTCTGGTAATCCGTTGGCCAGTATCCATGATTCTTTAAATTTTCCCATATCGTGATAGGCTATGCTCATCTGAGCCCTAACCCTGTAATCATCAGGATTTTTTTCAATATAGTCATTATAATCACTTATTAATTTCTGATATTCCTTCAATTCGATCAGCCATTGCATTCTGCTGTAAAAATCAATTTCAGAACTGTACGCTGACCAATCATAAGCTTTTTGAAATTCATTATTATCGCCATAAATCCAGGCTATTGCTGTAGCCAGTTCTTTATATTCTTCCGATGGTTTTATTTTGTTGAGTTCAGGAATTGCATTTTGCGGCTCATAATTTATCAGATAATCAATATATTTTATAAAACTCTCCTGTGATGTATCCACTTTGAGTAAGTTAATCAGTGCGGTCCTTATTTTTTCCTGATTTTCGGCCGTGTAGAAATAGGCAATGTAATTGTTTAGCAGTTCGGCATCGTTTGGTGTAACCAGCATTTGCGCGCTCATCCATTTTTCCTGTATCAGGTCATTCGGATAATATATAACTTTGCTTAATTCTTTGGAATACATTATGTTTTCAGGATAAGGATATTTGATGCAATGATCTTCCAACATTTTCCATACCTCTTCTGCCCTGTCATCCCAGGAAAGGTATTCGGTGTATTTGTTCCATACTTCGGGATTTATTTTTGGTTCCGAAAGCATTCTTTTTCTCAATTGAGCTAATTCTAATGCAAACTTTTCATCAGAATCATCAACCCAATTGGCTTCTTTCAGTAATCGTTTTACTTCTACCAAAAAGCTCTGATAGTCTTTATTTACTTTTTCCGCTACTAAATTTAAATTTGATGCTTCCAGATCTGCCTTAAAATCGGGAATAATCAATTTAGGCTTACTGGTTCTTACTGAATAGAGATAACCTTCCAGATAGGGTACTTTTTTAAAGTTGGCACCTTGTCTTTTCAGCTGATTTTCAATGCGTGTTGCTTTTTCATTGCTTCCATATACAAACCAATCCTGTTCGCTGTAATTTGATTCTTCAGGTTTTAATTTTTCAACAATATACATTCCGTTTACCGATTTATGATTAAAATAGGAAGCTCTCCAATCATTGGTTATCAAGCCGCTTTCACGTGCATCCATATACCGGATCAGCGGAAAATCAGTTCTCAGGGTTGTCAGCAGTTTATCAAATTCCGGCAACATGGCCCGGTTACTGTTAGGTGTTTTATACCAACCAAGATTATCATAATTCCGTAAATCATAAGTACCACCTGTTTTATTTGATTTGTCATGAATTTGGTAAATATCGTCCGGATGCAAAAAATGCGACCAGATTCCGGTGTACATATACATGGAATACATTAAATACTTTAGGTCATCATCTACATAAAATCCGCTGGAAATTCTTGGAAAGTCGAAGAGTTCCGGTTCATACGGATCAAAATCAAATTCGCGTGCTCCTCCGTTTTGTTTGTCACCAACAAAAATACTGCACATGAATTTTATGGATGGCATCCCTTTTTTCAACTGCTTCAACCCTACCCTGTCAATATAATTTGAAGGAGGAACGTAGGTTACCGGCAGATCCCCAAATTCATTTACCTCCCATTTTTTTTCAGCGGCTTTCAGCGAAGTTACCATGAAATCAGGGTTTTTCCAGTCGGAAACCAAAAGTGAAACGTGATTGTAGCCGTGAAAAGCTAATTCATGCCCGTGTTTCAGAACATCGTCAACCAGCCAGGTGCTTAAACCCACTTCATTATTATTGATAATTACTTTTTTTGCATCCCACTCTCTGAATAAGAATGGAGGTTTTGTATTGACGTTGTAATCAAAAGTTGTCATGGCAGAATACTTGATATCAAACTTTTTTGCCATTTTTAACAGATCCGGCCACCATACCCTCTGTACATAATCGGTTATGGAAAGATTCATTTCTGATGCGACAGGTTCTCTTTTAATATCGTACAAAGGGGCCGGGAAATCATCCAGAAAGATAACTCCTGCGTTAACCACCGGGTACGGAATCCCTTCCAATCCTTTTAAAATACCCGAAAGCAGTAAACCACGGTCTTCCTTAATAAAAAAGTAGGTTGAATTGTAATAGATTACTTTTCCCTTACCAATGCTGTTTTCCGTTATTACCGGATACGTTGGATTATTGATTGCCGTTGCATGAATCTTTATTTTATCTGAAAAAGTCTTACCCCTTAATCCAAAAAAAACAAGGTCTTTATTATGAGACATGTTCTTATAGCCGGGTAAAAAAGGTGTTTTGTGAAGAATTCCGGCTGCTTCTGCATCGGTTTCGTAATCGTTATCGGGCTTCATTCCGACTAAAAAGGAAAGTCGTTTGTCTTCACTTCCAAAGGGTAAATATAATGTTCCTCCCCGGGCTACGAAATCAATTAGAACAGGGACACTGTTATTATTAAGTTTTTTTGTGTTCAGGACACTCAGGACACGAACAGACGGATCAATTTTAGGTTCTTTATTCCATTCTTCCAAGGTGATGGTGCGGTAAGGTATCTTCGTGTAATCACAAACTTTACGCAAATTTCCGTTCAGCAAAAGACTTTCATGATCTCCTTTATCTGAAATATAAAGTACCAACGGAGGTAAATTTAAAGGTATTCCCGAATATTTTCGAAGCGATAATTCACGGTTTCTTTTATTGAGACCATCCAATCCTGTAAGTTCATCAATTTTCATACAACCGGAAGCGGCTGCAATTATAAATAATGCAAACAAAGCACGAAGTCTCAATGAGATATATTTAGCATTATATTTCATAGTTTAGAAAATTAAATCATCTGTTTTACTTTGTTTCGGGGTGTTTACAATCTCAAAAACTTTAATAAGATCGCTTTCATAGTAGACATTTATTTCCCGGCCTCTTTTTTTGAGTATTTTAAGTTTTGAAAGTATAACAGGCGTTATTTCGACATTGACTATGATGCGATTGGTTTTGTCATCCCCTTTTTTGTAGACAAATACCAAGATACTTTCCGGTAGTACATATTCCGGGTTGTTTTTGAGAAATATTTTACTCTTTCTGTTTTTAAAATAAATGGAATCCCTTTTCAGATAACTCTCATTAAAGTCGGTGTAATGAATAAAAAAGTGTTTGTTTAAACTTATTGCTTGGGTAGTGTAATCGTTTACAACGGCATAGGATAAAGGAAAATAACTCGCTGTTATTTTCTCATAAACGTTAATCAGCTCCTTCGGAATATTGTCTGTCCGGTGAAGTTTTTTGTATTCCTTACCCTGATAATGAACAGCGGAATAAAGAACCCCAGCAATCAGTATAACTGCAAATACCGGTTTTATGACCTCTATTTTTGAGTAAAAAACATAGACAAACCTGATTATTATAGAAGTAGTAATTCCTAATAAAATAGGGATAAAAACACCTAATGACAGCTTAATCAAATCAGTATCAATCCAGTCGTTATACACTTTTGAAAGCATAACCAAAAAATTGAAATACAACAGAAAACACAAGGCAGCATTCCATTTTTCTTTTTTGATAAAGATCAGAAGGAGACAGATAAGAATACAGAAATAACTCAAATACAGGTAAAATACCATCAGTTTATCGTAGGAAACTATCAGATGTGAAAAGTACGTATAGGAGCTTACTGACATCAGTCCGGAATGTAAAAACAAAAGGAAATCATCGCTGAAATGAAAGCATGCAATACCGTAAATTCCCCAAAGAATCGCGATAGAGATTATATATGCCGCAATGGCAATTAAATTTGAGATCTTATATTTAAGAGAAGATGTTATCAACCCGATAATCAGGAAAGGAAAAACCAATACGATTAGGGTAAAAATATCAATAAGACCGATTGCGGTAAATGCCATTATGTAGTTTATAAAACAATTCCGGTTACTGGTGTGCATAAATCCGGGTTTCAAATAGATAACCATAGCCGGAAGCGCGAGAGCTATTGCTAGATAAAGGGATTGATGCTGTAAAATATAACTCAGGTTTACCGGTAATATGGTATAACTTACAGCATAAAAAAGAGATGCCAGAAGTGGTGCAATTATTTTAGAATTGGAGATTTTGTTTACCACCCAAAATAGTAGAACACTTATTAAAACTGCTTCCAAAATCCCTGAGGACTGTAGGGCAACTTCTGGTGTGACGCTTACAAATTTTCCGTAAAAATTAATTAAGGCATGCTCTCCAACGGGGGCTATTTCGTTGGTAAACCATCTTTGTGAATCGAAATCAATAACGCTTTCTAAATCTGAAATCCATGAGCCTGATAATGAAAACATATCGAAAGGATAAAAGATAGAACGACTGAAAAATGTTACCAAACCAACAGTTGAGAGCAGAAAAAGATACCAGAGCCTGTTGTTGCGTTCTTTCGGATTTGAGCGTGGCAAAATAAAAAAGCTAAGCGGTTTTTTAAGTTCTATGTTCTGAATAAGTTCAAATATATTTTTCTTGATTTTTTGTGATGTGACGTTTATAAAATTAGGCAATCCCTTAATTCCGAAATAATCGATTATAAAGATTCCGAATAGTATGATTAACGTATTTGATAAATTGTAAATTCCGATCTGGACAAGGCAGAAAATAATTAAGATCAACATACTTCCATACTTGAACCATTGTTTGGCGATAAAATCAAAATAATTTACAGATTTTGAATAGGTAATTATTTTTCTGTTCAGATAGAACAAAAAAAGCACCATGAGACACAGCCTCACAAATCCGGTAATTATGTAACTTGAAATTATCATATCTTTAATTAGTTAGTGAAATTTGGTAAACTCTGAAGATCGATTGTTCCTATGAAATACAGAAAATTGGTTCTTGAGATTCTTTTTTTTATGTCGTTGTATAACTTTACAGTATCTGCGTATTCCACCAGAATTATTGGAAAATTGTATTTTTTTCTCAGCGAATTGAGTTTTCTGACGTATTCCGTATATTCATTTTCATCTCTCAGTTTGTATTTATTGTCTGCAAAAGTGTAGTCGCTGGCTACCGATTCTACTACTACTCCATTAATATATCCAGCCGTTTCCGGAACCAATTCAATGCCGGCATTCTGCAGGATAAAATGCTGCGGATAAATGGATTTTAATTTTTTCATGAAAGAAACAATTTCATTTTTCTGATCCTTCTGAAATCCGTAAATGGTAAAATTGTCGATATTATCGAGGAATAAACCATCATAACCGTCAGCTAATATTTTTTCAATGATTGAAAACAGTATGGTTGAAGTTTTTTCCGATCTCAGGTCTAAATAATAACTGTCCCAATTTTCATTTTTACCCAATGTGAGGTCTTTCAATTGTTCGTAATATCTGGCTTGGCTGTTGATTTCACCCAAACTGATGTACGCCAAAACTTTCCCGTTGAGACTTTTGACTTTTTTGATATCGGATGCATTGTAATTTTTAGATTCAAGAATAACATAATCAAACCCTTTTATTTCGGTCGGATTCAATTTACCGTAACAAAAAAGAACACGAGACTTCTCATCAGTATTTGCGAAAAGCTCAAGTCCTATTAATGTAGGAAGGACACAGAAAAAGAGTTTAATATGCTGCATAATAGTAATAGTCTAAATTTTTGAAAAATTGGATATTTTCTTTTAATGTTAACAACATAAAAGTTAAAGACCCAAACAGAAGTCCTCCAACACTGTATTCATAGGAAATAAAACGACTCAGTAAAAATCCTGTCACAGCATTTATCAGACATGCAAGAACTATTGCCCGTAAAGGTTTAACCGGTTGATTGAGTGTGAACATATACAAAGTGTTCAACATCCCCCAGGCAAGAAAAAAATAGGAGATCCCTCCAATAATACAAACCTTAAAACTTAATTCCTCAAACACTTCCCTGAAATGAGCTTCATATCCCCAAGAGGCAGTAATCATAAAGTAAATCAGTATGAAAATTAAAATGGCCGACAGGAAAAGTAAACCGATATGATGCCAATACATTTTATAAAGTCCGGTGTTGTATTTATCCGGAGAACTGTAGGAGGTGTTTTTCTGACCAAGGTCGATAAATTTTGAAAATGCGGCCAAACTGTATTCCAAAACTCCTGAAAGCAGCAGAAAAACCAGAATAGCCATATCCATACCCAATTCGTAATTTTTTTCAAAATACACCATGTACGGAATTGTACCGCTCACATCCACGGACCAGGCTAAAATACGGTCGATAAAAATGAAAACATAAACCAGTAAACCGTAAAAAAAATAATAGTAATTCTTATAAATCATTACCGGAGTCTGAATTTCCATATTGCAGTCAATCTGGTACTTGTCAATTTTGTTTTTAAAAAAATACTGTAAATAGATTACCGCAGAAATAATTGCTATGCTGATTCCGGTCCAATGCGTAAGATAGATTGACATTAGGGTATACTTTTTAAGCAAAATGGCAATGACTGTTCCTAAAAAAATAGCTACTGATATAAACCATCGTTGTTTTATGGTATGCAACGGTGCGATTACAAGGAGCAGGCATCCTATTAAGAATGCATACATGAATAAAATCAAGAGTAATTTGTTGGGATATACATGAAAGAAAAAATTCAGACAAAAAATGGTGAACAACACTACAAAAATGCATTTTATGCCCATTAAAACCAGATAATTTATGGTTTTATGTGTCAGACTGTAATCTTCATAATTCCAATAAAATGAAGCCTGTCTTCCAATTACCTGAACAAAACCTCCGGTGGTAATCAATCCTACAATTACGCCCAAAACAACGGCGGTGGATTGCATATGGTTAAAGCCGATGTAGGTCCACAGCGAATATCCGAAAAGAACAATAGCCAGAATCTGAACAAATACAGGCATTAGGTGGAAAATCCCCAAAGGATAGTATTTGGCGAGAATCCGCAACTTTATCGGTAAATAATCCGAAACCTGGAAAGTTTTTGTTTCTGAAGACATCTCAAGTTCCGATTCCTTTTTGTTTTTCAACGAATTATAATCCGGTGCAGTAATCATTTTATTGTAAACCAAATCCGCAAGGGCTCTTATGGAAGCGGAACCGAAATCAGGCATCGTATCAATGTCACGAATACCTAATGATTCAATAGTAGCGGCCACTACCCTATTGCTCACAGGTTTTCCAATCTTATCCTTAATGGCATTTATAAGATTCTCTATATTTTGATCGTGTTTATTCATTATGCTTCGATTTATGAGGCTTCCATAGCTTTTCTTTCTGCTAGTTGGTAATAAATATTTTTTGAATTATCTTGTGCAACGGCGGTATGCATTACTTTCTCATAGGCTTCTTCATATTCTCGTATGAATTTTTCTATAGTGAAATTTTCGGTCACTTTGCGTCTCGCATTCACCCCCATCTTCTCTCTCAGTTCTTTGTTTTCTAACAGTTTAATAACACAATTTCCTATTTCCCTGTATGCTTTCGGTTTGCATATAAATCCGCAATTTTCATCAAGGGCTTCGGTAACTCCTCCCACATCGGTGGCAACTACCGGGATTCCGCAACTCATGGATTCCAGAACTGTGTACGGAAATCCTTCCGAGATTGAGGTAAGGATGGAAATGTCCCCTTCACAAAACAGTTCATGGGGTTTGTTATGAAACCCCGCTATTTTGAAATTGTTTTGCAGACCCATTTCCATTATCAGCTTTTCACATTCTCTGGTGTATTCGGGAACTGCGTTTTTGTCACCATAAACCAAATATTGAACATTAGGGATTTTTTCTTTAACGACACCACAGGATTTTATCATGGTGATGATGTCCTTTAAATCGAATATACGGGCTGCGGCAACAACTGTGGGCACATCCCTTGTAGCTTCTGGTTTTGGTGAAGGAACAAACAGATTGTGGTCTATCCCGTTATAAATCACCTCGATAATGTCATGATTGGCACCGTATATTTTTTCCCAACTTATATTGAATTTATTTACGGATAGAATCAGATCTGATTTATAATAGACCAATTCCGTGATGCTTTCTGAAAATTTTATAAGCAGTTTTTTTAAAAAATACGAGTATTCGGAAGAATTTATGGCCAATAAACGTTCCCTGATAAACACTCCGTGTTCCGTAGCAATCATTGGGGTATTGTATTTGTATTTCAAGACTAAAGCAGGGATTACGGGAAAACCGGAAATGGTTAAATGCGAAATATCTACTTTTGGGACATCTATGGTAAGCGGAATTAAAAAACGATAGATCCAGCGCATTCCGAAAGTAAGGTCATTTAGTGTGGCTTCTTCTTTCGTGTTTTTGCTTAATTCCACAACCAAGTCGCAAAATGTTCTCCATACCACCATACTCTGCATTGTTTTTTTGTAATCATGCAGTTGAAAGAACTGCCACATGGTATAGATAATTACATCAAAATCTTCAGCCTTGCGGGTGTCTGAATAAATGTTTGTAATCATTTTTCTGAAAATGGGAACAAATTTTTCTTCGATTATTTTCTCATCCAGTTCCTCTTTTTCGCCAACAATTGTATGAAAATGTTTTCCGTAGTTAATCATTTCCTGTGGCTCAAGAGGAGACCATAACGGAACCTGGACAATCTGTTTTACGCTACTGCTTAGTTCGTATCGGGATTTGCTTTCGTATTGGGCATTAATGGAGTATAATATGAAATTCGCATTTTTCACCTCGTTACAAAGCATATGCGACCATGTGGAAACACCGCCACCATTATAAGGATAAGTTCCTTCCAGAATCATCAGGACATCGTATTTTTTAGCCATCTCAAAAACTATTTATTCTCATTGGTAATAGAAAAACACTGCTTCATAAAAATGAAGTACCGTTGTTCCAGGGTCGTTTTTGAAACTAAATACAGTCTGTGGTTTACTGCATGAATCTGATTCAATTTATTGAATACTACAAATTTAAGTTAAACTTTTTTCTTACATATGCGATAGAATGTTAAATCAGTTGAATAAAAAAAAACACCGATGAAATGCAGTCTGTTCCCGATTTTAAAAGGACTATTGGTGTAATAATCAGTAAATAGCAGATTATGAAAAATAAATGAGTGTTTTTTATTTCAAAAAAGAGAATAAAGTTTATTTTTGCAAACCGATTTCAAGTTCTTAACTAATCAACAAATTACCGTGGAAAACCCAACTGCACAAAAATTAATCAATAAAATCCAGCTTGATTTATTCAAAAACGGATTTAATGCCGAAACATTAATTACAGATTTAAAAAAATTAAGAGAATATGCTCTTGAAGAACAAAATCCTGTATTGGTTAAGGCTATTCGTTTAACCTATGAGCATATTGAAAACAATAACGGCTTTTTTATCGCCATTCCGGACGATGAACCAATTGAAGGATTTGACGGTACTTCTACCAATATAACGGAAGAAACCACGAATATGGAGAGTTTAGAATACCTGATTTCATTGTTCCTTGATTTAAATAACAAGAATAATGTAGCCGATTTAAGAGAATACAACAAGTCTTTTATGGCATACTAATTAATAAGATTACTCTTTTTTATAGAATACCGAAACTACGCTTTATGCGTAGTTTTTTTATAAGTTTTAGTTAAAATGTGGCTTTTCTTTAATTTCTGCGCTACATTTGGACTGTTTTATGATGAAAATCTAAAACGTTGAGTTAGTTAAACATTTAAGTATTTAATTTTCAATACCTTATTAATATGACACGTATTTTTAAAATTGTCGCTTTATTGGAAGGAATTTCTCTTATAGTTTTGTTCAGCAATATGCTTTTCCTGAAACCGACAAATATCGATTTGTACAAAACGCTTCTTTTCCCTGTTGGAATGGCACACGGACTGCTTTTCGTAGCTTACGTAGTTTTGGCAACAATGTTCAAAATGGAAGACAACTGGTCATGGAAAAAGTACTTTCAGGTTTGTATTGCATCGGTAATTCCGTTCGGAACCTTTTATGTTGAGAAAAAAATACTTTAATTTAGGGTATGAAAATCTTCAATTGGGCACATAAACTTCTAAAATCATGGGATTTTAGCGATACGATGGCGGACTACATTAACTTAGCTGTTAATATTGCGGTTCTCGTCGTGGTTGCTTATATTATAGATTATCTTTTCAAAAAAGTATTAATTATCCTGATGGCTATTGTAGCCGAAAGAACCAAATCAACTTTTGATGATTTTCTGGTTGCCAATAAAACGGCAAAATACGTAGCGCATCTTTTTACGCTTTCCTTTGTATACAAAACCGTTCCTATTATCCTTAAAGAATTTGTGTATTGGGAAGGCTTATTTACTAAGGGAGTCAAATTTTACATCATAATTCTGTCACTTTGGATTATCCGAAGTATCTTCAATTCGCTTAAGGATTATTTAAAAGATCAGCCGAAATTTAGGGACAAGCCTATCGACAGCTATATTCAGGTAATCATGATTACACTTTGGGTTTATGGCATCGTCTATTTTATCCTGATTCTTTTTAATTTGAGGTTAGAACAGCTTTTAGCCACTTTCGGAGCTATTTCTGCCTTAATCATCTTGATTTTCCGTGATACAATTCTGGGATTTGTTGCCAGTATTCAGGTTACGGTGAACGATATGGTTCGCATCGGCGACTGGATTACCATGGAAAAATACGGTGCCGACGGTGATGTAATCGAAATCAACCTGGCAACGGTAAAAGTGCAGAATTTCGACAATACCATTACCACGATTCCGACTTATTTCCTGATTTCCGATTCGTTTAAAAACTGGCGCGGTATGCTGGATTCAGACGGAAGGCGCTTAAAACGATCGATTCTTTTAAAATCCAGCAGTATTCGTTTTCTGAATGAGGAAGAAATTGATAATCTGAAAAAAATACAGTTGATAGCCCCTTATCTTGACCATCGTCAGACGGATATTGATAATTTCAACAGATCCCATAACATTGATAAATCGGTTTTAATAAACGGACGAAACTTAACCAATTTTGGTGTTTTCCGAAAATACATTGACCGTTACATTGCTAATCATCCGGGAATAAATAAAGACATGTTGTTTATGTGCAGACAATTACAGCCTACACAAAACGGAATGCCATTGGAAATCTATGCTTTTGTTAACGACAAACGTCTGGTGGAATACGAACACATTATGGCCGATATTTTTGATCATATTTTAGCTTCTGTCCGATATTTTGATATGGAAATTAACGAAACCGGCGCGATTAAAATAGAATATTAATATTCTTCCGCGCTCAGTTTTCCGTGAATGGCAGGCTGTCCGAAACTATCTAAATTTACCATCGTAATGGCATCCACAGTGATAATCACGGCTTTGGTCATCACATTGCGGACTTCACAACGCATCGTAATCGAGGTTTTTCCGAATTTAACGACATCCAACCCGATTTCAATAATATCACCCTGACGAGCCGAACTCATGAAATTGATCTCCGACATGAATTTGGTTACAATCCGGTTATTCTTTAAGATAATGATTGAATACAAAGCAGCTTCATCATCAATCCACGATAATAATTTTCCTCCAAATAAGGTTCCGTTTGCGTTTAAATCTTCCGGTCTTACCCATTTTCTGGTTTGGTAGTTCATAGTTTTATTTTTTGTAGGGTCAAAGTTACAATATCCAAATGATCAAATGCTAATTTTGGCAAATCTTTTACAGCAAACCAGCCGATTTCTTTAGCGTCATCCGCTGCAATAGCTACAGTATCCGAAGGAACTGTTCCGAAATAAGCAACAGAAATCATATGTCCTCTCGGATCACGAAAAGGAGTTCCGAAAGCACCAATCTGTTCCAAATCAGTAACTTTTATTTGTGTTTCTTCATCCAATTCACGGATGGCAGCCACTTTTAAATCTTCATTTTCATCCACAAATCCGCCCGGCAACGCCCAACAATCTTTAAAAGGTTCATTTTTCCGTTTGATTAAAAGCAATTCGTAATCTGTGCTTTTTCGGAAGATAACCGCATCGACGGTCACAAATATTTTTGAAGTTCTCATAAACTGGGTTTTCAACAATAAACTATTAATAACTTTTTTTGGGTTGCCAACTAAGGCCGTTTCTTATTTCGTAAATTTAAAATAAAAAAAATGGAAAATCGCGACACTTTTCTTATTGATCTGAGAGGCGAGCCCCTTGGAGCAATTACGGAGCAGTCTTCTGCCGAAGAAATTTTTCAAAACAGAATCTTGCGCCCCATTTTGGTTTTACAAAACGAACTGTTCATTCATGTTTTCATGAATTACGCTGTGAAGCAGAAGAAGGTTTTCTTTTCGCTGACTCCCGAGAAAAAAATGGCATACATCGAAAATGTGATTCAACGCGATATTAAGTTCCGAAATTCATTAAAAGGCATCATCATCGGACTTTTTACTGTGGAAGAATATCAGGAATACATCAAAAATTCCTCAAACATCAATAAACGCATGATGAACATGCTGATCGAGCGACTGAAAAGTCAGGTTATGATTTTAGAACAAGAATAATTTTAACCCTTTTTGAACCAATACCACAAACGAAAAAGCTGTCTTAACCGACAGCTTTTTTTAATATATGCTTTCTCCGTTAAGGTTGGTACTCAGTACATCACTCATATAATCGAAGAAAGGCCGCATGGCTTTAAAGGTATCCAAAACTTCCTGCTGGAAATTCGGCGATAAAACTTCTTTATCCGTGAATGCTCTTGTTACCAGATATTGTTTTTTCCGGATCAGATCAATGGCCGGATGGGTTTTATCGAAACCTTTCGGAGCCGTTTTTAATTCATCACCTTTCAGTTCACCGAAAAACTTCTTGAAAGTGTTGTCGGCGATAATGGAACGGATTTCTTCATCATCCATTTCAAATTCTTTGCGAATTCGGTTTAAGTCTTCAGTATTCGGATCCCAGAAACCGCCTCCTACAAAACTTCCGCCGGGTTCGATATGCAGATAATAACCACCTCGAAGCATCGGTTTTGTACGCGAAAAATGAACGCTGAAATGGTTTTTATAAGGCGCTTTGTCTTTAGAGAAACGTACATCACGATAAATTCTGAAAATCTGGACTTGCTCAATTCCGTCTTGTTTCCCTAATTGTTCACCCACTTCGGTAAAAAAAAGCTTCGTTTCTTTCTGATGTTTTTCAAATCGCTTTTTATTCTCGGCAAACCATTCGCGGTTATTGTTTTGTTTTAATTCGGAAAGAAAATCCAGTTCGGCTTTTGAAATCATTTTTTATTTTAAAAGTACACTATTTTGAGAATTCCTGAAAATTATTTTTCTCTCGATTGCAATACTTTTACGACATCATTTAATTGAAATCCTTTGGCCTGTAATAATATCAGATAATGAAACAGTAAATCGGCACTTTCACTTAAGAATAAATCGTCGTTATTATCTTTCGCTTCAATCACGACTTCTATCGCTTCTTCCCCAACTTTTTGAGCAATTTTATTGATTCCATTTTCAAACAATGAGACAACATAACTTTGTTCAGTATTCGTATTTTCTTTTCGATTTTTGATTGTTTTTTCTAATTTCGATATAAATCCATAATCCAGATTGTTAGGTTCTTGCCAGCATGTATCTGAACCGGTGTGGCAAGTAGCTCCCGTAGGTCGAACGCCTACTAAAAGCGTATCGTTGTCGCAATCTTCCGCAATCGAAATCAGCTCTAGAAAGTTGCCACTCTCCTCGCCTTTTGTCCACAAGCGCTTCTTTGTTCGGCTGAAGAAGGTTACTTTTTTTGTATCTAAAGTTTTATTCAAAGCCTCCTGATTCATATAGCCCAACATCAGTACGTTTTTAGTTTCGCTGTCCTGAATAATGGCTGGCACTAAACCATCAGTATTTTTGGTAAAATCTATTTTCATTTTCTTAATTCTATTTTCTTAATTCTTGCCTCTTGCCTCTTGCTTCTTGCCTCTTGCTTCTTGCTTCTGTTTTCTATATTCTGACATCTATTTTCTTGCTCCTTAAAAACTGTTTCAATTCCGGAATTTCTATTTCCTGAAAGTGAAAAACGCTCGCCGCCAATGCTGCATCGGCTTTGCCATCAATGAAAGTAGCTGCGAAATGTTGCATCGAACCGGCGCCTCCCGAAGCAATTATTGGAATATTAACGGTTTCGGACAGTTTCGCTAAAGCTTGATTGGCAAAACCATTTTTGGTTCCGTCGTTGTTCATGGATGTGAAGAGAATTTCTCCCGCTCCCCTTTGTTCCACTTCTTTTGCCCAATCAAACAGGTTCAATTTTGTAGCAACTTTGCCTCCAACCAAATGCACCATCCAATTGTTTTCAATTTGTTTGGCATCTATCGCAACGACGACACATTGACTTCCGTATTTAGATGCAATTTCATTTATCAGATTTGGATTTTTTACTGCCGATGAATTGATGGAAATCTTATCAGCACCGTTTTTAAGTAGGATATCCACATCTTCCACAGATGAAATACCGCCACCAACCGTAAATGGAATATTGATCGCACCAGCTATTTTCCGAACCAAATCAACCAATGTGGTACGGCGCTCTTCGGTGGCTGAAATATCCAGAAAAACCAGTTCGTCTGCTCCGGTTTCGGTATATTTTTTTGCTAATTCCACCGGATCTCCGGCATCTTTCAAATCGACGAAATTCACACCTTTTACGGTTCTTCCGTTTTTGATATCGAGACAGGGAATAATTCTTTTTGTGAGCATTTTAAAAGTTTAAGATGAAATTCTTCAGTTGTTTCAATGTTATTCGATCTTCGTAAATCGCTTTTCCGATAATGGTTCCCTCACAGCCTATTTCGGCTAATTTGGGCAACTCATCAAAAGTTGAAATTCCGCCGGAAGCAATGAGTTTTATGTCATTCGTTTGCGCTAAAATTTTCTGATACAAATCGAACGATGGACCTTGCAACATTCCGTCTTTAGCGATATCGGTACAAATCACATATTGAATTCCGGATTGTTGGTATTTTTGAATAAACGGAACCAAATCTTCTTGTGATTCTTCAAGCCAACCGGAAATGGCTATTTTTTCGTTATTGACATCAGCACCTAATATGATTTTTTCTGCACCGAACTTTTCAATCCAGTTTTTAAAAATTTCCGGTTGTTTTACGGCTATACTTCCTCCGGTAATTTGGTTTGCACCTGATTCGAAGGCAATTTTCAAATCTTCATCCGATTTTAATCCACCTCCGAAATCAATTTTCAAACTGGTTTTGGTCGCAATTTGTTCCAACACCTTGTAATTGATAATCCGATTCGATTTGGCACCGTCTAAGTCAACTAAATGTAGATACTCTATTCCGTGGGCTTCAAATGATTTGGCTACTTCCAGCGGATTTTCATTGTAGATTTTTTTGGTTTCGTAATCACCTTTTGAAAGACGGACGCATTTTCCGTCGATGATGTCTATGGCAGGGATGATTCTCATTAAATTAGTCGTTAGTTGTTAGTAATCGGTGGTTAGTTGAAGGAAGTTCTTTAAAATTTGTTCTCCTGCGGTTCCGCTTTTTTCAGGGTGAAACTGTACGCCGTAAAAGTTGTTTTTCTGCAACGCCGATGAATATTCTGTTTCATAATTGGTTGTGGCAATACTCTCATCGCATTTTGAAGCATAAAAGCTGTGTACCAGATACATAAACTCCTCTTCTTGAATTCCTTCAAATAAAGGCGATTGCAAATTATAAATCATATTCCAACCCATTTGCGGAACTTTCACCTGATTCGTGAATTTGATTACCTCCACATTGAAAATACCTAATCCTTTGGTGTTGCCTTCTTGCGTACTTTTGCACATCAATTGCATACCTAAACAAATTCCTAGAATCGGTTGTTTTAATGTCGGAATTAAAGCTGCTAATCCTTTATCGCTCAGTTTTTTCATAGCGGTACCCGCCTCGCCCACACCCGGAAAAATCACTTTATCAGCTGTTTTTATTTCATTCCAATCATCGGTGAGTATTCCCTGAAAACCCAATCGTTCCAAGGCAAACAGAACACTTTGTACATTTCCGGCTCCGTAATCTATAATAGCTATTTTCATTTTATAACATTCCTTTAGTCGATGGCAGAATCATTTTTTCGGTATCACGTTTTACAGCTGCTTTGATTGCTTTGGCAAACGCTTTAAAAACAGCTTCAATTTTATGATGTTCGTTGGTTCCTTCGGCCTTGATATTCAGATTGGCTTTCGCTCCGTCAGTGAATGACTTAAAGAAGTGAAAGAACATTTCCGTTGGCATCTGGCCAATCATTTCACGCTTGAATTCGGCTTCCCAAACGAGCCAATTTCTGCCTCCGAAGTCAATAGCGACCTGTGCTAAACAATCGTCCATAGGCAGGCAAAATCCGTAGCGTTCGATTCCGAGCTTATTTCCTAAAGCTTTGGCAAACACTTCTCCTAAAGCAATTGCTGTATCTTCAATCGTGTGGTGTTCGTCTACTTCTAAATCGCCTTTCACCTGAATATCCAAATCGATTTGTCCGTGGCGCGCAATTTGGTCTAACATATGATCGAAAAATACTAAACCTGTATTAATGTTGCTTTTTCCGGTGCCGTCTAAATTTACCGTAATGGAAATATCCGTTTCATTGGTTTTACGAATAATGGACGCCGAACGTTCTTTTAACTTCAAAAATTCATAAATCGCTTTCCAGGAAGTTGTTGTCAATGCAATGGTTGGGACTAATTCTTCTGCCGAAGAAGCGATTTCATTTCCGCCTAAATCATCTTCGTTTTTAATGAAAATCGCTTTAGCACCAAGATTTTTAGCTAATTCAACATCCGTTAGACGATCACCAATAACAAAAGAGTTTTCCAAATCATAATCGGGATTGTTCAGATATTTTGTAAGCATTCCTGTTTTAGGCTTTCTTGTGGGTAAATCGTCTTCGGGAAAACTTCGGTCTATGAAAATTTCTGCAAACTTTATTCCTTCATTTTCAAACGCTTTAAGGATGAAATTCTGTACAGGCCAAAAAGTTTCTTCCGGATAATTGACTGTTCCCAAGCCATCCTGATTGGTTACCATGACGATTACAAAATCCAATTCTGCTGCAATTTTTGACAGATATTGAAACACTTCAGGATAGAATTCCAATTTGGATAAACTGTCTACCTGATAATCGTCCGGTTCTAAAACCAACGTTCCGTCTCTGTCTATGAATACTGCTTTCTGAGCCATTACAATGTTTTTAGTATGTTGATTAAAAATTCATTTTCTTCCGGTGTTCCGATGGAAATACGCAGGCAATTTTCACAAAGCGGCTGATTGTTTCGGTTGCGAACCACGATGCCTTTTTCTAGCAGCTGATTGTATCTCGTATTAGCATCGTCTACTTTTATCAAAATAAAATTAGCTTCACTCGGATAAACGTTTCGAATAAAATTCACTTCAAGTAATTGTTTAAGTAAGTTTCTTTTTTCTCCTTTAATTAAATTTGTTTTGGTTTTAATTAATTTTCCATCAGACAGCACTTCTAGCGCCTTTTGCTGTGATAAAACATTCAGATTGTAAGGCGGTTTTATTTTGTTTAAAACAGTGATAATCTCTGGTGCAGCATACAGAATTCCCATTCGGATTCCGGCCAAACCATAGGCTTTGGAAAGCGTTTGTGTGATGATTAAATTCGGATAGTCGTTGAGTTTTGTCAGCCAACTTTCTTTTTCGGAAAAATCAATATACGCTTCGTCCAAAACCACCAAACCGTTGAAATTCTCTAATAAAGTTACGATACTTTCATCGGAAAAGGAATTTCCCGTGGGATTGTTCGGGGAACACAGAAAAATCATTTTGGTATTTGCATCGACTTTCTCCAAAATACGTTCAATTTCCGGCTGAAAATCGGATGATAATAAAACTTCACGATTTTCAATGGCGTTCAGATTAGCCAAAACGCCATACATTCCGTAAGTTGGCGGAAGCGTAATCACATTATCACGATTCGGTTCGCAGAACGCTCTGAATATTAAATCCAGCACTTCATCGCTGCCGTTTCCCAACAGAATCTGATTCGGATTCACAGATTTCTGTTCCGCCAAAACTAATTTAATCGCTTGCTGTTGCGGATCCGGATAACGGTTTACACCATTTTCGAACGGACTTTCATTCGCATCCAAAAAAATCATTTTCTGATCAAAATCCGTGAATTCATCACGTGCTGAAGAATACGGTTGCATTGCTTTTATATTGGTTCGGATTAATTTTTCTAAATTCATTTTCTTATTGCTTTAAACTGTTTAAACGAAGCGTTACCGCATTTTTGTGCGCTTGTAAACCTTCCGCTTCCGCCATGATTTCAATTGTTTTTCCGATATTTTGAATGCCTTTTTTGGAAATCTTCTGAAAGGTCATCGCTTTCAAAAAACTATCCAGATTTACACCATTGTAATTTTTGGCATAGCCGTTTGTTGGCAACGTGTGATTGGTTCCTGAAGCGTAATCTCCGGCGCTTTCCGGAGTGTAATTTCCGATGAAAACCGAACCGGCATTCTGAATTCCATTCACATAGAATGATTCATTTTTTGTGGCAATAATAAAGTGTTCAGGCGCATATTCATTAATAAAATCTAAAGCCAGCTCTTTATTTTCAAAACAGATTAATTTTGAATTTTGGATTGCTTTGGCTGCAATTGCCTTTCTTGGAAGCTTTTCCAGTTGTTTTTCGACTTCTTTTTCAACAGCGGAAAGTAATTTTAAGGAAGTTGTAACCAAAACCACTTGACTGTCGGCACCGTGTTCCGCCTGACTTAGTAAATCGGAAGCTACGAAAGCCGCAATAGCAGAATCGTCTGCAACCACTAATAATTCAGAAGGTCCGGCCGGCATGTCGATTGCGAGTCCGAATTGCGTTGCCACTTGTTTCGCAACGGTTACAAACTGATTTCCTGGGCCGAATATTTTATAAACTTTGGGTACGGTTGCTGTTCCAAATGTCATTCCCGCAATAGCCTGAATTCCTCCCACTTTTAAAATTTGAGTGACACCGCATAAATCAGCGGCAAATAAAATCGCCTGATTAATTTTGCCCTCATTATCCGGTGGCGAACACAATACGATTTCTTTGCAACCGGCTAGTTGTGCCGGAATCGCAAGCATTAATACCGTTGAAAATAGTGGCGCTGAACCTCCTGGAATATAAAGTCCGACTTTTTGAATCGGTCTTTTTTCCTGCCAGCACGAAACACCTTCCATTGTTTCAATTTCAATGCGTTCCGTTTTTTGAGCACTGTGAAAAGCTTCGATATTTGATTTTGCCATCAGTATCGCATCTTTTAATTCCTGAGGAACACTTGCAACTGCTTCTTTAATTTCAGCCCCTGAAACTTTTATATTCTGAATCGCAATTCCGTCAAAAAAAGATGTGTATTTTGTTATGGCCCTATCCCCTTTTTGTTGGACTTCCTTAAAAATTCCCTTCACTGTTTCTTCTATAGCTGCGAAACTTTGGGTTGGTCGTTGTGTGAGTGTCGCCCATTCGCACACATTCGGATTTATTATTTTGTTCATCTATTCTCTATTTTCTATTCTCTATATTCTTTACTCTTGTCTTTTGTTTCTTGTCTCTTGCTTCTTGTCTCTTCTCTCTTCTTCTCATAAAACCATTTTCTCAATAGGGCAAACTAAAATGCCTTCCGCGCCGGCTGCTTTGAGTTGGTCAATGACTTCCCAAAAAAGTTCTTCGTTGATAACCGAATGAATACTACTCCAGCCTTCTTCCGCTAACGGCATTACGGTCGGACTTTTTAAAACCGGCAATATGGCGCTGATTTCTGCAATTTTAGAATTTGGAACATTCATCAGTATGTATTTCGATTTTCGTGCTTTTAAAACAGATTGGATACGGAAACGGAGTTTGTCTAAAATTGCTTTTTTATCGGCAGAAAGTTTTGGTGAAACTGCCAGAACGGCTTCACTTTTCAGAATGACTTCGACTTCTTTTAGGTTGTTTTTAAAAAGCGTACTTCCAGTAGAAACGATGTCCACAATTGCATCGGATAATCCGATATTGGGCGCGATTTCGACAGAACCCGAAATTTCGTGTAATTCGACCGTAATGTTTTTTGATTTGAAATAGTCCGAAACTGTTTTGGGGTAAGAAGTTGCGATTCGTAAACCGTTTAAATCGGAAATACTATTGTATTCGAATGTTTTCGGAATCGCTACAGATACACGGCATTTTGAAAATCCCAATCGTTCGGTGATTTCGATATCGGCTCCTTTTTCGGTCAGTAAATTATCGCCTACGATAGCGATATCTGCCACGCCATCAATTAGATACTGCGGTATATCTGAATTACGAAGGAATAAAATCTCCAATGGAAAGTTGGATGCAATGGTTTTCAATTGGTCGTTTCCGTTTTCTACCGAAATGCCACAATCTTTGAGGATTTTAAGGCTGTCTTCATTGAGACGTCCCGATTTTTGGATTGCAATTTTTAATGTACTCATTGTTATTTTGGTTAGGAATAATGCTTGAGTACAACGAATGAGCAGAAATAAAAAACCCGTTTGATGTACTCAAACGGGTTTTAAAAAATATATGATTTAGACACATACCATTATCACTTCGCTTGAGCGGAGAAATAATGATGATGATGTAACTGGTTTAAAAACATTTTCTTTTGTTTTGATGATGCAAATGTAAAGTCTTTATTTTCAGAAAAACAAATATATTTTAAAAATTTGTGATTTTTTAGTGATTGTCATTGTGATCAGGTTCAGTGGTTTCCTGAGTTGAGCCCGCTATTGCTGCAGCATTTTCACGGATTTCCGTATGACGGATTTCGCCTCCGGTAGTTCCTGTTTTTTGTGCTAAGAATACACCGACAGCAGCAATTACGATTGCTAAATAAGTAATCATATTGGCTTTAGCATGCTTTTTAATGTTCAGAAACAAACCTAATAATGAAACCGCTCCCAATGCATACAGCACAAGTGCTAATTTTTCGGCAATTTCCTCGTGTTCATGTATGATTTCATGGGTTACGGATGGAAGTTTTTCTGCAAGTTCCTCTGCTCCTTCTCCGGTATTCATGCTGGCAAATCCAAAAATGGCGGCAACAACAAATAAAATATAGGCCGTATTTTTAATTGCATCATTTTTAAAAAATACTCCTGCAATTAAAATTCCAAGGCCGAAAATGGTCCCGATAATTGGAAAATGGTTTACTAACATGTGTAAATGCGCGTCGTTCATAGCGAATAGTTTAAATAGGTTTGGTTAATTTTAATTCATTTTGATAATGGAAATTCAAATATATTGTATTTTTTCAATTCAAATCACATCATCAATGTAACGGAATTATAATAATTGAAGAAAAAATATGATTAGGGTAAGTAATCTGCTCTCTGATTCGGGATTTTTCCAATCTAAATTGTAATGTAAATAATTGATTGTTAATTAGCCATGGAAACTCCGATGAGCGCTCCAATACCGTACGTTACTGCTGCAGCTGCCAGTCCGAATACCACTTGACGGAATCCCGAAAACACGATACTTTTTCCGGTAAATAACGTAATCGCGGAACCGATGCCAAAAAGCCCGACAACTGAACTTGCAATGCTTAGATATATCGCATTTGATCCTTCCAGAAACATGAACGAATAAAGCGGTATTATTGCTCCAAGTGCAAAAAGTACAAAGGAAGTGATTGCTGCTTCCCAGGCAGAACCTTTCAATTCTTCTTTATTGATTCCCAATTCTTCTGTAATCAGTGTTTGAATGGCTGTTTCATTTGTTTCAAAAGCTTTATTGGCAAGTTTTATGGCTTCTTCCGAATTCATTCCTTTTGCCTGATAAAGCAAAGCCAATTCTTTTTTTTCTTCTTCCGGGGACGCTTCCAGTTCCTGTGTTTCCAAAACGATTTGGTTTTCAAATAATTCTTTTGAACTTTGGACGGATAGCCATTCACCAAGAGCCATAGAGATTGCGCCTGCTAATAATCCGGCAGATCCTGTAAGAAGAATAGTGTTGTTAGAAACCGCTGCTCCGGCCACGCCCATAACTAAACTCATATTGGAAACCAATCCGTCATTCGCACCTAAAACAGCTGCTCGTAGGGCATTACCTCCTACCGATTTGTGTCGGCTTTCAAATTTCGACAGAAAACCACCCGACACATTAAACGACGAATTCTGATTTACAGCTTCGATAATTTTCAGATGACTGTGCTCAAAACCAGTTAGCTTCTCCCCTTTTTCAATTTTATTTTTGATTGTATTTACAGCAAACTGTTTTTCGATAGAAGACAAATTTCCGATAATAGAATTGTAACCAAAAATTCTTCCCAGTTTTAATTGTAATTTCGCGCGTGACGAGGGCGACGGTAAAGTAATATGGATCCCATCCTCCTGCATTTTATCAAGAATATGGTTAGCATGATTTTTTTCAATTTGCGATAAACTTTGTAAAACTTTTTTCAGATTAACGTCTGCCTGTAAATTGGCAATGCTTTCGTACAAAAAAGCTGTATCCACTTCGGTTTGCAGTTGTTCTTTTAGTTTTTTTTTATCCATAATTGTTGTTAATTGGTTACATCAAAAACACCTTTTGTTAGCAGTTTTGATTCGGAATTGATTTTACTGTTCGCAATAATTTCGACAAATTTTTCAGATTTTTCACCGATTTCCACTCCTACCTTTTGAAACGAATAGGATTTGTTATTATCATTGTGTAATAAAAGTACGAAATTCTTATTGTCTTCTGTAATTAAAGCTTCGGACGGTATGGCAAGCCCTTTCTTCGAATCCACTATGATTTGAGCTTCCACGAACATTCCAGTGAGCAGTTTTTGTTTTACGTCATCAGACAAATGTCCGTGAACGTTAATCGTCCGGTCTTTTCCCTCTATTGATTTCCCGACTAAATGCACTTCCGCATCGAAGATCGTTTTTGAAGCTTCCGGAACGGTAAATTTAATGGACTGCCCTTCTTTTACCTTCAGTATATCTTTTTCAAAAACAGCCAATTCCAAATGTAAATGGTCGGTTTGAACGATTTCCAGAATCACATCCGAGGGAGCTATAAACATTCCGGTATTTACATTCATAACCACTATGTCACCTGAAATCGGAGTGTAAATCGTAATTGTCGAAGTTAATTTTCCGCGTTCGACGTTTGCCGGATTAATATTCAGCAGTAACAATTTTTCCCTTAATCCGTTATACATGGCTTTGGTTTTGCGGTAATCGCTTTCTGCTTTCAGATAGTTTTTCTGCGAAGAGATTTTTTCGTTGTACAACGTTTTCTGTCTTTCATATTCCGATTTCAGATAATTAATCTGCTCGGCAACTTCAAGATAATCTTTCTGAAGATCAATAAATTCGGTATTTTCTAATGTTACTAAAGCTTGTCCTTTGGTTACTTTATCGCCAACCAATAAGGTAGTTGATTTTACATATCCGCCCAAAAAAGTGGTTACTTTGGCTCTGTTTTGAGGAGGAACATCGATTTCTCCGGATGTTTTAACAGTCAGGTTAAAATCCTGTTCTGTGGGGTTGGAAATTTCCATTCCTCCCGATTGAAACTGTTCTTTCGTTATCGAAATTAAGCCGTTATTCCCATTTTCCTGCGGAGCTGTTTCTGTTTTTTTGCAGGAAATCAATACGAAAACCGCGAGTAGTGTCAGTATGTTTTTTTTCATTGGTAACTGATTAAAAATTAAGGTATTGAATATCCAATTGTGTTTTATTGAATTGCAGTACACTATTCAGATATTCAACTTGTATTGTTGTTGCGTTTTCCAGACTCAGTATGTACTGAAAGAAATCAATTTCACCTTGTTTGTAGCTCATGGTGCCTACTTTTACGATTTCTTCCGATAATTTTTTGCCGTACTGATTGTAATATTTGATGGCTTCCTCATGTTTTTCCAATTCATTGGTTTTCTGACTGATGTATTTTTCAATTCTGACTTCTTCATTTTGTCTTTGTTGCTCCCAACTCTGCAATTCCAGTTCGGCTACTTTTGATTTTGCAACCGTCCCCGAAAACAAAACCGGTATGGCCACACCAACCTGAAATCCATACAGCGATTGCGATAAACCGCTGTTTCTTCCCTGAAAATATTCAAAGTTTAAATCGGGTAACCAATTCTGTTTTTGCAATGCCAAATTATTTTCATGAATTTTTGTAATGTTTTCAAAATAAGAAGTATATAGTTCTTTATTTGATTTTATGATTGAGGTCTGAATTGGTGTTATTGTATTGTTTTTGATGGTGATTGTTTCATCCGATTGCAATAATGACTGTAGCAGTTTGTAATTGGATTTCTTTTGTTTTTCAATCTGGGAAAGCGTGGTTTTTATTTGTCGGAATTTAGCCTGAGCCGTAATTTTTTCCAGATAATTGGTTTCCCCCAATTCAAATTTTCTGTTGCTGGCATTTGAGAAATTCTCATACAAACTGTCGAGATAGTGATACAGTTTTTCCTGATGCTGCAGAAATACGATTTCATTATAGACCGTGCTGATACCATGAGCCAGTTTGTTTTTCTGAATTTCAAAACCCGATTGCTTTGTTTCGTATTCCGATTTGTAAAGTTTCTTCTGAGCCCCGTAAACCGTCGGAAAAGCGAAACTTTGCTGTACGCCGAAAACTTTCAATGGTAAACTGTTGACAGCCAGATTATTTTCATCATAGTTGTAATACAGATTGGTTTTATCAAAGGTGAAGGCCGATTTTATATTCGCTTTGGCTTTATCTACCTGCAACTGACCTGCTTTTATACTTTTGTTATTTGCTGTCGCTTTTGAAAGTAAACTGTCTAATTCGGCCGGATTCTGGGAAAAAGCAAAAGATGTACTCAATAAAAGTAAAATAACAGAAAGAACGTTGTTGTTTTTCTTTTTACGTTTCTGTTCTTTGAATTCCTTAGAATCAAACACCTTAAATAAAATCGGTAAAACAATCATGGTCAGTAAAGTTGCCGTGAATAAACCTCCAATAACCACGGTAGCTAAAGGACGTTGCACCTCTGCTCCAGCTGAAGATGAAATGGCCATGGGAAGAAAACCCAATGCTGCGGCCGAAGCGGTTAATAAAACCGGGCGTAACCGGTCGGTGGTTCCTTTTAAGATCAGTTCATTCATATCTTCAATTCCCTCATGTTTTAATTCTTTAAAATGTTCAATTAATACAATTCCGTTCAAAACCGCTATACCAAAAAGCGCTATGAAACCAACCCCGGCTGAAATACTGAACGGCAAATCACGCATCCAGAGAAACAATACACCGCCAACGGCTGAAAGCGGAATGGCAGAATACACCAGTAATGCTTCTTTTACAGAACCGAAAGCAAAGTACAACATGATAAATATTAAAAGTAATGCAATAGGCACCGCTATCATTAAACGCGCTTTGGCACTTTGAAGATTTTCAAACTGTCCGCCATACGTAACATGATATCCGGAAGGAAGTTTAACCTTGGTTTCTATATTCTTCTGAATATCGTCCACAACACTTTGTAAGTCCCTGTTCCTTACATTGATTCCAACAACAATCCTTCTGCGTGTATTGTCTCTTGAAATCTTTGCAGGACCGTCGGTGTAATTAATCTGCGCCAGTTCGCTCAGCGGAATCTGTTCGTCTAAAGGTGTAGAAACATACAAATTGCGTAAATCTTCAATATCCTTACGGTTGGTTTTATCCAAACGAATAACCACATCGAAACGTTTTTCACCTTCAAATACGTTTCCGACTGTTTTTCCGGCAAAACCAAGCGATATCATTTCATTCAGATCGGAAATATTCAAGCCGTAACGGGCAATTTTACTTCTGTCGAACCGAACGGCCATCTGCGGTAAACCTTCCGTTTTTTCAATAATAATATCGGATGCACCTTCCACATTTCGGATTGCCTTTTCGATTTCTTTTGCTTTGCGTGCCAAAACTTCCAAATCCTCTCCGAAAATTTTCACCGCAACATCGGAACGCGTCCCCGAAATTAATTCGTTGAAACGCATTTCGATAGGTTGTGTAAATTCAATTTCGATATTCGGAATTTGTTTTTCGATTGCGGCTTTTATTTTATCGGCCAATTCGTCTTTGCTGTCGGCAGAAACCCATTCTGATTTCGGTTTAAGTTTTACAATTACGTCACTTTCTTCCATACTCATAGGGTCTGTAGGTACTTCTGCAGCACCAATCCGGCTTACAACCTGACTTACTTCCGGGAAATTTTTCAGGATTATTTTTTCGATTTTAGTCGTTGTGGCTATCGTTTTACTCAGGGAAGTCCCGGTTTTTAAAACAGGTTGGATTACGAAATCTCCTTCGTCTAATGTCGGAATGAATTCCCCTCCCATGGTTGCAAACAAACCAGCGGCCATTAAAAGCAGACCAAATGCACCATAAAGCACTTTTTTCGTGTTACTTAGGGCCCAGGTAATTATGGGCAAGTACCAGGAATTCAATTTATTGAGTAAGCGGTTGGAAAAGGATTTCGGGTTTTCTTCTTTAGGTTTCAAAAACAGAGAGGAAACTACGGGAACATAGGTAAAACAGAAGATCATGGCTCCGATTAACGCAAAACTGAACGTCATTGCCATCGGTTTGAACATCTTCCCTTCCACTCCGGTTAAGGATAAAATCGGAATGAATACAATAAGAATGATAAGTTGACCGAAAATTGCCGAATTCATCATTTTTGAGGCGCTTTTCAGCGTGATATGATCAATTTCCGATTGTTGTTCCGATTTGGAAAGCTGGTACAGACGAGCCGATTTATGACTGATCTGAAACGCTATGAATTCGACAATAATTACCGCGCCATCTATAATGATTCCGAAGTCGATTGCACCTAAACTCATCAGATTCGCATCGATTCCCAAAATATTCATGAATGATATGGCAAACAGCAAACAAAGGGGAATAACTGAGGCAACCACCAATCCCGAGCGCCAGTTTCCCAACAGAAGTACCACCACAAAAATTACGATAAGGCATCCTAAAATAAGATTTTCAGCAACTGTAAGCGTTGTTTTCCCAACCAACTCGCTTCGTTCCAGAAATCCGTTAATGTAAACACCTTCCGGCAGTGATTTCTGAATTTCGGAAACACGCTTTTTAACATCTTCAATTACCTGTTTTGAATTGGCACCTTTAAGCATCATGACTTGTCCCAGTACTTTTTCGCCTTCACCGTTAGCCGTTATGGCTCCGAAACGATTTGCGCTGCCGTAACGTACTTTTGCGACATTTTTAATGTAAACCGGAATTCCATTGTCATTTTTCACTACGATATTCTCAATATCTTCAATGGAATTTACTTTTCCCTCTCCGCGGATAAAGTAGCTCTGATTTTCTTTTTCGATATAAGCACCTCCGGCAATGCTGTTATTGTTTTCCAGAGCGGTAAATACTTCGCTTACATCGATGTTTATTGCTTTGAGACGAGATGAATTGATGGCTATTTCATACTGTTTTAAATACCCGCCCCAAGTATTGATTTCCACCACACCTTTAATTCCTGAGAGTTGTCGTTTCACAACCCAATCCTGAATGGTACGCAAATCGGTTACAGAATATTGGTTTTTATATTCGGGTTTGACATCAAGCGTGTACTGATAAATTTCTCCCAAACCTGTTGTAATGGGCCCCATTTCCGGAGCACCAAAGCCTGATGGGATTTTTTCTGAAGCGGTTTTGATTTTTTCGGCGATTAACTGTCTTGGCAGGTAGGTTCCGGATTCTTCATCGAAAACTATGGTTACCACAGACAATCCAAATTTTGATATCGAACGGATTTCTTTTACGCCCGGTAAATTTGCCATTTCCAGTTCTACCGGATAAGTAATGTATTGTTCAATGTCTTCTGTGGAAAGATTGCGGGAAGTGGTAATTACCTGAACCTGATTGTTGGTAACGTCCGGAACGGCTCCGATGGAAATTCTGAAAACGGAAAACAGTCCGAATCCTAATACCGCTATCGTAAAAAGCAGTATTATGAACTTATTTCTTAAGCTGAAACCAATTATCTTGTCCATCGTTGAATTTTTAACAAATTTAAAAATGAAAGAAAAAAGTTAACTTAAGATAGTCTTAACATCACCTTATGGGAATATTAAAACAACCTCTGTTCCCTCGTTTATTGTACTGCTGATTTCGATTTGGATACTTAAAAGTAGGCATAATTTCTTAACAATTGACAAACCCAGGCCCGTTCCTTTTATTTCAGGATGAACGGATGCGTCGGAGCGATAAAACTGTTCAAAAATTTTATCCAATTCCTCTTTTTTAATTCCGATACCATTGTCCTTTATTTTGCAGACTGTTTTTCCGTTTTCCGTTGACATGTTTATTGAAACAGTTCCGTTTTTCGGTGTGTATTTCAGGGCATTTGAAATAAGATTTCCGACAATTATCGATAACAGATAATTATCGGTTTTTACATAATACTCTTTTGGAAAATTGGTGGTAACGGTGATGTTTTTATTTTGGGATTTTGGAGACAATCGGGTAATGATATCAAGGAAAGTCGAATTTAGAAGTACATCTTCCCTTTTGGCAAACTGTTTCTGATTTTCAAATCGGGCGAGTAAAAGTAACTGATCCACCAGATTATTCAAACGGTCAACTTCGGAAACACAGAAGTTTATTTTATCAGTATACTCTTCTTTCGTTCTTGGTTTGCGTATTAAAACTTCTAAGGTTCCTTTAATTACCGCTAGCGGAGTGCGTAATTCGTGTGAAGCATCAGAGGTGAACTGTTTCTCACGTTCCACTGCGTTTTCAATCCGGTCTAAAAGTTCATTAATCGTTTTTGATAACTGATAAAGTTCGTCTTTATTTTTGGGCAGTTCAATTCGGGAACTTAGATTATCCTTTGTAATTACAGAAGAAGTTTCGATTATGGCACTCACAGGTTTGATACTTCTTCCGGCTATAATACGGGCAATGATGAATAATACCAATAGAATCAGCGGAAAAGAAATCAATAAAATGTTTCTCAGGTTTATAAGTACCATTTCGGCATCATCAAGTGACATGGCAACGATTAAATGTCCCACAACCTTGTTTCCGTGTTTAATTTCAGTCTGAATTTGGCGAATCGGAATATTATTTAATGAAGTATCAACAAAAACATGATTATTTTGCTCTCCCAAAAAGTGAAGTTTCAACCCTTTCAGATTGGGTGATTTATCAATCAGTTTGTTATTCATATCCAGAAAAGCCACAAAAACCGGATTCACATCTACAGTATTGTGTTCCCTTTCACGCCAATTGTCAACATTTATTTTGAAGTTGTCATTATCGTCAATTTCAATCTCTCCTAAATGCTTAACTATTTCATTATCAATATCTTCATTTATGTGATTATATACCTGTAACTTCACCGTTTGAAATAAAACGATGAATACAAACGAAATTAACAGTGCCGTACTGATAATATAATTGAATGCGATTCTGTTTTTAAACGAAAAAGGCAGCATAATTTAGCGGTGTATGGATTCGAAATCGGGTTCAACATGAATGAGGACGTGTCCCAGTTCATTTAACTCTGCGCGAAGTGTGTCTTTGAGAAGATGGGCAATATCGTGGCCTTCTTTTACAGTTTTGTTGCCGTCAACCATCAGATGTAAATCGACATGGTATTTCATTCCTGCTTTTCGGATAAAACATTTTTCGATGGCTAAGACATTCGGAACCGTCGCGGCTACTTTTTTTATTTGATCTTCTAATTCGTGGTACAAATGTTCGTCCATGATTTCCCCGAGCGCCGGTCTAAAAATCTTATAACAATTGTAAAGAATGAAGCCCGAAGCCAATAAAGCCGCCCAATCATCCGCAGCTTCATATCCTTTGCCGAAATAAAGCGCTATGGAGATTCCAATAAAAGCGGCCACCGAAGTTATGGCGTCACTTCTGTGGTGCCAGGCGTCTGCTTTTAAAGAACTGCTGTTGGTTTCTTTACTTTTTTTGAGTACTGTCTGAAATGAGTATTCTTTCCACAAAATAATGGCACCCAAAACAAATAGCGTAAATGGTTTAGGTAAATTATGCGGTGTATTGATATTGTGAATGCTTTCATAGGCGATTATGGTAGCCGATGTAATCAGAAATCCAACAACAATGAAGGTAATTAACGGTTCGGCTCTTCCATGTCCGTAAGGATGATTTTCATCGGCAGGTTTATTGGAATATTTGATCCCGAACAGCACTAATAAGGAAGCAAAAATATCTGCAGTAGATTCAATGGCGTCGGCTATCATGGCATACGAATTACCGAAATATCCGGAAATTCCTTTTATCAATGCCAAAAGCGTATTGCTGATGATACTGAAATAAGTAGCCTTTATTGCTGTTTCGGTTTTTGACATAATTAATTTTCGTTGGCAATATAACCAACGCCTCTGATCGTTTTAATCAGTTCGACATCTTTACTTAAATTGAGTTTTTTACGGATAGCATTCATGAAAACGTCTATTACCCCCGTGTCATACTCAAAATGAATATCCCAAACATCTTCGATTATATTATTTCGGGTACAAACGGTTCCCTTGCGTTCTATTAAGTACTTCAACAGTTCGTATTCTCTTTGTGTAAGAACTACTTCCTTATCGGCTACAAAAACCTGATGACTTAGGGTTTTTATACTGATTGGACCCAATGTTAAAACGTCAGATTTGTTATCGTTTCTGAAATGTATTTTAATACGCTCCAGCAGTTCGTCGAAACTGAACGGTTTTTTTATGTAATCGTTTGCCCCGGACCGTAAACCTTCAATAGTTTCCTGAACGGTATCTTTGGCTGTAAGAAATAAAATGGGTGTCTTTTCGTCTTTTTTGCGAATAGCTTTGCATACTTCCAACCCTGTTAATTGTGGAAGCATCCAATCCAGCAGAATTAAATCAGGCGATTCGGTTTTAGCTGTTTCCAAGGCTTTTAATCCGTCTGTGGCAACAAAAACCACATAACCTTCTTCTTCAAGGCCTTGTTTCAGAAAGTTTGAAATACCTTCTTCGTCTTCAACAATTAAAATCTTCATAATTACCAATCTTAAATAATATAACGAAATTAACCATTTATAAAAGTGTAGAGACGTGAATCGATCTTCTTAAGCTAAATTTAAGCAATTGAAAATAATTCGTGTCTAATTTTGGAACAAATTTAGGATATGAAATATTTTAGTTCATTAAAACCCTTTTTCAAGTTAGGTTCCTTTTTCATAATTGTGAATCTGATTTTGAGATGTATACTCCTTTTACATCCCATAACACAATCTTCGTTCGGATTTGGTTCGCTGTTAAAAATTTTCACTTTCGGCATATTGTCCGATTGCTTCGTGTTTATAGTGGCAGGAACTTTTTTGTGGCTGTATCTCCTTTTTATTTCTGATAAGAAATTCGAGAAACCCTGGGGTTATGCTGTTTTCGGACTGCTCCTGGCACTTTTATCCTATATTACTTTCGGAAATACTGTTTTAAATGAATACGGAGGAGTTGTTCCTACTATCGGCATCGCTTTTATCGGTCTTAAAACGGCTTTGTTCGGATTGTTACTTTTTTTACCCAGATACCGCAGACAAATGCGATTGGCGCTTTATTCCATAACCGTTTTTTTGTTCGTATTGATTATCATTCAAAATGCCGTTAGCGAATTTTTCTTCTGGAACGAATTTGGTGTGAAGTACAATTTTATTGCTGTGGATTATCTGGTTTACACCAATACCGTTATCGGAAATATCATGGAGTCATATCCTGTAGTTCCTTTATTTACGGGGATTGGACTGATAGCTGGAATTGCAACTTATAGGATAGTAAAAAAATCAAAGTCTTATCTGAACAACCTTCCTTCGTTTTCTGAAAAACTGATGATTACAGGTGGTTATGCTATTTTGTCTGCGATTTCATTATTCACCATCCCTGCGCTTGCAAAATTCGAAGATTCCCAAAATGTTTTCGCCAATGAACTTCAGGCTAATGGCGTTTATAAATTCTATTTAGCGTTTATGAACAGTGAACTGGATTACACTAAATTCTATGAAACACTGCCTGAAGATAAGGCTTATGAAATGTTAAAACAGGAAATACCCTTGATTTCGGAAGCTTCAACCGTAAGAAGTATTAATGATAACCAAAAAGAGATTCATAAAAACGTTGTTTTAATTACAGTTGAAAGTCTGAGTGCCGATTTTATGAAAGCGTATGGTAACGAACAAAACATAACGCCTTTTTTAGATTCTTTAGCTGATGAAAGCTTAGTCTTCACAAATCTGTATGCCACAGGAAATAGAACTGTTCGTGGACTGGAAGCTGTTACAATGTGCATTCCCCCTACTGCCGGAGAAAGTGTGGTGAAACGTAAAGACAATAAAAACAAGTTTACAACGGGAAGCATTTTTAAACAGAAAGGTTATCAGGTTGATTTCTTATACGGTGGAGATGCTTATTTTGACAATATGGAGGATTTCTTTACCGGTAACGGCTATACAGTTGTAGACAAAAAATCGTTCAGGCCAGATGAAATCAGTTTTGAAAATATATGGGGAGTTTGTGATGAAGACATGGCTAAGAAGGCAATTCAAACCATGAATGATGAAGCGAAAAAAGGAAAACCATTCTTCAATCATTGGATGACCGTCAGCAATCACAGACCGTTCACGTTTCCGGATAATAAAATTGATATTCCTGCCGATTCCAAATCGCGTGAAGGCGGTGTAAAATATACAGATTATGCCTTACATAAGTTTTTTGAAATGGCCAAAAAGGAAACATGGTTTAAGAATACCGTTTTTGTAATTGTTGCCGATCATTGTGCTTCAAGCTCAGGAAAAACAGAATTACCTATGGAAAAATACCGTATTCCTGCCATGGTTTATGCGCCTGGATTTGTTAAACCTGAGAAAAACACCAAGCTTACGTCGCAAATCGATTTGATGCCAACCGTTATGGGATTACTGCATTTTGATTATGAAAGTAAATTTTACGGTCAGGACGTCATGAAGTCCGATTACAAACAAAGGGCTTTTATTGCAACGTATCAGGATTTAGGTTTAATTACAGACAATATATTAACCATCATATCACCGGTTAAAAAAGTGAAACAGTTTGACTTGGTTAGCCAACCAAGCACAAAATTACCGAATGACTTTCAGATTCATTACGAAGAAAAGCCTAGAAAAGTCATCAACAGAAGTCTGGAAAACAAAACTATTGCTTATTATGAAACAGCTTCGGAAATGCTGAAACATAAAAAATATCAGAAATAAAAAAAAGCTGATTCAATTACGAATCGGCTTTTTTATAATAATCCGTTGTATTTTCTAACAAACCATTCAAGAGAAAGCGTGGCAATCAGCATAATAAGGCACCAAATCCAATCGATTAGCGGAGTTTTCTTAATTACCGCTTTTTCGGTCGGAATGTAGTTCTCGTTCTCCAACAGGCTTTTTATTAAGGCGTCCACTTGAGTCGGATAATAAGTTTTTCCGTTGGTATTGGCAGCCAATTGCTTCAGTCGATTCAGATCCGGATTTACAAACTGCTTTTCAATTTCGAAATCCAAAACTTCAAAAGTGCCCGAATATTTCGATTTTGAATTGTTCTCGGTTACCGTAAAACTGTAATTTCCATGTTCCAGTCCGTCCAAATTGACTTTATATTCACCGGTTCCTTTCAGGAAATCGTATTTTTTTGATTTTCCTGTTTTTTTGTTTTGTAATGAAATAGTAAGTCGTGCATTCTCCTCAAACTCGTAGTTTTTATTGAAATATTGCGCTGAAATTTCTATGGTTTCACCCGAATTGTAAAAACTTTCGTGTGTTACCACTAATGATTTTTTAGCCGCATTTGAAGCTAAATACTGAATCACTTTATCGGCAAGAACATCAAATTGCTCAAACGATTTGGTTTTAATATGGCTTTCCATGCGCCATTTCCAAATGTTTTCCCCGAAAAGGAAGGCGTTTCTTTTCAATCCGTTTTCCGAGAATGTCAGTAATGGATTTTCGGTTCCGATGTTTCGGATTCTCGCCTTTAAAAGCGGATTGGAGTTTTCTTTTATCGTTATAGTTCCGAACGGATGTTCCAACGGCGGGAATTGTTCAAAACCGATATTCTCTGTGGCAAAAGAAGCAAACTGCGGATTATAATCGGCGGAATAATCTTCGTTCTGACTAGAAACCTTAAACTCAACCTGATTTTGGTATTGGTTTAGCAGATTGAAATCGGTGCTCGTACCGGTTATCACCCAAGAGTTTAACCCAAGATTTTTATTCTGATCCAGAACCGGTTTGAACTCGGCTGTAGGTTGATACAAAATCAAAACATTATAATCCTGTAATGATTTGATTTCGTTTGGTTTAATCGTGGTTACTTTACGTTGTTTGTTAGATTCGATTGCGCGTTTTAAAGCACCTAAATCTGGATGATTTATAGCGGAAATTAATGCGATTTCCGAACGTTGATCAATAACTTCAACCGCAAAATTTTTGGTATTGTTATAGTTGTTCTTTTCTTTTTCTGATGTTGAAATTACGGCTTTAAATGTCTGTACTCCTACTCTCTCTGCACTTAATAAAACAGAAATCATTTGCGCTTTCTTAGACGGCGAAAACGAAACATTCTGCTTGTGAATGGTTGCATTTCCCTGTTGAATGCTGAATGTGGCGTTTACCGCCTTTGTTCCGTTATACTGCAGAAAAACTTCGACCGGGAATTTATTTTTCAGGAAAGCATATTTGTTTACGTTTAATTGATTGACTTTTAAATCGAAAAACGTTGTTGTATCCCCTAAAACTAAAGGATAAACCGTAGTGTTTTGCTGAAAACTGTATACGTAATCATTTCCAATTGTCTGATTTCCGTCTGTTAATAAAACTACGGGGTAATTCTGACTTCGGTAAAACTGTTTCAGATTCTGCGCTACCTGATCGATATGGGTTTGCTTTCCGTTAAAATCCAATTCATTACCCGATTGGAAGTCGGCATCAAACCGATACAACTGTACATCATACTTTGCTTTTAGCTGACTGTTTTCGGCCAGTTTTCGGGAAAGTTCCCTCGCGACATTATCCTGCCCCAATTCTTTGACAGACTGCGAATTGTCAACCACAATAGGCAAAGGTGTTTTGGATGTCTCAAAGGTTTTTCTGGAAATAATCGGATTAATTAATAATACGAAAATCAAAAATAAAGATGCAAAACGTAAAAAAGCCAAAAACAAGTGCAGTTTTGACTTGTAATTGGCTTTGTAAAGGTATTGGTAAAACGACAAACCAGCAGCAATCAGTACAGATAGCAATAAAAGTAAAATTGTGCTTGTTGTCATTTTTGATTATTTGGTTATTTGGTTATTCGTTAGCAAAAACTTATAACTCATAAATTATAACTTATGATTAAGTCAGCATTCCTCCGTCAACATTGATAACCTGTCCGGTTACGTAAGCACTCATATCGCATGATAAGAATACACAAACGTTAGCCACATCTTCAGGAGATCCACCTCTTTTCAAAGGAATACTTTCTCTCCATCCTTTTACCACGTCTTCGTTTAATTTTGCAGTCATTTCCGTTTCGATGAAGCCCGGAGCGATTACGTTACAACGGATGTTACGTGAACCTAATTCCAATGCAACCGATTTAGAAAAACCAATAACACCTGCTTTGGAAGCCGCATAGTTGGTCTGTCCTGCATTTCCTTTCACTCCTACTACGGAACTCATGTTGATGATAGAACCGGCGCGGTTTTTAAGCATGATTTTCTGAACCGCCTTTGTCATGTTGAAAACCGATTTTAAATTCACATCGATAACCGTATCGAAATCCTCTTCCGAGATTCTCATCAACAAATTATCTTTTGTAATTCCGGCATTGTTGATTAAAATATCAACGTTTCCGAATTCGGCAATAACATCATCCACTAATTTTTGCGCCTCATTAAAATCAGCAGCATTTGATTGATATCCTTTAGCTTTAACCCCTAAAGCTGTTAATTCATTTTCTAATTCCTGTGCAGCAGCTGCAGATGAACTGTATGTGAAAGCAACATTAGCTCCGTTTTTAGCAAAAACTTCAGCAATTCCTCTTCCGATTCCTCTACTAGCACCCGTAATAATAGCGGTTTTTCCTTCCAGTAATTTCATAGTATAAGTTTAGTTTTGTTTTTATAATTACAGATTTCAAATATATTCTATTTTGACTTAAAAAAAAATCATAATACTTTTAAACTATTAACAACTATTGATGTTGAAAAAATCCAATTCCAGCCAAAATAAGTAAGTAAATCTGATGATTTTATTTTATGATAAGAACTGGAGTTGACCTTGAAAAATTAACCTTAAATTTACATTGACATAACATTAATTTAATCTTTGAATTTAGATTAAGTGACATTATTCTTACGAATCGCATATGATTTCGGCGTTAAAGTTCTGTTTAACCGTATAAAATACTTGAGAAACTGAGCTTTGAAATAATATTCAATTAAAACTAAATCGAAAAAAGAACAACAGTTGCTTTTTAACGTTTTTTTTATCAATTTGAAAGGTTAAATTGATAAATACCAACTATATACTTATCTTTACTATGAAAAAAAATGTAAGATTTACTCCTTTGTTTTTTGTCAAAACACTTTTTAACAGGGCATATTAATCTTAGCCCGGTGCTGTTTTGATTTATATTTTTTTTCAATATGAGAAAGTTGAATACAAAGTATCGATTTTCAGGAATTTAATTTTCAGAAATATTAAAAAAATAGGACCATGAAAAAATATCTATTTTTATTATTGACAGTTGTATTTGTTGCATGTTCAAAAGATGAAGGCTATGGGGGCCTGGCTTCCATATCCGGTAAAGTTTATGCATTGAATTATAATCAGAACCAGGTTCTTTTAAGTGAAGGCTACCTCGGAGATGTTAGAGTGTACATCAGTTCGCGTGGAGGTACTTCATTTTATGATGATGTTCGCACTACTTATGACGGTTCGTTCAAATTTGATTTTTTGCAGGAAGGCAGTTATGATGTTTGGGTTTATGGGGATTGTGATTATTGTCCTTGGGATCAGCTCATTGAAAAAAAAGAAGTTGAAGTGACCTCAAGAAAGGCTGATGTTGTCCTTGAAGATTTTGTGATTAAAATCTAATGTCATGTTTAAGAAATTTACCAACCAGCTGTCCTTATTTAATTCGGTTACCTTAACGGAACTGGATGCGGTTTCGTTATTAAACAGAACGGATTGTAAGTACACGCTCAGAGGGGAAGATTTACTGAAAATAGTTCCCTGTTTACTTGAACATTATAATGTTTTGGAAATCAACGGTGTCCGAATTTTTTCTTATGAAAACAATTATTTTGACACTCCTGATCTGCAGTTTTTCAGGGATCATCATAACGGTTACGTCAACAGGATTAAAGTGCGTAGCAGACGATATGTGGAGTCGGATTTGTGTTTTTTTGAAATTAAAAAAAAGGAGAAAGTAGATCGGACTAATAAACATCGTGAGCAACTACCCTACATGATATCAGATATTGACGAAGTCAGAAAGAATATCATACGGGAATATTCAAGAAAGGCCATAGATGAAGTCACGCTTATCCTAAAGAATAATTTCAGCAGAATTACCCTGGTGAACAATCATTTTACCGAAAGAGTTACGATAGATATGAATTTGCATTTTATTGATGATGAACACGATATAAAATTCAAAAAAATTGCAATTGTAGAGGTAAAACAAGCAAAAAGCACACAAAGCTCCCCGTTAACAACATGTTTGAAATACAATAATATCAGGGAACAAAGCATAAGTAAATACATCTATGGCGTAATTTCATTAATGCCGACAGTAAAGAAAAATAACTTTATGCCCACACTGAAAAAAATAAATAAACTACAGCGATAATGGAAATGGAAGAAGTTATAGGAGGAGGCATTAATCTTTATGATTTTACAATACGGTCACTGATTGATTTCATCGCAGTGTTGGTACTTGTAGGACTGATTTATTATCCGAAACACAGAAATAAAGACTTTATTTTCACATTCATTTTGTTTAATATCGTGAATTTCATGATATGTATTTTGCTCGGAGCGGCAAAAATCAAAATAGGGTTTGCATTTGGTCTTTTTGCCATGTTTTCGATCATCCGATACCGTACTATAGCAATTTCAATAAAAGACATGAGTTACTTCTTTGTTTGTGTTGCATTGGGAATGTTAAACTCTCTGGCAACAATTAACAGTGGTTTTTACATACTAATAATTTGCAATCTCGTAGTCTTGTTACTAACCTTCTTTTTGGAACGTCTGGATTTTTTGAAAAACGAAAATGCCAAAGAAATAGTTTATGATAAAGTTGAATGGATTAAACCCGAATATAAGGAACAATTATTATTGGATTTAAATGACAGAACAGGATTAAACATCCACAGAGTAGAAATTGTTTCCATTGATTATTTAAAGGACACCGCGCTTTTAAAAGCATATTATTATGCGAAAGAAAGTGAGTATGTACTACCAAAATCAGACAATGATGATTAAAAAACAGACCCTATTTCTATTTTTTTTACTGCTAATCACTTTTGACGGATTTTGTCAGAACTATACAGACTTTCAGTACCGTTTCATCCCGGCAGTAAATTACCGATTTAATGACAAATGGAAAATTTCCGGTGAATACCGTTATTCCGTTCAAAAAGATTTTCAGGAATTCAGATCGAGTGCTGCCGAATTTGCCGTGAAGTATAATTTTAACCCCGAATTCAGCATTGAACCGGGTTATCGCTTTACAACATCCTATGAAAGCGATGCCCATCGATTGTTTGCAGCATTAAAATATGATAAGGATTTTGGTGCTTTGAGTTTGTTTTCGGCAATAAAATACCAATTTTCCACAGGGAGTTTTAACGAAAGATACATGTCTGATTTCAAAGAGCCGGTGCAGATGCTTCGTGAAAAGATTGGTTTGGATTATAACGTTCCGAAATCAAAGGCTTCCTTTAATGTTTCTGTTGAGATCTTTTTAAAATTAGCCGATGACGACCCGATTAAATATAACAGAACACGCTATACTATAGGAAGTGATTATAGATTCAAGTACGGAAGCAAGGTGGGATTGTCTTTCTTTTTTGACGACAGATATAATCCTCAGAAAATCGATCGCTTTGTATTGGAAACAAAATACACCTTGTCTATTGATGATTTGATTAAAAAAATCAAAAAAGAGAAAGAGAGAAAAGCAAAAAGTGACACCGAATCAACACAACCATAATGCAAATAAAAAAACCTTACTTAGTGTAAGGTTTTTTTATTGTGAGAAAATATTACAAAATAGCTTTACTTAATTTTTTAAAGTCTTTTTCCTTTATATTATATTCGGTTAAACCCGTTGCATAATCACTGTAAATTACATTTCCAGTTTTTCCATTTACTATTTGGAAAAATTTTTGATTATTTACTTTTGTAAATCTCAAGTAATAGAAATCTTCATCATTTTTGATTTTATTATCTAAATCATCCTGACTGATAAACTCATTTTTATAATTATAATTTGAAATAATCTCTATCAATTCTGAAGAATCCCATTCTTCATCTATAAATTTAGTTGGCTTATATTTTATTTTGATGTATTCAGGAAAATAAAGCGTAGCATTTTTTAAATTTTTAATCTCATCTGTTTTAAAATCTTCCTCATATACCCAAACAAATTCCTCTTTATCAATTAATGTATTAATTTGTTGAAAACTGTTTTTCAAATAACCTAATGAATAAGTTTTAAATGAATTTTTGTCATAAACCAAAGCATGCATCTTTTTTTCATAATCGGATAGTTCTCTATCCATCAGATTTAGTTTGTTTGAATATGCAGAATAATAAGGACGACTTTTACTGACAGATCCAAAATCGGGGCCGGGAGTGAAATTTTGATTGGCCAGAGCCAACATTTCAGTGTTGCTTGAAAGGAAAATTGCCCCCAATTCGATCTTGTTATCTGAAATTAAATCATAGAGCTTTTCTTCGTTATTCTTAATTTTATCTATTTTTTTATTGATTTTATCTAAATCAAGCATATAGAAATCAATAAGACTTGTTAAGAAAAATGTAGAGCCGCCTGTGTGACGACCAGTTTTAGGATCATATGTTGATTGGCTTTTGTGACAAAAAGATCTTAAATGAGCAAATGAATACTTATCTGTAAGGAAATTTACATAATCAAAATCGTTTGGAGAAACTACTTCAAAAGGCGTAACCGTCCATACACTTTTTAATAATGCTTCGTAGGCTGATTTGTCATAAGCATTCGAAAGGATAAAAACAGTAGTTGTTCCTTTAAATTTTTTGAAAACTTCTGTATCAAACTTTTTAAGACGTCCTTTATATGATTCACTAACCGATACTTGGGAATTTGATACAGCCATTGACAATAACGTTAATAACAATAAAATTTGTTTCTTCATTTTTGATTTAGGTTTTATTATAGTTGGTATTAAAAAGCATAAAAAAAATAGCCTGATAATAAATCAGACTATTTTTTATAAATTTTTAACGGCTAATTATTTCAAAACGGCTAAAACTTCAGCAACTTTTTTACCGATTTCAGCCGGTGAGTCCACAACGTGAATACCGTTTTCTCTCATGATGCGTTTTTTAGCTTCCGCTGTATCATCAGCACCACCAACGATTGCACCCGCGTGACCCATTGTGCGTCCTTTTGGAGCTGTTTCACCAGCGATAAAACCAACAACTGGTTTTCTGTTTCCGTCAGCTTTAACCCAACGGGCAGCATCTGCTTCCAACTGACCTCCGATTTCACCAATCATGATGATGATTTCAGTTTCAGGATCGTTCATTAATAACTCAACAGCTTCTTTTGTTGTAGTTCCGATGATTGGATCTCCACCAATACCGATAGCTGTAGTAACTCCCAATCCTTGTTTTGCAACCTGATCAGCAGCTTCGTATGTTAAAGTACCTGATTTAGAAACGATACCAACTTTACCTTGCTTGAAAACGAAACCTGGCATGATACCAACTTTAGCTTCACCCGGAGTGATTACACCAGGACAGTTAGGACCTACTAAACGGCAATCTTTACCTTTAATGTAATCATAAGCTTTAATCATATCAGCAACAGGAATACCTTCTGTGATACAAATAATTACTTTAATTCCTGCATTAGCAGCCTCCATAATCGCATCAGCAGCAAAAGCAGGCGGAACGAAAATGATGGAAGTATCAGCACCAGCTTGTTCCACTGCATCTTTTACAGTGTTAAAAACTGGACGGTCTAAATGTTGCGTTCCTCCTTTTCCAGGAGTTACACCACCTACAACGTTTGTTCCGTATTCGATCATTTGAGAAGCATGGAAAGTACCTTCACTTCCTGTGAATCCCTGAACAATTATTTTAGAATTTTTATTAACTAAAACACTCATGATATATTTTTTTATGTTGTTTTTAAAAATGTAATGCAAAAATAGACTTTTGAAAGAAATATCTAAAGAATTTTGGTATAAACTTTCAAAGATTTTTATGCCCAAATTAACTTAACTGACTCATTTGGTAACCGCGAAAAAGTTTACCCTCTTTCACTTCCCAAATTGTAACAAAATGAGCTAAAACAGTTTCTTCGGATGGAGTTTCAATAGGTGTTGCGTAATGCGTATAACGTACTGAAACCGTGTCGTTTTCCTGTATGATGTGACTTAAGTCGATTCGCGATGAAGCATAAGAACGCTCCATTTCACGCGAAAAACTGATTAATTCGTTTTTATTCAGTTTCAGAAAACCTTTGGAACTGTGCCAGTGAACTTCTAATTCATCATGAAGAAAACGCTCCAGAATTTCCTGATTTCGCAAGGCATCGGATTGGTAAAATTCAGAAACTAATTCTTTAGCCTTCATTTTTATTCAGTTTGTTTAGTATTTCAGGTATTTTTTTGAGGTTAGCCAATTGTTTCAGTTTCTCGCGTGATTCTTCAATCGGTGTTCCGAAATAAGTCTTACCGCCTTCCACTGATTTAGTAACGCCGGTCTGACCTAAAATAACTGCTTTTTCTCCGATTGTTATTCCGCTTGTTGTGCCCACTTGCCCCCAAAGGGTCACTTCGTCTTCTATTATAACACATCCGGCTATTCCGGTTTGTGAAGCAATCAGACATTTTTTTCCGATAACGGTATCGTGGCCTACATGAACCTGATTGTCAATTTTAGTTCCCTCACCAATTGTAGTGTCGCCGGTAACGCCTTTATCTATGGTGCATAGCGCTCCGATTCCCACATTATTTTCAATAACGACACGTCCGCCGGATAACAATTGATCAAAACCTTCCGAGCGTTTTTTGTAATAGAAAGCATCGGCTCCTAAAACACTTCCGGAATGAATAATCACATTATCACCAATAATCGTATTATCATAAATGGAAACATTGGCGTGAATGAGACAGTCTTTTCCGATTACTACATTATTTCCGATAAAACAATTCGGCTGAATGATGGTTCCTTCTCCTATTACCGCTGATTCTGAAACAGCGACGTTGGAGGATTGAAACGGTCTGAAATGTCGGGTAAGTTTATTGAAATCACGAAACGGATCATCAGAAATCAGTAAAGCCTTTCCGTCAGGGCAATCTACTTTTTTATTAATTAAAACGATTGTTGCTGCAGACTGCAACGCTTTATCGTAATATTTCGGATGATCTACGAAAACAATGTCTCCACGTGTAACCACATGAATTTCATTCATTCCGTGAACCGGAAATCGCTCGTCTCCGATATATTCGCACTGAATAATGTCGGCAATTTCCTTAAGAGTATGGGTTTTGTGAAATTTCATATATTTTAGTGTTCAGTAATTCGGTAGTCAGTGGTCAGTGTTCAAATTCGGTTAAAAACTGAACACTGATTACTGAATACTGCAAACTATTCTTTCACACGCTCCATGTAAGAACCTGAAGCGGTATCAATTTTAATTTTATCCCCTTCATTGATGAACAAAGGTACGTTTACCGTAGCTCCTGTTTCAACTGTTGCAGGTTTTGTGGCATTCGTTGCTGTATTTCCTTTTACTCCCGGTTCAGCATAAGTAACTTCCAATACTACAGAAGCCGGCATGTCTACTGCCAATGGAGCATCGGTTTCAGTATTGATCTGAACCATTACGTTTGTTCCTTCTTTTAATAAATCCGGTGCATCAAGAATGTCTCTGTTTAATGAAATTTGCTCAAAAGTTTCATTATTCATGAAATGAAATTCTGTCCCTTCGGCATATAAAAACTGAAAAGTATGTGTTTCCACACGAACCACGTCAATTTTATGACCTGCAGAAAATGTATTGTCCAATACTTTTCCGTTAGTTAAACTTTTTAATTTTGTTCTGACGAAAGCTGGGCCTTTACCCGGTTTTACGTGAAGGAATTCTACAATTTTGTATATATCGTGGTTGAATTTAATACACAATCCGTTTCTGATATCAGCTGTACTTGCCATTTTAAAGTGTTTATTTGTTTAATTTTTTATTAGATGCTTCCTGTATATCCTTTCATTACACCTCGAGACGAATTTCGGATAAACAATATAATTTCGTCGCGTTCCGGAGTAGCTTCCATTTCGGCTTCAATAATTCCTAAAGCCTGAGTAGTGTTGTAATTTTTCTGATACAAAATTCGGTAAATATCCTGAATTTCACGTATTTTTTCTGTTGAAAAACCTCTTCTTCTTAATCCAACCGAATTGATTCCCACATAAGACAAAGGTTCTTTTGCAGCTTTAGTGAACGGAGGAACGTCTTTACGAACTAAAGAACCTCCAGAAATCATGGCGTGATCCCCGATTGAAATAAATTGATGAACGGCTGCCAAACCTCCAATAATAGCGAAATCTCCAACTGTCACGTGACCGGCCAATGCAACACCGTTAACAATAATGGCGTTATCGCCGATATGACAATCATGGGCAATGTGAGCCGTTGCCATTATCAGACAGTTTTTTCCAATCTTGGTTTGACCGGAAGCTATAGTTCCTCTGTTAATTGTAACACACTCTCTTACAGTGGTGTTATCACCTATTATCGCAAGTGAATCTTCACCTCCGAATTTTAAATCCTGAGGTACGGCAGCAATTACTGCACCTGGGAAAATATTACAATTTTTGCCAATTCGAGCGCCTTCCATTATGGTAACATTCGAACCAATCCAGGTTCCTTCACCAATTTCAACATTGTTATGTATGGTTGTGAAGGGCTCAATTACCACATTTTTGGCAATTTTCGCTCCCGGATGAACATAGGCTAAAGGTTGATTCATGATTTTTCTTTTAGTTCTTTTTTACAATTTGAGCCATTAATTCGGCTTCAGTAACTAACTTTCCGTTCGCATAGGCGCTAGCCTGCATGTGGCAGATTCCGCGACGGATCGGAGATAATAATGTCAGTTTGAAAATTAAAGTATCACCTGGTAAAACTTTATGTTTGAATTTTACGTTGTCTATTTTCATGAAATAGGTCAGGTAATTTTCAGGATCCGGAACCGTGCTTAAAATTAAAATACCTCCCGTTTGAGCCATAGCTTCAATAATCAAAACACCCGGCATTACAGGAGCTCCCGGAAAGTGACCTACGAAGAATTCTTCATTCATCGTAACATTTTTCAATCCGACAACGTGGCTGTCTGACATTTCCAAAATTCGGTCTACCAACAAAAACGGATTTCTGTGTGGCAACATCGCCATGATTTTAGTCACATCCATCAAAGGTTCTTTGTTTAAATCAAAAACAGGAACCTGATTTTTCTGTTCGTTTTTAATAATCTTAGACATTTTTTTGGCAAACATCGTGTTTACGAAATGTCCTGGCTTATTAGCAATAACTTTTCCTTTAATTTTTGTTCCGATTAAAGCCAAATCCCCTACCACATCAAGCAATTTGTGACGTGCAGCTTCGTTTGGATAATGCAATGTAAGATTATCTAAAACTCCGTTTGGTTTCACCGAAATGTTATCTTTTCCGAAAGCTACTTTCAAACGCTCCATCGTTTCAGTAGAAATTTCTTTATCCACATAAACAATAGCGTTATTCAAGTCTCCTCCTTTAATCAATCCGTGTTGTAATAATCCTTCCAGTTCATGAAGGAAACTAAAGGTACGGCAATCAGCGATTTCGGTTTTGAATTCACCAATGGACTTCATTGTTGCATTTTGTGTGCCTAACACTTTTGTTCCGAAATCAACCATAGCGGTGACGCAGTATTCCTCAGAAGGAATAATCGTGATTTCACTTCCTGTAGCTTCATCAGTATAAGAAATAACTTCTTTAACTACATAAACATTACGCTCGGCTTCCTGCTCGACAACACCAGCTTTTTCAATAGCTTCCACAAAATATTTAGACGAACCATCCATGATCGGCGGTTCAGAAGCATTTAATTCTATGATAACGTTATCTACATCACATCCAACGAAAGCAGCTAAAACGTGCTCCGAAGTTTGGATTTTAACGCCTAATTTTTCAAGGTTAGTACCTCTTTGTGTATTTACAACATAATTGGCATCCGCTTCAATGATAGGTTCTCCTTCAAGATCGACACGAACAAATGTAAATCCGTTGTTTACCGGTGCCGGTTTAAATGTCATGGTTACTTCCTGACCGGTGTGCAACCCTACTCCTTTTAATGAAACTTCGTTTTTAATGGTTGTTTGCTTAACCATGGTTTATTTATTTTAGTTTAGTTAGTTTTTTTATTTTTTAACTTGTGTATGTCGTCTACGATTTTAGGGAGATTTTTAAAATGAACATACGATTTACTGAAATCGGTATAATTGAAAGACGGACTTCCCTGAATCGCTTCGCCGTCCTTTATGTTTTTTCCAACTCCTGATTGTGCTTGGATCCTAACGTTATTGCCGATGGTTAAATGTCCTACAATACCAACCTGTCCGCCAATCATGCAGTTTTTACCTATTTTAGTAGATCCGGCAACACCAGTTTGCGATGCAATAACCGTATTTTCACCGATTTCCACATTATGTGCGATTTGAATCTGATTGTCCAATTTAACCCCTTTTCGGATAACAGTTGAGCCTAAAGTAGCACGGTCAATGGTGGTACAGGAACCGATATCTACATTATCTTCGATGATTACATTTCCTATTTGTGGTACTTTCGAATAAGTTCCGTCCTCTTGTGGTGCAAATCCGAAACCGTCCGATCCGATGATGGAACCGGAATGAATTGTACAGTTTTTGCCAATTTCTGTTTCAGAATATATTCTGACTCCGGCAAACAAAACGGTATTGTCGCCGATAATTACGTTATCCCCAATAAAACTGTTTGGATAAATCTTTACGTTGTCCCCGATTTTCACGTTTTTACCGATGTAACAAAAACTTCCCAAATACAGGTTTTCTCCGTACTCGACGTTTTCAGAAATAACGGAAGGTTGTTCTATACCGGATTTCATCAGTTTCACCTGATTGTAGTATTCCAGAAGTTTTGAAAAGGATTTATAGGCATCTTCCACTTTAATTAAAGTAGTTGTGATTTCCTGTTCAGGTTCAAAAGTCGAATTTACAATAGTAATGGTCGCTTTTGTGGTGTATATGTGATTTAGGTATTTCGGATTAGCTAAAAAAGTCAGTGAACCTTCTGTTCCTTCTTCTATTTTAGCCAATTTAAAGACTTCCGCTGAAGGATTTCCAACAACTTCGCCTTCTAAAATACCTGCTATTTGTTCTGCCGTAAATTTCATCTTATAAGATTTTATTTGCTATCGGTATAAGACGGAACGCGCAAATTTCTGTTTGTTGCATGTCTGTATTTAACATAGCTCGTTTCATCAGTGCAAAAATATAAAATTAAATCAAATCTGAAGTTTCCAAGAGTACTTTTGGAAAACAGACATAATATTTGGTTACCGGTTTCGATAATGCTTTTAAATTCAGCTGATCAGAAGCTTCCACCACATCTTCTATGGTTTTATCCTTCTTATAAATATGAATCGGTTCTCCTGTTTTATTGTAAGCCTGGTTCTTGATTTTTCCTTTGAATATGAAATATTCCGCTTCTTTATCGGTTAAATTATGAAGCTGCATCATTTTCGATTTTAAATCAGATATTTGTTGCTTCTCTACTTTTTCCGACACCATCTTAATTTTGAGTAGATCGCGATTAATGATCATTTTACTTAAGGAAGACAGCACAAAATCGTCGTGAAACTGCCATGTTTTTATAGCGCTTACAATATCAAAATCATCTAATAACGCGAACTTTTTACGTATTGTCGTGTCAAAACTGTCCAAGGTGATTTTATTCTGCATAAAAAACTGCAACGGTTCACTGCAAGGCAATACTTCACCTTTTTGGGTAAGTTCTTTGGCCCGTTTCAGAATTTTTGTTAGTGTTAATTCGGCCACCAGACTGGTTTTATGCAGATAGGCCTGCCAATACATCAATCGTCTTGCCACCAAAAACTGTTCAACCGAATAAATCCCTTTTTCCTCAATTACCAAAACGTCGTCCACCACGTGCATCATCTGAATCAGTCGTTCCGAATTGATATTCCCTTCAGCCACACCGGTATAAAAACTGTCACGTTTCAAGTAATCCATTCTGTCCATATCTAACTGACTGGAAATGAGTTGCAACATAAATCTTCTATGATATTCCCCTTTGAAAATTTGAATTGCCAACGATAATTTTCCTTCAAATTCACGATTCAGTTCGTTCATAAACAGTAATGAAATTTCTTCGTGATGAACGTCTTCCACGATACTGTGTTCCATCGCATGCGAAAAAGGTCCGTGTCCTATATCGTGCAATAAAATCGCAATGTAAAGTGCATTTTCTTCCTCTTCCGAAATCACAACTTCTTTAAAACGTAGCGTCTGAACCGCTTTCTGCATAATGTGCAAACAACCTAAGGCATGATGGAAACGGGTATGATGTGCCCCTGGGTAAACGAGATACGACATTCCCATCTGAGAAATGCGTCTTAATCGCTGAAAATAAGGATGTTGTATTAAATCGTAAATTAAGGTATTGGGAATGGTTATAAAACCATAAATAGGGTCATTTAATATTTTGAGCTTGTTAATCTGAGTCACGCAGTATACTATTTGAAAACAAATATAAGAAAATTAACATTGGCAACTCATTTCTTATTTATCTGATATAAAAAACCATCCGAAAGGCAACCGTCTGGACATATCTCTAAAAAATAGTGTGCAGGTTATGCAGATTGAAAAGATTTGTACGGATTTCATATTTTCATTAAAAAATTCAGCCACAAATTCACTAATTAATTTTTACAAATTAGTGAATTCGTGGCCAAAATTTCATTTAAATATTTGTGTCCAGACGGTTGCCTTTCAGGTGGCTTTCTTAGGTCATAAATAAATTACCAAATCATAACCCTCATGCTTTCAGGGCGGTACATTTTATCTCCTTCTTTGATTTTGAAAGTAGTATAAAATTCAGGTATATTACTTAATGGTCCGTTGATTCTGAATTGCGCCGGCGCGTGAACATCCGTCATAATCTGTTGTGATAAGGCTTCCTCCTTAACATTTACCATCCAGGCATAACCGTAGGCAAGAAAGAATCGCTCATTCGGAGTCAAACCTGCAATTTTCTGATTGCTTTTGAATTGAGCTGTTTTCTTAAATGCCTCATACCCCATCAGTACACCGCCTAAATCAGCAATATTTTCACCTTGTGTTGCATCTCCATTTACAAATTTGCCTTTCAAAACCTCATATTTATTGAACTGATCAACGATCAGTTTCGTTTTGGCTTTGAATTTTGACATATCTTCGTCAGTCCACCAATTGTTAAGGTTTCCTTTTTCGTCATACTGACTTCCCTGATCGTCGAAACCATGAGTGATTTCATGTCCGAATGTCGATCCGCCGATAATTCCGTACAATACCGCATCATCCGGCATTCTTCCTTCAAATCCGGGAACGATAATGTTACAGGCCGGTACGCAAATTTCGTTATTACTCGGATTGTAGTAAGCATTATACGTTTGCGGATACATGCCCCACTCGGTTCTGTCAACCGATTTTCCGTATTTTGCAATCATATAATCGTATTCCCATTTGTTGGTATTCATTACATTGGTACAATACGATTTTCTGTCGATGGAAACGCTGCTCATGTCTTTCCATTTGTCGGGATAACCAACTTTCATTACAATTTTACTTAGCTTGGTCAAAGCCTTTTGTTTGGTTGCCGGACTCATCCAGTCTAATTTTTTGATATGATCGGCATAAACGTCTCTGATGTTATTCCCTATTTCCAAAAGTTTTTCTTTGGTTCCTTTTGGCAGATATTCATCTACATAAACCTGTCCGATTAATTCACCTAATGAAGCATCCGTGCGTCCCACTACCCTTTTCCATCTAGGTTTCTGTTTGGTAACACCATTCATTACTGTTGAATAGAACTTGAAATTCTGCAAATCGATTGCTTTATTTAAATACGGTGCATAACTGTCGATTAAATTCCATTTTAAATATACTTTCCAGTCTTCAATTGTGTATTTTTTAGCCAACTGATTCAGTCCTTTGTAAAACTCGGGCTGACCGACAATTACAGAATCGGCTTTAGCTACTTTCATGGTAGCCAGCATTTTATCAACATTTAAATTCGGAGCCAGCGCTTTAAATTGAGCAACCGACATTTTATTGTAATTTTTGATCGGATCACGAAGTGCTTCTAATTTACGGGAAGCTGTGGCCAATTCGGTTTCCATTTTCATGATGGTTGCTGCGTTTTTAGCTGCCGAAGTATTATCCTGACCAATGAGCTGTAGCATAGCCTGAACGTGTTTCACATATTCTTTTCGGATATTTGTTGTTTGCTCATCGGTATTGAAATAGTAATCACGATCACCTAATCCTAAACCTCCCTGAGAGAAGAACAATGCATATTTCGTACTGTTTTTATCGTCCTGACCCAAGTAAAAATTAAAGGCCGGACTTGTACCGATGGTATGCATGTGAGCAATGGTTTCTGTTAAGGAAGACGCGTCTTTTACCGCATCGATACGGGATATTTCAGCTTTTAACGGATTGATTCCTGCTTTTTCAATGGCAAGAGAGTCCATTCCTGAAGCGTAGAAATCCCCAATTTTTTGCTTGTTGCTTCCTTTAGCAGAATCTTTATCTTCAGCTGATTTAATACAAATCGTTTTTATTTGGGCGTTAATGGTATCTCCGATGGTTCTAAAAATCCCGTTACTGCTTTCGGTTTCAGGTATTGGATGCTTTTTGAACCAGCCCCCATTGGCATAATGGAAAAAATCTTCTCCCGGACTTAGAGTCGTGTCGCGGTTCATGGCTAACGGATCGGGTTGAATTAATTCGGAAGTTTCGTTGTTTTTACAACTTGTTAAAGCCAAAGTGGTTCCTGCAACAAGTAGCGTAACGTGTTTTAATTTCATAAATTTTATAATTTGATTGACTTGATTAGTGCTTTCAAAGATATCTTATTCTAACATTCTTTACAAATCGACCGTAAAATGTTATAATTTAAAATCCTTGAAAAGCAATTTCAATTCAGTTGAAACACAACAAGTTGTTTTACAATGATTTATATTGTTTAAAAATGTTAAAATTCGTAACTTTACTGGCTTTGGTTAATCAGAACGTTTACGGGTTACGGAAAAACACAGATACTAAAAAATCAGTACGTTTTTGATCGGGAAGTTAAAAAAGCCGTCCCTAATGTGAAGGGAAGACGAAATAACAAGTCGACATTTATAAGATGCCGCAACTAAAAGAAGTCCGCTTCAATAAAAAATATCCATTGCTTTTGAGTTAGTTAGCACGGATAGTACTGCAGCGGACTTTGACTGTTTTGTTATTTCTGAACAAATACATCGTTTATAATCGCATCGCAAATAAAAAAAACAGTGGTGAACCTGCGGTATGGTAAAAAAACTACCGCTTCAGGAAAATATAACAAACATTTTTTTACAATAATTTTAACCGCATTCCGTTGATAAAAACATAAATTGCAACATTAAATTACTGAACACATCATTATGAGCGATATCAAAATACTTTGGGTAGACGATGAAATTGATTTACTTAAACCACACATCTTATTTCTGGAAAAAAAAGGATATGACGTAACTACCTGTAATAACGGGCAGGATGCCATTGATTTGTTTGATCAGGAGAATTATGACATCGTATTCCTTGATGAAAACATGCCCGGTTTGAGCGGATTGGAAACCTTAGCCGAAATTAAGGAGAAAAAATCAGCCACGCCTGTAATTATGATTACCAAAAGTGAGGAAGAATATATCATGGAAGAAGCTATCGGTGCCAAAATCGCCGATTACCTTATAAAACCCGTAAACCCGAACCAGATTCTTCTGAGTTTAAAAAAGAACCTGGATCACTCGCGCCTTATTTCGGAAAAAACCACTTTGGATTACCAAAAAGAATTCAGAAAGATTGCTATGGATATGGCTATGGTTAACACTTATGAAGATTGGGTGGAACTGTACAAAAAGTTGTTGTTCTGGGAAATCGAATTGGAAAATATCGAAGATCAGAGCATGATGGAAATATTGGAGAGTCAGAAAATCGAAGCCAATTCGCAATTCGGTAAGTTTATCGAGAAAAACTATGAGAAATGGTTCACTTCTGACGAAAACCGTCCTTTTCTTTCACATGAAATCTTCAGAAAACTGGTTGTTCCCGAAATCCGGAAAAAAGACAAACCCATTTTGTTTGTTGTGATCGATAATTTGCGCTACGATCAGTGGAAAGCCTTTGAAAGCGTAGTGAACAACCATTACAAACTTGAAAAGGAGAGCAGTTATTTTGCGATTCTCCCAACCGCCACACAATATGCGCGTAATGCAATTTTTTCGGGTTTAACTCCTCTGGAGATGGAGAAAAACTATCCTCAATATTGGAGAAATGACACCGATGAAGGTGGAAAAAACATGTTTGAGGCCGAGTTTTTAACCGAGCAATTAAAACGCCTGCGCATCGATATCAAACAGGAATATTATAAAATCACCAATTTTAAAGACGGGAAAAAATTAGTCGACAACTTCAAAGGGTTGAAAGGAAACGATTTGACAACAATCGTTTACAACTTTGTAGACATGCTTTCCCATGCCAAAACCGAAATGGATGTAGTTAAGGAATTAGCCTCTAACGATAAGGCCTATCGCTCCTTAACGTTGAGCTGGTTCAGAAATTCTCCGTTGCTTGAAATTATTCAGCAGGCACAGCAAATGGGCTTCCGGTTAATTATAACAACTGATCACGGAACCATTAACTGTAAAAATCCTTCAAAGGTAATCGGTGACAAACAAACAAGTTTGAATTTACGTTACAAAACAGGACGCAGTCTAACTTATGAGGAAAAAGACGTTTATGCGGTGAAGGATCCGAAGAAAATTGGTTTACCGGCCATAAATATGAGCAGTTCTTTCATTTTTGCAAAAAACGATTTGTTCCTGGCCTATGTGAATAATTATAACCATTATGTAAGTTATTACCGTAATACCTACCAGCACGGCGGAATTTCATTGGAAGAAATGATTGTACCCTTCTTGGTTTTCAATCCAAAATAGGTATATTTGATTTGTGAATTTCTTACAATCAAATAAAAGCCTGTACAATCATGGAAATTACGTTTACACTTGAAGAGATTGATGATGTTGTAAAACAGATATTCGCGCACAGTATAAAAAAAGTGGTTACTTTCCACGCCGATATGGGTGTGGGAAAAACCACGCTAATTAAAGCCCTTGTACATTATCTCGGAGTCAAACACATGGCTTCAAGCCCGACATTTTCGTTGGTTAACGAATATAAGGCAGCCAACGGAGACTTGATTTATCATTTTGATTTGTATCGGTTAAATTCGGAGGAAGAAGCATACGATATGGGAATTGACGAGTATTTCTACTCAGGACACTGGTGCTTTATCGAATGGCCGGAAAAAACACCAAATCTGATTCCGCTCGACCACTCGGCAATACACATTAAACTTTTGCCAAACGGAAAACGTCATTTGACTGTTAAATGATTGTTGTATGTTGCCAAAATTTCGTAATTTGTACACAATTCACACAACTAAAGCATGTCGATAACCCCTTTTTCCAAACACCAGCTGCTGCCACAAGAAGAGAAGTTGGAGATATTAAAACACAAGAGTGAGCTTTTTATCGGAATTCCTAAGGAAACATCCTATCAGGAACGACGTATCTGTCTTACACCTGATGCTGTTAATTCACTTACTTCACATGGACATCGTGTTCTTATTGAAGCGGGCGCAGGAGAAAGTTCAAGTTTTTCGGATAAAGAATACAGTGATGCCGGTGCAGAAATTACAAGTGATACCAAAAAGGTTTTCGGTTGCCCGATGATTCTTAAAGTGGAACCGCCTACATTTGGTGAAATCGAAATGATGAATCCGCAAACGATTCTTATTTCAGCAATACAATTAAAAACACAGAAAAAAGCGTATTTTGAAGCATTGGCCGAAAAACGCGTAACAGCCTTAGCTTTCGAATTCATAAAGGACGAAGACGGTTCTTATCCGGCTGTAAAATCACTCAGTGAAATTGCCGGGACTGCCTCAATTTTAATTGCCTCCGAACTAATGATTAATCAATCGATCGGAAAAGGACTGTTGTTTGGAAATATTACCGGCATACGTCCTACAGAAGTTGTCATTCTTGGTGCAGGAACCGTTGCCGAATATGCAGCAAGAACAGCAATCGGATTAGGTGCGACTGTGAAAGTATTTGACAATTCCATTACGAAATTGCGCCAGTTGCAAAACACATTAAACCAACGTATTTTTACTTCCACCATTCAGGAAAAATCATTACTGAAGGCTTTACGCCGATGTGATGTTGCAATCGGAGCCATGCGCGGAAAAAACCGAACTCCGGTTGTGGTAACAGAAACAATGGTAGAACACATGAAAAAAGGTGCGGTGATTGTTGATGTCAGTATCGATACCGGCGGTTGCTTTGAAACATCCGAAATAACAACACACGAAAAACCAACTTTCATCAAGAATAACGTAATTCACTACTGTGTGCCTAATATTCCGTCCCGTTATTCAAAAACGGCTTCCATGTCGATAAGTAATATCATAACACCGTCCTTATTAAAAATAGCTGAAGATGGTGGTTTGGAAATGGCAATCCGGTGCGACAGGGGATTAAAAAACGGTGTTTACTTCTATCACGGTATCTTAACCAATAAATCCATTTCCGATTGGTTCAATATTCCCTACAGAGATATAAACCTGATTGTATTTTAGTTGGCAATAGCCGATAGTTTGCTTACTTTTGCAGCAAATTAATTACCATGAAATTCGTACATCGTTTAGCGTATTATCTTTTCGGACTGCTTTTGGGCGGTATGTTCTTAGTGTTTTTCTTTAATCAAAAGAAAACGGAATTTTGTTATATGCCAAATTGCAGGGTTTTAAAGGATTTGCGAAGCAAGCCCATTTCCTACTCAAAAGAAGCTGAAGCTAAATTCAGTGAAAAATGGGTAACTATTGAAGATGTTAAAAATTGTCTGCAATACGGAGACGTCGATTTCGATAAAAGCAACAAACCATACGAACAAGGGAAGTTATACATCATTGAAGGTAAAAACACTAAAAATGAAGCTATTACCGTTGAGATGGTTAATTATACCGAAAGAGTTGTTTTGAAAGACATCAAAAAACAATAAAAAAATAATCAAAACCCTTGCAAAATCAAAATCCTGATGTATATTTGCACCGCAATCAGGAACAACTGAAAGCATTTATTGGGGCGATTAGCTCAGCTGGTTCAGAGCACCTCGTTTACACCGAGGGGGTCGGGGGTTCGAACCCCTCATCGCCCACCAAAAATTACAAAACTCCAAAATCATTTGATTTTGGAGTTTTTTTTTGGCTCGAAACTTATTTGATCAATATTTTAATTTTCCCCACAACTTTTAGTATTAATTCGTTTTATACGCTTTTTTGGTATCGTTTATAACTAACTATTTAAGTTGTTTTTATGTCTCTTTTTTCTTGAGACATCGTCCTCTCGGCTCATCGCCCTCATGAAGCACAATTTCGGAATGTAAGAACTGTGCGGCCTCTGCAGAATCTTTTACTTTAGTGGCACTACGCTCTAGCATTTCAGATTCAAACTCAGTTAATACACTTTCCCTCACTCCAACTTTTCTCCAGTGAGATAATGATTTACATCCTTTTGATATTCCTCTTGCCAGCGTGAGCGCATCCAGTAGCGCTTGATTCGCACCCTGTCCTTTGAATGGACTCATTGGGTGAGCTGCATCTCCGATCAGAGTCACTTGACCCCCTTTCTCCAACAATTCTGACTTGAGTAATTCTCGGTCATACACGGGATAGCCAGAAATCTGAGCTTCCATAGTCGCCGCTAAAATCTGAGGGACGGGATCATGCCACTGCGTTCTGCGACAAGCCTCTTCCTTGAGTGCTTGAGGTCCTTTGGCACTTAACGCCTTAGCCTCTTTTTCAGGCATTGGAAAGCTAAGTTGCCACATCACCGAGTCTGAAGTATAAGGCATCATGTAGATCCGCTCATTGCCATTGGCGGTTTGAAATACAGTGGCTGAGTCCAATAAAGTAGTATTAAGATCTCCGAGAGCTTTCAAAGGACAAATACCTAATATCACAATACAGCCCAAGTAACGTAAAGGGGTAATATTCTCACCAATCAACAACCTCCTCACCGAACTGCGGATACCATCGGCTCCAACCACAAGATCCGCCTTGGCGCTCTTTATCTCCCCGTTCACTTGAAAGGTCAGATCAACTCCTTCACCCTCGCCCTCACATTCCTTAAAATCTATTAACTGGTGTCCCCACTGTACCGCATCATGTCCGCCGAGTTGCTCAAGTAAGGCTAAACGCAAAGATTGCCTTGCGATATGCACATTTGTACGTTTCGGAGACTTTTTCGCATCTGACTGCATCCACTTTCTGATACCCCATTCACCGATCACTTTTCCTTCTGTAGTATGAACCACATGCCTTGTTGAAATCACTTCTTCTTCTAACGAGAAAATCCCCAAACCCTCGATCGCTTTACTAGCTTGTTGTAAAGTGAGTCCGTAACCCTGAGATCGGGCATTGAAGTTGTTATCACGCTCATAAAGAGTAAAGGGGATTCCGCGGTGCAAACAAGCCACAGCCAGCGCCACTCCTCCTATACCAGCGCCAATAATAGCAACGTGCGGATAGTTTTCATTATCTGTTATAGGATGGCTGACTGAAGACAGTAGTCCGGATCCGGTACAGTCCAAACATAAGGATTGATGAGCCTTAGGACGAACTGGAGCTGTTCCTTCGCCTTTCGTTTTTTCAAACTGATCGAGTGCTATCTGGTAGCGGAGTCGCACTTTCTTGTTCAGCCTTTGACTTTTTTTGCCGCGTCCCAGACATTCGGGACAAATAGTCCAGTTTACTCTTTCATTTTCCGCTTTTTTCACTTCCATTTATTTAACTTGATCCTTACTACTCTTTATAGGAAAAAACTCAGCTGTTCCGGTTGATGACGAGCCTAAGAGCAAAATAGCGATTATGACTTTCATTACTTCTATATAATTTAACGTCAGAAATTTATATTTTTCAGCGCGCTTTGCCGCTTGTGACAGTAGCGTAAGTTTAAGACAAAAAATTAGCGTTGCAAAACTACTTTTTTCAAATTGAAATAGAAAGGATTTCTCAAGGCTATTTTATTGAAATTTTCTTCAAATCCTGCAAAAAATGGTTTGCAAAAAAGGTTCTTAAAAACCACCATTTTAAGCACTTTAATTGAGGTGCTTTTTTTATGCACTAATTTTATGTAATTTCCGTTAGTATTCAAAAAACAATACTGATGAATAATAAACCTCTAGGCCACGCAGCTGTTAATTCATTTTTAATTTCTCAGCTTTTATTCTTTATTGATGAAGGATATTACGACTTCAGATGGATGACCAACATTGGAAACTGGCTGGTATTTATCTTCTATTTAGTAGTGTTAACAGGCATTTTGTACCTGATTAATTTAGGATTGCAAAAAATGAACATCAGCAACTATGTGATGCTGGGAATTAACATCTTTGTTTTTCCGATCATTTTGTTAATGATGTTCAATTATCTTTAAAATAAAAAACTCCGAATCGCTTCGGAGTTTTTCAGTATTCTTATAATTTTCTTCTTTTCTTTTCGGTTTCCAGAAGCATCAGCTCTCTTCCGGTTTGTCCGGCAACAGAAGTATTTTCCTGAGCACGACGGATAAGGTACGGCATTACATCACGAACCGGACCGAAAGGCAGGTATTTTGCAACATTATAGCCGTTTTCCGCTAAATTGTAACTGATGTTATCACTCATACCATACAACTGACCGAACCAGATGCGATTATCGTTTTTAGATATTCCTTTCTGATTCATCAATTCCATTAACTTATACGAGCTCAATTCATTGTGAGTTCCTGCAAAAATGGCCATCGTACTGATATTTTCCATCATATAAGCGATACAAGCGTCGTAATTATCATCGGTAGCCTGTTTCGAAGCACAAATCGGATTCTTATAACCTTTTTCCTTTGCCCTGTCGGCTTCTTTTTCCATATAAGCACCACGTACCACTTTCATTCCGATATGAAAACCTTCAGCTTTTGCTTGTTCGTTTAATTTTTTAAGATAATCCAAACGATCCCAACGGTACATCTGTAATGTGTTAAAAATCAAAGCTTTGCTTTTGTTGTATTTACGCATCATGTCGGTAACCAAATCATCAGCAGCTTCCTGCATCCAGCTTTCTTCGGCGTCAATCAGTATCATCACATCTTTCTCAAAAGCTGTTTTACAGATAGTTTCAAAACGGGATACAATCCTGTTCCATTCTGTTTTTTCCGCTTCCGTCAGCTCTTTCTTCTCTCCTATTTTTTCATACAGAGCAATACGCCCCATACCGGTTGGTTTGAAAACTGCAAAAGGAATCGCTTCTTTCGCTTTGGCAAAATCAATGGTTTTTAAAGTCATTTCCAAAGCGGCATCAAATTGAGCCTCTTCTTCTTTTCCTTCCACAGAATAATCCAGAACGGAAGAAACTCTTTTGGTATACATATTATCGACTACTTTTAGACAGTCATTTTCGCTGACACCACCACAAAAATGATCAAAAACGGTACTTCTGATAATTCCCTCTACCGGAAGATGAAAATTTAGAGCAAAATTGGTTAACGAAGTTCCTATTTTCACTAATGATGGGTTTCCAATCATTTTAAAAAGAAAATGAGCCCTGTTTAATTCCCTGTTATTTTTTAATGAAAAGGCTACTTGCGTATTGTTGAATATTTTTTCCATGGTATATTTATAATTCGGCTTACAAATATACGCAGGGTTTGAGAATAATTGATAAAAAATACCTTATTTTGCTCTTCCTTTAACAATAATTGAAAAAAAATGCACACCATAAACGCCAACGGATATTCGGTTTATTTCAATGATTCTATTTATACTTATTTAAGTACGACGCTTCATCCGGACGTTTATTCAAAATTAATCATCATTGTTGACAGTAAAACAAGTGATTACTGCCTGCCTAATTTCCTTGCGAATTTAGCCACTGAAGTTCCGCTTGAAATTATCGAATTCGAATCGGGTGAAGAGTTTAAAAATATTGAAACCTGTTTTGAAATATGGTCGGCTTTGACCGAACTTGGAGCAGATCGAAAAAGTATCATTATTAATCTGGGCGGTGGCGTTGTTACCGATTTGGGCGGATTTGTGGCTTCCACATTCAAAAGAGGTGTTGAATACATAAATGTACCCACTACCCTTTTGGCGATGGTTGATGCTTCCATTGGCGGTAAAAACGGAGTCGATTTAGGGAATCTGAAAAACCAGATCGGAACCATTACCACTCCGAAAGCTGTTCTGATTGATACACAGTTTTTAGCAACCTTGCCGCAAAATGAAATGCGTTCGGGTTTGGCGGAAATGTTGAAACACGGATTGATTCGGGATAAGTCTTATTGGAACAAATTTAAAAATCTAAATAACTTAGATACAGAGGATCTGGATGGTTTAATTTATGAATCAGTTCATATAAAAAACAATGTCGTTTCACAGGATCCTACCGAAAACGGTATTCGTAAAGCACTTAATTTCGGACACACATTAGGTCATGGCATCGAAAGCTATTTTCTGGAAAACGAAGAAAAAATCACGCTGCTTCACGGAGAAGCAATCGCTGTCGGAATGATTTTGGAAAGTTATATTTCGATGGAAAAAGAATTAATTTCAAAAGAGGAATATCACGAGATTAAATCGGTTATCCTTGCGATGTACGGCGTGGTTGAATTCACACAGAAGGATATCGAACAAATCATAACCTTACTTATTCACGACAAGAAAAATGAATTCGGAAAAGTACAGTTTGCACTCTTAGACGGAATCGGAGATGTAAAAATCAATCAATCTGTGTCGGATGAGCTTATTTTTAAGGCTTTTGCAGATTATAAAATCTAATATTTTTTTATAAAAATCTTTTTTAATACGCTTTATTATTTTCTACATTTGCGCCAATGAAAAAAACACAGAATACACAATTCCGTTCCGACAGAAACAACAGACAAAGCAGACTACTGTTGCGTTTGCAGCGTATTGTTTTTTCCGTGAAAAGTATTCAGAATTTTGATGTTTTTGAATTTACCAATCCACTACATGATGAACTTCAGATAGTATACGCAAATATTAGGGTTTGAAAAGTAAGTTGTTTTAATAAAAAATAGTAATTTTATAATCTAACAACCTATTATTCAGATGAATACTAAATATTACGACTTAATCAATCAAACATTCTATTTTCCTCAGGAAGAATTCACTTTAAATAAAGACAATCTGCAATTTCATGGAATCGACCTAATGAAATTAGTAGAACAATACGGTACTCCGTTAAAATTCACTTACTTACCTAAAATTTCCGAGAACATTAATAAAGCCAAAATGTGGTTTAGAAATGCGATGGAAAAACACCATTATGAGGCTAAGTATTATTACTGCTATTGTACCAAAAGTTCTCATTTCGAATTTATTCTTAACGAGGCTTTAAAAAATAATATCCATCTTGAAACTTCTTCTGCATTTGATATTGATATCATTGAGCGCTTAATGGAGGAAGGAAAAATCAATAAAAACACGTTTGTTGTATGTAACGGGTTCAAACGTGATCAATACGTTACAAACATTGCGCGTTTAATCAACAACGGACATAAAAATACCGTTCCCGTAATTGACAATTTTGAAGAATTGGATTTATTACAGGAGCAAATTGAAGGCAAATTCAAAATCGGAATCCGTATTGCGGCTGAGGAAGAACCTAAATTCGAGTTTTACACTTCTCGTTTAGGGATTGGTTACAAAGACATTGTTCCGTTTTACCGTAAACAAATCCAGGACAATAAGAAAGTGGAATTAAAAATGCTTCACTTCTTTATTAATGCCGGTATTCGTGATACGGCTTACTACTGGAATGAGTTATTAAAATGTATGAAAGTGTACATTGCTCTGAAAAAAGAATGCCCTACACTTGACAGTTTAAATATCGGTGGTGGTTTCCCAATCAAAAATTCATTGGCTTTTGATTATGATTACCAATACATGGTTGACGAAATTTTGAATCAGATTAAAATTGCCTGTGATGAAGCCGAAGTTCCGGTTCCACACATCTTTACCGAATTCGGATCTTTTACCGTTGGAGAATCCGGGGGCGCTTTGTATCAGGTTTTATATCAGAAGAAACAAAATGACCGTGAAAACTGGAACATGATTGATTCTTCCTTCATCACAACTTTACCGGACACCTGGGCTATCAACAAACGTTTCGTTATGATGGCTGTAAACAGATGGAATGACACTTATGAGCGCGTACTTTTAGGAGGATTAACTTGTGATGGTGATGATTACTACAATTCAGAACAACACATGAATGCGGTATATCTGCCAAAATACAATAAAGAAAAACCGCTATATATCGGTTTCTTCAATACTGGAGCTTACCAGGAAACCATTGGTGGATTTGGCGGTTTGAGCCACTGTATTTTACCGCAACCGAAACACATTCTTATTGATAAAGATAAAAATGGAATTTTTGCTACTGAAGTTTTCTCAGAACAGCAAAGAGTCGAAGAAGTATTAGAAATCTTAGGATACAACAAGAAAAAATAATTTCATAACAGAACCAAAATGAGTAAAGGACCTATCAGTCAGTTTATTGAAAAACATTATCTTCATTTTAACTCTGCAGCACTTGTAGATGCGGCAAAAGGATATGAGGAGCATTTATTAGACAACGGAAAAATGATGATTACACTTGCCGGTGCCATGAGTACTGCCGAGCTTGGAAAATCATTAGCCGAAATGATTCGTCAGGATAAGGTACACATCATTTCCTGTACAGGGGCCAATCTTGAAGAAGATATCATGAACCTTGTTGCACACAACTCTTACAAAAGAGTTCCGAATTACCGTGATTTGAGTCCGCAGGAAGAATGGGATTTATTGGAAAATCATTATAATCGTGTAACCGATACTTGTATTCCGGAAGAAGAAGCTTTCCGTCGTTTACAATCGCATTTATTTAACATCTGGAATAATGCGGATTCTAAAGGAGAGCGTTATTTCCCGCATGAGTTCATGTACCAAATGATCAATTCTGGCGTATTGGAACAATATTATGAAATTGATCCTAAAGATTCATGGATGGTGGCTGCTGCAGAAAAAAACCTTCCGATTGTAGTTCCAGGCTGGGAAGACAGTACTATGGGGAATATTTTCTCTTCTTACTGTATCAAAGGCGAATTCAAGGCCACTACAATGAAAAGCGGAATCGAATACATGATGTGGTTAGCAGACTGGTACCCTAAAAACTGTGCCGGGAAAGGAATCGGTTTCTTCCAGATTGGTGGTGGTATTGCAGGTGATTTTCCTATTTGTGTGGTTCCGATGTTGTATCAGGATATGGAAATGCACGATGTTCCGTTTTGGAGCTATTTCTGTCAGATTTCCGATTCGACTACAAGTTACGGTTCGTATTCAGGAGCCGTTCCGAATGAAAAAATCACATGGGGTAAATTAGACATAACTACGCCTAAATTCATTGTGGAATCAGATGCTACCATCGTGGCACCATTGATGTTTGCCTACATTTTAGGATGGTAATTTTTTGAAAAAAAAGTGATTTTTTATTTGAAAAATACAATTTAGGATATTACATTTGAGCATATACAAAGATTAAAACACAACGAATGAAAAGAGTAATTGTAGATTACGCTAAATTAACGAATGAGATCTTAACCTTATTGGTTGAGAAGTTTCCTGACGGATATGATGATTCTGATATTGTCCGTTTTAAAAACGCTAAGAATGAGACTATTGAAGCAGTGGAAGTACGTACAGAAGACACTATCTACTTAGTGAAAGTAAGCATGAAATTGGCTGACAGAATTGAGAATTTTGACGAAGATGATGAAGACATCGATGCAGGAGAAGATTCATTAGACGCATTAAAAGAATTGGCTATCGAAGACGATGCTGATGATGAAGAAGATGATGATAAAAATGACGAACCTGTTGACGAAGACGACACAGACGAAGAAGATTAAATACAAAAAGAGGAACTCGACGGGTTCCTCTTTTATTTTATAAATACCTCTCTTTAAAAACAGCCAAATGATGATTTTGGTGCCCAATAATAATAAAACCAACTGCCCTAACCGACATCGGGTTATTTGAAGCGATTCCCTTTTTCAGCAAATCCTCTTCCGTGAAACTTTTGAAAAGTGTTATGGTTGCGTGGCGCACAGCAGTCAGTTCGGTAAGCAGATCTTTTAAATGACGCTTGTTGGCTGTCGGATTGACTACTTCCGCATACTTATTTTCATCAAAACCCGGTAACGGCGTTTCATCACTTCTTGAAAAACGCAAAGCCCTATAAGCAAAAACCCGTTCTGCATCAATAATGTGTTGCAATATCTCTTTAATTGTCCACTTTCCTTCCGCATAGCGATAATCAAATTTATCCATCGGTATATCCTGAACGAACTTTATGGTTTTATGCAGACTGATTTCCAATTCATCCAATAAATCAGTGTCATCTTTCAATGCATCAATGTATGTTTTGTAATAAGGAGCGAATTCGTCTGAGGTAAGTTGTTTCGGGTTCATAAATTACAGATTTGATTTACGGTTAAAATTAAAACAAAAAACCCGAAGCGTTAACTCCGGGTTCTATTATTTTTTCATGCGATTACATATCCTTGAAGATAGTATGCATTAATCGTTTTTTATCATTAATGCTCTCTTCAAGAGAAATCATTGTCTCGGTTCTGTATACACCGTCGATATCATCAATCATGTAAATTACCTCTTTTGCGTGTTTAGTATCACGAGCTCTGATTTTACAGAAAATATTAAATTTACCTGTAGTAACGTGAGCAACAGTAACAAACGGAATTTCATTTATTCTTTCCAAAACAAATTTAGTTTGTGAAGTGTTGTGAAGAAAAACACCAACATAAGCAATAAAGGAATACCCCAGCTTTTCATAGTCTAATGTTAAAGAAGAACCTTGGATAATTCCTGCATCCTCCATTTTTTTAACACGCACGTGAACCGTTCCTGCCGAAATCAACAATTTTTTTGCGATATCAGTGAAAGGCACTCTTGTATTATCAATTAACATATCTAATATTTGATGATCTACTTCATCTAAACGAAACTTACTCATAATAAAATCTATCTATATTATTTAAAAAGTCAAAATTAAGAATAAAAATTAATTATTTATCAATAAAACAATTAATTTATTATTTTTTTAGCAATCCATTAACGATTTTATTATGCATACCTATAATAAAATTTGCTTCCGAATCAACTTGCGGTAAAACACCTACCTGATTTTCAAACAATTGGTTTTGGAAATCATAGGTATAGTGACCGAAATTATCTTCCAATCCATCTATTTGTCGAATAGTCGCTTTGAAAGCAATTGTTTCGTTCAAAAGGATTTCGTTGTAATGGGCTGCAAAAGTAATGCTTTTTTCTGCATTATCAAGAATTACTTTGACATTTTTATAAAGAAAGTCATAAAAAATAGATTTATTTTGAGGAATATTGAAATAATCAAGAGTTTTGTTGTCAAGAATACGATTTTCTGAAACAGCTCTTAAAGCCGATAAATAGGAAATAAAAATCATTTTTCGCGTTGTTTCGCGTTGGTAGTCATCCTGAAAGTGCCCCGCTTCAAATAAAATAGTAGGTACACCAAGCGACTGAAACATATCCCCTATACAATTAATATTAAAGGAATCGTCAAAACGCCCAACCTGATTAGGGATATGCTTTTGCAAATCGGTATTCATGGCAGCGATAACATTAATTGCTTTCTGACGAACCTCATTTATTTCGCGCTCTTCATTGTATGATGGTGCCAAAAAGGAAACCGTAGCAGGATTATTCGTGTTTCCGGCGGCAAATATCGTGCGCTGATCATGAAGATTAAAGCAGAAATCAGGCTGAAATTCTTCAAAAATTTTACGAAGCAGCTTGCTTTCCGATTGTGTTAAGTCGAGAGAATCCCGATTTAAATCCACTTCATTGGCATTTACACGTGTATAGGCCTCCGCTCCGTCCGGATTTAATATCGGAATACACAAAAAAGTAAAGGACTTTTTTAAATCTGTCGCCAATTCCGAATCCGAATTGAGAAGATTAAAGAAATCAAAAAGTGCTTTTGTGGTAGTCGCTTCATTACCGTGCATTTGCGACCACATGTAAATTTTGAATTTTCCGGTTCCTACTTTAATAGTATAAATAGGTTTTTCCATTACAGATTTGCCAGAAACTGAAACCTCAAAATCAGTATTCAGTTTTTTTAAAAGTGGCTCAATATGTTTGTTGGTAACATATCTCCCGAAGAGGTTCTCTTCTTTATAAGTATCAAATAAATTATTAAAATTCATGGCTTAATTTTCTATTTACAAAAGTAAACATCTTATTTTTTACATTTGTAAACATTGAAAAATTAATCAAAATTTACGATTGTAAACAGGACTTATGTTTAAAGAACTTTCTTTTTATTTACTGATACCTTTGGTCGATCTATTTGTTAATATTTAATTTAAAAATACATTAAATCAAGAAGTTAAATTTATTTACATTAAGTTTTAGATTAATATATTTTACTTATTTACAATTGTAATATTTGCGTATTGATTTAAATTATTTACATTTGTAATCATTACTTCATATTGATATAATTTACAATGGTAAACACTGATGATTTTGTAAAAAGGCTTGAAAAAATACTGGATTATTACGGTTTATCGGCCTCAGGATTTGCAGATAAAATTGGCGTACAGCGTTCCAGTTTGTCTCACTTACTCTCCGGCAGAAATAAACCAAGTCTGGATTTTATCCTGAAAATAATTCAGGAATTTCCAGATGTGGATCTGTATTGGATTTTAAACGGAAGAGGAGATTTTCCTAAAAGTGATATGATTGAGAAATCTTCAAGAATTGAAAATCCGGTTCCAACAGCTACCCTATTTTCAGAAATCAAATCGGAAGAAATAAAAAATGAAAATCAACCCGATTTATTTTCCGCTGAACCAAGTATCGAAAAAAATCGCGTATTTGAAAATCAAAAAGATTTTTTTTCAAATACGCGAAATTTGGACAGTGTACAAGACAACCTGGAAATTGATCGAATTGTCATATTCTATAAAAACGGAACTTTTAAGAACTATAGGCCTGAATAATTAGGCTTCAGGTTCAAAACTATTTTGAGGAACTTTACCGAGCACTCCTTTAAAATTACTTTGCAGGATTTTAAAATCGGCATCCTTGTTTCCAGTTGGCTGAAATGCATCAAACAATCTGACTTCTTTCTTGCCCCAGTTGAAAGCTACGGGTACAATCGGAACGTTAGCTTTAAGTGCGATATAATAAAAACCGGTTTTCCACTCGGTCACTTTCTTTCTTGTGCCTTCCGGAGCTATCGCCAATCTGAAAACTTCATTACTTTCAAAAACTTTGGCAATGGCGTCTACTTTGTTCTCATTTTTCTGACGGTCTAAAGGCGCACCCCCCATCCATTTGAAATAGGCACCAAACGGAAATTTGAACAGTTCTTTTTTACCCACCCAATTGATTTCCAAACCGGTAATTCCGCGGGTAAAAATACCCAAATAGAAATCATGCCAGCTGGTGTGGGGCACTACGATCATAACGCATTTCTTAATGTCCGTCGGAACTGTTCCCGTGATTTTCCATCCCATTAATCGGAAGAATATAAACGTGTATATTTTTTGTTTCATTATAAAAACTTTGGTTCAAAAATAGCATTATATTTACGAATGAAATGCGAAGCGCGATGATTAAAAAGATTCTGAGTTATTTTATACCTATAAATATCTACCGAAAAAATTCCGAAATCAACAAAAGCCTTGAAGTAACCTGGACCAACGGGCAGTTAGTATTGGACTCTAAAAATACTAATTATTCTTATGGCAGTCTGCAACGCATTCTACGAAAAGGATTGCATTACATTGGTTTTGAACGTGTTCGTAAATTTGAAAGCATTCTGGTACTCGGCGTTGCAGGTGGAAGTGTGATTAAAACCCTGGTGGATGAAATCAAATTTAAAGGAGAAATTACCGGCGTGGAACTGGATCCAAACGTAATTGAAATTGCCAATACCTATTTTGGATTAAATCAGATTCCGAATCTTAAAATCATAAACGATGACGCGTTTGAATTCGTATTAAAAACCAAAGAAAAATACGATCTGATTATCATCGACATCTTTCAGGATACCAAAATGCCCAACTTCTTATTTGAGGATTTCTTTATTAACCGAATCAATTTTTTGTTGAATGTTGACGGATTTATTTTATTCAACACCATGACGTTAAATAAAAAGGACAAAGAGCGAAATGCAAGCTATCGATTACGATTTAATAGTGATTATTCGGTACGAATGTATCCGAAAGTGGAAGATCACAACGAATTGTTTACGATAAAGAAACTGAAGTAGTTACAGCTGTAATCGAAAGCCGAAAACATCCAAATCACCTTGTTTGAAATCTAAATCTTCCGAACGCTTAAATCCTATCGCCTCATACATTTTCCAGGCAGGTTTCATGGCGTTGGTCGTATGGATTATCATTTGTTTTTGCTTCTGATTTTTTGCTTTATCCAAACAGGCCAAAGTCAACGATTTACCGATGCCTTTCCCTCTTACGCTGTTATCTACTGCCAAAAGTCGAAAACCTGCAGCATTTTTTTCCTGTGTAGCGGTCCCTCCGGAACCATAATATTGCATGTCTCCGAAATATACAACAGCCCCTGCAATAGTCTCATCGGATGAAACCGACACCAAAATTTCAGTACCTGGTTTGCTTGTTAATTCTCCAACATTCGCAAGGAACTCATAATATTTAGGCTGTTCGTCAGGCTTTGGAAATCCATCCAATGCGGCATACACCTGAACCATCAGTTTGCCTATCGATTCAAACTCTTCTATTTTAGCTATTCGGATACTATATTCAGAATTACTCATTTAGGATATCAATTTTCTCGCTTTTTCCAAATCTTCCAAAGTATCGATTCCAATGCTTCCGTGATCGGTTTCCACCATTCGGATGCGTTTTCCGTACTCTAAATAGCGAAGTTGCTCCAGTTTTTCGGAAGCTTCTAATGCCAACATCGGTAATCTGTAAAAATCCATCAGAGCCTCTTTTCGGAAAGCATAAATCCCGATATGTTTCATATAACGAACGCCCACATTTTCTTCTCTCGGATACGGAATCACCGAACGTGAAAAGTACAACGCAAATCCCTGTTGATCAACGATAACCTTTACATTATTCGGATTTTCAATTTCGGATTTGTCTTTGATTTCAAACATCAACGAAGCCAAATCGACTTTCTTTTCAGCATCATTTTTAAAGATTTCAATAACCTGCTCCAACGGTTTTTTATTGATGAAAGGCTCATCGCCCTGAACATTTATTACCACGTCAACCTCCATGTTTTCAACGGCTTCTGCAATACGGTCACTCCCCGATTCATGTTCTTTTATACTCATGATGGCTTTCCCTCCGTTATTCACAATTTCATTGTAAATCAAATCGGAATCGGTTACCACAAAAACATCGTCAAACAATTTGGTTTCAACGGCGGCTTCATAGGTTCTTAGAATCACGGTTTTACCTCCTAAATCCTGCATAAGTTTCGCAGGAAAACGTGTGGAGGCATATCGGGCTGGAATTACGGCTATTATTTTCATTTTTTTGAGTAGCTGAGTTGCAAAGTGGCTAAGTTACTGAGTTTTTTTTTAATAAGGCGCTAAGGTTCTGAGTTACTAAGGCGCTAAGGTTTTTAAAAACTTTGTGAATCTCTGTGTCATTTTTTTTGACTCAATAATCTTGCTTCTTGACTCTATTCTCTTTTTCTATCATCTATTTTCTAATTTTCAAAACTATCATCCTTAAAACCAATCAAATACAATTTATCCTTCGCACGGGTAATGGCAGTGTATAACCAACGAATGTAATCCCTGTCGATGCCATCCGGTAAATACGGCTGTTCAATAAAAACTGTATTCCATTGTCCACCCTGAGATTTGTGACAGGTTATCGCGTAAGAGAATTTCACCTGAAGCGCATTAAAATATTCATTACTCTTGACCTTCTGCAGCATGCGGTATTTACTGGTTTCGTCTTCATAATCCTTCATCACTTCCTGATACAACAGGTTGGATTGTTCATAGGTTAATGACGGGGATTCGCTGGTCAAAGTATCTAAAATTAAAACTGTTTCAAGCGGAATCTGGTCCGGGTAATCAATCATTCTGATTTTTACTTTGGCGAATCTGAATCCGTACAGCTCCACAAACCGGAAAATTTCCAATACTTCTATGATATCCCCATTGGCAATAAAATCCGCGTCGTCATTGTCTTTCAGCCAAAAATAATTGTTTTTAACAACCATTAAAAAATCACCTGCCGAAAGTTCACTTTCCTTATCCAGGATTTTCATCCGGATCTGCTGATTGTATTGGTTCGCCCGCTTGTTGGAACGCACAATAAAACAAGTGTCTTCTATGCTGTAATTGGAATAAGCATTATGAATCGCATCCTGAATATCATATCCGTCGGTCAGTCGGATGATATCCTTAAATCCCTTTAGCTGAAACTGAAACGTGTCAATAAATTGTGATTTTAAAACTTCCCGCAATTCGGTAGCGTTGAATAGAATACCAGATTTTTCAGCCTGACGCATTACTTCATCCAGCTCAATATGAGGCACTTCCATGTTGTAATTCATCGAAAGTTTATTCATGTCCAAAGCCGGACTCACATCCATTCCCACCGGTGGCAACTGCGCTGTATCTCCGACCAAAATCATCTTACAATTGTGACCCGAATAAATATACATGATCAAGTCGTCTAACAACGAACCGTTTTCATACATGCTTGATTCTGTGGGTGAATCCGAAATCATCGAAGCCTCATCGACTATGAAAATGGTGTTTTTGAATTTATTCGGCTGCATCGTAAATGTCACTCCGCCTCCACTCTTTTTCGGAAAATAAATGCGCTTATGAATCGTATGCGCCGGTTTATCGGAATAATTGGCAATTACTTTTGCCGCACGTCCTGTAGGTGCTAACAAAACATACTTTTTATTAATGTCTTTCAACTGATTCACGATGGTGGAAATAACAGTTGTTTTTCCTGTACCGGCATATCCTTTCAAAACAAAAATCTCATCCTGATTTTCATTGGTGGTAAACTCGGCGATCTGCTGAAAAAAAATATCCTGTTTGGCAGTCGTCTGAAAAGGAAAATTTTGTTTGAGTAAGGAATAAAACTTGGCTGAAATCATTTCTTTTTTTGAATTTTTGGAGCATCACTTTTGGCATGAATTAATCCATTTTCCTGCTTTCCGCTATATCTTTTATCCCGTTTTTTTTTAAACGGGATAAAAGGATACCGTTGCTCCCGATAGCTATCGGGACAGGGCTAAGGAAAAACTTTTTAGCTTCTTTTAAACGTCCATACCTGACAGGTTTTAAAAAACCTGTCAGGTATTACAAGGTGCAACGATTCAAAGATAACAATGAATTTAAACACAAACTTGGTTTCCGCAGGAAAAAAAATGTAAATTTGCCTTAATCGGATTAAACGTATGACTACAGCTACAATTGCTTCAAAAAATTATAAAAAACTATCGGTTCAGGTTGCCCTGAACGGACTTTCTTTTTGCGTTTTTGATACTTTGAACGGAAATGTGCTCGACATCCAGGAAGTGAAATTCAATTATACACAATCGCTGGAAGACCAGTTGTGGCGCACTTTTGTAGATTTTTCCACTTTAACGAAACCCTACGATGAAGTCATGGTATTACACGACAACAGTCTAAGTACGTTTGTGCCGAAACCGCTTTTCGAAGAGGATTTTCTGGGCGGTTACCTGCAATACAATACCAAAGTTTTTGAATCCGATTTCTTTGCTTACGACGAAATGAGTACGTATGACATGAATAACGTTCATGTACCGTTTGTCAACGTAAACAACTTTCTGATAGATCAGTTTGGGGAATTCGATTATAAAAATGTGAATACTGTCTTGGTTTCAAGATTACTGGATTTATCCAAAAACAAAGAAGAAAAACAGGTTTATGTTCATTTGCAGGAAACTCATTTTGAAATCGTTATAACGCATAATCTAAAGTTGTTGTTATACAATTCTTTCGAGTACAAAACCCCGGAAGATTTTGTGTACTACCTGCTTTTTACCTTGGAACAACTGCAACTGAATCCCGAAACGGTTTCGGTATTTTTACTTGGGAAAATTTCAGAAGACAATCCATGTTTTGAAATCGCCTACCGCTATATCCGCAACATTTCATTATTGGATGTTTCGGCTTTAGCAACCAACTATTCGCTTTCACAAACGGAAGCATTACAACATTATATCCTATTGAATTCATGAGAATAATTTCCGGAAAATACAAAGGAAGACGCATCAGTCCGCCAAAAAATCTGCCTGTTCGTCCTACTACGGATATGTCTAAAGAAGCGTTGTTCAATATCCTGAACAATAATTTCAATTTCAGTGAATTAAAAGTACTGGATTTGTTCGCCGGTACCGGAAATATAAGTTATGAATTTGCATCACGCGGTTGTGAACCCATCACAAGTGTTGATGGTGATATGGGTTGTGTGAATTTCATCAAGAAAACTGCACAGGAATTCGAATTCGACATTACACCTATCAAAAGTGATGTTTTCAAGTTTCTGGAAAAATGCAAAGCGAGTTACGACATTATTTTTGCCGATCCTCCTTATGGAATGGAGCAAAAAGAATTTGAAAAAATCATTGAACTGGTTTTTGACAACGAGCTTTTGGAAGAAGACGGTATGATGGTTATTGAACATTCCAAACACACCAAACTGGATCACATGGAAAACTTCGCCTTTAACCGAAATTATGGCGGTTCCGTGTTTACTTTCTTTGAATTTGAACCAAATGAGGAAGAAATCGACGAAGAAGATGACGATGATGAATTTGACAGTTAACTATTTGATCCTGTTTAAATTTTCATCTATACTTTTTTCCTGAAATTCCGAATTTTTAATCTTTCCAAAGAAATATTTTATCGATAGTGAAAGCATGTGCACATCCGTAAAATATTTCCCGTTAGCAGTAATTGAATTCATTGTAAAGTTTTCATAGTATTTCAGTTTTTTAAAAATGTCATTGTAACTCAAAGTACAATCAAAATGTTTTAAAAAAGTTTTTGAGACCGCCAGATCTATCGTAAATAAAGCATTCCTTTCAAAAACACCTTCTTTTTGTTCGGTTAAACCCCAACCAGTTACAGCCAATTCTATAGCTTTAGGTAATTTAAAAGAGTGATTGGAATAATAATACAAGTATGGTTTTGAAGTCATCATTGCAGCTGATGGATCTTCAATTTTATTTATTGTCGCACTCAAAACGTTTGTTGTTGACCAGGATTTATAATGAAATGGTAAGGTAAACTCTAAATTAAAACCTGTTTCTTTTTCAAAATTCGTAGGTTTAAAAGTTAGAAGATTTTGTGTTTCATCATATGAAATTCCGTAATAAACAGGATTTTTTTTCTTATTATAACTCAACCTTACCGATTTTTCGTTGTGTTGAAAACTCACAGCAACTTCATCAATAATTGTCGGATTCAAATTAATGTTATTGGTAAAAACTAAATACGGATTGATATAAGTCGAAATTTGATTCGTTGATGAAAAATTGGGTCTCAAAATACTTTTTGCATAATTAAAAGTGATTGTTTTGGTGCTGTCAATCGGGATTTCGAGTTGCAGTTTAGGAAAGAAATTAATATAATCCTTATCGATTGATAGTTCGTTTTCATTTTCATATTTACCTTTTATAACGGTATTTTCGCCTCTCAATCCAATAGAATAACTCATTTTTTTAATCGCTCCGGATAGTTGTGAATATCCTGCGTTGTTTTTCTCTTTATAATTATATCTTGACGTTGTGGTGCTTGGAGGATTAAAATTTTCAGCAAAGAAATCTGAGTTCGAATTTGCTTGTGAAGAAAGTGCTCCGAGTTCCAATTTCATTTGATTTCGAAATGTTTTTACAAAATCCAACCTTCCGGAAAAAACGGTTATACTGAATTTCTGATCTCTATTTTGCGATATTTCAAATTCAGTATCATTATAATTATTGGAAATAAAGCTTTCCATTTTCTTATCGAAATTGGAATACTGAAATCCGGTAAACACAATTCCTTCTATACTTTTAATTTTATGATTGTAATTTATAAATGCATTATAAAATTGCCTCTTTTCCTTATTTTCATTTGATGTTTCAATGCTGTTTTCTGCATTTAGATCCGCATTGTAAGTTATTGTGTTGATATCAAATTGATCCTTATGAGTATTTCCGTTAAAATTGAATGAGAGATAATCGTCTTCATTGATTTTATAAAAAACACCACTCCCGAAAATAAACTGAGGTCTTTTGGTTACAGCTTCCGTCAAATAATTAGATGTAATACCTTCGTTATGAATCGTAAAATCATTACCGTTACTTTCCCAAAGCGTTAATTGGTTGTAATTGAAATTTACTTTGTATTCAAATCTGTTCTTCTTGATGGTTGAATTGACTCCAAAATAATTGTTGAAATATTTTTTGAAAGAAGCATTTTCAGTAACAACTATTTTAAAGCCTTCTTTTTTACTCAGTTTTAGCGTTATTAAAACGACAACTCTTCCATTAGCTTCATATTTTGAAGAAGGATTGTCAATGATTTCAATCGTTTTTATGTCTTCCACAGACAACGAATTTAAATCATTGATTTCGACTCTCTGATTATCAATGTAAATCAACGGGCTTCCTTTGCCTGCTACAGTAATATTTTCTTTGTTTGGACTTATCTGAATTTTAGGTAATTTAGCTAATAAATCCAGCGTATTTGAAACTCCATTCAACACCGAATTGGCCACATCTATTTTTATCGTTCCGTTTTTATTCGAAAATGTTCTAAGATTTGTTTTCACCACTACTTCCTCTAAATTTTTGGAAGAATCCTGAGCGTTTCCAAAGTGAAATGTGAAGAATAAGGCCAGAATAATTATCGTTTGCTTTCTCATTATTTTTATTTGAGCGCAAATTTGATTCTAAAGTTTCACACCGAAAGTTAATTGAAGGTTAATGCAGGGTTAATAAGATTTCTTTTGGATAAAAAAGCTAATTTTGAAATGTTGAAATAAGGTAAATGAAACTCAAAGTAAATTTTTTAATAGGTCTTTCCGCAATTGTTCTGGTGGCGCTTTCGGCAATACAATTTTATTTGGTTAAAACCACTTATGACTATAAAGTAGCCCAATTCCGAGGCGAAGTCAAAGAAAAAATAGCAAAAATCACCAATAATTTCAGCGATATTGATTCTACTACTTTCAATAAAAAAGACCTCCTTTACAAGGAATTGGCTGAAAACTACTTTACAGATCCAAAAAGCCGGTCAAGTATAAAAGAAAGAATATTAGAGAATGATTTCAAAGGTGAATTGACATCAAAATTAAAACGTAAACTTGAACTGGAATTCCCTGATAATGATATTGATTTTGCCATAGTTTTAGACAAATTTGTCATTTACGGTAACAATCAAAAAACAGATACGCTGTTTTCTGAAAAACCTTTTATAAAAAATAAAATTTACGGTAATTTGAAATCGCTTGACAATGCTTTTCTGGTTCGGAGTTATGTAGGGACAACGAGTGATTTTACAACTAGGCAACACATAAATTCTCCTTACAGACTACTTACGGAAGATACGCTTTATGTCTCGATTGAGAATTGGGAAATAATCATCCTCAAACGAATGGCTCTGATATTCATCTTCTCAATAGCATCAATGCTTATTTTGATTAGCTTATTTGTTATTGCAATCAAAGCTTTGATAAAGCAAAAAAAAGTAAGCGATATAAAAACTGATTTCATCAACAATATTACGCATGAACTGAAAACACCATTAACCACTCTATCCGTTTCCACTAGAATTTTAGAAAGACCGGAAATTAAAGAGAATGAGAACACCTTCAATGCGGTTCTTGATACGATAAATCGTCAAAATATTCGTTTACAGAATCTTATAGATCAGGTAATGACTAATTCCTTAGGTCATGATGAAATTGAACTTCAGAAAGAAAAGATAAACTTAAATTCATTTTTAACGACTATCGTTGATGATTTTAAAGTTGTACATCCGAAGGCATTAATTTCAACAGTATTCAATACTCCGGAACTTTCGTTAGATCTTGACAAATTTCATTTGACTACGGCCATAAACAATGTTTTGGAAAATGCTGTAAAATATGGTTGTACGGAAATATCAATAACAACTTCACTGAAAAACAATAACCTTAAAATCAGCATTCAGGACAACGGAATTGGTATTTCAAAAGAAAAGCATACCCTTTTATTTGATAAATTCTATAGAGTTGAAAAAGGCAACCTTCACAATACAAAAGGCTTGGGTTTAGGACTTTATTATGTAGATCAAATTATAAAAGCGCATAAGGGCTCCGTTAAAGTCATCAGTGATTTAGGAAAAGGTGCGACTTTTACCATAAGCATTCCTTCTATTTAGTTTCCTATGAAAAAAATACTTTTAGCTGAAGACGACACCGATTTTGCACTTGTCCTGAAGCAATATCTTGAATTGTACGGTTATACCGTTGTTTGGGCAAAAGACGGAGAAGAAGCTTTGCAGATGTTTCAAAATGAGGCTTTCAGTATTTGTATTTTTGATGTGATGATGCCGAAGATAGACGGATTTACGCTGGCTGAAAAGATCATTAAAGTAAATCCTGAAACGCCTTTTATCTTCCTCACGGCAAAAAAAATGAAAGAGGACAAAATCAAAGGTTTAAAACTCGGCGCTGATGATTATATCGTAAAACCGTTTGAAGCGGATGAATTGGTTCTAAGAATAAATAATATCCTGAAAAGAACAGGAAAAAACGATGTTTCAATATCGGAAAAAATTAAAATCGGTTCTTATCTTTTTGATACATTACGATTCGAGTTACATTTCAATACCGAAATTCAAAGAGTCACCGAAAAAGAAGCTGCTTTACTCCTTTTCCTTTTCCAAAATAAAAACCGTCTGTTAAAGCGGGAGGAAATTTTAAAATCACTTTGGGGTACAGATGATTTTTTCTCCGGGAGAAGCATGGATGTATATATCAGTAAACTAAGGAAATATTTATGCAATGATGCTAATATCTCCATTGAAAGTATCCGAAATATTGGTTTGGAATTAAAAATAAAAAATGCAGACCTATAAGCCGGATTCTGTTCTCATCATTACTGATGATACCTTATCATTTATCTAGATTATCCATTACTGAATAACTCAAGCTGCCTACCCTTCAACAACGGACGAGTCGCCCTTAAATGCTGATATACTTGGCATTTCACCGCATAGAGTTTACCTGGTTTCACTACAGCATTACCTGTACATACTTTCTGTTGCACTTGTCCTCGCCTTTCGACGGACGGGCGTTACCCGCTATGCTACTCTTTGGTGTCCGGACTTTCCTCCCTCTCGTCACAAAAGACGAGACGACGATAAGGCGGTCTGCACTGCAAACTTACGATAAAAAAATGGCCAAAATCAATTTTCTCAAAAACACTTTAACATTAGTTTCTGTAAAAAGAGTGGATAAAAATCGTAAATTTAATATCCCTAAATCCAATTTTTTTCAAATCATGATACATACTTATAATTATGGAAGTGTTTCCAAGGCATTACAGGAACTCAAGGAATTGGGCTTTGTCATTGATTTCAATATAAATAACAGTGAATTCAAAAGTAACCCGCATGATTTTGAGATTGTACATATCTATCGTTATGAGGGGGATTCCAATCCTGACGACGAAGCGACGGTTTATGGTATTAAATCCAAATCAGGCAAAAAAGGGGTATTCGTGTCCGGATATGCTGCTAATTCCGAATCTGATTCTGCCCGTTTTTTGATAGGACTTTCTATTAAATCACGAAAAGGACTGTGAGTTGAAAGTCGGAAACGGAAATAATTTTTACACATTCAAATCAATAAATCTCATTGTTAGTACTCAATTGTTCAAATGTTTAATCAAAAACACCTAATTATGGCTCATACATACCACTACGCAACCGTTTCCGAAGCTTTGGACGAATTGAATGAAAATGGTTTTACCCATGATTTCAACATTAATGAAAAGGATATCGTGTCCCATCCTGAAAATTATGAAATTGTACACATTTACCGCTATGAAGGCGATAGTAGTCCGGATGATGAAGCTACGGTTTACGGAATAAAATCGATTAAAAACGGTAAAAAAGGTGTTTTTGTAACCGGATTTTCGGCAAATTCAGAGAGTGAAGCTGCTAAAATTTTAATTGATCTTTCCATAAAAAGAAGCCGTTGATGATTTGTGAATAACTTTTCTTCAAATAATCGAATTACAGAATAAGAAAATCAGCAAAAATTCTATATTTGTAATCGATTAAAAATCTATGGAACAATTCGTCGTATCAGCCCGTAAATACAGACCCCAAACGTTTAAGGACGTGGTTGGGCAACAGGCAATTACAAATACGTTACTGAATGCCATAGATAATAATCACCTGGCTCAGGCACTACTTTTCACAGGGCCTCGTGGTGTTGGAAAAACGACATGCGCGCGTATTCTAGCCCGAAAAATCAATCAGGAAGGTTATGACGATCCGTATGAGGATTTTGCATTCAACGTATTCGAACTGGATGCCGCTTCCAATAACTCGGTTGACGATATCCGAAATCTGATCGATCAGGTTCGTATCCCACCACAAACAGGAAAATACAAAGTGTATATTATTGACGAGGTACACATGCTGTCTCAGGCCGCTTTCAATGCGTTTCTTAAGACACTGGAAGAACCGCCGCGTCATGCCATATTCATTTTAGCTACTACCGAAAAGCACAAAATCATACCAACGATATTATCACGTTGTCAGATATTTGATTTCAAGCGAATTACCGTTAAAGATGCTAAAGATCATTTGGCGGAAGTTGCTGCAAGTCAGAATATCACTTTTGAAGACGATGCTTTACATATCATCGCCCAAAAAGCGGATGGTGCTATGCGTGATGCCTTATCGATATTTGACCGTGTGGTTTCCTTCTGCGGAAGCAATCTTACGCGTCAGGCAGTAACGGAAAATCTAAACGTACTTGATTTCGAATATTATATAAAAGTAACCGATTTGATTCTGGAGAATAAGATTCCGGAATTACTGCTGGCTTACAATGATATTTTGGCGAAAGGTTTTGACGGACATCATTTTGTAGCCGGTTTGGCTTCGCATTTCAGGGATTTATGGGTTTGTAAAAATCCGGCCACTTTGATTTTACTGGAAGCCGGGGAACATGCTCAGAATTTATACCGTGAACAGGCACAAAAAACATCACAGGAGTTTCTTTTACAGGGAATTGAAATCGCCAATGATTGTGATTTAAAATATAAAGTATCGCAAAACCAACGCCTTTTGGTTGAACTTTGCCTTATGCAGCTTGCCTCTATCACTTTTGATGGAGAAAAAAAAAAGCTGAGTCCTTTATAATTCCGCCCACGTATTATCGAAATTCTGCTTATTCCATTACCGAAGTTAAACCTAAGGGTGAAATTCCGGTTAGTACTACTCAGTCAGAATCTATAGAAAGACAAATTCCGAGTACAATTGAAGTTTCAGAAAACAATGCTATTTCTCAAAATATGGCACCTGTTGTTGAAATTGCCAAACCACTCACCCCTGAAGTTAAACCTGTAGTCCTGTCGGAACTCTCAACCGGACCTAAAGTTTCCGCATTATCATTGGCCAGTATCAAGGCCAAACGCGAACTGGAAGCAAGTCAGAAAGCGAATGTAAAACACTATGATGAGTTGCCGAAAGAGCCTTTCACGGAAACGGAAATGTTGCTGCAATGGACTAACTTTGCCCAGAAACTGAGTGACAAAGGCCAGAAAATCATGGCAACCTACATGCTTATCAACGATCCGACTTTGGATGGGTTTACCATAAAACTGGAATTGCCAAATGAAGGCTCAAAAGTGGATTTTGATGCCAGCAAAAATGAATTAGTAGGCTACTTGCGCGGAAAACTGCATAATCACGACATCGTAATTGACGTTCACGTAAACGAAGTTACCGAAACCAAATATGCGTTTACTCCGATGGAAAAATACGAAAAACTAAAAAGCCTCAACCCGGCAATGGAGTTGTTGCGTAAGACTTTTGATTTGGATGTATAGAAGAAAAGGTTCTGAGGTGCTGAGAAGCTAAGGTTCTGAGGTTTTTCTTTTAAAGAAAAGAAAGGTTGAACGTAGTAAGTCTTCATTTCTTCATGAAATATAAAATCTCTACTTACTCAAGACTGTTGGTTTTTATTTCCTTAACAAGCACAATCGTTATTTTTTTTGACATATTCAATCGTTGTCTTGCAAAGTTTTTCAAGGATCGGAATATTTATATCTGATAGTTTCTTTACATAAATACAGGCTTTACTAATTTTGAATTTTCCCAATTCATTAAACAAATGTTCACTGTCCTGTTCCTGACAATGTACATAAAGTGAAAATGCAGCTTTTCGTGGTGAAAAGCCTATAAGTGGGGCATCACCCTCGTGTCCGCTTGCATATTTGTAATGGTAACTTCCAAATCCAATAATTGTTGACCCCCACATTTTGGGTTCAAATCCGGACCATTCACGCATTAACTCAATTAAGCGAAAACTATCTTCTTTCTTCTGGTCATTATCCACATAGGAATTGATGAAATCAATTACATTGGCTTCTGTTTCGTTTGTTTTATTTTTTGCCATAAATATCAAATTTTTGCAGATATATTTATAGTTTGCATGTCTTCTGTTACAAAACCTGCTAAGATTCTGATCATTTTTTAGCAGATGGAGATTTTTTTTGTTTGTTTTACCACTAAACCCAAGGTTCAAAATGAAGTTTCAGTCCCTATAAACTATCCGGATGTTCTATGACTACGCGTGTTCAAAACCGTTGTTGGCAGCAGTTAATTTTTTTCGATTTCATAATAATCAACCCAATCTTTTATTCTTCCAACAAACATTTTAAGATAGTTTTCAGTCAGAAATATATTAGACCAATCAAATCTTTGAGCTTGAACACCAAGATAAAAAATAAAAATTGATGCTCCTGTTTCTGGGATTAAATTTACCTCTTTATCTGATAATTCTCTAAATTCTTTGTAACCTTCAAGAAAACTTTTGACTTTTACTTCGTATTGATTTTTGTCTTGTTCAATGAAAAATAATTGTTTGCAGAAATACCCAACATCTAAAATAAGTAATCCATTTCCGCAATTATCAAAGTCGAATATCGTTATTTCATTTTCTGCATTTATGCTGAAATTGTCATACCAAATATCAAGATGAACAATTCCTTTTTGGTTATCTGTTAAATTGCTCTCTTGAAAGGTTTTCGATATTTTTTCACCAATTTCTTTTAAGAATTTCATTTCACTCAAATCTTCGGTGAAAAATGGTTTTAAATAGTTATATGATTTTTTTAAAAGTATTTCAGAATCATAATTCACTCTATCGATTTTTTTGCTTGCCGTTATATTATGAATTTTAGCAATAAGAGAACCAATAGCAAAGCAATTATCATTTGTCATAAATCGTTTTTTTTCACCATTTGCAAATGAAAAAAGCACAACATAACGAATTCCTTCAGGAGCATTAACTTCTTGAATTAATTCACCGTTTTTATCAGAAATTGGAAATGAAACAGAAAGGCTGTTGTTTTTGAGTAGTTGCAAGAGTTCTAATTCTTCTTTGATTTCAGTTTTACTTCTCCAATTATAACAGTAAACTCTAGCAACATATTTTGTGTCTGAGTCTGAGATAAAATAAGTATGATTTACTCCAGTTCTGAATAATTTACATTCAAAATTGCTGTTTAGGTTGTATTTTTCTAATATAAAATTGCCTAAATCTTTTTCTGATAATGTAGAAGCAATTACAGGGAAAGTTGTCATTCGGTTTCGTTCTGGTTTAATTGTGGCTAACTTCCCGTGGCTTTGTGAAGTTTGGGGAACGATTAGCCAAATGTATAAATTTAAGATAAAGTTTACAAATACAAAACTACCATAATTTTAAGCCTTAAAGCCCAAATTTAGCAAAACCACTGTTAGCCTTAGTTTTTTATTTTATCGGTTTAGCCCAATCTGAATTTCTTATTAAAATTATTCCTTGAGCATAGTCTGTCGTTGAAGTGTTTTTATCTGTAATTTTCATTCCAGAAATGAGACTTAAAAAACCTGTGCTTTTAATTAGTCTTAATGATTTTTTGTAAGGTGATTTTGGTTTGTTTATATCAAAAAAAGTATTTGTGTTTTTATTTGTTACATTTTTTAAATCGCTAATTCCGAAGTGATAAAGCGAAAAAGTATTGTCACAAGAAACACCTGTTTTTGTGTGTTCTTTATTGCTTCTTAAAAAGAAAGGTAAATATTTAGAAGGAGCATCCATGTAGCTGTCTAAATATCTGGATATAATAGTATATGTTTTGTTTTTAACAGGTGAATTTTGATTTTGCATAAGTGCTCCAAAATCTTTCTTGCCATTCATTTCTTTTTGCAAAACATGTGCTTCACCAAAATAGCCATAAATTTTTTGCCCTTCAAAATTATATCTTTTATATAAGTCATTGAAATTTAAAAACATTACATCTTCTCTAGCAGTAGTTTTATAATCTATTATATTTTTTCTAATATGCTCAATATCTATTGCATAATTTATGTTTGTCGAATTTAGATTTATTGAAGAAATAAGTTTTGGTAATTTATCTTTTACCCATTCTAAAAATAAATTCTCATCTTTTGGAAAGTCGGATGAAAGATTTATTTTACTTAACAGTATTTTTAAGTGGTTTTTGGTAACATCTATATTTTGAATTTTATCAATTCCATAAACTTTAATTTGTGAATTTTCAGAATTTGCCTCGTTTAATTTATAAATTTGAATCCATTTATTTTTGTAATCAAGGTTATTGTGTCCATGATATATTATCCAACTGTTTAAAACGTAGTCAATTAGTTTCTCATTTCCACTTTTTAAATATTCATTCAGAAAATACGCTTGACTAAAATCAATTTCTGCTAAATGAATTTTCATTCCTGCCTTTTTATTGAAATATTTGATGAGTTCAAAATCAATCTTTGTTGTTTCTTTTATTCCGTGAAATTCTCCGTAAAGAAATAGATCATTTGTTTTTATATAATAATCCAAATGTCTAAAAGTTAAATTTTCATTCTGATTAACCGACTCAAACAAATTTTTATTTTCTTCCCAATATTGATTGTATGTTTCACCTGAATAGTTGTCATATTTTTTGACGGTGAAACTATAAAGTAAACATAAAAGTAAAGTGATACATAAATATTTTAATCCTTTCAATAGCTTGTTTTTCAATTAGATCCTTTTTTTGGGTTAAAATTACGGCTAACTTATTATATATACCCTAATTGCTATATAATGATCAAAATCAGTAAAGCAATTTATTTAGAAATTTTTCCAAGCCGGTTAAGTTCTTGTTTACATCATTCGGAATAAAATCACTATCCCTGGAAGCTAAGTACCCGTTTAAAGTACTGTAATTTATTTTCAACTGATCGAGGTTCAATAATACGGTTTTTGGATTTTGATTGAGCCTTACCGCAGCTGTTTTTGCGAACAACCATTTAAAATTTTCATTCTTAAATTTATCAGATACATTCAATTTTAAAACCTTCTGATTGTTCACTACCGTCAGTTCCATTTTTTGTATCTGATGCCAGGCAATTGAATTCTTTAAAATTCTGTTATCCATAATTCCACTTTCATCCATAACTACTTGTGGATTTTTGTCCAATAAGCTTTTCAATGCAACAAACAAAGTTACTGCTCCTAAAATAAGCTCCAATACACCTACCATTCTGACAGTATGGATATCCGATTTAAAGCAATACAGCCCTATCAATACTATAAGAACAGATATCATTAACAACTTAATCATTTTTGGCAGAGAAAAATATAGTTTCAGATTTATCATGTGTATTTTTAAATTTTGTTTTTTTTTGTTAACCTTAATTTTACTAACTGAAACTTAAATACCTGTTTAACAGTTAATCAAGTATTCTTTAAAACCTTAGTTCCTCAGTACCTCAGAACCTCAGTACCTCCAAAAAAACTAAATTTTCCCGCTGTACATCGCCTTAACCACACCATCGGAAAGTCCTATTTTCGGTACGTAGATGTTTCTTGCACCACTCCACTTCATCGCATTTAAGTAAATACGTAAAGCGTGAATGATTACGTCGGCGCGGTCTGTATTTAATCCTAATTCGGCAACGCGTTGTTCATAAGTGAGTGCGTTCAGTTTTTGGTATTCGGCATTCAGGTAAATATAGGACAGTGGTTTTTCCTGTACTTTTCCGGATAATTTGAAAATCTTGTTGATGTTACCGCCGGAACCGATGAGCGTGACGTTTTCATACGGTTCTGTATTGGTTTTAATCCATTTTTCAATTTCCAGCCAAACAACCTCATTTACCATATTGTTCAGCAAACGCACGGTTCCGTTTTTGAAAGATTTTGAGGTAATCATTTTTCCTTCGGAGAACAGCGAGAATTCTGTACTTCCACCACCTACGTCCACATACAAATACGTTTGATCGGTTTTTATGAAGTGATGTAAATCGGAAGAAGCGATAATGGCCGCCTCTTTTTTACCATCGATGATTTCGATTTTCACATCGGCTTTTTTCTTAACTATTTCAGTAACTTCTTTTCCGTTATAAGCCTCACGCATAGCAGAAGTAGCGCATGCCATATAACGTTCCACTTTATATACTTTCATCAGTAATTTGAACGCTTTCATGGCGTCAATCATCCGGTCGATATTCTCCTCCGTAATTTCACCAACCGTAAATGCATCCTGTCCCAAACGGATCGGCACACGAATCAAGGCACTTTTATTGAACTGCGTTTCTTTTCCTTCTTGCTCTATTATATTCATTATCAGCAATCGCATGGCATTGGAACCAATATCTATAGCTGCATACTTTTTAATTGAAATCATCTTAATTGACGCTGTTATTTGTTAATCAGAAATTTAAGGCCGGTTTAAACAGTTAGATTGTTTCGGCAACAACTTCCAATTTATCGCAGTAATACTTATACATTTCGTGTTGTGCACGGAACATCTTTTCGTTAGGTTGTTTTCTGTACTGATTGTCTAATTTTTCGGAATGCAGACGAGCTTTAACATTCGCTTTCCATCCTATTTCAAAGGTATCCAGCATTTCCTGCTTAATATCTTCATCATAAATCGGACAACTCACTTCTACCCTGGCATCCAGATTTCGGGTCATAAAATCGGCAGAAGAAATATAGATGTGCGGATTCCCATCATTGGCAAAAATATACAATCGGGAATGCTCTAAATAATTATCTACTATACTGATGGCTTCGATGTTCTCACTCATGCCCGGTACACCCGGAATAAGCGAACAGATTCCTCTTATGACTAATTGTACTTTTACACCGGCTCTGCTGGCCTCATACAATTTATCAATCATCTTCAAATCGGTCAGACTGTTCATTTTTAACTTTATAAAAGCTTCCCTTCCGACCGATGCATTCAGGATTTCCGTGTCAATAAGTTTATAGAATTTGGAACGGGTATAATGCGGCGAAACCAATAAATGCTTGTAACGGTACACACGGTAATTCACATCAAAAAATTCGAAAATTTTAGAAACGTCGCGCATAATCTGAACGTGACTTGTAAATAACGTGACATCGGTATAAACTTTGGCGGTGCTTTCGTTAAAATTTCCTGTGGAAATGATTCCGTAACGCTTGATTTTACCTTCCTCCATTCGTTCGATAACGCAAATCTTGCTGTGTACTTTCAGGCCTTTTACCCCGAAAATCAGTTCGATTCCTTCCGTTTGCATCATTTCTGCATAAGAAATATTGCTGGCTTCATCAAAACGAGCTTGTAATTCGATTTGAACCACTACTTTTTTTCCGTTTTTTGCAGCGTTGATAAGCGAACTTATTATCTGGGAATTTTTGGCCAGACGGTAAAGTGTAATTTTAATGGAAACCACTTTCGGATCCAAAGCCGCCTCGCGAAGGAATTTAATCACATAGGAAAAGGACTGATAAGGCGCATTAATCAAATAATCTTTGTGTTTTATCTTTTCCAGAATACTTCCTTCAAGATTTAATCCCACAACAGGTAACGGTGGATTTTGTTTTTTTAATAGATCGTAGCGTCCCAGATTCGGAAAATCCATGTAATCACGGCGGTTATGATAACGGCCACCCGGAATTAAACTGTCGGTTGCATCAATTCCCATTCGGGTAAGGAAAAAAGCCAGGGTATCTTTTTCGATGGATTGATCGTATACAAATCGCACAGGTTCCCCTATTCGTCTGTCTTTTACACTCGACGATATTTTCTCCATGAAACTTTTATTCAGATCGGCATCAATATCCAGTTCGGCATCACGGGTGATTTTGATCATGTGTGCCGAAATACTTTCGTAATCGAAAATATTAAAAATATTATGCAGGTTATAGCGGATAACATCATCCAAAAGAATAATGTACTGCTTGTCTGTACTCGATGGAAGTACCACGAAACGGTTGATGGTTTTAGGGATTTCAATAACGGCATAACGCATTTCTTTCTTCTGAACAATTTTTGAAAGAATTGTGTTTTGCGGCTTCGGTTTCATTACCAATTTAACGGCTAAATATCCTGAAGTATCTTTTAACAATGGGAATTCGTCCAAATCATTAAGGATAATGGTAACCAGTTCGGGGCTGACTTTCTGAATGAAAAAATCCCTGATAAAGTTTTGCTGCTCCTTATTGATTTCATTTTCGTTAATGATGAAAATACTTTCTTTTTCCAGCATTTTTTCGATAACACTCAGCGTTCTCAAACTTTCCGACTGCTGTTCAATAACGATTTCAGTAATATCTTTAAGTAATTGTTCGGCAGAAATTCCTCCGAGTATTTTTTCCCCGGAAATACCTTCCGAATTTAATCTGCGGATAGCGGCATAGCGCACGCGGAAAAATTCATCTAAATTATTAGAAAAAATTCCTAAAAAACGTAACCGGTCTAGTAATGGTACGGTTTCATCCGCTGCTTCCTGAAGTACTCTGGCGTTAAAGGCTAACCAACTTTTTTCTCTGTCTATATATCTGTTTTCCTGCGTACTGCTCATGATTTTAATTGACTCGGAAAAATCGTCTTTATAATTTTTCCTTTTTGTATGTTTTTCCAATCTTCTTCTTCAAACTTTAATGAGACAAAGCCCGATGTGGGAACATTATCTATGTAACAATCCCCAAATTTATTAACAAAATTTGTGATTGCCTCATTATGTCCGAAAAGAATTAGGCTATCATACTTGTTTTCGCAGTTTTTTATGATTTTCTCTAAACTTTTTTCGTCGAAGGTGTATAAATCTTCCTTGTACAATATGGTTTCTAAAGGGATGGACAGATTCTGAGCGTAAATTATTGCGGTTTCCTTTGCCCTTTTTGCAGGACTACTCCAAACGATGAATGTTTTCGGTAAAAATTGATCGACAGCATGAGAAGTCAGATGAGCGTCTCCGATACCTCTCCTGGACAAAGGTCTGTCTATATCTTTCTGTGGTGTATCCCAACTTGATTTGGCATGACGGATGAGAATTAAGTTTTTCATAACTAACAATTTAGCTTTATAAAGTAAGAAAAAAAAATCCAGAAAAGCCAGAGAAGAATTGTCAAATAAATGTTAATTCACAGATAAAACGCTCACTTTCATCGAAAATGTAATCAATTATTATTGATGCAAGATTTTATTTAAATAATTTAGGCTTAACAAATTATCGAATTACATTTTGTTTGAAATCATCGGGTCATTTTAAATCTTAATACCACACCAAGATTTATTAATAACCTTTCAATCAACTTGTGCTTTGTTCTCATTGAAGAATTGAGAGCAGAGTCGTGTCTATTCTTTCCGACAGATTTTTATTGCCGTGTAAATTTTAGGGCTCAAGGTTCTGTTTGCTTACTCTTTTGTAATGCTAAACAGAGGTTTGTCCTCTGAAATTAGTGTATTTCAAAATTACGGATTTATTAAAATGAAATTAATAAAGTAATGTCCATGAAACCAAAAATTACCTTATTATTGTTATTCTTCCTGGTAGGAATCAATAACGTTTTTTCTCAGTTTACGTCTCAAAAACCAGACTTACGTTTATGTGGTACTGCTCCCAATTACTATGAAGATTACTTTAATTGTACTTCTAATAATTATACGTTAAACAGGGTTTTCCTTAGTCTTACCAACGTCAATGGTGTCCCTTTATCAAACACTACCTGTACCCCTGGCTCAAGTCAGCCAATGTATGTCATGCTAAATTATACATCCAATGCCAACAGCAGTATTGGCCAAACCCGTATTTTTGCGGATTTATCTATTGACGGTGTTGTCACCCCTTTAAATATTTATCTTGGAACTGTTGCACCGGGAACTGGTCAGCGTCAAATTTACGGCCCTTTTAATTGGGTTTGTGGTCAAGAATTGGCTTTGTGCCGAATTTTAGCTGTATGGCAAACTAACGGAGGTCCAAACGATCCCGAACTTAATTCGTACACTTGTAATACCTACAGTAAATCACAATGTGAATTTGGAAGTTGCATGATTGTAGCGGCTCCGTTAGCTGTGGAATACACATACACTGTTTGTACAACTGGAAATCAATCTGTTGTAACTTTCAATGATGAAACTTCCGGTGGTATTCAACCATATACTTACTCATGGAATTTCGGTGATGGTTCTCCATTATCAACACTACAGAATCCAACGCATAATTTCCCCTATCCCGGAGGTCCGTATACAGTTACTTTAACGGTAACGGATTCAAATCTTCCAAATCATCTCGTTAGCACCTATACGCAAATCATTACTCCCCCTGCTCCAATTACAATAACAGGGGTAGCTACTTCTGCAAGCTGTTCAAATCAGAATGATGGAGCTATCGATGCAACTGTTAGTGGAGGAACGCCTCCTTATTCCTATTCGTGGAGTAATGGGCCTACCACCCAAGACATTTCAGGTTTATCACCCGGCACCTACACTCTTACCGTAACCGATGCTTTTGGATGTATTAAAAGTCAGTCGTTTGTAATCGGAGCAGGTGATACCAGTAATCCTTCAGTCAATGCTCCCAATGATGTAACTATAGAAGGTTGCGGAACTGCTTCTATGGCTTCGCAAGGACTATTGCCGTTTTCAGCCTCTCCGGTTGTTATAACACTACAACAGTTTACGACAGCTGGAGGAAGCTATGTTGATGTATCTTCTTTAAATTCAATTACTTATCAAGATATTGCATCAGGAAGTTGTCCAACCGTAGTTACCAGAACATTTAGATTGACCGATGTTTGTGGTAACATGGGTACTGATCAACAACTTATCACAATAGAGGACACAACTCCTCCTATAATTGATGCATTGCCAGCTCCTTCAGCCATTAATTGTCCGGCGGTTCCTCAATTTACACAGGCTACAGCAACTGATAATTGTGGTGCTGCCACCACACTAACATTCAACGATGTAACTACTCCTGGACAATGTGCCGGCTCCTATTCTGTAACCAGAACATGGACTGCTACTGATGCCTGCGGAAACTCTTCAACCAAATCACAAACTATTAATGTACAAGATGTAACGGCTCCGGTAATCGCGAATTTACCGGTTCCATCAACTATAAACTGTCCTGCAGTTCCTCAATTTGCTCAGGCAACGGCTACAGATGCCTGCGGTTCAGCGTTCACATTGACTTTTAATGACGTGACAACTCCCGGACAATGTGCCGGCTCCTATTCTGTAACCAGAACATGGACTGCCACTGATGCCTGTAATAATTCATCAACGAAATCACAAACTATTAATGTGCAGGATGTAACGGCTCCGGTTATTGCGGCGCTACCAGCACCATCAACCATCGATTGTCCGGCAGTACCTCAATTTGCTCAGGC
>NZ_AVGG01000011.1 GCF_000498535.1 Flavobacterium limnosediminis JC2902 | reverse complement strand
GCTAAAGCAGATGTAGTCACGCTTACAGTGTTACTCGCAGTTGATACATTTCCAGCCGCGTCTTTAGCGGTAACATGGAAATTGTAAGTAGTTGAAGCCGTTAAACCAGATACAGCTAATGTTGTACCAGTAACGGTTGTTTTCAATACACCGTTTTGGTATACATTATAACCAGTAACTCCTGTATTGTCAGTAGCTGTCGTCCAAGATAAATTCGTACTTGAAGTAGTAGTTCCTGAGGCAGAAAGCGTTGAAGCTGTCGGAGCAGCAGTATCAGCTAAAGCAGATGTAGTCACGCTTACAGTGTTACTCGCAGTTGATACATTTCCAGCCGCGTCTTTAGCGGTAACATGGAAATTGTAAGTTGTTGAAGCAGACAAACCAGATACAGCTAATGTTGTACCAGTTACGGTTGTTTTCAACACTCCGTTTTGATATACGTTATAACCGGTAACTCCTGTATTGTCAGTAGCTGTCGTCCAAGATAAATTCGTGCCTGAAGTTGTAGTTCCCGAAGCGGAAAGCGTTGAAGCTGTCGGAGCAGTAGTATCTGCCAAAGCAGAAGTAGTCACATTTATAGTATTACTTGCAGCTGATACGTTACCAGCCGCATCTTTTGCTTTTACGTTAAAGGTATAGGGTGTAGAAGCTGATAGACTCGTTACTGCTAACGTTGTAGCGGTAGTGGTAGTTCTCAATACTCCGTTTTGATATACATCATAACCGGTAACACCTGTGTTATCAGTAGAAACTGTCCATGACAAATTAGTACCTGAAGCCGTAGTTCCTGAGGCAGAAAGGGTTGAAGCTGTCGGAGCTACAGTGTCCGCAGCGCCTGAACCGGTAATCGTAAAGTTAGCATTGTTCACATCAAAGAAAATGTGGTTGCTTCCCTTTACCATGATTCGGTTAGTGGTTCCAGGTATATTTGGAATTACTACACTTTGCGAACCGTCGTTTGGTGTTCCAGCTAATAAAACAGTGGGGAATGTTTGTCCTCCGTTGGTTGATAACAAAATGTCTACATTAGCACAGTTTACACCATTGGCATTGGTACCGGCAACAGTCCAGTTAATAGTTTGCGTAGTACCGGCAGCGTACGAAACAGCTGTGTTTTGCGTGTCTACGGTAAAAGGTCCGGCAGTACCAGCTACAGTTACTACCATATCATCTGCATTGTTAGATCCTCCGCCTAAATGGTTATCACGAACGGTTAAACGGAAGTTTAAGGTTCTTGCAACCCCAGGTAGTACTTCAACCGGAATCGCTGAGCCGTTAGTTGTTGTAGATCCTGTTAAAATTGTGCTCATTTTAGGGAAATATCTTGTTGCGGAAGTAGTTGCCGGGTATGATCTGAAAAGAGGCCCAGATGTTGCTGTGGCACTTGGTCTAGAAGTAGAAGCATTTCCTAAATCCATTTCTTCCCAACTGTACGTTAACGCATCCGTTGTATTGGCATCGGTAGCGGCCCCTATCAACATAAATGGAGTTCCTTTTGGGATAGTAAAATCTGCTCCTGCATTGACAACGGGAACAGCATTACCTGTTGAAGTGATAACAGGACAACTTGTAGTTTTAATAATTTCCATGACCTGTTCAATGCTGATGGCATGAAAATAAGCGTCTTTTGTTCCTTGAACGTTTTGATCAGTTGTTCCATCATAACTCATGATCGTGGATCCGCTACCGGGCTCCATTGCACCTTCTGCTCCAGTAATATAGGTGTAAGTATGGGATGCGCCCAACTGATGCCCCATTTCATGGGCTACATAATTTATGTCAAAAGTATCTCCTTGATAATTGCCTGAATAGGCACAAGTGTAAGCTCTACCTTTATAGGTATCGGCACAAATAGATCCTCTGGCTCCTCCATCTCCGCTATTTGCAAATCCTGCACCTAATAAATGACCAATATCGTAATTGGCTTCACCTATAACGCTTGTTAAATTTGATTGATTTTGAGTTTTCCAGCTTGTGTAACTTGACGAGTCAGAAAATGGGTCGGTCGATGCATTAGTGTAGATAATAGCATCGTTATTAGCAATAAGAATCAATTTAACTCCGAAATCTTTTTCGAAAACTCCGTTGATTCTAGTTAGTGTATTGTTCATTGCAGATAAAGCAGCTGCTTTGGTTCCGCCAAAGTAAGCCGCATACTCTGCAGTACATGACATTGCTAACCTAAAAGTTCTTAGTTTAGCATCATCTGCTCCTCTTGCATAACTGCTTGTGTTGCTATTAGCTGGGGTAGGATTTATAGCCTGATCGATTACCTTACAGTCAAAGTTATCTAAAGCTTCTGTATGGTCTGATTTTTTATAAACGGTATAAGTATTCACATCCTTCGATACCGGCTCAATGAAAACGGCCGGTTGGTTGTGATACAACGTCATGGATTTGAACCCTAACGGCGAACTGCTAAAATAAGCACGCGCATGCGGGTTATCAATACCAACAGCTACATAGGATTTTATTTCCGGATATTTGGCTGCAAGTTCCGGAGCCATAACGGAATTTTCGTAAACTTTAAAGTTTTCCAATTTGCCTTCTCCGTTGGGTAATGAAATGATTGTATTGGAAGTAATGTTGGAAGCATCTCTTTTAGGAGATTTGGCCAACATCTTTTTCATAGCGGGTAAATCTAAATCAAAAATATTTTTTTGTGGTAAATTGGATGGAGTAATTCTACCTGAGGTTTCTGTAGCATTATTCTTTTTCCATAAAGCATCTTTACTTTGAGCAATTCCGTAAGTACCAGTAAATAATAGGGCAGCACATATCAATCTTTTCATAAACTATTATTTTATTAATCGGCTCAAAATTAATCAGTTAGAATAAAATATCGATGAAATTAACAAAAAAATCGATGAAATACATGTTTTAGCGAAATTTATAAGATTCACATTACGTGATTTCTTTTTTTTAAGAAAAAAATTAATAAATAAAATCTGTAATAATGTGATTTTGAATAAGTTGTTGTTTGTTTTTGAAGTTTTAAGGAGGTTGAATATTCAAAAAATCAGAATTTAAAACCCTATACAAAATATAAGAATAAACTTAGGTGTTTTATATTTCCTACACCTATGTTTATTAATCTTGTAGTGTTTTTTAGGACTCATCAAAGGCTTGTTATGTACGAAATAAATTAAATACAATCCTGTGGGAGGGTTTGTTTATTTTTGAAGGCTCTTGCTGGAATCGATAAAGTTTTTTGTTTGATATGGACATGGTTGACTAAAGTTGTAAAACTTAGAGAGTATTTTTTTTTTTGATGTTTTGATTCCTGTCGATAAATTTACAATGAAACTTCTTACGTTTATTTTAAATATAACTATCTGGTAATCAACGTATTGTTAAAAAAGTTAAATATTTAAGAATGTTTACTATAAATATGTTAATTCAGTCAAATTAGTGTTAAATTTGTCGCAGAATAACGGAATAAGTTATTGACGGTTTGATGGTTACTTGTGATTGCGACGTGCAATAATACCTCCACAAAAATCAATTACATTTTATAATAGTTTTAGACACTTCAACAGTTAATTGTGATTGCGACATGCAATACCTCTAAAAAAAATCAATTGCATTTTTATTGGTTTCAGACGGTTCGATGGTTACTTGTGATTGCGACGTGCAATAATACCTCCACAAAAATCAATTAACATTTTATAATAGTTTCATATACTTCAACGGTTAATTGTGATTGCGACATGCAATACCTCTACACAAATCAATTGCATTTTTATTGGTTTCAGACGGTTTGATGGTTAATTGTGATTGCCACGTGCAATAATACCTCCACCTAATCAATTAACATTTTTTCTTCTTTTTGCTTTTTTCGGAATAATCTTAGAATTTCAATTCATGATTGGAAAGTTCTCAAATTTATTTGAAGCTCTTTTTCTATCTGAACGCTACTGATAATATGGCTCTAAAACCGTATTATTATGAAAAATTTTATATTCTTTTATCGTAAAAATACCCTATGGCCTAATGGCTCTTTGTTCCATTTGACGGGGGTGTTTGTAGATTGGTGTTATACTTCCTTTCGGGAAGCTAAGTTTAATAAAAACTGGATCTCTCGTGTCGCATTTTTACTTTTGCTGTTTAGTAATATTTCTTTTTATGGGCAAAATCCTGCTTATAACTTAGATCAGATTAGAAATGGTTCTGCTGCATCACCGACGAGTCCAGCCGCTTGGGTTAACGGTAATGCAAATGCTACACAGGCGCACTATTCGGAAGGATGGTCGATACCTTATCGCGTTATATTGACTGATTTAGTTCTAGGGTCTAATTATATAGATATTGAATGGGATACAAGAGACAACAGCAAGCATGCTATTGATTTTATAACCAGTTACAATAATATTGATAATCCAAATGGATCCCATCTAGGTTTCGGACATACGGCTGAAGTTATTGACCCTACCATTGGAATTAGCGGTTTGGGTGCTCCGTCAACTTTCCCTATTCCCGAACCGGCAAATGCGCAGACTGCTGATTATTTTGATAATTTAGCGGCTTCACTGCGTCTTCTTACCATTTGGAACGGTGCAATAACAGATGTTGATTATCTTGATGAAGATGTCTTGACAGGAGCTAGTGCTAAAACAAGTATGCGAATTACTTTTAATGCAACTTCTGCTACAGTGGTTATCGCATGGGGAGGTCATATTGCAGCCGAATACGACTGGGGTGCCGGTGAAGGTGCAACTGCAATCAGCGGGTCACCCTATCATTCGAGAATACTAGGGTTGAATGGTACCGGTGGTAATCAGGATAGATCTCTTGCAGCTGCAGCAGTAGTAATTCCGCCTCGTTGTTTGGTATCAGGTCCCACAACAGCCTGTGCATCCGTAGCTTCTTTAAATTATACTTCAAGTATAACTAATTCCAATAATGAGCCGGTTACCTACTCATGGAGTCTGCAAAACAATACTGCCGGGGCTATGATTAGTGGGGTAAATACTAACTCAACAGTAACTGTTGTTCCGCAAGGAGCTGATTTTTTAGCAGGTTCTTTTGATATTGTGCTTACTGTAACAAGGCAGAATTTATCCAATACATGTTCTCTATTAACGACAATAACTGCGAATCCTACCGTTACTGTGAACAGTCCTGTTATTTGTGCTTCTGCTGGAAGTGCAACGATAACGGCGGTGCCTGTACCTGCGGGTTCTTACACTTATGCATGGACAGTTCCTGCGGGGGCATCCAATCCGGGAAATGTTGCCAGTTTTAGTGCCAGTGTTGCCGGTACTTACAGTGTGACAATCACGGACGGCAATAGTTGTACAGGCAGTGGTAATGGTACTTTAACGGTTAATCCACTTCCTGTATGTCCTCTTTTCAATAATTCACTATTTAATGAAGTTGACTGTGGTGTATCTGCTTCAGTTGCTCAAAATGGACCTGATGATCCGAATACACTTAATTTTATAGAAGGTACAAACCCTAAATTCACTGCGTGGTTTAATTCTTTCGCACCACCATCAAATACAGATGTGATAAGTGTAACCTATGTGTATTCTCCTTCAGCAGCAGATCAGAATCCAAATGATCTTGCAAATATATCTAATGCTCCTTTAAATCCGAGATTAGGTGTCCCTACTGCAGAAACAACACAGGTAACTGTTACTTGGAGATTGAGAAATAGGACTACCTTATGTGAAAACGAATGTTCAGCTATATTTAGAGTTACATATAACTGTGCTATTGGTTGTAATAGTACTGAAACACCTGTGTTGTGTAAAGGTGCTAGTACAGGAAGTATTACGGTTACTGCCCAAGGGGGTACACCACCATACACTGTAGAATTGTATAAAGTGGGGGATCCTGTTTCGCCATACCGAACTGGAGGTGGAAATACAGCTGTAATTAATGTATTATTTGATAATTTACCAGCAGGTTCATATAATTATTTGGTTACAGATGTTTCAGGTGTTTCACGATGTGTTAATGAAGACGTTATTGTTGATGGTGTGCTTGTAGATAAAACTCCCATTGTAATAGCTGAACCAGCCGCCGCTCTAGACTTAGTATCCTTAGTTCCTACCAACGCAAGTTGTGGCGCAAGTGATGGAACCATTATTGCTACAATTTCTGGTGGTACACCGCCGTATAAAATAGCGATTGATTCAACTGATCCAGATGATAGAGTGGACGTAACTGATGTGACAGCTCCAATTACATACACATTTACAGGTGTAGCAGCGGGTCCACATACCGTAAGGGTTTATGATGCCAACTACGCGCAAAGTCCACAAGCCGGATGTACCGATGAGCTTCCAACAACCATTGAGTCATTACCATGTGGCGGACACATCTTCCCAACACAAACCGCTTGTTGTAATATCGTACTCGGAAATGCTACAGAACTAGAAAATGTTCATTATACAGCAAGAAGAGGAATTGTGAGTAATGCAATTCCAGGAGTGTTCTTCTACTATACTAAATTGACAGCGCCAAGTGCAGACTTTACTATAAATGTGGTGCAAACCAATAGTACTTGTACTGGTTTCAATTTGTTCCAAGTTCAGGGCAATAAAGACGTAAAATTGTTTGGACCGAACTGTACCAGATTGAATACAGTTGATTTAACAGGTACAGGTAATGGTCAGGCCCAGATGAGAGTTACAGGAGCTACTGCGGGAGTTGAATACGTTCTCGGCGTTAAATATGATGTTAAATCGCTTATCGGATCACCAACCACTGGTCAAACTTGTACTTATGATTTTGTGACTACAATAGGTGGTAACCCTGTAGCCGGAAGTGCTGGTACGATAGACGCGGTTCTCGGAGGTTCAGACAATACGCCGCTACCACCAGCCTGTACAGATGGTGTTCAAGTGGCAGATAACGCTCCTTCTGGTCAAACTGTTGAAGCCATGTTTAGTGCTTATCCGGTTCCTTTCAAAGAGTACATCAATATCCGATACGAGTTTGATTATCAGTCAAAAGCTCGAATTGAAGTGTATGATGCCAAAGGAATATTCGTAATGGCTTATGACGATGCCGATGCGTACTTTAATAAAGAAGTCAGACTGGATATTAAATTTAATCAAGGTGACGGTCAAATGTACATCATTAAAGTGATTACCGATAAAGAAGTAGGTACAAAACGAATCATTTCCAAAAAATAAATTCTAACTTATAAAAGAAAAGGCTGGTTTAAATACCAGCCTTTTTCATTTTATAAAGTGAAGGGATTATTTAACCAATCCTCTTGAGATTACAATTCGTTGAATTTCAGAAGTTCCTTCATAAATCTGAGTGATTTTCGCGTCACGCATCATACGTTCCACATGGTATTCACTTACATATCCGTTTCCTCCGTGAATCTGAACCGCCTCAACAGTCGTGTTCATTGCCACTTCAGAAGCATATAATTTAGCCATAGCTCCTGATTGTGAAATATCCTGACCTGCATCTTTCTCACAAGCTGCTTTGAAACATAACATTCTGGCTGCCGTGATTTGCGTAGCCATATCTGCCAATTTGAAAGCAATGGCCTGGTGTTGGAAAATCGGTTTTTTGAAAGCCACACGCTCTTGTGAGTATTTCAACGCCAATTCATAAGCACCTGATGCAATTCCCAATGCCTGAGAAGCAATACCGATACGGCCTCCGTTTAACACCGCCATGGCGAAGTTGAAACCGAATCCGTCTTCACCAATTCTGTTTTCTTTCGGAACTTTAACGTCAGAGAACATTAAAGAATGCGTGTCAGATCCTCTGATACCCATTTTCTTTTCTTTTGGTCCTACAGAGAAACCTTCCCATCCTTTTTCAACGATGAACGCATTGATTCCTTTGTGTCCTTTTTCAATATCAGTCTGAGCAATTACAATATAAGTAGAAGCTGTTCCACCGTTGGTGATCCAGTTTTTAGTACCATTCATTAAATAATGGTCTCCCATATCAATTGCGGTAGTTTTTTGAGATGTCGCATCCGAACCTGCTTCCGGCTCAGACAAACAGAAAGCACCGATAACGTCTCCTTTTGCTAACGGCACCAAATATTTCATTTTTTGCTCTTCGTTACAGAATTTCTCTAATCCGGCACAAACCAAAGAGTTGTTCACCGACATCACCACAGCAGCAGAAGCGTCAATTTTTGCGATCTCCTCCATTGCTAAAACGTAGGAAACACTGTCTAGTCCGGCTCCACCGTATTTAGGATCAACCATCATTCCCAAGAAACCAAGTTCAGCCATTTTTTTGACTTGTTCTGTAGGGAATTTTGAATGTTCGTCTCTTTCAATAACTCCCGGTAACAATTCAGTCTGAGCAAAATCTCTTGCTGCCTGCTGAATCATTAACTGTTCTTCGCTTAAATTAAAATTCATTTTATTTTCAATGTTTTGTTCGTAAGTCTTTTAAAAAAGTCCCCAAAGATACTTTATAAATGTCATATTTTCAACTGGATTACCTAATTTTAACCCATGCAAAATAAGACGTACAATATTGTTGGGGTAATGTCGGGCACTTCACTTGATGGTGTTGATCTGGCACATATTAATTTTTCTGTTGAAAACGGGAAATGGAAATTTCAGATTTTTGAGAGCGAAACGGTCGCTTATTCGGAAGAATGGGTGAGTCAACTTAAAAATGCCGTCAGTTTTTCGGATGCCGAATTGATTGTGCTTAATGAAAAATACACGGTTTTGTTGGCTGAAATTATTTCCGATTTTATCAAAAAAAATAAAATTGAAGCTTTAGATGCGGTCTGTTCGCACGGCCATACGATTTTACATCAGCCGCAAAACGGATTCACTCTGCAGATAGGGAATCTTCCGGAAATAGCAACGCTAACCAATCAGAAAGTAGTTTGTGATTTTCGGGTTCAGGATGTGAAAATGGGTGGACAAGGCGCCCCTTTAGTTCCTATAGGCGACCGTATTTTGTTTTCGGATTATGAGTATTGTCTTAATTTAGGCGGATTTTCCAATGTTTCTTTTGAAGAAAACGGAAACAGAATTGCCTTCGATGTTTCTCCGGTGAATACGGTGCTGAATTTTTATGCTGATAAATTAGGATTGAAATACGACGATAAAGGACAGATTTCAAAAAGCGGAAGCATTTCTGAAGTGTTGTTGTCCGAATTAAATGCCTTGGATTTTTATCGGAAAAGTTATCCGAAATCACTCGGTTTTGAATTCGTGAAAGAGACGGTGTTGCCAATGATGGAAAAGTATTCTATACCGGTTGAAGATAAACTCCGGACATTTACCGAGCATGTGGCTTTTCAGATTGCGTCGGCTTTGCCTGAAAAAAGAGGAAAGCTTTTAGTTACGGGTGGGGGAGCCTATAATGATTTTTTAATTGAGCGAATGCAGATTTATCTACCGGAAATGCAGATTGTAATCCCAGATGCCAAAACCATAGAATTTAAGGAAGCGCTGATTTTTGGGCTGTTAGGAGTGTTAAGGCTTAGAAACGAGGCAAATGTACTGGCAAGTGTTACGGGAGCGATGCATGATCATTGTTCCGGTGAAATTTATGAATTTAGTTTGTGACAAAATCGGTAACTTTTTTTAGCAGTTCCTTACTTTTTAAATCATGACCCAATCCTTCTGTAAGTAGCAGTTGGCTGTTTTTCCAATGTTTACTTAATCGGATGGAATACTTAAAACTGGTAGCCAAATCATCTTTATCATGTACAATTAAAGCCGGAATAGTAATACTTTCAGCAAATTTGGCGCTCGAATAATAGTTTGGTGATTTTCCTAATTGTGCCTGAAATTCATCAATTATTAAGTCGACAGATTTTGTCGTTAATCCTAATGTTTGTTTGTAAAAATCAAAAAAATCGGAAGCTTCACCGGGTGCGCCCATGACGACCACTTTTTTAATAGTATGCTCTTTGTAGTGGTCTAAAAAATAAGTGGTTGCGAATCCACCGATGGAATGACTTACAATGGATGAAATCTCCGAATTTTTTTCTAAAAAGGCGTTGATAACCTTCGCATACAAAACCACATGAATGGACTTCCCCGAAGACAAACCATGAGCCGGTGCATCTAACGCATACACCGTAAAGTCGTTTTTCACCAAATGCTCAATATAGTTTTTCCAACGGAAAGAATGGCTTGCCCAACCATGGACCAAAAGTACTTTTTTACTTCCGTTGCCCCATTTGTATGTTTGGATTTTGTAACCTTCCAAAGTAAAGCTGTCAGCCATTCCTTTTTGCAAAAATTCCAATTGATGCGGTTTCACTTTTCGGGCAAATGGATTGCAAAAAAGTAGAAAACCTTCCTTTTTTAGTTTTTTTGGATGTGCAAACGAGAGGAAATTGAAATAAAAACCTATAGATTTTTGCATTATTTTTTTAGAATTCATAATTATTTTTATTTTAAGATACCGATCGGTATCAAATTGTTTAAATTTTTTTACAGTAAGATGTCCGAAACGATCCAGTTTTTTAAGTGGTTCACCACAATCTCAATATCGGCGTTTGAATTTTGTAATTTACTCATCATTACACCACCCTCAAGCGTTGATATTAGGATAGTTGCGACTAATTTTTCGTTAACTAAATTCCTGACTTGTTTGTGTGTTTTTCCATTGATAATTATTTTCTCCACAGAGTCCCGAAAAACAAATAAGGCTTGTTGTGCTTTTTGCTTCAATTCTAAGTTGGTATCATCAACTTCCACAGCAACATTTAGTAGCGGGCAACCGCCAATAATGAATGGATTTGTAATGTAACTTTGAAACAAATTCAGTACGCAAAAGAGCTTGTCTCTAGTGTTGTTTTCCGCCTTGATTTTCTCGTTTAAAGTCACGAAAATAGCTTGCATCATTTTTTGGAAAGCTTCAATTTCAAGACTTTCTTTGCTTTCAAAATGCCTGTAAATTGCACCTTTGGTTAAGCCTGTAGCCTCAGTGATATCGCTCAATGATGTAGATTTATACCCTTTTGTATTAAAAAGGGCAGTCGCTTCTTTTAGCACTTTTGCTTTTGTCATTTCCGATGATCGCATACGCAAAGATACCAATCGGTATCTAAACGGCAAAAAAAAATAAATTTTCTTTTTTACATTGTTTGAAACAAGTTAGATTTGCATATCAAAATTAAATTTACAGATGAAGGATTTACTAAAAAAATTCGAAAATAAAGAACCTGAAGTTGTGTTTCATTGGAAAGATGCCGAAACCGATGCGGAAGGATGGACAGTGATTAACTCACTTCGTGGCGGTGCTGCAGGCGGAGGAACACGTATGCGTAAAGGTTTGGATATGAATGAGGTGCTTTCTTTGGCAAAAACAATGGAAGTGAAGTTTTCGGTTTCCGGCCCTGCGATTGGCGGAGCGAAATCCGGAATTAATTTTGATCCGAACGATCCAAGAAAAAAAGAAGTATTACAGCGTTGGTATAAAGCGGTTTCGCCGTTATTAAAAAGTTATTATGGTACTGGTGGTGATTTAAATGTGGATGAAATTCACGAAGTGATTCCGATGACCGAAGCTTGTGGTGTTTGGCATCCGCAGGAAGGAGTTTTCAACGGGCATTTCAAACCAACGGAAGCAGACAAAATCAACCGTATCGGGCAATTGCGTCAGGGTGTGGTAAAAGTAATTGAGAATACGACTTTTTCTCCGGACATCACTAAAAAATATACTGTGGCGGATATGATTACTGGTTATGGGGTAGCTCAGGCGGTGCGTCATTTTTACGATATCTACGGAGGTAATGTTACCGGAAAAAGAGCTATTGTTCAAGGTTTCGGTAATGTAGGATCGGCAGCTGCTTTCTACTTGGCAGAAATGGGGGCGAAAGTTGTTGGAATCATCGACAGAGATGGTGGTGTGATCAACGAAAACGGATTCTCTTTTGAAGAAATCAGAACATTGTTCCTGAATAAAAACGGAAATACTTTGGTTTCGGATAAAATGATTCCTTTTGCGGAAATCAACGAAAAAATCTGGTCTGTTGGTGCCGAAATTTTTGCACCATGTGCAGCTTCACGTTTAGTGACAAAAGCGCAGGTAGACAGTATGGCAGCAGCAGGATTGGAAGTGATTTCTTGTGGAGCTAACGTGCCTTTCGCTGACAAAGAAATTTTCTTCGGACCGATTATGGAAGAAGTGGACAGCAAAGTAAGTTTGATTCCTGACTTTATCTCTAACTGTGGAATGGCGCGTGTTTTTGCCTATTTCATGGAGAAAAAAGTAGCAATGACTGACGAGGCTATCTTTAGTGATACCTCTGAAATCATTAAGAAAGCCATCCAGAAAACATATGAAGTAAGTTCTGACAAGAAAAACATCAGTGCAAGAGCTTTTGAGATTGCATTGAAGCAATTGGTATAATTCTTGTATATTTAGCTCTTCGAACATAACAAAAAAAGCGTATTTTCGTTATTAATGATTGAGTAAGAGCAAGAATATGGAACAGTTTGATATATCAGCAGCAGAAAAAAGAAAATCATTACTGATAACCGTAGTGATTTATGCCTTTTTACTGCTGCTTTTGTTTTTTATCCGATTTTGGCCACCGACCAATCCGGAAACGCTAGCCATGCTTGGCGGCGGTGGCGGAGGAGGTGGTGTGACCATCAACTTCGGGGACAGTGATGTGGGAATGGGCGATAACTTTCAGAGTGAAGTGCTGAATGTTAAGAATGATGTGAAGCAGGCAGTTGCAGAGTCGGCTCCTGAAGAGGATATTATTTCCAGCGACACTCCTGAAGATAATGCGGTGGTGATTCCGAAAAACCCGAATCCGGTGAAAACCAAGCCGGTTGTAAAAACCGATCCGAAACCGGTTGAAGTGAAGAAGCCAACGGTTTCCAAAAATACCAACGACGCTTTGGCAAGTTTGATGAACGGTTCCAAAAAAGGTGGTGACGGTGACGATAACCAAGCAGGTAATAAAGGGAAAAACAACGGTGATTTGGCTTCCGGAGGTTATTATGGCAGTGGAGGTTCCGGAGGAGGAACCGGCGGCGGTAACGGTACCGGAAACGGAACGGGAACCGGTCCTGGAAGCGGAAGCGGTTCTGGTGGCGGTAACGGAAGCGGTCATGGTACTGGTAACGGAGCGGGTTATTCCTTAGGAAACCGAAAAGCACTCTCGAAACCGGCGCCAAATTACAATTGCAATGAGGAAGGGAAAGTAGTGGTGGAAGTGTCTGTCGATAAAAACGGAAAAACCATTGCGGCAACTCCGGGAATCAAAGGAACTACCAATACCGCAAAATGTTTGTTGGATCAGGCGCGAATCGCGGCCATGAATACCAGATGGCAGGCGAGTGAAGATGCTCCGGAACGTCAGGTTGGAAAAATAATTTACAGCTTTAGTCTGAATTAGTGGTGTTAGAAAATAGATGAAAGAAAATAGACGATAGATAAGGCCGACTGTTTAGTCGGCTTTTTTATTTGTTTGATGTAAATTGAAATGGTTGTTCAGGTAGCGGTTTTTGTTTTCAGTATATTTCTGAAAGGAGATAAAAGATGTGTAAAAGAAATTCCAGTTATGAAAAACAAAGCCCCTAGCCCCGATAGTAGCGGCATCCTTTTACAGAAAATCCCACCATGCTGCAGCGTGGTGGGATTTTCTGTAAAAGATATAGCGTATAGCGGGATAAAGCTCCTGATGAAAATAACTTTACTTCGAAGCGCTCGTGGCTATCACAAATTTCAGATTGTTTTTCACCCCAATCTGTAATACGTCCACTAAATCCTGAACCTGTAAGTTGTAAGGAATACGCACCACTACGGCTTGTTCTTTGTTGTCGCCGATTTTGGTTAGCAATTCTTTTTCCAGTTGATCGAAAGGGACTTCCTGTTTGTCAAGGAAAAAGCGTTTTTCTTCCGTTACGGAAAGACTGATGAGCTGCTTGTTGGTCTTTTCGTTGTTTTTCGATTTGGGAAGCGTCATTTTAATCACGTTCGGATTCGCCAAGGTCGAAATAATCAGAAAGAACAGCAGCAGGAAAAACATGATGTCACTGAGCGAACTCGTGGCAACTTCTGCATGAAATCTTTTATTTCGTTTTATCGGCATTTGGTCTCTGGATTATGTTAACGAATTCCAATACGTGTCTTTGCATGTTCAAGGAGTAGTTGTCGATCATGCTGTTGTATAAGTGATACGCCGAATAAGCGATAATACCCACGATAAGTCCGGCACCACTACTGATCATTTTCTCATACAAACCTCCGGAAATGTTTCCGATACTGATGTTTTCTGTCACCGAAATGCTGTAGAAGATCTTGATTACTCCGGAAATCGTTCCGATGAAGCCAAGGGTAGGGGCGATACCGGCGATTAGTCCTAAAACACCCAGTTTTTTCTCCATTTCGCCAATTTCGATGTTGGCCATTTTTTCCATGTTGGATTCGATTTCGGCAATAGGACGGCCAATGGTTTGGATTCCTTCTTTGATTACAATGGCTGAAGCAGCTCCGTCGCGTTCTGCAGAAGAAATTGCCATATCAATGTTTCCGGCATTCAAATGGGTACGGATATCCTTCATTAAATGCGGATCGGTTTTCGTCGCCTTTTTGATGTACATGAATCGTTCGATGATGATGTAAATCGTATAGAACAGCAAAACAGCAATCGGAATCAGGAAAATACCCCCTTTTAAAATGAATTCCAACACGGAAATTTCGTTGTCTTTTATCACATTTTGCACTACAGCGCCTGTGGCCTGTGTGAGGGTGTCATTTTGTACTTGTAAAAAAAATCCAGTCATAAATTCTAAAGTAGCTATAATTTATTTTAAAAATAGTCTCAATTTTGCAATAAAGATAAATTTCTATACCCTAATAAACTAAAAAAAAGTTTATTTATTTTGTGGATATGGATTTTAACAGCAAATAGTGTTCCAAATGACATATCAGGAAACTTTAGACTGGATGTTTGCTCAGTTGCCGATGTATCAGCAGCAAGGCGCTTCAGCGTATAAAAAAGATTTAACCAATACCATTTTGCTTTCGGAACATTTGGGTGCACCGGAAAAAAATGTGCAGTGCATTCATGTGGCGGGAACCAACGGAAAGGGTTCCGTTTCGTCGATGATTGCATCGGTTTTGCAGGAAGCTGGTTATAAGGTCGGATTATATACCTCCCCTCATCTGAAGGATTTTCGAGAACGTATTAAAATAAACGGAAAAGAAATCTCAGAGTCCTTCGTCGTAGATTTTATTGCTCGGAACAAGCCTTTTTTCGAGGCCAATGAACTGAGTTTTTTTGAAATGACCGTAGGTTTGGCTTTTGAGTATTTTGCTGAGGAAAAGGTAGATGTGGCTGTGATTGAAGTCGGTATGGGGGGGCGATTGGATTCTACTAATATCATCACGCCATTGGTTTCGGTTGTTACAAATATAGGGTTTGATCATACGCAGTTTTTGGGTACTACCTTGGATGCAATTGCTTTTGAAAAAGCGGGAATTATCAAACCGAATGTACCAGTGGTGATTGGCGAATATACCGATGAGACAAAACCGGTGTTTTTGGCCAAAGCCATGGAATGTGGTTCGGAGATTTATTTCGCTTCCGATTTGGTGCAGGAAGAGTATCCTTGTGGTTTGTTAGGCGATTATCAGTTGCATAACAAGAAAACGGTAGTGCAAACCATTGAAGTCTTAAAGGTGCATTTTAATGTGACGGAAGAAAATCTGGAGAGAGGCTTGCTGAACGTGGTTAGCAATACCGGTTTGTTGGGCAGATGGCAGCAGATTCATTCGCATCCTAAAGTAATTTGCGATACGGCGCACAACAGTCACGGACTTACAATTGTTTTAAATCAGATTGCAAAGGAGCGATTTGATAAATTATATTTCGTGTTGGGCGTGGTAAATGATAAGGATTTGGATTCTATTTTGCCTTTATTTCCGAAAAATGCCAATTATTTTTTCTGCAAACCAAATATTTTGCGCGGACTTGATGAAAAAATTTTGTTGGAAAAAGCTGCTGGTTTTGGATTGAGTGGAAAAGCATGTAATTCTGTTTCAGAAGCTTATAGTGAAGCTTTGGCGGTTTCTGGGGAGAATGATTTCATTTATATAGGCGGAAGTACGTTTGTGGTTGCAGAAATTTTGTAAAATAATTTTGCAGAAGTAAAAAATACCGCTATATTTGCACCCACAATAACAGAGAATGTTATTCGATAAAAGGGCGATTAGCTCAGCTGGTTCAGAGCACCTCGTTTACACCGAGGGGGTCGGGGGTTCGAACCCCTCATCGCCCACCACTTTTATCACTACTTACTGATAATACAAGAATTATCGGGCGATTAGCTCAGCTGGTTCAGAGCACCTCGTTTACACCGAGGGGGTCGGGGGTTCGAACCCCTCATCGCCCACAAATGAAAACTCCGCAAGAAATTGCGGAGTTTTTTATTTTGTGAATATCTGGTTTTTATTTTCTTCAGATATTTGGCTTTAAAAATGTCTTTTGTGTTAGATGCGGTTTTCGTAAACAAACAAAAAAAACACTGCTAACCGCAGTGTTTTTTTGTTTTTATATTAGATCTAATGTTCTTTCCAGTGCCATGCCACGAGAGCCTTTTATTAGTATTAGTTTTTCAGTTGGTTTGCTGTTTTGAAAAGCGACTGAGAAAGATTCAAAGCTTTCATAGAAATGCAGATGCGGATTTTCGGTTTTATTCGAATAAAAATCTTTGCCGACAAAATGAGTTTCGATTTGCGGTTCATTAACGAGTGATTCTACTACTTTTTTATGTTCATCGAGACTTTCTTTTCCCAATTCAAACATGTCTCCTAAAACAGCTATTTTGTTAGTGCCATCCAATTGAATGAAATTCTGAATTGCCGCGGCCATACTGCTCGGATTAGCATTGTAAGCATCCAGAATGATCTGGTTTCCGTTTTTCTCTGTTAGTTGGGAACGGTTGTTTGTTGGGGTGTAGTTTTGAATAGCGTCTTTGATGTCTGCTGTGTCAACATTAAAGTAAGTTCCTATAGTAATTGCCGCATTAATGTTGTTGGCATTGTAAATCCCGATTAAATGGGAATCGATTTCCTCGTTCTTAAATCCTATTTTGACCATTGGATTAGCGGAAACACTGTTAATTTGTATATCGCCATCTGTGGTAACAGAAAAAGTGAAACGGGATAGGTTCTCTGTTTTTTCTTTCTGGATTTTATCGTCAAGATTCACGAAGGCTGTCTTGTGATTTTTTTCGAGGTATTCGTATAATTCGCTTTTTCCTTTGATAACGCCTTCCGTGCTCCCGAAACCTTCCAGATGTGCTTTTCCGAAATTGGTTATATAGCCGTAATCCGGTTCGGCGATTTTGCAGAGCAGTTCTATTTCTTTTTGATGATTGGCGCCCATTTCAACAATGCCAAGATCTGTGTCTTCGTCGAAGGAAAGTAGTGTTAACGGAACACCGATATGGTTGTTTAGGTTGCCTACGGTTGCTTTGGTGTTGTATTTTTTTGAAAGAACGGTGTTTATTAATTCTTTCGTGGTTGTTTTTCCGTTACTTCCGGTCAGAGCGATTATGGGTAAACCCAGTTCGTTTCTGTGATGATGTGCTAATTCTTGTAAAGCGGTGAGGCTGTCCGGAACTAAAATCATTTTGTCTTCGTCGGTGAGAAATTTTTTATTGTCAATTATTGCAAAGGCTGCTCCTTGGTTTAAAGCTTGTTGAGCAAATTCGTTGGCATCGAAGTTGTCTCCTTTTAGGGCGACAAACAAGCAATCGGAAGTGATTTTTCGTGTATCGGTACAAACGCCGGTACTTTGTAAAAAACATTGGTAAATTTCTTCTATTTTCATAAGAATAGGGAAGTGTATAAAAAAATAAAAGCCCTAAGTTAGGGCTTTTATTGTATAGTATGAAAATTTTTCTGGATTAACCTCTTGCTTTTTTCTTGTTGTCTTTCGGACCTACTTTAGACATTGCGCAACGGAAACCGATGTAATCCGTAGCCATATCCTGAGGGTAGTATCTTCTTGAAGCAGGATCTAACCAGTAAGCTCTGTCTCTCCAAGATCCTCCTTTGTAAACTCTTGCGTCATCATTTACAAGTGTAGTTCTTTTAGAAGATTTGTCGAACTGTCTCTTCATTGTTCCTAAACTGTCAACAGAAATCTGGTGTTTAGGAGAGTCGTACATTCTTTTGTTGTCAACTGCTTTTTTATCTCCAGATTCTTCATCAGAATCTGCAAATTTGAAATAACGTGTTGATTGTTTATCACCATCTCTGTAGTTTCTGTTGTCAGAAGTTGAGAAGTTGTATCTTAAATATGTTTCGTTTTCGTCAACTGGAACCTGAGCAATCTGACCAGGGAAATTTCTAGCCATAACTTTACCGTTGCTTAAAGTGTCGTATGCTACGTTTTCTGGAGTAACCATTTCAACTTTTCCGTCTTCACCAATTTTATTTTTAGTGTAAACGTTACCTCTGAAGTAGTTGAAATCATTTGCTTCGTCGTCAACCATCGGACGGTAAACGTCTTGTACCCATTCTGCAACGTTTCCGGCCATGTCATACAATCCAAAGTCATTTGGAGCATAAGATTTAACTTTGTTGGTAATGTCAGCACCGTCATCAGACCATCCTGCGATTCCGCCGTAATCTCCTTTACCTTGTTTGAAGTTGGCTAATTGATCTCCTCTTTGGGCTCTTTTCCCGTTACGGGTGTATTGTCCGCTCCAAGGGTATTTCTTTTTACCTTTGTAAATGTTGTACTCTCTGATTCCGTTTAAAGATACAGCAGCATATTCCCATTCAGCTTCTGTAGGAAGTCTGTATTCCGGTAAGATAATACCTGTAGATCTTTGAGCAAACACGTTTTTAGGCTCGATAGTCTTGCCGTCTTTCGTTGTTTGAGGTTTAGCATTTTTTCCTTTAGCACCTTTTTTGCCACGGAAAACGATTTCTTCGTTACCGCCACGTGCAGTTGATGGGCTTGCTAAATAAGCTTCAGTACTAAATGTGTTAGTAGCGTCAACCTCGTTTACTTTGGCGTCTTTTTTCAAAAACTGTTCTCTTTCAAGTATAGCCTCATTTACACGATCCGTTCTCCATTTGCTGAATTCAGAAGCCTGAATCCAGTTAACACCTACAACAGGATAACTTCCGTATGCAGGGTGTCTTAAATAGTTGTTTGTCATCGTTTCGTTGTATCCCAAACGATTTCTCCAAACTAATGTATCAGGTAAAGCACCTGTGTAAATGTTTTTGTAATTTTCATCTTCCGGAGGAAACACGGTTTTAAGCCAAAACAAGTATTCAGCATACATCATGTTGGTTACCTCTGTTTCATCCATGTAGAATGATTGTACGTGTTGTTGGTTTGGAGTGTTGTTCCAGTCGTGCATCACGTCATCTTCCACTTTACCCATGGTGAATGTACCGCCTTCAATAGCGACCATTCCCGGAGGAGTTTCCTGCTTTTTAAATTTGTCATTGTATTGGAAACCACCTTTTTTATCGTTGATTTTCCAACCTGTTGCCTGAGAACCCCCTTTGGACGACCCTTTTTTACTACAGCTAGTAAAAGACGCTGTCAACGCTAGCGCTGCAAACATCTGTAAAGTCAAAATTCTTCTAATTTTCATACTTCAAGTAGGTAATAAATTTAGTGCCGCAATATAGTAATTAACCATTAAACAGCAACAACTTTTTTGTAAATTATTAAAAAAAATATAATTTCATGTTAAACCCTATTCTGTAAACGTTTTGCACCAATATATATTGTGTAAAATTAGTTATTAATGAAAATATTTTTTCTATTTGTAATAACTTTTGAAATAAAACGTTTTCAATATAATGAAAAAACACCTGCTTCTTATACTGCTAATGTTTCCTTTTGCTGTTTTTAGTCAGCAACGGAATGATGTTGTTGTAGATTGGAAACCTGCGACCAGTTATTATATTGATTCCATCCCATTTCTGATTCCTCAGTTTAAAGCTGAGAACTTCGAATTTAATCCGATTGAAAAAACGATAGTTTTCAGAAAACGGATTCCGGTGGCTTCTGCAGTTGATGAAAATTCCCTTGTGGTTTCAAATGTGGTTTACGAAACGATTTCAAAAGAAGATCTGAAAGACCTGTCTTTTTCGAAGCTCCCTTTAAAACTTAATGCTTCTATAGATTATACTTTGGCGCGGGACGTTAAAAGTGTAATCCTTTCTTTTTCTCCTATTATAAAGGAAGGGAATGTTGTTAAAAAGGTCAAATCTTTTTCCTTCAGTTACTCTTTTGTAACGGAATCCGGAAAAGGGGTAACTTCCAGAAGTCCGATTGTTAATTCTGTTTTGGCATCAGGTGACTGGTATCGTTTTTATATAGAGAAATCAGGAATTTATAAATTGTCCAAAAGTTTTTTACAGCAATTGGGTTTTGATACTAATGTTGATCCCAGAAGAATCAAGATTTACGGGAACGGAGGAAGAATGGTTCCTTTGTTGAATTCTGATCCGTATCCGATGGATCTTGAAGAGAATGCTGTTCAGGTAATCGGGGAAGATGACGGTTCTTTTGATGGTGATGATTATGTTCTCTTTTACGCTGAAGGTGTTGATGTTTGGAACGATGATAGTGAAACCAGTGTTAATCTGTACGATTCCAAATCCTATTATTATGTGACATCACAGGGAGGGAACGGGAAACGAATAGGATTAAATGTCCAACCGGTTGCTCCTTCGGATATGACTTTTAGCGATTTCGACGATTATCAATACCATGAAGTGGATTTGACTAATGTTGGGCGTTTGGGGAGAAAATGGGTTGGAGAAAATTTCAATATTGAAAATGTCCGGTCTTTTGATTTCAGTTTTCCAAATATAGTAACGACAGTTCCGGTAAAAATTAAAGTTAATGCGGTTTCGGCATCCTATGGTCAAAGTACTTTTAAGATCAAGGGAAATAATTCCGATTTGACTACCATGACGTTCCTTTCTTTAGATCCCGCTGTGCATGTTGCTGCGTATGAAAGGGTTTTTGAAGGTGTTTTTTCGTCATCTTCGGCAAATGTTTCTGTTCAGTTGGAATACGATAACGGCGGAGTACCTTCTTCTAATGGTTATTTGGATAATATTGCTTTGGTGGCCAAACGGAAATTGCAGGGATACGGCAAACAGTTTTTGTTCAGAAATGATTTGACCGGATCAAATATAGGCATTGGAGAATATCAGTTAATCAGTGCTTCGGGAATTTCACAGGTTTGGGACGTGACCGATATTTATAATGTAACAAAAATAGAAAATCAGGCTCAAGCCAATTTTTCCTTTAAGGTAGTTTTGGGTGATGTCAGAAAATATGTGGCTTTGGATTTAGCTGATGCTTATACGCCTCCAAGTCAGTCTGGGGGACGAATCGCCAATCAGAATCTGAAAGGAAGTATCTTTACTAATGGTCAGGGTGTGCCGGAGGATATCGATTATCTTATAGTAACGCCGTCATCATTAAAGGCTCAGGCTGAGAAGCTGGCTAATTTCCACCGGAATTATTCGCAGCTCAATGTGAAAGTTGTCGAACTTCCGCTTATTTATCAGGAGTTTTCATCCGGTAAACAGGATATCGGAGCCATACGAAATTTTATAAAATACATTTATAACAGTTACCCGACTTTTCCTTCCGAAGACGGGAAAATCAAATACGTGAATCTTTTTGGAGATGCTTCTTTTGATTATAAAAACCGGATTTTCGGTAATACCAATGTGGTTCCGGTTTTTGAAGCCTTGTTTAAGGTTGTTTCGGCAAATAACTCTACGTCAGTGAATTTCCATAATTATCTGACTTTTATGTCGGATGATTTTTTTGTTTTGATGGATGATGATGAAGGGACGATGGCGAGTCCGAAAGGGGTTGATGTGGCGGTAGGAAGAATGTTGGTGAATTCTCCTGAGCAGGCGGATCAAATGGTGAATAAAGTAATCGAGTATCACGACGAAAAGTCATACGGAAGGTGGCGGAACAAATATGTTGTTATTTCTGATGATGCTGAAAACACTTCAGATGCGACTTTGCAGCAAACACTCGATAATTTGGCAGATGAGTTGTATGTTCAGAAACCGTTTGTTAATGTTAGAAAAATACATTCCGATTCCTACATTCAGGTAACTGCAGCCGGAGGAGAACGCTATCCTTCTGTTAATGCTGATTTTATCAGTGAGCTGGAAAGTGGCGGATTGGTGTTTAATTATTTCGGACACGGCGGTGAAGACGGATTGGCACAGGAGCGTCTTTTTGATAAGGCAACGGCGCAGAATCTGAAAAACCAGTTCCGATACCCGCTGTTTGTTACAATAACGTGTGAATTTACCCGTTTTGATAATCCTTTCAGGCCTACTGCAGGCGAATACATGTATTGGAATAAGGCAGGTGGGGCGATATCGTTAATAACTACTACGAGAGAGATTGGACAAGGACCAGGTGATAATATCAATGCAGTATTGAATTCAAAGTTGTACGCCTTTGGTTCTACTAATTATGTGTCTGTTGCCGAAGCACTTCGTCAGACAAAAAACCAAGTAAGTGTCGGCGATCAAAATGTTGTTTTCTGTGTGGGTGATCCTGCGCTTAAGCTTGCTATTCCAAGACCAAAAGTAAGGTTGACAAAAATTAACGATGTGCCAATTACGTTGCCAACCGATACTCTAAAGGCATTGAGTTATGTGAAAATGGCGGGCGAAGTTGTGGATGAATTTGATAATTTGCAATCCGGTTACAATGGTGATCTGGCGGTTCAGATTTTTGATAAGGAAATAAACAGAAGTACTTTAAATAATGACGGAACTCAGGTTGTGGTTGGGTATGTTCCTGGGAGCAATCCGCCTATGCCCATTTATGGTCCTGCAATCATGAATTTTACCACTTTGGGTGAAACCATTTTCAGAGGAAACGCTTCCGTAACCAACGGGCAGTTTGAGTTTGGGTTTATTGTGCCGAGAGACATTCGTATGCCGGTAGGAACCGGGAGGGTGAGCTTTTATGCGAAAAATAATGAACCTTTGGGGGATAATACCGGTCATGATTTAACTATTAAGGTGGGTGATATCAATACGAACGCCGTTGCGGATAATTTACCACCGCGTATCCGCTTGTACATGAATGACAGATCCTTTGTTTCAGGTGGAATTACCAATGCTTCTCCGATATTTTTAGCCGATCTTGAGGATGAAAACGGAATCAACACTGCCAGCGGAATCGGTCATGATATTGTGGCAATATTGGATGGGGATGAAAATAATCCGTTCATTCTGAATGATTATTATGAGACGGAACCTAACAATTATACCAAAGGGGAAGTTCGTTACCCGTTTCGAAATTTAGCCAAAGGATTACATACGCTTACCCTGAAGGTTTGGGACGTGTATAACAACTTCGCTACGGCAGAGATTCAGTTTATTGTGATGGGTGATGAAGAAGTAGCGCTGTCAAACGTACTCAATTACCCGAATCCTTTTGTGAGCTACACCGAATTCTGGTTTTCGCATAACCGTCCCTTTGAGCAGTTGGATGTCCAGGTTCAGATTATGACGATTACCGGCAAAGTGGTTAAAACAATAAATCAATCGGTTACAACAGAAGGTTTTTTAAGTCGTCAAATCAAATGGGATGGCAGAGATGATTTCGGTGATAAAATCGGAAAAGGAGTTTATGTTTATAAACTAACGGTAAAATCATTAAGTTCGAATAAATCTGCAGAAAAGATTGAGAAACTTGTAATACTTTAAGAAAATAGTATATTTGTTAAACAAATTATAATGATAAAAATGAAGAAAATAACCATAGTCTCCCTGTTCTTGCTTGTTTTACAGTCGGTTACCGCGCAGGAAAGAGTGATTACGACAGGAGTTCCTTTTTTGTTGATTTCTGCAGATGCCCGTGCGGCCGGTATAGGTGATATGGGTGCAGCAACTTCGGCGGATGTTTTTTCGCAGCAATACAATCCTTCAAAGTACGCTTTTGCATTAAATAAATATGGTTTTTCAGTAAGTTATACGCCTTATCTAACTAGTATCGCTAATGATATTTCTTTGGGGCAGGTTACTTTTTACGATCGTTTTAATGAGAGGAGTGCTTTCGCAGCCAGTTTGCGTTATTTCGGTTTAGGTGATATCGAACTTAGAGAAACGGGAGATCCGAATGAAATTCCAAGAACGGTAAGTCCGAATGAATTGGCTTTTGATCTTTCTTACGCACTAAAATTAAGTGATCAGTTTTCCATGGGGATTGCCGGTCGTTACATACGTTCCAATTTAAAGATTCCGGATGGTAATACAGATGCTTCGGCAGCTAATTCTTTTGCGGTGGATGTTTCCGGGTTTTATCAATCGGAAGAATTTGCAATGAGTGATTTCAATGCAAGATACCGCATCGGGTTGAATCTTCAGAATATGGGGCCGAAAATTTCGTATGACGGGGAAGTGGAGCGTAGTTCAAATTTCCTTCCTGCCAATTTTAAATTAGGAAGTAGCTTTGATTTTATTTTGGATGATTACAATAAGGTGTCGGTTATCGGGGAGATAAATAAGCTGATGGTGCCAACGCCACTAGATCCTGGAGGGCCTATAGATACAAACAATGATGGGGATCTTTTGGATCCGGAGGATATTACACAATCAGAGGCATATTCTATTGCTAATGAAAAATATAGACAAATAGGCTGGTTCGAGGGAATGGTCAAATCTTTTGGGGATGCTCCCGGAGGATTCAGCGAAGAGATGAAAGAGATTGCATGGGCTTTGGGTGCCGAATACTGGTATCAGGATTCCTTTGCTTTCAGAACGGGGTATTTCCACGAGAGCCCGGAAAAAGGAGCTCGACAGTATGCTACGATTGGTGCCGGATTTAAATATAATACCGTTAAGGTTGATGTTTCGTATCTGTTCTCGACGTCGCAAGTGAGAAATCCGTTGGAAAATACACTGCGTTTCTCGCTGTCCTTCAGTTTCGGAGATGAGTATGATGAATATTAGTAGAAGCAATAAAACAATAAAAATCCAAATTCGTAATGAGTTTGGATTTTTTGTCTGTAATAATTTGATGAAATGAAGAATATTAGTGTCGTGTCGGCTTTTTCTGTTTATGATTCCGTTGAAGAACTTTCTTCGGAAACGCGTGATTTGATGGCTCAGGCCGTAGAAGTCAGAAAGCAGGCTTATGCTCCTTATTCGAAATTCAGGGTAGGTGCTGCTATTTTGCTGGATAATGGGAAGGTTGTTTTGGGTTCCAATCAGGAAAATGCCGCGTATCCGTCGGGATTGTGTGCGGAACGGGTTGCGATATTTCAGGCAGGTGCAATCTATCCGAATGCCAAAATTTTAAAAATGGCTATATCGGCAACTGCTGACGCAAAAGAGCTTTCAGAACCCATACCGCCGTGTGGTGCCTGTCGTCAGTCTATCGCGGAATACGAAATCCGTCAGGATGTGCCGATTGAGATTTATTTTATGGGTGCAGTGGGTAAGGTGTGTAAATCGGATTCCCTGAAAAATTTGCTCCCACTCCTGTTTGATAAAAACTTTTTGTAAAAAGAATAATTTAACGGATTTATATTTTCTTGTCTTAAAGGGAAGTGTTATTTTTGCCCTTCGCAAAATTGTGTAATTAAGCTTAAAAGCGCAACAATGAAACCAATCACAAAAGAAGTTTACCTTAAATGGTATGAAGACATGCAGTTCTGGAGAAAGTTCGAAGACAAACTCGCTGCATTATACATTCAACAGAAAGTTCGTGGATTTTTGCATTTGTATAACGGTCAGGAAGCGGTGTTAGCAGGTGCTTTACACGCGATGGACTTATCCAAAGACAAAATGATCACGGCTTACCGTAACCACGTTCAGCCAATCGGAATGGGGACTGATCCCAAGCGCGTTATGGCAGAATTGTTAGGGAAAGCAACCGGAACATCCAAGGGGATGGGAGGGTCAATGCACATTTTCGATAAAGAACACGGATTTTATGGTGGTCACGGAATCGTAGGGGCTCAAATTCCTGTAGGTGCCGGAATCGCTTTTGCTGATAAATATTTCAATACTGGAGGTGTAACCATGACTTATTTTGGTGATGGAGCTGCACGTCAGGGATCGTTACATGAGGCCTTCAATATGGCCATGTTGTGGAAACTTCCTGTAGTTTTCATCGTAGAGAACAATGGTTACGCGATGGGTACTTCTGTGGAACGAACCGCAAATCATACTGATATCTGGAAATTAGGTTTAGGATATGAAATGCCATGCGGACCGGTAGATGCGATGAATCCAATCAAAGTGGCGGAAGCAATGCATGAAGCGATTGAAAGAGCGCGTCGTGGCGACGGACCAACATTTCTGGAAATGAAAACGTACCGATACAGAGGACACTCGATGTCGGATGCACAACACTACAGAACCAAGGAAGAAGTTGATGAGTACAGAAAAATCGACCCAATTACTCAGGTTTTGGATATTATCAAAGAAAATAACTACGCAACCGAAGCGGAAATCGAAGCTATCGACCAAAGAGTAAAAGACTTGGTGGACGAATGTGAGAAATTTGCGGAAGAATCTCCGTACCCGGAAGTGAATCAGTTGTATGATGTTGTTTACGAACAGGAAAATTATCCATTTATTCCACATAAATTATAATCGATTATGGCAGTAGTAATTACAATGCCGCGTTTAAGCGACACCATGACCGAAGGCGTTGTGGCAACCTGGTTAAAGAAAGTAGGGGACACTATTAAAGAGGGAGATATACTTGCGGAAATTGAAACCGACAAAGCTACTATGGAGTTTGAGTCGTTCAATGCAGGAACATTATTGCATATTGGAATCCCGGAAGGCGAATCGGCTCCGGTTGATTCTCTTTTAGCGATTATAGGGGCTCCGGGCGAAGATATTTCTGCTTTATTAAGCGGAGGTGCTCCAGCTCCAAAAACAGAAGCTGCTCCCGTTGCGGAAACAAAAACGGAAGCTCCAAAAGCTGCTGCGGCTCTTCCTGCAGGAGTAAAAGTGGTAACCATGCCGCGTTTGAGTGATACCATGACGGACGGAACGGTTGCTACTTGGTTGAAAAAAGTAGGCGATACCGTTAAAGAAGGTGATATCCTTGCAGAGATTGAAACCGATAAGGCAACGATGGAATTTGAATCTTTCAATTCCGGAACGCTTTTATATATTGGTGTTAACGAAGGGCAAACAGCTCCGGTTGACAGTATTTTAGCAATCATCGGACCTGCAGGAACGGATGTTTCGGGTGTTGCTGCTAATTTTAGCGCAGGGGGTTCAGTTGAAGCTCCGGCTGTTGAAAAAGCTGTGGAAGTGAAAACAGAAACTGCTGTACCAACACAAAATACGAGCACTGGCGGAAGGGTATTTGCTTCCCCATTGGCTAAAAAAATAGCACAAGACAAAGGAATTGATTTATCTCAGGTAAAAGGTTCCGGTGAAAACGGAAGAATCGTGAAAAGCGATGTGGAAGGATTCACACCACAGGCAGCGGCTGTACAAGCGGCTTCAGCTCCTGCGGCAACAACTTCTGCACCTGCGGTAAAACCTTTCGTTCCTGCCGGAGAGAAATTCCAGGAGGAAATCAAGAATTCGCAGATGCGTAAAACGATTGCTCGTCGTTTGGCAGAATCGAAATTCACTGCGCCACATTACTACTTAACTATTGAAGTGGCAATGGATGAGGCAATGAAATCGAGAGCGGTTATCAATACGGTTCCGGATACGAAAGTGTCCTTCAATGATATGGTGGTGAAAGCCTGCGCGATGGCATTGAAAAAACACCCGCAAGTAAATTCACAATGGAGAGAAGATGCGATGGTTATCAATCACCATGTGAATATTGGGGTTGCTGTTGCCGTGGAAGACGGACTGGTAGTGCCGGTGCTGAATTTCACCGACCAGATGAGCCTGTCTCAAATCGGTGCTAACGTAAAAGATTTAGCCGGAAAAGCGAAAAACAAAAAGCTGACGCCTGCTGAAATGGAAGGAAGTACGTTTACTGTTTCTAATTTGGGAATGTTCGGAATCCAGTCGTTTACCTCGATTATTAATCAACCGAATTCTGCCATTTTATCCGTAGGAGCCATCGAAGAAAAACCGGTGGTAAGAAACGGACAAATTGTTGTGGGGAATACCATGACGGTTACTTTAGCTTGCGATCACAGAACTGTAGACGGGGCAACCGGCGCACAGTTCCTGCAAACGCTGAGACAATTTTTAGAAAATCCGGTAACAATGTTGGCATAAGCCCGTTGTTCATAATAAATTAAATCCCGTTTTGAACTTCAGAACGGGATTTTTAGTATTTTAGTTTTATGAAGAATATTATCATAACAGGAACTTCCCGAGGAATAGGGCACGAGTTGGCCTTGCAGTTTGCAGCAGCAGGGCATCAGGTTCTGTCAGTTTCCAGAAAAATAGCTCCGGAGTTGCTCGGAAATAAAAATATCAGTTGTTTAAGTGTGGATCTGTCATCGGAAGAGGATTTACAAAAGGTTTCAGATTTTATTTCGTCAACATGGAAAAAAGTGGATGTCCTTATTCATAATGCGGGTTCCCTTTTATTAAAACCTTTCGGGGAAATTTCTTCGGAAGAGTTTGAGCAGGTGTACAAAGTGAATGTTTTCGGTGTGGCCAATTTAACGCGTGTCTGTCTTCCGTACCTTCATAAGGGAAGCCATGTGGTTACAATCAGTTCCATGGGCGGTATTCAGGGTAGTATGAAGTTTGCCGGGCTTTCCGCATACAGTTCCAGTAAAGGTGCGGTGATTACGCTTTCAGAATTGTTAGCAGAAGAGTATAAGGGACAAGGTATCGCATTCAATGTATTGGCACTCGGAGCGGTACAGACCGAAATGTTACAGGAAGCTTTTCCGGGCTATGAAGCACCGATTTCCGCTAAAGAAATGGCTGATTATATTTTCAACTTTGCGCTTACCGGAAATAAATATTATAATGGGAAAGTATTGCAGGTTTCATCAACTACACCATAAAAAAAGTGAGTGAAGTACTTTTAAAATATATTCCTGAACTCGCCGTTCCTTCTTGTTTTGAATTAATCAAAGCAAATAACGTTCATCTGAAAATCGTGAATGAGCGTGTGACCCGTCATGGTGATTACAGAAGGCATCCCGATGGTTTTCATCAGATTACCGTAAATGCGAGTTTGAATAAATACCGTTTTTTAATCACTCTGATACACGAAATAGCTCATCTGGTCGCTTTTGAAAAATATGGAAGAAACATCAAACCGCATGGAGACGAATGGAAGTTAACATTCCAACGTCTGATGGTGCCGTTTATTCGTCCTGAGGTTTTTCCAAGCCAGTTGCTGCCTTTGCTGGCACGCCATTTCAGGAATCCCAAAGCAAGCAGCGATACCGATGCGACTTTATCGTTGGCCTTAAAACAATTCGATCCGTTAAACGATAAAAATTATATCTTTGAGATTCCCTACGGAAGTGTATTCCGCATTCATAACGGGAAGATATTTAAAAAAGTGGCCCTTCGCACCAAACGGTATGAATGTGTGGAAGTAAGTTCAGGAAGAATTTATCTGTTCAATCCGAATGCCGAAGTAGAGTTACTGCCCAGTTAAAACCTTAGTAACTCAGAAACTGAGTTACTCAGCAACTTAAAAAAAATGAATAAAAATTATTACGCAATAGTGATGGCTGGTGGAGTCGGTTCCCGATTTTGGCCCGTAAGTACAACAGAATTTCCGAAACAGTTTCACGACATGTTAGGAACAGGAGAAACACTGATCCAAAAAACATTCAGCCGTTTATCACAGCTTATCCCAAAGGAGAACATTTTGATCCTTACCAATGAAGTTTACAATGATTTGATTCTCGAACAACTCCCATTAGTGAAGCAGGAACAGATTGTTTTGGAACCCGCCATGCGCAATACTGCCCCGTGTATCTTATATGCGTCTCTGAAAATTAAAAAACAGAACCCGAACGCGGTTATGGTGGTAGCGCCGAGTGACCATTGGATTGAAGACGAATTGCAGTTCGTGGCGAACCTTCAACGTGCATTTGATTTCTGTGAGCGTGAAAACACACTGATGACTCTCGGAATTTTACCGACATTCCCAAATACCGGTTACGGATATATTGAGTACGATAAATTGGATTCCCGTCCGATTAAAAAGGTGGTACAGTTCCGCGAAAAACCGGATTATGCCACCGCGCGTAAATTTATTCAGTCCCGTAATTTTCTCTGGAATGCAGGCATATTCGTTTGGAGTGTTGAATCGGTTTTAAAAGCCTATGAGCATTATAGTCCGGTAATGTATTCACAGTTCATGGGTGGCTATGAAGCGTTGAATACAAACGATGAAAATCAATTCATCAAGGAAAATTATCCCAATGCTGAAAATATTTCAGTGGATTATGCCATCCTGGAAAAAGCACAAAATGTATACGTTTTACCAGCTACTTTCGATTGGAATGATTTAGGGACCTGGGGTTCATTATACGATAAATTGCCAAAAGACGATCAGGATAATGCAGTGGTAAACGCAACCGTTATACTGGAAAATGCATCTAATAATATAATTCGTACAGAAGGAAAGAAGTTGGTGGTGGTTGACGGCCTTCGGGATTTTATAATTGTTGATAAAGAAGATGTACTATTGATTTATCCGAAAGGGAAGGAGCAAGAGATTAAGAGGATAACTACGATGGCAAACCAATTGAAGTAATCCGTAAATTATTCTATGAAAAAAGCCCTTTTTATTCTTTTGTTATTGATTTCGAATATATCATTCGGGCAATTAACAAATTTTTCATTGCAGCTTACCGCTACAGATGAAACATGCAGCGGAAACGGTGTGTTGTCTTTCACCGTTTCCGGCACAACTCCCGGAGCAACTATTGTTTATAATATATACCGATTACCCGATGTAACGACTCCGATTGCAGTAACAGGCGCCAATAGTTTTACCGGGCTTGTTGCCGGCAATTACAGGGTGGTTGCAGTGCAATCGTTAGGCGCATTGTCTAATTCCCAACAACAGGACGCTACTATTGTGAGTCGGGTTAATCCGCTCCAGTATAATCTCACGTATCAAAATGTGTTATGCGGCAATGACGGTAGAATCACTGTAAATGTAACACGGGGTAATCCGGTTAATTATGAAATTATCTCTGGTCCGATGCTGTTTCCGTTACAAACTTCAAATGTATTTACGGGATTGACAACAGGAACGTATCAGGTGCGTGTTTTTGATGCCTGTGGCGACGGAATTGTTAGGGATGTTACTATTTCACGACCATCGATTCCTCATATTGATATTTTAGGTTATACTAAAGGTGATATAACTTGTAATACGGTGGAGCTCAATGTTTCCATTGCAAGTGGGACTCCTAATTTTCAAAATGTAATCGCTTACCCCATTACGGTCGAGTGTACTGTTTTTCCTCCGTCGGGTGCGCCAATTATAGTAAATCATAATGTTGCGTCAGGGAATCTGATTTCCCAGCAGCTGGTATTTCAGATACCTTTTTTTTACGATCAGTCGTATTTTTTTAATTTGAAGATTACGGATGCCTGCGGAAATGTTTATCGGCTAAACAATAATGAAGTTGATCTGCATCTGGGGTTGCTGGTAAATGAAAGGTTGGAAGATTGCGTCAAGAAAATGAAGGTGGCTCCATCCAATTTCGTTGCACCATATACCGTTACTTTTTTGTCATCACCAACCGGATTTAATCCGACAACATTTAATCCGAATCATCCGGGACCGTTTAACGAGTCGATTGAGTATTTTAATATGAGTACACCATATCCGGAAGGTAACTACTCTGTTCGGGTTACGGATGCCTGTGGCAGAACGATAACCACAAATTATGTGACTCAACAGATTCCTTTGATTTTCAATGTAAATGAATTTGATGAGGGGTGCGGTAAAAAACTAGTGATTCAGGTGGCGGCGGACGTGGATTTTACTGTCGAATTCGTATCTTCTCCGGCCGGTTTTAACCCTTTGTTGTTCAATTCGTCGCATCCCGGCCCTTTTACCAATGTAGCAGAGTATTATAATTCGGCAACGGCTTACCCTGAGGGGACCTATGTGATTAAGCTTACCGATGAATGCGGAAGAACCGCCACGCGAACATATACGACACTTCCCCTCACTCCTTCACCGTTATCCGCATCTTATTTGCCGGGTTGCGAAGTGGGGAAAGGATCAGTAAAGTTGTGGATGAATGAGCATTTCCAACGTGTTTTTATTGAATCAGCACCAATGGGTTTCGGACATGCATTGCCGTATGATGTGAGTCAGAACATAGATATTACGGATACTCATGGTTTTTCAATGAATTCACTTCCGGCAGGTAGCTATACTTTCAGAATAGTTGATACCTGTAACAGGACACGACTGGAAACCATTACGATTAGCGGACTCCAGATTTATTCGAATCAGGTTACGGTTACAGAACATTGCAGTTCTTTTGATGTTTATCTGAATTATGCTTCCAACGCCTCCCCAAACAATTTTTGGCTGCAAAAATATAATTCCCTATTGAACCGATGGGAGCATCCCCAGACCGGTTTTTTTGACGGTTTGAGTCCGAGTATGTCCAATGCGATACTGTTGAATAACTACGTTAATAATGCGAACCTCAGTTATATGGGGCAATTCAGGGTAGTGAATACGTTTAATGTGTACGGTAATGCCGGGGGAATGTTGGTTTGTGAAAATATAATTAAGGAGTTTGACTACCAGAGCGGTCCTGAAATTGAGAACATTTACAGTTATTCCTGTTCGGATAATTCGTTTGATGTCATCGTGGATGCGCTTGGAGCGGATCCGTTGCAATACCGAATCACGGTTAAAGACGGTCAGCCTTTTGTGGTTAACAATAATAATTCACCCGCATTTACAGGATTGCAACCCGGGATTTATAATTTTCAGATAGAAGATGCCTGTGGGAATATATTGAACAGGGTGTATGATATCAGTTCTCCGGTAAGTTTTTCAATTACGGCAGATAATCTGTGTAACGGACAAACGGGGTCCTTAGTGGTTCCTAATTTTCCCTTTCTGAATTACGAATGGTGGAAGGATAATAATACAACAGCGATTCTCAGTACTTCAAATGTTTTAACTCTGCCTAATTTTAATTTGGCGACTCATTCCGGGGTTTATCACGTAAGAATAACAAATCCGGGTAATCCCAATTCGTGTTTGAACAGTGTGTTGGATTTTACGATTTCAAACCAACTGAATACTCCTCAGGCCGGAACGGGTAGCACAGTGAATCTTTGCGGTACTCAGGGAACATTAAATTTGTTCAGTTTTTTGAGCGGGAATTACGATAATTTCGGTGAATGGGAAGAGGTGACTTCAAGCGGTATGCTGATGAATCACTTTTGGAATACTTCCGGAATCGTATCAGGAACTTATACATTCAGGTATAGGGTTAATGGGCTGTGTGGAAGCAGTTCGGAAGCACTTGTACAAATTCAGATTAATCCGATTCCGTTAAGTCCAGATGCAACTGGAGATAATGTGATTTGTGAAGGTGAAACGCTGCAGCTTTTTGCATCGGATGTGCCGGGAGTTACTTACCAATGGACCGGACCAAACGGGTTTTCGTCTAATGATCAGAACCCTGAATTGGATGCTGTAACGATTTTAAATCAAGGAACATATACTGTTTCGGCAATTCAGGATGGATGTGAATCTGTATCCGACTCTGTTGAGGTTACGGTTAACAGTTTGCCTTATTTTTCGGCTAAAGACAGTTGTCAGGATAATTTGACTTTCATTACCGCAACAATGATTAATCCGGAAATCAATTTGGACACACTCACCTTTACATGGACCTACCCGGACGGAACCGTTCAGAACGGAAATCCGATTAATGTGAGCGGAAACGTAACCGGTCTTTATACACTTACTGTTGCAAATGCCGACGGTTGTTCTGTTACCCAGACAGTTCCTCTTGCCTGTACAAATTGCGGTATTCCGAAAGGGGTTTCACCAAATGACGATGGTTTGAATGATAATTTCGATTTGTCCTGTCTGAGCGGAATCACCAATGTAAAAATATTCAACCGATACGGAGTGACCATTTTTGAAAAAGACGGTTATGTAGACGATTGGACAGGTGAAGATTATAACGGAAATCTATTGCCGGCTGCCACTTATTATTATGTTGTAAGGTTTGATAGCGGCGATGTGAAAACCGGTTGGGTGTATCTGAACTATTAAACAAAAAATATATAAAAAAAACGGAGTCAATTTTAACTCCGTTTTTTTTTATAATTTATCGGCTCTGTTCTGAGCTTTTCGTACTTTTTTGAATAATTCCGAGGAGTAAACAAAGTCCACAATAGCTTCGTTATCGGTTTTGAAAATTTCTTTTTTGGTGCCTTCCCAAGCCAGAATTCCTTCTTTCAGAAAGATGATCTTTTCGCCAATTTCCATCACCGAGTTCATATCGTGTGTGTTCACAACCGTTGTGATGTTGTATTCCTCTGTGATTTCCTGAATCAGATTGTCGATAACCACAGCGGTTTTCGGATCCAGACCCGAGTTGGGTTCGTCACAAAATAAATATCTCGGATTGTTTACAATCGCACGCGCAATCGCCACACGTTTCTGCATTCCTCCGGAAATTTCGGAAGGTTTCTTTTTGTGGGCATTGATCAGTTTTACACGATCGATTACGAAATCTACGCGCTCCTGAATCTCTTTCGGTGATTTATTCGAAAACATTTTCAGCGGGAAACCGATATTTTCTTCCACCGTCATCGAATCGAAAAGGGCACTTCCCTGAAATACCATTCCGATTTCAGTTCGCAATTCTCTTTTTTCATCGGCGCTCATATTCGAATAAATACGGCCGTCGAAAGAAATGGTTCCTGCATCCACATTATGAATTCCCAGCAAGCTCTTAAGCAAAACCGTCTTTCCGGAGCCACTCTGACCGATAATCAGGTTGGTTTTTCCGGTTTCAAAAGTGGTCGTAATTCCTTTTAAGACTTTCTGTTCCCCAAAGGATTTTTCTACGTTTTTTACCTCAATCATCTTATTTGCTTAACAGTAATTGCGTTAAAATATAATTCACCAAAATAATCGCTACCGACGTCCATACGAAAGAAGTCGTACTTGCTTTTCCCACTTCAAGGGCACCACCTTTCATATAATATCCGTGAAAAGACGGAATCGTTGCCAATAGAAAGGCAAAACATACGGTTTTGATAAACGCATAGGTAATATGAAACGGAATAAATTCCACCTGAAGTCCGGTCTGAAATTCGGTACTGGAGGCAAATCCGCCGTAAACACCGGCAATCCATCCGCCAAAAATCCCTAAAAACATGCTTATGCCAATCACAAATGGATACAGCATTAAGGCTACGATTTTCGGGAATACCAAATAGTTCAATGAGTTTACACCCATCACTTCCAAAGCATCAATTTGTTCCGTAACCCTCATGGTACCTATACTTGAGGTAATGAACGACCCCACTTTACCGGCCATAATGATGGAAATAAAGGTAGGGGCGAACTCCAGAATTACGGATTGTCTTGTGGCAAAACCGATCAAATATTTCGGGATCAACGGATTGGTAAGGTTTAACGCGGTCTGAATCGCCACAACCCCGCCCACGAAGAACGAAATGAATGCCACAATACCAAGGGAACCAATAACCAAATCGTCCGTTTCCTTCATGATGAGTTGCTTCATCATGGACCATTTGGTAGGTTTATTGAAGACTTCCTTCAACATCAAAAAGTATTTTCCTATCTGGGATAAATATCGAATCATAGTGTAATGAAAATATCGGCTAAAATACCAATTAGTTATGAGTTTTGAGTTATGAGTTATGAGTTTTTTGGGCGTGTCCTTTCAGGTCGGGCTTCCCGATAGCTATCGGGACGCTGTATCTTTTATAGATCTCGTTAAAAAAACGAGATCCATAAAAGGATGCCGCTCCTATCCCTCACGCGGTCTGTGCCAAGATGAAATGATGTGTGAAATAGTACAAGAATATTTCTGCAAATCTGTAAAGGGTATTTGTTTGGTAGGTGTTATGTTTTACAATTCATTGCAAACCGTGACTGCAAACTGTTAGGATTTCGGTTTTCCCAATTCATTTTAACTTATGTAACTTAAAGATTATGATAAAATTTTCTTTTCCTTTTTTTATATGCGGTAACTTTGTAAAAGTCAAGTAGTTATTGTTTTTGTTGAGTATAGTATGAGACGAATTAACCCCGGATGAAAACGAAATGTGGTATTAATTTAAATCAGAAGATATGAACACGAATAAACCATCATATGAAGAGTTGGCTACTCAAGTGGCGGTATTGAAGGAGCAGGTAATAAATCTGTCCTCGATGCTGAGTGAGACCTATAGGGGGTATGGATTGGTTACGGATAGTCTGGAAAATGAAAAATTACTGGAAAAGAAAGCTTTAAATGCAGCGTTGATTGAGTCGGTTTTGCGTAAAATTAAAATGCCTTTGGACACCATTGCCGGTCTGGCCGGTTTATTGAGTGCCTCTAAATCGGAATTTAAAGAAAAGGATAATTTTGCGGAAATCATCGTTAATTGTTCCAATGAATTGCAGGGAATTGTTTCTGAATTTTTAAATTATAATTCTTTGGAATTACAGAAAGAAGTGGTCGAACTGCAAAAGGTTTCTTTAAATGAATTGCTGGACGATCTGAAAATTAAATTTGGCGTGCAGGCATCCTATAAAGAATTGAATTTCCGAACCAAAAAAGGATTGCCTGACGGTGAAGATACCGTTATGATTGACGAAAATAAGATTACTCAGGTATTCACCAGTCTGATCAATAATTCGTTGAAATTTACGGATAAGGGTTTTATAGAAGTCGGTTACCGATTGGCAGATAATGAACTGAAATTTTATGTGAAAGACACTGGCGCTGGTTTGGATAAGAACCTTGTTGAAAAACTCTCCGCTTCAAAGTTCGAATTGGAAAAATATGTCGATGAAACCAGTAATGTAGGTTTGGGGTTTGCTACGGTTAAGCGCTATGTTGATTTGTTAGGAGGGGCACTAAAAGTAGATTCAGAACTGGGCGTGGGAACCGTTGTTTATTTCGATGTTCCTTATGTTCCTGCACCAGTGGATGTGGAACCGGTTTCGGTTAAAAAAACAATCAAAGTATTGGTTGCCGAAGACGAAGAAATCAGTTTTTTGCTTCTGAAATCATTGCTGGAAAAAGGTAATGTTCAGATTTTTAGAGCTAAAAACGGAGAAGAGGCTTATGAGATTTATAAAAACAATCCGGATATCAATCTGATTTTAATGGATCTTCGCATGCCTCAGGTTGACGGGTATACAGCAGCACAACTCATTAAAAATGAAGCACCTGAAATACCTATCATTGCGCAATCGGCGTATCTTCTTGAGGATGAAAAAGGAGTTTACGGACAGGCATTCAATGATTTTCTTTCAAAACCGGTTAATAAAAAAGAGTTTCAACAGGCTGTAAATAAATATGTTGATGTGTCTTTTTTGAATTAAATAACGAATTTATCCGATACGATTTTCAATTGCAAATCATTTCAATAGTAGTATTGGGGTGATTTGTTCGTTTAAGGCAAAAGTGATTTTAAAACAGTTTTTCTTTCATCTTCTTCCAACGATACTTCCGGATAAATTTAGCCTGTTCTTCCGTGACCAAAAGCGGTTTTCGCTCCGATTTGGCTTTCCAGAACCCTTTTATGTAATCCAAAAACAAAAGTGGTTTCCCTTTACGCATTGCCAGTTTTAAGGAGGCGATACCCGTGATGAAAAACCCGTAGCCCAAAGTGTAAAATGCTTCGCCCTGTTTGTAACGCGAGGCTTTGTTGTAGTTGGCCCCGGTAGGTTTCAAGTGTTTTACAATTAAACGTTCATCGGTAACGACTTTCCAGTTGTAAAATTTGCAAAGCAATTCGTCTACCGTGTCCCAACCCATCGCCGGTCTGAGTCCGCCAATCTGTTTGAAACAGGCTTTCCGGTAGGCTTTAAACGCACCGCGGATGTGATCTTTATCGGTTAAATTCTCTAAAATCCAGTCGCCATTTTTCTCGATATACGCAAACCCTCCCGCCATTCCGATGGTGTCATCTGATTTGAAATGGTTCAGTATCGTCTCGAAATAATTGGCGGGAAAAATCAAATCGGCATCTGCCTTTACGATGATGTCGTAGTTTTCGTCAATCGTTTCCAATCCCTTGTGAAACGCCTGAATCACTTTGCTTCCCGGCAAATGAATCGCCTCCGAAGTTTTGTTTACCAATGAAATCCATGGATGTTTTTCGGCGAAAGCCTTAACAATTTCTTCGGTCCTGTCGGTGGAATTGTCATTCACGACTACCACTTTTGAAGGCAAAACGGTTTGTTGCACCAACGATTCAAGGGTAAGTGAGATGAATTTTTCTTCGTTATGTGACGGAATTACGATGTAATATTTCATGATTGTACAAAAGTAGTGTGTAATTATCTTTATTTTTGTGGGATTATAAAGAATTTTAGTTGCTAAGTGGCAAAGTTGCTGAGTGACTGAGTAGCAAAGTTACAGAGTTATAAAGTATAACTGTAGTGTCATCATCAATTTTAAAACTTTGGAAAAGAAAAAAATAGCTTTTATCGAACTCGAAACGCATTCCGCTTTGCTGGAGCAGTGGTACTTACTACTGAAGGAAATGCAATCGGTGGATTTTTTCTTTTTTGTGAGCCCAAAAGTAAAGAGTAAAATTACTGCGATTCCAAAGGATTGCATGACGTTGGTTCAGAATGCCAAAGAAATCGAATCGAAACTTGCCGGTTTTGATGCTGTGGTTGTCAATACGTTTCATCGTCATTTTGAGCAGTATCAGACGATTTTAGAGCAGAAGAAGGGTTTGGTGGTGTTACACAATCTCAATTTCAGTCTCTTTTTCAAATCGGTTAACTTGCAAAATATCTGGACCGAAAAAGCACGGTTGACCTATTTTCTGAAATTGTATTTCGCTGAAAAAATAAGGTCAAGACGAAAAGCCATTTTAAAAGCAGTTGGTTTTGGCGTCTTGTCGCAGAGCCTTTTCGATGAGGTAAACAGCAGAAGCTCATTGGCTGCTAAAACAAAACTGATTCAGATGAATTATTGCCAGTCGCATTCTTTTCCGGCTTCAGAAGTAATCAACATTGTCATGCCCGGTAATGTTTCCGGTAAACGTAAAGACATTAAATCTTTATTTGAAGTTCTTCCGAAGTTGAATCCGCAATCGAAACTGCATTTCACCTTTTTGGGGAAACCGGAATCCGATGAGGTGCTGAAACAACTTGAAGATTTAAAGCAAAGCTGTTCCGATAAAATAACCATTACACATTACCATCGTTTTATTCCGTGGGAGGAATACAGCGGGGAGATTGCCAAATCCCATTTATTGTTGTGTCCGATTAAAAACGAAACCTCATTTTACCTGGTGGATGAAATCTACGGAAAAACGAAAGTCAGCGGTAGCGAGGCCGATTGCATTTATAACGGTAAAATCGGTTTATTTCCAACGTCCTATCCGAAAATGAACTGGCACAATCTGTATTACGAAAACGCCTCCGATTTGGAAGCGATTTTGAATAATCTTACCCTTGGACAACTTTCTTCGGAATACGAAAAATTACAACCCTATTTGAAGCAGTACACCTTCGAAAGCGTGAAAACCCATTTAGAAAACCAATTACTGGCTTTGGCCAATTCAAAATAAAATGCTGAAATTCTTAATCAAACTGGCCTACAGATTCTGGCCATCGTTATACAAAAAACGGTATTACAAAACGTTGGATTCGCTTTCCACGGATAATTACAAATGCGAACCGGAATTGCTGTACCTGAATCAGATTCTGAAAAGCGATTCGGTGTTTATCGACATCGGAACCAACAAAGGGATTTATTTATACCAAGCCGAAAAAGTAATCAAAACCGGTAAAGTCATCGGATTCGAACCGAACAAAAGTCTGGTGAATTACATAAAACCGTTATTCCCCAAAGCCGAAATTTATCCTTTGGCCGTTTCGTCGCATTCGGGTACAGCGGTGTTGAACATTCCTAAAAAAGGCGATGGGTTACAAGATACAAGGGCTTCTTTGGAGGCAATGGGTGAGGATGTTGAGAAAGTCGAAATCCAAATGGTGGCTTTGGATGAATTTGCGAAAGAGCAACGATGGTCAAAAATTGATGTGATCAAAATCGATGTGGAGGGCCATGAATTCGATTCGGTAAAAGGCTGTACGGAAATCCTGAAAAACATCAAACCGATTTTCATCATCGAAATCGAACTGCGACACGCCCATTATACGATTAAAGATATTTTTGATTTTATCATCGGTTTTGGTTACGAAGTGTTTTATTTCGACCGAAAAACATTGCAAACTGTTCCGTTTGACGTTGCGCAAATCGCCGATTTTCAGAAGGACGAGTATCTGAATGATTTTAATTCATATATTAATAACTTTATTTTTATTCCGAAGTTGTGAGAGACAAGAGACAAGAGGCAAGAAAACTTCTATGTGTTGTATAGTCATTTGAATTTTATATCGTAATTCGTAATTGATAATTTGAAATTCCTAATTCGTAATTAACAGTATGTCCGTAGTAGCCAGACAAAGTATAAAATACAGTTTCGTGGGGTATTTCAGTTTTTTAATTGGAACGCTCGCCACGTTTTTTCTGTATCCCAACGATTTGGAGTTTTACGGAAAACTGCGTTATGTGCTTCCGGCTGCCGAACTGATTCTGCCGTTGGTTACCATCGGAATGGCGTATGCTAACGTGAAATTTTACCCGAAACTGTCCACGGAAAACCAGCATCATAACCTGTTGAAATTTTCCATGCTTTTTACATTGGTTAATTTCACTTTCGTGTTTTTGTGCTTCCTCTGCATTGGTTTTTTCTCCGATTATTTTCGCGGAAAAGATTTATGGTCGATGCGATATTACATCTTTGCCTTGGTTTTTTTACTTTCCTTTCTGCAACTGTTTTCCAAATACATTTCGATAAAAAAACGCATCGTGGTTCCTAATATCCTCGAGAACAGCATGCCTAAGTTTGGTGGGATTGCGGCTTTTGCAGCCTATTTTTATTTCGGTTGTTCGGAGGTGGTTTCCATTGGAATTTTCGTTGCGTTCTATGTGGTGTCATTGGTAATCATGTTCGCCTATCTGTTGCGATTGGATCCGTTGCCCATGCAGACATCCTTTTCCTTTTTATACCAGGACAATTTTAAAAAGGAGTTGTTTTCCTATGCCTTCTACACGCTTTTGGGAAGTATCGGAAGCATCATCGCACTCCGTATCGATAATTTTATGGTGGGCGAATTCATCGGTTACAAGGCCAACGGAATCTACGCCATCGCTTTTTCCATAGTCGGACTGATAAGCGTGCCGTCGTTAGGGGTTTACACGATTTCATCACCAATCATTGCCGATTATATCGCCAAAAACGACATGGAAGCGTTGGATAAATTCCACAAAAAAACATCCCTGCATCTCTTTCTGCTTGGTGCTCTTTTATTGGCTATGATTTTGGCCGGGATGAACGACTTGTTCTCCATCATGAAAAAAGGCGAGGAGCTGATGAATGCGAAAGGGGTGATTTATTTTCTCGGATTTGCCACTTTATTTGACCTGGCTACCGGATTTAACGGATACATTATTTCCTATTCGAAGTATTACAAATTCAACATCATTTCGATGCTGTTTCTGGCTGTGGTAACGGTAGTGAGTAACCTGCTGTTTATCTCGTTCACCGATTTGGGTATTACCGGCGTGTCCATAGCGACGTTCATTTCGTTAACCCTGTTCAATGTTCTGAAACTGAACTTCAATTACCGTAAGTTTGGAGTGCATCCGTTCACCAAAGATTATATCAGCATAATCGTTTTGTTATTCCTCTCGTTGATAATAGGTTTACTGGTTCCGGATTTCGGAGGGAATCATTTTGTCAATATGTGTTTAAAACCGATGGCGGTGCTTTTGGTTTTCTTTTTCGGGAACCATTTTTTTAAGATAGTCGAAATTAAAGAACTGTTGCCCAAATCACTGTTCGGGAAGAAAAATTGATTTTTTTTGAAAGCTTCCCGATAGCTTGGAATTTACCGGCCAACCGTTTTCCGGATTTTCATTACTCCCGACTGTGATCTTTTAGATTTGTAAATTAGTTCGAAGACGTTCAGAACAGGTACAAATGTTTTTCTTATAAAATAAGATTTTTACTTCAAAATTTTCAGTACATTTGGTTTCGGCCGTGATGACTCAACCGCTATTGCTTAATCCGAGCGAAGGGAACAGACAAAGGACGTTGCAGAAAGCAGGCCTGAAGAAACTATTACTTAATCAACGATACGATGAAACAAATTATTTTTTTATTTATTACTTTTTACGCTAACAGTATGCTTGCTCAAATTGTGTCTAAGGATTTGAATTTTGACTCAAATTCTATTGAAAAAGCATTGAATTTAATACCGGTAGGAAAGGAGGGGAATTTTGGTTTTAATACAAGAGAAGAGTTTACTGATTCTAAATTAGGCGTGCCCTTAATGGTTGCCAAAATTAACAATGATGGAAAATTATCAGTACAAAATGAATGGAGGATACCGGTTGTTGTAAATAATGAATACAGGTTGTTGTTTACGGTCATAAAAAATACAAAAGGTGAATTTGAGATTGTCGATCTTGGAGGTTCCTCTCTTGCTAAAGAAATTAATACTGTCGTTATTAATGGGAAGAGTCCTGACGTATTACTTAGAAGCTATGATTTTAAAATAGATTTTTTATCTGTAAACGAATTAATTAATGCTCCAGGGTTTCAAAATTGTATTGTCCCTTTGCAATCCGCACAAAATTTCTTTTTATCCGGTAAAGGAGTTTCTCTAGGAGAGAAAATTTCCAAGCAAAAATTAACTGAATTAATTTTACAATAATTATGAAAAAAACAATACTTTTTTTCGTTCTGTTTTTATCATTATACGATCTAAAAGCACAGCAGTTAAACGTGCCTCAAGTCATTCAGGAGCAGAACCAATGGTGCTGGGCAGGTGTTTCAAAATCTATTCTTAATTATTATGGAACGAATGTTTCACAATGTCAAATAGCAGATTATGCCAGACAGGTTATTTCGTGGAATAATTTCGGTTCGGTAAATTGTTGTACAAATCCTAATTTAGGATGTAATTATTGGAACTATGCCTGGGGATATTCGGGCAGTATACAGGATATTTTAGTTCATTTCAGCAATATTCAGAATTATGGTTACAGTAATGCCTTGAGTTTATCTCAAATATCAACACAAATAGGTGCAGGCAGGCCGTTTGTAGTGCGATGGGGCTGGGTTTCCGGTGGAGGACATTTTGTGGTAGGTCACGGAATTAACGGAAGTAATATTTCGTATATGGATCCGTGGTTTGGGGAAGGATATCATATAAGTACCTATAGCTGGTTGGTTAATGACGGAAATCATAATTGGACGCACACCAATATTTTGACAACTAATTTAAGTACAGGTGAAAATCAAGTTTCCGATTTTGAACTTTATGTGTATCCCAACCCTGCTCAAAATGAGGTTACTATTAAAGGAGCAGACATTATTGAAGATGTTAAAATGTATGATGTTGCCGGTAAATTGATTAAACATCTGAATCATAATCCAACAGATAACAATGTAAGTTTTGATGTCTCAGATTGCGAAACAGGCCTTTACTTTTTTGAAATTCAAATAGGAGGAAAAAAATATCTTAAAGAAATAGCTATTGATTAACCTCGTGCCGGCAAGGATTTAAGTTGAAATACGATTGATTTTAAATCCATTATTCTACCTAGGTTAAGCACACACATTGCGGCTGATTTTCCACACGGAAATTCAGCCGCAATGTGTTTTCTATAGAACTTATGGAAATAGAACTACCCCAACTGCCCCGAACATCTCGCTCGTTAAAATCAGCGCTATCGGGTGGCTGAGGTTCCAGAAGCCTCGCTTTTGATGATGCTTTGTTAGCAGCAGATGCTATTGCTCTTCCAAGGCATTACAGTGATTAACTCTGGAAGAGGTTGAATCGCAATTCAAGCGGTTATTTACTTATTATCACTCTGGTTGGAATTGGTCCGGAAACATTATTTTTATCCCAGGCATTTTTCACATCTTCCTGAACAGTAAAAAATGCGTCCCAGTAGTCAGCTGGAGTTGCATAAGGGCGAATTGCCAGCGAAATCATTCCATCACCCACTTTAATTACATTTACGGATGGAGCAGGTTCCTTTAAAACAAACCTGTTTGCTTCAATTGCCTGCATAGCAATCCCACGCGCTTTTTCAATATCGCTGTCCGGTGCTACCGCCATTGTAATATCCACACGTAGATTACCGTGTCGACTATAATTAATTATTGTACTATTTGATACACCACCGTTAGCAAGTATTACTGTTTTGTTTTCAGGCGTAAGTAAAATGGTGTTGAAAATTTGGATTTCCTGAACACTTCCTGTTTGTCCGCCGGATTCAATTACATCTCCGACTTTAAAAGGTTTAAAAACCAATAGTAAAACTCCGCCCGCAAAATTTGCAAGCGATCCCTGCAAAGCCAAACCTACGGCCAGACCCAAGGCACCAATCACGGCAACAAAAGAAGTGGTTTGAATGCCCAACATTCCGGCAACGGAAATAAGAAGCAGAATTTTCAATCCGACACTCACTAAGCTTCCCAGAAAAGATTGTAAGGACACATCAAGTCCGCGTTTGATTAGCCCTTTGGAAATAAGTCGTGACACCGTGTTGATTAAATAAAGTCCTATGATAAAGACTAATATCGCACCTAGAAGTTTTGGACCGAACATTGCGAGCCACTCCATAAATTTTTTCGAGTAAATATCCAGATTATCCATATTGTGTTATTTATTGCGGTTTATTTAATATGTTTTGTAAACAAACTATGAAAATACGTATGCAAAAAAATACGCCCTTTGACCTCGTACAGTCCCGGTGTGGGCTTATCAATTCTTTTGAAAAAGAGCTTTAATATAGATGGGGCTTTTGTCAGTTTTTTATGTAACTAACTCACTATCAAATATAAGAATAAAGTGAGACATGTGCAATCACTAAATTTGTGGTTTTTAAAAAGTTAACCGTATTAGTCATCACTCTAAAACATCATTAAAATAAAAAACCACAACTGTTTGCGGTTGTGGTTTCTTATTCATTCTGTTTGTGGGATAGGATTGTGCCCGAAGCTTTAGCCGAACTGACGAAGTAAATTGAAGCTGGCCTTTAGATTCATAAAGAAGTTAAAAAAAATAAAGAGGCTATCTTTTTAATACAGCCTCTTTAATTTATTCATCTTATGTTGAAAAGCATAAAAAAATCAGATGTTAATTTCTTACATATTCTTCATCATAAATTTTAATTCTGTTTGCGGATATAAACTGAGCTGTATCCGGATCGGGGTTGCCGTTATAATTTATAGTATTTCCTGTAAATGTACCAGTACCAGACTCGGAACCATTCATAGCGGTATCAGCAGCATCATTTTCTATAGTACAATTTGCTGTGTTATAACTGATATTATAGTTTGTTTGTAAATCATTCCAGGTAAAGTTAAATGTGCCATTTTCGTTAAATTGGAATGAGCCAGTTTTTGATTCTTTGTAAGCCAATATAGATGGACATTGCGTAGTATAATGATTAACATAAGTATTACAAGGTATTCCATTGTTCCATGTTGCCATAGTCCAAGAGCCGACAAGGGATGGTTGAACATTAATTGGGAAGTTCCCTGAAAAACTACTGAAATCATCAGTATAGGAATATTTTAAATTGCCATGAACCGGATAACTTGACGGATTTCCTATGATTTTAACTTTTAGATTTATTTGTCCGTCTCCTTGTAAAGTAGAAGAAACAATTTGAAGATTTGGATGGTCAGTGCTGAAAGATAATTTGTTAAAAATTTCCTGCGTTACCGTTTCAGGCGTTTGATTGCTGGTTGAAGGTACAGTCCTCATTGTAACATTCGGAATATTATCGAAAGGATTGTAATTGTTTATATAACCGATAATGTTATTTAGTGAAATTAAAGCGTCACTGTAAATTACATAACCGTCAAAGAAACTCTTCAGAAGTGTATTAGCGGAAATTGAATCGGAAGTATTTACACTTCTTCTATATGTTTTTATGGTTTCTATGGTTGAGACATTGTCAGATAACGATAGATATGTTTCATTTGTATTTCTTTCAAGGGTTCCAAGATTATTGGAAATCGCTGTATTTACGGCAACACATCGTGCTTCAATAAATTTTATAAAGTTAGTGATTATTGTGTGAAGTGCTACCGCACCTAAAACCGAGGCTACGAATTTTGTAGCTTTGATTACGGCTGCTAATGAAGGTAAAGGGATAGCTGCAAGTATGTCTGTTACTTTATCAACCGCCCAATATACGGCAATAGTCGCGGTACCGATAAGAAACAGGCGTAAGGCGTTTTTGGCTACAGAAGTAGGCGTGTATCTTTCATGGGTCGAGTCAATGCCTGATTGCATAAGAAAATCAAAAGATGCTTTATTTGCTTTATATAATTTTGCGACAACTTCCTTTTCTTCGGTGGTCGCATTAGTGTAGTAATCTTCAAAAGCAGCAATTAAGCCTAAGGAAGTTTCATATTCTGGCTCTACAGGAGAGACATTTTCTAACCCCTGAGAAAAAGTGTTTAAATTTCCGAAAAAAGAAGATACTGTATTTTCAACGCTCTCAGAAAGTACAGTGTCTTTTACATCATAATGAACAGTCAGATTATCTAAAGATGGGATTATTAAATCCGATTTACCTATTGCTGCTAAAGGTGACACGACAAAAGTTAGTGTATTTGAGTTGCCTCTAACTAAGGAAACTGTTTCTCCTCCTAAAGTTCCTTGGTATTCATTCTGCATAAGGTTGCTGTTTAATGTAACAGTTACCGCCTGAAAACGAAATATTTCCCCTCCATTTTCATTTGTTGATTCAATAGCGTCCTCTTTAGAACAACTTACCAGAACCAGACATAATGTAAGAAAAAGAAAGGCGTACCGGGATACTAGCTTTGTCATATTTTATTGTTTTAAATTAAAAATTAAATTTCGACAAAAATACTAATTAATTGATTAATTAATTAAACATTAGGGAGGTGTATCAGTGCGTATTTTTATCTGCGCACTATGGTTTCTGATAGGTTTAAAAAAGTTACGTTTTTTGAGTCTATTTTGGTATAACTAAAAATAAGTCACAGATAAGGAAAACCCAGATGCGCAATGTCTTCCTACTTTTTAATTCATTAAATTAGTACAAATAAAAAAGCTTTAACTTAATGCATTGCTTTCAAATAGTGTCTTACTTTTTAGGGGCAGTACATATAAAACCTTCTTTTTTGCAGCGATAAAAAAAGCACCTATTATCAAATGGATAATAACTACGAAAATTTACACCACCAACGCTATAACGTTGTAGTCAAAGTGTATTTAGTACTACAGCCGTCTGAAAAATGGTATATCTGATTGTTAATAAACGTGATTCTGTATTCATAACAAAAAACAACTATTTTGTGAGATAATAAAAGTGGGAAGTAAATAAAATCTGCGATAAGTTCAAAATAGTAAATTAGCCACAACTATTAATCTAAATTGTAACATTTTATGAAAAAAACTCTACTATTTACTTCTTTTGTTGCATTGTCCTTGTTGGGTTCTCAAAAAACAATCGGACAAAACCTTCAGACAATTCCAATTCAGAGTGGTTTTAATGCAGATGTGATTGCCAATGGTGTCGGATCAGCTTCAACGTCCACGAATAGCGATGTTGACGGAGTGAGTTATGCCTTTGTTTCGAGAGACTTTCAAGTCACTGCAGCCAGTCCCGCATTAACGTATGGACTTCCCGTAAACGGACTTATTAATAGCGCTGTAAGTTCTCCAGCTGGGTTAAGCTACCAACTCGCTTCGTATAGTGGCAACAACGCTTTACGACTTCAAAACACTAATGACTCCGGAACCTTACTCTTAACCAATCCTTTGGCGGCAGTCAATTTATACATGTTGGCTACAGGAGGAAGTGGTGCCTGTACGGTAAATGCAACTGTGAACTTTACGGATGCTACAAGCCAAACATTCACTAATATCAGTATTTCAGACTGGTATGGCGGAAGCAATTTTGCAATACAAGGCATCGGAAGAATTAATATTAGTAATGACGGTTTAGAATCCGGTGGCGGGACAAATCCCAGGCTTTATCAAATTCCGTTAGCCATCAGTGCAGGCAATCAATCAAAACTTATACAAAGTATTACTGTTACAAAATCAGGAACTGGCGGAATTCCTAATATCTTTGCTTTTTCAGCAGATGCATATACGAGCTGTCCGGGACCTTCTAATATCACTTATACATCAACTACTGATGGAGGAATTTTTAACTGGACTGCACCATCCAGTGCGCCATCATCCGGTTATCAATATTACTACAGTAGTTCTTCAACACCACCAACGGCTTCAACACCACCAACGGGTAATATTGCTGCAGGGGTAACTACTCTTACCCTTACAGGGCTTAACATAGGCGCTACCTATTACCTTTGGGTTAGATCTAACTGTGGGGCCGACCAAGGCTTTTGGCAAATGAAAATGTTTACAACAGGGCAAGTCGTTACTACTTATACAGCAGGGGATATTAATACTGAATATGCATCCCCAGCACCTACAACAACAAGTTCAACTTCATGTCCGGCGACATTAACAATAAATGTTCCCCCAGGTTATCAAATCGGATCAACCGATGTTTCTTATAGTATGACGGGAGCAGGTGGTGGCTATATGAGTGAGCAAAGAAGTTTTTTGGTATGTACTACTAACAGTGCATCTGAAGCAGCATTGGCATCGGGAGTTGGTAACGGTGGAACCTATTCGTATAACAGGACTGGATTAACGATTGCTAATGGTCTTACAGGTAATGTTAGCTTCGAACTTAGAGCGTGGAGAACATGGGGAGGGACTGGTTGCGGTACTAATTACAACAAAGTAGATAACAATACCTGGAAAGTAACCGTTACTCTTGTACAAGCACCTTTATCTGCAACAGAAGTAACAAAACAGCAGGAGATAAGAGTTTATCCAACCCCATTTACAGATATGATTCATATTGATAAAGCAGATGAGATAGAAACTATCGTTCTTTCAGATCTTGCCGGCAAGAAGGTGAAAACTATTGCGCAGCCGCAATATGCTATTTATTTAGGAGATTTAACAGCCGGTGTTTACTTTCTTAACATGACCCTAAAAGATGGTAGTGTGAGAGTCACTAAAGCCATAAAGAAATAAATTTCTTAACAACAAAAAATGAGGCATCAATTGCCTCATTTTTTTGTTTAAATTTTTGATGATCTTTAAATTTCATGCAAAAATTCCGCAGATTGGTAGCGGATTTACTTCGACAGTTTGGCTGTGAATAGCTTGAGCTTTCGAAGAAAGAGTCATCTAATGCAAATTGTTTTAAAGTTGTAATAGGACTGTTCCTTTGCTGTTCTTACGATTATTTCATCGAATGTAAACCGATGGTATTTCCCTCCGTGTCCATTACAATGGAACAGAACCCATACTCTCCTATAGGCATTTTGGGTTGTAAAACTTTTCCGCCGGCCTTTTCTACGCGGCTTTCTTCTGTCGCGCAATCCTCACAGGCAAAATAGACTAAAGTTCCGCCGGTTCCCGGATTCATGTTTTCCATTTTTACCAAAGCACCACTAATGTTTCTTTCGTTTTCAGCCCAGGGAAAGCTTATCATTTGCATTTCTCCCATTCCTTCGGGCATCGGAAGTTCAGCCATTTGTATTGCTAATATGGTTTCATAGAATTTTTGAGCTCTGCTCATGTTCTCTACATAGATTTCTACCCATGTAAATGGATTTTTTGCTTGTGCTGTCATATGTTTTGTGTTTAAATTATCGGTGTTGGTCAATTAGAATGTTGTTTCCGTCAGGGTCTGTTAAGGTAATGTGTGCCGGTCCCGTGGTAGTTGCGTCTGCTTCCGTCCTTAATTGTATTCCGCAATTCTTCAGATGCTCCTGAATCACTCTAACATCATCAAAAGGTTCAATGTTTTTGGCATTTTCATCCCAACCGGGATTAAAGGTGATGATGTTTTTGTCAAACATCCCCTCAAATAAACCAATTATGGCGTTCCCGTTTTTCAGTATCAGCCATTTTTGATCGATGTTGCCGCCCAGGGTTGTAAATCCTAAGTTCTCGTAAAATTCTCTTGATTTGTTGATGTCTTTTACGGTCAGACTAACTGAGAAAGCGCCTAAATGCATAGTGTTGATTGTTTAATTAATTTTTTCTTTTTTTTTATCATAGAATGCGCAGCGGGCCAAAACCCACAATAGCGTAAAACATGTGTTAGCGTTTCTTTGTTATACAAATTTTAGCTTGAGAGTTTGTAGATAAATTCTTCAATTTCTACTTGTCTTGCATTGGCAAAGCCTTTGTTTGTTCCAATTTTTATAAAGCCACACTTTTCTAAAACTTTCTGTGAACCAAAATTATCGAAGGCTACACGTCCATAAATTGGTCTGGTTAATTCCATTTTTAAAAAATCGTTTAGTGCAGTCGTTGCTATTCCCTGTCCCCAAAATTTCCGGTCAATCCAATAAGTGATTTCTGCGTCGCCTTCCATAACAAACTTTGCAATACTTCCTACTATAACATTGTCAAGAAGGATTGTTTGATTGTTTACGGTTGGGTTGTCCAACAATGCTGTGTATTTATTTATATATGCCTCTTTGTCGGTGGGGTCTTTCGGCATAAATGCAGCTAAATATCCGCCTTCTTTGTCAAGTTGAAATTGAAATAAAGTGTCCAAGTCTGAAATTTCGGTCGGTCTTAATTTAATATCAGGTTTCTTGTTTGTCATTTTGTTTTGTCAGTCTTAAATTAGATAAATTTCTTTTCTAGTGTGAGTTTCGGTACAATGACCACTTTTAGCTGACGTTGAATTGTTTAACCGTGATTTTGATTTCGATTTCTTCCTCCTTCTTTCCATTCTCTGTATTTTCCTTTTTTTCTACCTTCATTTCTAAGCCATTAAGATTTATTATGTAATCAGAGAGGTTCTTAATCTCTTTACCATTTAAAAAAAATTTAAGTTTGGTTTTTTGAAAAACCTCACTATTCTTGACAATGTTATCAATGAATTCTTTTAGATTTTGTTCTAAATCCTGTCCTGAATCTTCTTGAGCAATGCCAAGCAACGGTATAAATAATGCTAAAATGAAAAAGGTGAATTTTTTCATGGATTTTTTAGTTTTTGGTTTTTGTCAATGTGAGCTAATTTGAACATGTATGTACAATCAAACGCTGTCTTTTATCAAGAAGATTTGATTATGTACTAAGATAACAATTTGTAATTAAACTCTTTATGTTGTAATTAAAGTTTAGTAATTTTTTACGGTTGTAGTTTTTATTTATTCTGTTTGTGGGTACGGATTCCTTTGGCTGTCGCTACGCTCAAGTGTAACTCCGCGCTATTTGTTGTGGACATATTCGCATTATCGGGTTTTTGGTATATTTGTAACCATCTGTGACAAAACCCTCAACCCATGTTGAGGATTTTTATTTTAGTATTTCAAAAACTGCTATAACAACAAACTAAAAATTGTATTGAATTAAAAATCAAACTTTAAATGAAGAAAATTTTATTTTTTATCTGCCTTATCCTATTAATATCCTGTTCAAGTGATAATGATAGCGATAATAAAAAAGCCGTTTTGACACCTATTTTAAAAAGTATAGAAACCTGGAAATTAATAAGTATTAAAGATGAATCGGGCAATGAAATAGCAAACGATTGCGAACTTCAAAATGGCAGAATTGTTGTAAATGACGATCAAACAATTGCTGATCCTTTCCAACAAACAATAGCCACCATAACAGAGGGAAAACTTGAAGGTCAGGAATGTCATATAGTAACAACTACCAATATTCATTGGTATGATTTTATGGGTTTGTTGCAATGCACTTTTCCGAATAATGGTTACATTTTTGATTACAATTGTACACGTTCATATGATAACGATCACAATGTGTACAAGACGATAACTTTATCCCGGTATTACGGTGATATAGGTGCTTATTATTTTGGCGAGTATCAAAAAACTTATAAATATATTTTGGAAAGTACAGTATATCCGGAATGATAAGTCCCCGATGCGCAGCGGGGTTACTTCGTCAGTTTTTATAAAGCCTCGGGTACAAGCCACAAATTCGTCGGCAATATCTTCGAACTAGCGGGGAGTAAATCTATTGAGAAATAATTTGAAATTTGCTTTCTCTTTAGTGCCGATATAGATAAAACGGTTTGTTTCTTTATTGAAAAAAGCGATTGCATCACCGTGATGAGCATTGTAAAGCAATCCGTCATTCAAGATGCGGATGCCTATGCCATAGTACCAAGGTGCGTTCATATTTTTAGAAACAGAAAAATCAAGAACATTCGTTTTCCAGCTTTTTTTAATCAGGCCTATGCCAAAGGAGACAGATAATTCCGTATCGGACATTCTTGTATCCATTTTATAGAATAAAAGCACTGCGATTAGTAATGGTACAGAAACTATTGCAATGGCTAACATGCCTTCTTCTTTGTTAGGTGACAAAGTGCTTATGAGTAACAGAATAGCTAATGATATAATCATTGTCAAAATGAATAATGTTAGGTATTGTCTCTCGAAAAAAATGTCGTTTTGTTGTTTCATCGACTGTATTTTAAAATTTAGACCCTGCTCGGTAAAGTGGGAGACTTTGTGTGCTCATTTATAGAACAAAAACAAAAAGCTACAACTTAATGATGTAGCTTTTCTTTTTATTGCACAGTATAAAACGTCTAGTTGCTTTCTTTTATTTATAATATGTTTAAAAAACAATCTGACTTTCAGTAACCGTTCCGCGGATTATCTGTGTGATTTCTGTTTCTTCAACTTTTAAATATTGATTCCCTTCTTCAACAAGGATTTTTCCGCGTTTCCCCTTGATGCCTGTGTTTCCATTTTGTCCCTTGTTTCCTTGAACTCCATTATTTCCTGGGGCTCCACCTTTACCGCCTCCGGAAGGTCCTCTCCAGATGTCACCATTTCCGCCTTTACCACCATTTCCACCTTTACCACCATTTCCACCGTTTCCACCGTTTCCACCATTTCCACCATTACCAGGCTCTCCACTTAGATTATTTACCACATATAATAATGGAGAAATCGAAGAATTTAGTGAATATATTTTTACAAATCCGCCATCACCACTATCGCCACCGTCGCCACCGTCACCACCGTCACCACCATTTCCGCCATTTCCGCCATTTCCGCCATTTCCACCACCTTTTGAGCCTCTGCCACAGCCAGACTCTCCACCATTTCCGCCTTTTCCACCATTTCCGCCATCTTGTCCTTTCCCTCCATCTTGTCCCTTGCCACCATTTCCACCATTTCCGCCTATAGAATTAATGTATATTTCCGTATTAGGATGGAAATTTTTACAAATGAACACGACCGCACCTGCAGGTGTCCCGTCTTGTCCAAAATTCCCAAGATTACCATTGATACCCTTTTGCCCATTCTGTCCTGATTTTCCACTACCACCACTCTTTGCACCCCATCGTCCTCTTGATCCGCAACCTGCATCTTTTCCGCCTTTACCTTTTTTGCCATCAGTTGCTCTATTATTGATGTTTAAAGCAGGATTATTAGACTCTATCCCATTTTCACCAATTGCTCCTTTCGTGTTTTCTATTGTCAATACACCTCCACCATAATTAGCGAAAATATTTAAATCGGACTCTGAAGATATTTTGGAACTTGTACTTGTAATAATGGAGTCACAAATAATTACGATTGCATAGTTATTTCCTTTCGGATTGATAATTTTAATATTGTTTTTTATTATTAAAACTTTTGTTCGGATTGTAGAAAGGGTTTTTGTTTCATCTCCATTTTCTCCCCATATGGTTGTATCTGAGTCATATTTTTGGTTAAGAATGGAAGAAATTAAATCTTCTTTGCTAGTTTGTCCGAATGTGTGAAAGCAAATGAATAGTAGTGCTAAGATGATAGTTTTTTGCATAATTTTTTATTTTTTATTAATGTTAGTTGAATTCGAGCGATTCATTAAATGTTTGACTACCTAGGGATATACAACAAAAAAGATAGTTTTTTTAGCTTTATATAATCTCACTAGTTCGATTTTAATTCTTTCACAGAAAGCATTTCAGCGATGTCTGTTGTCAAATCCCCCTCTAGTGCGAGCATCTTGCTTATGCCACAATCTAATTCAAATCTATTTTCAAAACAGTTAAACGCTATATGGGTACGAGCAGGAAGTTCGCGCTATCTGAAGGACTTTGCGAAGCAGGTGAATTACAATTGTTTTTAGAATTAGTGTTTAGTCTTTCTCGATAAATGATTGAGCGATTTTAATAAAACTTGGCATTCGCGGGTCATTAAATCTATAAACGCCTTTCGCAATTCTTCTTAAAATGTTTGAATTGTCTTCAGAAACAATTTTTTGAAAATGATTATTTAAATGTCCTTGCGTTATATCGGTCTCAAATAAATCCTTGTATTTTTGTCTTAACTCTGAAGCTTTAATTTCTTCAGCATTACTACAAGCCGCTGCTAAAAGAATTTTTTTATATTCATCAGTAGCAGAAGATCTTACGGCATTGTCATAAGCTTGTTTTAATGTGCCTTCTGAATCATCTACTGCTCTTCTAGTTGCTTCGATAATATTTTTAAGATTAATATCTTTTCTTTGGTCTAAAATTGCATCTTCGGCGGATTTTAGAGCAAGAAGATGTGTGAAATGGGGATATCCGGAACTAACTTTTACGATTCGTTTAATTGCAGCATCATTAAACTTTAAATTTAGTTTCTTTTCCCCAGCTAAAATAATAGCTTCTAATTCATCATCTATCATTCTGCTAATTCGAGTTTCTTTAAGACATCTTTGGACTGAAGGGTGTCCAGCTGTCAAGTCAGAACTGCTTTCAGCAATTCCAACAATAAATAATTTAAATTTTGAAGCACAATCACTTAGTTGTTTTATAAGTTCCGCTATCTTTTTTTTGTCTTCATCGTTGGATAGAATATCAAATTCATCAATTAAAAGAATACCATCAACACCTCTCAGTTTTTCGCAGACCCAACTTGGTGAAAGGGAAGATTGCCCATGCCCTTGTACTTTTGAAACATGGGATTTTCCAAGGCTAGGTAGAATAGGGACGAGCGATTTATCCGAACCGATAGCTCCAGAGGTGGTTTTTTGTGTTTCTAATAAATCTATGTTAACATCAACATCATTTAAAGGAGATCTCAAAATAGTTGCGAAATTATCGTAACTGTCGCATCTTTTTTTATAGAGTTTTCCGCTTATAACATTCCGAATTAATAAATCGCAAGTAATATTAGCTAAGGAACTTTTGCCAACACCTCTATCTCCATAGACTAATGCATGCTGTCCTGGAGTATTGAGATATTCAATGATTCTAGTTACTTCCATTTCTCTACCACAAAAAAATTCAACTGTTTGAATTGGTTGATGTGGAGTGAAAATCTCTCTAACTTTTGAGTCTTTAAGTTTTCGTTCTTTATGAAGTCCAAAGAAGTCATTTTCTATCATATTCGTTGTTTTAAAGTTGCTTATGCCTTGTTTAGATATGTTTGGTTGAATCCTGTTTTATAAGAGAATTTTTTTTGTCGCACTAAGATACAAATTTGTAATAAAAACACTTCAAATCAATATGGTTGATTATCAACAAAGTTGTGAGTAATTTAGCTGTAATGATTCCCTAGTGCAATTCTCCAAACCTACCCATAAAAAACCACCTACACAATCACCAAAATTGGTGATTTTTTGGCTACTGCATTATTGTAGACTATAAAGAGATATACTTGTGTCTAAAAAACCTGCTCTGCAAAGCCAGGAGAATTTGCGTGCTCATTTCCAGAACAAAAATAATAAGCTACAACTTAACGCTGTAGCTTTTCTTTTAATTGATTAGTTCGTACTGTTGTAAACTTTATTGCTCAAAGTCGGGAGACTTTGAACGGCGGGAAGACTTTTTCATAGCGGGCTAACTACTATCGACTAACCACTAATGACTAACACCTATACACAAACGCATTAATGTTCATACCCGCTCCCACCGAAGCGAAAATAACCACATCGCCTTTATGCAATTCCTGATTTTCAATTTTACCTTTCAGGATCAGATCGTATAAGGTTGGGATTGTCGCCACGCTGCTGTTTCCTAGTTTCTTGATATTCATCGGCATTACGTTTTCAGGCGGTGTATGTTTGTATAATTTGAAAAAGCGTTGTACAATGGCCTCGTCCATTTTCTCATTCGCCTGATGAATCAGGATTTTTTTAAGATCGGAAATCGGAATGCCGCTGTTGTCCAGGCAGGTTTTCATGGCAAGCGGAACCTGACTCAGGGCAAACTCATATATTTTTCTGCCGTACATTTTAAGGTAACGTATGTCGGGATTATGATCTACGTTATAGGATTTTCCAAAGAACAAAAACTCACTTTCTTCATAAGTAAACGAGGCGGTTTCGTGCGACAGAAAGCCACCTTCTTCCTCGGTTAGCTCAAGAACGGTTGCCCCAGCACCATCAGAATAAATCATACTGTCCCGATCGTGCACATCGACCACGCGGGAAAGAGTTTCGGCACCAACCACCAGACATTTTTTGGCCATGCCTGCCTTGATAAAAGCCTGTGCCTGAATCATGCCCTCAATCCAGCCCGGACAGCCAAACATAACATCGTATGCCACACATTTAGGGTTTCTGATTTTCAGGTTGTGCTTTACCCGGGAAGCAATGCTGGGTACGGTATCCGATTGGATGGCACCGTGTTTCACATCTCCAAAATTATGGGCAACAATAATATAGTCTAAGGTTTCCGGATCAACTTTTGAATCTTCTATCGCTTTTTCGGCGGCAAAGAAAGCAATGTCCGAAGTGGTTAAGTTATTCTCAACATAACGGCGTTCTTCTATTCCGGTAATGTCTTTGAATTTTTCTGCGATTACATCATTCGGCACGGCATAAGTGGAGCCGTCTTCATTCAGGAATTGATGTCTTTCAAAATCGGTATTGGTAACAATTTGGGTCGGGATGTAGCTTCCTGAGCCCGTTATTTTTATAGCCATGACGTAGGTTTCAATCCTACTAAGTTAGTTATTCTAAATCGGGATATATTTAAAAAAAATAATTTTTAAGGTATTTTTGTGAAAATGTTATGATAATGTCAGGAAAATTGTAAAAAGTGTTTTTATTTTCTTTTTTGGTGCGAAAAATGTATTGATATTTTACAAAAAAATAACCCTTCCGTTTCCGAAAGGGTTACTGTTGGCTTCTGCCTATTGCCTATTGGCTTTCTTTTTTTAGCTTTCCATATACGCTTCAATCGGTGCGCAAGAACAAACCAGGTTTCTGTCTCCATAAGCATCATCTACACGACGAACGGATGGCCAGAATTTGTTGTCGGCAATGTATTCCAACGGATAAGCCGCTTTTTCTCTTGAATATGGGAAATCCCAACGCTCAGCAGTCAACATCGCTAACGTGTGCGGTGAGTTTTTCAACGGATTGTTAGTGTCTTCTACAGATGCTTCCGCGATTTCTTTTCGGATGGAAATCAATGCGTCACAGAAACGGTCTAATTCTGCTAAATCTTCAGATTCAGTAGGCTCAACCATTAAAGTGCCTGCTACCGGGAACGATACGGTTGGTGCGTGGAAACCGTAATCCATTAAACGTTTTGCAATATCGGTAACTTCGATTCCGTTTTGTTTGAATTCACGACAATCTAAAATCATTTCGTGAGCCGCACGACCCATTTCTCCTGAATAAAGGATAGGGAAGTGACCTTCGAAACGCGCTTTCATGTAGTTAGCATTTAAGATCGCATGCTCAGTAGCCGAACGTAAACCTTCAGCACCTAACATACAGATGTAACCGTAAGAAATCAAACATACCAAAGCAGAACCGTAAGGCGCAGCAGAGATAGCAGAGATAGCATCTTTACCGCCAGTAGCCACTACCGGGTTAGTTGGTAAGAAGTCAACCAATTTCTCGTTCACACAGATTGGTCCAACTCCAGGTCCGCCACCACCGTGAGGGATTGCGAATGTTTTGTGTAAGTTCAGGTGGCAAACGTCTGCACCAATAGTAGCAGGATTTGTTAATCCAACCTGTGCGTTCATGTTTGCACCGTCCATATATACTAATCCGCCGTTATCGTGGATTAATTTAGTGATTTCAATGATAGATGATTCGTAAACCCCGTGAGTAGAAGGGTATGTTACCATCAAACAAGATAAATCGTCTTTGTGCTCGATAGCTCTTGCTCTTAAATCTTCTACGTCGATGTTTCCTTCCGGAGTGGTTTTGGTTACGATGATTTTCATTCCCGCCATCGCAGCTGAAGCCGGGTTGGTTCCGTGAGCAGAAGATGGGATCAAACATACGTTACGGTGTCCTTCGCCACGAGAGATGTGGTAAGCGCGAATCGCCATCAAACCGGCATATTCCCCTTGAGCACCTGAGTTTGGTTGTAATGAAGTTCCCTGGAAACCTGTAACTACATTCAACTGTTGCTCTAATTTTTTCAACATTGTTAAGTATCCTTGAACCTGATCTGCCGGAGCAAACGGGTGGATGCTGTTCCAGTTTGGCATTGAAAGTGGTAACATTTCAGCAGCCGCGTTCAATTTCATCGTACAAGAACCTAAAGAAATCATAGAGTGGTTCAATGATAAATCTTTACGCTCTAATTTTTTGATATAACGCATCAATTGGCTTTCCGAATGATGGTTGTTGAATACCTCGTGTTGTAAGAACGATGAGGTACGGATTAATTTTTCCGGTAAGTGTGCCTCAGTAGCCAATTCCGAAACATGAACCGCTGATTTTCCGGCCGCTTCTGCGAAAATGGCAACAATCGTATTGATGTCTGAAATTGAAGTCGTTTCGTTGAAAGAGATGGAAACGCTTTCGTTGTTCGGATAGAAGAAGTTTACTTCGTTTTTCTCAGCAATCGCTCTTACTTTAGCAGCATCGGCTTTCACTAAAAGCGTATCGAAGAACGCCGAGTTCACTTGGTTTACACCGATTGAAGATAGTGCTTTTGCAGTTGTAACCGCCGAAGCATGAACTTTATCAGCGATGTATTGTAATCCTTTCGGACCGTGGTATACAGCATACATTCCGGCCATAACAGCTAACAATACCTGTGCGGTACAGATGTTAGAAGTCGCTTTTTCACGTTTGATGTGCTGCTCACGAGTACCCAATGCCATACGTAAGGCACGGTTTCCGTTTACGTCGATAGAAACTCCAATAATTCTACCGGGCATCGAACGTTTGTACTCTTCTTTAGTAGCGAAGAAACCTGCGTGAGGACCTCCGTAACCCATTGGAATACCGAAACGCTGCGTAGTACCAACTACTACAGCCGCTCCTAATTCTCCCGGAGAAGTTAGTTTTACTAAAGACAAGATATCAGCAGCAACCGCTACTTTAATTTCTTTTGATTTTGCGGTGTTGATGAAACCTGCGTAATCGAAAACCTGTCCGTATTTACCAGGATATTGTAACATTGCTCCGAAGAAATCTTCTGAAAAATCAAAAGTTTCATGATTACCAACAACTAACTCAATGTTTAAAGGAGTTGATCGTGTTTGTAAAATCGATAAAGTCTGCGGTAAAATTTCTTCAGAAACGAAGAATTTATTGATGTTGTTTTTCTTTTGGTCGCGCGTTCTTACGTCAAAAAGTAACGTCATTGCTTCAGCAGCAGCAGTACCTTCGTCCAATAAGGAAGCGTTAGCAATCTCCATTCCAGTTAATTCGATAATCGTAGTCTGGTAGTTCAATAAAGCCTCTAAACGGCCTTGCGCGATTTCAGCCTGATACGGAGTATAAGCCGTGTACCATCCCGGGTTTTCGAAAATATTTCTTTGGATAACCGGCGGAACGATAGCAGGGTGATAGCCCAAACCGATATACGATTTGAATACTTTATTTTTTGCGCCTAACTGTGTCACATGAGTTAAATACTCATATTCGGTCATGGCAGGGTCTAATTGTAAATCTTGTTTCAAACGGATTCCGTCCGGAAAAGTTTCATAAAGTAGTTGCGTCATGTCCTTTACACCAATGGTTTTGAACATGTGTTGCAGGTCTGATTCTCTCGGACCGATGTGTCTTAAAGCAAATGCATCTGTTTTCATCAGTTATCTGTACTGTTTGTTTAAGCGCTTGAGTGTTTTACCACTTCAAACAAAAAAAAATGAGTTGTGTTTTTTACGAGCACAAAAATAATTATTAATATCCTAATAATCTTGTTTTTTAACCTCAATTTTATACAGAATTGTCAACCGAAAATCACACTTATTAACAGATTGATTACTTTTGTAAGGATGCAATTACTCAAGCGAATACTGTCCTTTTATATCAGCGCAAGCATTCATGTGGCTTTGTCCGTGTATGCCCTGATTCGGATGACCTTTCATTTCTTTCATATTGCTTATGATGAGCCGATGATTTTATTTGCGTTTTTCGGAACTATCGTAGGGTATAATTTTGTGAAATATGAAGCATTGGTTCGGGCTGAAAAAGTAAGATGGAGCAGGCAACTGAAAGGAATCGTTGTAGTGAGTGTTGTTTCTTTCGCGGTTGCAGGATATTATTTTTTTCATCTCGAACGAATAACGCAACTGGTAGCGATTGGTTTTTTGGCACTGACACTGCTTTATACGTTGCCGGTTTTCCCGAAGATTGGCAATGCACGCAATTGGGCGGGCGTAAAAATTTATATCGTAGCTTTTTGTTGGGCGGGGATTACGCTTTTTCTTCCGATACTAAACGCCGGTTTGACGCTTTCTCATGATGTCTGGTTGAAGTTCTGTCAGCGTTTTTTGCTGATTATCATTCTGATATTGATTTTCGAAATTATCGATTTGAAGAACGATGATTTGTCGTTGCAGACTGTTCCGCAGAAATTAGGCGTTGCAAAAACTAAAATCCTCAATCTGTTTTTATTGATACCCTTTTACTTCCTTGAATTTTTAAAATCCGATTTTCAGGTACAACAACTTTGGATTAATCTGGTTTTGGTTGTCGTTATTGCGCTTTTTACTGTTTTCTCCAGTCCGAAGCGCTCGAACTATTACACCGATTTCTGGGTGGAGAGCATACCGATTTTCTGGTGGTTTATGGTTTTTTATGCGGAAAATATGTAAGATATTTACATTTGTTTTTTCTCACAAATTGTTGTTATTGGTTTTAAAAAATTTAAATTTGTTAAAATATGTGATTCGCAATATTTTTTGTGTTTTTTAGAACACTATATCGATATATTTGGAAATTATTAACAAATTTCTATTATATGGTGAATTTTTACAATTTAAAAAGAAGTTCGTTCAATCGAGCTTCAACTGTATTACGGGGATGGCATGAGAACAGATCTGAAAGGAGAAATAATCCTTTAGGTTTGTTGGTCATGCTTTTCTTTACGATGTTGTACGGCTTGCAGGTTAGTGCCCAGACAACGTATTATTCCAAAGCATCGGCAACGGATTTCAACGATGTGAATAGTTGGGGAACTGCAACTGACGGAACTGGAACTGCTCCGGCTTCTGTAAGTAATGCGGACGATTTTATCATTCAGAATGCATCTGCAATGGTGCTGACAGGTGATGCCTCAGTAAGGAAACTGACCCTGACATCAGGTAGTTTAACGGTGTCTTCGAATATGCTTACGGTTAGTATTGCTTCGGCAAATAACTCTACCTTTTTGGTAAATGGCGGGACTTTTAATTTGTCCGGAACAGGAACTGTTCTTTTGAATGGAAATTTTTTAATGTCTTCAGGGGCATTTAATCAATCCGGCGGGGTGTTTTCGGTTGACGGAAATAATAACAACACTGTTGTAGGGTCTGTCGCTTCCGGAACACACCTCTTCTCAATTTCGGGAGGAACACCTAGTTGTACGGCTGGGTCAATTACAGTAATAGATCCGCATGTCAACACTTATGCGACAGGAAGTGGTACCAATCGATCGGTTAGTATTGGTTTGGCGGCTTCTGTAAATTATTTTAGCGGGACTCACACATTTATTTTTGGTGATGGGACCAGCACGACAGCAGGGAATAATGATGGTTTTTCTTTAGAAACGTATGCTTCAGGATATGCTCCAGTTCAAAACGTAATTGTGAACGGCGGTAACACGACCGGACGATGGTTGAGTGCCTCAATTAACAATTCAACTTCATATGGTTGTCATATCAAAGGAAACCTGACGATTAATGCAAATTGTGATTTCAGACAAAGCTATACTTCCGGGTTATTGGCTGTTGGTGGTAACATTGTCAATAACGGGACAATGACGGTTCAGGGGTCTTCCTCAACATCAGCATTGGTTTTAGGTACGAACAGTGCTTTTACAGTTGCAAACAGTCAAACCGTTTCAGGGACTGGTGTTTTTGTAAACTCTTTGACTACTCCAACTGCAAATTTCTCCAGTTTGACAATCAATAATCCTATTGTGGGAGGTGTTACATTACCGGGGACCGCTAATATCGCGACACAACCTTCAAATTCCATATCGGTTAGTGGGACTTTAACGCTAACAGCGGGAAGAGTCAGTACTTCGGGAGGTGCAAGCGTTGTTTTGGGTAACGCATCTCCTTCTGCTGGTACATTAAGTTATACAGCAGGTGGATTTACTTCCGGTACCGTTTTCGGAAGATGGTTTACGGCTACCGGTACCGGTACTTCGTTTACTTCGGGAGCTGATGCCACTACTGCCACAAGCAGGTATCCTTTTATAGATTCCTTCGGCCAGGGACGTTCTGCCTGGATTGAACGTGTAACCCCAACGGCGGCGGCGGGAGTATTGGGAGTTGCATATAATAACGTCGCAGGAACAACCTCAGGGGCTTATACAGACGGAGCAACAGTCCTGGATACAAAAGCAAATGATTTTTGGACGGTTTCTGCATTGGCGGGTACTCCCACAAGTGTGGCGTCCTTTAAAATTCAAATGGTGGCACCCGGACTTTTCGGAGGAGCTTTGATGACGGCAAGTACACGGGTAATAAAAACCGATGATACTTTTGTAGGAACGCATGAAGCCGGGACAACTACTCCCGGAGGTCACAGAATCGGGTTGACACCGACAGATTTAGTGACCGGATCTTATACGTTGGCTACTATTATTGCAGATATTCCGTTCTCTTCGATCGTATCCGGAGATTGGAATACGGCTTCAACATGGAATAAAGGGACGGTTCCTACTTGTACGGATCCGGTAACTGTCGCTGCGGGAACCACGGTGACTTCCAACTCTGCCGGTAATGTTGCGAAAAATGTAACGATTAGTTCTGGAGGTACTTTGGTTAATGCTTCGGGAGACCTAACAGTAGGTTGTACATTAAATAATAACTTTCTAATCAATAACGGTACTTTAACCGTTTCTGGCGGAACATTGAACATCAATGGAAATTTAATGAACAATGGCGGATCAACTTTTAATCAATCTTCAGGAAATATTATTGTGGATGGTAGTGACGGGACTACGGCAAATAGTGTTACCACAGGAACTCCGTTGGTACGTGTAACGGCATCTGCTGTAGCTAACTTAAATTGGACCGGAGGAACTTTAACAATTGTTGATCCTCACTTCGGGGCGTCAACATCTGATTATGCATTGTCAATATCCCAAGGGGGTGCGGCAAATGCAGCGAGTACAAGTCACACCGTTAAATTCGGAAATGGCGTTTCAACAACTGCGGGAGGGCACGCCAATGGTTTCTATGCTTATCTGTTCCCGGGATCATATTATTATTCGCTGGGGAATATGATTGTTGATGCAAATACAGGTACAAACAGACTTGTAAAATATACTTCTGCCTTTGGTGTTTTAGGCGATTTGACAATTGCTTCCGGTGTATTTGAAACGAATTCAACTTCAACACTATATGTTGCAGGGAATGTCGTAAATAATGGAACCCTTACCAATTTGGGAACCATCCAGATGGCCAGATGGACAAACGGGGCAGCTTCGGCAAGTACAAACGCACAAGCTATTTCAGGTTCGGGAGTATTTCAGAATTTAGCTGCTTCTCCAACAGCAAACCTGACATCATTAGTGGTAAATAATTCCAATGTTTCGGGTGTCACTTTAAATGTGCCATTGTCTGTAAGCGGGACTTTAACGCTGACTCAAGGCTTTGTTACTACCTCCAATGTTAATTTATTGACTTTAGGAACAACGGCAGCTGCCGGAGTACTTTCGGGAGGTTCTGCTACGGCTTATGTGAAAGGGCCGTTCTCAAGAACCATCGCTTCAGGGAATGCCAATACAAACTATATTTTATATCCGGTAGGTAAAACGGCTTACAATCCCGTTTCGATAGCACCGGCTACTACTGCTGTATCTGTTATGAAAGCAGAAGCTTTCGATACAAATACCGGATCGGTAGACGCATCCATTACGTCATTATCGGCTAAAAGATGGGAAGCACCTTTGCTAAGTGGGACAGTTACAAATGTCAATGTTAGACTTGGTGATTCCGGAATTTCTGCTGTGAATATTCCTGTACAGGCGCCAAGTGCAGCAGGAATCTATACAAATGCTTTCGGATCTACTGCAACTTATGCGGCAGGTACTCCAAACACCACAACTTCTAATGCAGCTGTTGCTTCGGGTAGTTATACGGGATATCTGGCTTATGCAGTTTCCAATGCATGTTCCGGAACTCCGGCACCAGGGGCTACTACGGCTTCAGGTACTACAATTTGTTCGGGTGGTTCAGTGACTTTAGGTATCACAACGGTTCCTTCAGGTTCAGGAGTAACGTATCAGTGGCAAAGTTCCCCGGATGGAATATCATACACTGACATCGCAACAGCAACCAATACAACTTATGTTGCTTCACCTGCATCGGCTACATATTATCAATGTGTGGTAACGTGTTCGACCGGACCGGTTTCCGGGACATCTACACCTGTTCACATCACATTTACAAACAATATTACAGGAACAACTCCAGGAACGAGATGTGGCGCGGGTACGGTGAATCTGGCAGCAGCGGCTTCTTCGGGAACGGCTACGTGGTATGATGCGGCGACCGGAGGGAATTTGGTTGGAACAGGTCCGTCTTTTACGACTCCTTCCATTGCGTCAAATGCAACGTATTATGTTGCAGCTGAAACTCCTGTGGCAGGAAATGTAACAATTGGACTGGGGACCTCATTAACAGGGGCAACATCTCAGCCAACAGCATTCTGTAACAGATGGCCGAATTACTGGAGTCAGACTATTTATACTGCAGCGGAGTTAACTGCAGCGGGTTTAAGGGCTGGTGATATTACTTCAATGGCCTATAACATTTCAACACAGGGTGATGCTCCAACTAACGCCAACTTTACTGTTAAGATAGGGACAACTGCCGGATCGTCTTTCGCAAGTACAGCATTCTTGTCTACAGCTTCTTATACAACGGTGTACGGACCTTCTACCTACACACACACAGCATCAGGCTGGCAGGTAATCAATTTTTCAACTCCTTTTGTATGGGACGGGGTTTCCAATATTGTTATTAACGTTACCCATGATGGCGCAGATGCCGTAAATAATTCTCAAACCTATTATACAACAACGTCTGATAATAAGGTGCTTTGGGTTAACAGTTATACAGGATCAACTACTGCAGGCTCAACTTCTTTAAACAGGATTAATGTAATGTTTGGAGGTCAGGTGCCTTGTTCATCACCTAGAGTTGCGGTTCAGGCAACGGTAAATACTGCTCCAACATTTGCACTGAGTACTAATGCAACAGCTGTTTGTAATGGTTCTTCATCATCGGCAATTACAATTTCTTCCGGAGCTGCCGATTATGATACTTATGTATGGTCTCCTGCTACAGGAGTTACGGGTAATGCCGGTTCGGGATGGATTTTCAGTCCGACTGCCACGACAACGTATACTTTAACCGCTTCACAAAGTTCAGGTAGTTTATGTGTTAACACTGCAGCGGTAAATGTTACCGTAAATCCGGTGCCATCAGCAGTGACGGTTTTGCCTTCACCGGTAACAGTTTGTGAAGGTGTCGTGCAAGCATTGGTTGCTTCAGGAGGTACAATCGGGTCTTCAGGAAGTTCAGCAATCGGTACGGCTACTACGTTAACAGGTGCAACATCTCAGCCAACAGCATTCTGTAACCGATTCGAGCATTATTGGTCTCAAATGGTATTCACAGCTGCCGAGTTAACCGCTGCCGGGGTGCAGGCAGGTAATATCAACTCCGTCAAATTTAATATTTCAACACTTGGAGATGGTGCTAATGTGAGTAGTTTTAAAATTTATATGGCAAACACGGCAGCGACAACTTTGACAGGTTTCACTACTACAGGTCTGGTACAGGTGTATAGTACAGCTACTTACAACCATAGTGTAGGTGTTAATACGATTGTATTCAATACTCCGTTTGTTTGGGATGGAACGTCTAACGTAATTGTAGATGTCAGACAAACCGGTTTGGATTTGACCAATAATGCCCAAACCTATTATACTGCCACTGCGGATAACAAAACGGTTTATGCGGTAACTTCGACTACATTTGCCAGTTCTGATGCATTTGCAGCTTCAAATCCGAGTGCTACTACAAGTGTAAATCGATTGAATACAACATTTGATTGGTCAAGCAGTGTTCCTACTGTTATGACTTGGTCTCCGCTGACGGATTTATATACTGATGCTGCCGGAACGGTGGCCTATACTGGAACAAATGCTTCCACGGTTTATTTTAAATCGAATACTGTAGGTGCGCATAGTTATACGGCAACTTCTTCTACTGCCAGTACTTGTACAAGTTCGGCTGTGGTTGGGGTTACGGTTAGTGCAAATCGCACTGTTGCTTTAAGTTCAGCTGTTGGTACGGATGCTCAGACAGTATGTGCTGACAATGCGATCACAGCAATTACTTATGCGGTAGGAAATGCATCAAATGCAACTGTATCGGGATTGCCTACCGGTGTTACGGGTTCTTATGCGGCAGGGATTTTAACTATCAGCGGGACGCCAACGGCTGCCGGGACATTCAACTATACCGTTACTCCTGTGGGTTGCGGAACAGCAACAGCTTCCGGTTCGATTGTTGTGAATCAAACAGCGGTGCCAACTGCTTCTTCACAAGTATTCTGTAATAGTGCAACGGTAGCGAATTTAGCGGCTACAGGTACGGCTCTTCAATGGTATGCAGGACCAACGGGAGGTTCGGCTTTATTATCTACAGATGCCTTGGTAACCGGAAGCTATTACGTTACCCAAACGATTTCAGGATGTGAGAGTCCGAGATTGTCGGTTTCGGTAACGGTAAATGTGGTAGGAGCTCCAGCAGGTGCTGCAACTCAGGTAATTTCAGTGCCAGTTCCTACGGATGCTACGATTGAGGATATTGTTGTGACAGGTTCAAATATTATCTGGTATCCTTCAGCGGCTGATGCTTTGGCGGGAACCAATGCACTTGTGGCAGGTACGCAATTGACAAGTGGTTCTGTTTATTATGCAACACAAACCGTGGGAGGTTGTACTAGTGCTTCTTCTTTAGCGGTTACGGTTACCGTGACATTAGGGGTGAAAGATTTCGCGTTAAATAACTTGAAATTATATCCAAACCCTGTTACGGATGTTTTGACTATTGAAAATGGACAAGCTATTTCAGATGTTGAAATTTATAGTATTACCGGGCAAAAAGTTATGGTTAAAACAGTAAATGAACTTTCAACTACCGTTGATATGTCAGGTTTGGCAGGTGGTACTTATTTAATTAAAGTTACCTCTGATGACGCTGTCAAAACTGTTAATGTGATCAAGAAATAAGAATTGTTTTTTTTTGTGTGATACTAAGGGGCTGTCTTTTCGGACAGTCCCTTTTTATTTTGTTGAGGTTTTTTGATGAAAAGATTATGTTTTGAGATGTGAATACCCAAGTGGTTTCTTATAATTAATCGGTTAGAAATTGAGATAATTCCTTTAAAAATACTACTTTAGTAATTGAAAAAAAACAGCCATGACTTATAATTCCAATCGACGTAATTTTATAAAAACAACCGCAATTGCGGGTTTCGGTGCTTTAATCTTACCCAATTCGTTATTTGCATCTGATGAAAAAATCTCCAAAAAAGTCCGTTTGGGTTTTATCGCCACCGGATTCAGAGGGCAGGCACATATGCAGGAAATGCTAAAAAGAGAGGACGTAGAAATTGTCGCTATTGCCGATCCGGATAAACGAATGCTTGCAATGGCGCAAAAACTGGTGGCAAAATACAAGAAACCGGCACCCAAAGAGTTTTCCAATGGGGATTATGATTACAGAAATCTGTTAAAGGAAAAAAATATCGACGCCGTGATAATTTCATCGCCCTGGGAATGGCATAAAGAGCAGGGAATTGATGCGATGCGAGCCGGAAAAATTGTGGGAATGGAAGTCTGTGGCGCCATGAAACTTTCCGAATGTTGGGACTATGTAAAAGCCTACGAAGAAACCAAAGTGCCTATAATGATGCTCGAAAATGTGTGCTACCGTCGCGATGTGATGGCGGTTTTGAATATGGCGAGAAAAGGAATGTTTGGTGAGTTGATTCACGGTCAGGGAGGATACGAACACGATTTGAGAGGCGTACTGTTCAATGACGGCCAAAGCGCGTACAATTCGGGAGTGGAGTTTGGAGAAAAAGGATTCAGCGAAGCCAAATGGAGAACCAATCATTATGTGAATCGTAACGGGGAACTTTATCCGACGCATGGTTTAGGGCCTGTGGCAGTAATGTTCGACATCAACAGAGGAAACCGATTGCTGCGTTTGTCTTCGTTTTCAAGCAAGGCGAGAGGTTTGAATAAATATATAGTGGAACATCCAAAAGGAGGGATAGACCATCCGAATGCCAAAGTGAACTTTAAGCAAGGTGATATCGTCACCACCCAGATACAATGCGCCAACGGTGAAACTATTTTATTAACCCACGACACCAGTCTGCAACGTCCCTATAATTTAGGATTCCGTGTGCAGGGAACAGAAGGTTTGTGGCAGGATTTCGGCAGCGGAGAAAAGAACGAAGGCTTTATCTATTTTGAAAAAGCCATGAAAAAATCCCACCAGTGGGACAATACCGAAAAATGGCTGACCGAACACGACCATCCGTTGTGGCAACGGTATTCGAAAGAGGCTGAAAATTCAGGGCATGGCGGCATGGATTTCTTCGTAGACAATACTTTTATCGAATGCATCAAGCGCAATATCGAGTTTCCGTTAGATGTGTATGATCTGGCCACATGGTACGCCATAACACCATTGAGTGAACTGTCGATTGAGAGCAACGGAGCCGTTCAGGAAATCCCCGATTTTACCAATGGCGCCTGGAAAACCCGTAAACCTGTTTTTGGCTTTGACGGTGCGTTCTAAATCTCCAAAAACAGTCGTAATTTTAGCCGGTGGCTTAGGTTCGAGATACAACGGACTGAAGCAAACCGATGCCTTGTTGCCTACCGGTGAAACGCTTCTTGAATTTTCGATTTTCGATGCCATTCAGGCTGGATTTGACAAATTTGTTTTAATCGTGAATCCGAATATTGCTCAGGAATATATCGAAAGACTGGGGCGAATTGGCATCAAAAAAAAGGTTGAAATGCATTTTGTTCCTCAGGAAATGGATGGTTTTTTACCCGATGAATATATCGATATTGGAAAAGAAAGAAGCAAACCTTGGGGGACAGGGCATGCGGTTCTGACAGCCAAATTGGTGGTGAACGAACCTTTCGTCGTTATCAATGCCGATGATTTTTACGGACGATCATCTTACATGAAAATTCAGGAATCGATTTCTGGCGATGTCATAAAAAATAACCGATATGAAATGATTGCCTTTCCTGTGAATACGACGTTAAGCGAAAACGGACCGGTTTCCAGAGGTGTTTGTACTTTGGATGATCAGCAAAATTTAATTGAGGTCGTCGAGCATACGCGGATAAAAAGACAAGGTTCGCAAATCATATCGGAAACAGAAACAGGCAACGTCGTTTTAAAGGAAAATATTTTGGTTTCTATGAATTTCTGGTGTTTTCATCCTTCGGTTTTCGATTTTCTGCAAGAGGAATTTTTACGGTTTCTGCAACAGTACAATGTCTCCAAATCGGAATTCTATATCCCGGCTGTCGTTCAGCAGCTGATAGGTTCAAATCTGATAAAAGTCAAAGTGCATCAATCGGAATCACAGTGGATGGGGTTGACCTATCCGGATGATAAAGAAGTCTTGAAGGTGTTTCTTTCAGATGAAATTCAAAACGGAAAATATCCCAGCCAGCTTTGGTAGTATGGAAAAGTTTCAGCAAATAGCAGCCCAATTTCTTTCGATACCTGTAGCGGATATTGATGTTGCCGTAATTGAAGTCGGATTAATCAATGCGACTTATCTGATTACAAATAGGAATACCAGCCAAAACTGCATTCTTCAAAAAATAAATACGACGGTTTTTAAGGATGTGAGTGCCTTGGTTCATAATACAAGTAGTGCGGTTGCTGTTTTGCAGCAATCGGATTATCCACTGGAGGTGAGCTCGGTTATTGCAACAAAAGAGGGTGCTCCGATTTTTTATGATGAGGACGGAAATCCCTGGAGAATGTTCACCTATATAGAAAACAGTATTACCTTATCCAAAGCCACAAGTCCGATAATCGCTTTTGAAGCTGCGAAAGCTTTCAGTAAGTTTTATAAGACGATGAACAGTAATGGTTATGTGATTCAACTTCAGGTAGTACTTCCGGATTTCATCAATTTTGAAAAACGAATTACCGATTATAAAAGCGCATTGGAAACTGCCACCGAAGAACGAAAATTAAATGCAGAATCAGCTATACAATTTATAAACGAACATATCGGATTGCCAGATAAGTGGATTGAACTGCAGACAAACAATCAGCTTCCCAAACGCATCATTCACGCCGATCCGAAAATCAGTAATGTGCTCTTTCACCAGGATACAAACGAAGCCATTGCGGTTATCGATTTGGATACGGTTATGGAAGGGACGTTGCTTTATGATTTTGGCGATATGATTCGGTCGTACACCAATACGGCCAACGAAGATGAAATTTCAACCAATGAAACTTTCGATCCGGAACTCTTTATGGCAACCAAGAAAGGTTTTTTATTCTCTCTGGAAACAGTTTTGGAACCTGTTGAAAAGGAAAATCTGGATTATGCTGCCAAAGTGGTGGTGTACATTCAGGCCGTCCGGTTTTTGACCGACTACCTAAACGGCGATACTTATTTTTACATCTCCTATGAAAATCAGAATTTATACCGAACGGTGAATCAGATTAATTTACTGAAAGGGATTTTGGCTTTCTGTTAATAGATTGTATTTTTTTTTTTTTGGAAATTACCAGTTAAATGGATAGTAATAGATAGGGTTTGTTTTTTAATGTTTAATTCTTAACGTACTGTTGTTTTTTTAATTGGATTTCGTTTCTGTTCGTTATTTTCTTATCAAAAAACTATTTTTTTTGGCTTAAAATGTATTTTTTTGAAAACATTGTTATATTGGGGATGTAAAATTCATTTTTTGGGAAATAAATTTCCGCACAATGTTAATTCTCTGTAGATTCGCTATTTAGGATTTAAAAATAAATAGTTTATGAAGAAAAATTACATTGCATTTTGTCCGGAATTGCTTTCCGGTCTTAAGACGGAATTACAAATGAAGGTGGCTTTACTTTTGTTTACGTATTTTGTTGTTTTTAATGTACAAGGTCAGGTTGCGGTGACCGGCGCGGTAACCGGAAATGGGTCTTATGCTACTCTGGGGGCTGCTTTTACAGCAATAGGAACATCACAAACAGGAGCCAATATTAATATTGCCGTATCTGGTAATACTACAGAAAGTGCTATCGTAAATATTGGTGCGGGAAACTGGACATCAGTGACAATCAGTCCGAGTGGAGGTTCATGGACTGTTTCAGGCTCCTTGGCCTCCGAGTTAATTCGATTTAACGGTGCAGATAATGTTACCATAAACGGTTTAAATACGGGAGGGAACGGATTGACAATTACGAATACAAGTACATCTAATACTGATGGGACTTCTACTATTAAATTTTTGGCGGATGCAACTAACAATATCATAACAAATTGTACTGTGTTGGGTTCATGTTCAATGGTTCATACCAATCTTGGAGGTGTGGTATGGTTTAGTGACGGAACAACAACCGGAAATGACGATAATACCATTTCAAATTGTAACATTGGTCCTGCCGGATCAACCCTTCCTTCTAAATTAATTTATGGAAGAGGTATGACTACAAATGCTGCAATTGGGAATAGTGGTATAACTATCACTAATTGTAATTTATATGATTTTTTCTTAACCCCGAGTAGTTTAGGTTGTGCTGCTATTTATGCGACAACAGGGAATTCGGATTGGACGATATCGAACAATAAAATTTACCAGACAGGGACTCGTACTTTTACGGGAGCATCAACAATGACCATGTATGGTATCCTTTGCTCAAATGTAGCTTATGGTAATAATATGCAGATTACCGGCAATATTATTGGGTATGCAAACAGTGCGGGGACCGGAACTTTAACATTAGCAGGAAGCGGTGCTCCAGGGGTTTTTCAGGGTATTTATTTGAATGCATCGCCAAGTGCTGTCAATACATGCAATATAAATAACAATACGATTTCTGATATTTCATTGACATCTTCCGCAGGGGGATCTGTAAATGTATTTTACGGCATTAATAATCTTACAACGGCAACTTCCAATACAATTAATGTTAATGGGAATACAGTCAGAAATATAGTAACGAATACTACTTCGGGTATAATGCATCCTATTTTTGCGGGCTCAGCGACAACATTAAATTGCAGTAATAATACAATTAATAATATCTCCAGAACCGGAGCCGGAATTTTATATGGTATTAGTTATGCTTCATCAACAACAGTGACATTTAATGCTAATACGATTTCAAATTTAAGTTCAACGAGTGCATCCAGTACCGCTTCTGTCTCTGGAATTTATTCGGCGAATTCTCCTCAAAACGAGATATTCACCAATAATGTGCTTAGTAATTTCAGCTCTTTGTCAACTGCTGCTCAATCGATTTATGGTATTTATAATCAGACAGCTAATCTTGGGAATAAAACGTTTCAAAATAATAGTTTTACTAATTTTTCTCTTCCAAATACGGGTGCAGGATCAATTTATGGGATCAGAATGGCTGCTGGCGGTACTCTTAATGAAGTTTCCGGTAATACTGTAAGTTCGTTTTCAGGAGGAACCAACATCTATGGTATTAGTGTAGCGGCAGGAACGACCAACAATGTTTACAAAAATAAAGTGTACGGATTAAGTTCTTCAGTAGCATCGCCTTCTGTGAGCGGTATCAGTATTTCAGGAGGAACTACCAATAATATTTATAATAATATTATTGGAGATTTAACTGCGCCGTCCGCCAATGCGGCGAATCCGTTAAACGGTATTTATATTTCGGGAGGCTCTACTGCTAATGTTTACTATAATACTGTCCGTTTAAATGCTAACAGTGTTGGAGCCTTATTCGGTTCAAGTGCGGTTTATGCTGTGACTGGTACTACTGTTGACTTCAGAAATAATATTTTTACTAATGAATCAACGGCTGCAGGAGCTGGTTTGGCTGCTGCTTACAGAAGGTCTTCAACGACACTTACATCATATGCTTCCGCTTCTAATAATAACTTATTCTACGGAAGTACAATTTTTACAGACGGAACAAATACAGATGCAACTCTTGCAGTATATCAAGCAAGAGTGAGTACAAGAGATGTTGCTTCTGTTTCTGTACTTCCTGCTTTTACGAGTACTACAGGTTCCAATCCACAGTTTCTTCATATTGATACTACAGTTGCTACGCCCATCGAAGGAGGAGGTACTCCGATTGTAGGTTGTACGAATGATTATGATGGTGATGTGAGAAATGCAACAACTCCGGATATAGGTGCAGATGAGTTTACTACAGTGTTGGGGGTTAGTGATTTTGCTTTGTCAAGCCTGAAAGTTTATCCAAACCCGGTTAACGATGTTTTGCAGATTGAAAATTCTCAGTTCATGACTGCTATTGAAATGTATAACATTGAAGGGCGCAAAGTGATTTCTAAATCGGTAAATTCAATGACTGCGTCAATTCCAATGTCGGAATTTGCAGTTGGAGCTTATTTTGTGGTAATCACTTCCGATAATGCTGTTAAAACAGTGAAGGTTGTTAAAAGATAGTTTTTTTAAGTTTTAAGTTTTGAAAAGGGTCGTCTGAAAAGGCGGCCTTTTTTTGTTTGTGTTGTTTGAAAATTAGTTGTTCTTCGTGATATTATTAGTGATGTTGGTCGATGTTTGGTTTTTTGATATAAAACGGATGTTTTTTTGGTTTCATTGTTTTTTTTTATATGTTAAAAAATAATGGGTTTTTTAAAATAATGTTATTACAGGGACGTAATGATTGTTTTGAGGGAAATAAAATTTTTTACAACGTTAATTCTGTGTAGATTCGTGTCCAACTATTAACAAAAATTTTATTTTATGAAGAAAAAATACATTAAGGGGCCGGATGAACAATCGTCGGGGCTACTGATGAGGATGCAAAAGCTGCTCGTGCTGCTTTTGTTCGTTTTTTTTGGAGTTTCAAATGTCCAGGGACAGGTTACGGTTTCTGGTGCAGTAACCGGGAACGGAACCTATACTACTTTGGGTGCCGCGTTCACGGCTATTGGAACTTCACAAACCGGAGCTACTATCACTATTGCTATTACCGGTGACACGTCTGAAGGTGCCATTGCTTCACTTGGAGCAGGCGACTGGACGTCACTAACAATCACTCCGAGCGGTGGGTCGTGGACTATTTCAGGTAACTTGGCTACGGAGTTAATTCAATTCAACGGAGCGGATAACGTTACCATCAACGGTTTGAATACCGGAGGAAACGGATTAACCATTTCCAACACCAATGCGACTGCAACTGCTGGTACGATTAAATTTCAGGCCGATGCAAGCAACAACACTATCACGAACTGTTCTGTGTTGGGTTCAACAACTGTTCTTGTAAATCCCCCTTCTACTGTAGGAGGTGTGATTTTCTTTGGGACAGGTACTACAACCGGAAATGACAACAACACGATTTCGAATTGTAAAGTAACTGCTGCGGGGATAAATCTGCCTTCTAAATTAATTGGTAGTATCGGTTCGACCACAAATGCGACAATTGCAAACAGCGGGAACACAATCACCAATTGTGAATTGTATGATTTTTTTACTCCTGTCGGATGTTCCGCTGCCGTTTATGCGGCGGACGGTAATACCGATTGGACTATAACAAACAACAAGATATATCAAACGGCACCTCGTTTGTTTACGGGTACTACAGGTTACTTGATTATGTATGGTTTTGCTTTTAATAGTCCTGCAGTTGGTGAAAATACACATATTACCGGAAACACTTTTGGGTATGCCAACAGTACAGGAACCGGAACTCTGGTGCTGGATGGACCAACTGTTGTAGGAGAATTTCAGGGTATTTACTTGAACAGCAAACCTGCAACTGCCACTACATGTAATATAAACAATAATACATTTGCAAATATTTCAATGGCGTCCAGTTCAGGAAGGTTTTATGCTATTTATAATGGCGCAGGGGTGACTTCCAATACAATTAATATAAATGGTAACATTGTTAGAAATATTGCGACAACGACAACTAACAAAGAAGTTAACCCTATCTATGCGGGAGCAGCAACTACTTTAAATTGTAATAATAATACAATTGATAATATTTCCAGAACAGGAGGAGGGACTGGAATTTTAATGGGGATTAATTATGGTGCGGCAACGAATATAACGGTTAATGGTAATACAATTACCAATTTGAGTTCAACAAATACTACAAGTACAGGTATTATAGCCGGGATTTATTCATCGGTTGGTTCTATGACGGAGACAGTTAACGGTAATACAATTACAGGTTTAACTTCTACATCAACAGCTAATCAGCCAATATATGGTATCAATACCGGAACGGGAGTGGCAAGCAAAACCATTCAGAATAATACTTTGAGTAATATTGCTGTTCCGCCTTTGGCAACTGGTACTATTTGGGGAATCAGAATGGCTAATGCTGGTGCTCTTAATACTGTTTCAGGAAATACGATCAGTTCATTTTCCGGACCGAATTCTGCGACCGGGACGAATGGTATTACTATGGCAACAGGTACAACTACCAATGTTTACAACAATAAGGTGTATGGGTTAAATGGGGCCGAAGCAGCAGCAGCTGTATACGGTTTTACTATTTCAACTAGTGGAACTTATAATGTTTACAATAACATAATTGGTGATTTAACAGCACCAATTGCGACAAACGGTGGGGCTGAGCCTCATTTGGTAGTGGGTATTAATGCATCGGGAGCAACTTTGAATGCTTACAATAATACCATTGTACTAAACGGTTCAAATACTGGAGCTAGTTTCGGATCGAGTGCAATATATTCTGCTAATTCGGTAACATTGCGAAATAATATTTTAGTAAATAATTTACCGGCTAGCGGTTTAGGAGTATCTGTGGCATTGAGACTTCCTGGTGGAGTGTCAACTTATGGAGCGACATCTGACAATAATTTGTTCAGAGGTACTGCTATTCATGCAAAAAACAGTTCAACCGACATAGATGCAACATTAGCTGCATTTAAAGCCAGAGTTGCTGGTCGTGATGTTTTGTCGGTGACTGAAAATCCTACTTTTGCAAGTACATTAGGTTCCAATGCGAATTATTTGCATATTGACACTACAGCGCCTACGCAAATTGAAAGTGGCGGTGCTCCGATTGCTTCAGTGACTACTGATTTTGACGGAAATGCGAGAAATGCAAGTACTCCGGATATTGGAGCGGATGAGTTTACAGGAGTTGCGAATGATTTGGTAGGGCCTGCAATTGTTGCTCCAAACACGACATGCGCTCCACCGGGAAGCAGAACCATTTCGGCAACTTTTACAGATGCAACGGGTGTGCCTACTGCAGGTGCCGGTTTACCGGTGGCTTATTGGAGAATAAATTCAGGGGCATATACCGCTGCGGTGGGAACGTCTATGGGAAATGGTGTTTATGATTTTACCATAGGGGCCGGAAGTGTAGCAGAAGACGTTATTGCGTATTATTTTGTTGCACAGGACAATGCTGCAACTCCAAATGTATCGGTATATCCTTCAGTTGGAGCAATAGGACAAACAGCTAATCCTCCAACGGTTGCAACACCGCCAACATCACCTTATGCGATTGTTACGCCAATGAATGGTGTTTATACAGTAGGGACAGGTGGAAATTACACAACCTTAACTGCGGCAGTAGCAGCTTATAACACAAGATGTTTGGGTGGGCCGGTTACTTTTTCATTGCTTGATATAACGTATCCGACCGAAACGTTCCCGATTATCATTCAGCAGAATGCTAGTGCGAGCGTGGTTAATACGCTTACAATTAAACCTGCTTCAGGTGTTGCGGCAGCAATTTCAGGTAGTTTGGCTTCTGAGTTGATTCAATTCAATGGTGCGGACTATGTTATTATGGATGGATTGAATACAGGTGGAAGCTCACTGACAATTTCCAATGCAAGTACAGCCAATACTGCGAATACCTCTACCCTTAGGTTCGCGGCAGACGCCACGAACAATACGATAACCAATTGTACCGTATTAGGTTCGAGTACGACCAATACTGCAACTGCAGGGGGGGTAATTTATTTTGGCACTGGAACAACAACCGGTAATGACGGAAATACTATTTCATACTGTAATGTTGGTCCGGTGGGAACAAGTTTTCCTGTTAAACTAATTTATTCATCAGGTTTGACTACCAATGAAAGCACGTGTAATAGTGAGATAACAATCAGAGATTGTAATTTATATGACTTTTTTATAGCAAACAACACTAGTGCGGCGGTTTATGCCGGAACTGGAAATTCTGCCTGGACAATAACGAACAATAAAATTTACCAGACAGCAACCCGTACGTTTACTAGTGGTTATTTAATGTATGGTGTTTATTTTTCAAATGCTACGCATGGTAATAATTTGCGTATCTCTGGCAATACCATTGGCTATGCAGATAGTACAGGCGGTGGAACTTTGAACATTGCAGGGAACGTGGCAGCAGGTTTTTGTGGTATTTATTTTATTACGTCACCAACTGCGTCTAGTCCAACTAATGTTAGTAATAATACGATTTCTAATATAACTTTAACATCTACTTCATCTGGTGCTAATTACGGAATTTACAGTCTTACAACGGCGAATGCCAATACAATTAATATTGAAGGAAATACAATTCGTAATTTTTCTACTGTTGGGAATACAGGTAATTTTTATGGTATTTTGGCAGGAAGTTCAACAACGTTAAATTGTAATAACAACAGGATTGAGAATTTGTCCAGAACGGGTGCAGGGGTTTTCTATGGTATTAATTATACAGCATGTACAAATGCAACGTTTGATTCGAATGTTATTACAAATTTAAGTTCGATTGCGGCCACATCAACAAGTAACTTAGCGGGTATTTTTACCAGTGTTGCTTCTACAACTGAAACATTTACAAATAATACAATCAGTAATTTGTCGTCTTCTTCTACAGCCGCTACTTCGCTTAACGGAATTTATTGTACTGTGGCAAGTTTAGGGAACAGAACATATCAAAATAACATTATTAGGAATTTTACCGTGTCGCCAACAGGAACAGGTACAATGTATGGAATCAGAATGACATTGGGTGGTCCTTTAAATGAGATTTCCGGTAATACGATTCATTCGTTTACAGGAGGAAGTACGATCAATGGTGTTAATATCGGAGGGGGTACAACTAACAACGTGTTCCGAAACAAAATCTACGGATTAGGTACTTCTACAGCATCCACTGCGGTATATGGTATGGGTCTTTCAGGAGGAACTACTAATAATCTTTATAATAATATTATCGGAGATTTAACGGCAACTGCAGCGACTCTTGCGGGTACTCCTAACCAAGTGGTTGGTATTAATGGTAGCAATAGCATTACTACACTTAATTTGTATAATAATACGATTAAATTAGCCGCTTCAAGCACAGGTGCTAATTTTGGAAGTAGTGCGGTTAGTGTTGGGTCTACTGTGGCTTTAATAATGCGCAATAATATTTTAGTAAATACTTCTATACCTACCGGTACGGGATTATCTGTAGCATTGAGAAAACCTGGATTAAATACTTATGATAACTCCTCGAACAATAACCTGTTTTATGGTACGGCCATTTATACAGACGCTGCCGGACTTACAGATCTTACTCTGGATGATTTCAGAAACAGAGTTGTCAACCGCGATATTCTTTCGGTGAGTGAGAATCCTAATTTTGTAAGTTTGGTAGGCTCAGATACTGGTTATCTGCATATCAATGCTGCTATACCTACGCAGATAGAAGGTACTGGGGCAAGCATTGCTTTGGTTGCAAACGATTATGACGGAGATGCAAGAAATGCGACTACTCCGGATATCGGGGCGGATGAATTTGCGGGTATATATCTTCCGGTTGTGACAATTAACAGTATAGCTATTACTCCAATAGGAAATTTATGTGCAAATGCTGCCAGAACAGTTACGGCAAATGTCACTGCAGGGGCAAATGATATTACTTCAGTGGTTTTGAAATATTCGGTTAATGGTTTTGTACAAACGCCAATTGTTATGACAGGCGGTACTGTAACAGCCGGAACAACATCCACTTTTACGGTTACTATTCCGACAGTAGTTCCTGCTAACGGAAACGTTACCTGGAGCGTTACCGCTACTGATCCTGCTACTGTAAAAACGACACAAGGGACGGCTTATAAAGATGCGCCGTTGTTAGGTTTGACAGGTTCTGCAGCTGCTTCTTCAAGTGTTATCTGTCCTTTGGGAACATCGGTTTTATCTGCTGATATAGTTGCTCAAACACTATATACTAATTCTTTCGAAGCAGGAATAGCGGATTTTACAGGAGGTGCTGTTACCGGAGTTGCTGAATTGACTCAGGTGGCTTATTCTTCGGGTGCAGGGGCAGCTTCATTGCGTTTTAGAACGGTATCGAATAGTGCTGATGTAAATGCAAGTTCTGTTGCTAATATTGATTTAAGTGCATTGCCTCAGGCTTATTTGACATTCTCTCATATTGCGGCATTAGAAGGGCCATCAACAGCCAGTGATTTTGGTTATGTACAGTATTCATCGGATGGAGGGACTACATGGTCTACATTCCCTACATCGAGTTATACAGGTACAGCAACGCTATATAACTCTGCGGTATGTTTTTCAACAAAAAGTTATGCGAACTGGACTTCTGCGATTACTGCAATAGGATCAGTGCCAAACAATTCGTTGTGGCAGAATGAAACCCTTATGATTCCAACGGCGGCTTTAACACCGCAATTCAGAATTCGTTTCCGATACACAACAAACGCCAGTAATAATTATTATGGCTGGTTGATTGATGATGTGAAAATTGTTTCAGGAATACCAACAGCTATAACTGATTATTCATGGTCAGACGGAACTGCAGTAGTGGGAACAGGAAACAATCTTTCTGTATCGCCAACAGCAACTACAACCTATACAGCTACTTTAACTTCAGCAGGAGGATGTACAGTAACCACGGCTCCAATAACTGTAACAGTTGGTGGTACTCCTCAGCCAGTGGCTTCTTCACATACTTTTTGTAGTACTGCTACAGTTGCAAATTTAACGGCAACAGGTACGGGAGTGCAATGGTATGCCGGATCAGCAGGTGGATTGGCCTTGTTGCTGACGGAAGTTTTGTCTACAAATACCTATTATGTTACTCAAACTGTTTCAGGATGTGAGAGTCCGAGATTAGCGGTTTCGGTAACTGTAGTTACCGCGGCCGAGCCAACGGCTTCAGCGCAAACATTTTGTAACAGTGCTACAGTTGCGAATTTAACGGCAGCAGGTACGGGAGTGCAATGGTATGCCGGATCAACAGGCGGCTCGGCAATGTTGTCGACAGATGCTTTGTCTACGAATACTTATTATGTAACTCAAACGGTTTCAGGATGTGAGAGTCCGAGATTACCGGTTTCGGTAACTGTGAATGCTACGGCTCAGCCAACGGCTTCAGCGCAAACATTCTGTAACGGTGCTACAGTTGCGAATTTAACGGCAGCAGGTACGGGAGTGCAATGGTATGCCGGATCAACAGGCGGCTCGGCAATGTTATCAACAGATGCATTATCTACAAATACGTATTATGTTACGCAGACAATTTCAGGATGTGAGAGTCCGAGATTAGCGGTTCCTGTTACTGTAAATGTGGTAGGTGCACCAACAGGTTCTTCAACTCAGGTTATTCCAGTGGCAACTGTTTCAGATGCTACTATTGAAGATTTAACAGCTGCGGGAACTGGTACGATTGTTTGGTATCCGACAGCGGCTGATGCCTTAGCAGGAACCAATGCGATTCCTGCAGGGACACAATTGGTAAGCGGAGCTGTTTATTATGCAATGCAGACAGTTGGTGGATGTAGAAGTGCTTCTTATTTAGCGGTTACTGTTACCGTTACGTTGGGAGTGAATGATTTCTCTTTGTCAAATCTGAAAGTATATCCTAATCCGGTTAGTGATGTTTTACAAATTGAAAATGCTCAATCTATTGTCAATATTGAAATGTATAATATTGCAGGACAAAGGATGATGTCAAAATCGGTTAATGCTATGACAATGTCTATTCCAATGTCTGGATTTGCGGCAGGAACTTACTTTGTGAAAGTTGCTACCGATGAAGCTGTTAAAATAGTGAAAGTGATTAAAAAGTAATGTTTTTACGTTAATCAATGATTATTTTAAGAACCGTCTGATGATTCAGGCGGTTCTTTTTTTAATGAATATTTTTTAGGTGCAAGTTTGTGTAAATGCCTGCCTGTTAGTAGGGGGGAATTTTGTGATGTGGTGATTCGGGTTTTTTCTTGTTTGTTTTAATTGACCTGCTTTTTTGCTTTAATGAAAAATATAGTTTTTTTAAAACATTGTTATATAAGGGATGAAATATTGTTTTTTAGGGAAATAAAATTTTTTACAATGGTAATTCTCAGTAGTTTCGTCGCCGATATTAAAAAATGTTTCTTATGAAGAAAAAATACATTATGGAGTCGGCTAAATACGTCGAACTTCAGGTTAAATTGCAAAAGCTGGTAATTCTGCTTTTCTTTTTGTTTTTCAGTGTTTTAAATGTTCAGGGTCAGGTTACGGTTTCCGGTGCAGTAAACGGCAACGGAAGTTATACTACCTTGGGCGCGGCTTTTACTGCTATCGGGACTTCACAGGCCGGGGCAGATATTACTATTACTGTAACAGCTAATACAACAGAAACTGCTACGGCAATACTGGGTGCGGGAGACTGGAATTCTGTTATGATCAGTCCGAGTGGAGGTGAATGGACTGTTTCAGGATCTTTAGCTGCCGATTTGATCCGATTCAACGGTGCTGATAACGTTACTGTAAATGGTTTGAATTCAGGTGGCAACGGACTGACGATTTCAAATGCAAGCACTTCCAATATGTCAGGAACTTCCACCATTAAATTTCAGACAGATGCAACTAACAATACAATTACGAATTGTACCTTGTTGGGTTCGGCTACAGTGTCTTCGTCGACTCCCGGGGGTGTAGTTCTCTTTTCGACTGGAACAACAACCGGAAATGACAATAATACGATTTCAAACTGTAAAATTGGCCCGGCAGGAACTACTCCTCCTTCTAAATTAATTTTCTCAAGCGGATCGAATTCAAGTGTGCCTCTTTATAATAGTGGAATAACAATCACCGGATGTAGTTTGTATGATTATTTTTTACAGACGGGATGTGCAGCTGTTTATATAACTACAGGAAACACCGATTGGACCTTGACTAACAATAAAATTTACCAGACGGTAACCCGTAATTTTACTACTGCAGGAAGTATGTATGGTATTTATTTCGCAAATCCGACCAACAGCAACAATATGCAGATTACCGGAAATACTATAGGATATGCAAATGATTCGGGTTCTGGAACGTTTACTGTTACATCAACGGTTAATGCAGCTTTTACGGGAATTTATTTTTTCGCTTCAAGTACTGCCCCTGATGCATGTAATATAAATAACAATACGATTACCAATATATCATTTACCTCTACATCAGGAAGTTTATATGGTATTTACAACACAACAGCCGCAAGTACCAATTCTATTAATGTTAATGGTAATACGGTTAGGAATTTAACTGCAACAACAACGGGAGGTTTTGTTGGTATATATGCCGGAGCTGCAACATCATTGGATTGTAGTAATAATACCGTCAGAGATCTTACCCGAAATGGAGCCGGACCTTTTTACGGAATTAGTTATACAAGTCCTGCAAGTGTTACGTTTGATTCAAATTCCATCACTAATTTAAACTCTACAGCTGCTGATAACGCTGGAAATACTTTTGCCGGAATTTATTCTGCCACTACAGCTCAAACAGAATCGTTCTTTACTAATACGATTACAGGTTTGACTTCGGCTTCAACTACCAGTGGAATAAATATTTTCGGTATCAGCAACGGAACAGGGGCTACGGGGAACAAAATTTTCGTGGGTAACACCATTTATAACCTTTCTCTGCCTGCTTCAGGGACGGGTAAGATTTATGGTATTAAATTAAATGGGGGAGGAACTCAGAATAGTATCTTAAGAAATACAATTCACACACTTTCCGGAGGTAATATCATCAATGGAATAGCCGTAACTGCGGGAACGACCATTGACGCGTCTAAAAACAAAATATACGGGTTAAGTTCTTCTTCAGCAGCGGCTGTTGTTTACGGAATGAATTTAACAGGTGGAACGACTCATAATATTTTTAATAATATTGTAGGGAGTCTGAGCGCTTCTGCCGGAGACAATGCTTCTGGTACGCCTAATCAAGTAGTGGGTATAAATGCGGTTAATGGTGCTGCTACTGTTAATTTGTATCATAATACAATTAAAATAGACGCTTTAAGTACAGGTGCTAATTTTGGAAGCAGCGCAGTTAGTGTTGATACTAATCCGGCTTTAATAATGCGCAATAATATTTTAGTGAATACTTCGGCAGCTAATGGTACGGGATTGTCGGTTGTGTTGAGAAAACCAACATTAACCTCTTACGATGCATCGTCCAATAATAATTTGTTTTACGGGACTACCGTTTATACAGATGGAACGAATACAGATATCACATTGAACGATTTTAGGACAAGATTGGTTAATCGTGACGCACTTTCGGTTAATGAGAACCCTGATTTTATAAGTACGACAGGTTCTGATGCGACTTATTTGCATATTGATACCGCTGTGCCAACACTAATTGAAAGCGGAGGAGTGTTCATTACTTCGGTTAACGAAGATTTTGACGGGAATACCAGAAATGCAAGTGTGCCGGATATCGGGGCTGACGAATTTGCTGGTATCCCTATTACAATGGGGGGTAATGATTTTGCTTTGGCGAATCTGAAAGTATATCCTAATCCGGTTAGTGATGTTTTACAAATTGAAAACCCACAATCTATTACCAATATTGAGGTGTTTAATATTGCAGGACAAAAAATGATGTCAAAAACGGCTAATGCAATGACAGTGACAATCCCTATGTCGGGATTTGCGGCAGGAGCTTACTTTGTGAAAGTTTCTGCGGACAATGCTATTAAAACAATAAAAGTTATCAAAAAGTAGTAGTTTTTAGGTTAAGTTTGAAAGAGGCTGTCTGAAAAGACAGCCTTTTTCTATTAGGTCTGGAGAAGTTTCTCAATCCGAACCATATCTTCATGTTTCTGAATCACTTACCTAAAAATGTCAGCTATAGATTACAAATTTTATAATTCATAATCGTTATCTTACGAATAAATTATTAGTTTTAGGGCCTAATCTAAAAATACTATAACTTATGGCTTCAACCTCAGAAGTAGGACATGTAAAAAACGTAGCAAATTACAACGCACTCTGTCAGCTTATCGAAGAAATGGGTGCACTCTACAATCCATCAAACCCAAGTATCCAATTGCTCAATCTCCAACCTATAAGAGCAAGCCTTACCGCTGCAATTCAAAATCTGGACAGCACAAAACCCATCTATAAAAATGCCGTTTCCCGTCGCGAAACCGCCATTGCGTCCTTGGGAAAGACCACATCAAGCGTGATGAATTTCTTCAAATCCCTAAACGTGTCAGAGGCCGATAAAGAAAATGTGGAAAGCATCGCCAAAAAAATCCGAGGCGATAAAAAAGGCAAAACCATCAACCCGGAAATCACTGAAGGAGCCACAATTTCAACATCCCAAATGAGCTACGACAGCCGCATCGCCAACCTGAATATTCTGGTAAGCCTTGTCAGTTCACACCCCGAATACGCTCCAAACGAAAGCAGAATTCAAACCACAACCCTAAACCAATACCATCTGGACCTTTCCACGTTGAGTCAGGATGTTAACGTGGCAGGAAATTCACTGATTACGGCAAGAAATCAAAGAAATATTATTCTCTATAATGGTGATGTTAACGTAATCCAATTGGCTAAAGATATTAAGTCTTACCTTAAATCCCTTGGAGAATCGGCTGTACCCTACTACAAGGCAGCGGTAAGATTAAAATTCCGAGACAACAATTAAAAAACTATTCCTAAGCCTGCAACAAGTATAAAATGATGCAGGCTTTTTTTGTAACCAATCAACTTTAAGGCATCGGCAATTGACTTTGATGCATCGGCAATTAACTTTTTCGTATCGTGAATTGACTTTAAAGCATTGTCAAATAACTTTGGTGTATTATAAATTAACTTTTTCGTATCGTGAATTGACTTTAAAGCATTGTCAAATAACTTTGGTGTATTATAAATTAACTTTTGCGCACCGTGAATTAACTTTAAAGCATTGTCAAAGAACTTTAGCGTTTTGTAAATTGACTTTAATGGATCGTCATTTAACTTTGGCGCATCCTATAGTCTTAGATTGTGTAAACTCATTTTGAAAAACCAATAGAAATAGGAGAGACGATTAAAGCGCCCTGACTGTTATGAAAGTAAAAAACCGAAGCCTAAACTCCGGTTTCTAAATTCTAAACTCTTATTCCTAAGCAGCTCTTTTGCTGATATGAACTGTAATGTGGAATTTAGTTTTAGTTAATTCTTCAAAATTTTAGATACAGAAATGTTTCCGGCATTATTTTCAATTTTAATAAAATACATTCCGGCAGGAAGTGCACTAAGATCAATTTTTTCCACGTTAGTGGCCTGAATTATTTTTTGACTGTTTATAGTAAAGATTGCAATTGTTTGAAGTTCTTCGGAAAAATGTAGAAAATCATTTACAGGGTTGGGATGTAAACGGATGTTTGAACTGTCAAAACTTGCAGCACTCAGATTTTCAGGCCCTAATTTCACAACCCAAATATCACTACCCCCATTAATAGAGGCGACATCACCATCATTAGAATAGGTCTCACCTGCAAAAATATAACCGCCATCAGTGGTGACCTGAATGGAACTTGCATAATCTGCGGCGCTGCCACCAAAGCATTTCTGCCAACGAATAGTGCCATTTGAATCGAGCTTGACCACCCATGCATCAAAATCTCCGTGATTTCCGGACACATTTCCATCATTCGAATTGGTATGTCCCGCAACGATATAACCCCCATCTGAAGCGGTCTGAATAGAACTTGCTCTTTCGTTACCAGTACCTCCCAAACATTTTTGCCACAGGATAGTACCATTTGAATCCAACTTGACCACCCAGACATCAGAACCACCATGATTTCCCGATACATTTCCATTGTTTGATGTGGTGTAACCTGCGACAATATAACCACCATCCGAAGTAACCTGAACAGAAGTTGCAATTTCGTTACCAGCGCCACCCAAGCGTTTTTGCCAAATTACGGTACCTTCATTATTTATTTTAACAACATAAAAATCTATCAGCCCGTGATTATCCGAAAAAGACTTTGTTCCCCCGGCAAATATGTAATTGCCATCAGGAGTATTTTGAATTGAGGAAGCAAACTCTTCATTGCTACTGCCAATGTAATTCTCCCACTGAACGGCACCAGTACTGTTCAGTTTCATTATTGCGCAATCTGGAATGTAGGGAAAGTTAAAAAAATCGCTATCCTTACTTCCTGCCACGATGTAGCCTCCATCGGGAGTGTTTTGTATGGATCCTTTCGGCCAAGTATCCCAAAAATCTACATTCATAACACCAAATGAGTTAAAATCCGTATAAAGAGCATTCCACTCTATGTCACCCGAATCGCTGATTTTCATCACATGCGGATCAAGTATAAAATCAAATGCATTATAATCAGTTACTGATAACATGATAAATCCTCCGCTGGGAACTGCTTGAATTGAAACCGAATAGTCCATACCTGGCAATTCAAGACAAGTATGCCATTTCAAATTACCCAAACCATCGATTTTAAGGGCTGCTCCATTGAAAGATCCGCTCCCCTGACCACAATAGTCAAAAGACCAACCTCCGGCTATGATATAACCTCCATCCTGGGTTAGCTGTACAGATGAAGCATGGTCTATCGAACTTCCGCCAAAAGTTTTCTGCCATTGAACAGGCGGCACTTGTGCGATTGCTGCTAAACAAAATAAGTAAAACACAGCTGGTATTATTTTTTTCATGATTTTGAATTTTAAATTCCAAAGTATATGTGTTTTATTAACATATAATAGCTTGGGAGCTATGATGTTCAAAAAATTTAAAGCAGATAAGGGGAGGTTAATGAGTAAGGAGGGAGGTTCTCATATTAAATGATTTTTTGTCTCTTCTTGTTTTTAAGTAACTGGATTATAAAAGGTTAGAGTACTATAAAGTTAAGGATTGTTTGATGGTCTATCAAGTTTTTTAGTAATCTTTACTATTGTACAATTGTAAATACGTAAAATCCCGAAATAGATTAACAAAAAAGTAAGCAACAGTTGTCAGACTATGGAACAAGAAAAAATCAAAGGAGGGGAGGTGAAACGGAACATCTTAAAAAAAATGGTAATAATCCTTTTTTTGTTCATCAATGTTTGTTTGGACATTCGGTATTTAAGTGCAAAAAAAAACCGAAGCACAAACTCCGGTTTCAAATTCTATTTTCTGCTCTCTAAATCAACCCTGCACGTTTCAGCAACGCTTCCGGTTTCGGTTCCTGTCCCCTGAATTTTTTATACAAAGTCATCGGATGATCGGTGCCACCTTGCGAGAGTACGTTGTCTTTGAATTTATCGGCAACTTCCTTATTGAAGATTCCTTTTTCCTGAAAATAAGCAAAAGCATCGGCATCCAAAACTTCAGCCCATTTGTAACTGTAATACCCAGATGAATACCCGCCCTGAAAAATATGCGAGAACGAAACACTCATGCAGTTTTCAGCCACATCCGGATACAAAGCCGTGTCTTCCATGGTAGCTTTTTCAAAGGTTTTTACATCTTTAATGTCGCTAGGATTTTTTCCGTGGAATGCCATGTCCAACAATCCGAAACTCAATTGACGAAGCGTTGCAATCCCTTCCAGAAAACTCGCGCTTTCCTTGATTTTATTTACAAATTCCTGAGGGATAACTTCACCGGTTTCATAATGATGTGCGAACAAAGCCAATGCTTCCGGTTCGTAGCACCAGTTTTCCATCACCTGACTCGGTAATTCCACAAAATCCCAATACACCGATGTTCCCGACAAACTCGGATAAGTCGTATTGGCCAACATGCCGTGTAAAGCATGTCCGAATTCATGGAAAAGCGTAGTTACCTCATTAAAAGTCAGTAACGAAGGTTTAGTCTCGGTAGGTTTTGTGAAGTTGCAAACGATGGAAACATGCGGTCTTTCGTTGATGCCTTCCTTGATATATTGAGGTTTGAACGATGTCATCCAGGCGCCGTTTCGTTTTCCTTTTCTCGGAAAGAAATCGGAGTAGAAGATAGCCACTAAATTTCCTTCGGCATCCGAAACCTCAAAAGTATGTACGTCTTCGTGGTATTTGTCGATATCGAAAACTTCCGTAAATGTCAATCCGAAAAGTTTGTTGGCAATGTCGAAGGCTCCGTTCTGAACGTTTTCCAGTTTGAAATACGGTTTCAGTTTTTCGTCGTCCAGATTAAATAATTCTTGTTTCAGTTTCTCCGAATAATACGAGCTGTCCCATTTTTCCAAGTGATCAATGTTGTCCAGTTTTTTGGCGAAATTCGTCAGTTGCTGAAATTCCCTTTCGGCTGCGGGTTTTGCTTTGGTAAGCAAATCATTTAAAAAAGCGGTTACTTTCTCCGGATTTTGTGCCATACGTTCTTCCAATACGAAATTCGCATGGGTTGCATATCCTAACAAATTCGCACGTTCATGACGCAGGTTAGCGATTTTTAAAACATTTTGCTGATTGTCGAATTCATTATTCTGAAACGCTTTTTTTCCGTAAGCGATGGAAAGTTCTTTTCGCAGTTCACGATTTTCGGCATAGGTAACAAACGGAAGGTAACTCGGAATGTCCAATGTGAAAATCCAACCTTCTTTTTCATTGCTTTTTGCCAGGGAACGAGCAGCTTCAATAGTGCCTTCCGGTAAACCTTTTAAATCTTCTTCGTTGGTAACGTGTAATTCGTAAGCATTGGTTTCTGCCAAAACGTTTTCACCGAACGTCAGTTTTAATTTGGCAAGCTCAGTGTCGATTTCGCGCAGACGCGCTTTCTTTTCATCTGCCAAAAGCGCTCCGTTTCTCGAGAAGTTTTTGTATTTTTTATCCAAAAGCATGGCCTGTTCCGTAGTCAGGTTCAGGTTGTCCTTTTGATTGTAAACCGATTTTATTTTTTCAAATAACGCAGTGTTCAGGGTAATGTCGTTGCTCAATTCGGTCAGCATCGGGGAAACTTCCTGCGCGATTTTCTGCATCTCGTCGCTGGTTTCCGCCGAATTCAGATTGAAAAAAATGCTGGTAATCCGATCCAAAATCTGTCCCGAAAATTCCAAAGCTTCAATCGTGTTTTCAAAAGTTGGCTTTTCAGGATTACTTACAATACTGTCTATTTCAGTACGTGTAAGTTGAATGCCTTCAGTGATTGCCGGTACGTAATCTTCGGTTTTGATTTCAGAAAACGGTGCGGTATTGTGTTTGGTAAGGAATTTATTTGTTAATATCTGCGACATTTATTTGTAATTTATCGATAAAAAGTATATTTTTGACGAGTAAGAATTTGATTTCGAATTTATTAAACCTTTTTTGTTCCAAAAAAAAGAAAAATAAACACTGGCTAATTTTAACCCATTAGTCTGTGGACCCCGAAAAAAGTCCCAACCACAGGGGCTTTTTTCACCTTTATTTGTTAAGGTTTTCCGAGGCGTTCAATACGGCCTGTTTTAATCCTTCTTTGTAAGCCATCATTTTGTCTAAGACACATTTGTCGGAACTTCCGATAATTTGAGCGGCCAGTATACCTGCGTTTTTTGCGCCGTTTAAGGCAACCGTAGCTACCGGAACTCCGCCCGGCATTTGTAAAATAGATAAAACGCTGTCCCAACCATCAATCGAATTGCTTGATTTTACCGGAACACCGATTACGGGAAGCGGACTCATGGAAGCAACCATCCCCGGAAGATGCGCTGCACCTCCTGCTCCTGCGATAATTACTGAAATCCCTCTTGTATGCGCATTTTTGCTGAAATCAAATAATTTTTCAGGTGTTCTGTGTGCCGAAACAATGTCGACTTCAGTTTCAATATCAAATCCTTTTAGTATATCGATGGCTTCCTGCATTACCGGCATATCGGAAATGCTGCCCATTATAATAGCTACTTTGCTCATTGTTGTATGTTTGGTTATTCGTTTATTTGGTTATTTGGTTTCTGCAACCTGCTTTCTGTTACCTGAATTCTGCAATCTGCAATCTGCCGTCTGTATATTGATCACTGAACACTGATCACTCTGATACTGTTCTTCACTTCTTCGGCAATTCTTCTGGCTTCGGTCATGTTCTCGTTTACGATGGTTACGTGTCCCATTTTTCTGAACGGACGGGTTTCACGTTTTCCGTAAATGTGTGGTGTCACGCCGTCGATTGCCATAATTTTTTCAATGTTTTCATAAACTACAGGTCCTGAAAAACCTTCGGCGCCTACTAAATTTACCATGATTCCGGCCACTTTACTGTCGGTGTTTCCTAAAGGCAAATTTAAAATAGAACGGATATGTTGCTCGAATTGCGAAGTATAACTGCCTTCAATGCTGTAATGTCCTGAATTGTGCGGGCGTGGAGCTACTTCATTTACCAGAATCTCATCGTCTTTGGTTTGGAACATTTCAACTGCCAATAAACCGACATGGTTAAATTTTTCAGAAACCTGTAATGCCACGTTTCGGGCTTTATCGGCTACTTTTTCATCAATTCGCGCCGGACAGATTACGTATTCCACCTGATTTGCTTCGGGATGAAATTCCATTTCCACCACCGGGTAGGTTTTGATTTCACCGGAAACACTTCGGGAAACGATTACTGCCAATTCGTTTTTAAACGGTACCATTTGCTCTGCGATGCATTCCACTTCCGGTAAATCGGTTAAATCCTGAGCTGAACGAACAATTTTCACTCCGTTTCCGTCATAACCAAACTGCGCGCATTTCCATACAAACGGGAATGTTACTTCTTCTTTTTCCAGTGCGTTTTTCAATTCGGTAAGGTCAGCAAAACGAATGTGGAATGATGTCGGAATATTATTTTCAGCATAAAAGTCCTTTTGACGTCCTTTGTTCTGAATCATCCGCAGGGTTTTGGGTGAAGGATACACTTTCATGCCTTCTTTTTCCAAAGTATCCAAAGCATCAAGATTTACGTTTTCAATTTCGATAGTTAATACATCCACCATTTTACCGAAATTGTAAACGGTGTCATAATCCATCAGGCTTCCGCGGAAAAACTTAGTCGCACCAAATTGGCACGGCGCTTCGTCGCTTGGGTCTAAAACGTAGGTTTGAATGTCGAATTTTCGGGTTTCGGCAAGAAGCATTTTTCCTAATTGTCCGCCACCGAGGATACCTATTTTAAAATCGGAAGAGAAATAATTCATTGTGTTGTTGTTTACTGCGTCTGTTCGGCTTAATGCCATGAGTGTGCAAAGATAGGTAACAATTTGAGTAAATGAAAATTTGCATATTTTTTGGCGCGACTTTGATATTGTTTGGGTAGAGCGTGATTAGTGACTACTGTTCGTGAAACTTATGTTGTTTATGAATGAGTATAATAACAAAATGTTGTGATTTGATGTTCGTTTTTTAAAATTGTTGAATTTTCATACAATCAGACGTTTTTTTGGAATACGATTTTTTTGTCTGACGATTATTTTTAGTTTTGTGTTTTAACATTTAAAACTATAAAAATTTATGAAAAACAAGATTTTATTATTGGTTTCTGCGTTAGGATTGTTGGTTTCGTGTAATAATGATGATAATAACAATAGTGATTCTTCTTCTAGCCCTGTAGGGACATACAGAATGACGGCCTTTACTATTTCCGAAGCTCAGGATTTGAATGGGGACGGTACGGCATCGGTTAATCAGATGAGTGAGATGGATTGTATGAACGAATCATTCATGACGCTCAATGCAGATCATACTTTTACCTATGATGACAAAGGAATCGATATCAGTTTTGATGGAGAGAATGAAACTATCGCATGTTATGATGATGGGGATGTTACCGGTTCGTGGAGTGTTACAGGAAATGTATTAACACTGACGTACACTTTTGAAGGCGAAGAAGTTGTGGATATGTATACTGTTTCGGGTTCAACAATCACGATGACTGTTCCTGATGGTGAAGCTGTAGGGATGGTTGAAGGTAATCCGGTGTATGTTGCTGCTGATATTCAGGCGGTTTATACAAAACAATAAGTTTGAATACAAAATAATAAAGAGAAGCCGTTCTGTAAAGAGCGGTTTTTTTATTGTAATGATTGGTGTAGTAAAAATCTATTTTATCTTTCCCAATACTTCCCTTGCCGCCACTTTATATCCTGATGATTGATTCTGATAATCCCGGCCGAGAATCTCTTTCAATTCGTTATTAATCCAGGGTTCTTTTTTGCCGAAATGGACAAGAGTCCGCATTGCATACACCTTGCAGGCCACGCGTTCTTCCCGGATAAGCCAGTCCAGACAGATTTCGATGAGTTTTTCCTGCTGATATTCCGTTAAGACGATTTTTTCCGAGGTTCCTAAAAAGTAGGCTGTTCGTGACATTCCCCTGATAGCCGATTCGTTTTTGTACTTCGAAATGGTTTCGCAAATAATGCCTATGTGAGGAGCAAGCATTTCGGTTTTTAATTCGGCAATCATTTCAATTATCCAAACCGCTTTGTGATGGTTTTTGTTGTTCAGGTCAGTCCCAAATGCAATCAGGTCTTTCAGAGCGTCGGGATGGTTAAAAATAAAATCCCGAAGACCGTTACGGCAATTGGTGCTGGCGTTGCTTTTTTCTAATTGGTTGAATAAAATCTCCTTCATTTTGTAAAGAATACTAACTGTCGTGCTAAAGTAAGTAAAATTAATCTGAATGGGAATTGTGCAGTGCTTTGTTAATTCGTAATATATAACCTATTAATTTATAATTCATAACTTATAATTCACAACTCATACCTAAAAATAATTATCTTTGCCAATTATTCTGTATTATAAAAATGGAAATTCAACTTCACGATAAGCGATTCGTTCCCTTTATTTCTGCTGAAGAGCTGGATTGGGCAATCGGAAGAATGGCATCGCAGGTGGCAACCGACTTAGGAGATGAAATCCCTGTATTTATAGGTGTTTTAAACGGTTCGTTTATGGTGGTTTCAGATTTTATGAAGCACTATAAAAGACCATGCGAAGTCAGTTTTGTTAAAATGGCCTCTTATGAAGGAACAGAAACTACCCATGAAGTGAAACAACTTATCGGGCTGAATCAGGATTTGTCGGGCAGAACGGTGGTGGTTATCGAAGATATTGTCGATACCGGAAATACCGTAGAGGAATTACATGCTTTATTTTCAGGTAAGAATCTTAAACAATTAAAGTTCGCTACTTTGTTTTTTAAGCCGGAAGCATATAAAAAAGACATCAAAATTGATTATATTGGTATTGAAATTGAAAATAAATTCATCGTTGGTTTCGGATTGGATTACGATGGTTTAGGACGAAATCTACCGCTGGTATATCAGTTGAAATAGTTGGCGGAAAGCAGAAAACAGAAACGAAGAGTATAAAATAAAACAACATAACTACAAACAACAATTTTTTAAAATGATTAACATTGTTTTGTTCGGGAAACCGGGCGCAGGAAAAGGAACACAAGCAGAGTTTTTAAAAGAAAAATACAATTTAACCCATCTTTCCACAGGAGATATTTTTCGTTTCAATATGAAAAATGATACCGCTTTAGGGAAAGAAGCAAAAGGGTATATCGATAACGGAGAGTTGGTTCCGGATAGTGTAACCATCAAAATGTTACAGGATGAAGTGGAAAAAAACATGGATTCCAAAGGGTTTCTTTTCGACGGTTTTCCAAGAACGATTCCGCAAGCCGACGCATTGGACGCGTTTTTAAAAACCAAAAACTGGGAAGTAACGGCCACCATTGCGCTTGAAGCGGATGATAACATTTTGGTCGAACGTATTTTAGAAAGAGGAAAAACATCCGGAAGGGTTGACGATCAGGATGCTGAGAAAATCCGCAACCGTTACGAGGAATATAATGAAAAAACTGCCCCTTTAATGGAATATTATAAAGGGCAAAATAAGTTTCATGCCGTTAACGGTATTGGGTCTATTGCAGAAATAACAGAGCGATTGAGCGCTGTAATAGACAAGTTGTAACGTAAAAAGCAAACATGGAAATACTCATAATTTTCTTTTTAATACTACTTAACGGTGTTTTTTCAATGTCGGAAATCGCCTTGATTTCGGCCCGTAAAAACCGCTTGGAGTCAGCAGCAAAAAAAGGGAATGCCAGTGCGAAAGCGGCTTTGGATTTAGCCAATTCGCCAAATAAATTTTTGTCCACCGTACAAATCGGAATTACCTTAATCGGAATTCTTACCGGTATTTACAGTGGTGAGAAAATTACCGATAATGTTAAGTTTTTTATAGAAGGTTTTGAGACGCTTCGACCTTATTCACAAAGTCTTTCGGTTGGGATTGTGGTTGTGGTTTTAACGTATTTCTCGTTGGTTCTTGGTGAATTGTTGCCAAAAAGAATCGGATTGAATTACCCAGAATCGATTGCGAAAGCGGTGGCGGTTCCCATGAAAGCGGTTTCCATTGCAACCATGCCTTTTATCTGGTTGTTAACTGTTTCCACGGATTTCGTGCTGAATGTTTTCAAAATTAAACCTACGGCCGACGGAAAAGTAACCGAAGAAGAAATTAAGGCTATCATTAAAGAAGGAACCGAAGGCGGTGAAGTTCAGGAGATTGAACAGGATATCGTGGAACGTGTGTTTCATATCGGTGACCGAAAAGTGAATTCCCTAATGACACACAGAAAGTCATTGATGTATCTTTCTCTTGACGAAACTATGCAGGAATTAAAAGAGAAAGTGTTGGAAGAATTACATTCGGTATATCCCGTTTGTGTTGAAAATCTGGATGATGTTGTAGGTGTGGTTTTGCTGAAAGACCTGTTCGCCAATTTCGAAAAAGGCGATTTCGATTTAAAAGCAATTACCAGAGAGCCTGTGTATTTCATTGAACATACGTCGGCATACAGAGCTTTAGAGCATTTTAAAAAAACCAAAGTGCATTATGCATTGGTAACCGATGAATACGGTATCTGTCAGGGTATTATCACCCTAAACGATATTCTGGAGGCTTTGGTTGGTGATGCTGCCGATTTCTACGAAGAAGAATTCCAGCTGATTGCCCGTGAAGACGGAACCTGGTTGGTGGACGGACATTATTCGCTACACGATTTCTTAACATATTTCGACATGGACGATCTGATCAACGATTATGACGTAACCACGGTAAGCGGATTGATAATGACCGAGTTGTCATATATTCCAAAGGTAGGCGAAGTGTTAATCTGGAACAAAATGGAATTGGAAGTTGTCGATATGGACGGTGTTAAAATTGACAAAGTTTTAGTCCGACAATTAAAAGATATAAATTAAAATAAATAGTTGAAGGTTGTCAATAGCAGGATAGTATTTCCTGACCACTGACCACTGACCACTGAAAACTGAAATAATGACAGAGGGGAATTTTGTAGATTACGTAAAAATATATGTTGCTTCCGGAAAAGGAGGTAAAGGTTCTACGCATTTACACAGAGAGAAATTTATTGAAAAAGGCGGGCCAGATGGAGGTGACGGAGGTCGAGGAGGACACGTATATCTTGTAGGTAATAAAGGATTATGGACATTATTCCACCTCAAATTCGCACGCCACGTAAAAGCCGGTCACGGCGGAGACGGTGGTAGCGCGCGCAGTACCGGTGCCGACGGTGAAGACAAATTCATCGAAGTGCCGTTGGGAACTGTAGTTCGCGATAAGGAAACGGATGAGGTTTTGTTTGAAATAACACAACACGGCGAAAAAAGAATTCTTGCAAAAGGAGGAAAAGGGGGATTAGGAAACTGGCATTTCAGAAGTTCCACCAATCAGACGCCACGATATTCCCAGCCGGGTATGCCATCGGAAGAGATTGATGTAACGCTGGAACTTAAAGTGTTGGCCGACGTAGGTTTGGTTGGATTCCCGAATGCGGGTAAATCTACCTTACTATCGGTGCTGACTTCCGCAAAACCAAAAATCGCCGATTATCCGTTCACCACTTTAAAACCGAATTTGGGAATTGTGGCGTACCGTGATTTTCAGTCATTTGTAATTGCCGATATTCCTGGAATTATTGAAGGTGCTGCTGAAGGAAAAGGATTAGGGCATTATTTCTTAAGACATATCGAAAGAAATTCAACGTTATTATTTTTGGTGCCTGCCGATGCGCCGGACATTAAAAAAGAATACGAGATTCTGTTGGATGAACTTCGTCGTTACAATCCGGAGATGTTGGATAAAGATCGATTGGTCGTTATTTCAAAATCAGACATGCTGGATGACGAATTGAAATCTGAAATGAAAAAACAACTGGACAAGGATTTTAAAGGAATTCCGTATATGTTCATTTCATCCGTAGCGCAACAAGGACTTACGGAACTGAAAGATAAGCTGTGGCAGATGCTCAATGTGGAAGCAGAATAAAAAACTAAAGGTGTTCGAAAGGACACCTTTTTTATTGGAATTGAATCTGATTTTATCTGACAGGGATTGGTTGGTTTACGCTTTGATAACAATTGAATATAAATTTGTTATATTTTTTTAATATTATGTTAAAAAAAAGTATATTCGCACTCTTAACTAAAACCCCATACTATGAAAATTAAATTACTTTTTGCCTTATTGGTGACCCAATTTGTGTTTTCACAGGAGAGAACTTGTGGTTCGCCGGAGAAAATGCAGGAGCTCTCCCGTAATGAAAAAATGAGAGAGGTGTATGAAAAGAATAAAAAACAATTTGAAGCGGAATTAGAAAAACTATCCGATCAGAATTCAGCCCGTTCAGCGATGCGTACCACATTGCGAATCCCTGTGGCAGTGCATTACCCAGCTGCCAATGGTTTGTCTGAAGCCGAAAAACAATGTTTGAGAAATCTGGCTCAAAATCAGGTGAATATTTTAAACGCCGATTTTAATGCTACAAACGCTGACTTATCGATATGGACAAATACAAGAAGTTCCTATTTTCCCGGAGTTAATTATGGAAGTATAAACGTTAGTTTTGAAATTGCTGAAGGCAATCATCCGGCAAGTACTGGTTTGGTTGATGGTACAAAAGCTATCACTTTTGGACAGGCTTTCGGTGGCGGACCTGATGGTGATTGGGATCCTGATTGGGCTGGCTATTTGAATTTGGTTGTTGAGGATTTGTCAGGCGGTGTTCTGGGATATGCTTATTTGGCTTCTTCTCCGGCGGATGGAGCTGCGGTTTATATTAACAGTGCCGCTTTTGGTTCGGGTGCTGGTTGTACAGATTATGTGCCGGGAGCTCCTTATAACTTAGGAAGAACATTAACGCATGAGTTGGGTCATTATCTGAATCTGGAGCACATCTGGGGAGATGCAACTTGTGGGAGTGATGGTGTTGCGGATACTCCTCTGCATAATACGGCAAATGGTGGCTGCCCTGCCATTAGTCACATGTCTACCTGTGCGGGAACTCCAAGGGAATTAACCATGAACTATATGGATTATACGAATGATGCTTGTATGTACATGCTTACTGCCGGTCAGGCTGCTCGTATGCAGGCACATCTGAATACTATTCAGTCGGCATTCAACCAATCAGCGTTGTTGTCAGATGAAAATTTCGAACTTAAAAACAGCTTTGCCGTTTATCCGAATCCAAACAAGGGGACTTTTAACATTCAGTTTTCGGAAGTTGTAAACGATTATTCGGTTCAGGTAATTGATCAGGCAGGAAGAACTGTATTTGAAGGTGATTTTGCTGATCAAAGTAATTTAATACAGGCTGTTAATTTAAATTCAGCTGCAACCGGAATTTATTTTGTGACCCTAAAATCAAATGATTCGGTTGCTACTAAAAAGATTATTGTTAATTAAATTTTTGGTTTTATTGTGTGAGGGGGCGTTCGAAAGAGCGCCTTTTCTGTTTTTATATGTACAACAAACTGTTAAAATTTTCTTAACGAAAAATATTTTCAAACCATAATATTCAGCGAATTACCAAAAAAAAGTATCTTCGCACCACTAAAAATATTAATCTATTATGAAAAAATTACTTTTATCTCTGATCGCTGCGATTATGCTTGTTCCGGCAAGTGTAAAGGCTGATGAAGGAATGTGGTTTTTAATGTTCATTGAGCGTTTGAATCACAGGGATATGCAAAAAATGGGATTGCAGTTAACTGCTGAAGAAATCTACAGCATCAACAACCACAGTTTAAAGGACGCCATTGTTCAGTTTAACGGAGGTTGTACTGCCGAAATGATTTCAAAAGACGGTTTGGTACTAACCAACCACCACTGTGGATACGATGCAATCGCTGAATTGTCGACTGCAGAGAAAAACCACCTGAAAAACGGTTTCTGGGCTCAAACAAGAGCAGAAGAAATAAAACCGTCAAGTCTATTCGTGCGTTTCTTCGTTCGTATGGATGATTGTAGCAAAAGAATTTTATCGGTTGTAAACGATAAAATGACAGAAGCAGAGCGTGAAAAAGCAATCAATCAGGAAATCGCTAAAATCGAAAAAGAAAATAACGAAGGCGGAAAATACACTGTTTCCGTTCGTCCGTTCTTCCAGGGTAATGAGTATTACTACTTCGTTTACCAGGATTATAAAGACGTACGTTTAGTAGGTACGCCTCCTGAAAGTTTAGGTAAATTCGGTGGAGATACAGACAACTGGGAGTGGCCTCGTCACACAGCCGATTTCTCTATGTTCCGTGTTTACGGTGACGCTAACGGAAATCCTGCTGAGTATTCTGCAAACAACGTTCCGTTAAAACCTAAACACTATTTACCGGTAAACATCGGTGGTGTTAAAGAAAACGATTTCGCAATGATTTTAGGATATCCTGGAAGAACAAACCGTTGGATGCCGGCTTCAGGAATCGATCAGAACGTGAAATTCGCTTACCCTGCATGGGTTGAAGGTTCTAAAACCGGTATGGATAACATGAAAAAATATATGGATCAGAGCGACGCTTTGAATCTGGTATATGCTTCAAAATATGCTGGTGTAGCTAACTACTGGAAAAACCGTCAGGGAATGATTGACGCGTTAACAAAATTCGGAACAGCTAAAACTAAAGCGGCTCAGGAAGCGAAATTCGACAAATGGGCCAACAAAGCTGAAAACAAGGCAAAATACGGAAACGTAGTAGCTACCATCAACAACTATTACAAGCTGACAAATGAAAAGTCCCGTCATGACAACTACTTAATGACGATTTTCAGAACAAGTGCTTATGCGACAGTTTCAAGAGGTTTAGGGAAACAGTTGGAAAATTATGCTAAAGCCGATGCTGCGAAACGCGCTCAAATGGCTCCGGCTATCCTTGAAATGGCTGACGAATTGTTCAAAGAAGCTTACATCCCTGCTGAAAAAGATATCATGGCGGCGCAATTGAAATTGTATGCTACGAAATCAACAGGATATGCAATTGCTCCGGCTGTGGCTGAATTAGGAAAAGCAAACAACAACGATTTCTCTAAATATGTAAATGCTGCTTTCGATTTAAGTATTTTATCTTCTAAAGACAGAATCAAAGCGTTTTTAGATGCTCCAAGCGAAGGTTTGATTACAAACGATCCATTGGTGAAATTGTCTAATGATTTAATGACGCACTACAACGCTAAATCAGACGAAATTGCAAAAGCACAAAACGATTTCGGTGCCGCTTTCCGTAAATTGGTGGAAGGTTTACGTGAGTCTAAAATCGGAACTATCAAATATCCGGATGCTAACTCAACATTGCGTTTAACTTACGGAAAAGTACGTTCGTTACCTGCTGACAAGCGTAATGACGCTAAAGTGAACAACTACACTACATTAGACGGTCAGGTTAAGAAATACAAAAAAGGAGATCAGGAATTTGATTTACCAACGCGTGTTCTTGAAATGAACAAAAACAAAGATTTCGGTCGTTATGCAGACAAAGACGGTTCATTACACGTGAACTTCTTAACAGATAACGATATTACAGGTGGTAACTCAGGTTCACCGGTATTAAACGGAAAAGGAGAATTAATCGGTTTGGCTTTCGACGGTAACATCGAAGCTATGGCAGGTGACGTAATCTTCGACAACAAATTACAAAGAACCATCAACTGTGATATCCGTTACGTATTGTGGGTAATTGAGAACTTCTCAAATGCGAAACACATCGTAGACGAAATGACAATTGTGAAATAATTCCAGACAATAAGGTTTTCTAAAACCGATTAGTTTAAAAATAAAACCGGACTCAATATGGGTCCGGTTTTTTTTATGGTTTTAATTTTGTTCAGGAGCGGAAGGGTTCGGGTATTTTTTGCAATCCCTGTTCCTGCTGTCCGCTCTATCTTTTGTTCCGCAAGGCTCCACAAAAGGATGCCGCTACCATCAGGGCTAAAGAGTAATCTGTCGGAACAAAAACCAGCGATAATAATACAGTCACCGGTTTAATCAGGGAATCTGCGAAATCTGTGTTTGATTATTAAATTCCAAGTCTCAAATTGCAAATAATAAAATCCCCAAATCTCAAATTTACTCCGCAACAATCTTCTCCGGCTGATAGTCAAACGGAAGCATTTCACCCATTTTCTTCCATCCCATATAGCCGAAACTTCCCAGGTTATCCACTTCAGCGTATGTCCCGTCCGCATAAATCTCAATTGGCGTATCTTCCATTAGTTTTAACTGAGAGGTCTGAAAGTCGGTTTCTGCCTGATGGTAGTATTCGGTATATTTGTTTTCCTCTTTTGCTCTTCGGAATGTGACTGACAGATAATCCGAAAAATAAAAATATTTTTTTTCTTCTCTTTCAAAAACCAACTGATGTACTTTGCTGTTTACTTTGTCATACACGATTTTGTGTTTTACCGGTATACGTGGGATCTTACCATTTCGTCTGAAATCATCGATCATTTTGTTGATACTGTCCTGTGAAGGGTAGTCCGGATTGAGTTCCCTTTTAAATTTAGTTACACTGTATCCCTCATTTTCCATGGTGCCGTTGTAGAGACTCCGGATAAAATGCATGGTAGATCCTTTATAACATTTCAAACGGGTTTTTGCTACTCCTTTCTCGTCGAGTTTTCTATCCTTAACGATGTCCTTAAAAAAGGGATATCCAAAAAAAGTAGTGAGTTTCTGGTTGTGTTCTTCGGTAAGCACCTTGCTCTCAAAATACGCCAATTCATAGGAAATGGTATATCCGGTTTTTTCATTGATTAATTGAATGGGAGCGTCCGCAGATACTATAAGAAGGGTGTTTTCTTTGTTCATGTCAAACTGAAGCACTTCAGGATTCAGGATTTTTGTTTTCTCCGCAATCTTTCCCAGCCCAATAAATTCCCGGTTGAAAATTTCCATGTATTTTTCCCTTTGTTTGGCGGTGATTTTCTTAATCACCATTTCCTTAAGTTTATTGACAACCGGAGACAGGTAAACAACATTTGCTTTGTCGGTTGCGGTAAATGAACTAGCCGGAACAAGCACACTTTCATAACCCACATAGCTGATAATTACCTCATTTTGGTTCTCAAACAGCGTAAAAGAAAAATACCCTTTATCATCTGTGGCGCCTCCGTTTGTGGTATTAGGAGCGAAAACAGAAGCGCCTGTCAATGGTTGCTGCGTGGTTTTGTCTCTTACGATGCCGGAGATTTTGGTCTGGGAAAACGAAATCAGATGAATAAAAAAAAGGAGTGAGATGAAAAGTAAGCGTTGTTTCATTGTCGATTACGGTGAATTAGAGTTCAAATTGTAATTCATAAATTTAGATTATTTTTGCAAGCATTTTGTTTATTTTTGAACCATGAAGTATTTTTTCATTTTTTTACTTTTTCCGACATTGCTTTGGTCGCAATCCGATTTCGATAAAGCCAAAACGCTTTTCGACCAAAAGAAGTACGTTTTGGCAAAACTGCTGTTTGAAAACCATGCAAAACAAAAAGGAGCCGATCCGAAAACAACGGAGTATCTCGGGGACATTGCAGGGCATCAGAAGCAGTGGGATGTCGCTATCGGTTATTATAAAAAACTGAAAAATCAGTTCCCGAAAAATGCCGATTACCATTACAAGTTTGGTGGCGCTTTGGGGATGAAAGCCAAAGAAGCTAATAAATTTCAGGCGCTCGGCATGATTGACGATGTGAAAAAAGCATTCGAAACCGCAGCGAAACTGGATGCAAAACATATCGATACCCGCTGGGCCTTGGTAGTACTGTACCTCGAATTGCCCGGAATCATCGGTGGAAGTGAAGCCAAGGCACAGAAATATGCCCACGAATTGCAACAGCTTTCCAAAGTGGACGGTTATCTTGCAAAAGGCTATATCGATGTCTATTTCAAACGCTATAAGAAAGCCGAAGTGAATTATAAGAAAGCACACGAAATCGGTAATTCGAAAACCACTTTCGAAAAGCTTTATGATTTATATTTGAACAGATTAAAAGACAGGCAAAAAGCCATTAATTTAAAAGAAGAATATCAAAATTAGGTTGAAGGTTATATGATTAAAGTTGTAACCGACTTTTGACTTTCGACAAAAAAACCAATAATTTAAAAAAAGAATATCAAAAATAGGTTGGAGGCGTATGTTTTAAGTTGTAACCGACTTTCGACTTTCGACTTTCGACTTTCGACTAAAAATATGAGAACACATTTTATAGCCATTGGCGGCGCTGCCATGCACAATTTAGCATTAGCCTTACACAGTAAAGGATATAAAGTAACCGGTAGCGACGACGCTATTTTCGAACCTTCAAAATCAAGATTGGAAAAGAAAGGCTTACTTCCCGTAGAAATGGGCTGGTTTCCCGAAAAAATAACGTCCGATATCGAAGCGATTATCTTAGGGATGCACGCCAAAGCAGATAATCCGGAATTATTGAAAGCCCAGGAATTAGGACTGAAAATTTATTCCTATCCCGAATTTTTATACGAACAGTCGAAAAATAAAACGAGAGTTGTAATAGGTGGTTCACATGGAAAAACGACCATTACCTCCATGATTCTGCATGTAATGCATTACCACGGAATCAATGTCGATTACATGGTCGGCGCCCAATTGGAAGGCTTTGATACCATGGTGCATTTAACCGAAGAAAACGATTTTATCGTGTTGGAAGGTGATGAATATTTATCCTCTCCGATGGACAGACGTCCGAAATTCCATTTATACCAGCCAAATATTGCGTTAATCAGCGGAATTGCCTGGGATCATATCAACGTGTTTCCGACCTATGAAAATTACGTGGAACAGTTTGAGATTTTCATCCAAAAAATTACTAACGGCGGAATTTTAGTATACAATGAAGACGATCAGGAAGTAAAACGTGTGGCGGAAGCGTCAACCAATCCGATTCGTAAAATTGCTTATCATACGCCTGCTTATACGGTGGAAAACGGCGTGACTTTGTTGGAAACTCCTGAAGGACCAATGCCTATAGAAGTTTTCGGGGCGCACAACCTGAATAATTTAGCCGGTGCGAAATGGATCTGCCAAAACATGGGAGTGGACGAAGCCGAATTCTACGAAGCGATTGCCAGTTTTAAAGGTGCTTCCAAACGTCTGGAAAAAATCGCCGAAAGCAAAACCAAAGTGGCTTACAAAGATTTTGCACATTCCCCGAGTAAAGTAGCTGCAACAACAAAAGCGGTAAAAGAACAATATCCAAACCGAAAAGTGGTTGCCTGTCTGGAATTGCATACTTACAGCAGTCTGAATGCCGAATTTTTAAAAGAATACGAAGGTGCTTTAAATCATGCGGATGTAGCGGTAGTTTTCTATTCACCCGATGCGGTTAAAATCAAACAACTGGAAGAAGTGACATACGAGCAAATCGCACAGTCTTTCAAACGTGACGACCTGGTTATTTACACCAATCCGGCCGATTTCAAAAATTATCTGTTCAACCTTGATTTAGAGAATTCCGCTCTATTATTAATGAGTTCCGGAAATTATGGCGGACTGAATTTTGATGAAGTGAAGAATTTGATTGAATAATTTGAAGATTTGTAAAATTGAAAATGTGTTGATCAAATTGTCTAATTTCCATACCTAAAATGCCCCACAACAGTATAGTCGAACAGACAGTCTTCCAAAACCTGTCCGGCGCCCACATTATGAACAATCATCGGTCGTTTTCCGTCCGGTGATTTTTTATTTGTGACGATGCCGATGTGCGGTAGTTTGTCGTTAATCATCCAGGTTACCAATTCTCCGGTTTTATAATCATTGGCATTGTCGGATATTCTAAGTTTTTTTCCTTTCCGACTGAAGAAAACTTCCAGATTCGGAACCCTTCGGTGATCGATGTTGGTGTCGGTCGTTTTCAGTCCCCATTTCTTTAAATTTGGATACAATGAAAAGTTGGCTTTCATGTCTTCGTGTACTTCCTTCTGCAAATCGATGCCCAGTTTCCGGTAGGCGCGTATGATTACATCGGTGCAAACGCCTTTGTCTTTCGGAACATCACCATTCGGATATTTTATGGCGATGTAACTCGGGTCGTAGGTGACTTTGTCCTTTGTCAGCAAAATGGCAGCATCCGACAGTTTCTGATAAAAATCATTTTCTGTAAGATAAAAGCTAAAAAATAATAAAGAAATTAGTGAGATATAAAATGATTTCATTAGCTTCGTTTTTTATTTACAACGCAAAATGTAATTCACTAATTGTATACGCCATGGAACAAACCACATTCGCCATAAAATACTGGGCGGAAGACGATAAGCCAAGAGAAAAATTAATGCTGAAAGGCAAATCGGTGCTAAGTGATGCCGAACTGATAGCCATTCTGATAGGATCAGGAAGCCGAAACGAAAGCGCCGTGGAACTGTCCAAACGGATTCTTTCCGGAGCAGATAACAATCTGAATGTACTCGGGAAATTATCACTGAAGCAGTTAACGACTTTCAAAGGAATCGGGGAAGCAAAAGGAGTAACCATCATAGCAGCCATGGAATTGGGCAGAAGACGAAGAGCCGAAGAATCGCCGGAACTGAAAAAAATCACGTCAAGCAAAGCGGTTTTCGAAATCATGCAGCCGATTATCGGTGAATTGCCACACGAAGAGTTTTGGGTGTTGTATCTGAACAATTCCAATAAAGTGATTTACAAAACACAAATCAGCAAAGGCGGCATCACGGGAACGGTTGTTGACACTAGGATTATCTACAAAACCGCTTTAGAGCATAATGCGACTTCGGTTATTCTTAGTCATAATCATCCTTCGGGCGCATTGCAGGCAAGTGAGGCTGATAAACAGATTACCCGAAAACTCAAAGAGGCCGGCAAGCATCTCGATATACTGGTGTTGGATCATATCATTGTGACGGAGAAAAGTTATTTGAGCTTTGCGGATGAGGGAATTTTGTAGATTAAACATTCTTTTAAGAATTTTTTCGCTTCCAATTTTATAAATTGCGCGATAATCGGGTACAGATACCGAAAACAGAAATGATAAGCACAAAACAAATCACATTTTCATATGGTAAATCCATGAAGTTTGCTTTTCCGGACATTGTTTGCAAGGAGGGGGAAACTTTACTGGTAACCGGAAGTTCGGGCGTTGGAAAAACCACGTTACTTCATTTGTTGGGAGGGCTGCTTCGCCCCGAATCGGGAGAAATCACCATAGATAAGACCGTTGTCAATTCTTTTTCAGAACGTAAGCTGGATCATTTCCGTGGAAAAAATATCGGCCTCGTTTTGCAGCAATCCTATTTTATTGAAGCGTTTACCGTTTTGGAAAACGTGGCTTTGGCATCATGGCTGGCTACCGGAAAACAAAGGACGGAAAAAGCCAAACAGCTTTTGGAACATTTGGATTTAGCAAACCACCTGCATAAATTGCCTTCTCAGCTCAGTATTGGACAACAGCAACGCGTTTCGATTGCGCGAGCGTTAATCAACGAACCGAAATTACTGTTGGCCGATGAGCCGACTTCAAGTCTGGACGACGAAAACGCCTTCAAAGTAGCCGATTTATTAGAGCAATTAGCGCAGGAATTTAAAACGGCCTTGGTAATCGTAACCCACGATTCGCGTTTAAAACAACGATTTTCCAACCAAATCTCACTGTCATGATAGGAAAGTTAGCGTGGAAAAATACCTGGTTCAAACCCTTGAGTACGATTTTGAGCATCATTTTGTTGACAGCCAGTGTAGCCATTATTACGGTTTTGATTTTACTTCAGAAACAATTTGAAGAGCAGTTTTCCAGTAATGCCGATGATATCGATTTGGTGTTGGGTGCACAGGGAAGTCCGTTGCAATTGATTTTATCTTCGGTGTACCAGATCGATGCGCCACCGGGAAATATAGATTATACCGAAGCGAAAACCTGGATGCAGCATCCGTTTGTAAAAACGGCCATTCCGTTGGCTTTCGGGGACAATTACCTCGGATTCAAAATTGTGGGCACCACACCAAAGTATCTGGATAAATTCGGAGCCAAAATAGAAAGCGGAACCGTTTTTAAAAATAATTTCGAAGTGGTTGTCGGAAGCGAAATCGCAACGAAACTGAACATAAAAGTGGGCGCTACTTTTTTTGGATCACACGGGGATGCCAAAGAAGGAGAGAAACATGAAGAAGCCGCTTATAAAGTGGTAGGCATCGCTTCGAAAACCGGAAAAGTGATCGATAACCTAATTCTGTCAAATATTCAGAGTGTCTGGGCAATGCACGATACGCACGAACACGCTCCGGTGCACGGAGAAGAAGGTCACGTTCACGGTGAAGACGAAGAACATCATGCCGATACGGTAAATTCTGAAGAAGGAAAAGAAATCACGGCCGTATTACTGAAATTTCGCAACAAGATGGGAATCGTGCTTTGGCCAAGGCTGATTGCGCAGAACACCAAAATGCAGGCGGCTTCTCCGGCGATAGAAATCAACCGTCTGTTCACATTGTTCGGAATCGGACTGGAGGCATTGACGTATCTCGCTTACGGCATCATGCTCATTTCCGGAATTAGTATTTTTATCGCGTTATTCAATACATTGAAGGAACGAAAATATGAATTTGCCCTATTAAGGGTTAACGGTGCTTCCCGTTTGCAATTGCTCAAGTTGGTGATTATCGAAAGCCTGGTTTTATGCATAATCGGATTCATTTTCGGAACGGTTCTTGGTAGGGTAGCACTGTTGTTCATTTCCCAATCTTCGGACGAGGCATTTAAAATTGCATTCGATCCGTTTGGGTTTGTTTGGGAAAAAGAAGGCGTTTTATTTATTATAACTATATTCGTGGGCGTTTTGGCTGCGGTGATTCCGGCGGTAAAAGCCTATAGGTTGAACATTTCAAAAGTTTTGGCAAATGCGTAAAAAACAAATTATACTTGTCGTACTGGTAGCTGTGGTTTTCGCCATGGAGTGTTTCTATTCTACAAAAGAGAAAATGATAAAAACAGAAAATTCCAACGAAAAAGTGGTTCAGAAAGCCGGATTCACAGTGGGTTTCAATGAAGAATACAAAATTGCAGGCCCGGATACCCTAAGCTGGAAATTGTTGGGGGAAATCAAATTTCTGAAAAAACAGGACAAGGTTTACGGCGAAGTGCAGTTTCCGGTAATCAATACGAAACTGAAACAAACACAAAAGAAACGAATCGTGATGAGCGGTTTCATTGTTCCGATAGATAACAAAAGTTACGCGTTAAGCAAAAACGTTTTTGCCTCTTGTTTTTTCTGCGGAAAATCGGGACCGGAAACCATCATGGGAATAAAATTCAGAGGCGGGAATCCGAAATTGAGAACCGATCAATATGTTACACTGGAAGGGACTTTCCGATACAACGATTCAAATGTGGATGACTGGATTTACCATATTGAAGACGCAGTGATTGTGAAAGGAAAATAAGTTTTCAGTCGCAGAAAGCAAACAGCAGGATGCAGAGGAAACATGACGATGAATTACTAATGCTATTGAAATTAAACTATGCGATTTACCAATAAAACAGACATTTTTTTTGATTTAGATCATACGCTTTGGGATTTTGAACGCAATTCGGCACTGACTTTTAAGAAGATTTTCGCAGAGCACAATGTTGCGGTTGATGTGGAAGCATTTCTAAAGCATTATGTTCCGGTAAACATGAAATATTGGGCTTTGTACCGTGAGGATAAAATCGATCACATGACGCTTCGTTACAAACGACTTAAAGATGTGTTCGATTTGGTGCCTTTTGAAGTGAAAGATGAGGTTATTCATTTGATTTCGGAAGAGTATATTAAATACCTGCCTACGTTTAATCATCTGTTTGACGGTGCCATTGATGTTTTAGAGTATCTCAAACCAAAATACAACCTGCATATCATAACCAACGGATTTCAGGAAGTGCAAAACGGAAAACTCAGAAATGCGAATATTGAACATTATTTTGATACGGTAACCAATTCTGAAATGGCCGGTGTAAAAAAGCCGCATCCCAGGATTTTCGAATATGCACTGGAGTTGGCCAAAGCCGAAAAAGCTAACAGTCTGATGGTAGGGGACAGTCTGGAAGCAGATATGGAAGGTGCCAAAAGTATCGGACTTGACGCTTTGTTTTTTAACGAAGCAAAAATAGAGGAACCTCATGATTTTCCGCAGATTTACCATCTTTCCGAATTGAAAAACTTATTATAAAATGAAAAAGACAGTATTACTGCTAACCTTATTGTTTACGTCTTTTATGTTTTCCCAAAACGTAAATGACTATAAATACATCATTGTTCCGAAAAAATTCGGTTTTTTGAAGCAAGCCAACATGTATAATATGAATTCGCTGACCAAAACGGTCTTTGAAAATCAGGGTTATGAGGTGTATTATGATGGCGACGTTTTTCCGCAGGATTTAGCCGAGAACCGTTGTCGTGCACTTTTTGCCGATATGGTTGAAAATAACACCTTGTTTTCAACGAAGATAAAAATTGAACTTAAAGATTGTAAAAATCAGGTGGTTTATGTTTCGGAGGAAGGGGTAAGCCGCGAGAAGGAATATGCCAAAGCGTATGTTCAGGCGTTTCGTACAGTTGGGAAATCACTGGAAATTTTAAACAGTAAGCCGAAAGATTCAGCCGTTACAGCGGTCGCGAAAACAAAAGAGGAGAATATACAACTGATAGTCGCAACTTCACAACTCTTTGCGCAGCCTATTTCAAACGGATTTCAGCTAGTGGATTCCTCTCCGAAAGTGGTTATGAAACTTTTCAAAACTTCTGCGACTAATTTTTATATTGGACAAAAAGAAAATCAGCAAGGCGTTGTTTTTCATGCGAACAACCAATGGATTTTTGAGTACTATCAAAACGAAAAACTGGTTTCTGAGAAATTGGAGATTAAGTTTTAAATGTTACAATTTATAACTCATAACTCATAACTCATTCTTTTCCATTAATAACCGTACTTATCGTTCCAGCGATTCTTTAAAAACTGACGCAATTCTCGTTCGCGGGCATTATTCCCAGGCTCGTAAAAGGTAGTATTGGAAAGGTCTTCGGGTAAAAATTCCTGTTCGGCAAAATTATTGGCGAAATCGTGCGAGTATTTATATTCGTCGCCATACCCCAATTCCTTCATTAGTTTAGTAGGTGCATTACGCAGATGTAGCGGAACCGGCAAATCCCCCGTTTGTTTTACCATTTGTTGTGCTTTTCCTATGGCCATATAACTTGCATTACTTTTAGCGGAAGTTGCCAGATAAACGGCACACTGACTCAAAATAATGCGGCTTTCAGGATACCCGATAGTGGTTACCGCCTGAAAGGTATTATTGGCCATGATTAAGGCAGTCGGGTTAGCATTGCCAATATCTTCCGAAGCTAAGATGAGCATTCTTCGGGCAATGAATTTCACGTCTTCTCCGCCTTCAATCATTCTTGCCAGCCAATATACCGCGCCATTCGGGTCGCTCCCGCGGATGGATTTTATAAACGCCGATACAATATCATAATGCTGCTCCCCGGTTTTGTCATACAACACCGTGTTTTTCTGTACCAGCTGCATCACTTTCTCATTGGTGATATCAATGGTTTCCGATTCAGAAGCATTCACGATTAGTTCGAAAATATTGAGCAGTTTTCGTCCGTCACCACCGGAAAGTCGCAATAATGCTTCGGTTTCCTTGAGTTGAATATTTTTGGATTTCAGGATTTCGTCGGTTTCCATTGCCCGATGTAATAACGCTTCCAAATCCTCTTTCGAAAACGCATTCAGGATGTAGACCTGACATCTTGACAATAAAGCGGGGATCACTTCAAAACTCGGGTTTTCTGTGGTTGCGCCAATTAAAGTTACCCATCCTTTTTCCACCGCTGCCAGTAGCGAATCCTGCTGCGATTTACTGAAACGGTGAATCTCGTCGATGAACAAAATCGGGTTTTTAGCCGTGAACAATCCGCCGCTTTGCTTGGCTTTGTCAATCACATCACGAATGTCTTTCACGCCCGAGTTAATAGCGCTCAGGGTGTAAAACGGACGCTTACTTTCTTGTGCCATAATCTGTGCCAGCGTGGTTTTTCCCGTTCCCGGCGGGCCCCATAAAATCAGCGATGGTATGATGCCGCGTGCAATCTGATGGGTTAACGAACCTTGTTCTCCCACTAAATGCGACTGACTGATGTATTCCGATAAGTTTTGCGGACGAATGCGTTCGGCTAAAGGTGCTTCCATAGGCGTAAAATTAATATTTTTTATTTGAAGCTAATCCAGCTCTCCACTATATCTTTTTATCCGGCTGAAAAAGCCGGATAAAAAGGATGCCGTTGCGATCTGGGCTATGGGAATCGGGTGAGGAAATGGTACTTTTTTCTTATCTTGTCGATGTGGTAATGGTTCAGGAGTGACAAAACTTCATTAAATTGCTTTTGGATTTGTTTTTGATAACCTTTCTGCAAATTCAAGATATGAAAGAAACTGATTTTAAATTTTCCGCTTCCGTGATTGCCTGGCCGCTATTGTTCCTTTTGGCGATATGGGTGGTATTTTGGTTCGAAATCCGTTTCAAAATGAGTCTGTATGATTTCGGAATTTATCCGAGAAGCTTTTCGGGCATGAGAGGGATTGTCTTCAGTCCGTTTTTACATGGCGATTTGCAGCATATTTACAATAATTCCATTCCGATTTTTTTGCTGGTTATGGCATTGCGTTATTTTTACCGCGAACAGAGTTTACAGGTTTTGGTTTTGGGGATCTTGATGTCGGGATTCGGAACCTGGCTGATCGGTAGGGAAAGCATGCATATTGGTGCGAGTGGGCTGATTTATGTACTTGTGAGTTTCATGTTCTTTAAAGGGATCCAGTCCGGATACTATCGTTTGGTAGCGTTATCGTTAACGATAGTGGTTTTGTACGGAGGAACGGTGTGGTATCTTTTTCCGAGTGCAGAAGAAAATATTTCCTGGGAAGGACATTTGGCGGGATTCATCACCGGTTTTTTATTGTCGTATTTCATAAAGACACAGGATTATCAGAAGCCAATCAAATACGATTGGGAACAACCGGATTTCGATCCGTCTCTAGACCCGTTTATGAAACATTTTGACGAAAATGGCAATTTTGTACCAACCCCCAAACCGGAACCGATTGCCGAGCAGTATTCCTATTTTATATCGAATTTACCGGTTATTTATTTTTTGAAAGAATCGGATGAGTCAAATGATGAGTCTTCGGGGCGCGATGTCGCCAATAAAGAACAATTTCAATAGTAAAAACAAAGTATCTAAAAAATCTTTCAAAAATGTATCTTTGGTTTTTTAATCAGTATGCCTATGCAGCCTTTATTACTTTTACATGGAGCATTGGGTTCGCAAGCCCAGTTCGAAACCTTAAAAAAACAACTTTCTGCCCGTTACCAAGTTTACACTCTTGATTTTATTGGTCATGGCAATTCTCCGCTGATTGATCGTGAAACGTTGAGTATTCCTTCTTTTTCCCAACAGGTCCTCGATTTTTTGAATCAGCATGGACTTAGCAATGTAGCGATTTTCGGTTACAGTATGGGAGGCTATGTTGCCTTGTATCTGGCCAAACATTACCCGCACATGGTCAGCAAAGTATTTACGTTGGCGACTAAGTTTGACTGGAATCCGGAAAGCAGCAAAAAAGAAGCAGCGATGTTAAATTGGGAAATTATGGAGCAGAAGGTGCCTAAATTTACCCAATACCTGCAGGTATTGCATCAAGTGGATAAAGCGCCAAAATTGGTAAAAGAAACGGCTAAAATGATGCTTGTTATGGGGCAACAGCCTCCGCTTACTCTTGCCGAAGTAGGCAGTTTAGAGCAACCTGTTCTTTTTTCGGTTGGTGATAAGGATGCTATGGTGAGTTTAGACGAAACGCGGGCGCTGTACAATTCAAAGGCAAATAATCAGTTTTGGGTTGTGCCCAATACGGTGCACGCTTTTGAGAAAGTGAATCTGGATAAATTGTCACGCGAAATAGAATCCTTTTTTAATTGAGTTAGTAAATGCTTTGTCGTGTATTTTGGGGGCGAATAAATTGGAACTGTGTGTTTGAAAATCAGAAGTTTTGATACTTTGTTTTTAGGGTGTTGCCGTTACAGATACACAAATGGAAACCCATCTAGCCCCGATGGAGCCGGTAGCTTCCCACCGCTAGGTGGGAACTAAAGGCGAGAGCGGGAATTGCGACCACAAAAAAAGCCCGAAACATTCGCTTCGGACTTTCCTAATTCTGTTATTTCTGTGAGATTAACTTCTCTGACGAATGGTTTCGTATAAAAATGCGCCACAAGCCACGGACACATTCAGTGAGCCGATGGTGCCGAACATTGGTAACTTCGCTTTTTCATCCACGATTTTTAAAACGGACGGATTCACCCCGCGGTCTTCGCTTCCCATGATAATCGCTACGGGTTCACTAAAGTCGATATCGTAAATGTTTTGTTCTGTTTTTTCGGTTGCGGCTACGGTTTTGATTCCCGAACCTTGTAAATAGAAAATGGCATCTTTGATATGATCCACTTTGCAGATGGGCACGTTGAATACCGCGCCGGCAGAGGTTTTTACCGTGTCACCGTTTACGGGAGCTGAACCTTGTTTCTGAACAATGATTCCGTCTACACCGGTACATTCTGCTGTTCTGATGATGGCACCGAAATTACGTGCATCCGACAATTGGTCTAAAATTAAGAACAGGGGTTTTTTACCACTTTCGATTACGCCTTCCACTAAAGTTTCCAGTGATACAAACGAAATAGGGGCAATGGTAGCCACGGCACCCTGATGGTTATTGGAGGTTAATCGGTTTAATTTTTCTACGGGAACATAAGAGAAATTGATGCTGTTTTTTTTCATCGTTTTCATCAAATCCTGCATCAGATCGCCTTGTGCGTCTTTCTGAATAAAAACTTTGTCAACTTCTTTTCCTGCGTTTATGGCCTCGATAATGGCTCTGATTCCGAATATTAGGTGTTCTTTTTCCATGAGGCAAAGATAGTATATTAGATTTTTAGACGACTTAGATTTTTAGACAAATTAGACTTTTTAGATTATTAGATTTTCCGGACTACCTAGATTTTCAGACTTTTCAGTTTATTTAAAATTTGATTTTAAAAGATCGGGTCTTTTTTAAAGATCTAATAATCTGTGACGTCTGTAAAAATCTAAAAGGTATAATTTATCTAAGAAGTCTAATAATCTAAACGGTCTAAGTTGTCTAAGAAGTCTCTCTTAAAAATTCGTTTTAAAACTGATGTGAACGATGGAGTTCGAAAGTTTTATGGCTTGGTCGCGAGTGCTTCCGTTGGCGTAAATTAAATTGAATAATCCGTTTTTGGTTATTAGGCCGAAACCAAATCCGAGACCGAGCAGGTTTTCTTTTGTATCGGCGGTTTTATCCTGAAAATAGCCGTAATCAATGATGCTGTGTACGTACATACCGGGTGTTAAAACGTAGCGGTATTCGGTTATAAGGGCGGTAAATAAATTCGCTTGTAAACTGTTTTCGCTGAATCCCCGTATGGAATTGATTCCCCCGAAACGGTACAATTCGTTGCTGATGTAGTTGTCGCTCTGGAGGTAGAAGCTTTGGTTTTTGACGAATATGATGTTTTTTTTATTCAGATAGAAATTGTAATGCGCGCCAAGTTGGGTGAATTGCTGGCTGTTGGTTTCTATTTTTGATGTGCGCTTTCCGGTTCCGAATTTCACATTTAAGCTGATTTTTTCACGGAACAGAAAATCGTCCGGATTGGGTTTGGTGAACTGGTAGGAAGTGGTCCAGAATGAGTTGGAATAACTGCTAATCGTACCGGAAGTCGTTTTTTGGATGTCCACCGATTCTGCCGATTGGTATCCGAGAAAAACTCTGGAATTGTAATTGAAATAGTAACCTAAATCAATGTCGGTGGTTGTATTTTGGAAAAGACTGTCTTGTTTAAAGATTCGAAGATTGGCTTTAATGCCAAGAGGACTTTTAAAAATGTAAGGGACTTCGGTGCCGATATTAAATGTGGTTTGTTTTTTACCGTCGCCTTTCCAGTATAGATTAAACTTCTCTCCCGAATTTAAAGCGTTGTTCAAAAGCAGGTCGAGATAGCCGTTAAAACGGATGCCTGTGTTTTCTTCGTTGGCAAAGCCTATAAATCCGTCAAATCGGTTGGCACGCGTTTTTTCTAAATACACATATACCTTTGTGCTGTCCTTGGTGAACAGAATTTCTGGATATTTGATTTGGGCGACAAAGGGCAGCGACTTGAAATCGTTATCGAGTTTTTTTAAAGTTTCCTGATTGAAAGGTTGTTTTTGGTATTGTTTGGCGATATTTTTTCGGATGCCTTCCGGGAATTTGTCGTAGCCAATAATTACGATGTCGTTCAGGTTTCGTTTCTTCTCCGTTTTGAGTTGTAGTGTAGCTGAAAGGTGATTGCCGATTTTTTTATGGTTCACCAACCGCAGTTCGCTCAACGAGTAGCCGCTTTGTTCTAGTTTGGCCAGATTGGTGTTCATGAAGTTTTCCACTTCCGAAGTGGTTAGCTTTAGGGTATCGGATTCGAATTCCAGCAAATTTTTTTCTTCTTCGGAAAGTACACCTATATATATATGTATGTGTGAAGTTTGTTTTCCGACGGAATAATAAAACACGAACGAGCTGTCGCTTGTTTTTTTCTGATTCAGCAATTGGCTTTCCAGATACCCTTTTTTGAACAGGGTAGCGGATAGGTTTCCGGTTTCGTTAAGAATCGATTTGGTATTTTCGTGTTGTTTTTTGTATCCGATACTGTCGATGATTTTGGTTTCTTCGGTTGAAATCCCTTCGATTTTCAGATGCAGATTTTGTGCTTTTACTGAAAAGCAGGTGATGGTGAAAAGGGTGAGTAGAAGAATGTTTTTCAAGAGCCGGATTTGTTTTGGTAAAAATAACGTAAAAAAGAGAAAAAAGTATCTTTGATCGATGTGTTGATTAATGTAGTTGAAAATTAATGTTTTATGGTTTGTTTTCTCGAAATTAATTTCTACATTTGCAACCCCGTAAAAAGCGGGAAATTTAAAAATAAGAAATTTTTAGTATTTAATTATGCCAACAATTCAACAATTAGTAAGAACAGGAAGAACTCAGATCACTAAGAAGAGTAAATCGGTTGCTTTAGATTCTTGTCCTCAAAGAAGAGGGGTTTGTACGCGTGTTTACACTACTACACCAAAAAAACCAAACTCGGCAATGCGTAAAGTTGCGCGTGTACGTTTGACAAATGGTAACGAGGTAAATGCTTACATCCCAGGTGAAGGACACAATCTACAAGAGCACTCGATAGTATTAGTGCGAGGCGGAAGGGTAAAAGATTTACCAGGTGTTAGATATCATATCGTTCGTGGAGCGCTTGACACGTCAGGGGTTGCAGGAAGAACGCAAAGAAGATCTAAGTACGGTGCTAAACGCCCTAAAGAAGCTAAAAAGTAATTTAAAAACTTTTAAGAAAAAGACATGAGAAAAAGACAGGCCAAAAAAAGACCTCTTTTACCAGATCCAAGATTTAATGATCAATTGGTAACGCGTTTTGTGAACAACTTAATGTGGGATGGTAAGAAATCAACAGCGTTCAAGGTGTTTTATGATGCAATTGACATCGTAGAGTCTAAGAAGCAAGATGCAGAAAAATCATCATTAGAAATCTGGAAAGATGCATTAACAAATGTTATGCCTCACGTAGAAGTTCGTTCACGTCGTGTGGGTGGAGCTACATTCCAAATTCCAATGCAAATTCGTCCGGATAGAAAAATTTCTATGGCGATGAAATGGATGATTCTTTATGCAAGAAGAAGAAATGAAAAATCAATGGCAGGCAAATTAGCGTCTGAAATCTTAGCTGCGGCTAAAGAAGAAGGTGCTGCTGTTAAGAAAAGAATGGATACTCACAAAATGGCAGAAGCTAATAAAGCATTCTCTCACTTTAGATTTTAATTCATAAGAAATGGCTAGAGATTTAAAATACACAAGAAATATCGGGATTGCGGCTCACATTGATGCTGGTAAAACAACAACAACGGAGCGTATCTTGTTTTATACTGGAAAATCACACAAAATTGGTGAAGTGCACGAAGGTGCTGCAACAATGGACTGGATGGCACAAGAGCAGGAAAGAGGTATTACCATTACTTCTGCTGCTACAACTTGTGAGTGGAATTTCCCAACTGAGCAGGGTAAAGTATTACCTGAATCAAAACCGTACCACTTTAATATTATTGATACCCCGGGACACGTTGACTTTACTGTAGAGGTAAACCGTTCGTTACGTGTATTGGATGGATTGGTTTTCTTGTTTAGTGCTGTTGATGGTGTTGAGCCTCAATCAGAAACTAACTGGAGACTTGCAGATCAATATAGAGTGCCGCGTATGGGATTCGTAAACAAAATGGACCGTCAGGGTTCTAACTTCTTGAACGTATGTCAGCAAGTTAGAGACATGTTAAAGTCTAATGCAGTTGCGATCACATTGCCAATCGGTGAAGAAAATGATTTTAAAGGAGTAGTGGATTTAGTGAAAAATCAAGCTATTGTATGGCATGATGAAACACAAGGAGCTACTTTTGATATTGTTGACATCCCTGCTGATATGGTAGCGGAAGTTAAAGAATTCCGTTCTGCATTAATCGAAGCGGTTGCTGAGTATGATGAGAATCTTCTTGATAAGTATATGGAGGATGAGAACTCTATTACTGAAGAAGAGATCAACAATGCATTACGTGCTGCTACAATCGACATGGCAATCATTCCGATGATTTGTGGTTCTTCTTTCAAAAACAAAGGAGTTCAATTCATGTTAGATGCAGTTTGTAAATATTTACCATCTCCTTTGGATAAAGAAGGTATTCAAGGTATTCACCCTGATGATGCTGATTTATTAGAGGAAGATCAAACTAAAATCTTACGTAAACCAGATGTAAAAGAGCCTTTCGCGGCTTTAGCGTTTAAGATTGCTACTGACCCTTATGTTGGTCGTTTAGCATTCTTCCGTGCCTACTCAGGTCGTTTAGATGCAGGTTCTTATGTTTTGAACACACGTTCAGGAAACAAAGAGCGTATCTCTCGTATTTACCAAATGCACGCTAACAAACAAAATCCAATCGAATATATTGAGGCTGGAGATATTGGAGCTGCTGTGGGATTTAAGGATATCAAGACTGGAGATACAATGTGTGATGAAAAACACCCAATCATTCTTGAGTCGATGAAATTCCCTGATCCGGTAATTGGTATCGCGATTGAGCCTAAAACAAAAGCTGACGTAGATAAAATGGGTATGGCTTTAGCGAAATTAGCTGAAGAAGATCCTACGTTTACAGTTAGAACTGATGAGGCTTCAGGTCAAACGATTATCTCAGGTATGGGTGAGCTTCACTTAGATATCTTAGTAGATCGTATGAAACGTGAATTCAAAGTTGAAGTGAACCAAGGTGAGCCTCAAGTTGAGTACAAAGAAGCTTTCACAAAAGCGGCACAACACAGAGAGACTTATAAAAAACAATCTGGAGGTCGTGGTAAATTCGGTGATATCGTATTTAGAATCGAGCCTGCTGATTTAGTGGACGGTAAACCAGCAATGGGATTACAGTTTGTTAATGAGGTTAAAGGTGGTAACGTTCCTAAAGAGTATATCCCTGCAGTTGAGAAAGGTTTCCGTGAAGCTATGAAAACTGGACCTTTGGCTGGATATGCTGTTGATAGTTTAAAAGTTACTTTGTTGGATGGATCTTTCCACCCTGTGGATTCTGATGCGCTTTCTTTCGAGTTGGCTGCAAAAATGGGTTACAAAGAGTCTGGAAAAGCTGCAGGAGCTGTTATTCTTGAGCCGATCATGAAAATCGAAGTTATTACTCCAGAAGAAAACATGGGTGATATCGTAGGTGATTTGAACCGTCGTAGAGGTCAGGTTAATGATATGGGTGACAGAGCAGGTGCTAAAACAATCAAGGCTGATGTGCCTTTATCTGAAATGTTTGGTTATGTAACTACGTTAAGAACATTATCATCAGGTAGAGCAACTTCAACAATGGAGTTTTCACACTATGCTGAGACACCTTCTAATATCTCTGAAGCAGTTATCAAAAAAGCAAAAGGAAACGCTTAATTCTAAAGAAAATGAGTCAAAAAATCAGAATAAAATTAAAATCTTACGATCATATGTTGGTTGATAAATCAGCTGAGAAGATTGTAAAAACTGTAAAAAGTACAGGTGCAGTAGTAACAGGACCAATTCCATTACCAACTCACAAAAAGATTTTCACTGTATTGCGTTCTCCGCACGTAAACAAAAAATCAAGAGAGCAATTTGAGGTAAGTTCATACAAGAGATTATTAGATATCTACTCTTCCTCTTCAAAAACTATTGACGCTCTAATGAAGTTAGAGTTGCCAAGTGGTGTTGAAGTAGAGATCAAAGTATAAGTACCGCATTTAAAAGTATTTAAGCATTAAGTTTTTTTTATTAAAACTTAATGCTTACTTTTGCGCACTCTAAAAACAAAAAAAGTTTTAATTAGTAATTAATAATTAGTTTTATATGTCTGGGTTAATTGGAAGAAAAATCGGCATGACTAGTATCTTCGATGAGAACGGGAAAAATATTCCTTGTACTGTAATTGAGGCTGGTCCTTGTGTCGTTACCCAAGTCAGAACCAATGAGGTTGACGGGTATGAAGCGTTGCAACTTGGTTTCGATGACAAAACAGAAAAACATGCTACTAAAGCTGACTTAGGTCACTTTAAAAAAGCAGGTACTTCTGCAAAAAAGAAAGTCGTTGAATTTCAGGATTTTGTAACGGAGCATAAGCTAGGTGATGTTGTCACTGTAGAGCTTTTTGCTGAAGGAGAATTTGTAGATGTACAAGGTGTGTCTAAAGGTAAAGGTTTCCAAGGGGTTGTTAAACGTCACGGTTTTGGTGGTGTTGGACAAGCTACTCATGGTCAGCACAACCGTTTAAGAGCGCCAGGTTCTGTTGGAGCTTCATCTTATCCGTCTAGAGTATTCAAAGGAATGCGTATGGCTGGAAGAATGGGAGGAGATAATGTAACAGTTCAAAACCTTAGAGTTTTAAAAGTAGTTGCTGAAAAGAATCTACTTGTTGTAAAAGGAGCGATTCCTGGATGCAAAAACTCTTACGTAATCATTCATAAGTAATGGAAGTAAAAGTATTAGATATCAACGGAAAAGACACTGGAAGAAAAGTTCAACTTTCTGATTCAGTATTCGCAATTGAACCAAATAATCATGCGGTTTATCTTGATGTTAAACAATATTTAGCAAATCAAAGACAAGGTACTCACAAAGCTAAAGAAAGAGCTGAAGTTGCGGGAAGTACACGTAAGATTAAAAAACAAAAAGGAACTGGTACTGCTCGTGCGGGTAGTGCAAAGAATCCTTTGTTTAAAGGTGGGGGAACAGTTTTCGGTCCAAGACCAAGAAGTTATTCTTTCAAATTGAACAAAACTTTAAAGAGATTGGCTAGAAAATCGGCTTTCTCAATTAAAGCAAAAGAGTCCAATTTAGTAGTTCTTGAAGACTTTACATTTGAAACTCCAAACACTAAAAATTTCATTAACGTATTGAAAGCTTTAGGGTTAGAAAACAAAAAATCTCTATTTGTATTGGGTGATTCAAATAAAAATGTATATTTGTCATCTCGAAATTTGAAAGCGTCTAATGTTGTAACTACCTCTGAATTAAGTACTTACGCTATTTTAAATGCTAATAATTTGGTGCTTTTAGAGGGATCTTTAGAAGGAATTGAAGAAAATTTAAGCAAATAATAGGCTATGAGTATCATAATTAAACCTATCATTACTGAAAAAATTACCAAAGAGGGAGAAACTTTCAACCGCTTTGGTTTTGTAGTTGACAGAAAAGCAAACAAAATTCAAATCAAAAATGCTGTTGAGGCTGCTTTTGGTGTGAATGTGGTTACTGTTAATACAATGAATTACAGAGCTGATAGATCGGTTAAATACACTAAGAGTGGTTTAATCAGTGGAAAGACCAGTGCTTACAAAAAAGCAATTGTTCAAGTACAAGAAGGAGAAACAATAGATTTTTATAATAATATCTAATAGAACATGTCAGTTAGAAAATTAAAACCTATTACCCCAGGTCAGCGTTTTAGAGTTGTTAATAGCTTTGACACTATTACAACTGATAAGCCGGAGCGTTCATTGATCGCACCGAAAAAAAACTCTGGAGGTAGAAATAGTCAAGGAAAGATGACCATGCGTTATACGGGTGGTGGTCACAAACAAAAGTATCGTTTAGTTGATTTTAAAAGAACTAAAGTAGGAGTTCCTGCTGTAGTTAAAACTATCGAGTACGATCCAAACCGTTCAGCGTTCATTTCGTTATTGTACTATGCAGATGGTGCTAAAACGTATATCATCGCTCAGAATGGTTTACAAGTAGGACAAACTGTAGTTTCTGGTCCTGAATCAGCACCGGAAATCGGTAATACTTTACCATTAAGTAAAATTCCTCTAGGTACTGTTATTTCTTGTATCGAATTAAGACCAGGTCAAGGTGCGGTAATCGCTCGTTCAGCTGGAACTTTCGCTCAGTTAATGGCAAGAGACGGAAAGTATGCTACAATCAAAATGCCTTCAGGTGAGACAAGGTTAATCTTGTTGACTTGTTCAGCAACAATTGGAGCAGTTTCTAACTCAGATCACCAATTAGTTGTATCAGGTAAAGCTGGTAGATCTAGATGGTTAGGCAGAAGACCAAGAACTAGACCGGTAGCGATGAACCCTGTGGATCACCCAATGGGTGGTGGTGAAGGACGTTCTTCTGGAGGTCACCCACGTTCAAGAAAAGGTTTACCTGCTAAAGGCTATAGAACTCGTTCTAAAGTTAACCCGAGTAATAAGTATATCGTAGAACGTAGAAAGAAATAATAAGTAGATATGGCACGTTCATTAAAAAAAGGACCTTTTGTTCACTTTAAGTTAGAGAAAAAAGTTCAGGAAAATATCGAAAAAGGTAACAAAGGAGTGGTAAAGACTTGGTCTAGAGCTTCAATGATTACTCCGGATTTTGTTGGGCAAACTATCGCAGTTCACAACGGTCGTCAATTTGTACCTGTTTACGTTACAGAAAACATGGTAGGTCATAAATTAGGAGAATTTTCACCAACAAGATCTTTTAGAGGTCATGCCGGTGCAAAAAATAAAGGTAAAAAATAAGAAGCTATGGGAGTTCGTAAAAGAGAAACAGCTGATGCAAGAAAAGAGGCTAATAAGTCTATTGCTTTTGCAAAATTGAATAACTGCCCTACTTCACCTAGAAAAATGCGCTTAGTTGCAGACTTGGTTAGAGGTCAGAAAGTTGAAAAAGCACTAAATATCTTAAGATTTAGTTCTAAAGAAGCTTCTCGCAAATTAGAAAAATTGTTGTTATCAGCAATTGCTAACTGGCAAGCTAAAAACGCAGATTCTAATATGGAAGAAGCAGGTTTATTCGTAAAAACGATTACTGTAGATGGTGGTATGATGTTGAAAAGACTTCGTCCGGCTCCACAAGGTCGTGCACACAGAATCAGAAAACGTTCTAACCACGTAACAATCGTGATTGGAGATAATAATAACACACAAAGCAATTAATAAGATGGGACAAAAGACAAATCCAATCGGAAATCGCCTTGGTATCATCAGAGGATGGGATTCTAACTGGTATGGTGGAAATGACTACGGTGATAAACTTGCCGAAGACCACAAAATCAGAAAGTACATTCATGCTCGTTTATCAAAAGCTAGTGTATCTAAAGTAATCATCGAGAGAACTTTGAAACTTGTAACCGTTACTATCACTACTGCTAGACCTGGTATCATTATCGGAAAAGGTGGCCAAGAGGTAGACAAGTTAAAAGAAGAACTTAAGAAAATTACTGACAAAGAGGTTCAAATTAACATCTTTGAAATCAAAAGACCTGAACTTGATGCTTACTTAGTAGGTACAAGTATCGCTCGTCAGATTGAAAGTCGTATTTCTTACAGACGTGCAATTAAAATGGCTATTGCTGCTGCTATGCGTATGAATGCAGAAGGTATCAAAGTTATGATCTCGGGTCGTTTGAACGGTGCTGAAATGGCACGTTCGGAAATGTTCAAAGAAGGACGTATTCCTCTATCAACTTTCAGAGCTGACATCGATTACTCACTTGCTGAAGCACATACTACTTATGGTAGAATGGGAATCAAAGTGTGGATCATGAAAGGCGAAGTTTATGGTAAAAGAGATCTTTCTCCACTTGTAGGTATGGACAAAAAACAAGCTGGAGGTAAAGGTGGCGATTCTTCGAGAGGAGATAGAAAGCCTTTTAATAAAGGAGGAAAACCAGACGCTCGTAAAAGAAAGTAAATTTTAAACTAAAGAAAAATGTTACAGCCTAAAAGAACAAAATACCGTAAGGTACAGAAAGGTAAAATGAAAGGCGTTTCTCAAAGAGGACATGAGCTTTCAAATGGAATGTTTGGTATCAAATCTTTAGATTCATCTTTTATTACTTCTCGTCAAATCGAAGCTGCACGTATCGCGGCAACTCGTTACATGAAAAGAGAAGGACAATTATGGATTAAAATTTTCCCGGACAAACCTATCACCAAGAAACCTCTTGAAGTACGTATGGGTAAAGGTAAAGGTGCAGTAGAATACTGGGCTGCAGTTGTTAAACCAGGTAGAATTATGTTTGAAGTAGGTGGAGTGCCTTTGTCAGTTGCAAAAGAGGCGTTACGTCTTGCAGCACAAAAGATGCCTGTTAAAACTAAGTTTATCGTTGCTAGAGATTTCGAAGCATAATCAATTTTATTATGAAACAATCAGAAATTAAAGATCTATCTGCAGCTGAGTTACAAGGACAACTTAGTCAGTTAAAGAAGACATATGCCGACCTAAAAAACGCTCACGCAATTTCTCCAATTGAGAATCCATTACAGTTAAGAGCTGTAAGAAGATCAATTGCCAGAGTAGCGACTGAGATAACTAAAAGAGAGTTACTATAATTGTATTCTTCTGAAAGATGGAAAAAAGAAATTTAAGAAAAGAAAGAATTGGTGTAGTTACTAGCAACAAAATGGAGAAATCTATTGTTGTTTCTGAAACTAGAAGAGTAAAACACCCGTTATACGGTAAGTTCGTGTTAAAAACAAAGAAATATGTTGCGCACGACGAAACAAACGATTGCAATATTGGAGATACAGTAAAGATCATGGAAACACGACCTTTATCAAAATCAAAATGTTGGAGATTAGTTGAAATCATTGAAAGAGCGAAGTAATTATGGTACAACAGGAATCGAGATTAAAAGTAGCAGATAACACGGGAGCTAAAGAAGTTTTAACTATCCGTGTTTTAGGAGGAACGAAACGTCGTTATGCCTCTGTTGGAGATAAAATTGTAGTATCTATTAAAGACGCAACACCTAACGGAAACGTTAAGAAAGGTGCCGTTTCTACTGCAGTTGTTGTACGTACCAAAAAAGAAGTGAGAAGAGCCGATGGTTCATACATCAGATTTGACGATAACGCTTGCGTATTGTTAAATGCTGCTGGTGAAATGAGAGGAACTCGTGTTTTTGGTCCTGTAGCAAGAGAACTTCGTGAAAAACAATTCATGAAAATTGTATCATTAGCACCAGAAGTGCTTTAATTCGTTTAGACAATGATAAAGCTAAAAGTAAAATCTGGAGACGTGGTAAAAGTTATCGCAGGTGACCATAAAGGTGCTGAAGGTAAAATTTTACGTGTTCTTCGCGAGAAAAATAAAGCGATAGTTGAAGGTGTGAATATGGTTTCGAAACATACAAAACCAAGTGCAAAAAACCCTCAAGGTGGTATCGTTAAAAAAGAAGCTCCTATCCACATCTCTAACCTTTCTTTGATTGATCCTAAAACTAAGTCGGTGACTAAAGTTGGGGTTAAAGTTGAAGGAGATAAGAAAGTGAGAGTTTCTAAAAAATCTAATCAAGTATTATAGTCATGACTTATATACCTAGACTAAAAGAAGAATATAAGAGCAGAGTTATCGCTGCTCTTACAGAAGAGTACGGTTACAAAAACGTGATGCAGGTTCCTAAACTTGAGAAAATCGTTATTAGCCGTGGTGTTGGTGCAGCTGTTTCTGATAAGAAATTAGTAGACCACGCTGTAGAAGAGTTAACAAAAATTACAGGTCAAAAAGCGGTAGCTACTATCTCTAAGAAAGACGTTGCGTCTTTCAAATTGAGAAAAGGGATGCCGATCGGAGCGAAAGTAACTTTACGTGGCGAGAGAATGTATGAATTCTTAGACCGTTTGATTACTTCAGCCTTACCACGTGTAAGAGATTTCAGTGGTATCAAAGCTACAGGTTTTGACGGAAGAGGAAACTATAACTTAGGTGTGCTTGAACAAATCATTTTCCCTGAAATTGATATTGATAAAGTAAACAAAATTTCTGGTTTCGATATTACTTTTGTAACTTCTGCTGACACCGATAAAGAAGCGAAGTCATTATTAGCACAATTAGGTTTACCTTTTAAAAAGAATTAAGTTATGGCTAAAGAATCAATGAAAGCCCGCGAGGTAAAAAGACAAGCGATGGTTGACAAGTATGCTGAAAAAAGAAAGGCTTTATTAGAAGCTGGAGATTATGAAGGCCTACAAAAGTTACCAAAAAATGCTTCTCCGGTACGTTTACACAACCGTTGTAAATTAACTGGAAGACCAAGAGGGTATATGCGTCAATTCGGTATTTCACGTGTAACTTTCCGTGAAATGGCTAATAATGGATTGATTCCAGGGGTTAAAAAAGCTTCTTGGTAGTCTCGCAATAAGTTAGTACTTTTGCAAACTAAAAAATAATTTTAATTGATTGAAGGTTCGATAGACGGGTGCCTATCGAAAACCACAATCGCAATTTTATACATATGTATACAGATCCTATTGCAGATTTTTTGACAAGAATCAGAAATGCAGTGCGTGCTAACCACAAAGTGGTTGAGATCCCTGCTTCTAATCTGAAAAAAGAAATCACAAAGATTTTATTCGATCAAGGATATATCTTAAGTTACAAATTTGATGACAGTTCTGTTCAGGGAACTATCAAGATCGCTCTTAAGTACGACAAAGAAACTAAAGAGTCGGTAATTAAAGATATCCAAAGAATTAGTAAACCAGGTTTGCGTAAGTACGCTGGTGCTGCTAACTTACCTAGAATCTTAAATGGTTTGGGTATTGCTATTGTTTCTACATCTAAAGGTTTAATGACCGGAAAGCAAGCGAAACAATTGAATGTTGGTGGTGAAGTTATTTGTTACGTATACTAATAAAAAGACTTAGTAATGTCAAGAATAGGTAAAAATCCAATTGCAATTCCAGCAGGAGTAACTGTAGAAGTGAAAGACGCTGTAATTACAGTAAAAGGTAAATTAGGAGAACTAACTCAAGATTTTTCAGATGTAACTGTTAAACTTGAAGAAGGTCAAGTAATCGTAGAAAGATCAACTGATCACAAAGATCACAGATCAAAACACGGTCTTTACAGATCTTTAATCAACAACATGATTGTTGGTGTATCCGAAGGTTTCACTAAAGAATTAGAATTAGTGGGAGTAGGTTATAGAGCGGCAAACCAAGGTCAAAAATTGGATATCGCTTTAGGGTTCTCTCACAATATTGTTCTTGAGGTGGTTTCTGAAGTAAAAGTGGAAACAGTTTCTGAGAAAGGTAAGAACCCAATCATTAAACTTGCTTCACATGACAAACAACTTTTAGGTCAGGTAGCTGCGAAAATCAGAGGTTTCCGTAAGCCTGAGCCGTACAAAGGAAAAGGAGTTAAGTTTGTAGGTGAAGTATTAAGAAGAAAAGCAGGTAAATCAGCTTAAAAACTAAGAGTATGTCATTAACAAAATCTGATAGAAGACAGAGAATACAGTACAGAATTAGAAAGATTGTAAGCGGAACTGCTGCAAAACCTCGTTTGTCTGTATTCAGAAGTAACAAAGAAATCTATGCACAAATCATAGATGACGTAAACGGTGTAACTTTAGCTGCTGCCTCTTCAAGAGAAGCTGGTATTACTAAAGGAACTAAAATAGAAACGGCTGCATCAGTTGGAAAACTAATCGCAGAGAAAGCTTTGAAAGCCGGTATCGAAACCATCACTTTTGACAGAGGTGGAAACTTATACCACGGACGTGTTAAATCATTAGCTGAAGGCGCTAGAGAAGCTGGACTTAAATTCTAAGAATTATGTATCATAGTTATAAAAACGTAGAACTGGTAAAACCTAGTGGTCTTGAATTAAAAGATCGTTTGGTTAGTGTTAATCGTGTTACTAAAGTTACAAAAGGTGGTAGAGCTTTCGGTTTTTCTGCAATTGTAGTGGTAGGTGATGAAAACGGTGTAGTTGGTCACGGTTTAGGAAAATCTAAAGACGTTTCTGAAGCAATTGCGAAAGCAGTGGAAGATGCTAAGAAAAATCTTGTGAGAATCCCATTGAGCGGTCAATCAGTACCTCACGAACAAAAAGGTAAATTTGGTGGAGCAAGAGTATTATTGATGCCAGCTTCTCATGGTACTGGAGTAATTGCCGGTGGTGCAGTTCGTTCCGTATTGGAGTCAGTGGGTATTCACGACGTATTGTCGAAATCTCAAGGTTCATCCAACCCTCACAATGTTGTTAAAGCTACTTTCGATGCTTTATTACAAATGAGAAGTGCTTACACTGTGTCAAAACAAAGAGGTATTTCTTTAGAAAAAGTATTCAAAGGTTAATTCAAGGAAATTATGGCAAAAATAATAGTAAAACAAGTTAAAAGTCAAATCAACTGCCCTCTTACACAAAAGAGAACATTGGTGGCTTTGGGTCTTAAAAGATTAGGACAAACTGTAGAGCATGATGCAAATTCTGCTATCCTTGGAATGGTAAATAAAGTTAAACACTTGGTTTCTGTTGAAGAAACTAAATAACATTAATAGTTATGAATTTAAGTAACTTACAGCCGGCTGAAGGGTCAACTCACAATCAAAATAAAAGATTAGGTAGAGGTGAAGGTTCTGGAAAAGGTGGTACTGCTGCACGTGGTCACAAAGGAGCAAAATCTCGTTCTGGTTATTCTAAAAAGATTGGTTTTGAAGGTGGACAAATGCCACTTCAAAGACGTGTACCTAAGTTTGGTTTCAAAAACATCAACCGTGTAGAGTATCAAGGTGTAAACCTTTCTGCATTGCAGTTGCTTGTTGATAACGGAATTGTAACTGATACTGTAGATTTTTCAGTATTTGTTGAAAACCGTTTAGCAACCAAAAATGAGCTTGTAAAGATATTAGGAGGAGGAGAGCTTAAAACAAAATTAAAAGTAACTGCTCACAAATTTACTGCGACTGCTAAAGCGGCTATTGAAGCTGCAGGTGGAGAAGCTGTAACTTTATAAACTAATATACCAAGATGAAGAAGTTTATAGAATCGTTTGTCAATGTTTGGAAAATTGAAGAATTAAAAAACAAAATTTTAATTACTTTAGGAATGTTGGTTGTGTACCGTTTCGGTGCGCAGGTAACTTTGCCAGGTATTGATGCTACTAAATTGCAAAATTTATCGACTCAAACTGATCAAGGTATAGGATGGTTAATCAATGTATTTACAGGTGGCGCGTTTTCGCAGGCATCTGTATTTGCATTGGGTATCATGCCGTATATTTCTGCGTCTATCGTAGTGCAATTAATGGGTATTGCTATACCTTACTTGCAAAAACTTCAAAAAGACGGAGAAAGTGGTAGAAAGAAAATTAACCAAATCACAAGATGGTTAACTATCGGTATTACTTTATTGCAAGGACCGGGTTATATCTATAACCTTTACAAGCAATTGCCGGGCGATGCTTTCTTGTTAGGATTTAACTCGTTCTCATTCATATTCTCATCTGTTATCATTTTGACTACAGGGACTATATTTGCAATGTGGTTAGGAGAGAAAATCACTGATAAAGGTATCGGAAACGGAATTTCGTTATTGATTATGGTTGGAATCTTGGCTCGTTTGCCTCAGGCATTCATTCAGGAGTTCTCATCCCGTGTAACAGAGAATAACGGAGGACCAATGTTAATTGTTCTTGAGGTAATCATTTGGTTATTGATCATCATTGCTTGTATTTTATTGACCATGGCGGTTAGAAGAATACCGGTTCAGTACGCCAGACGTACAACTACCGGAGATTTCGAACAGGATGCCATGGGAGGTAACAGACAATGGATTCCGTTAAAGCTGAATGCTTCCGGAGTTATGCCGATTATCTTTGCGCAGGCAATCATGTTTATTCCTGCTGCAGTAGCTGGTTTATCTACATCAGATGCCGCTCAAACTATTACTACCAGCTTCCAGAATATCTTTGGATGGCAGTATAATTTAGTTTTTGCTTTGTTAATCATAATTTTTACTTACTTTTACACCGCGATTACGGTACCTACCAATAAAATGGCCGACGATTTAAAGCGTAGTGGCGGTTTTATTCCAGGTGTTAAACCAGGTGTGGAAACAGGTGATTATCTTGATAAAATCATGTCATTACTAACCTTTCCGGGCTCGTTATTCCTTGCTTTGATTGCTGTGTTCCCAGCTATTGCAGTAAGTTTGATCGGTGTTCAACAAGGATGGGCAATGTTTTATGGCGGAACATCATTATTAATTATGGTGGGAGTTGCAATTGATACTATTCAGCAAATAAATTCTTATTTATTGAATAAGCATTATGACGGATTGATGAAAAGCGGTAAAAACAGAAAAGCAGTAGCTTAATTTTTATGGCAAAACAATCAGCAATAGAACAAGACGGATCAATCATTGAAGCATTATCAAATGCGATGTTCCGTGTAGAATTAGAAAATGGACATATAGTAATTGCTCATATTTCCGGTAAGATGCGAATGCATTACATCAAATTATTACCTGGTGATAAAGTGAAATTGGAAATGAGCCCTTACGATTTGTCAAAAGCAAGAATTACTTATAGATACTAAAGGCTATTAAAATGAAAGTAAGAGCATCAGTTAAAAAAAGAAGTGCCGAGTGCATTATCGTGCGTAGAAAAGGAAGATTATACGTTATAAACAAAAAGAATCCTAGATTTAAACAAAGACAAGGATAATTATGGCAAGAATAGCAGGGGTAGACATACCTAAAAACAAAAGAGGAGTTATTGCTCTAACCTATATCTTCGGAATTGGTAGCAGCAGAGCGCAAGATATCTTAGCAAAAGCTAACGTTAGCGAAGATAAAAAAGTTCAAGATTGGAATGATGACGAGATCGGAGCAATTCGTGAAGCAGTTTCTTATTTCAAAATTGAAGGTGAATTACGTTCTGAAATTTCATTAAACATCAAACGTTTAATGGATATCGGATGTTACAGAGGAATTCGTCACAGATCTGGTCTTCCGTTAAGAGGACAAAGAACTAAGAACAATTCTAGAACAAGAAAAGGTAAAAGAAAAACTGTTGCTAACAAGAAAAAAGCAACTAAATAATAAGTAGTAGTATGGCTAAGGCAAGTACAAAAAAACGTAAAGTTATCGTTGAATCAACGGGCGAAGCACATATTAATGCGACTTTTAACAACATCATCATTTCTTTAACAAACAAGAAAGGTGAAGTTATTTCTTGGTCTTCAGCTGGTAAAATGGGCTTCAGAGGTTCTAAAAAGAACACTCCATATGCAGCTCAGATGGCCGCAGAAGATTGTAGCAAAGTAGCGTTAGAAGCTGGTCTTAAAAAAGTAAAAGTTTACGTTAAAGGTCCAGGAAATGGTAGAGAATCTGCCATCAGATCACTTCACAACGGAGGAATTGAAGTTACCGAAATTATCGATGTAACTCCAATGCCACACAACGGATGTCGTCCTCCAAAAAGAAGAAGAGTTTAATAATTTATAGTATAACCAAGGTAGGAAATAAGATTATCGGAGGATACGACCTGAATTCATAATCCCTACCTTTTTTAATTTTTAGCAATGGCAAGATATACTGGTCCACAAACTAAAATTGCTCGTAAATTTGGCGAAGCAATCTTCGGAGATGACAAATCTTTCGAAAAAAGAAATTACCCTCCTGGGCAACATGGTTTAGCAAAAAAGAGAGGTAAAAAATCTGAATACGCTGTTCAGTTAATGGAAAAGCAAAAAGCTAAATATACTTACGGTATTTTAGAAAAACAATTCAGAAACTTATTCGAAAAAGCAGCAGCATCAAAAGGTGTAACAGGTGAAATCCTTTTACAACTTTGTGAAGCACGTTTAGACAACGTAGTGTACAGAATGGGTATCGCTCCTTCTCGTCGCGCGGCTCGTCAAATCGTAGCTCACAGACACGTAACTGTAAACGGAGAAAATGTAAACATCCCTTCTTACCACCTTAAACCGGGTGATAAAGTAGCAGTTCGTGAAAAATCAAAATCTCTTGAGGCTATCGAACGTTCGTTATCTAATTCTAGCGCTGTTTACGAATGGATTACTTGGAATAATGATACTAAAGAAGGTACTTTCGTTTCTGTACCTCAAAGACTTCAGATTCCGGAAAACATTAAAGAGCAGTTAATCGTAGAGTTGTACAACAAATAATAATTAGACATCAGTCGAAATAAATATGGCAATATTTAATTTTCAGAAGCCCGATAAAGTTATCATGATCGATTCAACCGATTTTGAAGGTAAATTTGAATTTAGACCTTTAGAACCGGGTTATGGATTGACTGTTGGTAACGCATTAAGACGTGTTTTGCTTTCTTCTTTGGAAGGGTATGCAATTACTTCAGTTCGAATCGAAGGTGTGGAACATGAGTTCTCTACGATTTCTGGAGTGGTTGAAGATGTTACGGAAATTATCCTTAACCTTAAACAAGTACGTTTCAAACGTCAGATTGAGGATATCGATAACGAATCTGTTTCTATCTCTTTCTCAGGTAAAGACCAGTTAACTGCAGGTGATTTTCAAAAATACATCTCTGGGTTCCAGGTGTTAAACCCTGATTTAGTAATCTGTAACCTTGACGGTAAAATTACCATCAACATGGAATTAACGATCGAAAAAGGTCGTGGTTATGTTCCTGCAGAAGAAAACAAAAAACAAAACGCAGCAATAGGAACTATTTTTACAGACTCTATCTATACACCGGTAAAGAATGTGAAATATTCAATTGAAAACTTCCGTGTTGAGCAAAAAACTGACTACGAAAAGTTAGTTTTCGAAATCATCACAGACGGTTCAATCCATCCTAAAGATGCATTAACAGAAGCAGCTAAAACTTTGATTCATCACTTTATGTTGTTCTCTGATGAAAGAATCACGCTTGAGGCTGATGAAATTGCTCAAACAGAATCCTATGACGAAGAGTCATTACACATGAGACAATTGCTTAAAACTAAGCTTGTTGATATGGATTTGTCAGTGAGAGCATTAAATTGTTTGAAGGCGGCTGAAGTTGAAACACTTGGCGATTTAGTATCATTCAACAAAAATGATTTAATGAAGTTCCGTAACTTCGGTAAAAAATCATTAACAGAGTTAGACGAATTAGTCGCTGTTAAAGGTTTGAATTTCGGAATGGATTTAGCTAAATACAAATTAGATAAAGAATAAATTACTTCATATTTTGCGCTCCCAAAAGGATTGAAGCAAGATGAAGGTTAAAAAACTAGGTCATGAGACACGGAAAAAAAGTAAATCATTTAAGTAGACAAACTGGTCACAGAAAGTCGATGCTTGCTAATATGGCTTGTTCGTTAATCGAGCACAAGCGTATTAATACTACAGTTGCTAAAGCGAAAGCGTTGAAGCAATTCGTAGAGCCGCTAATTACAAAATCAAAAGAAGATACAACTCACAACCGTCGTATCGTTTTCTCTTACTTGAGAAACAAATACGGTGTTACTGAGTTATTCAGAGAAGTTGCTGCGAAAGTAGGAGACCGTCCAGGTGGATATACTCGTATCATCAAGTTAGGAAACCGTTTAGGGGATAACGCTGATATGGCAATGATCGAATTAGTAGATTTCAACGAATTGTACAACGGAGGTAAGAAAGAAGTTAAAAAAGCTACAACCCGTCGTGGTAAAGCTAAAAAAGCTGAAGCAACTCCGGAAGCTCCTGCAGCAGACGCTACAGAAACTACTGAAGCTACAGAATAATCATGAAACATTGATTTTTCAATAAAAATTAAGGATAAACTTTTTAGAGTTTGTCCTTTTTTTTTGATTTTTTGGGAGCAACACTTCAGGCATTCTTTTCACCATATTCCTGCTGTCCGTTGCAATCCCCGTCATTGTGAGCTTGCGGGGCAATCTCACAACGCCGGGAATTTCCTCTCCCATCAGGGCTAGAGAAAAACTTTCGGCTTCTTTTAAACGAAATTTTTTTAACGCAAGAATTTGAATTAAATTTGCACAACTTTTTACAACACAACAACAGAAATGAAATATTCAAATCGAAATCAGGCTATTCTTTTATTGAACGACGGAACTGTTTTTTACGGTAAATCCATCGGGATTGAAGGAAAAACTTTTGGAGAGGTATGCTTCAATACCGGAATGACAGGATATCAGGAAATCTTCACCGACCCGTCTTACTTCGGTCAGATCATGGTGGCGACCAACGCACACATTGGTAACTACGGTGTTCACGCCGATGAAACCGATTCCGACAGCATCAAAATAGCAGGTTTGGTTTGTAAAAACTTCAGTTTTAACTACTCCAGACCCGATGCAGAAGGTAGCTTATTAGAGTACTTCGAAAAAGTAAACTTAGTGGCGATTTCCGATGTAGATACAAGAGCTTTGGTGGCTTACATCCGTGACAACGGTGCGCAAAACGCTGTTATCTGTACCGACGGAACTCCGGTAGAAGAATTAAAAAAACTATTGGCCGATGTGCCAAATATGAAAGGGTTGGAACTGGCATCAACCGTTTCAACCAAAGAAGCTTATTTCTTCGGCGATGAAAACGCAACCTATAAAGTAGCGGCATTAGATTTGGGAATCAAAACCAATATCTTAAGATGTCTTGCCGAAAGGGACTGTTACGTAAAAGTATTCCCGTACAACGCAACTTTCGAAGATTTAAAAGCGTTTAATCCCGACGGTTATTTCCTTTCCAACGGTCCCGGCGATCCGGAGCCTTTAAAAGGTGTACAGGAAGTGGCGCGTCAGATCATCGCGGAAGATAAACCGGTATTCGGAATCTGTTTAGGGCATCAGACATTAGCTTTGGCTAACGGAATTTCTACCTATAAAATGTTCAACGGTCACCGCGGAATCAATCACCCGGTAATGAATGTAATCACTAATCGCGGAGAAATAACATCCCAAAACCATGGTTTCGCTGTAAACAGAGAAGAGCTGGAAAAACACCCTGATTTCGAAATCACGCATTTGCATTTGAATGACGGAACTGTTGCCGGTATGCGCATGAAAAACAAAGCGGTTTTCTCCGTACAGTATCACCCGGAAGCAAGCCCAGGACCACACGATGCCCGTTATTTATTCGACCAATTTGTTGATAATATTAAGGAATCAAAAGCCTAATCATTAAAGCTGTCGACTAGCAACATTGACTAGCGACTAACGACTAACGACTAATTACTATAAATATGAGCATGATTATCAAAGTTCACGCAAGACAAATATTAGATTCAAGAGGAAATCCAACGGTTGAAGTAGATGTAGTTACGGAAAACGGCATTTTAGGAAGAGCTGCGGTTCCGTCAGGAGCATCAACCGGTGAACATGAAGCAGTGGAATTACGCGATGGCGGAAAAGCGTTCATGGGTAAAGGGGTTTTAAAAGCAGTTCAAAACGTAAATACGACCATTGCTGCCGAATTGGTAGGAATGTCAGTTTTTGAACAAAATGCAATTGATAAAATGATGATCGATTTGGATGGTACGCCGAACAAATCAAACTTAGGTGCAAATGCAATTCTTGGGGTTTCATTAGCGGTGGCAAAAGCTGCAGCTAACGAATTGGGAATGCCTTTATATCGCTACGTGGGCGGAGTTTCTGCCAATACACTTCCGGTTCCGATGATGAATATCATCAACGGTGGTTCCCATTCCGATGCGCCTATCGCATTCCAGGAATTCATGATCATGCCGGTAAAAGCACAGAATTTCACACACGCCATGCAAATGGGTACGGAAATTTTCCACAACCTTAAAAAAGTATTGCACGACAGAAACCTTTCTACAGCCGTAGGTGACGAAGGTGGTTTTGCTCCAAATTTAGCAGGAGGAACAGAAGACGCTTTAGATTCTATCAAATTGGCAGTTGAAAACGCGGGTTATACTTTTGGAGGGGATGTAATGATCGCTTTAGATTGTGCAGCTTCCGAGTTTTATGTAAACGGAAAATACGATTACACGAAATTTGAAGGTGAAACAGGAAAAATCAGAACGTCAGAAGAGCAAGCGGATTATTTGGCTGAATTAGCAGCAAAATACCCAATCATTTCCATCGAAGACGGGATGTACGAGGATGACTGGGCTGGCTGGAAATACTTAACAGAAAAAATCGGAGATAAAGTACAATTGGTGGGTGACGATTTGTTTGTAACCAACGTACAACGTCTTTCTCAGGGAATCGAGCAAAACATTGCAAATTCGATCCTAATCAAAGTAAATCAGATCGGTACGTTGACCGAAACGATTGCGGCGGTAAACATGGCGCACAATGCGGGCTATACTTCGGTAATGTCGCACCGTTCGGGAGAAACTGAGGACAATACGATTGCGGATTTGGCGGTGGCATTAAACTGCGGACAAATCAAAACCGGTTCGGCTTCCCGCTCCGATCGTATGGCAAAATACAACCAATTATTGCGTATCGAAGAGGAATTGGCAGAAGTGGCTTACTTCCCTAAAGAAAGAGCTTTCAAAGTAAACAGATAATTGTTTATTGTGGTATATAATTAAAACCAGTAAGTTTTCTTGCTGGTTTTTTTGTTTTAAAGAGGTTGGGTTTTGATGTTTTTAGGAGCGAATGTCCCGATAGTTATCGGGATGGGCTTATCAGTAAACCATGTTCCTGCTGTCCGCTATATCTTTTGTGGATCTCGTTTTTTCTAACGAGATTCACAAAAGGATACCGCTCCCATCAGGGCTAAAAGGGGGGCTTTAAATCTTATTTGGAATGGTCGTTGAATTTGGAGAGCGTCGCGTACTTTGTGAAAAAACTTTGCGCTCCTTGCGGTTAAATCTCAGGTATCAGAATAATTGACTAATATAGAGTGAAAAAAAGGACATTTTTTTAGGGTTTAAGGTATATCAGTCATTCCTTGGTTTGGAGATTGTTTTCCTTTAAGAAGTAGTTTGCCAGAAAATAAAACGAAAGGATGTAGCAGAAAACACTCGAAAACCGGAGCAGCGGAAAGCTGTAATAATAATGATAAATAATATAAAAGAGTTCGCAGATAATAATGTCTATGGCATAAAACAGCAGGAACATGTTTTTTTGAGTCGATTCCGACAGGTAGAGAAAAGTGGCACACAATGCAAAAGATGCTACAACAACTCCGTACACTAAAATTGCTTTGTATAATTCGAAAGAGCGGTCAAAAACAATAAATGAGGAAATGTAAAGAAGGCAGCTCAAAAAAATTAGCGTTAAAATTAACTGAAGGGAATGTTCTTTTTCAATTTTATGATGTCGCCTTTCAGCTAAGTGCTTAATCAGTTGAAAGAAAAGTATGCAGTAGGCTAAAAAGTTAAAGAATAAGATGTATACAAAGTAATCGTAGCCTTCCAGTAAATTGATTATTCCAGATAAAAACAAAAAAAACAAAACCGTGCAATTGTAATAGTTAACGGGTGTTTTCCTTTCTTCGATATAGTAAAAAAAAATGGCACCGATAAATAAAGGTTTGGCAATATAGGATAGAAGAAGCCAATCCATGACTGTTGAAAGGAAATACAAAAATCCGAAAATGAAATAAAGGGAAAGATGTGATTTCAGCGGATTCATTTCGGATCGTTTTTCTTTTTAGGAGTATGTCGGTAAGAGTGAAAATTTAAATGCTTCCAAAATTGGCGAGAGTCTATAGCAAAATTACCACAATTATTGTTATTGTTCTAATTTTCACTGCGATGTGTTTGTTGTGTTTGTTTTTGAAGTTGTCTGTTTTTGAAATAGATGTTTTTTGCTTTTCGATTGATAAGGTTTGTAAACAATTGGTAAGACAATCGGTGAAATTCCTGGTTTAATGATTAATTCGGAACAATATTTCCAAATCATCCGTAATCGCTTATAACCATTGCTTAATTTTTATAAGAATTTGCGATTTCATGTTGATATTTTCTTTTTAATTAGAATGTAATTTCTTAAATTCGCCTACAACAAAAAACAATTACATTTAATTCCTAATACACACATGTCGAAAACTGCAATATTAGAGATTGATGGCAACAAATATGAGTTTCCAATTATCGTGGGAAGTGAGAACGAGGTTGCTATCGATATAGAAAAATTACGTGCTGCAACCGGTGCGATTACGCTAGATCCGGGGTATAAAAATTCAGGTTCCTGCCAAAGTAAAATCACATTCCTTGATGGAGAAGAAGGTATTCTTCGCTACAGAGGGTATGCTATCGAAGATTTAGCGGATAAAGCTAATTTTCTTGAAGTGTCTTATCTTGTGATTTTTGGTGAATTGCCAACCAAACAACAATTAGCGCAGTTTGAAACGGATATTCATAAGTATACGTTGGTGAATGAAGAAATGAAAAACATCATTGATGGTTTTCCTAAAACGGCGCACCCAATGGGCGTGTTGTCTTCACTGACAAGTGCGTTAACGGCATTCAATCCTAAAGTGGTTAATGTTGAGAACGAAAAGGAAATGTATGAAGCCGTTTGTAAGACAATGGGTAAATTCCTTGTTTTGGCGACTTGGACGTACAGAAAAAGTTCTGGTTTCCCTTTGAATTATTACGATAATACTAAAGGATATGTTGAGAACTTCATGCGTTTAATGTTTGAATTGCCAACAGGACCTTACAAAATCAATCCTGTAGTTGTAAATGCGTTGGATAAATTGTTTATTCTTCATGCGGATCACGAGCAAAACTGTTCTACTTCAACGGTAAGAATGGTAGGTTCGTCTCATGCCGGATTATTTGCGTCCATCTCTGCCGGAGTTTCTGCACTTTGGGGGCCACTTCACGGTGGGGCTAACCAGGCAGTGTTGGAAATGTTGGAAGAAATCCAGAAAGACGGTGGTGATGCTGATAAATTCTTAGCGAAAGCAAAAGATAAAAACGATCCGTTCCGTTTGATGGGCTTCGGACACAGGGTATATAAAAATTTCGACCCGAGAGCAAAAATCATCAAAAAAGCGGCTGATGAAGTATTGGCTGAATTAGGTGTAAACGATCCGATCCTGAACATTGCGAAACGTTTGGAGGAATCGGCGTTACAGGACGAGTATTTCAAATCAAGAAACCTGTATCCAAACGTAGACTTCTATTCCGGAATCATTTACCGTGCGTTAGGAATCCCTACGGATATGTTTACCGTGTTGTTTGCTATCGGCCGTCTTCCGGGATGGATTGCACAGTGGAAAGAAATGCGCGTGAACAAAGAACCGATCGGTCGTCCACGTCAGGTGTATACCGGATATGCATTACGTCCGTTTACGGAAATGAATCAGAGATAAAACTTCATTATAAAAAAAAGCCCCGATAAATGTAATCGGGGCTTTTTTATTGACTCAAATAAAATTTAAACTGGCTTATCCTCTTCATCAGCGGTTTTTTCACCCGCTTCTTCAATGTTGTTTTCGATATTCTCTGCAGTATCAGAAACAGATTCTTTGGTTTCTGTAGCAATATTTTCAACTTTGGTTTCCATTCCTGTTGCTGTGCTCGATACGGCTTCAGTTGCGTCTGCCACTTTATTTTCGAAAGTTTCGGTTGTCTCCTTAGAGGTTCCGGTTATTCCGCTAATAGTATCTTCCACTTTGTCCACCACTCCCGATAAAACGTCCTTGGCATCATGAGCCTTATCTTCTGCCCAATCAGCAGCCTGTGCGGCTTTTTCTTTTGCTGCATCAATGAAATTTTCCATTCGATCAGGAATGTCCAACTCTTCTAGCTTGTGTGATGCATGTTCTGCAGCATCAGCTACTTTTTCGACGACCTCTTTAGTGAAGGATTCTGTCTTGTTGATTGCTGTATTGGCCATTGTGCTAGCGCTTTCGCCCAATTCTTCGGTAGTCTTTTTAGTCTTTCCGAATAGCGAACTGAAAAAATTTGATAATCCCATAATTTTTCGTTTTTATCAAATTTAATAAAAAAAAGACTGAGAATTAACTTATGTTTATTAAAATTGATACTGGTCTGATGTTTTAATAATCAGATTGCCTGTGTGTTAACTATTACCTATTGTTATTTTTAGATAAGTTTTTCTTTTATCGAAGCCCTTTTTCTATCTTTGTCAGAAGCCCGAAAACAACGGGATGACCAGACAATGTATTTGTTTGGAACTGGTTGTTTTAGGGTATTGATAAAGGAAAAATAATAGTAGCGAAGTATACTATGGATAAAAATATTGTTTTTGTAATAAACACATCCGAGATTACGGCCGGTACCCGGGGAGCATCTTTAGGTCCTAATGCCATCATGACCGCAGCCCGGAAAAAAGGAAGTTTTATTTTTGGCGAACATCCAACCGAGAAACTGGAATGTGTAAATGATTTACTTGATAAGGCTAGCCCGCACCAATATGCCAAACGGATTGATGGTTTGGTAAATGTTTATGAAATGCTGGATAGCAAGGTTTCCTCATTGTTGATGAATAATAAATTCCCGTTGATTTTGGCCGCAGACCACGGTTCGGCCGGTGGTACGATTGCAGGAATAAAATCGGCTTTCCCGAATAAGCGTTTGGGGGTGGTTTGGATTGATGCGCATGCTGATATTCATACTCCTTTTACGACACCTTCCGGGAACATGCACGGAATGCCTTTGGCTACGGCTTTAGGAATTGATAATCTGGAATGTAAAACTAATGAAGTTCCGCAGGATACACTTTCATTCTGGAACCAATTAAAACATATTGGCGGTATTTCACCCAAAATCAGTTCTGAGGATTTGGTTTATATAGCAGTGCGTGATACGGAAGAACAAGAAGATACAGTTTTAAGTCGATTGAATATTCGTAATCATAAAGTGGCTGATGTACGTACTAAAGGTATGTCGGAAATACTAAAAGCCATTGATGAACAACTGAAAGACTGCGATTGTATTTACGTGTCTTTTGATGTGGATTCCATGGATCCGGATTTAACATCGCACGGAACGGGAACACCTGTTAAAGATGGTTTAACTCCGGAAGAAGCAAAAGAGATACTGACTCACTTCGCCAAAATGGATAAAACGGTTTGTATGGAAATTGTCGAAGTAAACCCTTGTCTGGATGAAAAGAAAAATACCATGGCCGAAATAACTTTGGATCTGGTCGAATCCATCACGGAAACACTCAAAAAATAAAAGTATGCAACAAACAACAAATACTGTTCTGATGATTCGCCCGGTGGCTTTTCGCAGAAACGAACAAACAACGGAGAATAATTACTACCAGAAAGAAGCGAATGCGCTATTGCCGGCAGCCGCTAATGCAAAGGCACAGGAAGAATTTGATGCTTTGGTTTCCAAATTACGCAGTGTAGGGGTGAATGTTATTGTTGTGGAAGATACTGTAAACACGGATACGCCCGACAGTATTTTTCCAAACAACTGGATTTCGTTTCATCAGAACGGCGATGTAGCTTTGTATCCGATGTTTGCAGAAAACCGTCGTTTAGAACGAAGAGAAGATATTCTGGATCTTCTGGAAGAACAGGGCTTTCATATCGAGCAGATTGTAGATTACAGTTCTGCCGAGGAAGAAGGACTTTTTCTGGAAGGGACAGGAAGTTTGGTGTTGGATCGTGCCAATATAAAAGCCTATTGTGCGCTTTCCTCAAGATCAAACGAGGAACTGATGATTGAGTTTTGCGAAGATTTTGAAATGAATCCCGTTATTTTCGAAGCGTTCCAAACCGTAAATGGAGAGCGAAAACATATTTATCATACTAATGTGATGATGTGTCTGGGTGAAACTTTCGCTGTTATCTGTGCGGATTCCATCGATGATAAGAAGGAACGTAAAATGGTTTTGGATTGTTTAAAATCAGACGGAAAAGAAATTATTCTGATAACGGAAGACCAGATGAGTAATTTCGCAGGAAACATGCTTCAGGTTCGCGGTGCCAATGATAAACGTTATTTGGTTATGAGTACTTCGGCACACCAAAGTTTAACGACGGCACAAATCACGGCCCTTGAAAAACACTGTGAAATTTTAAGTTCCGGTTTGGAAACTATCGAAGCTTGTGGTGGTGGAAGTGCACGCTGCATGATGGCTGAAGTGTTTTTACCGAAAGAGGAAGACGAAGATTAATTTTGATTGGAATACATTCAAGAAAGGCCTTAATTTAAGGTCTTTTTTTATGCCTTGTTTCCGGCAATGTTTTTCAGCATCCCTCCAAAAATAAAATAATGGAAAGGGAGCATGGCATACCAATACAGTCTTCCCCAAAGTCCTTTTGGTCGAAAGGTGGCTGTTTGGTGTAAAATGTTGTTGTCGTCTATTTTAAATTCGAGCCAGGCTTCTCCGGGCAGTCGCATTTCGGCAAAAAGAAGCAATCGTTTTTTGTTTTTATCGGCCAAAAGCACGCGCCAAAAATCCAAAGCAGCACCACTATTCAATTGATTTGGATTGGTTCTGCCTCTGCGCAGACCGACACCTCCAAAAAGTTTGTCAAGAAAACCTCTGATCTGCCACATCCAACTGCCGTAATACCAGCCTTTTTTGCCTCCGATGCTCCAGATGTTTTTTAAGGCATTTTCCGGATTGCCAACTTTTATTTTCTGATGATCGCTTAAACAGCCAAAAGTGGGAACCTGAACGAATTCGGATAAATTATGTTTGAACCTTCCGCTCACCAAACTGTCTTTCCAGCTTGAAATTACCAGATTTTGCTCAATTTTTTTGAAGGCTAATTTTATGGCATCGGTATAAGAGATTGGTTTCATGTTCAGCATTTGTTCCAAACGATTATCTTTGCTGATGACTTCAATTTTCATGCTGTCCACCAGATTCATCGCAAGCTTGTAGGATGTCGATGTGACAAAATACAGCCAGTAGGAAGAAAGTTTGGGTGTCATGACCGGTACCGTTATGATCCGGTTTTTAAATCCGCGGGTTTTAGCATACAGCTGAAGCATTTCTTTATAGGTAAGTACTTCCGGACCGCCGATGTCAAACGACTGATTATAACAGTCTTCGCGGAGTTGTACGCCGATAAGATATTTGATAACATCACGAATGGCAATGGGCTGCGTTCTGGTTAGTACCCATTTTGGTGTAATCATCACCGGTAATTTTTCGCATAAATCCCTGATGATTTCAAAAGAGGCGCTTCCGGACCCCACAATAATCCCGGCTCTTAAAACGGTAAGGTTGAAATTTCCGCCGTATAAGATTTTCTCCACATTTCTTCTCGAACTCAGGTGTTTGGAAAGTACTTTATTGTTTACTATGCCACTCAGGTATACCACTTGTTTTACCTTGATTTCATTCATATAAGCGTTGAAATGATCTGCGGCGACTGTTTCCATTTTGTCGAAATTTTCGGTTGATGACGACATGGAATGAATGAGGTAATAGGCTACATCGATATTTTTTGGAAGGGTTGTAAAGTCAGGTTCGGATAAAAAATCAACTTCCCAAATACTTATTTTGGACAGTGTTTCAGAGTCCAGTCCCAAGCGCATTTTGTCACGGACAGCACAAGTTACCTCATGGCCCTGTGCCAATAGCTCAGGCAGCAGTCTTCGTCCGACATAGCCGTTTGCACCGGTGAGTAAGATTTTCATGGCTTCCTTTTTTCTTTAAAGTTACGAAAAAGGGAAGTGCAACAATTGTTAAATCGATTTGAAAATGTTCATTACCGAAACGCTAATGTATTGAACTCCAATGGCAATTACAATAAATCCGATGATTCTGGAAATGGCTACGATACCCGAAGCTCCTAAAATTCGGGACAGATAATGTGCGCTTCTTAAAATGATAAAAATAGAAATGGCTACGGCTAAAATGGCACCACAAACAATGGCTTTGTCGGCTACTTCAGGGAAATCCTGATAAAAGGCAATCAATAAGGAGATCGAGCCAGGTCCGGCAAGCATTGGGATGGCTAAAGGGGTAAGAGCGATATCATTTCTTTTTTGGGCATCGCTGGTGATTTTTTTATTCAGACCTCTTTTTTTTCCGAAATTCCCACTTAATAAAGCAAAACCCGAACTTACAATCACCATACCACCGGCAATACGCAGGGCATCAATACTGATTCCGAAGAACTTTAAAACATATTCGCCAATAAAAAAAGAGATGATTAATATGATGAAAACGTTAATGGCGGTCCAAAGAGAGGTTCTGGAACGTTCGGCATGACTGTCGTGTTGTGTTAATCCGACAAAAACAGGAACGGCTCCCAAAGGGTTTAATACTGAAAATACGGCGGCGAAAATGTAAACAAATAATTCCATTGGTTTTGTTGCAAAATTAAAGTGATTGTTGCCCGGGAGCGTAAAATTAAAATTAAGGAAAGGTTAATTAACCTTTGTCAAAAACTAAAATACAAAATTGATTTAATATGTAGTTAGTTATTGTTTTTTATTTGTCTGATTTTATTTGTCAATTATTATTGGGTTGTCATCTAATTCCCATCATGTTCATTTCGTTTAAAAAGCGTAATTTTGAAAGAAATTAAGAAATACGATGAAATCGAAAAAAACTTTGGTACTTGGGGCATCAGTAAGACCGGAACGTTATGCGTTTATGGCCGTAAACAGTTTAGTCGAAAAAGGGCATTCCGTAGTCGGGATCGGTCATACCGTGGGCGAAGTGGCCGGTGTGAAAATCCAGACCAAACATATTCCACTTAAAAATATCGACACGGTTACGTTGTATTTAAATCCGGTTCGCCAGCGGGAATACTACAATTACATCGTCGGATTAAAACCAAAACGCGTAATCTTCAATCCGGGAACTGAAAATCCCGAGTTTTACCAACTGCTGAAAGCCAATAATATTAAGGTTGATGTAGCCTGTACTTTGGTTTTACTCAGTACCAATCAGTATTAAAAATGAGTTTGCCCTGTTGCCGGTTTGCTTATTAACAACAACCCGAGTAGTGTTATCACTCCGTTAACAATGATGAGTTCAAAGGAAAATACATAACCGCCAAACCATTCTTTGGAATTCGAATTGATGAAATAAGTAATCAGTGGTGATACGACGCAAACAAGGGGTACGAGTTTGTCGGTAACCGTTTTCGATTTTATAAAAAGTCCGAATCCGTATAATCCCAAAAGTGGTCCGTAGGTATAGCCCGCAACCGTAAAGATCATGGTTACCACCGATTTGTCGTTCAGTGAATTGAAAACCAAGATCACCAAAAACATTAAAAATGAAAACGTAAGATGAACCAAATGTCTTGTTTTTACGGTTTTCATATTATTGGCGTTTTCGGCTTTGTCCATTCCAAGAAAATCGACGCAAAAAGATGTTGTTAAGGCTGTTAAAGCACTGTCGGTTGTGGCGAATGTGGCCGCGGTCAATCCTAACAGGAAGATTACGGCCGGAATGATGCTCAAATGTCTGAACGCGATTTCAGGGAAAAGATAATCCGTTCGGGCAATACCGTCAACCATTGGGATAGCCACGCCATTTTTCTCGGCATACATATAAAGTAAAGCTCCAACGCTTAGGAAGAAAATGTTAATCAGCACAAAAATCCCGGTAAAGGTGAACATGTTTTTTTGTGCTTCGCCGATATTTTTACAACTCAGGTTTTTCTGCATCAGATCCTGATCCAGTCCCACCATTGCTATCGTTACAAAGATTCCGCCGAGAATTTGTTTGATGACATAGTTGCCCTGCAGGTAATCTTCGTAGAAAAATATTTTGGAATAATTACTGTTTTTAACGGCTTCAAATGCTTCAAGTGCACCGAAATCCAGACTTCTGCAAACAAAAATGATTGTTAGGAAAACGGAGGAAACCAGGAAAAAAGTCTGTAGTGTATCGGTTATGATGATGGTTTTCAGTCCGCCGCGATAGGTATAGGCGAAAATCAGTCCAAGTGAAATAAGAACGGTTGCTGCAAAAGGCACATTGAAATCGTCAAAAACATAACGCTGAAGAACAATTACCACCAAATACAAACGAAAGGCCGATCCGATGGTTCTGCTGATCAGGAAAATAATTGCCGAGGTTTTATAACTGACGGTTCCCAGTCGTTGTTCGATATAACCGTAAATTGACGTAAGGTTCATCCGGTAATACAACGGCAGTAGCACTTTGGCAATGATAAGGAATCCGATGGCGTTTCCTAAAATAAACTGGAAGTACTTAAATTGCAGATCCGGATTTCCCACTTCACCCGGAACCGAGATAAATGTAACTCCGGAAAGCGCCGTTCCGATCATTCCGAAAGCCACCAGGTACCATTTCGAATTTTTATTCGCCTTGAAAAAAGTATCGTTACTGTGGTCTTTTTTGCTTACGATGTTGGAAATCAGGATTAAAAGTCCGAAGTAAATGATAATAATGGTGAGTATGGTTGCCGATGTCATTGCTAAAATTTTAGTGTGCCAATTTACACAAATAATCTTCAAATTCTCAAATCGGATAATTTTCAAATTAACTACTTTTGCGTCATGGAATTTTCATCAAAACTTTTAGAAAGAGCAGTCAACGAAATGGCGCAGTTGCCCGGAATCGGAAAACGTACGGCATTACGTTTGGTATTGCATTTATTAAAGCAACCGAAAGAGCAAACGGAGCAACTTACATCGGCCTTGCTTAGCATGCGGGGTGAAATTAAGTTCTGTAAAAAATGCCATAATATTTCGGATGTGGAAGTTTGTGAAATCTGTGCGAACCCTTCGCGTGATGCCTCGCTGATCTGTGTGGTGGAAGACATTCGCGATGTGATGGCTCTGGAAAATACCGGAATGTTTAAAGGACTGTACCATGTTTTGGGAGGGAAAATTTCTCCTATTGACGGGGTTGGTCCAAGTCAGTTGAATATCAGCTCCTTAGTGGAGAAGGTGAAATCAGGAACCGTGAAGGAGATTATTTTTGCACTGAGTTCCACAATGGAAGGGGATACCACCAATTTTTACATCTACAAACAAATTAAAGAATACGGTGTGATTACGTCTGCAATCGCCCGCGGAATTGCCATTGGAGATGAGCTGGAATATGCTGATGAAGTGACGCTGGGGCGGAGTCTGATGCACCGGATTCCGTTTGAGAATTCGTTAAAGAATATGTAACCGTTACTTTTTGGTGTAATATTACTGAATAAGTATAAATATATCGATTGAAAAACTATATTTGTTTTTTTAAAATAAAAATGATGAAAAAAGAATTTTTTCTTTTACTGTTACTTATAGGATTTTCTTCGGTTTCGTGCATCTCTTCAAAAGATCTGACATATCTTCAGAATAAAACTCAGGACAGTTTGTCGGTAAGCGTTCATCCTATTGTTAATAAGCCGTATCGGGTTCAGGTAAATGATATATTGAGTGTTAATATTCGGGCTTTGGATCAGAAGCTGGTAGATATTTTTTCACCGTCTGGGACTCAAGGGACCAGTCAGTCGGAGCAAGCCATGTATTTTGAAGGGTTTACGGTTGATGATCACGGAAATATCAGAATGCCGATCCTCGGAGAACTGAATGTGTTAGGATTTACCCTGGATGAAATACGGTTAAAAGTTGAAAAACAACTGTTAGAGGAATATTTCAAAGAAGAAGCCAATATTTTCGTAACGGTTAAATTGGCCGGACTGAGGTATACAATCAATGGAGAAATCGGAAGTCCCGGAACAAACACATTGTATCAGGACAAGGCTACCATTATGGAGGCTATCGCAAATTCAGGGGATATTACCCTGACGGGAAACAGGAAGGATGTTTCGATTATTCGTCAGTATCCGCACGGTACGGAAACGCATTCCATCGATCTTACGGATGCTAAGGCCATGCAGTCTCCTTATTATTTCCTGCAGCCCAATGATTATATCTATGTTAAGCCGTTAAAACAGAAGTCATGGGGAACCGGAACTACCGGAGTGCAATCCGTAGCGACCATCATTACGGCATTGTCCTTATTTACAACAACGCTTGTGTTACTTAAAAGTCTATAATTGTTATGCTGGATATCAAAGATTTTTCTTTTACAGAAAATCAAAGCAGTTTTGATTTTAAAGGATTCCTGTTAAAAGTTTTAAGCTATTGGAAATGGTTTGTGGTGTCACTAATCATAACGTTCACAATTGCCTACCAGGTTAATATCCGTAAAGAGAAAATTTACGGTATGGAAGCTTCCATTGTCGTTAAAGATGAAAATAATTCCTTTTTTACCTCAAACACCAGTTTAGTCTTTAACTGGGGCGGGGTTTCGGATAAAGTTCAGACGATCATTACGGCACTGAAATCGAGATCGCATAACGAAGCGGTCGTGGAAAAGCTAAATTACTATACGGATTACCTTATTCAGGGAGAATACAGCCTTATTGACGCTTATGGGAGTGTTCCGTTTTATGTGGCAATTGACGAAAGAAAAGCGCAATTGGCCGGTATTCCCATTCAGATAAAATTCCTCAGTCAGAATGAGTATAAACTGACGGTTAATTTCGAAGGTAATCAGGTGGGTACTTTTATTTATGCCACAAATTCGAATTCTACTGCATTGGTTCAGGATACCGAAATTTCTAAAAGATACAAGGTGGGGGAAATGGTTGATTTGCCTTTCCTTAATTTTAAGTTATTTATCAATGAAAATCCGGGGGATTACGTTGGGAATGAGTATTACATCCGATTTAATAATTTTGACGGCACCGTTGCGAGGTATAAGTCAATTAATGTGGATGTTGGGGATAAAGCCGGATCGGTTATCAGTTTAGGGCTTCAGGGAACAAATAAGGCGCGACTTGTGGAATATCTTAATGCAACCGTCGAAATTCTCAAAAAGAAGCAATTAGACGGTAAGAACAGGTTTGCCATAAATACTATTTCTTTTATTGACAGTACGTTGCTTGCGATGGAAGGGCAATTGAAAAATACCGAGAAAGAACTGAAAGATTTCGGACGGGATAAAAACGTGTTTGAACTTGAAGGTGGTGGTGAAAAACTAACGGAACGACTTACGAATTATGATATTGAGCGGGATGCTGTTGAACGTAAGATAGTCTACTATAATTCATTAAACAGTTATCTTAGAAGCAGCACGGATTATTCGAGATTGCCGGCTCCCACTGTGGCCGGAATTGACGATCCGAATATTGTCAGCAATGTTTCAAAACTGATATTGCTTTCCACCGAGCGCTCCGAAAAGGCATATTCTCTTAAAAGTGAAAAGCTCTTTAAGGAATTTGATAAGGACATGGAAGCCATTAAGCAGGTTTTATTGGAAAATATCAGATCTGCTAAAGGGGCGTTGCAATATGATTTAGATCTGATCGACAGAAATATCAGTGAAGCGGAAGGTGTTATAATGAAATTGCCGCAAGAACAGCAGGAGTTATCTAAAATCAAAAGGAAATACGATCTGAATGATAATATATACAACACTTTTTTACAGAAAAGAAGTGAGGCGGATATTGTAAAAGCAGCCAACGTTTCGGATATTGAATTTATTGATTCGGCAAAAGACACGGGAGGTGGACTGATAGGCCCTAAAACGAGTGTTAATTATATTCTTGCGTTGCTTTTGGGCTTTCTGGTACCGTTGCTGATCGTTTTTGCAATTACCCTATTGGATAATACGATTCATACTACCGAAGAAATCGAGCGACTTACTAAAATTCCAATTATAGGTATAATCGGAAAGAAGAATACAGAGAGTAATCTTTCTGTTTTTGATAAACCGAAATCGCCTCTGGCAGAATCTTTCAGGGCCATACGTTCGTCATTGCAATACATGTATAAGAAGCAAAAAGCTGAAGGAACAAAGACTCTGATGCTGACTTCCTCGGTCGGTGGTGAGGGGAAAACCTTCTGTTCCATAAATATGGGGACGGTTTTTGCATTAGGAGAAAAGAAAACGGTAATTGTTGGTTTGGATTTGCGTAAACCCAGAATATTTGGTGATTTTAATATCGAAAATAATGTAGGGGTGGTAAATTATCTCATTGGGCAGAAGTCAATAAGTGAGATTGTTCAAAGTACACACATTCCGTATCTCGATGTGATTACCTCAGGGCCAATCCCTCCAAACCCTTCCGAACTGATTCTTGGTGATTCAATGCGGGAGTTGATTGAAGAATTGAAGACAATGTATGATTACATTATTCTGGATACACCGCCGGTAGGTTTGGTTGCAGATGCGCTGGAACTTGCACAATACTGTGATGCCACATTGTTTGTGACACGTCAGAACTTCACAAAAAAAGCAATGCTTTCCATTGTGAACGAAAAACATAAAAGAGGTGAACTGCATAATATCAGTATACTGTTTAATGACTTTGAGAGCAAGGTTAAGTACGGGTATGGATACGGATATGGGTACAGTTCAGGATACGGATACGGGTACGGTGCTTACGGAAATGGTTATATGGAAGTGGAGCAGCAAAAAACTTTTATAGAGAAAGTAAAAGCTGTTTTGATTAGGAAGTAATTTTTACTGTTGAGCGATGTTTTGACGATGACTTTATCGTAAAAACTTCCTAAAAAGAGTACCTTTGCATCTTATGATTATGAAAAATGTCTGATACCAATTTAACCATTCTTATAACAGGGGGCGCCGGATTTATCGGGTCTAATTTGTGTGAGTACTTTCTTGAGAAAGGCTACAGGGTGGTTTGTCTTGATAATTTTTCGACGGGGTTCAGGCATAATATTGAGCATCTGATTTCAAATTCCGGTTTTCAGTTGATTGAAGGGGATATCAGGGATTATACTACCTGTATGAAGGCGATGGACGGTATTGATTATGTTTTGCATCAGGCGGCTTTAGGGTCGGTGCCGCGATCGATTCAGGATCCGATTACTACCAATGAGGTTAACGTTTCCGGATTTTTAAATATGCTGCACGCTTCTAAGGAAGCCGGAATCAAACGGTTTGTGTATGCGGCGAGTTCTTCGACTTACGGGGATTCGGAAAGTCTTCCCAAAGAGGAGGAGGTCATCGGGAGACCGTTATCGCCTTATGCCATTACCAAGTATGTCAACGAATTGTATGCCGATATTTTCAGTAAGACCTATGGCGTGGAAACCGTCGGTTTGCGGTATTTCAACGTTTTCGGACGGAAGCAGAATCCCAACGGCTCATATGCTGCGGTAATTCCTAAATTTGTGATGCAGTTAATGCAGCATGAAAGTCCTGTAATTAACGGAGACGGGAATTATTCAAGGGACTTTACTTATATCGATAATGTGCTTCAGATGAATGAGCTGGCTATGCTGACGAATAATCCGGAGGCCATCAATACCGTGTATAATACTGCTTTCGGCGACCGGACCACGCTGAACGACCTGATAGGTTATCTGAAAGAGTTTCTTTCGGAATTCGATCCGGAAATTGCCGGAGTTACCGTTGTTCACGGGCCCAACCGAATGGGGGATATTCCGCATTCCCTGGCCAGTATCGAAAAGGCACAAAAACTATTAAATTACAATCCGCAATACTCTATTTCACAAGGGTTGAAAGAAGCTGTGAAGTGGTATTGGGAAAACCTTAAATAAAATATGATAAAGACTATTTGTTGTATCGGAGCCGGATATGTAGGAGGGCCAACCATGGCTGTTATCGCTCAGAAATGTCCGCATATCAAAGTAACGGTTGTCGATCTGAATGAGAAGCGAATTGCCGCATGGAACGAAGCTAATACCGATAATATTCCTGTTTACGAACCGGGGTTAAGTGCCATAGTGGCGGAAGCTCGTGGCAGAAACCTGTTTTTTTCCACAGAAGTGGATAAAGCCATTGAAGAGGCAGACATGATTTTTATTTCGGTAAACACTCCAACCAAAACTTATGGTGTCGGAAAGGGTATGGCTGCCGATTTAAAACACATCGAATTATGTGCCCGTCAGATTGCCCGTGTGGCAAAGACCGATAAAATAGTGGTTGAAAAATCGACGCTGCCGGTGCGTACCGCCAGTGCTATTAAAGATATCCTGGATCATACCGGAAACGGGGTTCAGTTTCAGATACTTTCCAATCCGGAGTTTTTGGCTGAAGGTACTGCTGTAGCCGATTTATTGGCACCTGACAGGGTGTTAATCGGTGGTGATACTACGCCTGAAGGGCAAAAAGCGATACAGTCCCTGGTTGACATTTATGCGAACTGGGTTCCTCAGGAACGTATTTTAACTACGAACGTATGGTCATCTGAATTATCAAAACTAACGGCTAATGCCTTTTTGGCGCAACGTGTTTCTTCCATTAACGCGATGAGTGAATTGTGTGAAAGAACCGGAGCCGATGTTAATGAAGTGGCACGTGCCATAGGAATGGACAGCCGAATCGGATCGAAATTCCTTAAGTCCTCCGTAGGTTTCGGGGGGTCGTGCTTTCAGAAAGATATCCTGAATCTAGTGTATATCGCTAAAACTTACGGATTGAACGAAGTCGCGGATTATTGGGAGCAGGTAATCATCATGAACGACCACCAAAAACGTCGTTTCGCCAAAAATATCATCAGTACGTTATACAATACGGTTTCCGGAAAGAAAATTGCCTTTTTGGGCTGGGCTTTTAAAAAGGATACCAACGATACCCGTGAATCAGCTGCGATTTATGTTGCTGATGACCTGTTGAGTGAACAAGCCCATATTTCTGTTTTTGATCCGAAAGTGAAAGAGGACCAGATTTTATCCGACTTAAATTATCTTGAAACCCGTACGGATACCGAGAATAAAAAAGGAATTGTTGCAGACGAAAATCCTTATTCAGCTTGTAAAGATGCTCATGCCATAGCAATATTGACAGAATGGGATGAGTTCAGGGATTACAATTGGCAGCAAATTTACGACGGTATGTTAAAACCGGCTTTCGTATTTGATGGTAGAAATTTATTAGATAAAACGGAACTTGAGAAAATCGGATTTGTTTATCAGTCCATCGGATCATAAACTAATAAACACAGTGGTCTTCTAGCAAATTGTTTCGGTATAACAGACTGAAAATTTAGGGTGTAGAACTTAATTTATTTGCCACAAATTACACAGATTAGCACGAATTAATCTTTGGAAATTTTCTTCTTCAGTTTTCTCTGCTCGTGTATGTAACTCGGGGTAAATTTTTTGAAGCTGTGGCCGTCAAAAACGGTTCACGAAAAATTTAAATGCAAACTATTACCCTGAGTAAGTGAGAGTGTGCTTAAATTCGTAGTTTTAAATTATTTTTGAGACCAATATAAAAACAGCATGAGTATAAAAATTGCCGTCATAGGATTAGGCTATGTTGGTTTGCCTCTGGCAAGATTGTTCGCTACAAAATATCCCGTAGTAGGCTTTGATGTGAATAAAACCCGGATTGAAGAACTTAATAAAGGTATTGATGCTACTTTGGAAGTGTCAAATGATGTTCTGAAAGCTGTTTTGGTTGAAAAATCATCGGATGCCAACGGACTTTATTGTTCGGCTACCTTAGAAGATATCGGCGATTGCAATTATTTTATCGTTACGGTTCCAACACCTGTTGACAAAAACAACCGACCTGATCTGACTCCGTTGTACAAAGCCAGCGAAACAGTTGGTAAAGTATTGAAAAAGGGAGATGTTGTTATTTATGAATCGACTGTATACCCTGGTGTTACGGAAGAAGAATGTATCCCGGTTCTTGAGAAAATTTCCGGACTGAAATTCAACATCGATTTTTTTGCAGGGTATTCACCCGAGCGCATCAATCCTGGAGATAAGGAGCATACCATAGAAAAAATATTAAAAGTCACTTCGGGTTCCACACCTGAAATCGGACAAAAAGTGGACGCGTTATACAAAAGCGTTATCATCGCCGGAACGCATCTGGCACCCACCATAAAGGTAGCCGAAGCCGCTAAGGTCATCGAGAATTCCCAACGCGATATCAATATTGCTTTTGTGAACGAACTGGCAAAAATATTTAATATCCTTGATATTGACACGCATGCCGTATTGGAAGCAGCCGGAACCAAATGGAATTTTCTGCCTTTCAAACCCGGATTGGTAGGTGGGCACTGCATCGGTGTGGATCCGTATTATCTGGCGCAAAAAGCTCAGGAACACGGATATCATCCTGAAATCATTCTTGCCGGACGTCGTTTGAATGACAGTATGGGGGACTATGTGGCAGCACAGGTGGTAAAGCTGATGATCAAGAAAAACATCAAGGTAAACGGTTCTAAAATCCTTATGTTGGGAATTACGTTTAAGGAAAACTGTCCGGATGTGCGCAACACCAAGGCGGTAGATGTGGTTTCTGCCTTAAAAGATTATGAGGCCGACCTGACCATTTATGATCCGTGGGCGAATCCTGCGGAAGTAATGCACGAATACGGACTGGCAACCACTACGGAGGTTCCGGACGGGAAATTTGATGCGGTGATTTTAGGTGTGGCACATAAAGAGTTTCTGAATTTGGATTTCGCTTCGCTGCAAAAGGAAAACAGTTTGCTGTATGATGTGAAAGGTGTTTTAAAGGAATTGGCTGACGGAAAGTTGTAATCGGATGGGAAAACGCCTTTTCGATATCGTGTTTTCGCTGATTGTCCTTCCGCTATTGTGTTGGCTTCTGTTTTTGGGATGGATTTTGGCTGTGGCGGATACTGGAACCAGCGGTTTTTTTCTTCAAAAAAGGGTCGGCCGGTATGGAAAATTATTTACCATCATCAAACTTCGGACAGTTCGTAAAAGCAAGGTTGGGGTGACTTCGATATCTAAAACCGGTGCTTTTTTACGGAATTCCAAAATTGATGAACTTCCACAATTGATCAATGTTTTAATTGGGCAGATGAGTATAGTGGGGCCGCGACCTGATTTGCCGGGGTATTATGATACTCTTGAGGGGGAAAACCGAAAAATACTTGAATTACGTCCCGGACTTACCAGTGAGGCTTCCATAAAATATTGCGATGAAGAACAGCTTTTAAACAGGAAGGAGCAACCTTTGCAGTATAACGATGAGGTGATTTTTCCGGATAAGGTGGTTTTAAACCTGCACTATTATTACAATCGTTCTTTTTTGGGCGATATTCTTATTATTATCAGGACGGTGTTGTGTAAATGGATTTAACTGAAATCCGGCAGTTTCTGACAGGAAAATAAACGAGTGCTTCTTTTTGATTTTGTTGATTGTATTTCTTCCTTCTACTTATGCTTTTGAAATTCTTAATGAGCCGTTCCTTGCTAACAGGTTAGAGATTTATGTTTGCTTTTACGGAATCAGGTAATGGATTTATCATAATAAGTTTGGTTTTGTATTTTTTTACTTTTTTGGTTGAAAAATCTGCTTTTTTTAATATAAATTTATTATTTTTGCCGCTCGTTTGTGAAAAATCACACTTGTCACTCGCTTCGTGTGATAAAAATCGTTTGGTTTTGAAGCGTTTTTTTGACAGGGTTACTATGGACGTGTTTTAGAGGCTTGGCAGGCATAACGAAAGGGGTGTTTTAGTTGAGTCGGTAACCGGGTTTTTGGCAGTAATGAAAGGAGATGTATATGGATATGCCCGTAGCACTTGTCGTTTTTGTGGGTATAGTGTAAAGCGGGATGGAGAAAAGGAGAATTAGGAGTTTGAATTTTTTATGTAATCTAATTATATTGTTATTTAATTTTTATTTTATGAATATGAAAAAAGCTATTGCTTTAGTTTTGGTTTTAACTGCCACGATCGGTTTTTCGCAAGAAGAACAAAAATTACAAGAAGAAAAAAAATGGACATTCGGAGCCGGAGTTAACTTTATTGATAACACGTCAACCGGAGGAGATGGTTACTTAAATACTTCCCAATGGAATATTTTGCCATGTGTGTCGACTTTTGGTGTTGAGCGTGACTTTTCTAATGGATTTTCCGCAGATGCCCGACTATCACTGAATGAATTCGAGGCAGAAAACATGCAAAATGGTACTGTTATTACCCGCGATGTAACCTATGTTGCTTTTGATGCCGCAGCCCGTTATACTTTTGATCAGCACCTTTTTGATGCAGAATGGTTTGATGCAACCGCTGTAGCCGGTGCAGGTTTGTTTTGGGTTGACGGACAAAACAATCAGTCTGGTAATGTGGGTATGGCTTTTGATTTTTGGTTTCAGCCTGCATTAGGATTGCGTTTGCAGACCTTAGGAAAATTTGCCTTTGAAGAAGAGACTTTAGGGAATAATCATTTACAGCATTCGTTGGAATTTATCGTTAAGTTCTAATATTACTTATAGTATTGTAAAAGAGGCTGTCTGAAAAGGAGGCCATTGAAAAAGACCTTTGCGTTTAAAGTGTAAAAAAGGAGTAGAGAACTAATAGTTTCTACTCCTTTTTTTGTGTCTTAAGGCTTATAAAGAAAGAGATTTAGGGGTTAATTCAATAACAAAAGATCCAATTTAGCGAGTATTGAGGATTGTACGATTTAATTATCTCGTCCTCCAAGATATCCTTCATCGCAAAATCAACGAATGGATAGATTTTACCTTTATTTATAGCGAATTGGTTATAAGTATTGTTCCAACAATGGGTGTATGGCAGTACGTTCCATTCGCATGCGTCAATATTTGCTGTTAAAACAATCGGCACTGTTTCAGATGTGGATGTCGTCGAACGTTCACGATATGTTATGTCCTTTAAGTGTTTTCCGGATATGGTACCCGAAGATGAGGTGATCAATTCTGGCCCATTTACTAAATTCCGAAATCAGAAGTAGTTGGAAATAAAAAAGCGGTTACACAAAAATCTTGTTTTGCATAACCGCTTACTAATGTTTAATTTTTAAAGAGAAACTTTTTCAGTACCCTCATTTTGAGAGATGGTTTCTTTTTTATGTGTACGTGTTTTTATTTGATTAACTCAAAAGAAACTCTTCTTGAAAGTTGAAGACCTGTTTTATTTTTGGCTCCTCCCATAGTTGTGTCAACTCCCACACCAAGAACTTCGATTCTTTTTGCGTCTATACCGGAGTATATAAAGAAGTCGGTAATATTCTGAGCCCTTTTTTGCGCCAATTCTTTATTCATGTTCTCATCCCCGGTTACATCTGCAAACCCTTTCACTTTTACTTTAGCTTCAGGATTATTTCTAAGGAAATTAAGAATGTAATAAATGTTATTTGCAGAAGCCGCAGTTGGTGTTTCTTTGTTGGTGTCGAAGAACACATTTACTATGCCTGCTTTGATTAGATTTTCGAAGTGTTCTTCTTCAGATTCATCTGTATTGTTACCTCCTTTTTTTCTGTTTGATTCCAATTCGTCAGGAATTCCGTTTTTGTTTACATCAATGGCTCTTCCTTTGGTGTCTACTGTTACACCACCAGTGGTTCTTGGTTCTACATCTAAATAATCAACAACTCCGTCTCGGTCAGTGTCCTGAAGCATTACTTCGATATCATCAATTTTTCTTTGTAATTCCTTAGCTTTTAATTCGTTAGGATCCTGCTTTTGCTTCCAGTCGCCATGTCTTTTATCGCTACCCAATGAATACGAAAGACCTAAAGAAAAGGTAGCCATTTTGGCGTAAGAATTATTTGAAGGGTTGGCATAGGTGCCGTTCCATGTTAATTCTTGACTGAAATATGCCGCCATACTAACGTCTGCTAAGACAGCCAATTTAGGAGCGATTCTGTACTGCGGTGTTATACCGGCAGTGAATCCATACTTTAATTCATTTACATCGTAATTTGCAGCTGTTTTTGAAGTAAAGCTGGCCATCTGCATTCCACCGTGTAGCAGTAACCCAAATCTGTTTTCTGTGTCGATATCCAGAATTCTGGCTGCATTAACAACCCCCTGAAGGCCTATGTGAAACTGATTGGTTTCGAAAGGCAGACTGTTCTCGTCGCTTTCGGTAAATTCATTATACCCCATATCCAATTTCAGACCAAACTTCGGATTAAACATGTAACGTATGCCTAAATCAAAACTGTTGATCTTAAGACTGCCAAAGGTGCTTCCGGGGTCTTCTGAATAATAGCCGGATTCAAACGGATGTAATCCTCTGTTTTTTCCAAACATAGCATCTACTGACCATCGGTTGAAAGCTGATACTGTATCAATGTCTTTTTTCGGTTCGTTTTCCTGAGCATTTGCCTGTAAGACAAAAAATAGGCTTGTAATAAATAATATTTTTTTCATTTTTCCATGATTAAGGCGGCAAAATTATACTTTTTTTTAATCTTCAGTGTTTTTTTTATGTGTTTTTTCCCTATAAAAATGTGCAAGGGATTTGTGAAAGAAATAGAAGTTAATCCTTTATGGTAAAGGTTTGACGGGAAGTATGGGAGTGTTTTTTTTTAATGCATTGATAGTCAGTATTTATGAGGATTATCTTAAAGGGATGGGTAGTGAAAGTATACCCGGTTTGTAGAGATCGTACTTTAATCGGATTGTTATAAAAATAACTGAAATACTGTTTTTTAGAGGGATTTTTTTAAAAGATTCTTGCAATTAAAGAATAAACGAGTACTTTTGTTGCTCGTTTTTTTACTACTATGTTAGATACTTTGATTACCTCAAAAACCCGTGTTCGTTTATTGGTGAAGTTCTTCATGAACGTTGCCAATGAAGGTTATCTGAGAGGTTTGGCAGAGGAGTTTAACGAATCGACCAATGCCATCCGCAAGGAACTGAATCATCTTACCGAAGCCGGCTACCTTGAAAAAGAGGCGATTCAGAACAAAATTACCTACAAGGCCAATTCCCGACATCCTCTGTTTGATATTCTTCAAAAAATGGTGCGCCAACACTTAGGTCTGGATGCCATAGTGGAAATGATATTGGATCGTATGGGGGATGTACAAAAAGTGATGGTTATTGGTGATTACGCGAAGGGGAAGGACAGTGGAATCATTGAAGTTGTAATAGTTGGAGCTGCTTTGAATACGGATTATATCGATCAGCTGGCAGGCAAAATAGAACAAGAAATAGGACGTAAGGTGGTTTTTTATGTTAAGGGAAAGTTTGAAGGGGCTGGAATGACGGTGTATGCGAAGGTGAGTATGTGAGTTGAAAATAGCAGGAGTCTAAAGATGATAATAAACAGTGGGAAGGACAAATTCGGAACGGAAACTCTTGTAATCTAAAATAAACAAGTATAAAATAAGAGAATAATGAAGAAAATAGTAATCACAGGAGGAGCTGGATTTATTGGGTCAAATCTGTGTGAGTATTTTTTGTCCAAAGGGCATGATGTGACTTGTCTTGATAATTTTGCTACGGGTCACCGCCATAACATTGAGCACCTTTTTCAGTATCCCAATTTTACTTTGATAGAAGGTGATATCCGTAATCTGGAGGATTGCCATAAAGCAACTGCAGGTAAAGATGTTGTGCTGCATCAGGCGGCTTTGGGTTCGGTTCCCCGTTCTATCAATGACCCAATTACCTCTAATGATGTTAATGTATCCGGTTTTTTGAATATGTTGGTTGCGACCAGAGATGCGGGAGTAAAGCGTTTTGTATACGCTGCCAGTTCTTCAACCTATGGCGATTCTGAGGTCTTGCCGAAAGTGGAAGAGGTTATCGGGAAACCGCTTTCACCTTATGCGATTACCAAATATGTGAATGAATTGTATGCCGATATTTTCAGCAAGACATACGGAATTGAAGCCATCGGTCTGCGTTATTTCAATGTTTTCGGTCGAAAACAAGATCCAAACGGAGCTTATGCAGCCGTAATTCCGTTGTTTGTAAAACAATTCATGAAATACGAGAGTCCGATAATCAATGGTACCGGTGATTTTTCACGTGACTTCACCTATATCGACAATGTAATTCAGATGAATGAATTGGCCATGTCTACTGATAATCCGAAAGCAATCAATACCGTCTATAATACCGCTGTGGGTGATAGGACTACTCTTAATCAGTTGGTGGGTCATTTAAAAGAATTTTTAGCAGAAAAAGATCCGGCTATTGCGAATGTTGAGGTAATTTATGGTCCTAACCGTAAAGGAGATATCCCTCATTCTTTGGCATCGGTGGATAAAGCTAGAAAATTATTGGGGTATGAACCCAGTCACACTATAAGGGAAGGATTAAAAGAAGCGGTGCATTGGTATTTGGAGAATCTTAAGTAGTGATTAGCCAAATGGCAAAAGGTAATAGTGAGATGTAAAGTCGAATAACCAAATAAACGAAAAGTTGAGCAATCTTCTTAAAGTATAAAACTTAGGACTAAAGCAAAAAAGGAATGAAAAAAATAGCAGTAATAGGATTAGGATATGTAGGCTTGCCATTGGCAAGGTTGTTTGCAACCAAATATCCGGTTGTAGGATTTGATATTAACCACAAGAGGATAGCGGAACTGAACGCGGGTACCGACAGTACCCTAGAGGTGTCAGATGAATTATTAAAGAAGGTTTTAGTATCAGGCTTTGGTGGTTCAAATGCTGAAGAAGGTGCAGCTGATGTTTTGGTAGCGACAGAGAAAGGTCTTTTATGCTCCTCTACTATTGAAGATATAGCCGATTGCAATTATTATATAGTGACTGTACCGACTCCTGTGGACAAGCACAACCGTCCCGACCTGACTCCTTTGTATAAATCGAGTGAAACTGTAGGGAAAGTGCTTAAAAAAGGCGATATCGTGATTTATGAATCTACGGTATATCCGGGAGTGACTGAAGAAGAATGTGTGCCCGTTTTGGAACGTGTTTCCGGATTGAAGTTTAATGTGGACTTTTTTGCAGGTTACTCGCCGGAGCGTATCAATCCAGGAGATAAGGAACATACGGTAGAGAAAATATTGAAGGTGACTGCTGGTTCCACTCCGGAAATTGGAGAAAAAGTAAACGATTTGTACAAAAGCGTGATTACGGCCGGGACGCATTTAGCTCCGACAATCAAGGTGGCTGAAGCAGCTAAGGTAATTGAGAATTCCCAGCGTGATATTAATATTGCTTTTGTAAATGAGTTGGCTAAAATATTCAATCTGATGAATATCGATACGCATGCTGTTTTGGAAGCAGCCGGAACAAAATGGAATTTCCTTCCTTTTAAACCGGGATTGGTGGGAGGTCACTGCATAGGTGTGGACCCTTACTATCTAGCCCAAAGAGCCGAAGAATTTGGCTACCATCCTGAAATTATTCTGGCTGGTCGTCGCATGAACGACAGTATGGGGGAATACGTCGCTTCACAGGTGGTAAAACTGATGATTAAAAAAGGTGTCAGTGTTAATGGCGCTGAATTGCTGATGTTGGGAATCACCTTCAAGGAAAATTGTCCTGATGTACGCAATACCAAAATAGTGGATGTGATTGCCGCTTTGGGTGATTATGGAATTACCATAACCATTTATGACCCTTGGGCAAATCCTGAAGAGGTGGAGCATGAGTACGGTTTAGAGACAACAACTGTTTTGCCAAATCAAAAATTTGATGCCGTGGTTTTGGGAGTGGCTCATAGGGAGTTTTTGGATTTGGATCTAGCTTCTTTACAAAAAGGGAATTGTGTTTTGTATGATGTGAAGGGAGTTTTGAAGAACAGTATAGATGGGAAATTGTAATCAAATATATATTGGTTGATTTTTCTTGTTTTGAAATGAATTATTGATGTTTAATCTGATATGAGAAATAAAATTTTTAAGGCAACACTTTGGTCTTTATTTTCTGAAATTATCGCTAAAGTAATAGGTCCTATTGGATTTCTTGTACTGACAAAAATTCTTTCTCCCAAAGATTTCGGAGTTGTGGCTGTTGCCACCACTATTCTTGGTTTTGTTAACATTATTTCGGATTTAGGAATAGGTAAAGTTTTAATTCAAGAAAAGGGAGATGATGAATATTTATTGAAAATTAATAATATCGGGTTTTTAATAAATTCAGCTTTAGGAGTATTGCTTTGCCTATTGATGATTGTTTTCTCTACCGAGCTTGCACTTTTTTTTGGAAATACTGAATCTTCCATGGTGATAAAGGTTATGGCGGCCCAGGTATTATTCAATTCATTATCGACAGTTCAAATTTCGAATAAAAAGAAAAGTCTGAATTTTAAGTTTTTATTTTATTTAAGACTAATTACTGTTGGAACCCCATTATTAGTATCTATACCAATTGCTTTTGCAGGAGGAGGTTATTGGGCAATAGTTTGGGGTCAGGTTTTAGGCTCTTTTTTATCTACATTAGCTTTATGGGTTAATAGTAAATGGAAACCTAAATTTCAAATAGACTTCGATTTGTTAAAGCAAATATTGTCTAAAAGTTCATGGAATTCCCTGGATCAGATTTTTGTTTGGTTGCCCTTAGGAGTAGACACTTTTTTAATTTCCAGATATATGACTTCCGGAGATTTGGGTATTTACAGCACTAGCAGAACTTTGTTTTCTACGGCAATTTCACTTTCTCTTGGGGCAATAATGCCTGTTATTTTTAGTGTATACTCGGAAATCAGTACAGATGAATCAAGACTAAAGAAAACAATATTATCTTCTCAGAAAATCATATTTTTTATTTCTTCTTTTATGGGAGTCGGGGTTTATGTTTTTCGTGAATTAATTGAGCAAATTTTCTTTAATTCTAAATGGGTAGGCATATCTGATGTATTTGGAATTCTTTTCCTTTTGATGGGATTTGAGTATTTTTCGGGAGCGGTTGATGAAGGGTTAAGATCAAAAGGGTTTTTCAAAATAACGGCAATCAGTACAACCGTTCTTAGTCTTGTCTCAATACCAGTGCTATTTATTTCTATAAAATATGGGATAATCGTATATGTTGTGGTTAGGGTCCTGTTGTTATATTTAACGGATCCAATAATCTATTATTTTTCTAAGAAAATATTAGGTGTTTCTTTTTTCGATTGTTTCATCAACACTAAGAATATTATTTTATGTTCTTTGTCTGCCGTTTTCTTTGATTTCCTGATATCAAGATTAGAGCTGTCTGCACTAATGTTAAATTTAGCTAAAGCAATAGTTTATGGTATACCGTTATTTGTATTCTTGTACCTGGAAAAAGATGAAATAGTTAAGTATAAAAAAATGTTTGGTAAAGAAAAAGTATAGTGTTTTTATTATTAGGAATCTAAAATGTGTTATTTAAGGAAATGAAATATATAAAAGAAATAGTGATCACCTTTTTTTCGTTTGTCAAAAAAAATAAACTGATACTTTTTTATAAGTATTCCTATTTATTCATGAGCTTTTATTCAAAAAAAAGCCCGTTAGAAATTTTTGAAGGTAAAAATATAGTAATCGTTACTGCTCATCCTGATGACGAAGTTTTTTGTATAGCACATGTTTTAAAAGAAATTCAGACTGTAACAAAAAATATTTCATGGATAAATACAACATTAGGACAAAATAGTATCGATTCAAAATACTTTGAGTCAAGCAATCAGACAGGAATTATTCGGGAATCAGAATTTATTGAGTCGATGGAAAAGTTAAAAGTTGACAAATATCTGCATCTGAAGATACCTTCTTACTTGAGTTCAGAGTTACCGGTTGAGACAATGTCTAAAATTCAAAGAGAAATAGATAATTGTGACTATCTTTTTCTTATAGATAAAAATGATCAACATCCGGATCATTATTTTACTACAAAATCATTTGAAAAATTGAAAAATAAAAATCAGATCTTTTATTATAATGTACAAAAAGTCACATTAAATAAGAAGTTGAATTATTTTTATTCGAGTTTCAATGAGCAATTATTTGAGCAATTGATAGGGGTTTATAAAAGTCAAAGCCATATGGAAGTTAGCTTTGATTCGTATAAGAAAGTGTTTAGTAAAAAAGTATTTATTTATAATGAAAATATTAATTAATCCATATCCTCATATTTTTCAAAACAAAGGAGGTATTCAAAAAAGAGTTTTAGAACATCAACGGTTATTGCTTGAAAAAAATTACCAGATAGAAATTTTTAATCCCTCAATTTCAGTAAAGAAGTTCGATATTCTGACTACTTTTAAACCGCAATACGGTAATTATGACGTTTTTTTGGAGGCAAAAAGAAATAGGTTAAAAACGGTCACTCATGTTATTCATGAACTTCCTAATAATTATTTGCAGTACCTGGTTTCTAAGTATACCAGTAAAATTCCTTTTTTTATAAGTAATTTCAGAAGAAAAATAATTGAAAATTCAGACGCTTTAATTGCTTTATCTGATTCAGAAAAGAGTTTTTTAGTTAAAAAATATAATGTTGACGAAGCGAAAATTTTTGTTGTACCTAATGCTATCAACACGAATTTGTTCATTAAAGAAAAAACAACTATTTTTTTAGAGAAATACAATATTAATGAGCCTTACATTTTGAGCGTGGGCAGAATAGAGCAAAATAAAAATCAACTTTCAATAGCGGAGGCGATTAAAGATTTGGGTATTAAATTGATTTTGATCGGTGAGAAAATTGATAAAGAATATGTAAAGGAAATCGAACAATATGATTTTGTTCAGATTATAGAAGATATAACCTATTCAAGTGAAGAGTTGATTTCAGCATATAAGAATTCGAGTTTATTTATTCTTGCCAGTTTTAAAGAAATATCTCCAAATACGGTAATAGAGGCCGCTTTGTGCAATATTCCTTTAATATGTACAAGTAACACCTTTACAATTAAACAGTATTTTAAAGATGAAATAGAATATATAAATCCAAATTCTATTGGAGATATAAAGTCGAAGGTTAAAAAAGTATTGAGTAATGAAGAAGTAAATAAAAGCATTAAAGAAATCGCATTAAATAATTTTTCTGAAGAAAAAGTCATTGAGCGACATTTGAAAATATATAACAGTTTATAAGTTAATCAGGCTACTTTATCATTAAAATTAATGGTATTGAAACAGAGCATTATAAAAAATATTAAAATAAATGAGAGAGAAAATAGTATTCATTGGGTTAGTTGATATGAATGAAATAAAAGGTGATAGCAATCATTTTCGTAAGCTAACTACTTTCATGCAATCTCATTTTGATGTTTTTGTTATATCTTTTACCCAAAGTGAAAACAAAAAGTACTCCACAATACACTTTCCTAAGAATAAATTATTTCGTTTGATTTATTGGAACTTTGCTCTTTTTCACCTCATTTGTAAAAATTACTTTTTCAATGGAGTCAATAGAATTTATTTCAGAGAATCAGGATTAGTTATTAGCCCTTACATAGCCAGTTTTTTATTTAGGATTAAATTATATACAGAAATTAATGGTGTGACCATAGACGATTTGCCGATTTCCAAAAAGATATCCAAACCTTTATTTAGGAACATATACAAATTGTCTCGTAAGTTTGTTGCTTCTAAGGGTTACGGAGAATTAATTCATGTTAATTTCAATGTTCCCCATAGTAAAATTCATAAAGTGTCGCTTGGATTTGATTTTTTGCCTCAAAACTATGATGATAGTAATAAATTTGAAGAGAAAACTATTGTTTTTATTGGTAATGTTGTTGAATATCAGGGTTTAGATATGTTTTTAGAAGGATATAATCTTTATGTTAAAAATGTTGACAGCGCTGTAAAATTGCTGATTATTGGTGACGGGAGTCAGAAAGAATTTTTAAAGCAAAGGGCAGAAGAATTACATCTTGAAAATAATGTTTCATTTTTGCCTCCAATGTCCCAAAGTGAATTAAATATAATTTTAAAAAAATGTCATTTAGGGATTTCCACATTCTCACAAAATAGGGGAAGGCCTCAGACGATAAGTGCCCTTAAGACCTATGATTATATCAATGCAAGGTTGCCTATATTGACTTCAGATATGGATGAAATGTGTGATTTTATTAAGTTTAACAATATAGGGGAGGTAATCAGTGAATATGTTCCCGTTGAGTATTCGTACAAAATTTCCAAATGTTTAAAAATTGATTTTATAGAAAACACCGAATTAATATATAAAATGAATTTAAAGGAATGGGGTGATAAATTTTCTTGGAATACCAGATTTGAGTCTATTAAAAACTTGATTTATAACAGTTAGATAAATGAAAACAAATTTTAATTTAACCTATTTGTACAGTCTCTTTTTTTTTGTTTTAGGGATGTCTGGTATTGGAGGATTAAATTTCCTGTATGAATTAAGTCTAAATAGTGTATACAATACAGTTTTAGCTATATTGAGTATTTTGTTTTTGGTTGGGTTACTTTCAAAAAAGTTACAATTAAAATTCAATAATTATACTAGATTATTTATGTTGTTGTTCATAGTAGCTAGTTTTTCTTATTTATTTACTTCTTTTGATGAATTTTCTGAAAGGAAATATTTTTTATTTTTTGGAAGTGGTTTATTATTGTCATTTTTTTCCAGTTCAATAAAACCGGAACTGTACAGATATTTGCCCAAGGCCATTATTTTTTTCGCAGTGATTAACCTATTAGTGTTGTTTGGATATTTAAAAAAATTTGGAGGAATTGAAGAACTTAAGTGGTCAATGATAACCGAAGCAAATACCGATGTTATTTATATTTCGAGAGCAATGGGTTTAGGGGTTCTTGCGTCTTTTTTTTATCTTAAGAATAAAATGCTTAAAATTACATTAGCAATCAGTTTGATTTTTTGTATGTTGATTTTGAATGAAATTGGACCCATACTGGCTATTCTTCTTTCGGTTTTTGCTTTTTATTCCAGGAAAAATTCTGCTTATCTATTGATGGCCATATTTTTAGGTATCTTTTTTTATTTTTTTGTAATCGAAAAATTTATTGCCGATTTGACACTTGAAGGAGTTCTAAGTGACCCTAGAGTTGATATATATATTAAGAATTTGAATTATTTTTTGAATCATCCTTTTTGTGGAATCGGTATAGCCGGGTCAGCAAATATAGTTGGTGAATATCAAAGTGCTCATAATATTTTTTTGGAAATTGCAGCAGAATTCGGAATTATTGGATTAATCCCTTTTCTAGGTATGGTAGTATTATTATTCGACAAATTTTTAAAGAATAAGAATTTTTTGTTTAGTTATTTATGGCTTTACAGTTTTATAGTTGTACAATTTTCGGGTGATATTGCATTGAATACAATGTTTTGGGCATTTAGTGCGATTTTTATGTCAATGTCGATAAATAACGATGATAATATATCAATTCGGTTAAATATTTAATATTCCATGAGAGTATTGCAAATCATAAACTCACTGGGAACGGGAGGAGCAGAAAAGTTATTGCTGGATACCATTCCTTTATATCGCAAGGCAGGTATAGAGATGGATATTCTGTTGTTCTGGAACAATAACCATCAGTTTGTAAACGCATTGAAAGAGTTAGACATTTGTAATGTAATTGTATTACAGGAGTCTGAAAATTACAAGGATATTTATTCGTTATCTCACATTCTTAAACTTCGAAAGCATTTGAAAAATTATGATATTGCGCATGTACATCTGTTCCCAGCGCAGTATTTCACCGTTTTGGCAAATATCCTGATCGGGGGTAAATGCAAGTTAATTTTTACCGAACACAATACTACCAACAGAAGAATTCAAAAAAGTTATTTTCAATTTATTGAACGGTTCATTTACTCACATTACGAAAAATTGGTTTGTATATCTGATGAAATATCAGATATTTATAAAAAGTATCTGCCGGCATTTGAAAATAAATTTACAATTATTAATAATGGGGTGAATCTGGAAACGATAACAAAGGCAAATCCTATTTCCAGATCAGATATACAGCCGTCTGTTAAAAATTCCGATAAATTATTACTTCAGGTTTCCGCTTTCCGGCCTCAAAAGGATCAAAAAACATTGATAAAAGCAATGGGTTTATTACCGGATGATGTTGTTTTGGTATTAGTAGGAGATGGGGAAACCAGGCAAGAGTGCGAAAATCTGGTAGCAGAAATGTCATTGGAAAAAAGAGTTTTCTTTGTCGGACAACGAATGGATATTCCCCGACTATTGAAAACAGCAGATTTAATTTTATTATCATCCAATTATGAAGGTTTGTCCTTGTCCAGCATTGAAGGAATGGCTTCCGGCAGAGCATTTGTAGCATCTGACGTTCCCGGACTTTCTGAAATTGTCAGTGGCGCGGGAATACTATTCGAATGTAGTAATCCAAAAGATTTGGCCAACCGGATACAGGAACTTTTAGAGAATGAAGAACTGTATAATCAAACGGTGGCAAACTGCCAACTGAGGGCCCAGCAATACGATATTCAGTTAATGATTCAAAAACATATAGCATTATATAAAAGTGTCTGAAAAAATTAAAGTAATCCGTACCGCTACAGTTCCTCTTTCTTTAGATTATCTTCTTAAAGGGCAGTTACACTATTTGAATCAAGCCTTTGAAGTGGTAGCCGTTTCAGGAACTGATGCTCATTTAGCCAATGTGGCACAAAGAGAGCAGGTCAGAGTGGCGGAGGTTACCATGGAGCGTCCAATAAGTCCAATTAAAGATATTATATCGTTGTGGCAACTTTACAGGTTATTTAAAAAAGAAAAACCGCGGATAGTACATTCGATAACCCCAAAAGCAGGGTTGCTTACCATGATGGCTGGAAAAATGGCTGGAGTACCTGTCAGAATACATACTTTTACCGGACTGATATTTCCGAGTAAAAGAGGTTTTTTGCAAAAGATTTTAATAACAATGGATCGGCTTTTGTGTTTTTGTGCCTCCAACATTTATCCGGAAGGACAGGGAGTAAAAAACGATTTGATTCATTATAAAATTACTTCCAAACCTTTGAAAGTTCTAGCTAATGGCAACGTAAATGGCATTGATACCCAATATTTTTCAAGAAAACAGATTTCTACAACCGATCAGGAACGTCTGAAAACGGAATTAGGAATTGACGAAGGCGCTTTTGTATTTATTTTCGTCGGACGTTTAGCAGGCGATAAAGGAATCAACGAATTGGTAACTGCTTTTGAAAGACTATCCGCTGAGTCTGAAAACGTAAAATTGTTATTGGTAGGGCCTTTAGAATCAGAACTTGATCCGTTAAAGCCCACTACACTTGATGCTATAAAACAAAATCCTAAAATAAAATCTGTAGGTTTTCAAAAGGAAGTGAGATCTTATTTTGCAATAAGTGATGCTTTGGTGTTTCCGAGTTATCGCGAAGGTTTCCCTAATGTAGTGATGCAGTCCGGAGCCATGGAGTTACCGTCAATAGTAACGGATATAAACGGCTGTAATGAAATAATTGCAGAAGGACAAAACGGAATGATTATTCCGGCTAAAGATGATAAGGCACTTGAGGTAGCGATGATAAAAATGATGAAGGACACGGCGCTGTATCAACAACTAAAATTAAACGCGCGAGCAATGATTACTTCCCGATATAAGCAAAAAGTGGTTTGGGAAGCTTTGTTGGAAGAATATAGACGATTAGAACAAAATGTATAAAAATTATATTAAACGAATATTCGATTTTTCAGCTGCTTTGACAGGGTTTATAATTTTATTACCTGTTTTTCTGTTGGTGACAATTGGACTGTATATTGCCAACCAAGGCAAACCTTTCTTTTTTCAGGTTCGTCCCGGAAAAAATGAGTGCCTGTTCAAAATCATCAAATTCAAGACCATGAATGATAAAAAAGATACTCAGGGGAATTTACTACCCGATTCTGAAAGACTGACATCTATTGGCAGTTTTGTGAGAAAAACGTCTTTGGATGAGATTCCTCAACTGTTGAATGTATTGAAAGGAGATATGAGCCTGATAGGACCACGACCGTTATTGCCGGAATATTTACCTTTGTACAATGACGTTCAAAAGCGCCGTCATGAAGCACGCCCGGGAATTACGGGATGGGCACAGGTGAATGGACGTAATGCCATCGGCTGGCATCAGAAATTTGAGTATGATGTTTGGTATGTGGATCATCTGAGTTTTTTACTGGATGTGAAAATACTTTTTCTGACTGTCAGGAAAGTATTTATAAGTGAAGGGATCAGTGCAGAAGGACAGGTGACTATGGAACGTTTTAAAGGAAATTAAGATGTATATTTTTGGAGCCAGTGGACATGGTAAGGTTGTAAAATCGATTGTAGAGGCTATGAAAATGCAATTGACCGCTTTTGTAGACGATAGTCCTAAAGGAATAACCTTTATGGGGATGCCTGTTTTTAGTACGGGACAACTGCAGGAGGTGACTGCATTGCCTTTTTTAATAGCTGTTGGCAATAATGCCATTCGGAAAAAAATCGCAGAGCGGTTATCGGCTATTTATGAAATCGGAATACATCCAACGGCTGTTATTGATTCTACAGCTACTCTTGGGGAGGGATCAGTGGTGATGCCCAATGCGGTGGTTAATTCCGATACTGAAATCGGAAAACACGTGATAGTTAATTCAGGCGCTGTAGTGGAACACGATTGCATTTTGGAAGACTATGTTCATCTTTCTCCCAATGCCACACTTGCAGGCAATGTTTTCGTTGGAGAAGGAACGCAAATTGGAGCAGGTGCCGTTGTTCTTCAAGGGATAAAGGTAGGTAAATGGTGTATGGTAGGTGCCGGCGCGGTCGTTTTAAAAGATCTTCCGGATAATGTTACTGCAGTAGGAAATCCGGCCAGAATCATAAAGGAGCATAATCCTTTTAAATAGTTCCTTTTTGGGATAAGAACACATCAGGGTGTAGTTTATTAGCGAGAAAGCGAAAGAGATTGCTTCACACTCGAATAGAACTTTCGTGTCCTCCCGAGTTGTGTTAACAGAGGTTTCTCCTGCGACTGAAAACAAATACTGCAAACTGAAACGGAATAGCGACTTCAAAAACCGAAACTGAGTATAGCAGCAAAAAAAAACACAGACTTATCGATTTACTTGAGGTCTGTGTTTTTTATTGTAAGGCATCGCAATCCTGTTTTATCGGTTAAAGAATTTTTTCCAAAAAGGGATAGTTTTTTCTTCAACTCCGTAACCGTAGCCATAGCCGTAACCATACCCTTTTTTGGAATCGGTATCGTTTATCACTATGGACATATTAGGCAATTTTTTTTCCTGATACAATTTTTCAGGAAGAGAAAGCATTCTTTTATCAAGGACGTTGGCTCTTACCACATATATAAATGCATCGGCATATTTTGAAATTAATAAGGTGTCTGTAACCAAACTTGCCGGTGCCGTGTCCACAATAATATAATCGTATTCCTTTTTAATTTTTTCAAAAAGCAATCCGACTTTCTTACTCATTAACAACTCTGCCGGGTTGGGAGGGATAATTCCCCCCGGAATAACATGAAAATTAGAAAATCCTTCCACTTTGGTAATATACTCTTCCAAGGAATCCGAATCTTTTGAAGCCAAATAACTGGTTACGCCCTTATTTGTAACCTTGAAATAATCGCTCAATCTCGGATTTCGGATATCCATCCCCATTAGCAATACTTTTTTGTCTGATAACGCAATGGTTGAAGCTAGATTTGCCGAAACAAACGTTTTTCCTTCTTTAGGGAAAGTGGAAGTTAAGAATATGGTTTTGGCACCGCTTTCATGAACATCACTTAAAAGAAACTCTAAATTGGTTCTGATAATCCGTAACGCTTCTGCAGTGCTTGAATTGCTGTCAGTACTTATAATCTGATTGGAATTATCGGCTTTCGGAACATCTCCTATAAAAGGCATCGACGTCGCCAGTTCTACATCCAATCGCGTTTTTACTTTTGTATCCACTAATTTCAGTATATAAATTACCGCAAAGGGAATGAGAAGTCCTAACAACAGCGCAGCCAAATAAATTACAGACCGTTTAGGAGATACTGGGATTTTAGCAGCGATAGCCGGGTCAATAATTTTTGCATTGGGAGCTGTTACTGCCAGGGAAATAGCTGTTTCTTCACGTTTTTGAAGCAAATACAAATACAAGGCTTCTTTGATGCTTTGTTTTCGGCTTATATCCCTGAATAATTTTTCCTGAGTTGGAATTTGCGCTATTTTACCTCCTAAAACACTGTTTTGGTATGCTAAATCTTTTCGTTTAATTTCTAATGAAGTCTGCAGACTGCGCAAAGAAGAAACTATATTCGCTCTTAGGGCGTCTGTTTTCTTTTCTAAATTTAAAACCAATGTGTTTTTGGACCCGGCACTTTTTAACAACCGGTTGCGTTCCAGAACCAATTGATTGTATTCCCCGATTAAGGCAGCAGCACCTTGCTCCGTCGGAATAATATTTGCGGGAATCAAATCGGTATTTGAAGCGGTATTCACATAACGCAACATGGTGGCTACCACCTTCAGTTGGGTTTCTGTTTCTATTTCGCCTTTTTCAAACTGACTCGCATTTTCCAGATACAGTCCGGATTCTGATACCAAATCGGTTACTTTATTTGCCTTCTTAAAAGATTCAACATCTGATTCAACTTCTTTTAATTCCTTATTGATTAATTGTATACGGTTTTCAATAAATCGAGCCGTATTTTCTGAAATATATTTTTTATCGGCTATCGCATCACTGTTGTAATTTGAAACCAGCATGTCTAAAAAATCCTCTGCTTTTTCGGCAATGGGGTCAACAAAAGACAATTCGATAACACTTGAGTTTTTGCTCAATGCCGCAACAGTAAGACGACTTTTGTAATTTTCTGTCAGATCTGTAATCGGGTTGTAGCTGATTGCGATATCATACTTTTTATCCGACTTCCATTCTTTATCTTTAAGGATAACTATTTCAGTACCTTCTTCTATTTTAATAGGTTTGTTATACGTAAAATCACCCAGCAGGTCTTCGGTTGAATTGTATAAAGTGAAGTTCTCAGCAGTTCGTATTTTTACCCTGAAACTGTGTTTTTTTTCTGAAAAAGTTTCCGAAATTTTTGAGAAATACATTGTAACAGGCTTGTCTTTATACATTTCACCCTCTTTAATCCTGCCTATATTGTAATAAGTGATGTCTAATTTTAAAGCCTTAATCGATGATGCAATAAGTGTTCTTGATTTGATAACTTCGATTTCGTTATCCACATTACTGTTTACGCCGGACAGCATGCCTAAATCTGAAAAAGCAGCCAATTCAGAAGCCAAACCTCCTTTTTTGTCATCTTTTACGACGATGGTTGTTGATGCTTTGTACTGTGAAACCGCATAACGTAAATAGGTATAGGCCAGGATTAATGACACTAAAGTTACAATCAGGAACCATTTCCAATGTATCAGATAACTTCCGATCTCTTCGCGCAGATTAAACTCAGGATTGTTTTGTGGCGTATTGTATTCGTTGTTTTGCATACTACTGTGTTAACCCATTGGGTGTATTCATTTTTATTTTTTTAACCACATAGTGACATAGTTTTCATGCATACTTTTTAATCGTTTCACTTATTACAGTAAATCGTTGACTGTACAATTTTTTGCTATGCTTCTATGGAGTTATTTTATTTCTCTTTTTTAAGAATTTATTTTTTTTATCATTTACACTCAACTGGTTATTGTGTTACTAAAACAATAACAGTAATGATTAATGAAACTACCGATATTCCCACTGATACGTTCGGACCTATTACGGAAGAATTAACTTTTGTTTTATTGGGTTCAACATAAATTACATCGTTTTGGTCTAAATAATAGTAAGGTGAGGAAACAAAGTCTGTTTTGGTCAGATCAATGCGATTCATGGTTTTAACACCGTTTACTTCCCGGATCAGCAAAACATTTTTTCTGTTACCATAAATTGTAAGATCACCTGCCATTCCAAGGGCTTCCAGAATCGTAATTCGTTCGCTGGGGATTGAAACGGCTCCGGGTTTATTCACTTCACCCAAAACGGTGATTTTATAATTCAGAATTCGCAAATTTACAACAGCATCGCTTACGTGTTCCTTTAATTTATCCTTGATGGTAGCAACGGCTTCTGTTTTCGTGAGTCCGCCCAGTTTGATATTTCCGATAAGAGGAAAGTCTATTTCTCCTTTTTTATCTACAATGTAACTCTGCATCTGCTCGTTTATAATGTTACCCTGTTTGTGGTTTTGAATACTAACCAATTTTAAATTATAAGGAGCGGCAACTTCTGCATTTTCTGATGAAACAATAATTAACAGAATATCGTCGGATTTAATTTTTGTGTCGTAACTTGAGGTTATTTCAGACGATGACGGGGTATCCTGAAGGTACAGGATATTTTGTTTGGAGGCGCAGGAAGTAATAAGTAAACCGATTATTACGGAAAAAAAAATATACTTTTTGGCAGATTTCATATGTAAAAAAATTTTTGCAAATATACGATTATTACTACTGTAAACCAGTAATAGAGTCAAGGCTTTCAAAATGTGAATTCTGACTTTTAAATTCAGGCACGATTTGTTTCATTAAGGTTACTGTTTCCAATACATCATCTTCTTTGGAAACGGATATGAGTTCCTCGATAGCTTTTTGAACACCGATGTAATCCTCTGTTATATCTTTGGCTATCATTATTTTATCGTGATGGGTTGGAAGAGTTGTGGATGTGTCGCTAAGTAATTCCTCATATAATTTTTCACCCGGACGCAATCCCACGAATTCAATGGGGATTTCTTTGTTAGGGGTGAAACCGGCCAATCGAATCATTTTTTTTGCCAAATCAACAATTTTTACGGGTTTTCCCATATCAAAAATAAAAATTTCACCACCATTCCCCATAACTCCGGCTTCCAAAACGAGCTGACAGGCCTCGGGAATAGTCATAAAATAACGTATTATGTCGGGATGCGTAATGGTAACCGGACCTCCTTCTTTAATTTGTTTTGTAAACAGAGGAACAACAGAGCCGTTTGAACCCAATACATTTCCAAATCGGGTAGTAATAAATTTAGTCGGATTTACTTTGTTTTGTTTCAAATGAACCGAATACGATTGGATGTATTTTTCAGCAATACGCTTACTGGCTCCCATAATATTAGTCGGATTTACAGCTTTGTCTGTCGATACCATAACAAATCGGGAAACGTCATACTGCACAGCCAGATCAGCCAGATTCTTAGTGCCTAAAATATTGGTAAGAACAGCCTGTTTCGGATTAATTTCCATTAAAGGCACGTGTTTATAAGCAGCGGCATGAAAAACCAATTGCGGTCTGTATTTTTTAAATATCTGTTCCAACTGTTTTTTGTCCCTTATATCGGCAATTAAAGGAATTATTTCACAAGACATGGATTTTTGAAGGTCTATAGATAATTCGTGCAACGGTGTTTCTGCCTGATCCAGTAACAATACCGTATCAGGTTTGAAAGCAATTAACTGACGTACCATTTCGCTTCCGATAGATCCCGCAGCTCCACTGACCAAAATGACTTTTTCGGAAACTTTTTCGGAAATATTCGTATAATCCAATTCTATAGGTTTACGTTCCAATAAATCCTGAATTTCAAATGTCTTGATGCTTTTGGTGATGTTTTTATAATCGGTCCAGTCCGTTACAGAAGGAATGGTTAACAATCTGATACCGTGTTCCAGACATTTATCAATTGCCTTATCCCGTAAATTGCCTGAAAGCTTATTTTCGGTAATAATGATATTGGTAACACCTAAGTTTTCGATTGATTTGAATAATGATTTATTATAAGTTATTACCGGTATGTTAAGAATTTTTTTATCTAATGAAACACTGCTTTTTCGAGGTTCAACAAAAGCAATCAGTTTGTATTTTTGTTTCGGATCCATAAGTAAAGCATTAGCTAAGGCAACGGACTTGTAATCCGTACCGTAAACTACCACTTTTTCAAAATTTCTCTGATTTCCTAATTCCAGATATACCTGATATAAAACTTTTACAATAATTCGGAATGCAATTAAAAAAAGAAGCGTAATGAAAAAATTAATTGCCAAACCGGGCATCAAAAATATCTTTTTGCCAAAGAAAAAATAGTAAAAATAATTAAAACCAGCGAGGGTTATAAAAGTACAGAAGGTGGCTTTGAATAAATTAAAACCATCGTGCAGGGTTGAATGTCTGACAATGCCCGAATACGTTTTGAAAACTAAAAAAAATAGAACATAAGCGGCAACTTTTAAAGCAAAACGTTCCGGAAGTGAAAGTGTTTCATAAAAACTGACATTTAAATTGGAAACAATTGAATAGTAAACTAAATTAGCCAGTACAACCAATATAATATCAATACAGAAAACAAACCATCTTGGCAAATAGCTGATAGGAATCCATTTGTTTCGTATTATAAATTTTGAAACCGAAGATTTTCTGAGACGCTTCATTTTTAGCATTGACAAATGTTAATTAAATTGAAACCGAATTTATTTCTTAAAAAAAGTTACTAATACGTTAGTTATTCGCTCAAAGTCCTCATCTGATAAATTAGAACCTGATGGTAAGCACAATCCTTTCTGAAATAATTCTTCAGCTACTTTTTCCCCATAATACGGACAATTTTCAAAAACAGGTTGTAAATGCATAGGCTTCCACAACGGACGAGTCTCAATGTTAACGGTTTCGAAAGCTATTCGCAATGCCTCGCGTTGTTCGTAGGACGACAAGACTATGGCACTAAGCCAATGATTGGAATAAAAATCAGCTGTTGGTTCATGTAATATCTCAACATCAGCCATATCCTTAAAGAAATCCATGTAAAACTGGTGAGCCTTTCGTCTTAATGCTATATGTGCATCCAAGACTTCCATCTGACCACGACCAATACCTGCACAAATATTACTCATCCTGTAATTATATCCTATTTCGCTGTGTTGATAATGCGGTGCCGCATCTCTTGCCTGAGTGGCTAAAAATACCGCTTTTTCTTTAAGAGCTGGGTTGGAGGTTGTTAAAGCGCCTCCTCCTGAGGTGGTTATTATTTTATTTCCGTTAAATGACAGGATGCCTATGGTACCTAAAGTGCCGCATTTTTTACCTTTATAAATGCTTCCAAGTGCTTCGGCACTATCTTCTAAAACGGGAATGTTATACTTTTCTGATATGGCTAAAATTTCGTCTGCCTGAAACGGCATACCGTACAAATGCACAGCGATAATGGCTTTTGGTTTGGTTCCTTTTGATGTTAAATCCACAATTGAAGCTTCCAGTGCTACCGGACATAAATTCCAAGTTGTTGATTCACTGTCTATAAATACGGGTGTAGCTCCTAAATATGCAATAGGGTTGGCTGAGGCTGAAAATGTCATCGACTGACAAATAACGAAATCCCCCGGTTGTATACCCAGTAGGATTAATCCCAAATGTAAAGCCGCGGTGCCGGAACTTAAAGCAGCTACCTGCTGTGGTGCTCCCAGATAAGATTCTAAATCGGATTCAAATCCGTTAACATTCGGACCTAATGGCGCAACCCAGTTGGAATTAAAAGCTTCCTGAATATAATCGATTTCAGTGCCTCCCATATGAGGTGATGACAACCATATTTTTTGCATAAGTCAAAATTATTTTTAAAAAGCAAAGATAATAAGGATTTTTACTATTTATGAGGGTGTTTTGTTATAATTCCGTAAATGTAAAAATTTACCTATTTATTGAAATTATTTGCAAATTATTGTGTTTTTGATTTGTTATTTTTTTGTAAGGTTGTTAAATATTAGTCATTTATGTGTTAGCTTGTTTGGTGTATAACTGTAAGGGAATGCTATTTTGCCTTACAATAGAAGGTAAGAACGGAATTTTAATTTTTAACTTCTGGAGCGCGAAAGAAAAATATGACCCAGTTTTATAACAAAAAAATGCCCAATTGAGCAACAAGGGGGCCGATACTTAAACTCATAGCCAAAGGACAAACGGTACCGGATCTCTTTGAATACATCGAAATTCGGTATTACAAAAAAGGGCACAGTGCTCTTAATTACAAAGCAACAGAAGAATTTAACAGATAAATAGTAATGCGAATCAAGTGCTGATATTCTTCATGTCAGGCCTGTGTTGAGAATCAGAAAGTTACAGATTCGACCCTTGATTAATGTTAGTGGTTATAAAAATGTAGCTTAACTCAAACTGTAATTTTTATTTCCATATCCGGCTGTGAATTATCTGAAAAGATTGTTGTTTTTCATTGCTTCCGTTAGGGGAAGGTAATCTTTCAGTTTGATTTTTCCTGAAAAAGATTCAATGTGGTTTCTGTGGTGTATGTCGGATCCCGTAAAGTCAATCAGACCTTTTTTAAGCAGTTTTTCAGCGGCATCCGCAACCTCACTTCCGTAATACCCCACTACGGATAACAAGTTGAGTTGAAAATGGCACCCCGCTTTTTTCAGTTTTTCGTATTCTGAAAAGCTGGAGTGGTAGTAGCCGTACCTTTCGGGATGCGCCAAAACAGGAGTGTATCCGGCCAACTGTAAGTTAAACAAAGTATCGTACAATTGGAATGGAGGGCTAAGGTAGGACAGTTCCACCAAAACATAGTTGTCTTTTAAGATAAGTAACTGTTTTTCCTCCACCAGTCTGGCGAAAGTATCGTTAATCATGTATTCCGAAGCTACTTCTAAAGATAGCTTTTCGGTGAACAATGGTGAAAGCGTCTTGACTTCAATGTGCTTTTTTAAGATGTCCTCCCGAGTGTTGTTCCAAACGGGGACATTGGTGTGTGGTGTGGTGATGCATTTTGAAAATCCCATATCCAGCACGGACTGCATCAGGAAATCGGAGTCTTCAATAGTTTTGGCGCCGTCATCAATACCGAAAAGCAGGTGTGAATGGATATCTACATAACCATCGGGGATGAGGTCTTTTAATACGGGTTTTGACTTTAAAAAGGATAACATGGTGCAAATGTACGTTTTTTTAGGGATTAGTTGTTAGGGGTTAGTAATTAGTCGTTAGTGGTTAGTTGTTAGTTGTTAGTTGTTAGTTGTTAGTTGTTAGGGAAAATAGAAAATAGAAAATAGAAAATAGAAAATAGAAAAGGGAAAAGGGATAAGTGGAAAGGAAAGTGTGTATTATTTTTAAGATATCTGCATAGTTGGGGACAGTAATATTGGGATTGCTTTGGCAATTCGAGCAACGTTCCCGTGTTCTACTGTGTTGCGATAACAGCGAGATTGCTTCGCCAATTTAAGCAAAGTTATCAGGTCTTCGACAGGTATAGAATGACAGGGGGATTTCTCTTGTTTCCGAATAACTTGGAGAATCTTCGGGGGTTAATTTGTGGAGAGGCTTTCCAGGAACTCCACCGTTATGGGTTTGCTTGTGAATAAGCGGATGCTTTCGTCGATTTTGGCTTTATGGATATGAAAATCGTCCACTGTTGTGGATACGATACATATTTCGCAATGATTGGTCACTTCGTCAGGTAACAGTCGGAACATGTTTATGAAGTCGAAACCGTCCATCAACGGCATGTAGATATCCAGAAAAATAAGCTCCGGTAACATCGTGAGGTCGTTCTGGTTTTCCACTAAATATTGCAAGGCTACTTCCCCCGAATTAAATTCCAGTACCTCTGAGGCTAAATTCGTGTTACTGACTAAACGGGCTGTTATGTAACAATCGAATTCGTTGTCGTCAATAACCATTACTTTATTAAATCGTGTCGCCATACATGTTTACTTGTTTTTCCTGCAAAAATAGGGTAATGCCGGATATTTTGTAAGAAAAAATTAGAGTTTGATAAATTTAATAAATTCTTCCTGTCTTCTTTTTGCAATGGGGAGACTCATACCGTTTGAGAATTCGCAGTAAAACCCTTCTTTTTTGGAGATTTTTACCACATGCTTGATGTTGATAATATAAGAGTGGTGAATTCTGAAGAAATGATTTTCGTTCAGGTTACTGCTGTATTCTCCCAAATTCCGGCTGGACAATATTTTGGTACCATTACCTAAGGTGAATTCAGTATATTTTCCTTCCGCTTTGCAGAAAATGATGTCATCAATTTTAAGCAATTCGATTTTGTCAATAGAAGCAACGGCTATGTATTCGTTGTTTTTATGTTGTGAGTTGATGGAATCGATCTGTTGTAATTTCTGATTCTGAAAACTGATTTCCATTTCAATGGTTTTAATCACCTTATAAATGGAAATGAGAATGCTGCTGAAATCCAGCGGTTTTAAAATGAAATCGACGGCATTGCATTTAAAGGCCTCATATGCTTTTTGCATATCATCCGACATCAGGATTAACTTGGGAGTGTTAAAATCCAGGTCGTTTAACTTTTTAAGGTTGTTGAGGTTTTCCGGAACCGCATTCATAAAAATCAAGTCCGGTTTGTGTCGTTTTATAAGCTCCAAGCCATCATCAATATTTTTCGCATTGCCTATTGTGTTGATGATTAGTGAGTTGTCTTCTCCAAATCGGGTAAGAATTTGTGAGGTCTCCGGTTCGTGTTCAATTATAAAGGCATTTACGATCCTCATACTTCCTTTTTAAGGCTGGGTTATATCTCAAAAATACAAAAAAGGAATTTGAGTCAGCTACATTTTTTTAACGAAAATGAATTTTTATTGCCGTGACTGGGAGGGTAGTTGTTATCCGGTGTTTTTTATCAAATGAAGATAAAGGCAAAGTCTTCTGATTTTGAACTGTAATTGAAATAAAGCTATAGCTGTAATATGTTGTGGTTTTTTTTGGTCTCAAAAATAGTTAAAACTAGACTTTACTGTATTTCGCTTTACTCAGGGGATTGTTTTGTATTTAGGTTTTTGGTGAACTGCTTTGGCGGCTGCAGTTTCTAAAAATCTTAAGCCACAAATTACACAGA
>NZ_AVGG01000010.1 GCF_000498535.1 Flavobacterium limnosediminis JC2902 | reverse complement strand
CAGTGCTAATCCTAAAATCTATGGCAAAAAAAAAGCACTCCAACTGTCGCAGACTTTCAGTCCATAGTGTTTTGTTAGGCAAGGATTGGTTTTTATCTGATAAACTGGATTCTCAAAGGTGTGTGACTTTGCAGAGCCGGGTATTTGATTTGCAGTTGCCGACGGTCTAAAAAGCTATGGCGAGGTTTTCTATTTTTTCTTTTGTAAGTGGTTTTTCAATAAAATCCGTAACATACTTTGACTTTTTTGCTTTTTTGATGTCTTCGGGGTCGATGGAGGAACTGAGCATGAAAATTTTGCTCAATGATTTTACCGACTTAGGCAGTTTTGCAAAACGTTCCAAAAATTCAAAACCGTCTATTTTAGGCATTTTTATATCGAGCAAGATGATTTCGGGCAATTCTGTCGGTTTGCTTATTTTGTCTGAAATATAATCGAGACCTTCTTGGGCGGATTCCAGCACAATAACATCGTTAACCTGAATGTTCTTCTGAAGTACCATTTTGGCAATCAAACGGTCGAAAACCGAGTCGTCTATGATTAATATTTTTTTCAGTCCCATGATTTCTAAATGGTTGCGTAAAAACTTGGTTACGATTTTATGGGCGTTCTCATGTTTTTTGACTTTTTCGGCGCAATTCGTTTTATAAGTCTTAACTACAGTTAATGTTTTGTTTTTCAGTGTGTTTTGTTATTGGCTTCTGAAAATTTTAAGCCACGGATTACACAAATTTACACAGATTTATTTTTGCAGATGCTT
>NZ_AVGG01000009.1 GCF_000498535.1 Flavobacterium limnosediminis JC2902 | reverse complement strand
GGTGTAACGGGAAGTTATGCTGCAGGCGTGCTTACTATCAGTGGAACTCCGACAGCTTCAGGAACATTTAATTATACGGTAACCACTACGGGCGGATGTGCACCGGCAGCTACTGCTACGGGAACAATCACCGTGACACCGTTACCAATCATTACCCTGACATCAGCGGCAGGGACTACCGCTCAAACGGTATGTCAGAATGTTGGGATAACAGGTATTACGTATTCGATAACCAATGCTACGGGTGCTACTGTTGCAGGATTACCAGCGGGTGTAACGGGAAGTTATGCTGCAGGCGTGCTTACTATCAGTGGAACTCCGACAGCTTCAGGAACATTTAATTATACGGTAACCACTACGGGCGGATGTGCACCGGCAGCTACTGCTACGGGAACAATCACAGTTAATCCTTCAATGATGCCAGTAACCGGATTTAGTTATTCTACACCTGTATGTATCAATGCAGGAATTAATCCAACACCAACCGGAGTTGTCGGATTTACAACGGGAGGGATATATTCATCCACAGCTGGATTAACAATTAATGGAGTTACAGGTGAAATTACTTTGTCAACCAGTTCAGCGGGGACTTATACTGTAACTTATTTTTATCCTTCGACGGTTTGTGGGCCGGCAGGTAATAGCACTTTTGATATAACTATTTCCCCGTTACCATCTGTAGTACTAACCTCGGTGGCAGCTAGTGATAATCAAACAGTCTGTGTTAATAGCGTTCTAACTAATATTTCGTATGTTATTGGCGGAGGTGCTACGGGTGCTACGGTAGTGGGATTACCAGCGGGTGTAACGGGAAGTT
>NZ_AVGG01000008.1 GCF_000498535.1 Flavobacterium limnosediminis JC2902 | reverse complement strand
GACATCAATCAACGATGTGCTTACGGCTTCCGGAACGACTATCGGTCAGGCTACCTATACCATCACACCGATAAGCAACGGTTGTCCGGGTACACCGGAAACGGTTACGGTGACGGTTTATCCAAGTCCTGTTGTTACGGCCAGCGTGGCTTCGCTGAACCTGTGTTCTGGTGAGACAACTGATATCATTTTGACCAGCAATGTGCCGGGCACTACATTCAGTTGGTCTGTATTGCCGACAGGCGTTATTGGAGCACTTCCTGATTCAGGAAGTTCAATCAACCAGACACTGACAACTGTTGGTATGACACAGGGTACGGTTGTATATACTATTACCCCAATGGTGAACGGATGTGTTGGACAAAGTATTGATGTTACGATAACGGTTAATCCGACACCGGAATTATTCAGTTCTTCTAATCCACCGCCTATCTGCAGTGGCTTATCGTCAGGAATTATAGTAACGCCAAATATTCCCGGAACCACTATTGAATGGACTGTTGTTCAAAGTGGGGTAGCAGGAGCTTTTGACGGAAGCGGTTCTGAAGTCACTCCAGGAGCTGGAATTCCTATCAGTCAGGTTTTAACCACTACAGGGAATACGCAGGGAACAGCAACGTATACCATCACTCCGATAAACAACGGTTGTGCCGGAGAGAAAATAACCGTTGTGGTTACGGTGAATCCGTTACCAAGCATTGACATTCCGGATGGGATTGTTTGTATCGATTCGGTAACCGGTTCTTTGATTTACGGTTATACGATGGATACTGAATTAAGTGCTGCCGATTATGATTTCCAATGGTATTTCGGAAGCGATATGTCTACCGTAATAGCTACCGGAAGTTCCTATGTGGCTACCGAAGCAGGACTGTACACCGTTTCGATCATGAATGCGGTTACGGGTTGTACCGAGGTGTTTATGATAAACGTAACCGAATCCAATCCGGCGCAGAGCGCAACAGCAGTGGTTACGAATTATTTTGAGGACAGTCAGGCGATTACGGTGACTGTGGCAGGAACCGGTTCGTATCTGTACAGTTTGGACGGCGGTGCCTTCCAGACCAGTAATGTGTTCCTTCACGTTTTACCGGGAGAACATACGGTAACGATTCAGGATGCCATCGGATGTACGGACATCACACTTGTAAATATTCTGACCATTGGTTATCCGCATTTCTTCACACCGAACGGTGACGGGCATAACGATACCTGGAACGTTTGGTCGTTGAGTGGCAATCAGCCAAACTCGGAGATTCAGATTTTCGACCGCTACGGTAAACTGATCAAACAGATCGTACCGGCCGGATCGGGTTGGGACGGAACGTATAACGGACAGTTATTACCGTCTACGGATTACTGGTTCACCATCAAATACATGGAGAATGGTGCAGAGAAAGAATTCAGGGCACACTTCTCGATGAAACGATAATCATCAGATAAGTATATTTAAAAAAAAACCACTCGCGATTGCGAGTGGTTTTTTTGTGTTTTCAGTTGCCATTCCAAAAAGGCAAATGGTTTTCCGAATAGCCCTGATGGGAGAGGAAATCCTGGCATTGTGAGATTGCCTCGCAAACTCGCAATGACAGATTGGAACGGACAGCAGGAATAAGGATTGCAAAAAATGCCCAAGCCATTCGCTCCCAAAAACAAAAAAGCCTCCAACTTAAACGCTGGAGGCTTTCTTTATTGCTTGTTGTAACTTTTAAATTTACTTGTTGTAAACCTTTAAAGCTTCGTTTAATATCTGCACGGATTTTATTAAATCTTCCTTTTTAAGAACGTAGGCGATTCGCACTTCATCCTGTCCAACCCCTTTTGTGGAATAGAAACCGGCAGCCGGTGCAACCATAACCGTTTCACCGTTAAAATCGTAAGATTCCAATAGCCATTGTGCAAAATCATCGGCATTTTTAACCGGTAACTTAGCGATGCAGTAAAAGGCACCTTTTGGAGTAGCTACTTTTACACCTTCGATTTTGTTTAACTCGGCAATTAAAGTATCGCGACGGTCTTTGTATTCTGTGATAACATCATCAAAATAACTTTGAGGTGTGTCTAAAGCAGCTTCACTTGCAATTTGTGCATAGGTTGGCGGACTCAATCTTGCCTGAGCAAATTTCATAGCCGTAGCCATTACTTCTTTATTTTTAGAAACGATACAGCCGATACGCGCTCCACACATGCTGAAACGTTTAGAAACCGAATCAATCATGATGGCGTGTTCTTCTAATCCCGGAACGTTCATTACGGAATGGTGTGTGTATCCATCGTATGCGAATTCACGGTACACTTCATCTGCAATTAGGAACAAATCGTGTTTTTTAACCAATTCGGCTAACTGCATGATTTCTTCTTTTGAATACAGGTATCCTGTAGGGTTACCCGGATTACAAATCAGGATTGCTTTTGTTTTCGGTGTGATCAGTTTTTCAAAATCTGCGATAGGAGGCAATGCAAAACCTGTGTCGATTGTGGAGATAACAGGAACTACATTTACGCCTGATGCTGTTGAAAAACCATTGTAGTTTGCATAGAACGGCTCAGGAATAATGATTTCATCACCGGCATCCATTGTGCTTCCCATCGCAAAAAGTAAGGCTTCAGAACCACCGGTTGTAATAATGATATCTTCGGTGTTAATAGGTAAGCCCTGTTTTTGGTAATAGGCGGCAAGTTTGTTTCTGTAACTTTCAAAACCTGCGGAATGGCTGTATTCCAAAACAGTAATATCTGCATTTTTTACAGCGTTTAAAGCTACTTCCGGAGTTTTAATATCGGGTTGTCCAATATTTAAATGGTATACTTTATGACCTTTTTTTTTCGCAATTTCTGCGTAAGGAACCAATTTACGAATTGGTGATTCAGGCATGTGCTGACCCTTTAATGAAATTTTAGGCATGAGTTGTTTATTTTGATATGCAAATTTGCGATATTTTTCAGAAACATTGTAAATTGAATTGTTATTAATTTTTTAAAGTTTTAGGAAATTAAATAAATATGTAGTAATTTTCAGAAAAGTCAGAGTATGCGAACGTTTGTTTTTGCCCTTTTTTTATTACTCTTTAAATGTGCTTTCGGACAAAATGGTTTTCAGTTTGAAACGGATAAGGATAAAATAGTCATTCCGTTCACTTTTGTGGACAATATGGTTATTATTCCTGTCGAAATCAACGGTACAAAGCTGAACATGCTTTTGGATTCCGGTTCAGAGCCGTCCCTCATTTTCAGTTTTCCCGAAAATGATACCGTACAACTTTACAATACCAAGAAAATTCAAATTTCCGGATTAGGGAATGAAGAAATGGCGGAGGGTATTTATTCCGATAAGAATACCGCAATTGTAAACGGATACAGGAACAATCAATTTGATTTATTGGTGATTTTGGATGAAAATCTTAATTTTTCATCCCGAATTGGTATTCCTGTGAATGGTATTCTGGGGTATTCTTTTTTTAAAAATAATGTTGTCGAGATAGATTATAAGAAAAAAAGAGTAACCATTTACAGAGACAGAAAAATTCTGAACATGAAAAAATTAAAAGCATTCACGGCCTTACCGATTACTGTTGTTAATGACAGGGCTTATCTGAATGTTACCGCTAAGCTGGATAACAATAAAGTAGATTTGAAATTGCTGATTGATACAGGTTTGGGCGATGGCCTGTGGTTGTTTGAAAATGATGTTATTAAAGCGAATGAAAATTATTTCGAGGATGTTTTGGGCGAGGGTGTCGGAGGAACTGTTTATGGTAAGAAATCGCGTTTGGATGAGCTTGAGTTTTCAGAATTTAAGTTTAAATCACCGCTGGTTTCCTATCCCGATACCGCTTCCTATAAGCAGTTACGGTTAGTCACCGAAAGAAACGGTTCTTTGGGGGGAGGTATTTTGAAACGTTTTACAATTCTTTTGGATTACAACGGCGGGCACCTTTATTTAAAGAAAAACAGTTATTATGATGATCCGTTTAACTATAATATGAGCGGTATTGAAGTGCAGCATGGTGGAGTTCAATGGATACAGGAAGTGGATAAAATACGTGACGACAGCCCCACAAATGTTTTAAACGTAAACGATATTGCTCTGGATAACAGTACGCTTAAATATAAATTCACATTAAAGCAGGCCTATGAGATTGCCTCCGTAAGGAAAAACTCCCCTGCCGAAACTGCCGGTTTGAAACACGGTGATAAATTACTTAAAATCAACAGGAAAAATGTGAGTAACCTCTCAAAGCAAAAGATAGATGAGATGCTTCAGGAGGAAGACGGTAAAACCATTGAAATTGAAATTGACCGTAACGGAATAGTAAAGAAATTCAAATTCCAACTCAAAAAAATGCTATAAAAAAAATCCCTGCTTTTGACAGGGACTTTTATCTTATCGGTTACACAATTTAGGATTGCGGACCTACTTTTTCTTTTTGAAGCACGTTTTTCTCCTCTTTCACAATCACTTCTCCTTTAATTCGAAGCGCCACTTTACCGCCTTCATAATTCACAGCATTCGATTCCACGGTAATCGTTTTTGAGATTTTACCCGGATTCATGTTGTATTTTACTTCAATTTTTCCTGTTTTTCCAGGTAAAATCGGTTCAGTTGGTTTAGTTGGAACGGTACATCCGCAAGTGGATTGCACATGAGTGATGATTAACGGAGCGTCACCGGTATTAGTGAACTCAAAAGTTCTTATCCCGTTGTCAGAGTCTCTGTTAACGGTTCCGTAATCAATGGTGTTGTCTTTTGCTTTGAATTCGATTTTAGGTCCCGTTTGAGCGTAAGATGCAACGCTGAATGCTAAAATTGCAACTAATCCTAATAATTTTTTCATCTTTTCAAGTTTTTATAGTTATCGTAAAATTACGTTGTTTTAATAAACGAACAAATAATTTAACTCACTTTTTTTATTTGCTCAGTTATAGCTATTTTTGCAGTTATATTTACAAAAAGCATACCAAAGTTTTTTGGAAGCGAATGTTCAGGCATTTCAGCAGGCCGTTTTCCCGCTGTACGTTGCAATCTTTTATTTTGTTAGAGGTAACAAAATAAAAGGATTTCCTCTGCCATCGGGGCTATTTGGGAAACTATTCGCATTTTTGTAAACGATAGTAATAAAAACACAGCAGTAAAATTAAGCATACCTTAAGAAATCAAGGTGGCATAAACAAATAACCGAATCAACAGATATGACAATTCCGGCGCAATTTGAAGCAAAAGCAGCAGAGCAGAAGTGGTATGACTACTGGATGAAAAACAACTATTTTCATTCCACACCAGACCACAGAACACCATATACCATTGTAATCCCGCCACCCAACGTGACCGGAGTCTTACACATGGGCCACATGCTTAACAACACGATTCAGGATGTATTGATCCGTCGTGCCCGTTTAAAAGGATTCAATGCTTGCTGGGTACCGGGAACGGATCACGCTTCCATTGCTACCGAAGCGAAAGTTGTTGCCAAATTAAAAGCGGAAGGAATCAATAAAAACGATTTATCCCGCGAAGAATTCCTAAAACATGCCTGGGAGTGGACCGACAAATACGGCGGAACCATTCTTGAGCAGTTAAAACAGTTAGGCTGTTCTTGCGATTGGGACCGAACGAAATTTACCATGGATCCTGACATGTCGGCATCTGTAATCCGCTCTTTTGTGGATTTATACAACAAAGGGCTGATTTATAGAGGCTACCGAATGGTGAACTGGGATCCGGAAGCAAAAACCACACTTTCTGATGAAGAAGTTGTCTACGAAGAAAGACAGGGAAAATTATATCATTTAAAATACCAGATTGAGGGAAGCCAAGAGTTTGTAACTATCGCAACGACTCGTCCGGAAACGATTTTGGGTGACACCGCCATCTGTATCCATCCGGAAGACGAAAGGTATTTCCATTTAAAAGGGAAAAACGCGATTGTTCCTATCTGTAACCGAGTGATTCCAATCATTTTCGATGAGTATGTAGACATGGAATTCGGAACCGGATGTTTAAAAGTCACTCCAGCGCATGATGTTAACGATAAAACTTTAGGCGAAAAGCACAATTTGGAAATCATCGATATCTTCAATGAAGATGCTACGTTAAACAGTTTCGGATTGCACTATGAGGGGAAAGACCGTTTTGTGGTTCGCGAAGAAATTTCGAAAGAACTTGAAACTATCGGTGCTTTAGCGAAGGTGGAAAACCATGTTAATAATGTTGGAACTTCCGAAAGAACCAAAGCGGTAATCGAACCAAGATTATCCGACCAGTGGTTCCTTAAAATGGAAGATTTGGTAAAACCTGCCATTAAAGCGGTTTTGGAAACGGAAGAAGTGAAGTTGTATCCATCCCGTTTCAACAATACGTACCGTCATTGGTTGGAAAATATCCGTGATTGGAACATTTCCCGTCAGTTATGGTGGGGGCAGCAGATTCCGGCGTATTTCTACGGTGACGGAAAAGAGGATTTCGTGGTAGCGGAAACTCCGGAAGCGGCATTAGAATTGGCAAAACAAAAAACAGGCAACACTTCGTTACTGGCTTCCGATTTAAAACAGGATGCCGATGCTTTGGATACCTGGTTCTCGTCATGGCTATGGCCAATGGCTGTTTTTGGAGGCATCATGGATCCGGAAAACGAAGATTTCAAATATTATTATCCAACCAACGATTTGGTAACCGGTCCGGATATCTTATTCTTCTGGGTGGCCCGTATGATTATCGCCGGTTACGAATATGCTGGTGAAAAACCATTCAATAATGTGTATCTGACAGGTTTGGTTCGTGATAAACAAGGCCGTAAAATGTCGAAATCTCTTGGGAATTCACCAGAACCGTTAGGATTGATCGAGAAATTCGGTGCCGATGGTGTTCGTTGCGGATTGTTATTAAGTGCTTCGGCAGGAAATGATATTTTGTTCGACGAAGAATTGTGCAACCAGGGAAAAGGTTTCGCTAATAAAATCTGGAACGCCTTCCGATTGATAAGAGGGTGGGAGGTAGCTGATATCGCCCAACCGGAATCTTCTAAAGTGGCTATCGAATGGTACGAAGCGAAATTGCAACGAACCTTAGCGGAAATCGAAGATAATTTCGAAAAATACAGAATTTCCGATGCGTTAATGGCGACTTACAAATTGGTTTGGGATGATTTCTGTTCATGGTTCCTGGAAATGATTAAACCGGGTTACCAGCAACCGATTGACCGAGCAACTTTCAATAAAGCGATTGAAATGTTGGAAACGAACCTTAAATTATTACATCCGTTCATGCCGTTCTTGACGGAGGAAATCTGGCAGCATATCGCTGAAAGAACTCCGGAACAGGCATTAATTGTTGCGGAATGGCCAAAAATGACAGTTGCAAACGATAAATTAATTGCTGATTTTGATTTTGCTGCAGAGGTGATTTCAGGAATCAGAACCATCCGTAAAGACAAGAATATTCCGTTTAAGGATACCATCGAATTAAAAGTGGTTAACAACGAAAAAGCGTCAGCTTTCTTTGATTCGGTAATTACCAAATTAGGAAACATTTCCGCTTTGGAATATGTGTCTGAAAAAGTAGACGGCGCACTGTCATACCGTGTGAAATCAAACGAGTATTTTATTCCGATTACCGGAAATATCGATATCGATGCCGAAATTGCCAAATTGACAGAGGAATTGAATTACAACATAGGTTTCCTTAAATCGGTTCAGGCAAAACTGTCTAATGAGAAATTCGTAGCAGGGGCCCCTGAAAAAGTAATCGAGATGGAACGTAAGAAAGAGGCGGATGCCTTGGCAAAAATAGCTACTATTGAGCAGAGTTTAATGAGTTTGAAATAAAATTTAGGAATATAAAAGTGTTTAAAAAAATCCCGGTTTTTAACCGGGATTTTTTATGTATTTTTTTTAAAAACAGTGTTGATTAATGGTGTTCATGCTTTTTGGTACGGTCAATATCACCAATGAAAGGAATTGCATTTTGTGTCTCGGATAAGATTGCGGTTTGTAACCCGTGTTCCAACTGAATGAACTTCGCCGCATTTACCGCACCAATGACTTTTTTCATTTTTTCATAATATTTCGAATACAGCTTTCCGTACTCCATATTGTTTTTAAGCGTTGCTTTTACGAGTTGATCAGCCTTTTCGTTTGATAGTTTTTCGTAATTGGTAATGTAATCATTGATTAATGCAATTCTTTTCTTTCCCAGTGCTTTACGTTCTTCTTCATAGGCATCATACATCTTCCAGAAAGCATCTGCCTGCGCTTCATTTACTTCCATATACGAGTTTACCAGTTCTTTTTTAGATTTACCGTACATTCCCTGTATGACTTCAACATCTTCTTTAGCGGTGGATTGTGCATAAGTGACAGAGGAAAATACAAACGCTGCAATCAAAAATAAATTTTTCATAATAGTTTCTTATTAAAGTTAGTAATTGTGAAGAAGTAACGGACGACCATCAGATTCTTCAGACTTCAGATAAACAGATATCTTATTTAATTGAAAAAGCACTCCAATAGACCAATGCTTACTTGGGTTGTTTTTGCAGTTTCAGGGTGTAGTAAATTTACTAAAAATTATGTTAAAAATCTGATTATGAGTATTGTAGGAAGGTGTTTTTGTCGTTTTTTTTTGACCTTATGTAGAATATTTCAGAATTGTAGTGGTGAATAAAAACTGGTATACGGTTTCATAATTCAAATACGAAATAAAAAACCGGTCTGAAAAAACTGAGTAAAGTGTTTTTCAGACCGGTTAGGTGGAGTCATGGTGTAATTAAAATTGCTCCATTTTATATTTGAAAGTACATTTTTTAGAGAAGATTCTTTCGTCCATATTATTGCTTGACAACCCTTTTCATGGCGTCGAGGTATTTTTTTTCTACAACATTCCAATTTACCACGTTGAAAAATGCGGAAATGTATTCACCGCGTTTGTTCTGGTACTTCAGATAGTAGGCGTGTTCCCAAACATCAAGTGCAAGTATGGGCATCCCTTTCACCGGCATGTCAGGCATAAGCGGATTGTCTTGATTTTGTGTGCTTCCGACAACCAACTTTCCGGTTTTGTCAATCACAAGCCAAGCCCATCCCGAGCCAAATTGTTTACCGGCAGCCTCAACGAATTGAGCTTTGAAAGCATCGTATGATCCAAAATCCCTGTTTATAGCCAGTGCAAGGCTGTCTTTTGGTTGTCCGCCGGCTTTTGGTCCCATTACTTCCCAATACAAATTATGGTTATAATAGCCTCCTGCATTATTACGAATCTCCATATTGTTCGGATCCGAACTTTTCAGGATATCCTCCAGGGACCATTTTTCATAATCAGTTCCGGCTATGGCTTTGTTTAAATTGTTGCAATAACTCAGATGATGACGGGAATAGTGGAGTTCCATGGTTTTTCCGTCGATATAGGGTTCCAATGCGTTGTAGGCATAGGTAAGTCCGCGCATTTTGAATTTTCCCTTTTCGGCTTTGACTTCGGCGGGATTTCCGTAAACCGATTGCGTTTCCTGTGCTTCCGGTTCTGGAATCTGGATTACTTCTTCAAGATTGTTTTTTTGTCGGCACGAAAAAAGGGTTAAAAAGGCAAAAGCCAGAAGGAAAATTTTTTGTTTTTTCATTGGTAAAAGGTCTTAAAATAAAAAACGAAATCTGCTTACAAATTTCGTTCTTTCATGAGTTTATTGATAATCTCGATGTATCTTTTTTTTGCTTCTTCAGTTGTTAAGTGATTCACCTGCATCCAGGCGTTGAGCTTAAAAGCACTGCGGAGGTTTTGGGTTTCCTGTCGGAAATGAAAACTGTCAGAATCATCAGAAGTGGCTTGTTTGTAGAGGCCGTACAATATCAACTGCAAATCTATCGGAACGGAAGATTGCTGAATCAATTGGGCATTTTTAAAAGCCTCGTCAAATAAGATGTCTAAATCTTTCTCCATTTATTGTTTAATGGCAATGATTGTTTTTCCACCTACAGCCTTTTCGTTAAGCTTTACGTTAATTTGAGTACCTAAAGGTAAGTATAAATCCACTCTCGAGCCAAATTTAATGAAACCGGCATCAGTTCCCTGAACTACCTGCATTCCTTCTTTGGCATAGTTTACGATACGTCGTGCCAAAGCACCTGCGATCTGACGGTATAAAATTTCCCCGAATATGCGATTTTCAACCACTACGGTTGTTCTTTCATTTTCTTCGCTCGCTTTCGGATGCCATGCAACCAGATATTTTCCGGGATGATATTTGCTGTATTTAACCAATCCGTTTACGGCATAACGCGTTACATGCACGTTAATCGGCGACATAAAAATAGAGACCATCAGACGTTTGTCCTTGAAATATTCCGTCTCGAAAACTTCCTCGATAACCACCACTTTTCCGTCTACAGGGGCAATGACATGATTGTCGTTTATAGCTGTTACCCTCTTTGGATTTCTGAAAAATTGTAAGACCATGATAAGCATAAAAAGCGTAATGACCTGAACAACCACTTTCAGCCAATGATTTATTACAGAACTTTCTGCTGCAAAGTCTGCTAAAAAAATGATAGCCGTTGCCGCTATGGTAGCTCCTAAAATAATTTTAGCGCCTTCCTTATGAAATTGTATGAACATAGTTTAAGATTTGATAAAACAAATAAAGAAATGGTATTGCAAATATAACACTATCTAATCGATCTAGAATACCTCCGTGGCCCGGCATTATCTTTCCGCTGTCTTTTACTCCTGCGGAACGTTTGAATTTGGATTCAATCAAATCGCCTAAAGTACCGAACAGTCCGACAATCAAACCGGTACAAATCCAGGTAAGGGGAGCAAAAAATGTAAAGAAGTAACTCAGTACATAACTGCCAATCATGGTGAATACCAATCCTCCTATAAAACCTTCAATGGTCTTTTTAGGGGAAATACGCTCGAAAAGTTTGTGTTTTCCAAACGATTTACCCACGATATAGGCAAAAGTATCATTGGTCCAGATAAGTATGAAAATACCAATTATAATCTTCGGATTAAAATGAGCGCCTATAAAAGGCGTTTTCATTAGTAATACAAAAGGGATAATGATGTAGCCGAAGAGATTCACATATTTGGACAGGGTATCCGATTTCGGTTTGATTTTTTCAACAAATAAATCCATGATCAGATTTACTGATACGAAAAGTGCTGCAAGTGTGAGAAAAAGATCTGTCTTTAGACTGTTTTTCGGAGCAAAAAAAAAGAGAATGTAGCTTGTAAGTGCCAGTAAAATAGGCAGGTTTTGTTTCAGATGGATCAATTTGCTGAATTCTGAAACCGTAATAAGCATAAACAAACCGAAAAGCAGCACAAAACTGTATTCAGAATATAAGGTTGCTGTAACGAGAAGCAAAATATAAAATAAACCTGAGAGGGTCCTTGTTACACTTTCATGCATGCTATAAGTCTTCTAAAAGCAGCAAATATAAGTTTTTTGGACAACTTCCGTACTGTAGGAAGTCTTCTTCTTTTGCTTTTTCGAAATATTTAAAAGTGGTGATATTGGTAGGGTATTCTTTGTCGTATCTCTTTTTGATTTCACGTAAACCGTCGCTCTTGTTACCGATAATCTGACTTGTGGTTGCAAGTATCACTATATGGGAAGGTAAATCGTTAGGCTTGTACTGTTTGATCTGATTTGATGAAAACAATATAGAGCCTTCATCTGCAATCAGATTTTCGCAGGAAGCTAACAAAAAAGTCGGGTTCTTTGGACTTGTATAGTTTAGTTTATTCTCGTCCAGCAGGCTGAAAAGTTTCGGTTCCAAACACATGGCTTCTTTTTCAAACCAGTCATTTTCCTCCAAAATACTTTCGAAATTATCATGCACCTCATTCAGGTTTTCGCAATAGAGAAATTTACCTCCGTTTTTTTTGAAGTTGTAAGTAAAAAGTTCGTCTACGGGCATTGAGGGCTCCGGGTGATAAGGACTCAAATCGCCTTCCTTATCATCGCTGGATCCTTCTGAAGATGCGCCAAAAAATTTTCTGAAAAGACTCATATAATTATGTAAAATCTCGAAATTTCGTGTTTGATAACACTCAAAGATAAAAAAATCTTAATTCAATCATGCAATCGAATTAAGATTTTTATAAAATTTTATTAAAATAAATTACTGCAATTCCGTAATTGGTTCACTCTCTGTTTTTTCGAAAGGACGTTTTCCGAAGATGGCTTCAAGGTCATCTTTGAAAATAACCTCTTTTTCAATCAAAATATCGGCTAACTGCATTAGTTTATCGCGGTTCTCATTAAGGATCTTAATAGCTCTCTGATACTCATTTTCGATTAAATTCGAAATTTCTTTGTCAATTATCTGGGCCGTTTCTTCAGAATATGGTTTGGAGAAATTGTAATCGCTCTGCCCTGAAGAATCATAATAAGTGACATTTCCTAATTTATCGTTCAAACCGTATATGGTTACCATGGCTCGAGCCTGTTTTGTCACTTTTTCCAGGTCGCTCAGTGCTCCGGTTGAAATTTTATTGAATACCACTTTTTCGGCAGCTCTTCCGCCCATGGTGGCACACATTTCATCAAGCATTTGTTCTGGGCGAACAATTAAGCGCTCTTCCGGTAAATACCACGCCGCACCCAAACTTTGTCCACGTGGAACGATGGTTACTTTTACTAGCGGAGCCGCGTGTTCCAACATCCAACTCACGGTAGCATGACCTGCTTCGTGAATTGCTATCGCACGTTTTTCAGATGGAGTCACGATTTTGTTTTTCTTTTCTAATCCGCCAACAATTCGGTCCACTGCATCAAGGAAATCTTGTTTGTCAACCGATTTTTTGCCTTTACGGGCCGCAATTAAAGCTGATTCGTTACAAACATTAGCAATGTCAGCGCCCGAGAATCCCGGTGTTTGTTTTGCTAAAAATTCGGTATCCAGTTCTTCTGATTTTTTTAATGGTTTCAGATGTACTTCAAAGATTTCCTTACGTTCACGAATATCCGGTAAATCAACATAAATCTGTCTGTCAAAACGTCCGGCGCGCATCAGAGCTTTGTCTAAAACGTCAGCACGGTTAGTGGCTGCCAATACAATAACGTGTGTATTGGTACCGAAACCGTCCATTTCCGTTAACAACTGATTTAAAGTGTTTTCACGCTCGTCGTTAGAACCGGACATGTTGTTTTTTCCACGGGCACGTCCTACGGCATCAATTTCGTCAATAAAGATGATGGCCGGGGATTTTTCTTTGGCCTGTTTGAATAAATCACGTACACGAGAGGCTCCAACACCAACGAACATCTCCACGAAATCCGATCCCGAAAGTGAGAAGAACGGTACTTGTGCTTCACCGGCAACGGCTTTGGCCAATAAGGTTTTACCTGTTCCCGGAGGTCCTACCAATAAGGCTCCTTTCGGAATTTTACCTCCGATTTCAGTATATTTTTCGGGGTTTTTAAGGAATTCAACAATTTCCTGAATTTCTTCTTTTGCTCCTTCTAAACCTGCAACATCTTTGAAAGTTGTTTTAACATCGGTTTTTTCGTCAAATAATTTGGCTTTCGATTTTCCGATGGAAAAAATTTGTCCACCACCACCACCGGCGCCGCCACCAGACATTCTGCGCATCATAAAGATCCAGAATCCGATAATGATTATCAACGGAAGGAAGTTGATTAAAACATCTCCCCAATTGCTTTCGGGTTCGGATGAGAAATCACTAAGTTTTCCGGCTTTAAGCGATTCGTTAAGCTTTTGTTGGAATAATTCCTGATTTCCGATGTCTAAAGTGTAGTGAGGACCTACATTTTCCTTGCCTAACATCGTTTTCTTCTCTACTTTGGCGTGCGTTTTACTGTTTAAAGCTTCTTTTTTAAGATAAACCTGAGCCGTGGTTTTGTTGAAAACCACTTTGTCTACCTGATTGGAATCTAAAAACTGGTAAAATTTGGACAAAGAAGTTGGGCGGACTTCCTGAAAATTGGATCCGCTGGAAACTAATTGTATTGTCACTAAAATTAAAAGTACCGCACCATAGATAATCCATGGACTTACCTTAATTTTGGTAGGATTAGGTTTTTTATCTTTTGACATGTAATGTGAATATTAGTATTTGTTTTCGATAGAGGTGATTTTCGCATCACCCCACAAACTCTCGATGTTGTAGTATTCACGGATGTGTTTCTGGAAAACGTGTACCACTATGTTCACATAATCCATTAAAACCCATTCGCCGTTTTCGTTACCTTCAACATGCCAAGGTTTGTCTTTTAAGTCTCTTGAAACTACTTTCTGAATAGAGTTAACAATAGCGTTAACCTGTGTATTGGAGTTACCGTTACATATTACGAAGTAATCGCACACGGTATTTTCGATTGCTCTTAAATCCAGTATATCTATATCGTTACCTTTTACGTCTTCAATTCCTTTAATGATGTTCGCTAATAACGCATCATTGTTAATCTCCTTTTTCGCCATCTAATTTTAATATGTTTTTCGCAAAGTTACCATTTTTTGTCTTTATTTTTGAACCTTAACATAAGATTAAACTTCATAAAGCCAATTTATTTACATGAACATCATCAAACTCGATGCCACACCTTCAACAAATGACTTTTTAAAAGCATTGCTGACAAAACAATTTGTTGAAAATTTCACCGTTGTTACTACCGAAAATCAAACTTCGGGCCGCGGGCAAATGGGGTCGGTTTGGGAAGTGGAATCAGGCAAGAACCTTACGTTTAGTGTGTTGGTGAAGGATTCATTACTCGAAATACACGCTATTTTTCATCTGAATGTTCTTGTGGCGGTTTCCCTTTCGGAAGTGCTGGAGCAACTTAAAATTCCGTATGTTGCCATCAAGTGGCCAAACGACATTTTGGCAGACAATAAAAAAATTTCCGGCATTTTAATTGAAAACAGTCTGAAAAGTGACGGGGAAATTATTTCCGTAGTGGGTATTGGGCTGAATGTGAATCAGAAAAATTTCGATAATTTGCCTAAAGCGAGTTCGTTATCTGTTATTTTAAATCGGGAATTAGATAAAGATGCCATTCTGGTTGCCATTGTGGAACGTTTGAAATGTAATATTGCCCTGCTTCAGAACAAAGAGTACGATTTGTTTTGGTCGAAGTACAGTCAGAAGTTGTTCAAAAAAGGAGTACCGATGCCTTTTGAGGATAATGTTGGTGTGAGATTCATGGGAATTATCCAGGGGGTTACGGCAAACGGGAAATTGGAAGTCATGCTTGAAGATGATTCCGTAAAAACTTTTGATATCAAAGAGATTCAGATGTTGTATTAAATGAAAAAACCTATCTGTCTCCAAATAGGTTTTGTATTGAGATGTAATTGTGAGTTACAATTTAGTCATGTTTTCCGCTAAAGTTTCGATAAACTTGGTGATCGGACCTTTAATCATCATGGCCATCATCGGATTGAAATCACCATCAAAAAGTAATTGAACTTCTGAAGTGTTTGGTGTTAATGAATTGATGTTGGCTGTTAACGTAAATGGTAATTTATCGCTTGCAGCACCCAAAATCACTTTGTTTGGAGCGACTTTGTCTTTCATTTTTAATTTGATTTCCGGCATGCCTTTCAATCCGAAGATAAAAGCATTTTCGTCCAGAACCTCAAATTTGGCAATGCTGTCCGGCATTAATTTTTCAAAATTCTTAACATCAGTCAGTGAAGTAAACAAATAATCTGCTGATTTTTCAACGTTAACTTTTGGACTTTCTAAATTCATTATTTATGGATTGATAGATTAAGGATAACTATAATTTCACGCGGTTTCCAGATTTGCCGAATTCGGTAATCTTACGAAACAAGCTAATAAAGTCATATTTTTTTAGACTTCAATGCCCCAAGTGGATGGACTTTTGCGCCATTCTTTCAGGGTGTCGTATTCGTCTTCCGTGATGTATTTCTTAGCAACGGCTTCTTTCAATAACATGTCGTAATTACCAAGCGTATAAAGCTCGACATTGGCATTTTTGAAATTTTCTTCTGCGATTTCAAATCCGTAAGTGAAAATAGCCACCATTCCTTTAACGTTAGCGCCGGCTGCTTTTAAAGCTTCAACGGCTTGTAAACTGCTTTTTCCGGTGCTGATTAAATCCTCAACCACCAATACGCTTTGTCCTTTCTGTAAAAAGCCTTCCACTTGATTTTCGCGTCCGTGTTTTTTTGGTTCCGGACGAACGTATACAAAAGGAAGCCCCATAATTTCTGCAACAAGCATTCCGATTCCAATAGCACCTGTGGCCACACCGGCAATTACATCGGGTTTGCCAAATTGTTTTTCAATGTTTTTGGCAAATTCCTCACGAAGATAATTTCTGATCGGTGGAAATGAGAGAGTTATACGATTATCGCAGTAAATAGGCGATTTCCATCCAGAAGCCCATGTAAAAGGATTTTTTGGATTTAATTTAATTGCGTTTATTTGTAAAAGCAATTCGGCAGTTTTCTTAGCTGTGTCTGTGTTAAAAATCATACTACAAATGTATAAAGTTTTTGTAAACGATAAGCCTCTTTTCTTAACAAATCAAGTTGTTAAAGAAACCGATTTCCAGTTGTTTTTATTGGAAAGTGTTGATATTAAGCAAATTATAGTAAAAATGTTTCAAAATAAAATTCAGAAAGCATTTTTATATCATCCTGATGAAAAGGAAATTTTAACAAAGTTAAAGGAAAAAATTCCTGCAGTCAAAGCGGGAGGCGGTTTTGTTTTTAATAAAAATGGTGAAGTTTTATTCATTTTCAGAAACGGAAAATGGGATCTTCCCAAAGGAGGAGCTGAAAAAGGAGAGGTAATTGAAGAAACGGCCATTCGCGAAGTGGAAGAAGAAACAGGTGTGACCGGACTGAAAATTACCCAGAAACTTCAGAAAACCTATCATGTATTTAAGCGAAACGGCAAATACAAATTGAAAATCACCCATTGGTTTGAAATGAGAACTGACTTTGACGGTATTTTGCAAGGTCAGGAAGATGAAGGAATCGAGAAAGTTGTATGGCTGAAACCCGATGAGATTAAGGAAGCGCTCGGAAATTCTTATGAGAACATAAAATTGCTGTTTAAGGAAGAAAAAGTGATTTAAAGGAAGAAAGAAGTAGGGGTAAGGAATAAGGGATAAGGGATAAGGGATAAGATTAAAGAGAATAGAAAAAAGAGAAAAGGACAAGTTTGAAAATAATCGAAAAAAATCATTTTGATTATAGCTGTCGTGTCCCGTTCCATTCAGAAAGTTTTAAAGCCGGCTCAATAGCCCTGATGGGAGTGGTATCCTTTTGTGGAGCCTTAGCGGAGCAAAAGATAAAACGTACAGCAGGAACAAGGATTTCAAATAATCACCAAGCCATTCGCTCCCAAAATCCTTAATCCAAAAGTAAAACGCCAATCTACTTAAATACTCTAACCGCAAACCCAGACTGAACACTGATTGCTGCGACTAACACTGAAAACTATTTTCCTTACCTTTGCTGCATGTATAAAAATCCACGTTCCAATAATATTCTTCTCAATTTAGGAATTGAAAGTCTTAACGAAATGCAGGAAATGGCACAGGATGCTATTTTAAATGACCCTAATGTTTTACTGCTTTCGCCGACAGGTTCCGGGAAAACCCTGGCATTTTTACTTCCGATTTTTGAAATGCTTCAGCCTGAAGTGAATGCTGTGCAATGTTTGATTATTGTACCGTCAAGGGAATTGGGCCTGCAGATTCAGCAGGTCTGGAAAAAAATGACGACCGATTATAAGGTAAACGTTTGTTATGGCGGACACAATATTGAAACCGAAATCAAAAACCTTAGCAATCCTCCTGCGATTTTAATCGGAACTCCGGGGCGTATTGCCGACCATATCGACCGCGAAACGTTTAAGACGGACACCATCGAAACGTTGGTTTTAGACGAATTTGATAAATCACTGCAACTGGGTTTCCATGAGCAGATGTCATACATCATTAACAGACTGCCAAAACTGAACAAACGTATTTTGGTTTCGGCGACTTCGGATATTGAAATTCCGAAATACACGCGGGTTGTGAATCCGACGGTTCTGGATTTTGTTCCGCATGAAAAAGAAAACGAAAATCTTTCGATGAAAATGGTCGTTTCCAAAGAGAAAGACAAAATCGGAAGCTTGTTCCAATTACTTTGTTCGTTGAAATCGGAATCGGCTATTATTTTCTGTAATCACCGTGATGCGGCGGAACGAATCAGCGATACCTTAAACGAAAAAGGAATTTACGCCACCTATTATCACGGCGGCATGGATCAGGAGGAACGGGAGCGTGCTTTGATTCAGTTCCGAAACGGCAGCGTGAGTTATCTGGTTACGACCGATTTGGCTGCGCGAGGGTTGGATATTCCGGAGATGAATCACGTTATTCATTACCATTTACCTTCCAAAGAGGATGAGTTTACCCACAGAAACGGAAGAACAGCAAGGATGCTGGCTTCAGGAACCGCTTATATTATCGTTAACGAAAGCGAGAAAAAACTGGATTACATCGATTATCAGATGCCGGTTTTAAATGTTGATAACGCCAAATCCTTACCGAAACCACCGGAATTTCAAACGATTTACATCAGCGGTGGAAAGAAAAACAAGCTGAATAAAATTGATATAGTTGGCTTCTTTTCGCAGAAAGGGAAATTAGAGAAAGGCGATTTGGGTCTGATTGAAGTCAAAGATTTTGTTTCGTTTGCAGCGGTGAAATTCAAAAAAGTGAATGAATTACTGCGAAACATTAAGGACGAAAAAATGAAGGGAAAGAAATTTAAAATTGAAGTTGCCCGAAATGTAATTAAAAAAGAAGAAGAGAAATAGTTTAGGCTATCGGAATAAAAAAAGGTCACAAGGAAGTTTTTCGTTGTGACCTTTTTCATTACCGTACTAAGTAATCTTTGGATTTTTCTTTACTTTAAGAGTCTAAAAAAGCCACAAATTACACAAATTCGAACGAATTGATTTGTGTGTATTTGTGTAATTTGCGGCTTACTATTTAATCTGTTAGAAATTCAGTTTAGCATTATATTAATAACGCATTACTTTATAAACAGGATATTGCAAATGTTCTTTTTCATAATATTTGGAATGTTTATACACCCAGTCCAATTGCGCGTCACCATTTTCGGCAAACTTTTTGTCTTCCTGACGTTTTTTCTCCAGTTCGGCTTTTAATTTTGGATTTTCATCTAAAATCTGCTTTGCCAAATCTTCAAAAACATAGGCGGAATAATATTCTTTCTGCTGTAAAATCGTATCGAAGAAATTCCAGTTAAAGAATGAGTCCGTAGCTTCCGGCTCCAAGGTTTCCAGTAGGTATTTTACGTTTTTCTGACTGGTTTTCACAACGAAATCCCCTTCGCTGAATTTTACATTTTCGCGACTTGCAGTAACCGAAGTGTTGTAATGACCGTAATGGCCTTCGAAAGCTTCTTTACTGGTTTTGTAATCGGCAATTTTATAGCTTTCCACGTTAAGTATAGTGTCTTTTTTCAGTGGTTGCATGTCGATTTTGTTCATTCGTAACAATTCGATTACTTCCCAGTATTGTTTCGGAACGATGTAGGATTCCGGGATAGTGATTTCTTTTTTAGGTTTGTACACTTCGTAAAAAGGGATCATTTTTTTGAAAGGTTTTGTCCGGTCGTAATACAAACGCGGTTTTCCGGAAACCTCACTTGGTTTGTATTTGGCTTCGTAACCCAAAAACGGAATTTGTTTTACCTGAGCCGAATCAATTACCCATTGTACGGTATATTTTCCCGGTGGGTAATAATTAACCAAGTTGTCCTGACGCTGTTTCTTAATTTCAGCTGCATTTTTATCGGTGTAATTTAAGGTCGACAACATATATTCGTAAGTAACTTTTACCCTTTCCGAATATTTTTTAAGCATGTGTGTTTCCACCATAACCCCTAACGTATTGAACATCGAAGCGTAACCGGTTGAAAATCGCGGCGTTTCCATGCTTTTAGCAAAACCTTTTTCAGGTACATCGTTGTGGATGTTTACGTAAGGAACCGGTTCGATTTTTTTAGCTTTCATATCTTTTAAAATGGAGGGCATCATCTGCTCGTTAAAAAACTTACCCAAATTCCCGCCTAATTTCTGATAATGTGTGTCGATGTAGGTTAAAGTGTATTGATAATCGGCACCGTTGCTTACATGATTGTCGATGAAAACATCCGGATTCACAATATTAAAGATTACCTGAAAACTTCTGGAGTTTCTTGTATCTGATTTTATAAAATCGCGATTCAGGTCGAAATTTCTTGAATTCCCTCTGAAACCATAGGCTTCCGGTCCGTTTTGGTTAGCACGGGAAGTCGAATTTCGGTTCATTGCTCCCCCAACATTGTATACCGGAATGGCCACAACAATCGTGTTTTTAGGCACAGCGATTTTTCCGGTAGCCAAATCTTTCATGAATAACATCGTAGCGTCGATTCCGTCGGTTTCTCCCGGATGGATGCCGTTATTGATTAGCATTACCGCTTTGTTTTGCGTATTGATTACCTTGAAGTCGAAGATTTTTTCCGGATTGAAAGTAACGATGTGCAACGGTTCACCATTATCGGTACTACCCATGGTTTTTACCGCAATCGTTTCGAAACTTTTATCCAGTGTCTGATAATAATTCATGGTTTCCTTATACGTCGCCGACTGGTTGCCGTTTCCTTTTTCGAAAGGTGTTTTTAAATCGGGTTGCTGCGCAAAAAGAAGAGAAGAGCCTAAAAAGAATAAGCCGATTATTTTTTTCATTGTAGTTATTTGGTTTTAACAGATTCGGGAACTAAGATAGTGTAATCTCCGCCATTTCGGATTACGTCGCGAACAATACTTGAACTGATGTGTGAAGTGTCGATGGCCGTTAATAAAAACACGGTTTCAATATCCGACAGTTGACGGTTGGTGTGTGCAATGGCTTTTTCGAATTCGAAATCTGCCGGGTTGCGGAGTCCGCGAAGGATGAATTGTGCGTCTAGTTTATGACATAAGTCGATGGTTAATCCTTCATAGGTAACCACGGAAACTTTCGGTTCGTCTTTAAAGGATTCCTCGATGAATTTTTTGCGGTCTTCCAGCGAGAACATGTATTTTTTTTCGGCGTTGATACCTATGGCTACAACGATTTCATCAAATAAAGGCAAAGCTCTTTTGATAAGGTCGTAGTGTCCTAAAGTGATTGGGTCAAACGATCCGGGGAATATTGCTTTTCTCATGGTTCCTTTCTGTTTATTTCATAAATAATATTAGAATTATACATTTTAATTACTTCGCTTAATTTGAAACCTTGAAGTATTTTGTAATTGGTATCTACATCAATACTTTTAATTTTAGAAAAATGATCTACAATAAAGTTGTTCTTATAAACGAAAATGCTGTCTGAAGTAACATTTTGAACCTTATAAGTGGTATATCCGAAATTATTTTTAATCAGATAGACGTCTTTTTTATTAGGCTTCAGAATATATTCTTTTTCTTTTTTCTTCATTTGAACCCCAGTGTTAATAGCAAACCCCAGAATAGTTAAAACAATTAAAATACCGGAAAAATGACGAAAAGGAACTTTATATCTCGTGGAATTAAACTCATTAACAACTTTTTCTTTTTCAATATAGTTTAAATCGCTTTTTTTGATTCGTTTGCCACAATTAAAACAAGTGAGAGTGTAATCTTTTTTTAGAGGTAGCATTGGGATAAAAAGTAAGGTTATATACCCTCCCTTTATTATCAAGTCGAGATTCGTTTTCTTATTACATGAGCCACAAGAGTAATTATCGATTTGTACTCTTTTTAAAACCTTAAAAATTTTATCTAAATGGAATGTCATTTTAAAAGCATTGCTGTCCTAATTAATAGTTTACTTCACAGTTTATTTGTTATAACGCCAACTCAATAGCGTTATCAAACAATTCGGTTAGTGAAATGCCGGCTTCTTTGGCTTGTTGCGGTAAAATGCTCTCAGTGGTTAAACCGGGAATGGTATTCATTTCGAGCATAAACGGTTCTCCGTTTACGATGATGAATTCACTTCTTGAAAACCCTTTCATTTTTAAAACTTCATAGGCTTTTTTGGAAACCGCTTCCACTTTCTGACGGACATCCTCTGAAATTCGGGCAGGAGTAATCTCCTTCGATTTTCCTAAATATTTGGCTTCATAGTCGAAGAAATCGTTTTCCGATACAATTTCCGTGATTGGTAAAACCGTGGTTTCGCCTCTGTAATTGATTACGCCAACAGAAACTTCCGTACCGTCAAGGAAACTTTCGATGATGATTTCGTTGTCCTCTTTATAAGCGTTTTCAATGGCCGGAAGTAATTCTTCTTTGGTTTTTACTTTTGAAATTCCGAAGCTTGAACCGGATTTGTTTGGTTTAACGAACATCGGTAATCCTACTGTTTTGATGATTTCGTCTTCGTTAATCACATCGCCTTTGTCCAAATAGAAAGAAGTTGCTGTTTTGATGCCGTAAGGTTTCAGTACAGAAAGCATATCACGCTTGTTGAATGTCAGCGCCGCCTGGTAATAATCGCAGGAAGTCTGCGGAATATCTAATAATTCGAAATACGCCTGCATTAGTCCGTCTTCGCCTGGAGTTCCGTGAATAGCGTTGAAAACTACATCGAAAGTAAGTTTGATTCCGACATAATTCACAGAGAAATCGTGACGGTTTACCGGGAATTCATTTTCGTCTTCGTCCACCATTACCCATTTTTCCTTAAAAATATGAATACGGTAGGCATTGTATTTGGTTTTATCTAAGAAGTTATAGACTACATTTCCACTTTTAAGGGAAATCTGATATTCACTGGAATAGCCTCCCATGATGATGGCAACATTTTTCATATCTGTAAATTTATTTTTTAGAGGTCACATATGGTATCGCTTTCATTTATCGGTGTTTGTTTGCACAAACTTTTGTTAGTGGCGATTTCATATTCTGTCCGTTATTTAATAAGTAATAGTTCACACAAAATTATCACTATTTGTTGAAACCCACATCAAAAAATATTTTTCTTCCGATAAAAATGAAAAGTGGGTTCCTGACGACCTTAGGCAAACAATTACTTTTTCGGAAGAAACAAAAAATCTTTAGTATTTTATATCTTTGCCCAAAACCAAAACTATGAGTTGGAAAAAATTTTTAACAAGTCCTGTATTTTTCAAAAACTTCGCAATAGCATTACTGATTGTTGCCGCTTCTGTTTTTGGAGTTATGAAGTTTTTAAGCGTGGCGACGAATCACGGGGAAGAAATTCCGGTTCCTAATCTGTCAAAGATGTCCGTTGAAAAAGCAGAGGAACGTTTGAATGATATTGATCTGGAATTACAATTGTTAGATACAGTGGATTTTAATCCGGCTTTTCCGCCTTATTCTATTGTGGAACAAGATCCGCTTCCGGCCGTAACCGTTAAGGATGGTCGTAAAGTGTATGTAAAAATCAACTCAGGCGGTTATTCGAAAGTCGTTTTACCGGAATTGGTTCAGAAGACATACAGACAGGCTTTGTCTACTCTGAGAGCTTTGGGATTAGAAGAAGGCGATGTGAAGTATGTGGAATATATGGCTAAAGATGTTGTTCTTGAAGTGAAACAAAACGGAAAAACATTGAAAGCAGGCGATAGAATATTAAAATCGTCAAAAATAGATTTTGTTTTAGGAGACGGAAAAACCGGATTCCAGGACGAGGAAATGGACAGTATTAATGCAAGTGAACAATTAGCGCCGGCTCCGGCAGAAGAAGATGCAGAATAATCAGAATACAGATCAGGAAGAATTAGACGAAGAATTATACGAGCACCATCGTTTTGAAGCCGGAAAAGGCCAAGCTCCGTTGCGTGTAGATAAATTTTTAATGAATTTGGTGGAGAATGCCACGCGAAATAAAATCCAACAGGCTGCGGCTAACGGGAATATTTTCGTGAACAACATTCCGGTAAAGTCCAATTATAAAGTAAAAGCGAACGATGTAGTGCGTGTGTTATTGGAACATCCGCCGTTTGAAAACATTATTATCCCGGAGAATATTCCGCTGGATATCGTTTATGAAGACGACCAATTACTGGTAATTAACAAACCCGCTGGTTTAGTGGTACATCCCGGACACGGGAATTATACCGGAACTTTGGTGAACGCATTGGCTTTTCATTTCGAAAATTTACCGATGAACAGCAGCGAGCGTCCCGGATTGGTTCACCGAATCGATAAGGATACTTCAGGTTTGCTTGTAGTTGCCAAAACCGATCATGCGATGGCTTTTCTGGCCAGACAGTTTGAAGAAAAAACATCTGAAAGGGAATATATCGCTTTGGTTTGGGGGAATGTAGTAGAGGAGGAAGGAACCGTTACCGGATATATCGGTCGTCATATGAAAGATCGTATGCAAATGGCCTGTTACGACAACGAAGAATACGGAAAATGGGCCGTGACGCATTACAAAGTGTTGGAACGCTTGGGATATGTGACTTTAGTTTCCTGTAAATTGGAAACCGGACGAACACATCAGATTCGTGTACACATGAAGCACATCGGACACACGTTGTTTAACGACGAGCGTTACGGAGGTCACCTGATTTTAAAAGGAACAACCTTCACCAAATACAAACAGTTTATCGATAATTGTTTCAAGACATTGCCAAGACAGGCGTTACACGCAAAAACATTAGGATTCCAACATCCGACCACGAAAGAATTCATGCGTTTTGATACCGAAATTCCTCAGGATATAAAGGAATGCATTGAAAAATGGAGAGTATATTCGAAGTCGCACACGGTTGAAGAAGAAAATTAATTGAAATCCCTCGAAAGAGCAGTTGTCCTGATACAAATTCGGATAGGATATTTTGAAACACAGATTCCACAAATTTTCACAGAGTAATCCGTGTAAATCTGTGGAATCTGTGTTTTGTTTTTAATAAAGTAATCTCAATAATCGCTATAAATTTGCTCAGTAAACGTCGTAAATAGTAATAGTTGCAGATAGCCTGATTTAGAAAGCCTTTTGTAGTTATTTCAAATGAATGTCCCGTTTACCAATCCAAACACCGTCTGTTTTCTTAACATCCACAATTCCGGAACCGCCCTGAAGTGAATATTTGTTTTGCATGTTTTTGGGAAGATTAGGATCGTCTTTAAACATGAAATCGGTAATGTAAAAAGGCTTGTTATTGTCCGGAATTTTGAGTGCCGAGTGTATATGTTGCGGCGCTGTTGTTTTAGGATAAGAAGCGGGACGAATGGTTTCGATTCGGTAGTTCCCGTTTTTATCTGTTTTGCACCACCCGTGATGGGAACCGTGCCATTTCTGATATCCTTTTTCGTTCCCTTTCTTTGAATATTCGCCTTTGTAATCGGTGTGGTAGGCATACAGAATTACGTCAGGGTATGGTTTTTTATCCTTTTTATAGATTGTCCCACTGATAACCAGTTTCTCACTTTTGCTGTCATCATCCGGAATAATCATGGTTGAAGTCAGTTGTTTAGGCATGTTTACGAAACAGCATTCGATTGCCACATCGGGATCATCACAATCATCCGTTTGAATTACCGATGTTGGTTCATGCAGACTTATTTCACGGTTAGTTTCCTTTTTGCAGAAAGTCAGCAGCAATGAAAAAAAGACAAGGGCGATGATTTTGGAGGAACGTTTCATAGTGTACTGTTTTGAAAATCATTGACATATCAAATTTACAAAATACATTCCGTCTTTTTACTTACAAAAAGTTAAGAAATACTTAATGGTGAGATTCTTCCCTCAACAATGAAAATACTACGGAATCTTCTGCGAAACCATTCTTAAAATAATGCTTACGCAAATGGCCTTCTTTAGTGAAATTCAGTTTCTGAACCAAACGTAAAGAAGCTTCGTTATTTGGCCCGATCAAAGCTTCGATTCGGTTGAGGTTCATCGTCTTAAACCCATAACCGATAACGGCCTTTAAAGCTTCGGTCATAATTCCTTTGCCTTTATGGCTTTCGCTGAATAAGGCGTATCCGATTTCAGCGCGATTGTGTTCTGTGAACCAGGTGTGAAAACCACAAGCACCAATGATGGCATTAGTTTGTTTGTCAATTAGTTGAAAATTAACGAATGACCTGTTATAAGTTGTCATTCCTTTTTCGAATTTAATTTTCTCTTTACTAAGCTCATCTTCGGTTGAAAACCCTAAAAAAACTTTCAGTTCATCATCATTATAATGCTGAAATACAAATGCGTATACTTCGGGTGTCAGTTTTCTTAATATGAGATGGTTTGTTTCTAACAGTTCAAAATTCATTTTTAAGTTTTAAGTGATTAGTCTTCTTTATAAACTTCTGTAAATATACTTTATTAAGAAGAATTTTTACTTATAAAACATAGTATCACAATTAAACAGTCAGTACCATTTTACGAAATCTGTTTCAGAATTTCCCGTTCCGAATGCCGTACCAGCGGTTTGAATTTTTCATACCATATTTTCCAGGCTTCAGCGTTCATTTCTCTGGCTAAATCGGCTTCAAAATCGGCCAGCGTTTTATAAGGGCCCTCGAATATAAGCCGATAACCCTCTCCGGTGAAGTCGGTCAGGATTTTTCCGCCTTCAGGCATTTTCATTAAACCAAGACTGTGGGCTTCATCCACCAACGCTTTGGCTTCTTTGAATCGGCCAAATTGCAAATAGAATATTTCTCTGACTATGTACATAATGTGAAGAATTAAATTAGACAAAAATGACTAACAAAGTTAAGGATTAATAAAATTGTAAAACATTAAATATCATTGATTTAAACGTGTTTTTTGTGTTTTATACAGACCAAGTGATAAAACATTCTGCAGGATAATCTCCGAATTCTGAATTCAAATTTCTATTTTTGCTCAACAACACAATATTACCATGTACAAACAAATTATTCGTCCCATACTTTTCTGTTTCGATCCTGAGGCAGTGCACTATTTTACTTTTTCGGCTGTTAGATTAGCCAATAAAATTCCGGGAGTTTCGGCTTTGATAAAATCGTGTTACAGCGTAAACGACAAACGTTTGGAGCGTGAAGTTTTCGGATTGAAATTTAAAAATCCGGTTGGATTGGCCGCTGGTTTCGACAAAGATGCCAAATTGTACAAGGAACTTTCGGATTTTGGTTTCGGATTCATCGAAATAGGTACGCTCACTCCAAAAGGTCAGGAAGGAAATCCGAAAAAACGTCTGTTTCGTTTAAGAGAGGATTCGGCTATTATTAACCGAATGGGTTTCAATAACGGCGGTGTTGACGATGCGGTGGTGCGTCTTAAGAAGAACAATGGCGTTTTGATCGGTGGAAACATCGGGAAAAATAAAATTACCCCTAACGAAGAAGCGGTAAAGGATTATGAAATCTGCTTTGATGCGTTATACGATTATGTGGATTATTTTGTAGTGAATGTGAGTTCGCCAAATACACCGAATTTGAGAGCATTACAGGATAAAGAACCGTTAACGCAATTGTTGCAGACACTTCAGAATAAAAATATTGAGAAACCAAAGCAGAAACCTATTCTTTTGAAAATCGCTCCCGATTTAACAGATGAGCAATTATTAGATATTATCGATATCGTAAAAGAAACCAAAATCGCAGGTGTGATTGCAACCAATACCACCATTTCAAGAGACGGATTGCATTCGGTGAATAAAATTGAGATGGGCGGACTTTCCGGAAAACCATTAACGAAACGTTCTACGGAAGTGATTCGTTTTCTTTCGGAAAAAAGCAATAAAGCGTTCCCGATTATCGGTGTGGGCGGAATTCATACAGCCGAAGATGCCATCGAAAAACTCGAAGCAGGAGCCAGTCTGGTGCAGTTGTACACCGGATTTATATACGAAGGACCGGCCTTAGTGAAAGCCATCAACAAAAAGATTTTAGAAAAAGCATAAAAGGTGGTAATTTAGCCACTCAGAACTTCAGATTCTTCAATGGAAAAAGTCAAAATTATCGAATGCCCGCGTGATGCCATGCAAGGTATCAAGGAATTTATCCCTACAGATAAAAAAGTGCAGTACATCCAATCGTTATTACGCGTTGGTTTTGACACCATTGATTTCGGAAGTTTCGTTTCGGCGAAAGCCATACCGCAAATGCAGGATACTGCTGAGGTTTTGGCAAAATTGGATTTGTCGCAAACCAAAAGTAAATTATTGGCCATTATCGCTAATACACAGGGTGCTGAAAATGCCTCCATTCATCCCGAAATCCAGTATTTGGGGTTTCCTTTTTCGATTTCCGAGAATTTCCAGATGCGTAATACCCACAAAACGATTGCCGAATCTTTGGTAACTTTGCAGGAAATTTTGAATATTGCCGACAGAACCAATAAAGAAGTCGTAACCTATATCTCGATGGGCTTCGGAAATCCGTATGGCGATCCCTGGAATGTGGAAATAGTAGGTGAGTGGACGGAAAAACTGGCGAATATGGGTGTGAAAATCCTGTCGCTTTCCGATACTGTCGGAAGTTCCACCCCGGAAGTTATCGATTATCTGTTTTCCAATTTGATTACAAAATACCCGAATATCGAATTCGGTGCCCATCTGCACACCACGCCGGATAAATGGTTTGAAAAGGTTGATGCGGCTTACAAAGCGGGCTGTCGTCGTTTTGACGGAGCTATCCAGGGCTTTGGCGGTTGCCCGATGGCGAAAGACGATTTGACCGGAAACATGCCAACCGAAAAAATGCTTTCCTATTTTACTTCTGTGAAAGCCGATTCGAATTTGAGCCCGATGAGCTTCGAAAGTGCTTATAATGAAGCAATTAAAATTTTCACTGTTTACCATTAACATTTCCTGTTAAATTTATTTAAAAAAAGTCTAAATAAATTTTTGCTTATTTAGAATGAGTATATATATTTGCACTCGGAAATTATTTTAACTCAATCTAAATAAATAGAGATATGAAATTTAAAAATGTACTCTTAACATCTTTGCCGGTAATGGCTTTATTTGTTGTTTCATGTTCTGAAGATGATACAACTCAGGAACCACAATTAAATTATACTATTCCCACAACGTATACATTTGAAAGAACAGGCACTACGACTATTGATTACAGTGGTCAGACAAGCAGAATCCTGATGTTGGATGCGATGGGGGCTGAAATAAAAAATCAGGCAGCTATCAATGCAATAGTTGATGACACTAAATTGTCTGATATGTTTGCCAATGTAAACAATCCGTTTACGAGTACAGAATTGAATACATCGGGTAAAAAATTAAATGATAAAACGGCAGCTTCAAGAGACTTCTTCGTGAATTTTGGTGGTGGAGGTTCAACATTGGAACAATCGGATGTTAGAGCTTTTTTTGAAAGTCAGTTTGATGATGCTAATGCGGCTAGTGGCGGAGTGTTGGCCTCAGCAGGAGTTGCAGGAGTTTATGAGGACGGATCTTCCAAACGTTTATTCGCAGCAAACGGTCTAGAGCCTCAACAAGTGCTTTTAAAAGGGATGATGGGGGCTTGTTTTATGGATCAGATCGTGAATAACTATTTGAGTACAGCTGTTTTGGATGAAGGTTCCAACAGAGATAACAATACGAATAAAGTGCTTGAAAGCGGTAAAAACTATACCAAAATGGAACACCTTTGGGATGAGGCTTACGGTTACATCTACGGTGGAGATAATCCTTCGGCTACAACCCCTACCTATAAATTCTGGAGCAGCTATATCAATCAGGTAGATGCGGATTCAGATTTCGGAACTTTAAGAGAAGATATCGAATTGGCTTTCAGAACCGGTAGAGCGGCAATCGTGGCTAACGATTATGCAACACGTGATGCTCAGATTGCTATCATCAAACAAAAAATGGCTTTGGTTCCTGCGGTTAGAGCGGTATTCTATCTTAAAGAAGGTAAAGCTAAATTAGTTACAGAATCAGGGAAAAAAGCATTCCATGCACTTTCTGAAGGATACGGATTTATCATGAGCTTACGTTACACAAACAAACCGGGAACAAATGCACCTTATATGTCAAAAGCAGAAGTTGATGCTATCTTAGATGAATTGACTGCCGGAACAAACGGACTTTGGGATGTAGATTACCTGAATTCGCATATCGACGGATTGGCAACGCAAATTGCTGCTCGCTTCGGATTCACAGTAGCTCAGGCCGAAACGGTTAACTAACATAAAAATTGAAAGCAGAGGAGGTTTACTCTTCTGCTTTTTTTATACCTTTGCAAAAATTTTCAAGTAATGAAAAAAATACTTCTTTTAATTGGTTTTACGGCCCTTTTTGCAGCATGTTCTTCCAGTGACAACGGTTCGGATTCCTCAGGCGACGGTTACGACAGAACAGCGCTTTTAACAAATTGGGCAGATAACATCATTATTCCTTCTTTTGAAAATTATCAGACAAAAGTAAATACACTTCAAACAGAAATTGCTGCTTTTACAGCGGCTCCGACGGAAACTGATCTGCAGGAAGTAAGAACAGCATGGGTTGAGGCCTATAAGGCGTTTCAATATGTTTCGATATACGAAATAGGAAAAGCAGAAGAAGTAAATTTTGTCAGTTGCACAAATATCTATCCGACAAATACAACTGGAATTGAGGCTAATATAGCTTCCGGAACATACAACTTTTCTTTGATTTCCCAATTCGATAAACAAGGTTTTCCGGCACTTGATTATATGATTAACGGTTTGGGTGCGGACGATGCGGCAATTGTAGCGTTTTACACTTCAAACGGAAATGCAACCAATTACAAGCAGTATCTGACGGATTTGGCGGCAAGGCTAAAAACAAATGCCGATGCAATTGTAAACGATTGGAACGGAAGTTACAGAAGCACGTTTATTGGAAGTAACGGAAACTCAGTAAGCAGTTCGGTTAATCGTATGGTTAATATTTTTGTGAAGAATTACGAAAAGAATGTGCGAGCTGGAAAAGTAGGGATCCCTGCCGGAATTTTTTCAAGCGGGACAACGTATCCCAATAAAGTGGAAGGGTACTACAAAAACGATATTTCAAAAGTACTATTGAATGAGGCAGTGAAAGCTTCTCAGGATTTCTTCAATGGCAAGCATTTTAATGCTGCCGAAACCGGTCCGGGATTAAAAGCGTATTTAGAGTATTTGAATGTGGTAAAAAGTGGACAACCTTTAAGCACGATTATCAATAATCAGTTTACAACAATTTTCAATGCAAACGCATTATTGAACGATAGTTTTTCACAACAGATTTTTACGGATAACAGTAAAATGATTGCCGCTTACGATCAGTTGCAGTGGAATGTGGTTTACTTCAAAGCTGATATGATGCCGGCGCTGAACATTACAGTAGATTATGTGGATGCAGACGGCGATTAGTCATGATTGATAGGCTGAATAAATATCTTACTAAAAAAACAGAAACCGCGACGCTGGCCTTTTTCAGGCTGGCGTTTGGTTTAATGATGCTGTTCAGCATTATCCGGTTCGTAAGCTATGGCTGGGTGGAGAAAATGTACATTAAACCACAGTTCCATTTTACTTTTTACGGTTTCGAATGGGTAAAACCTTTGGGGAATTTTACGTATTTGTTGTTTTTTATTTGTGGTCTGTCTGCGCTCATGGTGGCAATAGGCTACAAATACAGAATCGCAATTATCGTATTTTTTCTGAGTTTCACTTATATCGAACTGATAGACAAAACCACGTACCTCAATCATTATTACTTTATATCACTGGTCAGTTTTATATTGATTTTTTTGCCTGCGAACGCGGCTTATTCGGTTGATGCTTATAAAAATCCGTTGAAAGCCTTTCAGCAGATTCCTTCCTGGACGGTTGACGTTATCAAACTGATGCTGGGAATCGTTTATTTTTACGCCGGATTGGCAAAACTCAACTCCGATTGGTTAATTGATGCCATGCCTTTAAAAATGTGGCTTCCCATGAGTTCGGGAATGCCGGTTGTTGGTGAATTTTTAAACCAAAACTGGACGCATTACACCCTTAGTTGGTGCGGGGCAATTTATGATCTGGCCATTCCTTTTTTGTTGCTTTACAGAAGAACCCGAATAGTGGCTTTCGTATTGGTTGTGATTTTTCACGTTTTTACAAAAATGCTGTTTCCCATCGGGGTTTTTCCGTATGTGATGATAATCAGTACGCTGATTTTCTTTGAAGCCGGTTTTCACAAAAAGGTTCTTCAGAAAATTTCCGGTCTGTTTAAAATGAACTGGAATCAGTTTGAAAACGGATTGATCAAAAATCAGTCATTTTCATTTTCAGAAAAATTAAAAATAGGATTCTTAACCGCTTTCATGGCTTTCCAATTGCTTTTTCCGTTCCGCTATTTGCTGTATCCCGAAGAACTTTTCTGGACCGAAGAAGGTTTCCGTTTTTCATGGCGGGTAATGCTTATGGAAAAATCAGGATACACCCAGTTTAAGGTTACGGATGCTGTTACAAAGAAAACTACTTATGTGGATAACAGTCAGTTTCTGACACCTTTTCAGGAAAAACAAATGTCTTTTCAACCCGATTTTATCCTGGAATACGCCCACTTTTTACGCGATCATTATAAAAAAATCGGATACAATGATCCGGAAGTCAGAGTCGAAAGTTATGTCGCGCTCAACGGACGTTTAAGCCAAAAATATATAGACCCCAATGCAAATCTTGCAAAAGAAAATGAATCATTCAAACATAAAACCTGGATACTTCCGTTTAACGATGAAATTAAAGGATTATAAATACGTGTTGCTGTTGTTTTTAACGTGCAACGTTTACTCTCAATACAAATTTTCAGGAACCGTGGTCGATAATTCGGGTAAAATTCTTCCGGGTATCGAGATCATCGATAAAACCACGGGCCGAAGTTTCATCACGGATAAAAGGGGTGATTATTCCATAAATATTAAAAATCCGGGGGATTATGTATTCATCTTTTTTGCTGAGAATTACGCCATGGCCGAAAAATCAGTGACAATATCCCAAAAAGAGACATTTTTACGTGTAGTGTTGTATCCTTTAAGTAAAACGCTTTCGGAAGTAGTTATAAATAAACAAAAGGAAAGTATCGCAGCCATCAGAAAACTGAAGGATATCGAAGAAACAGCCATTTATGCCGGAAAAAAAACGGAGGTTGTAGTATTGGACAAGTTAACGGCCAACAAAGCAACTAATAACGCCCGTCAGATTTTCTCGCAGGTGGTTGGATTAACTATTAATGAAAGCAACGACGGAGGCTTACAGCTTTCAATCGGTGGACGTGGTTTAGATCCAAACCGAACTTCCAATTTCAATACACGTCAGAATGGTTACGATATCAGTGCCGATGTTTTGGGGTATCCCGAAAGTTATTATGCTACACCAACAGAAGCATTGGAAGAAATTCAAATCGTACGTGGTGCAGCATCCTTGCAGTACGGAACGCAGTTTGGCGGAATGATCAACTTTAAATTAAAGAGTCCGAGCAAAAAAGAAATAGAATTTACCAACAGAACAACCGGCGGTTCGTATGATTTGTTTACGAATTTTACCAGTCTGAGCGGTACCAAAGGAAAGTTCAGCTATTATTCGTTTTACAATTACAAACAGGGAAGCGGCTTCCGTCCGAATTCACAATTCGATGCCAAAAACTTCTTTGCCAATTTGAATTATCAGTTCACGGCGAATACATCCCTGCATTTTGATTATACGCATTTCGATTATCTGGCGAAGCAACCGGGTGGTTTAACCGATTACATGTTCAATCAGGATCCGACGCAGAGTAACCGCGAGCGTAACTGGTTTGCAATCGATTGGAATTTATATTCCCTTCGATTGAAACATAAATTTAAGAATAACGCCGATTTTTCATTGCAGTTGTTTGGATTGGATGCCTCAAGAGAAGCGATTGGATATCGTTCGAACCGTGTTTCAAATCCGGATACGCCGGGAACGGAAAGGGATTTGATTTTAGGGGATTTTGCAAACTGGGGTGCCGAAGCACGTTACTTGAAAAGATATTCGTTTTTTAATAAGTCCAATGCCTTTTTACTCGGAGCCAAATACTACCAGTCGAAAAATACCGGGATTCAGGGGCCGGGAAGTTCGGGTTCGGATGCTGATTTCAATTTGGCAACCGATGAATTTCCAACCTACGCCAATCAGTCATCGTATACTTTTCCTAACCTGAATGTGTCTCTTTTCGGGGAAAATATTTTTAAAATCACTCCGAATTTTTCGGTAACTCCGGGTTTCAGATATGAATTTATCCGAACACAGGCTGATGGTTATTACAGAAGAATCAATAAAGATTTAGCAGGAAATGTGATTTTAGATGAAACGGAATATGAAAATAATATTAAGGAAAGAAGCTTTCTATTGTTGGGATTGGGCTTGAGCTACAAGCCGGTGAATAAAATTGAATTGTACGGAAACATATCTCAAAACTACCGTTCGGTAACATTCAATGACATTCGTACCGCAAGTCCGAGTCAGGCAATAGCCGAAGATATTACCGATGAAAAAGGATACACTGCAGATATCGGAGCAAGAGGAAGATTGTTTGATAAAGTAACATTCGATATCAGCGGTTTTGCCTTGTATTATGATCAGAAGATTGGAGAGTATGTAACACGTAATCCGAATGGAGCTGCCGGAGATGTTCGTTACCGTGACAACATCGGAACAGCAATAACATACGGATTTGAAACGATGCTGGACTGGAATATAGGCAAAACATTCTTTGCCGAGAATGAGAATTTTGTATGGAACATGTTCTCCAATGTATCCGTTACCGAATCAGAATATCTGGAATCCGATCAGCCAAACATCAAAGGGAATAAAGTGGAATTCGTTCCTTTATATAATGTGAAAATAGGTATGGGAGTAGGTTATAAAAACTTTTTATCGAGTTTACAGTTTACACACGTTTCCTCCCAATTTACCGATGCGGATAATCATCCGACCGACAATAACGATAATATTTACGGTATTTTCGGAGAAATCCCGTCCTACTATGTTATGGATTTTTCAGCAGCCTATAAGTGGAAAAGATTCAAATTGGAAGCAGGTATAAATAACCTAACCGACAACTGGTATTTTACAAGAAGAGCTACGGGATACCCGGGACCTGGGATTATTCCTTCAGAACCGAGGGTGTTTTACACCACTTTGGAATTTGTTTTTTAAAGTTAAGTTAAAACGGTTTTTATAAGAACTTTAAATGTACTATATTTGCATGCAATTTAACTACAAATTGCAACATGAAAGCACATACAGCTAAAATCATCGGTGAAGGACTAACTTACGATGATGTTCTTCTGGTTCCGAATTATTCCGAAATACTTCCACGCGAAGTAAGTATCAAAACGAAATTCTCAAAAAACATTACGCTTAACGTTCCGATTGTTTCAGCTGCAATGGATACCGTTACCGAAAGTTCTATGGCAATCGCTATGGCGCAGGAGGGCGGAATCGGTGTTTTACATAAAAATATGACCATCGAGCAACAGGCTGCGAAAGTACGCAAAGTAAAACGTGCGGAAAGCGGAATGATCATCGATCCGGTTACCTTACCCTTAACGGCAACTGTTGGTGATGCGAAACTGGCAATGCGTGAATTCGGTATCGGCGGAATTCCGGTAGTGGACGAAAATCAGATCCTAAAAGGAATTGTTACCAATCGTGATTTACGCTTCGAAAAAAACAATACGCGTGACATTACAGAAGTGATGACTTCCAATAAGTTAGTTACTGCTCCCGAAGGAACAACGTTAGCGAATGCCGAAGAAATTCTTCAGGAAAATAAAATCGAAAAATTACCGGTAGTTAATTCCGATAACAAATTAATCGGATTAATTACTTTCAGAGATATTACAAAACTTACCCAAAAACCCAACGCAAACAAAGACCAATTCGGTCGTTTACGTGTAGCTGCCGCTCTTGGTGTTACAGCCGATGCAGTAGAAAGAGCAACTGCTTTAGTAAACGCCGGTGTAGACGCTGTGATCATTGATACGGCTCACGGTCATACAAAAGGTGTGGTGGATGTTTTGAAACAAGTAAAAGCAAAATTCCCTAACCTAGACGTGGTTGTTGGAAACATCGCTACTCCGGAAGCAGCTTTATACTTAGCAGAAAACGGAGCAGATGCCGTGAAAGTAGGAATCGGACCTGGTTCTATCTGTACAACCCGTGTAGTTGCTGGTGTTGGTTTCCCTCAGTTCTCAGCCGTATTGGAAGTAGCTGCTGCTTTACGCGGAACTGGTGTTCCTGTAATCGCTGACGGTGGAATCCGTTACACAGGGGATATCCCGAAAGCCATCGCTGCCGGTGCCGACTGTGTAATGTTAGGTTCATTATTAGCGGGAACAATGGAATCTCCAGGCGAAACTATCATCTTCGAAGGAAGAAAATTCAAATCATACCGCGGAATGGGTTCTGTTGATGCCATGAAAGATGGTTCTAAAGACCGTTATTTCCAGGATGTGGAGGACGATGTGAAGAAACTGGTTCCGGAAGGAATTGTAGGTCGCGTGCCTTACAAAGGGGAATTAAACGAAAGTATGTTACAGTTTGTTGGCGGACTTCGTGCCGGAATGGGGTACTGTGGTGCCAAAGACATACAAACGTTACAGGAAAAAGGTCGTTTCGTGAGAATTACAGCGAGCGGAATAGGGGAAAGCCACCCACACAATGTGACAATTACGCAAGAAGCTCCGAATTATTCGAGATAATTTAAAAGCAATAAAGAAAGCCTCCAGCAGTTAAGTTGGAGGCTTTTTTGTTTTTGGGAGCGAATGGCTTGGGCATTTTTTGCCATCCCTATTCCTGCTGTCCGTTCCAATCTGTCATTGCGAGCTTGCGCGGCAATCTCACAATGCCAGGATTTCCACTCCCATCAGGGCTATTCGGGAAACCATTTGTTTTTTTGGAATGGCAACAGGAATAAGGGGTCATATGTTTTTTACCACAGATTTAAGGATTAGCACTGATTAATCTGTGTAAATCTGCATAATCTGTGGTTTAAATTTTTTTAATTACCTATCTCTTCAGAACAGTAACGTGGTAAATGGGGTTCTTAACCGGGTTTGCCACGTCCTATAAGGTGGTTAATGGCGTTCCGAACTGGGTTTACCACGTTATGGGACGT
>NZ_AVGG01000007.1 GCF_000498535.1 Flavobacterium limnosediminis JC2902 | reverse complement strand
CGTCCCATAACGTGGTAAACGGTATTTCGAACGTGGTCTGCCCCGTTACCAAACGTGGTCAAAGGGGTTGCTGACGTATCCTAGCAGGGTTAATCCATAAAAAAACCACTCGCAATGGACTGCCCCCAAATAGTGTCTAACTTTTTGGGTTCAGTCTACAATGACGAATGGCTTTTTATATTGTAATCTGTCAGATGTTTATCGTTTCATCGAGAAGTGTGCTTTAAACAGTTTCTCCGCACCGTTCTCCATGTACTTAATCGTGAACCAGTAATCCGTAGACGGTAATAACTGTCCGTTATACGTTCCGTCCCAACCTGATCCCGCCGGTACGATCTGTTTGATCAGTTTACCGTAACGGTCGAAAATCATAATCTCAGAATTTGGCTGATTGCCGCTCAACGACCAAACGTTCCAGGTATCGTTATGCCCGTCGCCGTTCGGTGTGAAGAAATGCGGATAACCAATAGTCAAAATGCCTGTAAGAACAATATCTGTACATCCGATAGCATCCTGAATCGTTACTGTATGTTCTCCCGGTAAAACATGAAGGAAAATATTACTTGTCTGGAAGGCACCTCCGTCCAAACTGTACAGATACGAACCGGTTCCTGCCACAGTCACCGTAATCGCCTGACTGTCCTCAAAGTAATTCGTAACCACCGCTGTTGCGCTCTGCGCCGGATTGGATTCGGTTACGTTAATCGTAAACACCTCGTCACAACCCGTAACGGCATTCCTGATCGAAACGGTGTACAGTCCTGCTTCGGTAGCCACATAGGAACTTCCGGTAGCTATTACTGTAGTCATATCACTTCCGAAATACCATTGGAAATCGTAATCAGCATCGCTTAATTCCGTATCCATCGTATAACCGTAAATCAAAGAACCGGTTACCGAATCGATACAAACAATACCGTCCTGAATGTCAATGCTTGGCAACGGATTCACTTCAACAACAATTATTATCGGAGTTCCTGTACAGCCGTTATAGATCGGTGTGACAGTATATGTCGCTGTTCCTTGCGTATTTCCGGTTGTTGTTAAAATCTGACTGATTGGTATTCCCGCTCCCGGAGTAGCTTCAGAAGCACTTCCGTCAGAAGCACCGCTTACACCGTTTTGAACCACCGTCCATTCAATGGACGTACCCGGAATAAATGGCGTAAGCAGAATTCCGGAAGGCTCACCACTACAGATAGGTTGCGGCATTCCGGAGGTGAACAATTCCGGTATTGGATTCACCGTTACCGTAACGTCAATAGAAGTTCCTACACAGCCGTTAACCATCGGGGTAATGGTATATGTAACTGTACCCTGTACCATGCCAATAGTTGTCAGCGTTTGATTGATACTATTTCCTGTGTCGGAAAAAGCTCCGGAAACACCTGATGATTGTGCGACCAACCATGTGTAAGTTGTCCCTGGGACATTACTGGTCAACACAATATTGGTGGTTTCACCCGAACACAAGGTTGATGTTTGCGGGCTGGCCATAACAGTAGGACTCGGATAAACCGTCACGGTAACCGTTTTCGGTGTACCAGGACAACCGTTGTTTATCGGTGTGATGGTATAGGTAGCCTGACCGATAGAAGTACCGGAAGTAGTAAGCACATCATTGATTGCTGTTCCTGTTCCCATTGTTCCGCCGGTCACCCCACCGTTTTGAACAACATTCCAGTTGAAGATTGTACCGGCAACATCGCTGCTCATTATAATATTTGTGGTTTCTCCCGTACAAATGGATTGTGATGTCGTGTTAAGATTTACCACCGGAACCGGGTTTACCGTTACGGTTACCGTAATTGGAATTCCGGCACAGTTGCTTGAAGAGGACGGAGTTATTGTATAGGTTACCGTACCCGTTGTGGTTCCGGCGGTAAGGACCTGTGAAATGATGTTTCCTGTGTCGTTAGAAGCTCCTGTTACACCACCTGTCTGGGTATACGTCCATGAAAAAGTGGTATTTGGTACCGTTCCCTGCAATTGAATCCCGGTTGACTGTCCGGAACACAATGATTGAGAATTCGGTGTGGCTGTTACCGTTGGTGTCTGTACCACTGCCACGGTTGCCGAATCGGTTAACGATTGAACACAATTCGGTATAGTTCCCGCAATTGCATTGACCAGTGTGTACGTTGCATCGCTTGTTAGATTACCCGTATTTACCGACGCTGTTCCCGTAGCATCAAGAATTACTGTTTGAATAGCTCCAGCATTAAAGGTATATTCCACGGTTGCCCCCGGTGTTCCCGAGAACGTTAACGAAGTGGAAGACCCACTGCAAACCGTGGTAGATTCAGAAATTGAAGCTGTAGGCTGGGCCGCGATAGTTACCACAACCGATTGGGATAAAACTCCCGTACATCCTGAAACAGAGGTAACATCGACCAATTGATAGGTTGTATCTGCTGATAGGTTACCGGTTGAGAAAGTTACCGAACCCGATGCCGGTAAAACAACACTGGAAGAAGTGCCGTTAACCGTATAATTAACCGTTGCATCCGGATTTCCGGTGATGGTAATATCGGTGGCGGTTCCTGTACAGATTGTTGATGCTCCCGAAACGGATATGGTAGCCGTAGGAGTTGCTAAAACATCTGCCGAAGCAGTTATGGAACAACCGTTATTGTTGGTGTAGGTAATGACAGTAGTTCCCGCAGCAACCCCGGTTAATAATCCCGTGGCATCAACCGTAGCTATAGTCATGTCGGATGATGTCCATGCATTTGATGTGGCCGGAGTGTCCGAACCTGTCAATTGCGATGTTTCTCCGATGCAGACAGTTAACGTTCCGGATATTGTAGGTAACGCATTAACGGTTACCAGAGCAGTTGTTAAACATCCGTTATTGTCAGTATATGTAATTGTGCTTGTACCGGATGATACGCCTGTTACAAGTCCTGAATTGTCCACGGTTGCAACTGCTGTGTCAGATGAGGACCATGCACCTGTTGCGGCAGGTGTTCCCGTTCCGGTTAATTGAGTAGTCAATCCGGAGCAAACAGACAAAGTTCCTCCGATTACAGGTAACGCATTAACTGTAACGATCATTGTATTTGTTGTTGCACACTGTCCTGCATCCGGCGTAAAAGTATACGTAGTTGTGGTTGTATTGTCTAAAGCCGGTGACCATGTTCCCGTAATTCCTTCATTTGATATTGTTGGCAATGCTGCTATCGTATTTCCATAACATACAGGAGCTGTTGCGGCAAAGGTTGGGGTTATATTCGGATTCACAGTGATAGTCATCGTAGTAGCACCGGAACACAGTCCTGAACTCGGAGTAAAGGTATACGTGGTGGTTGTGGTGTTATCCAAAGCAGGTGACCATGTTCCCGTAACACCTTCATTCGAGGTTGTAGGTAATGGCGCTAATGTATCTCCTGAACAAATAGCACTCACGGCGGTAAAGGTTGGTGTTGGTCCCGGGTTAACTGTGACGGTTGTATTTAAAACGGTAGGAGTACAGCTTTGGGTTGTTATCGTTACAGAATAAGTACCACTTGCAGCCGGAGTAACTGAAGGGATTGTCGGATTTTGATCGGTGGAAGTAAAACCGTTAGGTCCCGTCCATGAATACGTAGTTGCCGTTGTCATGGTTTCTGCCGTCAAATTCAATGTGGTTCCCTCACAAATAGGACCGTTATTAGTAATAATGGCAGGCGTAGCCATTCGAGCCAGAGTGAAATAAGGCTTCCCTGCAGGGATGTTTATTCCTCTGAATTCAGTTCGGCTTCCTGTATTAACGGCAGAACAGGCAGCTACTACCACAGCATTCGATAAATCAACACCGTCGTCATCGAATAATAAACATAATGTGGCTACAGTTCCCAATCCGGTAATTTGAGAATTCTCGAACCCGAAAGTGGTTTGCTGGCTGAAATTGCTTGCCTGAGTTTTCCATACTCGATTTAATCGTTCCAATATTCCTGTAGGCTTGCTTGCAGCGGTGTTGAATACTTTGGTTAATCCGTTATTTCCCCATCCTAAAAAAGAGAGGTTGTTGGAGAAAGTATTTGTATTTGTTGCGTTTTCTGTCGGGATGGCCACATTACCTAGGGCAATGGTTACCGCTTCCCCATTATTTACACTGATGGATTGTTTTTGCGTTAAACCACTGTTGTCATCCCTTCCTATAACTGCGATATCATTGTTGAATCCTGCATTGGAAGCCTTATTCCATAAGATGGTGAACCCGTCGGAAGCTACATAATTATAGGTTCCCGTAGTATTGGTATTTCCCCCTCGGGTGATTCCGTATTTGATGGCCAGGTAACTTTCGATTCTGTCCATTTCGGCTAGGGTTGGCTTGGCATTAAACAGAATTACTTCTGCAATGGCGCTGTTACTGTATTCAGAAGCGTTATTAGATCCGAGATACAAGCCCGTTGAAACTGAAGGATTGTACAAAGGAGCTGTATTGTTAGGAGCTGAGGCCTGTACGGAATTTTTTCGTAGTACGGCATTTGATGCGCAACCGTAACTCGCAATAATGGAAGCGGAAGTTGCTGAATATTCTGCTGGTGCTCCCCAATCAAAAGTATAACCGGTTCCTGAAAGACCCGTCTGAAACCGGAAGTTAGGTTTTAACTGATAGCGTCCTGTTGTGCCGGAATAATAGGTGAAACCACTCCCGTTGGGAACTTCTTGGGTAGAAACTATGATTGCAGTACCATTGTTTCCCAACAGATCTGGCGAACCCCCGGTTTTAAATAATTTGGTATTCGAGGTTGTTGTAAACTTAATATTAGGGTTGTAATTATACTTGGTATAGTTTGTTGCCCCATTAATGAGTGCAGGCCTGTTTGCCGCAGTCGCCTGAGTAACATTATAACCTGCAGCACTTCCGCCACTGGTTGTCCATGTCTGTACAGGACTACCGGTTATTGTTGCCGGATTGTCGGCTTTTAACCATAAAGTTAAATTAGCGGAAACCCCACCCGGAGATTGCGCAAAAGCATGTATTCCTGCAAAGGCAAAGACTGCTGTACACAGTATTTTTGTACCTCTGACTTTCAAACTTCGTAATTTCATAATTATAATTCAGGTTTTAATGGTAATGAACATTCCTTTTTATGCATTCACCGAATCAAAAGGGTTCGCTACTAATCACAAAACACGAGTTTTATAGTAGGTGTTTTTTTCTTACATAAATGCATGCTTTTTACGGAATATTCATGATGGATATTCTGTGCTTTTAACAATAGTAAAGCCAAAACGTTAAAAGTGTGTTAATCCAAATGTATAAAACTATTGTGCGATGTAAAAAACAGTTGTCAGATCGATCTGAAATTATGAAGTTAAAAAATGTGCTGTTTAACGCTTAAATTTTTTATTTGTGTTAATTGATGTGAATTGTAGTTTGTTGAAAATAAATAAGTTATGTAAAAATGTTTTTAAATTATTTGTTTAATGCTCTTTGATAATTGGTAGTCGGTAATACACAAAATAATAACAAACAGTTATTTTTGGATACAGAAAATTCTGTACAATTTATCAATTCCGAAGTTGGTCTGTGATGATTATGGATTTTTTTTCTGATTTGTACCTTAAATTACTCCCATAAAGAAAGTTGCCCCACCCATTTTTAGGAGATTAAAATCACCTAAAGAGTAGTTTATTTAAAAGTAACTGAAAGGATAAATATGTAAGATAGGATGAGATTTAACCTTTAGCCAGACTGGCCAGTAATTTTTTATCACCCACGACCCAAAGAATATCACCTTGTTCTAAAATCAGATGTGAATCGGGGTTGAGCATACGGCGTCCTTCGCGTTCTATTCCAACGACAAGGCCACTTGTTTTTTCCCGTATTTGCGATTCACGGATGCTTTTTCCGATGAAGGATTCATTCTTCAGTTCCAGATGTTGTAAAACTATGTCGCTTTCTTCCACGGATTCCGGTGCTTCAATTTCATTCTGATCAAGATATTTTTTTAATTTTTTCACTTGGAAGTCGGTTCCGATGACACATATTTCATCACCAGGGAATAAACGTTCATTTCTGCTCGGAACGTTAATCGTAATTTCACCGCGCCTGATAAACGCAATATTAATTCCTATTTTTTCCCTCATTTGGAGTTCTTCGAGTGTTTTTCCTACGATGTTGGAAGCATCTGCAATGTCAAACGTAGCCATGTGTCCGTCCCATGGTGTTAAATCACGACGGTTTTTTTTCTCCTTGGCAATTTCGCGGTCGTTGAGATTACTTAAAAAATGACTTTCTATGCGATAATACCGGGCGTGTAATTGTTTGGGAAACAAAAAGTACATGGTTAATGCTGCAAGCAGCGCGATAAAAGCGATGCCTGGTGAAAAAAAGTTATTCAAAATGAATCCGATAAAAAACAAACCAAGAATCATCCTAAAGAAAATCAATACAACTATTGGTCCGCGCTGCTTTCGGTTTTCAAATAATTTACTTACTTCATTGATAGCAATTTTTCGTAAAGAAAGTGCCCAAAGAAAAGGAGATACAATGATTAGCGTAATTAACGCCGCAACAGCATGGCCAAATTTTGAACCCTCGACTAAAGGCAAAATATAGCGGGTTGAAAGTGCAATGATTCCGATTATTATGATGGAGTGAAAAATAATCTGAAACAAGAAGGAACGCATAACAATCTGCCAGGTACTGACCGTTTTAATAGCTTCGGCATTGGCGCTGTAATTGTCTATAGCCTTAACCCATTTTCTTGGTAATTTTTTTTCGAGGAAAAGAGCCGTGGGAGTTCCTAGTTTTACCATATAAGGTGTTGTAAATGCGGTGATTGCTGATACTGCTACTATGGTCGGATACAGGAAATCACTCGTTACTTTCAGAGACATCCCAAGTGTTGCAATGATAAAGGAGAATTCCCCAATTTGTGACAAACTCATGCCGGTTTGAACTGACTGTTTCAGGGGCTGCCCCGATAATAAAGAACCAATCGTAGAACTGATTGATTGCCCGAATATTACTACCAAGGTTAAGACAGCTACAGGAATGGCATGATCTGCGACGGTTCCCGGATTAATCATCATGCCGACAGATACGAAGAAAACAGCTCCAAATAAATCTTTTACTGGTTTTATTAAATGCTCAATATGCTCGGCCTGAGTGGTTTCTGCAATGATAGAACCCATAATGAAAGCCCCTAAGGCGGGTGAAAAACCAACGTTGTCCGCTAAAATTACCATGACCAGACAAAGGGCAATCGAAAGAATAAGGAGCATTTCGTCGGTTAGTAGGTGTTTGGTATATTTAAGTAGTGTAGGAATAAAGAAAATACCGCCCACAAACCATATTGTCAGGAAGAAAATGAGCTTTAAAAGGGAATAGAATAATTCGCTTCCGGAGAACTGCTGACTTACGGCAACGGTAGACAATAACACCATCATTAAAATGGCTAAAATATCCTGAACGATAAGCGCTCCGATTACATTTCCGGCAAATTTCTGCGCCTTAACGCCCAATTCATCAAAGGCTCTGATTATTATTGTTGTGGACGAAATAGATATAATTACCCCTAGAAAAAGACAGTCCATTTTTTCCCAACCCATCAGTTGTCCGGCAATGAAGCCCAAGGTCACCATGAGGACAATTTGTGTAATTGCAGTTATGGAGGCGGTACCGCCCACTTTAACCAGCTTTTTGAAACTGAATTCCAGCCCTAAACTGAAAAGTAAAAAAATTACGCCTATCTGTGCCCAAATCTCTACGCTGTGGGTGTCTTTTACCGTTGGAAAGAAGTCGAAATTATTTCCGGCCAGAAAACCGGCAATCAGGTACCCTAATACTAACGGTTGCTTTATTTTTTTAAACAGAAATACCGCAATCCCGGCAGTCAAAAGGATTAAACCCAAATCACTGATTAAGGGCTGTAGTTGTGATGTAACTGATGGTGCAGTAATAGTTAAAAGCATGGGCGTGTAGAGGTTATGACTGTTGAAAATGTATGAAGGCGTAAAATAGTAAAAAAAGCCCAAATTCTCAAGTTTTAAGATTGAATTCGGGCTTTTTTGATTGTTTTTATGTAAAAATTAACCTTTCATATAGAAGGGGGTTTTATTTTTTTACCGCAGGAGGTGGTGGCGGAGGAAGGGGTATATTGCTGTTCCAGATATCGGTATAGCATTTCCATTCTTCTCCGACTTTTCTCCAAATACAAATGTATTTTCCCTTGTCGATTGTATTGCCTTTTCCATCACCGATGAAAAATTTGCCCTCTTCGATTAAGTTGTCTTCGTTACCGTACAAAAGAACTGTTTCAACTTTAAATTCGGCCATTTTCATTTTGGCATATCCGGAAAATAGTTTTGCGATTTCACTTTTTCCGACAACAGCTTCACCATTTGGAGGCAATATTCGCCCGTCATCCGTATAGTGACTTACCAATGCTGTGGTGTCGCCACTTACCATGGCTTTTGCAAAGACCGCGTTTTTCTCTTCAATGGCAGGGCGGACCGATTCGGGGTTGAAGGCAGCTACTTCCGGAGCAATATCTTCCTTGGCTTTATCCTTCATTTTATCACATCCGATAATAATTACAAGCGTTGCAAGTAAAAGAAGGTAGAGTAAAAGTAAATTTTTTCTCAACATGATTTTTAGGTTTTAGGTTGTTGTCTTTTTGTTGACTAATAATTAGTTAGCGGGAGAATAAAGGTAACCTCTTTTATTTTGCGAGTTGTTTTTTTTCTTTGAACGATATAAAATTCTCGTTAAAATGATTTTTCAGATTGAAATGGTTATTTACTTCGTTTAAAACTTTACTTGTTACATTGATGAATGTATTTCGTCACGTCTACAGCCCCTTTTACCACGACGGGTAGCGTGTTTTAATACTTCGGAAACCCTATTTAATACGTTATGTAGCGTGTTTTAATACGTTGAGTTATGAAACACCTGATAGGTTTTCGAAACCTGTCAGGTGTTTGCAAACGGAGTAAAAAAATCCGCAATGTTTTGATTGCGGATTTGTAATTGTAAAAGCCACTTGCGGCTTGGAATTATTTATAATTGAAAGACCTGACAGGTTTCGAAAACCTATCAGGTGTTTGCAAACGGAGTAAAAAAAAATCCGCAATGTTTTGATTGCGGATTTTAGATGATGGAGGTTTAGAAAAAAGCAATTCTTACTCCTCTTATCATTTCATTTTTGGTTCCAATTAGTTGAAAAGGTAATTCGATGATTTTAAATTTTTCAAATCCACTTACATCCCAAAAATCATATGTTTTATTAATCAGTTCTGTTATTTTTGCAAGCTTTTTTTTGTTTTCCAAATCATCAGAAAGGATTATTGTTTCTACTTTTTTCTCTTCGAGATTTAATTTAATAGTTCCTTCTATATAAAAATCACCATCCATGCCATTTTTTATTTTGTCAAATACATGGTTAGAGATACTTTTTCTTTGAACAGGTGTATGATATTTGGTAGTGATTAAGATTTCTTTCCCATCATTTTTTTTCAGACTTTCATTTTTAAGTATTTCATTATTAATGAAAAAATATCGTTTTGCACCACTATTAAATGAATCTGAAAGAATTAGAGAATCTTTGCTTATTTTCTCAATCATATATCCCGATTCTGAAACTCTACTGGTCTTAGCAAGTTTGCCTTTCATTGTAAAAAGAACAGGAGCTTGTAAATCTTCAATCGTTGGATCGTTATTTATATGTAAATTATTTCCTTTAAAGGTAAATTTCAAATAACTGTTATTAATGTTTTTATCAAAAGTGTCATTTTTCATTGACGTCTTGAAGACTACCCATGAGCCTTGAAGCATATTAGCATAGTTTTGAGAAAAAACATCCTGATTTGAAAAACAGAAAAGTAATGCAATGAGTAGGTTTGTAAATAATTTCATTTTCTATGATTAAATCCCCAAATAATTACTAGGTGTAATCTTCATCAACTCGGCTTTGATATCATCCGAAACGTTTAAGGTACCGATGAAATTATGAATCGCTTCCTTGTTGATTACCGTGTTGGTTCTTGTTAATTCTTTTAGTGCTTCGTATGGATTTGGATAGGCTTCACGACGTAAAATAGTCTGAATCGCTTCGGCAACCACCGCCCAGTTTCTTTCCAGATCTTCGGCGAATTTGTCTTCGTTTAAAAGCAATTTATTCAATCCTTTCAAAGTAGCTTCAAAAGCGATGATGGTGTGTCCCATCGGTACGCCGATGTTACGTAAAACCGTACTGTCAGTTAAATCACGCTGTAATCTTGATACTGGTAATTTTGCGGCTAAATGTTCGAAAATCGCGTTGGCAATACCTAAGTTCCCTTCCGAATTTTCAAAATCAATCGGGTTTACTTTATGTGGCATCGCGGAAGATCCGATTTCTCCGGCTTTGATTTTCTGTTTGAAATATTCCATCGAAACATACGTCCAGATATCACGGTCCAAATCGATTAAGATGGTATTGATACGTTTCAAAGCGTCGAAAAACGCTGCAAAATGGTCGTAATGTTCAATTTGTGTGGTAGGGAAAGAGTGGTGTAATCCTAAGATGTCTTCCACGAATTCATTTCCGAATTTTTTCCAGTCGTTGTTCGGATATGCAACTACATGTGCGTTGTAGTTTCCAGTTGCGCCACCAAATTTAGCGGCAAACGGTACGTTGAACAACAAACGCATTTGTTCTTCCAAACGCTCCACAAAAACCTGGATTTCTTTTCCTAAACGGGTAGGGGAAGCCGGTTGTCCGTGGGTGCGGGCCAACATTGGTACATCCTTCCACTCAATGCTTAATTCTTTCAGTTTGGAAACCACGCTGATTAAGCCCGGCATGTATACTTTTTCAAACGCTTCTTTGGTAGAAAGCGGAATCGCTGTATTGTTAATATCCTGAGACGTCAATCCGAAGTGGATGAACTCTTTGTATTGTTGCAATCCTAATTTATCAAAAGCCGCCTTGATGAAATATTCCACTGCTTTTACATCGTGATTGGTGGTTTTTTCGGTTTCTTTAATCCAAAGCGCGTCTTCTGTAGAGAAGTTCTCATACATTTTACGTAATTCCGGATACAGGTTTTTATCAACACCCGAAAGTTGCGGTAAAGGCAATTCGCAAAGGGCAATGAAATACTCCACTTCCACTAAAACACGGTAACGGATTAAGGCTTCTTCGGAAAAATATTGGGATAAGGAAACGGTTTTATTTCTGTAACGGCCATCAATTGGCGAAATAGCGTTCAATTCGGTTAATTGCATGTCTGTGTGTTGTTTTTAAGAAAGGGCAAAGGTAAATTTTTTAAGGCAGAAGGCAAAAGGCAAAAGGCAAAAGTTACGGGTTACAAGTGAAAAAATGTAAAGTTATAAGTTCGTGATTTGTAAGAATAGAATAAATAAAAAAAGTGTACTGTGCTGTCTTCCTGCCAAATTTGATATAATTGAAGATCTTTTTTAAGGAAATGCGAAATACATAAAAAAGAAGTTCTGATCCTGATAGCTATCGGATGTATTAAAATTAACTTTGTAAAAACGTTGTCAGTTTTGGCTATTTTAATTTAACCAAAGGGTGATTTAATCCGTTTACAACATTTTTTACTACGGTGTATTTTTCAATACTCTCAAAAAGTTTGGTCAGATTTTTAAAACCATAAGTTCTGGGGTCAAAACTGGGGTCTATTTTTCTTAAGGAAGAACCAACATGGGCAATGTAAGCTTCGTCCTCCTCGTTAATTGAAATTTCGAAAGCCTTATCAATTATGCTTAAATAAGATTCTACCTTTTCTTTTTTGGATATATGTTTACTGCTCTGCTTTGTTTCATCCTTAGCGGAAGGTTTTATAGTTTTTTTAGGTAGCTCTTTTTCAATTTGTTCTGTGACAAGAGGTAAGGCTTCCGGGATTAGATTTTCACAAAATGTAAAAATTTCACAGGACTGAACAAATGCAACAGGCGTTTTTCTTTGCCCTATTCCCATTACAAAAAGGCCTTCCTCTCTGATTCGTTTTGCAAGCCCTGTGTAGTCACTATCGCTGGAAACAATACAAAATCCGTCAATATTATTACTGTGAAGTATGTCCATGGCGTCAATTATCAACGAACTATCGGTTGAATTTTTTCCTGTGGTATAAGAGAATTTTTGAATCGGATTAATGGAATACTGATTTATTAATTCTTTCCAGCTATTCATCTGCGGAATTGTCCAGTCACCGTATATTCTTCGAATGGTAGCTTTTCCATATTTTGAGACTTCTTCAAGAATTTCTTTAATTAATTTTGCTTGAGCATTGTCTCCGTCTATCAGGACGGCTATATTAAATTTGGTTGTATCCATAAATAGTTTTTTTTTGTTTTTATAATTGCAGTTAACGTCTGGCCTCCCTCTTTTTTAAGTTATCCCTTATCCCTTATCTCTTGCTTCTTGTCTCTTGTCTCTTGCTTCTTATTCCTCATCTCAATTTCCCCTTCACCAATTCCATTCCCTCACTGGCGGTCATCGAAAGTACTTCCAGAGGATTCGGTAAATCGTAAATTGTGGCAGGTTTTAAATCGATGTAATACACCGGAACGTCTTGTTTGGCATAATTCATCAATCCTGCGGCGGGATAGACTTGTAAGGAGGTTCCGATTACGATAAGAATATCAGCGGTTTCCACGATATCAATGGCCTCGTCTATAGCGGGAACGGCTTCCCCGAACCAGACGATGTGGGGACGGAGTTGGTTGCCGTGTTTGTCGGTGTCACCTAAAATTAAATCGGTTTTCCAATCGAGGATGTGGTTTTCGTTGGTTATGCTTCGTACTTTCAACAATTCGCCGTGCAGGTGTAGAACGTTGGTACTTCCGGCGCGTTCGTGCAGGTCGTCTACGTTTTGGGTAATTACATGAACGTCAAACTGATTTTCCAGTTCGGCTATGATTTCGTGTCCGCGGTTGGGGTGTACTTCGAAAAGCTGTGCGCGGCGTTTGTTGTAGAAATCCAGGACCAGTTCCGGGTTTTTATCCCATCCGATGGGTGAGGCGACTTCCATAATGTCGTGACCTTCCCAAAGACCGTCTGCATCGCGAAAGGTTTTGATGCCGCTTTCGGCGCTCATGCCGGCTCCGGATAGGATTACGAGTTTCTTTTTCATTTTTTAACCGTATGAGGTGTTTTTGGGTAACATAACAGATACAAAAAGGGATGCTTCAATAGCCCTGATGGGAGTGGAAATCCTGTTATTGTGAGATTGCTTGGCAAGCTTGCAATGACAGATTGTAACGGACAGCAGGAACATGGATTCCAAATAAGCCCAAGCCTTTCGCTCCAAAAAAAACTAAACTTTTCCTAAAGTGTACAGTTGCTCCATCGTTGGAACTGCGCTTCCGCCTTCCGGTTCCAGTGTGATTCCGAAGGCTTCAGCTTCCGTGGTGTTGTCTACTTTGTACATTTTGGTGGTTTCGGCTGATGCTTTGTCGAGTAAGCCGATGCTTGTCGGTGTGAGCGGATCCATTTTGAGTGACCAAACCTGATACACCATACCTTGCGGCGGTTCTGGTAAGCCCTGAGCGTCTATGTGAACGGCTTGTGTGGCTTTGTTCCAATAGACTTTAGCCATAGCGGTTGGCATGGCGGGCTGTCCTTCAAGTGTTATAATCCTGTTGTTTTTGTCCCGAATGATGTTTAAAAGGTTTTCGGAAGCTTTGTTTTTATCTTCAAGGGTAATGATGGTTTTTTGCATGGATTTGAATTCGGAGCTGTCTTTTTCTATTTCCGAATTGATAACGCCATTTATCTGATCGTTCATTCTAAGGTACATGAACCCGGCTCCAAGTAGGATGACTACAGCCGCGGCCCATCCCAGGTACTGTGCCCAGTTGGTTTTGGATTTCATTTGAATTACTTCCGGTGCATCTCCAAGTAGTTCATGGCGGATTTTATCATAGGTTTCCGATGAGATGTTTGGTGAAACACTGTGGGAAAGGTTGATTACGGCTTGTTCAATGGCCGCGATTTCGGTTCGTATGGCGGGGTTGTCTGTTGCCATTTGCTGTACTTCACGGGCTTCTTCCTCCGAAAGTTTTCCGAAAACATAAAGTTCTAAAATGCCACTCTCTATATATTCTCTGCTGTTCATTATACTTTCAATAGGTTTCTTAATTCGTTGATGCAGTTTCTGTTTTGTGTTTTTACGGTGCCCAGCGGAATTTCAAGTTCGTCGGAAGCTTCCTGTTGGGTATAGCCTTTAAAAAACAGTAAATCGATTATCTGTATGCATTTGGGTTTCAGTTTTTTTACAAATTCCTGAATGCCGATGGCGTCAATTTTATTGCTGACTTTGTTCGGATCCTCCAGTACATGTACGAAATTATCAACCGATAGGTTTTTCTGATTGTTGTTAAAGTTTTTGGAGCGCAATTTATCGATGGCATTATTGCGGGCGATGTTAAGCATCCAAGTGTAAAAGCGGCCTTTACTCTCGTTATACGTCTCGATGTTTTTCCAGATTTTTACAAAAGTTTCCTGAAGTACGTCTTCCGCTTCCTCCTTATCCCTTATAAGATTGTAAATTACGCCGAAAAGGCTTTTGGCATACATATCGTACAAAAGCGTGAAAGCTTTGTCGTCTTTTTTATAAATTAGCGGCAATAATTCGTCTTGAGTCATACGTAAGAATTAACTCTGTCTAAATTAGTAAACAATATTTAAAATTCCGCGTTTTTAATGGAAAACCTTTTATCCGACCCCGATTATCTGAATTATCTGGAAGAATTCATAACGCCAAACCGAAAAGAGCGTTTTCTGGAAGTGCTTCAAAACCGAACCAAGCATTTTACGGTTGCGGTTGAGGATTTGTTTCAGTTGCACAATACCAGCGCGGTAATGCGCAGTTGTGAGGTTTTCGGAGTTCAGGAATTGCATGTGGTCGAGCAGAAATACGGAAAAACAATTGATAAGGAAATTGCGATGGGTGCCGAGAAATGGGTGGATATTCACCGTTACAGTACGAATCAGGATTGCATCGATGATCTGAAAGCGAGAGGATATCAGATTATTGCTACCACGCCGCATGAAAATGATTGCCTGTTGGAAGATTTTGATATTTCGAAACCGTCGGCCTTGTTTTTCGGTACGGAACGTCTGGGTTTGTCTGAAGAGGTTTTACGTCAGGCAGATGGATTTTTAAAAATTCCGATGGTGGGTTTTACGGAAAGTCTGAATATATCGGTTTCGGCAGCGATTATTCTGCAGCATATTTCCACGCGTTTGCGTCATTCAGACATCAATTGGCAACTTACGGAAGCTGAATTGCTGGAAAAACGCATCGACTGGGCCCGAAAGTCGATTAAGGATATTGATTTTATTACGAAGAAGTATTTGGAAAGTGTTCAGTAATCAGACGACAGTAATCAGTTGGTGAAAGAAATCAGATAGCAGTACTCAGAAATTTACGTTCTGCTATCTGTAACCTGCGTTCTGCAACCTGTAATCTGCATCCTAATTATTCTTCTTCAATAACTTATAATCCTCATAACAGCCTTTGATCGCATCCATGATTTGAAGGTCGTTTGCGGTTTCGATAAACGCATCAGAATAATTACAGCTTTTTAAGATGTCTTTGATTTCTTTTTTGTCGATGCCTAAGATAGCGGCAACGGTTTCACGGTCGTATTTGGAAGCCAAAACGTTTCGGATGGTTTCGTCTTTTTTGAATTCCTTGAGTTTTTTCATCTCCTTCGGTTTCTTACCGAAAACATTATATAGGGCGTCGGCAGGATTTGAGAGGGCACCCATTACTTTTCCGACTTGAGATGCAGCGCTTCCGCCTGACTCATAGCCGTAAGGGAGTCCGGAAATACTGTAGCGTTGTGCTTCATTAAGCGCAATCAGTTTGGTGTCGACTTCGATGTATCCCGTCAGTAAGTATCTTGGGATAAACATTTCTTCCAAAGCATAGGCTTTTTCGGTAAGTTTTACCTTGAATCCGGTTTTGTTTTTAACCCAGTCGGCAGAAACACGGATTTTTATGGATTGGAAACCGATATAAGAAAAATGTAGTGTGTCGTTAACTTTAGCGTCGATTTCAAATTCGCCTCTTCCGTTGGTTGTAGTACCTTTTACGGTGTTAAGATTGATGACGTTAACGTCGCTTTTGGGTAATAAGTTGGCTTCGTTGACAACTACTCCCGATATTCTGGTGAGTTCTCCCTCTTGGGCAAATGTGATGAGCGAAAACAGGGATAATAAAAAAACTACAAAATATTTCATACTGAATTTAGAAAGGTCTAAATGTACTAGATATTTTGTAGCTTTTAATTTTTATTTTAAGAAAATTAACAAAAAGAATTAGCTTCTTCTTGGTCTTCTTGGAGCCGGGCTGTCCGAACGTCTTGGTGTTGTACCTCCTGAACGACGCTCGTTACGTGGTGCTCTTTCGGCTGATGAAGAATCGCTTCTTCTTTCCGGACGGTCTGAACGTCCTCCGCCAAAACCACCGCGGTCACTTCTTTCGCCTCTTGGAGCTCTGTCGCGATCGCCTCCGAAACTTCTGCGTTCTCCTCCGAAACCACCTCTGCGTTCACCGCCAAAGCCGCCTCTTCTTTCTCCGCCTGAATTTCTTCCGTTATGATCACGTCTTCCGCCACCGTCGTTTTTAGAAATCTCAACGTTGATACGTCTTCCTTCCAGTTGAACGTTGTTTAAGACTTCCATTACTTTGTCAGAATGTTCTGCATCGGTATTAAAGAAAGAGAATCCTTCTTTAACGTCTACTTTAAATACATCATCACGACCTAAGTCTAATGTTTCTTTTAAGTAGTCTTTCAATGACATCCAATCGAAATTATCTCTCGAACCGATGTTGATGAAATAACGAACCGCATCACCTTCTTGAGGTGCTCTGCCTTCAGAACTTCTTTCACCACCTGATTGACTTGATAAATCTCTTTTCTTTTTGTAGTAGCTGATGAATCGGTTAAACTCAACAGAAACCATTTTCTTAATTAATTCTTCTTTAGATAAGCCATCTAAAACTTCGTTAATTGCCGGTAAGTAGTTGTCGATTTCGTGATCAACCTCTGTGTCCTTAATCTTGTTCGCTAAGTGCAACAACTGAATTTCGCAGATTTCAATTCCGTTTGGAATCGTTTTCTCCTCGAATTTCTGTTTGATGATTCTTTCGATAGCCGAAATTTTACGTAATTCACTTTTCGTAATGATAACGATGGAAGTACCTAGTTTTCCTGCACGACCTGTACGACCTGAACGGTGGTTATAGGTTTCGATTTCATCTGGTAACTGGTAGTTTACTACGTGTGTTACGTTGTCAACGTCGATTCCACGAGCTGCAACGTCTGTAGCAACCAACATCTGAATCTGACGACCACGGAACGATTTCATTACCCCATCACGTTGTGCCTGAGATAAATCGCCGTGTAAAGCCGCAGCGTTATAACCGTCTTCGATTAATTTTTCGGCAACAGCCTGAGTGTCTCTTTTTGTACGACAGAAAACTACCGAGAAAATATCTGGGTTAGCATCCGCCAAACGTTTTAAGGCTTCGTAACGGTCACGGGCATTTACCATGTAAAATTCGTGTGAAACCGTAGCTGAACCTGAGTTCTTATGTCCTACCGTAATTTCTACAGGTTCCGACATGAATTGTTTTCCGATACGTGCTACTTCAGCAGGCATCGTTGCAGAGAATAACCATGTGTTTTTCTCTTCCGGTGTGTCCGATAATATGGAACAAATGTCGTCATAGAATCCCATGTTCAACATCTCATCTGCCTCATCTAAGATACAAAAGTCGATGTTTTTAATGTTTACAAGACCTCTGTTAATCATGTCTTGCATTCTACCTGGTGTAGCCACAATAATCTGTGCGCCACGTTTTACCTCTCTAGCTTGTTCTGTAATGCTTGCACCACCATAAACAGCCACAGTATGTAACCCCTTTATGTACTTTGAGTATAATTTAATCTCGTTGGTGATTTGTAAGCATAATTCACGCGTTGGCGACAAAATTAATGCCTGAGTATTTCTGTTCTCAGCATCAATTTTCTGAATTAGTGGAAAACCAAAAGCGGCGGTTTTCCCTGTACCTGTTTGCGCTAGGGCAACTAAATCTGTGTTTTGTTCCAATAGTACTGGAATCGCTTTTTCTTGCACTTCTGACGGATTCTCAAATCCTAGATCTTTAATCGCCAGCAGTAGCGATTCATTCAATCCTAATTGTTCAAATTTATTCATAAAATATTTTAAATTGGGTGCAAAGGTATTGATTATTAATGGAATAAACTAATACAAAACCCATTATTAAAATTTTATTACGTATTGAAAATCAATAAGTTACTTTTTTAGAAACGTCGTTAAAAGGGCTACGGCCTTGCCGCGATGGCTTGCTAGCGCCTTTTCTTCGAGTGAAATTTGTGCAAATGTATCCGAAAAACCATCCGCAATAAAGATAGGATCGTATCCAAAGCCATTGGTTCCGCGTGGTTCTTTTATGATTTCACCGTTCACAATTCCGGTAAAAAGGTGCTGTTTTCCGTCTAAATTAAGTGCGATAACGGTTTTGAAATTGGCTTTTCGGTTCGTTTCGTTTTCAAGGAGTTCGAGTACCTTGTTGATATTATCGGTATCATTGCGTTGCGGACCCGCGAATCGTGCGGAATATACACCCGGAGCACCATTTAGGACTTCGATTTCTAAACCGCTGTCATCGGCAAAGCAATTGTATCCGTAGTTTTCGGTTACATAATTGGCTTTTAGGATGGCGTTGCCTTCAATGGTATCGGCGGTTTCCGGTATATCCACATCACAACCGATGTCTTCCAGTGATAAAATGGAAATGCTTTCCGGAAGCAATTGCTGAATTTCTCTGATTTTATTCTTGTTGTTGGAAGCGAAAACGAGTTGCATTTTTTTTGTGAGTTAAAGTTGGAAGTGTAAAAATGTGTCTGCAGTTGTTTTGATAATGCAAAAATAGGGAAATATGAAGATCGGATGAATATTTTGAAGTGTCTAAAAAGCAAAAACCCGATAAATCGTGAGATTTACCGGGTTTTGATTTTGTTTGTGGGGAGAGCAGGATTCGAACATCCTAACTAATCCGTTTATTTATAAGGGTTACAAGTAACCAAAAAAACAAGGGTCTCGATTTTGCATCTGTACTGCAAACATCTTCAAATCTTATATTGCTAAGATAGTTATAATTGGCAATTTGACCAAATAAAAGGCTTTAAATCAGACCAAAAAACGAACAGGTTTTGAAAGATATTTGGTACTTAAATATCGTTTTTTTTACAAAATTATTGTCACATTGCGGTGAAAAACCAAAACAATCACCGCAAATAAGCGGCAATAAAGAAAAGTAATCACCGCAAAGCAATAAAAGTGCGGTAAAAAAATCTTATATTTACCGCAAAACAGCGGTGATTATGTACATACATCAAAGAAAAGACTGGCCAAATTTCACTTGGGATGCCGATAAAATCTCTCCATTATTGGGAGCAGTGAGGCACAATCAAGGAAAAATACTTGGCCAAATGCAGGCTTTAGGTTTTAAACTACAGGAAGAAACCATGTTAAAGGCACTTACTTTAGATGTGGTAAAAACAAGTCAGATTGAAGGCGAACAACTTAATCCGGAACAAGTACGTTCCTCCATAGCCAGACGTTTGGGTATTGAAATTGCCGGAGCTGTACCGGCAGAGCGTAGCGTCGAGGGAATTGTAGAAATGCTTTTAGATGCAACACAATCCTACGCCAAACCATTAACAGCCGAACGGCTTTTTGATTGGCATGCAGCATTATTCCCAACCGGAAGAAGTGGCATGTATAAAATCAATGTAGGTGCGTGGCGTGCTGATGTAATGCAGGTAACCTCGGGTCCTATGGGGAAGGAAATAATACACTTTGAAGCTCCACCAGCTATAAAAGTTCCGGCAGAAATGCAACAGTTTCTAGACTGGATCGAAACAGACCAAGGTATAGATCCCGTAATAAAAGCTGCAATTGCACATTTATGGTTTGTAACCATACACCCGTTCGACGACGGTAACGGACGTATTGCCCGCGCAATTGCCGATTTACAATTAGCAAGAGCAGACCAAAGTCCGCAGCGATTTTATTCCATGTCAGCACAAATACAGGCAGAAAGGAATAAATATTACGATATACTTGAAAACACCCAAAAAGGCGAGTTAGACATAACGCCATGGTTAGAATGGTTTCTGGATTGCCTTATGCATTCTATGGCACAAACAGACGAAGTAGTTTCTAAAACATTAATACGCGCAAAATTTTGGGAAACACACAGGGAAACACAACTCAATGTCAGACAGCAAAAAATACTTCATTTACTTCTCGACGATTTCTTTGGGGTACTCAATGTCTCAAAATATGCAAAAATTAACAAGACCTCAACAGATACTGCCTTGCGCGATATTCAGGATCTTATGCAAAAAGACATCCTGGAGCAGGAAGGAAAGGGTAGGAGTACTTCGTATAGGCTTAAATGAAATTTATAAGAACTAATTAATTTTCAGGGAATATTGAATTGTTTAAAATTTCTTTATAGGATTTATGATCAAGGCTGCTGTTGTTTTTAAACTTAACCCTTTCTAAATAATCAGAAAACGAAATAAAAGAATCTACTGCTTTTTTACTTCTGTAATATTTAATGTAATCCTCAATTAATAAGTCGAGTTTTTTCAATTGGGTGGTTCTAAGTAATATATCGTTTATATGTATAATCGTTAATGGTTTTATTCTGTTTTTAAGGCTATTATCGATTTTTCTTAAATCATTTGACATGTATTCATTAAGGATAGCGTTAAATCCCAACGATGTTAGTGTGTTGTCAGTAGTAATTAAAATAGGGTAATAGATACATTTTTCAAGTTTTGTGTTAGTATCGAAAAATTTATATTGGCCATTGTCTGATGATTCAACGAAGTTAAGAAGTTGCTTTACGGCTTTGTTTTTAGTGCCGTTATGATAAAATTTGTTTTTTAAATCATTCTCTATTGCATCACAATTAGCTTCAATTTTTAATTTATTAGAAATTAGGGAGTTCTTACATTCAAATACGAAAATCTTGTTTCCATTTCTAACATAATAGTCTGGGAGTGCAATATTGTCCACTCCTTTTTTCCCAACTGACTTTATTTTTATTTCATCAAACTGAATATAACTTTTACCAAAAACAGCTTTTAATGTATTGACTAATAAGTGTTTTTCAATAAAATTGGTGCTATAGTCCTGATGAAACCCATTAACATAGGTATTATTACTAAATTCAAGGATGTCATGATAAATTCCGGAGAAAAATTTATCTAATAAAAAGGAAAAGTCAAGAATTAAATATTCGCCATTTGGCAGCTTAAAGAGAGGCCTTTTTCTAATTTCCGAAAATTCATTCCAGTTAGGTGTTTTTTCCTCATGATTTGAAAAATACGAAAGGAGTTTTAAATCTTTGCTGTTTTCATCAACATTAAATTTGTAATTATTAATAGCTAATTTATTAAGATGAAAAATCAAAGTAAAGAGCTCGTACCATTCCGAAGAGTCAAATTTTTTAAGATAGTCTTTTGTGAAATTTTCGTATTTGGATTGATTTTTAATCCACTTTTCAAACTGAACAAATTTTAAAGCTTCAACCCATATTTTTTTTCCTAGAGGTTCACGATTCATGATACCTTGATTAATACCAAGATACATATGAAATCGAATTTCATTGTGTTTAGTACCAAAAATTTGCTGCCATTTTTCAAAGAATATATTTTCTCTTTCGGCTATCTCATCATTTACACTTAAATATAATTTGAATAAATTTTCCTCGTCATACTCACTTTTACAATTATTGGTTCCCTTAGCCAAAAGCAATTCGATTACTCTAAGTGTTGCTGTTTGGTTTATTATTTTAATTGATTGTAAACCGGTAAAATCTCTTTTTTTCCTTTTATTTTCTGTTAGAAAATTGGTGTAATAATCAATAATTGCTTTTTTTATTTTTTCATCAGAACTTTTTAACCAATCATTACAAATAAAACGTAACTCACTTGTGTCTTTTTCATGAACTTTATATTCAAACTTATTTAATACAGTTAGAAACTCAAGAGCGGGTACAAGTTCAATTTTCTCAATTAGTTTATCCTTATTAATTGATTTTTTAAAAATGTCTTTATATCCTATTCTGGAAATTAGTTTTGTATCAGTTGTCATAATTATTTATCGGTCAGTTTGCAATTTATAGAGTCATTTTAGCTATTCAATTTGAGTTTAAATTCACAATCTATTTCTAAAAAAAAACTTGGCACAAAGCCAAGTCCTGTAACAATTGTTTTAAAAAAATATTATACTTGTCTCACATTAACAGCCATAAGCCCTTTACGTCCTTCTTCCAATTCAAATGATACACTATCATTCTCTTTAACTTGATCTACCAAACCAGATACATGCACGAAGTATTCTTTGTCTGATTCATCTTCTTTAATAAATCCAAATCCTTTAGTTTCGTTATAGAATTTGATGATTCCTTTATTCATAATAAAAATTTAGTTGATGTATAATATACGAATATAGCTATTTAAACTTTTACCTACAAAAAAAAAGACACCCCAAAAGCGCCTCTCATTTCCTTTTCCTATTCTTCCAACTCCCATTATACCCTCTATAATAATCCCTCCTATGCTCAACAAGCTTTCCTCTCAAGTAAAGCCCTAAAACCCAAACCACAACCAACCCTATTATTTCATACCATTCCATAAACCAAAAATACAGCAAGTAGGGTAGTGATGGTTATGGTAAAGGTAAATACTCCGTTTTTGACAACTTTTTTTCTAAATGTGATAACAAACATTAAAATTAGAGTAATCTAATCAATATTATATTTCTAATTCTTGCTCTGGTTCGATTTCTACTTGTGCTTGAGCCAACAATTCATATATGTTCATTTCTGCATCTAAAACTTCAAAAGAAACACAAAAAGCATAATTAGTTTCATTTTCTATGTTTTTATCCCATCCAAAATGACCAATAATTGCAAGACTGAATTCCTCAGCAAATTGTTGAGGTTCAATTATTGCCCAACTTTTTTGAACTGTTGAATTATTTCTATTAATGCCATTGTTTGACCATTTGGGATTCTCTCTCAATATCCATTTTATCGCATCGGTACCTTGATCGATCTCTCCTGGTGTCCCATCTTCTTCTAAATAATCTAATGTGCGATTTCTAAAACTATTAAAACTTTCATTATATTTTGAAGATTGCCACTCTAGCCAATTAGATAAATAAGAATGAGAACCTTTTCTAGTCAATCTGGTTTTAGCAGTGAAAGCAAGTGTTACCTCTACTAAAATTCTAAATTCTTTTCCTTCACCTTTTATTTCATTAGGAACTTTTATGTGATACATGTCTGCTTTTCGTGGACCTACTTTTCCATTTTGAATGAATGTTATTCTTGATTGGGAATTGTTTAGAGCACGATTAGTATCAGGTATACCATAGCCATAATATCTAAAATCATTCTGGGTTGGATTATAAAAACAATGTTCAGGTAATCTCGCGCTTTGAATAATTAAAGCTCTGTACATTTGTGCAGACTCCATAGGATGTTCTGTTTGTAAACGAGAAGCTATATAGCTAACTTTCGGTGTACTGAATGAGGTCCCATAAGAATCTTTACCAACTGCGTTTGCCCCATGATAGGTAGAGTTAACTAATTCAGGAGAAGTCACTTCATGACTAATCATTTCTACTGAATTTTTATTTTTAACTAAGTCACCACCAAATTCAACAACATCAGGTTTAATACAACCCCACATTCCTAGACCTGTTCTTGAAAAAGGAGAAATGTAATCTCTTCCAGCTATCGATTTGTAATCATCATCTTCGAAATTTTCTTTTGCAATTGAACCAACTGTAATTGAAAAATAACTAACTCCGGGGTTTGCTAATTTTGATTCATCTTCATTGAGATATGAAGGATAATTTTTCCCAGATGACAAATGTTCTTTTATTCCTTTGTTAAATGGATGGTTAGAACTAGTATAAAGATTTCCAGCTGCAACAATAAATAGAATATCGTTTTCATGAATAAGTTTATCTAAAGAGGCTGCAAGTGCAGGCATATGTGTTCCTTGATAGGATATATCTTCAGAAACAGATAAATTAAATATTCTTGTTTCTGAATAATCAGAAACAATTTGTGCCATTAAGGATGGCTCAAACTTATTTGTCGCAATTTGATTATTTTTGTCAAGTATTCGGGCATTTTGAATAATACTCTCAAGTTTAACTTCTCCAGTTTTAGGTATATTTACCGGATATAGAACAGCTCCAGCTACCTTAGTACCATGGCCACTTTGTTTTACATAATCCGCAACAGAGGCTTCGCCATTTACATATGAACGAGAACTTTTATGATCAATTGATAATTCAATTAATCTATGATTTTCCTGAATACCACTATCAATAACACATACTCGTGAGGCATTGCCATCTGGCGCAACTATTTGTATGTCGTATTCATCAGGAAGTGAATTACTTTTACTAACAATATTAAAACTTGGTTCTAGTTTTACTTCATATACATATTGATATGTCTGAACAATATCCTTTAGCCCATTACCACATATAGAAATTTTAAAATGTATGGCATCAGTCTCATTATCCCAAATGTCATGTAGCTCACCGCTATATGTGTTTACATATTCTTCAATTTCATTTTCTCGTACAATTTGCTTATTGTCCCTTTCAATTCTTAAATTTGTTTCATAAGCTTTAAATTCAGCCACTTTTTCTTGAAACTTTACTTCAGAATCAAAATTATCTCTAATAGGGTATTCTTTTTTATTTGGGATATAACAAGAAACTCCTAACTGGACAGTATAAACTACGTCAGGTTCGATGTCAGCCCAAATTAAATTAATTTCACCTTGAAGTAATTGATTTATGCGCCAACTATCATCTGAAATTAGTTCCCAAATTTGTGCTGCTTTATCTTTTCTTTGACCAGTTTCATTGATAAAAGATTCTACATTTTCAATAAAAGATTCTAGATTATCTGTTGATGCACCTATAATATAGCCATTATTTTCTTCTGATATAAGTTCAATTCCCCAAAGTTTGAAATTATCTATATCAAAAACTTCTGTATCAATCTTTAGAAAAATAGGAATGTCATTCTCATTGGGTATTTTGATTCCCTCATTTTTTTTAGATTCTTTTAAATTGACCCAGTTTTTAATTAGCCCCTTTGCAGAATCTTTTAAATATTGTCCATGAACTTGCCTGTTTTTTTTGTTAGCATCTGTAATAGCAACAGCTTCAGGATTTCGTGCTCCTCCTATTTTAGGTTTGGGTCTGCCTTCTATTTTAAAGGGTAATTTGAGATGAGGAAAATCTGCCATAAATTATTTTTGATAAAGCATGTTTTCACTTAATGCTTTTTCTAAATGTTTTTGTTGAAGTGTTTTTTCATTTGCTATTACAGCAATTTTAGCAGCATCATTTGCTATTTTTACAACAATAGCGGAATTAAATCCAATCATTTTATCGACTACTGTATCCCAATTTATATCATTTGATTTTTCTATTGATACAAGGGTTTTTTTTGTTAATCTTAGAATTTCATCTTTTGTTGGCTTAGGCATTTCAATAATATCATCAAATCTCCTAAAAAGAGCTTCATCAAGAGCATTTTCTATATTGGTTGTTGCTATTAATATGCCTTCTGAATTGTACTCTTCTAAAAGTGTTAATAGGATGTTTACTACCCTGTGCATTTCACCTACGTCTTGCGAGTTTGCTCTAGTTTTACCAACCATATCAAACTCGTCAAAAAGTAAAACACAGGGGTAATTTTTGATTCCATCAAATAAATTAGAAAGGTTAGTAGCTGTTTCTCCAAGAAAAGAAGAAATAATGACATCAAAACGAACTTTTAAAAATGGTAAACCAAGATTCCAAGCAATCCTCTCAGCACTCATACTTTTTCCACAACCGGGTGCGCCATAGATTAGTATTTTTTGTCTGTATTTTAGACCGTGATTAGCTAATCTCTCCTTTGCAGCAAACTCCTTTTCAATTCGTCTTATTTTGTCTTCTGTTTCAAAAGGTAATACCATTTCATGACGAAGTTCATCTCGATCTATAGGTATTGCCAAAGGTAAATTATTACGTTTGTCTTTTGGAATAGTAATACCACTTGGTAATATTCTCCTAAGTTCGCCATGAAAACTTTGGGTAGATTCAATATTTTTTTCTAAAATAAATTTAAGTTTTCCAGCAAGTTTAGTATGCCCTTTTTTCATTTCATCATCAATGATAAGAGATGCTACTTTTACTACATCATCATCCTTATCTCCTTCTATGGAGCGGAATAATCTTAACATTAAATCCTGATTCATTTCTCTTTTAATTTATTAATAATAACAGCTTCCAAAGGTATAAATATAGCTCAAAATATGTTTATAAAAATGTAAATTATAATATTTAAGTGGATTATATTAGACGTAAGGAGATATATCTTAGGAATTTTTATTCTTTTTCCAAATTGAATTCAAAATCGAATAATTCTTTTGGCTGAATATCTAATCCTTTGGCGATAGAAATTATTGTTCCTAGTGATGCCCCATGGTCACCATTTAAAACTCTATAAACTTGCTTTGGTTCAATTTTCCCAATAGACGCTACTGTCATCACATCTTTTTGATGTTTGATAAGAAGTTTTTGTAGGTTTTCACCAAACTTTATGTAGTATTCTTTTCTAATTTCTTTCACAGTGTGAATGTGCATTGAAATTCAAAAAAAAAATTGTCAAATTTGACAATTGTAAAATAAATTCGTACATTTGGATTTTAGTAGAAATTTAAAATGATTTAAATATTTATTATTTTTGCGATTCTTCAAGTAAATTATTGAAGCATTCGCTTTGAATCTCGCGTCGAAAAACTGGTAATTTTAAGCAACGAGATGATAAGTAAGATGCTCACGTCTATAGGCGTGGGCTCACTTATTGTTGCACGGTATACCAGTACCTTCGGCGCAGTAAGCTGAGTTCCACGCTTTTTTATGCGCTACACTTTTCTTTTTTCAAAGCAAAACTTCTTTTTCACAGGCTCGCAAAATCAAAATAAAACCGGCTGGGTTTTCCTTGCCTTTATATGCCACTATGGCTTAGCTGCATTAAGCAAATAGTGGCATTGTTTTACAATGTCAAACTAAATAGTTGTGCCTATGGTGTAAATTCTCTTAAAAATAAAAACCTCCTGTCCCAGTGTTGGCGCATCAGGCAGAAGGTTTGCGCTAATAAAACTTTCGTTTAACTTAACTAATCCAATAATATGAAAATTTTTTCATTCAAGGGGTATAGGCAGTCCGTTTTTTGCTCTTTTTTTTGCATTACGGCCATGAACCTCTTATCGTCTGTTGCTTGGGGGCAACAGGCTATAACCGTCCAGGGTAAAATTTATGATAATTTGTCCTCTTTACCAGGTGTCAGTGTAACCGTCAAAGGGACAACGGTCCAAACAATCTCTAATTATGATGGCAGTTACACCATCAAAACCACAACAAAAGATACATTGGTATTTTCTATGATGGGATATGCCAAAAGGGAAATTGCGATTTTAGGTCGCAATACTATAAATGTATCTATGTCAGAGGAGGCAACTTCGTTACAGGAAGTCAAAATCAATGCGGGATACTATTCCGTAAAAGAAAAAGAACGCACGGGCAGTATCGCAAGAATAACTTCGAAGGATATCGAAAAACAACCCGTAACCAATGTACTGGCTACCATGCAGGGGCAAATGGCTGGCGTCTCGGTAACGCAAAGTACCGGCGTTTCCGGGGGTGGTTTCGATATTCAAATACGAGGGCAAAACAGCCTTCGGGCAAATGGTAATGCACCATTGTATGTTATCGATGGCGTTCCGTATTCTTCCGAAGCAATTGGTGGTGGTATCACGGCAACGGTCATGCCCGCACTCACAAGCCCGTTAAACAATTTAAACCCTAGCGATATAGAAAGTCTCGAAGTCCTTAAAGATGCCGATGCTACTGCTATTTATGGCTCTCGTGGCGCAAATGGGGTGGTGCTTATCACAACCAAAAAGGGAAAGAAAGGTAAAACAACGTTCTCAACAAGCATAAATAGTGGTTTGGGTAAAGTAACCCGATTCATGGACATGATGAAAACCCCGCAGTATTTACAAATGCGTGCCGAAGCCTATGTGAATGACGGTATCACTCCATACCCATCTGATGCTTATGACATCAACGGTACATGGGATCAAAACCGATATACCGATTGGCAAAAAACACTCTTGGGCGGCACAAACGAAATTACAAACATCCAAGCAGCGCTATCCGGAGGCACTGCTCAAACACAGTTTTTAGTAAGCGGAAATTTCGGTAAGGAAACAACAGTTTTTCCAGGCGAATTCGGTTATAAAAAAGGAAACTTGCATACGAACTTAAATCATGAGTCCGACAACAAAAAGTTCAGGATAAATTTCACCGCCGGCTATACAATACAGGACAACAATCAGCCATCTACAGATTTAACACCCGAAGCGTGGTCAATCGCACCCAATGCTCCGGCATTGTATGACGAAAACGGAAACCTGAATTGGGAAAACGGCACCTTTAACAATCCGCTTCGCAATCTCGAAGGGAAGTCGTTGGCCAATACGAAAGACTTAGTGGCCAATATGCTGTTATCCTACAAACTCTTGCAAAATTTGGAACTCAAATCAAGCTTCGGATATACTGATTTGTATCATACCGAAAGCAGTACCTTTCCTTCAACCATCTACAATCCGGCTTATGGTTTGGGTAGTGAGTATTCAGTCCTTTTCGCAAACAACACTTCCCGTAATTCTTGGATTATAGAACCGCAACTTCATTGGAACAAAGAGTTTGGGAAGGCGAGAGTAGAAGCATTAATAGGAACCACTTTCCAACAGCAAAACAACGTACAGTTAGTGCAGCAGGCAAGTGGTTTTATGAGCAATAGCCTTATTTATAATCTGGCAGCAGCATCAAATATTTCAGTGTTTACCGATGAAGCTACGGTTTACAAATACCAAGCCTTTTTCGGTCGCGTAAACTTAAATTGGGACAAACGCTACATCATAAACATTACAGGGCGTCGCGATGGTTCAAGCCGTTTCGGGCCCGGTAAGCAATTCGCTAATTTCGGGGCCATTGGTGCGGCTTGGATTTTTTCAAACGAAGCGTTTATTAACGAAAACCTAAGCTTTTTAAGTTTCGGAAAACTACGCGCCAGTTATGGTACAACCGGTAACGATCAAATAGGGAATTACCAGTTTTTAAATACCTACAGTACTTCGGGTAACAATTATCAGGGTACAATCGGTTTACACCCAACACGCTTATACAACCCCGATTTCGGTTGGGAAATGAACAAAAAGTTCGAAGTAGCACTCGAAACAGGGTTTTTAAACGACCGTATCACACTTACTTCCGCTTGGTACAACAACCGTTCCTCAAACCAATTGGTAGGTATTCCGCTTCCGGGCACAACAGGGTTTCCTTCCATTCAGGCAAATCTCGACGCTGCGGTCGTAAACAAGGGATGGGAATTCACATTGCGAACGGTTAATTTTCAGAAAGAGAATTTCAGTTGGACAACTAGCCTGAATTTTACAACAACTAAAAATAAATTACTGTCTTTCCCCGGCTTGGAAACCTCAACCTATGCCAATCAGTTGGTAATCGGTCAGCCTTTAAACATCAAAAAGGTCTACCATTTTACAGGAGTAGATCCGCAAACGGGTATCTATCAGTTTGAAGATGTAAATAACGATGGGATAATTACGGCCACCGAAGACAAGAAAACAGTAAAAGACCTTAACCCTGAATTTTACGGAGGTTTACAAAATCAACTCAAATACAAGCAGTGGCAACTGGATTTCCTTTTTCAATTTGTAAAGCAGGAAAATTACAATACGGCAGCCACATTGGCTTTGCCGGGTACAATGTCCAATCAGTCAACCATAGTTGGTAATCATTGGCAAAATCCGGGAGATTCCGCTCCATACCAGCAATACAGTTCAGGAGCAAACGGTGCAGCTGTAGATGCCTTTTACAAATACATCAGCAGCGATGCCGTAATTACAGATGCTTCTTTCATTCGTCTCAAAAACATTGCCTTGTCTTATGAAGTGCCAAAGAAATGGATGAAAAATGTTCAGTGTAAAGTTTCGTTGCAGGGGCAAAACGTGTTAACGTTTACATCCTACAAAGGGGGCGATCCTGAGTTTACCGCTTTAGGCTTCTTACCGCCACTGCGTATTATCACTTCAGGAATTCAAGTGTCATTTTAACTTTAAAACTATAAATCATGAACCATCATAATATAAGTTGCAATAAAACTTCTTTCAGATACAATCTGATAAAGCAAGGCAAACGTTTAGTGTCTATCACTTTATTGGGACTATTGGTAGCCTGCGATAATTTTGTTGAGGTAGATTTACCAACATCACAATTAACATCACCCACAGTATTCGAGAACTATACCACGGCAACTGCTGCCATGGTAGATATTTACGCTCAAATAAGAAATAACGGAGTACTGGCAGGAACCGTTACCGGAGTTTCCAATCAAATGGGAAATTACACCGATGAACTCACTTTTTACGGTAGCAGTTTTATGGGAACTATTAATTTTTATAACAATACTTTAATCCCTTCCAATGCCGATATTGCAACGTTGTGGAATAACAGTTACAGCCAAATCTATGCGACGAATGCGGTTATAGAAGGTGCTACCAATTCCACTGGCTTATCAGTAGCAGAGAAAAATCAACTATTGGGAGAAGCTTATTTTACAAGAGCATTAGTACATTTCTATCTGCTCAATCTTTTTGGGGATATTCCTTATATCACTACTACGGATTATAGGGTAAACAGTATTGTGTCTCGTATGTCTTCAACACAGGTTTATGCCAATATTAAATCAGATTTGTTGCTGTCGTCTTCAATGTTGTCGGACGATTATATTACGCCGGAAAGGGTAAGACCAAACAAAGCAACCGTAAAAGCACTATTGGCCAGAGTTTATCTTTATACGGGTGATTGGAACGCAGCAGTAAACGAAGCTTCAGATATAATAAACAACACAGGTTTATACGTTTGGGATACCAATCTGGATAACATTTTCCTGAAAGAAAGCACCACTACCATCTGGCAACTCATACCCCAATCAGCTGGCAGAAATACCGAAGAGGGTAGTACATTTATTTTCAACCAAGGTCCACCTCCGGTTGTGTCACTAAACGATAATTTTATAGCGGCTTTCGAAGTGGGGGACGAGCGTAAAAACCATTGGACAAAGGCAGTAACCGATGGTGTAAATACGTGGTACCATGCGTATAAATACAAACAGTTCACAAACACTGGAACATCACAGGAATACTCCATTATATTTCGTTTGGCTGAGCAGTACCTAATACGTGCCGAAGCCTTAGCACAATTAGGTGACCTTTCAGGTGCAAAGACAGATTTGAATAAAATCAGGAATACAGCTGGTTTGCCCGATACGGCTGCTCTAACCCAACAAGATATTTTAACGGCTATTATTCAGGAAAGAAGAGTAGAGTTTTTTACCGAACTAGGACATCGTTTTTTCGATTTGAAAAGAACTAACAATCTCGATGCAGCGTTGTCAGGAGTCAAAACAGGGTGGAACACTACCGATAGATTGCTACCGTTACCGGAATCCGAATTACTCATGAATCCGAATCTCAATCCTCAAAATCCCGGTTATTAATCATGAGAACAATACAATGTCCCTTTTCATTTTTTTTGTTTTTGTTAGTAGTTGCCTGCCCTGTAATGGGGCAGGTAAAACAAAAGAGACACCTTACGTCTCAGGAGTATCACTTGTGGAGTGAGTTACAGCCCGATAAAATTTCATCTAATGGCAATTGGGTAAGCTACGCGCTACGCTACGAGTCGGGAGAAGATACCTTATTTGTAAAAAAACGTAACGGAAAAACCGTGTCATTTCCTAAAGGGAAAAACGGCAACTTTAGTAATGACAGTTGGTTTGTCTGTCAGCAGCCTAATAATACACTAAACATCTTAAATCTTAAAACAGCACTACAGCAAACCATTTCAGAGGTAACAGATTATAAAATTGCAGCTAACGGTAATTATTTGATAGTACTTAAAACCGGAGTAAACAACAAGCTTAGTTTAGTGGCACAGGATTGGAAAGGTCAGGAACTCAAAAGTATTGAGAACGTCAAAGCATGGTATCCAAATCCGCAAAATTCAGCAATAGCTTATGTTACGGATAGCGGCAAACAGCATACGGTTGAGGTACTACAAATAGAAAAAAGGATACAAACTCACACTGTAGTTGTAGATACTAGTGCTGGCTTTCACAATTTTGCATGGCAAAGTAACGGTGAAGCCTTTTGTTTTTTGCACCATCCTTTGGAGGGGTTACAGGAACAAAACAACAAAGGAAAGCTGTTCACCTTCAGAAGTAAGGATAAAAGAACATTTGTATTTGATCCTAAAGCACAGCAGGATTTTCCGGAAGAGTCTACTATTTCAGACAGCGATTATAATCCATTATCACTATCAGAAGATGGGGAACGGATATTTTTTGGCGTAAAAAAAGTGCAGATTACAAAAAATACTGCCCAAACAGCCGTGCAGGTTTGGAATACCGAAGACAAGTCAATATATCCTTTAAAAAAACAAATAAGCGGATGGGATAAAGTAGAAAAATTAACTGTTTGGTATCCAAAAAGCAATCGTTTTTTTCAGATAGCAGATAACGCTTTACCTCAGGTGGCGCTCAATGGAAATCAAACCTATGCTATTGTCTCAAATCAAGAAACCTATGAACCACAGGAAAAAAGAGAGGCCGACCGCGATTTTTATGGACTGGATTTGCAAACAGGAACAAAAAAGTTGTTGTTGAAAAAATACTCAGGTGCTAATCAAATGATACTAATGTCACCAAAAGGGAAGTACATCACTTATTTTAAAGAGTCTGACTGGTTTATATACGACATTAAAAAGGATAAGCATACCAATATCACTCAAAATAGGATAGCAGAATTGTCAAAACCCGATTTCGAAATGAGTACAGATTGGGTGCCTTATGGTAATCCCGGTTTCACTACCGATGAAAAATCACTTTTACTGTATGATAAATACGATATATGGGAGGTGTCAGTAGACGGAAGTTTTTGTACTCGTTTAACCAGAGGAAAAGAAAAAGAAATTACATTCAGAATTTCAATGCAATCAGCAATTCAAAAACCAGATGTGAAATACCAGGGAAATTCAACTGGGTTATTTGATAGCAAGGGAATACTGCTTTTGGAAGCCACAGGAAAAGATCATGTAGCTTCGGGGTATTATTATTGGCAACGCTCACAGGGTGAAAAACCAATAGTCTACAAAGAAATGAGAATCAGTCGGCTTCAATTAGCTGATAATAAACAAGACCTAATGTATGTTGAGGAAAATTTTGATGTTCCGCCACGTTTGGTAATAAGCAGTATAAAGAACCAAAAACAGCAGGATATAGTCAACAGTAACCCACAGCAGCAAAACTATTTTTGGGGTAAATCAATTCAAATAAAATATACAAATGCTTCGGGTGTTCAGTTAACAGGAGTGCTTTTTTATCCGGCTAATTACAGTCCGGATAAAAAATATCCAATGGTGGTACACATATATCAAAAACAGTCAAGGGAATTGCATAAATATGTGAATCCGTCTTTACATAATAATGAAGGCTGGAACCATACAAATTTTACCACCAAGGGATATTTTGTGCTTTATCCGGATATTGTTTATGAATTAGGTAATACAGGGGCTTCGGCTACAGATTGTACAACTGCTGCTACACAGGCTGTAATTGATATGGGGGTTATTTCTCAGGACAAAATCGGATTAATCGGGCATTCCTTTGGCGGGTTTGAAACAAATTTCATAATAACCCAAACCGATATGTTTGCTGCTGCGGTTTCAGGAGCAGGACTGTCCGATTTTGTAAGTGCTTATCTTGGGGTATCCTGGAATTACTCAAAACCGGATTTTTGGAGATTTGAATACCATCAGTTCCGTATGGGAAAATCCTTATTTGAAGACACTGAAGGATATTTGCGAAATTCACCGGTACTTCAAGCTGCAAATGTTAATACACCACTTTTAACTTGGACTGGTGAAATGGATTTACAAATTAACGCAAAACAGAGTTATGAGTTTTATTTGGCACTTCGCCGGTTAAAAAAGAAAAGCATCATGTTAGTTTATCCCGGTGAAGAACACGCGCTGAGTGAAAGCACTAATACAGAAGACTTAACCAATAAGATAGAGTCTTGGTTCGATTATTATTTAAAAGGAAAAGAATCCTCTTCTTGGATGATTCCGAATTATTACGACTAAATCCGTAGGGTATAAAGTAAAAAACAATGCAGTCATAGTAAAGACTGCATTGCATTTTTTACAACCATATTTTTTTAAAAATTATGGTTTGTACAGCGGGATTACACAATTACCATTGGTATCCTTGGCCCAAAGACGTGGTGTGGCAACACCACCGCCAACGCGACAAAATGAAGTTCCACTTGTTTCACACATATCAGCAGCCTGACAAGGATTACTTTGTGAAATGAAATGGTACCCTTGTACTAAAGCCACTGTTTTAGATTTGGTATTCATGGCATTAGTACTAAATGCGCCTGTTACAGCAACCGCAATGGTGGCCATCGGCAAAATCATTTTTAAAAAATTGCTTTTCATGATAATAAAAATTAAAAGTGATGATTTACTCTTTTCTACAGGTTTTCAATCTTACCCCTGATACTGGCCGGTATATTTTAAACAGTTGTTTTATTTTTTAATTGGTTTAAAACCATATAATAGATATTTATTCAGTTCATAAGAAACAAGTTCGGTATCAATCAGGGCAAACAATCGATTACCATAGACCACAAAGCTTTTCATTTTTTTACCGTTACTGTCATATACATAAAAGCTTGATAGGTAAGTGTTATTTGAGGTGTTGTAAACATCGATAATGCTGGCATGTTTCCATATTTCTAGTGATTCATATTTTCCCAACAAAGCTGAATTTACAAAAAGTAAACCGCTGGATGTGTTACTTGTTTTATTCACCACAAGGGGTGGTGCGGCAAAAGTTCTCTCTCGTCGGTTCTTGATGTACGCTATTTTTAACTGTGCTTTGCTAATGGTATCTATCGTTTTTCCTCTATGCTTGAGTTTAAGATTAGAATCGGCTACAATAAATTGGTTTCGGTAACGGTATAGATAAACGATTTGTTTCATTTTTGAATCATAGTTCAAAACACCATCGGTATCAAAAACACCGTCAATTTGTTTTTGTAGTAAGTCAGTTCCGTAAACAATACTTTTGGTATCAGTAAGGTCGAATTTTCCAATTATGTTTTCACCAACACTGCTCTGTCCTCTAAATACGATATTGGTAGAATCCATAATTTCAGCTTGAGAGAAATTAGTTGTTCCTTTATACTTAAGGAATGCCTTCCAGTTTTTCGTTTTTCCTTTGTAAATACAAGGAACTGTACCATCCAGAACATAAAAGTAAGGGGGAGTTACTTTAACCTGTACCGAACGAAAGGGCAGGGTAGTATCATTAAGAGTAATGGTATGATATTCTCTCGTTTTTAAAAGTGTATCAAGAACCATTATCTGTAGCGGTGCAGTGGAATTTCCTAAATAAATTTTACCATCACCAACGCCTGCAAAATAGTAAGAGTTATATTTTATATCGGTTTGATATGAGGGTGTTGCCAACATTTTTGGAAAACGGCGCACAAATGTATTGTGGTGATGCATAATACCTTCAGATAATACAAAAAGCAAGGTTACAATTCCCGTTGCTAAAAACAGGCAGAGTAATAAGACTGTGTATATTTTTCTCCATTTCATAATAATTCGGTTTTAGGATTTTGCTTTGTAATAATCAAAACAGCTGTAGCTGCCAGTACAACAAAAGCAAGGTTAAAAACTAAATGTTCCGTCCAACCCATCTTTTCAAGTATCCCACCGCAGGAACAGGGTACAAACGAGCTGAAATTCAAAATGATTACGATATAAACCGTGAACATAACCATCAAGGTAAAGGAGGCAATAAGACCTAATAATCTGGATTTTGGAACAACCAAAAGAGACACAATTATTAATTCAAGGACAGGAACACCCCAAGCCACCCAGCCTGCAAAGGCACTAAGTAATGGTGATTGCCCTATCTGAACTTGAAAGTTTTCAAAATCAAGAAGTTTACTCACAGCAGCATATACAAACAAAAGAATGTATAGCAAACAGACAATCTCAACAAAAATCTTCTTTAATGGGTCATTCAGTTTCATAGCATTAACTGGTTTAGTTTAATGATGTAAAATTCTGAAATACAATTAATAAAGACTTTTCAATTCGGGACAACAACTTATCCAAAAGGGAGAAATTACAGGTTGTCGTTGTCTCTCTTTAAATCGTTGGGTGAGTAACCGTACTTTTTCTTAAAAGCCTTCGAGAAATTAGGATAGGTATTAAAACCATTCATATAAGCAATGCTCTTTAGTGGCATGTTGGTTTGCTCAATAAGTAAGTGAACTCTTTTTAGTCGTTCGTCATTATAAAACTGATAGATACTTGTATTAAAGAAGTACTTAAAGGCTTCTTTTAGCTTATGTTCATTGGTTCCAAAAATCTTGGAAAGCTCTTTTAGGGAGGGAAGCGGGTTTTCTAAATTCGATAAAATATAATCATATACCTGTTGCATTAATCGGGCATCGTCCCGTCTCGTTTTAGGTTGTCTGAAAGCGGAATTTACATCCTCAGAGTTGTTATCACCCTCCGTTGAATCAGCAAGAATGGAATGAATAATAAAACGGTTTTTATTGGATATTTTCGATATGCTGCTAAACAATGATACGACTTCCTTTTGGTCGGAAGTAAGATAGCTCAAGGAAAGAGTAGAAACCTTTTCATTAAGTAAGATGGTTGGCAATAATCTGTCAAAATTATGAGAAGAGCTGTCCGTTAAAATTTTTACAAATTTCAGTCCTTCAAGTAAAGTTGTATCGTAATTTAAAACGAGATAAGTTTCCGGTATTGTACTGTGAATAATAAAGTTTTCATCAACAATGAAACTCAAAGTGGTAGGGCTTTGTTGCAAATGATGCGTATTGATATAGCCTTTGGGAAACAGCGTTTCTTGCATTTCCTCGGCTACCATATTGATAAGAACTGCTAAGGATTCCAGCTCATCATCTTCCTCAGTTCGCACTATCCGCTGACTAAAATTACCACTGGCCATTTCAAGTAACATTTGCCGGATACTGTGCATTCGTTTCTGATTGATTTCCCTATGCATACACGCTTTAAAATTTAATTATAAATAAGATTTCAGGAAAGCTAACGCTTGTTCTTCATCAGTGAAAAATAAAGTGGGAATAGTGGGTTTGTTTATCCTTAGATAAAAATCTCCCATAGTTTCAGAAACTTGCGGATTACCAAGAATGGCAACAGCTTTAGTAAGTACCGAACCAAATTGAGCCAGGTAATCCCTACCGGCTTTGTCCGAATCTTTTACACCTCTGATATCACATAAAACAGGATAAGTTGTTTTGTTTTGAAATTGGATTCGGTCAGACACGACTTTTCGGGCGACAGTTAAGGAAATAACGGTCTCCGGCTTATATTCAAAATAGAGAATGCCGTGCGCTATGCAAAATCGTGCATGCGCATTTTCGTAACAATCATGAGCTGCATTCATGATGTATTAAATAAAATGATACAATGCTGCAAAAATAAAAATAATACTGAATTAAAAAACCTACAAAACAAACTAATTGTCCCTAAAATCAATTAGTGTTTGTCAATTCGGGAATATGAGTTGTCAAAATAGGAGTAAGCACAATTCGCTGTAAAACACACCAAAATTTATCTACAATTTTGGCGCCTTATTAACTCAAACGTAACCCACTACTAATCAAAACAGAAATGGCTAAAATTAAACACAACAACTTTATCGACACCGTAAATAGTGTCATTTCGGGAGCAAAAAATGAAGGAGTACTTCATTTGTATGCCGAAGATTCCTTTTTTAACGGTAGAACATTGCAAATACAAGGAAAGCAAATGTATCATTTCGGAACTACCGGTTACCTCGGTTTAGAGCAGGATGAAAGAATTAAGCAGGCGGCAATAAACGCTATTCGAAAATTCGGTACCCAGTTCCCGCTTTCCAAAACATACATTTCAAATCCATTGTATGCCGAATTGGAAGCTAAAATTGAAAGGATGTATGGTATAACGCCTGTAATTACTAAAAACAGTACACTAGGACATTTGGCGGTTATCCCAACAGTAGTTCGTGACGAAGATGCTGTTATCTTAGACCATCAGGTACATTGGAGTGTACAAAACGCTTGTCAACAACTCAAACTAAGAGGGATTCCCGTAGAAATGGTTCGTCATAACAACCTTAATATGTTAGAAGACAAAATAAAAGAGCTAAGCAACAGAAACGGAAAAATATGGTATATGGCCGATGGTGTATATTCAATGTTTGGCGATTTTGCACCAATCCCTGAATTGATAATGCTTACACAAAAATACACTCAGCTACATTTATATTTTGATGATGTTCACGGCATGAGTTGGAAAGGGAAAAATGGGACAGGCTATGTTTTTGACTCATTTAATCAATTACCAAACAATGTTTTAATTGTTTCAACTTTAAGTAAAACATTCGGAGCAAGCGGAGCAATGTTAATTTGCTCAGATGGAAAGTTAAGAGAGAAAATCAAAAACTTTGGAGGACCACTAACATTTTCCGCACAATTGGAACCCGCTTCACTAGCCGCAGCTTCTAGCTCTGCCGATATTCATTTATCACCCGAAATCACAGTATTGCAAGATGAATTAACAGAAAGAATAACATACTTCAATTCATTATTAGAAGAATCAAATGTGCCGCTAATCGTGAAGAATGATTCCCCTGTTTTCTTTATAGGAACGGGCATGCCGGCCACAGCTTATAATCTTACTCAAAAGCTTTTCAAAGAAGGCTTTTTTGTGAATCCGGGATTGTATCCAGCCGTTCCGGTTAAGAACACTGGTATTCGCATAACGATATCACGACACAATCAGAAAGAAGATATTAAAGCTCTTGCAGATGCATTGCAATTTCATTTTCCAAAAGCTTTGGAAGAAACCGATAATAGTCTGGAAAAAATCCAAAGAAGTTTTCGACTTGAAAAATCATATCCTAAACTCAAAAAGGAAAGTACCAATTCCGGTTTGTTGAAATTTCAGTTTGAAACATCAATTCACAACATAGATAAATATTTTTGGAATAGTTCACTGGGAGGCCAAAGTGTTTTCGATTGGGAAGGAATCTGTTATTTAGAAGAAACTTTCAAGAACAATCCGAATCCACAGGACAACTGGGACTTTTATTACTGCATTATAAAAGATACCGATAGTACACCAATCCTCGTTACTTTCTTTACTTGCGCACTATGGAAGGATGATATGTTGTTACCGGAATCCGTTTCAAAACAGTTGGAGGAAAAACGAAAATCAAATCCGATGTACCATACTTCAAAAGTACTGAGCATGGGATCGTTATTTACTGAAGGAAAGCATTATTACTGTAATAGTCAGCATCATTTAAAAAGTGAAGCAATCAAATTATTGCTTTCAAAAGTTGATGAGTTATACCATGATATAAATGCGGATATGCTGGTATTTAGGGATTTTGAAACGAATAATAATTGGAATGGTGTGCTACACAATCAAGGCTTTGTAAAAGTAGATATGCCGGAAGCTTGCACAGTAACCAACAACACTTGGTCAACGATTGAAGATTTTACTAAGAAGCTGTCACCTCGTTCCAGAAAACATTTTAATAAAGAAGTTCATCCTTTTGAATCCTGCTTTGATATTCAGGTTAAAAGTAGTCTGTCAGATTTAGAATTAGAAAAAGCATACAAGCTATATACGAACGTAAAAGAGAATAATTTTGCTATAAATACTTTCACTTATCCATTAAGTGTATTCAGGAAAATGAGCGAATATGCTTCATGGGAATATATAATACTATACTTAAAAGGAAAGGAATCCATAGAACCTGAAATGGTGGGTGTGGTATTCGGGTATAAAAATTTAAACAGAACTTACGTTCCAACGCTAATTGGTATGAATTACAACTATGTTCAGGAATTGAATTTGTACCGTCAGTTATTGTTTCAGATTATTAAGAGAGCCAATATTTTAGGCATTTCAAAAATAGATTTTGGCTTTTCGGCCACATTCGAAAAACGAAAACTGGGAGCAGAAATAACACCTAAAATTGCCTACATACAAGCCAAAGACAATTACTCATTCGAGGCATTAAACAGTTTACAAAACGAAATAAAGTAACAAACCAACAATGCTCACTATTAGCCAAACACAACAAATGAAAACTATTACAGCACAAATTACAGATTTCAACCAAAAGTGCAATGCCATTTTAGAAACAAACGAAAACCATTTAAAGAAAGCAAACGAAGGTATTCAGTTATGTAATAGAACACTTTCGGTTTTAAAAGATAAAGTAGAACAACATGATTTTGAAAACGTACCGGACGAAATCGAGTTCTTCAAAAATCATAAACCCATTCCAATGAGTTATCTCATTTATTTTACGGAAGTTAGGTCTTGTGAGCTGCGCATGCCCAAAGCAGGTACGTCATATAAGATTGAATTTCTTCAAAAGGAGTTAAAAAAAGTCAATAAATTTTTCTGTAAAAATGCTGATTTTGTGCATTATATGGAACAGGGCTACAGTTACCTGGATCATCAGTTTTTCACAAGGAATCAAAGAGATAATTTCCCATTTACCCCAATGACCGACTACTACCAGTTTCCTGAATTTTCCACTGCTCAGGATATGCTTTGGTCTAAAGTAAAAGCGATGTATCGGTTCATCCACTACATCAGGGAAGCACTGAAAAAGCTAAAAGTGAACGACGCGGAGATTTTTCAAGAAAAAAGGCATAAGGTCTTGGTTTGGACTGCTCCAAAAACGGCCTTGATTGAGCTTATTTATGCTCTTTATTCAAGTGGAGCGTTGAATCATGGCGCAGCAGATATTAATACCATTACCTCATCTTTCGAAGATTTTTTCAATGTGAAGCTTGACAACGTGTACAAAACCTATAACGAGATAAAAGAAAGAAAAAGTAGTAAAACCAAATTCCTTGAAGAATTAATGCTCAATTTGCAACATAAAATCAGTAAAGAAGAAAGTGTTTGAGGTTTCGTAGGTAATCGTAACTACGAAGTCTAACGTCTTTTAATTGTTGGTTATGAATTGATTACGATTTTTAAAATCCGAAAACTGAATCCGAATTGGTAAAAGAATACCAATTCGGATTTTTTGTTGGTCGGTAAAAGCAATACGATTAAAAAAGTTTGATTTCAATTGTCTTGTAAACAGGCATTTTTTAGCGTTTTGATGTTAAATTTTCTCGTAACTACGATAAGCATTGGGAAAAGAAAAGAATAAAATACAACAATTTTGCCCTGTTCGAACAAAACAAAACAAGTAACAAGAAATGACGTCATTCAAAATCGTTTAACATTTAAAAAGCAATATGGCAGCAACAATTATTACAACCGAAGATTTAAGAGAATTCAAGAAAGAACTATTGGAGGATATTAAAAAGTTATTGGATGTCAAGTCCACATCCGCTTCAAAACAATGGTTAAAATCAAGCGAGGTTAGAAAACTACTCGGTATTTCCTCCGGCACACTCCAAAATTATAGAATCAACGGAAGCCTTTCGTATACCAAAATCGGCGGGACTTTATTTTATTCGCACGATGATATCGAAAAGATACTTTCACAGAATAAAACGAATTCAACTAACTAGCTAATAGCCCAATGTTAGGGCATATATGGCATGACAAAATCACAAGCTAAAAACTTAGCAACTCAGAACCTTAGTAACTCAGCAACTCAAAAATTATGAATTACATAAAACACCTCACAGCTTATTTCGATAGGGTGGTAGACGACCATTCCCTAAACCCAACCCACATCAGCCTATACATTGCACTCTTTCAGTTCTGGAACCTTAACCGGTTTCAGAACCCCATAAGCATCACTCGCGATGAGGTCATGCGAATCAGCAAGATATGTTCAAAAGCCACCTATCATAAATGCATGCGAGAACTACATGATAAAGGCTATGTTATTTACGAGCCCTCCTATAATCCATTTAAAGGAAGTATGCTTCAAATGGTCAATTTATCTCATGAACTTAAACCAATAAAGCGAAGCGATAAAACCAATTCAAAAAGTAAACAAGTTATTGAACAGGAAGTAAACAAGCAGCAAACAAGTAGTGAAACAGCTACTGAACAAGCGCTGGTATCTTCTATAAACAATATAAACAGTACAAACAATACAAACATTTTAAACTTGGCCAAAAGCAAAAATGACTTAAAAAAAGACGAGTTCAAAAATCAGTCAGGTGATATTAATTGTCATCCTGAGCATGCCTGTACTGAGCCAAGTCGAAGTGTCGAAGGACCAAAAAAAAAGTTGCGCGAAAAAAAAGGTGAAACAACAGAGAACACAATCCCACCACAATGGCAAAGTGTAGTACAGTTTTTCAGCGAATGCAATGTTTCCGAAATCGAAGCGCAGAAGTACTACAACCATTTTCAAAGCAATGGCTGGCTGGTAAGTGGAAAGTCAAAAATGAAAAACTGGAAAGCCGCTGCGAGAAATTGGATGCTGAACAGCCAAAAATTTAACTCAAAAACCAATCGTCATCCTGAGCTTGTCGAAGGACCTAAACCAAATCATCTTCACACAGTAATTCAGAAAAATTATGCAGAACCACTATAGTTTTACCAGCACGTTCGTTGTAAAAAATAATTTTAGAACGTACAATTTAGAACAATGTTTTAGATACCTTGAGCAGCAAGGGAAACAAACCTATGGACAAAGCTTCAAAATATACGAAGAGGATAAACCGGTTATTTGTAAGTTGCTTATATATGCAATCCAAGATACCGAAAATGCTTTGAAGTTAGGTTTAGATCTTAACAAAGGAATCATACTATCGGGTCCCGTTGGTTGTGGAAAAACATCAATCATACACCTGATAAAACCGTTCGTACCATCCAAGTATGACTACAAAATAAAATCGACTAGGGAAGTTTCCTTTGAATTTGCAAAACGAGGTTATGAGGCTTTAAATTTATATACTCAAAAAGCGACTAATCAAAACCGTTTGACAGGTTATTGTTTTGACGATTTAGGAGCTGAACAGCAAATCAAGCACTTCGGTAACGATTGCAATGTAATGGCAGAAATACTCATAAGTCGTTATGAACAGTTTGTCGAGAATAATACAGTAACGCATATAACTACAAATCTCTCTGCCTCAGAAATTGAAAATCTTTACGGAAACCGGCTTAGAAGTCGTTTAAGAAGTATGGTAAACCTAATAACTTTTGACAGAAATTCAAAAGACAAACGTTGAAAGTACTGTTGAATTATTCATAATAGTGATTATAGGTAGAATAAAGAAGAATGAGTTTTTTTGCAATTATTTAATACAAATTGGTTTAAATTTCATAAATTTGATTTTGTTATTTAGTGCAAATGAAAAAGTTTCATATAGTTTTAATCTTTGTGTTGGGCATTTTTTTTATGCCTAGTGAGGTTTTTGCGTGCAGTAAGGACAATCCAAAAACAGAAAAATCTTGTTGCGATAAAAAGAAAACAGATACTAAATCTGAAAAAAAATCTTGCTGCGATAAAAAAAATAATTCTGAAAAAGGATGTGGTGGTAAATGTGGTAATTCAAATTGTACATCTACCTCCACAGTACATTTTAGTGTAGTTACTTTCAACGACATTGAAATCAAAAACCGTCTTTATGTTATAAGTGATAAAAAACAAAACTTTTTTCACAACGAGGCCAATATTTCTTCTGGCTTTTATTCTTTATGGCTTATCCCTAAAATAAGCTAAATTTCTTTTTTGATAGCCACAAGTGCGTCAATTCTATAGCAGCATTGCTATTCCAAATTCATTTACAGTTTTTTTTTTTGTTCTAAAACAATCTTTTATCGTTTGTTTTGACTTAATCAAGCTGTATTCTCTAATTAAATCAATTTTTAAATTGAAACATTGTTTGCTAAAGCACTGTTTCTAAAATCATAATTCAATGAACAAATCATTTATAAAAGCAATGGTGATATTGACACTATTGCTATCAGCGGTTGTGTCTAATGCTCAAATTAGCAACGCCAAAACAGAAACCGTTAAGGTATATGGAAACTGTGGTATGTGTGAGGCAACTATCGAAAAAGCAGGTAGTTTGAAAAAAGTAGCAGAAGTAGATTGGGATCAGGATACGAAAATAGCCACATTTACTTATGATGTCAAAAAAATATCACAAGATGAAATACTAAAAAAAATAGCATTAGCAGGATACGATAGTGATAAATTCCTTGCACCTGATGATGTTTACAATAACCTTCATGGGTGTTGTCAATATGATAGGGTTGCTAAAGTTGCTGTAAATGAAACAACTACTGCTATGGCATCCAATGAAGACCATTCATCTCACGGTAATCATAATGAAGCATCAGTATCTGAAAATCAGAAAGAAAATCATTTAAAAATAGTTTTTGATAATTACTTTATTGTTAAGGACGCTTTGGTTAAGTCTGATGGTAATGCAACGGCTATAGCTTCCAAAGAATTATTGGCTGCAATTAACGGTGTAAAAATGGATAAGCTGGAAATGGATGTGCATATGGTATGGATGAAAGTTGTAAACCAATTGAGAGAAGATGCGGAACATATTGCAGACACTAAGGATGTAAAACACCAACGGGAACACTTTATGACTTTATCAAAAGACATTTATACTTTAATCAAAGTTTCTAAAAATGAAACTCCGGTGTACTATCAGTTTTGTCCAATGGCAAATGATGGTAAAGGGGCAAATTGGTTAAGTAAAGAGAATGCAGTCAAAAATCCATACTATGGTTCAATGATGTTAAGTTGTGGTAAAACTGTTGAAACAATTAATTAGTTTTAAAACTGTAACGTTTTAATTTATAATTAATTATACAATTAATTGTACATGATTATTCGTACTTTTAATAATAAAAGTAATACATAATCTAAATCTAATAATATGAAAAAAATAATCTTTTCTGCCGTTCTAATGGCATTCGTAATGACTTCTTGTAACCAAAAAAACAAAGAAGCTGAAACTAATAATTCAGAAATGATGAGCCATGACTCCACCATGGTGGATCATAATTCTAAAACTATGGAAAGCGATTCAAAAATGTATGCCTGTCCAATGCATCCGGAAGTTACTGGAAATAAAGGGGACAAATGCACAAAATGCGGTATGGAATTGACTGAAGAAGTCACAAAATAGCTCGTAAATTAATACCATTAGTTAGATAAGAATGTCCTGCAAATCTTCTGGAATTTTGTAGAACTTCCTGACTAATAAATAATAAACAGTATGGTCGAAAAATTGATTTCATTCTCCTTAAAAAACCGTTTTATAGTGCTGCTTGTTGCAGCTGGACTATTTGGTTGGGGAGTTTACAGTGTGCAACAGAATCCTATTGATGCCATCCCTGATTTATCAGAAAACCAGGTTATTGTTTTTACGGAATGGATGGGAAGAAGTCCGCAGGTAATAGAAGCACAAGTGACCTATCCTTTGGTTTCCAACCTTCAGGGGATACCAAAAGTTAAAAACATACGTGGTGCCTCCATGTTTGGGATGAGCTTTGTATATATCATTTTTGAAGATAATGTAGATACCTATTGGGCAAGAACCCGAGTATTGGAAAGACTAAATTATGCACAACGTCTACTTCCACAAGACGTTGTTCCAACATTGGGTCCTGATGGTACAGGAGTTGGCCATATTTTTTGGTATCATTTAGACGCCAAGGGTATGGACTTGGGAGAACAAAGAGCTTTACAAGACTGGTATGTGAAATTTGCATTGCAAACAGTTCCTGGTGTAGCGGAAGTAGCTTCTTTTGGTGGATTCGAAAAACAATACCAATTGGTTTTAGATCCGCTCAAAATGCAATATTATAATGTCAGCATGATGGAAGTTATGAATGCCGTAAAATCAAATAACAATGATGTTGGAGGGCGAAAATTTGAAATGAGCAATATGTCGTATATCGTAAGAGGTTTGGGATATATCAAGAATATCAAAGATGTAGAGAATATTGCCATAAAAAATTACAATGCTGTTCCTGTGCGGGTAAAAGATATTGGTTCAATACAAATGGGAGGTGATTTACGATTGGGAATTTTTGATGAAAACGGAAAAGGAGAAGTTGTTGGTGGAATTGTAGTAATGCGTTACGGAGAAAATGCCGACAAAGTAATAAAAGCGGTAAAAGAAAAAATGAAAGAGGTCGAAAAAGGGTTACCGGAAGGGGTCTCTTTTAAAACTTCGTATGATAGGAGTGAACTGATAGAAAAAGCCATTGCATCAGTCAAAGGAACGCTAATTGAAGAAATGATAGCAGTATCACTTGTTATACTCATTTTTCTTTTCCATTGGAGAAGTGCCTTAATTATCCTTATTCAGCTTCCTATATCTGTAGCCGTTGGCTTTATTTTACTTGAGGCTTTCGGCATCTCTTCCAATATTATGTCATTAACGGGTATTGCGCTGGCTATCGGAGTGGTTGTCGACGATGGTATTGTAATGGTGGAAAATTCATATCGAAATATTTCGGAGAAACAGGAAGAAATGGCTAACAATAAAGAATCCGTTTAAGATGAAAGAGAAACTATTAAAAATATTCAAAAAAGAACAGGATCCATTATCTTCAGAAGAGAAACTCAAGATAATTGAAGCATCATCTAAATTGGTGGGGCCAGGGGTTTTTTATTCAACAATCATTGTAATTGCCTCTTTTTTACCGGTGTTTCTTCTGACGGGAATGGAAGGTAAATTATTTAGTCCATTAGCGTATACAAAATCCTTTATTCTTATTGTCGATGCTTTTTTGGCCATCACACTAACACCAGTGCTAATCAGCTTCTTACTCAAAGGAAAACTTCGTCCGGAAGAAAAAAATCCAATCAATAGCAAACTGGAAGCAATCTATACGCCAATATTAACCTTTTGTTTAAAATGGCGTAAAACAATATTGGGTTTCAATATTGCGGCATTACTGATTGGCGTGTTAATGTTTACCCGTTTAGGGTCGGAATTCATGCCTCCGTTAGATGAAGGCTCTATTTTATTTATGCCGGTAACATTACCGGATGTATCAAATTCTGAAGCAAAAAGGATTTTGCAAGTACAGGACAAACTAATAAAATCAGTACCAGAAGTAGATCATGTTTTAGGAAAAGCGGGTAGGGCAAACACAGCCACCGATAACAGTCCGATAAGTATGATTGAAACTATTATTTTGTTAAAACCCGAAACGGAATGGAGAGAGGACAAAACAAAAAATGATATTATCACTGAAATAAATAATAAACTGCAAATTCCTGGAGTAACAAACGGTTTTACACAGCCTATTATCAATCGTATCAACATGCTTTCTACGGGTATTCGAACGGATGTTGGAATAAAAATTTACGGTGCAAGTTTAGATACAATCGATGTTTTATCTCAAAAAATCAAAAAAACATTGGAGGGTACTTCAGGAGTAAAAGATTTATATGCAGAACCTATCACAGGTGGTAAATATATAGATATTGAAGCAAAACGAGAAGTTATTGGTCGATATGGACTTTCCATTGATGATATCAATAATGTTGTCGAAGCGGCTATCGGTGGAATGAAACTGACTACAACCATTGAAGGAAGACAACGATTCTCTGTAAATGCAAGATATGCTCAGGAATATCGAAATAGCCTTGACGCTTTAAAAAAATTGCAAATACAAACGATGCAATTTGGTCCAATTCCGTTGGAAACGGTTGCTGATGTAAAGATAAGTGATGGACCACCAATGATAAACAGTGAAAACGCAATGCTTCGAGGTAGTGTATTGTTTAATGTTCGTGAACGTGATTTGGGCAGTACGGTAAAAGAAGCACAGAAAAAATTAAATGCAATGATGACTAAAATGCCCAAAGGATATTACGTGGAATGGAGCGGACAATGGGAAAACCAAATCAGAGCTAACAAAACATTAAGTCTGATATTGCCTATAGTGGTCGTTATTATTTTCCTTATCCTATACTTTACCTATCGTTCCATGAAAGAAGCCTTAATCACCATGATAACCGTACCATTTGCATTAATTGGTGGAATTTTTATGGTCTATTTTTATGGTATTAACTTGTCTGTAGCGGTAGCTGTCGGGTTTATTGCCTTGTTTGGAATGGCCATAGAAACGGCAATGCTAATGACCATTTATTTAAATGAATCCATGAACAAAATGGTGGAGAAATACGGAAATAGCAATGAGGTTATCACCGAAGAAATATTGAGACAATATATTATTGATGGATCAGCAAAAAGGTTACGACCAAAACTAATGACGGTTTCCGTTTCATTATTTGGTCTGATTCCTATTCTTTGGGCAACAGGAACCGGAGCCGATGTAATGCTTCCTATTACTGTTCCACTTATTGGCGGTACAATTACGTCCACTATTTATGTTTTATTAGTAACACCAGTTGTTTTTGAAATGGTAAAACTCCGCGAGCTAAAAGCAAATGGTAAAATAGAAATTTTAGATGCTAAAGAATAAGTATTATATCGTAATAGGTTGTTTGATTTTAAGCCTCACTTCAAGTAGGGCTCAAACACTTTCGTTGGATGAAGTTTTGAAGAAAATAGAAACTGACAATCCGCAATTAAAAATGTATGACGCTGATATCCAAAGTATGGATACAGCTGCAAAAGGTGCTAAAAGCTGGATGCCACCACAGGTCGAAACAGGTTTTTTCATGACACCTTACAATTCTAAAATGTGGAAGGCTGATGAAATGTCACCCGGAATGGGGTCTTATATGTTGGGAATCACGCAAATGATACCGAATTCCAGAAAGCTGAATGCCGATTTTAAGTATATGAACGCAATGTCTTCCGTGGAAAAGGAAAACAAAAATTATACGATTAATCAGCTCAATGCTTTGGCAAAAACAAATTACTACCAATGGATTGTACTGAATAAGAAAATAAAAATTGCCAATGATAATTTATTGCTTTTGGACTACATGATTAAAAGTATGGAGATACGCTATCAATATAACATGGACAAACTACCAACATATTACAAAGCAAAATCTCAATACAGTGTATTACAAAGTATGATTGTCATGCTGCAAAATGACATAGCACAAAAACGAATTATGCTTAATATGCTGATGGCAAGGGATAAAAATACCCCATTTGATATTGATTCGGCATATAAATTAACCGATTTTAATCTGATAAAGACCGATACAACGCTGCTTTCCCAAAACAGAAGTGACATTAAAGCTATTGAAAAAACAATGGCGTTAAATCAACTGAAAATAGAAGCCGAAAAGACAAAGTTTTTGCCGGAGTTTGGAGTTAAATACGACCATATGTTTGCTTTTGGACAGCAACCCCAGCAATTCTCTTTAATGGGAATGGTTACCATTCCAATGCCTTGGTCAACCAAAATGAACAAAGCCAACATTAGTAGTTTTCAAATTAAAAATGAAAGTCTTAATTGGCAAAAACAAATGATACTGAATGAAGCGTCGGGAATGATTTCAGGAATGCAAACGGAACTGACAAATCTTAAAAAACAATATGATATAGCTGAAAAAAATATTATTCCGGCCTTGCGTAAAAACTACGATACTGCCATTATTGCCTGGCAAAATAATACGGGAGATTTGTTTGTTGTACTCGATGCCTGGGAAGCGTTAAATATGGCACAGATGGATTCGTTAGATAAATTACAAGCTATTTTGGCAACACAGGTTGAAATTGAAAAACAACTGGAAACGAAATAATTATGAACAGATATTTAAAATACAGCTTAATAACCATTGCGATTGTAACGATTGGGTTTGCAGTCTATTATTTTGCAACCAAATCGGATAACCATTCCAGTCACGAACAACAAGCAGTGGTTTATACCTGTTCGATGCATCCGGAAATTATTCGGGATAAACCGGGAAATTGTCCTATTTGCGGTATGACTTTAGTAAAAAAGATTACAAACAATCATACAGAAGAAAACAATTCAATCGAAAATGTTTTAAAGCCAACGGATAATTTTATTGTTGGAAATTATCAAACCACAATGGCAAAAGATACAACGATAAGCAATGTAATTAATTTACCTGGGCTTGTGGCATACGATCCAAATTCCTCCGTAAACATCGCGGCAAGAATAAGTGGAAGAATTGAAAAAATGTATGTGAATTACAAATACCAAAAGGTCACTAAAGGTCAAAAACTGTTTGATTTATACAGCCCCGAATTACTTACGGAACAGCAAAATTTCATTTATTTAATTTCAAATGATGCTGCTAATACTTCCATTGTTGAAGCTTCAAAACAAAAATTAATGCTCTACGGAATGAGCGGTAATCATATTAATTCCTTAATGGCAACAAAACGAGCAAATCCCGTAATTTCAATTTATAGCCCTGCTTATGGCATAATTGACGCGACGGAAACAATGGAGGTCAATAGTAATACAATGTCAAACGCAAGTGCTACTTCCGAAATACTAAATGTGAAGGAAGGAAACTATATAAAAAAGGGCGAAACTGTTTTTAAATTAGTGAATACCGATAAAGTATGGGGTGTTTTTAATGTTTTACAAGGATATAACGGATTACTAAAAATGAATCAACCCATTACCATTACTACAGAATTAGATGAAAATAACAGCATCAATGCAAATATAAATTTCATAGAAACGCAGTTTAACGCATCTGATAAATCCAATAGGATTCGGGTGTATTTAAATAATGCTAAATTAAAACTACCTATTGGTTTACGTTTGCAGGGTAGCGTAAAAACTAACCCGATTAAAGCGACTTGGTTACAAAAACAGGCATTCGTCAGCATTGGTAACAAGAAAATAGTTTTTATAAAAATGAATAACGGCTTTAAGGCAAAAGAAATAAAAACGGGAATTGAAATGGGAGATTATATTCAAGTCATCAACGGAATTTCCATTAAAGATACTATAGCTAAAAATGCACAGTATTTAATAGACAGTGAAAGCTTCATTAAAACCGAGTAAGAATGAAAAAGATGATAAACCGCAGTATTACAGTACTATTAGTATTCATGATGGTAATTGCATGTACTACTAAAAACAAAGAAGACCATTCAGGACATGATATGGGGAAAGAAACTACTTTCTACACGTGTTCCATGGATCCACAAATAAAAGAAGACAAACCGGGAAAATGTCCTATTTGTCACATGCCGCTAACTCCAATAAAAAACAACGATACTAAGGCAAACGAAATAAGTTTGAGCAAACAGCAAATGCAACTGGGAAACATTACCACCCAAACAATTGCAGCAACGCAAAACAGCTTAGAACAAAGCTATACGGGAGTTTTAACAATGAACCAAGAAAAAATCAATACCATTTCAGCAAGAGCAATGGGACGAATTGAAAAGCTTTATTTTAAAACGATTGGGGTATATGTGCGTAAAAATGATGCTTTGTATTCTTTATACAGTGAAGATATCGCCATAGCCAAACAGGATTATTTTACGGCTTACAAACAGCTTTCCATGCCGGGTGATTTTGGAAAAAATGCTCAAAATATGCTAAATGCGGCCAAACAAAAACTTTTGTTCTTCGGATTGTCGAATGCACAAATCGAGAACATAAGAAACAGCAAGGTAATTTCACCGTATACAACTTTTTACAGCACAACAAGTGGTTATATTTCAGAAATAATAGCCACAGAAGGAACTTATATGATGGAAGGTTCCCCTATAATAAAATTGGCTGATTTAAGTAATCTTTGGCTCGAAGCACAAGTAAACGTGAACTATTCAAAAAATGTTAGTCTTGGACAAAATGCCAAAGTTTCTTTTACCGATTTCCCCGATAAAACAATGAACGCGAAAGTTTCTTTCATCAATCCCGAAATCAATCCGGATACCCGACTGCTTTTAATCCGATTGCAAGTGCCAAATAAAAATTTGGAATTGAAACCCGGAATGCAGGCAATGGTTAAGTTAAACCAATCAATTAAAAAAGGGATTTTTATTCCGGTAGATGCGGTTATCCGAGAAGAAAATGCCTCTTACATTTGGATTGAAAAAAGTCCGGGGATATTCGAAAACCTTATGGTGGAGACAGGGATAGAAAGCAATGGATTGATAGAGATTAAATCAGAGCTTGATTCCTCTAAGAAGGTTGTAATTACTGGAGCGTATGCCATTAACAGTGAATATATATTTAGGAAAGGTACTGATCCAATGGAAGGAATGAAGATGTAGCAATCAAAATGGTTCTTAGGGATTACATGAACAAACTTAATTTTGAACAATGAATACAGATAGTATAGATAAGCCCAATATTCAAACAAACTGGTATGTCATTACAGGAGGTCCAAGTTCGGGTAAAACCACCACTGTCAATTTACTGAAAGAAAGAGGGTACATAACAACTTTTGAGCATGCGAGACATTATTTAGACACGCAACGACTAAAGGGAAGAACAGTTGAAGAAGCAAGAAAAAACCAAAGAGAATTCCAATTGGGAGTTTTGGATATGCAGATTGAACAAGAAAATGAAATTGCACCAAACGTTCAGGTATTTCTTGATAGAGCAATTCCGGACGCTCTTGCCTACTATCGTTTTTTAAACCTATCGGTAGATGAAAAGTTAGCTAAAGCACTACAAATGGTTTCTTATAAAAAGATTTTTATTCTGGATTCCCTTCCATTAAAAAATGATTATGCCCGAAGTGAAGATGAACAGGCACAAAAAAAAATTCATAAGTTAATTACCGAAGTTTACGAATCCTTACCCTTTCCGGTAGTTCATGTTCCGGTTCTATCGGCTGAAGAAAGGGTAGATTTTATTTTGAAAAATCTTTAATGATGAAAAAAAATAAACATTACTAAAGCTATCCAATAATTTATAAATCCCATTATTTTAAACAATTAAACTGATGACACATACGTATAATATAGCTGGTATGACATGTGATAACTGCAAGTCAAAAGTAGAAAATGCATTAAATACTATTGATGGGGTTGAAGCTACAGTTTCCTTAAACCCACCGATAGCCACTATAACTATGGAAAAGCACATACCGACGGAACAGCTTCAGCAAGCGCTTGCAATTGCCGGTAACTACACCATAACTATGAGCAATTTAGCTCATAACCATCAAACATCCGAAGCCGCGAGAGAAAAAGCATCTGTTGAACACCATACTCATCATTCCAAAATGACAATGGCAGTTTCCGGAAATACCAAAGGGAAATATTATTGTCCGATGCATTGCGAAGGAGATAAAACTTATGACAAACCAGGTAATTGTCCGGTTTGTGGAATGAATCTGGAAAAATTGGTTGAATTGGATACCATCCCAAAAATGTATACCTGTCCGATGCATCCCGAAGTTATTAAAGAGGGGCCAGGTTCTTGTCCTATTTGCGGAATGGATTTGGTTCCGATGGAACCAACGGATACTGAAGAAAACAGAACCTATCTGGATTTGCTGAAAAAAATGAAGATTGCCACGCTTTGTACGGTTCCGATTTTCATTATCGCCATGATGGAAATGCTGCATAACAACCCGTTGTTTCAGATAATGGACAGCAGCAAGTGGAACTGGGTGCAATTTCTGCTTTCGATTCCGGTTGTATTCTATGCAGGTTGGATGTTTTTTACCCGTGCATGGAAATCAATAATCACATGGAATTTGAATATGTTCACGCTGATTGGAATAGGAACCGGAGTAGCTTTTGTGTTTAGTATTGTAGGGATGTTGTTTCCGAATGTTTTCCCGGAAGAATTTAAAACCGAACACGGAACTATTCATCTTTATTTCGAAGCAGCAACAGTAATTATCACGTTGGTCTTGTTGGGACAACTATTAGAAGCTAGAGCGCACAGCCAAACCAGCGGTGCGATAAAAGAGTTATTGAAACTGGCGCCCACAGAAGCAACTTTAGTGGAAAACGGAAAGGATAAAGTCATTTCCATTCATGATATTAAGAAAGGGGATTTATTACGTGTAAAACCCGGAGACAAAATTCCTGTTGATGGGAAAATCATGGAGGGCACAAGTACTATTGATGAATCTATGATTACCGGAGAGCCCATACCGGTAGATAAAAAAACTGGAGACGAGGTAACTTCCGGTACTATAAACGGAAATAGATCTTTTGTAATGGTTGCCGAGAAAGTTGGTTCAGAAACACTATTGTCGCAAATTATTAAAATGGTTAATGATGCGAGTCGCTCAAGAGCACCAATCCAAAAATTAGCCGATAGTATTTCAAAATACTTTGTCCCCATTGTGGTAATTATTGCAGTACTAACATTTTTCGTTTGGGCAAAATTCGGACCTGATCCGGCATTAGTTTACGGTTTCATCAATGCGGTTGCAGTCTTAATTATTGCGTGTCCTTGTGCTTTAGGACTAGCAACGCCAATGTCAGTAATGGTTGGGGTAGGTAAGGGAGCACAATCAGGTGTTTTGATAAAAAATGCAGAAGCGTTAGAAAACATGAACAAAGTTGATGTTTTAATAACCGATAAAACTGGGACTATTACTGAAGGAAAACCATCAGTAGAAAAAATTTATGCATCTAATAGTGACGAAAATAGTTTATTGCAAAATATTGCTTCTTTAAATCAATATAGCGAACATCCATTGGCACAGGCCGTTGTAAATTACGCTAAAACAAAAAACACTTCTTTGATCGAGGTTAAAGATTTTGAAAATGTTACTGGAAAAGGAGTTGTTGGTACAGTAAACAGTAAAATAGTAGCATTAGGAAATAAAAAGCTAATGGAGCAAGTGAATGTAGTTGTTTCGGATGACATAGAAAATCGAATTATAACCGAACAAAAACTAGGAAAAACAGTATCCTATATAGCAGTGGATAATATAGCAGTCGGTTTTGTATCGATTACCGATGCTATTAAATCATCTAGTGCAGCAGCGATTAAAGAACTAATGCGCCAAGGAGTCGAGGTAATTATGCTTACAGGCGATAATGCTAATACTGCTAAAGCTGTAGCCGATATACTGCATTTAAGTTCTTTCAAAGCCGGTTGTTTACCAGAAGATAAACTTAAAGAAATTAAGCGATTACAATCCGAAGGCAAAATTGTTGCAATGGCAGGCGACGGAATAAACGACGCACCAGCCTTAGCGCAATCCGATATAGGAATTGCAATGGGAACCGGAACCGATGTAGCCATAGAGAGTGCTAAAATTACATTAGTAAAAGGTGATTTGCAGGGAATCGTAAAGGCTAAAAATCTAAGCCATTCCGTGATGAAAAACATCAAGCAAAATTTATTCTTTGCTTTTATATACAATGTATTGGGAGTACCTATTGCAGCAGGCGTTTTATATCCGACATTCGGAATTTTATTATCACCCATGATTGCCGCATTAGCAATGTCTTTTAGTTCTGTATCAGTAATTGCAAATGCCCTGAGATTACGAAATTTAAAAATTTAAAAACAAAAACAAAAATGAAAATAATTAATAACATTGATAAATTAGGTACGATTGGACTTTTCTTCACAGCACTATTTTCGCCTTGCTGTTTTCCGCTATTTGCATTTGGTGCTTCAGCTCTTGGACTCGGCAGCTTTGAATTATTTGGTGGATGGACGATGTGGATTTTTCAAGCAATGGTTTTAATTTCAATTGTTGGCTTAATCATTTCTTACCGTAAACATCGTTGCGTGTATCCTTTATTAATAGCAATACCAAGTGGAATATTAATATTCTTCGCATATTATTTTAGTAAATCGGAAAATGCAGTCTATTTAATTTATTCTGGTATGCTTGGGCTTTTTATTGCTACAATAGCAAATTATTATCAAAATAAAGTTCAGGGTAATTGTAATACCTGTATTTCGTATGGAGGAAAAGAGGTTGAATTAAAATCTACGATTACTTGTCCCAATTGCGGGCATAAAAAGGAAGAAATGATGCCTACTGATGCATGTCAGTATTTTTACGAATGTGAAAAATGCAAAACAGTATTAAAACCGAAACAGGGTGATTGTTGCGTTTATTGCAGTTACGGAACTGTAAAATGTCCACCCATACAAGCAGACGGAGATTGTTGCTAGCAAAATTTATTAGTCATGGGAAAAACATAGTTAATTTGCATGAAAAACTTTTCTGATCTTGGGTGATTTTCATGCAAATCAGACTAAAAATAAGTGGAAAACCCAAATTGAATCCCAGCTGTCTTCGAAGGATCATTACCAAAAATATCTGTTTCCCAAATATAGCGGTAATTCATTCTGAAAACCGTTTGTGAAGAGGGTCTGAAACTGATTCCCGGAGTTATAGCCATTACATCATCGTGGATATTCTCGTTAGTTTCTTTAAACGTTCCAACATTATAATCTGTGTATTCCATTCTAAAAGCCAAATTAAGTGTGCTGTTTTGCCAACCCAATACATCGCGCTTTAAAATGGGTTGCACAATATCGATAAAGCCCCCTTTTTGTTTTGAGCCAAATTGTTGAGTATAGGTGTCAGGAACATCTATATAAGCCCAAACCCATTCCGTATTGATGTATGTTTTTAGTTTCGGGAGCACTGTGTTAAAATCCAATGCGAATAAGTCCACTCTACGTTTTTTGTCAATTTGAATACCGTCTTCCTGAAATTTGTTGTACACACCACCCATCCAAGAAATACCAAATTCACCTATTTTTCTGTGTTTTAATGCAGTCTTGGCGGTAATCAATGGTACTCCGTTAAAACTTTCCTCAAAGCGTTCTTTATTTTCTTTTGAAGCAGGAAGCCATGTTCTGTTTTCGGTATTCGATATAATCGTATCATCAAAACCATTGGAGAAATAACCTTCATACGCCCAAACCAAATTATTTTTGGCATACTTTCCGAAAAAACCAAAACCAACATTACTCCATGTAGATGGGATTATGGTTGTTGAAGATATTGGACGGTCAATGAATTCCCATTTTGGACCGTCGTGATTTTGGTTGAAAGAGCCAATAGGGTTCATAATAATACCACCACGCAAATTGAATAGTGGATGTAACTCCACATCAAGCGAAGCAAATTCAATATTTATTTCTTTTCCGCCTTCTTCAAACTCAATTTCCGATAAAAATTTAATTCGGTTTCTGATGGTGGATGAAACAAATAATGTCATTCTCGGCATCTGAAAAGACATACCTTCTGTGACTCCATCAGTAGCAAAATAACTCGTATTGGCTTCAACATAACCACCTATGGAAATGGGAAGTTTCCCTAATTTCAAAAACGGACGTGCATAAACTGCATCCATATTCAAAGCTAATTTTGTAGTGTCTTTTTGTGTCGTTACGACTTTTGTTGAATCAACCTGTGCCAGTACTGAAAAATTAAAAAATAAGATTAATACAGTTATATATAGTGATTTCATTTTAGGATAATTGAATGTAAATGTTTTGTGCATCGGTTTGCACTTTAAATGCGGTTAATTGTTGTTCTGCGGGTCCTTGAATAACCTCACCGTTTTTACCAAATTCGCTTCCATGAGCTGAACAGGTTAATACATCACCATTAACGGTAAGTTCGGCTCCTTGATGAGAGCATCTTAACAAAAATGCTGAATAAGTATCATTTAGGTTTTTGTATATGATAATCGGATAGTTGATACCTTCTATTTTGCTAACAACATGATTTCTGTAACGAATGGTGTCGTTTTTGATTATTTCAAATTCTTTTTTAGACACAATCAATCGATTGCCTTGAACATTTGTAGAAGCATAATGAGTTGTTCCACAACTTTGCATCATCCCAGACAATCCAAAAACTCCTAAACAGGAAAAGCCACAAATCTTTAAAAATTCTTTTCTGTCCATACTATAAACTTTCAATGAATTTTATCAGTTTTTGTTTTTCACCCGATGTTAATTGCTGGTACGCATTTTTACTGCTGTTAGCTTCACCGCCGTGCATTAAAATTGCTTCTTCAATACTTCTGGCTCTACCGTCATGCAGTAAAAAATATTGTCCACCTTGCGATTTTTTAGCCAGCCCAATTCCCCATAAAGGCGGAGTTCTCCATTCGCTTGTTAATGCAGTTCCTTCTGTATAACCGTCGTTTAAGCCACTTCCCATATCGTGTAACAGTAAATCGGTATATGGGTAAAAAGTTTTGTTGGATAAACTGGCAATATCACTGTTTGGTGTTGTCCATTGCGGTTTATGGCATTCTGCACATTTTAAATTTGAGAATAAAGCTTCACCTGCTTGAACTTCAGCATCATTTTGATTTCTTCGTTTGGGTGCTTTTAAGGTTCTCAAGTAAAACACTACACTGTTTACTGTTTTGTTTGAAACTTCAGGGTCAATTTCTAATCCCGAATAGGTGTCGATTGGAGAAAAAGAAGAGGTAATTCCCATGTCCTGATTATAGGCATTAACGGTTTGATGCAACAAATCGATAGCTGCCGCTTTTTTTCCGTAGCGACCAATGTATTTTCCGTTAATTTCCTGATGAAACCATTTTGGCAAAAAGAAAGCTGGAGGTGTAATATAGTTTGGTACACCTGAAATTCCATCTCCATTATTATCATTGGGGTCTGCATTTGCTAAAATTTGTGCATCGGTTAAAGCGGCTAAAAAACCTAAACCTGTATTTGCAGGAGGCATAAACTTAGCTGAAGTAGCTCCCGCAGGAATTTGCTCTGGTAAATACCCCGGTAAGGCTCTGTTTTGCAACTGTGGCGCACCCAAATGCATGAATTGATTACCTGTGGCATCTGTTTGTCCAAATCGGGTTAAAGTAGTAAAAGGATGTCCTTTTCCGTCCCCCGCATGACAGGACACACAACTGGTAGAAACAAATAATGGTCCCAAACCTGTTTCGGTTGTAAATACTTCTTCATTGAAAGCAACATCACCTTCTAAGAATTCTAACATTTCCGAAGAAGTCAATCCTTCAACGGGCCCGTCTAAAATTTCTTCATCGGCAGGAGCATCTGTTAATATATCTTCACAAGAGGTTAGGGTGCTTATCCCTAAAGTCATAACAATTAAAATTAGATATGCCTTGTTTTTCATTTTTATATATGCTTAATATTATTTTTAGGCAAAGCTAAAAAAATATTTCGAATCGCATCAAATTGCATTAAAAAAATAAAATGTGATTAGTTCATATAAATTTTATTGCTATTTTTACACTCGTGAAATGGTTAAATATCATATTATCAATTTATTTAATAGTCTTGGCATCTATGCCTTGTGCTGATATGGAAGTAAATAGTGCTGGGCATTCTTTGGAAGCGCATCGGGCTGACCATGACAACCATTCACACGACAAGAGTAAAGATTTGTGTTCGCCTTTTTGCATTTGCAATTGCTGTGGAGCGCAGGTTTTGAGTTACTTTCCTTCCATCAGTTATGATTTTCCTGTAATTTCTACAGTTATAAAGACCAAAGAGCCATTTTATAAGCCAGTTTTTGCTTCCTATTTCTTTGGAAGTATTTGGCAACCTCCTCAAATAGTATAATGATGCCCGAGTAATTTCGGGTTAGAAAAGTGTGTTTTAATCACATATAATGGCAAGTACTTTAATTTGCTAATTTCTAATTCATTACAATATTTTCAATGTTAGACAAAATAATACAATTCAGTATAAAGAATAAATTCATTATACTATTGCTAACCTTAGTCCTTATAGCGTGGGGTAGCTATTCTATTAAACAATTACCGCTTGATGCTTTGCCTGATGTAACCAATAATCAGGTACAAATTATTACTACTGCGCCCACTCTTGCCAGTCAGGAAGTGGAGCAATTAATTACCTATCCGTTAGAGCAATCCGTTAAAACCATCCCCAAAGTAATTGAGTTACGAAGTATTTCTCGTTTCGGGCTTTCGGTAGTTACGGTTGTTTTCAAAGACGATGTAGATATATATTGGGCAAGGGAACAAATTTTTCAACGATTAAAGCAAGCCGAAGAAAATATACCTGACTATGCTGGTTCGCCTGAATTGGCACCAATTTCAACAGGTCTTGGAGAAATTTATCAGTATGATGTATATGCTAAAAAAGGGTATGAAGATAAGTACGATGCCATCAAATTAAGAACCATTCAAGATTGGATAATTATACCACAATTACAAGGTATTGAAGGCGTTGCTGAAGTGAGCACTTGGGGTGGAAAATTAAAACAATATGAAGTTGCAGTTAATCCAAACACACTCAATAGTTTAGGCGTTACTATCACTGAGATTTTTGATGCGTTAGAAAAAAATAATCAAAATACTGGTGGTGCCTATATTGAAAAAGACCAATACGCTTATTTCATTCGTGGTGTGGGTATGGCAACGGGCATCAAGGATTTAGAAAATGTAGTAGTCAAAAACCGAAATGGTGCTCCTGTTTTAGTGCGTGACGTTGCAACAGTACGTGAAGGTATTGCATTGCGATATGGTGCCTCTACAAAAGACGGTAAAGGAGAAATTGTTTGCGGTTTAGCATTAATGTTAAAAGGCGAAAATTCCAGTGCTGTAGTGGAAAGAGTGAAAGAAAAAATGGTTCAAATCAATAAAACGTTACCTGAAGGAGTAGTTGCCGAAGCCTTTATTGACAGAGGTAAATTAGTAGACAACGCCATAGGAACGGTTACAAAAAATCTATTGGAAGGAGCTTTAATCGTAATTTTTGTACTGATATTATTTTTAGGAAATCTTCGTGCCGGATTAATCGTAGCTTCCGTAATTCCTTTGTCAATGCTTTTTGCAGTAATCCTGATGAATTACTTTGGTGTGAGTGGAAACTTAATGAGTTTAGGTGCAATCGATTTTGGTATCATTGTCGATGGGGCAGTTATTATTGTCGAAGCCACAATGCACCATTTACAAAAACTCAAAAGGCAAAAGGATTTAACCCAATCCGAAATGGATAGCGAGGTATATAAATCTGCTTCAAAAATCAGAAATAGTGCAGCATTTGGGGAAATAATAATTCTTATCGTATATCTGCCAATATTAGCCTTAGTAGGAACAGAAGGTAAAATGTTCAAACCAATGGCAATGACAGTAGGTTTTGCAGTTATTGGAGCATTTATTTTATCATTGACTTATGTGCCAATGATGAGTGCTATGTTCTTATCGAAAAATACTGAGCATAAATCGAATTTTAGCGATAGAATGATGGCGTGGTTCGAGAAGATATATACCCCTTTTTTAGAAAAAGCATTGCAAATTAAAAAATCGGTTTTAGTAATCGCATTAGGATTATTTGCTTTGGCTGTAATAACTTTTCAAAATATGGGTGGCGAATTTATTCCAACCATTGAAGAAGGCGATTTAGCCATTAATGCTACCATTATGACAGGTAGTTCATTAACCCAAATGGTAGAAACAACAACCAAATATGAGAAAATTCTAAAAGCAAAATTCCCAGAAATTAAAACCATCGTTACCAAAATTGGAAGTGGAGAAATCCCAACCGACCCAATGCCAATTGAAAGTGGCGATTTGATTATTGTTTTGAAAGACAAATCTGAGTGGACATCTGCCGATAATTGGGAAGATTTAGCCAATTTGATGAAAGAAGAAATGGAAGCTATTCCTGGGGCGAATATCGAAATTTCACAGCCTATTCAAATGCGTTTTAACGAATTAATGACGGGTAGCCGAAGCGATATAGCCATTAAAATTTTTGGTGACGATTTAGAAGTTTTAGATACAAAAGCCAAAGAATTGATTTCTAAAATAAATAAAATAGAAGGTATTGGCGATTTAAAGGCTGATAAAGTAACCGGACTCCCACAAATAACTGTAAAATACGATTACAATAAAATTGCATTGTATGGTTTAAATATTACTGATGTCAATAAAATTATTCGTTCCTCGTTTGCAGGGGAAAGCGCAGGAAAAATCTATGAAGAGAGTAAGCGTTTTGATGTTGTGGTTAGAATGGATGCAGCCAACAGAAGCGATATTACAGACGTAAGCAATTTGTTTATTCCATTGCCAAATGGTCAGCAAGTACCACTATCCCAAGTGGCTGCCATTAGTTATGAGCAAGGTCCTGTACAAGTTTCTCGTGAAAATGGAAAGCGTAGAATAACAGTTGGGTTAAATGTTCGTGGTCGTGATATAAAAAGTGTGGTAGAAGAAATTCAGCAAAAACTGGAAACCAATTTCAAGCTTCCTGCGGGTTACTATATTACTTATGGCGGACAATTTGAAAATTTGGTTGAAGCCAATAAGCGTCTTTCAATAGCGTTGCCCATTGCATTAGGACTTATCATGGTTTTACTGTTTTTTACATTCAACAGTGTGAAACAGTCCTTGTTAATCTTCACCGCGATTCCTTTATCAGCGATAGGTGGTGTTTTTGCGTTATGGCTTAGAGGAATGCCTTTTAGTATTTCAGCAGGAATTGGATTTATTGCTTTGTTTGGTATTGCCGTTTTAAACGGAATTGTATTGATTTCCTATTTCAATCAACTAAAATCAGAAGGTATAACCGATCCGTTGCAACGTGTATTAATGGGGACAAAAACAAGACTTAGACCTGTGTTAATGACAGCGGCAGTGGCTTCTTTAGGATTTATGCCTATGGCATTATCAACCAGTGGCGGTGCCGAAGTACAAAAACCATTGGCAACAGTAGTTATAGGCGGTTTGTTCTCGGCAACATTACTGACATTAATAGTATTACCAATACTTTATTTATTATTTGAAAACGGAATGAAAATAAGAAAATTTAAAAAAAGACAACCATTTGTAACCCTTTGGTTTCTATTGATTAGCTGTGTAGCATTATCACAAAACAAGCAAACGGTAACTTTAGACCAAGCAATTACCTTAGCCAAGAAAAGCAATATCGATTTAAAAATTGCCGATAAAGAAATTGAAAAACAAACGACGCTTAAAAAAGCGGCATTTCAAGTAGATCCTTTGCAAGTCCAATACCAAGGCGGACAGTTTAATAGTGTTGATTATGACCATAATGTTTCTGTTCAGCAATATTTCCCAATTGGTAAAATCACTAAGGCAAACAGACAATTACAGGAAGAATTGGCAAAATTAGCTGAGAAAAGAAAAGCCTTATCAGAATACGAAATTGAAAAAGCGGTAACATTAGCTTACTATCAATATTTGTATGGTGTTTCCATTCAAAAGTTAAACAACGAATTGAGTGACATTTATATCAAGTTTTTAAAAAATGCTGAACTTCGTTTTCAAACAGGTGAAAGTGGTAATATAGAAGTCATAAGTGCCAAAGCCAAGGTAAAAGAAATTGAAACCCAAAAATTACAGTTGGAATACGATTTGGCGGTGTATCAAAAGCAGTTACAGTATTTTATCCAAACCGATGAAAATATTGTTCCTGATGCCGCAACTCCGTTAAAGTATGAAAAGAATGTTTCAATTGCCGAGGATAAAGTGCAAGGATTGGTAAACGATTATTACACCCAACAAATTTCAGTTTATCAAAAAGAAGCCAATATTTTCAAGGCAATGAGAACACCAAAATTAGGATTAGGTTATTTTGGACAGACCATCGATACAAAATCTTATTTCCAAGGATTTACGGCGGGGCTACAAATTCCACTTTTTGGAGGTGTAAATTCGGCTCGTGCCAAGGCTTCAGAAATAAGTGTGGTACAGGCACAACTGGAATTAGATAAAAGTAAATTAGCTTTAAAACTGCAAAAAGAAGAATTGAAAAGCGAGTTCGATAAACAGAACAAAGCAATGCTGTATTATCAAAATGAAGGATTGCAATACGCAGACCAAATCATAACAACGGCACAAAAAAGTTATGCCAATGGCGATATGAGTTACTGGTCGTACATCAGTTTTTTAAATCAGGCAATCGATATAAAAAAGCAAAATGCCGAAGCGGTAAATGCTTATAATCAAAGCGCTATTCAATTGCAATTCCCATCTTTTAGCAATAATTAATACTCAACAAAATGAAAAATATATTTTTAAAAATAAATTATAATCTGGGTTCGTTCTTCAATCTCTTTGTTCTATTTTCTTTTCTCTTTTTTCTAAATTCTTGTGGCGAGAAGAAAACCGAAGAAGCCCACGAGGAAGAAAAGTCAGAAACCGAAGTAGCGTTGACCGAAGCGCAATTCAAAACCATTGGTATTGTAACGGGTAGTATTGAAATGAAAAATCTTAATACCGTAATTAAAGCTAACGGATATACAGCAGTTCCGCCACAAAATATGGCTAATATTTCAACTTTAATAGGAGGCGTTGTTAAAGATATTTATGTGTTAGAAGGTACATTTGTTGCAAAAGGCAAAACATTGGCAACCATTCAAAATCTTGAAGTTACAGAAATGCAGGAAGATTATAATTCTGCCATTGCTAACATTGAATACCTGCAATTGGAATACAACCGTCAAAAAACATTGAGCGATGAAAATGTAAATCCTCGCAAAACATTTCAGGAAGTAAAGTCAAAATTAGCAGTTGAAAGAGCAAGAGCACAAGCCGCTAAAAATAAACTACAAGCATTACACGTAAGTTTAAGCGGAAGTACTTCACTTATTCCTATTGTTTCTCCAATTAGTGGTTACGTAGGTAAAATAAGCATAACCAAAGGCGCTTTTGCAGAAACAGGAGTGACACTTTTTGAAGTGGTTGACAATAGCCAAATGCATTTGGATTTGAATGTATTTGAAAAAGATTTAGGCAAAATTTCAGTAGGTCAGGAAGTCGATTTTGTTTTAACCAATCAATCCAACAAATCCATCAAAGGGAAAATATTCGGTATTAATAAATCCTTTTCTAATGAAAGTAAGTCGGTAGCCGTACACGCAAAAATTAATCCAAGCGATGCTAAAGATTTAATTTCAGGAATGTATGTAGCTGCTAATATCAATATTACCAATCAAACGGTTCAGGCATTGCCAAAAGATGCCATTGTTAGAAACGGAGATAAATATTTTATTTACATTCAAGAAGAACACAGCGAAGAAGCACCAAAAGCTAAAGTAGAAGAGCATATACACAAAGAAGGCGAAGCCCATTCGGAACACGCAGAAGGCGAAGAAGAAGGACACAATGAAATTCACTTTAAAGCCATTGAAGTAGTTCCTGGCACTACAGATTTAGGTTATACCGAAGTCAAATTGGTTGGGGAAATTCCTGCGGATGCAAAAATAGTAATCAAAGGGGCGTTCTATCTATTAGCAACTTCTAAAGGAGGTGGAGAACACGAACACTAACTAATACTTTAATGTTATGAAAATTAACACAATAATGCCAAGTATTCTAATTCCTTTTTATAAAAAAGAGTTAGAAGCATTCAAGGACAATTTACAGATAGATAACCTAAATATGGCTTGGTATCACTTAGAGCGGGCGCACATTATAGGGCAAAAGTATCCTTATGAGCATTCCTATGTGCATTGGAAAATGTTGCAATTTGGCTTTAAAATAAAAAGTACCAGAGAGGTAATCGGACAAATACCAAGATTACTCATTGGAGGCGTTAAGTCATTTGTAGGTCATATTCCGGTGGGTAATACAGGTGGTTCAAATGTGCCACCATTAAAATCGATGGAAATACCAAAAGACATTCAGGAAATTATCAATGCTAATTCTTAAAATAATCCAATATGGAACATCAGCATAAATACGATGCAACAGGTAAGCAGCTATGCTGCACACTTGAGGATAAAATAAATCACGAAAGCGAGAAGCATTCTGATGACGATGGTCATAATCACGAACATTCGCACGAAAGTACAAGTACTTTTAAAATGTTTGTCCCGGCGATTATAAGCTTTACATTGTTACTTGTGGCAATAGGTTTTGATAATTATTTTACTCAAACGTGGTTTAAGGGTTGGGTGCGAATTGGGTGGTATATTTTAGCTTATATTCCTGTCGGTTTACCGGTAGTAAAAGAAGCCGTAGGAAGTATGCGCAAAGGCGAAATATTTTCAGAGTTTCTATTAATGAGTATTGCAACTATTGGAGCATTTGCTATTGGTGAATACCCCGAAGGTGTTGCGGTAATGCTATTTTATGCCATTGGAGAAATATTCCAAACATTAGCCGTTACAAGAGCAAAATCCAATATTAAATCGTTACTTGACCAGCGACCGGATGAAGTAACCATTCTTGAAAATAAGATGGCTAAAATCATAAAAGCTTCGGAAGCTAAAATTGGAGATATTATTCAGCTTAAAGCAGGGGAGAAATTGGGTTTAGATGGTGAACTGCTTTCTGAAACGGCATCCTTCAACACAGCGGCTTTAACAGGAGAAAGTAAACCCGATACAAAAAGTAAAGGCGAAACAGTTTTAGCGGGAATGATAAATCTGAATACTGTTTCGCAAGTAAAAGTAACCACGGCATATACAGACAGTAAGCTAAGTAAAATTTTAGAATTAGTACAAAATGCCACCGCACAAAAAGCACATACAGAACTATTCATAAGGAAGTTTGCCAAAATTTATACGCCTATTGTAGTGTTTTTAGCTGTTGCTATTTGTGTTTTGCCAATGCTGTTTGTTGATAATTATGTTTTTAGTGAATGGCTATACAGAGCTCTAGTATTCTTGGTTATTTCGTGCCCTTGCGCTTTAGTAATCAGTATTCCGTTAGGATATTTTGGAGGAATTGGTGCAGCCAGTAAAAACGGAATCCTTTTCAAAGGAAGCAATTTTCTTGATGTAATGGCAACTATTCAGAACGTAGTAATGGACAAAACCGGAACAATGACCGAAGGCGTTTTTAATGTTCAGGAGGTTGTCATTAAGCCAGAATTCGATAAAAATGAAATTTTACGAATGGTCAATGCACTTGAAGGACAAAGTACCCATCCTGTTGCTACAGCTATTCATCAATTTGTTGGAACAATTGATACATCAATAGTTTTGCAAAATACAGAAGAGATATCAGGTCACGGATTAAAAGCCACTGTAAACGGCAAAGAATTATTGGTTGGTAATTTCAAACTGATGGACAAATTTTCTATTTCGTATGATATTGATCCAACAAGTATTGTTTATACTTTAATCGCTATTGCATACGATTCTAAATTTGCGGGATACATTACCATTGCCGATAGTATCAAAGAAGATGCTCAAATTACCATTGAAATGCTCAAATCGTTAGGTGTCAAAACAACAATGTTAAGTGGCGATAAAAATACAGTGGTACAATTTGTAGCTCAAAAACTCGGAATTGTCAATGCCTTTGGCGATTTACTTCCCGAAGACAAGGTAAACAAGGTAAAAGAAATTAAGTCTAAAAAGGAAACCGTCGCTTTTGTTGGTGATGGTGTAAACGATGCTCCGGTAGTAGCTTTAAGTGATGTAGGTATTGCTATGGGAGGATTAGGAAGCGATGCCACCATAGAAACGGCTGATGTAGTGATACAAGACGATAAACCAAGTAAAATTGCAATGGCAATCAATATTGGGAAACAAACTAAAAAAATTGTGTGGCAAAATATTGGATTAGCATTTACCGTAAAAGCGATTGTGCTTATACTCGGTGCAGGAGGTTTAGCCACGATGTGGGAAGCCGTTTTTGCCGATGTAGGTGTGGCTTTATTGGCAATCCTTAATGCGGTTCGGATTCAAAAAATGAAATTTTAAGTGTTAGTTATATTATTCAAATGAAAGAGATGTTTGCTGTAATAAGTAAGCATCTTTTTTTTTGCATAATAGTCATTATCTCATTCAGCTACACAAAAACTGTCTTTAGTCCAAGTATTCCTAAAGCAAGTTCTTTGTTTGCTTCATTTCGCTAATTTCCTTAAGTGTAATTATTAATCGTTTCATTTATTATGTGAGTAGCTCAGTAGAATTATTTGCCAACGCTCTAAAAAAAATACTGTCACAGTTTTTAGTACAAAAACACATATGCTTCGCAACTTGTGCCAGTAATTTTTTTCCCCAAGCTGTGTTACATAATGCAGTCTTATAGTTCATGCCAGACCTAGTTATTGTATTTTTGGAAAGCCAAGCACTATAAGATGTCATTATGTAAAACAGCCGCGCAGGGTAGTGGCTCCAGGGCAACATTTTTGGCAGCTTCCATCGCACCAACCAGCTACCAAAAACACCGCCCTTCGCCACTACCTTTAACAAGCGCAGTTTTTCAACAGAAATTTTTAGGCTAAATTCATTCCAGAAGAAGTTTCCGTTTCCTGTTTTTAGCTTCTTTGTGTTTAAAGCGGTAGTGTTTGCATTGCCTTTGTAAGCGCTGTAACAATTCCTAAGCAACTTTTCTCTTTAATTCAAGTTAATCCCACCGCAGAAACCAAACAGCACCCACAAAGCCAAATTTTGCCCGCATAAGTATTGTTTCTTTATTTGCCAGTAGCATTGCCATAATTGGTTTCACGCCAGCTCAATGCCTTACAATTCCATAATCACAATTTCTTGTAAACGAAGTTCGGAATATTGTACACCTATAAAGGCATCAAGCCGGCATAAAACCAATCAGAAGACCTTTAGTTGACAAATAAAGAAACAATACCCATGCTTCCGCTACTGCCACCGCACTAGGAGTGGTTTATAGTTATTTTTTGGAGATGCCTTCCATTTTCAGAACAAAAACCTCACTGCATACTGCTAACTGTTCACTGAACACTGCTTTTGGCATCCCCAAAAATCAAGTCCTAAGAAAGAGTTACAAATTTTTGGGCATTTTGAAACGCACTCTGGTTTTACTGACAAGTTTCTTTTATTCAAAATGCCCAAAAATTTCTAACCCTTTCAAGACGATTAGCTCTCAATTCATGAAGATCAGGATTTCAGAAGAAACAATTCGTAATCAAAACAAAAAAGAGAAAAAAAGAAGGCAAAGATTAGTTCCGGTCTTCAAAAAAGCAAGTTCAAACCCTACGGGTTTCTGTAAAAATCTCCACCCATCCGGGTAGTATTTTTCCAGAAAAACTTGCTTTTCTGAACCCCTCCACAGGGGTAGTAGGCTTTCTTTTTTACTCTTTTTTCTTTTGAAAAAAATGTTGTGTAAGGAAGGGACTGAGCATTAAACTAAAATCCGAAGCCATGATAAATTACATCGTTAAAACCCACAGAAAGGACACTATTTACAGCAAACCTCATTTATTTATCCTTAACAAAGGACTTAACAGCGGTAAACCGCAGAAGGAACCATTTACAAATAGCTTTGTACTCATTTTCCAAAACGAAGAAGATTGCGAAAATATCTACTGGGTAACTTTCAGTTTATGGAAATCAAAATTTTGGCATCAATTTTTAATAGGTTCTGTTATTCCTTTTATTCGATTGCAGGAATTTAAAAAAGAGTTATTTCCAAGAGTAACAGAAATTTATGAAGATTACGAACAGCACAAAAAAAACATTCAGGCATTACGCCTTTTGGAATTAAAGGAAAAGCAATTTCACGAAAATATCAATCTTATTAATGATTTGCGTAGAACTATCCTGTACAGGTACTGTAAGCGATAAAGTAAAAGCCAATAACATAACCAGCCTATGACACTATTTATTTTGTACCAAACAGATGTTTGGAAAACCAAATCATCGAGAATTTATTTTGGAATATTCGACAGCAGAATTAAAGCCGTCGATATTGCAAAGTATAACGGATTGTATACTTCAGATGCTGAGGTAGTAATTGAAGAAGTAACGTTAAATCAATTTCAGGAAGGATAGCATACAAAAAAGCCTGATCACGTGACCAGGCTTTCTAATTATCCGGAAAAGGTTACCAATCAAAACCGGATGGTTGCTGAGTACATCGAAGCACTATTTATTTTTGAATTTTGTCAGCCTCTTTAATAGTAACGAGACTGTAAAACTTACAATTGCTCCGACAATTGCCAAAACAATCGTTTTTAAAATATCTTCGGAACTGATATTAGGCACTATACTTAAAACGGTTCCGGCTGCAGTTCCCGCATGGATTGAATTATTTGATTCCATCACGAGGTAAATATTTGTTTTCTTCCTGCAGTCGTTTTACAATTTCCTGCTCACGCTTTGCATCATCATCAACCGTAACCTGACTTACAGCAGATAATACAGTACCAGCAACTGCAGCATAACCAGCTACTGTAACTACAATCGCAGGCAAAGCTACTGGAGCAGCAACAATGCTACCACTTACCGCCAATAATGCTAAACCTACGGTTCTCAAAACTCTGAAAAACTTTGGTGTTGGAGCCTTAGCTCTCTCTACAATGTTCATAAATTCTCTATTTTAAGATTAGACACTATTACAATCCACTTACAGAAACCAAAGCCAATGGGTTAAAAGCCCCATTTTTCAAAGGATACATTTGACCATTTACCTGTTGATAGAACTCAATCCCTAATGCTAAAAATAAAGGATGTGTACTATTCGCAGTTACCAAATTCGTTTGACTGATAGCGGCAGTTGCTGTAGTATCCCAAGGCAAAATAGCCGTTTCGGAATGAGCTTCAACAAAAGTTTCTGCTTCAAAATCGATTTCAGTACCCGCAGAAATAATTTTAAAGTGCGTTGTTCCAGTTGGTGCAGCAATCATATTCGATGGTATAAATGAAGCCAAATCAACTTTGATTTCCCCAGTTACTCTATCAATGGTTGCTACAAAAGGAGCAAATAAACTGGTTCCCAACTTTCCTCTAATGTTGAATTCAAAACCTGCCAGCAATTCAGCCTCACCATCGATAACATTTCTTAAACCACGCTCGCTGGTTGTGTCAGCCTGAATAACTTTTACCATTCGCTGCGTCAATCGGCTTACCATTCTACCATCGGCAGAATTTAAAAGCAAACCTCTTAATGATGTTCTCAAAACCTTACCGGCTTTTCCGGCTCTTCCAAACTCAGAACCGTTTTCTCTTGTTCTCTGAAAAGCTGGATCACTCGCAATTCTGCTCGCATCAATTCCGCCTTTTTCTCGAGCCAAATGCCCGTCTTGTGTTTTATAAAAAGTAATATCCCCGATAGTACCTTTTAGTTTAATTATGCCTTTCTGTCTAGCCATAATATTTTAAATAGATTAGATTAATAATTCGTGTTCAAATTCATAAATCTTCATCTTGTTGCAACAATTCCTGAAGGATTTGAGAACAAATATTATAATTAATAAAACACTTTAATTAATCATATTAAACCAAATGACATCAAATGATATAAATGTCCAAACAAAACATAAATGACCATCGAAAACGATTCTAATAATTATCTATTTTAGCTCTTCAAGACAACAAATAGAGTATAGCAAAGCCATATCAAAAGCATAGATAAAGTATGAAATCAGAGCCTAAAAGAGTATGTATTTACCCAAAGGACATACAACGTATTACAGGGAAAAGTTACCGTCAAAGTACAAGACTTCTCCAGAAGATAAAGGAGGGTTTAAATAAGTCCAAAGACAACTTTGTAAGTATTGAAGAGTTCTGTCAATATGCAGGCTTAAAGTATGAAGATATTGAACAGCATATTATTGGCTAAAAGGTATATTAAAGAAATATTCTAGGCGATAAATTTTTAGTAAATCGCCTAGAATATTAATTATGCTTGTTTGGTTTGAAGATTTTGTATTGATAATTTTTGCTTTAGTATAGCCATATCATCGCTCACTCTCTTGTCTACAATCTTAGCATAGTGCTGAGTAGTTCTAAGACTTTTATGACCAAGCATTTTACTTACACTTTCAATTGGCACGCCATTAGTAAGTGTTACAGAGGTTGCAAAAGAGTGTCTAGCCATATGGAAGGTTATTTCTTTTGGAATGCCGCAGACGTCTCCAATTTCTTTTAGATAGCTATTCATTTTCTGATTGCTCAATACTGGCAGAATTCTGTCCTCATTTATGCATTTCGGGTGGTCGGAATACTTCTCTATCAATTCTTCCGCAATAGGGAGTAAGGGTATTTTAGAGCGAGTATCTGTTTTTTGTCTGTTTTTGAATATCCATTTATTTCCATCGATGCCAATTCCCAAATGGTCTTTTCGTAATTGTTGCACATCGATATATGCCAAGCCGGTAAAACAACAGAAAATAAATATATCCTTTACTAATTCCAGACGAGTATTAGGGAACTTTTTAGTGTAGATTTTTTGTATCTCTTCTTCGGTCAGAAACTCTTTATCAACTTCAATAACTTTTCCTTCATATCTGCTAAAAGGATTCTTTTCTAACCAATCATTATTTAAACAGATTTTTATAATTTTTCTGAAATTACGAACATACTTCACGGATGTATTATTACTGCAGTTTTTTACGCTTCTTAAATAGAATTCAAGTTCAGTAATGAAGCAATGGTCTATTTTATCAATTCTAATATCCGTGGCATTGAATTTCCATTGAAGAAAGTTCTGAATATGATTTAAAGTAACCTCAAAGCGCTGTAATGTTCCTGGAGCATATTTCTTACCTAAAAGCTCTTTCATTTTATTATTATGATCTTGAAAGACCGGTATCAACATTCTATGATTCTTATTTTTCTCAAGTAGTATCGATTGAAAATTTTCGATGGATAATTCCTCTTCTTTATGTAGTAATTCCATTTCTGCACTCAAAACCTTAGATCTCATCATATCAAGGTAACTATTGATTGAACGAGCTTCTTCTGTATTACCTTTCATTTTAGCTAGTTCAGATGACCATTTCGTTTTTTCTATGAATTTTTTAGAACTAAATTCCAGTCGTTGGCCATTTACAGTTAGTCGAACATAAATTGGTAATTTGCCGTTAGCATTCACTTTTGTGCTTTTAGCATAAAAATGAAGAGTGATTTTTGTTTTCATAATGGTAACCTTTTAATTATTATTCAATTTAAATTTCTGAGTAATAACAAACAAGATGTACATCATTTGAACCGAATAGTGAACAGGCTGATAGTACAGTGTTTGTAAGGCTTAAGTGAATTTAGCGAGACCCTAAATCTGAGAATTTTTAAGGGTCTCGATTTTTCCCCTTAAGATTTAAGATTGAATGAATATTTTGAAAGTACCTAAAAAGCAAAAACCCAGTAAAATCATAAGATTTACTGGGTTTTGATACCGTTTGTTTTTTTATTTGTGGGGAGAGCAGGATTCGAACCTGCGAAGATGTAATCAGCGGATTTACAGTCCGCCCTCGTTGGCCGCTTGAGTATCTCCCCATGGCCTTAACAAGTGTTTGTGCTTGTTTGTTTCGGTTGCAAATATAGAACTGTTTTCTCAGTATCCAAACATATTTCAAAGATAATTTATAACTTTTTTTTAATGTATTGGGAGTGAATAAAATAAAAAAATCTCCCTGAGGAGATTTTTTAAATATTTTGGTTGAAGAGCGGTTTATTTAGCTAATAACTCTGCGATTTTTGCTTTTAATTCAGCACCTTTTAAGTCTTTTCCAACGATTTTACCCGAAGCATCAAGAATAAAAGTTGCCGGAATTGATTTTACGTTGTACTGCTTCGCGATCGGATCTTCCCAAAATTTCAAATTGGAAACCTGTGTCCAGGCTAATTTGTCTTTTGCGATAGCATCTTTCCATTTATCGGCATCTTTATCTAATGAAACGCCAATGATGTTTAATCCTTTTGCATGAAACTCATTGTATAATGCAACTACATTCGGGTTTTCAGCACGACAAGGTCCGCACCATGAAGCCCAAAAATCAATAATGGTTACTTTTCCTAATGATTCTTTTAACGAAACCATTTTTCCTTCCGGATTCGGCGCTGAAAAGTTTGGAGCAGTATTACCTGTATTCACTGCTTTCTGGCTGTTTACAAACTCACTTACGCGAATACCGCTTTTTGTTTTTTTGATATCTGATGATAAAGCATTGTATAATTTTACAATTTTATCAGCCTCTAAAGTTTGTCTTCCGATAAAGTTTTCCAATAAAAGTGAAGAAAGGAATATTGTTGGGTTTTTTTCAGCAAAAGTTTCGGAAAACTTATCCATGTCTTTCTGAAAAACCATGTTTTGTTTGGTAAGTGAATTCATTACCGCAGTGTCATTTGCTTTTCTTGCGTCAATAAATTTTTGTTGGTTACTTTTTTGGAAAGCAATCATTTTTTTGTAGATAACGCTTGAACCGTCGTTGTATTCCTGGAATTTATCGTTGTTGTTGGTGCCGCTGATTTTGGATTTCTGGATAGTATCTTTATCTACAGTGATGTTTATTTCCCCGTTTTCAAGGATGAAAGGTACCATGCCGTTGTTTATGCTTTCAACCATGATGAAGCCGATTTCAGGTCCTTCGGTAAATTCACCTTTGAATTCGAATTTTCCGTTTTCAATTTTTACAGTGTCTTTTGAAACAGGACCCATTTCATTCTGAACCTGTAATATTGCCATTTTTCCGTTTTCGATACCTTCAGCTTTACCGGTAATCAGGTATTCGTTGTCTCCAATTTTATTGCATGAGGCTAAGATGGATAATCCGGCTAATAAAAGAAGTTTTTTGGTCATAATCAGTTGTTTTTTATTTAGGAATCCGCAGATTCATTTTGCATTTATTTGTTAGCGGTGCAAAAGTATTTATTTTTTTCACCTGTTAATAATCTGCACTGCTAATTTTTTGTTAGTATTTAAATAATAAAAATCAGACAAGTGTCTGATTTTTACTTTGTGATAATTTATATTTCAAACCCGATGATCTTTTATTTCAGGGTGGAAGGACATACAAATTGCGTTAACGGTACTCCGGCATTACGAATTCCGCTGATTCCTTTTTCCACATTAATCATATTGTGAAAACCACGTGATTTCAGGATGGAAGCCATAATTACAGAACGGTATCCACCGGCACAGTGCAGATAGAATTCTTCTGTTTTAGGTACTTCGGAAAGATGACTGTTTACAAAATCCAATGGAATATTTACTGCATTCTCAACGTGTTCAGCCATGTATTCTCCCGGTTTTCTTGAATCGATAATCGGATGTTTTGTTTGATCTTTTTCCGTAGCGAATTGTTCGGGAGAAATCGAAGCAATGCTATCAGTTTCAAAACCTGCTGCTTTCCATGATTCCAGTCCACCTTTCAGGTATCCAAGACAATTATCGAAGCCTACACGTGCTAAACGGGTAATAGCTTCTTCTTCTTTCCCTTCCGGTGCAATTAATAAAATAGGTTGTTTAACGTCCATAATCAAAGCGCCAACCCATGGGGCAAAGTTTCCGTGTAACCCAATAAATATGGAATTAGGAACGTGTTCTTTAACGAAATCATTTTCGTGGCGCACATCCAGAATTAAAGCCTCCGATTGATTTGCTACTGTTTCAAATGCAGCGGGCTCTAAAGCGGTATTGGCTTTGGTCATGATGGTTTCTAAGCTGTCATATCCCTGAATATTCATTAAAACGTTTTGAGGGAAATAGGCTGGAGGTGCACTAAGGCCTTCCAGTAATTCCTTGGTAAACTCTTCTTTGGTCATGTCGGCACGCAAAGCATAGTTTACTTTTTTCTGGTTTCCTAAAGTATCTGTGGTTTCTTTACTCATGTTTTTTCCGCAGGCACTACCGGCACCGTGATTTGGATACACGATAAGATCGTCCGACAACGGCATGATTTTGTTGCGAAGCGAATCGAATAACATTCCGGCCAGTTTTTCCTGAGTTAAATCGGTTACGAGTTTCTGAGCCAAATCAGGTCTTCCCACATCACCTATAAATAAAGTGTCTCCGGTGATGATTCCGCGTTGGATATCGTTTTCGTCAATTAAAAGGTATGTGGTGCTTTCCAGTGTATGACCCGGTGTATGAAGGGCTTTGATCGTGTAATTTCCGATTTTAAATTCCTGGTTGTCTTCGGCTATGATGGCTTCGAAACTTGGTTTTGCGGTCGGACCGTATACAATCTGAGCACCTGTTTTATTTGCTAAATCTAAATGACCAGAGACGAAATCGGCGTGGAAATGCGTTTCAAAAATGTATTTGATTTTTGCATTGTCTTTTGCCGCTTTATCGATATATGATTGTACTTCACGAAGCGGATCAAAAATAGCGGCTTCACCATTATTTTCAATATAATACGCTGCATGAGCAATACATCCGGTATAAATTTGTTCTATTTTCATATCAGTATTCTAATTTTGTGTAAAGGTAATTCAATATTTAAAAATAAGAGTAACATTGGTTACAGTTTGAGAAATTCTTTAGATAAGATAAAGAGTGCCATCAGTAATACAAAGTAACCAAACCCTTTTTTAAGTTGCGCTTCATTTAAGAACTTATTAAGATATATTCCGATAAAAATACCGATAACGGATAATGAAGTGAAACTGATCAGAAAGCGCCAGTCAATTTCCAGTGTCTGTATGTCTCCGATAAATCCGATCAGGGAATTCAGGGCAATAATGAACAGGGAAGTGGCAACCGCATTTCGCATGGGTAGTTTTCCGAAAAACACCAATGAAGGAATGATTAGGAAGCCACCACCAGCCCCTACCAGTCCGATTAAAATTCCAACGCTGAACGTTTGTGCGATAAAAAGCAATTTTGATTCTTCTTTAGTGTTTTCAAAGTCATTTAATTTCTTTTTTCTCAGCATGGATAAGGATGCAAAAAACATGATGACGGCAAAAAACAGCATTAAAAAGGCTTCTTTGCTTAAGCTGAAATCTGAAAAAGAGAAAATGGTATCGGGCAGTTGCGGAACCAGAAAGCGTCGGGTTAAGTAAACTGCTGTAAAGGATGGGATGGCAAAAAGGAATCCTTTTTTGATATCCACAAAACCCTTAAAAAAATTTTGTGTGGCACCAAACGCCGAGGTTGTTCCTACGATAAACAATGAATAAGCTGTTGCTGTAATCGGGCTGTAGCTTAAAATGTAAACCAAAATCGGAACCGTGAGTATGGAGCCGCCTCCACCGGTGAGTCCGAGTATTAGTCCTATCAGTAAAGCACCGATGTAACCTATTATTTCCATTAAAATTGCAGTATTTCTATTTTATTGCGGTTCAGTTTTATTTTTCCTTCCAGTTCCAGGCTTTTTAACAAACGGGAAATTACTACGCGGGAAGTGTGCATGTCTGTTGCAATTTCCTGATGCGTGTTGGCAATTTCCGAAGTGCCTAAAACCTTTGCCTTGTCGGTAAGGTATTTGTACAGGCGCTCATCCATCTTCATGAAAGCCAAAGTATCAATAGCCTCCAGCATTTCAAGCAGGCGTACATTGTAACTTTCGAAGACAAAATTACGCCACGATTTGTATTTTACCAGCCATTCTTCCATTTTTTCAATTGGAATCATGATTAAATCGCCGTCGGTTTCGGAAATTGCCATTATTTTGCTCTTGTTTTTTCCGAGGCAACAGGTTAAAGTCATGGCACAAGTATCCCCGCGTTCCAAAAAGTACAGGAGCAATTCATCGCCGTTTTCATCTTCGCGCAGAATTTTTATGGCTCCGTTTAAGAGTATCGGCATAAATTTTATCTGTTCGCCAATCTCAATCAGAATTTCATCCTGACGAAATTTACGGTGAATACCCACAGAAGCGATTTCCTTTAGCAATTCATCTTCGAATAAATAGGAGTACGATTCTTTTAATAACTGATACATATCATGTTTTTTTACAAATATAAGATTTTGAAAAGCCTTGTTAAGTAACTTTTGTTACTAATGTTGCGATTACTTTATGAATTGCTTATCAGGTATTACCAATTTGTTAATTTGTATTGCATTTTATTGCCAAAAATGATTTTAGGTTTATTTAAAAACCATATATTTGCTTGCTTTTTTCAGAGCAAGAAATAAAACAAATAAAAAAGAATAAGTTGTAAATCATTAAAATTATGGCAACAACAGCTAAGCCCCAGCCGAGCATGTATGAAAACGTTAAGATTCAGTTTGACAAAGCTGCTAACGTTATGGGATTGGATGAAACGGTAAAAAAAATCCTTTCGTCTACAAATAATGAAATTATAGTTAACTTTCCTGTGAAAATGGATAACGGAACTGTAGAAGTGTTTACAGGATACCGTGTTCAACATAACAATGTATTAGGTCCTTACAAAGGAGGATTGCGTTACCACCCGACTGTTGATATTGATGCAGCAAGAGCATTGGCAACCTGGATGACATGGAAAACATCTTTAGCCGGACTTCCTTACGGAGGTGGAAAAGGAGGGATTCAATTAGATCCTAAAAAATATTCTCAGGGAGAATTAGAGCGTATTACGCGTCGTTTTACTTATGCATTAGGTGATAACATCGGTCCTGAGCACGATATTCCTGCGCCGGACGTGAATACAAACGCACAAATGATGGCTTGGATTGCAGATACTTACATGTCTACAAAATCTCCGGCTGAGCGTTCTAAAAACCAACACGTAGTTACAGGAAAACCTGTAGGTTCAGGAGGTTTGGAAGGTCGTGACCGTGCAACAGGATTCGGAGTAGTGGTTACTTTGGAATCATGGGCAAAATTAAGAAACACTTCTTTGGAAGGAAAAAGATATATCGTTCAGGGATTTGGTAACGTAGGATACTGGGCAGCACACTTTATGAACAAAAACGGAGCAATCCTAGTTGGTGTTCAGGATGCTACAGGAACTATCTACAATCCGGAAGGAATTGATCCTGAGGCGTTATTACGTTTCCAGGCGGATAACGGAACTATTTCAGGTTTCAAAAACACTCAGGATTATACATCATCTGAATTCTTCGGAATTGACTGTGACGTAATCATTCCTGCTGCTTTGGGTAATCAGATTACAGAAGCAAATGCCGATTCGGTAAAAGCTAAAGTAATCGCTGAAGGTGCAAACGGACCTACAGATACAGAAGGAGAAGCTATTTTATTAGCAAAAGGAGTTGAAATTATTCCGGACATCCTATGTAACTCAGGAGGTGTAATCGGTTCTTACTTTGAGTGGTTGCAAAACCGTAACGGAGAAATCTGGACTATGGATGATGTGATCATCAAATTAAGAAAGAAAATGGAAGACGCTTTCAACCGAGTTGTTATTACTGCAGGACAATACAAAACTGACTGGAGAACAGCGGCTTACATTCAGGCGTTAGTGCGTATTGAAATGGCATACAAACAAAGAGGTATCTTCCCATAATTGATACTCTTATCTGATAAAAAAAACCATCTTGTTACCCGTAACGAGATGGTTTTTTTATTTCCGATAAGTTGAATTTTTCTTTGCGTTCCTTGCGAAAAACCTAGCGCTCTTTGCGGTTAGATTTTAAATAACACTAAACAACAAAGTCATCCATCCGATAACAAGCAATAATCCGCCAAGCGGAGTAACCGGACCAAGGAAACGCCATTTGTTACCATTCATAGCAGTAAGGCATAATCCGTAGATGCTGAAAGAGAACAATAGTATTCCTATGATAAAACACCAGCCGATACTTTGCTCCAAAGCCGTTTCAAAAGTCAGCAATTGAGGAAGAATCAGTAATACTATTGCGTGATACATTTGGTATTTCACTCCGGTTTCAAAGCTTTTGAGTAAATCATCACTCATTCGTTTCTTTAGGGCATGTGCGCCAAAAGCACCGAAAATAACAGCTAATCCTGCATATAAAGCGCCAAAAGCCAAAACGGTTTCTTTCATAAGTATAGTTTTTTCAAAGATAAATAAATCTGGCATTTTTACTGTATAGAAGCATTTATAGTTAAATTCTAAAACTTTATCTTTGTCGCCATGCAAAAAACCTACAACAAAACCAATTTCCACAAACACACCTTCTGCATTTACAGGGAAGTTCCTCTAGCAGAAATCGATGGTTTAAAACTCGGTTACACCAGCAAATCGGGGAGCAGTTATTATTTCACGGAAAAAGGGCTGTTCAGAGTTTCCAACCATTGGGGTCGTGCAGCTAATTGTCGTTGGCGATTATTGCCTTTAGCCGAGGGAACTTCATCGAGAACGAAAGTCGGTTATGCTGATTGGACGGACTTTTATCCCAACAACGATCATGAAAAACTGTTTTATATCGAAGTAAATTGGGAGAAAACTGAAGTTAGTTTTCAGCATCAGGCAAATCCGGATTACAAAGGGAATGCCCAACTTCGAAATGCTGCTGAAACCGCTAAGGTAATCCGGCAAATTAACGAGGTAATTACCACCGAAAATTGGGCAAAATATCTTAAATTTGATAGTATAATTACGTTGCGAAAAGAAGTGATACAACAGTTGATAACCTCCAATGAGTCATTTCTTGATATAAAGCGAAAAATAGGAGAGCGGTATGGGACGACGCAATGAAACCAATCGTTTGGCACACAAAAAGAAAGTGGACCAAAAGAAAACCAGAGAACAAGAAGCGGCGCAGCTTCGAAAAGAAAAACTCAAAGCCATAGCGCAGCAGTTTAAAGAAAAAAACAGTTAATGCCAATACAATGCAAATCAATTACACCCCAATAAGAAGCACCATTCAACAAGCAATAGATTTAATTGTAGCCAAGAAAAACAAGAAAGCACAGGTTAAATTAACTGCTGCAGACGAAATTATTACCGAGTTGATAGATCATGCCAAATCGGATGAAGACATTATCGAAATCAGTCGTTATCAGGTATTGCTTAATCAATTGCATCAGAAGATTAATGAGTAGTTAAGTTATGAGTTATAATTGTTAACCATCAGTGTTAACCATCAGCGTTTTCTTGACTCTTGACTCTAGACTCTTGGCTCTTGACTCTATTATCTATTTTCTCCCATCTATTATCCCTTTATCCATGCAAAACTGTTACTGTGGTTCCGGAAAACCATTCGCCAATTGTTGTGAACTATATATCTCAGGTAAAGAAAAAGCACCTACTGCCGAAGCACTGATGCGTTCGCGTTATTCGGCGTATTGTACGCAACAGGCAGATTATCTTGTGGCTACCACGCACCAATCCACACGTCGCTATCACAATAAGAAAGACATTTTGGCTTGGTCTAAGGAAAACAGTTGGATTAAGCTGGAAATCATTGCAGCAACTGAAAATACGGTTGAGTTTAAGGCTTATTTTATGGATAACCGTTTGAAAAACCATATCCATCACGAGAAATCCACTTTCAGGAAAGAAGGTGACAGTTGGTTTTATGTGGATGGTGTTTTCAATGAGGCAATCCGATAATGGCATCAGCTGTTTCTTTTCGGCCTAAGATAAATTCTTTTAAGAATACGTTTTGTATTTTTAAGGAAGTGCCGCTGTCGGAAACAGAAAACCTTGAACAACAGTTTAAAAGCGAATCGGGGAGTGCTTATTTTTATACAGAAGAGGGGATGTATCGTCTTTCCAATCATTGGGGACGTCTTGCAAACAGTAAGTGGCGGTTATTACTCATGAATCCCGCTACAGAATCTAAAATCAAATTGGGCTTTGCAAAATGGGAGGATTTCTATCCCGATAATGCTTCGGAAAAACTATATTATATCGAAGCCGATTTTGAAAATCATACCGCGAACTATTATCACAAAAACGGTCCGGATTATAACGGAACGACACTTTTGCGTACTACCGCCGAAACCCGGAAACGCTTAAAAAACATCCGCAACATTCTGACTCTGACCCAATGGGCAAAGCATTACAATCAGGATATTGAAGTGCTTCGAAAAAGGATTGTGACCGAACTAATCAATACCGATAAACCTCTCGAAACGATAAAAAGGGAGATGCTATAATTGTTCTCGAAGTTAAAAAAGTGATCCCTGAATTCCTTCCTGCGGATTACCGTGAAACGGAAAAATATCGGTGACTCTATACTGTTTTATGCTTTCGTCGAACGTTCTGATTACCACACTGTCACACAAGAAATTTACATTTATGGATGTGAAAACGCTTTTGGCTATGCCAAGTTTTTCGGGAGATAATTGTCGGGCTATGGACAAGTGTGGATCGTCGCTTTTATGCAGATTTTTGATGATAAGCGAATCGTTAATCCTTTTCATAATCGGTTTCATCCGGTTTTTGGAAACTTCATCCGGAGCTATGAAAAAGGCACCGTTTGGGTAGGATCCAAAACCCGTCAGGTGTACTTCAACCGGATCAAAACCATCACACAGTCTGATTAATTGTTGTTTGACTTTGGCAATCCCCGCCTCCGAAGCTTTGAACTCGCAAACGGTAATGTGTCCCTCCGAATTCTTACTGTGAAACCACCCCACTTTAGCAGCAAGGTCTTCCTTCATCGTCTTAACCAAAGCGTTTATTTCTTCCGACGGATATATGGCAACCGAATAATGTCCTTCCATAGTTGTTTGTATCTGTATCAAAAGTAGTAATTAGTTGGTAATGTAGTGGTATCAAAACCTTTGTTACATGGTATTGAAACGCAGATTTTGCATATGGTCGCAGATTATTAATATTACTATGAGTTGATTTTTTTGGAAGTGGAACGCAAATGACAAGGATGCCAGCAACGCAGATTTAAACGGATTTAGAAATCTGTGGCTATCCGTAAAATCCGCGTCATCTGCGTTGCAAATTCATATCGTATAAATTCCAAAAAATTAAAAAACACCACATTAACTAATTTTTCTTAAATTTGAGAAAAGCACTACGCACTATGACCGTAAAACCAGAACAACGCAGTACCATATTCAGCCATTTAGACGGTCTTGTAACCGTACCGGTTGCCTACTCATTATACCAAAATAACGTGCTCGATACTTTGCTGACAACCAAAACCATCAGTTTAAAAGATCTGACGGAACAGTTCAAAGCAAACGAAGGCTATCTTAATGTTGCGCTGCGAACACTTGCTTCTCAAGGGTTTCTGGATTATTCGGTTAACAATGCTACTGGTGAAATAACTGTTAGTATCAATGACAGAAGCGAATATGCTTTTTCACTTTTTCCTTTGTACAAAGACGTTGTTGCGTTACTTCAAAACTCCAATTTGTTTACGAGTGTTCATATTGCTACGGCCTCGATTCCGCAATTGCAGACTGTTTTTTCGAAATACGAGCAACGCTTCGGAATTACTTTTTCAGATAATCCGAAAGAAAAAGCATTACAGGAACAGGTACTGAATCATATTGAAGGTTATTTGGTCGGACCGATTATCGTCAGTTTGGGGATGACCGGAATGTTTCATAAATACTTCATGGAAACGTCTTTCCGTCCTGAAGAATTCCACAAAGAACCCGAAGTTTTTAAAATCATCCTCGATTTCTTTACTCACTTAAATTGGTTTACCCTTAAGAACGGCAACTATCAGTTTACTGAAACCGGACTTTTTTTCGCCAAACGGGCTACTGCCTACGGGGTAACTGTTTCCTATTTGCCGATGTTTAAAGTGATGGACGAATTGCTGTTTGGTAACCCGTCTGTGTTGCGAAATATAGCCGTAAACGAAGACGAACTTCATGTGAACCGGGAAATGAACGTTTGGGGCAGTGGGGGAGCGCATACGACTTACTTTAAAATAGTTGATGAAATTATCATCGAAATCTTCAATAAACCCATACAGGAACAACCTAAAGGTATCTTAGACATGGGATGTGGCAACGGCGCTTTTCTGGAGCATATATTTGATGTGATTGAACGCCAGACACTGCGCGGTAAAATGCTCGATGAACATCCCTTATTTTTGGTAGGAGCCGATTATAACCAAGCCGCTTTAAAAGTTACGAGAGCGAATTTAATTAAAGCCGATATCTGGGCAAAAGTCATTTGGGGCGATATCGGAAGACCCGATTTACTGGCGCAGGATTTACAGGAAAACTATAACATCGATTTGAAAGACTTGCTGAATGTCAGAACATTTTTAGATCATAACCGCATTTGGGAAGAACCAACAACCAAGACTGAAAACAGAGTCAGCACTTCTACTGGAGCCTTTGCACATCGGGGTAAACGTATCAGTAATAATGATGTGGAAGATAATCTACTGGATCATTTTAACAAATGGGCTCCTTATGTGCACAAGTTTGGCTTGCTCATTATCGAATTGCATACCATTGCGCCAGAGCTTACGGCTGCCAATCTCGGTAAAACTGCTGCTACTGCCTATGATGCTACTCATGGTTTCTCAGATCAGTATATTGTTGAAATAGATGTTCTTCATAAAATAGCTGGTGAATCCGGCTTAAAACCCGATCCTCAATACTTCAGGAAATTCCCGAATACGGAGTACGCAACGGTTAGTATTAATTTGTTGAAGGGATGATTTTCTTATTTTCCCTTGGTTAATGTTTTGTCTTGTTCCGTAAGATGCCTCCGCTGGCTTCTTTAATGTATTGAATGTACATAAAGGCATTGGGATCAACTTCGCCGATTTCGTTTTTAATTCGAAGGAGTTCGAGTCGTGTGACTACCGTTACGACGATATCACAATTATGCCTTACTTCGAAAGTATCCGGCAAATAACCACGCTCGCCTTTGATGATGGTAATTCCTTTTCCAAACTTTTTTACAATCAATGATTTTATTTTATCGCTTTCAGAAGAAATGATGTGCAGGGAAGTATATTGTTCCAAGCCATGTACAATGTAATCCAGCGATTTAATTGCCGCGAAATAAGTTACAATCGAATACAAAGCCGTGGAAATGCCAAAGGCTATGGCGGCCGCCAGAAATATAAGGGTGTTCAGGCCAAAAATGACTTCCGAAACGTTAAGTCCGATTTTACGGGTGGTGAGCAAGGCAAGAATTTCGATGCCATCAGCTGTGGAACCACTTCGTATGCAAAGCCCCATCCCGATGCCAATCAAACAGCCACCAAATAAGGCAATCAATAATTTATCGGAAGTAACGGCTTCAATATGAACAAAATTAATACTGATGGCTATTAATAGTACGGTTAAAAAACTTTGTACAGCAAAGGTTTTACCTAGCATTCGACGACCTAAAAATATAAAAGGGATGTTTAAAAGCACCACCAATACACCAAAAGGGAAATACGTAATTTTATGGATTAGGATGGAAACACCGATGATACCGCCATCCAAAAACTTGTTGGGTATCATGAACCCTTTTAACGCCAAGGTTATAAAAGCCACCCCCATAAGGTTTAAAAAAATGTTTTTAAAATGCAGTATTTCTTTCCAGTTAATGGTATTGTGATAAGCATTCATAAACAGTATTTTTGGTTTGCTGATTTTAAATTTACTGATTATTAAGTTGTAAGAATTAATTATCTGTTAAATAACGATATAAGTGCTTTATTTGTCTGTTAATTGCATTGTTTTACACGCCTGTCCTTAGAATTCTTACTTTAAACGAGATTCTATTTAATACGTTTAGTAGTATTAAAAAAAGGCTTATATTTGATATTCTTTTGATTTAAGTCCCTTAATTACAACCTATTGTGCTTTTTGGTGAATTTCATACAACTTTTAGTAATTTAAAATCACAAAGCAATGGGCAAAAAAGTAGAAATTACGTTAACAGTAGATGCTGCAACGTTATTTGGATTGAGTAATCCAAGTCAGGATCAGGTAGATGCAGAATGTTCAATTTCCGACGACAACAGCGGAAATTCTCCTACCGGAAAAATTGAAGATTTTACCTCACAGGTTTACCTCGACAACGATGTGAAATGGAAAGGTTATACAAGTGACAACGGTTATTCGGTTGCCATAGACAGTATTGTTTACGAACCGGAGTCTTCAGATCCTAACGATGTTGATTTTTTTACCGTTACAACCATAAATGGTTCGGGGGGAAGATCGGGAAACGCAACAGCTAAGGTTAAAAACGACAGCCTACTGAACGGAAAAATAGACGAGTACACCATCAACTTCAGTGTATACAATCAGCAAGGGGATTCAAAACCGTTCCATATCGATCCTAAATTAGCCGCCAATCCGTAATGAATGCAAACGCCTTGAAATATTGCAGTAGAGGCTTTTTATTCTTCTTTTTTTTGGTGTGCCCGATTTTCAGTTTGTTCTCTCAAAATCAAAAAGTAGCCGATAGTCTTTTACTAATTTACAAGAGGAACAACCTGTCCACTCCCGAAAAATTAGAACTGCTCCGGAACCTGTCTTTCAACGAAGTGACTAATCTGGAGCAGTCTCTGAAATATGCGGATGAGCTTATCGCACTGGCTAAATCTGAAAAGAATTACCTGTATCTGAGCAGGGGTTATTATCAAAAAGGGAATAAAAACAGGGTAGCCGGAAATCTGAAACAGGCACTTGCCGCTTTTTTCAAAAGTAGGGAAGCCGCACAAAAAGCCCAACATCCCATTCTCGAAGGACTTTCGATTTCGGCCATTGCCGATGTCTACTCGGTTATGGGAAACTCCGCTAATGCGGAATCCTACTATAATCAAGCGGCCCAAATTTTACGTAAAACCGACGATACCATCTCATTAGCAACTACCTTGTTGAATGCCGGTGAGGAGTACACCAAAAACAACAAATTTAAAGCGGCTTTAGAGCGATTCAAAGAAGCCGGTATCCTCTTTAAAAAAGCAAAATACGCTTCCGGAGAAGCCTATACCTTAGGGAATATGGGAATGATTTTTGCCAAACAAGGAAAAGATAATCTGGCGCTGGAGTATATTAAGCAATCCATTGCAATGCTGGAGGAACAGGAAGATTATTATGCTATTTCGGACTATCTGACCTATATGTCGGATATTTATCTGAAAAAAAATGAAATACCCAAAGCACTGGAATTTGCAAAAAGAAGTCTGGAGTTGGCTCAAAAACATCAACTTAAAGATCAAATCAGTAATTCCAATTTAAAACTTTCGGAACTCTTTGAGAAATCAGGGAAGTTGTCGGCATCCTATCATCACTACAAAAACTACATTCTCTATAGGGACAGTGTAACCAACCTTAAAACGGTACAGCAAATGGCCGATTTGAGAACCAATTATGAAATCTCCCAAAAACAAACCGAAGTAGATTTGCTTCACGAGCAAAAAAGGAATCAGCAGCTAATTGCCGGTTCAACAACCCTGGCCACCTTTTTAATTGTATTATTGGCTATCGGTTTGTACAGACGCTACCGGTTTATTAAAAAAACCAATTTGATTATTGAAGCCGAGAAGCAACGTTCGGATACTTTATTGCTCAACATTCTTCCGGAAGAAACGGCTCATGAATTAAAACAAAACGGTAAAGTACAGGCTAAGAAATTCGATTCGGTTTCGGTATTGTTTACCGATTTTAAAGACTTTACGCAATATGCCGAGAATTTAACCCCCGAAAAACTCGTGGAAAGTGTCGATTACTATTTCTCCAAGTTTGATGAAATCATTGAAAAATACAACCTGGAAAAAATCAAAACGGTTGGTGACAGCTACATGTGTGCTGCAGGGCTTCCGTTTCCCACGTCAGATCATGCCAATAAGATGCTTTTAGCCGCTCAGGAAATAGCCGCTTTTGTAAAAAAAGCCCAGACTACCGAACTGTTTTTGCATACACCTTATCAAATACGAATAGGTATCCACTCGGGACCAGTCGTGGCTGGGGTAGTGGGTACCAAAAAATTTGCCTACGACATTTGGGGGGACACCGTAAACATTGCCTCTCGTATGGAATCGAATTCCGAGCCGGGCCGCATCAACATTTCGGAAAACACCTATCAGCTCATTAAAGAGCATTTTCACTGCACTTTTCGAGGCGAAATCGAGGTGAAAAATAAAGGCATGATGAAAATGTATTTCGTGGATGCCTGATCTGATTTTGATTGCTGCAAATTATACAGACGGGTTTGCTACAGACGGGTTTCAAACCCGTCTCTACGCGTAAACGCGAACAATATAATTTCCATTCAGAAATGCTGCAGGATCAATCTGGCTTTGCAGGATTGCTCCACTGAGGGAATTCTCCAACAAAAGTTGAGCGGCCTGTGCTAAAGGTGCTGCTGTGGTAGTTTGAATGGCTCTTAGCTGATGATTTCCGACTTTTTGGGGAAAGATTCGCTTCGAAATTTCCCTTCGGCGTAAGATTCCTGAGGCATCTTTGCCTTCTACTGCAGCATACAAAACAATCTGATCGTCTTCGATGTGCGGAATTATGGTTTCCATTTTTTCCTGTAAACCTTTAATGGCATCCTCTGAATTGTTTAAAGATTTCAATTGTTCTTCTACCCAAGCATAATGTCCCGGATGACGCAGGGTTTTGTAGTCAAGCGAACGCACTTTTCCGGATAAGGCATCGGGTAAATCGGCAGCACCTCCTGAAGTCAGGTCTTCTTCATAAGTGATTCCGTCAATGATAATGGTGGCTCTTTCCGATAAGGAAGGAAGAGTCGCTTTTTTGTAATCCCGAAGCGCAATGGCATCTTTCAGGTACTCGGTAGCCACACCCACGGGACTCCACGTAAAGCCGTAAAAATGAGGAGCGACAGCATGATTGGTAAGGGCCCCGACTTTAAATTCAAGTTTGTCGGCTTTTTCTACACGGAAGTCATTGCAAAATTGTTGGAACATCCCATGTGCAAGTAAATCAATGTAGCCGGGAGCCAGACCGGTTTGAAGTACAAAACCTGTTTTGGCATCTTTTGCCAGTTCCATAATCGCTTCGGTTTCTGCCACATATTCTGTTAAATTGGCATAATGCATATGGAAATCTTTGGCAAACTGTGCTATTCTGAGGCTCTGACTACCGGGTAGGCAGTCCAGGATAATATCACCTTCATCAAACAGGGCTTTCATTTCATCGGTAATGCCATTTTCAGGTAGGTAAAAACCCTGCACAGAACATGGTTTTGTGGCACCTTCGGTAATCCATTGGGCTACTTTTTCGGCTTTGCCCTGTATGCGGTCTCCGATGAAAATGGTGGGATGAACCTCACTCCATTCCATCAATAATAAACCTACCGCTTCGGCAATGCCACCGGCTCCTGCAATGATAATCGTGTGGTGTTTTTTCATGTGTTACTGTTTCTGGTATGATTAGCCGAACTAAAGATAACAATTTTTCCTTCAAAACGATTATGTAAGTATTGTTGTTTGCCAATGTTTACAGTTTCGATAATATTGGTATCACTTTCTTTGTAAAATGAAATGAGGATAATCAGTTTATCCTATTTTTTACATGAAGTTCTAATGTAAGGGAAGAGAAATCGTAAATGTGCTTCCTTGCCCTTCCTGACTCGATACACTTATCTTTCCGTTGTGTTTGTCAACGTATTCGTTTACCAGTAACAATCCGAGACCGGAACTGTATTCCGATTCCGTTCCCTTTCTGTTTGTTTTCTCAGACAGCGAGAACAGGTTTTGCAACATTTTTTCATTCATACCGATCCCACTGTCCTTTACGGTTATTTGAATGGTTTTTTCCGGACCAATCTCTGATGTAATTTCAATGCTTCCGCCACGGGGAGTGAATTTATATGCATTTGAAATCAGATTTCTGAAAATAGCATTCAGCATGTGTTTGTCGGCCATAATCTCCTTTATATCAGAAAGATTTGTACTTACATTGAGGTTTTTTGCCTTAAATGATTCTTCCATAGTATCGAGGATGAATGAAATTTGCTCATTGAGATTGATCTTTGCAGGATGGAATTTTACCGCGCCATTTTGCATTTGGGCCCATTCTAAAAGGTTTTCAAGCAATGAGAAGAGATTTCGTGCTGATGTATTCATCAGGGAGATAAAATGTTTAATTTCCTCAATACTCATTGACTGCATGTCGGTCAGAAGCAAGTCGGTTAATCCAAGAAAACCATTAAACGGACTGCGTAAATCGTGGGCAATGATGGAAAAGAACTTATCTTTTTCGGCATTGATCAGTTTCAGATTATTTTCATTTTCCTTCAATGCCTGTTGAACCCTGATAATTTCAGTGATGTCGCGGGAGTAACTTAAAACGGAGATTACCTTTCCTTCGTTGTCAAATTCGGGAATCAGACTCCAGTCAACATGGGTTTCACCTCCTTTAATTGCCACAACTTCTTTAAGTTCTTTACCGCTAGCGAAGACCTCTTCTATCTTTGCGTCCCAATAGGCGTATTCGGCTTCAGGAAATCCGAGATCCTCATGTGTTTTTCCAATGAAGGTTTCCGGCGGCATTCCAAAATATGGAATAGTTGCATGATTTGCGTATAAGTGCCTGTATTTCCTGTCAAAACGCATGATTAAATCATTAGAACTTTCTGTCAGCGTTCTATAGTTTTCTTCGCTTTGGTATAATTCTGATTCCAGTTGTTTTTCAATGGTAATGTCTCTCGCTATGGCGTAAATTCGGTTATCTGTCGGATTGATTTTTCCTTTCCATTCCAGCCATTTATAATCACCGTCAATTGTTTTATAGCGATAAACGAAATTAATTATTTCTTTACTTTTTAATTGTTTTTTAAATTGAATGAGTGTGGTTTCAATATCGTCAGGATGAACAAAATCGATGAATTTTTTTCCAATTAAATCCTTTTGTGGATATCCTAATGTGGTTTCCCAGGCCGGGTTTAGTTCTTCAATGATACCGTCGACGGATGCCACACAGAAAAGATCCGGACTGGTGTTGAAGAATATTTCCAGAGTGTCACGTGTTGGACGATTATGATTGCGGGATTCGTCAGACATTAGTGTTTGTGGTTTGGGTTAGGTCCTTACAAAAATAAATGTTTTTTTCAGAGCACAATGGTTGAATTAACTGCTGAGAGTTATTTCAACTCAGTCTGAATTGAATCGTTTGAGGAAGTGATTCGGATAAGGAAACCTGAACAATAATAAAAAAATCTTACAAGTTTTGTTCTTTTTGGAATTCGTTGAGAACTGTGTCTTTGAATAATGACTTAAAACGATTTGCGTAATGGAAAGGCTAATTTCCCTGTAGCCTGATAAATATTCTTTTCAGCAATGCCTTACCATCCATTTTGGATTTCGGAACTTCAACGGCTTTCAGTCCTTGCGGAGAATCGACAAACTGATAACTGAAGGCAAACTGTAAATCGTCCGGATTGTCGTTCAAAAGTCCGAAACGAAGGTCGTTAAAGTATACCTTTTCTTTGTTTTGAGTCACAAGGTACCAGCCTTCGCTGATGACCTGTAGCTTTTTAAAGTCGGCATTATCTTTTAAGGAAACCTCCAAAGCGGTGTTTTTAGGATAGTTGGTAAATGCTACAGGTTGTGTGTCGAAAAGTGAATAATCACCCAAAAGATATCCTTCTTTGGTGGCTACATTGGCGTTCCAAAGGATAAGGTTAAAAGCCGATGGTTTCACCATAATTTCATTATAAGTAATGTTTTGCGTTGCCAAAGCCTTTTCGAATTTGTGAAGCGCATACAATTTGATGCCGAATGCCAGCAACAAATATCCCGTGCTGAGAAACAAGCATCTGCGAGTATATTTAGTTCGAAGTTCATTGTTTTTGGTACGCCAAACCATGATTAAAAAAACCATGAACGGTATAGTATAGAGCGGGTCAATTACAAAGATGCTGTTCAGGGAATAGCGGTAGGGCAGCGGCCACAGTATTTGGGTGCCCCAGGTGGTGCACATATCCAGTAATGGGTGCGTGATCAGGCACCAAAAGGCCATCCGGGAAGCTGTTTTAAAGGATATCCGTCGCTTTTCGATCCGAGCGATCAGCCATCCCAATATTGGGGAAAGAAACAAAATAAACAGTAAGGAGTGACTCATTCCACGGTGAATCATCATGGCGTCTAAGGGATTGAGGAATTTACCCACGACCACATCCAAATCGGGGATAGTGCCCAATATGGCGCCATAAACAAATCCACGGTTTTGAAGTTTTTTTCCGGCACATACTTCGGCTACGGCAATACCTAATACTATTTGGGTGAGTGAATCCATGGTACAAAGGTAAAAGGAATTACAGAATAATTTTGACAAAAAGACTGTGTGTAAGGTGGGATTTAAAACGGGAAGTACTGAAACGGGTTCCGTTTTTCACAGCTTCATCCGGAACTTGTGTCAGGATGTCATATAAAAAGAAGAAGATGCTGAAAACGAGTTCAATATAAGAACGTTATTTCTTCGTATAGCCTTTTTGCGTTAGGGATAGAGGCAGCATCCTTTTGCGGAGTGTAACGGAGTAAAAGATAGAGCCGAAAGCCCGACCTCGTTGCTCAACAGAACTTCTTGTAAAAACAGAAAGACATTCTGCAACGAGGGAACGCCCTCAAAAAAAAAACCGTCACTTTGCGGGTAACGGATTTAAGATAATCTCATATCTATTCATTATTTCTTATGACCATTCATAGTAATAACATATTTGAGGATTAATTCCTGATTTTTTTCATCGATGGCATTAGGGTGTTTTTTGTTTACTTTTTTCACCATCCCCGGAACGATTTTTTGCCATTGCGTTTCGGTAAATTTAGTTGGGTTTTTCAGTTTGTGGCATTCGACACAGTGTTGTTCATACATTGCTTTGCCCTGATTCAGCTCTTCCAGGGTGTAATCAGGATATTTTGACTGCATTCTGTCGACATCAGGCTGAGTTGGAGTCACCAATTTTACAGCACAGCTTGTTATTATTAAAGCTGCAGATAAGGTAAGAATGATTTTTTTCATGGTTTTTGGCTGGTTTTGTTGTTAATCAAAATCTGTTGGTATTATAAAAATACTAAAAATTGTACAAACCAGTGATTTTCAGTTCATACTATTTAAAAAACTAATTGCATATCGTACGGAAAAACCGTATAACTTTAAAACCGTGTCGTTTATCGTAACACTTTGATTTAGAATATGTAAAGTTGTAAATTTATAAGTCAGATAAACAATTAGGTATATGGCTTATATTGACTATTATGCCGTTTTAGGTGTTCCGAAAACCGCTACTGCCGAAGAAATAAAAAAGGCTTATCGCAAACTCGCCAGGACGTATCATCCCGATGTGAACCCTAACAAAGAAGAAGCGGCCCATAAATTCAAGGAAGTTAATGAAGCCAATGAGGTGTTAAGTGATCCCGAAAAACGAAAAAAATTCGACCAATACGGTGAACATTGGGAACACGCCGAACAGTATGAGGAAGCCCGACGACAGCAACAAGGCGCTGGTGGCGGAGGATATCAGTACCATCAGGGTGCGGAAGGTTTTGATGATTATGAAGCCTTTTCGGATTTTTTCGGTTCCATGTTCGGTAAACAGGGAAGGACGAAGACTAAAGGGTTTAAAGGGCAGGATGTTTCGGCAACGCTGCATTTAAAGTTAACGGACATTCTTATCACTCAGAAACAGGTGCTGGAGGTAAACGATAAAAAGATACGCATTACCATTCCTGCTGGTGTGGCTAACGGACAAACGATAAAGATTTCAGGCCACGGCGGTAAAGGGTATAATAACGGACCTAATGGCGATTTGTACATTACGTTTGACATTGTAAACAACACTTCTTTTGAAGTGAAAGGCAACGACTTGTATACTTCTGTTTCGATCAGTCTTTACGATGCTCTTTTGGGTGGGGATGTAATTGTAGAAACCCTTAGCGGAAAAGTGAAAGTACCCATTGCTCCCGAAACAGAGAACAACAAAAAGGTAAAACTGCGGGGAAAAGGGCTGCCGGTTTATAGGAAAGAAGGGGAATTCGGGGATTTGTATGTTACTTATTCAGTAGTGCTTCCCAAGCATTTATCCGACAAAGAAAAAGAACTCTTCGAGCAATTACGTAACATAAGAAAACAAGAGTCATGAGTGAACAAATTATAAAAATATCCGTTATTACTTTTTGTGAATATCATCAGATAGAACCCGATTTTGTATATGCATTACAGGAAAGCGGCCTTTTGGAATTACAGAAAGAGGAGGAAGAATTATACCTTATGAACCAACAGATCGATGCTCTGGAAAGGTACATTCGCATGCATTATGAACTGGGAATTAATCTCGAAGGACTGGAAGTTATCACCCGTTTACTGGCTCAAATGGAGGAGATGCAGACGGAGTTGAATATTTTGAAGCGGAAGTTTGGGGAGTGAGGAGAGGCGAGAGGCGAGAGGCGAGAGGCAAGAGGCGAGAGGCAAGAGGCGAGAGGCAAGAGGCGAGAGAATAGAGGCGAGAGAATAGAGGCGAGAGAATAGAGGCAAGAGAGAAGAGACAAGAGACAAGAGACAAGAGACAAGAGACAAGAGAATAGAGAATAGAGCTTATTGCCTATAGCTTATGGCGTACAGCTTATAAAGTTTAACCAATCATTTATAAATTATGAAATTCAACAGAAGAGCGAGCGCCAACTGGAAAGGCAGTGGCATGGAAGGTAAAGGTACCCTTACCACGCAGAGTACTACTTTAAACAATACCCAATACTCGTTTAAATCCAGATTTGAGGAAGGTGTTGGAACAAACCCCGAAGAACTTGTGGCAGCGGCACATTGCGGTTGTTTTGCCATGAAATTAAGTTTTTTGCTGGGTGATGCGGGTTTCGTGCCGGAAGATTTAAGTGTTGATGCCAAAGTTACTTTTGAAGACGGAGTGATTACGCACAGCCATCTGGATTTGAAAGCAAAAGTACCGGGTATCAGTGATGAGGTGTTTCAGAAAATTGCTTCCGAAGCCAAGGAAACCTGTCCGATATCTAAATCGCTGAGGGCTGAGATTAGTCTGACTGCAGGCTTGTTTTAACAGGGGGAAATCAAACCCAAAACTATATAAAAGCAAAAAGCCGAGGTGGAGCCCCCGACTTTTAAGTTGAACGTGTAACCACATTTCTGTGCGTTCGGGTACAAAAGTAAGACAATCTTTTGGATATCCTACTATTTTTATTAAAAATTCGAAATATAATCTGATGGCATCTATTTTTAAATTTATTATGATAGGAAAGTAGAAATAGTTACTTTTGGTGCGATTAAAAATCAGAATTATACACTTTTGAATTATGGTTAAGGATTTATTTGAAAGAATACAAAACAATAAAGGTCCGTTAGGTAAATGGGCTTCACAGGCAGAAGGTTACTATGTGTTTCCTAAATTGGAAGGTGAATTAGGACCAAGAATGAATTTCCACGGAAAAGAAATTCTAAACTGGTCAATTAATGACTATTTAGGTTTGGCAAACCATCCTGAGGTGCGTAAAGCAGATACAGATGCAGCAATGCAATTCGGTGCGGCTTATCCGATGGGTGCGCGTATGATGTCCGGTCACACAAAATACCATGAGCAACTTGAAAATGAATTGGCAGCTTTCGTGATGAAAGAAGCGGCTTATTTATTGAATTTCGGTTATCAGGGAATGGTGTCTATTATTGATGCTTTGGTAACTAAAAATGACATCATTGTTTACGATGTGGATTCTCACGCTTGTATTATCGATGGTGTTCGTTTGCACATGGGTAAGCGTTTTACTTATAAACACAACGATTTGGAAAGCATGGAGAAAAATCTTCAGCGTGCTACCAAAATGGCTACAGAAACCGGAGGCGGAATCTTATTCATTACAGAAGGTGTTTTCGGAATGCGCGGTCAGCAAGGTAAGCTGAAAGAAATCGTTGCCATGAAAGAAAAATACAACTTCCGTTTGTTGGTAGACGATGCGCATGGTTTCGGAACGCTTGGTAAAACAGGTGCCGGAGCAGGTGAGGAGCAGGGTTGTCAGGACGGAATTGATGTTTACTTCTCAACATTCGCAAAATCAATGGCAAACATTGGGGCTTTCGTAGCTGCAGATCAGGATATCATCGATTATTTGAAATACAATTTACGTTCGCAAATGTTCGCAAAAGCACTGCCAATGATTCAGACCATCGGTTCTTTGAAGCGTTTGGAGTTGTTGCGTAACTCTTCTGAAATTAAAGACAAACTTTGGGTAAACGTAAATGCGTTGCAAAACGGATTGAAAGAAAGAGGATTCAATATCGGAGATACCAATACGTGTATCACTCCGGTTTATCTTGAAGGATCTATTCCGGAAGCAATGGTGATGGTGAATGACCTTCGTGAAAATTACGGTATTTTCCTTTCGATTGTAGTATATCCTGTAATTCCGAAAGGCATTATCTTATTGCGTATGATCCCTACAGCATCTCATACGTTAGAGGATATCGAAGAAACGCTTGCTGCTTTCGAGGCTATTCGTGAGAAATTGGTAAACGGAACTTATAAACAAATTGCGGAACAAACTACGGTAGACGTTTCGTAATTATCTGATATTTCAATGATTAAAAAAACCATCCGTTTTTTCGGATGGTTTTTTTATTTTATAACATTGAGTGATTTTTTTCGTAAACTGATTGAGAGGTTTCATAAACCAAAAGGGAGTGTTCGGAAGTTTGGCGGAACAGTAACGATGTTTTCGGTCTATATTTGAACAAAATTAATGATGATGAAGACCCTGTTTAAAAATGATCGCACCGAAACCATGTTACTTATAGTGTACGCAATTCTGATTGTGTTGGTGCTGATTTCATTTTTATAGCCTTCCCTAATTACCGCTTTCGCTGAACAGGCAGCTAAATATCCATTCTGTAGGTTTTTCGACGTTTATGAATTTTCGGGTCGAAATTTTTCCAAAGATTATGCATGGCGTTATTTTCCAGTAATTCAGGAGTTCGGATAAACTTTTTGATTTTTTTCTCTTTGAAGACTTTATAAAAATCATCAAAAATGATAGCGGTTACTCCTTTGTTTTGATACTCTGGGTGTACGCCGATTAAATAGAAAACCACTTCTCTGGAATTCTTTTTCGCATTTAATAAATGTAGAAACCCAAATGGGAACAATTTGCCTTTTGCTTTTTGTAAGGCTGTTTCATAGGATGGCATTACAATGGTAAAAGCAACCATTTTATTGTTGCTGTCGACAATGAATTTTATGTATTCCGGATTAATAAAGCTTACATATTTTTTCTTGAAGTATTCCTTGGTTTCATCATTTATGGCAACGAAAGATTGTAAACTGGCGTAGGCTTCATTGAATAAGTCGAACATCTGATCCACATAAGGAAAGATGTCTGCGTTTTTTTTGAAATGAAGTGTTTTTAGTCCGTAACGCTCTTTGATCATTTTACTGGCACGCTGAAAAGGTGCCGGGTTGATGGCATCCATGGTGAACCAGCTTTCGTAGAATTCTTTTTCGGTGACCATTCCCAGTTTTTCAAAATGTTCCTTATAATAAGGCATGCTGTACCAGGAAATCATAGTTCCCAATTCGTCAAAACCTTCGGTTAAAACACCCACTTTGTCCAGATTTGAAAAACCCATCGGACCTTCAATATGATCCATGTTGTGTTTATGGCCAAGTTCCTGTGCTTTTCCCAATAGGGCTTTGGTTACTTCGATGTCGTCTATAACATCAAACCATCCGAAGCGTACTTTCTTTTTGCCTAACAGATTTACTTCGTCCCAGTTGATGATTGTGGCAATTTTGCCGGCAATTTTATTGTCTTTGTAAGCCAGATAAAAATGAACTTCCGCATTTTTAAACGCCGGATTTTTGGTGCGGTCAAAACCTTCCAGTTCATCGGCAATTATTGGCGGAATCCAATAAGGATTGTTTTTAAAAATTTCAAAGGAAAATAATACAAACTCCTTTAGTTCTTTTTGGGAACTGACTTCTTTAATTGTAATCATGGTTATTTAACTTCGTCGGAACGTTTTTTCTTTTCTTCTTCTACTTTTTTGGCTTTCGAATCTCCCTTAACTTCTTTTCCGTCTTTAATTTCAATCGGTTTGTAACCTTTGTCAAAACGCCATGAGAATCCTATAGCTCCGGTGAAAATGGAAGGTGTGTTTTTAATACTGGTTCCCAGGGAAGCGTCAATCTGCATGTTTTTCTTTATCAGATAGGCCGCGCCTCCGCGAAAAATACAATCGGCATACCAATCACTTTTGTATCCTTGATTTTCAAAGAAAACAGACCAATTTTGATTTATACCACGACTCAATGTTAAAATATAACCGTAGCTCGGATAATCAGTGGTGAACTTGTCGGCGATAATATTTGTGGTTAACACGGTTCGGCTTCCAAAGTGATTTTGTAATAACAGCATTACTTTCGGACTGAATTTAGGATCAGTAGGAAAGGTATAAGGATTATCACCTACATTAAAATTGGCACCGACATACCCACCAATAGCGGGTAATAAGGTTCTCCATTTAAATTTTTTATTGGCTTTCCAGCTGTAGATGTTCACTTTTTCTTTATAATTTTTCCAAGGATCATAAAATAAGTATTTTGCTCCAACAGTAAGTTGTTTGAATCCGTTTCGGTTTTCGTCTATAACTGGAGAAGTATAATTGTCGGTTTGGTACTGCATTTCGGCAATAAGCTCCAACTGCTCAAAAAAAGCACCGTAACGCAAGGCTAAATCCAATCCGAAACCTTTTGCTTCCCATTCCTGTAGGTTGTGCTTTTCTTTAATGTAATAGATGCCAGATTCTGCCTGAATTACTTTTTTGCCTATTGAAAAGGCACCAAAAGATTCTCCGGGGCGGTTGGAATTAATTTCATCGGTATATTGAGCAAATGTAATTCCTGAGGTAAAGAGCAATAAACCAAGAAGTTTCGTTTTAAATTGGAGCATGATTGCGTATTTTGTTTAAATTACGATAGGTAACAGTTGACCAAAAATAGTTAATTTATTATTATTTTAAGAAACAGATTTTATTTTTAAATGTAGCTTTGCTTAAATTTGACAAAATTTAGATTTAGGATGGAAACAGCATCACTTACAGGTTTGATAAAAGCCTTATTCTGGATACTCTTTATATACTATGCGTTAAAATTCGTAATGCGATTGTTAGCACCTTACTTTTTACAACAAGTGGTTAAGAAAGCCGAAGAGAATTTTAAGCAGCAACAGCAAAATTACCAGCAGCAGCAGTCGCAATCAAATACGCAATCATCTTCTCACGCCGAAATGCCGAAAGAAAAGAAGAAAGTTGGCGAGTATATTGATTTTGAAGAAATTGAATAGTTTAAATTAAAACGAATAACGGCCGAGTTATTCGTTTTCTTTTTTTAAAGGGTTTTTATTGTTATTTTAGCCTGATTTTTAAGCGAACAGAAGCAGAATAATATGAAAAACCTGAACAAGATTTACCCTTATTTGTTAGTCGTAATCGGCTTTGCAGTAATTTCCATACTCTATTTTTATCCGGTAATGCAGGGTAAAAAAGTATATCAGAGTGATATTGCCCAATACACCGGAATGGCAAAGGAGCAAAACGATTTCAGAAAAGAAACCGGAGAAGAACCTTATTGGACCAACAGTGCTTTTGGTGGAATGCCTACCTATCAGTTGGGAGCGAATTATCCGCATAATTATATCAAACAACTTGATAATTTTATTCGTTTTTTACCGCGTCCTGCGGATTATCTGTTCCTTTATTTTATTGGATTTTTCATTTTGCTGAAGTCTTTAAAAGTAGACAATCTCAAGGCCTTTTTTGGGGCACTTGCTTTCGGTTTTTCCACTTATATGATAATTATTCTGGGCGTTGGACACAACGCCAAAGCCCATGCGATTGCCTATATGCCGATGGTAGTGGCGGGTGTAATCATGGTGTATCAGAAACGATATATTGCTGGTGGATTGCTAACAATGATAGCTGTTGCTTTTGAAATAAATGCAAATCATTTCCAGATGACATACTACTTGTTGTTTTTATTATTGATGATTGCAGCATTTTTCATTATCCAGTACATCAGAAACAAAGATTTCAAAAGTATCGGAATCACCTCGGGGATATTTGCTTTAGCCGCTGTTTTGGCTATAGGGGCCAATGCAACGAACTTAATGGCAACGACCGAATATGCCGATTTCAGTATGAGAGGCAAAAGCGAGCTGACTTTCAATCCGGATGGCTCTAAGAATCAGACAACGTCATCAATGCCATATTATTATATCACGGAATACAGTTACGGAATAGCAGAAAGTTTAAATTTAATTTCACCACGTTTATTTGGTGGTTCGAATAATGAAAATGTTGGGGAAGATTCACCAATGTATGAATTTGTATCAGGACAAGGCGCTTCTCCAACAGAAGCAAAAGAATTCGCTTCATCGGTGCCAACCTATTGGGGAGATCAGCCTATAGTTGCAGCTCCCGCTTATATCGGAGCCATTGTTTTCTTCTTGTTTGTACTTGGCATGTTCATCGACAAACGAAAAATTAAGTATGCCTTTTTAGGTGGTGCCATTTTATCGCTACTGCTTTCCTGGGGTAAAAATTTCCCGATGCTGACCGATTTCTTCATTGATTATGTACCTATGTACGATAAATTCCGTGCTGTTTCCTCTATTCAGGTAGTATTGGAATTATGTATGCCAGTGATGGCTATTTTAGGGCTGCAGGCCTTTTTTAAAGCGGAGGAAAAAGAACGATTTAGAGGTTTATGGATGTCGGCAGCAACGGCATTGGGTGTTTTTGTGTTGCTTTTCATTTGTAAAGGAATGTTCAGTTTCAGTGGTGGAAGCGACAGTATGTATCTGCAGGCCTATGGCGAAATGGGAGGTCCGTTCGTACAAGCGTTAAAAGAACAGCGTCAGGCAATGTACACGTCCGATTTAATGCGTTCGGGAATATTGATTCTGTTGGCTGCAGGAACGCTTTGGTTCTTCATCAAAAATAAGGTATCGGAACTTACAGCCATAATCATCGTTGGTGTTTTAATGGTGGGTGATTTGTTCTTCGTAGATAAAAATTATGTCAACAATGATAGTTTCATTTCTGCCCGTCAAGCGGATATTCCGTTCGAACCGACTCCGGCAGATCAACATATTTTACAGGATACGGCACACTTTCGTGTTTATGAAATAGAAGGCAGACTGCAGGCCAGAACATCCTATTTCCATAAATCATTATCAGGTTACAGTGCAGTAAGACCAAGACGTATTGAGCAGTTGTATGATTATCAGATAGAAAAGAATAATATCAATGTACTGAACATGCTGAATGTGAAATACATCATTCAGAAAGACGAGCAAAGACAAGACGTACCGATGGTTAATCCGAATGCCAACGGCAATGCTTGGTTTGTGAATGAAGTCAAGTTGGTGAATTCAGCCGATGAGGAAATGAAAGCACTGGATAAACTGGATACAAAGAAAACTGCAATTGTGAACCAGAAAGATTTTGCAGGGGCAGTGAAAACGACTTTGTTCGCAAAAGACAGTTTGGCAACCATTCAGTTAAACGTTTACAAGCCGAATTATTTAAAATATACGTCAAACAATACAAATGCTGGATTGGCTGTTTTCTCGGAAATCTATTATCCGAAAGGATGGATTGCAACAATAGACGGTAAAGAAACTGATATTTTCTGCGCCGATTACGTGTTGAGAGCGATTAACGTTCCAGCCGGAAAACACACGATCGAATTCAAATTCCAACCGCAAGTAGTTAAAACCGGAAGTATGATTTCACTATTCAGTTTTATCGGAATGTTGTTATTGCTTGGTTTTGGTGTTTTTGCTGAGATGAGAAAGAGAAAAGAGCAGAAGTAGGGGCGAGAAGTAAGAAGCAAGAGATAAGAAGCAAGAGACAAGAAAAAGCGAAAAAATATTGAGAACGATTCTGTTAATAGCATTGGGTGGAGGTTTAGGCAGCGTTTTTCGTTACCTGACTTCTCAATTTGTGAATCGTTTTTTTCAGTTGTATTTTCCGTATGCTACGTTTATTACCAATGTTTTAGGTTGTTTTCTGATCGGATTGTTTTTGGGATGGTTGGAGAAAAATGATGTTACGCATCCCGATCTGAAATTCTTTCTGGTAACAGGATTTTGTGGAGGTTACACGACTTTTTCAACTTTTTCAAACGAAAATGTCCAGTTGTTTCAGGCAAATCAATCGGGAACCGCTTTTTTATATATCGGTTTAAGCGTGGTTCTGGGATTGGCAGCTACCTGGGGCGGATTGATGATTTCTAAACTATAATATGAAAAAAGTACTCATTATAACATATTACTGGCCACCCGCAGGCGGTCCCGGCGTGCAGCGTTGGTTAAAATTTGTGAAGTACTTGCCGGATTTTGGTATCGAACCCATCGTTTACATTCCGGAGAATCCGACCTATCCTTTATTGGATGAAAACTTATCAGGTGAAGTTTCCGAAAAGGTGACCATCCTCAAAAAGAAAATCATTGAGCCGTATGCCTGGGCTTCGGTATTTTCAAAAAAGAGTACTGAAAAAATCAGTTCCGGAATTATTCCGAATAAGAAAAAGCAATCGTTCCTTCAGAAGATGCTACTTTGGGTTCGGGGAAATCTGTTTATCCCGGATGCCAGAGTTCTGTGGGTAAAACCATCGGTGAAATATCTGAAAAAGTACATTCAGGAAAACGGAATCGAAACCATAATCACGACCGGACCACCACACAGTTTGCATTTGATAGGATTGCAATTAAAGCAGCAATGCAATGTAAAATGGATCGCCGATTTCCGTGACCCGTGGACAACCATCGGTTATCATAAAGAACTGAAATTATCGGCTTCCTCTGAAAAAAAACATAAAAAATTAGAATCGGAAGTAATGAATTCAGCCGATTTTCTGTTGGTAACCAGTCCGACGACCAAAAAGGAATTCGAAGCCATCACCTCAAAACCGATTCATGTAATTACCAATGGCTATGATGTTGAGAATATTAGCCGACAACCGTTGGACGAAAAATTCACTGTAGCGCACATTGGTTCGTTTTTATCGGAACGAAACCCAAGGGTTTTATGGAAAGCTTTGAACGAGTTGATTCAAGAAAACGACAGTTTCCAGGCCCGCTTCGAATTGAAACTGATCGGTGCTGTCAGTCAGGAAGTTTTGGATACGATTTCCGAATTTAAATTATCAGAATATGTGAATAATCTCGGCTATGTTTCGCATCAGGAAGCATTGGAACACCAACGAAAATCACAGGTTTTACTGCTTATTGAAATTGATTCAGAAGCCACGAAAAGCATCATTCCGGGGAAATTATTTGAATATATGGTTTCCGAACGACCAATTCTGGCTATCGGACCTAAAGACGCCGATTTTTCTGTAATCCTCAAACAAACCAATACCGGTGTTTTTGCGTTGTACGATGAAAAAGAAAAAGTAAAAGAAATTCTTCTGAATTACTTTAATTTGTATTTAGAGAACAATTTAAAAGTGTATCCGGTAGGTTTACAGCAGTACAGTCGCAAGAACCTGACTAAAGAACTGGCCTCGTTATTGCAATAAAAAATCCCGCATCACATCTCTGCTCTGCGGGATTCTAACTAAACTTAACCAACCAAATTTATTAACTATGTTCTTTTGTTTTTCTCAATTAGAGATTGTTCGTCTTTTTTAACAGTCTCGATTTCTTCTTTGCTCATTTTGGCTTTTGTTCCATCAGCTTTATAGTAGTAGTAATCGTCTTCGTTATAGCCTGAACCACTATCGTATCCGTAATCCATGTTGTCATAACCTCCGTTTCCGTTGTATACATAGGGAGAGTACAAATATGCATGGCTCCATCCGTTTACATAACCGATCACATCGATGATATGACCTCTTCTATCGTACATGATTCGCAGACCGCCTACTTGAGATAGCGCAAAACTGTTGTATCGCATATACACTGAACCCACGCGTTTTACCCTGTTGTACCCGTCGTAGTTGATAAACACGTTGCCTACGCGTCTTACTCTGCCAAAGTTATCGTGTTCCACTCGAACGCCATAGTTTGCGGGACCGTAATGAGTACGTACACCTGGTGCACCGTAAGTGGCATTTGCACTTTCGCGTCTTGGACCTGATGGACGGGTGTTGAAATCAAATTGTCCGTCTGGAAAAACATAGAATTCGATTCCGCGTTCCATGAACATAATAGGTTCTGCATTTCTGTAATCTACAGTGTGGCGGGGACCTTTTCCGTTTGTATCAGAAAAAACAGGGTTTTCTGACGCATGAGCCATACTTCCTACCAGAAGTACACTGGCTACTAAAAGAGTAATTTTCTTCATAATACAAAAATTTAATAGTTTACCTACTCGTATCGTTTTTCGGCATTCACGCTTCTGATTTTATTCAGATTTTGATTTGATAGGTAGTATCCAATATGCGTGCCAAAAATTAGGAACATCTTTGCTGAATTAGTAGTTTTGTATGTATGTTGCTGAAAATCAGGTTTGAAAAATGATAAAAAGTTTCCCTTCCTTTTTTGAAATGAGATTGCTATTTGATTTTAAACATTGAAAATAGCACAATGAGAATTTAATTGCCGCAGATTCGCAGATTTTCACATTGGTTTTTAATCTACAGATTTACGGTTTATTGGTCTCCAACAAAAGTATAACACTACGCACTTTTAGAGTTTTACTTTTCAAGTTCTAAAAACTTAACCACGAATTACACAAATTTTCACAAATTAATTCGTGCTAATTTGTGTAATTCGTGGCAAATATAAGCATCGCATTCCTGCAAAATAGGAGTGGTTTATTTTATTTTTTCCGCGAAAGCGATAATATGCCCGTCCGGATCGGAAAAATAACAAACCCGGTCGCCCCAATCCCGATCTTTGATCTCACTGATGATTTTCGCACCTGCTTTGACCGCATTTTCAAATTCAAACTGAATATCCTCGATATGAAAATACAATTCACAGCGGGGGATACCGTTCCCTTTTTCCGGATGAGGCGTTTTATCGGTTAAGATTTTTGCAATTCCGGCATTGGGCATTAATCCGATTTTTAAGTTTCCAGAAAGTGTAAATTCAGTCATACCGGGAACTTCCAGTGAAGGTTTTGTTCTGAAAATCGTTTCATAAAACCGGGAGCTTACCTCCTGATTGTGCACGTAAACAATGAATTCTGATGATAGTATTTGCTTCATAAATGATTTTAACGAGATTGAATCGAAAAATATAAAAAAATATCATCAATTAGTTAAATTTTTATAAATTCGTGAACCAAAACTAACTGACTTAACTAAAACTTATTGTAAAATGAACTTTTTAAAACAGAAAACGATACTGTTTTTATTGGTGATATCCGGTCTGCAAATCACCACAGCGCAGACCTTTATCCAACGATACGCTGATGTGGCCAATCAGACATCACAAGCCAATATTACAAACAACCTGACAGAGTATGAGGCTCTCGGTGTGAAACGGAGAGGAACCCAAGCCTTACAAAATACATTGAATTGGTTAAAAAACAAATATTTGAGTTATGGCTATACCGCCGGTCAGATGACAGAAGATAGCTTCGCCAACTCCACCTACACCTGTAAAAATTTAGTCCTGACAAAGATAGGAACAGTTTATCCAAATACATATGTAATTGTTTGCGGACACTACGATTCTATTACCGGAACTGGAACAAATGACAATGGCAGTGGCGTGGTTACGATACTGGAAATTGCACGTTTGCTGCAGAACATCCCTACGGAATATTCCATTAAGTTCATTAATTTTAGTGGGGAAGAAGATGGTCTTATAGGTAGCCAGCACTATGTGTCCTCTGTTGTAAACGGAACGAATCCAAAGATGGATATTCGTTTGGTTTTTAACATTGATGAAGTGGGAGGAAGAGCTGGAATGACAAACAATAATATCACATGCGAGAGAGATACCGGAAGTCCAACGAGTAATAATGCGACTTCAAACACGATGACGAATGAGTTAATTACGTGCGTTGGATTATATTCCCCGCTAAGCACTACATTATCCTATGCTTATGCCTCCGATTATATGCCTTTTGAAAACAATAATGAAATCATTACCGGATTTTTCGAAACCAACGAAACACCTTACGCACACACAGTAAATGATTTGCTGATAAATATGGATCCCGTATATAATTTTAACGTTGCCAAAGCTGCAACGGGTGCCATGTTGCATTTTGCCCGAGCGAGTACAACGTTGGCAAGCGAGACATTTAATACCGATTTCCAAATCAGTTTCTTTCCCAATCCGACAAAAGGGAAGCTGAATATTAACCTGGGAACGCTAAAGGAGAATAATTACACTTTTTCACTCATCGACATTCAGGGGAAAGAGGTTTATAAAGACTCAATTTCCAATGCGAAACAAATAGAAACTATAGATGTTTCCAGTTTCAGCAAGGGTGTTTATATGGGTGTTTTAGAAACTGAAAAAAACAGAATCACGAAAAAGATTGTCATTGAATAATACGTTTCTGCCTTAAGAAAGATTTTTTTGAGGAATTTTGACTAACCTGTCAATAAATAAAACCCATATAAACCGTCTGATTTAAAAACGGTGCATATGGGTTTTTTTGTATGTTTTGGAATTGAAAATTAGAATCTGATTCCTAAACCGATTTGGAATACAGAGTTTTTAATATCATCTCCTTCTCCGGTATCACCTATTTGAGTTAAACCGGCCTGGTATCTTGCATTAGCAAAAACAATATCCGATAATTCATAGTTCATACCGAAACCTAATCCGAAATCGGTGGATTTTAATAAATCATCCATGTCTTCACTTCCTGAAACGATACTGGATTTGTATTTTATTTTAGAATTAGCTAAAAAGCCAACGTATGGTCCTGCTTCCAATGAAAATTTATCAGCTACTTTATATTTGAACATTACCGGTACATTAATGTAATTTAATTTCATAGTAAGATCAAAATTATACCCTTCAATATTTTCTTCAGCTTTAGAACCCTGAGTGGAATACAATAATTCCGGTTGGATTGATAATTTATCAGCTACCGGAATTTCAACAAACAAACCGGCATTAAATCCAACATACATATTGGCATCACCGGCATCATCACCAACTATGTTGGCTAAATTCAGACCTGCTTTGACCCCGTAACTCACATCAGAAGTGTTTTTTGCTTTTTCCTGTGCATTTGCAAAACCAATAGTTAATACTGCTGCAACAGACAATACAAATTTTTTCATTTTATTGTTTTTAAAAATTTTCGCAAACGTAAGAAAAAATACCAAAATCTTGTTTTTTTTATGATAAAATCTTGCAGATTGTTGCAAAAAACTCGTAAAAAATTGTCTTAATTTTCGGATTAGTATGAGGTGTTAATTGTAATAATTTGAAGTACAGTTAATTGCTGAACAGGGATAGTTCTTTCCTCTGAAGTTTGATTACTAATAATCTGTCTGTATGTTCCCGATAGTGATGAAATCGGACTTTCCAATCACCGAAACAGAATCGAAAATGAGCTGTCAGTTATAGGGAGTTACAACTTTTGAGAGAAAACAAAATATTAAAAACCGGATCCAATCTGAGTTGTATCCGGTTAATAGTTCATAATTAAATTTTTTCTACAGTTTTTCTTTCAGATATGTCCCTGTAACGGATTTGGCATTTTTGGCAACTTCCTCCGGTGTACCGAAAGCAATCAGGTTTCCGCCGTTTTCGCCGCCTTCCGGTCCAATATCGATGATGTAATCGGCACATTTAATCAAATCCAGGTTGTGTTCGATCACGATAATGGAATGTCCTTTTTCAAGCAAAGCATCAAACGAAGCTAATAATTTCTTGATATCGTGGAAATGCAGTCCGGTTGTAGGTTCATCAAATACAAATAAGGCTTTTTCCTTGGTGGTACCTTTCACTAAAAAGGAAGCCAGTTTAATACGCTGTGCCTCCCCACCGGAAAGGGTAGAAGAGGATTGTCCCAATTGAACATATCCCAAACCAACATCCTGAAGAGGTTGTAATTTCTGAGTAATTTTGGTCTGATTATTACTGTTGAAAAACGCTATGGCATCATCAATGGTCATCGTTAGGATGTCATCAATGTTTTTGTTTTCGTAATTGACTTCCAGAATTTCCTTTTTGAAGCGTTTCCCACCACAGGTTTCACATTCCAGATGCACATCGGCCATGAATTGCATTTCAATGGTTACTTCACCGTCGCCTTTACAGGTTTCACAACGGCCGCCTTCCACATTAAACGAAAAATGTTTCGGCTGATAACCACGCATTTTCGACAATTGTTGTTTCGAGAACAGATCACGGATATCGTCATACGCTTTGATGTACGTCACCGGATTGGAGCGCGAACTTCTTCCAATCGGATTCTGATCGACATATTCAATGTGTTTTACATGAGAATAACTTCCGGCTAGTTCGGTAAACTGACCCGCTTTTTCACCAACACCTTCCAGTTTTTTCTGAATGGCAGGGAATAATATTTTTTTTACCAAGGTACTTTTTCCGCTTCCCGAAACACCGGTAATCACCGTCAGGCATTCTAACGGGAACGTAACATCAATGTTTTTTAAGTTGTTTTCACGAGCACCAATAACATCAATGTGATTTTTGAACTTGCGGCGTTTTTTCGGAACCTCTATCTGCATTTTACCGTTGAGATATTGTGCTGTGAGGGTCTCTTCTTTCAGAATTTCAGCATAGGTTCCCTGAGCGACCAATTCACCACCCAACGTTCCTGCTTCGGGACCGATGTCGATAATCATATCGGCCGCTTTCATGATGTCTTCATCGTGTTCCACCACAATTACGGTATTCCCTAAATTGCGCAAATCTTCCAAAACTTTTATAAGTCGTTCGGTGTCTTTCGGATGCAATCCAATACTCGGTTCGTCCAGAATATACATGGATCCCACTAAACTGCTTCCCAAAGATGTGGCTAGATTGATTCGCTGTGATTCTCCCCCGGAAAGTGTAGCCGAATTTCGGTTTAACGTCAGATAATTTAATCCGACTTCCTCCAAAAAGCGCAAACGGTTATTGATTTCGATTAAAAGGCGTTTGGCTACTTTTTCATCGTATTCGGATAAGGTTAATCCTTTAAAAAACTCGATTAGGTTTTTGATCGGCAAATCCACCAGATCCGAAATGGTTTTTCCGCCCACTTGTATGTAATTGGCTTCCGGACGCAAACGTTTTCCTTTGCAGACATTACATTTTGTTTTTCCGCGGTAACGCGATAACATTACGCGGTTCTGAATTTTATAGTTTTTCTCTTCCAATTCCTGAAAGAAAGCGTCCAATCCTACAAAATAGCTGTTTCCGTTCCAGATCAAAGCTTTTTGTTCGTTTGATAATTCGAAATAAGGTTTGTGAATCGGGAAATCGAAATGATGGCTGTTGTTCACCAACTGATCTCGGTACCAGCCCATGCTTTCGCCACGCCAAGGGTAAATGGCATTTTCATAGACGGAAAGTGCGGTGTTCGGTACTACCAATTCCTCATCAATGCCGATTACATTTCCGTAGCCTTCACATTTTGGGCAAGCGCCATAAGGATTGTTAAAACTGAAGAGGTGTACGTTAGGTTCCAGGAATGTGATTCCGTCCAATTCAAAGTTATTACTGAAAACAAAACGCTTTTCCGAATTTAATTCCTGAAGATAGCATTCGCCTTTTCCTTCGTAAAAAGCGGTCTGAACAGCATCGGCCAATCGGTTGTAAAATTCCTCTTCCTCTTTTACCACAATTCGGTCAATGATTAAGAGCACGTCTTTGTTATCCAGTGAATGTTGGTCGATTTCATCAAGGCGAACCATTTCATTGTTAACCAAAATACGTGCAAAACCTTGCTGCAGCAGTACTTTAAGTTTGTCTTCCAGTGCTCTGCCTTCCTCTAAATGAATAGGGGAGAGTAGCAGCCATTTACTTTCCAAATCGAAATTTTTAACTTCGAAAATGACATCACTAACCGTATGTTTTCTGACTTCGTTACCTGAAACTGGTGAAAAAGTTTTCCCAATTCGGGCATATAATAATTTCAGATAATCATAAATTTCAGTAGAAGTCCCAACAGTAGAACGTGCATTGGTAGTGTTGACTTTCTGTTCAATGGCAATGGCAGGAGCAATCCCTTTGATGTAGTCCACTTTGGGTTTGTCCAGTCGTCCTAAAAACTGACGGGCATAGGAAGACAAACTTTCAACGTAGCGGCGTTGTCCTTCGGCATATAGGGTGTCGAAAGCTAAACTTGATTTTCCGGAACCCGAAAGCCCTGTGATGACCACAAGTTTATTTCTCGGAATCGCCACATCCACATTTTTAAGGTTGTGAAGTTGTGCTCCTTTAATGATAATATTTTTCTTTGGTTCTAATGTTGTGATGTCAGTCTTCATGGAAAAATGTCGGTGAATTGCAAAGATAACTAAAAACCGATTTTTAATGAATTTGTTTCGGGATTATTAATGTATGTGTTAAACTGTGTTTTTTTTAATAATAGTCACTTTAAAATAGCGATATGCTTTTTTTGAGGTCGTTTTAATGAGGATATTGCATTTTTAAATGTTAAAATTTAAGGTATTATTTGTAGGATTGAAATATTTATTGTTATATTTGGTTCAGATTAATTCATAAAATAACATTGCCTATCGTATAAAAATACTTTTTAGAGATTACCAGAATCTATTCCCAAACCAAAAACTAAAAGGTATTATTATGGCTAATGTTGTACTTCCGGACGCAGTCCTAGTGAAAAATTATGTAGGCGGAGATGAAAATGCTTTAGCTACATTGATCGAGAGACACCAATCGAAAATTTTCGGGTTTATTTATTCCAAGGTAATGGACAGAGACGTTACCGAGGATATTTTTCAGGACACTTTCATTAAAGTCATTAAAACTTTAAAGACGAAAAATTATAACGAAGAAGGTAAGTTTTTGCCGTGGGTAATGCGTATTTCCCATAATCTTATAGTGGATTATTTCAGAAAAACTAAAAAAATGCCTTTCAACCGGGATACAGAGGAGTATTCTGTTTTTTCCCTCATGACGGATAACAGTCCGAATGTAGAGAGCAGAATAATCACGGAACAGGTTGAGGTTGATTTGCAGCGTTTGATAAACGAATTGCCGGACGATCAGCGCGAAGTTTTAGTGATGCGAATTTATGACGATTTGAGTTTCAAAGAAATTGCGGATTTAACGGGTGTAAGCATCAATACAGCCTTAGGCAGAATGCGTTATGCTTTAATGAACCTGAGAAAAGTTATCGAAAAAAATCAAATTATTCTAACCAATTAAACAATATTTATATCAGGATTGCGTTATTGTTTTATAATCAAAATATAAAGGCAATGGCAAAACTCTACTCTAAAAAGAAAAAAGCAACTCCCGAAATGGCACCTAAAAAGGACACAGTAGACTTTTTGCTCAGCTATTCTAAAGCATTGAGCATAACTAAGATAGGTGATTTAACTTTTGAGAATATTGCTAATTAGGAAAATGTCCCGGGAAAGAGATTTCGGGACATTTTTTATGGTTAAAAAATTTAGCCACGAATTCATGAATTAAAATTTGATAATTCGTGACTAATTCATTTCTTTATTTTAGAGTTTTGAGTATCTGTTTTTGTTTATAATAATCATCCAAAACCGATTTTCTCCCAACGGTTTTTGTGATGATGTCCTTTTCCAAATCCCAACCACGTGCAGGCGAATATTCCCTTCCGTACCAGATAATCTGGAGATGTAAATCATTCCATAATTCGCGCGGGAAAATTCGTTTGGCATCCTTTTCTGTTTGCTGAACATTTTTTCCTGTGGTTAAATTCCATCGGTACATCAATCTATGAATATGGGTGTCAACCGGAAAAGCCGGTACGCCGAAAGCCTGGCTCATCACTACGCTTGCCGTTTTATGTCCCACAGCCGGTAATGCTTCAAGGTCTTCAAAACTCTGCGGAACTTCCCCGTTGTGTTTGTCGATTAATATTTGTGATAAACCGTAGATACCTTTAGATTTCATAGGTGAAAGTCCGCACGGTTTTATGATTTCCTTGATTTCTTCCACCGAAAGTTTTACCATATCATACGGATTATCGGCTTTTGCAAAAAGTAGAGGAGTAATCTGGTTCACGCGAACATCCGTACATTGTGCCGAAAGTAAAACTGCAATCAGTAGAGTGTAGGGATCTTTATGATCAAGAGGAATCGGAATTTCCGGATAGTATTGGTTTAAAGTATCAATTACAAATTGCACTTTTTCGTCTTTTGTCATAGCGGTTTTACAAATATCAATTACGAATTGCGAAAATAAGTTTTCTTAGTCGATAAAACGCAATGAATAAGGAAAACCGCTAAATTTAGCTTAGCACCATAGTACCTTAGTGCCTCGAAAAAACTTTGTAACTTAGCCACTCAGAAACTCAGAAACTATCAAAATGACAACATTACAAAAAGGAGATAAAGCACCCAATTTTTCAGGACTAGATCAAGATGGGAAATTGCATTCGTTAACGGATTATGCCGGAAAAAAACTGGTGGTTTTCTTTTACCCGAAAGCCAACACACCGGGATGTACCGCAGAAGCCTGTGATTTAAGGGATAATTTTGAACGTTTTCAGGTAAATAATTATGCGCTTTTGGGTGTTAGTGCTGACAGTCAGAAAGCACAAGGGAAGTTTAAAGATAAATTTGATTTCCCGTTTCCGCTTTTAGCTGATGAAGATAAAAAAGTGATTGAAGCCTTTGGGGTTTGGGGACCTAAGAAATTTATGGGAAGAGAATTCGACGGGATTCACAGAACCACCTTTGTAATTGATGAAAAAGGAATCATCGAAGAAGTGATTTCCGCAGTGAAAACCAAAGTACACGCAGCTCAGATTTTAGGGAAGTAGTTTAGTGGTAAGTAATCAGTATTGAGTAATCAGTGTTCAGTTTGCGTACTGCAGGCTGAACACTGATTGCTTAATGCTTCAAGCTAATTCTTCTGTTCTTCTATAAGTGTTTTTTCGTTGTATCCGAAAAGATGGTTTTTCTTGATCAATCCTGCAATACCTTCCGGAAGCATGTCTTCCCAGCCTTCTTTACCCTTACTGATCATTTTTAATACTTCACGGGAGAAGATTTTAAGGTGATCTTTGTCGAAATCGGTTATGTCCATCACTTTTCCGTTGTAGGCAAAGAATTTGTACAGTTCTTTCATACGCGGATGTACTTTCAGGTTTTGGGAAGTTATGATTTCTCCATTTTCGTCTTCCATCGGATATAAAAATACTTTTAAATCACGATAGAATAACTTACCGAAAGCTTCCAGAATTCCTCCACTTAAATGGCGGTAATATTTTTCGTCGAAAATATCAATCAGGTTGCTTACACCCATCGCCAATCCCATACGGGCCTTGGTATATTCGGAGAAATATTCCACTACTTTATAATATTCCTGGAAGTTGGAAATCATAACGGTCTGGCCTAAGGAACAAAGCAATTCAGCTCTGTCCATAAAGTCAAGTTCATCGATTTCGCCTTCAGAACGTAAATTGGATAGTGTAATTTCAAAAACCACCAGGGCATTTTCTTTTTCGACTTTCTTTTCCTGAAGGAACATTTCCAGTGATTTCTCATACATGTCCATGTTTACTTTCGTAACCGGTCGGAAACTTCCTCGTAAGGCCAAAATGTTTTTCTTGTATAAAACGGCAGCCGGAAGCACGTTTTTCCCGTCCGGGCCAAACATAACCGCATCTGTCATTCCGTTTTTAACCAATTGTAAACTCATCAATCGGTTATCCACGTCTTTAAAACGCGGGCCGGAGAAGTTAATGGTATCGATTTCCAATTGGTCTTTATCCAAATGGTCGTATAAATAACGCAGTATTTTTTTAGGATCGTTGTATTTGTAAAACGCGCCATAAATAAGGTTAACTCCTAAAATACCAAGTGTTTCCTGTTGTAATTTGGAGTCGTTTTCTTTAAAACGAATGTGTAAAATGATTTCGTTGTATTCTTCATTCGGTTCTACCTGAAAATTGATTCCCACCCAACCGTGACCTTTAAACTGTTTGGCAAAATCGATGGTTGCTACAGTATTCGCATAACTGAAAAACATTTTATCAGGATGCTTTTCACGATCCAAACGTTCTTCAATCAGGCGGGTTTCATGGGTAAGCATTTTGCGCAGACGACTTTCGGTAACATAACGGCCGTCATCTTCCACGCCATAAATGGCATCACTGAAGTCTTTGTCGTAGGCAGACATTGCTTTTGCAATGGTATTTGACGCGCCTCCGGCACGGAAAAAATGTCTTACGGTTTCCTGTCCCGCACCAATTTCGGCAAATGTACCGTAAATGTTTCTGTTGAGGTTTATTCGTAATGCTTTATCTGCAATAGCCGGTATAACTTCAATCTCGCGATCTCCTTTTAATACGATTTCGCTGCCTATGTTCTTCATAATTCCATTATATATTGACAAAGTTAACAAAATAGCTATTTTTACAAAAGATAAATAATCCTATTTTTGTAAAAATCATAACTATTTTGAAAGTATATTTTTTAGGAACCGGAACTTCACAGGGTATTCCCGTAATAGGAAGCCATCATTCGGTGTGTTTAAGCAGTGATTTTAAAGACAAAAGATTGCGGGTGTCGGTTTGGATCCATTGGGAGGGATATTCTTTTGTGATTGATTGCGGTCCTGATTTCCGCCAGCAGATGTTAACCTCCAATTGTCATGATCTGGACGGAATCCTCTTTACACACGAACATGCGGATCACACAGCGGGTCTGGATGATATACGGCCTTATAACTTCAAGAAAGGTCCTCTTCCCATATTTGCAGATAAAAGAGTGATAACGAGTCTTAAAAGACGTTTCGATTATATATTTGAGACAGAAAACAGATATCCAGGTGCTCCGTCGGTAATTGTAAATGAGATTGAAAACGATAAGCCTTTTGCAATCGGAAATAAAACAGCGGTACCGATTTTGGTATGGCATGGCGATTTGCAGGTTTTTGGTTTCAGGGTGGATGATTTTGCATATTTAACCGATGTGAAAACGATAGATGCACACGAAATTGAAAAATTAAACGGTGTTAAGGTATTGGTAGTCAATGCGCTCAGGGAAGAACCGCATGCCACACATTTTAATTTGCAGGAAGCGTTGGATTTTATAGCTTTGATACAGCCTGAACGCGCCTATCTGACACACATAAGTCACCTGATGGGTTTCCATGAAGAAGTCGCAAAAAAATTGCCGAAAAATGTATTTTTGGCCTATGATAATTTAGAAATTACTATTTAAAAATGAAAAAAGCAGTTTTATATTTATTTATTTTATCCTTGTTGTTTAACGTGTTTCAGTATATGAATTCCACAAAAATTCTGAAAACTCAAAGCAAGGAAATTGAAAACGCAAAAGCGAAAACCAAAATGGTAAGGGATTCTTCCGATATTATTTACAATCAGATGGTGGATGCCAATTATTTCTCACTGGAAATGGATGATGAATCCATAAATTATTTTGAAAATTACAGTATTCCTGAATTGACGGAGAAGATAAAAAACGAATTATTGTCATTAAATGAGAAACCTAACGGAAATCCGTTGATTCCGTATGATCCGATTGACGGCAATAAATTCATTATTAACAAAATTAAAATTTTAAATCACCGTTGGATTATTGCTGATGTGTATAGCGGACAGATTCGTGGTGAAATTTTAATTAAATATTTTGTCAACGATAATAAGCCGACCGATTTTGAAACCATGGAGACAATTTTGCATCCCAAAAATGTTCCGGTACAATAATTTTATAGTAAATTAGCTTCTAGTATCCTTCTTAAATAATGATGACATGAAATCAGTTTTATCAATAATCCTGACAGCTTTACTGCTTACCTCCTGCGATTTTATCTTTAAGGATCATTCCAAAGATGATGAAATCGTCTTGGAGCAAAAGCCTGTTGTTTTGGGTACTGATAAAGACGAAAAGGGTTGTGTCACCTCGGCCGGATATATGTGGTCGCAAACTAAAAACAGGTGTATACGTGTATTCGAAGAGGGTTTCCGACTGACACCTTACAACACCGTTTCGGATTCTACAGAGGTTGACGAGGAACAGGCGACTTTAAACGCCTATGTTGTTTTTAATGAAGATAAATCGATAGCCGAATTGTTTTTACCCGACGCTAAAAATTCCCTCTTATTAAAACGGGAAAGTGAAGGGAAACCATATGTAAAAGCCGATTGGATGCTGGAAGCCTGGAAAGGATATGTGCTTAAGAAAGGCAATCAGGTTCAATATGTTTCGGCTGTTGCGGTAGAAAAGAAAATAACCGGCAGCGATGTTGGTGAATAAAAAAAGCTCCATTTTTTTGGAGCTTTTTATTTATGTGAAAAAATAATTTAACCGCAGATTTAAGGATTATCCTGATTAATCTGTGTAAATCATTTAAATTTGTGGCAAAATAAATTTACATTTTGTTGATTAAGGTATGCAAAAGCATTGAGGTCAATAATAGTTTATTATTCCAGCCAGTTTTTAAAATCGAAGAAATTCTGTGGTGCCACACCATGACCAACCGGATATTCTTTATACACAACATCCAATCCTAAATCTTTTAAATACTCGGGTGCTTTTCGTGCCCAGTCCACAGGAATTACCTGATCCGCAGTTCCGTGGGAAATGAAAAATTTCAGTTTGCCAATGTTGTTGTTTTGGAAGTTCTCTTTCACGATATCCAAATTCAGATAACCACTTAAAGCCACCACACGCTGTACTTTTTCCGGATAGGAAAGTGCTACCGAATAACTTAAAATCGTACCCTGACTGAAACCAACCAATGTAACGTTATTCGCGTCAATCGGATAATTTTCCACCAATTCGTCGATGAATGCTGCAATCAAATCGCGGGAAGCCCTTGCTTCGTCATTATCGGAGAATTTGTTTTCATCCGTATCAAAGTGAATTGCATACCACGCATTGCCATAAGGCGGAAGCGGGTAGGGAGCACGGGCCGAAATCACAAAATAGTCCTCCGGTAATTCCTGTGCGAAGGAGAATAAATCTTCTTCGTTACTGCCATAACCGTGCAATAATAATAAAAGCGGATTTTTCTCTTTTTTTAGTTTTGGTTCTCTAACGAGATGATATAAGGATAAATTCATGTTATGATAAGTTTTTAAACCATTTCTGGAAATGCTCTCCTACTAGCGGAATAAGCCTCATTTCGCCCTGAACAGCTCCAATAAATCCATAAATAAAAAGAACTGCAAAAAAAACATAAAAAGGAATGGATACAAACCAACTGTCGAAATAACCAATAAAATAGCCTAATATGTAAAAGGTAATGTTTAATCCGAAGGCCTGGCGAATATGGAAACCCGCAAACGAATTTTTAGGTTCCAGATTCATGAAAATAGCTATGATACTTCCTAAAATTGTGAAGTAGCTAATTATGGCAGTTGTTTTTCCTTCTTGTACCGAATTGTTTTCCATGACGAATTAGTTTAAAATCAATTGTCCGTTATTGTAGATTCCATAGGCACGTCCTTTCATCGGCTGACCTAAAAAGGCTGAATTTTTCGATTTGGAAAGAATGTTTTCTTTTCCGAATTCCCAGTTGCCGCCCGGAGTGAATAAAGAAAGAGAAGCTTTGTTTCCTTCTTTAACAGCTGTTTTTTCAATACCGAAAACGTTTTTTCCGTTGGTTAATTTGTCAACAATAACTTCGATTGGTAACACCGTTTGTAAGGCTCCGAACGCACTCTCCAATCCGATGGTTCCGTTTTTGGCGTTGTCGAATTCCATTTTCTTGTGTTCGATATCCAACGGATTATGGTCGGAAGTGATCACGTCAATCGTTCCGTCCAAAACTCCTTCAATCAAGGCTTTTCTGTGGTTTTCATCACGTAAAGGCGGTGTTACTTTGTATCTTGTGTCAAATCCGGTTAAAACTTCGTCAGTCAAAACTAAATTGTGAACCGCTACGCTACAAGTCACATTTAATCCTTTGGCTTTCGCCGATTGAATCAATGCAACCGATTTTGCCGATGAAATCGTAGGAATGTGCATTTTTCCACCTGTGTATTCCAATAAAAACAAGTTTCTGGCGATTTCCAGTTCTTCAGCCAAAGCCGGAATTCCTTTTAATCCCATTCGTGTGCTTACCAAACCTTCATGTACCACGCCGCTTCCTTTGATGGTTTTGTCTTGACAATAGGCAAGTACCAATCCGTCAAAATCCTGAACGTACTGCAATCCGATTTTTAACAGGTTGGCGTTGTCGGAATTCTTATTATAGTCACCGAAAGCAATTGCTCCGGCGTTTTTCATATCAAACATTTCGGCTAAATCGTTGCCTTCGCTGTTTTTAGTGAAAGCACCGATCGGGTGTAATTGTGTGGCAAATCCGTTAGCCTTATTTAGTACGAAACTTACCTGTGACTGATTGTCGATAACAGGAAGTGAGTTGGGTTGTAAAGCCACGTTGGTAAAACCGCTTTTTGCTGCTGTTGAAAGTCCGTTTGCAATGGTTTCACGGTCTTCAAATCCCGGTTCGCCAAAGGAAACCGATGCGTCAAACCATCCTTGTGAAACGTGAAGATTGTCCAATTCTACAAGGTCAAGATTCTCATCATTGGATAGATTCTGACCAATTTTTGTTATGATGCCATCGATAATTTTGATGTCGGCTTTTTGGTTGTGAAAAGCACTTTCGGTATCGATAATAGTTGTGTTTTTTAAAATTACGTTCATTTTACGAATTTTTGAATCAGTAGTTCGAGTACTAAAAATAGTAGTGTTGCCAGTATAAAATAGTTCCACACTTCGTTGCCTGTTCGCGACGAATGGATATCGTTGAAAACAGCTTCCACCGAAGTTACGGAAGTATAATTATCAAATATGTTGTCGTTTATCAGACCAAGATCACTTTCGGTTCTGGGATGATTGAAACTGATGTTTTTCAGTACTTCTTTGTTTTTCATCACCGAGAAATTACCCGACAGTTCCGGATAATCGCCAAAAGCCAACTTGATTTTATTGTTCAGGATTTGTTGCATCGGAATGAAATCAGAGTTCTCATTCGCAATAGTAACCACTTCATCTTTAGAAAGTAATGCGTCTAAAATCAGATTTTGGTTGTCACCGATGGTAAATGCAGAAATTCCCGTTTTCTGATTGCTTTGTGCCATGTTAAAAAACGTTGGTACAATCAAAGGCGAATTCTGAAAATTACTGTTGGTTTTATTTATCGGAGCCGAGAAAACATATAGATTCCCAATTTTATTCGTCACCGAACCCAAAAAGAATGACTGATCGGCATAACTTAAAACCGGTGAAGCATTTCCCTTTACACTAAATGAAGTAGTGACCTTCGGATATTGGAAATTATCGGTTTTCTTCTCAAAAACGGTTTGGTATAACGGATGATTGAACGCAATTTTCGTAATCTGTTTTTCCTGATTTTGCAGCGCTCCGAATTGAATTCCACCGAAATTGCCTAAAAAAGTGTTCAGATTCTGGGAGGTGCTTTCGGCAGACGGAATCAGAACCACATTACCGCCTTTTTCATAAAACGCTTTAAGTGTGGTCGTTAACGCTTGTGGGATATCTTTAATTTCGTTCAGGACAATTGCATCTTGTTTTTCAATGGCGTTGTAATCCAGGCCATTAAGTTCTGTCGAGGCGAAATTGAACTCATCCGAAGTGTAAATTCGGGACAGGAAATTGTTTTTCAGGCTTTCGCCGATGACAATCACATTCGATTTTTCCGGTTTTGAGATGCTGAAATAATAGGTGTTATCGTAGTTCAGACTGTTGTCTTCAATGGAAACGTGTCCGTGAAAGTCTTTTTTTGGTAAATTGAATTGTACCGATTTCTTGTTGTCTTCGAGTTTCGCTACCGTTTTTGCTACCAGATTTTTTCCGTTGTAGACTGACATCGGAATATCATTTTCAAGATCACCAAATCCTTTTACGTCGACTTTAATTTCATAAAACGTTTCGGATTGTCCGGTTATGGAAACCGCATCAATACTAGCATTGTTTTTATTTTCGGCTTTCGGAATCCAATAGTAAATAGGGGAATTTTCATCTAGTTTTTCAATGCTTTTCGATTGCGCATTCACGGCATCAGTAATGATGAAAATATCTTTAGGTGTATTGTGTTTCTTGGTTTCGATTTTTGTCAGCAGAAAATCCAACTGAAAAGGAGTCGCACTGTACTGCAGGTTTTGGAGGTCTTTCTGAATCGATTTGATGTCGGTATCCCAAAAGGTTTCGGTATTGGTAACCAATGAAAAACGCTGGTTTGCCGGCGTATCTTCCAGTAATTCCTGTACGGATCGTTTTAATAATTCGCCACGACTGCCTTTGGCCTGCATCGAAAAGGAATTGTCAAGGATAATGATCATTTCGTTTCCGGCATTGGTACTGTCTTTGGCTTTGAAAAAAGGCTGTGCAAAGGCGATAATCAAGCATGCCAATAAAAGCAAACGTGTTGCTAATAATAACCATTTTTTGATTTTGGAACTCTTTCGGGTTTGAATGCTGAGTTCTTTCAGGAACCGGACATTGGTGAAATATTCGGTTTTAAAGCGTCGTAACTGAAACAAATGCACCAAAATTGGTATCACCAATAAGAAAAGGAAATACAGAATTTCGGGATGTTTGAATTGCATTTATTTTTAAAGATTTTTCAAAGATAATCATTTTTAGTATTCAGTCGCAGTCATATTTAAGTTTTCAGTCGCAGTCACGGTTTTCAGGTTTTTACTGCTTACGATAACTGTTTACTGAGACTGAAAACTGAGACTATTTCTTCTTTCTCTTCGCAGCACGTTTACGTTCCACTGCACGATTGGTTGGTTTTGTTTTTCTTGGTTTTACCTTTCCGGGACCGCCAAGATTGACCTGTTTATTTTTATCCGATTTTTCATGAAATGCAGCGCCACCTTCCAGTTTTACCTTTTTCATCAGGAATTTGACTTTCTTCTTGTCTTTTTCAAATTCCAATCGTTTTTCTTCGATTTTAACATCTTCCGGAAGTGGAAGGATTTCCAGCTCTTTTTCCATCAAAAGTTCGGCTTCCACCTGGAATTCTTCTTCTGATGGTGCTATCATACTGATCGCAATACCTTCCTTATCGGCACGACCTGTACGACCGATTCGGTGAATGTATTGTTCCGGAACTTCCGAAAACTGCATATTGATTACATGTGTAATATCGGAAATATCCAAACCACGAGCCATGATATCTGTCGTTACGATTCCGCGGATTTCTCCTGCCTGAAAGCTGGCCATCGTGTTTAAACGGTAATTTTGCGATTTATTGGAATGGATCACACCAAATTGTCCGGGAAAATCTTCTTCCAGATGCTCCATTAAAATATCAGCAACTCTTTTGTTATTGATGAAAAGAAGGATGCGTTCCAAGGATTCATCCTGCGTTAACAAATGTTTCAGTAAGTTGACTTTCGTAAGGAAATTGGGAACGTGATAGGCAAATTGTTGAATTTTCTCCAATGGAGTTCCTGATTGTGCCAATGAAACTTCTTCCGGAAAATCGAAATATTCATCCAAAAGTTCATCCACTTCATCGGTCATGGTTGCCGAAAACAATATGTTCTGGCGTTTTGGACGCATCATGGAAAGGATGGAGGTAATTTGGAAACGGAAACCTAAATTCAGGATTTCATCGAATTCGTCAATAACCAATTTCTGCATTTCATCAAAACGAACAACGTTGTCTAATGCCAAGTCCATCATTCGTCCAGGTGTTCCCACTAAGACGTCAACCCCTTGATATACGGATGTTTTTTGGGTGTTGATGTTTACGCCTCCATAAACCCCTAAAACACGAACCGACATGTATTTGGTCAGTTTTTCCACTTCTTCGGCTACCTGAACCACCAATTCACGGGTAGGAACGATAATAACCACTTTCGGAGTGTGTGTAGGCGTGAATTTCCATTGTTTCAGGATGGGAAGTAAATAAGCATAGGTTTTACCGGTACCGGTTTGTGCAATTCCCATTACATCGCGTCCTGACATAATAACCGGGAAAGATTTTACCTGAATAGGCGTAGGGGTTGTTAAGCCCAAGTCATCTATGGCTTTTTGTAAGGATTTTGGAAGATTGAATTGCTCAAAAGTACTCATAAAACGTATATTTTGTGCAAAGATACGATTTCTCAGCCAGTTATCGCTAATTGGTTGTCATCGTTGTAAGTATCAGACAATCATTCGCGGCACATGAGGGTAATAAACCTTTTATTTGAAAGTGGTTTTATTTCAAAACCGTTTCTAATAAAAGTTTTACTTTTTCTATCAGTTCCTTCGGATCAAAGGGTTTCGCTATGAAATCATCAACCCCTAATTTTGATACTTCAATTACGGTCTGATCTTCTTTTCCCAATGCGGAAATCATTATAATTGGGATTTCCGGATAATTGGTTTTAGCAAAGAGTGTGATTTCAAGACCGGATTTGTAAGGCATCATGATATCTGAAATAATCAAATCCGGACGAAGCGCGCTTATTTTTTCGATTCCTTCAATGCCGTCTTTGGCAATATGGGTTTCAAAACCTTCTTTTTTCAGGAGAAAATCCAATATGTTGATGATAATTTTATCATCTTCAATAATTACTATTTTTTTCATGCGTATGTGGTATTTAATTTTGTGTTTAAAATTTATACTGAATTGAAAAAAACATATCAAATTCGCTTTGATAATTATCCGGCTTGTATTCCTGTCTGTTGAGTACTCCCTGTAATCCCAGGCAATAGTGTTTCCATAAAAGTATGTAATAACCTGCTCCGACCCTGAAGGAATTCAGTGAAACCCTTTGTTCAAATTGTCCCAAAGTCACTCTTTCGTCCGGAGAGGTTCCGTAACCGGCAATCAGGGTTGCATAGTCGAATTTTGTATCGAAATAATATCGTGCAGTTGCGGTAAAAGCCGGATACATTGTATCATTGTCCCATTGCCAATAGGATTTCAGATTAAACCAATACGAACCAACGTATTTTCCTATTCCCAATACTCCGGCATATAAATCACTATCGGCAGTTCTTATGTAGCGGGCTCCCAAATCACCTTCCCAGCCTTTTCCGAGATTCCGGAAGTAGGAGTAGGAGAGACGCAGTTTAGGGAAAACTATTTCATCGCTGAAAGCAGCATTGATAAACGAATAGCTTTTTTTGCTGTTCGTAAAATACGTTTCGAATTCATATTGGAATCCGGAGTTGATGCTGTTGCCGTATGAACGTCGGTCGGCGTAATTAACGCGTCCGATCAGGGTCAGTTTTTTTCGTTCGCGGACGTATTGTAATCCGACCAAATGCCACGGACCCACACCGTCGCGGTTAAAAGTGGTATAGTTGTAGCCTAAACCTATACGGTCTGAAACCGATTTCATTTTTAATTCGGTCAACTGATTTTGGAAAATCTTATCGTCGGGAAATTTTTCGGATACGGAATGTAAATAGGCTATTGTTTTTTCATCATCACGTTCCAGAGCGATAGCATCCAGTTTCAACAGATAAAATTCTTTTTCTTCCGGATAAAAGGAGATGGCTTTGTCTAAAACCGCAACCGCACTAGTGCTGTTTTTCTCTTCTATTTCCAATCTTGAAAGATAGCCGAAAGCTTCTTTATAGGTAGGATTTCGGGTTATAACATGGTTAAAGTAATAACGGGCGCTGTCTTTTTGTTGTGTAAGCCAGTGGGCTCTTCCCAAAAGAAGGTGAAAATCAAGATAATCGGGCGCATTTTTAATTCCTAAATGTGCTAACGTGATGGTTTTTGCATAATCTTTCTGCGTATTTAATTCGGATGCCGTTTTTACCAAAAGGCTGTCCGTGTCAATTTTTTGGGCTTGTAAATTGACAACATACAACAGGTTTAAAATGATTATAAATACTATCTTTTTCACTGTATCTGATTTGAATTAGTAAATCCTTTTCGTGACATGAGTCCCCATTTTTGTTCCTTTCTTGTCACGAAATTCCAATACCCTTTTAATGAGGCATAAACATTTAACGGATGATATATTATGGGTTCCAAAAACACCATCACTATTAAAGTGATAATCTCTTTGATACTGGAATAATGTTTGTAAATTAACTGATCCAACAGTACTGATAACAACGTTATTATCGTATAGAATAAATAGATAAAAGCACTGACTATCAAAAGGAAATCGTAGTTAATGTCGAAGAAAAATATGTCCAAAAGCAAGACGGTGAGTCCCATGACTTCCAATATCGGAACTGCAAATTCAAAGAAGACAAAATAGGGAAAGGCAAGTAATCCTGTTTTTCCGTATTTTGGATTAAGAAATATTTTTTTGTGTAAAGATAAAGTCTGAATTAAACCTCGTGCCCATCTGGTACGCTGTTTCATAAATAAATCCATGGTGCCGGGAACTTCTGTCCAGCAAAGTGTTTCGGGAATGTATTTGATGAGGAACTTTTCTTTTTTCTCATGCATAAATTTACGCATACGAGTAATTAGTTCGATGTCTTCTCCTAATGATTTATGCCAGTAGCCACCTACTTTAATCACCGTTTCTTTATCAAACATTCCCAGTCCTCCGGATACTAACAATAAACTGTTCATTTTACTCCAGGCCATTCTTCCGAATACAAAAGCCCTGATGTATTCCAATTCCTGAAATCTTGCAAAAAAGTTATCAGGATAATGCGATTCATAGAGTTCCCCGTCTTTAAACCTGCAGGAATTTGATGTACGTATGGTGGCTCCGGTTGCGATTACCTTTTCGGTATTTTCAAGGAATGGTTTTGCCAGGATGGCTACGGTGTCTTTTCGTAAGATGCAATCCACATCCGTACACAGGAAAAGCGAGTATTTTGCCGAATTGATGCCTGCATTGGAAGCATCGGCTTTACTGTTGCCGTTGAATTTATCAACAATCAACAATTTGGAATATATCGGATTTGTCGATTTGTAATGTCCCTTTACCAGTTGTGTTGGAATCTTTTCCTGATAAAAAAAATCAACTTTCACCAAACTGAATTCAGATATGAGTAATTCCAGAGAATTATCCGTACTGCCGTCATTAATGATGATGACTTCAAATTTCGGATATTCCTGTGAAAGTAATGATTTAACGTTATAAACAAGGGTAGCAGCCTCATTAAAAGCCGGAGCGATTATGGAAACCCCTACAGTATGGTTCGATTTAACCAATACGCCTTTGTGCAAATAGTATTTTGAGTTGTAGTATTTTTTAATGGCCAGATACGACAATAATGCCAACACCGTATAAAATATCACATAACTTATGGAATAATATGCTGCAAAAGTTTCAAAATGTTTTATAAAAAATTCTAACGTTTTCAATTCAGATAGGGGTTAGTAACATGTAATATTATTTTGCTGATGATGTTGTTTTGCGATTCATCATCTGAAGTAAATTTTGTAAAGTATTTTGAGTCGATTTTATTAATACAGTTTATAATTTCAAACTTGATTTCCAGATCATTTTCCTCTAATAAAATTTTCGAAGCAAATTCCACTGTTTTTTCATTCCCGATGATGCCCAATGTTTTTAAGCACGAAATTTTATTCCGTTTATTAGTTTCTTCCGGATAGTGTGCAATCAGAATATCGTTAGCTTCATAAAGGTTTAATTCTCTGATAGCCAATAATGTTTCTTTTCGGACCAAATTATCCGGGTTCTGTAACAAATGGGTTATTTGCGAAACGCTTAACTTCTCTCTATAGCGAATCATTAACTTCAGAGCCAGAATTACGATTGAATTGTTCTCGTGGTGTATCCATTTCACTATGTTTTTAGGAAGTGTGGATTTTTTCTGATAGATTATATCCAAAATCTTAAGTTCGTCGGCTCTTGAAATTTTCTCTGTGTATTCGTCTAAAACACCAAATTTTTCATCGGATAAGGCTATTGTGGCAATCAGTGCGTTTGAACGCAGGTATTTGTTTTTGCTTTTTAAAAAATACTTTAGTTGTCCCTTTTTAATTTTGTAATCCAAAACCTGATAATGGTAAATACCAAGTGATTTGAAATACCATCTTCTGTCATTAATCAATTTCTTGCTGTAACTATCCAATCCGAAATATTTGTAAATCAGTAAAATCTGATTTTGGTCGAATCCGTGGATATTTTGTTTAAATTGAATCAGTTTATTCAGAATCATGTGGCGACACCACTTTTTTTCATAGGGAATTGTGGATTTAAAATCCGCAATTTTTTTCTTTAATTCTTTAGCACTATATGTTGAAAAAATGATTTCTGTTAAAAAATCATTCACCAAAGTGTCAATCTTTTTTTTCTTGGTTGATACTTGTTCAGATTTGTAGCGGTTGGCAACCAGAAAAAATATCAGAGTAATTAAGATTAGAATAAAAATAGGTATTATGAAGAATTTTAACAGGATGAAAATGAATTCAGTTGTAAGGTAATTGTCTGAATATGAAAGGTTAAGACTGTTAAAATATTCTTCAGAGGGAAGGATCTCTAAATCCCCAGTTTTAGGGAACGCGTTTCGATTTTCATCATTAGTTAAGAACAAAAATACAGGTTTCATACAAATATATCACAAAATCAAGGTTATTTAGGTTTTTATATAACAGACTTGGGGATTTGTTTGAATAAAAATCAAAATTTCGTCAAATATAGAGATAAAATTGCTTAATAATTTGTTAACATTTAAAATTTGTTAGAATCCTTCAAAAATACCAAGGCCAAATAAGGCAAAATCGTATTTTACGGGATCGGTTGGGTCAAGAAGGCGTAAACTTGTATCCAATTCGGATAATGCTTTGAAATCGTTTTGTTTTCGTGTAAGCAATTCCAGTTTTCGGGCTACGTTTCCGGAATGAACATCAAGCGGACAGGATAATTTTGAAGGAGAAATACTTTTCCAGATTCCCAAATCGACACCTTTGTTGTCCTGACGGCACATCCAACGTAAATACATGTTTATGCGCTTGGCTGCCGAACCGTTCATTGGATCCGAAATATGTTTTTTAGTACGTGGCAAATGATCGATTTCGAAAAAAACTTTCTTGAATTCTGAAATACTCTTCTGCATCGAATTCATTTCCTGATTTTTGGCAAAAACCGCTTCAAGGCCGTTGTGATTATTGTAAATGTGTTGCAGACTTTTAACGAATCCAATGAAATCCTGACCGTTAAAGGTTCGGTGTACAAATGTGGAAAGACGTTCCAGATTGGCTTCATTGTGGGACATAATGAAATCATAAGGCGCATTTCCCATCAACTGCATCATTTTATTGGAGTTGCTAATAATCATTTTGCGATTTCCCCAGGCAATGGTGGCAGCCAAAAAACCCGCAATTTCAATGTCCTCTTTTTGGGTATAGAGATGCGGAATCTGTACCGGATCACTTTCGATAAAATTCGGATTATTATAAAGTTCGACTTTTTCGTCGAGAAAGGATTTTAATTCGAATGGACTCAAAGTTCAGGGAATAGATGATAGAAAATAGAAGCAAGAGACAAGAAGCAAGATTTAGAATGATTGTAATCATATCTTCACTAATTATGAACAACTAATTACTAACTTCTAATTACTAACTTCTAATTACTCATAATTTACTTAACCACTTCGTTCCGGATATCGCCGTCCACCATAATCAGTTTTCGGTCGGCCATGTTTGCCAATTCTTCGTTGTGAGTTACAATTACGAAGGTTTGTCCGAATTCGTCTCTGAGTTTAAAAAACAACTGATGTAAATTTTCGGCGGAATGTGTATCGAGATTTCCGGAAGGTTCATCGGCAAAAATAACGGCAGGCTTGTTAATTAAAGCTCTGGCGACGGCTACACGTTGCTGTTCACCTCCGGAAAGTTCTCCGGGTTTGTGGTCATAACGTTGCGATAACCCTAGATAATCCAGCAGTTTTTTGGCTTCTTCTTCCGTTTCTTTTTTACCTTTTCCGGCTATGAAGGCGGGGATACAAACGTTTTCAAGAGCTGTAAATTCGGGTAATAACTGATGAAACTGAAAAATGAATCCCAATTGTAAATTTCTGAATTTCGAGAGCGCCTTGTCATTCATCTTTAAAAGATTTTCACCATAGATGATCAACTCAGTTCCTTTCTCAACAGTTGGCTTGTCAAGTGTGCCCATGATCTGCAGTAAAGTCGTTTTCCCTGCTCCCGAAGCTCCCACGATAGATACAACTTCTCCTTTTTTAATGTGAAGGTTTACGCCCTTAAGGACATGCAGTTTATCGAAATTTTTATGTATGTTTTTTACCTGAATCATTACTTTCAATTTGTACAAAGAAACAAAGATTTGGGCAACTATTAAATCCATCCGTCCATAAAAATCGTAACTGATGTTATAAAGTTTCGTTAATTCAGTATTGTCGTTCAGTTATTGGGTAAATTTGTTAAATAAAAAAACAGGCTATGAAAACGTTATTTTTTAGTTGTTTTGCCCTTGTCGTTTTGTCTTGTGAAGCCAAAGAGAAAGGAAAAAGTGTCAGTAAAGAAAAGGAGATTGCAGTTATGGGAAATCAAAAAAACGAAACAGCAACATTTGCAGGCGGTTGTTTCTGGTGTACGGAAGCACTGTTTTTAGAACTTAAAGGTGTGGAGAAAGTCGTTTCAGGATATACTGGAGGCGCGGTTACGAATCCAACCTACGCGCAAGTTTGTGAAGGAACCACCGGTCATGCCGAGGCAATAGAAATTAAGTTTAATCCGGATTTGATTTCTTATGAGGATTTGCTTGAGGTGTTCTTTGCAACGCATGATCCAACTACATTAAACCGTCAGGGTGCCGATGTGGGAACTCAATACAGAAGCGAGATTTTTTATCACTCAGAAGCACAGAAAAAAGCGGCTGAAAATTTTATTCAGTTATTGAACGATCAAAATATCTACGGTAAAAAGGTGGTGACAAAAATTTCTTCAGCCAAAGTATTTTATGAGGCGGAGGATTACCATCAGAATTATTACAACCGAAATAAGAATCAGGGCTATTGCATGGCGGTTATCAGTCCGAAATTGGACAAACTCAGGAAGAACTACAAATCGAAGTTGAAATAGTGTTCAGTAATCAGTAATCAGTGTTCCGTTTTTTTTGAATTAAATGAAAAATACTTTCGATAGAGTAGTGAAAACCACATGGTTGAAAAAAGATTTGGTATTGGATTTGCCTTAGTTTTTGCAAACAATTTATAAATGACAGAACAAGTTCAGATAAAAGCACAAGCTGATAATCGAAAACGAAATCTTATTCTGGGGATTATTTTCGATTTGGTTGGATATGCTTCTTACGGAGTTCCGCTTGTGGCTGAAATTACCGATGTGATTTGGGCGCCGATAGCCGGTTTCATACTTTCCAGAATGTACAAAGGGGCCGTGGGAAGAGTCGGCGGTGTTTTAGAATTTGTGGAAGAATTAATTCCGGGAACGGATTTTATTCCGACGTTTACACTTACGTGGATTTATACTTATCTGATTAAGAAAGAAAAATAGAGAATAGAGAATAGAAGCAAGAGAATAGAGGTTTTATCGACCTCTTTTTTTATTTCCGAAGGCGTCTGCGATAAAACCAAGTTTCATACTGCGTAACATTTTGAAAACAAAATTTTTAAAAAAAGTGTGTTGGCCAAAAATTGTTCCGATGGTAACCAATAAAACTTTATAAACAGGTAAAATAATCAGGATATAAAGTGTCCAATACAATACCGGATGCAAATTATCTCTGGTAATGCCCAACCAGGTCAAGATAGGTTTTGAAAGAAAGGAAGCGGTGGTTCCGGTAATAGCAAAGACGACAAAGATAACCGCCATCTGCCAATTACTTTTTATTCCCCAACGCTGTTTTAAATTCGACATTTTTCAGAAATATGTCCAAAAATACAAATTATGGTCGAGGCGGAAAACCTCCGAGGCGAATATTATTTTTTATCTGAAAATAAACCAAATAATTATAAAGCAGATAATTCACTTCGTAGCCATAATCAGTTCCGTTCTGATAATCTATTTGCATAAGGAATAACTCGGCATCTTCTTTAGATTTTGGTGAACGCGCTCTGTTGTTCCATTCGATTACCCAAGGGATATTTCTGCTTTCCAGGTGTTTTTGGGAATAAAAATCACGTGGTTTTGCGGTACTTTGCAGCCAGGGTCTAAAACCGGAATCGATAATTATTACTTCGTATTCAATATCGGGATTGGCAATCCGTATCGTATCGCTCTCGACTTTTTCTGGGACTTTTTCTGCTACAGGCGCCGTTTTTTCTGCCGAAGATTTCTTGGTCGGATTACATCCAAACACCATCAGAATTAAGGTCAGGGCAACTATGTGAAATATTCTTTTCATCTTCATGAATTTTCTTATAAAGTTACTAAAAATCAGGTAGATGAGGGGTATATTTAACAAAAAAGCCAAACACGAATGTCTGGCTTTAAAAATTATATGCATTGCTTTATTTTCCGAACAGTTTTCCTAAAATTCCGCTCAAAAATCCTCCACTTTTACCTGAAAGGGCTGCAGTGGCATCATTCATGTCAACTTTACCATCCTTGTTCTGGTCTAAACCAAATTGACCTCCATATTTGGAAACGGCTTCCATTAATCCGGAATTTCCTCCGAGTGAATTTACGATATCCGAAACATTAAATCCCGGCTGATTCGGATCGTTGGCTTTTCCGATTAATGACCCCAAAACTTTCGGAATCATGCTTCCTGCAACTCCTGAAGCGGTATCACTGCTCAAACCGAATTTCTGTCCCAAATTACCCGAAAGCTGATCGGTTAACTGTTTTACAACTGGATTGGAAGCATCCACAGTACCGCCTTTTAATAATCCGGCTATATCGTTTACATTTCCTTCAGCCACCATGTTTTTGAGTCCGGACAGAATACTGTTTCCGGTTTCGTTCATAACAGCCTCATTGTGTTCGTTTGGAACCGATTGATTGTTTACAATGGCATCACCGCCAAATTGTTTTACTAATTCTGATATCTGATCTAACATTGAAATTGGTTTTAATGGTTGGATATCAAATTTAGCAAAAAATATTTACAAATTTGGTTAATCGTTCTTTAACAGACTGACAATCTGTGCAGCCAATTCAGTTCCGATTCGGTCCTGAGCTTCCAATGTTGCAGCACCAATGTGTGGTGTCATGGAAACCTTCGGATGCATCAGTACCTGAATGGCCGGAGTTGGTTCTTCCTCAAAAACATCCAATCCTGCAAAAAGTACTTTTCCTTCATCTAAAGCATCAATCAAAGCCACTTCATCGATAACGCCGCCTCTTGCACAATTGATGATACCAACACCGTTTTTCATCATTGCAAATTCTTCACTTCCAATTAAATGGTCTCCCATTGCTGGCGTATGAATGGTAATGAAATCGGAATGTTTAAAAATATCTTCAAGCGGTTCTGTTTCGATGTTAACATTGATAAACTGACCGTTATAGAAATCAACCTTGATAACGGCTTCGTCCACGTGTTTGTCGGTCGCCAGTACTTTCATACCTAAACCAAGTGCCATTCGTGCCACTTCACGACCGATACGGCCAAAACCGATAATTCCGATGGTTTTTCCGCGAAGTTCGATTCCGTCAGCATACGCTTTTTTCAGATTGTTGAATTGGGAATCACCCTCCAAAGGCATATTTCTGTTGGCATCGTGTAAGAAACGGGCTCCGGAGAACAAATGCGCGAAAACCAATTCGGCTACCGATTCTGATGAGGCAGCAGGTGTGTTGATTACGTGAATTCCTTTTTCCACGGCATGAGTCACATCGATATTATCCATTCCGACACCACCACGACCGATGATTTTTAATGACGGACAATTGTCGATGATATCCTGACGTACTTTAGTGGCACTACGCACCAAAAGCACATCAATGTTATTTGTATTAATATAATTGGCAACCTGTTCCTGTGCCACTTTGGTTGTTATAACTTCAAATCCGGCTTTTTCAAGAGCGATAATTCCGCTTTCTGAGAGACCGTCGTTTGCTAATATTTTCATTGTGTTAATTTGTTGATTTGATAATTTGGTTATTTGTTTTATCGGATGATCGATTGCTCAAATAACCAAATCAACTATATTTTGTTTTCTAATTCTTTCATTACGTCCACTAAAACCTGAACGCTTTCAATTGGTAAGGCATTGTACATCGATGCGCGGTAACCGCCTACAGAACGGTGTCCGCTGATTCCGGAAATTCCGGCTGCTTTCCACATCGAATCGAAAAGCGCAGTGTGATTTTCATCGGCCAGTAAGAAAGTTGCATTCATGTTTGAACGATCTTCTTTTACGGTAGTCCCTTTAAATAAAGGATTTCTGTCGATTTCGTCGTATAATAATTTAGCTTTAGCCTCGTTTAGTTTTTCGATAGCGGCAATTCCACCAAGGTTTTTTAACCATTGTAAGGTTAGGAGTGAGGTATAAATTGCAAAAACAGCAGGTGTATTGTACATACTTTCCTTTTCAATATGCTGCTGATAGTTCATGATATTCGGAATCGCTCTTCCGGTTTTACCAAGAATTTCTTCTTTTACGACAATCAGTGTTGTTCCGGCAGGACCCATGTTTTTTTGAGCTCCGGCATAAATCAAATCGAATTTTGAAAAATCCAATGTTCTGGAGAAGATATCCGAACTCATGTCGCAAACCATTGGAACATTGGTTTCCGGGAAGCTTTTCATCTGTGTTCCGAAAATCGTATTGTTACTGGTACAGTGGAAATAATCCGCATCTGCAGGAATGGAATACTCTTTTGGAATATAAGTATAATTGTCTGGTTTAGAAGATGCAACCACTACAGTTTCGCCGAATGGTTTTGCTTCTTTGATCGCACCGCTTGCCCACGTTCCGGTATCAAGATAGGCTGCTTTGCCGTCCACTTTCATTAGGTTATACGGAACGCGTAAAAACTCCATACTGGCACCACCTTGTAAAAACAAAGCCTGATAGCCTTTACCTGTTAATCCTAAAAGTTCCAAAGCCAAAGCTCTGGCTTCTTCCATTACGGCAACAAATGCCTTGTCTCTGTGGGAAATTTCCAATATGGACAATCCCATACCGTTGAAATCTAAAACCGCCTGTGCCGCTTTTTCAAATACTTCCTGAGGCAGAATACATGGTCCTGCGCTGAAATTATGTTTCTTCATGATTTAATCGTTGAAAACCTGGATTACTACTTCTTTTTCCACCAATTGGGTAAATTTACCATTAAAACGGGTTGCTTTCACCAAATGATTGTCGATCCAATGGTAGTTTCCGCCTCTTGGCTTTCCGAATAAGATGCTGTGGAATTTGAATCCGTGTTTGTTAAGCCATACTGTGGTTACTTCACGGTGTTCTTCAGTTCTGGAAGTGAAGAAGCAAATCTGATGGCCTTCGTCGTACCATTTGTTGATGGTTTCCAAGGCATCCGGGAAGGGTTCGCAGGTTGCCATTCTTTCCGGTTGTTCGTTAGGAACATCTTCCGTAATTGTACCGTCAATGTCAATGAGGTAGTTTTTAATCCCGTCTTGTAAAACCGGACTAATGTTGTCTTTGTGTTGTAATTGCATTATCGTTGTGTGTTTAATGCAAGCAAATTTCTTAAAAAAAAACGACTTCAGGGATAAAAAACGACATTTAGTATAATTAATATCATTTTCGGGATTAAAAAGCTATATTTTTGATAAAAATGAAATGGTATCGACATTATCTGCATAATCACATAATTTTGGTTTTTGTGATTTTCCAAAAGAAATGCTGCGATTTATCAAATTATTTGACACGATACACTGGATTTTTTCCGAATCTTCCAATAATTTACTTTTTACCGTCTCTAAATCATCGTAATATTCATAAAAAACGGATGAAATTGGGGAGGCGTAACTTGAATCTTCTTTTAATGTCAGGAATTCGTTATCCAGTAACGGAAACAGACTCATTAAAAATACGGCTTTGTTATAATCGTAATTGTTGGCATATTTTTCATAGTGAATGATATCGCCATATTCGTATATCGCCTCAAAAAACTGTTTAAAATCGTAGCCTTTAGGAACAAAAAGTTTGGAAACATTGCGACATCCCAATCCGAAATAACGGAAAATATCTTCACCCAATGCCACTAAATCTTCTTTGGATTCTTTTCCGTCCAAAACGGCAACGGAATTTCTGTTTTTACGAATTATACTCGGAACGTCTTTGAAATAATACTCGAAATAACGTGCCGTGTTGTTGCTTCCGGTGGCAATTACCGCATCGAAATTTTCTAATTTTCCTTCGACAAACTCTATATTATCCGCCATTTCAGAAGCAACGGCAATCAGGTAGTCGGCTAGAAACGGAAGTAACTTCTGATCGTTGGACGATGTTTTAACCAACACTTTATGACCGGTTATCAGTACCGATAAAAAATCGTGAAAACCTACCAGCGGAATATTTCCGGCAAGGATTAATCCGACTGTTTTTGGCTGAACATTTGAAAGATCATAAGCAGATAACCATTCGTTCAGATTTTCTTCAGTCAAGGCCTCCGCCCAGGAATTGATGGCATAATGTACCTGTTCCGGCGTAAACCATCCGTTATGACTTTGTGATAATTCAATCAGATCGATAAACTTGTCAAAGAATAAATCATTGTGTAAAACACCTTCTTTTCTGGCAGAGTTATCCAATGAAAACTGGCTTAAAAACTGACCTAATGCGATGAAAGCTGATTTTTTCTGATTGAGGTTCATATAATTTGTTTATGAAAGGTTTTGATTGTAATTTTGTGCAAAATTAAGCTTTTTTAGCATTGGACAACGTGCTTCATCGAATAAGCTTTTTTAACATTTAGGTATAATAGCTTTTGGCTTATGGCTTAAAGCATAAAGCAAAAAATAATGGCAATTATAATAACAGACGAATGTATCAACTGCGGGGCATGTGAACCGGAGTGCCCGAATACAGCAATATATGAAGGCGCAGACGATTGGAGATACAAAGACGGAACCAGTTTAAAAGGAAAAATTGTGCTTCCGGACGGTACTGAAGTGGACGCAGAAGCCGCTCAAACTCCGATTTCAGATGATATCTATTATATCGTTCCGGGCAAATGTACGGAATGTAAAGGTTTCCACGAAGAGCCGCAATGTGCTGCCGTTTGTCCGGTAGACTGTTGTGTTCCTGATGATAATCATGTGGAAAGCGAAGAAACGTTGCTAAACCGACAAGCGTTTTTGCATAACGAATAAGTTTTTTAAAAATTACTTCAAAAGCCTGAGCAGTTTAACGACTTTCAGGCCTTTTTATTGGTTTTATCAAAAATGAGAAAACCGCTTTGTAAAATGACAGATTTACGCAGCGGTTACTATTTTATTGATGAGTAAAACTATTTCAGGGTGACAGTACTGACATCAACGGTTATTTCTTTTAATCGCTTTTCAACTTCCGGAGTCATGGTTGATTGGTACCGACCGTTTAAATGTTTAGCAAGGAATTTTTCTGCTTCGGCGTACATGGCCATATTATTAACAGGTCTTGCAAAACCATGTCCCTCATCGGGTGCTAAAATATAAGAGACAGGAAATCCTCTGTCACGCAGTGCAACAACTATTTGATCCGATTCAGCTTTGTTCACTCTTGGGTCATTTGCTCCCTGTACTACCATTAGAGGTGTTTTAATTTTATTGGCATGGGTCAAAGGTGATTGTCGTACTAACTGTTCTTTGCCTTCAGGGGTTGTTGGGTCCCCCATTCTCAAATAAAACACTTTTCGAATTGATTCCCAATAAGGAGGGATGGAGTTGAGTAGCGTGTTCAGATTTGAAGGCCCTACAATGGAAACGGCTGCGGCATAAGTGTCTGGCGTGAATGTAACTCCGGCTAATGTTGCATATCCCCCGTAAGAGCCACCCATTATGCCGACTCTTTTAGGATCGGCAATGCCTTGGTTAATCAGGTATTTGACACCCCAAGTAATGTCGTCCTGCATTTTTTGTCCCCATTCATTATTCCCGGCATCAATAAATTTTTTGCCGTAGCCGGTCGAACCTCTGAAATTAGGGAGTAATACGGCATAACCTCTATTGGCTAAAAATTGCGGAAGCCCACCATACCCCCAATAAATTCGCGACCATGGACCGCCGTGAGGAACCACAATTAAAGGGAGATTTTTATGATCAACACCATTAGGTAGAACCAAAAAGGAGGGGATTTCCATTCCATCTGAAGATTTATAGGAAATGGAAGTCATTTTCGCTAAGTCTTTCATTGGGATTTTTGGTCTGGGTGAATATTGAAAAGCTGTTTTTTTTGTTGTCCTGTCGAAGAGATACACACTGCCCGGATTGATATCGCTTGAAACACTGAAAAGCCAGAGATTTTCTTCAAGGTTGGAAGAAAAGAAGGAAATATCATCATTAGGAAATGATTTTTGAATCATTTTATAATCATTTTCAAAACTTTTGTCTTTCCAGTAGATTCTTCGTCTGCTGTCGTTGTAAATTGTTGAAACGATTGATTTTGTTTTTTCGGAAAAATTAAGGCTATTTAAATCAACTTTGTTTAAAGGATCTTTTTCTACAAACTCTTCTTTTTTGGTTGTGGGATCTAATAGGATTAATTGTGAGAAGTTCAAATCATCACCTTTGTTGGTTACGATATAAATTTTCTTGTTGTCTTTGTCAAAAATGTAGGGATCAGACGATTCAAATGAATTGGTACTGTATATTTTTTCGAAGCCATTCTTTTCAACCCTTAATATATCGTTACTTCCGTCCTGATTGGAACGCGTGGCTAATCGTAAGTTACCGTCCCAGTCAAAAAGCCAGCCGGTAATTCTGTCGGTTTCTAAGTTTTTATAAATTAATGTTTTTTCTCCTGTTGAAATTTTTAATTTATAAAGATCATGCCATGCTTTATCGCGGTCGTTTAATCCTATGTAAATTATATCGGGATCCTTTAACGGAAGTTCATAAATATAAACCCTGACACCTTTTAAGTTTGTTAAGTCCTTACTTTTTGGCACATCTTGTCCTTTTTTTAAGGCTTCATTCGGGTCGATCGCATAAAGGTTGAAATTTTCATCGCCGCCTTTATCTTGAGAATACAGGATATACTTCCCGTTTCTGGACCAGAAGTAATTGGAAATCGGACGCAGTGTATCAGCTGAGACCGGTTTGGCTTTTTTGAAATCCTCGTCAGTTTTTTTTACCCATATGTTCCTCGTTCCCTTATAGGTTTTGATGAAAGAAATGAATTTACCGTCGGGTGACAATTGCGCTCCTGTAATTTCAGGATCTCCAAAAAACAACTCTCTGTCAATAATGGGAGGCAATTGCTTTTTTTGCGCCAAATTGGTTAGACTCATAAGAGCAAAACCAATGAAAAGAATAATCTTAATTTGTTTCATAATCCTAATAGTTTAATGTTACTTATGGCCAAATGGCTGTTTGCTTATGCAGAAATTACTAATGATAATGAAAAATATTGGTAGGGGAATTCTGAATTATGACTTAAAGATACTGTTTTTTAGAGATTTACGTTCTTTTTTACGTTAAGATGTGTTTTTATTCCGTTGATTTTTAGGTGTTTGTTGTTCTAAGTGATTTTGTATAAGTATGATTTTGATTTAAAACTTGTTTTGATTAGTAAAAAACATAAAAAAACCGCCCTGCAAATGCAAAAGCGGCTTTTAAACAAACTAAACCAATTTTAAAGTCAATTAATCCTTACGATTAAAAGCAATAAGCGTTTTCAGCCACAACTTTAGCTGCGATAGTTTCACGCAATGCTACAATGTTAGGCATGTTTGTATATTTTGTAAAACGGCGTAATCCCATTAACATCATGCGTTGTTCATCACCTTCGGCAAAAGAGGCAATACCTTCTTTCCCTTTTTGTGCGATGGTATCCACAGCGTGATATAAATACAATTGTGCCATGGCGATTTGTTCTTTCACATTATCGGCACCTTTTGATTTTGCTAATTTTTCAGTTCTAAGGATAGCACTTTCCGCCATGTAGATTTCGATCAGCATATCGGCTGCAGCCATTAATAATTGTTGGTGTGCTTCCAAATCCGGACCGTATTTCTGAACCGCTGAACCAGCTACCATTAAGAATGCTTTTTTCAGTTTTCCGATAAGTTCTTTTTCTTCGGCAAATAATTCGGAGTAATCAGGTGTTTCGAAAGAAGGAATTCCCATTAGTTCTTCGGCAACTTTCATCGCCGGCCCTAATAAATCCACGTGACCTTTCATTGCTTTTTTGATTAACATCCCAACGGAAAGCATACGGTTGATTTCGTTCGTACCTTCGTAAATACGAGCGATACGAGCATCTCTCCAGGCGGATTCCATCGGAGTGTCTTCTGAGAATCCCATACCGCCAAAGATTTGGATACCTTCATCGGTACAATTCTGAATATCTTCTGAAACGGCTACTTTTAAAATGGAACATTCGATGGCAAACTCTTCAACGCCTTTCAATTCGGCTTCGCTGTGCGAACTTCCTTCGGCATCGCGTGCTGCAATTCTTTGCTCAATGGCACCGCCAGCACGATAAGTAGCACTTTCTCCGGCATAAGCAGAAGCTGCCATTTCAGCTAGTTTTGAACGCACCGCTCCAAAATTGGCAATAGGAGTGTTAAACTGCATTCTTTCGTTAGCATATTTTACGGCACCGGTGATGGTTCTTCTTTGAGCATCCAGGCAGGCTGCAGCCAATTTTACACGACCTACGTTCAGTGCATTCATTGCTATTTTGAAACCTTCACCACGCCCGGCCAGCATATTTTCAGCAGGAACTACCGTGTCGCTGAAGAAAACCTGACGGGTAGAAGAGGCGCGGATTCCCAATTTATGCTCTTCCTCCCCAAGTGTGATTCCGTTTGGATTGGCAGCATCATATTCTACGATGAAACCGGTAATGTTTTTATCATTTTCGATTCTTGCGAAAACAATCATCAGGTGGCAGAAACCGGCATTGGAAATCCACATTTTCTGTCCGTTGATTTTATATGATTTTCCGTCGGCAGAAAGTTCCGCTTTCGTTTTTCCTGAATTCGCATCCGAACCCGCTCCCGGCTCTGTCAGACAGTATGAACCGAACCATTCACCTGAAGCTAATTTCGGAACGTATTTTTGTTTTTGTTCTTCGGTTCCGTATAATGTAATAGGCATGGTTCCAATTCCGGTATGTGCCCCAAAAGCAGTTGAAAACGAACCTGTTGCACCCGAAATGTAATCACAAACCAACATCGTGTTTACGAATCCCATCCCTAATCCGCCGTATTCTTCCGGAACAGCTACACCAAGAAAACCAAGTTCTCCGGCTTTTTTCATGCTCGCTTCCGTATAAGCATAATCTTTTTTCTCAAATTTGTCTTTATGTGCCCAAAGTTCCTTATCAACAAACTCTTTTACAGAGTCACGCATCATAAGCTGATCTTCGGTGAAATCTTCCGGTGTGAAAACGCTTTCGCATTTTGTTTCTTTTACAAGGAATTGACCTCCTCTTGTGATATCTTCCATAGTTTATGTTTTTAGACTTTTTAGATGCAATAACCAAGAATCAAGAAGTAAAACGTTAATAGAATTTAGATGAAAATAAGATATGAAGGAGGTTTGAAAAATTATACTTCATATCTCTAAGTTCTATTTTCTATTTCAATTCTAACTTACTAATGAAACTAGTCATCATCTTTTGAAATTCGATTATTTTGTTTTCTATTTCCTCTGTTTTTTCTTTTGATAAATACTCATTTTGAAGAGCTATCAGTAATTGTGTCTGTAATTCAAAAGAAGAACCCAGACTAATATTTAAATAATGTTGAAAATGTTTATTTCCTCTATTTGAACCTTCAGCAATATTTGATGGCATCGAAACCGAACATTTGTTCATTTGACTAATCAAGGAGTAAGTCTCAGATTTTGGAAATGTCTTGCATAATTTAAAGATATCGGATGTAATCTCCATAGATAGAATCCAAATCTTCAGATTTTTGAAGTTGTGGCGCATAATATTTTATTTTTGGCATATAATTTTTTCAGACTCTTTTTTCGAATCTAATATCTTGTCTCTTGTCTCTTGCTTCTTGTTCCCCTGCCTTTCTTTCCTACAACAACTCGTAAATTCCCGCAGTTCCCTGCCCGGTTCCCACACACATGGTTACCATTCCGTATTTGCTACCGCGGCGTTTCATTTCGTCGAACAATTGAACCGAAAGTTTTGCACCGGTACAACCCAGTGGGTGACCTAAGGCAATGGCGCCTCCGTTTACGTTCACGATATCCGGATTCAATCCCAATTCACGGATGACTGCTAACGATTGCGATGCGAAAGCCTCGTTTAATTCGAATAATTCGATGTCTTTTAATTGTAAACCGGCTTGTTTTACCGCTTTCGGAATGGCTTTAACCGGTCCGATTCCCATGATTCTAGGCTCAACTCCCGAAGAAGCGAAGTTGACCAATCGCGCAATCGGTTCAAGGTTTAATTCTTTTACCATTTCTTCCGACATTACCAGTACGAAAGCGGCTCCGTCACTCATTTGCGATGAGTTTCCGGCAGTTACCGAACCGTCAGCTGCGAAAACGGGTTTTAATTTGCCTAATGCTTCTTTGTTGGTATCGGCTCTCGGACCTTCGTCTTTGGTTACAACATATGATTTTGTTGCTTTTTTGCCGTTTTCATCGATATACACCTGTTCAACAGTTATTGGAACAATTTGTTTATCGAATTTGCCTTCTGCCTGAGCTTTTAATGCTTTCATATGTGAATTGTACGCGAACTCATCCTGATCTTCACGGGAAACGTTGAATTGTTTCGCAACCGCTTCGGCAGTTAATCCCATGCCCCAGTAATAATCTTCGTGACCAGCTGCCGCTGCTTTATAATCCGGAGTGGGTTTGTAACCTCCCATCGGAATATAACTCATGCTTTCGGCACCACCGGCAATGATACAATGTGCCATTCCTGACTGGATTTTAGCCGTAGCCATACCAATAGTTTCAATTCCCGATGCGCAATATCGGTTTACGGTTACGCCCGGGACATCGTCGATTTTTAATCCCATTAAGGAAATTAAACGGGCCATGTTTAAGCCTTGTTCGGCTTCCGGCATGGCGTTTCCAACCATTACGTCGTCGATTCGGGTTTTATCGAAGTCCGGCAATTCATTCATCATGTATTCGATGGTTTCGGCTGCCAGTTCATCCGGTCTTTTAAAACGGAACACTCCTTTTGGTGCTTTACCAACGGCGGTTCTGTATGCTTTTACTATATAGGCTGTTTTCATTTTTTCTTTTTTTGAGTGAAAAGAGACAAGAGTCAAGAGTCAAGATTGATTTATAAGCGAATTTTTCTTGTTTCTGTTTTCTTGCTTCTATTTTCTAATTACGCAACGGTTTTCCTTTGGTTAACATAAACTGAATTCGTTCCAGTGTTTTTCTTTCGGTACATAGCGATAAGAAAGCTTCACGTTCCAGATCCAATAAGTATTGTTCACTGACTAAGGTTGGTTCGGATAAATCACCACCCGCCATTACATACGCTAATTTGTTGGCAATTTTTCTGTCGTGTTCCGAGATGTATTGTCCGGCTTTCATCTGATCGGTTCCTACTAAGAACATTCCCAAAGCCTGTTTCCCCAAAACTTTAATGTCATTGCGTTTTACCGGTTGTGTATAACCTGCTTCGGCCATTAAAAGTGCGTGTTTTTTAGCTTCGGCAATCTGACGGTCTTTGTTTACTACCACTATATCTCTGCCTTTTTGAAGCACGCCGATATTGAAACCTTCGTAAGCAGAAGTGGCTACTTTTGCCATACCAACGGTTAGAAAATATTCTTGTAAAACGTTCAATTCGACATCGTTTTTACGGAATGTGTCGGAAGCTCTCAAAGCCATTTCCTTAGAACCACCACCGCCTGGAATTACTCCAACTCCAAATTCTACTAATCCGATATAGGTTTCTGCAGCTGCCACGGCTTTGTCAGCGTGCATTGTGAGCTCGCAACCACCGCCTAATGTCATTCCGTGAGGCGCGGCAATTACAGGTATTCCCGAATAGCGTAAACGCATCATGGTGTCCTGGAACATTTTGATGGCCATGTTTAATTCGTCATATTCCTGCTCGACGGCCATCATGAAAATCATGGCTAAATTGGCTCCGACAGAAAAATTCGCAGCCTGATTTCCGATAACTAAGCCCTGAAAGTCTTTTTCAGCCAATTCGATGGCTTTGTTGATACCCTGAATTACGCCGCCACCAATCGAATTCATTTTAGATTGGAATTCTAAGTTCAAAATTCCGTCTCCCAAATCGTGAACAACGGCTTCGCTGTTGCTCCATACTTTTTTACTTTCGCGGATGTTGTTCAGGATGATAAATGCATCTTGTCCCGGCACTTTTACTTGAGATTTTGAAGCAAGTGTATAATAATGCGTAGCGCCTTCTTTTACCGTATAGAAAGATTTGTTTCCGGAAGCAAGCATTTCAGTTACCCAGGCAGCCGGAGCAAGTCCTTCCGCTGTCATTAATTCGATTCCTTTTTCCACACCGATGGCATCCCAAATTTCGAACGGACCATTTTCCCAACCAAACCCGGCTTTCATGGCATCGTCAATTTTGTAGAAATCATCAGTAATTTCAGGAACTCTGTTGGAAACATACGCAAACATTGCCGAGAAACTTTTTCTGTAGAATTCACCTGCCTTATCGGTTCCTTTTACCAATACTTTAAAACGGTCGATAGGTTTATCAATCGTTTTGGTCATTTCCAAGGTGGCGAAAGAGGCTTTTTTAGCCGTTCTGTATTCTAGCGTATCTAAATCTAAAGATAAAATGTCTTTGTCAACTTTTTTGTAGAAACCTTGTCCTGTTTTGCTTCCCAACCAGTTGTTTTCGATCATTTTACTGATGAAATCCGGAAGTTTGAACAATTCGTGTGCTTCGTCAGTTGGGCAGTTTTCGTAGATTCCGTTGGCTACGTGAACCAAGGTGTCTAATCCAACTACGTCAACAGTTCTGAAAGTCGCTGATTTCGGTCTGCCAATAACCGGCCCCGTTAATTTGTCTACTTCTTCAATGGTGAGTCCCATTCCTTTTACTAAGTGGAATAAACTCTGAATTCCGAAGATACCAATTCGGTTTCCGATAAATGCCGGGGTGTCTTTGGCAACAACCGAAGTTTTACCTAAGAATTTTTCACCGTATTCGTTTAAGAAATCCAATACTTCCGTTGCCGTTTGGGGACCCGGAATGATTTCGAATAATTTTAAGTAACGCGCAGGGTTAAAGAAGTGTGTTCCGCAGAAATGTTTCTGGAAATCCTCGCTTCTTCCTTCGCTCATGAATTTTATTGGAATACCGGATGTGTTGGAAGTGATCAGTGTTCCCGGTTTTCTGTATTTTTCAATCTGTTCAAAAACAGACTTCTTTATGTCCAAACGTTCCACAACCACTTCGATGATCCAATCGCAGTCTTTGATTTTTTCCAAATCATCGGTGGTGTTTCCCGTTGTGATTCTTCCTGCAAATTTCTGATCGTAAATTGGGGAGGGATTTGATTTGAGGGCATTAGCCAAATGATCGTTTACCAGTCGGTTGCGAACCGCTTTATTTTCCAAAGTCAGACCCTTCTTTTGTTCCGTTTCGGTTAATTCTCTGGGAACAATATCGAGAAGTAAAACTTCAACTCCGATATTGGCAAAGTGACAAGCAATTCCGGATCCCATAATCCCGGATCCTACCACCGCTACTTTTTTGATAAGTCGTTTCATCTGTTTCTGTTAGTTTTTTTTGAAGTCTGATGTTAAGGTACAAAAGCAATTTTACCCAATCATCTGACATCGTTTATTTTATTGTTATTTGTTATCGTCTGTACTGAATATGTTTTTGTCGGCAATTAATTCATTGATGATTTCTGCAACTTCCATGAAACTGTTCAGTTGTTCGTCTGTTACATGTTTTTTTACCGTTTCATTAAATTTTAGTACGGTCGTTTTTGATAATTCTCTTTTTTCCTTTCCTAATTTGGTCAGATGAATTATGACACCGCGGCCGTCGGTTGGATTTTTCTTTCGGATAATCAATCCCTTTTCTTCCATTGATTTTAATGTCCTTGTCAGACTTGTCGGTTCCATTCCCATCCGGGTTCCGATAGCTGTTGAAGGCGTTCCTTTTTCCCGGTCGATACTAAGCAAAGCAAATCCGGTAGCCATTGTAGCCCCGTATTTCGTGGCTTCTTCATTGTACATTCTTGCAACTGCCTGCCACGTTGCTCTTAAGACATAGTCTATTGTTTTATCTTTCATGATTTTTTAAAAGGAATTCAAATATACAAATAAATACTATGCATGCATAATAAAAATGTATTATTTTTAAGTTAATTTAAAAAAAAACTCCTCAATCGAGAGGAGTTAGTGTGTTTTTAATCATTATTATAGATTTTATCATAAAGATATTGATATTTTTCTTTTATGATTTTACGTTTTAATTTCATGGTTGGCGTTAAATGTCCTCCGTCAATGGACCAGATTTCCGGAGTAAGCTCGATTTTTTTCACTTGTTCCCAGTTTCCGAATTTTTTATTCAGTTCTTCCACTTCTTCTTCGATACGTTGTTTTACGTCAGGATTTGAAGAGATTTCACCTTCGGTTGAACCAATAGAGATGCCTTTTAATTTTGCCCATTCTTTTACGAAGTCAAAATTCGGTTGTATGAAAGCGGCCGGCATTTTTTCACCGTCACCAATTACCATAATCTGTTCGATGAAACGGGATTGTTTTAAGGTGTTTTCCAAAACCTGCGGAGCAACATATTTTCCGCCTGAGGTTTTAAACATTTCTTTTTTACGGTCGGTGATTTTCAGGAAGCCTTCGGAATCGATTTCACCAATATCTCCTGTATGGAAGTAGCCCCCATTAAGAGCTTCATTGGTTTGGGTTTCGTCTTTGTAGTAGCCTATCATTACGTTAGGCCCTTTGCATAAGATTTCACCATCTTCAGCGATTTTTACTTCAACACCGTCCAGAACGCGACCTACGGTTCCGATTTTAAATCCTTTGTTTTTTTCTTCGTTTACTGAAATTACGGGTGATGTTTCTGTTAAACCGTAACCTTCCATGATTGGGATTCCTGCTGCGGCAAACACTCTTGTCAGTCTCGGCTGCAGTGCTGCACTTCCGGATACCATAAGTTCCAATTGTCCGCCAAGGCCTTCTTTCCATTTGCTGAAAATTAACTTTCGGGCAATTTTTAACTGGAATTCATACCACCAGCCATTGGCTTCGTATGGTTCGTAAACCAATCCCAAATCAATGGCCCAGAAGAATAATTTCTTTTTAATTCCGGTCAGATCGGCGCCTTTAGCATAGATTTTATCGTACACTTTTTCCAAAAGACGCGGCACGGCTGTCATTACATTAGGTTTCACCTCTTTCAGATTGTCACTCATCTTTTCAATACTTTCTGCAAAGTAAATGGAGATACCATAATATTGGTAGAGATACAAAATCATTCTTTCAAAAATATGGCAAACAGGTAAAAAGCTTAATCCGCGGCAATCGCCTGCTCTGAGTGGTACTCTCGGTGCACTCATCAATACATCGGATACAATATTCTGATGGCTTAACATGACGCCTTTTGGGCGACCCGTAGTACCCGAAGTATAAATAAGGGTAGCCAAATCGGTTGTTACAATGCTGTTTTTTCGTTCTTCAACAGCGTTCTGGTTAGATGTGTCTTCACCTAATTGTAAAACTTCTTTCCAGCTTTTACATCCCGGAATATCATTATAGGAATAAATTTCCTTTAGTGTTGGGACATTGTGTTTGATGGAATTTATTTTTGCGAAAACCTCACTGTCTGAAACGAAACAATATATTGATTCCGAGTGGTTTAATATGTATTCGTAATCCTCTGCTGAAATGGTTGGGTAAATAGGAACTGTCTGTGCTCCGGTTTGTAAAACACCGATGTCGGTAATGTTCCATTCGGTTCTGTTGTTGGAGGAAATGATAGCGATTTTATCATTTTTCTGAACTCCCATCCGAAGCAAACCACGGGAAATGGTATTCGCTTTATCCAGATATTCCTTAGTGGAAGTTTTAATCCATTCTCCGTTTTGTTTGGTAACGAGAGCATCCGATAAATTATATTTTTCCAGTTGATAGTAAGGAAAATCAAAAAGACGTGTGATTTGATTCATTTTCTAGGATTTTATTCCTGCAAATTATGAAAAATTAAATTTTATTGCAAAAAAAAAGAAAAATAGATTGATGTTTATTCTTTTTTACTGGTTTTTTGCTAAAATTTAATTATAAAGTGTTGGTAATTATTACTTTGTATTTTGTTCTTGATGAAGTCTTTATTCTTTAATTCGGTGAATTTGGTCTGTTTTTAATGTGTTTTTCATCTCAGTTCCTCAACTTGAAGAATTAAAAATAGGGCTTTGGAGGTTAAAATACTATGTAAGCATACTATATTTTGGTATTATTCCTCTGAAAAAAGTTAGGTATCAATTGTAAAATTCAGTGCTGAGGCTTAAAAGTTTATTAATCTTTTCCCAATGAGGCAGCAATCACTGTCTTATTTTGTATTTTTGGACGCTAAAAAAACTGATTTTCATTAACTTAACATGAAGAACTTCTTTCGTATAAAAGAATATAAAGCACTATTTTACAGGTTGTTGCTGGTGTATTTGTTCTATTTTATTGCCCGAATCTTATTTTTTATCTACAATTTCAGTTTGTTGAAAGTGGATTCTGTGAGCGAATTTTTCAGACTGGCTTATCACGGATTAACCTTTGACACTACCGCAATTCTTTACATAAACGGATTATTTATATTGTTTTCGGTTTTACCGTTATGGATCAATACGAAACACGGTTATCAGAAATTCCTGTTTTATCTCTATTTTGTAGCCAATTTAATTGCGTATGCGACGAATTTCATTGACCTGATTTATTATAAGTTCATCTATGCCCGTACCACCATAACGGTTTGGGATTCGTTAGAACATGAAAAAGACAAGTCAGCAATGATGTTCCGTTTTTTAATCAGTTATTGGCATGTGTATTTGTTGTTCTTTGTCATGGCAGCGCTTTGGATTTATCTGTACAAAAAAGTCAGAGTCATTCATGAACCCGTTACACACAGCAAAGTAAAATATTTCCCTTTTTCCTTTATTGGATTACTGGTTGTTGCTTTTTTATCGATTGGAGGAATACGAGGCGATTTTAAAAAGAGCACACGTCCATTAAATTTAATCGATGCCAACCGATATGTGGAAAAACCGCAACATGCTGACATTATTTTAAATACTCCGTTTGCCATCATCAGAACCATAGGAAAAACAAGTTTCAAGAAAATAAATCTGGTCGATAAAAGTGTCGTGGAAGCGAATTTTCAACCGATTAAGCACTATGGAAACAATCCAAAATCTACTCCGAATGTGGTATTGATTATCACAGAAAGTTTCGGAAGGGAATATTGGGGATCATTCAATAAAGATATGAATATTCCGGATTATCAGGGATATACCCCCTTTCTGGATTCGTTGGCGCAACACAGTATGATTTATACGAACGGTTTCGCAAACGGAAGTAAGTCCATTCACGGAATGTCATCCATTTTAGCGGGTGTTCCATCGTTTAGGGATGCCTTTACATCATCACCGTTTCCGAAACAGAAAATTCAATCGTTGGTTTCCTGTCTGAAAGAAATGGGATATGATACATCTTTCTTCCATGGTGCTCCAAATGGTTCGATGGGATTCTTAGGCTTCGGAAATATTCTTGGTTTTGATCATTATTACGGGAAAACCGAATTCAACAACGATGCTGAATTTGACGGGGTTTGGGGGATCTGGGATGAGCCTTTCCTTCAGTTCATGAAGCAGACGCTGGATAAGAAACAAAAACCGTTTTTCAGTACGGTATTTACGGTTTCCTCCCACGAACCTTATATAGTACCTGAAAAATACAAAAATAAGTTTCCGAAAGGGAATGTACCAATGCACCAGTGTGTGGGATATACCGATTATTCGTTTAAAAAATTCTTTGAAGAAGCTAAAAAGCAACCTTGGTTTAAAAACACGATTTTCATCATAACTGCCGATCATGGAAATCAGACGTATTACGATGAATATGAAAAAGTGGTCAACAGAACGGCTACACCAATCCTTATTTATAAACCCGACGGAAGCCTGAAAGGGGTTAATAAAGAATTAGCACAGCAGATTGATATTTATCCGACCATTTTAGACATGGTTGGCTATGATAAACCATTTAGAAGTTGGGGAAGAAGTCTGATTGGGGATACGAAAGTAAAACCGTATACGATTAACTTCAACGGAAATCTGTACCAATTTCAGCGCGGGAATTATATTTGCACTTTCGACGGAAAGAATGTGGTTGGATATTATGATATTAAGGATAAGGCTTTAGAGCGTAATTTGATTGCCAAACTGAATAAAGAAATGCTGGAAAACGGAGAAGCCTGTAAAGCTATTATACAGGATTACTTCGAAAGAATTATTGATCAGAAATTATATTATAAAAAATAAAGATGAAGAAGAAAATAGGCTTATTGGTTCTTTTGATTGTTGTGGCTGGAGTAGGGAAGTATGTTTACGATATGAACATCAACCACAACTTCGAAACCATCACGGAAGGAAAAGTATACAAAAGCGGCGTGATTCCTCCCGACGAGATTGAAAGCTATGTTAAAAAGTACAATATTAAGTCGATAGTCGATTTGAGAATGCCCGGAACCAATGATTTGGTTCTGAATCCTGAGCAACCGGGTGAATTGCAGCAGGAAAAAGAAGCTGTCGCAAAAATAAAAGGGGTGAATTATTACAGTAATCCATCAGATCAGGTGCCAACACAAGATAAAGTAGATTCGTTCCTGAAAATTATGGATAATCCGGACAATTACCCGGTTTTGATTCATTGTTATCACGGAACCGGTCGCGCCGAAATGTATTCGGCTTTATACCGAATCGAATATGAAGATGCAGACAGGGATGATGCCCGAGAAAGAACCCGATTTTTAACCAAATGGAGTTCGTTTGATTTGGGCAAGCCTAAAGGGGATTACCTTCATGCTTACGAAAGCCGAAAAGAGAAAGCTAAACTTGCTACAAAATAAAAAAAAGCCCCGATTTGTACATGCCCTAAAAGTAAGATACTATTTGGGGCTTTTTTTATGAATGATAACTAAAACTTCCAGATTTCCAATCGGTTACATAGCCAAAAATGATTAGCATCAGCAAAATAAATTCGATTGCTAAGAATAACAGAAAAAGGAACATTCGTAAACTGAATCCAAATTTTGTATACGAGTCTGAAAATGTTGAATAATAGCTGCGAATCGTATACGCGATTATGACAAGCGGAGTGAGATATCCGTCTAAAATACTAATGAAATAAAGGTATTTGATGAAATTTAAAAAGCCCGATGCATTGGAAAATGTAACTAAAATCAAAATTCCTAAAAAAGTAATTCCGGCAATTATAAAGTGTTCGCTTAAATTAAATTTTTTTCTTCTGAAAAGAATAAGACTGTTTAGGGCGAAAAAGGGAACGAAAGAAAGAATTATGCTTTTTGCATTCGAGGATATAAATTTTTCAAAACCATTCTTAATATGAGTATCTGTATTGGAAATTGAATAATATTCAGCCGAGATTTGGTCATAATAATGATTTAAGAAAAAATTCAAACCGAGCAGCAGTAAAATAAAATAAAACACATTGTAATACCGAATCCGTTTTCCGCCGATATAATCCAGTGCCGCTTTTCCAGGTCGGAGAAGCGCTTCTTTGGCGGTAAAAAGCATGCCTTTTTCAAAATGCCAGACACCGTGTAAAACGTCATGCATAATGAAATGTTTGAATGTAATGCGATGTGTGTCTGATTTTTGTCCGCACTCAGAACAGAACTTCCCCGCTAACGGCGTCTCACAGTTTAAGCAATTGTCATGATTCATAGCCAAATGAAAGAATTTTCGGCAATGATACAAAAAAAGCATCTTTAAAAAAAGATGCTTTTGTAAATAAAAGTGTATATTTTTTATTTTCTTGCTTCAATCCATTTACGGGCATTCACAAAGGCTTCGTGCCACGGAGTCACTTCGTCTTTTTGTCCGTTATCGGTATAATGCGCCCAGTTCCAAGGGAAAGTCGAACGCTCAATGTGTGGCATTGTTACCAAATGACGTCCGGTTTTATCACACATCATGGCTGTATTGAAGTCAGATCCGTTTGGATTTGCCGGATAAGCGTCGTACCCGTATTTTCCAACGATATTGTATTTTTCTTCGGCATACGGTAATTGGAATTTACCTTCACCATGCGAAACCCAAACACCTAAAGTAGCTCCTTCCAAAGTAGAAAGCATTACCGAGTTGTTTTTCTGTACCGTTACTGAAGTAAAGATACTTTCGTGTTTGCGACTGTCGTTATGAAACATTTTTCCGTGTACTTCGTGCTCCGGATTTACCAATTCCAATTCCATGAACAACTGACAACCGTTACAGATTCCAACCGATAAAGTATCTTCACGTTTGAAGAAGTTTTTCAGTGCCGTATTGGCTTTTTCGTTGTACAAGAACGCTCCAGCCCAACCTTTGGCAGAACCTAATACGTCTGAGTTCGAGAATCCTCCAACAGCTCCGATGAATTGAATATCTTCCAAGGTTTCACGACCCGAAATCAAATCGGTCATGTGAACGTCTTTTACGTCAAAACCTGCCAGATACATTGAATTCGCCATTTCGCGCTCGGAATTACTTCCTTTTTCACGGATGATGGCTGCTTTTGGTCTTGGTTTTGTATTGTCGATAACCGGTGCTTTTCCGTCAAAATGCGATGGGAAAGTATAGGTAAGCGGTTGGTTTTTGTAGTTGTTGTAGCGTGCCAAAGCGGTTCCGTTTTTCGATTGTTTCGAATCTAAAAGGAAAGACGTTTTGAACCACGTATCTCTCAATTTGGCAACATCGAAAGTAAACGAATCGGTGTTGTTTTTAATGGTAACCGATTTACCTTCCACAACCGAACCGATGTTGAATATTTCGATATTATTCTGAGCAAAAACAGCCTCAACCGAAGCATCCGCCTGGAAAACCACAGCGATATTTTCGTTAAATAATGCTTTTACCGTGTCTTTTTCTCCAAGGGAAGTTAAATCAAATGAAGCGCCTAAATTCACATCTGCAAAACACATTTCCAATAACGTAGTGATTAAACCACCGCTTCCGATATCGTGTCCGGCATTGATTTTACGGTCTTTAATTAAATCCTGAAGTGTATTGAAAGCAGATTTAAAATAAGCGGCATTTTTAATCGTAGGTACTTCCGAACCGATTTTGTTTAAAATCTGCGCGAATGAACTTCCTCCTAATTTGAAGTTGTCCTGAGATAAGTTGATATAGTAGATGTTTCCGCCGTTTCTTTGAAGAACTGGTTCAACAACTTTAGTAATATTAGAACAGTTTCCGGCAGCCGAAATAATAACCGTTCCCGGTGCAATTACTTCGTCATTCGGATATTTTTGTTTCATGGAAAGCGAATCTTTTCCGGTTGGAATGTTGATTCCCAATTCGATAGCGAAATCCGAACAACCTTTTACCGCTTCGTATAAACGGGCGTCTTCACCTTCGTTTTTACAAGCCCACATCCAGTTAGCAGAAAGCGAAACCGATTGTAAGTTGTCTTTTAGCGGAGCCCAAACCAAGTTGGATAAGGCTTCAGCAATTGCAGTCCTTGAACCCGCTACAGGATCAACCAAAGCCGAAATAGGCGAGTGGCCGATTGTTGTTGCAATACCTTCTTTTCCTTTGAAATCCAAGGCCATAACCCCAACATTGTTCAACGGTAATTGTAATGGTCCGGCACATTGTTGTTTCGCAACGCGTCCGCCCACACAACGGTCTACTTTATTGGTTAACCAGTCTTTACAAGCTACGGCTTCCAATTGCAATACCTGGTGCAAGTAGGTTGGAATACTTTCAGTTGTATAGGCTAAATCGGAATAATTTGTAGCAACTGTTTTGTCGGTCATGATGGTTTTTGGCGAACTTCCGAAGAAATCTTCCAAAGCATAATCCATCGGTTTTGCACCTGTCGATTTTGATTCGAACGTAAAACGGTGATCAGCAGTCACATCACCAACTTGATACATTGGGGAACGCTCTCTGTCAGCGATTTTTTGTAAAATATCAATATTTTCTTTTCCGATAACCAATCCCATTCTTTCCTGAGATTCGTTTCCGATGATTTCTTTAGCCGAAAGGGTAGGGTCCCCAACAGGTAATTTATCCAAATCGATTAATCCACCAGTTTCTTCCACCAATTCCGAAAGACAGTTCAAATGTCCGCCGGCACCGTGATCGTGAATAGATACGATTGGGTTGTTATCACTTTCCACCAAACCACGAATGGCATTGGCAGCACGTTTTTGCATTTCCGGATTGGAACGTTGGATGGCATTCAATTCGATTCCCGAACCAAACGCACCTGTATCTGCAGAAGAAACCGCAGCTCCACCCATTCCGATTCTGTAATTTTCTCCACCAAGAATTACGATTTTATCACCTTCCTGTGGTTTCTTTTTAATGGCTTGATCTAATTTTCCGAATCCGATTCCACCCGCCTGCATGATTACTTTATCGTAACCGATTTTGCGGTTGTTTTCCTCGTGCTCAAAAGTTAAAACCGAACCTGTAATTAACGGTTGCCCGAATTTGTTTCCGAAATCCGAAGCTCCGTTAGATGCTTTAATCAGAATGTCCATTGGTGTTTGGTACAACCAAGGTCTTGCATTCATGGTGTCTTCCCAAGGACGATCGTCTTCCAGTCTTGAGTAGGAAGTCATGTAAACTGCAGTTCCTGCTAAAGGCAATGAACCTTGTCCACCAGCTAAACGGTCACGAATTTCTCCTCCCGAACCTGTAGCAGCTCCGTTGAACGGTTCCACGGTAGTAGGGAAGTTGTGTGTTTCTGCTTTTAGGGAAAGAACCGAATCAAATTCTTTTTCCTGATAGAAATCAGGTTTGTCAGCACTTTTTGGTGCGAACTGAGTTACTTTTGGTCCTTTTACAAAAGCTACGTTGTCTTTATAAGCGGAAACAATATCGTTTGGATTTGTTTCCGATGTTTTCTTGATTAATTTGAATAGGGAAGTCGGTTTTTCCACACCATCAATCACAAATGTTCCGTTGAAGATTTTGTGACGGCAGTGCTCCGAATTGGCTTGCGAGAAAGCGAAAATCTCAGAATCCGTCAGTTTTCTGCCTAATTTAATAGATAAATTATTCAGATATTCCACTTCTTCCGGACTTAAAGCCAATCCTTCCGATTTGTTATAAGCATCAATATCCTCAATGTCCAAAATAGGCTCGGGTTGGATGTTGATTGTGTAAATGTCTTGGTTTAACTCCGAATATTTTTGAGAAATCATCGGGTCGAAATCGGTAAAATCAGCAGCAACTTTTTCAAATTCTTCAATTCTGATGATACCTGAAATACCCATATTCTGAGTGATTTCAACAGCATTGGTACTCCATGGCGTTACCATAGCGGCACGAGGTCCAACAAAAAAATCCGCAAGTACGGATTTCTCTATTTTATGTGCGTTGCCAAAAAGCCAGTTTAGTTTTGAGATGTCTTCAGTCGATAATTCGTTTTGCGTTTGGACTGCAAAAACAGTGTTCGTTTGGTTTCCGAAGAAATGGATCATGTTATTTCGGTTTTTTAGAGACAAATCTTGGACTTGTCTGTACAGTTTGTGTTGTTGTTTTTAAAGTGCAAATTTATTCTAAAAAAGTCAGTTAACAAAGTTTGTATTCATAAAAAAAGCACAAGATTTACCTTGTGCTTTTTACAGTAAAAATCCTTCAAAGATTATTTCTTTTTGGTCGACACGATTTCCATGTTTTTGAATTCTTTACCATCGTAACCGGTGTCGTACATTTCCATTTTACGGGTATTTTCATCAACTATGGTAATCGTTTCTCTCATTTTTTTGGTTTTTTTCGTAACCGGATCTACGCAGTCGCCTTCAAAACTGAACATTTTTGTGGCAGGATCGTATTTTCCTTTCATAATCATGATTCCGGTTCCCATATTGTCAATCCATGTGGAAGTGTACTCTTGAGTAGCGTTGTCATAAGCTAAAGTGCTTTTCCCTTCAAACGGTGCTCCCATAAAATTCCCTTTGTAAGTTCCCTCCTGATAACGTCCTCCCAATGCCATTTTATATTCGGCGGTGGTAGTGTTTTTCATTGGTTCGGCTCCGGCAGACATCCACATGGTCATGTCTCCGTTCCATGTCCCGTTTTCTGCCATCATCATTTTGTGGGCTTCACCAGGGGTGGCATATTCTGTCCAGGCTTTGGTAATAGCTGCCGAATCCGGAATTGCAGTGGCTGTTTCAGGCTCTGCGACTGGAGTTTCTGTTGTGGAAGCCGGTGCATCCCCTTTTTTCTCTTCGTCTTTTTTGCAGGCAATTAAGCTTAAAGAAGCAATTGCTAAAGTTAAAATTGTTTTGTTCATAATTATTTTTGGTTTTGGTTAATAATTAATTTGGAAAAACAATAGAATTGTAAGCGCCCATATCGGAAGGATCCTGTCTCGGATCTTCTAAAATGTCGACAGTCCCATCAGAAAAAGAAAAATCTGCAGTTCCGTTGGCAGCAGAATCATCTCCGATAATCAATTGATTCTTAGATGGGTTTTTGAAATCAGGCTTATTGGACGTTGAATTTAATGCAATGATACAACCCGGGTAATTAGCGGTATTGGCAATCGGATATAAAGGATCGGTTTCAAATTGCCCGAAATCAAAGAACTTAATCAGACAGTTTCTGAAATTGTAATTAAAACTTCCTGAACTTTCTTTTTTCAATGAAATTCCGTAGCTGCCTGATCCGTAAATGATACAATTTGTAAAATTAGCATTGGTAAGATCATAAGGGGTTTCTACGTCTCCGTTATCGATGTAAACCGGAACCTGATTCGGTCGTGGCCAATAATTGGCAAATGTACAGTGTGTAAAATTATAGTTTCCGCCGTTAGTACAGGCTAATCCTGCCTGACCGCAATTGTTAATAACGACATTTTGTCCGTTAATGGTAGCAGTTCGGGCTAATATTCCAAAATCGGAACAATTATAAATCTGAACCTCATTCAAATTCACTGTGCCTGCATTATTATCAATCAGTAAACCTACAGCGGCATTTTTAATAGTGGTATTTTTGAATGTGCCGTTACTGCCCTCTGTCATATAAATGGCTAACCATTGTCCCGGAACATCAGCAAAATCAGGTTCAAGACGATCGCTTTCAAAGACGATTTCGTTGTCTACAGTCACGTTTCCTTCCGCATCATAATCGGAAAAATCTCCGACTGAATTTATAGTGGCATTGCTTCCTATAATCAGACCGGAATCAGCATGGAAATGAATTTTAGCGCCCGGATCAATCTCTAAAGTTTCTAAAGAAGGAACTGCTGCAAAGCCATATATCACGTAGGGTTTTGTATTGTTCCAATGGTATTCATCACCGTTTACCGGATCATTATGGTCCAAAAAGAATCCGTATTCCTGTTCTCCGTTTATTGGAATTGTCTCGTACATTCCCTCACTGTCTCGTTTGGGATATAAAAAATAAGCATCTCTTACTAAAGTAACCAAATCAACGGTTTGAGGAGTCCCACTGATATTGTGAAATTCAATCTTATCGGTATAAAGGTATTCCGAATCCGGATTGGCATATTCGGTATAATCAATAGTAGTTTCGATGAAGATAAACATGCTGTCTTTGGCCAGTAATTCCACGTTATTGAATACTTTTCCGGGAATTCCGTCTACCATTAAACGGTATTTTGAATTCTCACCTTCACCCAGTTTCAGCGTTGGAATTTCAATATCTTTGTCACTGTTATTATAAACTTTAAGGGTGTAGGTGCTTGAACCGATATTGGTGAAAACCGTGTCCAGATAAACGGTTTGTTTTGAGAATTCAAGGCCACCGGTGCTGGGTTCAAATTCAAAATCCTGACGGCATGAGGTAAGTGATAATACAAATCCGATAAAAAGGATATAAATGTAATGACGCATAAAAAAAGCTTATTTTGGTAAAAGTATTGAAAAATTTTAAATTTTAGTGCAGATTGTCCTATCGTTATTAACGTTTTTTAAAACAAATTAGTTTAAATGCAGGTAGTTAATTTGATATTACATTTCATAAATTTACACATCTAAAGAAGAAACTATGTCATTTGATAAAGATAAAGTACTGGAACGATGCAATAATTACTGTTATAATACTTTGATGGAAACACTGGAGATGAAATTTACCGATGCCGGCGAAGATTTTCTGGTAGCAACCATGCCTGTTAATCCGAGAGTACATCAACCAATGGGTCTGTTGCATGGCGGTGCTTCAGTTGCTTTGGCAGAAAGCGTGGGCAGTGCGGCATCCATGATGTTTGTCAACCCGGAAAAGCAGGAAGTTCGCGGTATTGAAATTTCAGCAAATCACCTGCGAAGCAAACGGGAAGGAATGGTGACCGCCACTGCTAAAATTATTCACAAAGGTGCCAGTATTCATTTATGGGAAATCAGAATCGTTGACGAACACGAAAAACTGGTTTCGCTTTGCAAACTAACCACTATGGTTTTACCAAGAAAAAGATAAATATGACCGATTTATTTCTGAAAGTAAAAACGCATCAGGAGCAACAGCTTCCTTTTGTTTTGTATTCCAAGCCAAATGCTAAAGAGATTGTTGGGCTGTTTCAGCGCAATGATCATTTGTATTTCGTGGAATCGTTCGAGGAAAACGGATTTGTATTCGCGCCCTTCGACAGTGAAAATTACGTACTTTTACCGGAGAACCATCTGGATGTTATTGTCGAGCATTTTGAAAGTAATCCGACAGTCACTACGCCATCGGTTTTTTATGAGATGGACGAAAAAGCCAAACACGATTTTGAGCAAATGGTCGAAAAGGCTGTAGCCGATATTCATTCCGGACATTTTAAAAAAGTCGTGCTTTCCAGAGAAGAAATCGTGAATCTGGATCATTTTGATGTAACCGATTTTTTTCAGAAGCTTTTACATAATTATCCGCAGGCCTTTAAATATTGCTTTTTTCATCCGAAAGTAGGGTTGTGGATGGGGGCAACTCCGGAACAATTACTAAAAGTGAAGGATTTTGAAATTCACACCGTTGCCTTAGCGGGAACCAAAGTCAATAAAGGAAAAGAGGACGTTGTGTGGAAACAGAAAGAGAAAGACGAACAACAACTCGTAACCGATTTCATTCTGGAAAACCTCAAAGATCATGTTTCGGAGCAGATAGTTTCTAGTCCGTACACGGCTTATGCGGGGAATCTGCTGCATATTAAAACCGATATTTCCGCCAAGATGAATGACGCTAACAGTCTGAAACAGGTTTTGAAAATTTTGCATCCAACACCCGCCGTTTGTGGGTATCCGAAATTATTGGCCAAAGATTTTATCCTGCAGAACGAAGGATACGACAGAGAATATTATGCCGGTTTTTTAGGCGAACTGAACATGAATTTTGCCACCGGAAGGAGTGAAAATTCCGATTTGTTTGTCAACCTACGATGTATGAAAATAAAAGATAAAAAAGCGCATTTGTTTGTTGGTTGCGGAATTACGAAGGACAGTGATCCGGAAAAGGAGTTCCTTGAGACGGTTAATAAATCGATGACCATGAAAAAAATTCTGAATTAATATATGAAACTGGATATACTTGCTTTCGGGGCGCATCCCGATGATGTTGAACTGGGTTGTGGCGCGACGATTGCCAAAGAAATTTCGCTTGGAAAGAAGGTCGGCATTGTCGATTTGACCCGGGGAGAACTCGGTACGCGTGGTTCTGCTGATATACGGGATACGGAAGCGGCTAATGCTGCAGAAATTTTGGGGGTTACGATCCGTGAAAATTTAAGATTTCGCGACGGTTTTTTTGTGAATGATGAAAAGCATCAATTGGAAATTATTAAAATGATTAGAAAGTATAAACCCGAAATCGTGTTATGCAATGCTGTAGACGACCGTCATATTGACCACGCAAAAGGCAGCAAACTGGTTTCCGACGCTTGTTTTCTTTCAGGCTTGCGCCGAATCGAAACTGAGGTAAACGGTGAACCGCAGGAAGCGTGGCGACCCAATTTAGTCTACCATTATATTCAGTGGAAAAACATCGAACCCGATTTTGTAGTGGACGTAACCGGATTTACAGATAAAAAAGTGGAAGCTATTATGGCGTACAGTTCCCAATTTTACGAACCCAATTCGACCGAACCGATCACGCCGATCGCTACAAAAAACTTTATGGAGAGCCTGGTTTACCGTTCTCAGGACCTTGGAAGGCTCATCGGGACGGATTTTGGTGAAGGATTTACGGTTGAAAGATATTTGGCTGTCAATAGTTTAGGAGATTTGATATAATTTTTTTAAAAAATTATTTGCGAAAATAGATAAATGCCCTATATTTGCACCCGTAAACAAATGGTGATTGTAGCTCAGTTGGTTAGAGCGTCGGATTGTGGTTCCGAAGGTCGCGGGTTCGAGACCCGTCTTTCACCCTTACTTTTGAGGTTTAAAAAACTCAACAACGAAGCGGCTTAAAGCGATTTTTAAGCCGCTTTTTTTATGCCAAAAATCACAAAACTAATTGCCAACGCATACGATTACGCATACGATTTGAACGGTAAGAAAAAATACTCAGAACCAAAGATTTACGACGCTAACGGCGATCTGTCCAGGCGGTGGTATGTCTATTTCTCCTACCGAAACCCCGAAACCGGAAAACTCGAAAGACAGCCGACCATCGACACGGGAATAATGTCGTATAAGACACTTCGCGGTAGAAATAAAGCAATTAAACGATTAAGAGAAACAGTTCAGCTTATTTTGGAAAACGGTTATAATCCTTATGATGAAACTGACGTAATCGAGGAAGCAAGGAAATATACGGCTCCGGATGCAATAGATTTTATACTGAAATTAAAAGAAGGGCAAATTTCCGATTCCTATTATCGCGATTTCAAAAGTCGCTTAACGCAATTCAAAGACTGGCTTATAAATAACGGTTGGGAATATCGTTTCATAACTTCTGTAAATGAAGATGTTGTTATCAGCTACCTAAATTCAGTTGCTAAAAAGTCGAGCGCATCAAACCGGAATAACACAAGGAGTATCATTTCTGTGTTTTACACGGCTTTAGTGGATAATAGAATTGTTCAAGCAAATTTTATTGATAAAATTAATGTCATGACTTCTACCCCTGTAAGAAACAGGACTTATACAGTAAAACAAGAAGCTGAAATTTTTGAATTATTGGAAAAAAGCTATCCAACCTTATTACTGTTCATTAAATTCATTTCGTACAACTTTCTGCGTCCGGTTGAAGTCTGCCGCCTTAAAGTTGGTGATATCGATTTTATAAGCAGGCAACTTCATGTTAAAACAAAAACCAAAGCGGTAAAAACAAAGATCATTCCCCGAATTCTTTTTGATGAAATTCCGGATTTGTCAAAATTCTCAAAGAATGATTATTTGTTCGCTATGGATCAGATAGGTGGGAATTGGGAGACGGAAGATGATAATAAAAGAAATTACTATTCGAAGCAATTTAATAAAGTAAAAAAGGAATTCGGATTAGATGAAAATTACGGAATGTATAGTTTCAGACATACGTTTATAACCAAATTATACAGGGAGTTTCGAAAGGATTTAACCATTTTTGAAGCGGAAAGCAAACTAATGATGATAACCGGCCATGCAACTCACGAAGCTTTAAAAAAGTACCTGCGTGATATTGATGCAGAACTGCCGGATGATTACTCGGAATCGATTAAAAAAGCGAATGCAAAAAAGAAATAATTTATTATATTTGACATGCAGCTTCCATCGAGAGGAACCCGGAAAGGGCTTAACTTTTTAAAGTTAGTGGATATATACCCCGTATAATTGCGGAAAGCAAAAAGAGCCACTGGCTCTTTCGTTGCATAAGGGAAATTAGTAAATTTTTAAAAACTATGAAATCTAAAAACATGAATATATTTTATCTTTTAGCAATGATTTGTACTGTAGCGGCAATGTATTTTAGCTATTTAGCTGCAAAGAAAGATGGTGATGAAACTGAACAAAAATTAAATAAGACAATTAAGGATCAGGGAGAGCAAATACAGTCACTTACCTCAAAAAATATTGAATTATCCGAAAAAATAATTAAGCATACTAATCAAATTACTAGTCAAGGGAGTTACCCTCTTGCATTTCTTGGCCCATCGCAAAACAATGGTGCGCAAACGCAAATTCTCATCGGGCTTCAAGGAGAATATGCAATAAAAAATTTAACTGCTAAATTTGTCGTAATACCAGATTATTTAAATGTTAGTGGGATGGACATTCGGGTACTTGGTTTGGGAGTCAATCCAATTGATTTAGGCACGTTAAGACCAACTGAAATGAAAACCTTTTTTGTTGATACAACAACGAACGAAACAGCAATTACAATCTTTTTTAATTCTGATAATAACTCTTGGACAGAATCAATTAGAATTATAAAAAACCAAAACGGCAGGCAATCATTTTCTATTATACAAAGTGGAGAAGGGAAGTACATTTTTAGTAAGATCGATCCTAGTTTTCCAAAAAGTGACAAAGGAGAAATAGCTTTATGGAGTAATGGTACTATAAATATTAACGAATTACCCAACGCTTTGTAATATTATTATTCAATAAAACATTGAAAAAGGACTGATAAATATAAAAAAATCCCGAACAAAATGCCCGGGATAATTTCAACTAACTAACCTAAATTTACTACTTCTAAAGACCGAGGAAACTCAAAAATGACTTGTGTCTTTTTTTACTAACGCTTTTTTTCTTTGCTGCCGGTTTCTTTTTTTCGGTTTCTTTTTTCGCCGTTGCTACTTTTACAATTCGTCCTCCAGGAGCGTATTTATATCCTTTTTTTAATGTTCCGTCGACTTTTAAGCCTTCAACTTTAATTACTTTTCTACATACCGTTCTTGCGGTCTGATTTTTTTTTCGAGTGGTTTTTTTCTCTGTTGCCATAATGTGTGGTTTTAAATGGTTATTTATAATTGTATTACTTCTGTTGGTTCGGTTTCCTCAGCTTCTTCTCTCATTAAAGACTGTGTGAAAATATTGTATCTTAACTGATCTAGTGGTGTACTGGTATATCGGTGTTTATCCGGATAAATATAACTTAGTCGGTAGTCTGGGAATTTTTCCACGAACAGGATAACATCACCATCAAATTGATTTTTAGCACCGCCATACATTTTACCGTCAGAGGTTTGTTGAAAAATGAAAATAAATAGTTTCCCATCATATTTTTTTCTGAAATCCTGATCTAAATTTAAACGGCTGTCAATTTCCAGCATTTTACTCCAACTATCCACAATAATAACATCAAAATCTTTAATTGCGCTGTGAATAGTTTCAATGCCGTTTGGTAATTCACTATCGGCTGAAATGTTATCAATGTTTTGCGGCGCAATGTAATCCCTAACTTTGCCTTTAAACAAAGAACTTTCTTTTTGTTCTTCCAATGAGAATATTTTCACCCGATAATTAACCGCTAAGGCATTTGCAAACTGCAAAACCGCTCTTGTTTTACCGCCACCTTGCGGAGATGAAAGGGTAACAACTACACTTCCTTTTGGTTTAATTTCAATATCCCCAAACAATTCACCCACATCACCAGGAATGTCAAACAATTGATTTACTTCATCATTATTTAATAAATCTCTCAAAGTTTGATGTTTTGGGCTTACTTCCCGAATGATTTGAGCCTGTTTGTTCTGTACCAAAGGAACATGACTAACAGTGTCTCGAACCGCACTATTAATCTTTTCTGTTTGAGTAGAATGAACCACAACCGGCGCATGATTAACAATAGATGTATTTTGTACTTGTTTAACCGGTTCCGGTGCATCCAAAATTATAACTTCTTGATTTTCATATGTAGTTACATTTTCGAAATTTGGCGAATTCAATCCTTTTTCCGTATCTTTGTTTTCAGGAAGCGGTTTTTCCCCCTCGACTTTAGGACTGGTTACGGCCACCTCGCGGGATTTGCCGCTTTTTTTTATTTTACCAACTTCGACACTTTTAAGCTTTGTTTTCCTGTCCCTGTCTATAATAATTGAAATACGAACGTGTCTTTTCTTTTCGTCAATAGACAACTTTGATTTAAAGTTTAAATAACCCAACACATCCGGACTGTCTTTTTCTTTTCGATTGCCCCAATTGTTATACGTCGATTTTTTTATTAGTTCTTCCAAATGTTCTACTACTGCCGCTTTTTCGGAATACATAGGCTTCAACATTTTACGACCGGTATCGGTTACAAAAACAACTTCTTTCAAAGCGTTTTTTATTGAAACTTTCTTTCCTTTTAAATGGGAGTTGTAATAGTCCAGGGTAAAACGGCGAAGTTCTGCAACTGACATATTTCGGAATTTATCCGTGTCAATTGCAACGCCTTTTAAGCCCTTAAAAAGGGAAAAATTGTGTTTTTGATTTCGTAAGCTTTCTAATCGGTCATTGACAGATTTTACAAATTCATACCCTTTAGCGGTTAAAAATAATTCTTCGTCAAAGTAGAAATCATGTAAACGGCTTTTGTTTTTCAACACGCCTTTTTCATAATCGGATTCAATTAACTGATATTCATCTTCGCTCAGGTTTTCCGTTCTGTTTTTGAAATGCTTATAGATTATACTTGCTTGTAATTCCTTAATACCTTTGAAATTTGGCAAACTTAAAACGTCTTTTATTGCTGTGGCCACTGAAACGCTTTTAGGTTTATCGGCAAAGCTTTCCGGTGCTGCGGTTTCCTTTTTAGGTTTCGCCGGGAGTTTTGCTTTTGTCTTTTTATTTAAACCTTTTGTAAATAGAAACACGCCATTACTATCGGGTTGCAAAATATAATCGGCTATTTTTTGAGCGGCAGCACTTGCTTTAATAAAAAATCGATTGTCGTTTTTCATTTGCGTTAAGGCCTCGTTCCAACCTTTTAAATAGGCGGCATGGTTTTTATTGGTGTAGAAAATTATTCCCGCTTGGGAAGATAAAAACACCGCACCAAACTCCGCTACCAATTCTTCGAAGGCGTATTCCTTACGGATGGAAATATCCGGATTCCTGTTTAATCTGTTGGGAAGTAGGGTACTATGTGATAACTCATGCAATGCGGTTCGGTAGTAATCCTGGGAACTTTCGAAACTCTGAAAATCGGGTAATTGAATTAAATCGTTTTCTAAGTCAAAATAGGCTTTATTCCCGCCGTGCTTAATAGTGGGCTGCGGTTTTGGATAGTTTTTAATAATCAGATCAGCAGCTTCGATCGGTTTGTTATTTCCGGTGGTAACGATTTCGTTTTCAAGTTTTCCACGTAAAGGAAAATTATCCAAATCAAAATCGATTCCTTCAATATCATTGCCATTAAACACATTGTAATATTTTATAGCAAAAAATGATTCCGTTACCTCTTTGGTTTCTCCAGTTTCCTTTCCGAATTCGTCTCGTACTTGTTTGGTAACTTCTTTATCGTATTTTGTGTAATAAATTACCTCGTGGCCGATACTTCCTTTTTTAATGGTTCCACCAAGTTCCTGAACCTGTTTGAATGTTAAATAATAAGGGTTGTCAATTGGTTCAAAAATACCTCCCAAAACAATCTGATTGATTCCTTTGTATGGTTTTTTACTTTCAAAATTATATGCGATCAGATACCCTTTGGTTTTCCATTTCCTCACATAGTCTTCCTTTTTTGCCTTCTTTATCAGCTTAATCATTTTATCAGTTAGCATCTGATAAATGTCATTCGGAGAAACGGCTTTATTTAATCCGGAAACCTCTTCATTTTCGGAAGCTTCTTCGTAGTCTAAAAATTGAAAATCAGAAATAGATAACCCTCCAAGCCCGGAAACTTCCTGCACGGGGTTATCCACCTCCAGTGTAAATTCTTCACCATCCGGATAGGCTTCTAACAACGTCGAAATTCGGGAAACGATTTCGTGGTTTCCTTCTTTTTCCGCCTGGTGTTTTAGTTCTTCTAAATAATTACGGGAAACGGCAGCAGCGCCCAATCCGTTAAATTTGGATATTGCGTTTGGCATGGTTGGTTTGGTTGGTTTTAAATGGCTATAATTGCAAAGGCTGTTCTAATACATAGACTTCACCTAATGCTTCTACAACAACTTCCAGTTTAATGTTTTTGAAGTCATTGAGATTTTCAAATGTAGTTAATTCAGATAAAACTTGCAACATTGGCGATGCAACTAATATTTTTTGAACTACAATTGAACTGTAAGCCGGAATGGAAATTTCCGTCATGTTACTGTTGGCCTCACCGATGTAGGTATTATTGATAAAAACCCTGATTTTTTTCAGCGAAATTACACCTGCAGTAAACACGTCAAAGTCGATGTCAGTTCGATTGGTAAAACGAACCGCCAAATCAAAAAGCACCTGCGGGCCATTCAATCTTACATTTGAAATGTTGTCCGGCTTAAAATCCATTTCATTAATGACTTTGGTGTAGTCGTTTTTCTTTTTGAAAGCGAATAGGGTAGTGGCCAATGCGGCAACACCTACGACTTTTAATACTGTTTTCATATTCTAAAATCTGAAATTTGGTTCAAATATTGTTTTTGCTAAACCATTCCTTACGCAATGAGTATAGTTGGTTCTACAAAAATCATCTTCATTTGCTCTTGCTTCGATTTCCATGGGCATGTTATCATAACCGTATGAATTATACTGATTGTAGTAGTCAAAATAAAACTTAAACAATCCTTTTTCCTGATATTGTTTCCAGTGTATCAACTCATGTTCTAATAGCGCCTTATTTTCCTTTTGGCTTTCTAAAATATAAATTCCAAAGGGAGGAATCGTTTTTGCATTATAACCACCTGTTAAATTTTTACGGTAATAAACAGGTGGCCGTTTTTTCTTTTGTGATTCGTTATACAACGCAAATCCCAAAGCAGCCAAGATGCCTAAAGCGATAACCGGTTTCATTATATTTTTTTTACGTTTGCTGCAGAAACAAAAACATATTCATTAGGAGCAAGGAAAAACTCAATTTCTACAACGTAGTAATTTTTGGAAGGTGTTTGAGAGACAATTTTACCTATCTCATCTCCATATTTGAATGTTTTGTAATAGTTCTTATCCGACATTGAAAAACTTCCGTCAGCCATTTTGGTAGCCCATTTAGGTATAAGTCCCTCCCTTATATTTACCATTACGCTGCTACCTACTGCGATAGGGGCCTGATTGATATTTGGCAATGTTCCATACTGGTTTAAGGTGGTTTGTGTAACCCCTTTTTTAGCTACCAAGGCCCCTTCGGTTTGCGCACCGAAAATACCATCGGCAGTAACGCCTAATAACTTTTGCAGTTCTTTGGATTCTGCACCGTTTACGCCTTTTTTCAATAATTTGTTTTTATTGATCGTTACTGTTGGTGTTGTGGTTCCGTTGCTTGGAGGTGTTCCTCCATTTGTCGCTACTGGTGTAGTTGTCCCTTGATTGGTCTGTTCGAAGGCCTGTTCTTCTTTTTTTGGTTTTGTCAAAAAATATATGCCTATTGCGGCTACGGCAATTCCCGCAGGAATTAAAATTGATTTATCTACTTTCATCTTAAAAAAGTGTTTCAGGATTAATTAATGCGCCGGTTTTGGCGTTTCTAACTTCAACATGTACGTGGTTGGTCATGGTGGATGAATATTTGGAAGCGATGTTTTGCGCGATCCCTATTACCTGACCTTGTTTAACTGCGGTATTTGCCGCTACGGAAGCACTCATGTAAAAAATCTTCACATGATACTGGCTGTTTTTGATCTCAATGCCGGTCCAACGCAAATCGTCACCATAAGGGTAGGGGAAACGTGTTACCGTACCGGAAATAGGAGACGTTATTTTTTGCCCTGGAACGGTTTTAATATCAAGACCTTGGTGTACGCGGCTTCCTCGGCTGTCACCGAAGCCACCACAGCCCCAATCTTTATCACAACCTCTGCGAATGTTGTCGGCGGTTACTTTTGCAAATGCTTTATTGCTATTCATAAACAAATAGATTATTGTTGCGACACTAAGTATCGCAATAGGTTTTTTATAGTTCGCTAAATCAATCGTTGTTGTTTTCAATGGTATCGATGATTTTTTTTGAAAGTGTGATCTTCCGGATATAAAATCTAAGTACTAAATAGGCGGCGATGATTAAGAGCCAAAACCACCATTTAAAATAAATCGGTATCGCAATAATTTTTTGGTACCAGGTCTTTTCTGTAATGTTTTCTTTTTCCCGGTTGTGGTTTTGCTTAATCCCCTTAAAATGCGTACTTTCTTTGTTTTCTACCGGAATGCTCTCGGTTGTAATCAGTAATCCTTTGTTGGTTGATGAAATTTTTACTTTCGTAGTCCCGTTGTCAATCTCGTTTTCAAAAATGGGATTGTCTTTTCGCGTAGAATCATACGGATAGAAATTTCCAGTATGTACCGGAACCGATTTGGTTATTATCACTTCCGATTTTTCAATATCGATCACACTATCCTTTACGATTTCTTTTGTTTCAACAGATGAAGTTTCCACCGTTGTTTTTTTCGCACGGCAGGAAGCCAATAAAAGGAAAATCAGAATAATGCTGAACCAAAACAGTAAGCCGTAGGCCAAATGCTTGTTTGAATGGTTTTTATCGTTATCATATAAACTCATAATCTTATTTTTTTGAACAGTTGTTACATTTGTCAACCTGCGTTTTAAGAGCCACCTTCAGGGAGTTGATCTCCTCCTGCATCTGATTCATTTTCACGTTCGTGTCAATAATCATCTGATGGTATATTTTTTGCACGGCTTCTGCGGCCGAAGCTTCTGTGATTTTTGATTGCGCAATGCGTTCTTTTCTCGCTCCTAAAAAAGCAAAAACGCCCGTTCCTCCGAAAAGAGTTGAAAAAATGGCTAAAATTGTTTCTAATGACATGGTTGGTAGGTTTAAAATGGTTACTCTTTAATTCTTAATTCATTAAAATTTCGTAATCGTGAAAAAACAAACGGCGTTGTTCTTTGGTTATCAATCCTCTTTTGAAAATCGCGTACAGACAGAAGGGTAATCCGGTTATTTTTAACAGAGAAAAACGCTTCCAGCTTGCTTCGCCTTTTCCTAAATGTTCCATTTGCTTTGCGTACAACTTGTCGCAATACCATTTGGTATATAAATTAGCCGCTGCATTGAAAATCAAATATTGGTAATCATGAAGCATCGCATTAATATCTAAGCCCGGAATGTGATACAAATCTTTTACAATGGTTGCACCGTCAAAATCTTGGGGGAAATCACAGAAGTATTCGTATGCTTTTTCGTAAATACCTATTTGCATATCTGAATAGTTCCACAATTTCAAATAAGTAATTAACTTTTTGTGGCCTTCCGCTAAAGTTTCGGGGGATTGGTGGAAATATTTTGATTTGCTGCCTGTCATATTACTAACTCCCAATCAGTATAAGACGTTCCGTAATTTGTACCGTCTTCCATTTGCAACTGAAACAATGTAAATTCCGTCAATCTTTGGATTATATTTTGTTTCAAATGCACCATTGAATTCATTTCAGGAAGAGTACCTAATTCTGCAAACTCGATATCTTCCCACAATTTTGGATTTTGCTTAATATCATCAAGTTTTTGAACCTGATCGTTTTCATCTATAAAATAGTAATAGCCTATCGGTGTGATATTCAGTGCATCAATATCTAATCTCTCTATGATTAAATGAATGAATTCACTTCTTACACCTCTTTCAAAAGGGACCGTAAATTTTGTTTTGGTTCTTAGTCTTATCATCGCTAATTTTTATTAAAATATTTATTGTAATCAGAAGTAGCTAACCCACTTAGAGGAACAGGGATTTGCCTAAAGGATGCAGTATAGTCAAGACCTATTACACCTGACAATTTACAAAGCTTCAAATGGTTGTTTGGTACTCCATACAACGCTCCATTAGAAGCTCCTACTGTACCTGTAAATTTATCTGAACCTGTAAAGCTCATACCCACCAACTTAGTGGTATTATTCACTGGGTCTATCTCCAATATACGTGTAGCATTCAACGGCATACAATATATTTTTCCATTAGGAGCTAACGCCGAAGAATACCATTTATGCACACTGGTACCAAAACTATTACCTATTAGTGTAGTAGTTCCTGTAGCTGGGTCAAACATTAAAACCCTATCGGCTTTAGAAGGAGTGAAATAAATTTTCCCATTTAGTGCTAAAGTACAAGAAGCGTATCTACCAGCTCCCCCACCAAGAACATCTCCTACATAAGCAGTTGTGTCAGTTGTTGGGTCTAATTCTAAGATTCGGGTTGCGCTATACGGACAGAAATAGACTTTTCCATTATTCGCCAGCACTCCATTAAAAAACAGAGCTTGGCCAGCACTAAAAGTTTGTCCCACTAAGGAAGTGGTCAAAGTGCTGGGGTCTAATCTCATAACTCTAGTACTGTAATAAGGAGCTGAATAAATTATCCCGTTAGGCGCAAGAACCCCTCCGAACCACTTATAGTTACCTACATAAGTACTGCCTACTAACGTGGTAACTCCTGTAGCTGGGTCTAATTCCAAATACTGCTGCGCCACACCCGGAGTGAAATACACTTTCCCATTAGGGGCTAAAACGCCACCAACCCACTTAAAAGTTCCTGTTCCATAATCAGAACCGACTACTTGCCAATTATCAGTGCTTGGGTCTATTTCTAGGACTTTAGCAGCCGAGGCTGGAGGGCAATAAATTTTTCCATTAGGCGCTTGTACTCCGCAGTAATATTTAGAGGTGGTTACAAAGTCATCACCGATAGTCTTGGCTACATAAGTAAAAGGGTGATTTAGTAATGGATTCATCGTTGATTTTAGTAATTAGTGATATATAGCCTACTCACGGTTCCGAAAGTTACAATGGTGGCTCTTGAACCGGGCGCGCCGTTAAGAACCGCTGTCCCGTCCATTAAATTTAACGTTCTAGTAGGCCACTCAATAAATGTTATAGCACCTGTCCCTTCCTTGATGATTGTACACGTAAATCCGTCAAAGGAGTCAACAATAAAGTTTGCGATATTAACACCATTATTGATTACCAAGTTTCTCCCATTTATCGATTTACCGGAAACGAATGATGAAGCAAAAAGCGAGGTTGGTTCCATTAAATCAACCTTTAACTGAGGCGTGTTTAAATCATCAACCAATACTGCCACATCCATTGATAACTGCATTACCCAGCTAAACAACTTTTCGAGCATCATACCTTGAAGTTGCAACTCTGCAGGATCAGAAATTGAACCGTTCGTCACCTTGAAAAAAGTAGCTAATAACGTGTTTTGCGGTACGGGTGGTGCAGCAGGTGATCCGTTGGTTTCGCCACCGGCAATACGAACAAATGTCCCGTCAGTCGTAAAAACAGCAATGTCAATCCTTTCCAAATCGGCAGCGGCCGTATAAGGAACGTTTAAAACAACTTGTTCATAGTTTGTGTATTGAACGTTGTTAATCGTTCCAACCCAAGAGGGATTGAAAGTAAGCGTATTGCCAACTAAGGAAAACCCCGTGGTAACGTTGAATTCGTTATCGAGGGCTGCGACTTGTGAACTTGGTTTTTTATTTACTCCTATGGTTATCATTCTGAGTATTTTTGGTATAGTTTATAGGCTAAAAAAGAAAGTGCTGATATCCCTATAAGCGTTATTGCGATGCCTTTTTTTTTTCTGAAAAAGAAAATTTATTTAATCGGGAAATCCATCCGTCAAGGAATGCGCCGCCGATAGAATAATAATAAGAGTGTCTTGCTTTTTTTATTTCGTCAAATAGAACTTGTGAATTCACGCTATTGATAGCCTGAATAGTAATGTTTCCTATAATACCGTCCTGTGCTAAGTTTTTATGAAACTTTTGATTCAATATCCTTTGAATCATTATACCTGCACTTTGAGGGCCAGCATTTACAGCATGGTCAACAATGATATTTGCAACACTTTGGGAATTTATGCTGTCCGCTTTTAATTTATTCCAATACCAAAATTTATAAATATCTAACGCAGTGTTTTTTAACATGTTTTTCATGTCGGTTACACTTGGAGGTCTTTTAATCCAGACCTCATACGTTTTGGCTGCTATTCCGAAGTTTGTTCCAACTAATTGACCTAAACTATTGTAATTACCTGAATCATTAGACATTGATTGATAGCCGCCTTCGGCCTCCAACAATAATGGTATGAAATATGAAAATGATGCCATAATTTGATTTTTAAGTTAATTGAACAATCGGGACCTAAATCCCGATTGCGCAATTACACACGCTAACAATAAATACTACTTGAGAAGCAGTTTCTTTATATTTTTGCTTTTACCGTTTTGGTAACGGAAGCTTTTTTTTGTGAGTTCGCATATAGGGTTGTTACTCCCGCCGCTAAAATTGCAGTTACAGTAACGACACCAAGCCAGTTTACCGTTTCTTTTTTTATAAAAAGGTTATCCAGGGTAGTGCCTGTTACCGGATCGAGATCTTCACTCTTTCTAATATCAAAAATGACTGCTTGTACCGTTTTATCTTTATGTTCCGGTGCTGAAATTTTTAGATAGGATAGTTCTGAGGCAACACCCATTGAGAAATTTCCCTTACTGTCAGTAATGGCTTTGGCTGTGCCTCCAATTTCCTGAATGGTGGCACCCGGCAATGGTTCTCCGGCTAGAGTACTGAATATGGTTCCGATTACTATTTTCATAATTATAGGTAGTATGAATATCTTAGACGTAGGGTTTCGTAACTCTTAGCGCTCAACTCACTTTTAAGCCATACCTGAAGCGGTTCCAAAGGCAATGATCCAAATAGAGGATTCCAGTTAATCTGATTTCCGTATAGTGAATTGTAACTTCTTTTTCCAAAAGCCTGTATAACCTGAGCGAATTGTGTTAAAGACAGCCCTTGTAATGAATTGAAAATCAAATCTTCATCCGTACCTGAGTCCTTCATGGCATTGTACAGTTTTTCGGCAATGTTTTTTGCGTTAAAAACTACCGTGCCTGGATTCAAAACCCCTCCGTTTCCGGTTGGATCGTTAGAACCGTAACTTCCGGAAGTAGTGGTGCTGGTTGGTTTAAAAATGAACCAAGCTGCAATTCCAACAGCTAAGGCTATTCCGCCATATAATGCGTATTGTTTTTGTATTGGTGTCATTATTGATCGGTATTTACTTGTTTAAAAACTCCTGCAACTAAAAAGCGTAACTCGGCTAATTCTCCAGGATCGAACTGATCGTACAACCATTCTATAAGATTTCCTTCCGACTTATTAACCAGTGGAACGTGATCGAATGATTTTCGAATTCCGAAAGCGTTATAAATTTTCGTAAATCCGTTATAGTTCACTCCGTTAAGTTGCTGTTTTACTGCTTCAAAACCGTTACCCGCACCGTACATGGCTGTATAAATTGCTTCCGCTCTCGATTGTGCCGAAGCATCGCTTATATTGGCCGGAGGATAATTCGGGTTTAAGGCTCTTTTGTCGAACTTGTGCGTTATTTTATAATAAATAAAGTAACCCACGCCGGCAATTACCAAACCTTTCAGTAAAAAAGGAATGATGTCGATTGATTTTTCGATTGCTTTTTGTCCGGCGGGAGTAGCCGCCGCTACAACAATAGGATTACCTAATTTTTTCATGTTTTATAAAAACTTTTTAAGCATCTCTAATTTTTTAGGATTGGTTAACAACCCAATTACTTTAGTTTTTGCTTTTTCATCTTTTGAGAATTCGGCAACTGCTACAAGTTCTTTTGTTGATGCGTTTTTTAATAATGTTTCGATTGCTGCTCTTTTCTCAATTAAGTCAATCGCACTGGTTCCGGTGATGTTAATGCTGTCCTGCATGGGAGTTGATTAAAGCGTTAAGATTATTTATAAAATCCTCGTTTTTCATGTAGTACACAATCGAGCCTAAATAGTTCACCTGTTCATCCGAACAGTTGTTTGCTACAATTTGCATGAAGGACTGCTTTACCTCAGAAACATTGGCTGATGCCAAACCTGTGGCCATTTCGGCAGCACCGCCGCCTTTCATGCCGGCAAATGCACCGATAAGTTCAGGCGCTTTATCCATTAGCTTGCTAATGGCCTCACTGTCGAAAAAAGATTTCGTTTCTTTCTGTACGATCATTACGGCCAATTCTTTTTGCGCTTCTGCTGTGGAAAGCTTTGTCTTTAATTCACGGTTCTCATTGTCCAGGTTGCGGTTCTCTTGTTTTAAGTCCTTGTAATCTTCTTTTAATTCCGCATGAGCGACTTTAAGGTCTTCCAATCGTTCTGCTTTAAGCATTACACCCATAAGTTGTGCGCCATGCAAACCATATTGTTCAGGACTTGCAGGTACAGGTTGTACCGCGTATTGTTGAACGGAAGGGGCGGGAGCAGGAACCGGAACCGGAACATGTGAAACTACTGTCTCAGATTCCGTTTTTGCTTTAGGAGCGATAACAGGAAGTTTATATCCTGCCCCAACTTTTACGTTGGTTGCACCTTTTGTGGTTCTGTGTTCAATCCATACTTCAATATCTTGCGTTAGATTCCCTAACAAAAGTTTTAAGTATGCAATTAAATCTTCATTTGGAATATCAGAAAGAAAGATGTTTTGTTTTGATCCGATAACATTATCGGTCGCCAAATCAGACATTCTGATAAAGTTTGATGAAGGATTTTGTTTTAGAAACTGGATTGTATTACTTGTATTACTCATGTTTTGCGTGTGTGAGTTAATTTTGTGTGCAACTGCCTGAAGCTGTGTTCTCAATTACAGATACCCAATGGCAGAAAAGCATTTTGGTTTTGGTATCATCCGTAAATTGGATGTCAATTTCGTTTTGAAGAATAACTCCCGGTGCATAAACAGAGAAGTTCTCACCCGGAGCCAAAAGGACACCGTCTACCATAACTGGACTTTCGCCTTTATTGGTAAATGAAGGCACGTTCATTCCTTTCAATGAAAAGTTTGATTGAGAAGCCGTAATTGTTTTTTTCGAGAGATTTCCTTTTACTAACATGCCACTTCCGGTTTAAGGATCATGAATAACACTTGTACCTTTACATCGGTAGCGCGTGAATTTGTTAGTGCATTTAATGAAGCGGTGATTGTTTTTCCACCGTCAAGATCAATAGGGCGTAAGGATTCAACAAAGTTTCCTCCATTGGTTTTTTCAGAAAAACGTACATCGGCAGGTTTTAAAACTACTGTGCTGTTTTCTGAACAAGAAAGATTGATGATTTCGTTATCGTCGTTACCGCTTGTAACTGCGCCAATTGCAACGCATTTCCCGTCCGGTAGTCTTACTTCTGCTTCACCGGATGATGCCGCAGCCAATAAGGTAATAACAACCGTTACATATTCGAATCGTCTGTTCATTGGATTGGTTTTTTTAGAAAAAAAAGCCTGCCTCTATTAAAGACAGGCTTTTTACATGGTTGGTTTTAAATGGCTTTTGTGGTATTAGTCAACCTTTTTGGTTGTCTGAACTCCGTTTAGTCTTAAATAAACGTAGTGTTTCTTGGTGTTGTCTAAAACAACTGTTGGCGGGAACTTGATTTTGATTTCAATTTGTCTTTCGTCAACCAAATAACGTAAGGACTTCAATTGTTTGTATTCGTCAATAGAAGTGCGTCCCGTTTGAATATTGTGTACATCACGCACCGGTAAACGTAAAACATCACGTCCGTCTTGAGAGATAATCAATAAGGCGTTTTGTAATTCTTTCGGTGCCTTGGTATTGTACTCAATACTTCCCTCTAATCCGCTGTCAGTTGCGTGAGTAGCGTAGTTCAGTGCGATTTGGTCAAAAATAAATCCTCGGCCCGACTGCAATCTGTTTTTGTCGAATGAACAGATACCGTCGATTCTTTCCGTTTGAGCATCCATAAGGTCTATGGTTGAACCGCCGGAGATTTCTTTTTTCAGTTCTAATGTGTGGTCGTCCAATACAACCTTGTTTGATCTAAGATCGTCTCTTAATTGAACGGAAAGCCTTGTTGCTACTAATGCAAGGAACTCTAAGGCCATTGTAAAAAATGGTAAATTTCTCATTTTGTTTGATGTGGTTTTAAATGGTGTTTTTTTAATTGTTTTTTTGGAGGTTATACTCCTGCTGCCATTGGTCTTTCAACTGGCATGGCCGGCGCCCATTCTACTGTTGGGTTGCCTAATCTTGCAGTTGGATTAGCAGAGATGATTGGTGTCGCTACAGGTTGAAATGTGGAATGTCCTACGACTGCGTTCACGAATCTTCCGCTCACGGTAGCGTTGTCTTTCGGGTCAACGGTGGTTGCTAACATTTCTGTAGCATAATCCGCCCCTTGTTTGATTGCGGCTCCTACAAGTGCAGCTTGTACAGCCTGTCCGGTTGTGGTTTTTCCATCAACTGCCGCCGCGACTATTACTGCTCCTGCAGCAACTAAAATCTTTTTGTATTTAGTTGTGCTTTCCGGCATAATGGCCACGATACCGTCAGATAATTTCGCACCCGCAACCCCCGCGCCAACCGCTAATGCTGCGCTTCCGATTGTTTTTGAGTTTGGTTTTTTTAACATGGTTTTCTGTGGTTTTAAAATGGTTTTACTAATTTATTTCTGGTCTTTTTTGTCTTTTTTCCTTGTCGCGAAAAACAATATTGCTGCGGCTATTCCTAATCCGAGTAATAAGCCTCCGCCACCGCCTGTTGATTTTGAGGTTTCAAAAACCATTGTTTCGCCATTGGTTCTCGGTGGTGCGGAAGTGGTTGTTGTTACTTCTTTTGGCGGAACCATATCCGGTATCGGTATGGCATTAACCGGAGGAATTACCGTTGCATTGCCTTCTGATTTGGCCATTCGGTAATTATCAGCCAAAGCAGACACATTGCCATACATTGCAATAGGATCGTATTTGAAATTTGCCGTACTGGTATTAACCGTGTATTTTTCAACTGCGTAGCCCAATCCGGATAAGTATTGGTAGAACCTGTCTTCAACAATTTTGAACGCTTCATTCACTTTGGCTACCTGAGCCAAATGGGCGTTTGGTTTGAACTTGTTCGGGTTTGTCTTTATATAGGCTTTGAAAGCTGCCATTTCCGACAAACTGTTGTTTACAACCAAGAAAGGATCGTGTGATGTAAAAACGTTTAACAGCGACCCCATCAAAGCGTTATACTTTTTGTAATACGGTTCGAACTGGTAGGCAAACCAATTGTCCACCACGTTCATTTCCTCAAATTCCAGCAGTACGTCCATATTACTTGTCTGATTTTTTATTTAGCATATACAAGGCCCCAAGACATGAGGATATAAGAAGTACTATAGCACCACCACTTAAACCCGATTTAGTATCCGTTGCAGCTTGGGAGGTATTTGTACCTAAGGTTAGAACTGCTTCCGTTTGAGCGGCAGTAGGCTGTAGAGTAACGTTTTGCGGAACAAAACTGCCGTTTGCCACTTTCCATAAATCGGCTGTTGTGCTGATTGCCGGAACCGCAAAAGGTGAGAAGTCCAAACCTGTTGAACTTACTTTTACAATTGTGGTGTCCAGTAAAACATCAGCTTCAAAAATGATGTCCTGGATAACTTTATCGGCGTATGCGAAAAATTCTTCAACACCGATCATTTGCTCTTTGTTGGCGTTAACTGTGAATCCATTTGGATTTGTTTTCACGTACTCCAAAAACAAAGTCATTTTTGTCAATGCCGCATTAATGATTTTTAACTGTTCGTCTAAAGGTTTTTGACCAACAAATATTTCATTGCACGAATTGATTATTTTTTCGTAAAAAGGGGAGAAATAATTAGTTGCCCAACTTTCCACCATTGCCAATTCGGATTCGGTTAAAGTGTAATCTCTGATCGTTGCCGTTTTTGATGTACCGCAACCACCGTTTTGCTGAAGCCATGTAGAGAATTTTCCATAACATGATCCGTCAATAGTTTCCATTACCTGACTTATGGCATAACCAATAGTACCTAATGCTGAAATGTTGTTTTTAACTTTTCTCCATGCCCAGGCGCCGGCTTCGCTCCAAAATCCACCAAGTCCCTGCGGTTGTTCCTGACAGGCGCATGAAAGCCCGTAGCTTTCTGAATTATATGTTGAATTATTTTGCATTTTTAGTCGCTTTTGAAGTCATAATTTTATATCCGGCGTAAGCCAAAACACATCCTACTACTAATCCTGTTCCGGCCATACTGGTTTTGGGTTTTTCTCCCGCAGGTATGTATTCTCCGGTTGTGCCGTCATAAGTGCCTCCGTCTGTTATTGGAGTATTTGGATTGTTGCTTCCTGATGTGTATTGCTGTGCCGCAACTATCACTGTTTGTAAACCTGACAATACCGTTTGAGGGGTTAAAGCAGTAATATTTGTATTGCTTTCATAAATAAATTTTGTTACCTCAAAAGCAGGTATGTTTTTCGATAGAATAGGGTAATATGTGACCAATGGAATATCGAAAACAATATCTTGACCAACCCAAGTGGCCCATTCTCCGAAATAAGCTTCCTCTACATTACCTGATATGGAAACACGTCCGTATCTTTTTGTTCCGGTAGGAATGGAAGTAAAGTATTCTTTAAGCCAAATATCTAAGGCTTTAGTTACTGTATATCTGTAAAAATTATAAGTTTCGTGTGTGATTTTAAGGTTTTCTGCAGTGCAAGCCGATTGCCATCCTTCCGAACGTTTAGTTCCTGCTACAGAAGCGTTCCAAGTGGCTGTCCCGATAAACTTATTAATGTATAGCGCAAAATTCTTTGTATCTCCTTGTTGTAGTGCTAAATTGAATTTATCAATGTAACTGTGCAATCTTGCCAAAAGTCCCTCAATATCCGATTTTGCCCTTGTGGCATCATAGGAAGTACCTCCGTAACATGATAAAGGCTGAGAAAATAACGACTTTATGTTATCCATATTAAATGAGCCATTCAGTCCAAATGGTTGTTCAGCATTAGGCAACGTGTACAAAGTGTTCATATCGAAGTCATAACCCCCATACGCAGAAGCCAAACCCTGACCGCAGGTACATTCGGTACCCGGACAGGCTAACCCTCCGTAAATTGCCGGACTTGCCAGTCCTACATGTTTTAGTTTCATAGTATAATCGTATTTTTCGATGAAACTGACTTCTTTGTTATTGTGCGTTGTGGCATCAATTATCAGATACTTATTGTTTTGGGTTGGAACAATGACATAAACATGTGTCCAGTCATTAGGCATCATTCCGGGTTGTTTTACCTTTCTAAATGCGTGTGGTATAGAAAGACATTGTAAAATGGTGGATGCCAGTAGGGAATAAGTTTTACAGTCAAATCCTGTAACTCGGTTTTCCCAGGCGGCCGACGGCGCATACAAATGCTGTAGCTGTCCGTCTATTTTATACTGAAAATGGTGATAAAGCCATTTATATACATTCTCAACCGTTTCACTGATCGTTGCACCTAATAAAAGCGGTGCCACTTTTTTCATTTGGTGAGCGTAGGCGTATGCCCAAAGCGCCATGTATGCAAGTGTCTCATACGTGTCGCTGTACTCATTATCTGCTTCAAAGTATTGCTGCGTGCCTTCGCTTTTTGGAATTAACCCTTCGAATTCTCTACCGGATTGTAATTGCCTGTGTAACAAAGTGTCAATGAAGCTGCTCATGTTTACATTTTTTTCATGGTTCGTATTTTTTGATGAACGTTTTTAACTTTAACGGAGTGCTTAATCGGGAGCCAGGAACGTAAATTGAATTGCTACGTTTGAAACTCCCCTGTGATTAAGCTTTTCAATGAAAGAACTCATTAAACTTTGTCCAGAAGTGAGTGTAAATTTAAGCCCGTAAAAAAGTGAGGTTGACGGATTCCGTTGGATTCCGGTGCTTTCCGGTGCTTTCCGTTGGATTCTGTCGGATTCCGTCGCTTTTCGTCGGATTCTGTCGGATTTTTATTTTGTAGTGATTTTCTTTTTTAATAGTTTTGACATTGCCATTTAAAACCACCAAAAACATGAATATCACTTCTTTACCTACGGATGATTTGTGCGCAATGACGAAATCAGAACTATATCAAGAGTTTAGGAAATTTGGACGCGATGTGGTTCGTTTGGAAATGAACACTGTTATCGCCAAAGTACGTGGGGTTCCTTTAAAAGAAGCGAAAGTTCAAAAGGTTTTGAAGGGTGGGGAAGTTGCGGAACTTAGAAAACGTTTTGCATAAAAAAAACCACGCTAATTACGTGGTTCGTGTTGGTTAGTTATCTGAAAATAGTTTTGCATTTTCTTCGGGGATTGCTATTCTCATATTAACAATTTTTTCAGAAAAAAAACTACTGCTTTCTTTCACTGAGAGTATTATTCCATTATATTTTTTTACTTTTTGATCTAATTTTAACCTTTTCATTCTTATTTGGGTAATTTCCAATTCAAAAAGTATGTATTTTTTTCCGTCTATTTCTTGTTCTATTGTCATAATTTCTTGATTAATAAGTTTATACCGTTATTTATTAAATCTTTTGCTTCAAGTACTAAGGTTTCCAGTTTATCAGCTTTCAATTGCAGTTCTGTCTGCTTTTTTTGCTTCATTTCGATAATCCTGTTTAGCCGGGCGATGTCCTTTTTTTGCTCGATAGATTGTTCCAAAGCGAAAAATAAAACATCGTTTGCGTTTTTAAAACCCTGTTCCTGGGCTACCTGTTCCAGTTGCTTTTTTTGGGTAGGCGTGAAGCTGCGTATGTAGGTGGAATTCTTTATCATAGTATTGAATTGTAGATTATTTATATACTTTGAAAAAACTAACGGTTTTGGCACCGTTAGTTTCTTTTGGTTATTGGTTTAGATTATCTACTTTTTTAATATTATTGATGATTTCTTCAAGTTGATTACAGGTATCATCATTATATTCTACTATACTTCCGAAAGTACAACAACTACAATCACCTTCATTTATGTTGATATGACCTACCAATTCTACCTCACCGTTATCTTTTTTTACTATCATTCCGGCTCTTAAATCCATTTTGCCGTCGTATTTTTTGAATTTTATGTCCATACTACAACGATTTTAATTGTTGATCCAGGACTAACTTGTATTTTTCAAGAACGTGATTTTCATACTCAGTTCTGTTTTGTCCGTATATTGGCATGCAGCACATTAGTAAAATTGCAGCTTCGGATGCTTTGAGTGATAAAGTTGATCCTTTAGTGTTAGTGGATTCAATTTTTGTACGAAACAGGTACCATAAACGAAAAGCTACGTCGATTTCAATGATCGCTTCTAAAAACTCCATCATGGATTGAGTAGTGTTTCTGTACTTCGATTCTGCTATTTGGTGAAACTTAAATAATTCTGCTTGTAATACTTGCATTTCTTTCTCCTGGACTTTTTTTAATGTGATTTTATTCATTTTGGTGGGTTTAAATGGTTAGTTTTTTTGTGGAAATATCTTAATTGTTGCAAATCCAACTACTACGCCAATTGTGATAGTCGAAATTGTAGAAAGGTCACCTGGTTTGGTTTTAAAAAAGAATTCCATTATCGCTACAATAATAATTGTGACGACGAATATGAAAATGTATGCTTTTATTAACTTCTTCATTTGGTGGGTTTTAAATGGTTATTTTTTGATTCCGTAGGCTCCCCAATTTGATTTTGAAAAACAGCCTGTTTGTATTCTAAAATCTAAATTTTCATTTAGTTTCTTTCTGTAAAATAGTTTAGGTTCGCATTTTACTGTAACTATTTCGCCTTTATTAGTTTTGACTGTTAGAAGGTATTTTTCCGATTCGTGATTTGATGTTACTACCACTCCCATTTTGCCATTGCTGGTCATACCTACGCCGGTTCCGGTGCTATTGCTTTCAGCTACATAATGCTTATCGATTATTATCCCTGAATCATATTTTGGATATGATAATGCGCCATCAATACCAATATAAATAACACTTAAAATAAGCAACAAGAAGAAAGTTGCTAAAATTGGTACTTCTCTAAACATATCTCGTATCATATTTTTACTTTGTTGAGTGAATTAATTGGTTATTCTCATAAAACTGGATTACGTTGTATTTCCCGATTTTATCTTTCAGTCTTCCAAGCATGCCCCCGATAATTTGCATCGAGGGTTTGCGGTTTTCCTGTATGGGGGAGTAGAACACTTTGTTTTCCTCTTTATGGCCGGTTAGGACCACCATACGGATTTTGCTTTTTTCTTTTTCGTAGAATGGCATTATCGGGAGGCTTTTTTAAGTTTGTGTTTCATGTCGTTGTACTGTGCTTTTGCCTGTTCCAAAGATTTTGCAAAAACTCTTACACGGCCTTTTTCGAAATGAAATTCTTGGTTTCCCTGATCGAGTAATTCCTGTTCTTTTTTGGAGTAAGCTTCATTTGCTTTTTTGTCGGTGTAGTCATTCCACCATTTCTTTAAGTAGGGTAGTGCAAATGTTCTGATAATCAATATTACAAATAGAATATTGAAAAAAAATGATACGTAAATTGAAAAGTTGTAAAACATGGTTTTTGTGGTTTTAAATGGTTAAAAAATTATGCGACTTTTGATTTTTTTGATTGTAAAATTGCTTCGTAATTTGCTCGTATTAATGCTTTTGCACAATTTACTTCTACCGCATTTCCGATATATTTTTTTTGTTCTGTTTGAGTTCCTTTTAATTTGTAATCTTTTGGGAACCCTTGTATTTGCAATAATTCAGGGATTTTAAGCATTCTCATTTTTATATCAATAATCTCATAAGCACCCATGAATTCCTTAATTTTCACCATAGTTTCATTATCATCATCATAAATTGGAATTTCAAAATCACCTGTAGTAGTATTTACTAAGTAAAGCGGGGCTTTATCTTGTCTTGCAACAACGGTACAGCAAGGTTTTTCTACGTCAGTATTATTTCCTCCCCAAGCGGGATTTAAAATGAAATTTTGAGCCTTTACCAATGAAAATTTAGGGACCGCTGTAATAGTATCAATTGGTTTTTCAATTGATGAAGCAACTCCGGTTCCATATTGCTTATCTAAAAAAATTGTGGATGCCTTCGCAATCCTATCTTTAGTCGTTACGGTTGGTGAAGGTAATTCCAATGAATGTATTCCACCATTTCCGTAATAGGTATTTAAATGTGATGCAGTAACTATAGCGTGAGTTCCATTTGTGCAGATGGTACCCATTGGCTTGTCCAATGAATTTACTTTTTGATGAGGGTTTATTTTACCACCATTATAACGCTTGGTAAATGCATAATCACCTTTTGCGACAAATTTTAGAAGTCCAGCATAAATTCGTTTCAATGTGTTTTCTGAAAGCTCTTTTTTTCTTTCAAAAATGCTTATTCCTTCATCTTCCAAGTCTAATATTTCACGAACTGGCTTCCATTTTTCCATTGGAAACAATGGACTATCGATTTTATCTTTTGTATGTGATTGTTCAGGCCATGCTATTGATAAATCATGTTTTACAAATTGGATGAATAATCTTTCTCTTGATTGATATGATCCAAAATCAGCAGAATTTAAAATTTTAGAGTCGTGTTTAAACCCGTAATTACATACTTCGGTTATCCATTTCATATAATCTCGGCCTGCATTTCTGCTAATTGGCTTTCCATTTTCACAGAGTGGTCCCCATGCCATGAACTCCCTAACATTTTCAACATAGAAATAATCCGGATTTAACTCTTTTAGATACATAAACATGTGTTCTGCTAATGTTCTGCTATCTGCATTTCGTGGTTGTCCTCCTTTAGCTTTGCTGAAATTCGTACATTCAAGTGATGCCCATAGATTAATGATGCAATCAGGAAACTCTACTCTAAGTCTATTACATAAATATCTTAGTTTAATAACTACTTCAAAATCACGAATATCTTCAATGAAATGAAGTGTATCAGGGTGATTTTCAGCATGTGAGTTTATTGCATTAAGATCATGATTTACACAAGCTGCAACAAAACTGTTTGTTCCTGAAAAATGAATCCCTGAACTGGTACCACCGGCTCCGGAAAAAAGGTCAATCCAAAAAATAAGAGAAGTAGTTTCCTTGGGATTTATTACTGAATACACCCATTTAGTAAAATGATCAGTCTTTAATTCGAGATTGTAATCCTGGACTTGTATTAATGAATTCATATTAGAATAATGTTAGTTGTTCAAAAGGTTCATACGTTGTAATTTCCACTAAATCAGGATATAATGACTGATATTTATTAAGATATTCAATACCGGTTACGGTGAGTTTTGGAATATCCGGGAACCATTGTTTTAAAGTGGCCACTTTCTCCATAGCTGCATTGTAGATCATGTTACCTTTGCGGCTGTATTGCTCGTTTGGGTTTAGAAATTCTGCCATTAACAAGTATATTTCGTTGCTGAAAACTGCAATAAACGCTCGGTTAATTTTCCTTCGTACTGCTTTGGCAGGTTGTTTTTTACGTAGTCAAGCAAATCGTTAAGAGAAATTCTGTTATTGAAAAATCGTTTGAATACCTGATCGAATTTTTTAGCGTAATTGATACGCTCTTTACGGTGTTTTGCCTTACGGTTAACTTCATTTTCCTTTTGTTTTGCCGCTTCCTGATACGCTTTGTGCTTCAAGTAGGCTTTTTTGGTGTATTGGAACCCTATTTCTTTAGCTTCGGTACGTGTGAAGTCGAAATAATCACCCGGATAAAGCGTTTTTACGTCATATTTTGTAAACCATTTGTGAGCGTGGTTAAGTCTCCAACGGTATTCCTGCAATTTATCCACCATCAAATCTTTACGGTACAGGTGATTGTTGCCAATGAACATTTTTTGCATCCAGGCGTTGATTGCTTTTTTCCATGATCCAACAAATGGGGAAGAAGTGCGATACAAACGCGCTGCCGATTTCATAAATTCCTGAATAATAAGGCTTTTAAATTCCTCGCGTGTCATGGTTCCGTTCAAAGCTTCATGATACAGGACCCGAATATCAATCGGTTGGTAGTAGTTGAATTCTCCGGCGGCAAGTCTCACGGCTAATTCCTGTTCGTGAAGTAGGGTTTCTTTGAGTTTTTCCGATGAATCGCGCAAAACTTTAACATTTTCGGCCGCGCCCCTTGGTGAAACTTCTTTACCCTGCGGGTCATGTTCTTGTAAAAAAGAAATTAAAAGATCAGGCGCTTGCGCCGTTCCTAAATCCAGAGAATTGTTTTCAACATTCTCTTTTATTTTAATATTTATTTTATTAGTTCTTGTACACTCATTATAATAAACAGGTAAAACTTTCTTTTTTTCATTCGTAACATGTTGATTTTCAGTAGTAGCATAAGTCGACGAATAAGCGTCAAAAACAACTAAAATTTGACTGTTAATTTCGTATTTAACGGCTCTTTTTATTCCGGCGAAGAAGTAGTTTGTCAAAACTCCGGCCTCCTCTAAACGGTCTCTATGATTGCGTATCGTCTTGTTGCAAACGTCGATACTTTGAACACCGTTTCTTTGTAATTCAGTTACGTAGTTTGATTTTAGTGATAATGGCTTTACCGATTGCTTTTCGGTAGTGCCAATCCCCATGTAAAATTTTGTTTTTGAAGCTATTTGTTTAGAATAAAGGTGTAAAATTTGACCAAAAACAACTTCAGTACCGTACTTAACAAGTAGTAGGTTCTTTTTTTCGACACAAAGTCCACGTTCTGCATTGAATTCGTCTGCCAATTCATTGAATTCTACAGGTCTTTTTTTGCCGTTTTTCTTTAAAAAAATAGCTTTAAAACCTATCTGCATTTCGTTTAATCCGGCTTCAATGTTTTTTTTAACTACTTCATTATGCCTTTTAATGTCTTCGTTTTTCTCACGAATCAATTCGTTGTATTCTGCAATGTGGATACGGTAATTATCCATTGTTGCTGCAAAGGCTTTTTGATCTATATAAGGGTAAATTGCACATACGGTACGTGAATTCTCCGTGAATTGCGGGAATATAGTACGTGAAATGGTACGTGATTTACGTTCACGTGGTACGTGAGTGGTATGTGAATTATCTTTTTGTGGTACGTGGCCGGTACGCGACGTACCCTTTACGTTCCCGAATAGATCGGCCGCCATTATTCCGGCGTGCTGTATGTCGTTGGTTCTTTTTTGCATGGTGGTTGGTTGGTTTTAAATGGCAATGTTTTTATGAAAACTCTAAATGTTCATCTACTTTTTTTATGGTGGTTTTAAAAGGAAAATGATCTTCTGATATTTTTTCTATGGTTTGGATCAGGTATTTTGCCGTTGTCCAAACAACCCGCATTTCATCTTTAAATTGTATTTGTAAATCCAGTCGCTTCCCTTCATAATTTGATGGTACTATCCTAAATTTTAAAACAATTATTTCCTGATTTAGTAACTTTTCAATTTTTATTTTATCTCCTGTGAAATTTTCAATTACCGGTTTAATTCCGAAGTCTTTGAAGTTGTTCATCTGAAAGTAGTTTTTTTATTAAATTATTTGAGTTGCAGTGTACCGCCCATCCTAAATAAGAATCAATTGTACTTTTAGGCTTCTTCTTTTTTACTGCCCTTGCAAATCTTTTTTTGATTGATTTTCGAAGCAAAGTATATTCGTGGTAATGTTTATACCCTACGAAATCTATACCGCGGTCTTCCACTGCAAAAACCTGATAATTCCCTTTCACGGTTAGCTTTAAATTTTCAGACAGATATTGTTTGATCTCGGCCAATATCTCATGTAGAAAATCCTTGCTGTCAGAAAGTATTACAATATCATCCGCATACCGGAAATAATATTTCACCCGTTTATCTTCTTTTATCCAGTGATCGAAGTAACTCAGATAGAAATTTGCAAAGTATTGACTTAAATAATTCCCGATCGGTAAACCCGGTGCGCTGTCAATTATTTCATCCAGTAGCCAAAGTAAATCCGTGTCCTTGAATTTTTTACGCAATAGCATTTTTAAAATATCGTGGTCTACATTTGGATAAAACTTCTTAATGTCAAGTTTTAAACAATAGGTGGTACCCGAAACATCTTTCAACGCCTTTTTAAGGTTGTTGGATGCCTTATGGATTCCACGTCCCTTTATGCAGCTGTATGTATCTGCCGTGAAATTTGCTACGAAAATGGATTCCAATACATTCATTATGGCGTGATGGGTAATTCTATCCGGAAAATAGGGCAACCGATATACTTCACGCTCTTTTTGTTCATGCACTTTGAAAATATCGTACTTTGATGTTTGATACGTTCGGTTCTGTAGCGTTACCCGTAATTTCAAGAGGTCTTCTTCACGGTTTTTGTTGTGAAGCTTTACACCATACTGCTGTTGTTTGCCTTTTTGAGCAATTGCATCGGCCAGTCGAAGGTTTTCGATACTCGTTATTTGATGATATAAATTTCCTATTCGTTTCATGCCTTTGTTTTAAAAGGTCGTTTTCGTTTTTCAACTACCAGCGCCCTGTTAAGAGTGTTGTTTTTTGCTATGCGAGCAAGGTCTGTGATGTTTTAATTTTTTACATAGGTGCGCGCTGACATTCGAATTCGTATTCCAGTTATCGTAGTCGTTGTACGAGAAACTGACACCTGAAGGAGAACTACAGCAACTAACACCACACAACCCTTTTGTTTATTTTATTTCTCTCTGATACACCATGAAAGCTTTGTACAAATCCGGGTAATTTTCAAATATCGCTTTGGCTTTTTCTCTTGATTCAGAAACAAGGCGCGCGCCGACAAGCGAATACGTATTCCAGAGAACGAAGTCGTAGTACGAGAAACCGACACCCGAAGGAGAACCCATGTCGGCTACAGGTGAATATTTTCTTTGTTCATACTTCGTAAAGTCCGGTTGAAAATCAGGGTTTTCATGATCTACCACTACAAATAATTTTGCAATGGCAATAACCGCTTCAACGTGTCTTTCAGGTATTCCTGTAACTGTAACTGCATTTGCATCTAAATTTTCAAGTGCAAAAATTTCTTCAACTGTTTTGTGATCCTTCATTTTCAAAATATTATTTGGTTTGAATTTTTCTTTGGTAAACCATCATTTCCTTATAATCTTCATGGCATATTTCTGCAACATGCTTACCGGCTTCGCGGGATTCAGAAACAAGGCGCGCGCCGACAAGCGAACCCGCATTCCAGCGATCGCAGCCGCTGCACGAGAAACCGACACCCGAAGGAGAACCAGGTTCGAATATGTTTTCGTACTTATCTTGACGGTAATCACTGTAATCCGGTTCGAATTCAGGATTAACGGCATCATGGGCAATGCAAAGGTTGATAAATGCGTGTGCCGCTTTTAGATGTCTTTCAGGAACACCTGTAATTTTTACATCATCCGGATTAAAATTTTGCGAGGCGAAAGCTTCTGATTTTGAGTTGAATTTTTTCATCGTATTTAGTAATTAGGTTGTTCTTGATTGTTGGTACTGAGGTAAGAATTTTTCAACGGCATCAATCATATTTTCATAAGCTTCTGGCCCATGAAAAACAAGGCGCGCGCCGACATACGAAAACGAATACCAGTAAACGAAGACGTCGTACGAGAAACCGACACCCGAAGGAGAACCCATGACAAAACGAGGGTAGTATTTACGCGTATCGTCTGTAAAGTCAGGCATTCCTCCTCCGCAATAAGCTGCTACGATAAGTATTTCAAAAGCATTGGCTTTTTCATGTAGTTCAAAACCGTTCCATTTTTCATTAAATGCTTCTTCCGTAGTGTTGTTTAATTCAAAAATGTCCTGAATGGTTTGGATTCGCTCCCTGATATTTTTGATAAATACGTTTTTGCCAAATAGATTAGATAATAACTTTTTCCCTTTGGCATTAGTTGCTTCAAAGGCTTTTACTGCATTTTCTTTGCTGATTTGTAGTGTTTCCATGTTTATTATTTTGTTCTTTCGTTAACTTCACTCATTAATTTATCGATTTGCTCTTTAGTGTATTTTTCCTCATAGGATTTTAAAAGATATGAGGAAAACAACCTTTTAATGCTGTCACTATCCGTGTTTAAAGAATCCAATTCTATCATATCTACTTTCTTGCAGTCAAGATTTATAAATACATATTCATTTGATCGCAACATTTTAAAACAATGCTTCACTTTTATGAAAAAATCTTCTATTCGGTTTTTTGATTCGATGGTGGTTTTCTCTATCATTGGTTTATGGTGATTTAATTCAACAAAGCTTTACTCGGAACTACGGAAATTTTTAAAAATCGTTGTGCCGGGTTGTGGTTTAAAAAGGATATGCGGAATTGAAAGGTGGCGAAAATTGCGAGTATGGCTTTAATTTCCATTTGCAAATATTCATCGAAATGAAAGGTAATGTAGTTTTTATTGGTATCTTCCTGATATTCTACTGCAGCAACGCAAAGATAATTCGTTACCTGATCTACAGGTTGTTGTAAAAGAATTGGAAGTCTGTGAAGCGTGGGACGTTTGCCCACCTCCTGAATAGGAATGGTTTTTAACATAGTCATGGTTTTGGTTTTAAATGGTTTTTTTATTTTTCGAAGCGGTCAACCTTCGCGGTTATGATATTCTGATTAGGTGAGGTTACACTTTCCTTAACTTCAACTATTTCCCGAATTACATAATACAGAAATGTAGTAGTTTTTTTCGATTTTGCAACTTGTAATTCTGTACCCGGTTCTACAACCGTTTTATTTGTGATCCTAAACCTTATTTCCGGTTTTCGGCTAAATTCTTTCTCACTGGTTGGCCAAATGATTAATGTAAAATCGGGACCGTTTACTAATGTTTTCATAATCTCATTTATTTTTTCATTGTTCACCTATCGGGAGAGGGCAGCGGCACGGTATCAATCGGCCGGCCCTCAACGTCCAGGAATAGTACAGGTAACACCTGCGGGATCATATTATCACTATTCTTTAGATCGTGTTAAAAACTTGCTGCTTCACCCGTATGGGAGGGCTATCGGCCGATAACCAGTCGGCCAGCCCTCACCTGGGGGACTATGCAATCTTTAACGTGGTCGTAATATTTTACAGCAATCTTTTATATTATGGCTCATTTTTTGCTACTTTTGTTTTGTCGGGGTGGTTCCTGACAAACTTCTCACCTCATGGTGGGTTTTAAATGGTGAGCGCTGGGGTGGTTCCTGGCGCTCTTTTTTATTGGTTGGCTTTAAATGGTGGCGTCGGGGCTGTTTTTCGTTTTTTTCTGTCCATCAGTAATTTGTAAACTTTCTCATAACACTCTGCATACGTCCAAACCACTTCTTCCTCCTGTTTTCTTTTCGTTTGCTTTGGCTCTTTTGGTTTTGCTTCCTTTTGCAGCATAGTCAATAACCTTTCCAACTCACCCGGAGGGAGGGACATGGCTACGTTATATGCTGTTTCTGCTTTCATTTCTTACAAAATAATGTTAATTGGCACGGTTTTTAGTATTGTTTCGGCGAACAATTGTATAAACCATTTCATTGCCCAAATCAAATTCAGCAGCAACAATTGCAATTGCTTCCTTTTGCTTCATTTCTTTTAATAAAGAATCGTAACGCACTTTCATTTTTGCGTTTCTTTCCGATAAGAATTGTTTTAAAGTTTGCATTTTTTTGTATTTTGATACGACAATGTTACGATAAAAAATCGCATAAACAATAAAAAATCGCATTAAAACGATAAAAAATCGCATGAAAAATTATATAGGACTGAATATCAAGTATTTGTATGAAAAGAATTTTTTGTCGCAAGATGAGTTTGGAGAATTGTTTGGATTAAAAAAGAGTGTTATTGGAACTTATGTGAGGGAAAATTCAGTTCCAAAAATTGAAACGATTCAGAGAATTTGTAAAAATTTTGAAATATCGATCGATGATTTTGTAAACCGTCCTTTATCGGAAGTTTCCAAAATGAATATTGCAAAAGAACCGGAAAGTCATTACGGTCTTGAAAATGAATTGATGGCAACTAAAGATAAGATCATTGCTTTATTGGAAGCGGAAAACGAGCGTTTAAAAGAAACTATTACCGATTTGAAAAGCAAGAAAAGTAACTCGGCCTAAATATCACCAATTTTGGTGATGCAATATACCGGATTTCGGTGATGCGCCATATAGGGGAAAGGTAGTAATATTGCATGCCCAAATGCAATATTAAAATAATGCCCGAGTCCGCTAATACCTACGATAAAACCATTTTTTTACTAAAGGAAACCATTCATTTAAAAAACAAACATATCTCGTTACTGGAAGCCGATAACGAACGATTAAAAAAAGAAAATGCCAAACTGAAAAGTACCAATAAAAGAAGATTCGCGGCCTAAATTAAAAATCGTTTGGAAAAGCGAAAATTTCTTATAAATTTGACACTACTATTAATATGGGTAATTATTGCCTTTTTTTAACTATACACTTATGAAGAAATTTATTTTACCTTTTTTCCTTGGGGTTGTTGTAACCTCCGGAGTTGCTTTTAAAGCTGTGACTGATATTAAAAGAAATAGTGCTGAAGTTTATGAATCAGCTAAATTTAAGAATCTTTGTGTGTTTACCGATAGTAAACCGCTTATGCAGTACGATACGATAGGAAAGGTTCATATTAATCCTTATACAAGATTATATTATAGTGAAATAAGAGACAGGTTGTTAGAAAAATGCAATGAAAATTATCCTAAAGCGGATGGCTTTATTTTATCGAGAGGAAAAGATGGTAATGGGTATGATGGTCATGTGATTCAGTTTAAAAAATAGATTATGAAGCAATACTACTATGAGATAAACGGAATCCAAACCGGACCGGTTACAATCGAAGAACTCAAGAATGTAAATATTTCAAGAAATACCCTGATTTGGTTTGAGGGATTGGACAACTGGATTAAAGCAGGAGAAGACGAGGAACTTAGAGAAATTTTCAAAAGCATTCCTCCACCATTAAATAATTCTGCAACGCCACCACCGATAGCACAAGTAAATATTCCTTCAAAGAATAAAACTACGTTATTAGATAGTACGAAGGCTAAAGTGTTAATTGTCTGCTTTGCTACTGTAGTTACAGTCATTCTTTTCTTTTCATTTAGCGATAATGAAAGAACAGTAATAGAAAGACAGACGATCGACAATACTCAGCAAATTTCGAATCAACAAAATTTGATTGACGAGCAAAACGCGAGAATTGCAGAACAGGAGAGAGTGGAGGCGGAAAGGAAAGCACGTGAAGAAGCGGAACAAAAGAATTTGAAAATACAAGCGTTAAGAGCAGAATTAGATCGCGCTTATAGTTCTCTTGAAGCTTCAAGAAGAGATTTTGTAAAAAACTCTGAATTTCAATTATTAAGGAGTAGAAGCGAAAAACAAGCGCAATTAAACTTTATAAAATCTACGATAAAAGAATGGGAGGATGAAATTTTCCGAATAAGAGGCGAACTTACCAACTTGGGGGTAGATACACCGAAAGAGGAAATAGTTACCGAAGAAGTAGCGCCACCAGCCTCCTCTTTTCAATAATTTCCAGCGTACATTTTGCGCATACGATTTATTAAAATATAGTATTAATTACATCGCTTAAAGCCTGTAAAACCGTTGATTTATTTTAAATTTCAAATTGTGGTTCCGAAGGTCGCGGGTTCGAGACCCGTCTTTCACCCTTACTACTTTAAAAGCTTCGAGGAAACTCGGAGCTTTTTTTATTTAATTTATTTAAAGCTTCCAGCCTTTTAAAGGCTGGAAGCTTTAGAATTATAACAACGATTCTTAGGATTTGTACATCCTCCAAAAGCCCCGGATTGCGGTATGTTTTTTCATTCAAATAAAACCATATGATAACTATTTGTTTACGATTTGTTTTCATCGACTATGGATGTTAATCGTAATATTGCGGAATGATTTTGAATAAAAAAAATTTTTCGGATACTCAAATACACCTCTCAGAAATATGTAAAGCACTTGCAAGTCCTGTGCGAATCGCAATTTTGGAGCAAATTGCAGTTAAGGACGACTGTATTCAAAAAGAATTGGTAGAAGTAATGGGTTTGGCTCCAACAACAGTTCTTTCCCATCTGCAGGCTTTAAAAAAAGCGGGTTTACTAAAAGGCAGCGTATCTTCAGGAAGCAAATTATGTTATTGCATTGATTGGCAAACGCTGAATGATTTCAAAATTAATTTAGGGAATCTTCATGAGAAAATCACGTTGCATCACACCAAAGTATTTGAGAATAAAGGGAAGTGTATGTAGGTATTAAACAAAAAAAAAGGCAGATTTGTGTCTGTGTTTTTATCTCGCTGTTTTGTAGAAACTTATTTGCCGTCATACAAAATTTGGAACTAAGGGAGCTCACAGCTTTAGTTGATTTTTCATAAATGAAGTATTTTAATTGTAAATAATTTCTTTTAATTCTTATTTTTGACATATTAAATCCGATTCGGGAACAGAACCCTAAAAGAAATTAAAATTGGAAAATCAAAAGGATAGTACATTTGTACTGAAACAAAACAAAACCGCAAAAATTCTGCTTTCTTTCATTGTACTGTTTCTGCTATACCATGCTGCAGAATATTATATTATGTTTGAAAATAATGTGATGGTATTCTTTTTATTTCAGTTTGCCTTCTTTATTTCAGCATATCTTCTAGGTAACTGGTATTCTAAAAACGGATTAACCGCATGGGGATTGCCACTCTCAGCCAAATTGTTTAAACCGCTTTTAATCGGAATTGCAGTAGGAATACTGCTGTACGGAAGTACTTATCTTATTTCATTGGCTTTGGGTGTGGAAACTATCGAAAGTGTTCCTGATTTTACAACCGCCGTAAAAACAGTTTTGCCTTTTGCTTTTGGGGTGTTTTTCACTTCTTTCTCCGAAGATATTTTAACGAGGGGGCTCGTTTTTGCTCATCTGAATACTAAAGTAAAACCGCTGTTTCTGATTGTAATTTCGGCAATCATTTATCTGCTGAATCATATTTATCGTTTAAATGACGGTCTGGAATCACTGCTTTATATTTTTCTTTTAGGGATTCTTTTTATTATACCGGTAATTTATACGAAAAAATTATGGCTTACCGGAGGAATCCATTGGGGCGGCAACGTATTTTTCTTTTTTTTACACAATGTCATACAGAATCAGACGAACAGTAACCTTATTTCTGCAAATTATTTATTTGCCATCTGTATCGCACTTTTTATACCGATAGTGTGGTTCTTGTTTAAATCCAATTGTAATTCAAAAGTGACATGCCCGAATGTTGTCAGTTAATAAAGGCTTATAGTGTCGGTGTTTTGGAATCGTGTGCAAATGAGCCTTTACGTTATATTGATAAAATCCGCCTCGAGAAGCTACCGTGAGGACACAAATATTAAAAAAATATTTTAGCCACGAATTCACTAATTTATACAAATTGATTAGTGAATTCGTGGCTAAGTTTTTTAATAAGAATATGAAATCAGTGTAAATCTTTTCAATCTGCATCATCTGTATACTATTTTTTTAGCGATGTGTCTAGACGGTAGTCTCGGGAAGTAGTTTCATGAAAAATGAGGTTTTAAGTCTTTAATTAACTATTTGAATATGAATTCTTTCGTGTGTTTGATTCGGAGATACAACAAATTTGAGTAACTTTAAACTCCCTGACTCCGTAAACCTGAACGAGAGGTTGTCATAATGCTTTGGTATCAGTGCCAATTCAGGCTTTTGTCCCTTCATTAAACCGTTTGCAGCATGAACAGATTTTATAAATTAATGGTGTTGTGTTTGATTTTCTCCAGTTGTGAATCGCAAACAACAATGAAGCAAACTATCGATTTTAAAATTCAGAAGAGTATCTCCGAAACAATTGAAGGTTCATCTTCTGGCATTCCGTACAATCTGAATCAGCCAAATAAAAAGTGTGTGTTGCCAGCCATTCTGAACGAAGTGTCAGGACTCACGGATATTGATCTGGCTCATGTTGCCTGTGTTCAGGACGAAATCGGAACCGTATTTATTTATAATTTTCAGATCGACTCGATTATTGCCACACATAAGTTTGACAGTGTAGGTGATTTTGAAGGGCTGACCTTCACCGGAAAATCGCTTTTTATTCTGCGCAGTGACGGTCGTCTGACCGAATGGGAAAATTTCAACCTTAAAACGGGTGGGGCAGGAAGGGTTTCTCATTCAGTACTTCAGCTTCAGACGGCTAATAACGAGGGACTTTGCTTCGACAGCAGAAAGAACCGCTTGCTGATTGCTGCGAAAAGTAAACCCATGAACCATGATTACAAATCGGAGCGGTTTATTTATGAATTTGATTTGGAAAAAAACAAGCTGAACAGTAATCCTGCTTTTAGTATAAATACGATTGATTTGGAGACAGCGGCCAAGGAATTCGGTATTGTAAAGCAAAATACAACAGTGGAAGGAAGGGTCAAATCGTTCAATTTTCGGCCTTCAACTTTGGCGGTGCACCCGAAAACATCGGATATTTATATCATATCGGCGGCCGACAGATTACTTCTTGTAATCAATGAGCAGGGAAAAATCAGTTACATGGAACGGCTCAGTGCGGATTTATTTGCAAAAGCGGAGGGAATAACGTTCCTCAGTGACGGTACCATGATAATCACTAATGAAGCCGTTGACAAAGTTCCGACATTATTGGTGTATAAGCCAATCAATTGAGGAACCCGGCACGAAATTGAAATAGGTGCAAAGTGCTTGATATCAGAGAGGAATTAAAAGAACAGGCTGACTTAAATAGGTATATTGTGAAAATGAAAAAAAATGCGGTTAACGCTTTACTTTCGGAATATAAAAAAGCGATTTTGGAGCTGCAAAATGTGATTCGGAATATTTCTGACGAAAACCTTGCTTTAATTGCAGATGCTGAAACCCGCGACGAGGATTGTAAATCGATTCAGACGGTACTTGCACATGTTGTGAATTCCGGATACGGGTATTGCGTTTACATCCGGAACTCGAAAAACGATACTGCGGAACGTCCCCAAAAATTAATTCGTAAATCGGCGGAAGATTACATAACCGACTTGAATACTGTGCTGCAGTTTACAGATGAAACCTTTAAGGAGATTTACGATGAAGACCTGGAACGATTCAGCGAGCCGGAAAAAATGAAAACTTCTTGGGGGCAGTTTTACGATATTGAGCAATTGTTTGAGCATGCCATCGTACACATTTTGCGGCACCGACGACAAATTGAAAATTTTAAAACCAAATTGGCGATTTAATTTAGGAAGCAATCTTTAGGATTATACCATGAGTGCTGTGATAATTAAACCGTTATGCTGATGAAAAGTTTCGGGTAAACCCAAAGCTTTATTATTTATCAGATTTATTTTGGTCATTTTTCAAATTATTGATTGACTTTCCAAGTTCCTCCAATTCATAATCTAACTCCGTTTTAAAGTCCTCCCAATCGCTTTCGGTACTAATGAGGTAACTGTTAAGTTTTGTGTTTAATTCGGCGTTTTTCTTTTCAATCCGATCCACATTTTTCAGATAGGCATCATCGTCTTTTTTAGTTGCTTTTTTTATTTCCGATTTCAAATTGCTGATGCGTTTTTCATAGGCTTTGATTTTCGTATCGGTTTCAGCTTTATAGGCGGCCCACGCTACCTTGTCATCTTCGATAATCTTTTTGTTCCGCATCTCTTCTAAGATGGAGTCTTCCTCAGCTATTTTTGCGGCTTCCTGTATTCCTTCTCGTGTTATTTCATCGACTTCTGTATCATAATCGGCAGAGTCCGATTTACAGTTTATTACTATCATTCCTGCCGTAAAAATTGTTATTACCGGAATGAATATTGATTTTTTCATTTCTTTTACTGTTTAGTTTTCTGTTCTGTAAACCAAAAGATAAAATAGGTTGTACAATTCAAATGAAGAGTTATGTTTTTCGTAAATAGTAGGTTATACTTTGTTTTGGATTCGTTATTAATTTCGATTTTCAATAAACAAAAAAAATTGCCTCAAGAACATAAACCACCAATGACAGAAAGAATCGCACTAAACGCTGTATTGGTTGTGATGACAATACCCGTTTGTAAAATGGTTTCTGTTATTCCGGTTAAATTGTGTTTGAGGCAATCTCTCCTAAAAATTAGAACGAAGATGTAATTTTCAGGTGTAAAGTTAGGAAATTAAAGCAGTAATTGCTGCTTATCTCTTTGTAAATGTGATATAATTATGATTCAATTGTATTACTTGTGAATTTTTTGCTTTAATTGTATGATTTTGGTAATCAGTGAGTTGTGTTTTTTATTGGTTTCCCCGATCAAAAATCCGTAGGGTTTTAGCGGCTCGATATGGTCGCACAGGATTTTAATTATGGCGGTAATCGGGATGGCGAGGATGATACCCGGAATTCCCCAGAGCAGCTGCCCAAGTACAAGGGCTATTATGGTAAAAAGTGAATTGATTTTTACTTGCGGCCCAACGATTAACGGTTCAAGCACAAAACCCTGAATGAACTGAATTACGGCATAAATAGCAATAATTCCGCCAAGCATGGGAAAACTGGCGCCGTGCAATGCAGAAACCAATACAGTAAGCGTGGTGCCGGTTATGTTTCCGATAAAGGGAATGATTTCCAGTAAGCCGCAGAGAATTGCAAAGAAGATTGCGTTTTTAACACCAATGGCACTGAAGCCTATACTGTACATGATCCACAAACACACAATCATTTTTGAAATTCCAATCAGGTATTGCTGTGATATGTGGGAAGCGCTGTAAATAACTTTTTCCAATTCACTTTGTTGCGAAGCAGGTGCAAGTTTGAGGATAAAATTTTTGATGTGAGCGCGGGAATATAATAAAAAAAGAAAATAGACCGATACCAGAACAAAGTTGGTCACAATATAGGCAAGTGAGCCCGCGATTAGCTGCACGATGCTTGTGAATGAAGGCTGTTCGCTTTTCAGTATTTTAAACTGTTCCTCAACAGTAATCCCCAAATGGTCAAAGATATACTGCTGAACATACACTATAGCTTCAATGATTTTATGTTTTATGACGGCGATGTCTGCAATTACTTCGGAAACCTTCAGGGATAAAAGTAGTACTATTCCGGAGATAACAGACAACAATAATAGCAGGCACAAAAAAACGGCCAGTCCTTTCGATATTTTCTTCTTTTCCATCCATTTGCAGACAGGCAAAAAAAGCGTTGCCAAAAGACCTGCTATCAATAAAGGCATCAAAAAGACTTTAGAGTAATACAAACCGGCGACCCCTAAAAAAAGAAGTACTATTTTTTGTATGACCGAAGTATTGTTGATCGTCATAAGAGGATGTTGTTATCTGTTAAAAAACGGTGTTTTATATAACATTGACCGAAAAAACAATCATATAAATTTAGTAATTTTCGGCAAGAATATCTGACAAAGCACAGAAAAAGTTAAGTTTTACTTACTACTGGGCAGTTTTTTGTTGTGAACAGACTTTTTTCTTGAATTTTAAATAAAATCTTACTACTTTAGATGTAATCAATTACTAATCAATAACATTAAATTCATGGGATCATTTTTAATTACAAAGAGAGCAAACGGTGAATTCCTGTTTGTTTTAAAAGCAGGTAACGGACAGGTTATTTTAACTAGTGAATGGTATACCACTAAAGCAGCCTGCGACAACGGAATCGAATCGGTTAGGAAAAATTCGCAGGATGATGCACGGTTTGACCGGTTAGAATCGAAAAACGGAAAACCATACTTTAACTTAAAAGCCACTAACGGGCAAACCATCGGAACCAGTGAGATGTATGAATCGGTTGCCGCCCGTGAAAACGGAATCGAATCGGTAAAGAAAAATGCACCTGATGCTGAGGTAAAAGAAGATTTATAAGTGTATCGATATAAAATGAAAAGCTCCAAAATTAAATTGGAGCTTTTTTATTATTTACCGTCTTTATCAACCACCGGACGATTTTCGCTGTTGGCCAGTTTCCAGGCTAAGGCAAATGCCAGTTTGGCGCGTTTGGCTAACAGATCATACTCTATTTTGTCCGGAGTGTCTGTTGGTTTATGATAATCATCGTGAATTCCGTTGAAAAAGAAAATAGACGGAATTCCTTTTTTAGCAAAGTTATAATGATCCGAACGGTAGTAAATCTGTTCCGGATCGTTTCTGTCGTTGTATTTGTAGTCTAAACGCAGGTTTACGGTTTCTTTGTTCGCTTCTTCGTTCATTCGGTGTAAATCAGAACTCAAGCGATCAGAACCAATAACATAAATATAATTGTTATCATTCGGGTTTAAGTTATCGCGACGACCAATCATATCGATATTGATATCCGCAATGGTATTGGCAAGCGGAAACAACGGATTCTCTGAATAATATCTTGAACCGTGAAGTCCGTGTTCTTCCCCTGTAACATGAAGGAATAAAATGGAACGTTTTGGTCCGTGTCCGGCTTTCTTGGCTTCCATAAACGCTTTCGCAATTTCCATCACACCAACCGTTCCTGATCCGTCGTCATCGGCACCATTGTACACTTCTCCGTTTTTCATCCCCACATGATCGTAATGTGCGGAAATCACTAAAATTTCATCGGGTTTTTCAGAACCTTCAATAAATGCCCAGATGTTTTCAGAATCATTTAATTTCGGACTGAAACCTTTTTTCATGTATTCAGACGGAACTCTCTGGTAGAAACTGTCGGCTCCTTTCGGAAAAGAGATACCCATTTTTTTGTACTGGTTGATAATGTATTCCCCAGCTCTTTTCTGACCTGGTTCTCCGGTATTTCGACCTTCCATTTCATCCGAAGCGATTACATAAAGGTTTTTCTTTAAGTTGTCCGGACTTATGGAATTAAGATAGGTGTCAGGTGAACTTTTTTTACTTTCAGCCAGTTTCTGTTGCGAAGTACAACTCGCAAAACTTAACGAAAGGGCTAAACTCAGAAGGATTATCTTTTTCATATAGACATTGTATTTTTTCATTAGTAGCTAAAACGCAGATTTTGTTTCAAAAAAAAATAGTTTATTTAATGAATGCTGATGAAAGTATATAAACTGTAAAGTATAAGAATGATTAAAAGGGTGATGCTATTGGTCATGAATAAACAGGAACTTTTTATAAAAGAAATTATTTTGCTTTCGCCATAGAGTCTTTTATGGGCTTTGTAAAAATAAATTATCGGCCAAAACATGTAAACTGTCATCAGTAGTCCCTGAATAATTCCGAATATGAGCCAATCACTCATACTTAAAAGCCATTCCAACAGCATAAAAATACTTGTCAGTAAAAGCAGAAATGAAAAATAGTGTAAGGTAAAAATGCCGTGATCAAAATAATACCAACGCTTTTTTCCATGGAGTAACCACAACCAAAAAGCAAAAAGAGGCATGTAGAGAAAAAGGACTTTGGGTAAATTCCGTATAAAAAGTTCTACTCCCTTTTTGAAGGCTTCCCGCATCGTATTGTGTTCGGCAATCGAAACCATTCTTTTGGTAAACCAATAGTGCAGTTTTGATAATCTGTCTTTTTCAGGAAGTGATTTCTGAACCGAATCGAGTTCGCGTACCGATTTAAAACCGGCCATCCAGCCATATTCATCAACTTTTACTATGTTTTTTTGTTTGGGCAGGCTGTCATTGGTAAAATTAATATTCAATCCTTCATTCCCAGGTGTTTCTTTTATTACGATAGGGGCATCATTATTGGTGTACTTAATATTTAATCCTTCTTTTTTGGGAGCTTCTTTTATTACAACAGGGGCTTTTTCATCACCAATATTCATTTTATTTACGGGTATCAGCAAACCAGAGATGAAGAAGGTTACAAAACTTATGAAAATATACAGTTTGATAGGCACGACAAAACTTTTTCTTCTTCCGGAAAGATATTCCCGTGTTAATCGGGCAGGATGGAAGAGCAGGTATTTAATGGTTTTCCAGAAACCGCTGTCATAATGCACAAGATCTTCAACAACATGGGTGAACAGGTAATGGAATGACTTGCGGGTTTCGGTGTTTTCCTGTCCACATTCCGGGCAAAATCGGGCTTCCACTATGGTGCCACAGTTTAAGCATGTTTTGTCTTCCCGAAGTTTTCCTTTACTCATGGTTCAAAAATTAGGTACCGTAAATAAAGTTATGAATTTTTTTTCAAAGAAGTACTTTTCTTATTTTTATAAACGGTTATTTTATAAAAAAAAGCCCTCAAAATGAGAGCTTTATACTTCTTAGAAGTTCGGACTAAGATTGTATTTTTTATAGAAAGTATCAAGAACTTCAAGAACTTCATCTTCAGTATCCACGACTTTTACCAAGTCAAGGTCTTCAATATTGGCATTTTGTTCTTTGTCAATCATCACGTTTTTAACCCATTCCAGTAATCCTGTCCAGAATTCTCTTCCGACCAATATAATCGGGAATTTTCCAATTTTTTTGGTTTGGATTAAGGTAACCGCTTCGAAAAACTCATCCAAGGTTCCGAAACCACCCGGCATAACCACAAACCCCTGAGAATATTTTACGAACATTACTTTGCGGACAAAGAAATAATCGAAATTCAGGTTCTTGTCTTTGTCGATATATGGATTATGATGCTGTTCAAAAGGTAAATCGATGTTTAAGCCCACTGAAGTTCCTTTTCCAAGATAAGCTCCCTTATTTCCGGCTTCCATGATTCCGGGACCACCGCCTGTAATTACTCCGTATCCGGCCTGACTGATTTTATAAGCAATTTTTTCTGCCAGTATATAGTATTTGTTATCCGGTTTTGTTCTTGCCGAACCAAATATGGTAACGCAAGGACCAATCCGCCCCATAGATTCATATCCGTTAACGAACTCCGACATGATTTTAAAAATAGCCCAGGAGTCGTTAGCGCGTATTTCGTTCCAGGTTTTTCTTTTGAATTTATCCTGGATTTTGTCTTCGTCACTTAAAAAGTCGTCTTTCATCATCTTCCCGTTAAATTAGAGTTATACTACTAATTTAATTCTTTTTTCAGAAACTGCGCAGTATAACTTTTCTTATTTTTCACGATTTCTTCAGGGGTTCCTTTAGCGATCAACTCACCGCCGCCTTTTCCGCCTTCGTAACCGATATCGATAATATAATCGGCAAGTTTAATCACGTCCATGTTGTGTTCGATGATCAAAACAGTATTTCCTTTGTCTACCAGCTTGTTAATCACGTCCATCAATACACGTATGTCTTCAAAATGCAGTCCGGTTGTAGGTTCGTCAAGGATATAGAACGTATTTCCGGTATCTTTTTTAGATAATTCGGTTGCCAGTTTGATACGTTGTGCTTCTCCGCCGGAAAGTGTTGTACTTTGTTGCCCCAGCGTAATATAGCCCAATCCTACGTCTTGTATGGTTTTGATTTTACGATAGATTTTCGGAATGTTTTCAAAAAACGGAACCGCTTCATCAACCGTCATTGCCAATACATCCGAAATCGATTTTCCTTTATAACGGATTTCCAGTGTTTCCCGGTTAAAACGTTTGCCCTGACAGGTTTCGCATTCTACATAAACATCCGGAAGGAAACTCATCTCAATGGTTCTCACCCCCGAACCTTCACAGGTTTCACAACGTCCGCCGGAAACATTAAAGCTGAAACGCCCCGGTTTATACCCACGAATCATGGCTTCGGGAGTTTGGGTGTACAAACTTCTGATTTCCGAAAATACATCTGTATAAGTGGCCGGATTGGAACGTGGTGTACGCCCAATCGGACTTTGGTCAATATCAATTACTTTGTCGATATGTTCCAAACCTTCAATTTTTTTATAAGGCTGAGGTTTCTTAACCGCATTGAAGAAATGAGTGTTAAGGATTGGATAAAGCGTTTCGTTAATCAATGTCGATTTTCCGCTGCCCGATACTCCGGTAACACAAATGAGTTTGCCCAGAGGAAGTTCCACCGAAACATTCTTCAGGTTATTACCTGTCGCACCTGTTAGTTTCAGCACATTTCCGTTACCTTCCCGACGTTTTTCCGGAACCGCAATTTCCATTTTTCCGTTCAGGAATTGTGCTGTAATCGTATTTTCTTTGAGTAATTCTGCGGGTGTTCCTATGCTTATGATTTCTCCGCCAAAACGTCCTGCTTTCGGACCGATGTCAATCACATAATCGGCTCTTTCAATCATGTCTTTATCGTGTTCCACCACAATGACCGAGTTGCCGATGTCACGTAATTGCTCCAGTGAATGAATCAGTTTTTCATTATCGCGTTGATGTAATCCGATACTTGGCTCGTCTAAAATATATAAAACACCAACCAATTGTGAACCGATTTGCGTAGCCAGTCGAATACGTTGTGCCTCTCCACCGGAAAGTGATTTAGAACTTCGGTGCAATGCCAGATAATTCAATCCCACATCCACCAGAAACTGTAAGCGGGCTTTGATTTCCTTAACAACTTCTACCGCAATTGCTTTTTGTTTTTCAGATAAATCAGCGTCTAAATTTTCAAACCACGCGCTGAGTTCATCAATATCCATCGCCGATAATTCGCCAATGTTTTTTTCGTTGATTTTAAAATATAAGGATTCTTTTCGCAAACGGGTTCCGTGACATTCCGGACAATCGGTTTCGTCCATGAATTCTTTTGCCCATCGCTTTATGGAAGCCGAACCACTTTCTTCATATTGGTTTTTGATGAAATTCGAAATCCCTTCAAAATCGATTTTATAGTCTTTCGTAATTCCCATTACCTTGGAAACCACCGAGAATTTTTCGTTTCCGCCGTTCAGAATCATGTCCATCGCCGTTTCCGGAATGGATTCTATGGGATCGGTTAATTTGAATCCGTATTTTTCTCCGATAAATTCCAATTGTTTGAAAATCCAAGTGCTTTTCTGTTCTCCCAACGGAGCAAATCCTCCTTGTTTGATGGATAACTTCGGATTTGGAATGATTTTATTCAGATTGATTTCGTTCACCGTTCCCAAGCCGTTGCAATGCGGGCAGGCGCCTTTGGGCGAGTTGAACGAGAAGTTATTCGGCTCCGGATTCGGATAGGAGATTCCGGTGGTCGGACACATTAAATTCCGACTGAAATAACGCACTTCCTGACTTTCCTGTTCGATAATCATCATGATTCCGTCACCATGATACATCGCAACTTTGATGCTTTCGGTCAGACGTTTGTCTAAATCTTCCGTTGTGTCTATCGCCATTCGGTCGATAACGGTTTCGATATCGTGGGTTTTATAACGGTCCACTTTCATGCCGTATTCCAAATCCCTGATTTCACCGTCTACTCGAACTTTTACAAATCCTTGTTTCGAAATCTGTTCAAATAATTCACGGTAATGTCCTTTACGTGAACGGATTATCGGTGCTAATATGTTGATGCGCTTTCCGTTGAAATTCTCGAAAATAAGTTCCTTAATCTGCTCATCCGAATAGGAAACCATCTTCTCGCCGGTGTTATAACTATACGCTTCTCCGGCACGAGCAAACAGTAATCTGAGGAAATCGTAAATCTCGGTAATGGTTCCAACGGTGGAACGCGGACTTTTACTGGTGGTTTTCTGTTCGATTGCAATTACTGGGGAAAGTCCGTCTATTTTATCCACATCAGGTCGCTCCAAACCACCCAAAAACTGACGCGCGTAGGCCGAAAACGTTTCGATGTAACGGCGTTGTCCTTCGGCATAAATTGTGTCAAAAGCCAATGACGATTTTCCCGAACCCGAAAGCCCGGTAATCACCACAAGTTTTTCACGCGGAATGACAACATCAATATTTTTAAGATTATGAACGCGGGCGCCCATAACTTCAATAGTATCCTCGGTATTTAGCATAATTTATTGTGTAGTAGTGCAAAACGCAAAGGTACGGTTTTACAGTGAAATTACAGTGAGGAATAGAAAAGGTTGTGTTTTTTTACGATGGAAATCCTGTTTGTTTTTTCAGAGGTGTTTAATGCTGCTGATTTTGTGTACTTCGCTTACCGTTTAGCCCCGATGGGAGCAGTCTCGTCTTTTGGGACGAGATGCGGACAGCGGGAACAGGGTTTTGGAAAATGCGCAGACCATTCGCTCCAAATAAAAAAAAGTAATTTCGGGTACCAATACTGATTTATTCGATTCTAAACAATTTCAGTTTCTCGCGATACGCATCAAGAATGGCAACTTTGGTAACATAACCCAGGCATTTGTTGTCTTTCAGTACAAACAACTGTGAAGCATTGGAAGATTCAAATTTCTCCATGACCGTTTCCATGATTTCGTCATAATTGACTGTTGCTGCGGGTCTTTCGATGATGTCGCTTAACAAGGTGTATTTCACCTGAAAAGCGTTAAAAATGATAGGGCGAATCGAATCAAAATGAATCACCCCAACAAAAGAATCCTGTTCGTTAACCACCGGAAATACCGATTGTTTTGTTTCCGATAATGATTTCACCACATCATCCAGTTTTGAAGAAGAAGTAATGGAGACAAAATCTGTCTGAATGAGTTTTGATAAATCGATGGAGGAAAGGATATTTTTATCTTTATCAGAGGTGAAAACGGTTCCGGTATTGGCCAGGTTTTTAATATCCATGGAATGTCCTTCCATATTTTTGGAAATAATAAAACTGATGGAAGAAACGATTAAAAGCGGCACCATTAAGCCGTAACCGCCCGTGATTTCTGCAATCAGGAAAATGGCAGTTAAAGGGGAATGGAACAAACCGCTTAAAACGCCAGCCATTCCCACAACAGAAAAATTACTGATTGGTAAATCTTTGTCGATTCCGGTGAGCTGGAAAAATTTGGCCACAAAAAAACCAAGATACGAACCCACAAAAAGAGCAGGTGCGAAGTTACCGCCATTCCCGCCACTACCTAATGTCAGTCCGGTTGCGATTGATTTTATCATCAGGGTCAAGCCGATGAAACCCAATAAAATCCACTGGTTGGATTTATGTCCGTCGAGAATCGTATTTTCGAGTAAGACTCCCGGATTTGCAGACGAAAGCACCTTAATACTTTCATAACCTTCTCCAAAGAGTGTCGGAAAAAAGAAGATCAGCACCGCTAAAATTGAAGCGCCAAACAATGCTTTTTTATAGGTAGCCGATTTGAATTTACTGAAGAAATGCTCCACTTTACGGAAGTTTCTTGCGTGATACACCGAAACCAATCCGGCTAAAATTCCTAAAACGATGTAATACGGAATGTTGTGATAATCAAAGGTAAGCTGACTTCGGAAGGACAGTAAGATATCTTCTTTCAAAACCACAGTCGAAACCAATGCACCCGTTGCTGCCGAAATCATTATCGGAATGAAAGCGGTGACACTCATATCGGCTAAAATCACTTCAATGGCAAATAAAACCCCGGCGATGGGCGCATTAAATGCCGCTGCAATTCCGGCAGCCACACCACAAGCCAATAATAAGGTTCTGTCTTTATAATTGAGTCGGTATTTCTGAGCGTAATTGGATCCGAAAGCCGCTCCGGTAATGGTGATTGGTGATTCCAGTCCAGCGGAACCTCCCATACCCACGGTTAGTGAACTGGTGATGATTTGCGCATACATTTGCTTTTTGGGCATAATTCCGGATTTATTGGCCACCGCAATCATGATTTGTGAAGTTCCTTTTTCGATGCTTCCGTCAAGGAATTTTTTAATGACAAAAGCGGTCAGTAAAATACCGATGATGGGAAGAATACTGTTCGAATACGGCAGATGAAGAATTCCGTCGATATAATTCGCAAAACGGAAAACAGAATGTGCAAATGTTTTTAAAACAATCACCGCCAAAGCGGAAGAAATCCCAACCAATACACAGGATAAGTATAAAAATTGACGGTTACTCAAAACCGATTTCAGTAAAAACAGAAAAGCTTCAAGACGCTTTAATTGTTTGCGCAGCAACAAAATGACTGGTGAAACTTTTTTATTGGGCATTGGTGTATTTTAGATTTTCAAACGAATGAAATGCTAAAATACGTCAATTTTATTTAATGAAATTACAAATTGCGGAGTGCTTCCCGCTTACTGAGGGGTTTTAAGTCGGTTTTAGAAACAAATTCCGTTACGCCTTGCGGGTTGAAACGACTGTAATCGCGCAATGCCCATCCAATGGCTTTCTGAATGAAAAACTCTTTGGAATCTTTGAATTTTTCGCAGATGAAAAACAGTAATTCAGCATCTGTGTTGGCTTTGTAATCCAACTGGAAAAGGATAGCCGAGCGGTTGAGCCACATGTTATCTGAAGTGGAAAAATTTGAAATAACGTTCTCTGTTTCTTCCGGAAACTGAACGAAATAATTCCCTAACAGGTATTTTGCAATCGTGTCCACACTGTCCCACCATGAATGGATGACAATCATTTTCTCGATGAGTTTTATATCTTCTTTAATGTAGAGTTTTTTGAGTTCTTTTATCAGAATCTCTATAGCACAATAATGGAATTCCCGTTCGTTTTTCGAAAATAATTCCCAGGCAATCGCTCTCGAATTTTGCTTGATTTCGTCTTTGTGAATTTTCCAGAGTTCTTTCAGAATTGCTCTGCGCGGCGTGGTTTTGATTCCGAAAAAAGAAAAATTATTTTTCATGTAAGCTTCCATTGGTCCGGCTAACTCAACAGAAGCATTTTGGCGGAAAGCGTTTTCCAGTTCGTTTATGAAATTCATTATAAAACAGCCAGTTTTTGTTGCACATGAGCGCGTAATTCTTCGAAAAAATCGGTGAATTCGGTTTCGAATTCGGTGTAGTATTGTTGCAGTTCGTTTACGGCGTTCTGCATGGAAACCCTGTTTTTTGTGCGATGATCCATCTGAAACAGAATCATCCCTATGCCTTCCACGGTGGCATAACTCGATAACCAGTTCCGACCAATCATAGACGGCATCATACTTTGTGTTTTTGAGTTGAGCCATTCATAATTATCCCTCAGCGAATTGTAAAAACGCTCAGCATAATCCTCTAGTTTTTCATCAGAATAAACAGCCCAGTTTTTCGCCAGAAAATGATCGTAGAAAATATCCATAATCACACCCGAATAATGCCCGTAAGGTTCGTGCAATCTGTGTTTGCTTTGACGGAAAATCGGATGCGCATCGGTAAACGTATCTATGGCACGGTGTAAAAGGATGCCTTTCTGCACATCAATCGGAAACTGCTCATAGTCATGACCGCGAATACCGTCCGCCATAAAATTCCCGATTTTAATCAGATCGTTGTCTCCGGAAAGATATATGTGTGCTAGGAAGTTCATTTAACAAGGTGCTAAGGTTCTAAGAGGCTAAGGCACTGAGGGCTTTTGTAAATATAAAGAAACTTATTTAATTATTTTGCTTTTTTTGCTAGGTACTAAGGTTCTGAGAGGCTAAGGCTCTGGGGTAGTTTTGTAAATATAAAGATAAGTATAAAGAAATGTACTTGTTTTGTTATTTTTTGAAAAAAAACTTAGCCCCTCAGTGCCTCAGTACCTCAGTACCTTTTATATTTGTACTTCCAAAAAAACGAATACATATGACTTTAATAAAATCGATTTCAGGAATCCGCGGAACCATTGGAGGTAAAGTGGGTGATAATCTTACTCCGGTTGATGCTGTGAAATTTGCATCGGCCTACGGAACTTTTTTAAAACAGAATATAGGTAAAGATAAACTAACTGTTGTAATTGGTCGTGATGCCCGTATTTCGGGACCGATGATTCACAATTTGGTGGTAAATACACTTGTCGGACTCGGAATTGATGTAATCGATTTAGGTTTGTCCACAACACCAACTGTGGAAGTGGCAGTCCCTTTGGAAAAAGCGGATGGCGGAATCATTTTAACTGCTTCCCACAATCCGAAACAATGGAATGCCCTGAAGTTGTTAAATGCTAAAGGCGAATTTTTAAACGGTGCCGATGGTGCTAAAATCCTTGAAATTGCCGAAGCGGAAGCTTTTGATTTTTCAGATGTGGATAGTTTAGGAACAATAACAGAAAACGATGCCTACATGGATATTCACATCGATGAGGTACTGAATTTACCATTGGTGGATGCCGATGCAGTTGCCAAGAGAAAGTTCAAAGTTGTTGTGGATGGCGTGAATTCTTCGGGCGGAATCATTATTCCGAAGTTATTGGAGCTAATGGGTGTGGAAGTGGTAAAGTTGTACTGCGAACCCAACGGCCATTTTCCGCACAACCCGGAACCTTTGAAAGAGCATTTGGGTGATATTTGTAAATTGGTGGTGGAAGAAAAAGCCGATTTCGGTGTTGTTGTGGATCCTGATGTGGATCGTCTGGCATTTATTTCCAACGATGGAGAAATGTTCGGAGAAGAATATACTTTGGTGGCTGTAGCCGATTATGTATTGAGCAAAACACCTGGAAATACGGTTTCGAATATGTCATCATCGAGAGCTTTACGAGATATTACTGAAAAACACAACGGAAGCTATCAGGCGAGTGCAGTAGGCGAGGTGAATGTGGTGGAACTGATGAAAGCGACCAACGCGATTATCGGAGGAGAAGGGAACGGCGGAATCATTTATCCGGAAAGTCATTACGGACGCGACAGTTTAGTGGGCGTGGCATTATTCCTTACGCATTTAGCAAATATGGAAATGACGGTAGCCGAGTTAAGAGCATCGTATCCGCAGTATTTCATGAGTAAAAATAAAATCGAACTGACCCCTCAAATTGATGTGGATGCTGTTTTGAAAACGATGACCGAAAAATACGCTTCTGAAAACATTTCAACGATAGACGGAGTAAAAATTGATTTCCCAACGGAATGGGTTCATTTAAGAAAATCCAACACCGAACCGATTATCCGTATTTATACCGAAGCACCAACACAAACCGAAGCTGATGTTTTAGCGGAACGTTTTGTGAGTGAATTGAAACAGATTGCCGGGATTTAATCTGAACTTATTTCATATTTACATATAATAAGAAACCCTGGGTGAGAGCTCAGGGTTTCTTAATTCCAAAATATGACTTACTCATTTTGATCAGTTGAAATCTCGGTCTTGTCTGAAGTTTCTTCACTTGGTAATGTAAAGTAAAAAGACGAGCCATTACCTTCGCTGCTCTCCACCCAGATTTTACCACCGTTTTTTTCCAGAAATCCTTTTACTAATAATAGCCCTATTCCGGCTCCTTTGTTCTCATCTCTTTCTCTGGAGAGTGAGTCCATTTGAGGGGTAAAAAGCTTTTTCTGAATCATTTTTGACATTCCGATTCCATTATCTTTGACTTCTACAACAATGTCTTTTTCCTTTCTTTGGGCAGAAACAGTTATTTCTCCATCAGGCAACGAATGTTTTATAGCGTTTGAAATCAAGTTCTGAAGTATGGAATGCAGCATTTTTACATCGGCAAAAACAGTAATATTCTCATCAATTTCGTTTTTTAGGTGAATTGATTTTGAATTTGTACTGTCACTTAAAAGATCAAAAACTTTATTCACATAAGGAACAAGGGTAATTTTTTTCGGGGAAAAAGCTTCCGAAGCATATTTTATCCTTGCCCATTCAACCAAATAGTCCAACATGTTTAATTCATCTTTCGAAGCTTCTTCAAGTAAGGCAAGCATTTCTTTAATTTCGCTTTGCTCCATTTCCTGAAAATTGGATTTCAGATATTCGGACATACCGATAATTCCGGCTAACGGACTTCTTAAATCGTGCGAGAGAATGGCAAGTATTGTTTCTTTATGGGCAACAAGTTCTTCCAGTTCTTTTACGTCGCTGGTGGCAGATTTCAATTCTGCTGCACGCTTAATTTTTTCTTCGCTTTGGAAAATAATTTCTTTATTGGCAATGATTAACTCTGCTGCTCGTTTTTCTTTCTCTTCGTTTTGAAGGGCAAGTTCCTGATTAGCCATTTCAAGTTCCGTGTTTTTTTGTTCCAGTTGTTGCGTTTGGTATTTTAATTCTGCTTCATATTTATTTCGGTGGGTAACATCGGTGAGAATAATGCTGAGGAGCACGGTATTATCCAGCTCGAAGGTGTTGGCAGATAAGAGTACTGGCATAACAATACGTTTGTTTCCGATAAGGTGAATTTCATCTCTTATATAGCCTTCCCATCCTTTGCTAAATAAGGTTTTTAGATTTTCTTTTGAAATTTCAGCAATAAAATTCTCAAATTTTCCGCCGATCACTTTTTGTAAAGGCTGGTCAAGCATATCGGCAAAACAGGAATTGCAGTATAGAATGATGCCTTCTTTATTAATAGTCACAGCTCCTTCATGCATGTTCTCAATTAAAACATGAAATATTTTATCCGATGTCTTTTCATCCTCAGTAGCGGTATGCTTGTCAGGAACCTCAGAAGCTCCTATGCCTGTTTTTTTTATTTGGTCAATAGTTCGCCTGGCATCAAGTAGCTGTTGCTGAAGTGCTTCGTTTTCTTGTTTTAATTCTTTGTTTTCTTCTGAAAATTTGTTGCTGTTTGCTTTCATTCGGTCATGTTAAATGAATTAAGGCTTAATGAAGTATTTTTAGCTAGTCTGTCGTTTTCTTTCTCGAAACAAGTTCTGTGAAGCTTTTGGCGGCACTTGTAAAATCGGATGGAACTAACACAATGGTGGTGGTGTTGTTGTCGATACCGATTTCAGAAAGCATTTGCATTCTTCGTAATTCAAGCGCTATCGGACTTTCTTCCATTTTCAAGGCACCTTGGGTTAATTTGATGGATGCTTCCAATTCTGCTTCTGCTTTTACGATTCTTGCTCTTTTTTCCCTGATGGCTTCCGCTTCACGCGCCATGGCTCGCTGCATTCCTTCCGGGATTTCAACGTCTTTCATTTCCACCATTTCAATTTTAATTCCCCAGGGTTCGGTGGCAGCGTCTACAATTTTCTGCAAAGTTCCGTTTATTTTTTCCCTTTCCCTTAAAACTTCGTCAAGGCTATGTTGACCGATAATGTTTCGTAGTGCCGTTACTGAGAACTGATACACCGCCTTGTTAAAATCGGCTACTTTTATGATGGCATCTTCCGGATTAGTGATTTTAAACCAAAGCACGGCGTTTACTTTTATGGTGACACTGTCTTTGGTGATGGTTTCCTGCTGTTCGAGATCCACGGTTTTGGTTCGGATGTCTACTTTCTGTTGCCAGTCTATTAATGGAATTATCCAGTACAGTCCGGGACCTTTTACTGCCAGAAACCGACCGAGTCTGAAAACTACTCCACGCTGGTACTCCTGTGCAATGCGAAACCCCGAGAGCAGAATCAAAACGATGATTCCGATGATTTGAATTGCTGTCATGTCTTTATATTATTAAAATTTATTTATCAATGTATTGTCAATTTTATTTTGGTTTACAAATCTTACATAAATTTAAGGCTAATGTTTCCAATAAAAAAATAGAATCGGGAATAATATTGATGAGTAGAGGAATGTAAGTATTTCTTTTTCAATGCTCTGTAAAATCGGCTCCTTCAGGGATAATTTTTATTAATTCCGAAATCTGCAGAATCAATACTGTCGGATATGGTTTTACAATCGGAATTTGTACTTTTGAAAACCATTAAAAAACACACAATGAAAATCGTTATTTCTCCTGCTAAGTCATTGGATTTTGAAAAAGAATTGCCTACGTCTCAATTTACGGAATCCTGCTTTTTGAAAGAAGCCAATTCGGTTCACAAGGTGCTGAAGAAGAAGAAACCAAAACAGTTGATGGAATTAATGGATATTTCGGATAAGTTAGCCGATCTGAACTGGCAGCGCAATCAGGAATGGGCAACCCCTTTTACACCGGAAAATGCGCGCCCTGCGGTTTATGCGTTTAACGGGGATGTTTATCATGGTTTGGATGTTTATAGCTTGCCAATCGAAAAATTAGACGTTTTGCAGGACAAACTCCGAATTCTTTCCGGATTGTACGGCCTTTTGAAACCATTGGATTTAATGCAGCCGTATCGCCTGGAAATGGGTACGTCGCTGCCGATAGGTAAAAACAAAAACCTGTATGAATTCTGGAAGACGAAAATCACCAAAGAACTGAATAAGGAGCTTAATAAAGGTGATTTGTTCCTGAATCTTGCCAGTAATGAATATTTCTCGGCTGTTGATGTAAAAGCGCTGAAAGTTCCTGTGATCACCCCCGAATTTAAAGACTACAAAGACGGGAAACTTAAAATGATAAGTTTCTTCGCAAAAAAAGCCAGAGGGATGATGGTGCGTTACATTATTGATACAAATGCAGAAACCCTTCAGGATCTGAAAGGTTTCAATTATGAGGGCTATAAATTTGACGAAAACCTAAGTAAAGGAAATACACTGGTTTTTACGCGCTAATTACCCCAAATGCAGATATTCTTCATAATCGCGGAATGTTTCGCGTGTCATTTTGCGCTGGTCTCGTGAAATTTCACGCAATGCTTCAACGCCTTTACGGGCACAACGCTTTACTCTTGCTAATCGTGAGGAGAATTCCATCAGTTTATTCGCATCAGATGGATGTAGTTTGTCTCGAAGTTCGTTTACAAACTCAGAAAATTCACTCATCACATAACTGTTTTCTTCATATTCCGATTGTAAGTCTATTAAAAACTCATCAATTTCCTTCTCGATGTCGTGACAATTATGTTCACTTTTCATTAAAAATTCCTTCAGAATTCTTCTGTCTCCGTTTGTAAAGATGCCCATGGTGAAGATGTTTTTTTGGTTAATATTATGTAACTATTTGTATGTCAGTCAAATGTATTTTAAATTTAGGTTAAATAATAGTCATTTTTTTTGGAAATCGATTAAATGGAAAAAAAGACGACCAACAGATTTTAATGAAAGAAATTAACTCCAATTCCTTGAATCAACTATTTCTAATGATGCTGTAAAAGAAAATTTAGTCTGAAAGACGAGCCAATTCATTTCTGTCTTATGAAGTAATTCAGATTGTTTTTTACAGACTTGTTTTTTTGAGATGATGATTTCGCTGTTCCGTAAAAGACGGTTAAGATTTTTTTAGGTTTTGAAATCGGTTTACAATTGAAACATTGTATTTCTTTTTTGACCGTTTTGGTGTTTAGACCGACCAGAATTTAAGATGGTGATAAAAACATTTTCCTCATGGATTTGGTTATCTTGGTTCGGTTGGAATTCCTACAATTTTTGTGTCTTGTTTTAGCTTTTTTAAAGATTGTTTTTTTACCACGAATTGACATAAATCGATTGGTGGGAATTTGTGCATTTGGTGACAGCTGTTCAGATTTTGTTTTATCAATTTCAGTCGGTGGAAGTAACTCTGTGGACCTTTATTTCGTGTGATTCAGATTTGTGATTTTGTGCAGACTGATGTTTAAAAAAAGAGGCAATCCGAATTAAAAATTTTTTCAGATTGCTCTTTTTTTTGAAATTTTTATTCACCTGCCGAAAAAGAATAGGGAGGGATTTCGGAAAAATAAATTCAGAAAAGTGGGTTTTTTAGAAAAGAAATTCCTTAGTTTTATTCCGCAGATGAATGATGGTATAATTCGTCTGAATTTTCAAAATATCCTTACTTAATCCCTTGTTTTTTAGTAATAGAAAAAATCTATACCATATATTTAATTTTTTAATTACCAGGTTATTACGTGTTTTGTATTAAACTAATTGTTTTACATAATTCTCAACTTCTTCTATTTTGTTGTTTTTTAGAAAATTCACAAAAGAACTGCCGATAATCGCTCCTTTCTGATGCTTTGTTGCTTCCGAAAAAGTTTCCTTATTTGAGATTCCGAAACCGACAATCTGAGGGTTTTTAAGGTTCATTTTGGCTATGTTTTCGAAATAATTTTGTTGGGTTGTTCCGAACGAATTCTGACTCCCCGTTGTACTCGAACTGCTCACCATGTAGATAAAACTATAGGACAAATCGTCAATTTTTCGTATACGTTCTTCCGAAGTTTGGGGTGTGATCAGGAAGATATTTTTGAGATTATGGCGGTCAAAAACCGACTTGAATTCCTGTTCGAAAACGGACAAAGGTAGGTCCGGAATGATTAATCCGTCGATGCCGCTTTCGATACATTTCTTACAAAATTTCTCCACGCCAAATTGTAAAATAGGATTAAAATAACCCATAATTAAGAGCGGAATTTTGACTGTTTTTCGGATGTTTTTGAGCTGTTCAAAAAGCAGTTTTGTGGTCATTCCGTTGGCCAAAGCTTGCGTGGAACTTTCCTGAATTGTGGGTCCGTCTGCTAACGGATCACTGAAAGGTAAGCCGATTTCTATCATGTCCACACCGCTTTTTTCGAGCTCTTGAATGACGGAAACCGTGTCGTTTAGGTTGGGAAAACCTGCCGTGAAATAGATGGAAAGCAGCTTTTTTTCCTCCTGTAATTTGCTGTTTATTCTGTTCATTTTATGTTTTTTTCGTTTGAATTGTGTTTAAAAAAAGGGTCGTTTTTACTGGTTTTTGTCTGCGTTAGGGATAGGAGTGACATCCTTTTTTGTGGCTTTTTCAGACACAAAAAAGATATAGCGGATAGCCCGACCCTTGTGGGAACGCCCAATTAAAGTCCGAAATAATCAATATAAGTGTTCAGATCTTTGTCGCCTCGACCGGATAAATTAATAACAACGACGTCGTTTTTATCGAATTTTTTCTGATCTAAAACGGCTAAAGCGTGCGAACTTTCAATGGCCGGAATAATACCTTCCGTCTTGCACAGATTCAGACCGGCTTGCATTGCTTCGTCGTCTGTAACGGCCATAAATTCAGCTCTTTTGGATTCGAAAAGATGGGCGTGAAGCGGTCCGATACCCGGGTAATCCAAACCTGCGGAAATGGAATAAGGTTCTGTAATTTGTCCGTCTTCCGACTGCATTAAAAGGGTCTTACTGCCGTGGATTATCCCGATTTTCCCCAAAACGGAAGTCGCGGCACTTTCTCCGGAATCAATGCCTTTTCCGGCTGCTTCCACGGCAATCAGTTTTACTTTTTCATTTAAAAAATGATAAAAAGCGCCCGCTGCATTGCTTCCTCCGCCTACGCAGGCAATCACGTAATCGGGGTTTTCACGGGCTTCCTTTTCCATTAACTGCTGCTTTATTTCGGCTGAAATCACACTCTGAAACCTTGCCACCATGTCCGGATAAGGGTGAGGTCCGACTACTGAACCAATAATATAGTAAGTATCAATCGGGTTGTTTATCCAATCTCTAATCGCTTCATTGGTAGCGTCTTTAAGGGTTTTGGAACCGGAAGTCGCTGAGCGTACTTCGGCACCGAGCATTTTCATTCTTGCTACATTGGGAGCTTGTCTTTTGATATCGATTTCGCCCATATACACGATGCATTCCAATCCCATCAAAGCGCAAACGGTTGCTGTGGCCACACCATGCTGACCCGCACCGGTTTCGGCAATGATGCGGGTTTTACCCAATCGTTTGGCCATCAAAATTTGTCCGATCGTATTGTTGATTTTGTGTGCGCCGGTGTGACACAAATCTTCTCTTTTTAAGTAGATTTTAGTGTTGTATTTAGCTGATAGATGCTCTGCAAAATACAATGGTGTTGGTCGTCCTACATAGTCTTTCAATAGTTGTTGGAATTCCGCCTGAAATCCCGGTTCATTGGTATAATTGAGATAGTTTTGACGTAATTCTTCCACGTTCGGGTAGAGCATTTCAGGGATGAAAGCGCCGCCAAAGTTGCCGTAGAAGCCGTTTTCTGTTATGTTGTATTTCATGGTTTTATTTTTTTTTAAGACGGGTCTGAGACTCATCTGTACTATTGCTGCTATTGTTGTTTTGAGTAGTTTTATGTTTTTTAATCCGGGTGCTGTTTCGAATTTGCTGTTTACGTCTATAGCATAAATGGGCAAATTCAGTTGTTTTATCATTTTAATTTCTTCTAAACCAATGCCTCCGCTGAGAAAAAATGGCTTTTGTGAAGGATAGTTTTTCAGGATTTCCCAATTGAAAGCCGTTCCGTTTCCGCCCGGATTTTGGCCTTTCGTGTCAAAAAGAAAGTAGTCACAGACGGTTTCGTAAGGCCGAATTACTTCAAAATCAAAATTTTCGTCTACCAAAAAAACTTTGATGATTTCTACATTGTGATGTTTCAGTAAAGCACAAAATTCGGGTGTTTCATTGCCATGTAATTGAACCAATTCTAAATCGTATTTCCTGATTTTATTCCGAATTTCATACAAGGAGGCACCGACAAAAACTCCGACTTTCTGTACTGATTTTGGTATCTCGGGTAATTCTCCGTTAAAAAAGCGTGGTGATTTTTCGTAAAAGATAAAACCCAGATAATCAGGAAGTAATTTTGCTGTTTCTTGTATATTTTCCGGATATTTCATGCCGCATATTTTAAGTTTCATAGCTTACGGCTTAAAGCATTAATAAATTCTTTAGCAGATTTTCCCGGATTTTCGGTTTTCATAAAGCTTTCTCCGATTAAAAACCCTTGATAGCCAAATGATTGTAAATCTTTTATAGCATCGACCGAACTAATACCGCTTTCGGAGACTTTTACAAATTCATCGGGGATATACTGTGCTAATTCCTTGCTGAAATCCAAACTTACCTCAAAGGTTTTAAGGTTACGGTTGTTAACGCCAATCATGTCTAGACTCGGCATAATTGCTTTTTCTAACTCTTCTTGGTTGTGAACTTCCAGCAAGACTTCCAACCCAAGTGAATGGGCGAATTCAGAAAGTTGTTGAATTTCTTTACGGGTTAAAACATCCGTAATCAGCAGAATAACATCGGCACCGTGGGCTTTGGCTTCGAGAATCTGGTATTCGTCGATAATGAATTCTTTTCGCAATAGCGGCACATTTACAGACGCTTTTGCTAACAATAAATCGTCTAATGATCCGCCAAAATACTTTCCGTCGGTTAGAACCGAGATTCCGGAAACGCCTGCATTTTGATAGCATATAGCAATTTCTTCCACAGAAAAATCATTGCTGATTACTGATTTTGAAGGGGAGCGACGCTTGTGTTCGGCGATGATTCCCGTGATGCTGTTTCTTAAATTTTTACTCAGGGAATAGGTTCTCATTCCGAAAAGTACCGAGTTTTCAAGTTGTGTTATTGGAATCAGCTGCTTTTTGAGTTCGACTTCTCGTTTTTTATCTGAAATTATTTTATCTAAGATGGTCATTTTTTTATTGTTTTTTCACGCAGATTTCGCGGATTTTCGCAGAATTCTTTATTTAGTATGATAGTTTATCTGCAAAGTCAGCTTAATCTGAGTGCATTATTATTTTATGTTGATTATTGACTTAATTGTTGTAGTTTTTTTAATTTTTCAAGTGCTTTTTCGCTTAATAAGCTTTCTTTGGCAAGTTGAAATCCGTCAGTTATGGAACAATTTCTCACCGTTGCAATTGCCATTCCTGCATTGGCGCAAACGACGTTGTTTTGGGCATCAGTTCCTTTTCCAGATAAGATGTTTAGGAAGATTTCGGCTGATTTTTTGACAGTAATTCCGCCCTGAATTTCGGTTTCATTGAGTTTCGATACGTTGAAATCTTCCGGTTTTATAATCTGTTCGAAGTTTTTGGAAATCAGTTTGGTATTTCCCGTCAGCGAAATTTCATCATAACCGTCCAGGCCGTGTAAAATGGTGAAAATCGTTTCGGTATTCTGATACAGATAAGCATACATTCGTGCCAATTCCAAACTGAAAACACCCACCAGCTGATGTTTCGGAAAACTCGGATTTACCATCGGTCCCAACATATTAAAGAAGGTTTTTACCGCCAGTTCTTTTCGGATTGGTGCTACGTTTTTCATTGCCGGATGGAAGAGCGGTGCGTGTAAAATACAGATTCCCGCTTCTTCCACACATTTTTTAAGAAAGTCATTGTTGTTACTGAATTTGACGCCCAGAGTTTCCATCACATTACTCGATCCGGAAATGGAGGAAACACCATAATTTCCGTGCTTGGCAACGTGTATTCCCGCTCCGGCCGTGACAAATGAAGCCAATGTCGATATGTTAAACGTGTCTTTTCCGTCGCCGCCGGTTCCGCATAAATCGATGGTTTCGTAGTCTTTCAGGTTAATGGGAATACAAAGTTCCAGCAAAGCTTCACGAAAGCCAGCCAATTCTTCAATGGTAATATTTCGCATCATAAATACGGTCAGAAAACTGGCAATCTGACTGGGATTGTACTGTCCGTGGGAAATGTTTTTCAACACCGATTTGGCTTCTTCTTTGGTAAGTGTTTCGTGTTGGATTAATCGGTTTAATATTGTTTTCATGATTTTTGATTTTATGTTTTTAGTTAAAAGGGAAAAGGGAAAAGGGAAAAGGGAAAAGGGAAAAGTTTTGACAATAGGAGTCTGGCACAAGGGGTAAGCCTCATGAATACTATTCAGATTTTATGTTTTGTTAGATTATTTTATATAAATACTCTTTTTGTTCGGGAGATTCTTTTCTCTTTTAACTTCTCCCTTTTCCCTTAATAATTCACCCAATTTTTAAGAATTTTTTTTCCGTCGGGAGTAAGAACGCTTTCCGGATGATATTGCACACCGCGTACATCGTAGGTTTTATGTCGGAGTGACATGATTTCGCCATTTTCATCTACGGAAGTAATTTCTAAAAGCTCAGGAAAATCATCGGAATTCACTACCCAGGAATGGTAGCGTCCAACTTCAATTTCATCGGCTAAATCTTTAAAGAGAACTTCATCGGGAACGGTGATTCTGACTTTAGTTGCCACACCGTGATAAACTTTTTCAAGATTGGTCAGGCTTCCGCCAAAAACTTCTCCAATTGCTTGTTGGCCAAGACAAACGCCGAGAATACTTTTAGTGGGAGCATAGGTTTTGATGACTTCTTTCAGTAATCCGGCCTCGTCAGGAATTCCCGGTCCGGGCGAAAGCAGGATCTTATCGAAGTTTTTAAGTTCATCAATATAGAATTCGTCGTTGCGGAAAACGGTTACTTCGCAATTCAAATCTTCCAGATAATGCACTAAATTATAAGTGAAACTATCGTAATTGTCGATGACTACTATCTTTTTCATGGTGTTGATTTTAAATTGTTTCGGCTAAATCTAGTGCTTTGTTTAACGCTCCTAATTTATTATAGACTTCCTGTAATTCGTTTTCTTCACTGGAATTGACTGTTATTCCGGCTCCTGCCTGATAATGCAATTGATGATTTTTGCTTAAAAAAGTACGAATCATAATCGCGTGGTTAAAATTACCATCAAAATCCATAAATCCAATGGCGCCTCCATAGAAATTTCGATTCGTGTTTTCGATGCTTTCAATCAGCTGCATTGCTTTATGTTTGGGGGCTCCCGATAAAGTTCCTGCCGGAAAAGTATCAGTAACTACTTGCATTGTCTCTGCTTTTTCATTTAATTCTCCGCTTACTTTCGAGACCAAATGAATTACATGCGAAAAAAACTGTATTTCACGGTATTTTTCAACTGCAACCTTGTTACCATTTCGGCTTAAATCGTTTCTTGCTAAATCTACGAGCATCACATGTTCACTGTTTTCTTTCGGATCTTCTGCCAATTTTTTGGCTAAAACAGCATCTTGTTCGTCGTTTCCGGTTCGCTTAAATGTTCCCGCAATCGGGTGAATTTCGGCTTTTCTGTTTTTGATAACCAGTTGCGCTTCCGGTGAGGAACCCATAATTTTAAAATTTCCGTAATCGAAAAAGAACAAATAAGGTGAAGGATTTATACTTCGTAAAGCACGATAAACATTGAATTCGTCGCCTTTGAAGCCTTGTGTAAATCTTCTGGATAAAACCAATTGGAACACATCACCACGATGACAGTGTTTTTTAGCTAAAGTTACATTGGTTTTGAAATCGTCATCAGATAAATTGGAAACTGAATCCCCTTCTTTCGTAAACGAATAGGAAGCAAAGTTTTTCGATTGGATTAATTGTTCAATTTCAGGAATATTATTTTGATTGTCAATGCTGTGACAAAATATGTACGCTTCGTTTTTGAAATGATTAATGGCAATAATGTTCTGATAAACAGCATAAAAAACATCGGGAATCTGTAAATCGGAAGATTTCTTTTCGACGCTGACTTTTTCAAAATAACGAACAGCATCATAAGCAATGTAACCGAATAATCCGCTAGTGATGAATTTAAAATCTTTGTTTTCCGATTCAAATTGTCCAGAAAAGTCCTGAATACTTTCGATAACATCCTTTGGATTTTCAACAGCTTTTTCAGTTGAAGTTCCATCAGGAAATGTAGTGATAATTGCCTCATTTTCAACCTTTATAGTTGTCATCGGATTGCAGCAGATATAAGAGAAACTATTGTCATTTCCACGATAATCACTGCTTTCCAATAAAAGACTGTTCGGAAATTTGTCGCGAATTTTCAGATAAACGCTTACCGGAGTGATGGTGTCGGCAAGAATTTGTTTGTGATGGGTATGTAATTTATATTTTTTCATCTCACTATGTTTTTATCTTTTTTAATGGGTTCGATGTTGTTCGACCTTTGGGCTCGGTCCATGATGTATTACTTCGGTTTGGACAATAAAAAAAGGCTTGTCGTGATTGACAAGCCTTTATATCTATTTTGGTTTTAAAAATACAGATAGGAGGATTCGCTCACGATTTTCGACGTAAGTTTTTCCACCACCAAGTATTGTTTAAAATGTTGTTCATTTCTTTGAATTGAGTTACAAATATAACAATGTTTTTTTATCAGCCAAATGTTTTTTTAATTTTTAGCATTTTTTTTAATTTTAAATTGATGCAAAATTTGGCGTTAAACCTTGAATTTGTTGAATATTCCGCATCATAAAATCGATTATTTGAATTTTTGTTGAATAAAAAATAATTCAAAATTTTATTTTTTGTTTGGAAGCTAATTAAAAAATGTTATAAGTTTGCAGAGTTCAAAAGAACCAACAAAAATGAAAAAGCAAGTTTTAAATATGATGATGTGTATGTGCTGCTCAGAAAATGAGGAGGGCTTTGCTGTTCGTTAATATTTAAAATCATAAATATTCGGCAAAAACTCCTCAAGCAATTGGGGAGTTTTTTTTTGCACAATATTTTAAAAATAGAAAATAGAATGAACACACTTACGACCATAACGACAATTTTAGCATCTACAGCTTGTGTGATGATGATGTGTTGTATGCGAAACTTCGCAAGAGGCCGTCTGTTGTATTATTTGCTGTAAAGAATAATATTTAAAAACGTAAGCCTCTTGATCTCAAGGGGCTTTTTTTATTTCCAATTATCAAATAACTCACCAATGAATATCGAAATTATAAACAAATTAACTCGAAATCAGGATGTCGCTGAAAACCTGAAATTTTTATCTGAAAGCACATCGGGAAGGATAGTCTTTTCTACCAGTTTCGGAATTGAAGACCAGTTGATTACCGACGCAATTTTCACTCAAAATTTAGGCAATATTGAAGTTTTTACGCTGGATACGGGACGATTATTTCAGGAAACCTATGCAACCTGGTACAAAACACAATTGTATTACAATCAGAAAATAAAAACATTTTATCCTGACAATGAAAGCCTTGAAACCTTTATCAATGAAAGAGGAATCAATCCTTTTTACGAGAGTCAGGAATTGCGAAAAAAGTGCTGTCATATCCGAAAAGTAGAACCTTTACAAAGAGCTTTGATAGGTGCAAGTGTTTGGATAACAGGTGTAAGAGCGGAACATTCACCCAACCGAAATTCACTCGAAATAGTGCAATGGGATGAACAAAACAAACTTTACAAATACAATCCTTTACTGCACTGGACAACTGAAGAAGTGAAAACGTATGTCACACGAAAAGGGATTCCATACAATGTTTTGCACGACAAAGGATTCATAAGTATCGGATGTGCACCTTGTACGAGAGCCATAAATGAAGGAGAAGATTTCAGGGCAGGACGATGGTGGTGGGAAGATGCTTCAAAAAAAGAGTGCGGATTGCATAGTTAGTATCACTGTTCTGAAAATAGAAAATAGAAAATAAAGAAAAAGATATGAGTAATTCAACAAATTATTTAAACCAATTGGAAGACGAAGCGATTTACATTCTTCGTGAAACCGCAGCACAATTCGAAAAACCAGCCTTGTTGTTTTCCGGTGGAAAAGATTCTATCGTATTGGTACACTTGGCTTTGAAAGCCTTCCGTCCGGGGAAATTTCCGTTTCCGTTAGTACATATTGACACCGGTCACAATTTTCCGGAGGCCCTTGCTTTCAGAGATTATCTGGTAAACAAAATCGGAGAAAAACTGATTGTAGGTTCGGTGGAAGACAGCATTAGAAAGTACAATCTCAAAGAAACCCAAGGCCGTTTTCCGTCGCGAAATGCGTTGCAAACCTATGCTTTATTGGATGTGATTCAGGAAAATGAATTCGACGCCTGCATAGGCGGAGCGCGCCGTGACGAGGAAAAAGCCAGAGCCAAGGAGCGCATATTTTCGGTTCGGGATGATTTCGGCCAGTGGGATCCAAAACTGCAACGCCCTGAATTATGGGATATCCTTAACGGAAAGGTGGAAAAAGGCCACAATGTTCGTGTATTTCCGATTAGTAATTGGACCGAATTGGATGTGTGGAATTACATCCAAAAGTACAATATCGAATTACCGAGTTTGTACTTTTCCCACGATAGGGAATGTATAGCGCATCAGGACAAACTGGTTGCGACTTCAGAGTTTATTCAGCCTTTACCAACCGATACGGTCGTGGCTGAAAAAGTACGCTACCGAACCGTAGGCGATATGACCTGTACTGCTGCTGTTCCTTCCAATGCAGCTACAATTCAGGATATTATCGATGACATCATCCAAACCCGAATCAGTGAAAGAGGACAAACCCGACTGGACGACCAGCTTTCGGAAGCCGCAATGGAGGACAGAAAGAAGCAAGGGTATTTTTAAAGAGTGAGTAGAACCAGGAACTAAGAGACAAGAACCGTATTAACGGATTTTAAAAACTAGAAGAAATGAACACATTAAAATTTATAACAGCAGGAAATGTAGACGACGGAAAAAGCACACTGATTGGCCGTTTATTATACGATTCCGACAGTATCCACACCGATCAATTGGGTGTTTTGCAAAAGCAAACCAAGCAGGAAGGTGTCGAAATCGATTTATCATTGATCACCGACGGATTGCGTGCCGAACGCGAACAGGGAATAACAATAGATGTAGCCTACAAATATTTCTCGACGAAAAAGAGAAAATTCATTATTGCCGATGCGCCGGGACACGAACAATACACCCGAAACATGATTACCGGAGCTTCGAATTCGGACTTGATTATTATTTTGGTTGATGCCAGAAAAGGGATTACAACCCAAACAAAAAGACATGCGAGTGTAGGTTCGCTGATGGGAATCAAAAAAGCCATTATCGCCGTGAACAAAATTGATTTGGTGAATTATTCCGAGAAAATTTTCAACACGATTCAACACGATTTTGAAACTATCAAAGGAAGTTTAAACTATGATGAAGTAGTTTATATTCCGGTAAGTGCGCTGGTTGGGGATAACATTGTGGACAAGTCGGATAAAACGCCATGGTTTGAAGGAGAGACATTGTTAAATACGTTGGAACACATTGAAATTTCAACCAAAGAAAATCTAGCTTCCCGTTTTCAGGTGCAGTGTGTTATTCGTCCGAAAGATGAAGAAAACCACGATTACCGAGGTTATGCCGGACAAGTTTTAAGCGGAAATTATCAAATTGGCGACAAGGTAAAAATCCTTCCAAGCGGAATTGAAACAACAATCGTAAAGATTGAAAAACATCAGCAAACGATCGAAAAAGCGGTAGCCGGAGAAAATGTAGTCTTGCATTTAGAGGATAATATCGACATCAGCCGCGGGGACAGTATTGTCAAAATTGATAACCTTCCGAGAGCTTCCAATGAACTGAAAACTTGGGTTTGTTGGTTGGATAACACGCCTTTGCAAATCGGAAAAACGTATTTGTTGCAGCATCGTTTCAGAACGGTGAGAGTAAAAATTCAGTCAATCGACCGGAAATGGGACATCAACGAATGGCAATTCAATGCTGCCAATGAAGTAAAACTCAACGATATCGGACAAATTTCATTGCGAACGAACCAGCCTTTGTTTTTTGATTCTTTTACGGAAAACTCAAAAAGCGGGAATGCCATTTTAATCGATGAGACGAATTTCAGTACCGTTGGAGCCCTAATGTTTTTATGAAATGAAACATTCCATTTACATAAAAAACAATCGGAGTGAAAAAAAACTGCCAGATAAAGTAAAAACCGAAGCATGGACAGAAGCCATTTTTCACTGGCTCTTTTCAATAGGAGAAGACTATACCGATTATGACCTCTTCCTGAAAAAAGAAGCACAGCTTTGGTCGGAACTGACCGAATTACTGGATAACGTCCTTACCGATAATGAAAGCAGATTCGAAATGGCAAACCTTTTTTTCGGCAAACTTGAAACGATTCACACACAATTGGAAGCCGATCTGGAAGCGGTTTTCAATTTCGATCCCGCGGCAAAATCGGTCAGCGAAGTATTGATTGCCTATCCCGGTTTTTTTGCGATAACCGTTTACCGATTAGCACATGAACTCTGGAAAAACAAGGTTCCGATACTTCCGAGGATAATGACCGAATTCGTTCACAGCAAAACCGGAATCGACATTCATCCGGGGGCGAAAATAGGCGAGCGATTTTTCATCGATCATGGCACCGGAATCGTAATTGGTGAAACTTCGGTAATTGGGAACGATGTGAAAATCTATCAGGGGGTTACCCTCGGAGCATTAACGGTGAGTAAGGACAAAGCGGCAGTAAAACGTCATCCAACCATCGGAAATAATGTAACGCTTTACGCAAACGCTACCATTTTGGGCGGAAATACAATAATCGGCGATAATGCCGTGATTGGAGGAAATGTGTGGATTACGCAATCTATTCCTGCAAAATCACTGGTGTATCATAAAAGTGAAATCATAATTAAGAGTAAAGCGGAATTTCCGGAGCCTTTGAATTTTGTGATATAGAGAGGTAAGAGGCAAGAGACAAGGGGGAAAAGGGAAAAGGGAAAAGGGAAAAGGGAGAAGCAAGAGACAAGAGACAAGAAAATAGAGAATAGAAAAAGCTTAGTGCCTTAGCGTCTTTGTGGCAAAAAAGGACTCAGTGGCAAATAAAAAACTTAAAAGTATGAAAGCAACAAACATTTTAGAAACCATCGGAAATACACCGGTAGTAAAAATCAATAAACTCTTCGGAGCGAATAAAAACATCTGGATTAAACTCGAAAGAACCAATCCGGGTAACAGTATCAAAGACCGAATTGCACTGGCGATGATTGAAGATGCCGAACGTAAAGGTTTGCTAAAACCGGACAGTGTAATCATCGAACCCACATCCGGAAACACCGGAATCGGTTTGGCTTTGGTAGCCGCTGTTAAAGGGTACAAAGTAATTCTGGTAATGCCGGAATCGATGAGTGTCGAACGCAGAAAGCTAATGGAAATTTACGGCGCCCAATTCGAATTGACACCGCGCGAAAAAGGAATGAAAGGCGCCATCGAAAAAGCAAACGAATTGGTTAGCCAAATTCCGAACGCCTGGTCACCGCAACAGTTTGATAATCCTGCCAATGTGGAAGTTCACGAAAGAACCACAGCTCAGGAAATCATTGCCGATTTTCCGGAAGGATTGGATTACTTAATCACCGGAGTTGGGACAGGCGGACACATTACCGGTGTGGCAAAAGTGTTAAAAGCGAAATTCCCAAAACTAAAGGTAATCGCCGTAGAACCCGAATTATCGCCGGTATTGAGCGGTGGTTCACCCGCACCACACCCGTTGCAAGGCATCGGAGCAGGTTTTGTACCGTCGATTTTCAATAACGAATTGATTGATGAAATCGTTCAGGTGGGAAGAGACGAGGCTTTCGAAAATACCCGAAACATTGCCAAACTGGAAGGTATTTTAGTCGGCATTTCAACTGGCGCTTCTCTATCGGCGGTAGCCAAAAAACTGGAAACCATTCCGGACGGCGCGAACGTTTTAACCTTCAATTACGATACCGGCGAACGCTACCTTTCCATAGAAGGACTCTTCTAAAAAACAACTAACAAAATATGTGGTTTTTCCTTGCTTTTTCAAGCGAGTAGGGAAATCTCATGCCTAAATTAAAGAAAAGATGAACATATTAAAAACAGGAAAAGTGATTTTAGCAGGCGCAGGTCCGGGAGATCCGGAATTAATCAGCCTGAAAGCACTCAAATACCTCCAAAAAGCAGATGTGGTTTTAACTGACCGCTTAGTTTCACCGGAACTGATTGAAGAATACGCGAATAAAAACGCGTTAGTGATTTACGTAGGCAAGCAATGTTCCATAGGAATACACACGCCACAACAGGATATAAACGAATTGATGGTGGAATTTGCGTTGCAGGGAAAACTCGTACTTCGATTAAAAGGCGGAGATTCGATGCTGTTTTCCAATATTTTGGACGAGTTGCAGGTATTGAAAGCCAATGCCATTGCTTATGAAATCATTCCGGGTATTTCGGCGGCTTTTGGTGCGGCTTCGTATACAGGAATTCCGCTAACGGCAAGGGACTATTCCCGAGGCGTCCGGTTTTTAACATTGTATGATCTGAAAACCGTAGCGCCAAGTCAGTGGAAAGATTGGGCAAATACTAGTGACACGTTGGTCTTTTACATGAGCGGACAGCGTTTGGATGCCTTGACGGAATCCCTTCTGGAAAACGGGATCAGCACGTCAAAAGGAATTGCAGTCGTGCAACAGGCGACTACGCCCAACCAAAAAACAACCGTATTTTCTTTTGAAGACCTGCAAACGAAATCACTGCCTGAATTTGAATATGTTCCGACGCTGATTATTGTGGGCTCGGTTGTGAATTTACATGAGCAATTCGCTTGGATAAAAGAGAAAAACACGGTGGAATCCTATTTCGATAACCATAAAAACACTTATCAAGATGCTATCTGAAACGAAATTAACATTATTACAGCAACTCGTACAGCAGGCTTCCAAGGAGGAAATCATCTGGACAAAAGGTTATCTGGCCGGTTTTCTTGACAGCAATCAACTTACGGTTCCAACTGTTGAAACACCAAATGCGGTAACAGTAAAACCATTGATTGTCTACGGTACCGAAACCGGAAATGCGAAGAAAATTGCGTCACAATTGCTAACGAACTTTAAGAAGAACAAAATCCAGGCAAAATCCACCGATATTTTTCAGTTGGACGTTTCGAAACTAGAGAAAGAAAACCTGGTGCTTTTCATCGTAAGTACGCAGGGCGAAGGAGAATTTCCGCAAAATGCCGTTGCTTTTTACGAAAAACTGAAAGCTTCGGAATCGAATTTAAGTACTCTGAATTTTGCAGTCTTGGGATTGGGAGACACTTCCTATCCGCTTTTCTGTAATGCCGGCTTATTGTTGGATGAAGTTTTGGAGCAGAAAGGCGCCAAACGTTTACTGTCCTTGGTGAAAGCCGATGTGGATTATGCAGAAACGGTGACGAATTGGGAAAATGAGTTACAACAGGTTTTTTCAAAAAGTACTTTGTCAGCTTCGGTTCCGACACAAAAAAGCACGGCAGCTTCGGTAAGTCACAAGAAGCATTACAAAGGAATCGTTTCGCATAAAATTGTGCTGAATGACAGAGGTTCAAACAAGGAAACCCATCATATAGAGATTATTTCCGATGAAGAAGTGATTTACGAACCGGGCGATGCGATTGGTTTTTATCCGAAAAATAGTGATGAAGAAACCAAGGCCATTGCCGATTATTTTGAAGCGCCAGAGCAATACGGACTTCTTTCGGATAAGAATATCAGAGGATTGTCTAAAAAATCATTGGAGGCTTTTGCAGCATTATTTGAAATTACGATTGAAGAAGATAAAGCGGATTTAATCGATATTCTGAAAAAATACAATCCGAAAAAAGTAAAAATAGAAGAAGTGATTGCTTTGCTTCACCCCATTGCACCGCGTTTGTACTCGATTTCTTCGGCAGTGAATGCTCATGATGGTGAAGTGCATGTGACGGTCAGCCTGAATACGTTTTCGGTTAACGGAATTTCTAAAACAGGCTTGTGTTCGCAGTTTTTAGCCGATTTTCCAAAGGATGCTGAAATCGAATTTTATATCCACAAAAACAACAATTTTAAATTGCCGTCAGACGATACCGATATCATCATGATTGGTCCGGGAACAGGGATTGCTCCGTTTCGAAGCTTCCTTGCCCATCGCGATGCAGAAGGAGCCGAAGGTAAAAACTGGTTGTTCTTTGGTGAACAGCATTTCGTATTGGATTTCTATTATCAGACGGAAATCCAGGAATGGTTGGCAACAGGCGCTTTGACCAAATTGGACACGGCGTTTTCAAGAGATCAGGAAAAGAAAATCTACGTTCAGGACCGTATTCGCGAAAAAGCAAAAGCCTTTAACGAATGGCTGGAAAACGGTGCGTCGATTTACATCTGCGGACAAAAAAATCCCATGAGTACTGACGTCGAAAATACCATAATCGAGGTAATTGCTTCCGAAAGAAACATCAGTACCGCCGAAGCCAAACAGGTTTTGGAAGATTTGGAAACCGCCGGAAAATACCAGAAAGATGTTTATTGATAGTGATACTTGACTATTAATAGTTCACACCTGACAGGTTTTTAAAACCTGTCAGGTGTGAAAAAGCCGTGTATTAAGTGGTTCGGAACGTATTAAAACACGTTGGCTGTAGATACCTGACAGGTTTTAAAACCTGTCAGGTATCTACAGCCAAAACTAACAACTAACGACTAACAATTAACGACTAACAATTAACGACTAACAATTAACGACTAACAATTAACGACTAACAACTAACAACTAATCACTAAAAACTAATTACTAAAATAAAATGAGCGATAAATTATCACCAATAGAAGCCATAAAAACCAAAAGTGACGGTTTAAGAGGCACCTTAAAAGAGAGTATTGATTTGGATAACCATACCGGAAACGTGCGTCCGGATGATGAAACCCTAGTAAAGTTTCACGGAATGTATGTACAGGACGACCGTGACCGAAGAGCCGAACGTGCAGCTAAAAAACTGGACAAATTGTATTCATTCATGATTCGGCTGAGGATTCCCGGCGGAGTTATCAATGCCGAGCAATGGTTGGCGACACATGATATTTCGGAAGAATTCGGAACCGGAACACTGAAAATCACAACACGCCAAACGGTACAATTGCATGGGTTGTTAAAGCACCAATTGCGTCCTACAATTCAGGCGTTTAACACGGCTAAACTGGATTCGATTGCGGCCTGTGGCGACGTGAACCGGAACGTAATCGTGAGTTCCCATCCGCAGCTATCGAATTTGCATCAGGAGATTTATGAATATGCCGATAAGATTTCCACCTTATTATTGCCGAAAACCCAATCGTATTATGAGGTTTTCATCGATGGAGAGAAAATTTACGAGCGTTCATCCGAAGCCGATCCGTTGTATGAAGACCGTTATCTGCCGCGGAAATTTAAGATTGCCATTGCGATTCCGCCTTCCAACGACGTGGATGTTTTTACCAATGACATCGGACTGATTGCCATTATCGAAGACAACAAATTAAAGGGATTCAATATTGCTGTTGGCGGCGGATTGGCAACCACACACGGGAATCCGAACACTTATGCGCGTTTGGGTTCCATCATCGGATTTACCGATACCGAAGAAAAAACACTGAAAGCTGTATATGAAATCCTGACAGTGCAAAGGGACTTTGGAAACCGTGTCGACAGAAAGCTTTCGCGTATGAAATATACTGTTGATAAATTAACGGTGGAAGGTTTCAAAAAAGAGCTGGAAAGCCGTATCGGGTTTGATTTATTGCCCGAACAACCGTTCACGTTTACCGAAAGAAGTGACCGTTTTGGCTGGGAACAAAATCACGAAGGAAAGTGGTTTTATACCTTATTTGTAGAACATGGTGTGGTGAAACCCTACCAAAAGCAGTTTTTATATGAAGTGGCGCAACTGAAAATTTCCAACTTCATTTTCTCGGGGAATCAGAACCTGATTTTAGGGGAGATTGCAGATGATGACAAGGCTAAAATAGAGGAGTTGTTGGTCAGACATGAAATTGATAAACACGACAGCGCACTTCGTAAAAACTCGATGGCCTGTGTGGCTTTGCCAACCTGTCCGCTTGCTTTGGCGGAAGCCCAACGCTATTTGCCGGAACTGGTTACTAAAATCGAACCGATCCTTGAGAAGTATAATCTTCAAAATGATGAAATATCAATTCGTATGACGGGCTGTCCCAACGGTTGTGGTCGTCCTTATGTAGCCGAATTGGGCTTTATCGGAACCGGACCGGGACAGTACAATTTCATGTTGGGCGGCGACCGATTTGGCGAAAGGCTGAATAAATTATACAAAGAGAAACAGACAGAAGCAGAAATTTTAACCGAAGTCGACCAACTTTTGGGACGCTATACAAAAGAGAAGAATGAAAACGAAACCTTTGGCGATTTTACGTTCAGGAAAATCATTTCACAAAATTAATAACAGAAGGGCAGCGGTACTTATCGTATTGCTATTCTGTCAATGGAATATTTGGGCGCAGAAAAAAGTAACGTATCAAGAACAGATTTGGTATGGTTATTACAATTCGTTGGCTATCAACGAGAAGTGGAGTCTGAAAAGTGAAATTCAGGAACGTCATTTTATTAATCCGACGGAGCAGCATCAGTTACTTTTCAGAGCCGATCTGGAATATAAACTGGAGGATAACTGGAATATTCTATTTGGAGGAGCCTTTTTTCTGCAAAGCCCGAATGATCCATATTCCGAAAGTGATCTGGTGGTTCCCGAATTGCGACCCAACATCGGTTTCAACAACAAACAGAAGTATTCTTTCATGACGGTTTGCCATCGGTATAAGGCCGAAGCGCGCTTTTTTCATGATGTGGAAAACAATGAACTGGTGGGAGGGTATCGCTTTTCAAATTTCCGGTTGCGGTACCAGCTGGGATTTGATATTCCGGTGTTGAAAAAGGATAATCAGGAGAAAATTATTGTAAAAGTTAAAGATGAGGTGATGTTTAATGTCGGAAACAAAATCGTAAAAAACACCTTCGATCAAAACCGTATTTATTTGGCGCTGAATTATGTGGTAAGCCCTGTAATTGCTGTCGAAGCAGGTTATATGAATTGGTTTCAGCAGCAGAAATCGGGAGTTGATTATTACAATCGCGACATTATCCGATTTTCAATATACCATAATCTGACCTTAAAAAAGAAAAACCATGAGTAGTACCTTATTTCCCGTGTTCCTGAAAACCGAAACGGCCCGATTTTTAATCGTTGGAGGCGGGAATGTGGGTTTGGAAAAAACGGAAACCCTATTAAAACAGAATCCGGATATCAGCATAAAATTAGTGGCAAGTGAGATTTCATCTGCTTTGAAAGCAGTTTTGGTGAAACATCCGCATATTGATTTTCACGAACGTCCGTTTGAAGAAACCGATTTAAATGAAACCGATTTTGTGATAACAGCCACCAACGATAAAACCGTAAGTTTAGAAATAAAGCGGAAAGCCAATGAACGAAAAATATTAGTCAACGCCGCGGATCAGCCTGATTTGTGTGATTTTTATTTAGGTTCGATTGTGAAGAAAGGTAACCTGAAAATCGCTATTTCCACCAACGGAAAATCGCCGGTTTTAGCTCGACGCCTGCGCGAACATTTAGAGGAAGCTATTCCGGATGATATTAATGAAAGCATTGAAAACCTGAACCAATTTAGAGAAAAGCACAAAGGCGATTTTCAGTCGAAATTAGCGTCATTAAACGAAGTTACTTCCTTTTTGGTTACGGATGAATCACCAAAGAAACAAGGGAAGAAATACAAAAAACTGACCTTTGAAATTGCGGTGGTTTTCCTGGCGTTATTTTTTGGTTATGGATTATCGACGGTGATTTCGGTTCAGGATTTAAATACTTTTGCGAGTGATATTCCGCCTGCTTTTTTTGCGATGATTGCCGTTGGATTCTTTGCGCAATTGGTGGATGGTGCGGTAGGGTTAGGCTATGGCGTTACCTGTGCGACGAGCATGATGTTATTCGGAATCAAATTGCCGGCCATCAGCGGAAGTATCCATACGGCTGAAATGTTTTCAAGTGGTATAAGCGGATTTTCGCATTATAAATTCGGAAACGTCAACAAGAAACTATTGTTATGGTTGGCGATTCCTGGAGTAATAGGCGCGGTGAGTGGCGCTTTGTTGCTGATTTACCTCGGCAATAAATATGAAACCATCACGTATGCGATATTGGCTTCTTATACGATGTTAATCGGAATTCGACTGATTATCATTGCCTTTCGAAAGAAAATTGAAAAGCAGAAGATTAAGAATACCGGAATTTTAGGATTTTCCGGCGGACTTTTCGATGCCTTTGGAGGAGGAGGCTGGGGGCCGATTGTGACATCGACACTTTTAGCCAAAGGAAGAAAGTCGAGTTATGTTGTGGGAACGGTGAGTCTGGCTGAGTTTTTTGTTACCCTTGCCGCTTCGTTAACGTTTTTTGCTTCGATAGGGGTAAGCCATTGGTACATTGTGGTGGGATTGATTCTTGGCGGTTCATTGGCAGCGCCTTTAGCAGCACGGTTGGCGGGAAAACTTCCGCAAAAAACAGCGATACTTGCGGTGGCGTTTCTGGTGATTGTTTTCAGTATCCGGATGTTGTTTAAGATAGTTTAGAAGACAAACAGTAATATAAACAAAAGAGGCTACCCATGATGGACAGCCTCTTTGTATTTTGTTTTTTGCTTTCTGAATTAGATTGCTAAAGTAACATTCAATTCGAATTCGTCATAGATTGCTTTGTCTCCGATACCTTCAAAGAACGATTTTGAACCGTATTTGATGTCGTATTTCGTTCTGTCAATCATTAATTTAGTTGTAGCGGCATTTTTAGCAACAACCATGTCAAAAGTAATAGGATTTGTGATTCCTTTGATTGTTAAATCTGCAGTTACAGTGTAAGTGTCTTTTCCTTTTGCAGCAATCGTTTTGAACACTAATTTTGAAGTTGCGAATTTTTCTGAACCGAAGAAATCATCAGCTTTTAAATGCCCTTCTAATTTTTCTTTTCCTTTTCCTGCTTCCATATCAGTTACATTGATGGAAGTCATATCCACGGTGAAGTTTCCACCTGCTAATTTTTTTCCTTTGAATACTAAAGCACCGTCTTTAAGAGCGATAGTTCCTTCATGGGATCCGGTAACTTTTTTACCAACCCACGCAATGTTACTTTTTGATACGTCTACTTTTTTTGTTGTTTGCGCTGTAGCTGTTAATGTTCCCAAAGCTACTACTAATGCTAAAGCAATTGATTTTAATTGTTTCATGATTTTAATTGTTTTAATTGATTTAAGTGTTTATAAATTGATAAATAATTCCTGTTTTGATTTGCGTACTTTTACATTGTGTTGTGTTGCGTCTTCTTCGTGACGGTAGCCAACAGTCGCTATTAGTGATGCATTTAAACCTAGTGCGTTAAGTCCGAGGATTTCGTTCACTTTATCCGCTTCGAAGCCTTCCATCGGCGTGGCATCTATCTGAAGTTCAGCCGCGGCATTAAGTAAATTTCCCAGCGCTAAATAGGTTTGTTTTGAAGTCCAGTTGTTTTTAACATCTTCCGGTAAAGAAGTGATTTTGGATTTCATGAAATCGCCGTAACCGGAAATGTTTTCAGCAGGGATTCCTCTTGTTTCCGCTATGTTGGCGATGTATTTGTTGATTTCTTTATCACCTAAATTAATAATGTTAGCAAAAACAAACAGGTGGGAAGCCTCTGTAATTTGGGTTTGACCCCAGGCAACCGGTTGTAATTGTGCTCTTAATTCCGGGTTTTCAACGATGATAACCTTATAAGGCTGTAAACCGTAAGAAGATGAACTTAATCGGATTGCTTCTTTCAAAATTTCCAGATCGTGATCGGAGATTTTTTTGGTAGCATCGAATTTTTTTGTGGCATAGCGCCAGTTCTGATGTTTTATGAAATTGCTCATACTTAAATTGTTCTGAATTTCTCCAGTAAATTGTTTAATTGTTCTAATTCGTCCTGCGTTAGGTTTTGAGAGAAAAGCTGTTCGTGATTCTCGACTTTCGGATCCAGTTCGGTTAATAACTCCATTCCTTTTGTAGTGATGGTTACTTCCATTTTTCTTCGGTTATCTGGACATACCTCTCGGGTTACCAAACCTTTTAATAAAAGTTTATCAACCAAACGGGTAGTGTTACTTGTCTTGGCTAACATTCGTTCCTGGATGTCACACATATTGGTGGCTTTTCCGTTTTGTCCTCTCAAAATACGCAGTACATTATATTGTTCTCCGGACAAATCGTAAGGTTTTAGTACTTCAGAGAATTTATCGGAAACAATATTCTGCGTATAAAAAATATTAAGCACCGTCTTCTTAGCCGTTGATAATACTTTTGTCGATTTTATGATTTCTTCTATTTTCATGCCTTAATTAATTTGTCGGTACAAATGTAGTAATGTTTTTAATTGTATATACAAATGTTATATTAATTTTTTGTTAATGTTGATTTAATTGATTTAAATAGGTAATTTTGTGGTTTCCATATAATTAGGATGCATTTTTTGATAAAAAATATGTGAAATTAAAAATAATGTTAAATTTTTATTAATATTGCGTACCAAAAAAACTGACTTAACTAAAACTGACTTAACTAATGAAAATTAATTACTTTTTTACAATCTGTCTGACAGCGTTGTTCTCAGGTGTTTCTTTTGCCCAGGAAGAAAACAAATACGATGAGGAAACGACGTATCAAAAGACACTTACTCTCGGAGCACCTTCTTCAAGAGAATATGCAATTGCCCAATTTGGTAAATTGTATAAACTGGACAAAGGGAATTCCTATCAGACTATCAGAACCACTTCTGATGTTACAGGAATGTCCCATGAAAGAATCCAACAATACTATAAAGGTATTAAAGTTGAATTTGGTACGTTGATTACACATTCCCGTGACGGAAAAGTAGTTTCTGTTAATGGTGAATTGTATAATGCCTCGGGTTTAGCTCTCGTTCCTGTTATTTCTTCTGAAACGGGATTCCAAAAAGCGATTGCTGCTACCGGAGCAAGAAAGTACTTGTGGGAAGATGCGGCACAGGCTGATTTAATGGAATATTCCAAGCCGATTGGAGAGCTGGTACTTTTTCCGATTGTAAAAACTGGAGTAGTGCGATTAGCTTATAAATTCGATGTATATGCTACCGAACCGATTTCCCGTGAAGAGGTTTTTGTAGATGCGGTTTCAGGTGCAATCCTTTTCAGAAATCCTATCATTAAGCACGCACATGGATTGATTTCACAGCGTCAGATTGAAACGTATTCGAAAAATCTTGAAGAAATAACTGTAGGCCGTAAGTCGGCGTTGGTAGCCGGAAGTGCTGATACCCGTTACTATTTGAACAGGTCAATTGAAACCACATTCGACGCAACACTAAATAAGTATGTTTTGAATGATTTGACCAGAGGTAATGGAATCGTAACGTATAATTGTGAAAGAACCGGTTCCATGCCGTCCACTCATTTTCAGGATGATGATAATAACTGGACAGCAGCGGAATATGACAATGCCAATAAAGATAATGCAGCTTTAGATGCACATTGGGGAGCCATTAAAACCTTTGATTTCTGGAAAAACATTTTTAACAGAAACAGTTTTGATGATAACAACGGACAGATAAGAAGTTATGTTCATTACAGTCCTTCCGGGGCAGGTTGGGATAACGCACAATGGACAGGATCTGTTATGAGGTATGGTGATGGAAGTTCTTTTAATGCATTAACTTCCGTCGATGTTATCGGACATGAAATCGGGCATGCCATCTGTCAGTATACTGCGAATTTAGCATACCAAAACCAATCTGGCGCCATGAATGAAGGTTTTTCGGATATTTGGGGAGTATGTATTGAACAATATGCGTTAAACGGAAACTTAAATGCTCCTCAGGATACTGCATCGCCGGGGACACAAGCGGTATGGAAAATCGGAGAAAAATTAGCTACAAATCCATTACGTTCAATAAGTTACCCACTTACAAGAGGAAATCCGGATACTTATAAAGGAACATATTATTCTACTACCGGTGATGATGGTAACTGTTCACCGGGCCCAAACAATGACAATTGCGGTGTACACAATAACAGCGGTGTTTTCAATCACTGGTTTTATATATTGACAGCCGGAAAAGCCGGGACAAATAATGCGCCTGTAATTCAGCGTGATACTTACAATGTAACCGGTATCGGTATGGCAAAATCTTCCCAGATTGCTTATTATGCGGAAAGGGATTATTTAACTCCGAATTCTACTTTTATGGATGCCCGTAATGCAACTCTTTCCGTGGCAAATTCATTATACTGTTCAAGCAGCCCGGAAGTTATCGCCGTAACAAACGCCTGGATGGCAGTAAATGTAGGAGCCGCTTATGTGGGGCAAACAAACGACGTGGTGCTTAAAACCATTACCGGATCTTCAAGTATTGCTTGTGGAACACCTTATTCAGCTTCCATTGTATTTGAAAATGCCGGATCTGCTCCGATTTCTTCAGTTACAGTTTCATACAATATTAATGGTGGGGCAGCTACAACAAGTACATGGACGGGATCTTTGCCAAACTGTTCATCTGTTAATTACCCGATTTCGGTAAGCGGATTAACGCGAGGAACACATTTGTTAAACGTAACTACTACATTTGCAGGAGACGGTAATGCGACTAATAACACAAAATCGGTTTTGTTAACGGTAAATGATAACGGAACTGTTGGCGTTGTTAATACTTTCAATGCAGCTACAGATGCTTTAGTGTCAATCGATGAATACGGAAAAACCAATACAGTTTGGGAAAGAGGAACTTCAGCTAAAACTAAATTGAGCAATGCGGTAGCGGGATCTCAGGTTTATGCTACCAAATTATCGGGGAATTATCCTGATAACACTACTTCTTATCTGATTTCACAATGTTATAACTTAGCAAATATGGCTAATCCGTCCGTTAGTTTTGATTTGGGATTTGATCTTGAGGCTAACTGGGATATCTTATATTTTGAATATTCTATCGACGGTGGATCAAACTGGAGTGTTTTAGGAACTTCTGCCGATCCAAACTGGTATAACAGCAGCAGAATGCCCGATGGTAACGATTGTTTCAATTGTATAGGTAAACAATGGACAGGTGATTACGCAACAGCTCCTTCGGGGAGTAATGGTATGAATGGTAATAAAAGAAACTACTCACATACGTTAGCTCAGTTTGGAAACGGAGGTGCCACTCCTGCGTCTAATATCATTTTCCGATTCAAGTTTGTGTCGGATGAAGCAGCAAATCAGGAAGGGGCGATTATTGATAATTTTGTGATTCAGGGAACGCTTTCAACCAACGAAATTAATTTTGAAACATTCAACGTATGGCCGAATCCGTCAAACGGAAATGTAAATATTCAATTGAATACTACAGACAAAGTGAATGTTACTTTATTCGATATCCGTGGAAGAAATGTTTATAATAAAGTATTCAATAGCTCCGGTGCGATGTTTAATCAGGAAATCAATTTCAATTCGTTGGAAAAAGGTATTTATCTGTTAAATGTGGAATCTGAAGGCAGAAAAGCAACGAAAAAGTTAATCATTAACTAATTCAGTGATAAGTTTAAAAAGCGGATAGAAGTAATTTTATCCGCTTTTTTTATTTCCTGATGCGATATAATTTTATGTTAATTAATAAGTTGAAAAAAGTAAGAATATTTACCTTTAAGCAAAATAAAAGCAATTCCATGAAAAGAAGCGTGATTTTGTTACTGCTTACCGGGTTTTTATCGTTTGCACAGGACAATAATAAGGAACTGAAACCAATAAAGACTTATGAGAGGGAAGGAGTAAAAATAGCTTCCTTCGATTTCAATTCCTTCGAACCCATACTGCATAAAAATGATGACACGACGTATGTGATTAACTTTTGGGCAACCTGGTGTTTGCCTTGCGTGAAAGAACTTCCTTATTTTGAGCAGCTTAATAAGAAATACGAAAATCAAAATGTCAAAGTTATCCTGGTAAGCATGGATATGCCGAAGAAAGTGGAAAACAGTCTGATTCCGTTTGTTAAGAAGAAAAAATTGCAGTCAGAAGTTATCCATCTGGATGATCCCGATGCCAATGCCTGGATAGAAAAAGTCGATAAAAACTGGAGTGGGTCGATTCCGGCTACCATTATTTATAACAGTAAAACCCGAAAGTTTTACGAGAGTTCCTTTACGTTTGAAGAACTTGAGAAAGAACTAATAACCATCATCAATAACTAAATTATGAAAACACTTAAAATCACAACAATGATCGTGCTTGTATGTATTATGAGCGCATTTACACTGATTAAAACAGATTCTGGCTACCAGATTGGTGATATTGCTACCGATTTCAGTCTGAAAAACGTAAACACTAAAAAAGTGTCGTTAGCCGATTTTAAAACTGCGAAGGGCTTTATCGTTATTTTTACCTGCAACCATTGTCCGTATGCAAAAGCCTATGAAGACCGAATTATAGCCTTAGATAAGAAATATCAAAAGTTAGGGTATCCGGTAATCGCTATCAATCCTAACAATCCTGCAATTCAGCCGGATGACAGTTTCGATTTAATGCAGAAAAGAGCCAAAGAGAAAGGTTATACCTTCCCGTATTTGTTCGATGAAGGACAGAAAATCTATCCGCAATTCGGCGCTACTAAAACACCTCATGTTTATATTTTGGAAAAAACTAAGGCAGGAAACGTTGTCAAATATATCGGAGCTATTGACGATAACTATTCCGATGAAAAGGCGGTTAAAACAAAATATGTTGAAAATGCTGTCGACGCTCTTTTAAAATGGGAAGAAGTTCCAGTAAAAACGACCAAGGCTATTGGATGTTCCATCAAAGCATAGTATTTTTGCCAAAAACACAACTATGAATATTTCACAGGAACAATGGTGGCAAGGTGCTCAGGATGATGCAAATGCGGTAATTCTTGATGTACGAACCGAAGGCGAATGGAATGAAGGGATTATTCCGGGAGCAATTAACATTGATATTTATAAAGGACAGGGGTTTATCTATAAATTAGATGAATTGGACAAGTCAAAAACATACTACGTGTATTGCCGTTCGGGAGCCCGAAGCGGTCAGGCTTGTAACATCATGCAGCAAATGGGTTTTGAAAACACATACAATCTTACCGGAGGTATAATGGAGTGGGACGGACCTGTTGTTTCACCGGAATAACTTCCGATTAAATACAAATCAAATAGGATGCATATAATTTTGGGCGGATTTAATCTGATAATTAAGGTTCTTATTAAATGATTAAACACAGATTCCACAAATTTGCACTGATTAATCTGTGTAAATTTGTGGAATCTGTGTTTTAAATATTCTGTTTAAATATTTTTTACAAGACGCTAAACTATATACTTCTTCTTTTTATTCAGCCAGCTTTCTAAGCTCTTTCTTGTTTTTCAATATGATTTTTTTTCCGCTAAGTTCAATCCAACCGCTCTTATTGAAGTCCGACAGTAATCGGATGCAACTTTCTGTAGCAGTACCGATTATGCTGGAGATTTCATCTCGTGATAACTGAATCTTTAAGGATTCATCTGCATTTACACCGAAAGTGTCATGTAGGTACAACAGGGTAATGGCAAGTCTTTCTTTTACGCTTTTCTGAGCCAGATTCACCAATACGTTATCGGCTTCTTTCAAATCGTGACAAACATTTTTCATCATGCTCAGTGAAAATTTGTTATTCACATTGAAAAACTCCATTACCTGACTCTTAGGTACAAAACATACCTGCATGTCTTCCAGTGCTGTGGCTCCCAAATTGGTAGGTTCTTCACTAATTAAGGAACGTTGTCCCAACAGTTCTCCCTTTGTTACCAGTTTTACTATCTGATCCTTACCGTTGGAACTTAATTTTGTAAGCTTGCAAACACCGTCCTTAACGCAGAATATTCCGTCCAGACTGTCGCCTTCCTCAAAAATAATATCTCCTTTTTTTACGGTAAAGGAAGTTTTGCAATCAGCAAGCTTTAGTAATTCATCTTTATTCAATGCTTTTAAAGCACTGAATTCTCTCACTATACATTGTTCACATTTACTCATGTTGACAGATTGTTTTTGCAAAGATACTAAAGGATGACAAATATCATGTTCTAAAAAAGCGTAAATTGTAAACTTTGCACCAGGTAAATGAGCAAATTATGAATGAACAAAATTGTTTCCATTGTGGTAACGATGTTGTAATGGCAGATGAAATTGTTTTTGATGAAAAATCATTTTGTTGTACAGGTTGTAAAACGGTATATGAAATTTTCAGTCTGAATGATTTAACCTGTTATTACGATTTTGAAAATGCTCCCGGAGCAACACCACAGGATATTAAGGGCAAATATGACTTTTTGGATAATGAAAGTATTGTTTCAAAACTTCTTGAATTTCAGGAGGATAAGACGTATATAGTTTCACTTTACATTCCGCATGTGCATTGTAGTTCGTGCATTTGGATTCTGGAAAATCTGCATAAACTTCAAAAAGGAATCACCACTTCTCAGGTGAACTTTCACGAGAAAAAAGTGAGAGTTACTTATAGTCCAAACGATACGAATCTGAAAGAAATCGTTCTCTTACTGAGTTCCATCGGTTACGAACCTTATATCAGTCTGGAAAATTATGATGCTAAAAAGGAAGCGGTCGACCGAAGTCTGCATTACAAAATCGGAGTAGCCTTCTTCTGTTTCGGAAATATCATGCTTTTATCGTTTCCCGAATATTTTGAAGTAGGCGAATTCTGGATCGAACAATACAAAGGGTTCTTCCGCTGGTTGATTTTCGGACTTTCATTACCTGCCTTTTTCTATTCCGCTTGGGGGTATTATGTATCGGCATGGAAAAGCATTAAATCCAAAATGCTTAACATTGATATTCCGATCGCATTGGGAATTGTGGTGATGTTTATCAGAAGTACGGTCGATATTGCATTCAATTACGGTCAGGGTTTTTTCGACAGTATGTGCGGATTGATTTTTTTTATGCTTCTCGGAAAACTGTTTCAGCAGAAAACTTATAATTTCCTTTCTTTTGAACGCGATTATAAATCATATTTTCCAATCGCGGTTACCAAAATACTCGCGAACGGAACCGAAGAAGCCATTCAGGTTTATGATGTGGATAAGGGCGACCGTTTATTAATCAGAAATCAGGAATTGATTCCGGTTGACGGGATATTAATGTCGGAAAGCACCTTAATCGATTACAGTTTCGTAACCGGAGAGGCCGAGCCGATAGAAAAAAAATCAGGTGATAAGCTGTTTGCCGGCGGAAAACAATTGGGTAAAGTAATCGAAATGGAAGTGTTGCATTCGGTTTCCCAAAGTTACCTGACGCAATTGTGGAGCAACGATGTTTTTCAGAAACGAGTCGATCAGAAATACAAAACCATTACCGATACACTCAGCCGTTATTTTACGCCCGCTTTATTGATTTTGGCGTTCGTTTCCTTCGGTTATTGGATTTTTATTGATACAGCAACGGCATTTAATGTTTTTACGGCCATCTTAATTGTGGCGTGCCCGTGTGCTTTGGCTTTAACCGCGCCTTTTACTCTCGGCAATGTCCTGCGCATTATCGGATACAAAAAGTTGTATTTGAAAAACGCTACAGTAATCGAACAACTGGCAAAAGTGGATACTGTTGTCTTTGATAAAACCGGTACAATTACGACCAACAAAAAGACTTCTATCACTTATGAAGGTGCAGCGTTAACGGATGCCGAACTGTTATTGTTAAAAAATACTTTGAGAGGTTCCAATCATCCTTTAAGCAGAAGATTATACGATTACATTCCTAATCAGAAAAAAGTGAATACTACCTGTTTTGAGGAAATTATCGGGAAAGGAATTTTTGCTCAAATCGATGGGTATGCGGTTAAAATAGGCTCGTCCCAATTTTTGCAACATATGAGCGAGAACACACATAAGAAAACCAAAGTGCACATTGAAATAAACAGCGTTTACAAAGGGAGTTATGTTTTTAATAATCAATATAGAGAGGGGCTGGAACAATTATTTGAGAATTTATCCAAGAATTACAATTTAGTTGTGTTGTCGGGAGATAATGATGGCGAGCAAAAAATTCTGGAAAAAATGTTACCAAAAAATACCACCCTGGTTTTCAATCAGAAACCCGAGCAAAAATTAGCGTTTATCGAAAACCTTCAAAAACAAGGAAAAAACGTGCTGATGATTGGCGACGGACTTAACGATGCCGGCGCTTTGGCGCAAAGTAATGTGGGGATTTCTATTTCGGAAAACGTAAATGTATTTTCTCCAGCCTGTGACGGAATTCTTGATGCATCGCAGTTCTCGAAAATAGGATTTTTTCTTAAGTATTCCAAGAATGCCATGAGAACTATTATGATGAGCTTTGGACTTTCGCTTTTATATAATGTAGTAGGACTTAGTTTTGCCGTTACAGGGAATCTTTCCCCCATAGTTGCGGCGATTATTATGCCGTTGAGTACAGTGACAATTATAAGTTTTGTAACGGTTATGAGCAACCTGTTTGCGAAAAAGAAGGTGTAATATTTTGTTGTTCAGAAAATTATGATTAATTTTTACATAAATTTCTGATATGACAATTGTCATATTTTATACCATATCACTAAAGTAACTTTGTTAAATAAATTTAAGGTATGAGTGTTATTTATCTGTTAATCTCCATCAGTATCGTCGTGGCCGCGGTGTTCCTGTACATCTTCATAAGGGCAGTAAGGAGTGGCCAGTTTGACGACGATTACACCCCCTCCGTCAGAATGCTTTTTGACGACGAATTAAAAAAAAATCCTAATAAATCAGAAAAACTAAACTAAATTATGGAAGTGCAGCAATTTTACTATGACAACAAAATTGTAAAGAAATTCCTATATGCTACAATCCTTTTCGGAGTAGTGGGGATGTTGGTTGGACTATTGGTGGCAGTATTGTACCTTTTTCCCAACCTTACCGATGGAATTTCCTGGTTAAGCTATGGTCGTTTGAGACCGTTACATACTAATGCGGTAATCTTTGCATTTGTGGGAAATGCCATATTTGCAGGGATTTATTATTCTTTACAACGCCTCTTAAAAGCAAGGATGTACAGCGATGTTTTGAGTAACATCAATTTTTGGGGATGGCAGTTAATCATTGTGGCCGCCGCAATTTCTTTGCCGTTGGGTTATACAACGTCAAAAGAATATGCCGAATTGGAATGGCCGATTGATATCGCTATTGCTATTGTATGGGTGGTTTTTGGTATCAATATGATTATGACCATTTTAAGACGTAGAGAGCGTCATTTGTATGTGGCCATCTGGTTTTATATAGCCACTTTCGTAACAGTAGCTGTTTTGCACATCTTCAATAGTTTGGAATTACCGGTAAGCGGAATGAAGAGTTATTCGGTTTATGCCGGGGTTCAGGATGCGTTGGTACAATGGTGGTACGGGCATAATGCGGTGGCATTCTTCCTTACGACACCTTTCCTGGGACTAATGTATTATTTTATTCCCAAAGCGGCTAACCGTCCGGTATATTCGTACCGATTGTCAATTATTCACTTTTGGTCTTTGATTTTCTTATATATCTGGGCTGGTCCGCACCATTTACTTTATACTGCGTTACCGGATTGGGCACAAAATCTTGGAGTGGTTTTCTCTGTAATGCTGATCGCTCCATCTTGGGGTGGTATGATCAATGGACTACTGACCCTGAGAGGTGTTTGGGACAAAGTGCGTACAGAGCCGATATTAAAATTCTTCGTGGTAGCGATTACCGGTTACGGTATGGCCACTTTTGAAGGTCCGATGTTGTCACTGAAAAATGTAAACGCCATTGCACACTTTACCGACTGGATCGTAGCTCACGTTCACGTAGGAGCGCTTGCCTGGAACGGATTCATGGCCTTTGGTATGATTTACTGGTTGATTCCGAGAATGACAAAAACAAATTTATATTCTATTAAGTTGGCCAATTTCCATTTCTGGGCCGGAACTTTAGGAATCATTTTATATGCACTTCCATTGTATGTTGCCGGATTTGCACAGGCACAAATGTGGAAACAATTCAACCCGGACGGTTCTTTAGTGTACGGTAACTTCCTGGAAACAGTTACTGCAATTATGCCGATGTATGCCATGCGTGCGGTAGGAGGAACTTTATATATTACCGGTTTGTTTGTTTTGGTTTATAACATCATTATGACGGTAAGACAAGGGCAAGCTATCGAAGATGAATTGGCGGAAGCACCTGAATTACAAAGAATTTCGGCTAACCGATTAAAAGGTGAAAAATTCCACACCTGGTTGGAAAGAAAACCAATCCAACTTACAATTTTAGCTACGATTGCAATTCTGATTGGAGGAATTATTCAGATCGTACCAACATTGGTCGTAAAATCCAATATTCCTACTATTTCAAGTGTGAAACCTTATACTCCGCTGGAATTGGAAGGTCGCGATTTGTATATAAGAGAAGGTTGCGTGGGATGTCACTCACAGATGGTACGTCCTTTCCGTTCTGAAGTGGAGCGTTACGGTGAGTATTCAAAATCAGGGGAATATGTGTATGATCACCCGTTCCTTTGGGGATCAAAACGTACCGGTCCCGACTTAATGCGTGTGGGTGGAAAATATTCAGATAACTGGCATTTCAATCACATGTGGGATCCGCAGAGCACTTCTTCAGGTTCAATCATGCCGGGCTATAAATGGCTGTACGACAATGAACCGATGGACTATTCCAAAACAGAAGACAAAATGCGTGTAATGGTAAAATTAGGTGTTCCGTATTCAGATCAGGATATTGCTAATGCTAAACAAAGTGTTGCCAAACAGTCGGAGCAGATTGAAAAGAACCTGACTAACGATCCTGATTTCGTAAAAAGTTATGAGGAAAGCAAGAAAAACGCAATAGCTAAAGGGGAACGTTTTGTTCCAATGAAAGATCGCGAAATCGTTGCGTTGATTGCTTACTTACAACGATTGGGAACAGATATTAAAGTAAAAGATGTAGCACAACTTCAAAAATAAAAGTCATGCTGAAGTTTATCAAACACAATATGGAAACGATCTCAGGGATTGAGATTTATCCGATTATTTCACTCTTGATTTTCTTTCTTTTCTTCGTAGGATTGTACGTTTGGGTATTTACCTATAAGAAAGAAAAAATAGCCGAAATGAGTAACATTCCTTTTACGGAAGAAAACAACAACGATATCTTAAACAGTTAACAGATGAAAAAGTATTTTCCAATATACGTTCGAATCCCGGTATTATTTGCCTTATTTCTTATGGCGATGGAGTTCTTTATTGATTCCGGAGACAAACCGGCCTTCATAAAATATCCTATTGTTTCGATATTGCTTATGCTGTTTCTGTTTGTACTGATAACAATGGAAATTGTTGTGAAAGCCTCCAACAATGTTTTAAACAGTTTGCTTACCGAAGAGCAGCGTAAAGCTAAGGAAGCGGAGGATAATCTTCCGTTTACCGAATCGGCTTTCTATAAAAATTGGATGCAGAAATTAACGCGCTCCAACAAAATTGAAGAGGAAGGCGACTTATTGCTGCATCATGATTACGATGGCATCAAGGAATTAGACAACGTATTGCCGCCATGGTGGGTGTATCTGTTCTATGCTTGTATCGCTTTTGCCTTCATTTATCTGGTTCGTTTCCATATTTTGGGTCACGACGATCAGACAGCAGAATTTGAAAAAGAAATGGCAGCGGCTAAAATTGCGGTCGAAGAGTATAAAAAAACTGCTCCGGATGTAATGGATAAAGAAAAAGTTACATTGTTAACCGAAGCTGCTGATTTGGCTGCAGGAAAAACAATTTATGAAACCAATTGTGTTGCATGTCACCGTGCTGATGGCGGAGGAGCAATCGGTCCGAATCTGACAGACAACCAATGGATATTGGGCGGCGGAATCAAAAACGTATTCAATACCATTATGGAAGGCGGTCGTGACGGAAAAGGTATGGTGTCCTGGAAGGCAACAATCAAACCGTCAGATATTCAGAAAGTAGCGAGTTATGTATTGAGTTTACAGGGAACTAATCCGAAAGATCCGAAAGCACCGGAAGGGGATGTTTGGGCCGAAGACGGAGCTGCTCCAAGTGAAACTGCTGCACCAGCATCCGATTCAACAAAAACCGCTGCATCCGATATGACAGCCCAATAAAATAGAATAAGTTATGTCCAATTTACCCGGCGATAGTTTTAGAGATACCATTGGAACCATCAATGAGGAAGGCAAACGTGCCTGGGTTTTTCCTAAAATCCCGAAAGGGAAATGGTACGAAAGAAGAAAATGGGTGAGTTATTTATTACTGCTCTTTTTGTTCGCGGCTCCGTTTATCAAAATCAAAGGAAACCAGTTCTTATTATTTAATGTGATAGACAGGAAGTTCAATATTTTCGGATTTCCGTTCTGGCCACAGGATTTTTATCTCTTCGTGATTACGATGATTATCGGAGTGGTTGGGTTAGCATTATTTACAGTGGCTTTCGGTCGCATATTCTGTGGGTGGATTTGTCCGCAGACTATTTTCATGGAAATGGTTTTCAGAAGAATCGAATTCTGGATTGATGGCGACAGAGGTGCTCAGATGAGATTGAATAAACAGAAGTGGGACGGTGAGAAAATAAGGAAGAGGGGTTCTAAATGGACTATCTTTTTTATCATTTCGTTCCTGATTGCCAATATCTTTCTGGCTTACATTATCGGAAGTGATGAACTTTTGAAAATGGTAACCGAAGGTCCGACACATAACACCAAAACGCTCATTGCCTTATTGATTTTCACGGCGGTATTCTATTTTATATATGCCTGGTTTCGTGAGCAGGTTTGTATTATCGCCTGTCCGTACGGACGTTTACAAGGTGTGTTACTGGACAATAAAAGCATAGTTGTTGCTTACGATCATAAGAGGGGTGAAGCTGAAAAAGGCCGAGCCAAATTCAAAAAAGAGGAAGACAGAACCGTATTGGGGAAAGGAGATTGTATCGATGATCGTCTATGCGTAAATGTTTGTCCGACCGGAATCGATATCCGAAACGGAACGCAGTTGGAGTGTGTAAACTGTACCGCTTGTATTGACGCTTGCGACTTCATAATGGAAAGCGTGAATTTGCCGAAAGGGTTGATTCGCTACGCTTCCGAAGACGAAATTGTTAAGAAAAGAAAATTTGCTTTCACAACACGAATGAAAGGGTATGTGGCGGTTTTAACCATTCTGACAGGTATTTTTATTGGAATGTTATTTCTCAGAAATGATGTGCAGGCTACGGTTTTGCGCTTACCCGGACAATTGTTCGAACACAAAGGAGATAAAATCAGTAATGTGTTTACCTATAAAATCGTAAACAAAACGGTTAAGGATTTTGATCATGTTCATTTTAAATTGGCCAATATTAAAGGTGAAATTAAAGTTGTGGGAAAACCAATGTTTGCAATTAAAAAGGAAGGAATGGCGCAGGGAACGCTCTTTGTGGAAATTCATCCGGCACTGCTAAAAGGCGATAAGACCAAACTGAAAATTGAAGTATATGACGGCGAATTACTGCTGGAAACCACTACCACCAATTTCATGGGGCCTAGGAGTTTTAATTAGGAGAAGAGAATAGAGAATAGAGAATAGAGAATAGAGAATAGAGAATAGAGAATAGTGTGACATTAATTGAAGAGCGTCTATTTTCTATATTCTTTTCTCTCAAAAGATAAGAATTATGAAAATCAATTGGGGAACAGGAATCGTAATTGCGTTTGCTTTGTTTATGACGTTTATCTTATACTTCGTTTTCAAAGTGCAATCTGATTCACAGTACGACCACGAAATGGTCACCGAAGAATATTATAAGAAAGAACTGAATTTTCAGCACCAGATTGACAAGCAGCAAAATGCCAATAGTCTGTCGGAAAGAGTCAGAATTGAATCCAACAATGAAGGTTTGCTGATTGTTTTTCCAAAAGACTTTGATATTACTAAAATAAAGGGAAAAGTGTCCTTGTACCGACCGTCTAATCAGAAATTAGATTTCGAAGTTCCGATTTCGTTGTCTACTTCAAATTTGCTCATACCTAAAACAGATTTGGTTGGCGGTCGCTGGGACATTGCTGTGGAATGGGAGTATGAAGGGAAGGAGTATCTGAATAAAAAAGAGGTTAGTTTGTAGAAGCAAGAAGCAAGAGACAAGAAGCAGGAGACAAGAAGCAAGAGACAAGAAGCAAGAGAAATGAAAATAGAAAATTAAAAATTGAAGTTTCTTTAATCTATCATCTTTGTGCTATCATCTTTATTTTTTTCTCCCATCTTAGTCTTTGTTCTTGTCTCTTGGATCTATTCTCTAAAAAAATAAAATATGTTGTTTTCAGGATTCATATTGGGTTTAATCAGCAGTTTGCATTGCATCGGGATGTGTGGTCCCATTGCGATGATGTTGCCGGTGGACCATAAGAATCAGGCTAAAAAAACAACGCAACTTCTTACGTATCATTTGGGCAGGATAACTGCTTATATGACGTTGGGTTTGGTTTTTGGTTTGTTGGGCAAAGGACTTTTTCTGGCCGGAATGCAACAACAATTGTCTATTGTCATTGGCATTTTGATGATTGCATTCGTTTTGATTCCTGAAAAAGTCTTCGCCCGATATAACTTTTCAAAACCGGTTTATAAAGTAATTTCTCAAGTGAAAACCAAACTGGGCAGTCAGTTCAAAAAGAGAACGTTTAAGGCGCTTTTTACGATTGGATTGCTAAACGGTTTTTTACCATGCGGATTGGTTTATGTTGCGCTTTTCGGTGCCATAGCGATGCAAAATGAAACTTTGGGTATTGCCTATATGTTTTTGTACGGATTGGGAACGATTCCGATGATGAGTATGGTGGTGTATGTTTCAAATTTCCTGACTGTTCCGGTTCGGAATAAAATTCAGAAAGTCATCCCGATTGTAACGGTCTGCATCGGAATGTTGTTCATTATGCGCGGATTGGGACTGGATATTCCGTTTATTTCTCCGGGTAACACAAGTCTTTTTGTGCAGAGTGAAGTGATATGTAAAACGGATTAACTAACTTTATAACAAGATATTAACCTGATATTGTACTATTATGGAAAGACACGATTTATTGCACGAGTTTCCTGAGCATCACGACAAAATTCACGAATTAAAAACGTCTGATCCTCACTTCAGAGAAATGTTTGACGAATACCACAAACTGGAACATCAGATTCACCGGATTAATATGGGTGAAGAAGTTGTTATTGATGAAGCAATGCACGAGATGAAAGCAAGGCTGCTTTTCATTAAGGATGAGATTTTTTCGATGTTGAAAAACTAAAAGACCAAGGGGAGTTATATCTTAACCTAAATTTCAACAGACATTCTAAAACACGAATTTCTCAGATTTACACAGATTTATTTGCGTAAATCTGAGAGATTGGTGTTTTTTTGGTTCTGCTTGATTTACTACTCTTGGCTTTCAGCAAAATTTTTAAAAGCGGTGAGGAATTTCATGGACTGCTTTTTAAATGCACCCGGCATAAGAAACGCAACAATTTTCATGATTCCTTTTGCCTGAAATTCATGTTCGGTAATGTATTTTGTTTTAGAATCGGAAATCTTAATAAATGAGTTTTTCACTGTAGTAGACGCTCCTTGTGCTTCATAAGTTCCCGTAAATTCATCGGGCAAATTCCGCACCGTAACGGTCTCGATCATTTCCATTTCGCGGTTACCCATTTTGAACTTTAACCTTGATTTTGCACCGGGTTCTCCGGGTGTGCCGCTTATGGGTTCGAAACTTTGCAGTCCTTCCATCCATTCTTTCATATTGTCCGGATTGTCGAAAAGCGCTATCACCCTGTCTATGGGCTTGTTAATTTCTATTTCTGTTGTATATTTCATGTGTTTTTGGTTTTTTTTGATGGAGTTAAATATACAAAAGAAGCTTAATAATTTTGAAATTCTACTTCCAGAAAGTCTGATAGAATAGAATAGGTTGTTTTCTAATAATTTTTAGAAAATTTAAATAACTGCTGCAGATTTTCACCTTTTTCTTTGAAATCTACCGGAACTTTGATTTTACCCAGTCTAAATTCTATAATTTCCGTTTGGGATAATTTATTATATAATTCGGGAGTTAATATAAAACTTCCGATCAGGTTGTGTTTTTTAGTTTCCGATTCGGAACAAATTACTTTAGCATTTTCGAAATTAAGTACTTCTCCGTTGGCAAGAGTTAAAGATATTCCTTTAGTTTCATTACAAATTTCTGTTTCGGTTTTAAGTATCAACTTATTTTCATTGATTGTAGCCGACTTATATTTAGAAATTCTAATGGAACTATTATTCCATTTAAGCATGGATTCATAATCGTTCTGATTAACAGGATCTCTTTTTTCTGTATCGGATTGACAATAAGAGAAAAAACTGATCAGGAGAATGAAAAAGGTGAATTTGGTTTTCATTTTTCAAATTATTTAATAGTTAGTTTCTGAAAGCAAGTTCATGCCATTAGTCAGTTGTTTTAAACTGTTTCATTTCTTCCAAAGGTTCAATGGAAACGAAATCTTTCCAAACCTTAGGATCATAGCGGTTTAGTTTTATGAAGTTAAACTCCACTTCTTTAATTTTATCGAAACCATTCTCATCGATTTCAGATTTGGAAATATTCAGGAATTCTGTCTTGTCGCCTATATTTCCCTCAACTTTAAGGTCAAAAGCGACTACATCTCTTTCGCTGTCCGTTAGTTCAATGAATTTAAGCGGTCTGTTAATGTAGATATACTGACCGGTTTCCATCGAAGCATATTGTAAATAATAGCCTTTCCCGGATTCATTTTTCTTATAAATGATGGTTCCTTTGCTCAAGTTATCGGATGCTTTTATACCCAAAAGTAATTTCACATTAAATCCGCCCAATGTTTTTCCTTCAGATAAGTTATAATCGCATCTTAGAACAGCATAATCTGTTTCCGAAACGTACAACTTACCGGTGTATTTTGCCTTGCTTTTTCTGGGTTTGAATCTTAGTACGTACAGAAGTTCATCTTTATCATTAAATGTTTTTCCTTCATAAACATACTCATACAGTTCGGGATTGGTTACAAAATTCAGTTTGGTGTTTTGTGCAAAGTTGTTTTGGTATAAAAATGATGATATACTCGTTTTTGAGGAATTCAGTTTCGGTGTCTCGGTTTTGTTTTTATTTTTTTTCGCATTGTAACTTTTTCTGAGAGAAATGGTGTCCCGTGAACCGAAAATCCCGCTTTTAACTCTGTAATATTTGGTGGTATCAAGGTGTTTGAGGAAAATGTTTTCCGCCATATGTTGCATGTCTTCAAGCGAAACCGAGCGATCACCGTTTTTGAGAAGAGTTGCTTTAATCACTTCAAGTTTCGGATAGGCTATCTGTTTGTTATCTTTTGTTTTTGAACAGGTATAGAAATTGCAAAGTATATCCGTAAATTCCTGTGGAGGCTGAGCGATGAGTTTGGAAGTAAAGGCGTTGACGTCGGCATTTGTTGATTTTAGTCCTTCTTTTGAGTAGCCTGTTGATTTTGTAATTTCAAGATCAATTTTTTTGGGTTTAAAATATTCGCCATTGCGGTAAAACAGCATACTCTTTGAAGATTCCCCATTATTTTTATAGTGAACCGGAAGATTTTTTTTAACCTCGGCCATGATAGCATACGGATCGGGCTTTACATTGGAAATTGTCATGTTTTCGAGTTCAAATACTCCGGGTTCCAGACTAATGGTGTATTGCAGGTTTTTCATTTCGGCAACGGTCAGCTGGCGTTTCACATAACCAAGATAGGAAACGGACAGCACGGTAGTATCATTATTGTCGCTTTCGGTTAAGGTGAAGTAACCTTCCGCATTGGAAACGAGGTTAGTTGTTTCGTTAACTTTAATGGTGGCGTAGGGAAGGCTTTCACCACTTTTGGAATCGACAATCTTTGCAGTTATGTTTTGTGCATTGACTGTTAGGAGCCCAAGCAGGAAAAGGAGAAGATGAATTAAAGTCCGGATCATGGATTTTTGTGTTTTTTGATTATGATGTTGCTAACTTCAGATAAATACTACTTTCCAATAAACGGAGTTAGTTCGGAAATAGTATGTTAAATAAAAAAATTCCTTCAAATATAATAAAATGAAGGAATTTCGTGCAAAAAAAGTTATGAAGAAAATAATCACACAGTCATAGAGAATAACTGTGTTTGGGGTGCGTTGCGTTTCAGACGTAAATCGAACGCCATGCATATATTTCGGACAAAAGGTTTGCCTTTTTCGGTAACGGTGATTGCATTGTTCTGAATAACCAGTAAACCGTCGTTTTCCATTTCGCTAAGCTGCGCAATCACTTCGGGAAGTTCTTTGAAATACAGATGCGATTCATCCCAGGAAGTGGTAAACTGGCACATCAGATTCAGTATGTGTCTGCGGATAATTAAATCTTCATCGGATAATAAATGACCTTTAAATACCGGTATCTCGTTTTTTTCCAGTAGGGCATAATAATCCTCTATCGATTTTTCATTCTGGGCAAAACCATACCAACTGTCACTTATGGAAGAAGCGCCCAATCCAATCATTAATTGTGTTTTGGAAGAAGTGTATCCCATAAAATTACGATGCAGTTTTCCTTCCTGAAAAGAGGTGAACATGTTGTCTTTTTTCAGGGCAAAATGATCCATACCTATTTCATGATACCCTTTTTTAGCCAATAACTGTTTGCCTACTTCGTAAAGTCTTCTTTTTTCATCGTCTTTCGGTACGTCCTCATCCTTAAAACCGCGTTGTCCGTTGCCTTTTATCCAGGGCACGTGTGCGTAGCTATAAAATGCCAGACGATCGGGAGAAAGCGATTTCGTTTTTTCAATAGTGTCCACAACATTTTCCAGGCTCTGAAATGGTAATCCGAAAATCAAATCGTGGGAAACGGAGGTGTATCCGATTTCTCTCGCCCAAAACGTCACTTTGGCAACATTGTGGAACGGCTGAATCCGGTGAATGGCCTTTTGTACCGTTTCACTATAATCCTGAACCCCGAAACTCACGCGACGGAATCCCAAATCGTAAAGTTGTTTCAAGTGTTCCCTTGAAGTATTGTTCGGATGGCCTTCAAAGCTGAATTCGTGTTCAACAGCTCTTTCAGCTCTTTTGAATATTCCGTTTATCAGCGTTTCCAGATTTTCAGGTGAGAAAAAAGTAGGTGTTCCTCCGCCCAAATGAATTTCCTTAATGATGGGTTTTTCCGGAAAAACATCACAATACAGATTCCACTCCTTCAGAACCGCTTCGATATAAGGATTCTCAACTTCGTGACGCTTGGTAATTCGTTTGTGACAACCGCAAAACGTACATAGGCTTTCACAAAACGGCAGGTGAATGTAAAGACTTATCCCTTCTGTGGAATTACTTTCCGTGAAGGATTGTATAAAAGTATTCTTCCATTGTTCTCCCGAAAAATTTTCCTCTTCCCAATAGGGAACGGTGGGATAGCTCGTATACCTCGGACCCGGGACATTATATTTTTGCACTAATGAAGCTGACATACCTAAATTATTTTACTAAACCAAAATTAATCAGGAACGGGCTATGAATAAATGATAATTGTCATATTTTTAGGGTATAAGAAAAATTGTTTGGCCTTATTTTTTTCATTTTTTATTCCTAATATTGGTGTCCGTAAGCGAAAGGCAAAAAAACGCTTGGTTTTAGTATGAAAAAATTTAAAAACAGCTTTTTTTATATCGGAATTGTTGGTGTCACAACCGCAATTATGTATTGGACCATCCAAAACGGAAAAGTTCTGGAAGCCGGTCGAAAAGTTATCGTTCCCAATAACGGAAAAAGCCAGTGGGAAGAGTTCATAATTTCGCTTACGCACAATCTTACGCATCCCTTGGCCATTTTATTAGCTCAAATTGTTACGATAGTTTTCGTGGCAAGATTATTTGGAGCTATTTTTAAGAAAATCGGCCAACCATCCGTAATCGGGGAAATTCTTGCCGGAATTGCGTTGGGGCCTTCCTTGTTGGGGAACTATTTTCCTGAATTTTCTAATGCTTTATTTCCGGTGGCATCACTTGGAAACTTGCAGTTTTTAAGCCAGATCGGTTTGATCCTTTTTATGTTTGTGGTAGGAATGGAGCTAGATTTAAAGGTACTTCAGAATAAAGCAAAAGAAGCTGTGGTTATCAGCCACGCCAGTATTGTGATTCCGTTTACTTTGGGGCTTGTCCTTGCTTATTTTATATTCCAGCAATTTGCTCCGGACGGGGTCGAATTCATTTCTTTCGCCCTCTTTACGGGGATTGCCATGAGTATTACGGCCTTCCCGGTTTTGGCCCGAATAGTGCAGGAGAGGGGTTTGCACAAAACCCGACTTGGCGCCATGGTGATTACCTGTGCCGCCGCCGATGATATCACCGCTTGGTGTATTTTGGCTGCTGTTATTGCAATTGTTAAAGCAGGATCATTTTTAAGTTCGCTTTACATTATGGCGCTTGCTATAATATATGTTTTACTGATGCTTAAAGTGGTAAAACCGTTCTTAAAACGAATTGGCGAATTGTATGATAATACCGAAACGATTACAAAACCGGTAGTGGCGATATTTTTCCTTACGTTACTGATTTCTTCTTATGCTACGGAGATTATTGGTATTCACGCGTTGTTTGGAGCGTTTATGGCGGGTGTAATCATGCCGGAAAGTATGCGTTTCCGTAATGTCTTTATCGAAAAAGTCGAAGACGTTTCGCAGGTGATGCTTTTGCCGCTGTTCTTTGTGTTTACTGGACTTCGTACGCAAATCGGCTTGTTGGATGACGCCTATTTATGGGAGGTTTGCGGATACATTGTTTTAGTAGCCGTTGTCGGAAAATTTGTGGGAAGTGCTCTTACGGCAAGGTTTGTGGGTCAGAGCTGGAAAGACAGTTTAACGATTGGAGCCTTGATGAATACCCGCGGTCTGATGGAACTTGTGGTTTTAAATATCGGATATGATTTGGGCGTTTTAAAACCGGAAATCTTTGCGATGATGGTGATTATGGCTTTGGCAACCACTTTTATGACGGGTCCGGCCTTGGATTTAATCGAATATGTATTCAAATCTAAAACCGAAATTGTTCCGAAAGAAATTATTCAGAATACCAAATTCAAGATATTATTTTCATTTCAAAATGCAGAAGAGGGTAGGTCTTTGCTGCGATTGGCTAATAATTTTGTTAAGAAAACACACAATAACTCTGTAGTTACCGCTTTACATATTCTGCCGATTAATGAGTTGAACCCGTATGACATTGATGGATATGAAGAGGAAAGTTTCAAACCGGTTTTGCAGACTTCAGAAGAGTTACACCAAAAGGTAGCTACCTTATTTAAAAGTTCGATAGACACCGAAGGCGATCTTATTGAGGTATCTAATCACGGTGATTTTGATTTGGTCCTGATGGGGTTAAGTCAGTCCATTTTTGACGGAACCCTTTTGGGGAAAGTCCTTGGATTTACTACCAGAATCATCAATCCGGAAAGCTTGCTTAACAAATTCACCGGTAAAGAAAAATTATTCGAAAATTCACCTTTTGACGAACGTACGGGCCACATTTTATCAAAAACGGACGTGCCTGTCGGAATATTGGTGGATAAGAATTTTACCGATGCCAAACGTGTTTTCGTGTTGCTTCTGGAAGAATCGGATTTGTTTCTGATGGATTACGCCAAACAACTGATTCATAATGTAAATTCTAATGTAACGATTTTGGATAAGGCCGGAAATTTTAAAGATAACGCCGAACTCGCCAATTGTATCCATAAAATCGAGCAAAAACATCCTAAAAACATCAAACTTGCCACAGAAAGAAAGATCGAAAAGGCATTGTTGGACGAACAGGACTTAATGATTATAAGCGTTGAAAGCTGGAAAAAATTGTTGGATTCTCAAAGTTCCTGGTTGAATAAAACGCCTTCTTTACTGATAATTAAGAAGTAGTAAAATATTTCGGCGTCTTGAAGTGTTTGCTTAGGAAGACAAAATTTTAGTGATTAGAAGTAAAGATAATAAAGACGGAAGGTAGATTCATGCCCTGAAACGGTCTTCCGAGTGCTTGAAACAAGCTTCCGGGTCCTTGAAACGAGCTTCCGAGTGCTTCGAATTGCCTTCCGAGTGCTTGAAATGAGCTTCCGAGTGCTTGAAATGAGCTTCCGAGTGCTTGAAATGATCTTCCGGGTGCTTCGAATAGCCTTTCGGGTGATTCAAATAGTCTTGCAGATCCTAGATTTACGCTCCATCCTCTTGGTTCTTGCTTCTTGACGCTATATAATCCAAATACAGACTATGCTGACATTCAATAAAAACTACTTCGGCCTGACCATTTTGATTTTTTTCATTGAAGTTTTAATCGCGCTTTTTGTCCATGACAGTTTTGTAAGACCCTATCTAGGTGATGTTTTGGTTGTTATTCTGATCTATTGTTTTTTAAAATCGTTTCTCAATTTGCCGGTTTTAACTGCCGCGGTATCTGTATTGGTTTTCGCTTTCACTATAGAGTTTCTTCAATTCTTAAATATTGTGGAAAAGCTAAGTCTTGAAAAATCTAAATTAGCCCGAACAGTTATCGGAACTTCATTCTCCTGGATCGATTTGCTGACCTATATTGCAGGGATTGCTATCGTGATTGCTGTCGAAAAGTATTGGCTCAAAAAAGAAATAAAGGCGGTTTGATTAAGCAGTTTTGAGCAAAAAAGACTGTAGTCTTCCTGATAGATTTTGTGTTGATTGATAGTCTTTTAGATGCGATTCAATTAAGAATATTTCGTTAATTAGTTTTTTGTTACGTATATATTTTTTATTTTTACACGTAAATTAATTGTTATGAATACGAAACTAACATTGAATATCGATCAAAATGTAATTGAAGAAGCAAAATCCTATGCTAAAAGCAATAGTGTAAGTCTTTCAAAACTTATTGAAAATTATCTTTTGTCTTTAACTAAAAAAAATACGGAGCAAACTAAAGTGAGTCCACTTGTGGAAAGTCTTACCGGCGTTATTTCTCTTGAAAGTAAAGATTATAAAAAAGAATATTCTGAATACTTATCAAAAAAATATTCTTAATGGACAAAATATTAGTCGATACAAATATCGTTTTAGACTTACTTTCCAAACGGGAAGAATTTTACAAAGAAGCACAAGAGTTATTTACTTTGTCGGATCACAATAAAATTAAACTTTACATTTCATCTTTAACGCTTGCCAATACTCATTATTTATTAACGAGAAACCATAAGTTAGATGAAGCAAGAAAGATTTTAATCAAATTTAAAGTTTTGGTTGAAGTTTTACCTATGGATGACAAAATTCTAGAATTAGCGTTGGTTTCAGATTTTAAAGATTTTGAGGATGCTATTCAATATCATACAGCATTGGAAAATGAGTTGGATTTAATTATAACACGAAATAAAAAAGATTTCAAAAGTTCGATTCTTCCGGTTCTGACAGCAAAAGAGTATTTAAAAAAGTAAGCCAGCGGTTTAGTCGGTTTCTTTTAGAGAATTCCGATAATTATCCAACGGAACCTTTTTTATATTTGGCATAATAATAAAAAAAAACCACTGATTTATGTGTGTAAATCAGTGGTTTTTGTATGTAATAGTATCTGAATTAGTACAAACTCGGATATTTCACCGGATTCACTTCATGCATCATCGCGTAAACTTTCTCGAAAATATCTTCCACGGAAGGTTTGGAGAAGTAATCACCGTCTGTTCCGTAAGCCGGACGGTGTGCTTTAGAAGCTAACGTTTCCGGATTGCTGTCCAAATGCTTGTATCCTTTTTGTTCGTCGATGATCTGTTGTAAAATGAAAGCCGAAGCCCCACCCGGCACATCTTCATCAATTACTAATAAACGATTGGTTTTGGCAACTGATTTTACAATATCATGATTGATATCAAACGGAAGTAATGATTGGATATCAATGATTTCCGCATCGATACCAACCTCTAGTAATTCTTTTGCAGCTTGTTCTACCAAACGAAGCGTTGAACCGTAAGAAACTAACGTAATATCATTTCCTTGCTTAATCGTTTCCACAACTCCGATAGGTGTTTTGAATTCGCCTAAGTTTGTTGGCATTTTTTCTTTTAAACGGTAACCGTTCAGACATTCCACCAATAGAGCCGGTTCGTCAGTTTCCAATAACGTATTGTAAAAACCTGCCGCTTTGGTCATGTTTCTAGGAACCAAAACGTGAATACCGCGAACCGCGTTGATAATCATTCCCATTGGCGAACCCGAATGCCAGATTCCTTCCAAACGGTGACCACGTGTTCTTATGATTAGCGGTGCTTTTTGGCGACCTGATGTTCTGTATTGTAACGTAGCTAAATCGTCACTCATAATCTGGATCGCATACAAAAGGTAATCCAAATACTGAATTTCAGCAATAGGACGTAAACCTCGCATCGCCATACCGATTCCCTGACCCAAAATGGTCGCTTCACGGATACCGGCATCGGCCACACGGAACTCTCCGTATTTTTCCTGCATGCCTTCCAAACCTTGATTTACGTCACCAATGTTTCCGGAATCTTCTCCGAAAATTAAGGTTTCAGGATGTTTATCGAAAATAACATCAAAGTTATTACGCAATACCAAACGTGCATCCACTTCTTCTGAAGTTTCGTCGTATGTTGGTAAAACCTCTTTAGTTGAAAATACGTTTTTATCCGATTGTGAAAATAAGTGTGAACTGAATTTCGGTTGGATTTTTTCAGTGTATGCAGTAATCCACGCTGAAAGTTGCGCTCTTCCGTTTTCTTTTACGATTAAACGTAAAACTTTACGGGCTGTTGTAATGATATCTTTTCGGATTGGCTCTTTTATTGAAGCCAGATCGTTAGTGTATTTTTCGATGAAGACTTTGTTTTCGCTTGCCGCAGCAATGGAATTCAGTAAAGCCACTAATTCCTGTTGTTCCGCTTTGGTTGGTTCAACAAACGCTGCCCAAGCTGCTTTTTTGCCTTCTAAAACGTCTTTTTTAGCTTGTGTGTCAATGGCTTCCAATTCTTCGGCTGTAGCCAAATTGTTGCTGATTAACCAATTGCGCATCTGTGCCAGACAGTCGTATTCAGCTTCCCAAGCCAAACGATCTGCATTTTTGTAGCGTTCGTGAGAGCCCGAAGTGGAGTGGCCTTGTGGTTGTGTTAATTCATATACGTGAATTAAAACCGGTACATGCTCTTCTCGGGCAATTTGTGATGCTTTCTGATACGTCTCTACTAAAGCAGGATAATCCCAACCTTTAACGGTCATGATTTCGTACCCTTTCGCGTTTTCATCACGTTGGAAACCTTTTAAGATTTCCGAAATATTTTCTTTTGTTGTCTGGTATCTGGCGTGAACCGAGATTCCGTATTCGTCATCCCAAACGCTCATTACCATCGGCACCTGAAGTACACCGGCTGCGTTTATGGTTTCGAAAAATAAACCTTCTGAAGTAGAAGCATTTCCGATGGTCCCCCAAGCTACTTCATTTCCTTTTTCGGAGAAATTAGTCTGATTGATACCGCCAACGTTTCTGTATATTTTAGATGCCTGAGCCAATCCTAATAAACGAGGCATTTGACCTGCGGTAGGAGAGATGTCGGCACTTGAATTTTTCTGTTGCGTTAAGTTTTTCCAGTTTCCGTTTTCGTCAAGCGAATGGGTTGCAAAGTGACCACCCATTTGACGTCCTGCACTCATCGGATCATGAGCCAAATCGGTATGACCGTATAAACCTGCGAAAAACTGTTGGATTGTCATTTGACCAATAGCCATCATAAAGGTTTGGTCACGATAGTATCCGGAACGGAAGTCACCATTTCGGAATGCTTTCGCCAAAGCCAATTGCGGTACTTCTTTTCCGTCACCGAAAATTCCGAATTTTGCTTTACCGGTTAAGACCTCACGTCTTCCTAATAAGCTGCACTCTCGGCTTATGGTTGCAACTTTATAATCGTTAAGCACTTCTGTTTTGAAATCTTCAAATGACAATGCTTCTTTAGTGGCAGTTTGGTTCATATAGCTCATTATATGTTAAGTGACAAATTTAATTATTTCTGCAATATAAAACAATGGAATGGTAAAATAATAATTTCACTTTTGCTAATAATATTGTTGAATACTGTGTTTTTTGTAAATTATTCGCATTCAAATGTCGTTTTTAATGATGTTTTTTTAATAAATAACAATAAAAATAACGACTGTTTTTCTGATTTACAGCATTATAACCACTTTCTTGTAAATAAGGATATCAGTGTTTTCGGACTCAGTGTAATTACAAAACGTATCTTTTCGGCATACTTGGGTTGTGCAATTTCCCATCCGTTATTGGAACTGACCGGAAAATACAATTCGAAATAATCCGGAACAAAGTTTAATCGTATACCATTGTCGTACACAAACTTAGTGTTGATTCCTTCGTTTTTCACCAAACCCACATCACCATAAACTTCAATCCAGTTCCAGATATTGAAACTGGCATTTATGGTTGTTATCCACTGGTTGGCCAAACGCGTGTCCAGTTTGGATTTGAATCCTCCTTCGGCCATAATGTATTGCTGACTGAAGATACCGGTGGTTTCAGACCGGCCAAGTAAGGGGTAATCGTACAAATAATCAGTTGGGAAGTCTAAACCGAAGCTGAAAAACTCCGATTTGGTATCACGATACATAAACGCACCTCCAAAAAAGCGAAGATTAATTTGTCTGTTATTGTCAAAAAGTTTACGGTATTGGACTTCGCCGGCAAGTTTTCCGAAGTTTTTATCGATCTGAACATCCGTCATAAAATTGTACACTTTGGTAATTTCCGAGGCGCCTTTGGAATAGCGTAAATTAAAAACTGAATAATTTTCGTCTTTACTGGTTACAATTTCAGAGTGTTCCCTTTCAACAAAAACGTGGCGCAGGGTAACATTTTCTCTCTCATTTGATCTGTAGTCTAAATCACGAAAACGGAATGAAATGGAAGGAGTGACTTTGGTGTAGGCGGCATCGGGTGCATAGTGGTAGGTAGAACCTCCAAGGCTGTATCGGATGTTGTATAGTCGGTCTTCGCGAACGTTTTGATTGACTGTAAAATAAGCGCCTCCAATAAGTGAATTTGTTTTAGTAGAATAAATTGGGGTAACATCAAAAATGAATGGTTTGTCCAATAAGGCTTTGTTGTGAAAGCTTAATCCTGGAGAAATTCCGTCATAATAATTATACGAGAATTCCGGAACGTAAAAAATTTGATTTACAGAGGGGTCTTCGAGGTCTTTTATAAATGTGAATTTTACAGGACGGTTGTTTCCCAGAAAACCATTTATTCTTTTCCAGTTGTTTCGGGCGTTGTATTCCGGAATTTTATTTTCGTAATTCAGCACAAGTTTGTCAATATCCTTGGCTGGAAAAGTAACGATACTGTCGCTGACGATGTTTTCAACCCATGTTTTAAAAACAACGGTATCATCTTTAATTCCGTAAACCGATACCGGAACATTAGTTTCGGTTCTGTTTTTAATTACGGCTTCAATGGTACTGTTGTTCTTTTTTGTCTTTCCGAACTTGTAATCGATTAAATCTCTTGAATGCACCATGGTTTTGAAAAACCAGTCTGTTTTTTTATCGGTTTTTTGATCTAAAAGGGTTTTGAAATCGGTCTCTTCGGTTTGTTTTGTCTGATTCAATTTTACGAAATCGGCAATGGTTTCAGTTACTGCATCATCTCCCAAATAGTCATTCAGATAATTCAAACTCATCCCGGCTTTGTATCTTCCGGATATCTGTTCGTTGAATTTGATAAATGAATTCTTAGAATCTCCGATGGGTTGATCAAGGTTTTTTCTCGCCATTAAAAGATGGAGATAGCTGTATTGGCTGTTAAAATCGGATGTGAAAAGATTGAAGCCTTTCAGAAGTTTGAATTCGGATAATCTGCCCATCATTTTCATGTCCGGATGATTTTCTTCAATGTATTTCATCATGATATAGCTCTGAATTCCGTCAATTATCCAGGTTTCCTTTCTGGGATTGATATGCAACGCGGCTTTGAGATAGCTGTTTACATAGGTTTTCAGAAATTTTAATTCATACAGAAATTCGTCGGGAAACGGACTCAGAAAGGAGGGAAGTTGGTTCAGTCCATAAAAAGGATTTCGTTCGTAATCCACCTGGGAAACCAGTATTTTTTCTTGAGGTAATTTGCCCAATTTTTCAGAAACAAAAGTTACGATCCTGTCAATTACAATTGCTTTCTGAAAGTTGTTCAGTCTTTTGTCTTTCAGGTTGGTGACAATTTCCTGATCTTTATTTTTATAATTAGTAAACGAGGGTTCGCTTTCCAGTACAAGGTTGAAATCAGTTATGTTTTTTCCTGTCAGCTGATATGTTACCTCATTTTCTTCTTCAGATAGTTTGGTACTCTCTAAATCAGTGAACAGTTTAATATCGGAAGGGACATTTATTTTGATATCATAATCGGAAAGTGCGTTGGCAATATCATCCAGATTTTCGTTACTGTTTTTTACAAAGACAGCGTTATCAATTCGGGCAGGTGTTAAAAACCAGTTTTTCAGGTACATACTCCCGGTGTTGTTATCGTATCCAAATCGGGTAAAGCGTTGATTGGGTATTTTAACGGTGTATTTTATTTTTAGTTTAAATTCCTGGTTAGGAAGGATGGGAGCGGGCAGATGGATATTCAGTAAATCGATTTGTTTTTCCGGTCTTGAAAATTCCAGAGCAATATCGTTTTGATCGGTAACTGAAATGATGGTTGTTTTACCTCGTTCCGAATCGTCAGCCAAATGAAAACTCCTTATGAATTCATCTGAAAACCGTTTTCCTAATGGAGTGTTTTTGTCGGAATAGGCATTGTTCCAGTCGTTCAGCACATATTCTTTTATAGTGTCGTTAGTAGCGTTAACATAGATTATCTCCTGATTAACGGTAAGGGTTTGGTTGGAGGGATTTACATCAACGACAATTTTATTACTGTTTTGTGCAAACACGAAGCTTACATTTAAAAGGAAAAACAGGGTAAGGAAAAATTTAAATATGACTTTCAAAAGGTCCGGGAATTAAGCGCCTATAATTATTAATTCGTAAATTTAGGAAAAACATCGGATTGCCCTAATTTTATGATAAAAAAATAAAAAACAATTACTTTTCTTACAAATGATTATTTGATGTAAACTTTTCAATTTCAACATGTTATTAATCGGCAATTCCTTAATTTTATCCCCCCAAAAAAATACGGAAATGATAAAAAAAATACTGTTGTTGTTTGTTGTTCTTGTTTCTGATGTGAGTTTCGGACAAATTGTTATCAATGAACTTGATTGCGACACACCTTCTACCGATGTATTGGAATTTATCGAATTAAAATCGGCCACACCAAATTTTTCTTTAGATGGATATGTTATTGTGTTCTTTAACGCCGGCAGTACAAGTCCTTATGCGGGTTCGTTAAGTTATTATGCTGTTGATCTGGACGGTTTGGTAACTGACGGAAACGGAAATGTTTTATTAGGAAATTTGCAGGTTTCTCCGTCACCGTCTTCTATCATTCCTCAGGCGATGATTCAAAACGGACCGGATGCTGTTGCTATTTACTTGGGCAATGCAGATGATTTTCCCTTGAACACACCCGCGACGGCTACGAATCTTGTTGACGCTTTAGTTTACAGTACCAATACATCAACTGCAGCCAATCTGATGGGTATTCTGGGAGAAACAGTAAGCTATAATGAAAATGTAAATGGGTTAAAAGATTCTCAATCTATCCAGAGAAAAACCGATGGTACTTACGAAGTAAAACCGCCAACACCAAGAGCGAATAACGACGGTTCCGGAATTATTTATAACGGAATTACCACGACGTATGCTCCAATAGCTCCTTTGACAGAAGGGCAAAGCATGACAGTTTCGTTCACGACGGATGCTAATGTTTCATCCGATTTGAATTTTTCATTTACGTTATCAAACGGCTCATTTACTGCTTCAGATTATACGGGAACTACTTCGGTTACAATTCCGACGGGAACAAATACGGTTTCGACTGTAATTCAGCTTCTGAATGACGGTGTTAATGACGGCGATGAAAACCTTCGGATTACAATAGGTTCAGTCCCTGCCGGATACATCGTGTTAAGAAATAATATATCGGTTAGGGTTACTGATGCCAATTATCTGACTTCGTCTTGGGGTACACCCCTAAATCCTACTTATGGGCAGATTGCCAGTACTGTTCCTGTGGGTTATTACACTTCACTTGAAGGGTTGTCGGGTGTTGCTTTAAAACAGGCGCTTCAGAATATCATTGCTAATCCAGCTGTAGTGCGTGCTCATAACTATGGTGATATATGGGAGATTTTGAAAACAGCCGATCAGAACCCGTTAAACAACAATCAGGTTTGGCTGATGTATACGGAGCGTGCACAGACTAAAATTGATTACCAGTCGGGAAACAGCATTGTGGGATTCTGGAACAGGGAACATATTTACTGTCAGTCCCGAGGTGGTTTTTCCGATGGGACGTCTTCTTTTGCGGATGGTATCAATGTTTGGTTGCCGACAGGTCCCAATGATATTTTGGCCGGTCATGCTGATGCGCATCATATTCGTGCTGAAGACGGTCAGGAAAACAGTTCCAGAAACGAAAGAAATTATGGGGTGGATTATAGTGGTCCGGCGGGAAATTCAGGGAGTTGGCACGGCGATGTTGCGAGAGCTGTTTTTTACATGTGTGTACGATATAGCGGTTTGAATGTGGTAAATGGAAATCCGGCGCAAAATCCGGACGGTTTTATAGGTAATCTGACTACGTTGTTGACCTGGAACCATTCCGATCCTTCTGATGATTTTGAAATGAACCGCAATAATTATATTTACACCTGGCAGATGAACCGAAATCCGTTTATTGATTATCCGAATCTGGCGGATTATATATGGGGAACCCATGCAGGTGAGCCTTGGTATTCCACTTTAAGTACCAACGAAGCAGCTGATTTGAAATTTCTGATGTACCCTAATCCGGCAAACGATAATCTTACTATTTCGGGTATTAGGGGAGGAGCAGTTGTTGAAATTTATTCCTGTACAGGACAGAAGGTGTTAAATGAATATTTTTCAGATAGCATCAAATTGCAATTGGATCTGTCTTCCGGGGTGTATTTTGTAAAAGTAACTTCCGATGGTAAATCGACTACACAGAAATTGATACTGCGATAATGGAATAAATGAAATAATATTTAATAAAAAAAGCAAGCTGATGTAGCTTGCTTTTTTTGCGGAGAAAGAGGGATTCGAACCCCCGGACCTGTTACAGTCAACAGTTTTCAAGACTGCCGCAATCGACCACTCTGCCATTTCTCCAGTATGTAAATCTCTTTCAGGTTTGCGAGTGCATAAACTTTGAAAATTTAATCTACAATGCACTTTTGTAAATTAACTTTAAAAATAAAAACTTAGTTTTTATTTTGCGGAGAAAGAGGGATTCGAACCCCCGGACCTGTTACAGTCAACAGTTTTCAAGACTGCCGCAATCGACCACTCTGCCATTTCTCCAATAAACCGCAATCGTAATCCGATTGCGAGTGCAAATCTAAGAACCTTTTTTGTTTCTGCAAGCCTTTTTCAAATAAAAAATAAAATAATTAAGCCTCTGTTTTTTAACTATTTCATTTCGTTTGGTTTACAAAATAAAAAAAATGTTTTTTTAAAAACCAACGTATTCCGTTATCTCAAGTCCGTATCCAATCATTCCGACACGTTTTGTTTGTGCCGAATTGGATAATAATCTGATTTTTGAAATGTCCAGATCGTGTAAAATCTGTGCGCCGATACCAAAATCTTTAATGTCAATCTTAATTTGAGGTGCTTTGTGTACGCCTTTTTCCTGTAATCCTTTCAATTCTGATAAACGACTTAATAAATCAGAAGCCTGACTTTGGTGGTTTATGAACAAAATGGCGCCTTTTCCTTCCTCGTTGATACGTTTGAACATATCATCCAGTTTTTTATCGGCATCATCGTTTGTAAGCGTCCCTAAAATGTCGTTATTAATATGAGTTGAATTGATTCGGGTTAAAATAGGTTCCCCGGTACTCCAGCTTCCTTTGGTTAATGCGATATGAACCTGTTTATTGGTAATCTGCAGATAGGCACGGAGGCGGAATTCTCCGAAACGGGTCTGAATCTCAAAATCCTCCTTCTTATGAATCAGACTGTCGTGCTGCATTCTGTAAGCAACCAAGTCCTCAATAGAAACCAGTTTCAGGTCTAATTTTTTGGCTACTTCCACCAATTGCGGTAAACGTGCCATAGTACCGTCATCATTCATAATTTCGCAAATAACACCGGCAGGGCGGAACCCGGCCAATCGAGCAAAATCAATGGCGGCTTCGGTGTGACCTGTTCGTCTTAAAACGCCACCTTCTTTTGCTATCAACGGAAAAATATGTCCGGGACGACCTAATTCAAAAGGTTTTGTATTCGGATCTACCAATGCTTCAACGGTTTTGGATCTGTCTGCCGCGGAAATACCGGTTGTTACTCCATTTCCTCTTAAATCAACCGAAACGGTAAAAGCGGTTTGCATCGGATCGGTGTTATTACCAACCATAGCGTGAAGGTCGAGTTCTTTACAGCGTTTTTCGGTTAAAGGCGTACAGATAAGCCCTTTTCCGTAGGTAGCCATAAAGTTGATCATTTCAGGCGTAACTTTATCAGCAGCGGCTAAAAAATCACCTTCATTTTCGCGGTCCTCATCATCCACAACAATAATTACTTTTCCTTGACGGATGTCTTCTATCGCTTCTTCAATGGTGTTGAGTTGTATTTTTTCTGTAGTCAGCATTTTAGTTGTCGTTATCGTTGTCTTTTATAGTATCTCTGTCTTCCTCGAGATCAATTTTTTCAGTATTGCTCAGCGCTTTGTTTATTAATTTCTGGAAAGGTTCTACTATCCAGTCAAAATTCACCATTACACCAATGTCGTTTGTAGCCCTGTAGGTGAGCGATATCGCTAACGGTGCTAAAACCATTGAGGATAACCAAGAACCTAAAAAGGGCGGAATACCGTTTTCCTGAGCCACTTTTCTTCCGAAGGTGTTGATGAAATGGAAGATGATGAATATTAATACGGCAAAAACGATAGGTAATCCCAATCCTCCTTTTCTGATGATTGCTCCCAGCGGTGCTCCGATGAAAAACATCAGCAGACAGGAGAAAGCAACCACGAATTTCTCGTGTAATGCAAGCCAGTGTTTGTTTATGTTCTTTTTCTTTTCATACAAATCGTTTTTATTGTTCTGAATTGAAAAATCGGTGCTCGAAAGGCTGTTTAGCGCGGACTCAAAAATTTTACTTTTATCTTCTGCTGAAAATGAGGCCAGAATATCATCTGTATTCTTAAATTTTGCGGAAGACGTAATGGGTTTTGGTTTTAATGTGAATTCAATTCCCTGTGAAATGTTTTCCGTAAAAGAAACAACGTCTTTTTTGTAGCTTTTCTGAAGGGAATCAATGGTGAAATTCAATTCACTCACATTAAGCATGGTATTGGTGTTTACGATTTCACCGGCCGTCTCGCTTTTGTTCAGGTTGGTAAGATCGATGTTTATTCTGTATTTTTTGAAATTTGCTTTTGCAAAAGGAACCTTATTCTGTTCTTCAAATTTTTTAGGATAAATGTCTTCGTAATAATAACCGTCGATTAGGTCCAGTTTAAGGATGTTTGAACCTTCTTCGCTTTTAAGAACGCCGCTTTTGGCTTTTATGACGGTTTTATTGCCAAATCCCTGATTTGATTTTACGTGCATTGTAACACCTTCAAGGAATTCTCCGTTTTCACCTGTTTTCTTATCGACCTTGATGTTTGAATTTCCGATGGTATTAAACTGACCTTCAGCAATAGCCATAGCGGGCTTTGTTTGAAGGATGTCTTTTCTGAGGTTTATGAATTTGTATTCGGCTTTTGGAATTACGGTATTTGCGAAAAAGAAAGCGGCAAAACTTAATAAAAAGATGAAGATAGTCAATCCTTTCATAGCTCTCCCAAGGGAAATTCCGGCCGATTTCATGGCAGCAAACTCATAGTTTTCGGCAAAACTTCCGAAAGTCATGATGGAAGCCAGCAATATGGAAAGCGGTAAAACTAAAGGAACAATTTTTGGAGAATAAAAAACAAGGAATTTTACAACTACCATGTAATCCAGGTTTTTACCTGCAAGCTCAGAAATGAAAAGCCAGATTCCCTGTAAAATGAATATAAAAAAAAGGATTACAAATACCGAAGTAAATGTAATCAGGAAGGATTTAAGAATGTAACGATCTAAAATTTTCACCCGAAATCTAGTCTAAATTATTGATGTAGTAATTAGGATATTTACTCTGGGTAAAGGTAAAATGATTTTTCGAAATAGGTTGATTTGTTTTAAAAGAATTAACAACGATAGTGGTTTTAGAGCCGTTTTTGTTCATTTCAATCAGATTGTAGATGTTTTTTGTCTGTGCATCTATTCCTAACAAAATTTCTTTTCGGTTATCTTTTGTGTTTGTAGGGATCAATTTTACATATTGAATTTGTCTTCCTTTGATGTTTTGCAGGATATCCCACGAATATTTGAACCCCGAATTAAAAAAGGTCAGCATTTTTGCAGGTGTCAAGGCATTGGCATCATTATCATCATGTTTAGAAATGGTGATTTCCTGATCTTCGGGCACGATGGTATAATTTTTCTTACCGTCAAAAATTTTGGTTACTCCCATGAAATTCAGTACATACTGGTTTCCTTTCAGGGTAACATTGCCTTTGCTGTCCTGATCGATGTTTTGTTTTAAATTCTGCACCGAGTAACTGAAGTTGATAACGATATTGTCATAGCTTTTTACTTTGGCCGTAACATCATCCAATAACTCTTTTGCTTTTTGTGAATTCTGAGCACTTCCCGGAAGGTACAGAAATAAGGCAAACAGAAGAGCGATCAGGTTTTTACCTGGAAATGGGAAACTATTGTTGTGTGTAATCGATTTCATCTTACATGTTGTTTTGTTCGTTAGCGAAAAAATGCTCCAAAGCAACCAGGTCAGGAATATTAACGCTTCTTGCTTTACTGCCTTCGAATGGGCCAACAATACCTGCGGCTTCCAACTGATCGATTAATCGACCTGCCCGGTTGTAACCCAATTTCAGTTTACGTTGCAATAACGAAGCGGAACCTTGCTGTGCCGTAACAATAATTTCGGCAGCATCCCTGAACATGGAATCTCTTTCGGAGATATCTATATCAAGACTTATGCCACTTTCTTCGCCAACGTACTCTGGTAGGAAGTAAGCGTTAGGGTATGCTTTTTGCGAACCGATATAATCCGTAATTTTTTCCACTTCAGGTGTATCCACGAACGCACATTGTACACGAACGATATCGTTACCTTGTGTATATAGTAAATCTCCACGTCCAATTAACTGATCGGCGCCACCAGTATCCAAAATGGTTCTGGAATCGATTTTCGAAGTTACACGGAAGGCAATTCGGGCAGGGAAGTTGGCTTTAATCATCCCCGTAATAACGTTAACGGAAGGTCTTTGTGTCGCAATGATAAGGTGAATTCCGATAGCACGGGCTAATTGAGCCAGACGGGCAATAGGGGTTTCTACTTCTTTACCGGCAGTCATGATTAAATCGGCGAACTCGTCAACAACCAGTACGATATAAGGCAAAAATCGATGTCCGTTTTCCGGATTCAGTTTTCGTTGTTTGAACTTTTCGTTATATTCTTTGATGTTACGAACCATCGCATCTTTCAATAAAGAATAACGATTATCCATTTCAATACAAAGTGAATTTAATGTGTTGATTACCTTGGTGTTATCTGTGATGATAGCATCACCGTCATCCGGAAGTTTTGCCAGATAATGTCTTTCTATTTTGTTGAAAAGGGTCAGTTCTACTTTTTTCGGATCCACCAAAACGAATTTCACTTCGGCAGGGTGTTTTTTGTATAATAACGAGGTCAGAACCGCATTCAATCCCACCGATTTTCCTTGTCCGGTAGCACCTGCCATCAGTAAGTGTGGCATTTTAGCTAAATCGACAACAAAAGTTTCGTTTGAGATTGTTTTACCCAATGCAATCGGCAATTCCATCTCGGCAGTCTGGAATTTCGGAGAAGCGATTACGCTCTTCATCGAAACCATGGTAGGATTGTTGTTCGGAACCTCAATACCGATAGTTCCTTTCCCCGGAATAGGAGCGATGATACGAATACCCAAAGCAGCTAAGGAAAGCGCAATATCGTCTTCCAGATTTTTGATTTTTGAAATACGGATACCGGCTTCCGGAACGATTTCATATAAGGTAACTGTCGGACCAACCGTCGCTTTAATTTGGGAAATTCCGATGTTGTAGTTTTTCAGCGTATCTACAATCCGGTTTTTATTTTCTTCTAATTCCGCCTGATTGATAGTGATACCGCCCGACGAATATTCTTTTAAAAGTTCAATCGACGGAAACTGATAATTCGACAATTCCAAAGTAGGGTCAAATTCACCGAAATCCTGAACCAGTCGTGCCGCTAAATTTTCTTCAACCGTAGCTTCTTCCTCGATTTTTTCGATGGTAAAGCTATCGTCATTGGTTTGGATAATTTCTGATTTCGGAGCTTCCGGTACAATTGGAGTTACAGGCTCAATAATATGAGGAACGGCAACGGGAGGAACGGGTTTCAGATGGATTTCCGACGGATGTTCGATGGTTGGTTTCAGTGCTTCCTTGTTTATTTCGAAAACAGAAGGAGCGGTTTTTAATTCGATGTTGGACAGAATTTCATCGTCTTCCGCATCGTTAAAATCCAGACTCGGATTCGTATTGACGATTTCCTCATCAACAATAGTATCGTTAACTGCCGTCGGTGCCATTGCTGTTGGGATGTTTGAACTGTTTTGAATGATTTCATTCCCTTCGTTCAATTCCTCTTCGAAAGATTTACTTCTGCTTTCAAAGAAATTTTTAATGCCTTCTGTGGAAACTTTTATTTTTAATATCAGATAAACTATAATTCCGAAAAATAATACTAAAAAGGTTCCGGTTTTACCGATGTAATCCTGGGTAAACAGGTTCATTTCATAACCGATAACGCCGCCCAATTGCGGAATATAATCCCAGAAAAAACCAAAAATTACGGATATGATTACCATGGCAAACATGTCCCAGAAAATTGAGTTTTTCAGTTTTGTCAACGAAATGTCCACCAAAAGATAGGCTCCGGCTAAAAAGAACAATCGAACAAGTAAAAAAGAAGCCGCTCCGAATCCTCTGTATAAAAAGAAATCAGACAGATAGGCCCCAAATTTCCCCAACCAGTTATAGGTTTTCTCACTTCTGTCGGCAAACGAACCCAATGCGCTTTGATCGTAATCCCCGTAGATATAATAGGAAACAAAGGAAAGTAGTAATGCCACCGAAAATAAAACGAGCAAAGCCCCGATAAGGACTTTGTTTCGGCGATTTAGCACCCAAGCTTTTTTTGGAGTTTCGTCGTTAGTTTTTGCTTCAGCAGTTTCTTTTTTTGATGTCTTCGCCATTTAGAATACTAAAATTTGATAAATAAACAGGTAATCGTTTCTAAATTAGATTATCCTGGGTAAATATATAATTAATCCGATTGCGATTGCAGACATGGCTGCGAAAAAAACCGCACCGGCAGCAATATCTTTGATGAAACCGATGCGTTCGTGGTAATCGGGATGAATAAAATCGGCAATTTTTTCAACAGCGGTATTCAAACCTTCTATGCTCAGTACCAATCCGAAAATCAGAATCTGAAACATCCATTCGGTTTGGGAAATATTGAAATAAAATCCGGCTGCAATCATTAGTACGGCAATCGAAGACTGTACCATGACACTATGCTCGGTTGTAATTAATTTTATGGCACCCTTTACGGCGAAACCAACACTTTTCAGCCTTCCGGTAAAGAAGGTGTTGTCTTTTTTTAATTCCATTAAAGTGCCGCTATAGCTTTTTCGTAATTAGGTTCGTCAACGATATCCTCTACTTGCTCGGTATGTTTTACCATGCCGTTTTCATCCAAAACAATCACAGCACGCGAATGCAATCCTGCTAACGGGCCGTCAGTAATGGTTAAACCGTAAGTGTTTCCGAAAGATCCGTCTTTAAAATCGGATAAGTTAACCACATTTTCCAAACCTTCCGCACCACAAAAACGAGTTTGTGCAAACGGTAAATCACGGGAAATGCACAATACTTTCGTGTTTGTTAAGTTACTTGCCGTTTCATTGAATTTACGAACCGAAGTGGCACAAGTGCTTGTGTCGATACTAGGAAAAATATTTAAAACCAGTTTGCTTCCTTTGAAATCGCTTAAAGAAACTGTTGATAAATCGGTTTTTACTAAAGTGAAATCAGATGCCTGAGAACCTACCTGAGGTAATGTACCTGTAGTGTTTACAGGGTTTCCTTTTAATTTTATTAGTGCCATTTTTGTTGCTTTTTTAAGATTTTCAAAAGTAATGAATTTATTTGAGAATTGATTTTTTACCGAATTGCTTTTTTATTTAATTTGTTTATCGTAATATTGCAATATAAAAATAAACAAAATGGGCGCATCAAAATCAGAATTCTTTTCGGAACAACAAAACGAACTAGCTTCCTTATTCAAAGCGATTTCGCATCCGGCAAGAGTGGCTATAATCGAGTATCTGCTAAAGGTGGATTCCTGTATTTGCGGTGATATCGTAAATGAATTGCCCTTGGCACAACCAACTGTTTCCCAGCACTTGAAAGAACTGAAAAATGTTGGAATCATCAAAGGAAATATCGAGGGTACGGCAATCTGTTATTGTTTAAACCCGGATACCATGAAAAAACTGGAAAGCTATTTTTCAGGCATATCAAGCGAATTAAAATCAAAATGTTGTTAATTAAAATATCAGTATTATGAAATTATCAGAAATTAAAGAAGTATTGAAAACAGTGGAAACCGTGAATTTTCAATTGCCAAACGGAACTTTTGTACCGGAACACTTTCATGTTACCGAAGTAGGTATGATTACCAAAAACTTCATCGATTGCGGCGGAACGGTTCGAAATGAAAAAGTCGTGAATTTTCAACTTTGGGAAGCGAATGATTATGATCATCGTTTGCACCCGGAAAAATTGGTAGGCATTATTAAACTTTCAGAAGAAAAGTTGCAAATCCCCGATTTAGAAATTGAAGTTGAATATCAAATGAAAGAAACTATTGGTAAGTTTAGTTTAGATTTTGACGGAACAAATTTTCAATTGAAATCGAAATTAACCGATTGTTTAGCGAAAGATAATTGTGGTATTCCAGCAGAAAAACTGAAAGTTTCCTTAAAAGATTTACAGGAACAAACGTCATGTTGCACACCAAATTCAGGATGTTGCTAAAAGTGGATTTTATGAGCATATTGTTTACCGATTTAGAAAATCAGATCATAGGTTTTTCAGAAAATACGATTTCATCCGAAAGGAAAGAAATGCTTCAGCCGCTGATTGATTATATTCAGTCAAAAATTGATGTAAATCAGGATGTTAAGCTGAATTTCATCTGTACACACAATTCCAGAAGAAGTCATTTGTCGCAAATTTGGGCACAAACGATGGCTTTTTATTTCGGAATTAAAAATGTACAGTGTTTTTCGGGCGGAACCGAAGCTACAGCTATGTTTCCGAAAGTAGCCGAAACATTGACGAACCAAGGATTTTCAGTTGCTGAGTTGAGCGCTGATGCCAATCCGGTTTACAGTATTAAGTTTTCGGATAACGAGCATCCTGTGATTGGGTTTTCAAAGGTTTTTGATGCCGAATTCAATCCGAAATCGGGTTTTGCCGCAATCATGACCTGTTCTCAGGCAGATGAAGGCTGTCCGTTTATTGCAGGTGCCGAAAAGCGTTTCCCGATTCGTTACGACGATCCGAAAGTATACGACAACACCGATTTACAAACCGAAAAATATTCAGAACGAAGCATTGAAATCGCTACCGAAATGAAATACGTGTTTTCACAAATAAAAAAATAATATGTCAGCTAATAATTGTACCCCGGCTCTGGAACGAAAAAGATTAAGTTTTCTTGATAACTATTTGACTTTATGGATATTTTTGGCCATGCTTCTCGGAGTCACAATCGGTTATTTCATACCGTCAAGCAGTGGTTTCATTAATTCGTTTTCAAACGGAACTACCAACATCCCACTGGCCATTGGTTTAATCCTGATGATGTATCCACCCTTAGCGAAAGTTAACTATTCTAAAATGGGGGAGGTTTTCAAAAACTTCAAAGTACTGGGGGCTTCGCTGTTTCTTAATTGGATTGTTGGTCCCATACTTATGTTTTTCCTGGCTGTCTTGTTTTTGAACGGATATCCTGAATACATGATAGGTGTTATTCTTATCGGATTGGCAAGATGTATTGCCATGGTGGTGGTCTGGAACGATTTAGCCGAAGGGAACAGAGAATATGGTGCCGGTCTGATTGCTCTAAACAGTATTTTTCAGGTGTTTCTTTACAGTGTTTATGCTTATTTGTTCATAACGGTATTGCCACCGGTTTTCGGATTCAGCGGATTTGAAGTTAATATCAGCATTGGACAGATTGCTGAAAGTGTTGGAATTTATCTCGGAATACCATTTGCTTTAGGTGTCATCAGTCGCTATGCATTAATTCATTTTAAAGGAGAAGAGTGGTTTCAAACGAAATATGTCCCTGTCATTTCACCAATAACTTTAATCGCTTTATTGTTCACAATTGTTCTGATGTTCAGTCTGAAAGGTGAATTAATCGTTCAGATTCCGATGGATGTCGTTAGGATAGCAATTCCTCTAATGATTTATTTTGCTGTTATGTTTGTTATCAGCTTCTTTATCGGAAAGTATTTTGGTGCCGATTATTCGAAATCCACTGCAATAGCTTTTACGGCAACCGGTAATAATTTTGAATTAGCAATCGCTGTAGCAATCGGGGTTTTCGGGATTAACAGCGGACAGGCATTTGCCGGCGTAATCGGTCCGTTAGTGGAAGTTCCCGCTTTAATTGCTTTGGTAAATCTTGCTTTTTGGTTCAGAAAAAAATATTTCAAATAAAAAGTACATCTCGTCTGAATATAAAATTAAGACAGACCATTTAAAACACAGATTTCACAAATTTTCACAGATTAATCCGTGGAAATCTATGAAATCTGTGTTTGATTATTTATACGGTAATCCGTGAGTAATCAGGTTGAAATCGCTATTCATATAATAAAAAAAAGCCTTTCTTTTTAACAGAAAAGCTTTGGTAATACTGGGAAAAACAGGTTATTTGTCAATAGAACCAAGAACGCGTTGCATAAAGGCATTCAGCGCTTCTTTTTTATCGGTTCCGTTTTTGACCATTTTGTTTACTTCAAGTGCGCCATACATGTTGGAAATCAATTCACCGATTACATCCAGCTCCTCATCTTTTAACGACGGAACTTCGGTTAATGCTTCCAGTACTTCGATGGTTTCTACGATATAATCCTGATCGTTTTCTTCAATAAACTGCGTCAGATGTTTTATTACGGGTAGTTTCATTTTTTAGATCATTTAGATTGTTAGATAGTTAGACTTCTTCGAATTTTAGACTTTCTTAGACTTCTTAGACTTTCTTAGACTTCTTGGATTTTTAGACTTCTTGGATTTTTTGAACTATTCTATAGTTGTTAGAATTCAGGGTAGTTGTAAAATCAAAGCCGTCAAATCATCAAAATTCTAACTTTCTAATATTTAAATAATCTAGAAAGTCTAAAGATCTAACTATCTAACCAGTCTAATAATCTATCCATCTAAACAGTCTAAGAAGTCTAAAAATCTAAGCAGTCTAAGTAGTCTGACTAAACTATTTCGTTAACCAATTCCGTTAAAACTTCCGCTTTATTGGTTTGGGTTTCGTTAACCAGTTTTCCGTTTACGAAAGTGGCAAACGTTGGTAAATTGGAAACATTCGCCAGTTTTCTTGATTCCGGAGAGTTTTCAGCATCCACTAAAACAAACGCAAGGTTTTCATTTTCAGTAGCCAGTTTTTTGAACTTCGGTTTCATGATTCGGCAGTTCCCGCACCATGAAGCAGAAAATTGTACCACTACTTTTTCGTTGGAATCAACTATATTCTGAAGGGTGTCTTCGTTTAATTCTATTAACATAGCTTGTTTAATTTAGTGATTAAAAAGAAATTCCAAACTTCAGGCTCATTTTTGCAAACGAAATCCTGTTGTTTGGAATTTATATTTGTTTACAAATTAGTTTTTGCTCAGGTAAGCAGCAGTGCTTAAACGGTCAGCTGTCATAGCTTCTTTTCCGTTTTCCCAGTTTGCAGGACAAACTTCACCTTTAGTCTGAACGTGAGTATAAGCATCGATTAAACGTAAATACTCAGCAACATTTCTTCCTAACGGCATATCGTTTACACTTTCGTGGAAAATTTTTCCAGTTTCGTCAATCAGGTAAGTTGCTCTGTAAGTCACGTTTGAACCAGCGATTAAATAATCTCCTGTTTCTTCGTTGAACTCTTCTTCAGCATCTAAAATTCCTAAAGCAGTTGATAAGTTTCTTGTAGTGTCAGCCAATAAAGGGTAAGTAACACCTTCGATACCACCATTGTCTTTTGCAGTGTTTAACCAAGCAAAGTGTACTTCGTTAGTATCACAAGAAGCACCGATTACGATAGTGTTTTTTGCGTTGAATTCCGGTAAAGCAGCCTGGAAAGCGTGTAATTCTGTCGGACAAACGAAAGTAAAGTCTTTCGGGTACCAGAATAATAATACTTTTTTGTTGTTTTTTACAGCTTCTTCAAGAACGTTGATTCTTAAGTTATCACCCATTTCTGAAATGGCATCTACGGTAATGTTTGGGAATTTTTTTCCTACTAATGACATAATGTATCGGTTTTTAAAATTATTGTTTTTTGAACAGCACAAAAATAGCGATTACTGAATTGCTTTAGCATTACCTTTTATTATAATTTCTTATTTAATGATAGTAAATAGTTATGGCAACGTTATTTTTAAATTTTTGGACCCAAAATGTTATTTATTCATTTGGTTTTATATATTTGTTTCCCTCAAAAAAAGCAGGGATAATCTGCGATTTTACAGGTTATTTAACAATAGACTAACCAATTACAGTAAGAATACTTATGTCTTTTACCGATTTATTCAGAAGAAAATCTACCACAACAATAGTAAAACAAGGCAGTGATGTTGATCATGCCAGCTTACATAAAGTATTAACGGTTCGCGATTTAACCTTTTTCGGGATTGCTGCGATTATAGGGGGAGGAACGTTCTCTGCCATCGGAAACGCTTGTTTTTCAGGAGGTCCCGGCGTAACGCTTTTGTATATCATTTGTGCTATTGCGTGCGGATTTACAGCCATGTGTTATGCCGAATTCGCTTCACGTGTGCCTGTTTCCGGTAGTGCTTATACCTATGCCTATGTTTCTTTCGGGGAATTGTTCGCCTGGATCATCGGATGGGCTTTGATTATGGAGTATTCCATCGGAAATATTTATATCGCTTTCTCATGGAGTGGCTATTTCACTAATTTATTAGAAAGTTTCCACATTCATTTACCGGAATGGCTGACGATCAATTACCAATCGGCACATTCTGCTTTCCTTGAAAATAAAGCGGGTGAAGGTTTTAACGCCTGGCAAAACGCACCCATGTTGGGAAGTCTGAAAGTAATTTTCGATTTACCGGCTGTGGTGATTAACCTATTGATCACGTACCTGGTTTACAAAGGAACTAAAGAATCGAAAAACTTCAGTAATATAATGGTAATCATTAAGTTGGTGATTATTGCTCTGGTTATTGCAGTTGGTGCTTTTTATGTGGATATCGATAACTGGACACCGTTTATGCCGAATGGTTTCGGAGGTGTAATGGCCGGTGTATCAGCGGTTTTCTTTGCTTATATTGGTTTTGATGCGGTTTCCACTTTGGCAGAAGAAAGTAAAAACCCGCAACGCGATTTACCGAAAGGAATGATTTATTCTTTGGTAATCTGTACGGTGATTTACATCATTTTGGCTTTGATTTTAACCGGAATGGTTAAATACGATTTGTTAGGCGTAACCGATCCTTTAGCGGAAATCTTCGCTTTAAAAGGAGTGAAGTGGATGTTATTCATCGTGTCGATTGCAGCTGTAGTGGCGATGACCAGTGTAATGTTGGTGTTCCAGATGGGACAACCGCGTATCTGGATGACAATGAGCCGTGACGGATTAATGCCGAAGAAATTCGCAGAAATCCACCCGAAACACAAAACACCAGGTTTTGCAACCATAGTAACAGGATGTGTGGTAGGTTTGCCGATTTTCTTTACGGATGAAAACTTCGTGTTGGACTTTACGAGTATCGGAACGTTGTTCGCCTTCGTATTGGTGTGTGGCGGTGTATTGATGTTATCACCGCAAAGTGAAGCGGAAATTGCCGAGAGACAAACCAAAAGTAAATTCAGAATTCCGTATATCAATTCCAAATTCATTTTCCCTGCCATTGTGGTGGGAACCATCTTTATCGTAAGCTATGCTTTCCCAACGTTCTTTGCTGATACGTTTGATTTCTCCGGAGATAAATTCGCAACGAATATTTCCATGGTGGTTTTCTTTGTGTTATGTGGTGTAATGGCGGTATTAGCGTTCCTTAAAAACCTTTCGTTAATTCCGTTATTAGGATTGATTTCCTGCTGTTACCTGTTAACCGGAATGGCAGTGTCCAACTGGAAATGGTTTGGCGTTTGGTTACTGATCGGATTAGTGTTTTATTTCTGCTACGGTTATAAAAACAGTAAACTGAATTTCAATAGAATTAAACCTGCAATAGAAGATTAAATAACGAATCCCGAGTTAATGCTCGGGATTTTTTTTTATCATGAACGCTCAGCGGCTTAACCCGCTACGCAAAGTCTCCTGACTTTGCGATTTACACATAAATGCACAATTAAAATTATTCAGATGTATTTATGGTTGTGGCTCAAAGTCGGGAGACTTTGCGCAGCGTGGGAAATGAAAAACCCTAAGTTTCACTCAGGGTTTTATTGATTATAAGAAGACAATAATCTTTAATTCGGTAAAATTGACCTTGACATTTCTTCAAGTGCATTTTTATTTAAATACTGATTGTTAAAGTAAATGCCTTCAATTTTTTCCAAAGCATCTAATCTTTTCAATGGGTTTTTTGAAACAATAAGGAAATCTGCATTTTTTCCGACTTCAATTGTTCCGTAATTTTCATTAAACAAATTGGCGAAATTTACTGTTCCTGTTTTTAAAATTGCATAATTTGTTAAACCGGCTTTTTGGTATGATTTCATTTCTTCGTGCATTGCAAAGCCCGGCACGATGAATTTTGAACTGCTGTCCGGACCCAATATTAACGGAACACCTTCATCATTTAAGCGTTTGATAACAGTACGACGTTCCTGCAATTCTTTTGCATACAGGGCTACTTCTTCTTCAAACTCCTTTTTGCCCGTTTTTTCCCGATACAAAGTTGTTTTCTCGGTCCATTCTTTAACGGTTTCAGGATTGATGAATTGCATTCCTTTTTGTTTTATCATATCCTCAACAGAAAATTGTCCGTAACCGATTATATACCATTGTAAGGTAGGACAAGCATACAATCCTTTTTCTTTTATTGATTTTACTCTTGACTCAAAAGAATTTGGCTCACCGATAAGTCCGCCCAAATGCTCGAAAGAAGTATAGTTCGATCCAAAAAAGCTTTCATCACTAATTACAACACCTTTTGGATTGCTCGGAAAATGACCGCCGATTTTTACATCATATTCCTTACAAACTGTGTTTAATTCATCGAATAGTTCCTGATTTTTAATGCTCAGCACTTTTATGAAATCAAATCCGTTTTCTTTAGTTTCTTTTACGAATGCAGCAATTTCTTCTTTTGTAAAGCTCAGATTTCGTGTGATAGGATTAGAAGAGAGGTATAATTTCGGATAATATGAATTCTCGGTATTATATTTTTTTTTCATTTCAATATGCTTCGAATCGCCCCGCATTGAACGAAGTTTTGTAACGCCGTTAATAAGGTTGAGTTTGAAATATTTCTCTAACTCTGTATCATTTTCCGGAAGATGGGCGTGTGCATCGGCTAACGAAGGAACTAAAAATTTACCTTTACCATCGATGGTTTGTTTCGCTTTTGTTTTTAATTTCCTGGCATCGGCAATCTCAATGATTTTTCCGTCAGTAATAACAACCGACTGGTTTTTCAGAACGATTTCACTATTCATCGGAACTACAGAAACATTAGTTATGATAAAATCAGCTTCTTTATTTTGGCAAAAAGCGATTTGAAAACTAAGAACTATCAGAAAGCAAAGAAATTTTTTCATTTTTAGTGTTATAAGTTGTACTTGAAAGCGATTCAAATTTATAAAACTTTTCTGTATAAAAATAAAAAAAAATCCGTCCTGTTTTCACAAGACGGATTCTCTAAATATCTAACAATCTAAGAAGTCTAAAAATCTAAGAAATATAAGAAGTCTATTTCTTCAAATGTACGTTAAAGTAATCAGCGATTTTAGCATACATATGAATTCGGTCTTTACCACCCACGTTGTGCTCGTGGTTAGGGTATAAGAAGTAATCCACCTGTTTGCCGGCTTTAATACAAGCTTCGATAAAATTCATGCTTTGCTGTTGTACCACTACCGGATCCTGAGCACCGTGAATTACCAACAAACGTCCTTTAAGATCTTTTGCTTTATCCAATAAAGAAGCTTTTGCATAACCTTCAGGGTTTTCCTGAGGCGTGTCCATATAGCGCTCTCCGTACATCACTTCGTAGTATTTCCAGTCGATTACCGGACCACCGGCAACACCCACTTTAAACACATCGCTGTGGCTGGTCATTAATGAAGTCGTCATGAATCCACCGAAACTCCATCCGAAAACACCAATTTTATCGGCATCCACAAACGCTTTCGATTTAAGGAAATCAATACCTTTCATCTGATCGGCCATTTCGTTCACACCTAAATTTCTGTGTGTTACATCGCAGAATTTCTTTCCGCGGGAATCACTTCCACGACTGTCCAATGTAAATACCACGTAGCCTTGTTGTGCCATGTAATAGTCGAAGTAACCTCCGCCTCCCATCCAACGGTTGTTTACCAATTGCGCGTGAGAACCTCCGTAAACATAAAGCATTACAGGGTATTTTTTGTTTGCGTCGAAGTTAGCTGGGTAGATGATTCTTCCGTTTAACGGCGTTTTACCGTCTGCGGAAGTTATCGTAACCAATTCCATTTTCGGCATATCTACTTTTCCGGTGAACGGATTATCGGCTTTTACCAAAGTGGTTGCTTTTTTCGATTTTACGTCGATAACCGAAATTTCGTTCGGGGTAGTAACATTGCTGTACTGATCCAAAATCATTGTTCCGTCTGAAGAAACAGAAGCCATATGCATTCCTGAAGCGGTAGTCAGTTGAACCGTTTTTCCGGATTTGATATCTACCTGATACAGTTGTTTGTCTAAGCCATTATTCGCAGTTCCTAAGTAGTTTATTTTGGTGTTTTTAGCATCAAAACCTAACAATTCTTTTACGACAACATCTTTATAACCTAGGTTTTTCAATAATTTCCCGTCGGTATTGTACAAATACATTTGGTTGAAACCGTAAAAATCCGTCTGATAAATGAATTGGTTCGGGTTATTTGGAACGAAAGTCAGTGCGTGTTGCGGTTCTACCCAAGTCGATGCTTTTTCTTCGAATAATGTTTTTACGAAAGCTCCTGTTTTTGCATCGTATTTGTTGAATTTCAGATGATTCTGTTCGCGGTTTAATATTCCGATGAAAATGTGTTTTCCTGTCGGCTCCCATGAAACCATCGTTAAATACTGTTCTTTTGGTTCTCCGGTTTGAATCGTAACTTTATTTCCTGAAACAACATCATAAATTACAAGGCTAACTTCTTCACTTTTCATACCCGCCATCGGATATTTGATGTCTTTGTTTACGGCTTCACGCTCATTCCAGTTGATGATAGGGTAGTTGCCCACCATGGTTTCATCTTTTCTGTAATACGCCAGTTGTGTTCCGGCTTCGTTCCACCACATTCCGCGGTCGATACCGAATTCCTGACGGTGTACATAATCGGATCCGTTTACAATAGCTGCATTTGCATCATTGGTTACTTCGATTACTTTTCCTGAAGCATCCGTAATCTGTATATTGTTCCCTTTTAACCAGGCAACGTTATTGTTGGAAGCGATTGTGGCATGAGCAGCCTCGATCGCATAAGAAACCGTGCTTACGATTTGTTTCGCAGCCACGTCATAAATCACTTTGTAACTGTTTTTTTTACCGGTTACTTCGGTTTCAAAAGTGTTTGCCGATTTCCAGTTGATGGCAGTAGGGAAGGTTCTTAGTGTAAACTCATCATTTGAGAATTTTGCTTTTAAAGCGATTTCAAATTCGGCTTTCGTTGCCAAAGTTGTTTCCTTCCATGAAGTTGCGGCACTTTTTTCGAATAAAGTTGAAAAATCAGCACTTAAATAGGTAATCGCTTTGGAGTCTTTGCGCCATTGTTGGGCAGTTTGGGTTGTTGGAGCATATTTTCTTCCGCCCATTACAGTTTCTTCTATGGTAAGGGTTCGTTGGGCAAATACCGCTGAACCTGAAAGAAGAAATAATAAAGTAAATTTTTTCATTTCGTGATTAAATAATTTGGTTGCTAATTTATATAAAGTTGCATTCTCATTGTGTTAATGAATGCTAAAAATTGTTTGACACATCAATTAGTTACATTTTTCACAAAATTGTTATAAAGCAATAGTAAAAACACAAGTTTTAAATACGTAATATTCAATAAATTAAGTTAATTTTAACATTGCTAACATATTAATCCAAAGAATATGAAGAAAAATTACTCTCTAATGGTGTTTCTTTTGTTTGCTTTTATTCTAACCCTACCAGGTAGATTGATTGCGCAAACAAATTGTATTACACCAGCCAATTTAACGGCAACGAATATTAGTCCCACAGGAGCGGTGCTTTATGCAGGAACTACCGGAACTACCGGAGTATATAATATTCGTTATCACGGTCCGAATTCTACAACGTGGGTTACGCTGAACAATGTTACGATGCCATTCCAATTAGGAAATCTGACGTGTCATACAGCGTATGAGTGGCAGGCACAACAAGTTTGCGGTACAAATCCAAATAATGTTACTGTTTTAAGCGCCTGGTCTGCAGGATCGGCTTTTACCACTGCCAATTGTCCTGAACCGACTTGCCCTGTTCCGACTTATTTGTCAACCACAAACATTAGTCAAACGGGGGCAGTTCTTAATTTAGGTACTATTGCCAATACGGGAATTCATAATATCCGTTATCGCGTTCCGAATTCCACAACATGGATTACGGTGAATAACGTTACGATGCCTTTCCAATTGGGGAATCTTACATGTCATACCGGTTATGAATGGCAAGCGCAAAAGGTTTGCACTACACCAGCCGGTACAGCACCTGTTTTAAGTGCCTGGTCTGCTTCGGTAACTTTCATGACGACTGCCTGTCCTGAACCGACTTGTCCTGTACCAACCAATTTGGCTGCAACGGGTATTAGCGCTAACGGAGCAGTGCTTTATATTGGTACTGCTACGAATTCGGGAAGATATAACATCCGTTATCACGGTCCGAATTCTTCCGACTGGATTACTTTGAACAATGTTACTATGCCGTTCCAGTTAGGTAATCTGACGTGTAATACGACTTATGAGTGGCAGGCACAACAGGTTTGTGCAACGTCTTCAACTCCGAATGCTGTTTTAAGCGCTTGGTCAGCCGGAGTAGCTTTCACAACTGCCACTTGTCCGGCACCGACTTGTCCGGTACCAACGTATTTAACCACTACGAGCATTACTGCTAACGGTGCGGTTCTTTATATAAGTCCTGCGTCTAATACAGTTGTTTACAACGTCCGTTATCATGGTCCGAATTCTACCGACTGGATCACTTTGAATAATGTAACCATGCCGTTCCAGTTAGGAAATCTGACTTGTCACACGACTTATGAGTGGCAAGCGCAACAGGTTTGTGCCGGGGCAGCAGGAACTACCGCTTATTTGAGCCCATGGTCAGCAGGAGTGGCTTTCACTACAGCGACCTGTCCTGAACCGACTTGTCCGGTACCAGCCAATTTGGCTACAACGAACATTAGTGCTAGCGGCGCAGTTCTTACTTTAGGTACCACCGCAAATGCGGGAAGATACAATATTCGTTACCACGGTCCGAATGCGACTTGGATTACGGTGAATAACGTGACATTGCCGTTCCAATTAGGGAATCTGGTGTGTAATACAATATATGAGTGGCAAGCACAACAAATTTGCGGTTCAACGCCAAACAATGCAGCTGTTTTAAGTCCATGGTCAACAGCAACGGCTTTTACAACTGCTAATTGTCCTGCACCAACTTGTCCGACACCAACATATTTAACCACTACAAATATTAGTACTAATGGAGCGGTTCTTTATATAAGTCCTGCGTCTAATACTGTGGTTTACAATATCCGTTATCATGGTCCCAATGCGTCTTGGATTACGTTGAATAACGTGACAATGCCGTTCCAATTAGGAAATCTGACTTGTCATACGACTTATGAGTGGCAGGCGCAACAAGTTTGCTCCGGAGCATCTGGTACAACCGGAAATTTAAGTGCTTGGTCAGCAGGAGTGAGTTTTACAACAGCCAATTGCCCTGCGCCAGACTGTCCTGCACCTGTTAATTTAACAGCAACGAATATCAGTGCCAATGGAGCAGTACTTTATTTGGGTATTACTACAAATACAGGAATTTACAATATCCGTTACCATGGTCCGAATTCCACAACGTGGATTACATTGAATAATGTTACTATTCCGTTCCAATTAGGAAATCTGACTTGTAACACGGCGTATGAATGGCAGGCGCAAAAAATGTGTGGTACTGCAGCGGACGGAACTCATATTTTAAGTCCTTGGTCAGTTGGAGCTGCTTTTACTACGGCTAATTGTCCGGTGGATACGTGTCCTGTTCCGACTTATTTATCGACTACTAATATTAGTCAGACAGGAGCGGTTCTTAATTTGGGAAGTATTGCCAATACGGGAATTCATAATATCCGTTATCGCATTCCCAATTCAACAACTTGGGTTAATGTGAATAACGTTACTATGCCTTTCCAATTAGGTAATCTTACGTGTCATACCGCATACGAATGGCAAGCGCAAAAGGTTTGTACTACAACAGCCGGTACAGCTCCGGTTTTAAGTACCTGGTCTGCTTCAGTAACTTTCATAACGACCAATTGTCCTACACCGACTTGTCCTGTACCAACCAATTTGGCTGCAACGGGTATTAGTGCTAACGGAGCAGTGCTCTATATAGGTACCACTACGAATGCGGGAAGATATAATATCCGTTACCATGGTCCGAATGCGACTTGGATAACGGTGAATAATGTGACAATGCCGTTCCAGTTAGGGAATCTGACTTGTAGTACTGCATATGAATGGCAGGCACAACAGATTTGTCCAACATCATCGAATACAAACGCAGTCTTAAGTGCATGGTCAACAGCAATGGCTTTCACCACTGCCAATTGTCCTGTGCCGACTTGTCCGGTACCGACGTATTTGTCTACAACGAACATCAGTGCCAACGGAGCAGTTCTTACTATAGGAACCACTACGAATGCGGGAAGATATAATATCCGTTACCATGGCCCGAATGCGACTTGGATTACGCTGAATAACGTGACAATGCCGTTCCAGTTAAGGAATCTGGTATGTAATACGGTGTACGAATGGCAGGCGCAAAAAGTGTGTGGTACTGCAGCGGACGGAATGGTTACTTTAAGTCCTTGGTCTGCAGGGATTAGATTTACCACTGCAAGTTGTCATGTGAATGCTTGTCCGGTACCATCTAATCTATCGGCAACGAATATCAGTGCTAACGGAGCGGTTCTTCGTTGGAACGGAATTCCGGGTGCTGTTGCTTATACTGTACGTTACAAACCTGTAAACAGTACTTTGCCTTACAGAATGTTAACATCAACTACTAACATGATGCAAATTGGCGGGTTAACTGCGGGTACAGCTTATGTTTGGCAGGTAGCAACAGTTTGTCCTAACGGAACTACGATCGCTACATGGTCTCCGCAATCTGTATTTACAACTTCATCATCTTTACATGTGTATCCTAATCCGGCTAATCAAAACACATCTGTTTCCTTTTGGTCTGACAGGGTAGCAACAGTAGATGTTAAGTTGCTGGATCTTTACGGTAAAGAGATTGTAACTCAAAAAAGAGAAGCTGTTGAGGGTGTCAATGTATTTGGTGTAGATACTTCCGGAGTGGCTGATGGTTTGTATATGATCGGTATTTATTCTGATGCCGGTTTAACCACCACTAAAGTGATCATCAAACATTAAAATAGTTTTAATGGATTTATAAAAGTCAGCCGGATGAATTTTCGGCTGATTTTTTTTGATATGGCAAAGTACTGGAAGTTATAGTACAAAAAAATCCGCTAATGATTGCTCAAAAGCGGATTTTACATATAAACCAAAAAATGTAATTAATTATTTAATCGAAGGTTCTGAGTTTAAAATAGAAAGTTCCTTCATGCAATCTTTCATCATAGTGTAAGTTCTTTCAATATCGTTATCCAAACCGATTGAGAAACGAATTAGTCCATCGGTAAGACCCATTTCGGCTTGTTCGTCCAATGGAATTTCTGAAGAAGTTGAAGTTCCCGGCGCACTGAACAATGTTTTGTAGAACCCTAAACTCACTGCCAAATAACCAAGGTTTCTTTGCTGCATTAATTCCATCAGCTCATTTGCTTTGTCTAATGACCCTACGTCGATGGTCATCATACCTCCAAAACCATACTCCGGATTAATCATGGTTTTGTAAATTTCATGACTTGGATGTGATTTTAATCCCGGATAAACCGTTTTGATGCCGTCTGCTTCAAATTTTTCTGCTAAATACTGAGCATTATGACTGTGTTGTTTCATACGGATATGAAGCGTACGAAGGTTTTTCATCACAGAAGCCGAACGTAAACTGTCCATCGTCGGACCTAATAACATGCTTGCGCCGTCATTTACATTTTTCAATGCATTGATGAATTCCTGTGAAGCACAAACCACACCACCTACAGTGTCACTGCTTCCGTTGATGTATTTTGTTAAACTGTGAATCACGATATCAGCACCCAATTTCGCAGGGGCAACCGATAAAGGAGAGAAAGTATTGTCGACAACTAATTTAAGATTGTGTTTTTTTGCTATCTTCGCCAGTGAAGCGATATCGGCAACTTCCAATAGAGGGTTGCTTACTGTTTCGCAATATAATACCTTTGTGTTTGGCGTAATTGCCGCTTCCACAACATCTAATTTTGTGATGTCGACGAAAGTAGTTTTTACACCCATACGCGGAGCAAAGTTCTTAAGAAAAGCATAGGTTCCTCCGTAAATAGTACGACTGGAAACAATATGATCTCCGTTTCCGCACAATTGTAATAAGGTAGGAGTGATGGCACCCATTCCTGAAGCGGCTACATTAGCACTTTCGGTTCCTTCCATTGCAGCCAAAGCTTTGTCTAAGTATAAGTTACTTGGAGAAGAATGACGGGAATACAAGTAGCATCCTTCCGCATTACCTTCAAAAGTATCGAACATTGTTTTTGCTGAGAGGAAAGTGTAAGTTGAACTATCGGAAATAGAAGGGTTTACGCCTCCGAATTCACCAAAATATTGTAAATCCTGAATTCTGTCTGCCGGATTAAATTTGTCCATAAAATTCTCTTTTAAGAAGATTGTTAGTAGTTGTTTCGAAATCAAAATAAGGTTATTTAGGAAAAATAATCAACATATTTACTGATATTTGGAAAATAAATCTATAAAAAATCATTTTAACAGATTAGATATGAGTTTGATTTGTTAAATTTGATTCGTAAACCAAAAAATAATCTTCTGATGACATTTGACGCTATAGATAAAAAATTGTTAGAGCTGCTGCAATCCGACAGCAAACAGACTACAAAAGAGCTTTCCCTGAAACTGAATCTCTCTGTAACCGCAGTGTATGAACGTATTAAAAAACTTGAAAAAGAAGGTGTAATAGAAAAATACGTGGCATTAGTAAATCGAAACAAAATTGACAAAGGGTTTGTGGTTTTCTGTCATTTAAAATTATTGCAGCACACCAAGGAATTTATCAATCGGTTTGAGAAAGAAGTGGTGCAGCTCGATGAAGTACTGGAGTGTTTCCATGTTAGCGGTGATTACGATTATATCCTGAAAGTCTGCGTAAAAGACATGGAAGCATACCGCGAATTTATGGTGACAAAACTGACTACCTTGCAGCATATCGGAAGTACTCACAGTACCTTTATGATTGGTGAAGTAAAAAGGACTACAGCTTTCCATGTGTAAAAGATTACAATTTTTTAAAATTTCACTTGTATTTTGTAAATAATAGATTACTTTAGTGTTTTATTAATCAAAAAAAGTAATTTTTATGAAAACAAGACTTTTAAGCATTTCAGGTGTTGAAGTATTATCAAATGAAAGCCAAAAAATGATTCAAGGATCCGGAAAAGGTGGTAACCCCGATTTATCACTTTGCGGCTGTTCATGCAGCGGAGCCGTTACAGGACCGGCATATTGTGTGCAGTATATCGCTTGTCCGCAAGTGTATACCTGTAATGATTCAATCTAATCGTCGCTTAAAAAATGGGAAGCTCCGGAAGTAATTTCGGGGCTTTTTTTATTTGTTTTTTCGAATATCCAGTTATCTCACTAAAATATTCTTTCAGAAATCAAAGAACTACTTTATTTTCACGAATAAACCAATTCCGTATAAACAAAATTCCTTAATTTTGTCACTCGAAATTTTTTAAAAACACATCATAAAATAAATACTATGAGTTCATTTGACGTAGTTGTTATTGGTTCAGGACCCGGTGGATATGTAGCGGCAATCCGTTGCGCACAGTTGGGAATGAAAACCGCTATTATCGAAAAATATTCAACCCTTGGAGGTACTTGCCTAAATGTGGGATGTATTCCTTCTAAAGCTATGTTGGCTTCTTCACACCATTATGAAGAATTACAGCACTTTGCAGATCACGGAATTGAAGTTTCCGGAGATGTTAAGGTGAACCTTGAGAAAATGGTTGCCCGTAAGCAGGCAGTTGTGGACCAAACTTCAGGCGGAGTAAAATATTTGATGGACAAAAATAACATCACTGTTTACAATGGTGTAGGTTCATTCGAAAATGCAACTACTGTTAATGTTACCAAAGCGGACGGTTCTGTAGAAAAAGTGGAAGCTAAAAACGTTATCATTGCTACAGGTTCAAAACCATCATCTTTGCCGTTCATCAAAATTGATAAAGAAAGAATCATCACTTCTACTGAAGCTTTAAAATTGCCGAAAGTACCGGAACACCTTGTAATTATTGGTGGTGGCGTTATTGGATTAGAGTTAGGTCAGGTGTATTTACGTTTAGGTGCTAAAGTTTCTGTGGTTGAGTTCATGGACCGAATCATTCCGGGTATGGACGGAGGTTTGTCAAAAGAACTGACAAAAGTGCTGAAAAAACAAGGCATGAAATTCTATACTTCCCACAAAGTACAAGCAGTTGACAGAGCAGGTGAAGGAGTAGTTGTTAAAGCTGAAAACGCTAAAGGAGAAATCATCACTTTAGAAGGAGATTATGCTTTGGTTTCTGTTGGTCGTCGTCCTTATACTGATGGTTTAAATGCAGATAAAGCAGGTGTTAAAGTTACAGAAAGAGGCCAGATTGAAGTAAACGATCATTTACAAACAACGGCTTCAAATATTTATGCGATCGGTGACGTAGTTCGCGGAGCTATGTTAGCACACAAAGCAGAAGAAGAAGGAGTTATGGTTGCTGAATTTTTAGCAGGCCAAAAACCGCATATCGATTATAACTTAATTCCGGGTGTTGTTTACACTTGGCCTGAAGTTGCTGCTGTTGGTAAAACCGAAGAGCAGTTAAAAGAAGCCGGAGTAGCTTACAAATCTGGAAGTTTCCCTTTCAAAGCTTTAGGTCGTGCGCGTGCAAGTGCGGATATCGAAGGTTTTGTAAAAATCCTTGCCGATGCTAAAACGGACGAAGTATTGGGTATTCACATGATTGGTGCAAGAGCGGCTGATTTAATCGCTGAAGCGGTTACTGCGATGGAATTCCGTGCGTCTGCAGAGGATATTTCAAGAATGTCCCACGCACACCCAACATTCGCAGAAGCTATCAAAGAAGCGGCATTAGCGGCTACGGAGAACAGAGCGTTACACGTGTAATTCGAAATATGATTGAAATATAAACCTGTCTCGTTGTTCCCAACGAGACGGGTTTTCTTTTTATAGGCATAGCCCATCTTTTGTACTAAGTTTTACGAAAATGCAAATTCAGCTATAAAAATCACCGAAATTGGTGATACAATATCACCAATTTCGGTGATGGATAAAGTGGAATATTATGTTTTAATTTGCGTCGCATGATCAATGTTAGCAGTAATTAAGGGTTGATTTTTTAATAGTAATAAAAGTCAGTTTTAAAATTTAAATTGTAACTATACCTGTACATTTAGTTGTAATTCTCCGAATTTCAATTCCGTTTCAACCCTTAATTTACTTTTTCTATTGTTTGTAATACTTCTTGTAAACAAAATATCCACCCGCAAGAATCAGAATAAAGCCCCAAAGTTGAACAATAAACGCTATGATATTTTCAAGGAAATACCAGCCTGTTTTTACGGAGTCCCAAAGCATTAATCCGATGTGAGGACGGTAAGCGTTAATACTTTTTTCGTTGGCCAGCATTTCATGTTTTACGGCTTCGTTTTGGTAAATCTGCAAGGTTAGCGTACTGAAATTCACCTGATCCTTCAAAGACAAGTTTTGCAGCTTGCTGTTGTCGTTCTGTTCTTTTTTAGCGTCCAGATTTTCTTCGGCATCAATGATAGTATTTAACTTTTTGCCTTTAGTGTCAATGGCATTTTCAACTCTTTTCTCATGATTGCCGCTTCGGTTTTGCGCCATCTGATTGGCTAATAATTGCAACGAAACATCGTCGGCTTTAATTACGCGGTAATCCAGGTAATTGATTTGTTTGGCTATAGATTTAATAACCGTATCCAGTTTTGTATTCGGAACACGTATCGTAATATCGTTTTTGACCTGATATTTTATGGATTCCAAAGTACTGTCCTGGCTGACTTTAGTCTCATTTCGTTCCAGAATTTCACTCTGCAGATTGGTGTAAGTAACAAAACCTCCAAATTTAGTCGTAGCATTTTCAATCACGTACGTTGATTGCGCCACATTTTTCACCTTGAATTTTATGTCGGCGGTCCTTATGAATTTCCTATTGGAATCTTTGTTTTCGACAGCTGCCGATGATGAGACGACATTAGAAGAAACGGTTTCGGAGGTTTCTCCAACCATAATTTCTTCTTTTGCTCCTTGTTTACAGGAAACGGCCAAGCTAATTACAAGCAAAGCCAAGCCAACGCGAGGGACTGTTTTCATAAAATTACTATTTAAAGATTAATGTTACTTGATAAAGTTGCAATAGTAATTTTCAGTCAATAGCGAATTGTTTTAGTGGATTTTTACATGATCAATCCAACTAAAAACCGTGCCAGAAATTTCGGAATTTCAACGAACGTTGTATTTTCTTTTTTTGAAGGTTATTTTATTCTGGAAGTAGTTATCTTAATATCAGCAGTCGCCCAGCTTTTTGCAATCAGTTGTTCCATTTCTTTCACCTTAGCTTTGTTATTGAGTTTTTCGTAAGCCAATTTCAGTCCGTGATGTGCCCAGCCGTTTTTCGGTAGTCTTTTTAAGTCTTCTTCATAGGTTTTAATGGCATCATCATACCTTCCGGCTTCAATCTGAATGGCGCCCAAATGGTGTCTTACCGAGAAAAACCAATCCGGCGGCTCGTTGTAATTCAATCCGTCTTCGATAACAATGGCTTTCTGCAGCAAGTTAATGCTTTGCGTATAATTTCTTTCGGATGCTAAAATTTCGGCTTTCAGTACTTTAGTGGCAATTTCAACAATGGAATGCATCGAATTGATTTCCCAAATAGTCATTTTTTCTAATGACTTATCATAGGATAATACTTCAAGCTTTACAAATTCGCCTTTGGCTTTTGTGAAATTTTTTTTACCCAGATATGCCATTCCACGGGCATAATGTTCTACGGCTTTGGGGTATTTTAAAGTATCGGAAACCAGTTTCATTTTCAGGATATCATCCCATTTGCCGAATTTCACCGCTACATAATACGGAATGACATAATAATGCTGCAGTGTTGACCAACCCGGTTCGATCATGGTTTGCGGATGTACGTGATTCGCTGTTTCATTTGCTCCGATTATCGCCCATTTTGAGTTGCCTTCCAAAGTAGCTGTTCCCGCCATAAAATGGTAATTGTGTGGGTAATAGGCTAGAGGATAAGCACCTTGCGCGTGACACATGGTAACATAATTACTGTCGACTTTAACGGCATTAATGTTTGCCAAAGTTCCTTTATGATATTCTCCGGTTCGGATGTAAATATGAGAAGGCATATGAACCAAGTGTCCGAAAGCAGCTGCATACCCGTCATCAAAGAATTTAGCAGCAGCATTTCCCCGTTCAGGAGTATTGGACGCTTCCACGGCATGAATGTAAAAATGATTGGCGCCGATATGTTTCGGGTCTTTTTTTAAAATTTTTTCAAATAAGGCAACGATTTCCGGAGTCCATTTTTTCGGAGTTCCGTTTTTCTCATATAAATCCCACGGATGCAAATCCATAACCGATTCCGCATACAACGCATTAATATTGATGTCGTCAGGATATTTATTATTGACTTCCTTCATCGCATCCGAATACGCAATATCCAATTTACTTCGGTCGTCCAGAGGTTTTTCGACGTATCTTTTTGATAAGGCATTGATTAACGCTTTTTCACTTTCCGAAGCTTTATCGCTGAACTTTATTGCTGTTTGAATGGCTTTGTAGGCTCTTTCATAATTGTCCGGTTCCATTCCGGCATTGTAATTCGGACCTAAAACATAGGCAAATCCCCAAAAACACATCGCACATTCAGGATCCAGTTTTGTGGCATAATAAAAAGATCGGGCAGCTTCGGCGTGATTAAAACCGTACGCCAATGCCAATCCCTGATTGAAATACTTCTGTGCTTCAGGATTTTTAGTGGTTATCGGATAATTAATAACATCCATTCCTTTAAATAACGGCGCTTTGTTATCTGAAGTATACCATTTGGCATCGACGGTTTGCGGCGCACAACTCATACTGTTTTTGCCAGCTGCTGCTGCCTCTTTTTGAGAAGTTTCTTTTTTGCACGAAAAAAACGAGGTAAGTACAATCACCAAAAGTAAAACGATATTTTTCATAATGCTGATGTATTTGGTTGAAAATCAGTATAAAGTTACTTAAAATCATCGATTTAATTATTTCTTAGGGCGTAATTTGGAGCGAATGTCCCGATAGCTATCGGGATGGGATTTATCGGCAATCCATGTTCCCGTTTTACGCTATATTTTTATACCTGACAGGTTTCAAAAACCTGTCAGGTATAAAAGATGCCGCTCCTACCGATAGCTATCGGGACGGGGCTAGAGGAAAAACCATAACATCTTTGTGATCTTGGTGAAAATCTTTGCGAACTTTGGAGTTAAACTGTACTTTTACCTTTTAAAGAACATTATTTGAGAACTTCAGTTTTTAAGCATATTTCAGACTCCGATTCTTTCAAAGCACAATTATTAGGTTGGGCACAACAATTTCGGGAGGTCGTTTTTCTAGACAGCAATACGTATCCGCAACGTTACGGCAGTTATGATGTGGTTTTAGCTGCGGATGCCTTCACTTTAATTAAAACCGATGACCACAATGCTTTTGAAGATTTAAAACAATACCAGCAGCAATCGAAAGACTGGTTGTTTGGCTATTTGTCGTATGATTTGAAAAACGATACCGAAGAGCTAAAATCTAATAATTTTGATGGCCTGCATTTTCCAGATTTGTTTTTCTTTCAGCCCAAGAAATTATTTCTGTTAAAAGGAAATCAACTGGAAATCTGCTATCTGAACATGTGCGATGATGAATTGGAAGATGATTTTACAGAGATAATTGAAAGGGAAAAGGGAAAAGGGAAAAGTAGTTCCGCCATAAATATTCAGCAGCGCATTTCAAAAGAAAGTTATCTTGAAAAAGTAAGTGAAATGCTCACGCACATTCATCGCGGGGATATTTACGAAGCCAATTTCTGCATGGAATTTTTTGCTGAAAACGCCCAAATCAACCCGCTTGATATTTACGAAAAATTAAACGCCATTTCCGAACCGCCGTTTGCCGTATTTTTTAAAAACAATACTGATTATTTATTATCTGCTTCGCCGGAACGCTATCTTCGAAAAGAAGGTCTGAAAGTCATTTCTCAACCCATAAAAGGGACTTCCAAGCGTTTTTCCGATGCAACATCCGATGAACAATCCAAAACAGAATTGTCCCTAAATCCGAAAGAACGCTCGGAAAATATTATGATTGTCGATTTGGTCCGTAATGATTTATCACATACCGCCACGAAAGGATCAGTTCAGGTTGAAGAATTGTGCGGGATTTATACCTTCAAACAGGTGCATCAGATGATTTCAACCGTGGTTTCCGAAGTTGCCGAATCGACTTCACCTCTGGAAATTATCAAAACCACTTTTCCTATGGGTAGCATGACCGGAGCGCCAAAAATTTCGGCGATGAAAATCATCGAGGAACTGGAAGAAACCAAACGCGGTTTGTACAGTGGGGCAGTGGGTTATTTCACTCCGGATAATGATTTCGATTTCAACGTGGTCATTCGCAGTATTCTGTACAATTCGAAAGAAAAGTATGTTTCATTTTCCGTGGGAAGCGCCATTACTGCAGAATCCAAACCGGAAAGCGAATATGAAGAATGTTTGTTGAAGGCTAGGGCAATGCGGGAAGTGTTGAGTTGAGATAAGGGAAAAGGGAGAAGAAGAGGGAAGAGAAAAATAGAAATAAAATATAAATTATATACGCCATGAACAGTTATAAGAGATTTGATAGTTTGGAAAAAATCGATGTTGATAGTGACTTCAATTTATAAATTGACAAGTCAATTTCCCGATGATGAAAAATTTGGGTTAACATCACAAATTAAAAGAAGTGCGGTTTCAATTCCGTCAAATATTGCAGAAGGATATGGAAGAAATTACAGGAAAGATTATTCAAGGTTTCTTCAAATTTCAAGAGGGTCGCTTTATGAAAATCAGACACAAATGGAAATTGCAGTAAATCTTTCATTTCTTAATGTAGAAGATTTAAAAGAAATAAGTTAACTCTCCTTAGAAATAGAAAAAATGCTAAATTCGTTAATTAAAAAACTGGAGTAAGTTTATCCCTTTTCTCTTATCCCTTATCCCTTTTAACTTATTACTGATTAAAAAAATGCTTCAAAAATTTCAAAATCATCTAAATAAAAACCTTCCTTTCTTAAAAGGGAAAAAACTCCTTTTGGCAGTAAGCGGAGGCATTGATAGTATGGTTTTAGTTGAATTGTTACATCATTTGAAATTTGATATTTCTGTCGCGCATTGCAATTTTAATCTGCGTGGAGATGAAAGTGATGGTGATACAGAATTTGTAAAGTCAACATGTGAAAAATACAGTATTAAATTTTATGTAAAGCATTTTGAAACAAAAGAATACGCAAACTTACATAAACTATCCATTCAGGTAGCTGCACGCCAACTTCGCTACGATTGGTTTAACGAATTACTAGAAAAAAAAGGGTTCGATTATTTGCTAACCGCGCATCATTTAGACGATTCCGTTGAAACTTTTTTAATCAATTTTACTAGGGGAACCGGATTGGAAGGGTTAACCGGAATTCCACAACAGAATGAAAAAATCGTGCGTCCGCTTTTGATTTTCACCCGTGAGGATATTGAAGAGTACTCCAAGGAAAATAATATTGAATGGCGGGAAGATAGTAGCAACGCATCTGACAAATATCTACGCAATAAACTCCGCCATAAAGTCATTCCGATTCTAAAAGAACTGAATCCCGGTTTTTCCGATTCATTTCTGCAAACGCTCGAAAATCTTCAGCAGTCGGAATCCATGGTCGATGACGCTTCCCGAATTGTCTACCATGAAGTAGTGCAGGACTCGGATAACGAGAAGCGAATAAATCTTTCGGAACTGATGATGTTACCTAATTATCAGGCGTATTTGTACCAATGGTTGAAACCTTTCCGATTTACGGCGTGGAAAGACATTTACGATCTGGTTTCAGCACAATCAGGAAGGCAGGTTTTTTCAGAAGAGTACCGACTCCTGAAAGACCGGGATACCCTTATTTTAGCTAAAAAAAATGAGTTGAAACTGGAAGTTTATCCTGTTTATGAAGATGTTGAGAATCTTAATGTTCCATTAAAAATATCGGTTTGTAACAAAAGTGACTTTCGTTTAGACGATAAACGGTGTATATTTGCTGATAAAGATACGTTAAAGTTTCCGCTGGAATTTCGAAAATGGGAAGAAGGTGATTATTTTTACCCCTTCGGAATGACCGGTAAAAAAAAGCTCAGCAAATATTTTAAAGACGAGAAATTCTCGCTGATTGATAAAGAGAATACGTGGTTGTTGTGTTCTGATAATGAGGTTGTTTGGGTGGTTGGAAAACGTGCCGACAGACGATTTTCAGTAAATGAAACAACACGAAATATTATAAAAATTGAATTAAAATAATGAAGAAATTAAGCGCCCTGCTCGTATTGTTTTTTGTTTTTTTTGGTGCTCAGGCACAAATCCTGAACCCGGTTTCATGGAAAACTTCCGTTGAGAAAAAATCGGATACCGAAGTAGTTTTGGTTTTTGATGCCGTTATCGATCACGAATGGCATATGTTTTCGCAATTTACACCCGAAGGAGGTTCATTGCCAACTGTTTTTCAGTTCAAAAATGCGAAAGGAAACTATGAATTAGTCGGAAAAACAAAGGAAAGTCCGTACAAAAAAGTATACAGTGATGTTTTCGAAGTTGACGAATACATGTTTGAAAACAAGGCACAATTCCGTCAGACGATAAAAGTTATCAATCCTAATGCAAAATCGGTTGCAGTTTATGTAGAATATCAGGCGTGTAAAGAATCATGTATCCAATTGGATAAAACCTTCGACATAAAGTTACCGGCTCTGGCTGTAAAAGCTTCTGATATTTCTGCTGCTACCACTGCAGTAGCGGATACAGTTGCATCTCAGGAAGAATCAATAGTAACGGATACAGTTGCTTCATCAGAAACTGAAGTTACAAAAACAGCCGTTTCAGATAAACCAATTGGAAAAAAAGAGGAGAAGAAAGGAATATTCATGATTTTTATTCTGGCGTTTTTCTCCGGATTTGCAGCATTATTGACACCTTGTGTTTTTCCTATGATTCCAATGACCGTAAGTTTTTTTACTAAACAAAGTAAAACAAAGGCTCAGGGAATCAAAAATGCTGTTATTTACGGTATTTCCATCATTTTAATTTACGTTTTATTGGGTTCGTTGGTTACCGCTATTTTTGGAGCTGATGCTTTAAATGCGTTGTCGACAAACGTTTGGTTCAATATCATATTCTTCGTTTTATTGGTGGTTTTTGCCGCATCATTTTTGGGAGCTTTTGAAATCATGCTGCCGAATTCATGGGCAAATAAAGTGGATCGTCAAGCGGACAGAGGAGGAATAATCGGAATTTTATTCATGGCCTTGGCCTTGGCAATCGTATCCTTCTCGTGTACCGGACCTATTGTTGGAACCTTATTAGTGGAAGCAGCATCTAAAGGCGGAATTGCCCCGATTGTAGGTATGTTAGGATTTTCAATGGCTTTGGCTTTACCGTTTATGTTGTTTGCAATGTTCCCGGGTTGGTTAAATTCTTTACCAAAATCGGGCGGTTGGTTGAATACAGTTAAAGTATTTTTAGGATTCTTGGAGTTGGCTTTAGCTTTCAAATTCTTATCGAACGCTGATTTGGTACTTCAGATGCATTTGTTAGAAAGAGAAACTTTCTTAGCAATTTGGATTGTTATTTTCGGAACTTTGGCGTTTTATTTATTTGGAAAAATCACGTTGCCGCATGACAGCCCGCTTTCCCATATTTCGGTTGGAAGATTGATGCTGGGATTATTGGTATTATCTTTTACGATTTATCTGATTCCGGGACTTTGGGGGGCACCTTTAAAACTGATTTCCGGTTTCCCGCCGCCAATGACCTATAGTGAAAGTCCATACGGTTTAGGAGGTTCAAAAGGAAACGGTAATGCATCCACTCAGATTTTACCGGACGGAGCGCATTTAGGAGCCCATGACATCGTTGCGTTTGAAGATTATGAAAAAGGAATGGCTTACGCGAAATCGGTTAACAAGCCAGTGCTTTTGGATTTTACCGGATTTGCCTGTGTAAACTGTCGTAAAATGGAAGATTATGTGTGGTCAAAACCCGAAATTCTTTCAGTTTTAAAAGAGAAAGTAGTACTTATTTCATTGTATGTGGATGATAAGCGTGAGCTTCCTGAGAACGAACAATACACTTCCAAAGAAACAGGAAAAGAGATCAAAACCATCGGAAATAAATGGAGTGATTTTCAGATTACAAGATACAAAGCGAATGCTCAGCCTTATTATATAGTTTTGGATACGGATGGAAATAAACTGGCCGAACCGGTTGGTTATACTCCAGAAGCCGATGAATACAAAAAATGGCTGGAAGGCGGTATTTCGAAATTCAAAAAATAAAAGAGCGGGAAGTTATAAGTTTTTAATTTAGTTGAAAACTGTTGATTTGTAAATTTTTATAATTTGTTTCTTAAGGTACCTTTCGGACATAAATATTTAAATAAAATTTTAGCCACGAATTCACTAATTTGTACAAATTAATTAGTGAATTCGTGGCTAAGTTTTTTAATAAGAATATGAAATCAGTGAAAATCTTTTCAATCTGTATCCTCTGCATACTATTTTTTAGAGATGTTTCCAGATGGTAGGTTTCTTAAGGCATTTTTTTAATAAAGATTCCACAAGTTTTTTTCAGAAATTAATCTGTGAAAATTTGTGGAATCTGTGTTTTTATATTCTATCTGATGGATGTGTCCGGTCGATAGTGTAATAAAGATATTCTTATTATTTAAGGATATGCTGACTTAAAATCTGATATACTTCGTTGATGTTATTGTCTTTTCCGAATTGCTTTTTAATTGGCATTGATTCTCCGGTTACCCAGATTTTCAGTTCGGCATCCAAATCCATTAATCCCGCACTTTCTTTTGAGAATTTTTTAATGCTGCTGTAAGGAATGGATTGGTAATCTACCTTTGAACCTGTAATTCCTTGTTTGTCAACTAAAATCAGACGTTTGTTAGTGAAAACAAACATGTCACGAACGATTTTGAATGCTTTTTCAATGTGTTCTCCGTTGATTAAAATCGGTTGAAATTCCTGTGAAATTTTTTCGATGCTTACTTCTGAAGCATTCCCCATGATGGCGTTAAATAATCCCATAATTTTCTTACGTGTTTAAATTTTTTTATAAATTTATAAAAAATTTACACGCCATGTTAGTTAAAGTATTTGGAAGTGTGAATATGCATATATTAGATTGCAACGGTAAGTTTTTTTTTAGAATAAATTGAAATTAGTGTTTCCAGTTCATAATTTTAATTTAATATATTGTATTATGAAAAATCTAATTTTAAACTTATTGATATTTTCTGCTATATCATGTAAATCTCAAACAATATTTCCGATATATCAGATTGGTTCTGCGGATAAAAGAAATAATTTTTATTACAAGGACACTGAAAATTTTCAAGACCAATATGTTGGAGAGTGGTTATTTAATGATGGTACTACTTATTTAAAAGTGAAATTTATAAAGAAACCAAGGTTTATGGAAACAAGGCGAGGCGCAACTTTTTATAGAGATTTTTTGATAGGTGAATATGAATATAAAGTAAACGATATTACTGTCGTAAATACACTAAATAATATTGATGTCAATCATAGTGATATTCATATGTATAATATGTATAGCCTAATGAGATATAAAATTAATCAGTTTCCCGAATGTGTTGGTTGTGATGTAACAAAAAGATTAGTCATGGTATTTCAAGAGCTGACAAGTAGAAACCCTGATTGGGCAGCTGGTGCTCATTTTATTATTAGACGTGTAATGGAAGGCGGAGTAGAAAAGTTGAAAGTTCAATTTATAATGAAAGATTCAGCAAGTGGTATTCCTGCTGGATTGGGGGATGAATATAAAGGTTTTAGTTTACCTTTTGGGGAATATACACTAACAAGAGTATAGATAAATATTTACGATTTACGTTTGTTGTAATTGCGGCTTTCAGTTCTATCTGAAAGTCGCTTTTTTATTCATATTCAAATAATTTATCCGTCGCAACACAAATCAATCCATAATCCATATTCGCAACACCAAAAACCGATTCAGTCCTTTCCCGAATTTGGCATATGAGATTTCCATGAACTAATTTAGAATTCGTTTAATTTTCATTTTTTCAGTTTCTGTTTCTTTTGTTATAGTGAATTTCAATCTTCAGGTTTTAATTTGAATTTTTATGAGAAAAGTATTATTTTTATAAAAAATTTACACGCCATGTTAGTTAAAGTATTTGGAAGCGCCGTATTCGGAGTTGACGCCACGACCATTACCGTAGAGGTAAACATTGATAAAGGAGTAGGCTACCACTTGGTAGGATTACCCGATAACGCCATAAAAGAGAGCAGTTATCGCATTGCTGCGGCCTTAAAAAACAACGGTTATCAACTTCCCGTAAAAAAGATAACCATTAATATGGCACCCGCCGATTTGAGAAAAGAAGGTTCCGCTTACGATTTAACCATTGCCATCGGAATTTTAGCCGCTACAGGGCAGATAAAATCAGAAGAAGTCAGCAAGTACATTATTATGGGCGAACTTTCGTTAGACGGGGGCATGCAACCCATAAAAGGCGCTTTGTCGATTGCCATTAAAGCGAAGGAAGAAGGTTATAAAGGATTCTTTTTACCTAAGGAAAACGTAAAAGAAGCCGCTATTGTTACTGGACTTGATGTTTACGGAGTAGAAAATGTACTGGAAGTTATTGATTTTTTTGAAGGCAAAGGAACATTGGAACCCACCGTAATCAATACCCGTGAAGAATTTTATAAAACATTAGATTATCCCGAGTTTGATTTTTCCGAAGTAAGAGGGCAGGAGTCAATTAAACGTTGCATGGAAATTGCCGCAGCAGGAGGACATAATCTTATTTTGATTGGTCCGCCCGGAGCAGGAAAAACAATGTTAGCCAAACGATTACCGAGTATTTTACCGCCCATGACGTTAAAAGAAGCCTTGGAAACTACCAAAATTCACAGCGTCGCCGGTAAGGTAAAAGAAACGGGATTGATGAACCAAAGACCATTTCGGAGTCCGCATCATAATGCTTCTTCGGCTGCGTTGGTTGGCGGGGGAAGTTATCCGCAACCGGGAGAAATATCCCTGGCACACAATGGTGTTTTGTTTTTGGATGAATTGCCCGAATTTAAACGTGAAGTTTTGGAAGTGATGCGACAACCCTTGGAAGACAGGGAAGTAACGATTTCGAGAGCGAAGTTTACAATCACTTATCCATCATCGTTTATGTTGGTGGCCAGTATGAATCCGAGTCCGGGTGGGTATTTTAACGATCCCGATGCACCTGTAAGTTCCTCTCCTGCCGAGATGCAACGGTATCTCAGTAAGATTTCCGGTCCTCTATTAGACCGTATCGATATTCATGTCGAAGTGACTCCCGTTCCGTTTGAAAAACTGTCCGACACCCGAAACGGAGAAAGCAGTGTGGAAATCAGAAAACGGGTAACAAAGGCAAGGGAAATCCAGTCGGTTCGGTTTGAGAATTTCGAAAACATTCATTACAATGCGCAGATGAGTACGAAGCAAATTCGGGAGCATTGTGCTTTAGACCCAACGTCACTTCAACTATTAAAAACAGCGATGGAACGGTTGAACCTTTCCGCCCGTGCCTACGACAGAATCCTGAAAGTATCACGAACTATCGCCGATTTGGAGGGTTCGGAAAAAGTGGAGTCTAATCATATTTCGGAAGCGATTCAGTACCGCAGTCTGGATCGGGACGGATGGCTGGGGTAGGTTGCAGTGTGCAGTAATCAGGGAAGTTCAATCAGTGTTCAAGTAATTAGTAATCATAAATTTCTGTTCAATATAAATATGTTACTTAAAGCAATTTAATTACGTTTTAACGATTTTTATGTCTTTATAGATATGTTTCGAAGTTTTGTTTTGTAAGTTTAATAAGTTTTTTTGTTAAACATTTATTACTAACTCAAAAATGAATATTATGAAACAAAAAATTTTTACGCTGATTTTAATGGCATCTTTTGTTTTGTTCTCAGGATGCTACCCCGATGGAGCGGAAAATACGGAGGATTTTGATATTGTTTACTCGGCTTATGATGAGGGGTATAATTTTCAAAATGCCGGAACATATTCTATGCCTGAAGAAATTGTCATTTTGGGAGATGATGAAGAAATCGAAGTTGTTCCGGATGGGCCTGCTGCCAATATTTTGGCAAGAATTGATACTAATCTTCAGGCTTTGGGGTGGACAAAAATTGAAAATCCGGATTTTGATAACCCTACGGCTCCAAAACCTGATGTAGAATTTTTGCCTGTTTCATGGACGACTACAACAATTTCGGTTTGGGGTGGAGGATATTGGTGTTATTGGGATCCGTATTATTGCGGAGGCGGATGGTACTATCCCTATCCGGTGGTTACCAGTTATACTACAGGAACTTTATTATTTACCATGATTGACTATAATGCTCTGAACAATAATGGACAGAGAAAAGCGGTTTGGACAGGAGCTCTCAACGGATTGTTTCAGGGAACTTACAATGAAAGCAGAATTAATAAAGGTATTGATCAGGTTTTTGAACAATCTCCATATTTAAAAACTAACTAATTGAAGCGATTATGAAAAAACTATTTTATACTTTCTTGTTTTTTGGATGTTTATTAACTTCCATATCATACAGTCAGGGATCAAAACATGTTTATTCAATGGAATATTCGGTGGGATTAGCTTCTGATTTTATAGACAATGTCAGTTTCAGAGGTCTTGGATTTGAATATCGAAATATGGTGAAACCTAACATTGGAGTAGGGGTTGGTATCGGGTATAACTTCTTCTATGAAAAAAAGGATTATGGTACATATGTCAACGGTAATGAATCACTTACAGGTATTCAATTCCGTTATTTACACAATGTTCCCATGATGGTTGCGGGTGATTATTATTTTAAGCCGAACACAAAAATTAATCCTTTTGTGGGTTTTGGTATTGGAGGCAATTATATTTCCAAAAGAACTGAAATGGGGGTTTTCATGATAGAAGATGAAGCATTCCAATTTGCGTTTAGACCCGAGGCTGGAGCAATTTTTCAAGCAGGACCCGATGCCATGATTTCATTTACCGCTAAATATATTATAGGAACGGATGCCGACGACATTGATGCTCAAAGCTATCTTGCACTTAATTTAGGATATGTGTTTTAAGAAAATAGGGGAGTTCAGACCGAAAGGATTTTTAATATAGAATTAAAAAAAAGAGTTTGGATTACAAAAACCATACTCTTTTTTTTATCAGATTACCGAAATGTATAAGGGTTAGTAAATACAACAGTCTGTAATCTGCTGGCTTATCTCATTTCTTCAGCAAAAGTATCTCCCTGACGGATGTCCCCGGTTTTATAACCACGCATAAACCATTTCATCCGCTGCTCGGAACTGCCGTGTGTAAACGATTCCTGATTTACCTGTCCCTGCATTTTTGTCTGAATGGCGTCATCACCAACGGCATTGGCTGCACTTAATGCTTCTTCAATATCACCTTCTTCTAAAAACTGTTTGTTGTGGTAGGCCCATAATCCTGCATAAAAATCGGCCTGAAGTTCCAGGCAAACCGATAATTTGTTGGCTTCGGTCTCACTTCTGTTGCTTTGCAGTTGTCTTACTTTTGCAGAAGTTCCCAATAGGGTTTGTACATGATGCCCAACTTCATGTGCCATAACATAAGCGATCGCAAAATCACCTCCTTTGGCACCAAACCGCGTTCTGAGTTCTTCAAAAAAAGCCATATCCATATATACCTTTTTATCTCCGGGGCAATAGAAAGGACCTGAAGCAGAAGTCGCTCCACCACAAGCGGTTTGGACTTGATCTGTAAATAAAACCATTTTAGGTTTTTCATAGGTCATGCCGTTTTCCTCAAATATTTTACCCCACGTATCTTCCATAATGGCGAAATTGGCGTTTACGAAATCACCAATTTCAATTTCTTCAGCGGTAAGTTCCCGTTGTTCTGTTTGTTGGGGCTGTCCCTGTTGTATCTGCTCTAAAATAGGAGTGAGTTGCTGTGCATTTTCTCCGCCAAAAAGATTTACAAGCAAAATGATAATTCCCAAAATTCCGCCACCAACGAGGGTTTTTCCTCCGGTAGACATTCCTCTTCGGTCCTCAACATTGTCACTTTTTCTATAGCCTTTCCATTTCATAACAAACAAAATTTAAAATAAAATAATCTATTGTTATGTATTACTCTTCAAATCCAACACTGTGTTTGTAAATTGCATAATACATACAATAAAGGTAAGGCAATGTGAAGAATATCCCTATGCAAAAACCAAAAAATCCTATGAATGAACCAATTGCAGCGAGCAATAAAGCCAAAAATATAATCAGCGGTTGCTTGGAAACCACCATAATGCTGTTACTGATTGCACTCATTGCCGATAATTTTCCAAAGACAATCAGCGGGATTGTCATACACATCAGAAAACCAATCACATAACTTAGCAGCGTTCCTACAAAATCCAGATGAATAATCTGAAACACCACTGTTAATGTGCTTGTAATCAGTGAAATTATTAATGAAGACAAGAGCAGGTCCTTTAAATAACCGGCCTTGTAGCATTCAAAAATAGTAGCAAAAGAAACCTCATCCTTGGTTTCCACATCGTGAACGATTTTAATCAAACCCGCAGTAAACGGAGCCAAAAACATTGCAAATAGTGAAACTCCTCCGATATACGCCGCTATTTCCACAGGAGAAAATGTGGCGAAATTCATTATCATGCTTTCTTCCGACAGATTTTCAAAATCCGTAAAATAGGATAATCCGAAAACAACAACAATTATCAATGTTAAAATTACGATCAGCAGTGCTAACCCAGCCAAAAGTGCAATTTTCTTATAACTTTCAAAACTTTCGTTTATCAAATCCCCAAGATCAATCTGATAACCGTTTTGTCTTACTTCGTTAAGACGCTTGTTGATGTAATTCATTTTTTATTGTAAATATTATATTCCGAATCTGAATCCAAAGTAAAAATCAGCCTGTTTGGAATCACTCAATGCCGCAGTTACAATCGAACCCGAACCAAGGAAAAATCCGCCTAACCTAACTCCGAAACCAGTTGTAAATCCGGAAACTTCATTGTCTGAAAAAGGCATGTAAATCTCATAGTTTTCCCCTCCGAATCGAGGAGTCAGTGTAATGATATTTTGGATTGTCGAGAAATCATTCTGACTGTCATCTGATAATTTCTGTTGCGTATAGGCAGAAACCGACCATTTGTTGTAAATTTTATAGTCAACGTACGCATTTATTACGGCAGGAAGTTTTACTTTGAAATCTTTACTTGAAGCAGTTTCCTTTAGATAACCATTATCAATCAATATTTGCTCAATTTCAGCAACACTTTCCGTATCCTCAAATTCGTCAAGATTCAGCGGGTCGGTTGCAGGAATATCAAGTGTGTAGTTAGCAGAATGATTGTTATCGTCTTTAAAAGTCATACTGCCTATATTTCTGAAAGAAAGACCGGCATTTAATTTATATCCTTGTGGCTTAGGTGTCTCACCTTCAGCAACAGCAGTTGCTTTTTCTTTTAATTGGTAATTGAAACCAAAATCGGTACCGAAACCGTTCAAACCTCCAGCGAAAAGTTCGTTATAATTTGAACTGTCTTCGTAACTTTCAGCTAATGAACCCGAATAAGAAAAATTTACATTAGCACTCGCACCAGACAGGTAAACATCACCGGTTAAAGGATCGGCAATAATGGTTCCCTGTAGATTCTCCAATCCGAAATTTGTATAGGAACCGGGGAAAAGTAATTTAAAAGTCGCTCCCGCATTGAATTTATGCTGCTCATTTTCATAAATGGTTCGGGCTGCGGAAAGATTAATTTCACCCCAGGTAACACCGTTCATTCTTTGGTTGTATTGAGAATTTATCTGTGATGTCCCTAAGAAAGAATTGTTAAGTGCGTTTCCAAGGTTCACATCAATATCTATGGCGTTGGCTTTAATATTTCCTGCAGTAGTAACGGCAAAAGCCCATTTTTTAACTTTCATTCCGAAAGAAGGACCCTGAACCAAAGCGTCAACACGCATGCTGACAGGTTCTGTTCCGGTAAAAATTTTATCTTCAATGTTCTCTCCTTCAGTAATATCAGAAAAGCTGATTTTATTATTGGAAACGTTCAGACTCATGTTGAAAACATTGACATCATAAGTTCGGAACATATTATTTAACTCGGCCGGATTGATATAAGCATTAAGTAATCCGGTTCTTTTGGAAGTGTTGATTCCTGAAAAATGCTCCTGTGAAAAGGCGCTTATGGAAAGTAAAGAACATGACAGAAGTAGAATTTTTCTCATAATGTGATTTAATTTGTATTTTAAACAGTAAATAAACAAAAAGTTAAATGTTTTTCCAAACAACATTATCAGGAACTGGTGCAATAATCTCTAAAGTTTCTTTACTAACCGGGTGAATGAAGACCAATTTTCGTGCATGCAGATGAATTCCTCCATCCGGATTGCTTCGGTCGAAACCATATTTCAAATCGCCTTTTATCGGACATCCGATTGCTGAAAGCTGACTTCGGATCTGATGATGTCTTCCGGTATGCAGATTGATTTCCAAGACGTAATAGTTGTCCAGTTTCTTAATGATCTTATAATCTAAACTGGCTTTTTTACTCTCGGGAACTTCTTTTATATGTGCTTTTGAAGTATTGTTTTTCGGATTTCTTTTCAGAAAGTGCACAAGAATATCTTCGGTTTTAGGTGGTTGGTTTTTCACCACAGCCCAATAGGTCTTTTGAGTTTCGCGTTTACTGAACATTTCATTCAGGCGCGTCAAAGCTTTTGAAGTCTTGGCAAAAACTACGATACCGGTTGTAGGTCGGTCCAAACGATGAACCACACCGAGAAAAACTTCTCCGGGTTTGTTGTATTTTTCTTTTATGTATTCCTTTACGACATCGCTTAACGGTTTGTCTCCGGTTTTATCACCTTGCACAATATCGCCTACACGCTTGTTAACAATTATAATATGATTGTCTTCGTGGAGAATTTGTAAATTGTCTTTTGTAGAGAGAATTTTCATTTAGACTTCTTAGATTTTTAGACCTCTTAGACTAGCTTAGATTTCTTAGATTTTCAATGTAGAACGAAATCTTGAAATCATTTTTATAATTTCATTAAGCTGATTAGACAGCAAAAATAATTTTTCTGAATCAATAAAACCTAAATCGGATGCAATTATAAGTTGTGTTTCGACTTCATAGGCAGAACCTATGGCAATTTCCAAAAACCTTGAAAAATCTTTATTTGAATTTCGGGATGAACCCTCAGCGATGTTAGAAGGAATAGAAACAGAGGCTCTTCTTAACTGGTTGGTTAGACCAAATTTTTCTTCATTAGGGAAAGAGGTTGTGATGGAGTATATGTCTGAACAAAATACCCTGCTTTTTTTCCAAATTCCCAACTCTTTAAATTGATGCATATAATTTTGGCGTATATAAAATTTAATAATCGAAGTCAGTCTGTCAATCCAAATAATCCAACAATCTAAGAAATCTAAGCTAGTCTAAGAAGTCTAAATCAGTCTAACTAATACTGTTCATTCGCATTAGGGAAATCAACCGATTTTACATCCTCAACATATTGTCCGATGGCTTTGGTCATGTCTTCGAATAAATTCATGTAACGGCGTAAGAAACGCGGACTGAATTCGTGTGTCATCCCGATCATATCGTGTAAAACCAATACCTGTCCGTCAACACCGCTTCCGGCACCAATTCCTATTACGGGAATGGAAATGCTTGCGGCTACTTTTTGTGCCAATGCAGATGGTATTTTTTCCAAAACCAATGCAAAACAGCCAATTTTCTCCAGCATTTTGGCATCTTCCAAAAGTTTTTCAGCTTCCGCTTCTTCTTTGGCACGAACGGTATAGGTTCCGAATTTATAAATCGATTGCGGTGTTAAACCCAAATGTCCCATAACGGGAATTCCGGCGTTTAATATTTTTTTGATACTTTCCTTAATTTCTTTTCCGCCCTCAAGTTTTACGGCATGACCACCGCTTTCCTTCATGATTCGGATGGAAGAACGTAATGCTTCTCTGGGATCTGACTGATAACTTCCGAAAGGCAAATCAACCACAACCAGCGCTCTTTCAGCAGCTCTTACCACGGAAGATGCGTGATAAATCATCTGGTCCAAAGTGATGGGAAGCGTGGTTTCGTGTCCTGCCATTACATTACTGGCAGAGTCACCAACTAAAATTACGTCAACTCCTGCTGAGTCAACAATCTTTGCCATGGTATAATCATAAGCCGTAAGCATCGAGATTTTCTCTCCGTTGGCTTTCATTTCGATTAACGATTTTGTGGTAATTCTTTTGTAATCTTTTTTGGCTACTGACATAATTTTTTAGTTAGAAGTCAGAAATAGGAAGTTAGAAGTTCTGAATTAACTTGTAACAGCCTTTTTTCTGTAATTAGATTGTAAAATTACTACAATTTCCAAAATGACGTAACAATAATGGGATAAATGCTACTTATTGTACGTAATTAAAAATCAGTAAAAATGAAAAAGCTGCTTTTCTTGTTTTTGTTTTGTTTACCGATTATTTCCAACGCTCAAAAATTGGAAGTCGAAAATACGATTAAAACCTTTTTTGTTGGGTTTCATGCCAAAGACACCGTGAAAATAAAATCCGTTTGTTCTGAGAAAATGATTCTGCAATCGATAATAGAAGGGCAGAAGGGAACGCGATTTGAAGAGGAAAAACCATCCGAATTTTATAAATCATTTTCCACATTCCCCGCCGATTTGAAATTCGAAGAAAAGATTCTGAGTTATAACATTCAGATTGACGGAAAAATGGCCCACGCCTGGACACCGTATGAGTTTTACGTGAACGGGAAGTTGAGCCATTCCGGAGTAAACGCCTTTACGCTTTTCAAAGAAAATGAAACATGGAAAATCGTCCATTTGATTGATACAAGACGTAAAAAGCAGTAACTGATTTAGGTACTGCTTTTAAAGGAAATTGTGAAAGTACTTCCGGAACCCAATTCACTTTCAACTGAAATTGTTCCGCCCTGAGCTTCTATAAATTCTTTACTGATTGCTAATCCGAGTCCGGTTCCTTCTTTTTCGGTTCCCGGCACCCTGAAGTACTTGTCAAATATTCTGTCCTTGTATTGAGATGAAATCCCCAAACCATTATCGATAACACTTACCTTCACTGTTCTGTCAACTTTTTTTGCTTTAATGGCAACCGATGAGTTTTCGTAAGAATATCGGATTGCATTTGAAATTAAGTTCGAAATTACCCAAGCCGTTTTTTCCGAATCAGCATTAATTTGCGGTAAATTTTCTTCGATGTGTACCTGTAAAGCAATGTTATTTTGTTCTGCAAGATTTTTGGTTGACTCAACAGAATGTTTAACTATTTCTCCGATTTCGCATAATTCAATATGCATCCTGGTTTTTCCGGACTCTACCTGTGTGATGTTCAACAATTCTCCGGTAGTTTTGAGCAACCTGTCAGCATCATCATAAATACTGTGAATTAATCCTTTCTGCTCGCTGTTGAGTTTGCCTATTCCTTCATTTTCCAAAAGTTGTAAGCTCATTTTCATGGAGGCAATAGGAGTTTTGAATTCGTGTGAAACAGTTGCAATAAAGTTAGTTTTAGCGTCATCCAACTCTTTATAAGCCGTGACATTTCTGAGAATGATAAAAGAACCGATTTGTTTTTTCTCTTTTTCGCCTGTCGGGATAACCCCTATCGGAACGAGCTGTTTTTCGAAATAGCTTTCTTTTTTATCAGCATATATTTTCAGTGTTTCATGGTTTTTATTGAACTCATCATTTACAAGATGTTGTAATAACGATCGTAATAAATCGTTTGAAAGTGCTACTTCCTGCGCCGGTTTCCCAATAACCTCGCCTGCATTTAAGCCTGATATTTTCAATGCTTCTTCATTAATTAACAGAATGTTATTTTTATCATCCAACCCGATAACAGGATCATGCATATTGTTGATAAGCGTTTCTATCCGCTTTTTTTCAGTCATCAATTTGGCCAGATTACTGTCATTATACTCCTGTAGTTTCTCGGCCATCGTATTGAATGATTTTGCCAAATCACCAAATTCATTATGATTTTCAAAATGAACTCTCTGATGGTAGTTTTTGGCTGCAATTTGCCGGATACTTTCGGTTAAATCTTTAATGGGATCGGCAATACTGCTTGGCAGATTCACCAATAATGTAAAGGCGATGATAAAACAGGTCGCGCCGGTTATTGAAATCCATAAAATTGCGCCTTGTGCCGTTTTTGAAGCTACTACGCTTTTACGTTGAATCGCATCCATATTGAGTTTCATAATATCATTCAGGTCTTTTCTGATATGAATTGCAGCAGTTTTGTTATCAGGTTGATTTTGATAATTCGCAACATCATCTACGAGACTTTGGGTAAGCTCTTTTTCGCCTATTTCGGTTATATTCTGCAATTGCAATTTCAGAAATCCATTGAATTTTTGAAACGATTGGTTTTCGGTTTCAATTTTATCCAGTTCTTTGAGCATGTTTCGGGAATAGTCCAGCGAATTGTAATTAGCCACCAGAATATTCTTAGTGTCATTTGAAATCACATGAACCTGTCTGACGCCCAACGCTACCAAAAGCACGATCAGGAAGAACAATAATCCCACGCCAAGCGTAAGTTTTGTTTTTATTTTCATAGTTATGTTTTTTTAGAAGCAAGAGGCAAGAAACAAGAGGAAATACAAAAAACAAAAAACAGAAGACTTTCTTTTTGATCCATCATCTACTTAATTTATTTTTTCTTGGTTTTTGGTTCTTGCATCTTTTATGTCTTCTCTTTCTCAACTAAGTATAATCAAATCTATATCACTCGAAGATAGTTTGTTTAACAGCTCTTTGAAAACATTTGTGGATAGAATTATTTTCATCAGATTCATTCGTGGTTTTCCGATGCAAACGGTAGTTATGTTTTTCAGTTCGGCTTGTTCAATGATGGCTTTGGCGATTTTCGTATGTTCCACTTTTATTACTTCGGCACCCAATTCGGTAGCCAGTTTGAAGTTATTGATCAGATGGCGTTGTTTGTCTAGCGGAATCTTGTCCACACTCTCTTCAGGTACCTGAACGTATAAAACAAACCATTTGCTGTTATAATAATTTGCCAGTCGTGCCGTTTTCCGGATCACTTTTTTGGCTGTTCTCTCATTACTGCTGATACAGGCCAAAAACTTTTCGTGCCGTATGTTTTTATTTTTCGGAACTTCAATTTCCACTTTTCGTTCCACCTGACTTGCCACTTCTTTCAGCGCTAATTCACGCAATTGCAGAATATGTTCACTTTTAAAAAAGTTTTTCAGGGCTGTTTCTATTTTTTCCGCCTGATATATTTTTCCTTCTTTTAATCGGGTTATCAGTTCATCGGCGGTTAAATCGATGTTTACCACTTCATCGGCCTGTGCTAAAACACTGTCGGGAATCCGTTCTTTAACCTCAACGCCCGTAATGTATTTTATTTCTTCGTTCAGACTCTCAATATGCTGAATGTTTATGGCGCTTATAACGTTAATCCCGGCATCAAGGATCTCCATTACATCCTGCCAGCGTTTCTCGTTTTTACTTCCTTCGATGTTGGTATGTGCCAATTCATCAACGATTACAACTTCCGGACGCAGATTGATAATCGCCTGAACGTCCATTTCCTCCAGTTCTTTCCCTTTGTAGAATAACTTCCTTCTCGGAACCACAGGCAAACCCTCCAACAATTCCTGTGTTTCTTTTCGGTTATGGGTTTCAATAAATCCGATTTTAATGTCGATACCGTTTTTAAGTAAGGCATGTGCTTCCTGAAGCATACGGAAAGTTTTGCCCACACCGGCACTCATGCCGATGTAGACTTTAAATTTTCCTCTTCGTGACTTTTTAATTAAGTCCAGAAAATGCTGAACGTTATCTTCTCTCCTGATTTCCAAAATTGTACCGTTTAAATTGGATTAAAATGAAACCGTTAAAGATGTTACCATTGCAAAATTTTGCTTTACAGGGTCCCCATTTTTAGTAAAAACCTCATCTTTACTGCTTAAATTTCGTGCCTCAATACGCCAAACTGCGTTATCATAAATATAATAGTCTAAATTTAAGGAATATCCGAACGTTTGAAAACCATTTGGTGTTCCTGTTGTAATGATTACCCCATTTTCATCCGAATAATATTCTCCTCGGGCCACAATATTTATCTTATCAGTTGCTTTATATTTTGCGATTAAAACCGGTGAATACCAGCAATTGTAGCTTTCACTTCCTTTTGATTTTTGTTCGGCTCCAATGTCGAAACCTGCTGTTAATCCCCATTTGTCATTTAACTGATACTGACCGTATAGATTGTGGAAATAACGCATCTGTTTGGAATCATTCGGTTTATCATTTCCGATAAAAGAGCTGCTGTTTAATGTTACTTTTGAGTTAGGCTTATAGGTTAATTGATGACCGAAAGCCAATGTTTTGTTACCGTCTACGCGTTGGATACGTTGCCATCCGTTTAAAACCAATCCACTGACAAACCATTTTCCGCTGTCTGAAGTGTATCCGACTTTTACACCGCTTTCATAATAAGGTGAATTGTCGGAAAGTATGCATCGGGTCAGAGCCCAGCATTCTTTACTTACGGCACTTTCGAAACCGATGTGTGAAGCAAAAATCCCGGCATCGACCCAAAGATTTTTGGTTTTTGAAAGTTTAACTCCGGCGTTGGCTTCGTAAATGTTTTTTAAAACACCTTCTTCAGCAGCTAAATTAGCGTTGGAGTAGGTTCCTGCCATAAAAGCAAGATTGGCTCTCACATTATCTTTTTCATAGGCTGCTTTGATAAAACCTAAATTCAAAGCAACTTCGTTATGACGATTGTGTGAGTACATGAAACTGGGGCGTGTATTGTTCTCCGGCTCTCCAAAATCATAGGCATAATAGACGTCAACATAGCCACTGAATTTTAAAGGATTTACTGTTTTTGTACTGTCAGTTTGTGCCTGTAAGCCTAATGATGTTAAGGCAGTTGTTATTATTATTGTGATTTTTGATTTCATTTTATTTTGTCTAAAGCGATATTTAATTGCAGTACATTAATTTTTTCCGGGCCAAAAACCCCCAATAAAGGTTTGTCTGTATTTTCAGCGATTAAATGTACCAATTTTTGTTCATTAATGTTTCTGATTTTGGTAATGCGTTTTACCTGAACCTTTGCAGCCTGAGCTGAAATATTCGGATCTAAACCACTTCCGCTGGCGGTAACCAGATCGGCAGGAATTTCACTTCTTTTGATTTCAGGGTTCTGAATCAGGAAGGTGTCGATTCTTTGCTTTACTTCGGCTAAATATTCCGGATTACTCGGACCTTTATTACTTCCTCCCGAACCAGCTGCATTGTATGCTACAGCTGACGGGCGAGAGTTAAAATATTTTCCGTCCGTAAACGATTGGCCGATGTTCAAATATTGTTTTTTTCCATTTGCTTCAACTATTTCCCCTTTACCCTGATTAGGTGCCATTTGTGCAATTCCTAAAATAAACAAGGTGTAAATCCCTGAAAAAAAGACGAGGCATACTGCTGTCAATTTTATTCCTGATAAAATATGTTTTTTCATTTTTTTAAGTTTTAATTACATGAATAATGCAACTGCTATATCAATTACTTTGATTCCGATAAACGGAACGATAATACCTCCCAATCCGTACCACAGTAAGTTTCTTCTCAATAACGCCGAAGCTCCGATCGGTTTGTAAGTAACCCCTTTTAAGGCTAACGGAATTAAGAACGGAATTACAATTGCATTGAAAATTACGGCTGATAAAATGACACTCTCCGGACTGTGTAACTGCATGATGTTTAATCCTTGCAATGATGGGATTGCAGTGATGAAAAGAGCCGGAATGATAGCAAAATACTTCGCCACGTCGTTCGCAATACTGAAAGTGGTTAACGTACCTCTTGTCATTAGTAATTGCTTGCCGATTTCAACAATTTCAATCAGTTTGGTCGGATCGTTGTCTAAATCCACCATGTTACCTGCTTCTTTAGCAGCCTGAGTTCCACTGTTCATCGCAACGCCCACATCAGCCTGAGCTAAAGCCGGTGCATCATTGGTACCGTCACCCATCATGGCTACTAGCTTACCAAGTTGTTGTTCGTTTTTGATGTAATTCATTTTATCTTCCGGTTTGGCTTCGGCGATGAAATCATCCACACCGGCTTTTTCGGCAATAAACTTAGCAGTTAGCGGATTGTCTCCGGTAACCATTACGGTTTTTACACCCATTTTACGCAAACGCTCAAAACGTTCCTGAATTCCGGGTTTTATAATGTCCTGTAATTCGATAACACCCACTACTTTTTCATTTTCAGAAACTACTAGAGGCGTTCCACCGTTGCTTGAAATTTCGGTTACTCTTTCGGCAGTTTCTTTCGGGAAAGTAAAACCTGCATTTACACTCAGATTTCGGATTGCATCAAAAGCCCCTTTCCTGATTTTGGTTCCGTTGGGAAGATTCACCCCGCTGCTTCTGGTTTCGGCGGTAAATTTTATTAATGTGGCTCCTTCAATGGAAAGATTTCTCACCGCATCTTTTCCGGCCAATTCGATGATGGATTTTCCTTCCGGCGTTTCATCGGCTAAAGAGGAAAGTACACAGGCTTTCACAAAATCCGATTCGGCAACGCCATTGGCAGGGTAAAAATGAGTTGCTTTTCGGTTACCGATGGTGATGGTTCCGGTTTTATCCAATAAAAGCACATCGATGTCACCGGCAGTTTCCACCGCTTTACCTGATTTTGTTATCACATTGGCACGCAGCGCTCTGTCCATTCCCGCAATACCGATAGCCGATAGTAATCCGCCGATGGTAGTTGGAATTAAGCAGACAAAAAGTGAAATAAACGCCGCAATGGTGATTGGGATATTAGCGTAATCCGCAAAAGGTTTCAGCGTCACACATACTATAATAAATATCAAAGTGAATCCTGCAAGCAAGATGGTCAGCGCAATTTCATTTGGTGTTTTCTGACGTGATGCTCCTTCCACCAAAGCAATCATTTTATCAAGGAAACTTTCGCCGTGTTCGATGGTTACCTGTACTTTAATTTTGTCTGACAAGACTTTTGTACCTCCGGTAACCGAACTTTTATCGCCTCCGGCTTCACGAATTACCGGTGCGCTTTCTCCGGTTATGGCACTTTCATCAATCGTAGCCAAACCTTCTATAATTTCACCGTCTGTCGGGATGATATCGCCCGCTTCACAAATGAAAACATCACCTTTAACAAGACTTGAAGAAGGTACAACTACAACTTCGTTTACGTGTAATTCGCCTACACGCTCTATTTTTTTGGCAGGAGTTTCTTCTCTTGTTTTTCGCAAACTGTCGGCTTGAGCTTTACCCCGCGCCTCAGCAATAGCTTCAGCGAAATTGGCAAACAAAAGCGTAAAAAGCAGAATTACAAAAATTGTGAAGTTGTATGCAAAACTACCTTGTGATTGTTCTCCGGCTAAAATCCAAAGGCATACACAAAACATTACTGCTGTTCCGATTTCTACCGTGAACATAATTGGGTTTCGGAAAAGTGTCACAGGATTGAGCTTCAAAAAGGATTGTTTTAAAGCCTCCATTATCAATTCTTTCTGAAACAGGGATTTATTTTTAGTTTTCATTTTTATAAAATTGAATGTTGTACATTTTCAACGATTACTTCATTGAAAAATATTCGGCTATCGGTCCTAATGCCAAAGCAGGGAAGAACGACAAGGCTGCAATGATTGCGATTACGGAAAAAATCATTAGTCCGAAAGTTGTCGTATCCGTTTTTAAAGTGCCTGCACTTTCCGGAATGTGTTTCTTATTGGCTAAAATTCCGGCTATCGCGATTGGTCCGATTATTGGCAAAAATCTGGAAAGCAGCAAAACGATTCCGGTTGTGATATTCCACCACGGATTGTTGTCGCCCAAACCTTCAAATCCGCTACCGTTATTGGCTGATGACGAAGTGAATTCATAAAGAATCTCGCTGAATCCGTGAAACCCGGGATTGTTCAATGTACTGGCTCCCTGTTCTGGAAAACCGGTCGATAAGGCAACTCCCACTAATATCAACAGGGTGTGAAACAAGGCTACAATCATGGCGATTTTCATTTCACGGGCTTCGATTTTCTTCCCTAAAAACTCGGGCGTTCTTCCCACCATCAATCCGCTGATAAATACAGCCAGTATGATGAAAATGTAGAAGTTTAGTAATCCGACACCACAACTACCGTAGAAACAGTTAACCATCATGGCCAGCAATTGATTCATACCCGACAAAGGCATGGCACTGTCGTGCATCGAGTTTACCGAACCGGTAGAAATTACTGTTGTGGCGATACTCCAATACCCTGAAGCTGCTGCTCCGAAACGAACTTCCTTACCTTCGGTTGCACCATTAGATGTATCGATTCCCATGGCTTCGATTTCGGGATTTCCATTCATTTCTGCCATGACAGTCGGAACTGTTAAGGCTAAAAATCCGATGGTCATGACGCTGAAAATCATCCAAGATAATTTGCGTCGGTTTAAGTAAAAACCAAGGGCGAAAATCATGGCAAACGGAATAATCATCTGCGCTATCATTTCAACCATATTGGTGAAATAATTAGGGTTTTCTAACGGATGTGACGAATTGGTTCCGAAAAAACCACCGCCATTGGTTCCCACATGTTTGATAGCTGTAAAAGCGGCAACAGGTCCTGTAGAAACCTGAACGGTATCACCCTGAAGCGTTGTAATTGTATCTTTTCCTTCAAAAGTCATTGGCGTACCGTTGAATAACAAAACAACTGCTACAACTACTGAAACCGGTAACAAAATACGGGTACACGATTTAATAAAATAGTTGTAGAAATTACCCAGTTTTTCGGTAGTTCTTTCTTTTAAGGCATTGAACAACACAGCGGCAGCGGCTAAACCGATCCCTGCAGACACAAACTGTAAGAACATTAAAAACAACTGACTCAGATAAGTGACTCCGGTTTCCCCGGAATAGTGCTGCAGGTTACAGTTTACCAAAAACGAGATTGCGGTATTGAAAGCCAGATCTGCGGTCATGTTCGGATTGTTATCCGGATTTAGCGGAAGCCATCCCTGGCACATTAAGATAATCATTCCCAACAGGAACCAAATCGTGTTTAATGTCAGCAAAACAAACATATGTTGTTTCCAGTTCATTTCTTTGGTTGCATCTATGCCACTTATTTTATAGAATAGTTTTTCTATCGGATTAAAGACAGGATCTAAAAATGTTTTCTGACCTGTATATACTTTTGCAATGTACTTTCCTAACGGAATGGATAATCCAAGTGTTATGAGAAACATCGCTACGATTCCTATAATTTCTGTGTTCATGGTTTAAAATTTTTCGGGTTTAACTAACACATAACAGATATAGGCAAAAACGGCTATGGCTATGATGAATAAAGCTACCATATACTTAAATTTTATCGAAATAATAAATTGATGCGTAAAGGATTGCAAAACAAAGCAGTCCCACTACTGTTAAAACTACTGTCATCATACTCCTGAAGTATTAATCTGTTTGACATATTCATTGCGGAGTGTAACCGGTAACATTTTTGAAATCGGATATCGGTTCAATTCCAGATAATGCGAAACCGAGTACAAATACACATTGGTAATGGCATTTTTCATTTCTTCATTACCTTTACTTAGTAACTCATCAGCAAGAGCGAGACATCTTTTAGTTCTTGCCTTTTTGCCCAACTGCAAACTGCTGATGGTAATGCTGGCCAAGCGTTCCATTTTTCTGACCAGACTTTCATTAAACTGTTTCATATATGTAAAATTTATTTGTTAGCAGTCATATATAGTATCGCTTTTTATTTATCGGTGTTTGCTTGCGTAAACTTCTGGTTAATGGCGATTTCATAAAACATGAATTTATTTTTCTGTTCTATGCCAAAAAGCGAACCTCTTTTTTAGGAAAAGGTTTAAAGTTCACATACTGTGATGTTTATGGTTTTTATGAAGTTTGTGCCAAAGAAAAACCCTATCAAAACGATAGGGTAGGTACTTTCAAAACGATAGGGTTTTTAGCTTATTTTGTATTCTTCCAGCTTTCGGTATAAGGTTGTCAGGGCAATTCCGAGCAGTCTTGCGGTCTCCGTTTTATTGTGGTTTGTATAATTCAGTACTTTTTGGATATGAATTTTTTCGGCGGAAGCCATTGAAAATGCAGACATAGTTTTATCGGAATCTGTATTGCTGAAATCTTTCAGTTGTTGGATTTCAAACGGAAGACAGTCAGGCAGAAGTACATCTCCGGTTTCCAAAATCACACTGCGCTCCAGAACATTTTTGAGTTCACGGATATTTCCCGGCCAAGTGTGCAATTTCAACAAGTGAATAAACTCATCGGAAATCGATTTTATCTTTTTATTCGTTTTTAAAGCGAAAGAATTCAGAAAATATTTTGCCAAAAGTTCAATATCAATCACACGTTCCCGCAATGCAGGTAATTTAATTTGAAAAACTGAAAGACGGTAATATAAATCCTGACGGAAATGGCCTGCTTCAATCTCTTTTGTTAAATCGCGATTCGTTGCAGTTATTATCCGGACATCGACTTTGGTAACCTTGCTTTCACCCACTTTGATAAATTCTCCGTTTTCAATTACGCGGAGTAATTTCGCCTGTAAATCGAGTGCCATTTCGCCGACTTCATCCAGAAAGATGGTTCCGTTATTTGCCTCTTCGAACAACCCTTTTTTGTCCTTGGTTGCTCCGGTAAACGCTCCGGCAGTATGTCCGAACATTTCACTTTCCAGTAAATCATGGCTGAAAGCCGAACAGTTAATGGCCACAAAATGTTTGTTTTTTCGGTTACTTGACTGATGAATCGCCTGCGCGAAAACTTCTTTTCCGGTTCCGGTTTCGCCGGTTAGCAACACTGTTGTATCGGTTACAGCAACTTTTTTAGCCAGTTCAATAGCTTGTTGTAATGCTTTTGAGTTTCCGATTATCCCGTCAAAAGAGAACTTGGTTTCCAATTGCGCTTCCAACTGTGAAACTCTTTTTGTCAGCGTTCCTTTTTCTATAGCGCGGTGGAGCAGCGGAATGATTTTATTATTATCATCACCTTTTACGATATAATCAAAAGCGCCGTTTTTTATAGCCTGAACACCGTCGGGAATATTTCCGTAGGCGGTAAGCAGAATAACCTCGACAGATGGATTTTTGTCTTTGATAATTGCGGTTAAATCCACACCGTTACCATCGGGTAGTTTGACATCGCATAAAACAACATCAATATTGTTTTGCTCCAATTTTTTTAATCCCGATTTACAATCGCCTGCTTCGACAACCTCAAAGCCTTCGAGATGTATAATTCGGGCAATCAATCCGCGAAGTTTTTCTTCGTCGTCAATGATTAAGATTTTCTTCAATTAAAATTAGGATTTAATTATTTTGTAAAATTAGCAATCCGACATGTTAACAGCAACAGCCAAACCGCCTTCGGACGTTTCTTTGTATTTGTTATTCATGTCTTTTGCGGTTTGCCACATCGTATCCACCACTTTATCCAAAGGCACTTTTGCGTTTTTCGGATCAGTTTCCATAGCTAATTCGGCTGCGTTGATGGCTTTGATGGCTCCCATCGTATTTCTTTCGATACACGGAATCTGAACCAAACCGCCAATAGGGTCGCAGGTTAAACCTAAATGGTGTTCCATGGCGATTTCGGCAGCAACCAGAACCTGTTCCGGAGTTCCGCCCATCACTTCACATAAGGCTGCTGCTGCCATGGCTGAGGATACGCCAATTTCGGCCTGACATCCACCCATAGCGGCAGAAATGGTAGCGCCTTTTTTAAATATACTGCCCACTTCACCGGCAACCATTAGGAATTGTTTGATATGTTCTTCGTTGGCTTCGTGGTTTTCAATTACCATATAATACATTAAAACGGCAGGAATAACACCGGCGCTTCCATTGGTAGGTGCTGTTACAACGCGTCCTAGGGCTGCATTTACTTCGTTAACTGCCAAAGCAAAACAGCTAACCCATTTTAATATCTGACGGAATTTCACTTCGGTCATACGAATGGTTTCCAGCCACGATTGCGGGTTGTCATACGGTAAAACACCGATAAGATTTTTATGCATGTCATACGCACGACGACGGACATTCAATCCTCCCGGTAAAGTTCCTTCCGAATGGCATCCGATGTAAATACATTCTAACATGGTGTTCCAGATGCGCATCAACTCATGATCGATTTCTTCTTCGGAACGCATTGATTTCTCGTTTTCAAATACGATTTCGGAAATCTTTTTGTTTTCTTTTTTGCAATACGTCAGAAGTTCTTCCGCTTTATCAATTGGAAATGGGAAACTGCGTTTTATTTCTTTGTTTTCTTTCGAATGTTCACGGTCTTCCTTCACCACGAATCCGCCACCGATAGAGTAGAAGGTAGAGGAATATTCTTCAGTATCAGTGATAACCGTAAACGTCAGACCATTCGCATGAAACGGTAAGAAGTTTTTGTTGAAAACGATATCATTTTCAAAATCGAAAGGAATGATGATTTCGTTTCCGAGGAAGATTTCCTTTTTATTTTTTATAGCCGTGATAATCACATCGATGCTTTCCACAGGGATATATTCCGGATCGGCACCGCTTAAACCAAGCATTACGGCCAAATCGGTAGCGTGTCCTTTTCCTGTCAGCGAAAGCGAACCGTATAAATCCACTTTAATTCGGTTAATATTATCGATGAGGTTACGTTCGCGGATTTCGGCAAGAAATTGTTCGGCAGCACGCCACGGGCCTAAAGTGTGTGAACTTGAAGGTCCAACACCAATTTTAAGCATATCGAAAACGGAAATACATTCCATAATTTATTCTATAATTTATTATTTATGACAAAGGTAATTCTATAATTTGACAGTTCATAACGGTTTGATTTTTTATAACAACCTTAACATCAGACTTTATGTTTTAAAACAGTATTTTTGAGCAGTCAATCAAAAAATCATCATGAATAGCATTGTGTTTATTATAGTAACGTTTTTGTTTTCAGTTGTTTGTTTTCCGCAATCACAAAGGGAACTTTACAAGGAAAGTACGGAAGCGTATAAGAATAAAAATTACGTTCAGTTTTTAAAAATCACTCAGAAATTAGACAGTCTTCGGCCTTCGCATCCAACCTATACTTACAATCTGGCAGCGGCATACGCATTGAATAATGAAAGCGAAAAAGCGATTACTGTATTGGAAAAATTGGTGTTGTTGAATAACAAAGTCGATTTTGAAAAAGATGCCGATTTTGATAATCTGAAGGCTACTCCCGGATTTGCGAATGTCATTCAGATGAAAGCCGACCTGAACAAAATCATAAGTCATTCTGAAAAAGTTATTTTCCTATCTGAAAAAGATCTGCATCCTGAAAGTCTATTCTATTTGTCCAATCAGAAAATCTGGCTGGCATCAAGCATCCGAAAAAAGAAAATTGTAGCCTTTGATTTTAAAACCGGTCAATGTTCGGATTGGTTTGCGGAAAGTAATTTTTCGGTATTTGCCATGAAAGCCGATGCAAAAGAAAAATACCTTTGGGTTGCTACTACCGCAATGCCTGAGATGATTGGTTTTTCAAAAGAAATGGAAGGTCAATCAGAAATCCTGAAAATTGATATCAAAACCCGAAAAATTGTTAAGCGATTTCCGGTAGCAGGAAACCATGTTTTTGGCGATTTGGTTATTACAAAAGATGGCGATGTTTATGTTTCGGACAGTGGCGAAGCGCTGATTTACAAAATTTCGGGCGATATACTTTCGGTTTGGCTGGATCTGAAATCGGAAGCGTTTAATTTGCAGGGAATTACGTTTGATAGAAACCAATCGAAATTGTTTATTGCTGATTATCTGAAAGGGATTTTGGTTATAGATGTTAAAAATCCGCAAAACAGAAATTGGCTGACGTTTCCGAAAGGCGCCACGGTAAAAGGGATTGACGGTTTGGTTTTTCATGAGAATTCACTTTTTGCCATTCACAACGGTGTGAAACCGATTCGTGTAATTCAGTACAATCTGAATGGCAACCAGATTTCCGATTTCAAAATTATCGATAATAACCGACCGGAATTCGATGAGCCTGCTTTGGCCACGGTTGTTGGCGGAAAATTGGTTTTCTTTTCCAATTCGCCATGGAAAGCCTATGATAAATCTTTTAATCTGGACCCAACGAAATTTGAAAACCCAATGTTGTATCAGTATGAAATCTTACGGAATAATTAATCTTAAAATGACATTAATGTGTCGTAAATTAAATGTCAAATATAGGTTTTAACGATTATTTATGTTCAGACAAATGTCAATTAATGTCATCCTGTCAGTTTTTTTGAATCGTTTTTTGGCGGAATCTGACATTTTATATTTTTTTTCTTCTTGGCACAATCATTGTCATTTGCATCTCGAGTTTTAAACTTTTGAATTAAAATTAAACTATTATAAAAATGAGTAAGATTATTGGAATCGACTTAGGAACAACAAACTCTTGCGTATCCGTAATGGAAGGTGGAGAACCAGTTGTAATTGCTAATGCCGAAGGAAAAAGAACAACACCGTCTGTAATTGCATTTGTGGAAGGTGGCGAAATTAAAGTGGGTGATCCTGCGAAAAGACAAGCAGTAACGAATCCAACAAAAACTATTGCTTCCATCAAACGTTTCATGGGTAATAAATACACAGAAAGCGCTAAAGAAGCATCAACTGTAGCTTATAAAGTAGTTAAAGGTGATAACGATACCCCACGTGTTGATATCGACGGAAGACTTTACACGCCACAGGAATTATCAGCAATGGTACTTCAGAAAATGAAAAAAACGGCTGAAGATTATTTAGGAACTACAGTTACAGAAGCGGTTATTACCGTTCCGGCTTACTTTAACGATGCACAACGTCAGGCTACAAAAGAGGCTGGTGAAATTGCAGGTTTAAAAGTACGCAGAATCATCAACGAACCTACAGCTGCTGCATTGGCTTACGGTTTGGATAAATTAGGCCACGATCACAAAATCGCAGTTTACGATTTAGGTGGAGGTACGTTCGATATTTCTATCCTTGAATTAGGAGACGGCGTTTTCGAAGTATTGTCTACAAACGGAGATACACACTTAGGTGGTGATGACTTCGATCAGGTAATTATCGATTGGTTAGCTAACGATTTCAATGCTGCTGAAGGTCTTGATTTACGTAAAGACCCAATGGCATTACAGCGTTTGAAAGAAGCTGCTGAAAAAGCTAAAATTGAATTATCATCTTCTGCTCAGACAGAAATCAACTTACCATACGTTACGGCTACTGCTACAGGACCAAAGCACTTAGTACAGACATTAACTCGTGCAAAATTCGAGCAATTGGCTGATTCTTTGATCAAACGTTCTATGGAGCCGGTTGCAAAAGCATTAAAAGATGCTGGTTTATCAACATCGGATATCGACGAAGTAATCTTAGTAGGAGGTTCAACACGTATTCCTGTAATTCAGGAGCAGGTTGAGAAATTCTTCGGAAAAAAACCATCAAAAGGAGTTAATCCGGATGAAGTAGTTGCCATTGGAGCTGCTATCCAAGGTGGTGTATTAACTGGAGACGTGAAAGACGTATTGTTATTAGACGTTACGCCGCTTTCATTAGGTATCGAAACTATGGGAGGTGTAATGACTAAATTAATCGAGTCAAATACTACTATTCCAACTAAAAAATCTCAGGTTTTCTCTACAGCAGGAGATAATCAGCCATCAGTAGAAATTCACGTAATTCAAGGTGAGCGTACCATGGCGGCTGACAACAAAACAATCGGTCGTTTCCATTTAGACGGAATTCCGCCTGCACCAAGAGGAGTTCCTCAAATTGAAGTAATCTTTGATATCGATGCTAATGGTATTATCCACGTAACAGCAGTTGATAAAGGAACAGGTAAATCACACGATATTCGTATCGAGGCTTCTTCAGGATTAACTCCGGAAGAAATCGAAAAAATGAAAAAAGAAGCTGAAATGAACGCGGAGGCAGACAAATTAGCTAAAGAAAAAGTAGATAAATTAAACGAAGCTGACGGAATGATTTTCCAAACGGAAAAACAATTGTCTGAGTTCGGAGATAAATTATCTGATGGAAACAAAGCAAATATCCAAAGTGCTTTAGACGGATTGAAAGCGGCATACGAAACTAAAGATATCGTTACAATTCAACCTGCTTTAGACGCTATCAACGAAGCTTGGAAAAACGCTTCAGAGGAAATGTACAAAGCACAGGCAGAAGGACAAACTCAAGAAGCACAGCCACAAGCAGACGCTTCAGGAGATACAACTCAGGATGTAGACTTTGAGGAAGTGAAATAATCTTTTCGCAATTATATTTTAAACCACGCTTAACGGCGTGGTTTTTTATTTCAATTTTTACCGCAGATTCGCAGATTATTTATATAGATTAAGTTTTTAATCTGCGAATCTGTGGTTATTTTTAATTTTAACTTTCGCAATTATATTTTAAACCACGCTTAACGGCCTATCGTCTGGACACATCTCTAAAAAATAGTGTACAGATGATGCACATTGAAAAGATTTGCACTGATTTCATATCCATATTAAAAAACTTAGCCACGAATTCACTAATTTGTACAAATTAATTAGTGAATTCGTGGCTAAAATTTTATTTAAATATTTGTGTCCAGACGGTAGCTTAACGGCGTGGTTTTTTTATTTCAATTTTTACCGCAGATTCGCAGATTATTTATATACATTAAGTTTCTAATCTGCGAATCGGTGGTTATTTTTTAATTTTAACCTTGCAGACAGAAAGGCTATAATAATTATTAAACGTTTTACTTTTATGCATTTACCTTGACTTTTTAAAAATAGTGCTTCAAAGTGCTTTTACGAATTTTCTAAATTAATCTGTGAAAATCTGTGGAATCTGTGTTTGTTGTTTTAGATTTTTTAAAATATTTGTTTTTGTAAAAAAAAATTGTATTTTTCCAGAACCAAGTAACCTATAAACAACTTATGAAATCGCCATTAAAAACAGGTTTGCGTAGGCAAACACCAATAAATAAAAAGGCGATAACATATATGACCACTAAAAAATAAATTTTACATATATGAAAAAGACACTTTTATTAATTGCATTAGCATTGATTACCACTGTCGGGTACAGTCAGAAAAAGAAAAAAAGCGGTTCGAATTCAAAAACGACTTCTGAAGTTTTAGCCAAAACGGATAATCTTTCCGCCGAACTGGTTAAAAATGAGTTTCACTTATACCTGAACGAGGGAGGTAAAAAAGAAGTTCTTTTTACCCGTCCGATAGACGCCAAACGAAAATTATCAGAATGTAAAATAACAAGTTTTAAAGCTAAAGATACGCAGTTATATTACATTTCATGGATTGAAAAAGGAACCGTTAAAACCAATTTAAAAACGGAAGATATAACCAGTGTCGTTTCTGAAATTTGGGAGGTATCCACAAAGACACAGGTAGCTGCAAACACGCAAACCACTACGAATATCACCGAAAAAGTGTTCCTGGATGCATCAAAAGAGGTTTCAGAGACCCAGCAAAGAAAACGAAGTGAGGGATCGGAGTTTAAATTGTTACCCAATGGTGATGCAATACTGAAAGGCAAAGCGGAAAATAAATATACTTATGATCCGGTTACCAAAAAGTATGTGTTGGCAGGAGGTAAGAAAAAATAATAGGAATTAGACCAGTGGAAACAACCCACTGGTTTTTTTATATAAAATTGACGATATTTACAGTCCTCAAATCAAATTCGAAAAGCAGAAATTATGATGAACAAAAATACAGTTTTAGGATGGGCAACGTTAATCATGGTTATTATGGGTTGCATACTGATTGGTCTTGCGGTGTACCGTTATGCAGACGTTGCAGGATGGGGTTTTGGTGCTGTGGGTATCGGATTCTTTTCTATCGCATGGGTTTTTAATGCATTGAAAGGTAGAGTATAAGGAAAGAATTAAGAAGAGCGTATTAGAAACGGTATACTATTTTTAGATTTTAAAACAATAAGCTATTGCGTAGAGTAATAGCTTTTTTGTTTTCTGATGGTTTTTGTTTTCTCTTATATCAATGAATTACTGTATCCGAAATTACATTTCTCGCTGCTATTTGTAAGTATATGTAGTGAATGTTTCGGATACACTCAAAACGGTGCTTTACATAAAATGAAAATCATTATGATTCGAATCATAATGATTTTATTTACCTGTTAGTTGAAGTCTCTTTTTATTCATAATATTTTACTTATTATCGATTAAAACTGGGTTTGACCGAATATATATGTTAAATTTTTAAAAAAAATCATACATTTAATCCGCTAATCTTTTAATCAAAACCTAAAATCATGAGGAACATTTTTACAATTATAGCGTTCTTTTTATGTGCAGTTACTTTGCATGCACAGGATGAACCTAAGAAAAGTATGGAAATTTACGGCTTCATTATGATGGATGCCGGGTATAATTTTGATCAAATTCATCCGGATTGGTATGATGTAGTGAGACCAACCAAGTTACCGACAGTTGAAAATCAGTATGGTACAGACGGGAATACTTATTTTTCGGTTCGTCAGACCCGATTAGGCTTTAAGAACTATTTTGATACTCCGATGGGTGAGCTAAAAACCCAATTTGAATTTGAAATGTTCGGGACAGGTGTAGATGCAGGACAAACCACTATGCGTCTGCGTCATGCTTACGCAGAGTTGGGTAAGTTCGGAGTTGGACAGACTTGGAGCCCGTTTATGGACATAGATGTGTTTCCGAACACAGTGGAGTACTGGGGTCCCACCGGTATGGCTTTCTACCGAAACGTTCAGATTCGTTACATGCCGATTCAAGGGGATACACGTTTGACCTTCGCTTTGGAAAGACCAGGAGCCAGTGCTGACCAAGGACCTTATTCAGATCGTATTCCTGACGATCTCGCACCCCGTTTTCCTCTTCCGGATTTATCGTTTGAGTATCGCCATGCAGCCAAATTTGGTTATGTGGAAATAGCGGGAATTGCAAGAAGTATTCAATGGGAAGATACAGATACCACAGACGGTAATGATTTTAGTGATGAGGTTCTCGGCTGGGGACTTAACCTGAGTACCAATTTGAAATTTGGAAAAAGTACGGTTTTCAGAGGATCTGTTCTTTATGGTGAAGGAGTAGAAAACTACATGAATGACGCTCCGGAAGATATCGGAGTTGAAGTTAATTCTGATGGTACTTTAGAAGGTGTTGCTTTACCTGTTACGGGGATTTCAGCATTTATTGATCATAACTGGAATGATAAATTCAGCACTGCGATTGGTTATTCTATGATTGATATTGATAACTCTAACGGACAATCTGATGACGCCTTCAGTAAGGGACAGTACATAGCAGCCAATTTAATGTATTACCCGGTAAAGAATGCAATGATGGGTGTTGAACTTCAATGGGGTGATCGTACCAATTTTAATACAGGAGCTGATCCTGATCTTATTGATGCTTCCATAACAAAAATTCAATTCTCCTTTAAATACAACTTCAGTGAAATTTTCTATAAAAAAAATCAGTAAAACACTAGTAATCAACTAATAAATTATTCTATAATGAAAACGACTATAATCTCATCGGTTAATACAAAACTAATGGCCTTCGTGTTAGGTTTGTTTTTTGTATTCAGTGCCCAGGCACAAAATTTACCACGTGTAAAAATTCTTGCTACAGGAGGAACGATTGCGGGAGCAGGTGCTGCTGCAGACCAAGCCGGTTATAAGGCCGGAGCGCTTCCGATAGATCAGTTATTAAGTGCCGTTCCGCAAATCCATAAGTATGCGACGGTTACCGGTGAGCAGATTTCCAGTATAGGAAGCCAGGATATGAGTATTGAAATCTGGATGAAACTGAACAAACGCATCAATGAGATATTCAGTAAGAATGAAGCGGATGCTGTTGTAATTACCCACGGAACAGACACACAGGAGGAAACTTCTTTTTTCCTTAATCTGACACTTCGCAGCGATAAACCCGTTGTATTTACAGGATCAATGCGCGCAGCAACAGCAATCAGTGCCGACGGACCCAAAAATCTGTTTGATGCCGTTGTGGTGGCTGCCAGTCCGAAAAGTAAAGGAAGAGGTCCGATCGTAGTATTCTCGGAAAGCATCTTTGACGGAAGGGATATCGTAAAAACAAGTTCCACTCATATGGAGGCCTATACCGCTCCAAATGCCGGCCCGATCGGACAGGTATATGATGCAAAACCGGTTTATTATCAGGAGTCAGCGCGTAAATCAGATAAAAATACCCCGTTTGATATTTCAGGTGTGACTAAAATGCCGCGTGTTGAGATTGTGTATATGTATGCCGATGCAAATCCCTCACTGATAAACGCTTTAGTGAATGAAAAAGTGGACGGAATTGTTATAGCAGGAGTAGGAAACGGAAATTTCAACAAAGCGTATTACGATGCTATTGATGCCGCCGTGAAAAAAGGCGTGGTGGTTTGCAGAGCCACAAGATGTGTTTCCGGTCGTGTTGTACTTAAGGATGAGGTGGATGATGATAAGTTGGGAACCATTGTAAGTGATGACCTAAATCCTCAAAAGGCCCGTATTTTACTGATGATCGGTTTAACCAAAACCAAAGACAAAAAACAATTACAGCAATACTTCTTTGAGTACTAAAGGAATAAGCAGATGTGTGTTGAATGTTTTAAACAGTATTCAGATTTCAAAATAAAATATCATGAAAAAAGTAAAATATAACTGTCTCATATTGTTAATGGGAATCACATTACAATATGCAAATGCCCAAGTTCGAACAGAAAAAGATTTGTTGGGAGAAAAGCAGATTCCCGCTGATGCTTACTACGGAGTACAAACCCTAAGAGCATTGGAAAATTTTCAGGTCAGCGGAGTAAAAACGAACTTTTATCCCGACTATGTAAAAGCCTACGCCATAGTAAAGCTGGCAGCCGCCAGAGCCAACGGTGAGGTGGGCCGAATGAAAAAAGACAGACTTGCGGCCATAGAAAAAGCCTGCCAAGCAGTAATGGACGGAAAGTATCACGACCAATTTCTGACCGATTTGTATCAGGGAGGAGCCGGAACATCAGCCAACATGAATGCGAATGAGGTTTTGGCGAACATCGCCCTTGAGATGATGGGGAAGAAGAAGGGGGAATACCAGTACATTGAACCTCATGACGATTTAAACATGGGACAGTCTACAAACGATGTGTATCCCACGGCCATCCACATAGCATTGATATTGCATAACGATAAACTTATAAAAGAAGCAAAGTTATTATCACAGTCTTTCCATAAAAAAGGGGATGAGTTCGGCAAACTTTTAAAAATGGGGCGTACGGAAGGTCAGGATGCCGTTCCCATGACATTGGGGCAGGAGTTTCATGCCTTTGGTTACCAGATTGATGCCGCCATTGAAGCGTTGCGTAAATCGGAAGAGTATCTGTATGAAGTGAATATGGGAGCCACAGCGATTGGTACCGGCTTAACGGCAACCCCGGGCTATGCAGAAAAATGTTCTGCCCAACTCGCAAAAATTACAGGTAAACCGATTACAACAGCTAAAGATCTTATTTCCGCAACAAGCAGTATGCAGGCCTTTGTGATGTATTCTTCGGCAATGAAAAACTTAGCGGTTACCTTATCTAAAATCAGCAGCGATTTGATTTTCCTTGCAACTGGTCCGCGTACCGGTATTTTCGAAATCAATTTGCCGGCACTACAGCCCGGTTCCTCAATTATGCCGGGAAAAGTGAATCCTGTAATGCCGGAATTGATGAATCAGATTTGTTTTAAAGCGATAGGGAATGATGTAACGGTTACGTTCGCATCGCAGGACGGACTTTTACAGTTAAATGCCTATGAACCCGTGGTTGCGGTTGCTATCATGGAATCACAAGCCTTGTTCTACAAATCGATGCCGTTATTCCGTAAAAATTGTATCGACGGAATCACAGCCAACGAAAAAGTATTGAAATATTACATGGAGCGCAGTGTCGGTATTGTTACCGCTCTTAATCCGGTTCTTGGTTATGAAAAAACAACAGAATTGGCCAAGGAAGCATTGGAAACCAATAAAGGTATTCTTGAACTAATCCGTGAAAAGAAATTGCTTACCGAAGATCAGATTAAGAAATTGTTGGATCCGGCTACTATGACCGGACAGCAGAAAAAATAGTTGTGGAATTTGTTTTGGAGAGATCCGAAAATAAAATGTGTCCCAATGAAATTACTCGAAATTGAAGGCAAAAGCCAGGTAAAAAAATCGAATAGGATAAAAAAAACCTTGTTATCACTGCTTTTTGTGGTAACAGGGTTTGTTTCGTATGCGCAGGTTACACCAAAAGAACCGACTCTGGATGGGACTGAGGGAGAAGTTTTTAAGGAAAAGGATACAATTGCTTCTGAAAAAAAAATATCAAGAGCCAATGAATTCGAAAACGATTTTTCCACATTGAGGTTTGGCGGAGGATTCATGTACGAACATGCATTTTACAGTCAGGATGAGGAGAGTAAAGATCAGGTACAGCTATCTCCAGGCTTTATAGTGAGGGATTTTAGGGTTACGATGTCGGGTAAATTAAAGACAGAGAGGGATATAAGTTGGAAAGTAGGGGTCATGTATGATGGCGCATCCAGGAGTTGGCTCGTGAGAGAAAGCGGTGTTATGATTGGATTTCCGAAATTATCAGGACATATTTTTATAGGACGTACCAAGGAAGGATATTCACTCAGTAAGGTTATGAACGGATATTCGATGTGGCATGTGGAAAGAGCCATGGCTATCGATATTATTCCGATACTGGCAGATGGAGTGAAGTATATGGGGTTTCTTCCAAAACAAAAAATAAACTGGAATATTGGTTATTTTAATGATTTTTTATCTGAGGAACAGAGTTTTTCAAAATATAAATGGCAATTTGCTTCCAGAATTGGCTATCTGCCTATTTATACCGATGCTGTAAAACCGGTAATGCATATAGGAGTTAATTACAGATATGGGGAAACTAAAGATGGTAAATTGCAGGTAAGGTCGAGGCCAGAGGCTAATGGAGCACCTTATTTCGTAGATACAGGAACGTTTTCTGTAAATAACTCAAATCATATTGGAGGTGAATTTTATTACAGGTCAGGAGCTTTCCTTTTTGGATCTGAGTATAATCTCCATATGATGAATTCGCGTGAAACTAAAAATCCGATATTCAAGGGAGGTGAAGTGTTTTTGGCTTACTCGATTACAGGAGAAGTAAGACCTTATTTGAGTAACCCTGGGATATTTACATTCCTTAAACCAAAAAAATCTGTTTTTGAAGGAGGATACGGTGGTTGGGAAGCAATACTTCGTTTTTCTTCTCTTGATCTTAATGATGGAACATTAACTGGTGGTGAATTTTGGAGGATTACACCGATGGTTAACTGGTATCTTTCTGAAAATATCCGATTCTATTTTGCTTACGGATATGGAGTTTTGGATAAAGATAATCAACAAGGTGTCACTAACTTTTTTCAAAGCCGAGTATTGCTAATGTTGTAAGAGGTTGGAGTTTAATTTAAAAGTAAACCGTTTTTCATTCGCTCTAAAAAAAATCAGTAAAGGAGCCTGTTGCGTATTTATTTACCCGGCAGGTTTTTGAATGATTGATAAAATGTGAGGATAATTTTTTGCCTTTGATGAACCAATTTTGTTGATTTCTTCATGTCGCGTGAGGGATAGCAGTGGAAAGCCCGCAACGGAGCGAAGCGCAGAGAGGACTTGCAACGGATAGCCCGACCCGCCGGAAGTATGGAGGCGGGGCACGCCCTCAAAAAAATTGAACAATCTAAAAATCGAATGAACGTACCTAGATTTTTAGGTTAATGTAAAATCATACGAACTACTGAAGTCTGTTTAACAAAAAATGGCATGTCTAAATATTTAAAAGAACTGATAATTACATTTCTGGTCTTTCCAATGTATTTGTATGCCCAAATTCCTGAAAAAAATAAAATTGATTCCCTTCCTTCGATAGCGCAGGATACACTCCTGAAAAATGTTGAGGTAGATACAACGATTTCCAAAAAAGATAAGAAAATCAGAAAAGAGGCCTTTACGCCGGATATTTTACATCTGAAAAACGGAGACAGGTTAACCGGTAAAATTTTGTCGTTCCAACAAGGCCGATTGAGTTTTGATGCGCAGGGACCCGGTATTGTTTCCATAAAATGGCACAAAATATATTCTATTGACGGCGGAAGTAAAATATATAAAGTAGAAAGTATTTACGGGGAAATTTTTATCGGGAAAATAACCCAGTCTCAAATTATGGGTGAAATAATTGTTTTAACCGATTCGGGAGAAAAAATCAAGTCAAGTGAAACAGACGGGTTAAGTGAAACAGCCGGGTCAGGAGAAACTGTTGCGCCAAAAGGAACAATAATTAAGTTTGAAGATATTTTAAGAATTTTTCCTCTTGAAGAAAAATGGTATGAGGGATTTAAAGGCGATATAGGAGCGGGGGTAAGTTATTCAAAGTCGTCTGAAGTATTACGTGTCAGTGCCGAAAGTAACCTTTTTTATGTCATTTCACGATGGCGGTTTGTTAACAATTTCTCTTATATCGCGACTTCAACGGAAAGTTCGGATTACTCGGTGAGAATTCAGGAAAATTTGCAGGAGTTTTATTCGTTACACAAAAAATGGGTGCTGTATCAGGCGAATTCTTTTAACCGAAATGACGAATTGGGTATCGATGCAAAATTATCGTTTGGTTTCGGAATCGGAAATAATCTTGTAATTACCGAACGCCAGAGGTTGCTGTTATTCACAGGTTTTTTACAGAATTTTGAAGACACCATAGAAACGGATAAATTAGTGTCAAACAGTGAATGGCCTGTAACGTTGCAACATTCTGTGTACAGTTTTATAAGTCCGAATCTTTCCTCTACATTTAAATTGGGCTCTTATGTGGGAATTACCGAAAAAGACCGATATCGTTTTGATATGAGTGCAGATCTTACTTGGGAAATAATAAATAATTTCAAAATACAGTTCACTTTTTATTATAATTACGATAATAAGAACATAGTCGGAAAAAGCACAAAAGAGGATAGCGGAACAGAATTGTCTCTTATATTGGAACTGAAGTAAAAAATTTACTGCGGAAAGAAATCTCGCTACTGCGGAGAGAAATCTCCCTATTGCGGTGAGAAATCTCGCTATTGCGGAAAGAAAACTCACTACTGCGGAGAGAAATCTCCCTATTGCGGAAAGAAATCTCGCTATTGCGGAGAGAAAACTCGCTACTGCGGAAAGAAATCTCGCTATTGCGGAGAGAAAACTCGCTACTGCGGAAAGAAATCTCGCTACTGCAGAAAGAAATCTCGCTACTGCGGAAAGAAATTTTGCTGATCTAACAGATAAAACAGATTTTCACTACGTTTTTATAAAAAATGTAATCTGCGCAAATCTGCGAAATCTGCATGAAATTAATTTATCCTGTTTCTAATGCAGATTAAAGGTTTAAATTCCCCGAAAATGTAAATACAGAGTTGCAAAATCGCTTTTAAATTCCTTTATTTAAAGTTATCTTTGTCGGTAGCTTTTAAAAATAAAATAATAACAAACAATAAAATATGTCAGACGATAAGAAAGTGATTTTTTCGATGTCGAAAGTAAGCAAGACTTACTCCAGTACGAATAAGCAGGTTTTAAAAGACATTTATCTGAGTTTTTTCTACGGAGCCAAAATCGGTATACTTGGTTTGAACGGTTCGGGTAAATCGTCACTATTGAAAATTATTGCGGGTGTAGATAAAAACTACCAGGGTGATGTGGTGTTCGCGCCAAATTACACCGTTGGTTATTTAGAGCAGGAGCCGCATCTGGATGAAACCAAAACCGTTATTGAAGTAGTACGCGAAGGCGTTGCCGAAACCATGGCGATTTTGGACGAGTTCAATAAAATAAACGATATGTTCGGTCTTCCGGAAGTCTATGAAGATGCCGATAAGATGCAGAAACTAATGGACCGCCAGGCAGATCTTCAGGATAAAATCGATGCTCATGGTGCATGGGAAATCGATACTAAATTGGAAATCGCGATGGATGCGCTTCGTTGTCCGGATTCTGATACGCCAATCAATGTGCTTTCAGGAGGAGAAAAACGTCGTGTAGCTTTATGTCGTTTACTATTACAGCAACCGGATGTATTGTTACTGGACGAGCCTACCAACCACTTGGATGCCGAGTCGGTATTGTGGTTAGAGCAGCATTTGTCGCAATATGCAGGAACGGTAATCGCAGTAACGCACGACCGTTATTTCCTTGATAATGTTGCGGGATGGATTTTGGAATTAGACAGAGGTGAAGGTATTCCGTGGAAAGGAAATTATTCGTCTTGGTTGGATCAGAAATCAAGCAGAATGGCTTTGGAGGAAAAAACAGCTTCCAAACGTCGTAAAACATTGGAGCGTGAGCTGGAATGGGTTCGCCAGGGTGCCAAAGGACGTCAGACAAAACAAAAAGCGCGTTTACAGAACTACGATAAGTTATTAAACGAAGATCAAAAAGAACTTGACGAAAAATTAGAATTATACATCCCGAACGGACCACGTTTAGGAACAAATGTTATTGAAGCCAAGCATGTTGCCAAAGGTTACGGAGACAAATTGTTATATGACGATTTGAACTTCACCTTGCCACAGGCGGGTATTGTTGGAATTATTGGTCCGAATGGTGCCGGTAAGACTACTATCTTCAAAATGATCATGGATGAATTGCAACCGGACAGCGGAGAATTTGCTACCGGAGATACGGTTAAGATTGCTTATGTTGACCAGTCGCATTCCAATATTGATCCGAATAAATCCATCTGGGAAAACTTCTGTGATGGTCAGGAATTGATCATGATGGGAGGTCGTCAGGTGAATTCAAGAGCGTATTTATCCCGATTCAACTTCGGCGGAAGCGAACAGAATAAAAAAGTAGCCACACTTTCCGGAGGAGAGCGTAACCGTTTGCACCTGGCCATGACGCTGAAAGAAGAAGGAAACGTATTGTTGCTGGATGAGCCAACAAATGATCTGGACATCAATACCCTTCGTGCTTTAGAGGAAGGTTTGGAGAATTTCGCCGGATGTGCCGTGGTTATTTCTCACGACCGTTGGTTCCTGGACAGAATCTGTACACATATTTTAGCCTTTGAAGGCGATTCTCAGGTATATTTCTTTGAGGGAGGTTTCTCAGATTATGAGGAAAACCGTAAAAAACGTTTGGGGGATGTTGCTCCAACCCGAATCAAATATAAAAAACTTATCAGAGGATAATTACTAAAATACGCGGCCCATGAGGTCGCGTATTTTTTTAACAAAATTTATTTTTTTTCTTAGATTTTATTGATGTTATTTGATTTAGGTTTAGTAAATTAACATATTAAAACTTTTGATGAGAGTAAATACGATAAAATTCTTACTTTATTTTTTTCTGCTGAATTTTCAGTTGGCGTTTGCCCAATCTGAAGCGGTGGAACGTAAGAGCGTTTTAAATCTTTTGTCAAAATCAGGACAACATTTTAATAATTTAGAAACAAATGAATCATTATCGTATGCCAAAAAAGCATTAAATGCGGCATATAAAATTGATGACAATCAGTTAATTGCCCGAGCCTATAACCTGATCGGGTTGAACTTTGAGGAGTTTTCGGATTATAAAAAAGCTACTGTTTTTTATTCCAAAGGATTACAATTTGCCAATCTCACTACAAACGACACTTTAAAGGGATGGCTTCATAACAACTTGGGAAATCTGTATTGTTACAGAAAAATAAATTTCAGCAAGGGTGTTCAGTCCTATAAGAAAGCGCTCTTTTATGCCAAAAAAATTAAGGATACAACGGAAATAGCTTTCACAAATCTGAATATAGCTTCGGCATACTTTGCAAAGGAAGAATATGCTACCGGTTTCCCTTATTTAAAAGCTGCAGAACCCTTTGTTGAAGAGATTAATCAGATGGAAGCCACACTTTCCATGAATTCCTTATACGGTTCTTATTACACCCACAATAATGATTTTTCCAGAGCTGAAGCCGCTTTTAAAAAAGCTCTAAGGGTTTGCGAAACTAATAATGTTGAATTCCTTGAAACAAACGTAGCCGAGTTATATGATGACGTCTCAAATTATTATTTTAAAAGAAAGGATTATAAAAACGCATACCTGTACCTGGAAAAACATAGTGAGTTAAAAAGTAAAATCTATAATCAGGCGCGAATTGATGAAGTAAATCTTGAAGGGTCCCATATCGCATTAGACGAATATAAAAGAGAAATTGATAAAATTGAAAACGAAAAACTTGTGCAGATGGACAGGTTAAAACAAACCCGATTAATTGTGGTTATGTTCATTTTCATATTTTTCATCCTTCTTTTGCTGGTATATACGCTTTACAAAAATAATGCGCTCCGAAAAAAATCCAATAAGGAACTGAAAGCGGCTAATGAAGAATTGATGATTGCCAAAGAACAGGCGGAAGAGGCTTCATTGTTAAAATCCCAATTTATTTCCACAATCACTCATGAACTTCGGACCCCGCTGTATGGAGTGGTCGGCATTGCAGAGATGATTGCTGATGAGCATAAAGAACTTAAAAACAGTACTTATCTGAAATCATTGAAGTTTTCAGCGAAATACCTGCTTTCACTGGTTAATGATATTCTTCAGGTGTATAAAATCGAAGAAAAGAAAATTGTTCTGGAGAATACGATCTTCAATCTTGCCGACGAATTGAATTCCATTGTAGAGAGTTTACAGTTTTTGGCAGTAAAGAACAATAACCGATTGGTACTGGAGGTAGACGACAGTATCCCCGAGTTTATAATTACCGATAAGGTTCGATTGTCTCAGATTTTTATGAATCTGATCAGTAATTCGCTGAAATTCACTAATGATGGTGAGGTTAAAATATGTGCCAAACTGGAACGGAATGAGGCTTCTTTTTGTTTTATAACGTTCAACGTCATCGATAACGGAATCGGAATAGCAAAAGAACATCAGAAGAAAATATTTGAAAAATTTGTCCAGATTGAACGAAAAGAAGATGATTATCAGGGAACCGGTTTAGGGTTGTCCATAGTTAAACAGTTGATTTCATTATTTGGAAGTGAAATTCATTGTGAAAGCGAAGAAAATATCGGAACCAAAATGACATTTACCATTGGTTTTGATACCGATGAAAATCACCGTATTGACTTACTTAAAAACCTGGAAGTTGATTTCTCTGAGGAACATACCTATAAGATTTTAGTGGTTGAAGACAATAAGATTAACCAGATTGTAACCAAGAAAATATTGGATATCCGTCATTTTGAAAGTGTGATTGTGGATGACGGTTACGAGGCTGTTAAAATATTGGAAGATCAAACTTTTGATGTGATCCTGATGGACATCAATATGCCGAAAATAAATGGTTTTGATACATCCAAACTTATACGGAAAATGGGGGTAAACACTCCGATAATTGCTGTTACTGCTTTTGACAAACAGGAAATCATGGAGCAGATTGTTGCGTCAAAAATGAACGAAGTCATCGTAAAACCGTTTGATCCTAACTATTTGTACCGTATGATTGTCCTGCTTTCGGATAAAAAAGTTGAGGCTTCAAAAGCAAAAAAGTAAACTGTTTTTTAGAGAATGGTGTAGACAAAAAAAACCGCAAAATCCTCAATTATCGGAAAATTTTACGGTTAATTAATTATGTTATGAATACTAATCCCGATTCATTACAGTTTTCAGGATCAGTGTATCGGAATATTCTTTTTGGAGTTCGAATTTCGATTGGTGTTTTTAGGAATGGTTACATGTAAGATTCCATCTTTGTAAATCGCTTCGATTCTTTCGGTTTCAGCCGCATCAGGAAGATGGAACGAACGGCAGAATGAAGTGTAATTAAACTCTTTTCTTGTATAATTCTCTTTTTTATTGGTTTCTTCAAAACGCTCTTGTTTTTCAGAAGCAATTGAGATTGTCTTATCCTCAATTTCAACTCTGAAATCCTCTTTTTTCATACCGGGAGCTGCCAAATCAATTTGATACTCACGTTCGGTTTCAGACAAATTCACAGAGGGCATTGTACTGCCGATGTCTGTAAAATTTTTAAATCCCCACTCCACAATATCTTTCGGAAAGAACTCTTCCAAAAGTGTATATGGATTTGTTTTCGAATCGTTTTTAGCTAATAATCCCATAACTTTCAGATTTAAATTAATGAAATTTAACCGTTGTAAAGTTACGAAAAATGGTGAGGATGTAAAATTAAATAAATGCTAAAACACTGTTAATCAGATGATTGATTGCTTTTTTAATTTATCCCATTGGATCAAAGAATACTCATTCCCATTAAAACAGAATATACAACCAGAAGTAAACCAACAATAATCTGAATTGTTTCAATGGTTATCTTTTTCAAAAATTTATTGCCCAAATAAGCTCCTGAAAAAGCCATAAAAACAGCAATAAACAATAGCTTGTAATTACTTTTGTCTAATTGATATTTATCCGTTGAGTAAACCGTTAAACGTACAATGTCGATACCACAGGCAATCACGATTCCGGTTGCAATGAAAGCTTCTTTGGAAAGACCGGCACGTATCAGAAAAGCACTGCGAAGCGCTCCCTGATGACCGGAAAGTCCGCCAAAAAAGCCGCTGAGCATGCCACCCAAAGGAATGTATTTTTTACTGAACTCTAAATGTTTCAGTTTTGGGATAAGTTCCATCATTGCAAAAAAGAACAGCAATACTGCGATGCAAACTTTTATCGGAGTAACAGTATAGGTGTTTCCCCAAGCTTCATAAGAATATAAAGCAGAAAGATGACTTATCTGCTTCAGAAGCATTGCGCCAAGAAAAGAAAACAAAACAGCCGGAATACCAAAACGAATGACAATCCCTTTATCAGCTTTTTTACCGATTAAAAGCAGCTTAAAGAAGTTGTTAAGCAAATGAACAATGGCGGTTAAAGCAATGGCAATTTCCACAGGAAAAAAGACTGCAAAAACCGGTAAGAGAATTGTCCCGAGACCAAATCCGGAAAAAAATGTTAATGCGGAACCTAACAGGGCTGCTAGGGCAATAATCAGAATGTCCATTGATAATTTACTAAATTTCTAAAGGAAATCATTTTCAAATACTAATACCAGCGCTTTTTCTTTTTCTTGGAAGCCTCTGATTTTCGCGAATTAGATTCTGATGTTTTCTTCTCACCCAGAGGTTTCTTTTTATTTCTGAAATCAGGCTTAGCATCCGGATTTTTTTCCTCTTCGCTCCATTGGAAAGGATGATCGGTTACTACTTTTACTTTTTGACGGGTTAGTTTTTCTATATCCTGCCAATAGGTTTTTTCATCTCTGGAGCAAAATGAAATGGCCATACCCGAATTTCCGGCACGACCTGTACGTCCGATTCTGTGTACATAGGTTTCCGGGATATTCGGTAAGTCAAAGTTAATTACATACGGAAGCATTTCAATATCGATACCTCTGGCAGCAATATCAGTAGCGACTAAAACAGTGGTCTCGTTTCTTTTGAAGCTTTCCAATACACGTTGCCTTGCACTTTGCGATTTATCTCCGTGAATGGCTTCAGCATGAATGTTTTGTTTCTTCAACGCTTTTACCACATTGTCCGCTCCGTGTTTTGTACGCACGAAAACCAATACGCTTTCCAGTTTCTCGCCTTGAATAATTTGATACAGAAGGTTTCTTTTATTTTCTTTATCAACAAAATAAACTTTCTGATTTACTTTTTCGGCTGTACTGGAAATAGGGGTAACGGAAACATATTCGGGTTTCGTTAAAAAACTGTCGGCCAACTCGCGAATGGCAATCGGCATAGTTGCGGAAAACAATAATGTCTGACGGTTATCCGGAGTAAGTTTGATGATTTTCTTCACATCATTGATGAATCCCATATCCAGCATCAAGTCGGCTTCGTCTAAAACCAAATGGTGCAGGTGATTCAAATCGATAAACCCCTGTTTGTTTAAATCCAATAAACGTCCCGGAGTGGCTACCAGGATGTCAACGCCTTTTTTTAATTGGTCAACCTGTGATGTTTGGTTTACACCTCCAAAAATCACCAGCGATCTTATGTTGGTGTATTTTCCATAGGTGTCAAAACTTTCGGCTACCTGAATAGCCAATTCGCGTGTAGGTGTAACTACAAGGGTGCGAATGTGTTTTACTTTACTTGAGGAACCGACGATGCGGTGTAAAAGATTAAGAATCGGAATAGCGAAAGCCGCTGTTTTTCCGGTTCCGGTTTGCGCACAACCGACTAAATCGTTTCCGTCTAAAATAATCGGAATGGATTTTTCCTGAATAGGAGTAGGATTGGTATATCCCTCATCGGTTATGGCGTGCTGTATGTTTTTGAGTAAATTAAGTTCGTTAAATAGCATAAAAAAACGATAGTGTTTAGTGACTATCGTTTGCAAAAGTACTCTAAAAATTCGAGATTGTTATTTATTCGATTTTGCTTTCATAAAATCGGTTATCAGATATGCAATTAATTTACCTACCAGATGGTTGTTTTTTTCTTCAGCCAAATCCGGAGCGCCTTCGCAAATGTGTAAATAGGAGGCATTTGGATTCTGACCGAAGTAATGCAGAAACTGACGCAACTGCTCTACTGAGAAACCGCTGAGTGTCATGGCACTGCTTGGAATATTCGGAATGGCATCCAGATCGATTTCAATTCCGAACGCATCGCCGCTGATGTGTTTCTCAGCAAGATCCATTTCTGATTCAAAACTTTTTTCTTTTCGGATAGCAATCTGTTCGTAAGTATTGTATTTTATTTTGTCTTCTGCTTTTTTAATACTTTCCAGGATACTTTTGGAAGTGTAGCTTTCGTGTAATCCGAAAATGAAATATTTTTTAAGAAAACCTTCTTCATAGGCATATGAAAATCCGTTACCGCTGTGGCGTCCTTCGAGTGCACGAAAATCGGTATGGGCATCAAAGTTTATCGCGTTTACGGGTTTTCCTTTGGCTAAAGCCAATCCTTTAATGTTTCCGTAGGCATTGTTATGACCGCCACCGATTATAATCGGAATTTTTCCGGCTTTTACAATTTTACAGATGATGTGTGAAACTTCTTTGTCAATTTTGTCAACCAGTTTAAAGAATTTCTTTTTGTCGTCTTTGTTATTAATGTTTAAAGTTTCGATTTCTTCCATTTCCGGTTTCACGTCTAATGTACCTAAAATCATCAGCCGGCTTCCTTTGCAAAAACGGTTATTCTGGATATTTACAATGCTTTTTAACGTGCTTTCCCATGCTGAAGCTGCTCCGGGACGACCTAAGTTAGCTCGTACTCCGATATCTTCGGGTACTCCGAAAAGTACAAAATCGGCATCGCTGCTTTCAAGAAACTCCAAGGTGTCCATTTCTTTAGGTACCGTTTGAATCCGTTCCCCAAATTTAATTTCAGTGTTTCTGTGACTTGTGATTTTGGTTAAATCGCTTATTGTAAAACGGATGAGTTTCTCCATAAAAAACTAAAAATAATGCATTCAAAAATACTATTTTATCTAAAACTTCGTTTATTAATTTAGGTTTAAATGAAAAAAAAATTAAATTTGAAGAAAATATAAATACCATGGAAAATCAAAAAAGTAATTCTAGTTTAAAAGCTATTATCATTGTATTAGCATTATTATTATTGGGAAGTTTGGGATATATGTATAAAATGAGTACTGATAACCAGACAACTGAGAATAAAATAATGTCAGAAAAAGAAAAATTAAGTGAAGAATTGCAGGCATCGATTGCTAAATATGACGAAGCAATTGCGGCCAATACGGAACTTTCTGATGAACTGTCGGCAGAAAGAGAAAAATTGGTGCAATTAAAAGCCGAACTAGAAAAATCTCAGGGAGACGCTGCATCTATGGCTAAGTTTAAAAATGACTATTTACGTTTAAAACGCGAAATGGACAACTTAATAAAAGAAAATGATGCATTGAAAAAGCAAAACGAAACGCTTACTACGCAACGCGACAGTACGCAAGTTGTATTGGAAGACACTCGTAAAGTTCGCGATACTTTAGTTGCTACAAACGAAAACCTGGCTAAAACGGTTGAAAAAGGGTCCAAATTGTCGGTTTTGAACCTTCAGACAATGGCTGTTAAACAAAGAAGTTCAGGAAAACAAATTGATACAGACAAAGCAAGCAGAGCCGATGTGTTAAAAATCAGTTTTATGATTGCGGAAAATCAAATTGCAAAGTCAGGAGACAAAACTTACCATATTCAGGTAATCGACAGTAAGAATAATGTTTTAGGAGATAAAAAAACCGAATCTTTCGGTGAAAAAACATTAACGTACAGTTTTGAAAAAACAGTTAAATACGAAAACAAAACAGTTCAGGTATCACAAGATTTACCGGTTAAAGATATTGAAGGAGGAATATTCTATGTAAATATCTTTGATAAAGGGGAATTGGTTTCTAAAACAAGTTTTACTTTAAGATAATTAATTCTTCTTAATAGAATAAAAGGCTGTCATTTCTGGCAGCCTTTTTTATTGTTTTTTTTACTGATTCACAGATTAAAAAATGAAGGGAAATCTGTGGAAGTATGATGAACGGAATAGTTTCGGAATTAAATCAACTGTCCTTCAATAATAACCTGTTCAATCAGATTACTTCCAAAAGCATAGGGAATCTGGTAGTAGGACGTAAGCGGTTTGGTGATAATAATATTTGCCGATTTTCCTTTGGTTATACTCCCGTGAGTATCGGAAATTCCCATGGCATAAGCTCCGTTGATGGTGGCCGCGTTTATGGCTTCTTCCGGAGTCATTTTCATTTTAATGCAGGCTGTTGCCACAACAAAATTCATGTTCCCCGATGGCGTTGTTCCCGGATTGAAATCGGATGCCAATGCTAACGGTAATCCTGCCGAAATCATGTGACGTGCCGGAGTATAAGGGATGCTGATGAAATAAGAGCAGCTTGGTAAGGCAACCGGCATGGTTTTGCTGTTTTTTAAAGCAATAATGTCTTCATCGGTTACAATTTCAAGATGATCTACAGAAAGCGCTTCATGTTTTACGCAGGCCGCAATTCCGTTGATGGCTGTAAATTGATTGACGTGAATTTTTGCGGTCAGGCCGAATTGTTTTCCGGCTTCCATGATCCTTTCGGTTTCTTCTACGGAGAAATAGCCGGTTTCAAGGAAAGCATCGATATAATCGGCTAAATTTTCTTTTGCAATTCTGGGAAGCATTTCATTGATAATCAAATCGATGTAAGCCAAATGGTTTTCTTTGTATTCCGTTGGAAAAGCATGTGCGCCCAAAAAAGTTGCTTTGATTTTGATCGGATAGTTTTGGGAAAGTCTTTTGATGACGCGGAGCATTTTCAGTTCGCCTTCCACCGTTAAACCGTAACCCGATTTGATTTCTACAGCTCCGGTTCCCTGCTGCATTACCTCTTCCAAACGGACTTTCGATTGGTTGTAGATTTCCTCTTCGGATGTCGCATTAAGTTTTTTTGCCGAATTTAAAATTCCGCCACCGCGATTGGCAATTTCTTCATAACTCAATCCGTTAATACGGTCCACGAATTCCTGCTCACGATTCCCGGCATAAACAATATGAGTGTGGCTGTCAACCCAAGTAGGTAAAACAGTTTTTCCTGTTGCGTCAATTACCTGATCGAAGGTGTCATTTGGACAATTGTGCATCGTTCCGAAATCGGCAATCCGGTCGTTTTCAATCACTAAAAAAGCGTTGTCAATTTTTGGTAAAACCGCCATTTCTGCTCCGGAAACTTTATCGATCGTATTTTCACGAACCTGTAAAAGTTCTTTTATATTTTTTATAAGGATTTTCATTGTCTTAATTTTTCTGTAAATGTAAAATGGAATTTCAAAAACTCCTATCTTTATGACAAATTATTCGGTTTTGAGAAAGATAAAATATAAAAAAGGGCGTAAAACCCAACCCAATTTTTACGAATACACGGGTATTCATCGCACAGATTCCGTGGAAATGCAGTTGTTTGTATATAATGAAAATCAGTATCAGGAATTCAAAAATATCCATATTAACAGGGTTGGAGAAACACTTACTAATTCACTTCACATAAATGATATTAAATGGTTAAATGTACACGGATTACATGATGTTAATTTAATTAAGGATATTGGGGATTTGCTTCAGGTGGAGCCTTATATAGTGGGTGATATCCTCAATACAACACGCCGTTCCAAAATGGAAGAATTAGGTGATACCCTCTTTTTTACCATCAAATCAATTTTGCCTGAAGAGGATCTGAACTACTTGCGGGTGGAGCAAATTAGTTTCATATTAAAAGAAAATCTGCTGGTTTCTTTTCAGGAGAAGAAAAGTGATTTTTTTACGCATATCCGGGAACGTATCAGAACAAATGCGGGAATCGTCTGCAAAAAGAAAAATGATTACCTGTTGTATCTGATGCTGGATGCAGTTATGGAAAACTTCTACATCACCATCGAAAATTATGAGGATAGGATAGAGGTATTAATGATTGAAGCAAAAACCAATCACAAACAGGATGTTTTGGTGCGGATTGAGAATAACCGTGAGAATCTCAATTATCTGAAACGAGCCATTGTTCCGCTTCGCGATGCATTGTTTAGTCTGAAAAGTTTTCAGGATGATAATGAGTATGACGGAATTGAAGCTGCGAATTACACTTTTTTCGCCCGTTTGCATCAGAAATGTCTGGAGCTTCTGGAGCAGATTGACTACGATTTGACTTCATTGGACAGTGCTTCTCATTTTCACTTTTCGGCGCAAAGCCAGCGGATGAATGAGATTATGAAAACCCTCACCGTGGTTTCGGTTGTATTTATACCACTAACATTTATAGTTGGGGTTTATGGAATGAATTTCGATTATATGCCCGAGCTGCGTTGGCACAACGGTTACTTTCTTATAATGGGATTTATGTTTTTAATTGTCGTAGGGATGTTGTTTTATTTCAGGAAAAAGAACTGGTTTTAAACCATGTCTTCGGGTTTTACCCAGGCATCAAAATCTTCCGCAGAAACATAGCCCAACCGAACAGCCTCTTCTTTTAAGGAGGTTCCGTTTTTATATGCTGTTTGAGCAATTTCGGCAGCCTTGTAATAGCCAATTTTCGTATTTAAAGCGGTAACCAGCATCAGTGAATTATCAACCAATTCCTTGATTCGGATATAATTCGGTTCGATTCCTTGGGCACAATGTTCATTGAACGACATACAGGCATCTCCTAATAATCTTGCCGATTGAAGAAAATTGGCAGCAATCAGCGGTTTGAAAACATTCAGTTCGTAGTGTCCCTGAGCGGCACCTATTGTAATGGCAACGTCATTTCCCATGACCTGAGCACAAACCATGGTTAAGGCTTCGCATTGTGTGGGGTTTACTTTTCCGGGCATGATGGAAGAACCCGGTTCGTTTTCGGGTATCAGGATTTCCCCGATTCCGGAACGCGGACCCGAAGCCATCATTCGGATATCATTCGCAATTTTATTTAACGAAACTGCCAATTGTTTCAATGCTCCGTGTGTTTCCACCATGGCATCGTGAGCGGCCAGCGCTTCAAACTTGTTTTCAGCGGTTTTAAAAGGCAGTGCGGTGAATTTGGAGATGTAATCGGCCACTTTTATGTCGTAGTCTTTAGGGGCGTTTAAACCGGTTCCTACGGCTGTTCCGCCCAACGCTAATTCGGATAAATGAGCTAATGTGTTTTGTATGGCTTTCAATCCGTGATTTAATTGTGAAACATAACCCGAAAGCTCCTGACCTAATGTTAGGGGAGTGGCATCCATTAAATGGGTTCGACCGATTTTTACCACACCTTTAAAGGCTTCCGATTTTGATTGTAGTGTGTCACGAAGCTGTTCAACTCCGGGAATGGTGGTTTCAATTATGATTTTATAAGCCGCAATGTGCATGGCTGTCGGGAACGTATCGTTGGAGGATTGTGATTTGTTTACATCGTCATTGGCTTTGATAAAAGGTTCATCACCAATTTTATTTCCGGCCAAAACCTGAGCCCGGTTGGCAATAACCTCGTTCATATTCATATTGCTTTGCGTGCCCGAACCAGTTTGCCAAATAACTAACGGAAAATTATCATCAAGTTTTCCTGACAGGATTTCATCACACACCTGAGCAATGGCATCGCGTTTTTCAATAGGTAAAACCGCCAAATCACAATTGGTGTAGGCCGCCGCTTTTTTTAAATAGGCAAACGCTTCAATGATTTCTTTGGGCATGGAAGAAGGTTCGCCAATTTTGAAATTGTTTCTGGAACGTTCAGTCTGTGCTCCCCAGTATTTTTCTGACGGAACACGTACTTCTCCCATAGTATCTTTTTCTGTTCGGAAGTCCATGATATATTTATTTTTATCTAAATTTAGTGAATATCAATCGTTTAATGAGTATTGTTAAAATAATTTTAAGAGAACTGTTGTTGGGGCGGATATTTACACGTATATTTGGCCTGAATTCATAAAATTCCGGAAAACATGTTTGAATTTAAACAGTACTTAGGCTTTTTACTTTTCTTAGGAATCTTTTTAACAGGATTCTGGTTAATGCTTTTCTTGGTGAACTTCGTGTTCTACTGGGTAGGAGGAGCATTATGGGAAGGATTTAAAGAGAAAAGAAATCGCAAAAACAATGAATAGTTAGAATTCTAACTTTCATAAAAATAAAAAAGTCCCGATATTCGGGACTTTTTTTAGTTTTAACCTCCAATGAAGTCTTCACTTTCACCGGCAGTTTTAGGTAGTTTGTCTTTATCTGTTTTCTTCTTATTGAAACGATAGGTGAACGATAAGTTGATTTGTCTTTCACGTCCCTGCATTTCTGTATGTGCTATAACAGAGTTTAAATTACTGTCGAAAATTCTTTTTCTTGAATTGAACAGGTCATTCACGTTAAGTGTAAAGGTTCCTTTATCTTTCAATACATCTTTACTGAACGCTAAGTTTGCGGAAATAACACCTAAACTGGTACCTTGTGCGTTGGTTTGTGGCGCATTATACGTTGCGTTAGTTTGCCAGTCGATTGCATAAGGTAACGTTATTTTTGAACTGATACGTGTAAACCAAGTATAGGCAACATTGTCAAAATTCTGAACCACAACTTGGTTTTGATAGTCTGTGTATGTATAATCTCCCTGTGTTTCATTTCTGAAGAAATTGAAATTTCCGTTTAATTTCCACCATTTGAAAGGGGTGTAGTTCAGGGTGAATTCAAAACCGGCTCTGTATTCGGTTGCCAGGTTAATCGGTGTTGTTTCGATTACAGGAATCCCATCTACAAAATCTCCGGACTCTCTTTGAATAAACTGAAAAGAATTCTCAGTATGATTTAAATAAGCGGAAGTGCTCAGTGTTAATTTATCCCATTGTTTCATATATCCCAGATCAAAAGCATTTGTCATGGAAGGATCAATATCCGGGTTACCCTTGAAATAGGCTATATTACTGGAGTAATTTGAAAACGGGTTAATAAGACGACCTCTCGGACGGTTTATTCTTTTACTGTAATTAACACTGATGCTGCTTTTTTCACCTAACTCATAGGTTAAGAATGCACTTGGAAATAAGTTGTTGTACTTCTTATTATTGAACTCGTTTGTAGTCAGTAAATTAATATCGATGTTGGAATCTTCAAAACGAAGTCCGGCCAAATAACTGAATTTGCCGATTTTACCACCGTATTGCGAATAAATCGCGTTTATTTTTTCCTTATAATCCAACTTATTCGTTAAGTCGGTATTGATAGTACCTGTGTTTGTGTTAGGGTCAATATTTTCCAATACAGCGTAATCTGTCAGCATATTGGAAAAATCACCGCGATATCCGGCTTCGAATTGTCCTTTTCCGATAGGTAAAACGTAATCGGTCTGTACCATCGTACGGTTTTGTTTCTGATTGTTTTTTGTTCCTGTTATTACTGAACCTGAATTATCATCCAACGTTTCTTCAATCTTGGAAAAATCATTATCATGATTTCCGGAAACCGAAAAATCAGCCGTTAATTTATGTCCTTCTTTGGCGAAATTTTTTGTGAAGTTCGTAGAGTAATTGATGTTATTGCTCTCGTTGGTTTGGTCGTTATAACGATTTCTGATGTTGATTAGTTCATGATTTTCATCATAATTATAGTAGGTCACATTTTCCGGATTTCCTCCCTCATTTTTTGAAAACCCTATAGTATTTGTCCATGTTAAGGATTTACTTAAATACCATTCCAAACCGAAATTGTTGTTCTTCCCTTTTCTTTCTCGGTCGTTTTCTCTCATTTCATCAATGAAAGTGGGTGAACCCGGGTTAGGATCTAAATATTCCGAATTTCTTAAAAAGTTACCCGGACTGATGCTGTTGTTATACCCAAGGTTGGTGAAAAAGTTGAAATTTTCGGCTCTGAAATTAAAATTAGCCGTTAAACCATAATTTTGAGGATGTCCAACGGTTCCTGTGACACTACCGTTAATACCTTGGTTTTTTCCTTTTTTCAGGATGATGTTTACGATACCGCCACCACCTTCCGATTCATAACGGGAGGACGGATTTGTAATTACCTCGACTTTGTCAACAGAATCGGCCGGAAGCTGTTTTAAGGCTTGTGCGACGTTTACACCAATCATTCCGGATGGTTTTCCGTCAATCAGGATTTTTACGTTTTCATTACCTCTTAAACTTACGTTTCCGTCGACATCTACCGAAACAGAAGGTACATTGTCCAATACATCGCTGGCGGTTCCGCCTTTTACGGTCATGTCTTTACCGACGTTGTATACTTTTTTGTCGAGTTTAATTTCAACGGTTGATTTTTCGGCAATGATAACCACTTCATCCAATTGTTTAGAATCTTCCGTAACGGCAATTACTCCCAGATTTGTGTCGGAATTGATTGCCTTATCTTTGAATTCAACGGTTTTGAAACCTAAAAATTCGATTTTGATATAATACACTCCGGCTGGAACGTCAAAGGTAAATTCTCCTTTTGCATCAGTCATTCCCCCCGAAACTAAAGAAGGATTTTTGGTGTTTTGAGCATAGACGCTGGCATACTCTAAAGGCTGATTAGTAGATTTTTCAATAACTTTTCCGGTCACTTTTACTTTTTGTGTTTGCGGTTTTTGTTGCGCAAATGAAAAAAGCGTTGTTAACAGCACCAAAAAAGTTACTAAAGAATTGATCTTTTTCATGTGTAATAGGTTTGATTTGCTTCTTAAGACTGCTAAATTACTTTTTGGTTTATGCCGTAATTCCCAAATCTTTGTTAAAACAATCATGTAACGGTTCTAAATAATTGTCAAAACTTTTTCGATGGGTCTGCCAATTACTGCCTTATCGCCGTTAATAATGATAGGTCGTTCAATCAACACCGGATTTTCTGCCATAATGGTTATTATTTCCTTATCTGAAAGAGTCTTGTCTTTGTAATTTTCTTTCCAGAGCGTTTCTTTTGTTCGGACTAATTCAATCGGTTTGCAGTTTAATTTTTTGATTATCGCGGTTAGTTCTTCAACTGTGATATTCTCGTCAAGGTATTTAACGGTGTTGAATTCAATTCCTTTTTCTTCTAAAAAGCAAACGCCTTCTCTGGATTTGCTGCATCTCGGATTATGATAAATGGTAATCATGATTATATATTTTTTTCAAAAGTACTCCTTATAAATTAAAAAATGAAGTACCTTCGATGTAACAAATTCTGCCGTAAATACACCAATTTCTAAAATGCCATTTATGTTTATTGAACAGATAAAAAACAAAGATTTCAATTTCATTCTCTATTTACCGATTCTGTTAGGATTCTCTGCATTAATGCTGACCAATTATTTTATGACTCAGGATATAAGTAGCGAAGTCTTGATGCAACAGATGATTGAAGAATGGGGTTCCAATATTACTTTTGTTTTTATAGTTATTCCGTTGTCTTTAATGTGTCTGGGATTGCTGTTTTGGGTGAAATTCATCCACAGACAAAGTGTTCGAAGTTTGACTACAGCAAGAAAAAAGGTGGATTGGGGCAGGGTGTTTTTCTCTTTTGGATTGTGGGGATCGGTTTCTGCAATTTTATCGCTGGTAGCTTATTTTTTGGCACCGGAGGATTTTGTGGTTACTTTTGAGCCGGTACCTTTTTTTACTTTTTTGCTATTGGCCGTGATTTTAATCCCGTTGCAGACCAGCTTTGAGGAATACCTGTTTCGAGGATATCTGATGCAGGGTTTGGGTGTGATAACCAACAGTCGGTTAATTCCGTTTCTGACCTCTTCCGTTTTATTCGGACTAATGCATATAGCGAATCCTGAAGTGGGAAAATTGGGCATGACAATTATGATTTTCTATATAGGAACCGGATTTTTTCTTGGGATTATAACCTTAATGGATGATGGATTAGAGCTTGCCTTAGGATTTCACGCTGCCAATAATTTAGTAGGAGCACTTTTGGTTACGGCTGATTGGACTGCCTTTCAGACGAATTCGATCTTAAAAGATATTTCAGAACCTACAGCCGGATTTGATGTTTTGATTCCGGTTTTAGTGATTTTTCCGATATTGTTGTTCGTGTATTCCAAAAAATACGGTTGGACCAATTGGAAGGAAAAACTAACAGGGAAACTTGTTGAGTCTGCAGATGTTGAAACTATTGGAATGTAATGAACAGCCTTCTGAAAATACATCCGGACTTTAAATTCAATGACCGACACTATAATGAGGATGAATTTTGCTTTTTTGCTAAGGAATTAGCGCACTCTGATAAAGGGTTTGAGCAGGAATTGTCTAAATTTATTCTGGAATGGTTTAATGAAAACGAATTTGTTCAGGTCACCACTTCCGGAACAACAGGAACTCCTAAAGCGATCCAATTAAAGAAAGAAGCCATGATGAATTCCGCTTTGGCTACGGCTTCTTTTTTTGAATTAAGCAGTAATTGTAAAGCCTTGCATTGTTTGCCGATGCAATATATCGCCGGAAAAATGATGCTGGTTCGTGCTTTGGTACTGGGTTGGGATTTAGATTTTATCAAACCGGATTCCCATCCGCTTGACGGAAATACAAAAAACTATGATTTTGCGGCGATGGTTCCGCTTCAGGTGGAAAATTCATTGGCACAGCTGCATAGGATAACGAAGGTAATCATTGGAGGTGCAAAACTGAATGCTGCCTTGATTGATGCGTTAAAACAAATTCCGACAGCCATTTATGAAACTTACGGGATGACAGAAACCATCACGCATGTAGCTGTTAAAAAGATTCAGGATGACGCTTTTTCGGTGTTGCCGGATATTACCGTTTCAACCGATGACAGAAATTGTCTGGTTATTGATGCACCAAGATTATCCGATTCTAAAATTATTACTAATGATGTGGTGGAAATTTTGAACGGAACTAAGTTCGTATGGTTGGGACGTTTTGATAATGTGATAAACAGCGGAGGTGTGAAGCTGTTTCCGGAAAAAATAGAGGAGAAGCTCAGCGGTAAAATTCCGCATCGTTTTTTTGTTATTGGTAAACCGGATGCTTCTTTGGGTGAAAAACTGATTTTGGTTGTTGAAAGTAATCCTTATGAAATAGAAACTTCGGTTTTTGATGGTTTGGACAAATACGAAAAACCGAAAGAAATACTTTTTGTACCTCATTTTTCGGAAACCGAAACCGGGAAAATCAAACGTGCCGAATCTCTAAAATAAGTCAAACCACAAAGTAGTTGCTTTTGCAGTTCACATCGCCCATACGACGAAGGTTAAGCTTACTTTGTGGTTATCTTTAGAAAAAAGTTGTTTTACTTTATTATTGCTGCATTTTAAAGTAATAATCAGCCGAATGTTTTCCGCTTCCGTAGAAAAGGAAGAATATACAAACTAACAATGAGATTGATGAAAGCATGAAGTTCGGTGTACTGAATGGTCCTATAAAATTCACGGCAACTGCTCCTAATAATATCGGTAACTGTGCCCAAATGGCCCATCTTGTAAGCAAACCGAAGACAATCATTATTCCTCCCATCATGTGTGCGGAAGCGATGTAATGAATTAACAACATTTCACTTCCAAAATTCTGCATCGAGTTCAAAATGATATCGTGAAGGTAATGTTTGTTAGTGATAAAAACCCCTCCCATAACAATTAGGAAGACTCCAAGTGCCATCCGCAACATGTCCAGTGGATAACTGGTATGTGCATTAGCCCATTTGTTTAAATTTTTTACAGTATCCATAGCTTCTCTGATTTGATTAGTCCTAAATTATTAATAACGAACTACTTAATGCAATTTTTTCGTTAAAAGGAACTTTAAAATCGATGAAATGTATATTTGTATGGAATTGGCTATGAATCGAAATAAATAGATCGGAATCGGTTTGTGAGAGTAGTAAAAATAAAAAATCCCGAGTGTTTTCGGGATTGATTATTAGTCTTTTTTATAAGTATTCTTAAATGATTTTACAGTTTGGAAAGCTTATAAAACATTTTCAGCTTATTGAATTCAACCTGCTCCAAAGTTGCTTTGTTAGGGATTTTTTGCCAGTTATTGGTTGTGTTTATCCTTGCTGTTTTTCCGTTAATGGTGTATTCAACAGGCATTTCAAAATTGGTTACATCGGTTTTCCAGCGTACTTCCACATTTTTCTTGTTTTGACGTACTTCCAGTTCGGGAATGTTTGTGTAACGTAAATACTGATTGAAAACAGGAGTCAGATTCATTCCGGTCTCGTTGTTGAAAAAAGTAACCACGGTTTCGGTATCAATTATTTTATGACGGTAGGTTTCAGAGTATTTTAAAATCAGTTTCCACCATTTTTCGTCATCGTTTACAATGTGACGAATCGTGTTCAGCATTTGAGTTCCTTTGTCGTACATATCGCCTGAACCTTCATGATTCACTCCGTACTGTCCGATAATTGGTCGGTCGTTGCTAACATTTTTTCGTTGTCCGTAAATGTATTGTATTGCTTTGTCGTAGCCTAAAGTACATTCCACGAAAACACTTTCTGAATAGGTGGTAAAGCTTTCGTGAATCCACATATCAGCGATGTCTTTAGCCGTTACGCTGTTTCCGAACCACTCGTGTCCTGTTTCGTGGATGGTGATATAGTCGAAAGTCATTCCGATACCGGTAGCACTTCTGTCCATTCCCAAGTACCCTTTCAGATACCTGTTTCCGTAGGCGACAGCGCTCTGGTGTTCCATCCCTAAATAAGGCGTTTCCACTAACTTATAACCGTCTTCTTTGAAAGGATAGGTTCCGAATTTCGATTGAAAACAGTCCATCATCGGTTTAACATCGGCTTCAAAATGCTTACGGGCTTTTTCTTCGTTGGCACGTAAAACATAATAATCAAGGTCCAAACCTTTATAATTATCGTGCATGTGAACGTAATCGGCAATATTAACGGTGATGTCGTACGTGTTTATCGGACTTTTAACTTCCCAATCCCAACGGGTATAACCATTTTTCAGATCTTCCGAACCTAAGAAACGACCGTTGGAAACATTCATCAATCCGTTTGGAACGGCTACTTTTACTGACGATCCGAAGTCAGGTTCGTCACTTTGTGTATCTTTCACAGGATACCATAAACTTGCTCCGGTTCCCTGAACGGCAACGCCAATCCAGTCTTTGCCCTGAGTGTCTTTTTTAAACACAAAACCACCATCCCAAGGCGCGTTTTTTGCCACCAGTGGTTTTCCGGAGTAATAAAAACGTATTTTGCCTTCTTTTCCGGACTGCATCGTCTCGTTTAAACTGATAAAAACCGCGTGATGCTCCCTTTTGTATTGCAGTTTTTTCTTGTTGAAAACGATACTGTCCACATTCATGTTGTCAAATAGGTCGATTTGGATTTTGCTTGTCGGCTCGGCTATTTTAAACGTAATATCGTTATACCCCACGATGGTTCGTTCTTCGGGATTGATTTTGATGTTTAAATCATAACGCTGAACGTCAAAACTGGTACGCTCGTGACGTAAACCGCCCTGAAGTGTGTCTTTTCTTGTGAAATGTTGTGCCGATACCTGTTGTAATCCTAAAAGGAGCAGGGAAGTGTATAGAATGTTTTTCATATCTTAAAAATAAGTATAATATAGGTCTCTTAAAAAAAACGTCCAAATAATTCTAATGATTATTAGTGTTGTGATAATTGCACCGGGATGTGACCAATCCCATTTGAATTTATTCTCCTTATATTTCATAAAGTTTAAAAAAATCTACTGCTGTATAGGTAGCAGATTTTGTGGTTTTGTTACGGTTTTGTATATAATTTTCTACGATTACAGATTTGCTTTAATATCCTCTAAAATCCAGTCCATTTCGGGATCGCTGCCTTTAATCCGGTCTTCCAAAGTGGGAATGATTACTTTATTTGGGAATATTCCGCGTCCTTCAACAGTTGTTTTATGATGCGGGATATTGGCCATTAGTCCGAAACGCAGATTTAATCCGGAATTAGGAAGTTTTGTGACAGGCATTCTTCCGGCAATTGTTCCATTGTATGTGCCTCCGGTTTCCTCACCCACAAAAAACGCCCGCATGGAACCTCTTAAGTTTGAGGAAATAATGCTTGAGGCCGAAAAACTGCCACCGTTAATAAGTACATAAATTTTACCGTTAAAGGCAATCGGGTTTATACTTCGGGGTTTTGCCTGCGTACTGTAATAATAGTTGCCGTCTTCTTTTTTATGTACTTTGAAAAAGGTGTAGGGATAATACATCGGAGCAAGAAATATTTTGGCTACTTTTGAGCTTAAAGAACTTCCTTTAAAGTAATCGGCTTTTAACAGACTTGTTTTTGAAACTACCTGTGAATCATCCATGAAGATGAAAGTGTCATCTGCTAAATAAGTATATAAGTAAGCTATTTCAACGAGTCTTCCGCCGGGATTATTTCTCAGGTCAATGATGAGCGTTTTTGATTTGCAACGGTCAATCTTAGTAAAACTTTCATCGTAAAATGCGCGATAATTTCCTGCCGAGAACCCTTTGATTTTCAGAACTGCTATACTGCTGTCTTTTTCCATGAACTGAAGACTCCTGTTATATGTTTTTGTAATCACGTTATAGCCGTAAATACTTTTCTTTTTGTTTTCGGCTTTAATTTTGGCTTTGTCTTCCGCGGTTAATCTTTTTTTTAGGGTATTGTCTGTTTTAATCGAATCAATTACACTTCTTCTTATCGAGATTGTTTTTAAAGTGTCATTGTGTTTAAACAGATATCGAATACTGTCCTTAATTCCGTTTTCATAAGTGAAATAGGCTGAAAAACTTTTTGATAACGCATGTTTCTTGAACGTTTGATTATAACCGTCGGAAGCGAATCGGGTAGCGTATTTTTTTAGTAAATCGGTTGTGTTTTCGTTGTTTATGGCCACAACTTCTGTACCCGGTTTGATGGTTTTATCGTGTGATTTGTTTTTAATCACATACATTTTGTCATTGAAAACCTCAAATTCAAATTGGGATAATGGTCCGACGCCTTTTTTATCGAAGGCCTTTCTCTCTTTTTTAGTGAACCGTCTTCCCGAAGGAGAAATAGAAGTGTGTCCTTGTTTTATAGCAGCAATAACCGGACTTACTGTTGTGTAAAATTCTGCGCTGGTCATTGGTTTGGTTATAGTCGATTTTAAACTGTCGAATTTATAATCCAAGGATTCTTTACTGATGTACCAATATAATTTAGGATGTAATTTTTGAAGTTTTCTATAGGCATAATCAACATCCGATTTTAATTTTTTCTCGGATAGCAAATCATTCAGATGTTTGTTATGATATTTGACCGAATTACAGCCTGCAACGATAATCAGCAATAATGAAGCAAGGAAAGTTTTTTTCATGTTATAAAAAAAATGAGAAGACTGAATTAAATATTATTCGCAACTGAATTTATCAACTTCGTTTGAAAAAGCATTGAAAACTATTGTATTAAAAGCTTCGAAATCGATTAAGTAAATCCCTTTGCTGTTAACTGTAATTGCCGCAGGGTAAATCTTTTTATCAATATCTTTTAAAAACATATTGAACAAATAATCGGAATTATCATTTTTCCAAAGGTCTTTAGCCTCCACAGCTTCAGATTTTATATATATGATCGGTTTGTAAATAGCGGTAACAGTGCGACTATGTCTAGATATAGGATTAAAATACTTAGTTCCTTTTATCATTCTGTCATTTACAACTTTACAATCCCTTTTATCTTTTGAATAATAGAAATGCAATGTTTTTACGGAATCCAGATCAACTTTCCATTTGTTTTTCAGAAATGATTTGAGATTATGCAATTGCTCTTTATTTAAACATCCCGGAGTTACTTTTTCATGATCTTTTGGAAAAGCATCTTTTAAAGTTGCATTTTCGGTGTTTTTATAATTTTTAGGTTGTGAGAGCCCAATTTGCACCCAAGAACAAAGTAAAAGCAGAATTATTTTTTTTGTCATAACTGAGAAAGGTTTATGGTTCAATATGAATCATCATAAAAGGCATATCAGGATGATTTTTTTTATGGTTTTTTGCATTTTCATGAAGGCCGTCAAAGGTTTCCTCATCGATTCCTTTGCATATACCATAGGAATAATGGTATTTTAAAATTTCTTTATCAAGTAGTCCGAAAACTTTTTTGCTGTCGTAACATTTTGAAAAATAGCTATGACAGTCGAGTTTATCTGTCGTTCTGAAATATCCCAGAGATTCTATGAAAAGCTGTTGCATTTTTTCATTCATCAGGGTTTCATTGAAATAAGTAGTGCGGTCAATTTTAAGAAAACCTTTTGTGATCTGATTTTTACCATTCCAGTTGATTGAAAAATCGGCTTCTGATTTTTCAATATTTGATGCATATTCAAAATCCCCGCTGCAATAGACAATATAATTTGCTTTATTGATGTCTGTAACGAATGAAATATTTAAGGAGTCAATTCCTTCTGAAATCTCCTTTGCGAATTTTTTTAAGTTTTTTTGTGATTGGGCAGGAATACTTTTTGAAAAATAAACATTTATACCCGATTTCCAGTATTTCAGACGTGATTTCCCGTCTTTACTTTTATGATTATCGTTGAATGCAATTTTTTTATAAAGGTTTAAAAAAACGTCATCCTTATATTCAAACGGGACACTCTTTTTTTTGCGGCTATCGATTGCTATTAAGGTGTCGCCTTGAATTACCATATAACTGGAGGTGTCTTTAAAATCGGGTGTTTTTTTAAAAAACTGTTTATAATCATCAAGAGAGATATAGCTCTTGTCATGCCCTGAGGAAGATTTAGAATTTTTGACATTGTGGTGTTGGGCAACAGTAGTATTTAAGAAAAAGAAGGTGAAAAGAAAAAAACAGAGATACTTCATCATTATAATTTTAAATTTAATCTACCATTTACATTCGTAAAAGTAGTGGTGTGTATTTTTTCCAGAAGTTTGTTTAATTCAGGGTTTCCAATCGGATTTTTATTGTAAAGAGTATAATGACGATATAAAAAAGTATAATCGTATTTGGAAATGGTTCTTGTGTTTACATAGTCTTTAGAAAGAAGACTATTTTCTTCAAATTCATCCCAAAAGCCAAATGAGCCCAACGAAGCAAAGAAATATTGTCTCAATTTCGTTTTTATGTCTGTATCATTTTTTAATTGTTTCGGATTAAAAATCAATTTTCCGCCATAAAATTTATCAGAGCTGTCAGTAAGCAATGAAAATGTAATTCCGGTATAAAAGTCATCATCATAAGCGGCTATATGTTTTGTAACCGGACCGACATAGTAGTTTGCATCATTTTTATTGCTGACAATTGAAACGGAAAGTCTTTCAATTTTAGGAAGAAACTTCACAAATTGTGTAAAATCCTCTCTTATCGTTTTATCTATTGATTTGTCCAGATAAATTTTTATGGGAACGGACCAATGTTTTAATTTACTGTAGTCGCCGTTATCTAATTTTGTAAATGCCTGGCAATAATAATCATATATAAATTCTTTACGGATATTAACAAGACTGAATTCATCGGATGGGATTCCATCTAAAAGTACCAATGAATCATTTTCATATTTATAATTTTGATACAACATATTGTCCAATTCTCGCTTTTGGGCAACTAGAATATTTACTGGAATCAGAAAAAAAAGTAACAGGATTTGTTTCATTGCATTGTATCGTCTGATGCTGTTGGAATATTTAGATAAAAGCTTAGATTGTCAAAGACTAAAATATAAAAATAAACTTACTTGGAATTGTTTTTTGATAAAAAAAACACCTGACAGGTTCTTGAAACCCGTCAGGTGTGTTATGTTATAAAGAAATGAAACAGGTAATTAAACCTGAATCACCCCCAAGTTGAACTGTTTTTCAATAGGAGCGTGGTCAGCAGCTTCGATTCCCATGGAAATCCATTTTCTTGTATCTAACGGATCGATGATAGCATCGGTCCATAATCTTGAAGCGGAATAATACGGCGAAACCTGTTCGTCGTAGCGCGATTTTATTTTGTTGAATAATTCGGCTTCTTTTTCCGGAGTGATTTCTTCACCGCGGGATCTCATTGCTGATTCTTCTATCTGCAGTAATACTTTTGCTGCCTGAGCGCCACCCATTACGGCTAATTCAGCACTTGGCCAGGCGAAGATCAAACGTGGGTCGTAAGCCTTTCCGCACATGGCATAGTTTCCGGCACCATAAGAATTACCTACGATAACTGTAAATTTCGGTACAACGGAATTCGCAACCGCATTTACCATTTTGGCACCGTCTTTAATGATTCCGCCATGTTCGGATTTGGAACCTACCATGAATCCGGTAACGTCGTGAACGAATACCAACGGAATTTTCTTTTGGTTGCAATTGGCAATAAAACGGGTGGCTTTATCGGCTGAATCGGAATAAATTACACCGCCAAATTGCATTTCGCTCGGTTTGGTTTTTGCTCCTGTTGTTTTTACGATTTTACGTTGGTTGGCCACGATTCCCACAGCCCATCCGTCAATTCTTGCATAAGCGGTTATGATGGATTGTCCATATCCGGCTTTGTATTCGTCCAATTCGGAATTATCCACCAAACGTTTGATGATTTCCATCATGTCGTATTGTTCCGTTCTTGCTTTTGGAAGGATTCCGAAGATTTCGTTTTCGTCTAAGGCAGGTTTTTCAGCTTTGATTCGGTTGAAACCGGCTTTATTGTAATCACCAATTTTACCAACGATGTTTCTGATGGTATCCAAAGCGTCTTTATCATCTTTCGCTTTATAATCGGTTACACCGGAAATTTCACAATGCGTTGTTGCACCTCCAAGTGTTTCGTTATCGATGGTTTCTCCGATTGCCGCTTTCACCAAATAACTTCCGGCAAGGAAAATGCTTCCCGTTTTGTCTACGATTAATGCTTCGTCGCTCATAATCGGCAGGTATGCACCTCCGGCAACACAACTTCCCATAACGGCTGCGATTTGGGTAATTCCCATGCTGCTCATGATGGCGTTGTTGCGGAAAATACGTCCGAAATGTTCTTTATCGGGAAAAATTTCATCCTGCATCGGAAGATAAACTCCGGCACTGTCAACAAGATATATGATCGGAAGGCGGTTTTCCATAGCGATTTCCTGGGCACGCAGATTCTTTTTTGCTGTGATAGGGAACCATGCACCGGCTTTTACCGTGGCATCATTGGCTACAACTACGCATTGTTTTCCGTTGACATAACCAATTTTGATTACTACACCTCCGGAAGGGCAGCCCCCGTGTTCCTTGTACATTCCGTCACCCACAAACGCACCGATTTCGATACTTTTCGCGCCCTTGTCCAATAAATATTCAATACGTTCCCGGGCAGTCATTTTGCCTTCACCGTGAAGTTTTGCGATACGTTTTTCTCCGCCGCCGAGTTTTACTTTGGCTAAACGTTGTTTTAAATCGGAAAGTAAAAGTTTGTTGTGATCTTCGTTTTTGTTGAAGTTAATATCCATTATGCACTTATTTTTTTGCTGAGAAGTTGTAATTTCGGTTGGCTAAAATACAAAACCTTTTTATTCTGTGAAATAAACATTTATAGACTTTTCTGACTTTGTTATTAATCACGAATTAACATTGGCTTAACGTTAACTTAACATTGCACCGATACTTTTGCACCTTATAAATAAACATACTATGTCAATAAACAGTATTTTCCAATTTTTAGTACCAAAAGACAAAAAGTTCTTTCCTTTATTTGAGCAGGCATCTAATAATTTAACGTTGCTGGCCGAAACTTTGCATGAAGCCGTAAATGCTCCAAAAAGCGAAAGAGAAAGTTATTACAAGAAAATTGAAGAATTAGAAGCTAATATTGAGGAGATTACTCATAAAACGCATTTGGAATTAAGCAGAAACTTTATTACTCCTTTTGACAGGGAGGATATCCATGCTTTGATCAAAGCGATTGATGATGTGGCGGATTATATGCATGAAGGCGGAAGCAGAATGCGTTTATATCAGGTGGAAAAAATCACTAAATCTATCCGTAAATTAACAGAAATCAATCTTGAGGCTTGTCAGTTGATAAGTAAGGCGGTTCATGAACTGAAAGACTTGAAAAACCTTAAATCGATTACGGATGCCTGTAAGCGTATCAATAAATTAGAAAGTAAAGCGGACAGCGTTTTTGATAAAGCCGTAGCGGATATTTTTGAAAACGAAACGGATGCGAAAAACGTTATTAAGTATAAGGAAGTTCTGTCTTCATTGGAAACAGCTACTGATAAATGTAAAGGCGTTGCGAATGTTTTGGAATCGATTGTAGTTAAGCATTCTTAATTTCATTTCAATCAGAACAATTCTATGGATTTTACATTATTAATAATAATCATTGTATTAGCGCTTATTTTTGACTATATCAATGGTTTTCACGATGCGGCGAATTCAATCGCTACTATTGTTGCAACCAAAGTGCTTACGCCTTTCCAGGCAGTATTTTGGGCGGCTTTTTTTAATTTTCTAGCCTATTGGGTGTTTGGTTTTGGTGTTGCGGATACCGTAGCTAAAACTGCGCATACCGACAGCATTAACTTAACGGTAATTTTAGCGGGTATTATAGCGGCGATAATCTGGAATTTACTGACCTGGTGGAAGGGGATTCCGTCTTCGTCATCGCATACGCTTATTGGTGGTTTTGCCGGTGCTGCGATTGCTCACGGATTATCATCGGTTACAGATCCGGAACATGCCGGTTTTAAAATTGTAAACTGGTTTAAGGCTGCTAAAGAAGGGGAATTATTGCCTTCGGGAGTTTTTATAGTGATACTTTTCATTGTTTTCGCTCCGCTGTTAGGGATGATCATCTCTTATTTCATATCACTTTGGATGATGTATTCCTCCAGAAAAAGTATGTATCCGAAAATGGTAACCGTACTTATAATGGTATTAGCGGCTTGGTTTTTATCCTCTGTTTTACTTCCTTATGAAGATATTAAAAAGCCAAGATTTGACAGTCATTTTTGGAGCGTCGCAACAGAACCGCACAACATTAAATGGTTGTTGGTAGGTTTCATCTTTTTTAGCCTTGCAGTCTTTAATTTAGTGTTCAGTAGTTTTTCTACGGCTAAATCAGAGATGGTTCTTAAGAAAATGCAGTTGTTATCATCGGCAGCTTTCAGTTTGGGACATGGAGGTAATGATTCGCAAAAAGTAATGGGTATTATCGCTGCTGCAGTTGCTGTTTATATCAAAGCAAACCCGAATATTGACTTGTCTGCGGGATGGTTAGATTTGAATGTTATCTTGCCTTCGGAGAAGGACGGTATTAAGATTGACGGTCAGATGCCGGGTTGGATTCCACTGACTTGTTATACCGTAATTGCCTTAGGAACTTTGAGTGGTGGCTGGAAAATTGTAAAAACAATGGGTTCCAAAATCACGAAAGTAACTGCTTTTGAAGGTGTTGTTGCTGAATCTGCGGGTGCGTTGACATTATTTATGACAGAGCATTTTAAAATTCCGGTTTCCACTACGCATACTATTACGGGGTCGATTATTGGAGTAGGTTTGACTAAACGAGTTTCGGCGGTTCGTTGGGGTGTTACGGTTAGTTTATTGTGGGCCTGGATATTGACGATTCCGGTTTCTGCGGTTATTGCTGCAATTACGTATTACTTGCTAAGCGCATTTATTTAATATTTAGATTAATAAATTCTCATATAAAAAAACCACGCTGTCAGCGTGGTTTTTTTTATACTATCTTTTTAATAACCCGAAGTTTGTGTGTGTGCCTTCCGGTGTCAATATTGTAAATTCCAAGGTGATCCAATCGGTCAATGCGCACTTTTCCGTGAGCATGAATGATGTAATTGTCTTCCATTATCAGGCCTACATGAGTAATTCGTCCTTCTTCATTATCAAAAAAAGCCAAATCACCCGGTTCACTTTCTTCGATAAAACTCAGTGCTTCTCCTTGTGTAGCCTGTTGTGATGCATCGCGAAGCAGTTTGTAGCCATTCAGTTTGTAAACCATTTGGGTGAATCCGGAACAGTCGATACCGAAAGGTGTTTTTCCTCCCCAAAGATAGGGTGCGTTCAGATACATGAAAGCTGTTTTAATTAATTCCGACTTCGGCTTAATACCACAAGCTTTCATGCCTTCAAAAGAAAATTGTGAAATATTGATTTCAGGATTGTCTAAAAAAGATAAGGAACTTCCAATCGGAATAGGTAATAAGGAGTTGGTAGGAGTAGTGATGTATTCAATCAAATCAGCATTCATTATACATGCCGAATTGGATAGAAAAGTATAATTCGCTTCCGAAATCGGCTGAAATTGTTTGTTGTCAATCCAACCTTCATAAGTATCAAAAGCCAATTGAATTCTGGACCATTTGTCTGTTCGTTCCAAAATTGTGAAATGTTCGCCAAAGAGCACCTGAGAAACTAATTCGCTTCTGTCGCTGGGTTCTGCACGTAATGGAACTATGGCTAAATTACAAATAGCAAACATTTAGAAGAATTATGAGTTATAAATTATGAGTTATGAGTTATAAATTTTCAGTAACTTATAACTCAAAACTCATAACTAATAATTTATTTAAGCCCTTTCAATAACAATTGCAGAAGCACCGCCACCACCATTACAGATGGCTGCAGCTCCGATTTTAGCATTGTTTTGTTCTAAAACATTAATCAAAGTAACTACGATTCTTGCTCCTGAGCATCCAAGAGGGTGTCCTAAAGATACAGCGCCACCGTTTACGTTTACTTTATCATTATCTAAGCCTAATATTTTTGCATTTGCCAATCCAACTACGGCAAAAGCTTCATTGAATTCGAAGAAATCAACATCAGAAACAGCGATACCAGCCTTGTCTAATGCTTTAGGTAGAGCTTTTGCAGGGGCAGTTGTAAACCATTTTGGTTCCTGTGCAGCATCTGCATATGATTTAATATAAGCTAATGGTTTTAATCCCATTGCGATCGCTTTTTCCTCACTCATTAATACAACTGCAGCAGCACCGTCATTGATAGTTGATGCATTAGCAGCGGTTACAGTTCCGTCTTTTGTGAATACAGCGTTTAATGCAGGGATTTTATCTAATTTTACGTTAGAATATTCTTCGTCTTTAGCGAATACGATTGGGTCTCCTTTTCTTTGCGGAATGGATACCGGAACGATTTCGTTGTCAAATTTCCCAGCTTCCCAAGCTTTTGCAGAACGCTCATACGATTGAATTGCGAAAGCATCTTGTTCTTCACGGGTAATTTTGTATTCGGAAGCACATAAGTCAGCAGAAACGCCCATAGCGTTGTTGTCGTATGCGTCAGTCAAACCGTCTTTCTGCATTCCGTCCACTAAAGTTGTTGGGCCGAATTTAGCTCCGTTTCTCATGTGTACGTAATGTGGAATCAAACTCATGTTTTCCATACCACCTGCAACAACCACTTCAGCATCTCCGGCCATGATAGCCTGAGCACCTTGCATGATTGCTTTCATTCCTGAAGCACATACTTTGTTTACCGTAGTACAAGCAACTGTATTAGGTAAACCTGCATAAATAGCAGCCTGACGGGCAGGAGCCTGACCAACACCAGCCTGAACTACATTCCCCATTATAACTTCGTCAACTAAATTCGGGTCTAAGTTGATTTTATTTAAAGCACCTTTGATTGCGGTTGCACCTAATTGCGGAGCTGTAACGGTTGATAAACTTCCCATGAAACTTCCAATTGGAGTTCTTACAGCCGATACAATAACTACTTTTTTATTCATGATAAATTGTTGTTTGTTCATTCAAGATGCGAATTTAACCAAAATTGTCAAGATAATTAAATTTGATTTTAAAAATATGAGGTTTTTCATCTATTGGTCTAAATTGACGTTTTAGCTTAAAGACTATGATTTTTTTTTAAAATCTATTTAGCTGACAATGAAACAGTTTTAAATTATCTTTGCATAAAATGAAAAAAAACATTGAAAATAGTTGCAGAAACAATATCCTTAACATACATTTGCAACCGCAAAAAAGGATAAGTTCTTTGCAAAACAGGAGAGGTGCCAGAGCGGTAATGGAGCAGATTGCTAATCTGTCGACGGGTAACCGTCGCCAGGGTTCGAGTCCCTGTCTCTCCGCTGTTTTTTTGCACTCGGGGTGTAGCGTAGCCCGGTCATCGCGCCTGGTTTGGGACCAGGAGGTCGCAGGTTCGAATCCTGCCACCCCGACGATAGTTTCAGTATTCCCAATACAACTGAAAAAATATTAAGGTCCCGTAGCTCAGCTGGATAGAGCAACTGCCTTCTAAGCAGTAGGTCTCAGGTTCGAATCCTGACGGGATCACAAAAAACCACTGAATTTCAGTGGTTTTTTTGTTTTTAATATGTTCTGAAATCGTTATTCCACACAATTCAGATAATTGATGAAGTAGTTTTCAGGAAAATACTCCCCTTTGATTTTTTCCGATTTGAATTCTTTTTTAAAGACATAATCAACCGTTTCAGTGGCAAACTTCACTTTCATTAAACTTATCGGGTATTTTTTCAGATCTTCATATCCTTCTTTACCAAACAAAAAATAGTTGTTGAGCATGCGGATATTGTTTTTTTCTTTTTCATTGTAGTTTAATTGACTGCAAATGTCTCCGGCGCTTAACAGTGTGACGATTTTACCATTGGATAATTGAAGTGAAATTTTTGAAGCGGTATCAAAACATTTCGGATTGATAAAGTCTTTACTTTTTTGCAATAACTGAAAATTAAGATAAGGCGTACCATCTGAATTAATCAGGGAAAAAAGTATAAAATCACTTGAGTTTACAAAATCTTTTTCGTGAATAAGATAATCAGGGGTTTTCTTTATGAAAGTGGAATCTGTTTTTTCATCAATATCATAATCGCAGTTTTTTTGTTGTGCGTTGGCAATGATTCCGGTGAGGAACAATAAGGCTGATAGGTAATTTTTCATTTTTGGGTTTAAATTTTTTCGCAAAGTAAAACTATTTTCTCATTATTTACATCGGTTGTAAAAAAGCAATACTCGTTTCCGCCATCAATAATCTTCCATTTTTTTCGGATATCATCAACGGACAAAGGAAAGTTGCGTACCGTAATATTGATTTTTTTACCTTCAAGATGTTTTTTAACCGTTGCTTTTTCAAATGGAAACGTTTCTTTTATAACAAATTTCCTGCCAGGAAATTCAATTTCCGTTTCAGAAGTGTATAAATGAGAATGCTGGTGCAGTTTTTCAATATCATAAGTTACACCAATTGCCTCAAAAGCACCGGTTTTCATCATTGCGGCATTGGGTTCGTAAAGGTATTTTTTCGGAAGTGAATAGTTTGCTTTCACATCGGTTTCACCATAATTGACGCTGAAAATTTCCGTTTTATCTTTTGTTAAGGAAACAGCATTCAAACCGGTTTTCCCGCTATAGTCTTTTTCAATTTCCCACAACAATTCTTTTACTTCATTGTCAATAGCTATGCAATGGATTTTTTTGACGAATCGGAGTTCCGACAGCCCAGCTGTAATATCTAATATCGGAGCAGTTTTTATAAGGATCTTATCAGTGTATTGAAAGTAGTCTTCAAGATGAGCCGGGACATTTGGCAAACAGTCTTTCAGCATGAATACTTTTCCTTTCACATCGCTTCGTCTTGAAGGATCAATGTAAATCCAACTCCATTTTAAATTTAATTTTTTCAGAATATCCATGCTGTCTCCCTGATAGCATTCGATATTCCGTTGGTTTAAAATCTGATAATTATGTCGGACTATTTTAGATAATTCTTCATTAATTTCACAATGCACGACTTTGTTGAATTTCTGTGCAAAATAATAATCGTCGATACCAAAACCTCCCGTAAGATCAATCAGTGTGACACCATCGATAAGCGAGGCCTTGTATTTTGCGGCTCTTTCAGATGATGTTTGTTCGATGGAAATTTTTGACGGATAAATGATGTATTTATGGCTGAACCATGTCGGCAGTTTGTCTTTTGCTTTATTCTTTGAAGCGATCTGATTTAGAATGTCGTTCCATCGGATGTCCGGAAACGGGTTTTTCATCAGTGCAATTTTAGTGAAATTTGCCTGTAATGAATCGGTGATAAAATCCTGAACAGCTGAATTTAAAAGAGGAGAATCCAATTTAAATATTTTTAGTTAATATCTGGATAATTTTGTTTTCGGGTATAAATTCTTTCCCGATTACTTTTAAGGCGGTATAGGCGGGAACGGCCAGAATCATTCCGGATATACCAAAGAGATAACCTCCCATCAGTATGACCAGAAAAATTTCCAGAGGATGTGAATTAACGCTGTTTGAAAAAATGTAAGGCTGACTGATATTGTTGTCGATCAGTTGAACTATAAAAAATCCAATCATGACATAAATAGAATTCGGAAGGATTACGGTTGCGAAATCGGCTCCGGCAAAACTCAGCATGGTCAGCAGAACTGCAAAAACATTTCCGATTAACGGCCCAATGTAAGGGATGATATTCAAAATGGCACAAATAAAGGCAATTGTTAGGGCGTTGTCTATTCCGACGATAAGCAGTACAATTAAATACATAACGAAAACAATAAGTAATTGTAAAAGTATTCCAATGAAATAGCGTGATAGTAGATGGTTGATTTTTTCTATCGAGATTAATATTTTGTCTTCATGTCTGTCGGGTATTATTTTTTTAAAGAGTATTTCAAATAAATGTCTGTCTTTCAGAAAGAAAAAAGTTATAAAGATGACTGACGCCAAACCTACACTGAAACTGCTAAGCACATTGATTAATGAATTTAAAAAGGAAGTTATTACTTCGAAGTTCAGTTTTGATGGTATATTCAGTTTTTTATAAACTTCATCAGCGTTGATATTATTGGCTTCCAGAAAGGCAATCAATTGGTCAAATAAATTGAAAAAATCAGTACGCAACTCATCAGTGTTTAGAAGGGAAAGGTTTTCTCCCTGAGATATAAACAGAGGAATGAAAAGTAAAATAAATCCCGAAATCAACAGGATATAAAAAAGCATTGTCAGGATTACCGCTACAATGTTTTTTTTTAATTTCAGTTTTCGGGTTAAAAATTCCACAATTGGGTTTCCAATCATGGTTAATATCAATGAAATTAAAATATAAATAAGTACTGCTTTGATTAAATAGAGTACGTAAATCAATATGGCGATTCCGGTCAGTTTGAATATAGCGCCAAGAATACCGTTTGAAATATCTTTCGAAGTCATTTTAAATTAAATTGGACACTAAAAGTAAAAAAAAAACTCGCTTATTAAGCGAGTTTTAATAATTTATTTTGGTATGTCTTATGGTTGTGCAAATGAGTTTCTTGCTCCACCAGCAGCGAACACTGCTAACATTCTTGATTTTTGACCTTCAGAGAACATATACATTCCTCTGTCATCTGTGTAATCCATGTAGTTCATTGTCATTTCTATAGGAGTACCGGTACAAGTACTGTAGTGAGGGAAAGCCGGAACACCGTAGTTTGAGGCATTGTGTAAAGGTGTATCCGCAACCTGATCATTTCCGCAAGTTGCATCACCCCAAATGTGACGTAAGTTCATCCAGTGACCCACTTCATGAGTAGCGGTTCTTCCCAGATTGAACGGATAAGTAGCAGTTCCTGTCGTACCTAGATATTTCGAATCAATTACCACACCGTCAGTTGCAGAAGCACCGCCCGGGAATTGAGCGTAACCTAAGATTCCGCCACCAATAGTACAAACCCATAAATTAAGTTTAGTTGTTGGTGATGTTGGATTCATACCGCCTTTTGTTGATTTTTTCATATCATCTCTTGTACCCCAAGATGTTTTTTTGGTTGATTTTCTGTAAACAGCATCCAATACAAAGGAAATCCCAACGTTTGCTTTAACACCTGAGAAAGTTGCAGGTACTTGGTTGAAATCAGAATTTGTAGCGTTATAATCTTTGTTCAATACATCAATCTGTGACTGGATTTGTGCATCTGAAATATTTTCGGCTGCTGTGCGGTATAATACGTTTACTACTACAGGAATTTCAATTTTCCCATTCACTAAACGCCCTTCTCTGATTGCTTTCTCCGTGAATGATTCGATTTCATTCATTTTGATAGCTAATTGAGGATTTTGTCTCATCTGTTCTTCATGAACCTCATGAGATGCACAACCTCTTTGCGCGGATGATAATGTTTCGCTTGTTGTAGAATTTTCTTCTTTGTTACAAGAAATCAGGGATATCAGCAATGCAGCTGACAAAATAATTTTCTTCATAAAAGTAGGTTTTTGTGTTAAATAATTTCTTAATTGGTTAATTCTTTACAATAATATAACAATTTTTTTAAACAACAAATAATTATTATAGAAAAAGGATTACCTGATGATTTTTATAAAATGTGCAGAAAAAGCAAGATTTGTTTTAAAAAAAAGCAATGGATTGTGTTTATAGAATTGCTTGTTTGAAAAATCCGCATGGTTTTAAGCTTGAGAATGTTTCTGTAGTAATTAAATGGCATAAAAAAACTCGCTTAAATGGCGAGTTCTTTTATTTTTTTATGAATTTTTATGGTTGAGCAAACGAATTTCGTGGGCCTCCGGATGCAAAAACGGCCAGCATTCTTGATTTTTGACCATCAGAGAACATATACATGGCCCTGTCGTCGGTATAATCCATATAATTCATGGTCATTTCAACAGGAGTACCCGTACATGTACTATAATGAGGATATGCAGGAGCACCATAGTTAGCAGTATTATGTAGTGGAGTGTCTCCAACCTGATCATTACCGCAAGTGGCATCACCCCAGATATGGCGTAAATTCATCCAATGTCCTACTTCGTGAGTAGCTGTTCTTCCTAAATTAAAAGGATAGGCTGCAGTTCCTGTTGTTCCGAAAGCATTGTCGTCAATAACAACACCATCAGTGGAAGACGCACCTCCCGGGAATTGAGCGTATCCTAAAATTCCTCCTCCCATATTACAGCACCAAATGTTTAATACGGTAGCCGGTGTGGTAGGTGCAATTCCTTTAGGTGCTTTTTTCATGGCATTATTGGTGCTCCATGAGGTTGTGGTTGTGGATTTTCTAACGACATTTTGCAATACGAATGAAATTCCAACATTGGCTTTCACACCTGAAAACAAGTCAGGTACCTGGTTGAAATCCGAGTTTGTAGCGTTAAAATCTTTGTTCAGTACATCTATTTGTGATTGAATTTGTGCCAACGAAATATTTTGGGCTGCCGTTTTGTATAAAACATTGACAACAACCGGAATTTCAATTTTACCATTTACCAAACGTCCTTCCCGTATTGCTTTTTCGGTAAACGATTCAATTTCGTTCATTGTTATGGCTAATCCCGGATTGGCCTTTAATTCTTCCTGTAAAACTTCATGTGAGGCACAGCCCCTTTTGTCAGTACTGAAAATCTGCTCGTCTTTTGTTGTTGATTCTTCCTCCATACAGGAAACCAAGGTTGCGAAAACAGCGGTTGCTAAAAAAATTTTTCTCATAATTCGTAAGATTAGATTGAAAATTAATTATTATCGATTAATTAAATCAATAATAATTTTAAATATAAAGCACTAAATTAGGAAAAATAGTATTTAATAGGTTAAGAAAATTGATAAAATTTACAAAACATGTAAAAATAAAGTTATAATCCTGTATTTGTGTTAAAATACAAAAGCTTCTTTTAATCGGTTAATTGTTGAATACGTAGTGAATCAAATTAGCACCCATTTTTAATGCCTTTGTTCTTACATCAGCTGGATTGTTGTGTACTTCCGGGTTTTCCCATCCGTCACCCAAATCAGTTTCCACAGTATAGATAAGAACGATTCGTCCTTCAACAATAACGGCAAAAGCCTGTGGTTTTTTATTATCGTGTTCGTGTATTTTTGGGAGTCCTCCTGAGAAAACAAAGGGTTTCTGAAAAATAGGATGTGAGGAAGGGAGTTCTACCATCGGATTGTCCGGAAATATTTTTTTAATTTCCTTACGGATGTATTGGTCCATACCATAATTATCATCAATATGTAAAAAACCTCCTGATGTAAGGTAATTTCTCAGATTTATTATATCGTTATCGCTAAATACGACATTTCCGTGACCTGTCATATGAACAAACGGGTATGATAATAAATCGGGGCTGCCAACTTCAACAGATGGAATTTTAGTGCTTATTTTGGTATTGATATTCTGATTGCAGAATTTCGCCAGATTGGGTAATGAAGTTGGATTGGCATACCAGTCACCACCACCGGAATATTTTAAAAGGGCAATTTCCTGAGAAAATCCAATTGAAAAAACAAGGGAGAAAAACAGCAGAAATACCTTTTTAATAGTCATGATTTTGGAATTTGTTATTTGTATATTTTTATTCATTTGCAAAAACAACACTGTGACAAGCTACCACAGCGGCAGTTTCGGTGCGTAATCGCGTGTTCCCCAAAGATACCGGAATGTAATCATTTTTTAAGGCTAACTCTATTTCTTTTTCAGAGAAATCACCTTCAGGACCAATCAGGATGACATATTTTTCTTTTACCTGAACGGCTTCCTTCAGTAATTTTTTATCGGTTTCCTCGCAATGGGCGATGTATAATTTACCTTCGTGTTTTTGGTTGATGAAATCTTTGAATGAAACAGGTTCATTTAGTTTTGGTAAATAATACTGCAACGATTGTTTCATGGCCGATTGAATGATTTTATCAAAACGCTCTGTTTTTATCACTTTTCTTTCGGAATGATCACAGATTAAAGGTGTAATTTCATGAACACCAATTTCGGTTGCTTTTTCCAGAAACCATTCGAATCGTTCGTTCATTTTTGTTGGCGCCACAGCTAAATGAAGATAAAAATCAGTTGGATTTTGCGTTTCGGTCGCATTGATTTTAACCGTACATTTTTTATCGGAAGCTAAGATGATTTCTGTATAAAATAAAAATCCTAATCCATTAGTAACATGTAAAATATCGCCTTCTTTTTTACGTAAAACTTTAACGATGTGTTTGCTTTCTTCCTTGTCGAAAGAAAACTCATTTAAAGTTGAATTTATATCGGGGTTGTAGAATAATTGCATATTAAAATTCAATACGTGCTTTAGATACTACCGATGCGTCTTCAAACTGGTTTTCCAGATATTTATGATAGCCAACGATACCAATCATGGCAGCGTTATCGGTAGTGTATTCAAATTTCGGAATAAAGGTTTTCCAACCGTATTTTTGCTCACCTTCTTTTAAAGTTGCTCGGATGCCTGAGTTAGCAGAAACTCCTCCGCCAATAGCAATCTGATTGATACCGGTTTCGGCTACAGCCAATTTCAGTTTATCCATTAAAATCTGAATGATGGTATATTGAATGGAAGCACAAATATCGTTTTTATTCTCTTGAATGAAATTCGGATTCTGAGCTACATTTTTCTGAATGAAATATAAAATCTGGGTTTTCAATCCGCTGAAACTGAAATTCAAACCGTCTACTTTTGGCTTGGTGAACTGAAATGCTTTCGGATTTCCTTCTGCGGCAAATTTATCGATTAATGGCCCGCCGGGATAGGGAAGTCCCAATATTTTAGCGCTCTTGTCAAAGGCTTCACCTACCGCATCATCTGTAGTTTCTCCGATGACTTCCATGTCGAAAAAGCTCTTCACTTTGATAATTTGGGTATGTCCACCCGAAATCGTCATCGCCAGAAAAGGGAATTCCGGTTTGTCAAAGCCTTCTTCCTCAATAAAATGGGCTAAAACGTGTGCATGCATATGATGTACAGCAACGAGAGGAATGTTTAAAGCTAATGCCATGGATTTCGCAAAGGAACTCCCAACCAAAAGTGACCCCATTAATCCGGGACCCTGGGTAAAGGCGATACCTGAAAGTTGCGATTTGTCAATGTTTGCCTTTTTTAGCGCCACATCAATTACGGGGACAATATTCTGTTGATGCGCTCTTGATGCTAACTCAGGTACGACACCTCCGTATTCTTCATGAATGGACTGTCGGGCAACAATATTTGATAAAACTTTGTTGTTTTCAAGTACGGCTGCTGCGGTGTCATCACAGGAACTTTCAATGGCAAGGATGTAAATTGGCGGTTTTGTCATAAAAAAGGCACGAAATTTGTATTACTATTTCTGCCGACTGTATTATCTTTGAATTTAGCTTTCCATTGCAAGTTAAAAATGCTTGCGAATGTTCATTAAAAGCTTAAATTTACAAGTCGGTTCGACAAATTTAAAACAAATTAGGGTATCAAAAAATTTAAAAAAATAACACTTCGAATAATTATAGGAATTATCCTGTTGTTATTACTGCTTGGTATTACGCTTTCACTGCCTGTTGTACAAACTGAAATAGCTAATAAGGTTACCCAAAGAATCAACGATGATTTCGGAACCGATATAAAAATTGAAAAAGTGGCCATTTCTGTTTTCGGAAGTGTAAAACTGAAAGGAATTTTAATATCCGATCACCACAAAGACACGCTTTTTTACGTCAATCGATTGCAATCCAATATATTAAGTTTTAAGGAATTAAAAGATTCCCGTTTGTTCTTTGGAGAAGCCAGAATGGACGGATTGAATTTTAAATTAAAAAAATACAAAGGGGAGGAGAAAACGAATCTCGATTTATTTGTTGCCGCATTTGATAATGGAAAACCGGGTTCCGGAAAATTTCGACTGAAAGCAGATGCATTGTATCTTGCAAACAGCCGTTTTCGTTTAATTGATGAAAATCTGCAAACCACCAAACCATTGGATTTTACAAACCTGAACGGTGAATTGGAAGATTTTTTCATCAAAGGGCCTAATGTTACTGCCAACATTAAAAAATTAGCATTAAAAGACCATCGCGGGTTAATTGTCGAGAATCTTGCAGCCGATTTTACCTATACAAAGGAAAACATCATCCTCAAAAAAATGGATTTGAAAACGGATGAATCCACTTTAATTGGCGATGTGACTTTAAAATACCATCCGAAAGATTTTACCGATTTCAATAACAAGGTTGTCTTCGATGTCAAAATGGAAAAGGCATCGGTTTCCTCCAATGAACTTAATTTTTTCTACAACGAGTTCGGTAAAAATCAGCGTTTTTATCTCAATACACACCTAACAGGTACGTTAAATGACTTTGTACTGAACGATTTGCGCTTATTGGATCGTAACCAAACGGAAATCATCGGAAAAGTGAACTTCAGAAATCTTTTCAATAAGAAAAAGGAGTTTTATATGAATGGTAACTTCGACAGGGTTAGTTCGAATTATGATAATCTGAAAGGAATTTTACCGAGGGTTCTTGGGAAAAGTCTTCCGCCGGTATTGAAAAAATTGGGAAATGTCAATTTGATTGGTGATGTGAAACTGACTCGAAAAACCATTGACGCCGATATTGTTATGCTGTCCGGTTTAGGTAAATTGGAGTCAAAGCTTTCAATGACTAACATTAACAACATCAATAATGCTACATATAAAGGGTTTGTTTCTCTGCATAATTTTGATTTAGGTACTTTAACTGGACAAAAAGACATTGAGCGTGCCACTTTAGATTTGGATGTTGACGGGAAAGGGTTTGATAAAAAACACCTGAATACCTCCGTGAAAGGTCAGATCCATCAGTTCAGATATAACGGGTACACCTATCAGGAAATCACTTTGGACGGAACAATGAAAATGCCTTATTTTAAAGGGTATTTCAATAGTAATGATCCGAATCTGAAGATGGATTTTGACGGTCTGATTGATTTAAGTTCGAAGGTTAAAAACTACGATTTCAAGGCACACATTGATTATGCCGATCTGCATTTGCTGAATTTTAGAAAGAAAGATTCCATCGCCATTTTTAAAGGGCAACTGAGTTTTAATGCGAAGGGAAATACCATCGACGATATTGAGGGATTGCTCGAAGTGAATAACGCCTCGTACCAAAACAGAAAGGAAACCTATTTCTTTGAAGATTTTCACGTTGAATCCACTTTCGATGCGGATCGTGTAAGAACAATTACCGTGAATTCACCTGATATTATTCAGGGAAAAGTGGTCGGGAAATTCAAAGTGAATCAGGTTTCGAAAATAGTTGAAAACGCATTGGGTAGTTTGTATGCCAACTATTCTCCCAACAAACTGAATCCGGGTCAGTTTCTGGATTTCGATTTCGTTATCAACAACAAGATTATCGAGGTTTTTGATCCCAATATAACGTTATCTGAAAACACGGTTTTAAAAGGAAAAATCAATGCCGATGAAGGGAATTTCATGATGAATTTCTCCTCACCGAATGTAGTGGCTTATAAGAACAGTTTCGATAATATCCGGATAAATGTCGACAATAAAAACCCGCTATATAATGCTTTCATTGAGCTGGACAGTATTAAAACGAAGAATTACAAGGTTTCCGACTTCAGTTTGATCAACGTTACCATGAACGACACCATGTTTGTCCGTTCCGAGTTTAAAGGCGGAATTAAAAATCAGGATTTTTACAACCTGAATCTTTATCACACTATTGATAAGGACAATAAATCGGTGGTCGGTTTTAAAAAATCGGAAGTCAATTTCAAAAATTACTTATGGTATTTGAATGAAAATGACAGCAATGATAATAAGGTGGTTTTCAATAAAAAACTGACCGATTTTTCCATTGAGAAAATTGCGCTGACACATAATGATCAGAAAATGGAACTGTCCGGTATGCTGTTGGGTAAAAACCATAAAGATGTCCGGCTTTCATTCGATAATATTGATTTGGCCAAGGTGACGCCCTCACTTACCAATTTGTCGTTCGGAGGAAACTTAAATGGTAACGTGAGTGTAAAACAGGATAATGAAGCGTATCAGCCCGCATCGACTTTAACGGTCGATTCACTTAAAATAAACAATTACGATTTGGGTAACCTTGATTTACAGGTTACCGGTGATAATTCATTCAGGAAATTCAACGTCAATTCCACTATCAAAAACGATGATGTGGAAAACTTCTATCTCAGAGGAAATGTCGAAATTGTGAACGGTCAGAGTTTGTTATCTCTGGATACGGGCTTTTCAAGATTTAACATTGGAGCTTTCGGACCCTTATTGGGAAGTATATTCTCGGATGTGCGCGGATTTGCTTCCGGTCAGGCCGCTATTGTAGGCACGGTTAATGACCCTGAAATTGACGGACGACTTTACCTTAATGAGGCCGGAATGAAGGTGCCGTATCTGGGCGTCGACTTTAATATGGAGCCCAATGCGGTTGTGGATGTGACCGAGCATCAGTTCCTTTTCCGACGAATTGAAATTACAGATACTAAATACAACACATCAGGAATATTAAACGGAAGTGTAAGGCATAATAAATTAGCAGATTGGGCTGTAGATTTGGATATAGAGTCGGATAACATGCTCGTTTTGGATACCAAAGACAGTGAAGATGCTGCTTATTACGGCGTTGCTTTCATTGATGGTAAAGCAAGTATTAAAGGACCAACAAATGCTTTAGTCGTGACAGTCGATGCGAAATCGAATAAAGGGACTTCAATTAAAATTCCGGTGAATGATTCACAAGGTCAGGCCAATAATTCGTTTATTCATTTTGTTACTGAAAAAGAAAAAGAGAACAAAGGGAAAGGAATTCCTCTAGCCGAAAATAAATACAAAGGCTTGGAACTGGATTTCAGTTTGGACATCAATCAAAATGCTGAAATTGAAATCATCCTGGATCGAAACACAGGTCATTCCATGAAAGGAAAAGGGGAAGGTACCATCGATATGGAAATCAATACGCTCGGGAAATTTATTATGACGGGAGACTATCAGGTGTATGAAGGAGAATACAATTTTAAATATGGTGGATTAGTAGATAAAAAATTCCAGGTAAAAAAATTCAGCACCATTCGTTGGTATGGCGAACCCTTAAACGCGGCTTTAAATCTTGAAGCTGTTTATAAAACCGAAGCGAATCCTGCTGTAATTCTGGATAATGCCTCTTTTAATAAAAAAGTGCCAACAGAAGTTGTGATCTCAATTAGCGGAAATTTAAGCGCCCCGGAACCCGATTTTAGAATTGAATTCCCAACCGTAAGTTCTGTTTTGAAATCGGAAATCGATTATAAACTGAGTGATAAGGACACCCGTCAAACCCAAGCAATTGCACTTTTATCGGGAGGAGGATTTCTTTCCCCGGATAATGCGGCCAATTCGGTTACCGGAACTTTGTTTGAAAAGGCAAGTACAGTATTTAATGATATCCTCACCGGAGATGATGACAAGTTTAAAGTTGGTTTGAATTATGTTCAGAGTGACAGGGACCCTCTGCTGCAAACCCAAAGTACCGTAGGAGTTACCATGTCTACCCAGATAAACGATCGAATTACGATCAACGGAAAACTCGGTGTACCCGTTGGAGGAACGGAGCAATCGGCTATTGTTGGTAATGTGGAATTGCAAATGCTGATGAATAAGGAAGGAAGTCTGAAAGCCAGAGTGTTTAACCGTGAAAATGACATCAATTATGTAGGAGAAGGGGTCGGCTATACTCAAGGGGTCGGTTTGTCCTATCAGGTCGATTTTAACAATTTGCGGGAACTTTGGAGAAAAATTTTCTCTAAAAAAGACGGTGATGATACTGTTAAAAATCCTGTAGACCAGCTTCCGGATTCCGATTTGACGCCGGAGTTCATCAAATACATTGAAACCAAAAAAAATAAAAAAGCCGCTGAGCCTAAGAAGGAACCTATAAAAGTTCCTGAGATAGAATAACTTACCTGCAATATAACTGCTGATTTTTTCGATATTACAGCATTAAGGAATTCGTTTTTCGATGAAAAATCGGATATTCTTCAGTTTTTTATGTGTTTTATTTACTAAATTTATTAAAAACAAATTTGTAATGTCAGCAAGTATTAAAAGAATCGGCGTGCTAACTTCGGGCGGAGATGCTCCCGGTATGAATGCCGCAATACGCTCTGTTGTAAGAACCTGTGCTTTTCACGGGATTGAATGTATGGGTATTTATCGCGGATTTGAAGGCATGATTGAAGGTGATATAACCGAAATGGGTCCAAGAGCCGTAAAAAATATTGTGAATAAAGGCGGAACAATATTAAAATCGGCAAGGTCTAAGGAATTCATGAAACCTGAAGGTCGCCTGAAAGCATTTCAAAGTCTCAAAAAAAACGGAATAGACGCTTTGGTTATTATTGGTGGAGACGGAAGTTTCACTGGTGGAATGGTTTTTAACAAAGAGTTCGGTTTTCCGGTCATGGGAATTCCGGGAACCATCGACAATGATATTTTCGGAACAAAATACACCCTTGGCTATGACACGGCACTTAATACCGTTGTAGAGGCTATCGATAAGATAAGGGATACGGCCAATTCACATAACCGATTGTTTTTTGTGGAAGTCATGGGACGCGATGCCGGCCACATTGCCCTGAATGCGGGTATCGGAGCCGGTGCTGAAGAAATCCTGATCCCCGAAGAAAATTTAGGCTTGGACCGTTTGCTCGAATCGCTCCAAAAGAGCAAAGCTTCCGGAAAATCATCCAGTATCGTTGTTGTTTCCGAAGGCGATAAAATAGGGAAGAATGTGTTCGAATTAAAAGATTATGTTGAAGAAAACCTGCCGGAATATGAGGTACGTGTTTCCGTTCTCGGACACATACAGCGTGGTGGTTCCCCTTCTTGTTTTGACAGGGTTCTCGCATCGAGATTAGGAGTGAAAGCGGTGGAATCCTTATTGGAAGGAAAAACTAATTTCATGGTAGGAATAGATTGTGATGTCATTCAGCTGACACCTCTGGAACAGGCGGTTAAAGGCAAATCGAAAATTGATGAGGAATTGGTAAGGGTTTCCGATATTATGTCGACTTAGAGGGAGTAGAAGAGGCAAGAGAATAGAGAATAGAGAATAGAGAATAGAGGCAAGAAGCAAGAGACAAGAGGCAAAATAAAATAGATAATTAAAGAATGAGGCAATAGTAATCAGCATAAAGCTTATAGACTATTGCCTAAAGCAAAAAAATATGACAAAGGTAAAATTAGGAATTAACGGATTCGGAAGAATAGGACGAATAGTTTTCCGCGAAAGTATTAAAAGGGACAACGTTGAAGTAGTCGCTATCAATGATTTATTAAGTGTGGAACATGTGGCTTACTTATTACAGTATGATTCTGTTCATGGCCGTTTTGAAGGAAAAGTAGAGGTTAAGGATGGTCATTTATTTGTAAATGACAGGGAAATCCGTATTACAGCAGAAAAAAATCCGGCAGATTTAAAGTGGGATGAAGCGGGGGTGGATGTCGTTGCTGAATGCACCGGAGCATTTACTACAGTGGAAATGGCTTATAATCATATTAAAGGTGGTGCGAAAAAAGTTGTGATTTCGGCTCCCTCGAATGATGCGCCAACCTTTGTAATGGGGGTAAATCATGACAAAATAAAACCTACCGATGTAATTGTTTCCAACGCTTCCTGCACCACAAACTGCCTGGCGCCATTAGCTAAGGTGTTGCATGATAATTTTGAAATAGTTGAAGGATTGATGACAACAGTTCACGCGACAACTGCCACACAATTGACAGTAGACGGACTATCCAAACGCGATCTCAGAGGAGGAAGGTCGGCAATGATGAACATTATCCCTGCATCAACAGGAGCGGCAAAAGCGGTGGCAAAAGTGATTCCGGCTTTGGAAGGTAAGCTAACGGGAATGTCGATGCGTGTTCCGGTTACTGTTGTTTCTGTAGTCGATCTGACCGTGAAATTAAAGAAAGCGACTACCTATGACGAAATCATGAATGTACTAAAAAATGCCTCTGAAACGTCTATGAAAGGAATTATGGGCTTTACCGAAGACGATGTGGTTTCACGGGATTTCGTGTCTGATTCGCGTACCTGTATTGTTGATGCAAAAGCGGGAATTGGCTTGAATTCAACCTTTTATAAGATTGTTGCCTGGTATGATAATGAGTACGGCTATTCATCAAAACTAATAGATTTGTCCGTACATATTGCAGGATTATAGTATAGTAAAAAAAGTCCTCAGAATCTCGTTTATTTCAACGGGATTTTTTTATTTTTAGAAGCAGAACAAAGTGCTTTTTTTGAGCCATTTTCCCGCCATCCGCTCTATCTTTTTTTGCCATATATAAAAGCAAAAAAAGGATGCCGCTGCTGTCGGGGCTAAAAACAAACAAAAGGCATTTTTTAAACATTTTTTCCGGAATCAGGCAATATCCGATATTCCGGAATCCTTAATCTTAAAAAACAAAAATGAAATTAGTAGTAGACAGCGGTTCCACAAAAGCCGATTGGATTGCCTTAGACGATAACGGAAATATTCAGTTTACAGCCAGCACCTTAGGGTTAAATCCTGAAGTTTTAACAAAAGAAGAGGTTATCAAACGAATTAACGACAGATTCGACATTGCCCAAAATGCGCCCATCGTAAAGGAAATATATTTCTATGGAGCGGGTTGCGGAACAGACCGAATGAAAAATCATCTGACCGAAATTCTTAAAGAGTATTTTCCCAATGCCCACGTTGAAGTCAAGGAAGATACTTACGCAGCGGTTTTCGCCACAACACCAAGAGGCGAGAAGGCTATCGTTTGTATATTAGGAACGGGTTCTAACTGCAGTTATTTCGACGGAGAAGAATTGCATCAGAAAGTACAGTCGTTAGGTTATCTGGCGATGGACGACTGCAGCGGAAACCAGTTCGGACGCCATTTAATCCGTGCGTATTATTTCAACAAGATGCCAAAAGCATTAGCGGATATTTTTGAAAAGGAATACGATCTGGATGCCGATGTGATCAAACACAATTTGTACAAATCACCCAATCCGAATGCGTATCTGGCAACTTTTGCAAAGTTTTTAATTCAGCATAAAGACGAAGAATTCCTTCAGAAAATCATTTTAAATGACATGCAGAATTTCGTGGATTTTTACATAACGCAATTCGAAAACTGTAAAGAGGTACCGGTACATTTTATCGGTTCGATAGCTTATTATCTGAAGGAGGAATTGGATACTGTTTTAACCAAAAACGGTTTGAAACTCGGAAACGTGTACAGAAAACCCATTGACGGATTGATAAATTACCATGCGGTAACCACGCATTAATATCTTAGATTCATAAGTCGTGATTTAATATACAACGGTTGCGTGAGGGATAGCAGCGGAAAGCCCGCAACGTAGCAGAGCGGAGAGAGGACTTGCAGCGTATAGCCCGGCCCGCCGGAAGTATGGAAGTGGGACACGCCCATGGAAATCCGTAAACGTGTCCGCCTTTAAATTCATTTAATTGAAAAAGCTGTCTGAAACCTATTTAATTGCAATCATAGAGATCTCAACATTTACGTTTTTGGGCAGACAAGCCACCTGAACCGTTTCGCGTGCCGGAGCGGTTTTTTCGTCAAAATAGCTTCCGTAAACGGTATTTATTTTTGAAAAATCGTTCATGTCACTAATGAAAATAGAAGTCTTTATCACGTTTTCGAATGTCATCTCTGCGGCTTCCAGAACGGCTTTCATGTTTTCCATCACCTGCTTGGTTTCTGTTTCGATGTTGTCCAAAACCAATTCGCCATTAGCCGGATTAATTGCAATCTGTCCCGAGGTATATAGTGTGTTTCCAACCAAAACAGCCTGGTTATAAGGTCCGATAGGAGCCGGTGCCTTTTCCGTAAAAATTATTTTTTTCATGTTTTTATAAACTTAGATTTCAGTTTTCGTGTAGTATTTCAAAGCCAATTTCCTCCCTCTTGTCTCTTGCCTCTTGTCTTGTCAATCTACCTCAAAGTTCGGTCCGGTAAATTACGTTTGTCGTATTTGATATCGCTTAAGACGGATGACTTGATACCAATGAAGAACCCCCAGCTTGTATACGGCGCGATAGGTACCCAGTTAAAACTCATTCTCCAGCTCAATAGATCCCTTTCGAATCGGAGTTGCGTAAAGGATATACCTTTTTGAACAAAATCATATCCAGATGAAAAGCCCATTTTCCATTTTGGTGTCAGATCAATGTTTCCGGACGCCATTAATGAGTTTCCGACGATTTCATTTTCACGATTGGTATTGGAATAGGTTAGGGAATAGGCTAAGATTAAATTCCAAGGAATTTTCAAACGGTAAAATTCGGTGGTTTTCTTCTCCTTGTTTTTTTCATCCTCTTTACTGAAGAGACTTTGTCTCTGATCGCTCATATCGGTTCCGCGACCAAACAAATCATCCTCACGACCGCCGTTTAATACCGTTTGTTGGGAGGCATCACCTTTACCCTCTCCATCGGCACTGGAAAGTGAGTAGTTGATTGTCATGTTTGCCGTTGTCATTCTGAAAAGACTTCCTCCGTTATCGATGTTGAATTTATCAATACGTCGTCCGGAATTATCAATTGCATAGGGATCTAATGTGGTTCCGAAATTTAGATTTAATTTGTTGTCAAAGAATTGTGTCCCCCCGGATACCTGCATTGGAGACCAGGACAATGAATCGGCGGCGATATTATAACTCGTGGAAAAAAGTAAATTATTAAGCAACATCACTTTTTTAGGTTCGGTTTTGGTTTCGTCTTTATCACGCACCTTGGCCTCAAAAGTATTGTTTATAGACATTCCGATTCTGTTCGATTTGTTCTTCCCGGGTGCTCCGAAAATTCCTTCTTCAAAACGTGTGTAATCTGCATATCTTGTTCCGGTGGCATCCAAAGCATAGGTATCATAATACTGATCGAAACTGGGGGTGTACACATAGGAAACGCTTGGAGTCATTACGTGTCTGATAGCCTGAATTTTATTTTTTTCGTTAAATTTAAAGGTACCGTAAATTGTGGTTCCGATGCGTGAATTGAAATCATACGTTCTGAAAGCGTCAAATCCGTTAACATCGGTAGTTTCCACCTTATTTGTGGAATCGCTGAATTCTTTTTTTATTGTTTTGAAATACCAAACTTCACTATAAGATGAACCTGCCGTAACACTGAAATATTTGAAGACTTTAAAATTAGTACTGATCGGAATACTGTGTTGAAATCCGTTTCTTGCCTCATCAAACATTCCCGGTTTAAAGAAAAGAGAATCAGTTGTATGAATTCTGTTTTCACCTCTGATGCTGTATTGGAAATTAACATTTTTTATAATTCCTTTTTTGATTCCGTTTTTGGGAGCAAAAGGGAAAATACGGTCCACGCTGGCCTGAAATGTAGGCAATGTCATGTCAATTTCCTCTGTATTGGTATTTTGTGAATGTGTTGCCGCAACTGAGAAATTTACCTGAGGAACCGTCTGAAATGTTTTAGAATAGGAAACAGAAGAACTTAGGTTGTTGTTTAACGACGAACCAATATTAGACTGGTTGTAAGATTGCCTGAAATACTGACTGCTACCTAAATTGACGGACGCAGAAAATCTTGAATTCGGACTAGCCTTGGCATCCTGACTGTGTGACCATTGGATGTTATATTGTCTGGATCTGAAATAATCCGGAAATCCCTTTTCACTATTTATCTGATTCTCAAATCGGAAGTTTACCCTTCCGTTAAATCTGTAGCGCTTCGCATAACTGCTTTCAAATCGGGCTGCATAACTTCCGTTGGTGTAATAATCCCCTAAAACCTGTAGGTCAAAATAATCGCTTAACGCAAAATAATATCCTCCATTCTGAAAATAATAACCCTTTTCCTGGGTGTCACCAAAGGTAGGAATAACGAAACCGGACACCGACTTTTCACTCATCGGGAAATAAGCAAACGGTAAAAAAAGTGGGGTGGGGACATCGGCAATTACCATGTTGGTAAAACCTGCAACTACCTTTTTCTTAGGGACAAATTTTATTTTTCGGGCAAGAAAATAATATTCGGGATCTTCTATGTTTTCAGAAGTGGTAAATCGGGCACTTCTCATGAAATAAACCGAATCGTTTTCCCTTTTACTTACTTCGGCCTTCACCCTGAACTCACCTTGCTGTGTTCTTGAATTCCAAACCAGAGCTTTCTTGGTTTTCGTGTTAAAACGAATGGAATCGGGTTCAATCACATTTTGACCTTGTTTAAAAACAGGGTTTTGAGAGTAATTTCCGAGACTGTCTTTGATCCTCCCGGCATATACTTCGTCTTTTTCATAGTTAAAAACGATAATTCCTGCCTTCAGTTCAATGTCTTTATAGATTAATTCGGCCTCATTGTATAAGGTAAGTTCTTTCTTTTTCTGGTCGATTTTTTCATAATCGATAGCCTTACGCTTTACAATTCCGTCCAGAATAGGCTGCTTTTTTTTGATGCTGTCATTCTTAACCGTCTTGACAGTGTCAGCCGGTTTGAGAACGTCATTCAGACCTAAATTTAAGCTATCCTTCTGTTTTACAGCGGGTACAGGGATTGATTTGGAAGGGATTTCCTGGGCTTGAAGTTTCAAATTTCCAAGTGTTAGGAAAATTGATAATAAAACGATATGAAATAAGTTTGTACGCAACGCTTTTAATACTATTTTTGTAAAAATGTGGCTCAATTTTTGACGGGTCAAACTTACATATATTTTTTGTCAAAATTAAGTATTTAGTAAAATTATAACCATTGAAAATTATTAGGTCCTATATGCCATTTAAAGTTAGAGTATATTTATGCTTATTCGTGTTCTTGGTGTCTAATTTAATGTTGTCGCAATCTAAGTTTAAGGTTGTTTTGGATGCCGGTCACGGAGGTAAGGATTTCGGAGCCATAAAAAACGGATTAAAGGAAAAGGAAGTAGCTCTCGATGTGGTATTGCGAATCGGGAAAATTTTGAAGAATGACACTGATATTGAGGTTTTATATTCAAGAAAAACAGACGTTTTTGTAGAACTAAGGGAAAGAGCGGATAAAGCAAACAAGGCTAAAGCGGATTTGTTTGTATCGGTGCATTGCAATTCAAATCCTTCATCAAAGCCATATGGTTCTTTAACCTTAGTTATGGGGCTTTCCCGATCGTCTAAAAATCTTGAAATTGCCAAAACGGAAAACTCTGTTATTTTTCAGGAGGCCAATTATAAGAAAAACTATAAAGGATTCGATCCTAATAATCCTGAAACACTGATAGGTTTAAAAATTTTACAGGAAGAGTCCTTAAAATCGAGCATAGATTTTGCCAGTTCTATCCAGAATAAATTCGCAAACCAGCTTAACAGAAAAAACAAAGGTGTTCATCAGCAACCGTTATGGGTATTGGATGCCACCTGTATGCCTGGTGTTTTAATAGAAATGGGGTTTATTTCCAACAAGAATGAGGCTAGTTATCTGGGGTCTGAAAAAGGAAAAAATGAAATGGCAAAGGCCATAGCACTATCAATTATACAATATAAAGATGAATATTTTGCAACTACGGGGACTTCAGGTGTTAAAGAGCAAACAGTAACGAAAGAGGAAACCGAACCGAAACAAGATACACCCATAAAAGAAATAAAAGGGAAAGAATATAAAGTTCAGATAGCAACGAGCAAGAGGAAACTTGCAACAGAGCCTTCCAATTTCAAAGGGTTGAAAAATGTTTCAAGAACTTTTGAAAAAGGGTACTATAAATATTTTTACGGAAACGTTTCCACGGATGTTGATTGCAAAAAATTATTGGCAGAAGCTAAAAAGAAGGGATATGACTCGGCTTTCATTGTTGCCGGGAATGAAATAAATAATTAAGGAGTATGAAAATGAATGTTTTTTTTAAATCCACGCTGCTTGCATTAGTGCTTTCCACCGGTGCAGGTTACGCTCAAAATAATGCGAAATTCAGGGTTGTTCTTGATGCCGGTCACGGCGGAAACGACTTTGGTGCAACATATCATGGTTATGTCGAAAAAAACAACGCGCTGAATGTTGCCCTTAAAGTGGGGAGAATTCTTGAAAGTGATCCGGGAAGTCAGGTGATTTACACCAGAAAAACGGATGTTTTTATTCCTTTGGACGAACGTGCGGAAATTGCCAATAAATCCAAGGCTGATATTTTTGTGTCCATTCACTGTAACGCCAATAAGAATCAGGTTGCCAGCGGAACGGAAACCTATGTGATGGGGGTAACTAAAAATGCCTCTAACTTAGAAGTGGCACGAAAAGAGAATGAGGTGGTTACGCTAGAAAAAGATTATAAAATAAAATACGACGGTTACGATCCGAATTCACCCGAATCCGTAATCGGTATGACCGTAATTCAGGAAGAATATCTCGATCAGAGTATCGAACTGGCAGCTGGTATTCAGGAAGGTTTTGAAGATGGGCTGAACAGAAAAAGCCGCGGTGTAAAACAGGCCGGTTTCCTGGTGCTTCGAAAAATATACATGCCCCGTGTGCTGATAGAAATGGGGTTTGTTTCCAATAAGGAAGAAGGAGCTTTTTTAAGTTCTGATGAAGGTCAGGAGCAAATAGCGCAGGCCATTGCTAAAGCGATTCTGGATTATAAGAAAGAATATTTTGTTCCGGGGACGGAAGAGTATGTGCCTATTGAAAGACCAAAAACTCCCGAAAGAGAAATAAAAGTTGATACTCCAAAAGTTAAGGAGGTTAAAGTAAATGGTGAAAAAGGATTGGTTTTTAAAGTTCAGATTTCTGCTAGTACCAAAAAATTAGACCTGGTGCCAAGCAATTTTAATGGTTTGAATACTATTTCGATGGAAGACGACGGAAATATCATCAAGTACTTCTACGGAAACACAAAAGACCCTGACGAATCTAAAAAATTATTGGAAGAAGCCAAGGCAAAAGGCTACAGTTCGGCTTTTATCGTAGCATATAAAAACGGTCAGAAAGTGCCTCTGAAAGAAGCTTTGCGTTAATATAAAACGATTCTAAACTATTTTGTTTTAATTTTGTTCTTTAAATATATCGATTTTGAAAATTACTAGAGAAGTAAAAACCGCAGTTTTAGTCATTGGTTCCATATTGCTGTTCTTTTGGGGATACAGCTTTCTAAAAGGAAAAAACTTATTTGACACCACCAGAAAATTTTATGTCGTATACGATAACGTTGAAGGATTGGCGCCTTCAGCAGCAGTAACCATTAATGGTCTGACCGTTGGAAAAGTGAATACCATAACGATTCAGGAAAAAACAGGAAAATTGTTGGTTGAAATTCAGATGGATAACGATGTTCCGGTTGCGAAATCAAGTACTGCAAGTATCTACGAACCCGGATTTATCGGCGGAAAACAAATTGCTATCAATCCTAATTTTCAGGATACCAATTATGCGCAGTCCGGAGATTATCTGAAACCGGAAGTTATATTAGGTTTAACAGCTTCTTTAGAGAAAAATTTAGCTCCGATTCAGGAAAAATTAGATAAAGTTTTAGCAAATGCAGATGCTTTGATCACAAATATCAATGATGTTTTAGATGCTAAAACGAAAGAAAACCTTAAGAAAACAATTGCCGAGTTAAATACAACGATGACCAATTTCAGTTCCGTTTCCGGAAATTTAGATAAGGTTGTGGCGGATAACAAACAAAAACTGGGTTCGGTTGTAACCAATCTGGATAAAACTACAGGCAATTTCGCTAAAATTTCAGATGATCTGGAAAAAGCCAAATTAGGTCAGACCGTTGAAAATCTTGAGAAAACATTAGCCAGCGTTAATAAAATGATGGCCGATATGGAATCCGGAAAAGGAACAATGGGTAAACTGATGAAAGATGATGCGATGTATAACAATCTGACAAAAGCATCAAAAGAATTGGAATTACTGCTACAGGATGTACGCCTGCATCCAACCCGTTACGTGAATGTTTCCATGTTCGGCAAAAAAGAAAAGCCTTATGTGGCACCTACAGAAGAACAACCTAAAAAATAGAACTATTTAAACCAAGCCTATGAGTTATTTAGACAATATATTGTTTGCAATACTTCTTATTTTAGGAGGTGGATATTTTGCCGGAAACGTAAAGAAACTTATCCGAAACATTAAATTGGGTCAGGATGTAAACCGTTCAGACAATCCTTCGGAGCGATGGAAAAATATGGCCATGATTGCATTGGGTCAGTCAAAAATGGTAAAAAGGCCTATAGCCGGAATTCTTCACATATTCGTTTACATCGGATTTGTCATTATCAATATAGAGGTTCTGGAAATAGTAATCGACGGACTTTTTGGTACGCACCGTGTTTTTTCTTTTATGGGCGGATTTTATGATTTCCTAATCGGCTCTTTTGAAATTTTAGCATTACTTGTTATCGTTGCTGTTGTTACTTTCTGGATCAGAAGAAACATCGTCAAGTTAAAAAGATTTATTCATAACGACTTAAACGGATGGCCGCGAAATGATGCAAATTACATTTTGTATTTCGAAGTGGTGCTGATGACTTTATTCCTTGTAATGAATGCTGCCGATTTGCATTTGCAGACAATAGGTGCTCCGGGATATGAAAGTGCCGGTGCGTTTCCGGTTTCCCAATTCATTGCACCAATGTTTGACGGAATGTCGGAAAGCCTTGTTCATTTGCTTGAAAAAGGAGCATGGTGGCTTCATATCGGCGGTATCATGGTTTTCTTAAACTATTTATATTATTCGAAACATTTGCATATTTTATTGGCATTCCCAAATACGTATTTTGCAAATTTGAAACCTCAGGGACAATTCGACAATCTTGAATCGGTAACCAACGAGGTGAAACTGATGATGGATCCGAATGCCGATCCTTTCGCAGCTCCGGCTCCGGATGCAGATGCAGCTCCTGCCAAATTTGGTGCGAGTGATGTTCAGGACTTAAACTGGGTTCAACTATTGAACGCGTATACCTGTACTGAATGTGGACGTTGTACTTCATCTTGTCCAGCCAATCAGACCGGTAAGAAATTATCGCCGCGTAAAATCATGATGGACACACGCGACCGTTTGGAAGAGGTAGGAAGGAATATCGACAGTAATAAAGGTGTTTTTGTTCCCGATAATAAATCATTACTGAACGATTATATCACTCCGGAAGAACTTTGGGCTTGTACCTCTTGTAATGCTTGTGTGGAAGAATGTCCGGTGAATATCAGTCCGCTTTCCATCATTATGGACATGAGACGTTATCTGGTAATGGAGCAAAGTGCCGCGCCAACCGAATTGAATGCGATGATGACCAATATCGAGAATAATGGTGCGCCATGGCAATACAATCAAATGGATCGTTTAAACTGGAAAGACGAAGCATAATTTAATCAATTTTAAAAACTTTGCGACTTTGCGATTTCGCAATTTTGCAACTAATATAAAAGATATGTCAGCAAATTTAACAGTACCTACAATGGCCGAAATGATGGCTCAGGGCAAACAACCGGATGTATTATTTTGGGTTGGCTGTTCGGGTAGTTTTGATGATAGAGCAAAAAAAATAACCAAAGCTTTCGTAAAATTATTAAACCAGGCCAATGTGTCGTTTGCGGTTTTGGGTACAGAAGAAAGTTGTACCGGAGATCCTGCAAAACGTGCCGGGAATGAATTTTTGTTTCAGATGCAGGCAATGACGAACATTGAAGTTATGAATGCTTATGAGATTAAGAAAATCGTAACAGCTTGTCCGCATTGCTTTAATACCATTAAAAATGAATACCCTGAATTGGGTGGGAAATATGAAGTGGTTCATCATACGGAATTCTTAAAATCGTTATTGGATGAAGGTCGTTTATCGATTGAAGGAGGACAGTTTAAAGGAAAAAGAATTACTTTCCATGACCCTTGTTATTTAGGTCGTGCTAATAATGTTTATGAAGCACCACGTGATTTAATTCAGAAGTTGGAAGCCGAATTGGTGGAAATGAAACGCTCAAAGAAAAACGGTTTATGTTGTGGAGCAGGTGGAGCGCAAATGTTCAAAGAACCTGAAAAAGGGGATAAGGACATAAATGTGGAACGTACGGAAGACGCCTTGGAAACACAACCGAATATTATTGCTGCGGGTTGTCCGTTCTGTAACACTATGTTAACCGACGGAATCAAATTCAAGGAAAAAGAAGGTTCGATTAAGGTCATGGATGTAGCTGAATTAATTGCTAATGCTCAGGATTTGTAAAATTAAGGCCTTATAAATAATAAAAGTCACAATTTAAGTTGTGGCTTTTTTTATGGCTTTTTTTCATCGGATTAATTTGTTTTTTCGTCGGATTCAATGTTTTTCATCAAATTTTATAGCCGTTGAACGGATTATTTGAATGCTTGATTTTTAATTATAGTATCTTAGATAAAGAATTAAAAAAGTGATGAATGTCGCTTCATAAAATTGACTAAAAAAAGAGGTTAGTTATAATTGTTGTAAAAAACCATTGTGTCTGTGCGCTGCAATGGTTTTTTTTTATGCTAAAAATAAATTAAGTTTTCCGCATTCTAATTCTAAAAGGTTATTTTTGTGGTTTACTTAAAAAATTATGTACGTAGATTTTAATACACTTCCCGAAGAATCCAGAATCTGGATTTATCAGTCGAACAGAAAATTTTCTGAAGAAGAATTAGAAGAAATTGAAACTTCCATGAAAAATTTCATAGAAGAGTGGACGGCTCACGGGGCAGGTCTTCATGCTTCTTTTGTTACAAAATACAACCGCTTCATAGTGTTGGCAATCGATCAGACGATTCAGCCGGCTACCGGATGTTCCATAGATGCTTCAGTGGGTTTTATTCAGAGTCTGGAGAAGAAATACGACGTCGATTTATTAGACAAGATGAACGTTACCTTCAAATTAGGAGAACACATCGCGTATAAAACACTGATCGATTTCAAAAAAATGGCTAAAGAAAAAGCCGTTTCCGAAAATACAATCGTTTTTAATAATTTAGTAAATACAATCGGAGAATGGCAGGATTTTTGGGAGGTTCCTGCTAAAGAAAGTTGGCACAACCGATTTTTTTAAAGTGTAGTCCTGCGATTTGATAATTACCAAGTTTTTTTAAATGAGATATTTCCTTTTTATACTAGTTTTTATAAGCCAGTTTGCTTTTGCCCAAGACGAAATTTATTTTAACAACCATACGTTGGCAAGAGAAAAAGTTTGGGTGGACAGCATTTACAATCAGCTTACTTTTGAAGAAAAGGTAGGACAACTTTTCATGGTAGCTGCTTATTCCAATAAAGACGGTGAGCATGTGAAATCCATCGATAAACTTGTAGAGGAGTATAAAATTGGAGGCGTTATCTTTTTTCAGGGCGGACCGGTTCGTCAGGCTAAATTAACCAACAGATATCAGGCCAAATCTAAAATTCCTCTCTTTGTAGGGATTGATGCCGAGTGGGGGCTAAGCATGCGTTTGGATTCAACCTATCGCTATCCGTGGAACATGACTTTAGGTGCTGTTCAGGATTTGAAACTCATCGAAAAAATGGGTAAGCAAATGGCAAAACAAACGAAAAGACTCGGACTTCAGTTCAATTTCGCGCCCGTTTTGGATATTAATACCAACCCAAATAATCCTATCATCGGAAACCGTTCTTTTGGGGAAAACAAAGAGCGTGTTACCGAAAGGGCTCTAGCCTTAATGAAAGGGATTCAAAGTGAAGGGGTTTTTGCTACAGGTAAGCATTTCCCGGGACACGGCGACACTTCCACCGATTCACATCATACGTTGCCTTCGGTTACATTTTCCAAAGAGCGTCTGAATGAGGTTGAATTTTATCCGTATAAAAAACTTTTTAAAGAAGGATTGGCCAGTGTAATGGTTGCGCATTTAAATGTACCAAGCCTTGAATTCAGAGAAGGTTATCCAACTTCCATATCCCATCATGTGGTTACCAATGTATTGCAAAAAGAATTGGGTTTTAACGGACTGATTTTTACGGATGCCCTTAATATGAAAGGAGCAAGTAATTTCAAACAACCCGGAGATATTGATCTGGAGGCTTTTTTAGCAGGAAATGATATTTTGCTTTTCGCTGAAAATGTTCCCGTGGCCGTTGAGAAATTCTGTCAGGCTTATACCGATACTTTATTTACCGATGAGCGTTTGGAGCATTCCGTTAAAAAGATTCTGAAGTATAAATTCAGGGCAGGACTGGCAAATTACAAACCTATAGATCTGAATAATTTATACGAAGATTTGAATGCGCCCGAATATGAAGATCTGAATTATCAGTTGTATGAAAATGCGGTAACGGTTTTAAAGAAAGAAGAGAAGCAATTCCCGATAAAAAATGTTGAAAACGAAAAAATTGCCTATGTGAAATTAGGTGACGATAAGAATCAGGCATTTTTAAGTACACTGAGAAGTTATGCACCCGTTACTGAAGTGTATTTGGATAGTATTCATTTGGTTATGAAGGAACTGAAAAGCTATTCGAGAGTGATAGTAGGATTCCACAAAGCAGACGGAGCCTGGAAAAAACATAATTTCGAAGCAAAAGAACTGGCTATTTTAGACTCCATTTCAAGACATAATAATGTTGTTTTAGCTGTTTTTGCTAAGCCTTATACATTACTGCCGATTAACTATTTCGGGAATATAAAAAATGTGGTTTTGGCCTATCAGAATAATGATATTGCCCAAACTGTTGCCGGAGAAATTATTTTCGGAGCTGTTGGAGCCAAAGGAAAAATACCGGTTTCCATCAATGATTTCTTCAAAGCGGATACCGGATTAACAACTGTTAAAACCGATAAAATACTGTCTTTTTCGACACCTCAAAGTGTAGGGATGAACCCCAAAATTTTATCAAAAATTGATGCATTGGCCAAAAAAGCCATCGATGGCAAGATGACACCGGGAATGCAGGTTTTGGTGGCCCGAAAAGGAAAAGTTATCTATCAGAAAGCATTCGGTTATCATGATTATACCAAGGATACAAAAGTGACGAATCAGGATGTGTATGATGTAGCCTCTCTGACAAAAATATTATCGACGTTGCCTAATCTGATGTTGTTGTATGATAAGCACAAGATTACGATGGAAACAAAGTTGGGTGATATGTTGCCGATATTCAAAAGAACGGATAAGAAAAATATTCATTTAAAAGAACTATTGGCGCATCAGGCAGGTTTACAGGCTTGGATTCCTTTTTATCAGTCAACGTTAGACAGCACTAAACATCCGTCTAAAAATTATTACCGTAAAACATATTCTGCAGAATACCCATTGCAGGTTTCGGAAAATTTGTTTTTGAGGAGAGATTACAATGATACTATCATGAAACGCATCGCTGAAAGCAAATTATTGCCTAAAAAACAATATAAATACAGTGATTTCACTTTTATCATTCTGAAGGAATATCTTGAAAAAACAACGCACCGTTCTTTGGATTTTCTGAGTTATAACAACTTTTACAAGCCTTTAGGAATGAATACGATGACATATAATCCACTTCGAAAGATGGACATGAGCCTTATTCCACCAACAGAAATGGACAACTATTTCAGACATACGAAAGTACAAGGTTATGTTCATGATATGGGCGCTGCCATGCAGGACGGAGTAGGTGGTCACGCCGGATTGTTCTCCAATGCCATGGATGTGGCAAAAATGATGCAAATGTACCTGCAAAAAGGACATTATGGTGATCGTGAATATTTTACGGATAAAACGTTTGAAATTTTCAATACCTGTGCCTACTGTAATACAGGAAATCGACGCGGATTGGGCTTTGATAAACCGCAATTAAGCGGTGAAGGGCCAACTTGCGGGTGTGCTTCCATGACAAGTTTTGGGCACACAGGATTTACGGGAACCATTGCCTGGGCTGATCCTCAGGAAGAATTGGTTTACGTTTTCTTATCAAACAGAACATTCCCCACCGCTACCGAGAATAAATTATCCAAAGAAAATATCAGGGAAGATATTCAAAAGGTCATTTATGAAGCAATTGTGAGATAATTTTTTTTACTTTAGATAAAAAATCAGTTTCATGCAATCTACAGCAAAAACACCACAAGAGTATATTGATTCGTTACCCGATGACCGAAAAACAGCCATGGAAAAACTTCGCTCGGTAATTTCAAAAAATTTACCGAAAGGTTTCCAGGAAAGCATGGGGTATGGAATGCTGGGTTATGTGGTTCCACATTCAATCTATCCGAATGGGTATCATTGTGACCCGAAAACTCCGCTTCCTTTTTTAAGCATTGCTTCCCAAAAGAATTTTATTGCGGTTTATCATATGGGAATCTATTCCGATAAAAATCTTTTGGATTGGTTCACTTCCGAATATCCTAATCATGTTAAAACGAAATTGGATATGGGAAAAAGCTGTATCCGATTTAAAAAGCCGGAGCAGATTCCGTATGAGTTATTAGCCGAATTGTTTCAGAAAATGACTGTGGAAGATTGGATTTCTAAATATGAGTCCATTTTAAATCAAAGTTCAAAACAACGTTAATATTATCTAAAAGCAGGGTATTGCCTTACTTTTTTAGTTTAATTTAGTATCCACTTAAAACAAAAAAATGAAGATTGCAATCGTTTGTTACCCAACCTTTGGAGGTAGTGGGGTTGTTGCTACTGAATTGGGTTTAGAGCTTGCCCGCCGCGGTCATGAAGTTCATTTCATAACGTACAGCCAACCGGTTCGCCTGGCACTTTTAAATCCGAATATTCATTATCATGAAGTAAACGTACCCGAATATCCCTTATTTCATTATCAGCCTTATGAATTGGCTTTATCCAGTAAATTAGTCGATATGGTAAAACTTCATAAAATTGAAGTCTTGCATGTACATTACGCTATACCGCACGCTTATGCAGGTTATATGGCCAAACAGATGCTGAAAAGCGAAGGCATAAAAATCCCGATGATCACGACGTTGCACGGTACCGATATCACTTTGGTGGGAAATCATCCTTTTTATAAGCCTGCTGTGACTTTCAGTATTAATAAGTCTGATTATGTTACTTCGGTTTCCCAAAGTTTAAAAGAGGAAACCTATAGGTTGTTTGATATTAAAAGAGAGATTGAGGTTATTCCCAATTTCATTGAAATAAGCAAAGAGCCGATTAATGAAACACTTAATTGTGAACGTTCATTAATGGCGAATCAGGATCAGAAAATCATCACACATATATCGAATTTCAGAAAAGTGAAGCGAATTCCGGATGTTATCAAGGTATTTTACGAAGTTCAGAAACAAATTCCGTCCAAATTAATGATGGTTGGGGAAGGGCCTGAACGTGAAGTGGCTGAGAAAATGTGTGCAGATTTAAAAATCGAAGACAAAGTGATTTTCTTCGGTAACAGTAATGAAATTGATAAGATTCTGAGTTTTTCGGATCTTTTCCTGTTACCGTCTGAAACAGAAAGTTTTGGGTTGGCTGCACTGGAAGCAATGGCTTGCGGAGTTCCCGTTATTTCAAGTAATTCAGGTGGTTTGCCTGAAGTGAATAAGCAAGGTTTTTCAGGATATCTGAGTGACGTGGGCGATGTGGCATCGATGGCTGAAAACGCAATCTCTATATTATCAGAAGATGCCGAGTTGCATAAATTTAAGAGAAACGCTTTCGAGTTGGCAAAAGAATTTGACATCCTGAAGATTATGCCTCTTTATGAAGACCTTTATGAGAGGGCCATAAAAAAGTTTAAATAAATTTAAATAAAAAAGTCCCCTAAATTGGGGACTTTTGAATTATTAAAAGCGGTATCTGACACTTAATCCGAAATCACCTCCGTAGTGGCTATCTCTCACATCGCTGTATTCTCCGCTTACGTAAATTTCCGGACGGAAATCAAAGGAAAGCTGCAACGGGAAATCAAAGTTGTATTCGATTCCGATGTCCCCTGTGGCTATTAAAAAACTTCCGGAATCATCGTGGTGCTCATCATGGTCATGACCGTGATCGTGATGGTCAGTGTTCCATGTTCCTATGCCAAGACCGGGACCTGCATACCATTTGAAGCCGTTTTCAATATTCCACACCCATTGGTAAATACCGGTTAATTTTACAGCATCATAATTATCGGAATCTCTCCATCCCAAATCCAATTCAAGACGGTTTTTCTGTGACAACCATCTTTGATAAGAAACTTCTGCACCAAAACCATCGTTATTACCCAGACGTAAACCAAGCGCATTTTTTAAACCCTGTGCTTGTGCACTAAAATTTAACCCCATTAACACAGCGGCAGATAAAATTAATTTTCTCATAAATAAAACTTTGTTTTAACAAATGTAGACCTAACTTTTTTTAAGTCTGTAAAAGATTTTAAGTTTAACATTTTAATTTAAAACCAAACGTCTTTTTTTAAAATTAATTGTGAGTGTCTAAAAATTCTTCCTGTGTTTGTGTGTTTGTTGATGGAATGCCTAATTCTGATGCGACGTATTCATTTATGTTATAAGTTGTAACAGTATTTGTATAGACAACCCCGATACCGTCAGCTACATATTGGGTTGAAGTTATAACATCCTGTGCCGGTAAAACTGTAATCGGTAAGCCTGATATCACCGTTGTGATAGTAACTCTTAATACAATTTTTGAAGTTCTTACATTTGTGTATGTATCTCCGTTAGGTGATGTGAAATTAGGTATGGTTTCACCTCCTTTAGATTGTAAAGTATAATTTATAGTTAGCGGAAAACTTTCTACAGTTTGTTGAAACGAGCCGGATTTTGTGGAAAGCACTTCACCATTTGTCGCGTTTTTCTTGAAAATGATAAAATCGAGCAGCGATAAATCCAATCCGATTGGTAATTGTTGCCCATCTGCTAATGATAAATCACCGGATAACAGCAATTTGTGATCCACTTCTCTTACACCGTTATTTCTCAGGGAAGAAGAATAAAATCCGGTAGCAAGGTTCTCTCTGGTTTTAAATTTTTTATAGGTATTCCCAGCAATGATGGTGTCATTGGAAATATATAATGAATCACGGGTATTTACACCTTCACCTTCAACATCATAAGTCCAATATTTTCCGATTGTCAGCGGAATTGTAAAATTTGTATCCGAACTATTGTTTCCTCCATTATCGGAATCATCGGAAGAGCACGATAGTAGTAGGCCACTGAAAACAGCAGCAAGCAGGTAGAATCTTTTTTTCATTTTTTTGGTTATTAATTAGCTTGGCTAATATAATAAAAATGAAACTATCTTTGATTTTTTGTTAAAATATTTGATATAATAAGTTGTTCGCAAAGTTTTTCCTCAAATTCGAAGTAATCCTCTTCCTCGATGGGAAACGCCATTTTTTCATGCTTATAGAGTTTCCATTTTCGTTTATTGTATTCCAGCGCAGTTAGGTTTTCTATCCAATCTCCTGAATTCAGGTAGGTTGTTGTTCCTTTTTTGTTGTTTCGTTCCTCTATTTTTGGCTCATGTATGTGTCCGCAGATTACAAAATCATAGTTGTTGGCAATGGCTAAATCGGAAGCAGTTGTTTCAAAATCGGAAATGAATTTTACAGCCTTCTTCACACTTGCTTTCACTTTTTTTGAGAGTGAGTAGGGTTCTTTTCCTATCTTTGTTAAGCACCAATTGATGAAGCGATTAAGCAAAATAAGGTAATCATAACCAATTCCTCCAAGTTTTGCGATCCATTTGGCGTGATGAACGGAATTGTCAAAAATATCACCGTGAAAAAACCAGGCCTTTTTGCCGTCAATTTCTAAAACCAATTTATCGATAATGGAAAAATTGCCCAATTGAGACGGACTGAATTTACGTAACATTTCATCGTGATTTCCCGTGATATAGTATACTTTGGTACCTTTTGATGTAAAATCCAGAATTTTTTTGATTACTTTAAGATGTGATTTCGGGAAGTAGGATTTTCGGAATTGCCAAATATCGATAATATCACCATTCAGAATCAAAATTTTTGGTTTTATTGTTTTCAGATATTCTGATAATTCATTAGCGTGACAGCCAAAAGTACCAAGATGAACATCAGAAATAACCACGATGTCAATATTTCTTTTTTTCAAAATCTTTGTTATTTGTCACAAAAGAAAGAGTTTATTGTAAACGGAATATTATCTGAAAATTAAGGAATACTTAATTGGGAAAGAAAAATGACGGCTTTTTTTAAATTAAATGCCGAAAAAACTTATTTTTGTTTAAATAACGGTAAACAATGGCAGGAAATACTTTTGGAACTATTTTAAGGCTGATGACTTTCGGGGAATCGCACGGTGAGGCACTTGGAGGAGTAATTGATGGTTGTCCTCCCGGAATTGAATTAGATTTTGATGCAATTCAGAAAGAAATGCAACGCAGAAAACCCGGGCAATCAGCAATAGTTACCCAACGCAAAGAAGAGGATGAAGTACAATTTCTTTCCGGAATTTTTGAAGGAAAAACTACGGGAACCCCCATCGGATTCGTTATTCCTAATACCAATCAGAAATCAGATGATTATTCGGATATAAAAGATACCTATCGTCCCAGTCATGCCGACTATGTCTATGAAAAGAAATACGGTATACGTGATTATCGTGGAGGAGGTAGAAGTTCCGCACGGGAAACTGCCAGCAGGGTAGTGGCCGGCGCCATTGCAAAACAGATTATTCCGGATATTAAAATAAATGCTTTCGTTTCATCTGTAGGTGAGATTTTTATTGACAAACCTTATCAGGATCTGGATTTTTCGTTGATTGAAAGTAATCCTGTCCGCTGTCCCGATTTAGCATCAGCAGCCAAAATGGAAGATTATATCAGACAAATCAGAAAAGAAGGTGATACCGTTGGAGGAATGGTTACTTGTGTAATACAAAATGTACCGATAGGATTGGGGGAACCGGTTTTTGATAAACTTCATGCCGAATTGGGTAAAGCGATGCTGTCTATAAATGCAGTAAAAGGGTTTGAATACGGAAGCGGATTTTGCGGTGCTAAAATGAAAGGGAGTGAGCACAATGATTTGTACAATCCGGACGGAACGACGCAAACGAATCTTTCGGGCGGAATTCAGGGCGGAATATCAAACGGAATGGACATTTATTTCCGTGTAGCGTTTAAACCCGTTGCCACATTAATTCAAAAGCAAAATGTTCTTGATAATCAAGGGAATATAATTGAACAGCAGGGTAAGGGAAGGCATGATCCTTGTGTGGTGCCAAGAGCAGTACCTATCGTAGAAGCTATGGCAGCATTGGTTCTTGCAGATTTTTATTTACTATTAAATAGTGTTAAAAAATAACATAAAGCTAATTATAAGTTCTAATTTTGTGTATTAAAAGTTAGAAATTATGAAAAAAATTATGGTTTTATGCTCGATTTTGGTATCATGTTTCGGCTTTTCTCAAATAACAATATTTCAGGATAGTTTTGATACCTATGGTGATTTTCTGATTACGGGAATTGGTCAGTGGCGAACTCTCGATTTGGATATGCTGCCCACGTATACAGGTGGTACTGCCGGAGATCCTACTTGGGCAAATGCAGGTGCTCCACAGGCTTTTCAGATTTTTAATCCGACCACTGCGTTGGTTACTAACAGCACTGGTGACTGTAACCCAATAGAAAATCTCAATTTTACGCCAAGAACAGGAGCAAAATGTGCTGTGAGTTGGGCTGCCATTCCATCAACAACAGGTGGACCGACGGCTAATGATGATTGGTTAATCAGTCCGCCCATTGATTTGGCGGGAAAGACTGGTTTACAATTGAGTATTTGGTATAAAGCATTGTCCGATTGTTTTGGTGCGGAGCGTTTTACGATTGGAGTATATATTGGCAGTGGTAATCCTACCCAATCATCTGATTTTACTATTATCACACCCTTACCGTTTCTTCAGGCTGCTAATTATACCACGTGGACGGAGAGAACCCAATCACTGGCTGCCTATGAAGGTCAAACAGTAAGAATTGGTATTCATTGCATTTCTAATGACCGATACATGTTCATGGTGGACGATTTTAAAGTTACAGCTACAAGTTTATCAACAGATAGTTTTGTTTCTTCCCAATTCTCCGTGTATCCGAATCCATCCAACAGTATGGTGACGATTTCCAACAACGGAAATATTCAGATTAATAAAATCTCTTTTTTTGATATTAATGGAAGAACAGTGAATTCGAGTAATTTTAAAGGGGCTACTGGAACACAGATTGATATTTCTGAATTGAATGCAGGTATTTATTTTATGAATATTGATACTGATGAGGGTATTGCAACAAAGAAAATTATCAAGAACTGACTTTTTCAAAAACAGTAAGCAAATTAGCTCTGAATTTCAGGGCTTTTTTTGTGATTAAAACTGACATCAAAAGATGTAATCAAATCTTCAGTGTTATCTTGTTTTTAAAGAAATGTCACGAAAATGTTTTTTTTTGTTTTAATGTGTAGGGGTACCTTTGCATTTCATCAAAAAAAATAAAATGAAAAAAAAATTACTATTAATTACACTATTATTTATTGGTAGTGTTAGTTTATTTGCTCAAGGAACGACGACATGTGCAGCGGCATATACGTTGACAACAAACGGTCAATATTCAACAGGTGCGATAACAGGTACTTATCCTGCTACTTCTTGTTATGCCGCACCAAATCCATCTGCTGCAATGTGGTTTAAATTTACACCTACCCAAAGCGGTTTGATTACAGTAAACGCTGACATAGCTGCCAATCCGGCTAATGCAGACACACGTATGAGTATTTTTACCGGAACTTGTTCAACTTTAACTTGTGTAGCAGGTAATGATGATGTATCCGCATCAAATTACAGATCAAAAGTTGAAAATTTTGCCGTTACAGCAGGGACTACTTACTACATCGTATGGGATAACAAATGGGAAAGTGTAACTCGTTTTTTTGATTTTACGTTTACGGCACAGACATGTTTTGTACCTACGAATTTTACCTATACAGCAGCTCCAACAACAACAACAGCTGGAATTGGCTGGACAGCACCTACTGCAGGAACACCAACTGGTTATCAGTTTGAATATGGGGTGAGAGGTTTTACTCAGGGTACAGGAACTACTGTCAATACAAATGCTGCTACAACAAGCGTTTCATTAACATCCCTAACTCCGGGTACTGTTTATTCGTTCTATGTGAGAACTAATTGTGGATCAGGTAATTATAGTGTTTGGGCAGGGCCAGTTAATTTTAATACTGTTTTCCCGGCAGTTAATCCAACCTATAATACCAGTTTTGAAGATACTGCTTTTAATTTTATCGGATGGGCTGATCCTGCACCAGTATCTGGAGGAGCTTGGTCATTCAATGCTGCGGGTGTTGGCAACCCAACAGTTCAAAATGGCGCAACTTCAGTTTTTTCTTCAAGTGTTACTACTGGTCCGACAAACTCATCTGTAATTTCCCGTGGGATTAATTTAGTGGCAGGACAGCAGGCAACGATATCTTTTTATGCTCTTAACTATAGAGCTACAGGTAATACGACAAGTACTTCTTCATTCGAAGTAAGACATGGTTCTGCTCAAACTGTTGTTTCTCAAACAAACTTGATTGGTTCAGAAACAGCTTTCTCGGGTTCGGCTTTCGTATTAAAGACTTATACGTTTACTCCATCAACAACCGGAGTGTATTATTTCAGTATTAAACATACTTCCCCGGCAAATGCAGGTGGTGCTGCTCACGCATTGATTATAGATAATTTTACCGTAACCCAAACTTTATCAACTGATGATTTTATTTCATCTAAATTATCAGTTTATCCAAACCCAGTGAATAATGTTGTAAACATTTCAAATGCGGAAAATCTTCAGATTAATACAGTGGTAATTAATGATATTAACGGAAGAACGGTTAAAACAGTAAATGTAAACGGAGTTGCAGAAACTCAGATTAATGTATCCGATTTAAATTCAGGAATTTATTTCATGAATATCGAAACAAATGAAGGTACTGCTACTAAGAAAATTATCAAGAACTAATATGTTCAAGAGATAAAAACAATAAGCCCTGATTTTTCAGGGCTTTTTTTATTCTAAAAATTTAGCTTTAATTTCCGGAGTGGGAATCATGCAACTTTCCTTCTTTCCATACCATTTGTAGCGGTTTCTGGCTACAAAATCGTAAACACTGTTTTTCATCCAATTTGGAAATACGGAAAACAAACCCAGTATAGCATAAAGTCCACCAATGGATTTGGCAATTTCTATAGCAGCTTCAGCCTTTATATGGTAGGCATGACCGGGTTCGTATAAAATGATACTGTCGGTTTTTGATGTGTCAACACCAATGTGTTTTGTTATTTGTCTGCCCAAATCAGATTGTAGGGCCACAAAACGAAAAACATCCTGCTTGTCCTTTTTTATAACCATTTGAACAGTGGCGTCGCATAAGTTGCAGACACCATCAAAAAGAATAATTTTTTTATCTCTAGGTAGTTCCATGTTATTTCATTCTTTCCACCAGTTCCAGACTGTCTAAAGCTACTTTTGATGTAAAAATACCGTAGTTTACCGTAGCTTTATTTTTTTCAATGCTATCGATACTTCCTACTGCTTTTCCGTCAATCATTCGTACACGATCACCCACTTTTAAAGGGATTTTCGGTTTGTTCGCTTCTTCTTTCTGTGCCTTTACTTTTTTCTCCTTCTTTTCTTTGCGGATTTCTTCTACCTTTTCCTTCACTTCCTCAATAACCTGTTTTACAATAACTTCTTTGACTTTCTTCTCTTTGGCAGTGACTTTTTTTCGTTTGGAATTTTCGATTTCCACCATCTTTAAAAATTCACCGATTAAGTCTTTCTTGTTCTTATTGTTGAAGTATTTTTCGGAAATATCATCCACTTTCTGACCCATATAAATCAAACGCTGATTGGCATCATACAATTCCTGGTAGCTTTCCAGTTTTTGCTGAATCTTGGTATTGATGTTTTCCATCTTTTTACTTTCTTCACGTGCTCGGGTTTCCTCTTCCTTCAGGTTTTGGGATGTTTTTTCCATTTTGGAGCGCTCTTTCTGAAGATTGGCAATAGTTCGGTCAAAACGTACTTTATCGCCTTCAATTTTCTTTTTCGCCCGATTGATTAAACCGAAGGGAATCCCGTTTTTCTGAGCCACTTCAAAAGTAAATGAACTTCCTGCCTGACCCAGATGCAATTTATACATCGGTTCCAGAGATTTTTCGTCAAAAAGCATGTTCGCATTGATGGCAAACGGCAATTCGTTAGCTAATATTTTCAGATTGGTATAATGCGTGGTAATGATTCCGAAGGCTTCCCGATGATAAAATTCCTCAAGGAAAACTTCGGCCAAAGCTCCTCCTAATTCCGGATCGGAACCGGTACCGAATTCGTCAATCAGGAACAGTGTTTTTGAATTGCATTTTTTCAAAAAGTAGTTCATGTTTTTTAATCGGTAACTGTACGTACTTAGATGGTTTTCAATGGATTGATTATCGCCGATGTCCGTCAGGATCCGATCGAATAAAAACGTTTCACTTCGCTCATGAACCGGAATCAGCATTCCGCTTTGCAGCATCAATTGCAGTAAACCGATTGTTTTTAGGGTAATACTTTTACCGCCGGCATTCGGACCTGAAATTACAATTATTCTGCTGTCATTTTGAAGTTCAATGGTTTGAGGATAAGTAGTAGCGTTTTTCGCGTTGTTATTCAGCAACAGAATAGGGTGGAAAGCATCCCTGAAAAACAATCTTTTTTCTTCAGTTATTGCAGGTAACAATCCGTTGATTTTGTTTGCATAACGTGCTTTTCCGGCAATAACGTCTATATCGCTCAAAAAATCCTGGTACTGTTTCAAAAGTTCAAGGTGCGGACGAATAACATTGGTTAACTGCTTCAGAATCCGAACAATTTCTTCTTTTTCTTCATATTCCAGATTATTCAATTCTCTGGAATAACGTAGAGTGGCTTCCGGTTCGATATAAGTAATGCTCCCGGTTTTGGAATTTCCGAGAATCGTTCCTTTTACTTTTCGGCGGTACATTGCCAAAACGGCTAAAACACGTCGGTTATCAACGATGGTTTCACGAATATCATCCAAATACCCCAAACTGTTATAGCTCGACAAAGCCGCTCCGAAACTATGGTTTATTTTTCCGCGAACCAGATTCATGTTTTTGCGGATTTCTACCAGTAGAGGTGAAGCGTTGTCTTTAATTTCACCATATTTATCGACCACTTCGTCAACTTTCTGAATAATGAATTTCGTTAATTCAACTTCAGAAGCTTTCTGACTTAATTTGGGATAATAATCTTCAAATTTTCGAAGAAAGACAAGTAAATTGTTCGTGGTTTCCGAAATGGTAGCTATTTTTCTGAAACTTCCCACTTCCAGAAAACTGTCTTCTATGGCCAAAAACTTTATTTCGTTCGTTATTTCATCAAAATAATGGTTCGGAATCGCATTATTATTGGAATAGGAGGAAACATACTCGGAAGTCTGCAACAAAGCATTCATCAATGTTTCCTTATTATTGAAAGGTTTGATTTCCATGGCTTTTTGCTTACCGATTTCCGTGTTGCAAAGAGCGGATATGGTTTCTAAAACCGTATTGAATTCTAAATCCTGTAATGTCTTGGTATTGATTGCAATCATTTTATAGTGTCAAAGCCTCAAAGTTACAAAGTAGTGAAGTTACAAACTGTTTATATTTGTAAAAAATTAGCAAATGTTTACCGAATCCATTCATTCTTCCTGGCAGGATTTTTTTGATGCCGAGTCCAAAAAGGATTATTTTACAGCATTAATGGCGTCTGTTGAGGAGGAATATCAAAACCACACCTGTTTTCCGCCAAGGGAATTGCTCTTTAACGCTTTTAACCATTGCGGTTTTGTAGATGTTAAAGTAGTGATTATCGGTCAAGATCCTTATCATGGAGTTGGTGAGGCAAACGGTTTGTGTTTTTCGGTAAACGATGGCGTACCGATTCCGCCGTCTTTGCGTAATATCTTCAGGGAAATCAACGACGAATATGACAGTATTTTTTTTCCGACATCCGGGAATTTGGAGCGCTGGGCCGATCAGGGCGTTTTGCTTTTAAATGCCGCATTATCCGTAAGAAAGGATTTGGCCAACAGTCATAAACATTTAAAATGGAATCTTTTTACGGATGCGGTGATTAAGAAAATTTCGGATGAAAAAGAAAACGTTGTTTTTTTACTTTGGGGCGGATTTGCTCATAAGAAAGGTTTGAAAATCGACAGAAACAAGCATCTTGTTCTGGAAAGCGGACATCCGTCGCCGTTGAGCGCTAATCAGGGAAAGTGGTTTGGAAATAAGCATTTTAGTAAAACCAATGCCTTTCTGAAGGAAAAAGGAAAAACGGAAATTGTTTGGTGATAAAACTACCGATTTGATCTACCGTCTGGACACAAATAGTTAAATAAAATTTTGGCCACGAATTCACTAATTTATACAAATTAATTACTGAATTCGTAGCTAAGTTTTTTTAATAAGAATATGAAATCAGTGCAAATCTTTTCAATATGGATCATCTGTCTACTATTTTTTAGTGATGCATCCAGACGATAGTCAATTTGAGGGATTTTTTATAGCAGTTAATTAACAGTAAAGTAATAATACCCCTGACCGTTTGTGTTGTTTGCATTTGTTGTAATCCGCACGGAAGTCTCGTTTTCCGGATTTCTGGAAATCAAATCGGTAGATTGATATCCCGTGTAACTTTCGCCAAAACCCAAACGGTAATTTCCGGCTGAATTTAACGGAGTCGCGATATCACATTTGTAAGTCTGTGTAGCGGTCTGATAAACGGCTTCTGCAACACTAAATTCATCTCCGTTGTCAAAAACAGAAGTCCAGACATCCGGAGCAGTCTCTTTTTCAAGACGATACGCAAACCCAAATGATTCCGCTTTACTTGTTTTGTAGATGTCCAACGGATCAGTAAATCCGTCTTCCGGTAAATATCTTGAAAAATCGGTATGAAAGGAAACGTTGTCACCTACGGAATAACTTGCAGGGGTGTCTATGGTTATTAAATCAGGAACCGATACATAGGCAGCATTGTAAAATTCATCATCACTGTTGCATGAAATCAGGGATAATAATCCAAAAACTGCTATTACGAAATGTTTTATTGCTTTCATCTAATTGCGTATTAAAATCTGTAACCAAAATTAGCACCCACTCTCTGAACGTATGTCGGACTGGTTTCCATGTTCAAAATGTTTCTTCCCACACCAACAAATACTTCGATTCCGAATTTTTCTTTGATGTATAATTTGTATCCTGCGGCACCACCAATGGCCATATCGGTATAGTTGTCTTCCACAGCGTCCCAGTAACCGTATCCGTCTTCGGTAAAACGTCGCAATTCCCTATATTTTCCTCCGTTTACTGAAATAAATGCTTCCACAAAATAGTAGCTCACGGCACTTTTTGAAAGGGAATAGCGCACGAAAGGATTTACTTCATATTGAGGTAAGGTCTCGTTGAATCCGTTATCGAAATCTTCTTTATTTTTATTGCTTGCATTTAAAACACCACTTATGCCTACAGAAAAATCATTATTTAAAAAACGTTCGTAGCTGACATGAAATTTTGACATGGCTATTAAAGCAACCACATCGAATTTTATTTCATTTTTTTTCAGTTCAATAGAACTTGCCGTTTGAGTTGTTCCGGAATCCTGAGCAGAAGTTAATTGAAAAAAGAGTAATGTCGCCAGAAAAGCTATTTTTTTCATATTCGATTTTATTAATATGAGTAAATATAGCGAAAGGTTATTTAATTCAGTGTCAGCTCCCCCAGAATTTCTTCGCTCATAAAAGGTCCGCCCGGATATTTTGCGGTATAGTCCAGGTTTAACCAAATTTGGCCACGCTCATCGATATGATAATGTACTTCTTTATTGCGGCTTTCCTCTTTAAAAAGTACTTCCTTAATAAGATAATTGACGTTTTCCAGATCGGATTTATTGCCAATAAGCATTTCCGGATACAAATGGCCTCCGGTGTGGATGATACGCGGAGTTCCGCCAATTGCCCTGATTAAGGCCGACATCAGGATAGCATGGTCATCACAATCACCCGAAAAATGCTGCAGGGATTCGCTTGCGTAGGCAATGTATTCTTTTCCTTTGGGATCGTTTACATAATTCCATCGGTTACGCACTTCCTTAAAAGCGGCAAAGCACTGAATGGTTCGGCGGTATTGTTTAAAGCCTTTGATATTTGTAAAATGCTTTGTTGTGGTCATCAGCGCGAAATTCCGGACTTTCGGATTGTCAAAATTCACCGCATCAATGATTTTGCCTTTATTTGGGAAAGGCAGCAGTTTTGAAATAATTATATCCTGAGGGTTCGGATCATCTGCCATGGAATAAACCATAGATCTGTAGTCTTCATATACGGCATTAAATCCGTATCCTCCGAAAATGGTTCCCCACATCAAGCCAATCAAGTATAGGAAGATACAAATGATGATTACGGTTTTTAATAATCGTAAAATCAACTGAATGGAAATCAAGATGAATAAAAACAGTAAGATTCTGTCTAAGTGCACCTGCCATTCCAAATCTATCAGGTTTTGGTGTGCAATGATAAATATGGGAATCGCAATCAGGATATTCAGTGAAAAAATGACAACAGTATCCCACGGCTTCGGTAAAGAAAGCCTTTCTCTTATTTGTTTGAGTCTTGGTGGGATTGTTGGAATCATCCGATGTTTTTCCTTCGCTATAGTTATTTTACAGCCGATTCGTAGTCACGTTTATCAGCAATCAAATTTAAATCAAATAATTGATTCTGAACTTTATCGAAGGTTTGTTTATCTAGTTTTTTTTGCGACCAACGCGTCAGTTTGAGCCATTCCTGAATGTCGCTTAACTTTTGATTGTATTTTGTAGCCAATGTTCTGTCGATACTCGGAATGTCCTTAAATTCTATTGTAGTGTTGTTGATGATTTCAAGAATCTGTTCCACAACGTGTTTGTTGGTTTTCAGGAATTCGTTTCGGACAGCAATCACAAAACACGGCCATGGAGTAGGGCAATCGTCAATTCTTCTGAATGTACCGTTATCGACCAGTGGTTTTGTCATAAAACGTTCCCACATGAAATAATCAGCTGCTCCATTTGATAAAGCTTCAACGGCTCCGTCAATGGTATTTACGATTTCAAACTGTAATTCGGTATTCCAATTTTGATTTTTGGCATTTACAACAGCCATTAAGTGCGAACCGGACCCTATGCGGCTGATGGCAACCTTTTTGTTTTCTATGTCGGATAACTGTTGGTAACCCGATTTTGCATCCACGTGAATTCCCCATATTAAGGGCGATTGTACGTAAATCTGAACAATGGTGCTTTCATTTCCGGCGGCAATATCTCTGATGATTCCTTCGGTCAGGATTACGGCTATATCGGTAGTTCCTTCGCGCAACATCTGACACATTTTCCCGGTACCTTCAGGAACGTCTGTCCACTGTAAATCGATATCCACTTCGTCAAACTCACCGTTTTCGATGCAAAAATGCCAAGGTAAATTAAAATGTTCGGGAACGCCCGCTATTCGTACTGTTTTCATAATTTATTGTAAATAATCATTCTTATTCAATTCAAACCAGGCACATTCATCATCTCCGTGAAAGAAAGTCCCTGTGTTTTTCATTCCTATTTTCTCCAAAATTCGTTTTGAGCCTTCGTTTCCAATCACGGCATGGGCATAAACATTTTCAAGATGCATTACATTGAAAGCGTAATCCAAACAAGCTTTTGCGGCTTCATAACCATATCCTTTTTGCCAAAAGCTTTTGATGAAACGATAGCCTAAATCGTAAAAATTCTGGTGTCCGTTAATGTTTTCTTTGACCAGTTTTAATCCGGCCCAACCTATGAATTCATGATTTTCTTTGAGTAAGACCGCCCATCGCCCAATACCGTTTTCCTGATATTGAAGTCTGACAAAATCAATAATAGTTTGAGCTTCTTCGATAGTTTTTATCGGGTTTTTGCCCAAAAACTCATGAACATCCATGTCGGAATCTAAATGAAAAATTCCCTCTTTATCGGAAGGAAGTAATTCACGCAATAATAAACGATCGGTTTCTATGATTATTTTCATACGAGGTTGTTTTCCATTTCAAGCCAATAACACGGAATTCCATTCCATAAAAATTCGGAAGTAATCTGCATTCCTATTTTTTCAAGAATTCGTTTCGAAGCGGTATTCTCTTTATGTACGGAAGCATACATTTTTTCAATTTTCATTTCGGAAAAACCATAATCCAGCCAAGCTTGTGCGGCTTCGCTACCGTACCCTTTTCCCCAATATTCTTCCTGTAACCGGTAACCAATTTCATAAACATTGACGTGATTGTTTTCAGGCTCTGTCAAGAATTTAATTCCAGACCAACCAATAAATTCATTGGTTTCCTTTAATACAACTGCAAATCGGCCAATACCATTTTTTTTGTATTGATTTTGAAGGTTATTGATAAGCGTTAAACTTTCATCTATCGTTTTTACCGGATTATTCCCTAAATAGGTATTTACATTCGGATTGCTGTCCAATTTAAACATTTCTTCAGCATCTGAAAGAAGTATCTCTCTTAAAATAAGTCGCTCTGTTTCTAGTTTGATGTTCATTTATTTTGCTTTTAAATCTGAAATGATAATTCTGAATCCGTCCGGGTCAAGTATCATTTTTCCATTTGTATTCCAATATGGATTTGCTGAAGTGATAGTTGATATGTTGCTGTTTATTATTTTATTAATGAGATTGTTGTATTCTGAAATTGTTTCCGGATATAAAACTGTAATATCGTCTTCATCTGAAAAATGATTCGCTTTTGTATCCGATTGTGTAAATTCGAAATGCCAATCCGAATCTGGTTTGCCAATGAAAATACCGTCATAATTATCGTGATTTTCAAATCCGCCTAAAAGTTCAAAACCTAATACATCGATATAGAAGGTTTTTATTTTTTCCAAATCGTCGGTATGTCTGGCAATTCTCAGTTTCATTTAGTTGACTAATTTATTCAAAACGTATACAATCAGTTCGTCTACAGCCTTATAAGGATCTTTACTGAAAGTTCCGTTAGCACGATTGGCGATAATCGCATTCATGGATAAGGTTTCGTGTCCCAACAGTTTTCCCAAACCGTAAATCGCTGCTGTTTCCATTTCCAGATTCGTCATTCGGATTCCTTCGTAATTGAAACTGTCCATTTTACCGTTCAGCTGTTCATCCTGAATATTCAAACGCAAAACACGGCCTTGCGGACCATAAAACCCTCCCGCGGTTCCTGTAAATCCTTTGTGAATGGTATCACTTTCAATCAGATTCGACAATTTTTCACTTCCTTTAACCACATACGGACGGCCTTTTTGCAAATCCCAATTCGTGTGGCTGATGAACGCGTCTTCGATGGTTTTATCGGTAACCGAATCAATCCGATAGGAGCGAAGCATGTTGTCCAATCCGATGGCGTATTCAGATAGTACAATGCTGTCAACCGAAATATCCGCCTGTAAAGATCCCGAAGTTCCGATACGAACAATGTTTAAAGATGTCAATTCCTTTTTAGGCTGACGCGTATTCAAATCGATGTTCACCAAAGCATCCAATTCGTTCATTACAATGTCGATGTTATCCGGTCCAATTCCGGTAGACATGACTGTTAAACGTTTGCCTTTATAAGTTCCTGTTTGTGTTTTGAATTCACGCTTTTGTATTGAAAACTCAATGGTATCAAAGAATTGCGTGATTTTTTCCACCCGGTTCTGATCGCCTACAAAGATGATGTCGTGTGCAATATTTTCCGGTTTCAGGTTTAAGTGATAGACACTTCCGTCTGGATTTAATATTAATTCTGATGATTTTATGTCTGACATGGGTTTTGGGGTGCTAAGGTTCTGAGGAACTAAGGCGCTAAGGTTTTTAGTTGCTGAGTTTTTGACTGCGACTGTGACTGCAAGCCAATCACCCGCCAACGCGTTTTACTTTAAAACCTTTCTCTTTAAGAATTGTCATTATTTTATCGCGGTAATCACCTTGGATGATAATGGATTCGTCTTTGAAACTTCCTCCCACGCTGAGTTTGGTCTTAATTTCTTTGGCTAAGATCTTAAAATCTTCGATATCGCCTTCGTATCCTTCGATGATGGTGGTAGCTTTGCCTTTTCGCTTTTCGTATTTGCAGATAAGCGGTTCTTTCTGAATGAAAAGCGTGTGTTCTTCCTCGTGAACTTCTTCGGGTTCGTTAGATGGAACGTGATCGGGGAACAGGTTTTTTAATTGGTCTTGTAAATCCATTTTTTTGAGTTGCTGAGTTACTAAGTGGCTAAGTAACTGAGTTTTTTTCTTAAGCCTCAGAAACTAAGGAACTTTGAATAAATTAAAAAGACATCAAGAATAAACTCAATGCCTTTTGTATTGAAAAGTAAAATTACAATTAATTTTTAATCAATCCTAAATCCACTAAGCGTTCGTATAAGAAATCACCTGCGGTTATATCCTCATATAATTTAGGATGATTTTCATCGATACAATTCTCTAAACAGTTCAGCGGCATATCGCCTACAGGATGCATAAAGAAAGGAATGGAGAAACGGGAAGTGTCCCACAATTCTCTCGGCGGATTTACCACCTGATGAATGGTCGATTTTAATTTATTATTCGTGTGACGCGATAACATGTCACCCACATTGATTACCAGTTCGTCCGGTTCTGCAATAGCGTCAATCCATTGTCCATCGTGGTTTTGTACCTGTAATCCTTTGCCCTGAGCGCCCATTAAAAGCGTAATTAGGTTGATGTCCCCGTGAGCAGCAGCACGAACGGCTCCGTCTTTCGGTTCATCTGTAATGGGAGGGTAGTGAATTGGTCGTAAAATACTGTTTCCGTCCTTTATAAATTTATCAAAATAGAATTCATCCAAACCGATGTAAATAGCCAAAGCTCTTAATACATAAACACCTGTTTTTTCCAGCATTTTGTAGGCCTCTTTACCTACGGCATTGAATTTTGGTAATTCCTCAACAGTAACGTTTTCCGGATATTCGTCAGCATATTTGGAATCGTTGCTAACGTACTGGCCAAAGTGCCAGAATTCTTTCAAGTCGCCCGCCGAACGTCCTTTGGCATGTTCTTTACCAAAAGAAACATAGCCTCTTTGTCCGCCAATGCCCGGGATTTCGTATTTGCTTTTTACCTCTAGGGGAAGGTTGAAGAAATTACGAACTTCACCATAAAGTTCATCAACTAATTTGTCATCTAAAAAATGACCTTTTAATGCTACGAATCCGATTTCTTCGTAGGCTTTTCCGATTTCATTTACAAATTTTTGTTTACGTGCCGGATCATCCGACAGGAAATCACGTAAGTCAACACTAGGAATGTTTTGCATTGTACTTAGTTTTTGTTAATAACTTTTTCGGTATAAAACCATTATAAAAACAAATGTATTGAATAATTTTTGGATTAAAATAATAAAGTTGCCAACAATCAGAGCAAACACATGAGTTTAATTTAATTAAAATGGTAACGATTTTTGAAAAGTCTGTTGATTTTCTGCGCAAATCTGCGGAGTC
>NZ_AVGG01000006.1 GCF_000498535.1 Flavobacterium limnosediminis JC2902 | reverse complement strand
GAAATCAAATAACTCATGCGTTTGCCTGTGTTAACAATTCAAAAGTTTATAAGTCTGATACTTAGAACAGAATGTTTTACGGTAAATAAAATATGAAACAATTTAGGCTGAAACTGTTATTTTTTATACTTTTGGAAGCGTTTAAAAAAAACACAATACCATGAATTTTGACAGAAAGAATCTAACGAACGAACAATTATTAGATTTATATAAAAAATTAATCAAACCCAGATTAATTGAAGAAAAAATGCTGATCCTTATCCGTCAGGGGAAGGTTTCCAAATGGTTCTCCGGAATCGGGCAGGAAGCTATTTCTGTAGGAATTACTTCGGTATTGGATAAAGACGAATATATTTTGCCGATGCACCGTAATTTAGGTGTATTTACTACAAGAGATATTCCTTTGCACAGACTGTTCTCGCAATGGCAGGGAAAACGTAACGGATTTACAAAAGGGCGTGATCGTTCGTTCCACTTTGGTACTCAGGAATACAAGATTATCGGAATGATATCGCATTTGGGTCCGCAGTTGGGAATTGCTGACGGAATCGCCTTGGCTAACAAGCTAAAACAAAACGGAAAAGTAACGGCGGTTTTCACTGGAGAAGGAGCAACTTCTGAAGGTGATTTCCATGAGGCATTAAATATTGCTTCGGTTTGGGACTTACCGGTGTTGTTCGTAATCGAAAATAACGGCTACGGATTATCCACTCCAACTAACGAGCAGTACCGTTGCGAAAACCTTGCTGATAAAGGTGTTGGTTACGGAATGGAAAGCCATGTGGTGGACGGAAACAATATTTTGGAAGTGGTGAATCTGATTTCAGAATTAAAAGCGTCTATGATTGACAATCCGCGTCCGGTGTTGTTGGAATTTAAGACGTTCCGTATGCGCGGGCACGAAGAGGCGAGTGGTACAAAGTACGTTCCTCAGGAATTGATGGATATGTGGGCGATTAAGGATCCTGTGGAGAATTACAGAAATTATCTGAAAGCTACGGCGGTTTTATCCGATGAACAGGATGAGGCTTTCCGTGCAGAAATAAAGAAAGAAATTGATACTGATTGGGCTAAAGTTCAGGAAGAACCGGAAATTGTTGCCGATTTGCATGAAGAATTAAACGATGTTTACCGTCCTTGGGAATATGAGGAATTCAATCCTTCTGATGAAAAGGAAAATATCCGTGTGATTGATGCGATTTCTAATGGTTTACGCCAATCGATGGAACGTCATGAGAATCTGGTAATCATGGGGCAGGACATTGCCGAGTACGGTGGCGCATTTAAAATCACGGATGGTTTTGTGGCGCAGTTCGGAAAAGAGCGTGTTCGCAATACGCCAATCTGTGAAAGTGCTGTGGTTTCAGCTGCTAACGGTTTGTCTATTAACGGACATAAAGCCGTGGTTGAAATGCAGTTCGCCGATTTCGTATCGACAGGATTTAACCCAATTGTAAACTTATTGGCAAAACAACACTACCGTTGGCAGGAAAACGCCGATGTGGTAGTGCGTATGCCTTGCGGTGGTGGTACTCAGGCAGGACCTTTCCATTCACAAACAAACGAGGCTTGGTTTACCAAAACTCCGGGACTAAAAGTAGTTTATCCTGCGTTCCCCTATGATGCAAAAGGATTATTGAATACAGCGATTAACGATCCGAATCCGGTGATGTTCTTCGAGCACAAACAATTGTATAGAAGTGTTTACCAAGATGTACCTAAAGATTATTACACGATTCCGTTAGGAAAAGCAGCGTTACTGAGAGAAGGTAACGATGTTACTATCATTTCGTTTGGAGCGGGCGTACATTGGGCGTTGGAAACTTTAGGAAAAAATCCAGAAATCAAAGCTGATCTGATTGACTTACGTTCACTACAGCCATTGGATTGGGAAGCGATTTATGCGTCGGTTAAAAAAACGAATAAAGTGATTATCCTTCAGGAAGACACCTTGTTTGGTGGTGTTGCCAGTGATATTTCGGCGATGATTATGGAAAACTGTTTCGAACATTTAGACGCTCCGGTAAAACGAGTTGGAAGTCTGGAATCAGCTATTCCGTTTATGAAATCTTTGGAGGATCAGTACTTGCCTAAGCAGAGGTTTGAGAAGGAATTATTAGAGTTATTAGCTTATTAGTGTATATTATTGAATAAAAAAAGTTGTAGCGGTTGTTGCAACTTTTTTTATTCGATTTGCTATAAAGTTAATATGTTTTCGATTTTAGGTATTTTTAAAAAGTAAGATATTGGTTGTTAAATTTAATTTTAAAAGACGTAACTTTGTCAATTCAAAATAAATTGAATAGATAACAGGTTTTGTTTTTAGGATTGCTGTTTTGATAGAATTTAGAATTAAATAATTTGAGTTTATGAAGAAAATTACTTGTATATTTTTCTTGCTTTTCCTTACAATTTGCAGTGCCCAACCCGGGACATTGGATTTGAGTTTCAATCCGTCTGACATTGGTTTTAATGCTGGGGCTAATAATGCTGTATCAGCTATGGCTTTGCAAACCGATGGTAAAATTATTATAGGAGGTAGTTTTACATCTTATAATGGAGTGGCTGTAAACAGAATTATCCGTCTGAATACCGATGGAACAAAAGACTCAGGTTTTAATGTGGGAACTGGTGTAAATAGCACGATATCGGCTATAGTTTTGCAAACTGATGGTAAAATCATCATCGGAGGGAGTTTTACTGCTTTTAACGGAGTGACTAAAAACAGGATTGTCCGTTTAAATAGCGACGGTTCTTTAGATGGAAGTTTTACCGGGACCGGTGCTAATAATTCTGTCACATCAATCGCAATGCAAACAGATGGGAAAATTTTGATTGGAGGTAATTTTACATCCTATAGCGGAACTTCCAAAAACAGAATAGCAAGATTGAATTCCAATGGAACCTTAGATAGTGGTTTTACTACAGGTACCGGTACAAATGCTCTTGTTTCATCTATAGTACTACAGCCTGATGGAAAAATTTTAGTGGGCGGCTCTTTTGTAACATATAATGGCAATACAGTCAATAGAATTGTACGTTTAAATCCTGATGGGACATTAGATACACGTTTCATTTCAGGTACAGGTACAAATGATTATATACTGTCAATTGTAGTGCAATCGGATAATAAAATCATTATTGGAGGAAATTTTGCTTCTTATAATGATGTTGCATCTAATAAAATTGCACGTCTTAATAGTGATGGTTCGTTAGATTCCGGTTTCACAATCGGTACAGGGCCGAATAATATTGTTCGCTCATTAGTATTGCAGCCTGATGGTAAAATTATTGCAGGAGGTAGTTTTACTGCATATAACGGGGTTACCAGAAACAGAATGATGCGTGTGAATTCGGATGGAACACTGGATACAGGTTTTAATCCCGGAACTGCGGCAAATAATATTGTATCGGCTATTGCATTGCAACCCGATGGTAAAATGAACATAGGAGGGTCTTTTACTACTTTCAATGCCGTAACAAGAAACAGAGTGGCCCGTTTGAATACGGACGGCACTTTAGATGATAGTTTCATCACTAATAAAGGAGGTAATAATGCTGTTCGGTCTGTACTGCAGCAACCTGATGGTAAAATTTTAATTGGAGGCGCTTTTACGGCATTTAATGGGATTTCAAGAAGTGGTGTTGCCCGTTTAAATGCAGACGGGTCTTTAGATACAAGCTTTAATCCAGGAACAGGTGTAAGTGGTAGCACGGTCTTTTCAATGGGATTGCAACCGGACGGTAAAATTGTGATTGTGGGTAATTTTACCAGCCATAACGGAATTACTTCAAACAGAATCACTCGCTTAAACCCCGATGGTTCAATTGATGCCGGTTTTAATGCGGGAACCGGAGCTAACAATATTATTTCATCTGTTTTACTACAACCTGATGGTAAGATTTTAATTGGAGGCAGTTTTACAAATTATAACGGAATTGCCAAAAACAGAATTGTTCGTTTGAATAGTAACGGTTCTTTAGATGCCAGTTTTAATATTGGCGTAGGCGCAAACAATTCGGTTTTGGCAATGACATTACAGGCTGATGGAAAAATTATAATTGGAGGTAGTTTTACCAGTTACAAAGGTACCGCAATGAGCAGAATTGCCCGTTTAAATACCGACGGGTCATTAGATTCAGGTTTCACAATCGGGACTGGGTCCAACAGCACTATATATTCTGTAGTTTTGCAATCTGATAATAAGATTATGATTGGAGGCGCTTTTACTATATTTAATGGTGTCACGATTAATAGAATCACTCGTTTGAATGAAAACGGAACTTTAGATACAGGATTTAATAGTACCGGAACCGGGGCGAATAATATAGTTTGGTCGATTGCAATACAATCAGACGGAAAGATGATTGTTGGGGGGCAATTCACCACATTTAACGGAATAGCAAATAAACAAATATCCGGATTAAATGCCGATGGATCAATAAATACTAATTTTAGTCAGGGAACAGGAGCCAATAGTATTGTTTATTCGGTTGCATTGCAACTTGACAATAAAGTGCTTATCGGAGGAAATTTTACGGGATATAACGTCGTGGGAAGAAACCGCATTGCCCGTCTATATGAAGATCCAACGCTTTCAAATGACGAATTCGAAAAATCTGCTTTTTCTTTTTACCCTAATCCGGCATCAACAGATGTTACTTTTTCAAACGACAATTCGATTGATCTGATTAAGATATACACGATAAACGGTCAGGAAGTTATAAGTGTGATGCCCAATGCATCGTTATACAAGTTAGATGTTTCCAATTTATCTGATGGAATTTATTTTGCTCAGGTTTTTTCAGGGAAAAAGAAAGTGTCTGTAAAAATAATAAAGCAATAAGCAGAGAAATAGTATATTCTTACTTAGTTGTGAAGCTCTCTTGAATTTATTTTGATATACATTCTTAGAAACCATAAAAAATAAGCCCTGATATTTACCAGGGCTTATTTTTTATGGTTTGCTATACGAAAATTTTTAGTTTGGAAAATTACTGAAATCATACCCTAAGCGATCCACGAAACCCTCTGGCAGCATAGTACGATTCTGCTCCGTTATGGTATAGAAAAACAGTACCGTAGCGGTAATCGCAAAAGACAGCGCCTCCTAATTTTCTAATTGCGGCAGGCGTTTTTACCCAACTTGAGCTTTTCATATCAAAATTGCCAAGCTGCTGTAATTCGCGGTATTCTTCTTCGGTTAAAATAGCAATGCCCATTTCAGTTGCCATGTCGACAGCGCTGTTCTTGGGTTTGTTTTCTTTTCTTGCGTTGAGTGCTTCACGGTCGTAACAAACACTTCTGCGACCTTTCGGGCTTTCCGCTGAACAATCATAAAAAAGGTATTCTCCAGTTTTTTCATCATAACCTACAACATCGGGTTCTCCTCCGGTTGCTTCCATTTCGTACAGCGACCATAGTTTTTCGGAATTGACTTCCAGTTTCGCCTGTACATTAAGCCACTCAAGATCTATATGACGATTCCTGTTTTTCTCAAAACGTGTTTTTAATGCTTTGATTAGTTCTTTGTATTGTTCCGGTGACAACTCCTTTTTATTTCCCATTGTTATATTGTTTTACTTATAAAGTACCAAATTGTTCAATTCTTCTTGTCATTAAACGGTTGTCAATAGTAACTTTTATTATTGTGATATGATATTTTTAAAAAAAATATAAACATCCATAAATACGGTTTGGTCAGTTTCATGTCCGATGTTAGCATAGGTTTTAAAAGTGCTGTTCACTTTATTTTCAGCATAGATATGTTCGCATTTTGTAAATCTGTCTGGAATCATTGTTTTTCCCAATAACTCATAGATTATTTCTCTTTCGGAATTGCTGTAAGCGTCGTCAAATGAAGCGGCATCATTTTTATCATTTTCACCCATATAGAAATATTGTGGTACTTTCTGATATGCTTTCATATTAAATTTTGAAGCGAAAAGTTTTTCAAAATCTTTAGTACCCAAGGGATATTTTAGACTTTTCCCTTCTGATTCCGGAATTGGCAAAATGGTAATCGCATTGATTCCTCCACAGGCAACTCCGGCAATAAGTTCCGGATGAATCAGCGTAAATCTGTTAGCAAAAGTTCCCGAGGCAGAAAAGCCATTCATTAAAATTTTTTCCTTGGTTAGGATTTCATGGGTTTTTAAAACTTCTCTTGCATTTTTAATCATGGCGATAAGTTGTAAATCCATTCTTTTCATATCCCCATTTTTAATCTTTGCGGCATCACTGTCGAAGGCATGGGTATATATCGTCCATTCCTTTTGCGGTCTTGGAAAAACGGGCATTAAAAAAGGAACTTTAAGATTACTGCAGATGCTGCTTCCAAGAGAATTACGCATTATTTGTAAATAGGCTTCCTTTTCATGAAACTCTAAAGTATCATTAACTCCGGTATTGTTTGTTTCTACCAAGAGATATTGGACATCATTTTTCTTTAAGCCTTTAGGGATTCGTAAGTAGTATGGATAATTAAAACCCAGTTTGGGGTTCGCTTTAATTTTGATAACCGTATCAACAGGAATAATTCGTGATTTTAAGGAGTCGGATTGAATACTCGCATAGGAATTGTTGAATATGAGCATTGTTACTGCCAGATAAAACGACTGAAAAATTGAATTTTTCATAAGTGACTTATTTTGTTTTTGATAAGAGTGGTAATTCATAAATATACTCAATCGACAAAAGACGGATATAGCGTAACTATACTCAAATGTATTAAAATTCTTCTAAGTAATCAAAGAAATAAAAGTTGTGACAAAATTTTAAAAATAATTTATTTGTCACAGAAGTTGTGATATTTTTTTCAAATAAATTATTTGTCACAAGAGTTGAGGCGGCCTTTATTAAAATGGCAGATAGTACGAGGAGAGTTCAGACGGTAATAGAGGTATTAGTTCCCCACACTTTATGTAAACTACACCCATTAAAAACAGGCGGGGGC
>NZ_AVGG01000005.1 GCF_000498535.1 Flavobacterium limnosediminis JC2902 | reverse complement strand
GAGGGGTTTTTTGTTTTATATTGGTTTTATTTTTAGGAAAAATAAAGGTAAAATCAATGCAATCCTGTGGGATTAGTGGCTTTCTTTTGAAAACTATTTCATTCAACAATGAGGGTTTTTTGTTTTATATCGGTTTTATTTTAAAAAAAATAAAGGTAAAATAGGTGCAATCCTGTGGGATTAGCGACTTTCTTTTAAAAATACTTCATTCAACAATGAGGTTTTTTGTTTTATATCGGTTTTATTTTAAAAAAAATAAAGGTAAAATAGGTGCAATCCTATGGGAGTAGTGGCTTTCTTTTGAATTACTTCATTCAACAATGAGGTTTTTTGTTTTATATAGGTTTTATTTTTAGAAAAAATAAAGGTAAAATCGGTGCAATCCTATGGGAGTATTGGCTTTCTTTTGAAATACTTCATTCAATAATGTGGTTTTTGTTTTATATCGGTTTTATTTTTAGAAAAAATAAAGGTAAAATCAATGCAATCCTGTGGGAGAGTAAGCGGATGCTTTTTTTGTTTTGGACCTTTCCGTTTTTAATGAATTGAGAAACATAAGAAATTCTATATGTGCATTACACTTTCTGCAGCAATTACTAATTAATGGTGGTTTTTTGTTTTGTAAAAGTTATTGCTAAATAGCTTATGAGCACTTCAATTCAAATGATAAATTACTGATAATCAGCAATTTGCATTAATGAGTAAAAATAATTTCACTAACTTTACCTAATTTCTAAAACTACTATTGCACTTCCAAATCCAAATAGGTTTAGTTTAGTGTTTATTGTTTTGTCTTGCTGTTTTTGCAACAATTTACATTAAATGAATGCGAGGTTTTACTTGTAGCCTGAGACACTGTTATGTGGATGTGAATGTCCTTAAAGAGACTATCTCTATTGTCAATAGACGGATTTTAAGTAAAAAGTAAAATGAAAATAGTAAATACGTTGGAATTAAAAAAAAATAGCATAGGAAGTCTTGTGTTATTTTTGATATGCATGATGTTGACTTTACAACTCTCCGGTCAGAACCTTCAGATGGTTTTAACTGAAACCTGGAACAATCCCAATTGGACAAATGCTGTACGATCATTGAACACATATGATGGTAGCAATTATTTGACAACTACGACAAACCAAAGTTGGGATACAGGTACAATGTCATGGATTAATGCTAGTCGACTTCAATTTCTTAATAATGCTGATGGGACTGTAAATCAGATGATCATGCAATTATGGAATCCCGGAAGTAGTGGATGGGACAATTTTTATAGAACAACTTATACCTATACTGCCGTAAAAAAAGTGCTTACGGCAGTTTCCGAGAGTTGGATCCCGGTGCTTAGTACTTGGATGCTGAGTACCAGAGAATCAAATACGTATGATGCGAGCAATTATTTAACGAATGGGTTATTCCAAACGTGGGATCCTGTCTCCAGCAGTTGGAAAAACAGTTCGCAATCGAATTACACCAATAACGCTAACGGATCAGTGAATCAGGTTATTACACAAACATGGAATGCTGCCGGTGCGGGTTCTTGGGTAAATTCTGCAAAAACAAATTATACTTATAATGTAGGAAATAAAATCACACTTACAGTTACCCAAACCTGGAATGGGGCTAGTTGGGTTAATGAAACGCAGACGATTAATAATTACAATGCAAGTAATTATATAATCCATTCACTGATGCAAAATTGGAATGGAAGTGCCTGGGTAGACGACCAACAGAATAATTATACAAACAACGCTAATGGAACCCCTTTTCAGGTAGTCAATCAATTGTGGGGAACTCCTGTAGCAGGGATGTGGAACAATAATTTGCGATTTACATATACCTATGGTTCTTTGGCTGTCTCCGATTTTGATTATCACAATGTAATCGTCTATCCAAACCCCTCTTATGAGTATCTGATGATTAGTGGGGATTTTTCTGATCTGAAGTACGTTATTTCCGATCTGTCCGGGAAATGGATTCAGAACGGGGTTTTGGAAAATGAAAAAGCGTTTATAGATATGAATGCGTTGCAAAGTGGGATGTATTTTATTCATCTTGGGGAAGAGAACAGTAGGGTTATTAAAATATTTAAGAACTAAAGGGTACGGATAAGGAAATTAAGTTTACCGTAAAAAGTAGGACTATTTTAAATCCTCATCATTCTTTTGATGAGGATTTTTTGCGACAAGTTTTATATTACGATTGCTAATCGACACTATACTTTCATGACTAGCCCTGATTGCAGTGGAAATCTCCCGCCACTGTTAAAAGTGGTAGGAGATTGAAGCGTAAAGCAGGAAAAGGGATGGCAAGTAAAGACCATCCCGATAGCTATCGGGACATTCGCTCCAAATAAAAAACCAATCCGTAATAATGAATTGGTTTTTGTGTTTTATCCGTGAACAGTTTCCTGTTTCCCGTAATTGGTGATGATACTCGCTTCGTAGTCCAACCACTCTTTCCAGCGTTGGTCGACGTCGACTCTATCTGAATATTTTTTGGCCAGTTTCAAAAAGGTAGTGTAATGACCGGCTTCGCTAACCATTAGATCATGATAGAATTTCGCCAATTCCTCATCTTTGATGTTTTGGGAAAGGACTCTGAACCGTTCGCAACTTCGGGCTTCAATCATCGCTGCAAAAAGTAAACGCTCAATTAACGAATCGTTCCGGCTGCCGTCTTTTTTTGAAAACTTGAAAAGTTCACTTACGTAATTATCTTTCCGCTCGCGGCCTAGGGTTAGTCCGCGTTCCTTGATGATTTCGTGAACCATCTGAAAATGCTCCAGTTCCTCACGGGCAATGCGTATCATTTCGGTAACCAATTCTTCGTTTTCAGAATTTTGTGCGATAATGTGAATCGCATTGGTGGCTGCCTTTTGCTCACACCAGGCGTGATCGGTTAATATTTCTTCAATATTCGATTCTACGATATTTACCCAACGCGGGTCGGTAGCTAATTTTAAACCTAACATTCTGCATTATTTTAGACAAAATTAAGCTCTTTTTTGGATTTGTAACCCAAGGCGGAGTATTTTTGGACATGCAGAATAAAAAACTCTTAATTATCAGTTCGGTTTGGGTGGAACCTACCTCTTCCGCTGCCGGAAGCCGGATGTTGCAGCTGATTTATTTTTTTCAGTCGTGTGGATTTGAAATCACGTACGCCAGTACATCGGTAAGTTCTGATTTTGCTTTTGATCTGACGAAAATTGGTGTGTCTTGTCAACTTGTGAAGATGAATGATAGTACTTTTAATGCGTTTGTCTCTGATTTACAACCAGATGTTGTGCTTTTCGACCGTTTTATGGTAGAAGAACAATTTGGCTGGCGGGTTTCCGAATCCTGTCCGGACGCTATTCGTCTCTTGGATACCGAAGATTTACACTGTTTACGGGATGCAAGAAAGGAGGCTTATAGGAAGCAAATCGAATTTTCTGAAACGATGCTTTTTTCGGATGTTGCCAAAAGAGAAATTGCCAGTATTTACCGTTCTGACCTGACGCTGATGATTTCCGAAGTTGAGATGGAGCTGTTGCAGTCATTTTTTAAAGTGGATCAGGGTTTATTGTTTTATCTTCCGATTTTGGTGAATGAATCCAAAGCGGATGAACTTTTCGAAAAATCAGCATTCGAAGAACGAACCGATTTCGTTTTCATCGGAAACTTTCTGCACGAGCCAAATTGGAATTGCGTTCAGGTTTTAAAATCGGAAATTTGGCCGGTTTTGAGTAAAAAACTACCCAAAGCCAATCTGTTAATTTACGGCGCTTATCCTTCACATAAAGTACATCAGCTGAATAATCCGAAAGAGCGATTTTTTATAAAAGGTCGTGCTGAAAGCGCTGCAGAAGTGATTCAGAGTGCAAGGGTTTTATTAGCACCCATTCGTTTCGGAGCCGGAATAAAAGGGAAATTACTGGAAGCGATGCTTTACGGAACGCCATCAGTTACGACTTCAATCGGGGCAGAAGCCATGCATGGTGATTTGCCGTGGAATGGTTTTATCGAGGATACTAACGAGGGTTTTATCGAAAGAGCAGTCGAATTGTATGCCAATCCGTCAATCTGGGAAACAGCCCGACAACATGGTTTAGAAATCATACGAAAACGGTTTTCCGAAGCTGATTTTTTAAGCGGATTGCAAGCTGAAATTGATTATCTGATGTCAAATATTGAAGTTCACCGACAGCAAAATTTTATTGGGGCTTTGCTGCAACATCATACCTTGCAGAGTACGAGGTATATGTCGAAATATATTGAAGCCAAGAATGCTAATGAGGTGAAATGAAAAAGCTGCCATTCCGACTGGAAAAAGAAATCAAAAAATATTGGTTTAACATTAGGTGATTTCTACAGTCTCCGGAATGACAGCTTCTTTGTCAGTTTCTTATTTTTGGGTAAGAATTAAAACAAGTTTGTTGAAGTCTGCAGCAGCATTTATTACTGTTTTGTATTCTTCAAACTTCTCTAACGGATAGTTGACAATATTATAAAACTCAGTGTTTTCTATGGTTAGCTGATTCTCTGTTTTGGTGTAGGTACTCTTAAACTGGGCTTCCGTCTTGTTGTTTAGAACCAGTGATTTGTCCATATTTATCTTATCCATATTTTTTGTATCCACGTTTGGCGGTAAGATAACCTTAATTTTTCGAGTATAAGCATGTGGATACTGTAGCTCTACCGGCAGTAATCTTTTATTTTGCTGGTAAAGTTCCATTTGTTTTCCGATTACCAAACCTAATGACAGCAGGTAATTGTTTCCAGCTTTCTGAACCAACTCATTACCGGCATACTTGAATTCCAAAAGGAAAGGATTTTTCCCCACATTGGCTGTACCTTCATTTGCGGTTTTGAAGTTTTCGTTCTCTTTTTTATTGGTGTAATTTTCGATAACCGAATTAAAAATCGTTTTGTAATCGTCATTGGAAACATAATCTTTTATCGGTTGCAAATTCATGGCAGAGTAGCCTCCGTATGAAAACTCGGAACTCACCGTGGGATTTTCTATGTCTTTTGATAAATCGATGGTGATTTCCATAATATCGGTTGTTAATTCCGTACCGGGAAGGGCTATGAATTTAATTTCACTGACAGCCATTTTAACACCTGCGAATTCTTTCGATTTAATGAATAAGCCGTTATTGTTTCCTAATTGGGCAGGGAACAACGGAATTCTGTATTCGACTTCTGTCGGCGTAATGTATTTGTCCACAGTCGGGAAATAGAATAGTAACTCATTCAGGTTTTCGTAGCTTTCAAAATCCTTGTCGAATGGAATTCCGAATCGTTCCGAAGTCAGTACGGTATTGTTTTCAATTTTGAAATAATCAAAAACCGCAATGTAAAGCCTTAAGATATCAAATTGATTGGCTTGTTTGGTTTTGATTACCTCACTTATCGTGTTTTTGTTGTCGATATATCTGTCATACGTGATGGTTTTCTTAACCTTGTCTTCAATATTCCAGATTAACTCCTTAGTTTCTTTTGAACTTGCGATAGTCTTGCAAAATTCCGAAATAGCTTTGGTGTCTTTCTTGTCTAAAGGCTGGTGCAAACGGTCAAAAATATTCGAAGCGAAGGTTTTGTAATTGTACAGGTTTTTCGAGCCGTTGTACAGATTTTCATCCAATTTGTAACGAATCATTTTTAAGGCCGCAGTTCTGTTCGAGTATTCCTCGTTTTTTTCAAGTGCCGGAATATCGTTTTCTGTCAGTGTAATGACTTTTTTCGACTCATACTTTTCCTCATCGGTTGTGACATCCTTTAAACCGTTATACGTTTTGGTTTTGAAAATAAGATGCTCCGGATAGATAAGTTCAAAAGACATTTTAGCGATAACATATTCATCCTGAATTTTTACGGTATTACCATCCAAATCGGGAACTTCTTCCAGAATGAAGAACTTCTCGATTATCGCCCCTTTTTCCAAACCGGTAATGGCAAAATAATTGTATTTGATGTTTCTTTCCTCGTCAATTTCTTCCTTGATGTCGTTGTTGTTAAGGGTGACAACTTTACCGTTTTTCAAAAAGACACGCACTTTCTTTTCCAATAAGTTTTCGTTACCGGTATGCGGAATGTAAACCCTGTTGTTTCTTTCAATTGCGTCGTCTGTGTTAACTGCGACTTTTTCGTGAAACAGGTAAAATTGTTTTGCAGCGCCCTTATCGTTTAATAATTCGATTTTTATATCCCGTTCAAGAACTACCTCATTTAAGGTTTTATATTTTTCCGGTATTTCAACAGCGGTTAGTTTCTCATCCCAGTTGTAGTTTTTAAAAGTATATTCCTGTGCGTTACCAGTATAGGTAAACAGGAAAAACACAAATGGAAGTGTTGCTTTCAGAAGGATTTTTTTCATTTTTTTGATTTAAGGATTATCGACTCGTTATAGGCTTTTTTAAGATTTTTTACGGATTGGTTCCAAAGATCTTTTTCGGATTTGTCGAACAATATTTTTTTAATTTTAATTTTCGTGGTCAGGATGATTTTAGTATCCTTTTGTTCGTAATTAATTTCCACTTCCATTAAGTCATTATTGAAAACCGTGTTTTTCGGCAGATAGGAAACCGTGTATTCTTTAGGAATTTCCAACTCATAGACAGCGTTGTTGTAGGTTAAGAAATCCAATTCGATCTTATATTTCCTGTCTTCTTCCAAAAGCAGGCTTTCATAGGCTTTGTCCAAATTTAAATTCACAAATATTTCGTTATCGACCTTAAGAACATAATTTTCCAGTTGGAAATCGTAATTGATTTCGTAAGGCTTGTCTTTGTCGCTGATGTTGTTTTCCGCGAATTCCTTCAGATTAAATTTATTGTTTCCTTTCAGTACAAGGCTTTTTATCATCTCAAAGCGGGTTTTGCCGGTTGCGTCCCCAATCTGAGCGAGATAATGCCCTTTGTTATAACCGAAGAAACTTATGGATCCGTTACCGGAAAGCACATCGTTGTCTATTTTCAGTTTAAGTGTTTCTCGGACTTCGTTTTTGGCGGAAGTGACAATCGGTACAGAAACCACTTTAAAGGTTCCGTTTTCATCTATCAGGGCTTCTTTTCCCTGTATAAAAGATGAAGGAGTTCCGAACTCGGTTTCCTTATCGGTTCCATCAAGGAAAATATAGTCATTTCCTCTTTTGTAAGTTGCTATCATGTGATCGTCGACAGCAGGCGTTGCCAAATCCGAATAAGAATACGGAATGTTCCTCGTTCCGATCCATGTGATGTAAACCGTATTGATGTTTGCCAACCTTGACATAGCGGTAATAATGCTTGCCATATCCTTGCAGTCACCAAATTTCCTTTCAAATACAAGTTTTGCTTCCCTCGGAATAAAGCCTTCATATCCCTGCTCAAAAGCCACATATTTGATATTGTCCTTAACCCAATAGTAAATGCTTTTCACCTTTTCGCTTTCACTTGTTTTGCCTTCGGTTATTTTCTCAACTAACGATTTTAAGGCTGGATCTTCGGTTTTGTTCAGGTTGTTTACAAAGCCACGATAATAGGTGTAGAGTTTTGAAACATCGTCTAAAACATCTGTTTTTTTCCCGTCAACGGTGTAGTCTTTAATGTAAATGTCAATATGCGGAACAAAATACAGAAACCCGGGAGCAAAAGCCTCCGATTTTAAAGGTTTTATGTCTTTAAGCGTCCATTTGTAATAGATTTTACCTTTTTTTTCGGTTTTGGTAAATTCGATTTTATTGTCAGGATCATTAAAAATTTTATAACCGATGGTGATGTTTTTATCGGTTGTGATTTCCAAAGAAGAGTTTTCAATAGGCAAACCGCTCCCGAAAACGAACTTATGTAACAAATGCGGATCCACAAATTCGGTTGTATAGTTCAGCACTTTTTTGGCGCCGGTTTCAAGGTTAGGGAAGATCACCTGCTTTTCCTTTATGGCGCTGTGAAACACATTGCTGTCATCATAAAATTTTTCGCTGATTTGGGTAACTTTTACCTTCTTGTCCTTTCCTTTTTCGGTGATAACGGAATAGGCTTCATAGTCCACTAACTTCACCAGATCGGAATGTGTGAATGATCCTTTGTTGTTATGGATTCCGATATCGGATAAAATCATTGATTCGGATCGGCTGTCCTGAAAGATTTTCAGCTTGTCATCTTCAATCGAAATCTTATAGGATTGGATATCGTTTAAAATGAGTTCATTGTAATCCGGATATTTTACCTTGTACTCTTTTATGGTATTCTGACTGTAGCCATCGATACAGCAGAGTATCATGGCTACAGCAGAAAGGCTATTTAATGATTTGGACCAATTCATTTGTGTCGTATTTTTTTGTTACCACAGGTTTATTGTCTTTGTAAAGAACCACATCACCGTGTAAATTATTGTCTTTATAATTGGCAGTCAGTATTCGGTTACCGTTTTCTGCGAAATATTCCTGTAAACCTTCGAAATCCCCTGATTTTAAACGCTCAACTTTGTATATGTTTCCGTTTGCGTAGTATTCGTAACGTTCGCCTTCGGAAAAGTTTTTCTTGTAAGTGGTTGTTATTTCAGGTTTTCCTTCCGTGTTGTTGATGATGAATTTCCCATTCAGAGCTCCTTTGTCAAGCGTCAGTGTAATAGCCAGTTTTCCGTTAGGATAGTGGGAAGTAATTTCTGCCGATTCCCCGGTAATCTCATGTTTATCATTCAATTGTCCGTCTTTACCTTTTTTAATATAATATTTTGGGGCATTATTCTGATAGCCGACAATCAGGATATCTTCTCCTTTTTGATTGTAATAAGTATAATCGCCCTCCATAAGGTTGTTCAGCTGTGTATACTCGTATACTTTTGATTTATTATGGTAGTATCGGGTTGTTTTTCCGTACTCATCTCCGTAAACGTATTCATCGGCTATTCTTAAATTTCCTGCCAGGTCATATTGTTTGTTAAGTCCGTGAAGTACTCCTGAATAGTAAGGTCTTTCATAGGACAGTTTTCCGGCAGGGCCATAGAATTTCATATAATTGTGGCGCATGCCGTTTACGAATTCCCCTTCCGCAATAAGGTTGTTGTCTTTGTCTTTCTCGATGTATTTACCGTTAAAGTAGCCGTTAACCATGTCGTAGTTTTCTGTTACGGTACCATTGAAAAGTGATACAGTAAGATTGCCGCTGCGGTTTTTGTAATCTAAAGTACTGTTTGGTTCGCCGTTGGTGTCAAATCTTTTGAAAGATGTAATTTCACCATCCTTAAAAGTGGTTTTGGATTTCAGTTTGCCGCTCAGCCAATATTCCGATTTGTCACAGTTGAGTTCGTCATTATCGTAAAAACCTTCTGTTTCGGTGGTTCCGTCAGCAAAAAATGTTTTATAAGGACCGCTTTTTTCGCCGTTTTCAAAATAAATCATCTCATCCTGAATACCGTATTCGTAACTTTCATACAGACCGTTTATCTTATTATCGGCATAATTGGTAATCGAGTTTAATGAACCGTCTCTGTTGTAGTTATAGGTTACGCCCTCCTGAGTTCCTTTGTTGTAGGTTTCCTTGAATTTGACTACACCGTTGGAGAACTTTTGCTCCCATGTTTTGTTTTTGAACCCTTTTTCAAATTCACCGGTGATTATAACCTCTCCGTTGAAATTTCTGAATTGTACCGGTTTTTTGTTAATGTTGATTGGAGTGGGTTTCGGATTGTTTTTAGTAAACTGAAACACACTTTTCAATTCATTTTTACGGTACTTTCCTTCGAAGTATTTGTTTTCGTTTTCATCAAAATAGGAATACACTTCTGATTCTCCTTTATCAGTATAGATGCCTTCTTTCGATTTTTTTCCGGTAGGATAATATTCTGTTGTTTTCAGAAGATCTCCGTTTTCATAGGTGTTTTCTTCTTCGATACTTCCGTTGTTGAAATATTTTTTAGAAACGCCGTTGGCCTTTCCGTTCACGTATGTTATTTCGGATTTGATATCCTTTTTGCTGAAATAAGTAGTGTATTTTCCGTTCAGTTCTCCGTTAGCGTAAGTTCCTTCTTCCTCAATATCACCCACTTCGTTGTACTTGATGTATTGACCGTCAACTTTTCCTTCCTTATAAGAAATGGAAGATTTTACCTTGCCATTGGGATAATAACAGGTTAATATGCCGTTTTCTTTCCCGTCGTTAAAGTTCAGTTCGCAATATTTCCCCCCGTTTATATGATAAGTCGAGGAAACTCCTTCTAATTTATCATCTTTATAGTTTTCGATGGTACTGATATTTCCGTTTTCGAAATATTCTGTTTTTTTACCTTCCAGTTTGTTGTTGATATAGGTTCTTTCCTCAATAAGTTGTCCTTTACTGTTAAAGTATTTCTGAACACCTTCCGAAAGATCATTTTTAAAATTCAGTTCGCCGGAAACGTTACCGTATTCGTCAAGCAACTTGAATTTTCCTTCTTTTTTACCGTCAACATAGGTCCCCACCACATAAGGAACATTGTCTTTCAGGTACACCAAAACCTCTTTCGTTTCTCCGAAATGTTCTGTTTTTCGCGTAGCAAACATTCTCCAGAAATCCGTTTCGATGTATTTCTGCTGAAAGCCCTGAATTTCTTTTTTGTGGGAAGTCAGTTTTTTGCCCAAATCGTCTTCCAGACTCAATAAGATATAATAGGAAAGTCCTTCAAAATAATTCTTTTCGGCAATGTCTTTAATCCAGGGAAGATAAGTGCTTTCGAAAAAGCCATCACCGGATTTATGCTCTTTTGTGTATTCAACAACTGCCTGAACCTGACGGATTACGATATCGTCAAAGTCAGATTTTACCTTGTAAGCTTTTTTTAATGGCAGTTGATTTCTTAAAATAACATCGATTTCCTCAAAATTGTCACCCGATTTCGAAAAAACAAGTTTGCCTTTTTCCAGATAATTTTCACCGAATTTTTTGTTCAGTTTTAATACCGCTTCTTTGGCGTATTTTCCGTCAGGTGCCAATGTGATGTAACTCAGCAATGCCAGGGTTCCTTCAGTGATGTTACCGTTTTCAAGAGCTAAAAATCCCAGGAAATAATGAGCCGAAGCATGATTCGGATTTTTAACAATCACTTTTTTAAGCAATTCGATACTCTTTTGTGATTCTTCTTTTCGGATATAAAGAATGGCAAAATTATAGAGAAAATTGGAGGAATTACCCAGAAGTTTTTCTCCTTCGAGGAAGATTTTTTCGGCCTCGTCGTAACGTTTGGCATCACTTAAATAATTACCGTACAGCGTATATAAATTAGGCGATTTTTCAAACTGATTTTTTTGTTGTAAATCGTTCATCAGTTTTTCAAATTCCTCGTTTTTTTTCATGGCATAAAGCGATAGTGCTTTTTCATACTGCGCATCCAGAAACCGTGGATCGGTTTTTTCTATTTTATCAAATTCCTTAATCGATTCATCATATTTTTGGCTCTCATACAGAGAAATTCCCTTTTTTATGATGGAATCATTCTGATAGACAAAGGAATAGTCTTTATGCGAATAAGCACTTTGCGAATAAACACCCGAGGAAGAACCCAATAGCAGGGCGATGATTAATTTTCTCATTTATATGGCTGGTTTTTGGTTTTAAGTGTTGATTTCCAGATCACGTATATAATCTTCGTATTCATAAAAAAAGCGTTCGAAGGCATCCATCTTTTCGTTGAAGAAGTCGAAAATGTCATTCCATGAGGCTTTGTTGAACAAACTGATTCCGTTTTTTTCGACCCATATCTTACTAATGCACTTTCCGGTTTCAAGGTAGAAGTTTCTTTCAAAGACGGCATCATCAAGGTATTCTTCCAATAGGATGGTTTTCAGTGATTCGATTTTCTCGTAGTATATTTTTCTTTTTTCCTCGTCCTTGGGTTCGATGTCGATTAAAACCTGTGCCTTTTTATTGTCTACATAAAACTTAAACGTGAAATCCTTTATTTTGGTGTCATACAGCATCCATTTTCGGGGATAGGCCTCTGCGAAAGCTGTCCAGAATTCTTTTTTTATTTGTTGTGCTTCTTCTTTGCTAAACATCTTTCTTTTAATATAAGTTTGTTAAAACTAATTTTTGGGGTAACTTTATAGTTGGTTGATAAAAAAATAAATATAATGGATTTTTCTGATTTTTTGAAATACATTCCAAAAATAGAAAAAGAAAAGTTGCCATCTGTGGAAGCGCACCTTAAAATGGCGCCTCTTGAGAGAATTTCTTCACTTTCTTCAAAGGAGTATTTGGACAAAGACCCCCGAAAGGCTGCTGTCATGATGCTTTTATACCCCAGAAACAAGGAAGTGCATCTGGCTTTGATTGTCAGAAATTCCTATCCGGGAATACATGCTTCCCAAATTGCTTTCCCGGGAGGAAAAGTGGAACCGACGGATATCGATCTTCAATTCACGGCACTTCGGGAAACGCATGAAGAGATAGGAGTGAAGCCTGATGTAATTGAAATAATAAAACCCTTCAGTGAATTGTACATACCTCCCAGTAATTTTCTAGTATCCCCTTTTTTGGGGGTTGTTCATGAAGAAGTTACTTTTTTTCCGAGTCCCTATGAAGTAAAAAGAGTACTTGAATTGCCATTAAGGGATTTATTGGACGACAGCATAATTACCAAAGTCGTTATGTCAACTTCTTATGCCGAAAATATTAAGGTTCCCGTTTTTAATGTGGATAAATATGTGGTTTGGGGAGCCACGGCGATGATGATGAGTGAGCTTAAAGAAACCATCAGAAAAGTATTGTATTAGCACAGTTTTTCTTAAATTTGCAGTCTTTTCCAGGAACTAATGTAAGAATATTATGGGATTGTTTAAAAGAAATCCTTTCGGTCATATACTTTTCATCAAGAAATGGTTAATTCGTGTTTTCGGCGCATTAACACACAGGCGTTACCGCGGTTTCAATGAATTGCATATTGAGGGCTCTGAGATTATAAGAGCGTTACCGGACAGAAATGTACTTTTTATATCAAATCACCAAACGTATTTTGCGGATGTGGTAGCCATGTTTCACGTCTTTAACGCCAGTTTGAAAGGGCGTGAAGACAATATTAAAAACGTATTATATCTATGGAATCCAAAGCTGAATATCTATTACGTAGCGGCCAAAGAAACCATGCAGGCAGGATTGTTACCAAGGATTTTATCGTACGTTGGCGCCATCACCGTTGAACGGACCTGGAGAGCAGGAGGAAAGGATGTGGCCGAACACGAGAAGAAAGAAGTAAATCCCAATGATACGGAGAATATTAAAATTGCATTGGCCGACGGTTGGGTAATTACCTTTCCGCAGGGGACAACGAAATCCTTTAAACCGGTCCGAAAAGGGACTGCACATATTATCAAGCAACACAAACCAATAGTGGTTCCGATTGTAATCGATGGTTTTCGACGCTCGTTTGACCGCAAAGGGTTACGGTTAAAGAAAAAAGGGATTTTGCAGTCCTTCATCATTAAGGAGCCGTTGCAAATCGATTATGAGAATGAAACGATTGATGAAATTGTAGAAAAAATTGAATACGCAATCGAACAGCATCCTTCTTTTCTGAAAGTAATCCCGACAGAGGAAATCGATGAAATGAAAGAGTTGGACAGACAACGACAATGGAATTATTAAAATAAAAAAAAAACACCTGTATTTATCATTCAGGTGTTTTTTTATGGCATTGAAGTATTGAGTTATTGCAGCTGCTTCTTGTACAGAATTGCGTTGTCTGCAAAGTTGATCATGTTTACTTTTGGAGCACCGAATAATTGGATTTCCGATTTTCCAGTTGCCGAAATGCTGATGGTTTTACTGGCATTTACATTCGCGTTTGAATAGGATTCGGCAACCAATTCCATGTCCGCCACAATTAGTTTTTTTGCCTCCAGTTTTGAAGTGTTGTCCAAGCGTATTTTTGATTCGGCAGCTTCTCCTTCAACATTGGCGGTTGTTTTCTGATAAAGATCCATTTTTAAATTCTGTGTGGCTACCAGCGCTTTTAATTCGGCATTCTTGCTTAATTCTAAAGTAGCGGATTCCGATTTCACATTTAATTCGGCCTTAGATTTATCATTCATTAACAAGGTGAAATGAGTAGACTTCACGTTTAAATACGATTTGGAATAATCGTAATTTTTTATGGTGATTTCCTTTAATTGTAAATCGGCCAACGAATTCAATTGGGCTTCCTGTTTCAGTGTAATCAATTTCAGATTGTCTGTGTAGGTGACCCTTACGCTGAACTTTTTGGCTCCGGTCACTTCTTTGGTCGAACTAAGGCGCAACGCGTTTCCAACCATTTCATATTTTAAAACATCGTGCAGATTGTCGTCAGCTTCAATCTCAATACCTTGCTTTTCACCTTTTATTAGGAAAATTTCAAGATTGTCTTCAATCTCTAGACTTTCAAAAGACTGCACTTCTTTTTGGGTAACGGTTACAATTTTGGAGCCTTTAATTTTTTCCTTTTTCTGAGCGAAACAAACCGATGTAAGTACTAATGCAATAAGCAGGAAATGTATTTTTTTCATTGGGTTACAATCTTTAGTTTTCACAAATATAATATAAATACTACGCCGTTATTTATCTAGAATTAAAATTTCTACTCTTCGGTTCATTAAAGCTTCATAACCATTATTTTCCGGGATACTATATTTGGGTTTTGAAGAACCATAACCCAGATACTGTAAACGTTCTTCTGAAATTCCCTGTTGAATGAAATAATTTTTAACCGATTTTGCTCTCCTTGAAGACAATTTAAAATCGTCTCTCGGAACGCAACATATATGTCCGATAATAATAATTTTCAGGTTAGGTTTTTGATTTAATAAAGACACCCATTTCAACAGATTTCTTTTTGCAGTGCTAAGCAGAATATCTGAATCAAATTGAAATTCTATTCCTTCTAAGGAAAATAAAGTTGCATTTGGTGTTACTTCTGTAATTTCATTAAGGCTTGATTTTTTTGATAATTTTAATTCATCGAAACGTGTTATTTTTAACGTGTCAATCTTTTCAGAAACGATAAAATCGTTAATGATAAATTCTTCTAAATCGAATTGGTGTTCCTGCACATAATAGATAGTGACTTTCCTGTCTAATGCATTGTCTGATAATTCAGATTCTTTTTCACCTAAGCCAATAGTTTTGAAATCGGCTCTGTATTTTATTCGATTCTCAATAGTTTTTATCAAAAAATCTACTCTTTTTAAAGATAAATTTTTGTTTGATTCGGTAGTTCCTTTTTTATCTGTTGAACCTATAATAGAAAGTATTTTGGAATTTTTATTTGAATCAATCCAATTACTCAATTTGTTTATTTCTTCATTTCTTAATTCGGCTTTATTGTTTTCAAAATAAAACGAAACACTTTCCTGTGAAAACATAACTTGTGAAGATAAGCCGAAAATCAGAAAAAAACAGATGCTTTTCATAGTAAAATTGTTCTTACAAACATAAGTAATAAAAAAAACATCAGCGAATACTGATGTTTTTTATTTTGAATCAAAAAGAATTCTGTATTAATTATCACGGGTAAATTCAAAATTCTGTTCCCCTAATTTCATACTGAGCGCATTTTTGGCTTCGTTAAACTGTACTTCCATTCTGATTTGTTCAAAAACGAATTTGTCTTTTCCTTTGTTTTCCATAGAAACGGGTTGCCTTCCTTCGGAATTAATTATCAGTTCCCCGTTTTCCTGCGTAAATCTGATTTTAATCGGAATTTGTTTGCTTGAGAAGCTTCCGGTGTAAGCGCTTAAATCCGGTGCTTTTTCAATCCCGTTTTTTGCAAGGGTCCAAATATTGTTTGCATCATTAATGTCCGGCATTCTTTTGTCCGGATCAAGTGTGATACTTTCTAATTCTTCTGTCGATTCATGTTTGAAAGTCCACTCCGCATTACGTTGCCAGATATCTACCGGCAGTTTTACTCTGGTAACGGCACCGCTTTTTGTTTTGATGTCCATAACCACAGGCATTGGCATTTTTTCCATATTTACAATGGTGATGAATGCACCTTGTTTAGCATCACCTTTCACATATTTTACTTTTGTGATTCCCTGATCCAATTGCCAGTTGTTTATGAACCAGCTTCTCCAGAACCAGTTCAGATCTTCTCCCGCAACATTTTCGATAGTTCTGAAAAAGTCGTCAGGCATCGGATGTTTGTAAGCCCAGCGTTCTACATAGGTTCTGAAGGCGTAGTCAAATCGCTCACTTCCTAACATTTCACGCAACATGTTCAGTCCTTCTCCCGGTTTATGGTAGGCAAGTAGTCCCAAACGGACTTCTTTTAAATTATCGGGAGCGCTTATAATCGGTTCGATGGCCGGATCGGTTAACGTATGGGCTTCATGGTGCATGTTCCCCTTTTCCTGTTTGTATTCTCCGTTATTGAAATCTTCAGAACTTAGCCCGTTAATGAACGTGTTGAAACCTTCATCCATCCAAGCGAACAAACGCTCATTGGAACCTACAATCATCGGGAACCAGCAGTGTCCGAATTCGTGATCGGTTACACCCCATAAATCTTCCCCTTTGGAACGATACGAACAAAAAACAATTCCGGGATATTCCATTCCGCCTACATTGGAAGCTACATTAACCGCGGCAGGATAGGGGTATTCGAACCATCTTTTAGAATAATTTTCTATGGATGCCTTCGTGTATTCCGTTGAACGCCCCCAGGCTCCGTTTCCGCTGCTTTCCGAAGGATAGGCACTGATGGCTAAGGATTTTTTTCCGCTTGGCAGATTAATTCTTGCAGCATCGATGATGAAAGCGGCCGATGAAGCCCATGATACATCACGTGAATTCTTCATTTTGAATTTCCAGGTTAGCGTCGGTTTTCCCGAAGGTCGTGATGACGGATTTTTAATTTCGTCTTCTGAGCGGATGATTACCGTTTTTTCACTTTGCTTGGCCTGATCCCAACGTTGTTGCTGTTCTGTGGTATATACTTCTTTCGGATTCTGTAAGTCGCCGGAACAAACTACAATATGGCTTGCCGGAGCTGTAATGGCAACATCAAAATCGCCGTACTCAAGATAAAATTCACCAGCGCCCAGATAGGGATGGGTATCCCAACCGCGAACGTCATCATAAACACACATTCTAGGGTACCATTGTGCCACGGAAAATATCTTTCCGTTTTTGGTGTCTAAAACTCCCATTCGGTCCGAACCGTGAATAGGGGATATGAATGAAAAGTTGATTTTTATTTTTACGGAGCCCCCATTAGCACTCAGTTCCTGCGGAAGAATGATTTGCATGCGGGTATCGGTGATGGTATATTTCGCTTCTTTTTCAACGGTTTTTCCATTCTGAATACTGAGAACCGCTACCGATTTTATTTTGTGGCCTCCGTCGAAAGCCTGACCTCTGGCTCCATTTCGGCTTCCTTTTACCGGAATCACGGCGTTTCCGCGCGAATCTTTTTTAAACAGATTCTGATCCAGATGCATCCATAAAAAGTTCATTTTTTCCGGACTGTTGTTGGTGTAGGTCAGAATTTCAGAACCGGTGATTTCGTTGTTTTCTTCGTTTAAAGTTGCCGTTAGACTATAGTCGGCCCTGTTTTGCCAGTATTTTGGTCCGGGTTGTCCGCTGGCTGATCGGGTTTCTGTTCCGTTTTTTGAGTAAAAGTTATTGCCGAAAGCCTCATTGTAATTGTATTTTGAAGTTTTGGCATCCTGAGCATTGGCAATAAAACAGCCCAATAAAAGGGCGCTTATAGAAAATGCTTTTAAAAGATTTTTTTTCATAGATGTAAAATTTATTTGTTAGAGGCCATATATGGTATCGCTTTTTTATCTATTGGTGTTTGATTGTGCAAACTCTTTCTTAATGGCGATTTCATATTTTAAGTTTTCTGATTGTTAAGAATGGTGCGGTTTTGCAATGAATATATAAAAATAAGTAATTTCTGAATATTTGCAAATTTTTCAGAAAAAAAGAGGCTTATAAGAAGCCTCTTAACTATTTGGTTGTTTTTTTATTCTTCACTAACGCTACCACCCGAACTGGTTTGTTTTCGCAGTTGTTGAGGTTTTTTTGTATAGCTCACTGAACTTCCGCTGGAGGCTTTAGCATCTAACAAAAGTATCGGAGCCACGGTTATTGAACTACCGCTGTTGGATTGTGCATCGATTTCATTCGCCATCAGGTTTTCTGCGTTAATCGAACTTCCGCTGGAGGAATGGGCAAAGGTTTTCAGTGCTTTTCCTCTCACGTTTAATTCACTTCCGCTTGTTGATTCACAGGTAATGGTGTCTGATTCGATAGTAACATTCATTTCGCTGCCACTGCTGGTTTTGAGCGCGATGGCATTTCCCTTTAAAGTATTTAATGACTTTAAATTAGAACCGCTTGTGCTTTCCAGGCTAACGATAACCGGCATTTGAACAATGATTTTTTTCGAACTGACGTTTTTGTAGTTACCGTACTCGGAATCGATTTTCAAAACACCGTGATCGACGGTTGTGATAATGCCTTCATGTAAATTGTCATCGGCTTCCACAATTACTGCAAATTTATCCGATTGCTGGATTTCACAGTCTAAACCTTTGGCTACCGTGACTTTGTTAAAACCTGTCAGGTTTCTTGCCTCTTTGGTTACGTTTCCGCTGCCTTTTATACTGTTGCCCAGGCTAACACTTGAGGTACAGGAATTCAGCATGATGGCTGCAAGAGTGGCTATCACCAGCTTCGTGCAAAAAAGAACAACTTTTATCATGACTATTTAGTTTTTACGATTACTCCGTTTTCGTCTACCGTAAGGTTACCCGATTTTTTGGTTTCTGTGCGGATAATTTCTTTTCCGCCAACTTTAACCGTTACCGTTTTAATGGTGTCCTGATCTTTTTCGGTGATGTTCACTATTTCATCATCTTCATCCGACTCGTTTTCTTCAGGGCAGTTCAAACATTTCAATTCGCCTTCCTCCACTTTGTAATTGTAACCTTCCGGTCCGTAGAAGTAATCGAAATCAGCATTATCTCCGTCTAAATAATTAGTAACGTTTTTTTCTGGTGCATAAACAATTCCGTTCGGCAAGTATAAATATACTTCAACTTTTTGATTTCTGATTTTATTTTTCACATCAGTCAGCAAATAATTATCTAAAATTAGCTGATTTCCAACGATTTTGAAATTATATTTGATTTTTTCTGCGCGTTGATTCGCTTCTGCAAAAGATTTTCCGCTGGCGATTTTCTCTACCTGAATGTAAGGATAAGCTTTGTCAGTTGTTTTTAGATGAAGACTTACATTGTTAGAGTAAATCATTTCGTTTCCGGCCGAATCCTGCTTGATTTTTACATCGTATTTGTCTTCAACATCTTTTGAAAAGAAATCGTTGTTAACAAATCGCACTTTTATTGTGTCTGCACTTGTGATCGGAATGTCAACTTTCTGAACTATTTTACCATCCAAAGCCAATTGACCAGCTTCTTTAATGCCTAATGCGATTAAGAAACCTGTAGCGATTAACCATATTGCCAACAAACTGTATTTGGTGATGGTTCCGATTGGTCTTAAGTTGTTGATTAATAATTTCAATCCTAAAATAAGAAGGAAGAAAAGCGGAATACCAACTACTAATAGCAATAACAATCCCTGAATCCAAAATGGTGTTTCGATACCAAGTGGTGTATCGATGAAATCAAAAGCGGCATTTTCAGGTAGCGAAGAAGAGAAAATCATAACAACCGATGCAATGATGATTCCGATTAAGGCGCTTCCTGAGACAATCAGCATGAAAGCTCCAATTAGTTTCGCAATCACTTTAAAGATCGTCATGAAAACATCTTCTATTGATGTAGCTACTTTGTTGGCTCCGTCTCTTGCGCCATCGGCAATTTTTTTATGGTCGATATTGTTGATAGTTTCAGAGATTTCGCCAAAGCCTTCCTTTACTTTTTTCTCGATATTGGAGATGGTGATAGCTTGTCCTGTCATTTCCAGTTTTTCAGCTGTTGTTTTAGCTTCCGGTACTAAAATCCAGAAGATTATGTACGGGATAATTCCAATTCCCCAAGTGAAAAGTAAGATAACCATAATGATTCTTAACCAAAGCGGATCTACTCCAAAATAGTGTCCGAAACCAGCCAATACACCACCTAACATCCCTTTTTCCTTGTCACGGTATAATTTTTTAGAACGTGTGGAAGAAGCGTAAGTGTAGGTTGTCTGCGTTGTTTCGTCTTCAATTCGGTAATCTTCCGGCTGTCCCATTACGGCAATCACCTGGTCGATTTCGGTCAGACTTACAACTTGTTTGTCGTTTGAAAGTTTTTCGGATAACAATTCTGCAATCCTGCTTTCTATGTCGTTCATGATTTCGTCTCTTCCGTCTGGAGAAAGGGAACGTTTTATAGCATCAAAATAGCGACTTAATTTTTGATAGGCGTCTTCATCAATATGAAAAGAAAAACCTCCTAAATTTATACTTACTGTTTTGTTCATGACTCTTAGTTTTGGCTGGTTATTATGTTTACGGCATCCGACAATTCCGTCCATGTGCCATTTAATTCTTTTAAAAATTCTTGTCCTTCATCGGTTAAACCGTAATATTTTCTCGGTGGTCCCGAGGTGGATTCTTCCCAACGATAGCTGAGTAATCCGTCATTTTTTAATCGTGTCAGCAGTGGATATACGGTTCCTTCAACTACTAGCAGCTTAGCGTTTTTCAGTGTGTCTAAGATTTCAGAAGTATAAGCATCTTTTTCTTTCAGAACCGATAGGATGCAGAACTCTAAAACCCCTTTACGCATCTGAGCTTTGGTGTTCTCAATGTTCATAGAATTTCTTTTTTTGTGATTAGACTGTTCATTTTTTTGATTTTTTCCGCTACGCTCCAAAGAGTTAGGCTGCGCCTCGGGTGATGATTGATGTTTTTATTTTAAAAATGAGATGCTCATCGGATAACGATAGTTTTCCCCATTGCTCGTTTTTACTGCGGCATATATAATAAGGAAGAATTCCACCACTTTTAATGTGCAAAACAAAAAGAGTGCTGTTGCTGCCACGGTGATTAATCCGGTGCTGTTTCCTGACAGTAATTGCTCAATTTCAAAATTTCCTTCCTCAAATTGATTGAATGTTATGTTATTAAAGACTGCGAATAAAATGCTTGGAATCGCAACTACCGCAAGCAGTAATGAATACAATAACATGCTCAATTGAAAATTCAGTGTTTGTTTTCCGTTGTAATCCACAAATTCCGATTTGTCTTTTCTGAAAGCCCAGATTAAGATCGGGAAAAAGTAATTGCCCAGGGGAATAAAATACTGTGACAGCGTACTCAAGTGTACTAAGGTTGCTGTGTTTTTTTCTGTTACGGTTGTCATGATACTTGTTTGTTTTTTGATTGTTTTTTGATTGATGATTGAAACTCGATTGATGATTGATTGATGATTGAAACTCGATTGATTTGCTTTTTTAAATAATACTATTGATAGGCTATTAATTTCTTATACAAAGATAAGGTTAAAAGAAGATACCTTGCAATACAAAGTACTTAGAATTAACATTTTTTTAACATTTGCTTTTTTGTACTTTTTATAAGTGAAATTGTATAGATTATTATTTCCTGGATTTTACCAGTGTGATTGGTTGTAGGGTAGTTAAAAACTGGCTTTCTATTACCTGACTGTCCTGCAGTATTCTTTCCTCCATTGATTTTTCGCTGCAAACAGGGATGGTTTCTATTGCAATGTCAATTTGATTGTCTTTTGAACTACCAGCTTCTGCGCACTGTTCCGGTGTAATAGTGCTTTCGATTATCTGATTGTTTTCAGCAATAATTTCCTCCATAGTTTTTTGATAGGTAGTAACAACAATCGTTTCAGGAGTACTGTTTGCACTATGAATTTTTCGTCTTTCAATCGAATGAGTACCTTGTGTGTTGCCTGCTAAACCTGCGTCCGATGATACTGTTTGCGCCAAACTGTCTTCTTTAATGAATGATTGCTGCGCTAAAGCTGATATAACATTTGTAAAAGTTAATACAGCGATTCCTAAATAGATGATTGATTTTTTCATGATGATTGATTTTTTAATAATACTATAGATAGACTATTAATTTCTTATACAAAGATAAGGCTAAAAGAAGATACCTTGTAATGCAAAGTACTAATAATTAACATAATTTTAACAATTTAAAATTTAGTATGAATGCCTACTATTTTTTTGTACATTAGCATAAAATCAAGTGTTATGGAGTTTTCGCCCTTAAAATTGAATACCTTTTTGTTTTTTAAATTGCCGTCCGCATTTTGGTGTGGGGTTCGTGTAAAGGAGATTTCGACTCAGAAATGTGTAGCTTCGGTTAAATACCGTTGGTTCAATCAAAATCCTTTTAACTCCATGTATTTTGCGGTTCAGGCTATGGCGGCAGAGCTTACAACCGGCGCTTTGGTAATGTATCAGATTAAAAAAAGCGGAAAGAATGTTTCCATGTTGGTTGCAAACAATAAAGCGAGTTTTACTAAAAAAGCGAAAGGGAGGATCATATTTACTTGTTCCGAAGGGGATTTAATAGCCCAAGCCATTCAAAGAGCAATATCCACCGGGGAAGGACAAACCTTCTGGATGAAATCTGTCGGCACCGATGAAAAGGGCGATCAGGTTTCGGAAATGGATTTCGAATGGAGTATCAAACTGAAGTAAACAAGTAAATTCTGAATAAAAGTTAAACCTACCTTAATTAACATTTATTTTTATCGTTTGCTCTTTAAATTTGTAATAAAAAGCTGAAAATGAAGGTTTTAGTTACAGGCGCGACCGGTTTGATAGGGAAGGAGTTGGTTTCCTTGCTCCTGCAAAACGGAATCATCATTCATTATTTAACCACTTCTGTCAAGAAAGTGGAAAGTGAACCTAACTATCACGGTTTTCTCTGGGATCCTCAAAAAGGAACCATAGATGAGAATTGCCTTCTTGGTGTGGATGCCATTGTGCATCTGGCCGGCGCAAGTATTGCAAAAAGATGGACGGATTCGTACAAACAGGAGATTGTCGAAAGCCGGATTCTGACCACCAATCTTCTTTATAATGTACTGAAAAATAATCCCAATCAGGTCAGACAGATAGTAAGCGCTTCTGCAATTGGAATTTATCCAAGTAGTTTAACCGAAAAATACACTGAAGACAGCAACTCGGTAAGTCCCACTTTTTTGGGTAGCGTTGTTGAAAAATGGGAGGAGGCTTTAGAAAAGTTCCATCGTTTAAATATCAACGTTTGTAAACTGAGAATCGGTTTGGTTTTGGCCAATGAAGGCGGTGCCTTACCGCAAATGGCTAAGCCGATCAAATCCGGTATGGGGGCGGCTTTCGGAACCGGGAAACAAATGCAGTCCTGGATCCATATCCATGATTTGGCGGCGATGTTTTTGTACGCCATTCAGAATAAATGGAGCGGAGTCTATAATGCCGTGGCACCCAATCCGGTAACCAATTCCGAATTAATAAAGACGATCGCCAATGTTTTGGATAAAGATATCATCATGCCTAACGTGCCTCAGTTTTTAATGAAACTGTTTTTGGGTGAAATGCATATGTTGCTCTTCGAAAGCCAAAATGTAAGTGGTCAAAAAGCATTGGATGGCGGATTCCAATTCAAATATAGAATCCTCGAAAAAGCCCTTGATAACTTGTTGGGATAAAAAAAGCACCGAATCTCGGTGCTTCTTAGAATTATAACGTAAGAGTGAATTAATAATTATTTTGTTGCTTTAACGTTGATCTTCACCTGGATCTCGTCATGAATAAATTTGTCTTTCAGGTCATCAAATAAGGATTTTGAAGCATGATTGATGTGCCAATACGTTCTGTTTAACACAAGAGTGTCGCTCTCAAGACTTACCTCGTTGTCGGTAACCTTTATGTCAGCAGGAAAATTAACCGCTTTGGTTACATCCTTTATAGACAAGGCACCGTAAACCACTGTTTTTCCGTTTTCTTCTTCAATTCGTCGAATGACAAAAAAGCCCGTCGGATATTTTTTGATATTAAAAAAATGATCCTGGTCTGCTTTATCTCCAGTTCCTTTCAAATGCGCTTCCAGATCCTCTTTGCCGTCATCGGGTTTTAAATCGGTTACCGTAATGGTACTCATATTGATCGTGAACTTACCGGTAACAATTTTATTGTCTTTTACCGTAAATTCACCATCCTGAAGGTTAACGGTTCCCACATGTTTTCCGCCGGGTTTCGATCCGCCCCAGTTTATTACGGATGAAGTTGTGTTGGCTTTATAAACTACTCCGTCAGCGGTAACCGCAGCCTCAACCGTATCTTTTGATCCGTCGGTTTCAGCCTTTTTACAGGAAACAGAAACCAGAGCAGCAGCAATAAAAAGGCTTAAAACAATTTTTTTCATAGCTATGAATTTTAGGCGTTATACAAATCTATTTATTCGTAATCAAAAACTTCTTAAAATTATACTAAAGTTAGAGAACATTATCCGGCTTTGCAATTTTTAAGTAAAAAAACAAATGACAAATTGACATTTTTTATCGCTTTGGCAATACATTTGCAGTCCAAATAGCGATACAAGAAAATAATGTTCAAAAAAATATTTAAAAATATGGGCCAGGAAAGTACTGAAAACATCGAGAATGAACAGTTGCAAAATGAAAATGTTTCAGAAAACCAGGGGATTGAAAATCCTGAATTAACCGTTGAAGAACAGCTTGAGGAGGATTTAGCAAAAGAAAAAGATAAATTCCTGCGTTTGTTCGCCGAATTTGAAAACTACAAAAAACGTACTTCTAAAGAACGTATGGATTTGTTTAAAACAGCCGGACAAGAGGTTTTACAGTCAATGTTACCGGTGATGGATGATTTCGACAGAGCTATGGTTCAGATCGCAAAAACCGAAGACGAAAATCTTTTGAAAGGTGTGGAATTGATTTACGAAAAATTAAAATCAACCTTAGTTTCAAAAGGATTGGAAGAAGTTGAGGTAAAAGCAGGTGATGCTTTTGATGCCGATTTCGCTGAGGCAATCACTCAAATTCCGGCCGGAGACGATTTGAAAGGAAAAGTGGTGGATGTAGTGGAAAAAGGATATAAACTAGGAGATAAAATTATTCGTTTCCCGAAAGTAGTTATTGGGCAGTAAGCCAAAATAGATCAGACTGATGAAGAAAAGAGATTTATACGAAGTATTAGGAGTTGAACGCGGTGCTACGGCAGAGCAGATAAAGAAAGCCTACCGTAAAAAAGCAATTGAGTTCCATCCCGATAAAAATCCGGGCGACAAAGTGGCGGAAGATAAATTCAAAGAAGCCGCTGAAGCCTATGAAGTTTTAGGCGATGCTGACAAAAAAGCACGTTATGATCAATACGGTCATGCTGCATTTGACGGCGCCGGCGGATTTGGTGGCGGTGGTCACCACATGAACATGGACGATATTTTCAGTCAGTTCGGTGATATCTTCGGAGGTGCCTTTGGTGGCGGTTTCGGAGGTTTTGGCGGAAATGGAGGTGGTCAGCGCAGAATGAAGGGCGGAAATCTTCGCATCAAAGTAAAACTTACCCTTGAAGAAATAGCAAACGGAGTTGAGAAAAAAGTTAAGGTAAAACGTAAAGTTCAGGCTCAGGGTGTTACCTACCGAACTTGTCCGACCTGTCATGGTTCCGGTCAGGTAATGAAAGTTACCAATACGATCTTAGGAAGAATGCAAACCTCTTCACCATGTCATTCTTGTGGCGGAACCGGTCAGATGATCGACACCAAACCATCACAAGCCGATGCGCACGGAATGATTTTGGAAGATGAAACCGTTTCAATCAAAATTCCTGCAGGTGTGGTTGACGGCATGCAGTTAAAAGTTTCCGGAAAAGGAAATGACGCTCCGGGTGCCAACAGTATTCCGGGTGATTTGATTGTCGCCATCGAAGAAGTGGAACACGAGTTCTTAAAACGAGAAGGCGAAAACCTGCATTACGATTTGTACATCAGTTTTGCCGAAGCAGCTTTAGGAACATCAAAAGATATTGAAGCGATTGGCGGAAAAGTCCGAATTAAATTGGAAGAAGGCATTCAGTCCGGAAAAATCCTTCGTCTGAAAGGAAAAGGAATCCCAAGCATCAACAGTTACGGAAACGGTGATTTGCTGGTTCACGTAAATGTTTGGACACCAAAAACGTTATCCAAAGAACAAAAACAATTCTTCGAAAAAGCGTTAACGGATGATAATTTCATTCCGAAACCCGAAAAAACAGACAAGTCTTTCTTCGATAAAGTGAAAGATATGTTTTCATAATTTTTTTGTTGTTATGTTTTTAGCATAGCAATTTTTTTCCCATCCTGATGCAAATCAGGGTGGGTTTTTTGTGTAACAATTTAACACATTCGGTAACTAATGTGTACTTTTACACGCGCAAGGCCAAAAAGGCCAAACGGATGAGATAAATCAAAATTTTACAATGAGTTCAATTCTTGAAGTTAGAAATGTAGTCAAGCAATACGGCGACTATACCGCTTTAAACAGTGTTTCATTACAAGTTCCCCAAGGCAGTATTTACGGACTTCTCGGTCCAAACGGTGCCGGAAAAACATCCTTAATTCGTATTATCAACCAAATTACCATGCCCGATGGCGGTGAAGTGTTTCTGGATGGCGAGAAATTGGCTCCTCATCACGTACAGCATATTGGTTATATGCCCGAAGAACGCGGATTGTATAAAACCATGAAAGTGGGCGAACAGTGTTTGTATCTGGCACAACTAAAAGGATTGTCGCATGCCGATGCCAAAAAACAATTGAAATATTGGTTTGAGAAATTTGAAATCGAAAGCTGGTGGGACAAGAAAATTCAGGAATTGTCAAAAGGGATGGCGCAAAAAGTACAGTTTATTGTTACTGTTTTGCACGAACCGAAACTGTTGATTTTAGACGAACCGTTTTCAGGTTTTGACCCGGTAAATGCTAACCTGATTAAAGACGAAATCATTGAACTGAACAAAAAAGGAACTTCTGTAATCTTCTCAACCCACCGTATGGAAAGCGTCGAGGAAATGTGCGATTATATTGCCCTGATTCACAAATCGAATAAACTGATTGAAGGAAAACTGATCGACGTTAAAAAATCGCACCGAACCAATGCTTACGAAGTGGGTATACTGTCGGATAATGTGGAGCGTTTAATGTATGATCTGACACAAAAATTCCAGTTACAGCAAACCGATTTCAAATCCCTTAACGACGAACTGAAACTGGAAGTACAACTGAACGGTTCAGCACCGAATGAGTTACTGAATATCCTAACGCAAAACGGACAGGTAACGCATTTCGTGGAAAAAATTCCAAGCATCAACGATATTTTTATTCAAACAGTAAGCAATAAATAGACTTCTTAGACTTTCTTAGACTTCTTAGATTTTTAGAAAATCGGGAATTTGCGATAAAAAGCCTAACAATCTAAAACGTCTAATAAATCTAAAATGTCTAACGATCTAAAACGTCTAACAATCTAACAATCTAAAATGTCTGTATTAGCATTAATCATAAAAAGAGAATTCATTGCCAAAGTGCGCAATAAGTCGTTTATCGTAATGACTTTTCTGAGTCCGCTCTTAATTGTCGGGATGTCCTTTTTGATTGGTTATCTGGCCAACATGAACGCGGGTGAAGTCAAAAAAGTGGCCATTCATGACGAATCGGGTCTGTTTAAAAAAGACTTCAAAAATACCAAGGAAACCGCCTATACGGATTTGTCGGCCATACCTTTGAATGTAGCGAAAGATACGGCAAGCAAAAGTTATGAAGGGCTGATTTATATTCCGAAAGTAACCAATCCAAAAGATCTGGCAACAAAAGTGGAATACATTTCAGACGACAGTCCGAGTATGGAATTTATCATGGAAATGGAAGACGTTATCGATCATCAGCTGACCCAAAACAACTTGAAAGAACTGGGTTTTGATTCCGAAAAAATCGACAGTGCTCAGGTGAAATCCGACATCCATTTGGCAAAATTCTCCGGTGAAGACAGTCTGAAAGGATTGAACGAAATCAAAATCGGAATCGGTTCCGCTTTCGGTTATCTGATTATGATGTTCATTATTATCTACGGGAATTTTGTAATGCGAAGCGTTATCGAAGAAAAGACAAATCGTATCATCGAAATCATCATTTCTTCGGTAAAACCATACCAACTGATGATGGGTAAAATCATCGGAAACTCCTTGGCAGGAATCCTTCAGTTCAGTATTTGGGCCATTGTGGGTGGATTACTTTTAGTAGGTGTATCTTCCTTTTTCGGTATTCAGGCCGGAGCAGCTTCTTCGGTAGATCCGGCAATGGTGAACGCAGCGCAGCATGAATTGGGAGGAACCATTCAGATGTATCTCAATGAAATCTGGAATTTACCTATCGGAACATTAATGATCTGTTTCATAGTTTATTTCATCGGAGGCTATTTTCTGTACAGTTCGCTTTATGCCGCAATTGGTGCAGCCGTTGATTCGGAAACCGATTCACAACAATTTTTACTGCCAATCATCATGCCCTTAATGTTGGGTGTTTACGTTGGATTCTTCACGGTTATGGATGATCCGCACGGAACCGTCGCAACCATATTCTCCATGATTCCGTTTACGTCACCTATTGTAATGCTGATGCGAATTCCGTTTGGCGTGCCATGGTGGCAGTTAGCTTTGTCAATGACATTATTGTTTGGAACGTTTTTTGGTGTAGTTTGGTTCGCCTCTAAAATTTACCGTGTCGGTATTTTAATGTACGGTAAAAAACCAACCTGGAAAGAAATGTATAAGTGGCTTAAGTATTAAGTAGCTTAGTGAGTTAGTCGCTAAGTTCGTAATTTGAAAAATCTCAGTAACTTAGTTACTCAGAAACTCAGAAACTGAAAAAAAAAAATGAGTAAAATTTTAATTATCGAAGACGAAGCTTCCATCCGCAGGGTTTTAACTAAAATCTTATCGGAAGAAAGCGACACCTATAAAGTGGACGAAGCCGAGGATGGTCTTCAGGGCTTGGAAAAAATCAAGAACGAAGATTACGATTTGGTTTTGTGCGACATTAAAATGCCCAAAATGGACGGTGAAGAAGTACTCGAAGCCGTTAAAAAAATAAAACCCGAAATCCCGATGGTCATGATTTCCGGTCATGGCGATCTGGAAACGGCTGTAAATACGATGCGTTTGGGTGCGTTTGACTACATTTCAAAACCGCCCGATTTAAATCGGTTGTTAAATACCGTTCGCAACGCTTTAGACAGAAAACAACTCGTAGTGGAAAACAAAATTCTGAAAAAGAAAGTTTCGAAAAACTACGAAATGATAGGTGAAAGCGAACCCATCAATCGTATCAAAGAAATGATTGAAAAGGTAGCGCCAACCGAAGCGCGCGTTTTAATTACAGGTCCCAACGGAACCGGAAAAGAACTGGTAGCTCATCAGATTCACGAAAAAAGCGAGCGTTGTAATGCGCCGTTGATTGAAGTGAACTGCGCGGCAATTCCGAGCGAGCTGATTGAAAGCGAATTGTTCGGTCACGTAAAAGGAGCCTTCACTTCGGCCGTAAAAGACAGGGCTGGGAAATTCGAAGCGGCTGATAAAGGAACCATTTTCCTTGATGAGGTTGGCGATATGAGTTTGTCGGCGCAAGCCAAAGTATTACGCGCTTTACAGGAAAATCTCATTCAGCGAGTAGGAGCGGATAAAGACATTAAAGTCAATGTCCGTGTGGTGGCGGCGACGAATAAAGATCTGAAAAAAGAAATTGCAGAAGGTCGCTTCCGTGAAGATTTATACCATCGTTTAGCGGTGATTCTGATTAAAGTGCCGGCCTTGAACGATCGACGCGATGATATTCCGTTACTGATAAATCATTTCGCCGAAAAAATCGCTTCAGAACAGGGAACAGCGGTTAAAAAATTCTCTTTACCGGCCATTAGATTATTACAGGAATACGATTGGACAGGAAACATCCGCGAACTCAGAAACGTAGTGGAACGCCTTATTATCCTGGGCGGAACCGAAATTTCGGAGGAAGATGTGAAACTGTTTGCGAGTAAATAAATTAATTTAGGGATAAGTGATAAGGCAAAAGTAACTTGAGTAACAAGCACTTTTCACTTATCCCTTTTTCCTTTATCTCTTTTCATAGATATGAAACTAAAAAAAATAAACGAAAAACTGGCTTTAGCCTTAGCGGAAAACGGAATCGAAACGCCAAACGAAGTTCAGAAAGACTCTTTCGGAACTTTGAAAAGCGGAGCCGATGCAGTTGTGATTATGCCCAAAGGTGGTGGAAAATCGACTACGATTGTTTATACGGTGATTCAGAAACTGGAAAAAGCCGTTGGCGAATCCACCCGTGCACTGATTATAGTGAAAGACAAAGAAGACGTTCTGGAAATGGTGGAAATGTTCAAAAAATTTGCCCGCCACACCGATTTGCGCGTTTTCGGTTCGCACGATAAAGGCGACATCGATTATGATAAAAACCAGATTTCACTCGGAGTGGATGTGCTGATCGGTACACCTAACCGAATCAACGCCATGTTTTCTTCGGCCGGTTTTAACATGAACACGGTAAAAATGTTTGTGATTGATGATGCCGATGAACTTTTCAAAATCAGAATGGACACCATTGTATTGCGTTTGTCCAACAGTGTCGAAAAAACACAACGTCTTTTCTTCTCCGAAAACCTGACCGAAAGAGTTGAGGTTCTGGCGGATAAAATCATGCTGGAACCGTTTTTATTCGGCTTGGAAGATTACGAAGAAGAGGAAGAATAAAAAGAAATTAAAGCATATAAAAAAAGCTTCAACACTGTGTTGAAGCTTTTTTTGTTATAAATCGATTTTCTGTAACTCTTCATAATTCTTGTGGAGTCGTCTCAGTAAGAACCCGTAAATCAAACGGTAAAACAACCATACAATTAGCAGAATAAGGAGTAAGGATACCAGTAACAATATACTTGCGCCCACTACAATCTTCATTTCCTGATGCGTGTCGATAAGTAGCATTTTTACCTGGGAACCAATAATCAACAGTCCAGCCAAAAATACATAGGCAATATTGAAGAAAATATAGTAAGTCACTGTTTTTCTCGTTTTCAAAATACTCTCCATCAGTTTTTTTGTGGTGGATGTAGAGGATATGGATTGGAAATTCCTGTAAAATAAATAGATAAAGAAAGCCGCAACAGCATAACTCACATAATCCGAATAGTGAACAAAAGTTCCCACCCATCCTAATTTCGGATCAAAATCATTCGGAAGTAAAAAGCTCAATGAATTCAAAGCAATAAATTCAATGATACTGATGATAAAAATCCATTTTACGATTGAGGACGATTTTTTATGCAACATGCCATAAATCTCCTGTTCCGAAATTTTCGGAAACTGCGGTTCGTTTTTTTTCCAGTCCTTTTTTAATAAATCTAACTCGTCCATATTTCCTTTTCCTTAGGGATTTACTATTCGTTTTAATTTTCCTTTAATCCTGTTCATTTTTACCCTTGCATTCACTTCGCTAATCCCAAGTGTTTCGGCAATCTCGGTATAATCCTTATCCTCGAGATACATGAAAACCAAAGCTTTTTCAATGTCGTTCAGCTGATGCACCGCTTTGTACAACAACTTGATCTGTTCTTCCTCTTCGTAGTTGTAATCGTCGTGGGTAAACCGGTGAATCGTACTGTCAAATTCGATCGTATTAATCGATTTGGTTTTCTTCCGGTACAGCGTAATGGCTGTATTCAGCGCCACACGATACGCCCAGGTGGTGAATTTCGAATCGCCCCGAAACTGCGGGAATGCCTTCCAAAGCTGAATGGTAATTTCCTGAAACAAATCCTTATGCGAATCTTCATCAGAAGTATACAGCCTACAAATCTTGTGGATAATATTCTGATGTTCTTTTAATTGCGAAACAAACGATTGCTCTAAACTCGAATTCATAAAACATTAGTGTTACATTTTAACCGATTGTTACAAATTAGCATTTTTTTATTTTTTTGGAGCATCACTTTCGGGCATTTTTTGAGCCATGTTCCCGCTTTCCGTTGCAATCCGTCAATGCGAGCTTGCGTTGCAATCTCCCAACGCCGGGATTTCCACTGCAATCGGGGCTAAGGGAAAACTATAGGCTTCTTTTAAACTTTTGGTTTTTTAGTGAACGCATATACCCCGGATTTTTTTCGATTTAGACCTGACAGGTTTCTAAAACCTGTCAGGTCTAAAGGTTTATCTTCACTCTTTTCGCCCCTTTGTGTCTTCTCCGTGTCTCTTTGTGAAACAATTTTAATGAAACGCAAATATCACAAATGCATGTATGAGGATTTTTAGCAATTTTTTCCCTTCTCTATTTTCTGTTTTTCCTTTTCTCTTATCCCTTTTCCCTTTTTTCACATCTCTTCTCCCCACTTTCTTCGTAACTTAGCAATTCAGTAACTCAGCTACTCAAAAGAAAATGAATATTCCCCGTTCAAGTTTCCCGCGCATTGTCATAATTGGTGGCGGATTTGCCGGAATTTCACTGGCAAAAAAACTTAAAAATAAAAACGCACAGGTTGTCCTTTTGGACAAACACAACTACCATACATTTCAACCTTTATTGTATCAGGTAGCCACAGGCGGATTGGAAGCAGGTTCTATTGCCTATCCTATCCGAAAAGTAGTTCAGGATTATGAAAACTTCTATTTCCGACTAGCCAACGTGAAGGGAATCGATACCGAAAACAAAAAAGTCCTGGCCGACATCGGAGATTTGTATTACGATTATCTCGTGATTGCCACCGGTTCTAAAACCAATTATTTCGGCAACAAGGAAATCGAGAGTTTCAGTATGGCCATGAAAACCATTCCGCAGTCGCTCAACATCCGCAGTCTGATTTTAGAGAATTTCGAACAGGCACTGCTCACTAACGATATCAATGAACGGAACGCACTGATGAATTTCGTAATCGTGGGAGGCGGACCAACAGGAGTGGAGTTAGCCGGCGCTTTAGCCGAAATGAAAAAAGCCATACTTCCCAAAGACTATCCGGATCTGGATATCCGCAATATGGGTATTCATGTGATTCAGGGTAGCGCTCGGTTGCTGGATGCGATGTCGGTCAAATCATCACAAAAAGCAGAAGATTTTCTACACGGTTTGGGTGTAAGCATCTGGAAAAACGTACACGTAACCAATTACGACGGAAGAACCGTAACCACAAGCTCCGACCTAACATTCGAAACCGCAACGGTAATCTGGGCCGCAGGAGTAAAAGGTGCATTGATAAACGGACTGAAATCGGAATCCTTCATAGAACGCGCCGACAGGATTAAGGTCAACGAATTCAATCAGGTATTGGGGTACGATAACATTTTCGCGATTGGAGATATCGCCGTTATGGCTTCCGAAAAAAATCCGCAGGGACATCCCATGATGGCACAACCGGCCATGCAACAGGGAAATCTGTTAGCGGAAAACCTGATTAGGAAACTGCAAAACAAGGCAATGAAACCATTCGTGTACAACGACAAAGGTTCGATGGCCACCATAGGAAGAAACAAAGCCGTGGTGGATTTGCCCAGATGGCATTTTCACGGTGTTTTCGCCTGGCTCGTGTGGATGTTTGTCCATCTGTTTTCGCTCATCGGATTCAAAAACAAAGCGGTTGTACTGATGAACTGGATCTACAATTACATCAAATTCGACCGAGAAGGACGTTTAATCATCCGCCCATATAAAAAGAAAAACATTCAGAGTTTTACAAGTGACGAAATTTAAGAAGGCTGTCTAAAAGAAAATAAACGTCTTTTTTGTCATTTCGACCAACGGGAGAAATCTTATGATCAATATTTTAAAATTATGAGATTTCTCCTTTCGACGGAATGATATCCTTTCTAGACGACCTCGTCACCAATTTTATGACAAAATAAAACATGCAAACAAATACTAAATTTTCCCCCGAAGCAATAGCCATAAAAAGAATAGACAATTATCCCGGAAGACCAACAATCATATTCCTGCACGATTCATTAGGTTGTATCGAATTGTGGAGGGATTTTCCCGAAAAATTGGGAGCGTTAACAAATTGCAACGTATTAGTTTATGATCGCCAGGGTTACGGAAAATCATGCCCGTTTTCATATACAAAGCGTGATAATTATTACTTGGAACTGGAAGCGGATATTCTAAACCAACTGCTGAGTTTTTGGAATATTGACAATGTGATACTGTTTGGACACAGTGATGGAGGTTCCATCGCATTGCTTACGGCAGCAAAGTATCCGGAGAAAATTTCAGGGGTTATTACCGAAGGCGCACACGTTTTTGTAGAAGAGGTTACACTCAACGGTATTAAAGAAGCTATCGAACTTTATAAGACAACCGACTTAAAGTCAAAATTGCAGAAATACCACGGTGACAATACCGGGGAAATGTTTTGGGCGTGGGCGGGAACCTGGACTTCAGACGAGTTCAAGTCTTGGAATATTGAACGTTTTTTGCCTTCAATTCAATGTTTTTTATTGGTTATACAGGGTCGGGATGACGAATACGGTACTTTGGAACAGGTGAAGACCATCAGCACTAAAATAGCCGGAAAATCTTCCGAATTGGTCATTCCAAACATAAAACACACACCGCACAAGGAAGCGCCGGAACTTGTTTTGGATAAGTCTACTGAATTTATCAATCAATTATTAGCAAATTGATATTGGAGGATTTTTTTTATTGAAGTTAGGGTATATAAAAAAGGTTTCAGGTAAAACTGAAACCTTATATTTTTAAAATCGCAGTTGCGACTGTTTTTAATTGAAAATTTTAAGCATCCGGAATTTCGGGTTCAACCAGTTTCGTCAGTTTGTCTAAAGAATCTTGCCAGCCTAAATAACACATTTCAACTGGAATGACCGAAGGTATTCCTTCCTGCAGCACTTTTAATTCGGTACCACCAATAACTTCCCGCAACCAAACGGAAGTAATCATTTCTCCGGGAAGGTTCGGATCATCAAATTTATCGGTATACTTTAAAAATTCATTGGGTTTGATCTCGATATATTTTCCCCCAAAGGAGTGACTGTTGCCGGTTGAAAAATTATGAAATGACATTTTATAAGTTCCCCCAACAGACACATTCATTTCATGCACGGTACAAAGGAAACCATAAGGAGGAATCCAGGATGCAAGCGCATTGGCTTCGGTAAAGGCACGGTAAACTTTTTCGGGAGAGGATTTGAGGACTCTGTGTAACGATACGCTGTTATCTGCCATAAAATTAATTTGTATTATTTCCTACTCGTTTGGCTTTTGGGTTCCGCCCGTTTTTAATGGTCGCTGCTCCATTTGACCAATAAAGTTAATGATTTTCAATTAGATATGTGCTGGTTTTTTTAAGACAGCATAACTTAAAGTTTATTGTTCTTATAGTAATTTACCATAATTCCAACGAATTTGCTGTACCCTTCCAAACCGTCTTTCTGTTGGTTCACTTTCAGGAAATTGTCATAAAATGTATGGAAAATCACATCGATAAATGTTTGATGACTGTCCCAGAATTCCTCGGTTTCTTCAAAGTTTTTCAGGATTCCGGGATGAATTAACGGCAGCAATGGTTCGGCAGCACCTTCTTCAAAATTTTCCAGATTCCCCAAGCAGTAGCGCAATGCATACGCATAACCGCAGTATTTGAAATAAATGTCGTCGTTGTAAATCGTAGCCATATAACCGATGAAATTGGCTTCGCTTTCCGGGCCAATACCAATCTGATGCGCCATTTCGTGTCCGGTTGTAGTTGTGAAATTATGCAACGGGATGAGGTTGTTCACCTGAGCTTCATTGGTAAACGGATTCAGATACCCGCCGAAACCCATATATGTAAGTGGCGTACTTAACAGTGAAGGTTTAACGGAATGTTTTTCATACTTAAGATATGGAAATGCCTTTGCCAGATTGTCATAACCGTTTTGTGTTTTCTCGAAAATTTGTTCCCGGTTAAATGGAAGAACAACTTTTACAGTATCATTTTTAACCAATTGCGAATGAATGGAGTTTGTTTTTAAAATCATCAGTTTGGTGAAAGCCAGCAATTCCTCCTGAGTGTATTCGCGTTCAATCTTTAGTTTTTCATACATCGGAACCCGCAAATAATTCATCGCCCATAGAAGGTTGAAGAAAAAATAAAATACCGATACAAATCCCAAAAGGGATAAAAGATTCGATTTCCACTGCGATTTCCATGTTTTTCGTTGTTTCCAGAACCACCGAAGCAAAAAGAAAATGGCGATACAATAAATAAGATCTCCTACAGAAAACGGAATTTTCCCCAACGTGATTCTAGAAATTCTGGCTAAAGGCGGGTAAAACCCGTTGCTGTAATAACGCTCCACTGTCTCCGGAAAAAAGGAAAGAATCTTTAATCCGATCAATTGAAAGACGAGAAAAAGCGGTAAAATCAGTTTTCGGTTCATGGAGAAAATTTTGATAAAGATAGAAAATAGATGATAGAAAATAGAAAATAGAGAATAGACGAGAATCAAGAGACAAGAAACGAGAAACAAACATAATATGATGATAAAACCGTCTTGACTCTTTGTTCTTGGTTCTGTTTTCAAATCCAAAGACTTGTCGTAAATTTGTAATAAGCAGGAATTAAGAAAAGAGTATTATGAAAAGTTTAGATATTCCGAAAAAAGTCATTCTCTTCTGTGACGGAAGCAAATGCGGAAAGCCCAACAAACACAACCGAAAAGTGTTTCGAGGACTCATAAAACAAACCGAAATGAAAGGCGATGTCGTGATGATGAAAATTCAATGCACCGATAATTGTAAGTGCGCTCCTGTGATAGGTTTTCAGCCTGATAATGTTTGGTATGGCGAAGTGTCCGAAAAAAAAATACCGCAACTTTTCGAGGAGCACGTGGCACATGAGAAACTACTGAATCACGAATAATTTCTGCTGAAAAATACTTAAGAAAAAACGTTTTTGATTAAAGTTATAAAAAAATAAGTAGGATTTTTTAACTTTTTTAAACACAGATTTCACGAATTTTCACAAATTAATCTGCGTAAATTAGTGAAATCTGTGTTTAATGTGTAAAGATGTCCGCTTAATCTTTACCACGAAAATTACTCCACATTCTGATCTCCAAAGTGGTAAAACTTCGTAACTTTGGGACTTTGAAAAAAACAACATTAAATAAAAAATATGAGCCAGGAAGTAAGAAACCTTGAGCCTAAACAGCTTTGGAATAAATTTGCCGACCTGAATGCCGTGCCGCGTCCCTCTAAAAAGGAAGAGCGCGTAATCGCATTTATGATGGATTTCGGAAAAAAACTAGGTCTTGAAACCATTAATGATGAAGTAGGAAACGTAATCATCAGAAAACCGGCTTCGGCAGGAATGGAAAACCGTAAAACCATAGTGATGCAGTCGCATTTGGATATGGTGCACCAAAAAAACAACGACACTGTTTTCGATTTTGATACACAGGGAATTGAAATGTATGTGGACGGGGACTGGGTTCGCGCCAAAGGAACTACACTTGGTGCCGATAACGGTCTTGGAGTAGCAACCATCATGGCGATTTTAGAAAGTACAGAGATCAAACACCCGGCTATCGAAGCGTTATTCACTATTGATGAAGAAACGGGAATGACCGGAGCGATGGGCTTAAAAGGCGGTTTGCTTAACGGTGAAATCCTTTTGAATTTAGATACGGAAGAAGATGATGAGATCGGCATTGGTTGTGCCGGTGGCGTGGATGTTACGGCAACCCGTCAGTATAATGAGGAAGAAGTTCCGCAAGATTCAGTAGGTTATACCATTACCGTTAAAGGTTTAAACGGAGGGCACTCCGGAATGGATATCGATAAAGGTTTAGGGAATGCCAACAAAATAATGAACCGTTTGTTGTTCGACGGATTTGAAAACTTCGGTTTGCAGATTTCGGAAATTAACGGAGGAAGTCTGCGTAATGCAATTCCGCGTGAAAGCGTTGCTAAAGTGATCATTGCCGGAATGTACGATGAGGCTTTCGTGTTTGATATGCAGGAAGTAATTAACGATATTAAATTCGAGTATAAAACGACTGAGAAAAACCTAACCATTGAAATCGTAAAATCCGATTTACCTTCAAAAGTAATGGATTTGGGAGTCCAGGAAGGTTTGTTACGTGCAGTTTATACGGCTCATAACGGAGTTTACAGAATGAGTGCCGATATGGAAAATCTGGTGGAAACGTCCAACAATATTGCCCGTGTGATTGTGAAAGACGGAGAGATTTCGATTCAGAATTTAACACGTTCTTCTGTTGAATCGTCTAAGTTTGATTTGGCGAATGCATTACGTTCGGCTTACGAATTGTTTGGCTGCGAAGTGACGGTTACCGGTTCTTACCCGGGTTGGACACCTAATGTGACCTCTCCGATTTTAGATGTGATGGCATCCATCTATGAAAAACAAAACGGTTCCAAACCGAATGTCGCTGCTTGTCACGCCGGATTAGAATGCGGAATCTTAGGAACTAATTATCCGGATATGGACATGATTTCCTTCGGTCCAACCATCAAAGGAGCACACAGCCCGGATGAAAGAGCTTCGATTTCTTCAGCTCAGAAATATTGGAAATTCGTCCTTGAGATTTTGGAGAGTATTCCGGTGAAAAATTAAGCTGAAATTAGTTTTCAGAATATAGTAAAAAAGGCTTTTCGTAATTGAAAAGCCTTTTTTTATCTGCAAAATCTGCGGGATTTTTAATTTTTAAGCTTTACCTTTCTTCTTTCTTCCCCACCAAATCAGAAATCCGGTAACCGGCAAACTCGCAATCAGTAAACTAATCAGGAAAGCGAATATTTTTCCGGGTAAACCCAAAATGGCTCCGGTGTGAATGTCGTAATTCATACGCATTACCTTATCGGAATTAGTTGTTGTGGGATAACGTCCCCAAACATGATTGACCTGTTTTTCTTTTAAGGTATACTGATCATAGTAACGGTAGTCTATTTTCCAGTACGTTCCGGCTTCCGGATTTGCGTTGGCAGCAATTGATGAGCTGTCCGTTTCCGGAGGATGTACCTCGATGGATTTTGCTGTCGGATATTCCTTTTGCATCATCAGCCAGGCTTTGTCCAACGGATTGGCGATTTTAGCATCTGCAGTTTTAGGTCGCACGGAAACCGGATCCTCGTAAATTAAGGATTTTTCGCCTCCCATCGCCGTGTAATAACAATACGCAAACCAAGGGAAACCCCAAACCAAACCCGTTACGGCAAAAATTAGTGCGATACTCATCACGTAAAAACCTGTGATATTGTGCAAGTCGTAATTTCTTCGTTTCCATTTTAAACTCTCCTTCCATTGAAACCAAAAACGTTGTTTGGCTGCTTTTCTGTTTTTCGGAAACCAAAGGATGAAACCACTGATGATCATCAGAACAAAAATCAGGGTAGCAGTCGCCACAACAGTTTGACCGATTTCTTGCGGTAACCATAAATAAAAATGGCCGTCTAAAATGAAAGGGAAGAAGCCTTTGTCCAAATCAATGGTTTTGATTATTTTTCCGTTATACGGATTCATGTAAACCGTATAATAATAACGAGGTTCATTATTGAAAAAGATACCTTCCGCAGCTTCTTCAGGACCATTATATTCTATAGCGTGCAAATGTTTGTTTGGAAGTTCTTTTTGAGCAATTTTCTGTAATTCAGATGGTAGCATATAAGGAGCATCCTGTTTGTCGATAAAACGGTAATCTTCGATCATGTCCTTGATTTCCATCTGAAACGCATAAATACATCCGGTGATGGCAATAATAAATACGATAATACCGGAAGCCAGCCCTAGCCAAAGATGTATTTTTCGGATTGCTTTTTTTAAAATGTTGTTTTTCATTCTTCAACGATAAAAACTCCCCACCGAAATGAGGAGTCTGATTTAAACTAAACTAACACAAATCATTTATTATTAAAATCTATAGGTTAAACCGGCAGTTAAGCTTCTTAATTTTTGAGGCGTAACGGTTGACCAACCCGAATAGTATTTTTCGTTTAGAAGGTTGTTCACTTTTAAGGAAATGTTGAATTTGTCGTTGTTATAACACAAAGCCGAATTTAAAATAGTGTAATCCGGTAATTCAAACGTACCTATGTTGGCTCTGTTTAAGGTTTTGTATTCGCTGGCATAATTTCCTCCGAATCCAATTCCGAATCCTTTTAAGTTACCCGCCACAAAAGTGTAATTAGCCCATAAGTTTACTAAATTTTCCGGTCCGGCTTCTTCGGGACGCAAACCTAAATAGCCATCTCCGGGATTATCTTTAGTCACTTCGCTGTCATTATAGCCATAACCTGCAATGATATTTAAACCTTTCGTCGGATTAGCCGTAAGACTGATTTCAACACCTTTACTGTTTACTTCACCACCCTGAATTGAGTTGTTGATGTTGTTCGGATCGGTCATCAATCGGTTCTTCACATCGATGTTGTAATAGCTGATCGAACCTGAAATAATGTCTTTGTACAGATTTGTTTTTAAACCAAATTCATATTGGTTGGCGTGCTCCGGGTCAAAAGATTTCATTCTCGGGTTGGAACCGTCAACATCGGCAACCTGTTGTGGTGCTACGTTGACAAAACCATTCATGTAGTTACCGAAAGCCGATAATTTGTTCTCTATGATTTGATAGACGGCACCAAATTTTGGTGAAAAACTGGTTTGGCTGCTGATTTCGTCAGTTGACCAATATGCGGTTTTTCCTTTAAATACATCACCACGGATACTGGCCATAACAGAAAGTTTATCAGTAATATTCAATACATTTGAAACATAAGCACTGATGATTTCAGTTTCTGCCGTCGAGTTACCTTCGAAGGAACCAACCAAAAGATTGTCTACACCGGCTTGGGTTAAATCGCCTGTATCCGTTTGGTTTACTAAAGAAACAGTTCCGTTGCCAACCCAACCTGTGCTTCCGTTGAAAATATCGGATTTGAAGTAGTCAAGTCCGGCCACTAAGCGATTTCTTAATTTTCCGATTTTGAAATCACCGATGAAATTTTGTTGGATATCAGTAGTCAATGTTTCACCGTTTCTTTTTGAGATAAATCGGGTAAACTCATCGCCATTGGCAGAATCCCATAAATAGGAGTAGTAGCCACTGGTTTTGCTGTTACTTCTGGATAAGACAGTTTGTGATGTCCATTGATCCGATAATTTATAAATCATCAGAGCCTGTAAATTATACGTCGGATTGCTGATGGATAACTCATTTGAAGTATAGGATTTCTTATAACTTCTTTCAAAAAGATCCATTGAGTTAAAAGACAACGGAGAATATCTGCTTAAGAAAATCATCGGTGCATTAGCTGATGTTCTTTCGTAGAATTCGGTATTGATTAAAAAGGATAGTTTGTCGGTAACCCTGTAATTCAAAGAAGGAGCGATGAAGAATGATTTTCCGAAACCGGCATCCTGAAAAGAATTTTCCTTTTGGTAGGCTGTGTTTACTCTGAAATCAACATCTTTATTTATGGGGAGATTTACATCGGCGGTAACTCTGTCCATCCCGTACGTCCCGGCATTATAGCCAATTTCACCACCAAATTTTGAATGTGGTTTTTTGGTCACTATGTTGATTAATCCGCCGTAAGAAATCAGACTGCTGCCATATAGAGTTCCCGACGGGCCTTTTATGACTTCGATATTATCTACGTTTAACGGATCAATAGTCCCGTTGTTGATGCCGGGAAATCCATTAATCATCGTTGGTTGAGTGGCAAATCCTCTAACAATGTAAAATTCGGCACCGTCACCGCCACGACCGGTCGACTCCCAAAGTCTTGCTACTCCGGTGGCATTTTTTAGAGCGTCATTAAAATTGGTTACAACTTGCTCTTTTAATAATTCGCTTGTAACCGTATTGTAAACTTGTGGGTTTTCAATGTTGGTTAACGGCATTTTTGAAACGGTAGTACTCTTTTCTCTTTTGTATTTATGAGTGTTTCCGTTAACAATAACTTCATTTAATGTCTTGATGGAATCTTTTTTTGTTTCCTTTTCCTGAGCAAGAAAAGACGTGCTGACAAATAGCGCACTTACGGTTAAGTAAAATAATTTCGCAGTTTTCATTTTTATTTAGAATAAATTAAAATAATATTTTACCGCAAAACTATTTTCTAATTTCGAAAAACACAAGATTTATTTAGACTTATTTAAAATAAAATTGTGATATTTTTATTACGTGTTGAAAATGAATTAGTTATAAAGAAAAAGCCCCGCTGATTGCGAGGCTTTTTAAAATTTTCGTTTCTTTTTTGGATTTAACGCTTCTTCATAGCAAATAGTTCCTTGCTTATTTTTCCGTCTTTCATTCCGGAAATTTCAGCAACTAAACTGTCAGATGAAATCTTGTTATAAGTAATCTTGTTAGGAAAATCATGTTTCGGATTTTCAAAAACCAACTGATCATCATCCGCGGCAGTCAGATAGAAAGCTACCGTTTCGTTGTTGTTTTGTCCTTTAACGGTCACTTTGTAGAACAAACTGTCGTTCTTTTGTTCCAAAACCACATTTTCCTGAAAAACAGTGTCCACTTCAACGGTTACGAAATTTTTTCCGATAAAAGTACTGTCGTTTTCCTGTTTCCAGGTCTCGGTTAAATTGCCTTCCGCAGAAGTATTTCCCCATTCTCCCAAAAGCCAGTCTGCTTTTTCAAGCTGTTCGTAGTCTTTGGTTACAATCTCTTCCGGTTCACCAATCTGTAGTGAACTCTCTTTCTTTTGGTTACAGGCCACAAACGCAATTGCAGCTAAAGTAACAGTGAATTTTTTCATTTTCATTCAAGATTTTTAACGGGATAAAGGTAGATAAATTGAATAATATTTTGCAAAAAAAGAGATGTTGTTTTTTAGCTGTTTTTTGAACCTATTTTTTTTGTAATTTTGCACCCGAAAACAGCGTATAGAATTATGTTAGACAGACTGCAATATGTGAAACAGCGTTTTGACGAGATCTCGGATTTGATTATCCAACCCGATGTTATCGCCGACCAAAAGCGTTATGTTCAGCTTAATAAAGAATATAAAGATTTGAAAGCCTTGGTTGAAAAACGCGAGGAATACATCAATGTCGACGGAAATATTAAAGAAGCCCAGGAAATCATTGCCGATGGTTCTGATGCCGAAATGGTGGAAATGGCCAAAATGCAACTGGAAGAAGCCAAAGAGCGTTTGCCGCAACTGGAAGAGGAAATCAAATTCATGTTGATCCCGAAAGACGCCGAAGATGCCAAAAACGTAATGGTGGAAATCCGTGCCGGTACCGGTGGGGATGAAGCTTCCATTTTTGCGGGCGATTTGTTCCGTATGTACACTAAATATTGCGAAAGCAAAGGATGGAGAACTTCTGTAGTGGATATGAACGAAGGGACTTCGGGCGGATTCAAAGAGGTGATTTTTGAAGTGACCGGAGAAGACGTTTACGGAACTTTAAAATTCGAAGCGGGTGTTCACCGTGTTCAGCGTGTACCGCAAACCGAGACGCAAGGACGTGTGCACACTTCCGCAGCGACGGTTATGGTACTTCCGGAAGCCGAAGAATTCGACGTACAAATCGACATGAACGACGTTCGTGTGGATTTCTTCTGTTCATCAGGTCCCGGTGGTCAGTCGGTAAATACGACAAAATCGGCCGTGCGTTTAACACACATCCCTACCGGATTGGTGGCACAATGTCAGGATCAGAAATCACAACATAAAAATAAAGACAGAGCGTTAGAGGTTTTGCGTTCCCGTTTGTACGAACAGGAATTGGCGAAAAAGCAAGCGGAAGATGCCGTAAAGCGTACTTCGCAAGTTAGTTCAGGTGACCGTTCTGCAAAAATTAGAACCTACAATTATTCGCAAGGTCGTGTAACCGATCACCGAATTGGTTTAGACGTTTTTGATATGGATGGGGTTATGAATGGTAAAATCCAAAAATTTATTGACGAACTCCAGTTGGTCAACAATATGGAAAAACTGAAAGAAAGCGACGTTTTCTAATAGAAAAAAGAGCAAAGAGAATAGAAAAAGATGCCATACTGAACTTGTTGATGTATGGTATTTTTTTTGGAGCGAATGGCTTGGGCCTTTTTGGAATCCATTTTCCCGCTTTCCGCTCTGCGAGGCGCCGCTCCAATCGGGGCTAGACCGGAAACCATTTGAATTTTTGTAAACTTTCAAAAAATTACCGGTCATATTGGGTTTAGAAAAAACTTTGCGACCTTTGCGAAAACTTTGCGACCTTTGCAGTTAAATTACAACAACCAAACTCAGCAACTTGGTAACCGAAAAAAAATAAAAACAACTCTTTTGCCGCTTCGAACCTAAGTACCTTAGCATCTCAGCGCCTTAGTACCTAAATAAGATGACAACACAACAACTACAAGACCAAATCCAATCAAAAAAATCATTCTTATGCATTGGTTTGGATGTCGACTTAAACAAAATTCCGGAACACCTGTTACAAACAGAAGACCCGATTTTCGAATTCAACAAAGCGATCATCGATGCGACCCACGATTTATGTGTTTCCTATAAACCCAACACCGCTTTTTACGAAGCTTACGGAATAAGAGGCTGGCAATCATTGGAAAAAACCATTCATTACATTAACGAAAAATATCCTGAAATCTTCACCATTGCCGATGCAAAACGTGGAGATATCGGAAACACGTCTTCCATGTATGCAAGGGCATTTTTCAAAGATCTGAACTTTGATTCGGTTACCGTGGCGCCTTATATGGGAAAAGATTCGGTAGAGCCGTTTTTGGCATTTGAAGACAAGCATACGATTATGTTAGCATTAACTTCAAACGAAGGTGCTTTCGATTTTCAGACTCAAAATGTAGACGGAACAGAATTGTACAAGGTAGTTTTAGAAACTTCCAAATCCTGGAAGAATTCCGAAAACCTGATGTATGTGGTAGGAGCAACCAAAGCGGAATATTTTACCGAAATCCGTAAAATTGTCCCCGACAGTTTCTTATTGGTTCCCGGAGTAGGCGCTCAAGGCGGAAGTCTTGCGGAGGTTTGCAAATACGGTATGAACGAAAACGTCGGTTTGTTAATCAATTCGTCCCGCGGAATCATTTATGCGTCCACCGCAGCCGATTTCGCCGAAAAAGCAAGAGAAGAGGCCTTGAAACTGCAACAGGAAATGGCAACAATCCTTAAATAGGTTATATTTGTTACTGCTCATTTCTAAATTTTAAAAATGAAAAGTACCTTTCTGCTTCGTTTTGCGGTAGCTGTGATTTTAATCATGCACAGTGTACCGGGCATGTTCAACAACGGGATTAATGATTTCGGTAACCTTTACCTGAATACGGTCGGATTTGCTCCGTTCGGATTGGCATTGGCCTGGGCAATCAAACTATCGCACGTAGTGGCAGCCATTTTACTGCTTCTGAATAAATACATCAAACCGGCAGCAATCGTAACGATATTCATATTGGTTGTCGGTATTTTTATGGTTCATTTACCGGAAGGCTGGTATGTAGTGGGCGGAGGACGAAACGGAGTGGAGTTTAATTTCCTGCTTATTTTTGTTTTGCTGACAATCATGTTTCCCAACGGAATAACCAAAAAGGAACAAACTCCCGATTTATAATTAAATTTTTATCTGGCAATGCCAAATTCAAAGACATATACCGATCAACTCGGAATCCAACATACGTTCGAAAAAACACCTAAAAGAATTGTTTCCTTAGTGCCGTCCCAAACCGAATTACTTTTCGATATGGGCCTGGAAGACAGTGTAGTGGGAATCACTAAATTCTGCGTGCATCCGTTTCATTTCAAATCGACCAAAACGATTGTCGGCGGAACGAAACAGGTGAAAATCGATAAGATAAAAGCATTGCAACCGGATATTATCATCGCCAATAAGGAAGAGAATACGTTGGAAATTGTAGAATCATTAAAAGATATTTGTCCGGTTTGGGTAACGAATATCATTACCATTGAAGATAATCTGCAAATGATTTCCGATTTCGGACAATTGTTCAACAAACGCACCGATGCGCAAAAATGGATCGATAAAACGAATTTCGCTTTAGCTGATTTTCAGAATTTCATGAAAAACAGGGAAGTTCAGAAAGTGGCTTATTTTATCTGGGCCAATCCGTATATGGTAGCAGGAGGGGATAATTTTATCAATGAATTGCTGAAGCTGAATAAATTCGAAAACATCTATGACAATCACCCGAAATACGAAGGACGTTACCCGGAAATCGTAATTCAGAAAATGCGGATTCAGGGCGATCCCGATTTGGTTTTATTGTCTTCCGAACCGTTTCCCTTTAAAGACGAACACGCTTTTGAATTAGGGCGGCATACGCATCATGCCAAAACCGTTTTTGTAGACGGTGAAATGTTTTCCTGGTACGGCAGCCGGTTGGTGAAAGCTTTTGATTACTTCAAACAATTGCATAATCGTTTGGATTAAATGCAAAAAAAAACCACGCCCGAAAGCGTGGAATTCTTTTTTTAACTAACCCTAACCAAATGAGAAACTATTCATTCTGACGCAAAGTTCCGATAATTTTTTCTTAGTTAGTGTTAATAAATTGTTATTTGTATCTCGTTGAATTTTAATTTTTTAGCCCTGTTTTCCATCTTGTAAGGCAAATACTTTTTTCAGTAAATCACTGCTTCGGGAAGACAGATTGTTACGAATGTCTTTCTCTTCCACAGCAATCATTTTGAAAACACCTTCCATGGATTTGTTGGTGGTATAATCCGTTAAGTCGGGATTGACTTTTTTTACCAACGGCACACTGTTGTACTTTGTAATTATGGTGGCCCAAACTTTATCAGCGCCTACTTTGGCAAACGATTTTTTAATCACCGGATTGAATTTCGCGTATAAAGCAGTTGAGGTTGTGGTTTGTAAATAAGTCGTAGCGGAACGGTCATCACCCATAAGAATGTTTTTTGCATCGTTGAAAGTCATCCCCTTCACCGCATCGACAAAAATAGGAGTGGCTTCTTTTACTGCATCTTCAGCCGCACGGTTCATTACTTTCAAACCTTCATCAGCCAATTTGCTCATGCCGATATCACGAAGCGTTTTGTCTACCTTTTTAAGTTCTTCCGGTAAAAGGATTTTTACCATTTCATTTTTGTAGAAACCGTCTGTATTGGTAAGTTTTATCACTTGTTTTTCAATTCCTTTGTTCAGCGCTTCTTTCAGTCCGGAAGCAATTTCGACTTGTCCTATTCCCATTTGCCCCATAACGCCCGGTGTTTGTGGTAACTGATCGATAACCTGTTGCATTTCCGCGCAACCAAAAAAAGGAATGAAAGCTAATAGTAGTGCTGTTTTTTTCATGCTTATTTAATTTAGTTTCCAAAGGTAAACAAACATCATACCAATTTTAGGTTATAGGATTTTCTTATGAAAAAATAAAAACAATCAATTTGATTTATGAAAAGTTAATCAGTTAATTCGGTAATTTTAACTAAATTTAATGCTCGTAAAAAATTGACCTACAGTATTTTAATTTGGTAATTTCTCGTAAAAATAAATATTCATCCGTTACTAATAACTTTATAAAATATGGAAAGCAATTCTAATAACAATGGTAAATGCCCGTTTTCCGATACAGCTCAAAGTCAAAACCTGGGAGGGATCGGGACAAAAAATCGGGACTGGTGGCCCAATCAGTTAAAAGTAAGCATGCTGCGTCAAAACTCTTCACTGTCTAATCCGATGGGAGATGCGTTTAATTATGCAGAAGAATTCAAAAGACTTGATCTTCAGGCTGTAAAAAATGACCTTACTACACTTATGACCGACTCACAGGACTGGTGGCCTGCAGATTTCGGACATTACGGACCTTTATTCATCCGTATGGCATGGCACAGCGCCGGCACATATCGTATTGGAGATGGTCGTGGTGGTGCAGGAGCCGGACAACAGCGTTTCGCACCGCTTAACAGTTGGCCGGACAATGCCAATCTTGACAAAGCACGCAGACTGCTTTGGCCCATCAAACAAAAATACGGTCGCAAAATTTCCTGGGCCGATCTTATGATTCTGGCCGGGAATGTCGCTTTGGAATCGATGGGATTCAAAACCTTTGGATTTGCCGGTGGCCGTGAGGATGTATGGGAACCGGAAGAACACGTTTACTGGGGTTCTGAAACCACATGGTTGGATGATCAACGATATACGGGGGAACGAGACCTTGAAAATCCGCTTGCGGCAGTTCAGATGGGGTTAATCTATGTAAATCCGCAAGGACCTAACGGGAATCCGGATCCGATTGCTGCTGCTATAGATATACGCGAAACCTTTGCCCGTATGGCCATGGATGACGAGGAGACCGTTGCACTTATTGCGGGAGGTCACACGTTCGGTAAGGCGCACGGTGCAGGAGATGCCTCGCTTGTGGGAGCAGAACCCGAAGCGGCGGACATTGAATTGCAAGGTTTGGGATGGATGAGTAAACACGGTACGGGTAAAGGTGGAGATGCCATTACGGGTGGACCGGAAGTTACCTGGACACAAACACCAACCAAATGGAGTAATCACTTTTTCGATAACCTGTTCAGTCACGAATGGGAACTGACCAAAAGCCCTGCCGGAGCATTTCAGTGGGTGGCCAAAAATGGCGCAGGTGGCGGGACGATTCCCGATGCGCACGATCCTTCAAAAAAACATGCGCCTACCATGCTGACTACAGACCTGTCGTTGCGTTTTGATCCGGCGTACGAAAAAATTTCCAGACGTTTCTATGAAAATCCCGATCAGTTTGCAGACGCTTTTGCCCGTGCCTGGTTCAAACTGACACACCGCGATATGGGGCCTCTTGCTCGTTATCTTGGAAGTGAAGTTCCTTCAGAAGTATTGATATGGCAAGATCCGATTCCGGCCGTGAACCACGAACTGATTAATGAAAATGATATCGCTTCCCTGAAAGCCAAAGTGTTGGATTCCGGTCTTTCCGTTTCTCAATTGGTTTCCACAGCTTGGGCTTCGGCTTCCACTTTCAGAGGTTCAGACAAACGAGGTGGTGCTAACGGTGCACGTATTCGTTTGGCTCCTCAAAAAGATTGGGCGGTAAACAATCCGGTTCAGTTATCAAAAGTATTAAATACGCTGGAAGGCATCCAAAAAGAATTTAATAACTCGCAATCTGGTGGTAAAATGGTTTCACTTGCCGATCTGATTGTATTGGCAGGTTGTGCCGGTGTTGAGAAAGCTGCGAAAAATGCTGGTCATAACGTAACGGTTCCTTTCTCGCCCGGTCGTATGGATGCTTCGCAGGAACAAACCGATGTGGCGTCATTCGCCGTATTAGAGCCAAAAGCTGATGGTTTCCGTAATTACCTGAAGACCAAATTTACAATTCCAACAGAAGCATTGTTGGTGGATAAAGCGCAATTACTGACACTCACAGCGCCCGAATTAACCGTTCTTGTAGGTGGTATGCGTGTATTGAATACCAACTTTGATAATTCGAAAAATGGGGTGTTCACAAAACGTCCGGAAACACTTACCAACGATTTCTTTGTGAATCTGCTAGACATGGGTACAACCTGGAAAGCGGTTGATGGACATAAGGAATTGTTTGAAGGCAGTGCAACCGGGGTAAAAGAATCAATATGGTCAGGAACCCGTGCCGATCTTGTCTTTGGTTCCAATTCCGAACTCAGAGCACTTGCCGAAGTGTATGCCAGTTCCGATGCTCAGGAGAAATTCGTAAACGATTTTGTAGCGGCATGGAATAAAGTAATGAACCTGGATCGCTTCGATTTGGCTAAATAGAATTAAAAATCATGCAAATTTCAGAAGTTCATCTGTTAACCAACTCCCTTTCGGAAACCGAATTCTTTTACAAGGAAAAGCTAAGCTTGAAAGTGATAGAACAAACGGATGAACTTCTTTCTTTTCAGACAGGAACTTCAAAGTTGTGTTTTCATTTGTCGGATGCCATTCAGAAACCGGTTTATCATTTCGCTTTCGATATTCCCGAAAATAAGCTGAAAGCGGGTTTGAAATGGATGAGGGGTAAAGCGGAACTGATTCCGTACGAACCCAATCAATATATAGTCGATTTCAGTAATTGGAATGCCAAATCGTTTTATTTCTACGATAACAACGGCAATATTCTGGAATGCATCGTTCGCTATGATTTACAGAATGTTGTGAATGAAAAATTCAGCAGCGCCTCTTTTTTAAAAATAAGCGAAATCGGTTTTGTGGCCGATAACGTATTCGGATTTTGTGACGAGGTGAATCAGCGTTATGAAACCGATTATTTCATCAAACAACCCAAACGCGAGAACTTCTCTGTATTGGGAGATGATCACGGATTGTTTATCGTTTCCGATGAAAAAAGAAACTGGTTCCCAACGATGAATCAGGCAAAACCGTTTTGGACGAAAGTCATTTTCGAGAACAATGGCAAGCGACATGAAATGGTTTTTAGTCCGTGAAATCCGTGTTTGTATGTGACTTATGCTAATCAAGTGTTAAAATAAAACACCGACATCCTTCATGTTAGACCTGACAGATTTTTAAAAACCTGCCAGGTCTGCGTTGAAAAGACACTATCCCAAAAAGTGTGTAAGTTTTAAAAATGAAATTTTTAACACATGACTATGTAAAACCCAATTTTGAGAATTCCTGATGACATCAAATTATAAATCACTTAAATTGTTTTATTTTCTTACTTTTTGTAGATTAGCGGAAAATAGAGGTAGTGTATTTTTCTTTAGATTATGATGCTTTTAAAGTGAGCAGTTCTATATATTAATGCGTTACGTCTGTTTAAGAGTTAGTTGTAACTTTCGAAAAAAAATTGTGTAAAAAACAAAACTTAGCAAAATGCCTGAATTAATTAGTAAGTATAAAATATTTTTAGCCTCACCATCTGATTTATCTGAAGAAAGAGAATCCATAGACCAAGTTGTTGAAGAATTAAACTTAACGTTTGGAAGCCAAAATAACATTATTTTAGAATTACAAAAATGGGAAACAAATTCCGCGCCAGCAATAGGTTCCGAAGGATTACAAAGCATAATAAATAATGATATCCCTGAATATGATTTATTTATTGGTCTTTTATGGATGAAATTTGGAACACCAACAAAAGAATATGGTTCAGGTACAGAAGAAGAATTTAACATAGCTCATCAAAAATTTATAAAAGATAATAACTCTGTACAAATTTTATTTTATTTCAAAAATTCAGCACCTCAGTCTTTAACTGAAATAAATCCTGAACAGCTCACAAAAATTAGAGATTTCAAATCCAGTTTGGGAGAAAAAAACGTTTTGTATTGGGAATTTAATCTAAAAGATGAACTCGAAAGATTATTAAGAATTCATATTCCTAAAAGGATTCAGAATTTAAAAGCTATTCCAAATCTTCCAACAAAAATTGAAGAAGTAAATACAGATATCATAATTGTTGAAGAAGAAGATTTTGGGATCATTGATTATCAAGAGTTTATAGAGGAATCGTTTTCGATTTCAACTCACGCTTTAATAAGGATTTCAGAAGCAACGAACTGGATTGGTGATGAAATGAATAAAAAAACGTCTGAAATAGATGTTTTAATCGCTAAAAACAGAAATCAGCCCATATCCTTTAAAGTTCAAAGAAATATCTTTGAAAGAACAGCAAACGTAATGAATGATTTTGCAAATCGAATTGAACCCGAAATCCCAATTTATATAAATAATTTTGAAAAAGGTATTGATTCATTTTCAAAATTAATAACGATTTATATTAATGATTTTGAAAACAAAAAGGAAGAAATAATTGAAGCTGGTGATTCTTTAGATAATCTATTAATCCAAATTGAATTCGCATTAAATAATATGCATCTGTTTCTAAATACAATTGATGGTTTACCGAAAATGTCAAAGGAATTAAATAGTGCAAGAAAAAATGTTGTGAATATACTTTCTGAATTCTTGAAAAAACTTGAAACAAGTATTACAATTGGAAAAGAAGTACATAAAAATATTATTTACTAAAAGAACTTTATGATGTAAAAGCTACATCTATAAACGGTTTTGTTCAAATGGAATTTTAGGGCAAAACAGAATGCTTTTTTGAATATTTGACTTAGCGATAAACAAACTAAAAGAACAAAAAAACCACGCTAGCGAGAGCATCCTGCTCTTGCCCGCAACATAAATTCATTGAGTTGTAACACGATATACCGAAGTGGCGGAATTGTGCAAATATGTTATAGATTGTCGGCAATTGGTTTTTGTACATGAGTAAGATGCTCGCGCCAGTTTAGGGACACCGCCAAACACCATCAAAATAGTTGAAAAATGAAAGCAATTGTACATGCAAAATATGGACCGCCGGAAGTTGCCAAGTTAATGGAGGTTGCTAAACCTTTTCCAAAAGATAACGAAGTATTAATTAAGGTCTATTCATCCACAGTAAACCGTACTGACTCCGGTTTCAGAAGTGCAGAATATTTCATTTCACGGTTTTGGAGCGGACTTTTGCGACCAAAATGTCAAATATTAGGTTGTGAGTTTGCAGGTGTAATTGAAGATATCGGAAAAAATGTAACAACATTCAAAAAAGGCGATAAAGTTTTTGGGTTTAATGACAAAACCTTTGGTGGTCATGCAGAGTATTTGACAATTGCTGAAACAGATGCGATTACACACATGCCTGAAAACTTAAACTTTGATGAAGCGGTAGCTATTACAGAAGGCGGACATTATGCCTTGGTGGACATCAGGGCTGCTAAAGTTGAATCCGGACAAAATGTTTTAGTGTATGGAGCAACCGGTGCTATTGGTTCTGCGGCTGTTCAACTATTAAAACATTTTGGGGCAATAGTAACCGCGGTTTGTAATACGAAAAATGTAGAGTTGGTAAAATCTCTTGGTGCAGATACGGTTATTGATTATCAAACGCAGGATTTCACAAAGACAAAAGAAAAATTTGATTTCATTTTTGACGCAGTGGGAAAAAGTTCATTCGGTCAATGCAAACCTTTGCTGACTGAAAAAGGGATATACATTTCAACTGAACTGGGTAAAAATGGAGAGAATATACTTTATGCACTTACCACTTCGCTTTGGGGAGGCAAAAAACTTTTGTTCCCAATTCCGACTACTACTAAAAAGGATGTGCTATTTTTGAAAGAACTTGTTGAAAAAGGCGAATTCAAACCTGTAATTGACAGGAAATACAAGTTAGATCAAATTGTAGAGGCATACAAATATGTTGAATCCGGTCAGAAAACGGGTAATGTTGTAATAAAAGTAGTTGACTGACAATAATTCCAAACAATAGGGTGGTGTGTCATGCTTATGCGATCTGAAAATCTAAAACTCTATAGCATTTTACGAACATTTCTTATAGCAACTAAAACAGAGGAAAATGACAAAATATAATTTTCGCAATTCAATTTACATTTGGCTTTTCGCGGGGTTATTTATGAATTCCTGCCATGGCCAAGTGGAGAAAAACGCTCCGAAGCAGACGACTAATGTACCGCAACCAGGCCTGGAAATAATAGGAAGGCCACAGCCTAAAGTTGTCAATTCTAACCCGGTTTGGGATCCCAGTCTTGTAAGCCAATATATTAGAGCTATCTTTCAGGATTCGAAAGGGAATTTATGGTTTGGTACCTTAGGCGAAGGTGTAGTGAGGTATGATGTAAAAACGCTGACTTACTTTTCTAATCCTAATGGTTTTAATAGCAACACTGTTTATGCTATTAATGAAGATAAAAATGGTAATCTTTGGTTTGGGACTGACCAAGGCGTTTATAAATATGATGGAAAAACCTTTAGAAATTATAATCAAAAAGATGGCTTGAGCCATATAGATATAAGTCGGAAAAGCATCCTTGTTGACAAATCGGGTACTATTTGGGTAGGTACACATGGTGGCGTTTTCCGATATGATCCATCTGCCGATAGCAAAGGTGATCAATGTTTTTCATTATTTCAACAACTTCCCCCTATAAATGTTGCTGGCATCATGGAAGACAAAAGTGGAAACATTTGGTTTGCTTCTTTTGAAAATGGTGTCTTTCGTTATGATCCTTCGGATTCGATCTTAACAGGTGGAAAAACAATTACCAATATTGCAGAAAAGGAAGGTTTGGGAGGTAACTATGCGGGAGGTATAGCACAGGATAAAGCTGGAAATATGTGGTTTACTATGAAAAACGGCATCTGTAAATATGATGGAAAAACTTTAACCGAATACACTGCTAAAGACGGATTAGGGGGTACTGAATTTTGGGGTATATATATAGAAGAGTCAGGTATTATTTGGGTTACAGCCCGAGGTAGTACTACGAGATTTGACCCTTCCGTTCCCTTACCAAATCCAAAAGCATTTACCGTGTTTACAGAAAAAGACGGGATTAACTGTTGTGTTCAGAGTATGTATCAGGACAAGTCGGGAAATATGTGGTGGGGTGCCGGAGCCGGACTTTATCGATTTGATGGCAAACGCTTTTATCAAGTGAAACAGAACGGTCCTTGGTAGTATAAACAGTTTTAGACGACCGAACAGAATTGAAAACAAACACCCCTGGGAGCGGATTTACTTCGTCAGTTCGGCTTAAATCTCGGGTGCAATCAGTGCCTACAAAGAGAACAAATAAAAAACTGCAACCATATGAAGTTGTGGTTTTGTTTTTTGATAAATTGCCACGGCAACAAAATTCAGAGCCAATATCCATCACAAATTGTGAATATCTATTTTATCAATTGTGCATTTCGTTTCTTTTAAAATCTAACTTTGCCCGATAGCGCGGATTTGTAACCGTGCCTACAAAGAGACCAAATAAAACTGCAACCGTAAAAGTTGTGGTTTTGTTTTTTAAATAAGCCCTCATGCCAACAAAAGCCAATGCCAACTTTCATCTCAAATTGTGGATATCTATTTTATGAATTGTGGATTTATTTTCTTTTAAAATCTAACTTTGCCATCCTTTAAAAAAAAAACAGTTATGGGTGCAATTTGGTACGAATGCAAAGTAAAATACAGAAAAATAGACGATAACGGTGTACAAAAGGTGGCGACAGAGCCTTATTTGGTAGATGCCTTATCCTATACGGAAGCAGAAAGCAGAATTAATGAAGAGATGGCTGCCTATGTTAGTGAAGAGTTTAAAATCACGAATATAAAAGTGGCTAATTATGCCGAAATACATCCCTTCGAGAATACGGACCGTTGGTTCAAATCAAAAGTGTCCTTATTGGCTTATGATGAAGAAAGCGGTAAAGAGCGTAAGACGAGTTTTTATCTGTTAATACAAGCCAACGATGTAAAAGAGGCTTATGATAACACCGTTTTTGCCATGAAAAACACCATGGGCGAGTACACCATACCGGCTATTTCGGAATCTCCTATCATGGATGTTTTTCCTTATTTCAGTGGTGAAGAAGACGGATTAGAGCAATTGGAGAAATTCAATGCCCTTAAAGCATCTAAGCCCGTAAAAGAAGAAGAAATAGTGGATCACATGGAATTTGCCCCGGAATTGGTGGAGGAAAGCATTTAATTATAATATTATAGAGGCGGGTTTAAAACCCGCCTCTATAATATTTACAACCCGAGAATCCCTTTTTTGAATTGCAATTGTTCTGCGTTCGGATTTTCACCTGCGGAAATATACACGTCTTCCAAAAAGCCGTCAAGCTGTAATCCCATCGCGGCTAAATAATCGGTAACCGGAATTCGTTTCGTTCCTGTAACATAATCATCAAAAAACCATTGAAGATTTTTACCCGAAACGGAATTTGAAATCGCAATAATGTCTTTCAATTCGTAACGCGTATTGGTTTTTCCGAACGCTTCATACATACCGGCAAATACATCGTCTAAACTTTTATGATTGTTTGTCGCTTTCCGGATTTCAATGTCTAAACCTAAAGCGACCAATTCGCCACCACCATACACCAAGTAATGGTTCTGGTCTTTGTTGTTTCCGGATTCCTGAATGCTGAGTTTGTTCTGCATCAGATCTCGGGTAATATTGTATTTCGTAATTACGTTTTCGAAACGTTTGTAAAACGTCGGTTCGTCGATAATTTTGGTACGCGTCAGTAAAATGTTCGTCAGATAATCGGTGAAACCCTCCTTAAACCATTCTTCCTGTTCCTTCGGGATTAATGTGTGGCCGTTCCAAAGGTGAATCGTTTCGTGCGCCATGATGTGGCCCCAATTCGTACGGCTGTTTTTGTTTACTTTCCCTTTGATAATCTGACTGAAACTGGTTCTGAAGGCACTACCGTCTGTCATAATATCATTTTCATTAACCACGATGAGGTATTTTTTCTTCGGTGAACCTTTAAATACTTTCGTAGTCGATTCGATAATGGGTTGCATCAGTCCGATAAAGTCGTTTTCATAAGGTTGCATTGAACTTCCAAGAGCAAACAATAATTCAAAATCACCCAACTTGATTTCCTTTTCGTGATGATTTCCAACAAAAATACAATTGTTTAAAAGGAATCGTAAATCCTCATTAACGGTATAATGATTCGGTTTTTGTGTTTTGATCCACGGGGTGGAAGCTTTCCAGTTTTTCGGTAACGTAAAAGAAACCGATACGTTTTTTACATCTCCCAAAGCGGGAATATCCGGAGCCATGAATAAAGAATATCCGGTAAAAAATAAGCCTTCCGGAGTTTTGTAAGCCACTTCGTCAACGCCGCCGCAATGATCCCAGTTTTCGGTGTTGTGATCTAATGCAATATCATATTCAACGGTAAACGAACCACTTGATACTGATTGGATTTCCCAAGTGCCTTCACCTAAATACTTGAGGGTTTGTTTTTGGCCTTTTTTGTTTTTGGCCGTAATGTTCTTTACGAATTTGGCTTCGCCATCAGGATTTTTGTCCGAAGGATGCGTAATCATGAAAAAACGGTTTTTTGCTTGCGATAATTCAAGATTCGCTTTGACGTGAACGAGATTTTGCTGCTGTTTTGTGAAGTCCAGCTGATACTCGGCGGCGTTGTTTTGTGCCTGGACGTTTAAAAAAAATGGTAGTCCCAACAGGAGCAAAAGATACTTTTTCATGATTGTTTTTTTGATGATTGATGATGAATTTGCTTCATGGAAACCAAGAAACAACAGTACAAGACGACCGAATTACTGTTTTGTTACAAATAGACCGCATTATTTACCCCGAAGAATTTAAATTTTAAGCCGTTACTTTTTTAATAAATGCGTAAATTGCACCCTCAAAATTAGTACCAGAAAAATGGAACAAGCACAACCATACCAACCAAAAAATAAAGTCAGAATTGTTACTGCAGCTTCGTTATTTGACGGACACGATGCAGCCATAAACATCATGCGCCGAATCATTCAGGCAACCGGTGTTGAGGTAATTCACCTGGGACATGACAGAAGCGTGGAAGAAGTAGTGAATACTGCTATTCAGGAAGATGCGAATGCGATTGCGATGACGTCTTACCAAGGAGGACACAACGAATATTTCAAGTATATGTATGATTTGCTGAAAGAAAAAGGAGCAGGTCATATTAAGATTTTTGGAGGCGGAGGCGGAGTAATCCTTCCTTCTGAGATTTCCGAATTGCACGAATACGGTATCGAAAGAATTTATTCTCCGGACGATGGCCGTGCCTTGGGATTGCAGGGAATGATTAATGATTTGGTACAACGTTCCGATTTTCCGGTAGGTGAAGTGCTTAACGGGGAATTAGATCATTTGGAAGATAAAAATCCAACGGCGATTGCCCGCGTGATTTCTTCGGCAGAAAATTTCCCTGAAGTTGCCAAATCTACATTAGATAAAATCTACAAAATCAATCAGGACAGTAAGACTCCGGTTTTAGGAATTACAGGAACAGGTGGTGCCGGAAAATCCTCGTTAGTGGATGAGTTGGTACGTCGTTTCCTAATCGATTTTCCTGAAAAAACCATCGGATTAATTTCCGTGGATCCATCCAAACGTAAAACAGGAGGAGCGCTTTTAGGAGACAGAATCCGAATGAATGCGATCAATAATCCGAGAGTTTACATGCGTTCATTGGCAACGCGTCAATCGAATTTAGCGTTATCGAAATATGTTCAGGAAGCGATTGAAGTACTGAAAGCGGCTAAATACGATTTAATCGTTTTGGAAACCTCAGGAATCGGTCAGTCGGATACGGAAATCATGGATCACTCTGATGTTTCGTTATACGTAATGACACCTGAATTTGGAGCAGCAACCCAGTTGGAGAAAATTGACATGTTAGATTTCGCCGATTTGGTGGCTTTAAATAAATTCGACAAACGTGGCGCTTTAGATGCGATTCGCGATGTGAAAAAACAATACCAGCGCAACCATAATTTATGGGACGTTGACCCTGATAAAATGCCTGTTTTCGGAACAATTGCTTCGCAGTTTAACGATCCGGGAATGAATACGCTTTACAAATCCATCATGGATAAAATTGTAGAGAAAACGGGAATCGATATGCATTCGACTTTCGAGATTACGCGTGAGATGAGCGAGAAAATTTTCGTGATTCCGCCACACAGAACCCGTTATTTATCTGAAATTTCAGAAAACAACCGTAAATATGATGAAACGGCACTTTCTCAAGTGGATGTGGCTCAGAAATTATACGGTATTTTCAAAACAGTAGAAACCGTTTCAGGACGAGTTCCTAAAATTGATAAATCAGGAATTATTGAAGAATCGTTGAATCATTCACCGGAGAAACAAGAATTCCTATCCTTGCTTACCAAAGAATTCGACCGCGTAAAAATGAATCTGGATCCGTACAACTGGGAGATCATTTTAACTTGGGACGAAAAAGTAAACAAATACAAAAATCCGGTTTACTCGTTTAAAGTACGTGATAAAGAAATCAAAATCGCAACACATACCGAGAGTTTGTCACATACACAGATTCCGAAAGTTGCGTTGCCGAAATACCAGGCTTGGGGTGATATCCTGAGATGGAACTTACAGGAAAATGTACCTGGAGAATTCCCATTCGCATCAGGATTATATCCGTTCAAACGTGAAGGAGAAGACCCGTCGCGTATGTTTGCCGGAGAAGGAGGGCCAGAAAGAACCAATAAACGTTTCCACTATGTGAGTGCCGGTTTACCTGCAAAACGTTTATCGACGGCTTTTGACAGTGTGACGTTATACGGAAATGATCCGCACGTTCGTCCTGATATTTACGGAAAAATCGGTAATGCCGGAGTTTCTATCTGTTGTTTGGACGATGCTAAAAAATTATACTCAGGTTTCGATTTGAGTCACCCGATGACTTCGGTTTCGATGACTATTAACGGTCCAGCGCCAATGTTGTTAGGTTTCTTCATGAATGCGGCTATCGATCAGAACTGTGAGAAATACATCAAGGAGAACGGGTTAGAGAAAGAAGTTGAAGCTAAAATCAACGAAATCTATAAGCAAAAAGGGGTGGAGCGTCCGCATTACCAGGGAGAATTGCCGCAAGGAAATGACGGTTTAGGATTAATGTTACTAGGTGTTACAGGAGATGAGGTTTTACCATTGGATGTTTACACCGATATTAAAATTAAAACCTTGGCTCAGGTTCGTGGAACGGTTCAGGCGGATATCCTAAAGGAAGATCAGGCACAGAATACCTGTATTTTTTCTACGGAATTCGCACTTCGATTAATGGGTGACGTTCAGGAATACTTTATTAAGGAGAATGTTCGTAATTTCTATTCGGTTTCGATTTCCGGCTACCATATTGCGGAGGCTGGAGCGAATCCTATCACGCAGTTGGCATTCACTTTGGCTAATGGTTTCACTTACGTGGAATACTATTTAAGCCGTGGCATGAACATCAACGATTTCGGTCCGAACCTATCGTTCTTCTTCTCGAACGGTATCGATCCGGAATATTCGGTAATCGGTCGTGTGGCTCGTAAAATATGGGCAAAAGCTTTAAAATTAAAATATGGAGCTAACGAAAGAGCGCAGATGCTGAAATACCACATTCAAACATCGGGTCGTTCGTTGCATGCTCAGGAAATTGACTTTAATGATATCCGTACGACGTTACAGGCGTTGTATGCGATTTATGATAACTGTAACTCATTGCATACCAATGCGTACGATGAAGCAATTACAACTCCGACGGAAGAATCGGTACGTCGTGCAATGGCTATCCAGTTGATTATCAATAAGGAATTAGGATTAGCGAAAAACGAAAACCCAATTCAGGGATCGTTCATTATCGAAGAATTAACTGATTTAGTGGAAGCTGCGGTTTTAGCCGAATTCGACAGAATCACCGAAAGAGGTGGTGTTCTTGGTGCGATGGAAACCATGTACCAACGTTCGAAAATTCAGGAAGAATCATTGTATTATGAAACACTGAAGCATACAGGTGAATTCCCTATTATCGGTGTGAATACATTCTTGAGTTCGAAAGGTTCACCAACAGTTATACCTGCAGAGGTTATCCGTGCTACAGAAGAAGAGAAACAATACCAGATTGTTATGTTGGATCATTTGCATGAAGCCAACAAGCATAAAGTGGAAGAGCAATTGAATATCATTCAGGAAGCGGCCATCAACAATCAGAATATTTTCGAAAAACTTATGGATGCGACGAAAGTGTGTTCGTTAGGTCAGATTACTTCGGCTTTGTTTGAGGTGGGAGGTCAGTATCGAAGAAATATGTAAGACTTTTAGTTTTAAAAAGAGGTTCCAATTCGGAACCTTTTTTTATGTTTAATTTATGACTTCTTTTGAACCTTCAAAATGGATTTTCACTAATTTTGAAAGAGTAGCCTTTAAATCAAATACCACAAAATTGAATACAGCCCCATAATATTTAGATTTAGAAATCAATCAATCAAATAATAAATATTATGAAAAATTCAATCGCAATCAGAAACTGGAAGTCATTAGGCTTCTGCCTGGCTTTATTTGCAGGCTTATTTATTTTTTCTTGTGAATCCGACGACGATTTACCTCCGGATACGACAGCAACGAAAGTTCCTTATGTATGTACATCCTGTGCTACAACTTCAGAAGCATTGCCCGAGAATGATAATGTCTCCAGAGGGATTTATAAAGGGGTTTTTTCAGCGGGAACATTGGTGATTAACAACAGAAATAATGCAGAAAAAGTTACAGGTAAGGTTTATTACAAAAACAAAACTATTAATTTACAGGAATCTCCTGAGGTAGTTATGGTTCAAGGCCGACCTACTTACTTGTCATTAAGAGGATCGTCCGGTGGTACAAATGTGACTTTGCTTTTTTCGGTTAACGAAGATGGTTCATCTCCCCTAATAGAAGAGCTTACCATTTCGGGTGAAAGAAACATAACTTCGTTTGCGGTTTTTAAAGAAAAATCTAATACGCTGATTGAGGCTTATGAAGGAAATTACTTTTTGGTAAATGGTGCTATCTCTACTTCGGATGAGGTGAGTGAGATTTCAGAAAGAGTTGATTCTGGTTTGGGAGTCCCTGAAAATGCAATAAAAGTTGGTGGTTTGAGAATGGTTTTGTCTCGATCTGAATCCATGTGGGTGTTGCTTAAAGTTATGGGTGATAATGAAAACTCAGTTATGGATCGCGGAATCATTAAGAATGTTTCTTTGGTTTCAGATGCAAACGGAAAAACAGTTGCTAACCTGAGTGGAGATGAGTTGAATCATAGCGAATATGTTTCTTCAGGTACACTGGTTATGCATGCAGAGCGAAAAAGATAAAGGATAAGTAATCCGATTAAAAATAAAACACCTCTTCGGTAAAAAGAGGTGTTTTTTATTGGTTTGGAATTGGTTTTGTACGATTCCCGATGTCGTATTTGTATAAAAAAGTATGGTACCACCAGTTAATTGATTACAGACCAAAACGATATTGAAGGCTTGCTAAAAACTGCGTTCTTGATGATAAGAATCCTGCTTCGGCTCTAAACATCCAATGTTTGTTAAATTGATATTGTGAACCCACGATGAAATTCCACATATCTTTTGGGTTTTTATCCATAGAGTATTGAACAGTGGAATTTGAGATGTTGTTTACCGCCGTATCTGCTGCGGCTAAAAATTCACCGGCTCTATCCAAAATTTGATTTGCGGTATTGTATTTTGCCTGATTAACAGGACTGTTTTGTTCAATTGGAGTTAATCCATTCCACCATGCGTCCACTTGTTGTTGTGTGTCGTTTACGGCGGTTATGCCATTTTGAATTTTCTCGTCCAAATCGCCTTCCGGTAAAACTTCGCTTAGGTTTACGGAGCCATTGGTGTCGGATTTGAAATGTACACGGAATCCTCCGGCCCAAACAGCAATAGTTCTGTCTGGTTTGTTTAATTTGAAATTTTTACCAAGTCTGGGGCCAAAAACAAAGGTAAATGTGGGTTTGTTTAATTGTGGGACATCGGTCCAGGCACAGTTCATATCCAATGCCAGGAATCCTCCGGCAACTCCTATGGTGGGGGTCATCCCGATACCAAAAGAGGTGGCCTCAAAATCAACTTTAGATTCGAACGAAGTTACCTCTGTTTCTGTACCGGTGGCAGGATTTTGTAACCAAACTCCCATTCCAACCTCAGTACTTGCGGATGTTTTTCCTAAAATGCCATAAACATTTAAAAACGGGAATAGCCAAATATCAGGACGTACCGTAAGGGTGTTTGAAGAAACTTGTGCTTTATTAAATCGTATGATATTGTCCAGGTTGTACATAGGGCCGTTGTTAAATCCGACGCTTAAATTGTCTATTAAGATATCCGATTCCTGCCAAAGATAATTTACGCTTATTCCTGCCGAATAAGGAAGATGGTATCCTGCCTTGGTGGCCTTATCGCCCCAAATGGGTAAGGCATAGGGATAATCCGTTACTTTTAAGCTGTCAATTAGTTCCTGATTGGCTTTACCAACTTCTTTGTTTGAGAAAACCTGTGCGTTTACCGACAAACTTAAAAATAGACAAAAGGCAAATAAAATATAATTTTTCATGGTATTCGAAGTTTATATTATTGTTCTGACTCAGTTGTTTTTTTCTCTGCATTTTTTTTTGCTTTGCCGGCTCCTATCGGAATACCTGCCGTTATGTAAAAACTCTGGTTGTAAACATTTTTACCGGAGTCGTCAATTTCTATATCAATTAAACCGTAATAATAACGCACGCCCAAATTCATTCCGTTGCCCCCCATTAATCGGTAGCCAATTCCGGCTATTAACCCCGCATCAAGAGGATGGTAGTTATCCTTAATGGATATTTTGTATTTTAAATCTTCCTTGTCTATTACATCTGCGGTGAATTCATCATGGGCTTTGTATAAAAGGCCTAACTGAAAACCTCCTTCGGCGTAAAAGTTTTTCGGGAGTTTTCTTTTCATCATCAGCGGAACGTTGAAGTATTGGAAGCTTCTTTTTACCTTTCCGTCTACAAATGCATTATCTAAATCAGGATTATTAAGTAAATATGGTTTTATATCATCTGCCCCCATGGTTGATTTTACGATTACTCCGGTGTGGAACATCCAGTCGTTTTTCATCTTAATGTCAAAATAAAATCCCAAATTGAAACGGGCGCTTGATTCGGAATCGTCCAGTCCTCTGAGCGAAGCAAAATTTACGCCGCCGTCAAGTCCGAATTCTATTTTGCCGGTATTTAATTTGTCTCCCAACAGCAATGAGATTAACACCTGTCCGCTGACAGTACATGAGAACAATAAGATGCATGTGGATAGTATTGTTTTTTTCATGTTTGTGACTGATCTCTGGTGTGGTTTGCTAATTCCGTGACTTGTAAAATCTTAAGATTCTAAGGATTATAAGATGAAAATACAACGGTAAACTGCTGTATCAGAATAAAGTTACTATAAAAAACTGATATTAATGAAATATCGCTGTGTTATTTTTCTTCATTTTTTTATGTTAAACTTTTTTGCAATTGCTTTGAGGTTAATTGTTTAGTGTTTTTTAATGGTTGTTTCTTTGTAAATTTACGTAGGTTTTTCAAGTGTGAGAGGCTGTTAAATTCGGCTTTGCGAAAGTTTGGCACGACTATTGTAAAATTGAAGAATAGTTGAGGTTGCTTCGATTGCCTTAGGGATTACTTACTTAAAGAATTAAAAAAATAAATTTATAGCCATGAGCAAGAAAATTACTTTATTATTAGCTTTTATCGGGATGATAGGGCTTACAGGTTGTACTACGGAAGAATATTATGTTCAGGGGGATACTTATGATCAGGATACCATCAGTGAGGTTTTTGAATTTTATGGTGTTGATTTTCTTCCGAATGATTATAGTGTATATTTAGAGTTTCCTCATGCGATTTATACCTCGGATATGGTTTTGGTGTACCGTTTGGCTGGAGTCGGACCGGAAGGTAATGAATGGAAATTACTGCCTGAGACCCATTATTTTCCTGATGGTACTTTAGATTATGGTTACAGAAATGATTTCACCCAGTATAGTGCGATAGTCGATTTGTATGGTTATGATTTATCCACTTTGCCAAACGCCTTTAAATTAAATCAGATGTTTAGGGTGGTAGTTATACCGGCTTTCGTAAATAAAAAACAAACGAACCCGGTAGATGTTAACGATTATAATGCTGTAGTTAAAGCTTACCATATAGAGGAATCAAAAATCCAGAAAATAAAAATGTAAATGCAATTTGTTTGTTAGTTATAAAAAAGACCGTCTTTGGACGGTCTTTTTTATTTTTTGATGAAGCTAATTAGATTATCCTGAGTGGTTAGACTTTGTAATTCTTTGAATAACTCAGTTATGAATGAAAAACAAAGTTCAGGTCTGAGAATGATTTTGTTGAAAAACACTATATTTTTATCATAAATAAATTGCAAGAAAAATCGCAAACAATTACTTTTGTGTGATTAATCTTAAAAATTTAAACATGAAGTTAACTAAGTTTTTTTTTGTTCTTTCTTTTTTTCTTTCTCTCGCCACTTCTTCAGGGCAGGTTACAGTTCAAATTTCAAATTTGAAAGTGGGAGGAGTTGCAGTTACTAACAATACTGTAAATTTTAATGGAAGTTCCAGTTTGTCAATAAGTTTAGATGTTAATCTTAGCACTTTTAATGGTGACTCAAATAACACTTTTGGAAATACCTATATATTCTTTAAAGCTTCTGGTTCCGAAACTGAAACCCAAGTTGGCTTTGCTACAAATACATTTGTTGTTACTTATCCTCCTTTTGTCTCACAGACAACTTATACAAGTACCAGGTCTTTTGGTTCAATTACTCTTAATGCATCTAATTTTTTTGCATCTGGCGGAGTGTTATATGCTAAATATATTAATAATAACAACTCGAACTATACTTCTTCTAATATATCGGTAATAGGAGGGACTAGAACCACGCCGAGTCCGCAGTCTAACACTATATGTTGTAACCAAACCATACGATATGGAGACAAGCCTGGTACAATTACAGGGTCAAATATTGTTATGAACGGGCAAGTTGGTTTAGAATGGATTGTCAGCTCGGGAAGTCCTCTTTCTCACGATGATTTACGTGGAAGTACTGCTTTGAAACCTGATTACCTTTTTCAGACAACAACTTATAAGAGAAAAGTAACCTATTATTCATCTCCTCAAAGCGTGTCTATTAGTTCACCTGTGACGATTACTGTCGTGCCTACACCAATAATGTCGAATACCATATATACCAATGCCATTACTATGGGTGATGATAGTTATGAAATTAGGGAAGGAAGTCCTGTTCAATTTAACGGTCTTGGTACGTATGTTAATTTAAATATATTGGCTGATCCTTTTCATGTTGCCGATCGATCAGATGCTTTAGTGAACGTCGAAGATTTTCAATGGCAATATAAATCAGGTGATTCGGGCGCTTATTGGAATGATATTCCTAATGCAGTACTTCCATATTTAGATGGATTTACAATGCCTTCAGATAATTTATCGGGATCTTATTATATAAGACGTATCGCAAAATATCAAGGTATAAGCAAAGTGAGTAATGTTTTAAAGATTGTAACTGTAAAAGCAAGCGATTCAAATACTGTTTGTTGTAGTCAGCTATTGGAGGCTGTTGCTTCTGCAGGGTTTCAATCGCCGTCTGTTATAACTGGTTCTACTCCGGTTTATAGTGTAAATGATGGGGGTTATTACGCTAGTCCTTCCAGTGTGTCTTTTTCGTATCAGTGGCAACAACAAAGCAGAACATCTGCCTGGTCCGACATATCGGGTGCTACCTCTATGGATTTTTTACCACCGGCCATATCGACTTTCTCGACAATAATAAATTATAGAAGAGTTGTAAAAGTTAGTTATTGGAAAGGGTTCAGTCATCGATCTTATGTAACATACAGTAATGGAGTCTCGGTTGCTACCCCTCCAGGTGGGGTCCGAAGTAAGGTTGGTGTCGAAGATAAGGGTGGAATAGACTTGGATTGTGCGATTTATCCTAATCCTACTTCTTCAGTTTTAAATATCTCAGGTATCTCAGATGTTTTAAATATTAATATCAGAATGGTTAATTCACTTGGTCAGGAGATTAAAATGAATTTTGTAAACAAGGATAAAAATTTGATTTCTGCAGATGTTTCAGACTTGCAAAATGGAGTTTATTATATGATTTTTGAAAAGGGTTCGAATGTGGTACTGAAAAAATTCATTAAGAATTAATGTGTTCCATGTTTGAACTTCAGTTTATAAAATCCCTAAAATTATAGGTAATTCGATTTGTTTTTCGATTATTTTTAAATACACCCCTATTTTTTTAGGGGGTAAATGATTTTGTAATGTAAAATTTTATATTTTTGCGGTGTATAACTATAGGTCATAACCTTAAAAACACAACTTATGTCAACATTTCGTTTCCATGCTTTACAAAAAGCGACAGACAGAACACCCGTAGCGGTAGATGATTCGGAGAGAAAATCAGCGATTTTCGGAAGTAACGTTTTTAACGACAAGGCGATGCGACAATTTTTGACGCCGGAAGCTTATAAGGCTGTTAAAAATGCTATCGAAAACGGAATTAAAATTGATCGTAAAATTGCAGAGTACATTGCAATGGGAATGAAAGAATGGGCGCTTTCTAAGGGGGTGACTCATTATACACACTGGTTCCAGCCGTTAACAGGAACAACCGCTGAGAAACACGATGCGTTTTTCGAAACATCAATGGACGGAAGCGATCCTGTTGAGAAATTCGGAGGAAGCCAATTGGCGCAACAGGAACCGGATGCTTCATCTTTTCCGAACGGAGGAATCAGAAATACATTCGAAGCACGAGGATATACCGCTTGGGACCCAACATCTCCGGCTTTCATCTTCGGAACAACATTATGTATCCCGACAGTTTTCATCTCTTATACAGGTGAGGCTTTAGATAACAAAACACCTTTGTTGAGAGCATTACATGCGATTGACAATGCAGCGACTGATGTTGCTAAATATTTTGATAAAAACGTTAAAAAAGTAACCCCTACTTTAGGTTGGGAGCAGGAGTATTTTCTTGTTGATGCTGCTTTGGCAAATTCAAGACCAGATATTTTGGCAACCGGAAGAACTTTGTTAGGACATACTTCTGCAAAAGGGCAGCAATTGGAAGACCACTATTTCGGTTCTATACCGACTCGCGTATTACAATATATGAGAGATTTGGAAAAAGAATGTATGTTGTTGGGAATTCCAGTGAAAACCCGTCACAACGAGGTAGCTCCAAACCAATACGAATTAGCACCTATCTTCGAGGAAACAAACTTAGCGGTTGACCACAACTCATTGTTGATGGATGTTATGCAAAAAGTAGCAGAGCGTCATCATTTTAAAGTGTTATTCCACGAAAAACCATTCAAGGGAGTTAACGGTTCAGGTAAACACAATAACTGGTCATTGGCTACAGATACAGGTATAAACTTGTTAAGTCCGGGCAGAACGCCGATGAGCAACTTGCAATTCTTAACATTCTTCATCAATACAATCAAAGCGGTTCATGATTATGAAGAGTTGATGAGAGCTTCTATTGCTTCTGCAAGTAACGACCACCGTTTGGGTGCGAATGAAGCACCACCGGCTATCATATCTGTTTTCATCGGTCAGCAATTAACAAATGTTTTAGCTGAATTAGAAGGTGTTTCCAGCGGAAAACTTTCTCCAGAAGAAAAAACAGATTTGAAATTGAACGTAGTAGGTAAATTACCAGACGTATTGTTGGATAACACCGACAGAAACAGAACGTCTCCATTCGCCTTCACAGGAAATAAATTCGAATTCAGAGCGGTTGGTTCTACTGCAAACTGTGCGGTTTCAATGACGACTTTAAATACGATTGTTGCAAAACAATTGAAAGATTTTAAAGTTGAGGTAGATGCATTAATTGAGACAAAAGACATGAAGAAAGACGATGCGATCTTCAATGTTTTAAGAGAATACATCAAAAAAACCAAAGCGATTTTATTCGAAGGCGACGGTTACAGTGAAGCTTGGGAAATTGAAGCTAAAAAACGTGGCTTAAGCAACCATAAAACAACTCCAAAAGCATTAAAAGCAAAAGTATCTAAACAAGCTATTGATTTATTCGGAGAGATGAATGTAATGGACCATGTTGAGGTAGAATCCCGTTACGAGATCGAATTGGAAGAATACACCAAGAAAATTCAGATTGAAGGACGTGTGTTGGGTGATATCGCTCGTAACCACGTAATTCCGACATCAATCCGTTACCAAAATACGTTGATCGAAAACGTAAGAGGACTGAAAGAAATTTTCGGAAAAGATTTTGAAAAAATTGCGAAAGAGCAAATCGGATTAATCAAAGAAATTTCAGAGCATATCGAAGGTATCAATTCAAATGTAGAAGCTATGACGGAAGAGCGTAAAAAAGCAAATGCTTTAAACAGCTCAGAGAAAATGGCCGATGCATATTGCGAAAAAGTAAAACCATATTTCGATATCATCAGAAGCCACTGTGATAAATTAGAGCTGTTGGTTGACGACGAAATCTGGACGTTGGCTAAATACAGAGAATTGTTATTTGTGAGATAATATTCTCTTCAATTTATTAAACCTCCTTCGGGAGGTTTTTTTATTTAAAAATGTCGTTGGTCTGCTTTTTTATTCGCTTCGTGGAAAACTTGTAATTGTTTGAAAAATAAACTGTTAAATAATTTTTACAAAGCGATAAATGTGCTAAATTTGAACTGTAAATCTACCACAAGATTTATTTTTCCAACTACATCTCGTAAGGTTATTTAATCCCTGACGTTTTATTTCCTCTGTATTAATTCGCGTTTTTTTTTATTGTCAAATACTGTATGGGTTCTAATTAAAGTACACGATTTTCTCAACAGAATTTCGTTAACCGGACAGGAGTAAACATCAATTTAAGTCTTATTCATCTATGATTAAGACACTTCACAACAATTTGTGTTAAAATTCGATAATTTGTTTACTTACTCCTGTACTCAGAAACAAACCAAACCCATAGAGGGAAAGTGAGACGGACCTTGTCTGTCTCACTTTTTTATCCAAATTCAGGACACTTGTTTTTTAATTGTGAAAAGCATTCCTTTTTTAAGAGGAGTGCTTTTCGTTTTTTTTTTTTATATACTAAATTTCGTCTGATTTAGTTATATAGAAAAAAAAAACTATTTATGAGAAAATTCCTGTTACTGCTTTTAACCGGTTTCATGTCCAAATCCTTTTCACAGGAAAAATTTACGGTGTATTTTGACTCTGCTATTCATCAGGTGGCCATCGGTTCAAATGAAAAACTAACAAAATGGATGTCGGAAAATAAAAATGCCGAAGTCCTCAAAATTTACGGTTATTGTGACAGTATCGGTTCCAACGGTTACAATGATAAACTGGCACTACGCCGGGTGAATTCTGTTTTAAAGACGTTGCGTGCTAATGCGATTGGTTTGTCGGATAAGCTTGAGACCAAAGGTTTCGGTAAACGATTAGAGCAATCGGAAGTTCTTGCAGACAACCGTAAAGTGGAAATTTATTTTCAAACGAAAGAAGAAAAATTGTCTTCTAAAATTGCTCAGGTGAAAGTAGGCGATAAACTCCGGCTCATGAATCTGAATTTCTATGGCCGCTCAGGTGTTGTGCTTCCGAAATCAGTACCCGTTTTAGCTGAATTACTTCAGATCATGAGACAAACCCCCAAACTTAAAATTCAGATTCAAGGACATATCTGCTGTCAGCCTCAAGGCGATGTTGAGGATATTTCCACCCTGCGCAGTAAAACGGTTTATAATTACCTTGCGAAGAACGGAATCGACACGAACCGTCTTTCGTATAAAGGTTTTGGAAGCAGCATGCCTTTATATCCCATTCCGGAACAAAATGATTTTGAAAGGGAAGAAAACAGAAGGGTTGAAATTCAGATTGTGGAAAATCAATAATTCCCCGTTTTATTTATCAGATTATTTTCGTTTATTCGTTATAGTTTAAAAACCCATTTTATGAAACGATTTTCCGTATTCCTGTTACTTGTTTTTCCGTTTTTTATGTCGGCACAGGAACAGTTTTCGGTTTACTTTGAAAGTAACAAACATGAATTAACCAAAAAACAGTCGGCACTCTTGAGTGAATGGATGATTGCTAATAAAGATTCCAAGGTGGTTGCCATTAACGGTTTTACCGATGAAGACGGCAGCAATGTTCATAACGATTCGCTGTCACAACGTCGGGTGGATTTTATTCAGACGGTTATCGTAAAAAACAGCATAAAAATCAGGGATGATTTTAAAACCAGAAGTTTTGGTGAAAGCCACGATCATTCAAATATAAAAGCTGAAAACCGTAAAGCGGTCATTTATTATATTAAGGCAAAAGATCTGGCCAGAGAAAATGAGATTTTAGGAATCAAACCCGCCCAGCCTGTTGTTGCAGAGATTGTTCCGATTGAAGAAGAAGATATGCACTTTCCTCCAAATGCTACTTTGGAAGAAAAAGTGGCTTTGGCCAGACCCGGAACGAGAATCGTAATCAAGGACGTCTTTTTTTATAAAAACACTTTTGGAATCATGCCTACGTCTAAAAGGGCTATGGATGAATTATTGATGGTATTGGATAGAAATCCTAAAATGGTTATTGAAATTCAAGGGCATATTTGTTGTGTGGATGCCGATAAAAGAAATCTTTCACTGGATAGGGCCAAACAGGTCAGAAGGGTTTTAGAGGCGAATGGGATTTCTCCAAAAAGACTAAAAGTAAAAGGTTTCGGAGTATCTCATCCTAAATTTCCGATTCCGGAAGCCAATGAGCTTGAAGCTTTAGCTAACCGCAGGGTGGAAATTATGATTTTGAGTAAGTAGGAGGAGAGGCTAGAAGATAGAAAATAGAGAATAGAAAATAGAAGCAAGAGACAAGAGACAAGAGGGGAAAGGGAAAAGATGCAAGAGTCAAGAAGATAGTTAGCGGTATGTGAAAACTCGACGGAAATAAATCGGAAATCATGACAGAAAATAAGCAAACCATACAAAACTATATCGACGGTTTTATCGCCAGCGATCATCATAAAATTTTATCATGTTTAACCGATGATGTCACTTGGGATATTCCCGGGATGTTCAGTATATCCGGTAAAGAAGCTTTTGACAAAGAAATTGAGAACGACAATTTTGAAGGCAGTCCAACAATACAGATCATCCGAATGGTCGAAGAAAATGATATTGTCATTGCTGAAGGAGCTGTCCAAGGTAAAATGAAAAATGGCGGATTGCTGGACGCACTGTTTTGCGATGTCTTTCATATGCGTGGTGGAAAAATAAAGCATCTGACTTCTTATCTGATGAATAAATAAAAGCTATTCTGCTAGATCTTACCGTGATTAATCTGTGTGAATTTATTTTGTAAGTTCGCATCGCTCAGGTGTGGAATCTATGTTTTTAATCCTGCTTCCTCCATCTTCCGTAACACATTTTATTTTCTTGCTTCTTGACTCTTGCCTCTATTTTCTGTCCTCTATTTCCTTTTTCCTGTTTTCTCCACTCTATTTTCTTGTTTCTTGACTCTTGCTTCTATTTTCTATTCTCTATTTTCTTTTCCCTATTTTCTCCTTATCTTTGCACCACAACACACAAATAAACCACATGAGTTCTGATAACAGCCAACGTTATAACCTTCGCGGAGTTTCGGCTTCCAAAGAAGATGTGCACAACGCAATTAAAAACATCGATAAGGGATTGTTTCCGAAAGCTTTCTGCAAAATCGTTCCCGATCATTTAACCAATGACGACCATTATTGCTTAATCATGCATGCTGACGGTGCAGGTACGAAATCCTCATTAGCCTATATGTATTGGAAAGAAACGGGCGATATTTCGGTTTGGAAAGGTATTGCACAGGACGCTTTGATTATGAATATCGACGATTTGTTGTGTGTGGGCGCTACGGATAATATCATGTTGTCTTCCACTATCGGAAGAAATAAAAACCTGATCCCGGGCGAAGTGCTTTCAGCAATCATAAACGGTACCGAAGAATTGATCGCCGAATTGAAAACGTTTGGTGTAACTATCAATTCCACAGGTGGAGAAACCGCAGACGTTGGTGATTTGGTTCGAACCATTATCGTGGATTCAACCGTAACTGCCCGAATGAAAAGAAAAGATGTGGTGGATAATGCTCATATTCATCCGGGTGATGTTATCGTGGGACTGGCTTCTTACGGTCAGGCGAATTACGAAAAAGAATATAATGGCGGAATGGGCTCTAACGGATTAACATCTGCCCGTCACGACGTATTTGCGCATTATCTTGCAGAGAAATATCCGGAAAGTTATGATGCTTCCGTACCCAAAGAACTGGTATATTCCGGAAACGTGAAACTTACGGACAAAGTAGAAGGTTCACCGATTGATGCCGGAAAACTAGTGTTATCGCCTACGCGTACCTATGCCCCGATTATCAAAGCGATATTGGATAAATATTCAGCCGGATTAATTCACGGAATGGTGCATTGCAGTGGCGGTGCGCAAACCAAGGTATTGCATTTTGTTGATAACGTACACGTAATTAAAGATAATATGTTCCCCGTGCCTCCTTTATTTAAACTGATCCAGGAGCAATCGGGAACGGATTGGAAAGAAATGTATCAGGTATTTAATTGTGGCCACCGAATGGAATTATATATCCCGGATGATATTGCAGAAGATATCATAGAGATTTCAAAATCATTTGGCGTAGATGCACAAATAATAGGAAGGGTTGAAGCTTCCGAAACCAAAAAGTTAACCATTACTTCAGAGTACGGAGTATTTGAATACTAAAAAAGAATCCCTCAATTGAGGGATTTTTTTATGTCTATTATTTTTCACCATAAATTACCAACGCACTGGAGTCAATAACGACTTTACCATCCGGATATTTCTGTTTTACGGTTTCGTAAACTTCTTTTTTGATTTTTGCTTTCATGGCTTCATCCGCCATGCTCAGGGCAGCTACGATAGGTGCGCCTATTTCTGTCATCATGTTCCAATAGGTGTCAGTTGTCCCGCTGTTTAATTTTCCACTGACTTCTGTTTGTGAAATATTTTTTAATCCGGCTTTTGAAAAGATGTCCGCTATAAAACCGTCTTTAGCACAACGGAACATTCCTGGTGCTCCGGGTGGAGGAGGGGGAAGTTCCATGTTTTTGTTGATGGTTCCCATAATGGCCGTTACCCAGAAATTTTTTTCGGGAACATTCCAAACTGATGTTGCAATACGTCCTCCGGGTTTGAGTACGCGTACCATTTCTTTGGCGGCGAGTTCCATATCCGGGAAGAACATGAATCCGAAGCGGCAACTTATGGCATCAAAAGTATTGTCCGGAAACGGAAGTTCGCAAACATCACAGGCGACGGTTTCAATATTTGTAATGCCTCTTAGTGTTGCATTCTCACGGGCTATTTCAAGCATATCTTCGGCAAGGTCGGTAATGATTACTTTGCCGTCCTTCAGTTTGCCGGCAATGGTTAATCCGGGTTCTCCGGTTCCTGCGGCCACATCCAATACAATATCATCGCTTTTAAGATTGAGGAGTTGGATTATCTCATCGCCCATCGGTTTTAAAAAATCCATGGTCAGGTCATCCCATTTTTTCCATCCGGAAGAAAATTTATTCCAGGAGGCCTTTTGTTGTTCGCGAATTTGTTCAAGTTGCTGTTCCATTGTTTCTGAGTTTAAATGGATTTACTATTCCGTTAGTTTTTTACAGCAGACGGCAGGTTTTGCAGTAGATTGTTTTTCAGGCAATTGAAGTGTAAAGGTACAGTAAAAATGAATAACTGAAACAAAGTTTTTTTTGATAAAATGTAGCAAAGTTCTTCTTGTTCAATATTATAAGTAGCAATACAATTTTTTTGCAATTCCGAAAACACTTACCTTTGTTTAAAATCAAAAATTATGAACATTAATCCGAAAAATGGAGTGGGTGAGTTGCTTTTCGGAATGAAGCAGCAACATGTGGTGGCCGTTTATGGTAAACCCGATAAACAGTTTGCCGATGAAGATAAGAATATTATTTATCTGTATAATAAATACAAAATGCGACTTACGTTTTATGAGGATGAGGAGTTTCGTTTGGGATATATCGTGATTTCTGATCCGCAGTCAACGCTTTACGATAAAAAAGTAATAGGGTGTAAGCCAAAAGAAATTCAGAATGAATTGCCGCAAAAAGATTTTAAAACCTGGGAAGTAGCGGATGAAGACGGGATAGAAAATCACTTTAACGAAGACAATTGGTTACTGTTAATTGCTGAATACGATGAAATTATCAAAGTGGAAGTAGGCGCCATCTTCGATAAAAACGACGAATTTGACTGGAAGTTTTCGGGGTAGGATTGAGAAGGGTGAATAGAGAAGAGAAAATAGAGAAGAGAAAATAGAGAAGAGAAAATAGAGAAGAGAAAATAGAGAAGAGAAAATAGAGAAGAGAAAAGGGAAGAATTCGTAAAAATCCGTGTTGCTTGCATCCGTTTCATCCGCGTTCCATTTTAGAATTTGTATTTTGGAATTTGTGACTTAGTGTTCATCAAGGGTTGACAGTGAAACATATTTAGTAAATAAAAAAGGCACAACGGTTAAAACCAATGTGCCTTTTTTATGTGAGATATTCAGAATTACTGCTTCGGAGTAGCTTCTGTCATTTCCAATTCGAAAATCAAATCGGTATTTGGTGGGATAACGCCTCCGGCACCTCTTTCACCGTATCCTAATTTGGAAGGGATGAATATTAAGGCTCTGTCGCCTGAATTCATGTTTTCCAATCCTTCAATAAAGCCTGGGATCAAGCCGGATTTGTTTCCGTAAGTAAAAGGGAAACCATTGTATCCTCCTTGTTGTGCACGCATCGGATCATGTTTTCCGTATAGTTTTGCCACATCTTCAAAGCTCGCGTCAAATAATTTTCCGTCTTCGAAATAACCGGCATAACCAATTTGTACCTGAGCACCGGCAGCAGGTTTTTTACCGCTTCCTTTTTTAGTGATCACATACTTAAGTCCGCTTTCTGTTGTAGTAGCTGTGGCTTTCAGTTTTTCAAACTCAGCTTTTTTAGCCTGCATAACAGCAGCGTATTTGTCATTGTATTCTTTGTCTTTAGCGGCGTTAAGTTCGGCCTGCTTTTTGTTTTTCTCTGCCTGTTCGTCGGCTAATTTTTTATCCTCAACCGCTTTGTTGGCATAGTAATCGGCAAAAACTTTTCCGGCATCAAAATTCTTAGCTTCTTTTCCTTTGCGGGTAATGGTTACCCTGACGATTTTATCGCCTTGTTCGATTTTGTTAACCACATCCATTCCCTCAGTAACTTCTCCAAAAACAGTGTGTCTTCCGTTTAACCAAGGTGTGTCTTTATGCGTGATAAAAAACTGACTACCGTTAGTTGCCGGTCCTGAATTAGCCATTGAAAGGATTCCGCCTTTAGTATGATTTAAAGTCGGGTCAATTTCATCTTTAAATTTGTACCCCGGATCGCCGGCACCAGTTCCAAGCGGATCTCCACCCTGAATCATGAAATCCTTAATTACACGGTGAAAGGTCAGTCCGTCATAAAATGGTTTTCCTTTAAAAGGATCTGCTACGATTGTGTTTTTACCTTCAGCTAAGGATACGAAGTTAGCAACCGTAATCGGAGTTTTCTGGTACTCTAATTTTACGGTGATTATTCCCTTATTGGTTTCGATAGCTGCAAAAATACCATCATTGGAACTTTTGGTAGCTGTAGTCGTCGCTTTTGTCTTTGTTGCAGATGCTTTTTTGGTTTTTTGAGCATAACCGCTCATCATTCCTAAAAATAATAAAAGCAGGATTTTGTTTTTCATATTTATGCTTGTATTCGCCTTACTCTTTTTGCATTGTGCCGGGATTTTCAGGATTTGTCCCATAGATTAATTATTTTTTTGCTGATAATTCAATTTCGAAAATCAGGTTGGTATTGGGTGGAATTATTCCTTGTGCACCTCTTTCACCGTAAGCCAGATAGGATGGAATAAATAATAGTACCTTGTCACCGGTCGACATTTTTTCCATTCCTTCAATAAAACCCGGAATTAAACCTTCTTTTTTTCCGTATTCAAAAGGAAAAGCATTGTAACCTCCCTGTTGATCGCGAATCTGATCGTAGGTTCCGAATAATTCAGCCACATCTTTGTAGTTGGTATCAAAAAGCTCGCCATTTTCAAAATAGCCTGCATAACTGAAAAGAACATTGGTTCCCGGAGTTAACTTTGGCTGGTTCCCTTTTTTAATGAAAGCATATTGTAAACCGGATTCAGTTTTAATGGCTTTTGCTCTTAAAGCATCAAATTCGGCTAGTTTATCTGTTTTGATTTTGGCGGTTCTTTCGGCTATTTTCTTCAGTTCAACCGCTTCGGTATCATAATAGTTTTTGAAAACTTTCAGAGCATCAAATGCAGAGGCTTTAACTCCTTTTCGGATTATGGTGACTTTTGTTATTTCGTCATTACCTTCAATGGTAGCCACTACATCCATTCCTTCAACTACTTTTCCGAAAATCGTATGAATTCCGTCAAGGTGAGGAGTGGCTGTGTGTGTGATGAAAAACTGACTTCCGTTGGTGTTCGGACCTGCATTGGCCATAGATAGGATACCGCTGTCATTGTGTTTTAATGTAGGGTCAATTTCATCTTTAAATCGGTAGCCGGGACCACCATTTCCTGTTCCGTCCGGATCTCCTCCCTGAACCATGAAATTGGATATAACACGGTGAAAGGTCAGTCCGTCATAAAAAGGTTTTCCTTTGAATTTAGCATTAACAAACGGGTTTTTCCCTTCTGCCAATGTTACGAAATTAGCAACTGTAACCGGTGCTTTTGTATATTCAAGGGAAACAACAATGTCTCCTTTCGGAGTTTCGATAGCGGCATATAAACCGTCAGCTAAATTATCGTGATTGTTTTTGCAGGAAAATAATAATGCGGTAAGTGCTACTACTATTCCGGTAAGTGTTTTTTTCATTGTAATGGTGAAATTGTATTTCAAAAAATTATGGTTTTGCAGTACCCGGTTTAAAATCGTTTAATGTCACTTTGCAGATAACAGGTTGGTTGGTACCGATTTTTTCGTTGTCACCGTGATAGCCGTACGCCATGTGGGAAGGGAAAAGGAAGGTAACTTTTTCTCCCTTTTTCATTAGTTTGATTCCGTCGCGCAATCCCATCATAATGTGTTGTTTGTCTACGACATAGTTTTGCGTTTTAAGTTCTTCGGTAGTATAAATGACGTTACCGGACAAATCGGTTACTTCATAGTCAAAGTTGGCCATATCTCCTTTTTTTGGAGTCAGGGTTTCGGTATCGTTTTTTACATCGTAATAGTACCAGTACCCCTTTGGCGAAGCAATATAATTGTTGGCGGTATCTTTTTTGATGATGTCCCTTATTAAGGTTTCCTCATTATTTATGAGCTTTTTGTTGCGTTCAATGGATTCCTTTATAAAAGTACCCGAAGAATGTGACACCGGTTTTCGGGCTTCCTGTTTTTGGGTACAGCAAGCGAACAATATTCCCGAAAACATTACACCGTATATATGGATTCTTTTCATAATCAATTATTCTTTTCGGTTGCTAAAATAGCAATAAATTCTTGTACTGTTGCCTCTAAAGAAGAGTCTGATTTTCCTCCCGCCGCATTAATGTGTCCGCCTCCGTTAAAATGAGTTCTTGCGAATTGGTTCACATCAAAGGCGCCCTGCGAACGGAACGATATTTTAATAACGCCTTCTTCTTTATTTTCAATGAAAATTGCAGTAAAGTCGAAACCTTTTAAAGACAAACCGTAATTAACGATGCCTTCTGTGTCACCTTTCGTATAACCGAACATATCTAGTTCTTCCTGACTCAAAGTAATGTAAGACGTCTTGTACTCCGGCAGCAGTTTCATGTTTTGTAACGCACGCCCCAATAACTGTAAGCGGTTGTACGAACTGGTGTCAAAAAGCAGGTTGTGTATTCTAGGGTTTTCAACTCCTTTGTCAATAAGATCGGCTACAACGCGGTGTGTTGTGCTGGTGGTTAAAGGAAAACGGAACGAACCCGAATCGGTAACGATGCCAGTGTAAATACAGGTAGCAACGGTTTTGTTTATCAGATTTTCTCCGCCCAACTGATGAATGAAATGATATACCATTTCGCAGGTGGAACCGTATCCGGTATCAGAAAAGGTGTATTTTGCATAATCGGAAGGCAATTGATGGTGGTCAATCATCACAAAAGTTTTATCTAACTTCTCTAATGTTACCTGCATAAAATCACCCACGCGGTGCAATGCGTTGAAATCTAAAGTGAAAATAATATCCGACTGATTTAGTTTTTCAGTACAGTTTTGCATGTCTTTTTCGAAAATCATGACTTTTTCGGCATCGGGTAACCAGGCTAAAAAATCGGGAAATTCATTCGGAGCAATTACTGTTACATCGTGGTTTTTCTGAAGTAAAAAATGATATAATCCCAAGGTAGAGCCCATGGCATCGCCGTCTGGGTTTCTGTGCGGGATAATTGTGATTTTTTTTGGGGAAGCTAAAAGTTCTTTAAGTGCTTCAATTTCATAGGCTGTCATCATGTTGCGAAATTACATTTTTTCAGGATATTTTTCATTACTTAAATCTTTCAAATTTTTAATTTTTCATTTTCATAGAAATGACTATTTTTGCACATGCAACACAACGTACTTATTTTAGATTTCGGATCGCAATACACTCAGCTTATTGCGCGTAGAGTTCGCGAATTAAATATATTCTGCGAAATCTTCCCTTATAATCATTTCCCGGATGATTTGTCAAGTTATAAAGCGGTAATTTTAGGAGGAAGCCCTTTTTCCGTTCGCGGAGAAGATGCGCCACATCCTGATTTGTCCCAAATTAGAGGTAAAATGCCTTTGCTTGCGGTTTGTTACGGAGCACAATATCTGGCACATTTCAGCGGAGGTGAAGTAGCAGCTTCTAATACCAGAGAATATGGTAGAGCTAATTTATCCTATATTAAGGAGGATGAAGTTTTCTTTGATGGTGTTGTTCAAAACAGTCAGGTTTGGATGAGCCACAGTGATAGTATCAAAGCATTGCCAACCAACGGAGTTAAGTTAGCGAGTACCAATGATGTAGAATATGCTGCTTATAAAATCGAAGGTGAAACTACCTATGCAATTCAATACCATCCGGAAGTATTCCACTCTACGGATGGAAAGCAAATGCTTGAAAATTTCCTTGTAAAAATTGCAGAAGTGCCTCAAAACTTTACCCCGGGTGCTTTCGTGGAAGATATTGTAGCTGAAATGAAAGAAAAAATCCAGGACGATAAAGTGGTTCTTGGACTTTCAGGTGGAGTGGATTCGACGGTAGCGGCTGTTTTATTGAACAGAGCAATCGGTGCGAATTTATATTGTATTTTCGTGAATAACGGTTTGTTACGTAAAAATGAATTCGAAAACGTATTGAACCAATATAAAGGAATGGGCTTAAACGTTAAAGGAGTAGATGCTTCAGAACGATTTTTGTCTGAATTAGCCGGAGTGGATGATCCGGAAACTAAAAGAAAGATCATCGGCCGCGTGTTTATTGAAGTTTTTGATGACGAGGCACACCATATCGAAGATGTAAAATGGTTGGCACAAGGAACTATTTATCCGGACGTAATCGAATCGGTTTCGGTAAAAGGACCTTCAGCAACGATCAAATCACACCACAATGTGGGTGGTTTACCGGATTTCATGAAACTGAAAATTGCAGAACCTTTGCGTATGTTGTTTAAAGACGAAGTGCGTAGAGTGGGTGCCAGTTTAGGGATTGATCCGGAATTATTAGGAAGACATCCGTTCCCGGGACCAGGTTTATCTATCCGTATTTTAGGTGATATTACTCCGGAGAAAGTAAGAATTCTTCAGGAAGTAGATGCTGTTTTCATCAACGGATTGAAAGAACACGGATTATACGACAGCGTTTGGCAGGCAGGAGCAATCTTGTTGCCGGTAAACAGTGTTGGGGTTATGGGTGATGAGCGTACTTATGAAAAAGTAGTAGCATTACGCGCTGTGGAATCTACAGACGGAATGACAGCGGACTGGGTACACTTACCGTACGACTTCTTAATGAAAATTTCAAACGAAATCATTAATAAGGTAAAAGGTGTGAACAGAGTGGTATATGACATCAGCTCGAAACCACCAGCCACAATTGAGTGGGAATAATAATAATTAAGAAAATTATGAATAAGTCGTTACAATCTATAACTTTGTGACGACTTGTTCGTTTTAAAAAATACCATATGAAGCAATTTTTTATTGGATTGTGTACCGCTTTAGTAGCTACTGTTTCTGCTTATTCACAGACGAAAGAACATAAGGTTACGAAAGGAGAAACTACGTACTCGATAGCCAAAAAATACAATGTGTCTCCGGAAGATATCTATCGTTTAAATCCTGAAGCTAAAAATGGCGTCAATGAAAATTCGGTGCTTTTAATTCCGACGAAAGTGGGTCAGCCTGTAAAAACTGCGGTAAAAGAAACTCCGAAACCAACCGGTAAGGAAACCCGTGTATATCATGTGGTGGAAGCCAAAGAAACGGTTTTCAGTATAGCAAAAAAATACGATACCACAGCGGAATCGATCACTAAAAACAATCCGGGTATTGAAAAAGAAGGGTTGAAATTAGGGCAGTCGATTGTGGTTTTTACAACAAAAAAAATCGATAAACAGGAAACGGTTAAGTCGATTGTGAAACCGACAGCGATTTCCTCTGCAAAATATCATACGGTTGAATCAAAGGAAACGAAATTCGGAATCGCTAAGAAAAACGGTTTGTCTGTTGAAGAACTGGAAACTTTGAATCCTGAAATCAAAGAAAATCTCGAAATCGGGCAAAAACTGCGTCTGAATAAAAATACGCCTGTGGCTGCGAAATCAGTGCCGGTGCAAACGAAACAAGTGGTACAATACACGGATCACACAGTGCAACCAAAAGAAACATTGTACAGTTTAACAAAAGCATCCGGTTTAAGTCAGGAACAGTTGTTGGCTGCTAATCCGGAATTGGCGAATGGTGTTAAAACAGGAATGACGATTAAGGTGCCTTCGGATGCGAAATTCAATCAGATTGTACTGAATAAAGAACAGGTAGATATTACTAAAACGATCAATAAACAAGAGGGTAAGGAATTGGTGCTGATGTTGCCGTTCCATATCGATAAGATCGAATCGGATTCCCTGAATTCGGTTACGGAAAGACTTAAAAAAGACAAATTCCTGAACATGACGCTTGATTTTTATGCCGGAGCCTTAATTGCTATCGATTCGGCTAAAACGTTGGGATTGCCTTTGACGGTTAAGATTTTCGATTCTGAAGAGTCTAAAAATTCCTCGGCTGTGGCTTCGTTAATCAGTAAAAATGATTTTTCTAAAAGCGACGCCGTTATTGGTCCGTTCTTCCAAAATCATGTGGAAACAACTGCTGCTTTGCTTGAAAAATACAATACTCCGGTTATTTCACCATTGTCAAACGAAAGAGGAAAACCGTATTCTAATTTGTTTCAGGCCATGCCGAATACATTGGATGTGAAACGCAAGATGTTTGATTATATGACGGAGAAAAACGGTAATATTATTGCGGTCATAGATCCTAAAAAAGGAAGTGCGAAGCAGTATATTGCGGAAAATTATCCTTCCGTTAAAATTGCGGAAATCAATGAGAAAGGTCTTCCGACATTGGATAATATTAAGAGCCTGATGGTTAAAGATAAGGTCAATTTTGTTATTCTGGAATCGGAAAAAACGGGAATGGTGTTGAGTACATGTAATATCCTTGTGAGTGCATCTTCAGAATATCAGGTACAGTTGGTGACTTTGGAGAAAAATGAAACACTTGATTTTGAGGAAATTCCGCTAAATAAATTAACGAAATTGAAATTATTGTATCCGTCGGTTTCCAGAGATAATGAAGCGCCGCAGGCTGCTATTTTTGCAAAAGTTTTCAAAAAGAAAAATAATATTTTCCCGAACCGTTTCGCGACACGCGGATTTGATGTGACGTTTGACGTAATTCTGAGATTGTTCCAGGACGGCGGTTATAAGGAATCGGTAAACGAGAAAGCATCTGAGCAGATTGAAAGTAAATTTAACTACGTTAACCTTGACGGCGGTTACTACAATAAAGGGGTTTATCTGTTGTATTACGACGAAGATTTAACGTTAAAAGAAGCAAAATAATGGCAACTTCAAAAGTGACTTATTTGGGCGATTTGAGAACATCGTCCGTACATTTACAATCGGGAAATACTATTATTACCGATGCACCAACGGATAATCATGGTAAAGGAGAGGCTTTTTCTCCAACGGATTCTGTAGCAAATGCATTGGCAACCTGCATGCTTACCGTAATGGGAATTAAAGCTCGCGATTTGGAAGTAGATTTTTCCGGTTCGACTGCTGAAGTAACCAAAATGATGGGTACGGAGCCGAGAAGAATCACAGAAATTCATGTAACATTTGAAATGTCGATTTCCGTAGATGAGAAAACCAGAACCATTTTAGAAAAAACAGCCATGACCTGTCCGGTTTTGTACAGTTTGCATCCGGATATCAAAAAGGAAGTTGTTTTTAACTGGAAGTAAGCAAGAGAATAGAAACAAGAAAATAGAAACAAGAGGGGAAAGTGAAAAGGATTAAGATATCTTTTTGTCTTGACTCTTGGTTCTATTTTCTTTACTCTTTTTTAAAAATGAACAAACAACAGGAACTTTTAATAAAACTCGCACATACTAAAATGCCCTTCGGAAAATACGAAGGGTATTTTCTTATTGACCTGCCCGAATATTATGTGGTTTGGTATCATAATAAAGGCTTTCCGAAAGGACAACTGGGCGAACAATTGCAATTGGTTTATGAACTCAAGCTCAATGGACTCGAAGAACTCGTGAGAAACATCCGCAGAAACTTCCCAAAGCCTTAATTCTTTAACGAATAATTGTCAATTGTCAATTGCTAATTATCAATTTATAATCGTATTTTTGCCAAGTTTTTTAAACAACTACAACACAACAACACACAATAAACACAACACAATGAATCAAACGAAGTATATTTTTGTTACCGGAGGTGTGACTTCTTCTTTAGGAAAAGGAATTATTGCAGCTTCTTTAGCGAAATTATTGCAGGCAAGAGGGTACAGAACAACCATTCAGAAATTCGATCCGTATATTAATGTGGATCCGGGAACGTTGAACCCATATGAACACGGAGAGTGTTATGTAACAGATGATGGTGCCGAAACCGATTTGGATTTAGGTCACTACGAACGATTTTTGAATGTTCCGACATCGCAGGCGAATAACGTAACTACAGGAAGAGTGTATCTTTCGGTAATTGAAAAAGAACGTCGCGGCGAGTTTTTAGGGAAAACAGTTCAGGTTGTTCCTCACATCACCAACGAAATCAAGGAGCGTATGCAGTTGCTTGGAAGATCAGGTGATTATGATATTGTGATTACAGAAATTGGTGGAACAGTAGGTGATATCGAATCACTTCCTTATATCGAATCCGTGCGTCAATTGGTTTGGGAATTGGGCGAAAACAACGGAATCGTAATTCACTTAACCTTGGTGCCTTATTTGGCTGCAGCCGGTGAATTAAAAACAAAACCGACACAACACTCGGTAAAAACCCTGATGGAAAGCGGAATCAAAGCTGATATCCTGGTTTGCCGTACAGAACATGAATTGTCGCAGGATTTGCGTCAGAAATTAGCATTGTTCTGTAATGTGAAAAAAGAAGCGGTAATCCAGTCCATCGATGCATCGACGATTTATGATGTTCCGAATTTAATGTTGGAAGAAGGGTTGGATAAAGTAGCTTTGAAGAAATTGGATTTACCGGAAAAAAATACACCGGATTTATCGCAATGGAATGAGTTCTTGCACAAACTGAAAAACCCGAAACACGAAGTTAATATCGGTTTGGTTGGGAAATATGTGGAATTACAGGATTCATACAAATCCATTTTGGAAGCATTCATCCACGCAGGTGCAGCGAATGAAACCAAAGTGAACGTAATCAGTATTCATTCGGAATATTTAGATGCTAAATCGGCAGAAAGTCAACTGAAAGGATTAGACGGTATATTGGTTGCTCCGGGATTTGGAGGTCGCGGAATCGAAGGTAAAATCGAAACCGTTCGTTATGCAAGAGAAAATAAAATTCCGTTTTTCGGAATCTGTTTGGGAATGCAAATGGCGGTAATTGAATATTCAAGAAATGTTTTAGGGTACGCCGATGCGAATTCAACAGAGATGAACGAAAGTACAGCTCATCCTGTAATCAGCATCATGGAAGAACAGAAAAATATCACCGATAAAGGCGGAACCATGCGTTTAGGTGCCTGGAAATGTCATTTAAAAGCGGATTCACTGGCGTTTGAAATTTATGGTAAAACCGATATTTTAGAGCGTCACCGTCACCGTTATGAATTCAATGGTGAATATTTGGAAGCACTTGAAAATGCAGGTCTTAAAGCAACTGGTGTCAATCCGGATACCGGTTTAGTGGAAATTGTTGAGTTGGAAAACCATCCGTTTTTCATCGGAGTACAATACCATCCGGAATATAAAAGTACGGTAGCCAATCCGCATCCGTTGTTTGTCAGCTTTGTGGCTGCTGCGGTTAAAAATAAAGTTTGTTGCTAAAAACAAAGAATCAAGCCTTTGTTTGAAAGTTTTCAGTAACAAATTGTGAGAATTATAGACTAACGAATCGCTTATTGCTTAAAGCCTAACGCTTAAAGCTAAATTTAAAATGGAAGAAAGAAAATTAGATGCTAAAACCATCTTAGGATTTGTATTAATTGCCGGGATAATGATTTGGATGATGTACAACAACATCTCCGAAGAAAAAAAATCGATCGCAGAAGATGCTAAAAAAGCAACCACTGAAAAAGTGGAAAAAGCAAAAGAGCAAACTGTAGCTGCCGTAATCAGTGATTCGACACAAACCGATTCGCTTAAAGTAAAAGCATTACAGGGAACTTTAGGTGCTTTCGCTTATTCGGCTTCATTGCCATCTGCGACTGAAAATGTTACCGAAATTAAAAACGAAGTATTGACTTTGAAAATCGCCAATAAAGGTGGTTATATCGTGGATGCTAAGGTGAATGGTTTTGAACAGTTTGAAAAAGGTTCCAATAAACCGGTTGAGATTATCAAAAACAATAATGCTAATCTGAACATTCAACTTCAAACGAAAGACAATCGTGTTTTAAATACAAAAGATTTATATTTCGAACCTACTCTTACAAAAGAAGGTGAGAATCAGGTGGTAACCATGCGTTTAAAAGCGGGTGCTAACCAGTTTTTAGAGTATCGTTATGTGTTGAAGCCAAAGGAATACATGATGGATTTTTCCATTCGAACACAAGGCTTAAGCAATGTGATCAATACTTCAAAACCGCTTGATTTAGACTGGCAGTTGAAAGCGTTTCGTAACGAGAAAAGTGTAACGTATGAAAACCGATATACAGAAATCGTTTATGAATACGAAGGCGGAAAAGATAATTATTTAAGTGCTGCCAGCAAATTAGATGAAACTACTGCTGAGGATTTAACGTATGTGGCGTTCAAACAGGATTTGTTCACTTCCATTTTATTGACGGAAACGCCAATTAAAGCAGCGCAATTAAAATCGGAAAACCTTGTTGATGATGAAGAAAAGGATACGGTTTACACTAAAAATTTCTCGGCAAAATTACCGTTGGCATTCAAAAACGGAGAGTTGAATTATGCTATGAACTGGTACTACGGTCCGGCCGATTATAAAATTCTAAACGGTTACGAAAAGAATCTTGACGAAGTGATGCCGTTGGGTTGGGGAATCTTCGGATGGATTAACCGTTATGTTTTCATTCCGGCTTATGATGTACTAAGTGATTTCTTCCCTCACGGAATTGCAATTATTGTATTCACCATGTTAGTGCGTTTGGTAATGTCTCCGGTAACGTATAAGTCATACCTGTCTCAGGCCAAAATGAAAGTATTGCGTCCTGAAATAGCGGAACTGAATGAAAAGTTTGCTAAAGACCCGATGAAGAAACAACAGGAAACCATGAAATTGTATGGTAAAGCAGGTGTGAATCCGATGGCAGGTTGTTTGCCGGCTGTCATGCAGATTCCGGTGTTCTATGCCTTGTTCCAATTCTTCCCGTCAATGTTTGATTTACGTCAGAAGAGTTTCCTTTGGGCAGATGATTTATCGTCTTACGATTCTATTTTGGAATTGCCGTTCCATATTCCGTTCTACGGAAGTCACGTGAGCTTGTTCCCGATTTTAGCTTCAGTAGCTATTTTCTTCTACATGAAAATGACAACGGGAGATCAACAAATGTCGGCTCCACAACAGGAAGGTATGCCGGATATGGGTAAAATCATGAAAATAATGATTTATGTGTCCCCGATCATGATGTTGTTCTTCTTTAATAACTATGCATCCGGATTGAGTTTGTATTACTTCATTTCCAATACCATTACTATCGGAATCATGTTAGTGATTAAAAACTACATTGTGGACGAGAAGAAAATTCACGCTCAGATTCAGGAGAATAAGACAAAGGATAAACCCCAAAGCAAGTTCCAAAAGAAAATGCAGGAAATGATGGAGCAGGCTGAAGCACAGAAGAAAGCCAAAAAATAATTTCATTTATTTATAAGTCAAAGCCCTGTTTTTAGAAAGTTAACACTCATAAAAGCAGGGCTTTTTTTATTTGTCAGAATTATGAAAATAGCAATTATCGGTTACGGAAACATGGGGAAAACCTATGCCGGAAGTTTTATTAATTCAAGGTTTATCAAAGCCGAAGATATTATTGTGGTGGACCGATTCACACCAACGGAAAAAGAAATGTTGGGCATACCGGCTGCTAATTTTATTTCGGAAGTTAACGATTCCTTTTCTGAAACGGATATCGTCATTTTAGCTGTGAAGCCTCAGGATTTTGAAGCTGTTTCTGAAAAATTGAAATCAAAACTAACCGATGGGCAGATTGTGCTTTCCATTATGGCCGGGGTGACAATCAGAACCATTCAGAAAATGACCAATTCGTTAAAAGTGGTTCGCTCCATGCCGAATATTGTTTCGCAAATCGGAATGGGGATGACCGTTTTTTCAGCCTCACCGGATATCGACCGAAAGGATTTGTTCATCATTCAAAACCTGTTGAACACAACCGGAAAATCAATTTATGTGGATAATGAAAAACTTATAGACGCGGCAACGGCAGTTTCGGGAAGCGGACCGGCCTATGTGTTTTATTTTATGAAATCGATGATTAAGGCTGCGGAGCAATTGGGTTTTTCTGCTTCAGAAGCGGAATTGCTGGTGAATCAAACTTTCATCGGCTCCATAAATCTGAAGAATGCCAATTCTTTTTCAAATGAGGAGTGGATTGCCAAAGTGGCTTCCAAAGGAGGCACTACAGAACGGGCTTTGGAAGTTTTTGATGCCCTGTCAACTGAAGATATTATTGCAAAAGCGGTTATGGCCGCCAATGAAAGGGCACTTGAGTTAGGGGTGTAAAAGCAAAGCACCCTTGTGAGGTGCTTTACAGATTTAATTTGTTCTTTGAGAAATTTAGTTAAAAAGCCGGTAGTATCACTTTGTCAAGAACGTGTATTACTCCGTTTGAGGCCTGGACATCCACTGCAATTATAGTGCTCACTCGGTTGTTGGCATCTGTGATTTTTGCTCCGTCCATTGTGGTGATGGTAAAACTCTGTCCTTGGAAAGTGGTTACCATCTGGTTGTTTGTCAGGGTGGATGACAGTACATTTGCACCGGCAACTACGTGGTATTTAAGCGTGTTTTCCAATGTACTTTGGCTGATATCATTCAGGCTGGTGGCTCCCAATTCGGTTAACAGGCTTCCAAATGCGTCATTTGTAGGGGCAAAAACAGTGAAAGGTGAATTTGCGTTTCCGGAAAGAATGCCGGCAAAATCAGGTTGGTCTGCTCTTGTAAGGGCACTAACCAAGGTGGTGAAGTTAGGGTTTGCCAACGCATGGGTTACAATGGTTGGCAGTCCGATGACAGCATCAACAATGTGAATGACACCATTTGAAGCGGTTATGTTTGGGGTAGTGACATTTGAAATACCGTTTAATCTGACACCACTGGAAGTGTTCACGAACAAGCTGAGTGTGTTGGATGCAGAAGCGCTTCCTTTACCCAGTGTTTTAAGATAGCCGGTTGATAATGATGATGAATTTAAAGTTCCCGATACAACGTGATTTAAAAGGATTTCTTTTAAAGCAGTAACCGGAACTTCCTCTAATGAAGCATAGCCATTATCTCTTAAAAAAGTTGTGAAAGCGGCATTTGTAGGGGCAAATACGGTGTAAGCGCCACTTTGGTCCAATGTTTGTGTTAAATTCGCGCGGGTAAGCGCATCAACCAAAATTGACAGATCAGCGGTTCTGGAAGCAATACCGGTAATTGAATTGTTTACTGGTGCCGGATTTGACATATCGTCATCATCAGAACAGCTAAAGCTGATGCTCGCAACTATTGCCAGCAAGCTTAATTTGATTACTTTTGAAATATTTTTCATAGTTGTGAGTTTTTAGTACAGCTAAGTTAAGAAATACTAATTTAAATTGTTTAACAAAAAATGAAAAAGATTAAACAAAACATAAGTTTTATACTTTTGTTAACATTATGGTGTTCAGTTATTTATGGTCAGAATATCAATAAATTTGATGAAAGCGGAAAGCGTCACGGCTTATGGAAAGGAGTTTATGAGGATACCAAAAATCCGCGTTATGAAGGTACTTTTGAGCACGGAAAAGAAACCGGCGTTTTCAAGTATTTCGATAATACCGTAAAATTAGTGGTAATTGCTACCCGCGATTTTTCGGCTAATGACGGTTCGCATTATACGACTTTTTACAATCAGAAGGGGTTTAAAGTCAGTGAAGGTAAAGTAGTGGGTAAAGACACTTATGTAGGCGAATGGAAGTATTACCATTTGGATTCCAAAAAAATCATGACACTTGAAAATTATGTCGATGGTAAATTGAACGGTGTTCGAAAAGTGTATTTCCCTAATGATAAGATTGCGGAAGAAACTACCTATGTAAATGGGAAGAAAGAAGGGAAGTATAAAAAATATGCTGATAACGGAGTTGTTCTGGAGGAGTCGAATTATAAAAACGACCAATACGACGGGATGGCTACGTTTAGAATTTCCGAAAAACAAATCAGCGGACAGGGAATGTTCAAAAATGGTAAGAAAGTGGGGAAGTGGAAGGTTCTTGAAAATGGGAAACTGAAAACCGTTAACATGGATTTACAGGGTAAGAAATTCGAAAAAAGAACCAAGCCCGTAGAAGATTACCAAGGAAAATAAATTAAACAAAAGAAGAAGAGAATGAAACGTGTAGTTGTTGGACTTTCCGGTGGTGTGGATTCGAGTGTTGCTGCTTATCTTTTAAAAGAACAGGGATACGAAGTTATTGGCCTTTTCATGAAGAACTGGCACGATGATTCCGTAACAATTTCAAACGAATGTCCTTGGTTAGAAGATAGTAACGATGCGTTGTTGGTGGCAGAAAAGTTAGGAATTCCGTTTCAGACGGTCGATCTGAGCGAACAATACAAAGAGAAAATCGTTGATTATATGTTCAGCGAATACGAAAACGGTAGAACTCCAAATCCCGATGTCTTGTGCAACCGGGAAATTAAGTTTGATGTTTTTATGAAAATAGCGCTGAGCCTTGGTGCCGATTATGTGGCAACCGGACATTATTGCCGAAAAGGAACGCTTGAAAAAGACGGAAAAGAAATCTATCAGTTGTTAGCAGGTGTTGACGGTAATAAAGACCAATCGTATTTTCTTTGCCAATTATCGCAGGAACAATTATCGAAGGCGTTATTCCCGATTGGCGAGCTGACTAAACCTCAGGTTCGTGAAATAGCGGCTCAGATGGATCTGGTAACGGCAGAAAAGAAAGATTCGCAAGGGTTGTGTTTCATCGGGAAAGTACGTTTGCCTGAGTTTTTACAGCAACAATTACAGCCTAAAGAAGGTTTGATTTACGAAGTGAATGCTGATAATCCGGTTTATTCAATCCCAAAACCCGAATTCAATTCGTTGGAAGAAGAACTGGCTTACGAATCTAAAAATATAGAATACAAACCCGAACTTGGAAAAGTGGTGGGTAAACACCAGGGTGCTCATTATTTTACCATCGGACAACGAAAAGGACTGAATGTAGGGGGAACCAAAGAACCTTTATTCATTATCGCCACCGATGTGAAAACCAACAGTATTTATACGGGACAGGGAGGAAATCATCCTGGACTGTTCAAAAAAGCATTGTTGGTTAAAACCCCTGAAATTCATTGGATCCGAGAAGATTTGGCATTGAAGGATGGTGGAGCTATGGAGGTTATGGCCCGAATCCGATACCGTCAGCCGCTTCAGAAAGCAAAATTATACAAATATGAAACCGGAATGTATGTGGTTTTCGACGAACCGCAATCGGCAATTACCGAAGGACAATTCGTTTCGTGGCATATTGACGATGAATTAGTTGGTTCGGGAGTAATTTCATAAATTAGCGCTTTCCAAAAGCAGAGGGCTATGAAAAAAGCATTCCTAATTTTTGCATTCTTGTTTACTTTGTTGTCGTTTTCTCAGGAAGATGCGTGGATTTATTTTACGAATAAGCCCAATGCCCAATTTTATATTGACAACCCGCTTGCTATGTTAACGCAGCGATCCTTAAACAGGAGAACGACTCAGGGAATTGCCTTGAATACTCAGGATGCGCCTATACATCAGTCTTATATCAATCAGATAAAAACTGCACCCGGAATCACGGTAAAAGCAAAGTCAAAATGGCTAAATGCTTTGCATGTGAGAGGGACTCAGGCGAATATCGCGGCGCTTTCCGCTTTACCTTTTGTCAGTAGTATTAAGTATGCCAATCATTCGCTGAATCCCGGTGGACGGGTAAATCCGGTAACAGTTCAGAACACACAAAGAATTAATAAGTTTTTGGATACTCAGGTAATCTATAATTATGGATCTTCCGCAATTCAGTCGCAAATGCTGAATACACATTGGTTACACCAGCAAAACAAAACCGGAGCAGGAAAAATTGTTGCGATAATGGATGCCGGTTTTCCCGGTGTAGATACACAAGCTCCTTTTCAGCGTTTAAGAGATAATAATCTGATTTTAGGAGGATACGATTTTGTAAACCGAACCAATAACCCTTATACGGGTTTCCAACACGGAACCCAGGTGTTGTCGAATATGGGAGGTTTTACTGATAATCAGTTGGTGGGAACTTCTCCGGACGCACACTATTATTTGTTTGTTACCGAGGATATAAGCAGCGAAAATCCCGTGGAAGAAAGTTATTGGACGGAAGCACTTGAAATGGCCGATAGTCTGGGAGTTGATGTTGTGAACACCTCTTTGGGCTATTTCGGATACGATAATCCGGCTTACAGTTATTCCTATAATGATTTGAACGGCCAAACGGCATTTGCCTCGCGAGCTGCAGACATTGCCTTCAGTAAAGGAATGATTTGCATTACTTCAGCAGGAAATTCGGGTAGCACAGCAGATCCTTATGTAGGTGTGCCAGGTGATGCTGTTACGAGTTTGACTGTTGGTGCGGTTAACAGTGCGGAAGTAAAAGCCGGTTTCAGTTCCATCGGACCCACATTTGACGGAAGGATTAAACCCGATCTGATGGCCTTGGGAGTCGGAGCCACGGTAGCAACACAAACAGGAACAATCTCAATAAATAACGGAACTTCGTTTGCCGGTCCGATTTTAGCCGGTGCAGTAACCTCGTTTTGGAGTGCTTTTCCGAATAAAACCAATGCCGAAATCGTTCAGTTGGTAAAGGCATCAGCCGATCGTTTTACAAATCCAGATAATAATTATGGTTATGGTATTCCCGATTTTCAATTAGCCTATAATAATGCTGTACTGTCGACTTCGGAATTCGGTAAAAAAGGATTCGTTGTTTATCCGAATCCGGCAAAAAATCAAATCAGTGTTGCCTTAACAGAAACAATTTCCAATGCTGAAATTACAATTTATAACAGCTTGGGACAATCGGTTTTGCATGAGAAAATCGAAATTAATAAACCGACTGTTTTAGAAGATTTAAACTCAGGAATTTATACGTATAAAATTACTTTTGATAACCAATCGCAAACCGGCAGGCTAATCAAAAAGTAATGTCATCAAAAATATGAACAGAATAACACAACTTTTTAATATTAAGTACCCTATTATTCAGGGTGGAATGATTTGGAACAGCGGTTATAAATTAGCCAGTGCCGTGAGTAATGCCGGAGGATTAGGCTTATTGGGAGCCGGGTCGATGTATCCGGAAGTGCTTCGGGAACATATTCAGAAATGTCAGAAAGCAACGGACAAGCCTTTCGGTGTAAACGTACCCATGTTGTATCCGAATATCGAAGACATTATGAATATCATTGTGGAAGAAGGCGTGAAAATCGTATTCACTTCCGCAGGAAACCCGAAGACGTGGACTTCTTTTCTAAAGGAAAGGGGTATTACCGTTGTTCACGTAGTAAGTAGTTCCAAATTCGCACTAAAAGCTCAGGAAGCAGGAGTGGATGCGGTTGTAGCGGAAGGTTTTGAAGCCGGAGGACATAACGGGAGAGAAGAAACTACAACGCTAACGTTAATTCCGATGGTCAAAGAAAATGTAAGCATTCCGTTAATTGCTGCCGGGGGGATTGCTACCGGAAGAGGTATGTTGGCTGCTATGGTATTGGGTGCCGATGGTGTTCAGGTAGGGAGTCGTTTCGCGGCTTCGTTTGAAAGTTCTTCTCATGATAATTTCAAGGAGACAATCATCAATGTAAAAGAAGGCGATACGCATTTAACTTTGAAAGAATTAGCGCCGGTTCGATTGGTTAAGAATAAGTTCTATAATGATGTTCAGGAATTGTACGCAAAATGTCCGACAACAGAAGAACTGAAAGCGTTATTAGGCCGTGCAAGAGCCAAACGCGGTATGTTTGAAGGTGATCTGGTGGAAGGTGAATTGGAAATCGGGCAAATTGCCGGATTGATTCACGATATCAAACCCGTAAAACAAATTGTGGACGATATGATGTCCGAATTTGAATCTGCAAGAAACCAGGTGGCATCATTATTGTAAAATCAGAAAGAAAAATATATGAAGTTTTTAAAAAATATCAGTTTAGTATTCCTTTTGTTTATCGGATTAAATGCAACTGCGCAATCGTATCGATTTGAAACATCAGGTGTTAGTATGAGTATCAAAAACTCAAAAGGAAATTGGAGTCCGTATTCCGACTTTAAAGAAGCGAAAATAGTAGTGACTTTAGATACCAATAAGGACCGAATCGTAGTGTATTCTGAAGTGGTTCAGTTATATACTATTTTAGGGTATAATGATCCGAAAACCAATGAGGAAGGAAGTGTCGATACGTTCCAGTGCGTGAATGGTGATGGCGATAAATGTGTGTTGGCGATTCGCTCGATGAAAGGAACCGACGTGAAACAGTTGTATATCTACGAAGACAGCAGGGTCCTGATATATAACATGAAATATGTGAAATAAATAAAGTCCCGGTTTTCGGGATTTTTTATGTAAAAGAAACAGATATGAAAAGATTACTTCAGGTTGCCGTTTTAGGATTAGTTTCGACTGTGTCTGCACAACAAAAACCAAAATTGGTTATCGGAATTGTGGTTGATCAGATGAAAATGGAATACCTGTATCGGTTTTCAGACGATTTTTCCAATGACGGATTCAAACGGTTGATGAATGACGGCTATACGTTCCATAACATGCATTACAATTATATGCCAACTTACACCGCGCCGGGACATGCCTCCGTTTTTACCGGTACAACACCTGATATACACGGAATTGTCGGGAATGAGTGGTTTAATAAGGCAACCGGAAAAGAGGTGTATTGTACAGATGATGCTTCAGTGAAAACTATTGGCGACGGAGCGGAAAGCGAGGGGAAAATGTCTCCGAAAAACCTTCAGGCGACCACAATTACAGATGAACTGAAACTGGCAACAAACTTCAAAGGAAAAGTAATCGGAATCAGTCTGAAAGACCGTGGTGCGATTTTACCTGCCGGACATTTTGCCAACGGTGCGTTTTGGTATAGTAGGACAGGAGCCTTTATTTCCAGTACGTTTTACGGCGAACAATTGCCAGGTTGGGTGACGCAATTCAACAACGAAAAAAACTTTCAAAAATATATTGATAAAGGTTGGGATTTATTGAAACCCAAAGAAACTTACAATGAAAGTTTAACCGATAACAATCCCTATGAAGGAAAATTGTTTAAGAAAACGCCTTTTTTTCCATTCAGTCTGAAAGAAATGTATGCTGATAATGATGCCGGTGTTTTACGTTCAACGCCTTTCGGAAACAATTTGATAGTTGAATTCGCTGAAAGGGCCATTGCCGCAGAAGCCTTAGGAAAAGACAATGTTACAGACTTTCTTACCGTGAGTTTTTCATCGACGGATTATATCGGACACACACTCGGACCACGTTCCATAGAATTGCAGGACGCGTATTTGCGTTTGGATGAAAGTATAGCTGAATTTTTGAAGTACCTCGATAAGACGGTCGGAAAAGACAATTACCTGTTGTTCTTAACTGCCGATCACGCCGGGGCAGAAAACGTGAAATACCTGAAAGATAACAAGTATGATGTGGATAATATTCCGTGGAAGAATATCGAAACGGAATTGACTGATTTCTCTACGAAAACATTCGGCGTTAATTTACTTCTGAATTATTCCAACTACAATGTATTTCTAAACAAGGAGTTGATAAACTCAAAAGGGTTGGATTTGTCAAAAGTAAAGGAGACTTTTAAGGAATATCTTTACACGCAGAAGTACGTAAAACGGGTTTATACTGAAGATGAGATTCTTGCCGCTTCCGGAAGTGATTATTTTCTGAAAGCTATTGCCAAAGGGTATGACCCGGTGCAGAACGGTGAGCTTGTAGTGTTGTTTAAACCGGCTTATGTGGAATATTCCGGAACGGGAACCACACACGGAAGTCCGTACAGTTATGACACCCACGTTCCGATGTTGTTTTACGGCTGGAATATTAAAAAGGGCGAATCACACGATAAAAAAGTGATTACCCAAATTGCCCCGACCATTGCTCAAAAACTTAGGATCCCTTTCCCGAACGGAACAGAAGCGGAAGTGCTGACAGAGGTTTTTAATAAGTAATCTTCTTTTAGAAGATATTATAAAAACCCCAATAGATAAACCATCCGATTAGTGTGATGTAACCTATAAAATTTAAAGTGAGAATAAATTTTGAGGTTTTGCTGAAGGCACTATTTCTATAGGTTTTTATGATTAAGCCACCAATCGGAATTATAAGTAGCAACAGTAAAAAAGGAATGTAGGAGGTTGATGAAACAAATGCTGAACTGTAATGCTTATAAGGTGCCTTAAAATAAAAAATATTGATGTCGGTGCATAAAACAAACATGTAATAAAATAAAACAAGGCCAAACGGCAGGAAGAACAGTATGTATTTTGCATACTGTTTTTTGTTTCGGAAATATTGAATGGTGAAATACAAAGACGTTAAAATTGGAATAAGTCCAATGCCGATTAAGAACAATCGTATTTTACCGTTGTTTTGCGGTGTTTGATAGGTAGCCAGTTTTTCGAATTCTTCATTTTTCGGGAATAATTTTGAAATTTCGATACTGTGATTGCCTTTAGTCAATTCTTCATTAATATTGAATTCTACGCTTTTCTGGTAATTGTGATAAAAGTAAAGATTTACAGTTCCGTCTTTTGGATTCCAAATAGAAGTGAGCAGCGTTCCGTCCCCAATTTTTTCACGGCAAACACTCATCGTATCGGATAAAGCCGTGCAAAATGCTAATGAGGTATCCATTTTGTCTTTTAAGAACGCAACGCCGTTGCGGTAGCGAGTTAATTGCATTGCTTTTTCGGTACTGGTTTCAGAAGGACAGAAGTTTGACAAAACATACTTTGAATCATAGCCGACAGTCATCAGGTAAGGTTCTACCACCAAGTATTTTCCTGAAGACTCCACATAAATAAAAACATCTTCAAGAAAAAAACTGTGATCATAGCGGCTGATGAATTTCTGTACATCGTCAACAGTTTTACAGTTGTGCAAGATATCTTTAAGATAAGCAGTCGGATTGGTTATTTTTAAACGATTTTCAAAACCGGAATGATCCTTTTTTTTGATGTTGCTGGCCAGTCTTGAATAACAAAGTCCGTGCTCGTTCATACCGGATTGCGGTGCAAAACCATTTGAGCCGTCAAAACGGGAGCCTGAAAAAGCAGCGCCATATTGGTATGAATGGTTGCGGGTTTCAAACCAGATTCGGGATGTGGTACGCCAGGCATCTTCATTACAACCAACGATGGTTTTTCCGTTCAAAGTAATTTTATACATACTGCAGGAAATAGCCTCTTGCACGGAAAACAGTAAAACAAGTAGGAGCAAGCCTGAAAATTTTTTGAATGTAGCCATGGTGTTTTTTGGTTAGGTTGTATGATTAAAACGACTTTAATACAAAAATGTTACAGGGGAACCTTCAATCTCTGTCACAAATAAATTGAAAACCAGATTTTAGGGGTTTTCAATGCAAAAAAAAAGCTGATCAGTATTTGATCAGCCTCTATTGTTTTAATGGAGAATAGTATTATAATTCAACTTCCACCTGATTTCTCAAGATATCATCAAACGTTTCACGCTGACGGATTAAATGTGCTTTACCCTCGTGCCAAAGTACTTCGGCCGGTTTAAAACGTGAATTGTAGTTGGACGCCATTGTAAAGCAGTATGCTCCAGCATTTCGGAAACTTAAAATATCACCTTCTTTAATTTCTGTGATTCTCCTGTTGGTTGCAAACGTATCGGTCTCACAGATATAACCCACTACCGAATAAAAACGTTCTTTTCCTTTTGGATGTGAAATGTTCTCAATATGGTGTTCCGAACCGTACAACATCGGGCGGATTAAGTGGTTGAAACCGGAATCAACTCCTGCAAAAACAGTGGAAGTGGTTTGTTTTACCACGTTAACTTTCGCTAAGAAATAACCGGATTCACTCACTAAAAATTTACCCGGTTCGAAAGCTAAAGTTAATTCACGACCGTATTCTTTTTCGAAGGCTAAAAAGCGTTTCGTTAATTTTTTACCCATTTCTTCCACATTGGTTTCAATGTCGCCTTTTTTGTAAGGTACTTTGAATCCGCTTCCGAAATCAAGGAAATCCAAATCTTTAAAATGTTTAGCCGTATCAAATAAAATTTCTGCGGCGTATAAAAACACTTCGATATCTAAAATGTCAGAACCCGTGTGCATGTGGATTCCGTTGATATGCATTTTCGTATTCTCCACAATTCTCAGAATATGAGGTAATTGGTGGATTGAAATTCCGAATTTACTGTCGATGTGTCCAACGGAAATATTCGAGTTTCCACCCGCCATAACGTGCGGATTGATTCGGATACAAACCGGAATGTTCGGATGTTTTGCTCCGAATTGTTCTAAAATAGAAAGGTTGTCAATATTAATCTGAACGCCTAAAGTGGCTGCTTCTTCGATTTCATCCAGGGAAACTCCGTTGGGCGTATAGATTATCATGTCCGGGGAAAAACCGGCATGCAAACCCAACTGCACTTCCTGAATGGAAACTGTATCAAGTCCGGAACCCATCTTCTTCAGTAGCTTGAGAACAGATAGGTTAGACAATGCTTTACAGGCATAATTGATGCGTAGTTTTTCCACCTTGGAAAAAGCATTGGTTAAACGATTGTACTGTGATTGAATTTTGGCGGCGTCGTACACATAAAGCGGACACCCAAATTCTTCTGCTACTGAAAGTAATTGATTAGATTCCATTTTTAATTAAATTTTTCGTAAAAATAATAAACAAATTTCATATACAAATGCAGATTATTTAATTTTAACAAAATGTTACAAATCAGTCTATGATGTTACAATTTTTGTGAGTGTTGATGTGTTATAAAACAAAAAAACATTAGGCACATTCAATATACTTTGCTATTTTTGTGGCACTTTTATTTTTATAAGAAACACATCTATTATGAACTTACACGAATATCAAGGAAAACAAATATTAGCAAGCTACGGCGTGCGAGTACAACGCGGTTATGTGGCTCATAACGCTGAAGAAGCAGTGGTTAAAGCAAAACAGCTTACAGCGGAAACAGGAACAGGCTGGCACGTAATTAAAGCTCAGATTCACGCAGGTGGTCGTGGAAAAGGCGGTGGAGTTAAATTGGCTAAAAATCTGGAGCAGGTACAGGAAATTGCCGGGCAGATTATTGGTATGGATTTGATTACGCCTCAAACTCCTCCACAAGGTAAAAGAGTTCACAAAGTATTGGTTGCTGAAGATGTTTACTATCCTGGTGAGAGTGAGACTAAAGAATTTTACATGTCGGTTTTATTGAACCGTGGTAATGGCCGTAACATGATCATGTATTCTACTGAAGGTGGAATGGATATCGAAGAAGTGGCAGAACACACTCCGCATTTAATCTTTACTGAAGAAATCGATCCTTCTGTTGGATTACAAGGTTTCCAGGCAAGAAGAATCGCTTTCAACTTAGGTTTATCCGGTGAGGCATTCAAAGAAATGATCAAATTCGTTGACGCATTATACAAAGCATACATTGGTTCCGATTCATCTATGTTTGAAATCAACCCGGTTTTAAAAACATCAGACAACAAAATCATGGCTGTGGATGCTAAAGTTACTTTAGATGACAATGCATTATACCGTCATGCTGATTTAGCGGAAATGCGCGATATTACAGAAGAGCGTCCGATTGAAGTAGAAGCTAAAGAAGCTGGATTAAACTATGTGGATCTTGACGGTACAGTAGGATGTATGGTTAACGGTGCAGGTTTGGCTATGGCAACTATGGACTTAATCAAATATGCAGGTTTCGAACCGGCAAACTTCCTTGACGTAGGAGGAACAGCTGACGCTAAACGTGTGGAAACGGCTTTCCGTATCATCTTAAAAGACCCGAATGTAAAAGCTATCTTAATTAACATCTTTGGTGGTATCGTTCGTTGTGACCGTGTTGCTCAGGGTGTAGTTGATGCTTACAAAAACATGGGTGACGATATTAAAGTGCCGATCATCGTTCGTTTACAAGGAACTAATGCTGAAATCGCTAAAGAATTAATCGATAATTCTGGTATGCCGATTTTATCTGCTGTTCAGTTCCAGGAAGCTGCAGATCAAGTAAAAGCCGCTTTAAGCTAATATCAGAAAGTTTCAGACTTATATACTAAGAGCCTCAGCATTTGCTGAGGCTTTTTTTGTTACTTCAATGTAAACTTTCGGTAATGTAACTTTTGAAGTTTAAATTAATGTATCCGGGACAAACCGATTTTCTTTATGTTTTAACAGGATTATGGCTATTCATCGAAATTAAATGGCATTTCACGGAACATTCTTTATCGAAAGAAAATCGGTATGGAATCCAATTTTAAATATCGGTTAAGTTATTGAAAACTAGTTCGTTTGGTTATGGTGTTTGCGTAATTTTGACCTGTAATCAAATAAAAAAAATCAAAAAATGAAAAAATCAATTGTATTGTTTGTTGTTGCTCTTGTGATGAACACAACATTTGTTTCGGCAAACAATTCTAATGCAACAGAAGATTTACCAAAAGCGGTAAAAAAAGTGGTTAGGTTGTTAGAGACAACCAAATTTGACGTGGAACTTGAAAAAGAGGTGGTGGTAAAAGTACAGGTTAAAATTAATGTTGATAATGAAATTGTTGTGTTACAGGTTGGTACTGATGATAATCAAATCAAAAGATTCATTTCAGATAAACTGAACTATAAGAAAATAGACGCCGGTCAGTTAAAGCAAGGAAGCGAATATTCCTTTTATGTGACTTTCAAACCGGAATAAACTTTTCCTGCCAATAAAAAATCCCGTGCCGTTTTAAGAACGATACGGGATTTCTGCCTTTATAAAACGAAACGGATTACTTGTTGTCTTTCTTTTTTCCGTTATTGAATTTCACTTTTTCAACAATCGGTTCTTTTTTTGGTGCTGGTTTCCCTTTACCTTTTGACATTGGCTTTTTAAAATCGGTTTTCGATTTGGGTCTGTCGTTTGAGAATTTAGGTTTATCAGTTATCTCTTTTCTCTTTTCCCTTTCTGTCCCTTTTTCCTTTTCGCTCTCTACTTTCGGCGCATCGCTTTTGTGGCTTTTTAAGACCTCCATTGGATTTTTTGGGTTTTCCTTGGTTCCGCGAAGGTGAATGACTAATGCGTTAAGGAAATTGCGTAAAACCTGATCGCCGCATTCCATATACTTCGGGTGGTCTTCGGCACGGAAAAAGTTTCCCACTTCGCCCTTTGAAATCCGGAAATCCACCAGTTCCAAAATAGCAACAATTTGATCGTCACGCAATTGTAGCGCAACTCTTAATTTTTTGAATATATCGTTGTTAGTCATAAATCGTAATTATATTTAGGCAAAGATACAGTTTTAAGAATTGGGATTTTATTATAACTTCGCAAAAAAAATAATGCGATGAATACCTACGAAGAAAAATTAAGCCTTCTTTCCGAAATGATTGCTTTTGCCGTTGTGGATGGTGAATTACACGACCGCGAATACGATTTTTTGTGGATCATTGCACAGGAACTCGAAATAGACAAAACTGTCTTTCTGGAATTGTTCGCAAAACGTAACCAGGTTAAGGTAATAAAAGACGAACATCACCGCATCATGCAGTTCTATCGTCTGGCTTTACTGATGCATTGTGATGGCGTGTTGCACGAACGTGAAATCAAAGCCATTAACGAGATTGGGATCAATATGGGGTTAAACCCGATGGGAATCAAAAAAACGTTAAAAGCAATGGCCCAATCACCAAACCAAATGATCGAGCCGGAAACATTGCTTTATTCTTTTGTGCTGCAGCACAATTAATATTTCTCTAATTTTTTTGAAGGTTGGAATTTAGGATGTCCGGTATGCTGATAGGCAAAACTGAACGTATCGGCAAAAGATTCGAATGTTTTTGTTTTCGAATCACCCATACCGTGTCCCGCTTCAAAATCCGTTAAAAACAACACCGGTTTTTCGGAAGAAGTAGAAGTTTGCAGTCTGGCTGCGAATTTTGCCGGCTCCCAGGCAATTACCCTAGGGTCATTGATTCCCGCTGTAAGTAATGTGGCGGGATAGGCCACGCCTTTTTTAAGATGATGGTAGGAGTCCATTTCCAACAGCGCTTTAAATTCGGCTTCATTTTTAACGGTTCCGAATTCCGGTACATTTCCGGGTCCGTTCGGCGTGTTTTCCATACGAACCGTATTCATAGCACCTACTTCTGATATCACTGCGGCAAACAAGTCGGGTCTTTCCGTCATGGAGCGTCCCACCAGTATTCCGCCCGCGCTTCCTCCCATAATGGCAATTTTTTGCGGAGAGGTGTATTTCTGATTCACCAGATATTCGGCGGAAGCTATCAGGTCTTTCCAGGTGTTGGGTTTGGTGCTTTTATGACCTGCTTTGTGCCAGGCATCACCCAATTCTCCGCCACCGCGAACATGAGGAATTACAAACACGCCTCCATACGAACAGTAGGTAAGGAGAATGGTGCTGAAAAACGGCGTTATCGACATCCCGTAGGAGCCATAGCCCATTATTAAAACCGGGTTGTTGCTGTTCAGCTTTACATTTTTATCATGAATGATTGAAACCGGTACCATCACTCCGTCGTGAGAAGGTACCATAACTTCCCGTGCCACAATATTTTTTAATTCCGGATAGTCTACCAGTTTTGATAAGGGTTGCAGGGTAAACGAATTGTCGGTTGGGTTATACATAAAACGTTTTGACGGTGAGGTCCAACCAGATAAGGTAATCCAAACATCGCTTAATGTTTCGTCTTTGGTGCTTAAACTTGCAGATCCTGCGGTAAAAGGTAATTTTAATTCCGATGCCACCGTTTTGCCTTTCGGAAGGAAATAGACTCTTGTTTGAACCCCGTTTTCGAGGACAGTATAATAAAGTCCATCCTTGGTAACGGCAAATTCACTGATGATACCCGATTCAGGTTCCTCAACAACCGTCACGGCTTTTGAAATATCAGGACTTTTTACAGGTACTTTGATGATCTTAAAGTGAGGAGCGTTTTTAAATGTCTGATAGTACAGAAAGTCTTTATCGATGCCGAAATTTGTCACTTCATCTTCTTTCTCAACTAACTTTTTCCATGTTGTGGGTCTTACTTCTTCTTTGTATTCGGTAGTGTATAGTTTTAATCGTTTGTCTACGGTCACAACTAGTCCGTAATGGGTTTTGGAATTCTGATGGAAGTAATTAATCGGAAATTCTTCCTTGCTTATCTTTAGTTCGGGATTTGTGCTGCTGCAGAAAAATTCCCTGTCGTTTTTGGGATCATCACCCACTTTATGATAATAGACTTTCGAATTGAGCAGGCGATTCGTATCGGTAACATCAGCAGAACTTAAACGGTTGTAGGTGAACGATTTTCCGTCGGGCATCCAGGAAGCCGAAGCGAACCAGCAGCGATCAATGATTTCCGGAGAAATTTTTCCGTTTAGGTCTAAAATCAATACTTCGGCGCTTTCGGAACCGTTCGGTGCAATTTCAATGGCTACTTTGTTACCTGCTTCGTTAGGGCTTATGGAGCTTATGGAGTAGTTGACTTTGGTGTTCTTTTTATAGGTATCCGGATCAAAAAGTAATTTTTCGGTTCCTTTATATCCCAAACGATGATACAGTTTTCCGTTTTCTTCGTTGGCTTTGCGTTTCAGATAGAAATAGTTGTCGTTTTTAGTGATCTGAAGGTTGAAGACCGTACTCTCTTTTCTCTTATCAAATTCCTCGAGTTTCTTAATAATGTTTTTGCGTTCGGCCACTTCGTCGATTTTGGCTCTTGCGTATCCGGCATTGGATTTCATCCATTCGATTACTTTAGGGTCGTCAAGGTTTTCAAGGTTTCGGTAAGGGTCTTCAAGCCGAATACCGTAATATTCGTCAGTTGCTGATTTTTCGGGTGCCGGTTGTGGTTTTACTTGTCCGGTTAAAGTAAGGATTGTGCTGAATGTCAATCCGATGGTGAGAAGAGAACTAGTTTTCATAAATAAATTGTTTTAAATTGAAATACTAGGTAGAAGTGAGTCCGTAAATTTACAACTAAAAGTTTAAATACTTGATTGTGAATAAGTTGTCTTTTGTTCCTTTTTTGTGATAAAAATCTGTTTTTTTATGGAAGTATTTGGTTTTGATATCCTTTTGATTGGTATGTATCTTCATTTAAATAAAAAACGAAGCTGTTTTGGCAGCTTCGTTAGTATATGTTTCCGTTAAGAATTTAAAATCTTAATTGTGTGTGATGCTAAAACTTCCGTTTGAAATCGTAACCGTTTCTGTTCCGTTTGATGCAGTGAAACTGAAAGTACCTGCAAGGTGGTTACCGTGATGAGAAGTTACCGTTACACTACCACTGGTTACGTTAAATTCGGCCTGATTATCAGAGTTGCCGATACCGGCACTGAAACCTTCATCCGCAGTTAAATCATAAGTCCCTTCCGTAGCAGTTTCAGGTAAATTTAAATTGTAAACACCAAAATCAGATGTTAACGTTGAGTTGTAACCCATAAGCGATACCATTTGCGTCATTGAGTTTTGGGAAATCATCAGATATTTAGCATCCGACTGATCATTATCCATTGTAAATGAAGTTCCTCCATTTCTTGTAAGACTCATTGTTCCGTTACTGTACAAGCCTGTATTCATGTAGGAAACGGAATTGAAGGCACCATTTGTAAGCGTTATGCTGCTGGTGTTATCAAAATCAACTAAAGTCCCCGAAAAAGTTCCTGAAATTGTTCTGGCAGTTGTGTTTACTTGCGTTATACTAACAGTTAAACTGCCTGTTTCTTCAAAAGATGTATAAGCAGTACCGTTTCCAGCTGTAGCGTATGTCAAAAGACCTATCTCATCATTGTTAAAAGTATAAGTGCCTACCGATAAATTGTCGATTGGGAATTGAAGGGTTATTGATGACATGTCCATTTTCGTACCAATAATCTGAAGTACGGTGCGGCTTTCACCCATATTATCAATTTGTGTTACATTGGCAATTGCACCGCCTGTCATGGAAGCCCATGATTGTCCGTCTACAGTTGCTGTAACCGAGGAGGTTGGTGTTTGATTGTTGTCTGAATCACTGTCACTTGAACAGGATAATGTTGTTGAGATAACGACTAAACTTAGTAGTCCCAAAATTTTCTTAATCATAGTTATGGTTTTTTAATAGAGGCTAAAAATATAAAATTTACCCTGATAAATCGATTTAAAAGAAGAAATATGTAAATAAAATCACATTTTTCACTGTAATGGCTTTATTTTCTAATGGGATTTGGCAGTCCGTAGGGAAGTCTGGTTTTTTGTTTGCTTTTTCTGTGTTTTTACGAAGTTTATTTTCGGTTTTAATAAGCACAGGCTTTTCGATTTTGATTGCTTATGAAAGTTTAAAGCATTGTCCGGCTGTGTAGAGTAGGCTGAAACCCCTTTTACCACGTTCAGAACGTCGTTTACCCCGTCGTCTAACGTGTTTTACCACGTTCTGAACGCCATTCACCACGTTGTATGACGTGTTTTAATACGTCCCTAACGTCATTTACCACGTCTTATAACGTATTTTAATACGTTTGGGATCGCCTTTTATTACGTCGTATAACGTATTTTAATACGTTTGTAACCCTATTTAACACGTTAGATAACGTATTTAAATATGTTCGGAACGTCTTTTATTACGCTGTATAACGTATTTTAATAGGTTCGGAACGCCATTTGTCACGTTGGATGGCGTGTCTGACCACGTTCGTAGTAGTTACGTTTATAAACAGTTAATCAGTTTGGAGTGGGAAGCTACCGTCTGATCCATCACTAAAAAATAGTATTCAGTTGATGCGGATTTAAAAGATTTGCTCTGATTTCATGGTCTTATTAAAAAACTTAGCCACGAATTCACTAATTTATACAAATTAATTAGTGAATTCGTGGCTAAAATTCTATTTGAGTATTTGTGTCCTGGCGATAGGGGTGAGAAGAAGTTTTACTGTGGATAAAACCCTTAAAGCTTTTCCTGAAGCGCCTTAATTTCATCACGCAATTTAGCTGCCTGCATGAAGTCCAGTTCCTTGGCTGCTTTTTCCATGTTTTTGCGAAGTTCACGGATTTTCTTTTCGATTTCTGGTTTTGATAAGTACAAACTTTCCGGTTCTGCGGCTTTCAAGGCTTTGTCCTCGAAGTATTGAGTGGAAACCGAATTACGGTTTAAAACATTGCCCAGACTTTTGTTCAGTCCTTTCGGAACCAGTCCGTGTTTGGTGTTGTAGGCGATTTGCTTGGTTCTGCGGTAATTGGTTTCGTCTATGGTTTTCTGCATACTCGCCGTGATTTTATCGGCATACATAATCGCCTTTCCGTTTACGTTACGGGCTGCACGACCTACGGTTTGTGTCAGCGAACGATGACTTCTAAGGAAGCCTTCTTTATCGGCATCCAAAATCGCAACCAACGACACTTCGGGTAAATCCAGACCTTCACGAAGTAAGTTCACCCCAATCAGCACATCAAACAATCCCTTACGCAAATCCTGCATGATTTCCACACGCTCCAAAGTATCAACATCAGAGTGAATATAACGGCAACGGATGGAAACTTTGGTTAAATATTTGGTCAGTTCTTCCGCCATACGTTTGGTTAAGGTGGTGACCAAAACGCGCTCGTCGGCTTCACAACGCAATTGTATTTCTTCAATCAAATCGTCAATCTGATTTAAACTCGGACGAATTTCAATAATCGGGTCGAGCAGCCCCGTCGGACGAATCACCTGTTCCACATAAATGCCTTCCGATTTCTGCAATTCATAATCTGCCGGTGTTGCCGAAACATAAATTACCTGATTCTGCAGACCTTCGAATTCTTCAAACTTGAGTGGGCGGTTGTCCATCGCGGCTGGCAATCTAAAACCGTATTCCACCAGATTTTCTTTTCGGCTTCGGTCGCCGCCATACATCGCGTGTACCTGTGAAATGGTCACGTGACTTTCATCCACCACCATCAGATAATCGTCCGGAAAATAGTCGATCAGACAGAAAGGTCTTGTTCCGGGTTCACGACCGTCTAAATATCTTGAGTAGTTTTCGATTCCGGAGCAATAGCCCAATTCGCGTATCATTTCCAAATCGAAATTGGTACGTTCTTCCAGTCGTTTTGCTTCCAGATGTTTGCCGATTTCCTTGAAATAATCGACTTGTTTTACCAGATCCTGCTGAATTTCCCAAATGGCATTCTGCAACACATCGGGCGAAGTCACGAACATGTTCGCGGGGTAAATCGTCAGTTTTTCATATTTCTCTAAAACCTGTGATGTTTTGGAATCGAAAGACTCAATTTCTTCAATTTCATCGCCGAAAAAGTGAATTCGGAACGGTTCTTCGCCGTAACTCGGATAAATATCTACCGTATCGCCTTTGATTCGGAACGTACCCGGAGTGAATTCGGCTTCGGTTCTGGCGTATAAACTCTGCACCAGTCGATGCAATAATTTGGTACGCGAAATCATTTGGTTTTTCTCTAAGGAAACCACGTTTTTCTGAAACTCCACCGGGTTTCCGATACCGTACAAACAGGAAACCGAAGCCACTACCAACACGTCACGTCGTCCCGAAAGCAGGGCGGAAGTGGTGCTTAAACGCAGTTTTTCCAGTTCGTCGTTAATGGACAGGTCTTTCTCGATATAGGTTCCCGTTACCGGAATAAAGGCCTCGGGCTGATAGTAGTCGTAATAGGAAACGAAATACTGTACGGAGTTGTTCGGAAAAAACTGTTTGAACTCCGAATACAACTGTGCCGCCAGTGTTTTGTTATGCGCCAGAACCAATGTAGGACGCTGAACTTCCTGAACGACATTCGCCACCGTAAAGGTTTTTCCGGAGCCGGTTACCCCTAATAAAGTCTGAAAGCGTTCGCCATTGACAATACCTTTGGCTAATTTTTCAATTGCCTGAGGCTGGTCACCTGTGGGTTGGTATTCGGATACGACTTGGAATTTCATTTTAAGGGACTAAGTTGCAAAGGTACGGATTTCGAACGCAAATTTAATGGAAGTCGGTAATGCGAATTTAACCGCAAAGTGCACAAAGGGTTTTCGCAAGGTTCACAAAGTTTTTTATTGGTCTGAAAAAATAGTTAAAACTTTATTCTTTTAGTGTATGAATCTATCAGTTTTTAAAAAAAAATAGCCACGAATTACACAAATTCTCGCAAATTAATTCGTGCGGATTTGTGTAATTTGTGGCAAATAAATTAAGATCTACACTTAACAGATTTTAGTCTGCAAACTAAACTTACGTACTTTCAGATTAATCTGTGAAATCTGTGTTTTAAGTATGCTGTCTGCAATTTATGATCAGACGATAAGGATTTAGCTACTTTATTTAAACTTCATCGCTAAAGTTATGATGTGCGAATCCAAACCGTTGTTTCGGGTGTAGTAGCCGTAGCGAAGTTCCAGACTGTTGAAGCGTTTCAAATGGAAAATTCCCTTATCCGCATCAGTAACTTTATAACCCAATCCGATCATGTTGCTGCTGAATTTCGATAAGTCGTAATCACTGGTGTAGAATTCTTCTGCCAATCCGTGTAAATAGATGGGTTTGAAGTAATCTGCAGCCGTTTGTGTATAAAAACGATACGGTACCGAAATCGATGAAAACGCCGATAACTTAAATGTCGGTTCAAGGCTGATGGTGTGCGAATTGATACCCCAATCGTCCCAATAATAACGGTAAAAGGCTCTTAAAACGATGTTGTCGCCCAGGAAGTAACTGCCTCGTACTCCCAAAGGAAGTTTGAATCTCGAATCGGGCAATTTTTCCGATTTTACGGTAGCAGGAATATCATCAAAATAGACTCTGTTGAATTTGGTAGCCAGTAATCCCTGCTGATAACCGATATCCGTGAGGAAAGCCACCTGGAAGTTTCTGTTAACCACCTGAGAAAGTGTAAGTCCTAAGTTATAGGAAGTTCGCGGTTTCATATCGCCTTGAGCTGCTTCATCGTCTGAGGGGTTGTCGCGGAGTTCTATCGGCAGAATTACTTTCCAGGTATCGAAAAAGGCCATAGCTTTAGCCGAAAATTCACGGTTTCTGTCCTTGGATATTTTCGTAAATCCGGCATTGGCGCCAATGGACGTATAATCGAATTCAGCAGAAAAAGAAAGACCTCCGCTTAAGATATAGTTCTTTTCCAGATTCTCATAACTGTAATTGGCAGACGGGTACACTCTGACATCCTGATAGGAAGCAGAGGAAACGGTATTTGGGTCTATTTTATCAGAGGAAGCCGAAGTATAGGAATCGATTCCGATTTCAAAACCAAAATTGTGTTTGTTGTTGTCTTTGTCTCTTTTGGAAACTCTTATGTCGAAAGTGGTTGCGATGTCGGTCAGTTTTTCTGTTCCGACACCTCCGGTTACGGCCGAGTTGTTTCCGTCCTGAGAATAATAACTGGAAATGAAATTCACTTCCTCAATTTTTAATTTTTGCTTTTTATAGGCCGAACTGTCTGTCGTTTCGGTATTTTGCGCTCTCATATTGTGACCGAACAAAAAGGCCAATACGGATGCGGTCAGGATTCTCTTTTTCATGTTTTCCTTTTCTGTTTTGATTAATTACAACCGCAACCACCACCGGTTTTTCCTCCGTTGGCACCGGAACTGGCTTCTCTGTACAATTGAAATGTATTTTCGAATTTCTCCGATTTTTTAGCGGCTAATTCCATATCTGAATCGTTAATTTTTGATTTCTGATATTCTTTTACCGGTGAGCACCCAACCATCAGGCCAAGCAACAAACAAAAAGCTGTTATTTTCATACTTACTGCGGTTTAATTTTTAAGTCAGTCTAATGTTATTTGAAAAATATTTTCGGTCGTAATCGTCAATGATAATGCAGCCGATATGTTTTAACTGATTGATGAAATCCAGTCCGACTTCAATGCCCATTACGGTTACCGGAGTGGCCAGGGCATCCGCTATTTCGGCATTTTCGGCAATGATGGTCACACTTTTTATGCCGCGTACAGGAAATCCGGTTTTCGGGTCAATCGTGTGTGAATATTTCTTATTGTCGATCATCACGAACTTCTCATAATTCCCCGAAGTGGCTACGGAAGTGTTCGTTATTTTGAATGTTGAAAAAGTCGATGTCCTTAAATTCGGATCGGCAATCCCGATAGTCCAGGGTTGTCCGTTTTCCTGATAGCCCCAGGTGGTTAAATCGCCTGCAGCGTTTACGATTCCGCTTTCCACGCCGTTTTCAATTAGTTTTTTCTTGGCCATTTCGGCAGCATAGCCTTTTCCTATACCTCCAAAACCGATGCGCATTCCTTTCTTTTTCAGAAAAACGGTTTTTTCGGTTTCGTCTAAGATGATGTTCTCATAATTGATCAGTTCCACCGATTTTTTGGCGGATTCGGCATCGGGGAGTTCCTTCATTTCCAAATCGAAATTCCAGAATTTTTTATCGATACCGCCGTAACTGATGTCAAAGGCGCCTTGTGTAATTCTGGAGATCATCTGGCAACGCTGAATCAGGCTGAAAACTTCGTCAGGCACTTTAACCGGGAGGATTCCAGCGTTCTCATTGATTTCAAAAGTTATACTGTCGTTGGAAAAAGTGGTGAGCAGTTTTTCGATGCGTCTGATTTCTTCGATGGCCAAATTAATCTTATCGGTACACCAATGTTGATCGGGTCCGACAACTGAAATCTCAAAGCGATTTCCCATTAATTTTTCAACCTTTTTTTCGAGCATTATCCTTTCAGTTTGGCGATGAAATCCTCTAATGTTTCGGACGGGTAATGTTCCCACTTTTTGAGTACTTCCCCTTTGTTGTTCATCAAAAGAATTAGCGGAAATAGGCCATCGTTATTGTATTTTTCGGCTAATTTTTCGTTTTCCTGGGTAATTTCGGTGGGTAATTGGTTCTTTTTCAGTCTTGGAAAATCTGCATTGTAAACAATCAGGTTTTCGGTGCTGAAGGTTTTGAACTGATCGGTTTCCACGAAATGTTTTTTGAATTTTACGCAGGGTGCACACCAGTCGGAGCCAGAGAAAAAGAGCAGCACGTTTTTGTTTTCCGTTTTGGCTTTTTCAAGTGATTGCTGGAAATTTAACTTTGCAGTTTCCTGTGCGCCTGCAAACATTGAAAACAGCAACAACAGGTAAATAAACTTTGATTTCATAACCCAATTTTCTTAATGACTTAATACTGTATCAGTTTTGCTTCTGACACAAAGTAAAAGTAGTATTAAAAAATATGCGTGCTGCTTTACTAATCTAAAGATTCGATTAAGATTTAACCGCAAAGTACGCGAAGGTTTTTCGCAAGGTTCGCAAAGTTTTTTATTGATCTCAAAAAATAGTTTGAACTATATTTTTTAGTTTATTTATCTATCGGTTTCTAAAAACTTAGCCTCGAATTATACAAATTCTCACAAATTAATTCGTGTTGATTCGTGTAATTTGTGGCAAATAAAGTAAGATCGACATCTGTCAGATTTTTGGCCTGCAAACTAAACGTATGTACTTTCAGATTAATCTGAGGAAATCTATGGAATCTGTGTTTGAGAACAGGCTATTTTGCAGACTAATCCAAAGATTCAATTAAGAGTAAGTCGCCGTTTTCATGGTTGATTGTTACCAGTCCGTCTTCTCGGGCGTGATTGCTGCTTCCGGTGCGGAAACCGATGGTTAAGGTGTCGTTTTCAAGCGGATAGTATAAGTTGTCGGAATGGATTCCGGTTACTTCACCGATTGGGATTAAAGAGATGATACTGTCTTTGGTGTACCATTTCTGGAAGTGTTTGGGCAGTAAGAATATCTTGGAATGATCGTCCAGGATTACGATTTTAAGAAAATCACGATAACGCACTATATTGGTGATGTTGGTGATGGTGTGGTCGGCACGTTTACCTGTGGCCCAAACCACATTTACGGCTTTATGGCCTTTTTCGATCAGGTAGTCGAAGGCTTTTTCCAGATCGGTTTTGTCTTGGGTCGGAGTGTGTACGATTTCCAATGGGTATTGCTTTTCCAGATAGTATTGTGGATCGAAACCTCTGTCGAAATCGCCCAATAAAACATCGACTTTGATATCTAACTCGAAAACACGTTCTATGGCACTATCCAAAACGACTACAAAAGGCGACCATTCCAAAAGCTGGCCTAATAATTCTTCACTGCAGGCGGCGCCGTTGGCGATAATTAATGCCGGTTCCTGGTCGTCGCGTACTATATGATGTGAAGACATGAGTTAGTTGTTAGATGTTAGTCGTTAGATGTTAGTCGTTAGTAGTTAGTTGCTAGTTTTGATGTCTGAAATTTTAAATTCTAAATTCCAATATCTTAATTCGATTTCCTGCCTTCTGCCTTCTGCCTTCTAACTTAAGAGTGTAAATATAATAATATCATCCGGAATTTTAGCCCGGATAGTAATGGAAAGCAAATTGTTGTACAACCCAATTTTTCTTATAGCAAAAGAGCGCCCAACGGAAGCTCTTTTGTTATTTTAGAAAAATGGGTTTTTACGGCAATTTCTTGTAATGGATAGCCGGATCAGCTCCTATTGAACCGTATAATTCAGTGTGTCGATTTCGCTTAAACTGAAATACCCGAACGGAAAATCGTCCTGATTCGTTTGATTTACGATGTTGCCTCTTAATGTTGCCGGTGGTGTTGCGAACGGGTTTCCGCCCTGTGCTCCTGAAATGGTGATTAATTTTTCCATGTAATTGGCGTAGCGTTCGGAGATGCCCTGCAGACTGAAATCAAGATGGTCTCCGGCTTTTAAATTTTCGTGCGTGTAGAAACCGAACATCTGGTTGCCCTGAAAAAATTCATCGTCTATTACGCCGTATTCGGGAAAGATTATATTGCTGTTTTTAGCGCCAACAAGATAAAAATTATCTTCGGCACCATTATCCTGATAGAAGAATTTTACCTGAATGATATCGCCTTCAAAGCCGGGAACGGTGGTTTGTTCCACGCTGTCGATGTCTGGCGTTGCAAAGAGTGTATCGGTCGCTTTGTAGGTCTGGCCGTCATGAATTACAGTTAAGATATAAGTTTCATTAATCACTGGGATGAAATCGGTACAAATGTATTCACCCGTGGTTGGTATTTCTGTGAAAGTGAAAATTACATTGGTGCTATTGGTAATAAATACCGTTGCGCCGGAAACCGTTGGGATTACATTGCTGTAATAATTTGTGGTTGTGGTCAGTTTTATTCTTTGTTCGTTTCCGGGTGTTCCTTTTTGCCATTTAATGGAAGCATCGATTACCAGTTTTGGTTCTGCGGTATCCAAAGGAACGTCAATGGTATCTTCACAACTGATAAATGAAAATACAAACAGTAGTAGTGTGGTATATTTTAGTAAGGTTTTCATAGTCAGTGTTTTTAAAATTTAAAGTTGTAAGATACGGAGGGCACTATTCCGAAAATTGACAGACGGATGGCTTCGTTATTTCCGGAGTCAGGATTTTCCCTGAAACTGATGGAAGCGGCATTTTTTCTTCCGTACAGATTGTAAACGCTGAAGACCCACTCGCTTTTCCAACGCTTGGTTGAATCGGGTTTCGGAATCCAGGTAGCCGAAATGTCCAAGTGATGGTATAAAGGTAAGGAGTTTGCGTTTCTTGCACCATAACTCGGAACAGTAATCCCTTGATACACATATTGTCCGTTAGGGTAGGTGACCGGTTGTCCTGTTTGTAGAGAGAAATTGGCTCCGAAGATCCATTTTTTAGTATGATTGTAGGAAGCGGTAACGGCCAGATTGTGTAATTTATCGTAAGCCGAACGGTACCATTCACCGTTGTTGATACCGATTTCGGTTTCGGTTCTTCCCGGAGTTCTTTGCTGGGATTTCGAAATCGTATAGGCCACCCAACCGTTTAGTTTTCCGGTGTTTTTTCGAATCAGGAATTCCAGACCGTACGTACGCATTTCACCGTTGAGGATTACCTGTTCTATGGCTTCGTTGGCTATTAAATCGGCACCATCGATATAATCCATGCGGTTTTTGATCTTTTTGTAATAAGTTTCTATTTCAACCGTATAAGCATCCTCCTTGAAATTGTTGAAATACCCGAAGGCTACCTGATCGGCGATTTGTGGTTTTATGTACTGGTCGCTTGGTGTCCAGACATCTAAAGGCGTTGGGGAAGCGGTGTTGGAAACCAATTGCAGGTATTGCACCATGCGGTTGTAACTGGCTTTTATGGATTGGTTGGAATTTAATTCGTATGCCAAAGCTACGCGGGGTTCCAGATTGTCAAAACTGGCAATGACTTCATTTTTACCGTAGTGAACCTCTCCGATAGGCTTAGCTTTTTCGTAGATTTTCAACTCTTCATCATAAGTAACCGGTTGGTTGTTTTCATATAGGTTTACGGTTGAAGCACCCAATCGGTAAAATAAACTGTAGCGCAAACCGTAGGAAGCGCTGAATTTATCCGTAATCTTTTGTTCTGCATCCAGATAGAAGGCAGGTTCTAAGGCGTATTTTTTATCCAGTTGTTCGTAATTGATTCCCGAATCTTCTCCCGTAGGTGCGATGGTACCCGGGTTGAAATCATAATAAACTGCGTTGGCACCATAGTTTAGTTTTATATCATTGGAAAGATAATGTTTGAAGTCGTATTTGAGGTTGTAGTTTTTAATACCGGATTTCCAGTTGAAGCCTACGAAATCCAAAGTTAGTCCGTAATAGTAATCGCTGTATATCATGGACAGGTTGGAGAAAATCTTATCGGAAAAAAGATGGTTCCAACGCAGGTTTACAGTGGCGTTTCCGTAGGTATTGGTGAAACTTTCGCTTAAAGTAAATACGTCCCTTCCGAAATATCCGGATAAATACAAATTGTTGTTTTTGTTGAATTTATAGTTCAGTTTAGTGTTTAAATCGTAGAAGTAAGCTTCGTTTTTGTTATCGCTTAATTTCAGGAAAAGATGTCCGTATGAAGCCCTTCCGCCAATTAAAAAGGAACCTTTTTCTTTTACGATGGGGCCTTCCGCCAGTAAGCGGCTGGTAATTAATCCGATTCCGCCGTTCATGCTGAATTTATTGCTGTTTCCGTCTTTCTGATAGATGTCTAAAACGGAGGAAGCACGGCCTCCGAAACGCGAAGGAATTCCGCCCTTGTACAATTTTAAATCCTTAATGGCATCCGGATTGAAAACCGAGAAAAATCCAAAAACATGGGACGAGTTGAAAATAGTGGCTTCATCCAAAAGGATTAAATTCTGATCGGCGCCGCCTCCGCGAACGTTAAAACCTGATTGGCCTTCGCCGGCATTGGTTACACCGGGTAAAAACAGCAGGGATTTGATTACGTCGACTTCACCCAGAACCACCGGCATTTGCTTTATGGTGGCGATGGTAAGTTTGTTGACGCTCATTTCCGGTTTTCGGATGTTGGCTTTGTTTTTTTGAGTGATGATGACTTCCTCCAGTTGTTTTCCGGTTTCCTTCAGACTGAAATTCTTTTCAGTGTCTTCGTTTAAGTTAATTGATTCAGAAACTGTTTCATAACCCAGATAACTGATTACAATCTCATACTCGCCTTTTGGAAGTGTCAGGGAATAAAAACCGTATTCGTTTGTGGCTGCAAAAGCTTTTTTGTTTTTTACGGAAACACTCACGCCAATCAGGGTTTCATTAGTGTTGGCATCGGAAACGGTTCCGCTTATCGTGAATTTTTCTTGGGCAAATAGCGAAAAACTGCAAAGAATGGCAAAAAAAATTGTGAAGTAATATTTTCTAAGATTCATTAATTTGTTTTTAGTACGAATAAGACGTGAATTTCGCGTTTTTGTTACTGTAAAATTGTTATTAGGAGGTTAATAAAAAAATGATTTCGTTATTTCTTTAAAACAATTACAAAAAAATAATTTTATGTTATAAAAAAAAATCGGAGTATAATTGTTAAAATGCCATTGTATTTTTATATTTGGGAAACTGTGAGTGCTTATACGTTAAAATTATCGGAAATACAAAAGAAACATTTTAAAAATTCGGTAATTTCGATATAATAACTTACTTTTATTTAAGTGTTGATTCTGTTGTGATTAATGGTAAATTTGCATTGTTCATAAAGGATAAAAAGCCCTAAACAAGAACCCAAAGCTAATGATGTATTTCCGTTTTTTGTTTAATTTTTTCTTTGCATTCGTTTTTGCGGCTGTGTTGTTTTCAACCGAAGCAGTGGCGCAGAATGATTCAGAAGAACGGTTGTTATTTAAGGAATCGGAAGGATTGGTTTATAATAATCCGGATGAGGCACTGAAAGTAGCGTTGCATCTGTTGTCAAAAAGCACTTCCGGAAGCGAAAATAGTGAAATTAATCTTCTCATTGCCGAGATTTACAAGGTTAAGGGGGATTACAGTAATGCACTTACCCATTTGTTTGAAGCGGGAAAAGAAGATGCTGATCAGGAGCCTTTTTCGGCTTTGAAAACAGCTGTCGCAAAATCAGAAGTTCTTCGGACGCTGTATCTTGACCGTCAGGCGGGAAAATATTATCAGGAAGCGGTTGGTATGTTGTCTTCCGTGACCGATGAGAAAGAAAAAAAGTTTTGCCAAACTCTGCTGCTTCTTGAAGAAACGGGGTTGTTACTGGAAAGACAGAGTTACAGCAAGGCTCTGGATCTGATAGAAAAAAACAGTAAAGAAATTGATGAAACTTCGAAAGCGTTTCCTTATTTTGATTTATGGTTTACCATTTTTAAAGGACGGATTTTTTCAGGTCTGAATGACTTTGATAAAGGAGCTGTAAGTTTTAACCGCGCCTTGGAATTGATAGTCGGGGACGGAAACAAAAATAATTATGCCGAAGCATTCGTTTTAGTAGGGTTGGCCAATGTGAACTTTCACAATAAACAACATCAGTTGGCCGTGCCCCAACTTCTCAAAGCGTTAAAAACGGCAAAGACTTTCAATAATATTTATTTGTCCAGGGAGATCAGCAAATTGCTTGTTGATAATTATATCGCCTTAAATGACAAGGTGAATTATAAATTATACAATGCGGAATTCTTTAAACTCAATGCTGAAGTGGAAAATGGGGAGCAGGAATCGGTTAACACGGCTTACAACCTGATTGCGAAAGAATATGAAAGCGGTTATGAAGGTAAACGCCAGGGGTATTTCCGTAAATTGTATGTTGTGTTGGGGATTTTTGCCATTGTGGCTATCCTGTCGGCTGCGTTTTGGTTCCGCCTGCAGTGGGATCAGAAACGTTTAAAGGAGATTATCAGTTATTTGGAAATTACCCGAAGCAACTTTGTTATTCTTACTGCTGAAAAGAAAGAGAAGAAAAACGGAAGCAAAAAAACGCATATTCCTGAGGAAACCGAGCAGTTGATACTGAAAAAACTGAAGCGTTTCGAGAGTTCGACGCGTTTTACCAATAACGATATGTCGATTGCTGTTCTTGCCGGACAGTTTGATACCAATACAAAATACCTGTCTGAAATTATCAATACGCATTATGGGGTCAATTTTAATACGTACATCAATAAGTTGCGAATCAACCATATAGTAGAGAAATTAAAATCGGATCCGAATTTTATGAATTATAAGATCAGTTATCTGGCGGAATCCTGTGGTTTTTCCTCCCACAGCAGTTTTGCCACTGTTTTTAAATCGATTACTGGAATAGCGCCGGTAACTTTCATAGAGCTTTTGAAGAACGAGAAGGAAATTAGTAATCCTTAAAACTGTGTCCATGAAAAATGTCGTTAATTTATTTTTATCGGTTTTTCTGTTGTTGGTTCTGTGCATGTCCGGAGAAGATTTGCATGCGCAGGATTTAAAGCGATTGGACAGTATTATTAAGAGCAATACCTCGGAGATGTATAAAAATCCGGACAAGGTAATTGCTGCCGGAAAACAGGTTCTGAAAGAATCCGGTAATGACATCGATATCAAAATAAGGGCTTATAAGATGATATCCGACGGGTATTCCTCAAAACGGGATTATCAGAAATCATTGGAGTATGTTATCAAAGCCAATGAGCTGCTACCTAAGTCGAAAAATAAGCGGTTAAAAATTTCCATTGTAACCAAAACAGGCATTCAGTATCATCAGTTAAAAATATACGATAAAGCCATTCAGTACCTTGATCAGGCGGAGAAGTTGTGTCTGGAATACCCTAAACCGGATTCCGTTCACGTAAGTCTCGGTATTAATTATGTGGTAAGGGGTTTTATTTATAAGGAGAAATTGAATTGCGCCATAGCAATCACTTTTTTCGATAGAGGGATTGGTGAAATATTGAAATCGGATGAGCTGGTTGTAAATTCTAATATTCTCAGTATTGCCAAATATAATAAAGGGAATTGTTTTTTACTGATGTCAGACAATGCATCGGCCACAAAAAGTTTTCTGGAGGCAATAACGTATGCTAAGAATATTAAAGCCTTAAGTTTGCAGGCATTCGCTCAAAAGGGTTTAGCTCAGGTGTATACGATAGAAGGGAATTATGGGAAAGCGATATTGTTATTACGGGAAGCACTTGTAATTTCAGAAGGTGTTGATGATTTGATTCTGAATCAGGAAATATACAAAGGTCTCTCGGAAAATTATCTGGCTGTAAACGAGTGGAATGAATACAGAAAATACCACCAAAGATACCTTGATATTCAAAACGAGGTGAAAGAACGTGAACGGAAATCGGCAAGCGACTCACTTGATGCAATAGAAAAGGAAGAGGCGGGTAGATTTAAAAGTGAAATTCCCGGTTTTCTTTTTCGTATGCTTATTGTTATTTTCATTTTAATACTGCTTGTTGTTTTCTTTGTCATTTCATCCCGAAAATCCAAAAACAGTATTGCGGCCCTAAAAGAGGTGATTAAGAACCTTCAGGGAGAGAAGATGCTGAATGAAAATAAATAGTTTGTACACTTACTTTACGGGATTCTCCTCAATTTATTCCCGTGTTTTATCTTTAAAATTTCAGTAATTAGTAAAGATTTGCCATAGGGTAACAGGTGAAAATCGGTTACCTTCATTGGTGTGAATTGAAATTTAAGAAATATCACTGAATTTCAGGTCGGCAACATTTTGTTATAAATCACAATCTTTTGAGTTGCTTTATATTCTGTTTTATCAAGAAATCAAAGCTAAAAGGACTACAAGAATGTCATAAAACCCAAAAAATGTATAACTCGTCGATTTTTTGTATAATGCATTGTTTTTCAATGATGTGAGTCGTATTTTAGACTTTCAAAATGCCTGAATTTTGAAAGAAATGACAATATAAATATGTATATATATATATAATTTCACGTCCATTAACATAATAAACCAAAAATGTATGATTATGCAAAAAAAATTACAACCAGACAAAGTGTTTGACCGCTTTGGCTTTAAAAAACAAACCAGACTGCTTCACGGAGCGTTCATGGCTTTGTCGCTTTTTTGTTTCTCAGATGGTTTTTCCCAAAGTACATTAATCAATCCGGCGACTGACGGAGGGTTTAATATGGGTAACACATTTGCAGCAAACGGATGGACTGTTGCCAATGAAGGAACTGGTCCCATCAAATGGGGCTTAGGGACTGCAGCTTCAGGTACATCTTCTGTGGGTGCAATTACAAGTGGTTCGGCAACGGTTACTTTGTCAGCTCCCAATGCAAACATTTCCGTAGGGCAAATAGTTTACGGATCCTACATCCCGGCAAATACTTTCGTGCAAAGTATTGCGGGTACTACGTTGACGTTATCGCAAAATGCTACCGGTTCAGCACCCAGTGCTACCTTAGGTTTCGGTATGTTCTCGGGAGGTATCAGTGTTGGCGCTGTTGAGTTAACAACAGCAGCTGTAGCAGCAAATACTTATACGTTAACCTTAGCTGCTGCTAGTCCGAATGTGTCTGTAGGTATGGCTATCGCTCCTATTGCAGGAGTTATTGATGTTGATACTTATGTAGCCAGTGTTAGTGGAACTACAATAGGGTTGTCTAAGGCGACTATTAACGGTAGTGCCTTGGCAGTTGCCCAAACATTGACGTTTTCGGCAACTTCGGCCGCAATCGCTGGAAATGCCGCTTATATTACAAACGATAATGGTGCTACTAACTCATTTGCAGGTTATAGTGGTGCCAGAACAGTTTACTTTTATAAAGACGTAACTGTTCCTTTGGCTGAAAAGGCGATGACGCTGACTTTCGACGTGAAATCAGCTCCGTCTTCCGGTGCAGGATGGCAGGTTTGGGTTGCTCCGATAACGCAAACAGTTACCGGTACAAATACTCAGGTAACGTCTCCTTTTGCGCACGGTGTTTCCTGGCCAGGTGCTACGTTGATTTCTTTCAACTCCAGCCCGCAGGTAGCTACCACTAAAACTACGGCGTTCATCCCTAAATCTTTCGCGGGAACTCCTTTCCGATTGATTTTCGTATGGACTCACGGTTCAGCAGGTACGGTTCCTCCGGCTGCTATTGATAATATTTCACTTACTTCAAGAATACCTGAAGATATTACATGTGCTCATTCAGGACTTTGGTCTTTACCGGCTACTTGGGATGGGGGTAAAGTTCCGACTCATGCCGATAACGTGATTATTGACGGTACATCAGAAACGGTTATGATCGATTCAAGATATTCCGGATGTGAGAATCTGATAATGGAAGGGACGAATTCATTAGTGCAGTATGCCATAAGTACGACTGTTGATGAATTTACAATTGCCAATGACTTAGGAATACTTGCCAGTGGTGCAAGATTTAATAACTTCGATGGTGCCACTAGCCCTAGTGGTAAATATTTAAAACTGGGTCATAACCTTGATGTAGGTGCTGGAGCCAGATTTGACAGTAGTGTTGGTTCGAGCAGTGGTTTAGCTGGTAGATTAACACTTAATGGTTCTTTACTTCAGACAGTAACTGTAGATCCACTTGGTTTTATGGGTGGCTCTGCCCCAGGTACAAATGCGTTTGGTAACCGTGCGGGTGTTTTAAATCAGTTAGAAGTTACCAACACCGCTGTAGTAACGCCAAATGTTATATGGAATGTAAATGGTGCTAGAATTAACGGCAGTTTATTATTAACCGGCGGTAGGGTAAATGTTACTTCAGGAAACAGATTAATTCTTGGTAACTTTGGTAGCTTAAGTACTATTACTATTGCTCCGGGATCCGGTTTTACAAACGGTACGGTATCGAGATGGGTAAATTCAAGTAATACTAAAAATGTTCAGCCGGGTACGGAATACCCTGGAACGGATAATAATTATAAACCATATTGGTATCCCTTTATCAGTAGTGCCGGTTTAGACAGATCATTATATTTCCTGCCAGATGCTACCCCTGCTACTGCAGGTGAGCTTGCGGTAACGTATGCTAATGCAAATACAGTAACGGGAAGTCTTTCCATTGCTGATGGCGCTTATACTGTCAATAAAAGATATGACGGAAATTGGGCTTTCTCAACTCCTGATGCTACTTCTAATGCTACGCCTGTTATTTACGCTCCTAATGCGACAACACCAACGAATAGAGTTGGGGTGTATGCAAACGGTGCTTACGAAGCAATCGACGGTACTTCAAGATTAATGAATGCATCAGCTGCTTTGGCGGGTACACATCAGGACGGTACAGCGCAACCATTCGTTTTCAGAAAAGATTTGTCTTTGGCTAATTTAACAGCAGCTCCTGTTTATGTTGGAGTTAATGATGCTTCGGCTTTAAATACGGCTACAGGAATTACGTCTGCTGCTTCCGGAGATTGGAATGCAACTTCAACTTGGGTTGGAGGAGTTGTTCCTACTTGTAGCAACGTCGTTACTATTGCTTTCGGACATAACGTTGCGGTAACAACTACGGCTAATGCTGCCGGTGTAATTATAGCTAAAGGTGCTACATTAACAAACAATGCAGGTGCCACTACAATGACAGTTGGCAACTGTACTACGGGTAACAATGCTGCTTTCTATAACTACGGTATACATACGATGATAGCCGGTAACTTAAAAGTGAACGGTTTCGTTGCTCATAAAACGGGAAGTTTCTTCAACCAGACAGGTGGAGATATCATCATTGACAGTAACGATAACGGAAATGCTGGAACTTCTGTTGCCTTTGGAGGTACTTCATGTAAAATTGAAACGTCTAATTTAAATTTAACGGGCGGTAAAATTACTATCGTTGACCCTCTTGTAAACATTGGAACTTCGATTTCTGCCACGTCAATTGGAGATTATACATCGAATACAGAAGGAGCGACAGGTACTTTTACCAGAAATGGTAGTATTACCGGAAGTACTGCAAGTATGGGAAATATCGCTAATATTTTTGCGATTGGTCAGGTGATATCAGGACATCCCGATATTCCTGCAGGTACAACTATTACAAATATCACTGTTGGATTCTTCGGATTTCCTTACCCTCCTGTTACATTAACATTGTCGGCACCGGTTACAGCTGCGGTTCCTGCCGGTACTCCTTTGAATTTTTCTTCTATGCTGAACAATTGTTCTTCGGTAGTGCTTGGAGGTAATGCAGCGAATGCTAATTTGTCTTTAGGTACTGGCGTTTCAGGATCAGGTATACAGGCTGGATCGGTCATTACAGGTATAGTATTTGCCGGAAATAACCTAGCAACTGATATAGTTAAAATAACTTTATCATTACCTGTTACCGGTTTATCTACATCGCCAATTACCTCGCCGCAAACATTGAATTTTGCTGCAGTGAATCCGGGTTCTTATGCTGTAACTTTATCGGCTGTGAATCCAAATATAGTTATTGGTATGACAGTTTCTGGAACTGGTATAAAACCGGGTACATTTGTAGCTGATATTTCAGGTGCTAAATTGACTTTATCTGAACCAATCCAGGCTGGGGCTCCTTCTCCCTTGGTGATGAATTTCCAAGCATTTAATACACAGTCAAGTGGTTCATTTATTTATGCTTCAACAAATCATTATGCAGCAGGATTGAATCATACCCTGCAAATAGGTGATGGTGTTTCCACACAGAACTCGTCGTTGATATCTAACGGATTTAACTGTCAGTTCCAGGCTGCGGGAGGATTATTCTCTTTAGGGAATTTAACAGTTAATGCTCCTAGCGGAAATGACAGATTTATGAACGTGAGTAGTAACAACGTAAATAATGGTTACAATATGAACGTTCAGGGTAATTTAACGGTTACTGCCGGCAGTGTTTTCAAAAAAACCTTTGCCAATGCAACAGTTTATGTTGGAGGTAATATCGTGAATAACGGTACCATTAATTTTCCACAAAGCAGTACGTCATTGTATCTTGGAAATTATATCAATGGTGTTGCTGTACCAACCGCATTGCCTCAGACTATTTCTGGAACAGGTACATTTGCAACTAACCAATACTCACTTACTTCTACAGGTTTTGAAACTGCTTCATTCCCGAGTATGACGGTAAACAACACTAGTCCGGCTGGGGTGACATTGAATGTGCCAATCAGACTTGCAACTAGTTTGACTATGACAAATGGTATAGTTAATACTTCTACGGTTAACCTCCTTTCTATTGGTAATCCTGACGTAACTTCAACATCCGGCGGATCTGTTTCGGGTGGTAGTGCAACAGCTTATGTTAACGGACCGCTTGCGTTTGCTAACAATACGGCATCGACTATTACTCAATTCAGAATATTACCATTAGGTAAAAACGGTAAGTATCTTCCTTTAGGATTTGCTGCGACAGGTGGAGTTGAGTTAATGGGAGAAGCTTTTGATACGAATTCAGGTTCTGTAAATACAACCAATGTATCTAATTTAAGTGCTGACAGATGGAAACTTACAAGAGTGGGTACAGCGGGTGCTTTTACACAATATAATGTGAGATTGGGATCGAATGGGATTGCTAATTCCAGACTGATCGTTCATTCAGCTGCAGAGAACGGAACTTATGATCTAGTTTCAACTCCTGCTTCTGCAACAACTTTTGATGCTGCGCATTTCTCTATGCCGACTGTTCCTTCGATTGTTCTGACTACTGCTCAGACAGGAGGTTTCTTAGGGAATTTCTCTTATGCTGAAGGTCCAGGATGTACAGGTACTCCGGCTCCGGGAGCGACTATCGCATCTTCTGCTTCTGTTTGTTCAGGACAGTCAATCACGTTAAGTTTAACAACTCCTACAACAGGAGCTGGTGTAACTTACCAATGGCAAAGTTCTGAAAACGGCGGTACTACGTGGACTAACATTGCTGGTGCTACAGCTGCAACTTATGTAGCTACACCAACGACAAATACGTCATACCAATGTAATGTTACTTGTTCTGCAAGTACAGTAGCTTCAACTCCGGTTGCCGTTACTACTACAACATCATCTGCTGTTGTAACTGGTGATTCAAACTGTACTAGTGGTGTAGCTGATTTAACAGCTTCAGGAAGTTCTATCCTTAACTGGTATGATGCGGCTACAGGTGGAAATTTAGTGGCAACGGGTACTGCTTACAGTCCTAACGTAGCTACAACAACTACCTATTATGTGGCTTCTGCTTCTCAGTCTACAGGTTCTGTGAATACTGGTGCATATGAGGGTACTGGTACTTCGTCAGCTATATTCAGAGGTATTGCTTTTGATGTTACAAATAAATTGAAACTGAACACGGTTACGGTTTATCCTAAAAACACATCAGCACTTACTCCAATAACAATTACTTTGTTTGATAATGCTGGTAATATTGTTCCGGGAACAGCTCCGGTAAGTTTCACTCCGACTTTAGTAACAGGAGCTGTAGGTACAGTATCACAGGTTGTGCCACTTAACTATAGCATCCCGGTTGGTACAGGTTACCGATTAATGGCTACTTACGGTTTAGCAGCAACTACCAATACATTAGGTAACAGTACAGCTGCAATTACTTACCCGACAGGTTCGGCACTTAAATTGACAGGTAACGTTACTGATCTTACAAGTGCGATCAGTACTGCAATTAACACGACAAACTGTTTCCATAATTTAACTTTTGATGAATATTGTGAGGCCACTCCAAGAGTACCGGTTACAGCTACAGTTGTAAATACTCCGGCTCCAACCGGTGCGGCTACGCAGGATTCTTGTGGAACAGGAACGATTGCTGATTTCGTAGTTGCTGGTACTGGTTTGATTTGGTATAACGCTTCAAATGTGGTTATCCCAACTTCAACACCTGCAGTTTTAAATACCACTTACTATGTATCACAAACGGTAAGCGGTTGTGAAGGTCCGAAATTGGCAATTTTAGCTTCAGGTCCTTGTTTAGGTACTGATACTTTTGAAATCGCAGATTTGAAATATTTCCCGAATCCGACGAAAGATCAATTGACAATCACTGCCAGAGAGACAATAACCAAAGTTGAACTATACAATTTATTAGGTCAGCAACTAAGGGTTTTAGATAACAATACTGATACGGTTCAACTGAATTTAGGAGCGTTAACATCGTCTACTTATTTAGTTAAAGTGTATTCAGAAAACAAAGTGCAGTTCTTTAAAGTAATAAAGAATTAATACTTAAAAGCCAAAGTAAGGCAATCATTTTGATTGTCTTACTTTTTTTCATTTTTATGAATAAAAATGAAAAGAACTTAACCATAAAAAATTACTACCATGCAAAAAGAATCAGCCATATCAAAATGGGCGCTCATTTCAAAGTTTTTCCTGAAAACGGGAAAACGATTTGAGATTAGCCTCCTAATGATATTTACGTTTGGATTATTTTCAAATTCTGCTTTTGCGCAATTACCATTAGAAGAATTTACTAATGGAATACCTTCCACTTGGGGAATAACCAGCAATCAGACGGTTAGCAATAACTGGGTCCCGACAACACCAACAGGAGGTTATCTGAGCACTCCCGGTGCAATGGTAAATCCATCGCTTAATAATACGGTAGGTACTACCGCAGAATACTATTTGATAACTCCTCAATTTACGACTCCTGCCAATACTGAAATCAGATTTTTTACAAAACAGGGTAGTTCCATAAATAGAGGGACCATTTATCAGTTAAGACTTTCAACGGCTTCACAGCCGGATATTAGCAGTTTTACTGTTGTTTTACAATCCTGGACGGAGGCGCAATTGAATTCGCCTGCCACCACATACCAAGAAAAGATAGTTACTGTTCCTTCCATTCCGGCGGGAATACCTGTATATATTGCTTTTGTTGCTATTACGCAACAGGATGCGGCAAACCCTAACTCAGTTGGAGACACCTGGTTTGTTGATAATGCGAGAGTAATTTCAAGCTGTGGACCGGTAACAGGAGTCACTTCAACAATGTCAGCAAATGGCGGTCTGATTGGATGGTCTCATCCTACAGCCGATGATTTTGAAATTCAGATTGTTCCTCAGGGAGCCGGTATTGCACCAACAGGAACTCTTGTTCAGAATGGATTTTCATATAATGCAACAGGTCTAACTGACGGTACCAATTACGATGTATATATTAAAGCCCTTTGTGATCCTACAACAGCAAGTATATGGGCAGGGCCTTTCCCTGTAACCACTGCAAGATTGGGTATGCAGTGTGCTACTCCGGTAGTTATTCCAACGAACATATCAACAACACCATATGTTTTAAGCACAAATCTGGATACGTTTCATGATACCCAAACGTATACTCCTTTAAATTCACAAGGTTTAAGTTGCCAGCCGACATCTTCAAATATGAACTGGTTAAGTGGTGATCACGCCTTTTTATCGTATACACCTACAACCAGCGGGTTGGTAAATGTTGGGTTGTCTGTTAACGTTAATTCATCAACAGGATGTTATAACGCCTTATCAAGTGTTTTTATTTTCGACAGTTGTACCGGTATTGGTACAACAGCAAACTGCTTAGGCTCACTTGTTACAGGTTCTCCTTCAAGCGTTACTTCAGCACAACTTCCTAATGTATATTTGCAGGCAGGACAGACTTACTACTTTGTAATTTCGTCGCCTTTCCAATATAGTGCGACTCAGCCTGGTGCCAGTATTTGTTTCACGTTTACGTTATCGCAGCCTTCTTGCCCTGTTCCTGCAGGAATGTCTTATGAAGACTTAACCCATAACAGCGCAAGATTCGGATGGGCTAACCCTCAAAACTTAGTAAGCAATTGGGAATATATCGCAAAACCTGCTGCTTCCGGACCACCTATTGCTTCGGACGCTTTAACACCAACAACAAGCAACTTAGCTAGTAATGCCAGCAATATGGCTACAGGACTTACGCCTGATACGAATTATAATTTATACGTAAGATCAGTTTGTAGTGGCGTACCGGGACCATGGAGTAGTCCGTTTGCTTTCAGAACACAGTGTACTACATTTACGCCACCGTATTCCACCCAGTTTACAAACTCTACAAATGCTGAACCTCAGTGTTGGTCTGCTCTGGATTTGAATAGAGACGGCACTTCATTTGTTTATGCTGGAGCTCCTGATAACCCAAATGTGCAGGGACAAATAGTTAGGCTACGAACAATGGATTCCGGCAACCAGACAAATGATATGTTGATTTCGCCGAGAATTAATTTCAATGGCGTTACCCAAAAACAAATACGTTTTAAATTCAAAGGTTTTGGTGGATATACCAATAGTACCGGGTATGTTTTAGGGGAGTCTTCCTTTATGATGAAAGTATCAACTACCGGGATAGGGCCAAATAATTTTACGAGAGAAATATTACCGGTTGCAACCTATCAGACAGGAAACAACTATATTGAAAAAATTGTTGTTGTACCGACAGACGTTGTAGGCGACGTTAATATTGCCTGGTACTTGCCTCCGGGTTATGTGAATACAGCAACAAACTTCTATGTTGACGATGTTTATATTGAAGATTTGCCGGCATGTTCGCCACCAAGTTACCCTGGCGTAACAGCGGGTTCAATTACACAAACGTCGGCACAGTTTTACTGGACAAACGGATACAACAACACTCAATGGGAGGTTGCTGTTCAACCATTAAACTCAGGTGTTCCGACAGGAAGCGGAGAATTGGTTGGTACTAATCCGTTCACTAAGACTGGACTAACGCCTTCAACACGTTATGAATATTATGTAAGAGCATATTGTAGCGCAACACTACAGAGTGTTTGGGTTGGGCCTGTAAGATTCAATACATTATGTGATGCGCAGCCAGTGCCATATTATGAAAGCTTAAATGATGTTGACGTAACCACTAAAAAATTCTGTTGGAAGGTTGATAACAGAAATGGAGATAACAATTCCGTATGGACTATTGATGCTACTCAGGCAACAATCCAAGGTAGAGATCTTCCTTTTAATCCTTTTGTGAATTATGACGATTACCTGATATCTGCTCAAGTGAACGTAGTGGGGTCAAAAATGTTGAAGTTTAAGTATAAAGTGAGTGCTGATATTTTTAACCCTGAACAAAGACATACTTTTGAGGTTTTAATGTCGACTGCACCGGATATGAGCAATCCTACGGTATTGATTCCTTCACATGAGGTCACGAATGGTGATTACCAAGAGGATTTTGTGATTTTTACCGGAACAGGACCTGCTTACTTTGCATTCCACGTTCCGTCAACTATAAATCAGCCTTCTAATACCGGAGTGCTTTTTATTGATGATTTCAGTATAGATGACGCTCCGGCTTGTCCGGCTCCTTCTGTATTAACGGCTTCAAATATTTTACAAACGACAGCTACTTTAAGCTGGGTACCGGGATATAATGAAACACAATGGCAGGTTGCCATTCAGGCTCCAGGTTCAGGTGTACCAACAGGTTCAGGAACAGTTGTGAACACGAACCCTACCTATAATGCGACGGGGCTAACTCAGGATACTGTATATGAATATTATGTAAGAGCCGTTTGTGGTGCTGATTTCAGTGCCTGGATCGGACCATTCAGCTTCGAAACGGCCTGTGATGTGTTAACGACACCATTCCTTGAAACGTTTGAAACAAATTCAGCATCAGAATCTTGTTGGACAATTGTAAACTCTAATTTAGATGGAAATCAATGGGATATGAATTTCCCGGTGCTCCCTATTTTTGGAGAACAAACGGCAGATTTGAATTGTTATACAAACGGTAACAGTAATGATTGGTTGATTTCTCCTACAATAGCAGCGCAACCAAATCAAAGATTACGTTTTTATTACAAAAGTCATTATGAGCCTGTAATCGGAAATGATTTAAAAGTTAAACTTTCAACAAACGGAGCGGATATCTCTCAGTTTACGACCACTCTTTATGATACGGACGTTACCGGAACCATAAATAATGTGGATGTAAGGGAAATGGTAATCAATCTTACCAGTATTACAGCTCCTACCAATATTAATATAGCATTTCAAGTACCGCCGGGGACACCAGGTCCTGAAGGTTATAGAGGATCGTTTGTAGTAATTGATAATGTAAGTGTTGAAAGTATTCCGGCATGTCCGTCTGTATACAACGTGGTTACAAATGTTAACAGTCTTACCGACACGACAGCGGAAATCAATTGGCAGACAGCAGGTTCTGAGACTTCTTGGGAAATTTCCCTTCAGCCATACGGAACGCCTGCTCCGGTTGGAAATACGCAACCGCAATATTTACGTACAGCTAATGCGCATCCGTATACATTAACAGGGCTTACACCTTCAACACGTTATCAATATTATGTGAGGGCAATTTGTAGCAGTAGTTCACAAAGTGCGTGGGTTGGACCAATCGAATTCCTTACTAAGTGTGATTTGTCAAATGTATGTCAATACACTGTTACAGTAACAAACGGTAGTACAGGTCAGGTGCAAGCAGGTTTGGATGTTGTCCAAAATGGGGTGGTTCAACAAACACTTACTTTCCCGATAGTGGCACCTAACCAGCCTACTTCTCTATCGTATGACGTATACTTGTGTAGAGGAATTGAATGGAACTTGTATTGGAGAGGTCAGGGTAGCGGACTTCAATACTCGCAAGCACAGTTTACCGTAAGCGATCAGTCTGGAACTGTTATTTATACTAGTCCGCTAGGTTTAGGAACAATCAATACAAATGTTTATACGACAGTTTCCAACTGTACAACAGTTACTTGTCCGCAGCCTACCAACGTTGCAGTTAACAATTTAGGAGTACTTTCATGGACTCCGGGTGGTTCAGAAACGCAATGGGAGGTTTTTGTACAGCCATTAGGTTTGGGAGCTATTCCTCAAACAGGTGTTACTGTAAATGGTACGCCAAGTTATACTCCGACAGCTTCAGATTTCCTTAATCCTACTGCAGGAACTAACGAATTCTTTGTAAGAGCTGTTTGTGGTTCAACAGATAAAAGTTATTGGACAGGTCCTTATGTATTCATTAAAAATGATGAACCTCAGACTGCAATCGTACTTCCTGTGAATGCAAACGGAACTTGTAACTCTAAAGGTACTAAAGCTACCTTTACCGGAGCAAACGCTTCCAATGTGCCGACATCTTGCGGAGGTGTAAACGGAGGAGACATCTGGTATGAATTCGTGGCAACTTCGAAAATTCACACAGTGGAATTAAGCAATTGGACTCCGGGTAACTGGTGGACGAACGCAACTCAGGGAGTTTGGCCTAAGATTATGTTATCTTTATATGAAGTACAAACGGGTGGCGCACTTGTAGAGAAAGCTTGTAGCGAAAACAACTCGTTAACTGCAATATATTCATCTGAACTGACTGTGGGTACTACTTATAAAATAAGAGTTAAGCTTAATGAGACTAGTTCCCCTAAGATGTTTGATATTTGTGTAAGCACTCCTGAAAATACCTGTGATGTTAGTAATTTCAATTACAGTTTTGAAAAATTACCAATGCAGTATATAACAGGTGTTGCCACGATTGTAGAATCGGAGGTGGTTCCTGGATGGAGAACGAATACTGATTTTGGTACAATATTCTTCCATGAAGCATCAAATTCTCCTTCGGTAGTTCCTTATCACGGGTCCCAGTGTATTCAGTTAACGAGCGATTCTCCAAGTACATGGAATCCAAACGATCCCAATATCAAAGGAACATATACAGAGATTGAAACGCCGGCTGAGATCCAAAAAGTGAAGTATAGTTTTGCTTCGGCAACTAGATCTACCGGATCTGGAACAACTGTAGAATTGTGGGCAGGGCCGCCAACTGGTCCGTTTACGATGGTAACTGAGCATTTTACAAATTCATTGATTTGGAGTTTAAGAACAGGTGATTATGTTGTGCCTGCAGGACAAACCACAACGAGATTTATTTTCAGGGTTAAAAATTATGCTGGCGGACACTTGTTGGATGCGGCTAGTTTTAAAGCCAATACAGAAATTGTTACTGAAGATGCTACGGCGTCATGTAACTCAACGGTTACTGTTGTAAGTGAAGGAACAGGACAGTGGGTAGCTTCGGATACCAATCCGGTTGCTACGATTATTACTAACCCTGACAGCAATAACGCTACTATCACCGGATTCAATACACCGGGTGTTTACACTTATTTCTGGAAAACGCGTTATTGTGAAAAACCATTTACGGTAACTTACAATGGTTTCACTGAAGTGGCTACAGTAATTACACCGGTTGAATATTGTATCGGTCAGGCTGCTGTTCCATTAACGGCTACTGCGCCTGCAGGTTATACGTTACAGTGGTTTACCGACGCTGTTGGTGGTACGGGCGCTGCGAATGCTCCAACCCCGTCTACTGCAACTTTGGGTACAACCACTTACTATGTGGCTTTAGCGGATGCTAACGGTTGTACCGGTTCAAGAATTGCGGTTAACGTGATTGTTAATGACCTGGTTCCTTCTGTTGTTAATTTTACATATGATGATGTTTTATATTGTACAACTGGAGAAAACCCTGTTATAACTACCGCTGAAGGATTTACAACGGGTGGTACTTTCACTGCTGTTCCTGCCGGATTGAGTATAGACCAGGCTACTGGTGCTATTGATATCAGTGCAAGTGCCGGAGGAGATTATGTTATCACGTATTCAATAGGATCGATGGTTAACGGATGTAATCTTGAAGGAACGTCAGAAGGAATAGCTATGAAGGTAAATGCTTCCTGCGTAATCCCAAGAGGTATTTCTCCAAACGGAGACGGTTTGAATGATACATTCGACCTTACCGGAGTAGATGTGAAAGAGTTAATCATCTTTAACCGTTACGGAATGAAAGTGTATACTCACGGTGAAGGATATGAGAAAGAATGGGGCGGATTGTCGGATAACGGCGATAAACTACCGGACGGAACTTATTTCTATAACATCGTAAAAGGAGATAGCTCTACCGTTACAGGTTGGGTATACATCAACAGACAATACTAAAAACAAATAAAAACAGTCTGCCTATAATTTGTAGGCAGACTGTAATTATTAAAGCAATACAAGCTGAAATGAAAAAAATTTATTTTGCAATACTACTGTTGGGAGCAATTACCACAGACATGCATGCACAGCAAGACCCACATTATACACAGTATATGTATAACATGAATGTGGTGAACCCTGCTTATGCCGGTTCTAAAGAAAATTTAGCTGTTGGACTCTTATACAGAGAACAATGGGTGAATGTTGACGGGGCTCCTAAAACAGCAACGCTTTCGGCACACAGTCCGGTAGGGAAAAATGTTGGTTTGGGACTTTCTGTAATTTCCGATAAAATCGGACCTGTTGAAGAAACTAATGTTTATGGAGATTTCGCATATACCTTAAATTTAGGTGGCGAACATCGCTTGGCATTAGGATTAAAAACGGGTGTTACTTTTCATAATGCAGGACTTTGGTCGGATATCGGAAACGGATTTGTTCCGCAACCCGAGGACCCTGCCTTCAGTGAAAATATCAATAATACTTATTTTAATATCGGGAGTGGACTTTTTTACTACACCCAAAAATACTATTTGTCATTTTCCGTGCCGAATATGTTAGACGCAAAACATCTGGATTTGCAGGTTGACGGCGACGAATATCAGTTCGGAAGCGAAACCCAGCATTACTTCTTGTCAGGGGGGTACGTGTTTCAGTTGTCTGATAACACAAAATTCAAGCCTTCGTTTATGATGAAGTCGGCTTTCAATGCACCTACATCGTTTGACTTATCTGCGAACTTCCTGTTCTTTGAAAAGTTTGAAGCAGGGGCTACTTACCGAATTGAAGATTCATTCGGTGCCATGGTGAATTATCGCATAACTCCGGGAATCCGTCTTGGCTATGCCTATGATCATGTTATTTCCGAGTTGGATGCCACAACAAAAGCATCACACGAGTTCATGTTGTTGTTCGATTTGAATTTCCCTAAGAAGACATCAATATCACCAAGGTATTTCTAATCAAAAGAAGCTAAACAATGAAAAGAACATATATAAAAATAAGCTTGTTATTATTGATGACAACGGCCTACGCTCAGGACAATCAGACCAAAAAAGCCGATCAGTTTTTTGAAAGTTATCAATATGTGAATGCCATAGGAGAATACCTTAAATTAACGGAAAAAGATGCCGTTACGCCTTACGTTGCAAAACAATTGGCAGATAGTTATTACAACATCAATAACGTTACCGAGGCTTCAAAATGGTATGCAAAAGCGGTTGAAGGAAAAGCAGATGCTGAAACTTATTTCCGTTATGCACAAACGTTGAAGGTCTTGGGGAAATATGAGGAAGCGAACAAACAAATGGATGCTTTTTCTGCATTAGTGCCTTCGGATTCAAGAGCGAAAGAGCATAAGGCGAATCCGAATTACATTCCGAGTCTCACGAACAAAAGTAAAATGTTCGATGTTTCCGAAATTGCCATCAGTGTTAAAGGGAGCAGTGATTTTGGAGCGGTACTAACAAACGATAACACGTTGTATTTTGCAAGTACAAGAAACGCATCCGGAAAAAAAGACAAATGGGCCAATCAGCCGTATTTGGATATTTTTCAGACAACCCGAAATACAGATGGTACTTTTTCAGAACCGGTTGCTATAAAAGAATTAAATTCAGCTTTCCATGATGGTCCTGTTACTGTAAGCAAAGACGGAAATACTATGTTTTTTGCAAGAGACGGACACTCTGCCAAGCAATACGAAAAAGATAAAAAAAGCAATATTAAAGTTGGACAGCAAGGTTTATACAAGGCTGTAAAAGTAAATGGGAAATGGTCAAATATAGAAGCTTTGCCATTTAACAGTGCGAGTTATTCCGTTACCAATCCAAGTTTGAGCAATGACGGGAAAACACTTTATTTTGCTTCTAATATGCCTGGTGGTTTAGGTGAGTCAGATATCTGGAAAGTGTCTGTTGACGGAAACAGCTATGGTACGCCTCAAAATTTAGGAGCAGGTGTTAATACTGCAGGTAAAGAGAATTTTCCGTTCGTTACTGAAAACGACATATTGTATTTTGCCTCATCCGGAAAACAAGGGTTTGGTGGTTTCGATGTGTTCCGAATGGATCTAAATGGTTCGGGTCAACCTCAAAATGTAGGTAAGCCTGTAAATACTGAAAAGGATGATTTCGCATTCAGTTACAATGCAACATCTAAAGTCGGTTATTTTTCTTCCGACAGAAACGGTTCTGATGCTATCTTTGCAGCTAAAGAGGTTTGTGAAGCAGAAGCAATAGCTTTAGTTACGAATAAGAAAACGGGCGTTGCTTTGGCAAATGCTTCCGTATCCATTTCGGATGAAAAAGGTAATGTAATTGCAACCAAACAAACCGATGCAAGGGGAAGGGTAGCTTACGGAGTGGAATGTGAAACCGGTTATGTTTTCCAGGTTAAGGCTGAAAATTTTGAAACAGCTACTTTCCCGGTTAGCGGAATTAAATCGGGACAGGCGATAACAGAAGCTAAATTATCTCCGGTTGAAGTGATTGTTACGGATACCGAGGTGATTCTGAAGAATGTTTATTTTGATTTTAATAAGAGCAACATAACACCTCAGAGTGCAGAGGAATTGGACAAATTGGTTAGAGTGATGAATGACAATCCGTCGATGGTGATTTTTGTAAAATCGCATACCGATTCAAAAGGAAAAGCTTCATACAATCTTAAATTGTCCGGACAAAGAGCCCAATCAACAGTGGAATATCTGATTTCGAAAGGAATTGCCAGAGATCGGGTTAGCGGTAAAGGTTACGGAAGTACAGTTCCGAAAGTAGCATGTGGTTCGAATTGTACTGAAGAGCAGCATGCTCAAAACAGACGTTCAGAATTCATGATCGTTAAAAAATAAGCCTTTCGCTGAAGCTTTCACAATAAATATGCCCTGATGCAGTTATTGCGTTAAGTGGAAAATAATAAACAATGGCTAATCTCTGTTCAATACAGGGATTAGCTATTGCTCTTAAATAAAAACGGTTTAAATGAAAAAGATTTTAACATTATTAGTAGTATTAATTTTTGGCTATTCGGTGCAGGCGCAGAATTCGCCGAATGACTGTGTTAATGCTATCACGGTATGTGGGAACGGGACTTTCTCCTCTAATGCAAGCGGTATTGGAAACATACAGGAAATTTCGGGATCATGTTCGAGTTTTGAGCATAATTCACTTTGGCTAAGAATTAATATAGTACAATCGGGTACCCTGGGGTTTGATTTGATTCCTAATGATCCCGCTATAACTGTCGATTACGATTTTTGGGTTTTCGGGCCAAACCGCAATTGTGGTGCAGGTTTAGGGGCTCCCATCCGTTGCTGTACGACCAATCCTGCAGCAGCCGGTTTACCTAATAACCATACCGGTTTGAACAATACTACTGCCACGACTGCCGGTCCCGGAGCAAATGGTAACGGATATGTTCGTTATTTGGATGTTGTTGCCGGACAATTTTATTATATCGTAATAGACAGACCGCATGGAGACGGTGGATTTGAAATTCGCTGGAACGGAACCGCTATGAACGGTTCGGGAGCCTTTCCCATTCCGCCGACAGCAAATGCTATCCCTGATTTCATTACTTGCAGCATTACACCTAATGTTGGTATTTTTAATCTTAATACGGTAAGAAGTCAGATAAATTCTGATTTGACAAATAACACTATTAGTTTTTACACCACTTTTGCTAATGCCGTTGACGGTGTTTCCCCATTACCGGATATCTACGGAAACGTAACAAATCCTCAGCGTATTTATGCAAAAGTGGTAAACAACACTTCAGGTTGTTTTACGATTACCGATTTTCTTCTGAGGGTTGTCCAGGTACCTACGGCTACTATGTCTTTATCGAGAACGCAAATATGTTCAGGTGAAAGCGTCACGGTGACTTTTACAGGTTCACCGGGAGCAACTGTGGATTACAGGATTGACGGCGGGCCATTGCAATCGGCTTTATTGGATGCGGCCGGAACATTTTCTTTCACGGAATCACTTACAGCCAATAGAACCTATACTTTGGCTACCGTTAAAGTTTTAAACAGCAGTAATGTTGTGATTTGTTCGCAAAATATCAACAATTCTCAGACCGTGACGGTTAATCCGTTGCCAACTATCAGCGGATCATTAGGGGTTTGTCTTAGCGGGACTTCACAATTAACGGGTTCGGGAACACCGGCTGCCGTTTCTCCGTGGACATCCTCCGATACGGCTGTTGCAACAGTAAGCGCAACAGGATTGGTTACCGGTATTGCTCTGGGAACCGCTGTTATTACATATACTGACAGCAACGGTTGTTTCAATACAGCTACCGTTACAGTTAATGCGTTGCCAACGGTAAGCGGTGTGGCAACGGTTTGCGTTAACGCGACAACCCAGTTAACAGGATCGGGTACGCCTGCTGCTTCAAATGCCTGGGTTTCTTCCAATACTGTGATAGCAACTGTTTCTTCTGCCGGATTGGTAACCGGAGTTTCAGCAGGATCAGCGACCATTACTTATACCGACAATAACGGTTGTTCAGCATCAATGACGGTAACAATTGATGCGGCGCCAACAATTGGAGGAACATTATCAGCCTGTCAGAATGCGACAACCCAATTAACCGGATCGGGTACACCGGCAGCTGTCAATCCTTGGACCTCTTCGAATACAGCGGTTGCAACGGTAAATGCTACAGGTTTGGTTACCGGAGTTTCTGCAGGTACGGTAACAATTACGTATACCATCAATGGCGGATGTTCTGCTACGGCAGTCGTAACGATTAACGCTTTACCGACTATATCGGGTACGCCTTCAGGATGTCTTGCATCTACAACACAATTAACTGGATCGGGTACACCAGCGGCGGTAAACCCATGGACTTCTTCAAATCCTGCCGTGGCTACCGTAAACGCGAGCGGACTCGTTTCTGCAGTTTCAACAGGAACAACTACAATAACATACACTGATGCCAACGGATGTTCCAATACGTTTGTTTTTACAGTAAATGTAACGCCAACGGTAAGCGGTAATAACGCGGTTTGCGTTAATGCGACAACTCAATTGACAGGTTCAGGGACTCCGGCTTCTTCAAATGCATGGGCTTCTTCCAATACGGCTGTGGCAACAGTGAATGCTACTGGTTTGGTAACAGGAGTTTCAGTGGGTACAGCAACAATTACCTATACCGATGTTAACGGTTGTTCAAGCACAAGTAACATTACAGTGAATGCTTTGCCAACCATAAGCGGAACATTATTAATTTGTCAGGGTGGAACAACTCAACTGACAGGTTCAGGAACACCAGCAGTGGTAAATCCATGGATTTCCTCAAATACCGCTGTTGCTACCGTTGATGCTGCAGGTTTGGTGACAAGTGTATCAGCAGGTACAGCAGTAATTACATACACAAATGATAACGGATGTTTCGTTTCCACTTCGGTATTTGTTAATGCATTGCCGACAATTTCAGGTGCATTAACAGCCTGTATCGGTTCAACATCACAGTTAACGGGTTCCGGAACGCCAGCTGCTTCAAATGCATGGGTTTCTTCCAATACGGCTGTGGCAACGATAAGTGCAACGGGATTAATCACGGGTGTTTCGGTTGGAACTTCAACAATTACCTATATGGATGCCAACGGATGTTCAACAACAGCTGTTGTAAATATTTTGACGAACCCGACTGCTACTATAGCCATTTCGGGAGCCACTACAATCTGTACAGGATCAACAACTACAATTACAATTTCCGGATCACCTAATGCAACGGTGAACTATACGGTAAATGGGACACCTGCCAATATTTTTATACCTGCGGCAGGGACAGTGACTTTTACCACTGCAAATTTGTCGGTTCAAACCACTTATCAATTGGTTGATATTTCTGCGGGTTCAGGATGTACATCTCCATTATCGCAATCGGTTGTTGTGGATATTGCTCCTCAACCTACTGCCTCGATTTCGGGAACTACGTCGGTTTGTTTTAATTCATCGACTACAATAACGTTCACAGGGACAGCTGGAGCAACTGTACAATATACTGTTAATGCAGGGCCAAATCAATCTGTGATCCTTGGAGCAGGAGGAACGGCTACTGTAAATACAGGGAATTTATCTGCAGATGCGACATATACATTGGTAGATGTGACTGCCGGAACTGTACCTAATTGTATCGAAACCTTGTCGGGTTCGGCAATCGTTACGGTGGTACAGACTCCAACAGTTGCGGCTAACCCTGCTTCTCAATTGTTATGTTCCGGACAGTTGACCGGCATTCAGTTGCAGGGAACGGTTCCGAATACGACTTTCTCCTGGACGTATACCCAAACGGGAGGCGTAACCGGAGCATCCAATGGAACAGGAGCTGTAATTTCTCAGATGCTTACTACAGGAACTGCGGTAGGTACGGTAACATATACAATTACACCAAGTGTTGGAAGCTGTGTTGGTAATCCGATTACAGTTGATATAACCGTAACTCCGGTTCCGAATATTGTTGTTAATGTAACGGAACAATCTATTTGTACCGGAGGTACAACGAACATTACCATGTCAAGCGCAATTCCAACAACTACTTTCAACTGGAATGTTGTTCAAAACAGTGGGGTGACCGGTGCTACAGGTGGAACAGGAGCATCAATCAATCAAGTGCTTACGGCTTCCGGTACGACTATCGGTCAGGCTACTTATACCATCACACCGATAAACAACGGTTGTCCGGGTGTACCAGAAACGGTTACCGTGACGGTTTATCCGAATCCGAATGTTACCGCCAGTCCGCAAACATCAAGTTTGTGTTCGGGTGAGACCACCAATATCGTGTTGACCAGCAATGTACCAGGTACAACTTTCTCATGGTTGGTTGCACAGTCACCTGGCGTTTCCGGAGCTTTTTCGGATACAGGAGATACTATCAGTCAGACGCTGACAACTCTTGGAATGGCACAGGGTACAGTTACTTATACTGTTACTCCGGTGGTTAACGGTTGTACAGGACAAAGCATTGATGTTACAGTAACGGTTAATCCGATACCGGAATTGTTCACCTCTGGAAACCCACAGCCTATTTGTAGCGGTGAGCCTTCCGGAATTCTGCTTACGCCATTTATTCCGGGTACCTCCATTGAGTGGACCGTGGTTCAAAACGGTGTAAGTGGTGCCTCTGACGGAAGTGCCTCTGAAACCACTCCGGGAGCAGGAATACCAATCAGTCAGATTTTAACAACAACCGGAAATACGCAAGGAACTGCTATATATACTGTTACTCCTGTATTTAACGGTTGTTCAGGAACTCCGGTAACTATTGTTATTGAAGTGAATCCTTTGCCGAGTATTAGCATTCCTGACGGAGTTGTTTGTATCGATTCCATAACAGGTGCTTTGATTTTTGGATATGAAATGAATACCGGTTTAAGTGATACTGACTATGATTTCCAGTGGTATTACGGCAGTGATATGACAACTATTATAAGTACAGCTAGTTCTTATACAGCCACTCAGGACGGTCTGTATACCGTTTCGATCATGAATTCGAGTACGAGTTGTGACGAGGTGTTTATGATTAATGTAAACGAATCTAACCCGGCGCAGAGCGCAACAGCGGTGGTTACGAATTACTTTGAGGACAGCCAGGCGATTACGGTTACTGTGGCAGGAACTGGTTCGTATCTGTACAGTTTAGACGGAGGTGCATTCCAGACAAGTAATGTATTCCTTCACGTTTTACCGGGAGAACATACAGTAACGATTCACGATACTGTTGGTTGTACAAATATTGTTCTTACAGGTATTTTGACTATTGGTTATCCGCATTTCTTTACACCGAACGGTGACGGATATAATGATACTTGGAACATCTGGTCGTTGAGTGGTAATCAGCCAGATTCGGAGATTCATATTTTCGATCGTTACGGTAAGTTAATCAAACAGATGGTTCCGGCAGGAACGGGATGGGACGGAACGTACAACGGACAGGTTATGCCATCTACGGATTACTGGTTCACGGTGAAATACAAAGAGAACGGTGCTGAGAAAATGTTTAAGGCACACTTCTCGATGAAACGATAAACATCGAAAATAGCAAGTAATAAAAAAAGTCATTCGCATTGCGAGTGGCTTTTTTTATTAACCCTATTACGGTACTTCAACAACCCCTTTGACCACGTCTGGTAACGTGGTAGACCACGTTCGAAATACCATTTACCACGTTATGGAAGGTGGTCAACCCCGTTCCAGACCCCGTTTACCCCGTTGGTTGACGTGGTAAACCCGGTTTGGAACCCTATTTACCCCGTTGGATAACGTGGTTAACCAAGTTGAAGACGCCTTTCATCCCGTTATAAGACGTGGTAAACCCCGTTTGAGACCTCACTTACCCCGTAAAAGGACACATTTGTATTTTTTTTCAATTGCCACTCCAAACAAAGAAATGGTTTCCCTAATAGCCCTGATGGAAGTGGCATCTTTTACACCTGACAGGTTTTTAAAACCTGACAGGTGTAAAAATAGAACGTCCCGATAGCTATCGGGAAGCAGGAATAAGGATAGCAAAAAAGCCCTAACCATTCGCTCCTGAAAACAAAAAAGACGATCCTTTCGAACCGTCTTTTCTGAATTATATAAAGAGAATTAAATTATGCTAATTTCTTCAAGATAGCGTTTAATGTTTCGCTCGGACGCATTGCTTTTTCGGTCAACGCAAAAGACGGTTGGTAGTAACCACCAATGTTTTGCGGCTTGCCTTGTGATCCGATTAACTCGGCATCAATCTTAGCTTCGTTTGCTGATAATTCGGCAGCGATAGGAGCGAATTTCGCTTGTAACTCGGCATCCTTAGTTTGGTTTGCCAACGCTTCTGCCCAGTACATTGCAAGGTAGAAATGCGAACCTCTGTTATCAATCTGACCCACTTTACGAGCAGGGGATTTATCGTTTTTAAGGAATTTGTCATTCGCCTCATCTAAGGTTTCTGCCAATACTAATGCTTTTGCATTGTTTTGCGTTTGCCCTAAATGCTCCAATGAAGCTCCTAAAGCTAAGAACTCACCAAGAGAATCCCAACGTAAATAACCTTCTTCCACGAATTGCTCTACGTGTTTTGGCGCAGAACCTCCGGCTCCGGTTTCGAACAAACCACCACCGTTCATTAACGGAACGATAGACAACATTTTCGCTGAAGTTCCTAATTCTAAGATAGGGAACAGGTCGGTTAAGTAATCACGTAATACGTTTCCGGTTACGGAGATTGTATCTTGTCCGTTTTTCAGTCTTTCTAAAGTGAAATTGGTTGCGTCAACGATATTCATGATTCGGATGTCTAATCCTGTTGTGTCATGATTTTTTAAGTATTTCTCAACTTTCTTAATCATTTCTCTGTCGTGAGCACGTTGGTCATCCAACCAGAAAACAGCAGGAGTATCAGATAATCTTGCTCTGTTTACCGCCAATTTAACCCAGTCTTGGATAGGTGCGTCTTTAGTCTGACACATTCTGAAAATATCTCCTGCTTCTACGTTTTGCTCCATGAAAGTTGTTCCGTTTCCGTCGTGAACTCTCATAATTCCGTTAGCAGTAGCCTGGAATGTTTTATCGTGTGAACCGTACTCTTCCGCTTTTTGCGCCATCAAACCAACGTTTGGTACAGAACCCATAGTTGTTGGATCGAAAGCACCGTTCTTTTTACAGAAGTTTACTGTTGCTACATATAAACCGGCATAGTTTCTGTCCGGGATTAATGCTTTAGTATCTTGTAATTCGCCTTTTGCATTCCACATTTTTCCTGAAGTACGTACAAAGGCAGGTACAGAAGCGTCTACAATCACATCCGAAGGAACGTGGAAGTTGGTAATTCCTTTATCAGAATTCACCATTGCTACAGCCGGACCATTGTTTAAAGCTGCTGCAAGTGCTGCTTCGATTTCAGTCTGTTGTGGGTGTCCTGCTATTTTAGCGTAAACATCACCTAAGCCGTTTTTGGTATTTACATTTAATGAAGTTAAAACATCCGCATATTTAGCGAATACTTCTTCGAAATATACATCTACAATGGCAGAGAAGATGATTGGATCGGACACTTTCATCATCGTAGCTTTCAAGTGCACGGATAATAATTGTCCTTTGGCTTTAGCATCTGCAATTTCTTTTTTCGCGAATGCTTTTAAAGCCGATAAGCTCATAACCGATGAATCAATCACTTCACCCGCTTTTAATTTAGAAGCCGGTTTTAAGTTGGTTACGTTTCCGTTTGCGTCGATGAAGTCAATTACGAATTGCGTATCATTTTCAATAGTTACTGATTTTTCACTTCCGTAGAAATCACCTGCATCCATATGAGAGATTTCAGTAATGGAATCCGAAGACCAAGCGCCCATTGAGTGTGGGTTCGCCTTAGCGTAATTCTTAACTGATTTCGGTGCACGACGATCGGAGTTTCCTTCACGCAATACCGGATTCACAGCCGATCCTAATACTTTAGCATATTTTGCTTTGATTTCTTTTTCTGCATCGTTTTGTGGTTCTTCCACAAAGTCAGGAATGGCAAAACCGTGAGATTGTAATTCGGCAATAGCTTCTTTTAACTGAGGAACCGATGCCGATATGTTTGGTAATTTGATAATATTTGCTTCCGGAGTGGTTGCTAACTGACCAAGTTCTGTCAGAGCATCTCCGATTTTCTGATCGTCTTTTAAAAATTCAGGGAAATTCGATAAAATTCTTCCTGCCAGAGAAATATCTCTTAATTCGATATCAATATTTGCCGGAGCGGTAAAAGCCTGTACGATTGGTAAGAAAGAATGTGTGGCTAACATTGGTGCTTCATCCGTCAGGGTGTAATGGATTTTAGATTTCTGTGTCATCGTTGTGTATTTTCAGAATAAATAATAGATGTGTATAATGTTGCTTAAAAAGCATCGCAAATATAAGAAAATCGGTGCGAAAAGTAATCGTGAATTTGATGGATTTCAGCGAATTATCAGATTGCTATTTTGGCAACTCTTAATTGTGAATCTGATAATTTGAGCGTGAATTTTTTGCAAAAAAAAAGCCCCAACAAAGTTGGAGCTGATTTTATAATCTTCAGAAAGTTGATTATCTTCTTCTTTCTTTGATTTTTGCTTTTTTACCAGTAAGTTCTCTGAAGTAGTAGATACGAGCTCTACGTACTTTACCTCTTTGGTTCAATTCAATTTTTTGTAGAGCTGGCATGTTTACAGGGAAGATACGCTCTACACCTACAGCACCAGACATTTTACGGATTGTAAAAGTTTCTGTTGCGCCAGTACCTCTTCTTTGGATAACTACTCCTTTGAAGAACTGTGTTCTTGTTTTTTCACCCTCTTTAATTTCGTAGTAAACTGTGATAGTATCACCAGCTGCGAATTCAGGGAAATCTTTTCTTGTTACTAATTCGTCTTGAACAAATTTTAATAAACTTGACATGATTATTAATGTTTAATGTTTGAATCAGAGCAACATTCACGGTTATCGTCAGAGGTTGGGCTGAATTAGGCTGCGAAATTACGAAATAATTTTAAAAGCAAATAATAAATTGAAAGAATTTGTTTGAAATCAACTTTTTTAGAATTTATTCTTTTATGAATTTAGTACTGCTTGTTCCATTGTCGGAAACAATCTTCAGAAAATAATTTCCTGTTTTCAATCCGGAAACATCAATAGTATCAGATGGGGACATTACGGTTTGAACCAATTGTCCTAAACTATTGTAAATGCTAACAGAGGTGATGTTAATGTTTTGTTTGTTATTAAAGTGTAAAACCTCTTTTGCCGGATTTGGGTGCAAACCAATATAGTTTTCAAACTCGAAATCCTGAGTGTCTAAAGTGTTGGAGACAATTGTTGAGGTTGTGTTTGTGATTATCGGGAAGTTGTAATCGAAATAGATATTTGCTGTATTCGTAAAAGTAGTTCCCAATGTTAACGTAGGTTTTGTTTTTATCTTGAATACAACATAACCGTCATTCAATTCATCTGCAAAAGGTAAGTTGATATTTTCGAAAATGAATTCTACGGTATTGGGGTTTGTGGTTTTTGTTACAAATGAATGACTGCCGGTAACCGGTAATAATGTTGCGATATCGAATTTAGAAGTGTCAATAATGTCTTTTACCACAATGTTTTCTGCGGGGTATGTTCCTGTATTTTCAAATCGAATCATGTAATGAACATAATCACCAACCTTGGCAGTAGGGATAGCATTTCCCTCCAAACACCTTTTGTCATTTGGGTCATATGAGTTTACTACAGTCTGGTTTAGTCTGAAAGTATTGTCAGATATTACCTGGTCAGTAGCGGAACTTGTGATTGTAGCTGTAAAGGATAGATTATTACCGCCATTTAAAGGAGGAGTATCCATTGGAGAATTAGCAGTCATGGTAATGTAAATTTCACGCTCCCCTAAAGGTTGTAAGTTGGTAAAACTCCAGCTTAAATTATTAGTTGTTTGTAATGTTGCTGTTGGAGCTGATTCTGCTAAATCTAAAACAGCATCATTAAAATTCAGATTTACTGTACCTGTCTGAGTAACAACACCTTTGTTTCGGTAAATGATCTTATATAGGGCATCAAATCCCGGTCTTGCCGGCATAAGTGGAATTATCTTTACATCAAGGTCATAGTATGCCCCGTTATAATCAATACAGAAATTTTGAATAAACGGGCTTGATGCCGAAGGGAAGCTCACGTTGGCTGTGGTAGGAGATACAGAAAAATATGTTGGATTTTCAAGAAACGGAGTTAAAGTGTGAGGGCCTGAGTTTAAAGGAATTAGATAATTTCCTGAGTTATCCGCAATGATGGATCCGGAGACACCTAAGTTTGTATAATTGATTTTTAAATTCGGGTAGTTGATGTCTGAAATATCGCAATCATTGTTGTTGACATCGAATTTTGAATTTCCCTGAACCGTGTAGTAGGTTCCTCCGGGAACAAAAGTGCAATAAGTATTTACGATACAACTTGAGCCATAACCATAAGAGTTGATTCTTGATTGATAAGTTGAAACTTCAAAATCGTCTGCACAAATGTAACGAATGTTGGGGTTTGTGGAAAAATCTATGGTTCCAGGGCCATTACCATTTTTGAGAATTAAAATATTTAGTTGGTTGTTTTGGCAGTAAATAGTGGTACAGTTAGGGGCAGTACTAACATCGATACTTGTAATTTGATTATTATTACAGCTTATGGATTGAAGTAGAGGAAGGTTATTGGTTGTCAATGATGTTAATTGGTTGTCCCAACAATGTAAACCCACAAGATTTGGAAGATTTGAAACGTCTAGTGTGTGTAACTGATTGTTAGAGCAATTTAAGCCTCCAAGATTATTTAGACCGCTTACATCCAAACTTGTAAGTGAATTTTGGAAACAGCTCAGGGCAGCTAAACTTGGTAAATTACCTAGGTTAAGTGTTGATAACTGATTTTGATAGCAAATTAAATTGTTAAGATTTGGCATGCCAGAAATGAGTAAACTTACTATTTGATTGCTGTTACAATCCAGTTTTATGAGATTTGTGAGCGGTCTTGCATCTAAAGTGGTTATCTGGTTGTTATTGCAATTTAATTCTCTAAGATTGGTAAACATCTCAATTCCTGATAAAGATGCAACAGAGGAATAATTCACATCAAGATAGGATACATTTTGAGCTTCACTAATTTCAATTTGGCCGTTATTGTTTTGATCGACCTGAAAATATTCGTTGGCTAAATTTTTAGCTACAGTATTTGTGCTAAGTGAGGAAATTATTTTTGTTTTAAAATTGTTATCATTAAAGATAACAACTTGAGCATTGGTTACGATAAATGAAAACAAAATCAAGAATAAACAGTAGTTTTTTTTCATTTGATTATTAATGGGTTGGGTGGTAAATGTAGCTATTTTTTTCGGATTGAGAATTATTCTTCCAATAAATCCGGTCGGCGTGTTTTAGTATGTTCATACGCCATATTCTCACGCCATTTTTCAATTTCGGCAAAATTTCCACTTAACAAAACGTCCGGAACTTTGTGTCCTTTGTATTCTGCCGGTCTTGTATAAATAGGAGGGGAAAGTAAGTTGTCCTGAAAACTGTCGGTCAATGCCGAGGTTTCATTACTCAAAACTCCCGGAATCAATCGGATAATGGAATCGCATAAAACAGCTGCTCCCAATTCGCCTCCCGATAAAACATAATCGCCAATGGAAATCTCTTTGGTAATGAATAAATCCCTAACACGTTGGTCGACACCTTTATAATGCCCGCAAAGAATAATAATATTTCCTAAAAGCGACAGCGAGTTTGCCATTTGCTGGTTCAGCGTTTCGCCATCCGGAGTCATGTAAATCACTTCGTCGTACTCGCGCTCGGCTTGCAATTTTTCGATACAGGCAGCAATCGGTTCCACACTCATCACCATTCCGGCACCGCCACCAAACTGGTAGTCATCCACATTTTTGTGTTTGTTGGTGCTGTAATCGCGAAGGTTGTGCATGTGTACTTCCACCAATCCTTTGGCGATGGCTCTTTTCAGGATGGAAGCTTCAAACGGGCTTCGGATTAAATCGGGTAAAACGGTAATGATATCGATGCGCATATTTTTGAGTTGCTGAGTTGCTGAGTTACTGAGTTACTGAGTTACTGAGTTACTGAGTGGTAAAGCGGCAAAGATACAAAGTTGTAAAGTATCTGCCAACTGAATACTGTAACTGCCAACTGAATTATACCCCAAACTGTCTCAAATGATGATCGAGATGTTTCCACTGCAGGTTGTCCCATTCCTCATTGGTCATAGGGCCAAAGAAAGGATGTTTGTTAGTTTTGATTACTTGTGGGCCTTGCGTGAACTTTTGGACTTTTTCGATTAATTCTGCTCTCGTGGCTTCAAAATCATAAGAACCTTTTCGTATAAAGGCCGGAGCTGTCGGGCTGTCTTTTTGAAATTGTGCCGCTTTAAGTAATTTTCCTTTAATAACATAACGGCCCAATAATGCCATAATAGGGTTCATTTTCAGATGAAGGTCTCCGTAAACAACGTCAAGCGGACCAATACAGTGTGACATCATCTGATCGACGGTCATTTTTCCCCAATGGGAAAGTGAGGTCGGTTTTAATTTGTTGATTCGGTTGATAATGTTTTGATTGCCATCGGCTGTAAATAAACTTTCCATATAAATTTTTATTTTTTGATTGCGGTTAGTGAATAGACCATCGGGATTTTATTTCCTAAATGTTTGATTCTGAATTTTCCGGTTTCGAATTCTTCGGTTTCATTGAAACAATTGTAGGGTGAATAATCATATTCGTTAAAGGATTTGATTTCCAGATCATTGTTGATTACGGCGTTTAAAACTTCTGAAAGAGGATGATTCCAGGTTACGGTTTGTGTCGAAATTTCGGCCTCTCTGTCTGCATACGTTCCGGATTCATCTTCGATTATCGGTTCCATATTAAAATAACTATAGAACACCTCTTTAAAATCATTGTCGAACATCCAGACAACCGGGTGAAATTCTGCAAAGACAAATTTTCCGCCGGGTTTCAGAAAGTTAGAAACCACTTTTGCCCATTTGTCCAAATCGGGAAGCCAGCCAATAGTTCCGTAACTGGTGAAAATGATGTCGAATTGTTCTTCGAGATGATTCGGCAAGTCGTAAACGTCACAATTGATGAATTCGGCATCAAGATGTAATTTCGAATTGAATTCGCGTGCTTTTTCGATGGCTTTATCGGATAAATCCACGCCGGTTGCTTTGGCGCCAAGTCTTGCTAATGAAAGTGTGTCCTGTCCGAAATGACATTGCAGATGCAGGATTTTCTTCCCTGAAACATCTCCTAAAAGTTCAAGTTCTATGTCATTCAGCGTGTTTTTTCCGTTGAGAAAACTTTCCGTATCATAGAAATCGGACGTAACATGTACATCGGTTTTGTTATTCCATGTTTTTTTGTTGATGTTGAGATAATCTTTCGGGATTTCCATAAATGCGTTTTTAATTTGTCTTAAAGATACAATTCCATTTGAATATCCGCACGAGCATAATCGGTTTCATCCATTGGTGTCTCCTTAAAATTATATTTTCTGTAAAGATTGAGTGCCGGAATTAATTTGGTGCTGGACAACAGCATGATTTTTTCTGCTTTTTTCTCTTTTGCAAAATCTATGCAGGCATCAATCAGTAAATTACTCAGTTTTTGTCCCTGGAATTTCTTGTCTACAGCCAGTTTTGCCATCTCGTAAACCGAATCATTTACCTTTTGCATCGCAACGGTTCCGGCCACTTCATCATCAATCAAGCAGAAAAAGATTTCTCCGCCGGGTTTTAATACCACTTCCTCAATATTTTCAAAGACTTCTATATCGTGAGGTTCCACAAAAAAGAATTCTTCCAGCCATGCTTTGTTAAGTGAAATGAATCGGTCTTTGTATTGAGGTTGAAAGGTAATTATTCGGGTTGTCATTTTTGATGATTTTATCTCTCAAAAGTAATCAGAATCCGAAATATCCGAAAACGGAAGTCGATTATTTATGAAACTTTTTACATTTTAAATTCGTAATTTTGCGGTTCAGAAATTTAAAGCAAAACAAAATGCAAGACGGAATTTACGCAAAATTTAATACTTCAAAAGGGGTTATTTTAGTAAAATTAACTCATGATAAAACACCGGGTACGGTTGGAAACTTTGTTGGTTTAGCCGAAGGGAATTTAGAAAACGATGTAAAACCACAAGGAAAACCGTATTATGACGGATTGAAATTTCACCGTGTTATTCCTGATTTCATGATTCAGGGCGGATGTCCGTTAGGAACAGGAACGGGTGACGCAGGTTACAAGTTTGATGATGAATTTCATCCGGAATTGAAACACGACAGACCAGGAGTGTTGTCTATGGCAAATGCAGGTCCCGGAACAAACGGTTCTCAGTTTTTCATTACGCATATTCCAACGGAATGGTTGGATAACAAACACACTGTTTTCGGACACGTAGTGGAAGGTCAGGATATTGTTGACGCCATTGTTCAGGGTGATATCATCGAATCATTGGAAATTGTTCGTGTAGGAGCAGATGCTGAAAAGTGGAATGCCATCGAAGCTTTCAGAACATTTGAAGGTTCAAGAGAGAAAAGAATCGCTGAACAAAAAAGAATGGCTGAAGAAGCATTGGAAAAATTGGCTGCCGGTTTCCAGAAAACAGAAAGCGGTTTACGTTACCAGATCATCCAGAAAGGAAACGGTAAACAGGCTGAAAAAGGTAAAACAGTTTCAGTTCACTATCAAGGTGCTTTGGATAACGGAATGGTTTTCGATTCATCTTATAAAAGAAAGCAACCTATCGAATTCGCATTAGGAAGAGGTCAGGTTATCGAAGGATGGGACGAAGGTATCGCATTATTACAGGTTGGTGATAAAGCACGTTTTGTCATTCCTTCTTATTTAGCTTACGGTTCTCGTGGCGCAGGAGGTGTAATCCCTGCTGACGCAACGTTGGTTTTCGATGTGGAATTGATGGATGTGAAATAAGCACTATTAATAAAATGCAAATTACAGGAATGTAAACGTAAAATTATTATCATAAAAGCGCTCTTTCAATTTTTTTGATTGAGCGTTTTTTTTATATTTGAAATTTAAATATGTAATTTTTTTCTTAAAATATGAAAATTAGACTTGTAATCGTATTGTCAGTGCTATTGGTTTCCTGTGCCAGTAAAAAAGAGAAAATAACTAAAGCGACCGCTCAAATTCAAATTGACGACCGGATCTCACTTTTCAGGAACGCCTATAATATGGCGGTGGAAGATAGAGAAGCCGATTCGATTTATCGCAATATGGTTAACGATTACTATTTTGAGTCCAGGAAAAAATACAGCAATCTAAGGAATCATCCGTTAATAGATTTTATAAGAGGAGGAAAGTACTGGGGAGTTGATCTGCCTTCCATAGCCCTGTGTTTTGAAAATGAAACGTATAAAATCAGGAAAAACGTCGATTTTGAAGATTTGAACGATAACTTTAAATGGTATGCGACACGGATGGATACGCTTTCTGTTTTATTGGCTGATTTTCATCAAAAGAGTAAAAACAATGTTGTTAAATTAGAAGAGATAGATTTTGAAAAATTTAACAATGAATTGATTTTGAATAAAGTAGATGAGAAGTTTAACGACTTTTTCAGAACAACCGTAAAAGCAAAAGTAAATATTTATTTTGATCCGCTGAACAACTACGTGAATAAATCGATTACGTTTGTTGATGAGGGGCCAAAAATCACCAATTTTCTTATCGGTTACTATTCAAAAGACATCAATGATACTCCGAAGCATTTTGATGTGCATTGGGATGAGAATTATAGAAGAGCAGTATTTCAGGGGATAACAAGTTCATTTACATCCAAATTGTTTCGGAAATATTATGATAAGGAATTGAAAACAGCTTTACTTCGTCCGAAATACCTAGATGTTGATTTGGAAGCTGAAATAAACAGAGGAATCGCTGCCAAACTCATGAGTGTTTATTATTCGGAGGAAGTAGGTGAGAAGGAATATGAAAGATTATCACCCAATACAAAAATTGTGTTTGATATGATGGGGAAATACGTTGATGATAAAGAAATGAGCATCAAAACCATATACAAAGAAATTATGATTGAAATGAAAAATGCTTATAGATAACCCCGCTTTTGTACCTTTGCGTTATCAAAACATACAAAATGCGTTACCTGATTTTTTTATTTTTCCTGACAATTTCCGTTAAAGCTCAGATTCCTGCCATGCATTGTGGCTTTGATTTTACGTCCTATCTGGTTTTGGATGTTCATGAAGACGGAAAAAAGGAAAATGTCAAAAATCTGAAAATTACAGTGGTTGACAGTTTAGGAAAAGAGGTGATTAATCTAAATAATATCTACAGTTTCAGGGACAGTGACAAACCGCTTCAGTTTTCCATGAACTATCAGATAGATGAAAACGGAAATAAGATAACAACTGAAAATCCAAAGGCACGTTGGTTTTTCCCATACGCGAAAGACAATTATCTATTATCCGTTGCCGCTACTTTTCCGGCAGACAATTTCAGCGTTAAAATAGAAGATCCAAATAAAAAATACAAAACACAAATCATACAGTTGTTTGCTTTTAATATGTATGTGTTGTGCGCAAGTCAGAGTGATAAAACGGTTCAGTTCGGACGAAAAGCCAACAGACCGATTGATGTAGTTTTGGAGAGGAGATAAAAAAAACACCTTCAAAAAAATGAGGTGTTCTTAAAGAGGTCTAATTGTCAGAAAGGTTTTCAACAGCAATTATTTTTAACGTTTTTATTCCCGCAGGTAATTCCCATTCTATCCGATCTTTTTCCTTAAATCCAATTATGGCAATACTTAAAGGTGCCAGAATAGAGACTTTATTTTCTTTTACATTGGCCAATGACGGTAAAACAATTTGAAATTTCATTTGCCTTTTGGCAGGTATATCTTCTACCGTTACAAAAGAATTTATCCGGATTATGTTATTTTCAATAACGCCGTCTTTAATTATAACCGCTCTGTCCAATTCGCCGTTTAAAAGAGCCATGTCTTTGGCATTGCTGGAGTTAATTTTTTGTTTGGCCAGATTTCGAAGTAACTGATACTCGGCTACCGTAAATGTTGGAATAGGTTTCATAATAGGTTAGTTTAAATTAATAATTTCTCTTTTTGATTTTATGCGGTCACTAAAGTAGATTTCTGTAAAATTCTGATTGGAGTTAAGGTCTGTCCTTTTGTAAAAAACGTCGGGAGTAATCTTCGACAGCGTATCAAAACCACAAGCTCCAATAAATTCACCGAGTGCTTTTAAAGTGTTCTTATGGAAATTCGCCACACGTACACTTTTATCCGTTACATCAAGTCCTTTGTATAATGATTTGTCCTGAGTTGCAATACCCACAGGACATTTTCCACTGTCGCATTGCAAGGCCTGAATACATCCTAAAGCAAACATCATTCCCCGCGCACTGTAGCAGGCGTCTGCACCTAAAGCTATTGTTTTCGCAATATCAAATGCGGATATGATTTTTCCTGAAGCTAAGATTTTTATATGTTCCCGAATTCCAAATTGGGTTAATGTCCTGTTTACGAATACTACCGCATCAGAAAGCGCCATTCCCATATAGTCAATGAATTCCAGAGGTGCTGCTCCGGTACCTCCTTCAGCGCCATCTACAGTTATAAAGTCAGGGTAAATTCCGGTTTTTATCATGGCTTCGACAATGTCTATGAATTCATCTTTACGACCGATGCAAATTTTAAAACCAACCGGTTTGCCTTTGGACAAAGTACGAAGTTTGTCAATGAAAAGTATCAGTTCGTGAGCATTTGAAAAGGCCGTATGTCCCGAAGGCGAATGAACCGTTGTATGTGGTTTAATGCTTCGGATGGCTGCAATCTCAGGAGTGTTTTTTTCAGCGGGAAGCAAACCTCCATGTCCGGGTTTTGCTCCTTGGGAAAGCTTCAGCTCAATCATTTTCACCTGAGGATAGTTGGCTTTATCGGCAAAAAGGGTTTCCGAAAAACCACCTTTCTCATCCCGACATCCAAAATAACCGGTTCCTATCTGCCAAATCAGATCACCGCCCTGCAAGTGATAATCGCTAATGCCGCCTTCGCCGGTGTTGTGTGCAAAATTACCCAATTGCGCTCCTTTGTTTAGGGAGGTTATGGCGGTTTTACTTAAAGCACCGTAACTCATCGCGCTGATATTATAAATGCTTGCGCTGTAAGGTTGCAGACATTGTGAATTACCGATTATGGTTCGGAATTGTTCAATATTTGTTTTTTTGGGATACATGGAATGAGCTGCCCATTCATAGCCGATACGATTTGGGTCGTCCTGCATACCGAAGGAAATGGTTTGCTTTTCGTTTTTTGCTCTTTGGTAAACAATAGATCGTTGTCTTCTGTTGAAAGGTTTTCCGTCCAATTCCCCTTCAAAGAAATACTGACGAAATTCGGGTCGGAAGGATTCGAAAATATAACGTAACCGTCCAATCAGCGGATAATTTTTTCGAACGGAATGTTTTGTCTGAAAGCTATCTGTCAAAACAATTGATAAAATAACCATAGGTGCGATAAGGAATGTGAAATATGCTTTGTACTGATATAACAAAAAAATAGTTCCCAACAGAAACCCAATGGAAATCATCCAGATAATTTGGCGTGCAGTCAGTTTGCTAAAAAGTTTTTTTTGAGCCATGATAAAAAATATGATGTAAAAAGAAATATCGCAGAAGATTACTCTTTTGCAAAAAAAATAGTGCGTGTTAAAAAGAAAACCCTCCGTCTAAAGAGAAATCAGAAAGCAGACGGAGGCCTAATTGATGAAGGCCTTGCTGTGTGAAAACAACAGCGTTACACCACTCTTGATGTAAGAGTGTTCCATAAGAACTAAAGATGTGAGTGTAACTTGCAAAGTTTGTGGTTTTTATTTACAATGCTAATTTAATAAAAGTAAATGATTTGCCTGTAATTTTAACGCCATTTTATGTTACAACCCAAACTTGGTTTCTGGTTCGGATTGATGCTTCGGTTGTAAATAACGCCGTCAATCGCACCACGCAAATCATTTCCGCTTAAAGGAATACCGTTTCCGGGGCGACTGTCATCCAATTGTCCGCGATAGACTAATTTATCCTGATTGTCGAACAAATAAAAATCGGGAGTGCAGGCCGCATCGTATGCTTTGGCGACTTCCTGTGTGGCATCAAAGAGATAAGGAAACTCGAATCGGTGTTTCATTGCGAAATCCTGCATCAGTTCCGGAGAATCCTCTGGATAATTAACGATGTCGTTACTTGAAATCGCAATAATGCCAAGGCCTTGTACGTGATAATCGTTGGCTAGCATCACTACTTCATCAATTACATGGTGTACAAACGGACAGTGGTTGCAAATAAACATGACAAGGGTGCCTTTTTTACCTTTTAAATCCGCGAAAGAAAACGAATGACTCGAATAGGTGTCTTTCAGATAAAACTCGGGTGCAATAGTGCCCAGCGGTAGCATGTTGGAAGGTGTGCGTGCCATGGTGTGTTTTGTTTGTACCAAATTACGACAAAAATAAATTTTTCGAAATTATTTTTTACATTAGTGCGGTAAATTCACAGATAATGAAAACGTTGCAGCAATGGTTTGATGAATATGAGGTCAGTCATCAGAATCCCGTAAATAAAAAAATACATTTCGTTTGTGTTCCGGCGATTTATTTTTCCATTATCGGATTGCTGATGTGTATTCCGAGTGGAATTTTGCAACGGATTTCGCCTTTTCATGAACCAATGATCGACAATTGGGCGGTTGTGGTATTGTTTTTTGTACTGTTCTTTTATTCCCGATTGTCGTTATGGATGGCCATTAAGATTTCGGTTTTCTCCGCGATTTGCATCATTGTAAATTATGTTATCGGTTTTCAGTATCTGTTGTGGAAAGTTTCCCTGATCATTTTTATTTTGGCGTGGACAGGACAATTTTACGGTCATCAGCTGGAAGGAAAAAAACCGTCGTTTTTAAAGGATATTCAGTTTTTACTGATTGGTCCGGCATGGGTAATGGAAAATCTGTTTTCATCTAAAAATAAAGGATAATGCTTACCTGGGAAGAATTTGAAAAAGTGGAAATGCGCGTTGGTACAATCATCGAAGTCAACGATTTCCCCGAAGCCCGAAAATCAGCTTACCAACTCACCATAGATTTTGGAGCCGAAATAGGTGTCCGGAAATCATCGGCACAAATCACCAAACGCTATACTAAAGACGAATTGGTAAACCGACAAATAGTAGCGGTGGTCAACTTTCCGAAAAAACAGATCGGGAAATTCATGAGCGAATGCTTGGTATTGGGATCTGTCGGGGCGGATAATGATATTGTGTTACTGGCTCCGGATGTTAAAGTTGAAAATGGTTTACGGATTGGGTAAATCCAGTAACGATAACAATGGGGATTTAGTAAAGTGATATCGAATGAGTTTTATTTTGCAGAGGACTCAATTATTTTATCTGCAACAAATTTTTTTGATGCTTCTCCCTTTTCCAGTTTGTAGTGTATAGTGCGTATGTTTCCCGTGGGATTGCTGTTGGGATCTTCTTCATTATAGGTTTTAAAACGTTGAATGAGTTTTTTTTCTGCAATAGAAAATTCATCGTGTCCCATATACCCTTTGTTGGCTTTGGGATTATCAGAAATAGTAGGGAAATAAATTTGACTGAGAGACTTTCCGTTATTTACCGAATATCCTATAACATTTCCATAGCTGCCACTTCCGGCGGACGTAGTGTAAATTAAAATCTCCGGAAATCCGTCTGAATCCAAATCTGAAATTTCTGCGTTTGTAACGGTTCCGTCAACTACCATCCTAATTTTTTTGTTGTCTGTTTTTAACCCGTAAGGTTGAATGGTAAGCTGTTGCAGGGAACCTCTTCCGGTTGAACTGATATCAAATCCGATATTTTGAAAAGTCAATGTTTTATAGAATACTCTCGGATCAATTTGTTTTTCATCCAAAGGGTCGTTTGTTTTTTTGTAGGTGTTTGCCAAACTTCCTCCGCCGGAACAGTAATAATTCAGGATGGTATTGTCATCATTATTCTCAGTAGCGATATTGATTGTGTTGTTCTTAAAAGCAAACAAAATGCTTTTACCATCGATAGTGCTTTTGAATAGGCTGTCGTTTATTCTGATCGCGTCAGTATCGAAAGTACAGGTTGGTTTTTTCTTATCGGCGCGGGAACGAACGGAAATATGGATTGTACTGTCCGATTTTTGTTCTACAGAAACGGCAACCCAATCATAACCCTCATTTCGTTTTGTGTAACCTTCAGAAACATAGTCTCCCATTAATACCGGCGAATCATCGGATTGTGCTGTTTTTTCTATGGTTTCGTGTGCTTTTTCATTTGTTTTCAGATTATGTTTACAACTTGCCAGAGTAATAAATCCTAATGTAATGAATGTGATGTTTTTTAAAATGTTCATTTTTTAATTGTTTTTCGTTTGCAGCATAATCGAAACCGGTTCGTAACTATTTAAAACACTGAATCCTGTTGTTTTAGTATTGTCAAAATAGTTTTTTACTTCAGAAGTCTTTTTCTCCGTTTCCATTTCAAAATTTCAATCCACAAAACAGAGACCGAACTGACCAAAAGACAAATTCCTAATTGCGAAACGGAAAGCGGTTCCACTTTAAAAAAATCAGCCGTAACGGGCAGGTATAAAATCAGCGCCAATAAGCTGAGTGTGGCACTATTCAAAGCTAACATTATGTTGTTTTTATATTCCAATGTGGTGAAAATCGAGTAGAGAAAGGAACGATTCGCAAGTGATAATATAATATTGGCAAATACCAAAGTCGTAAAAACCATGGTTCGCGTCAGTTGTTCGCTTGCGTAAGTTTGAGCGCTGAATTGATACATAAAAAGAATTCCGATGGTAATCGCCAATCCCTGAAGGATGCTCGTACTCATTTCCCTGAAAGATAAAAAGGTACTGCGTAACGCGCGGGGAGGCAATTGCATACTGTTTTTTTCTATCGGTTCGTTTTCGTATACAATGGAGCACATCGGACCCATTACCAATTCAAGGAAAATAACGTGAACCGGGGTGAAAATATCGGGATACTGCCAGCCTAAAAACAAAGGAAGCGACACGGTAAGGATGATAGGAATATGAATGGAAACAATATATTGCACCGCTTTTTTTATGTTGGTATAAATACGTCTTCCTGTTGCCACGGCCACAATCATTTTTGATAAATCATCGTCGATAAGAATAAGATCGGCGGCACTTTTTGCGATTTCGGTTCCTTTTTGTCCCATGGCAACTCCGATGTGTGAAGCTTTCAGTGCCGGGCCATCATTAACACCGTCACCAACCATTGCCACAATCTGGTTGTCGTTTTTCAATGCGTTGACTATTGATAATTTGGCTTCAGGAAACATTCGGGTGAGCAGGGTTGTCTTGTTGATGACATGAATCAGTTCCGAATTGTTCAATTGCATTAAATCGGCTCCGTTTACGAATTTTTCAGCTTCCGCAATTCCGGCTTTTTCCGCGATGGCTTTTGTGGTGATGTTATTGTCACCGGTAACGACTTTCACCTTAATGCCCGCATCATAAAATTGTTGGATAACCTTATGGATGTTCGCTTTCGGCGGATCAAAAAAAGCAATCAGTCCCACAAAATGAAACGGTAACTCTTGTTGGGTTTCCGGAAAATCATTTCCTTCAAAATCGGAGTAACCCACACCCAGTATTCTGAAACCATTAGAAGCCAATGAATCGGAAACGTGAAGAATTTGGTTGCGTTGTGTTTCGTTGAGGTTGGATATTGTAAGAAGCGCTTCGGTGGCACCTTTTGCGGCAATGATGCGTTTTCCTTCTTTGTTCTGAAACAAATGGGTCATCATGGGTGGTTTACCGTCAAGCGGATATTCGTGAAACATCTTGAAGGATGTTCTTTCGTCAACGGGTGTTATTTTTTCATATTCCTGATGCAGTGTTTTTTCCATCGGATCAAACGGAACGGGTTCGCTGGCCCACATCGCCGTTGTAATAACCTTTCGGATTTCCGGATCGTTCCAGTTTCCTTCTTTTGAAAGCTGATTGTTGGCAAAAGCATAAACGGCCTGCAGGCTCATTTTGTTTTCGGTCAGTGTTCCGGTTTTGTCGGTACAGATAACGGTGGCACTTCCCAAGGTTTCCACGGTTCGGGTCTTTTTTACGATGATGCCTTCCTGCATCAGCCGCCAGGAACCTAAGGCCATAAAAGTGGTAAAGGCCACCGGAATTTCTTCGGGAAGTATGGACATGGCAAGTGTCAGTCCTTTAAGCAAACTGTGAAGAATATCGTTGGTTTTCCAAAAATAAACGGCCCATACCAATACGAAAACGGCAATTCCCGCATAGGCCATTTTTTTTACAAAACGCTCAATCTGTTGCTGAAGGGGAGTGGCTTCTTCTTTAATATTGATGAGGGAAGAACCTAGTTTTCCCAGAACCGTGCCGCTGCCAATTTCGGTAACGCGGAAAACAGCCAAACCGGAAGCGACCAAAGTGCCGCTGAATACTTTTTTATCTTCTGTTTTTTCCGATTTGAAAACAGAGTAAGCTTCACCGGTAAGAGAAGATTCATTTACGGAAAAATCGTTGCTGTGAACAATTTCACCGTCGGCATTGATTAAGTTGCCTTCTTCGGCGATGACCAAATCGTTGATTACAATTTCTTTTGTGGGGATGCTTATTTTTTTGCCTTTTCGGAGTACGGTTGTAAGCGGTTCGTTTAGGGCTTCCAATGCTTCCAGTGCTTTTCGGCTGCGGTTGTCCTGATAAAAGGAGATTCCGGAAACGGCGATAACGGCACTCAGCATAAACCAGGCTTCACTGTTTTGTCCGAGAATAAAATAAATTACCGAAATCGCTACCAGTAAAATCAGCATGGGTTCTTTCAGTAATTCGAACAATGCCCGCCACCAATGGTATTGTGGCTTGTTAAGTTGTTCGTTGCTGCCAAACTGTTTTCGTGATGCAGCGACTTCATTGTCGTTTAAACCGGTGAGGTGTTCGGGAATATTTATTTTATCAGACATTGTTATCGGCTAACGTTCTACTCAAATTTACGTTTTTTCTGCCATATAACGGGAGGGTAGCAGTCGGTTTGTAAAAGCAAAAAGTCCAAAATTTCTCAACTTTGGACTTTCGGCTATATGTTTTTCGAAGGACTATTAAATATCGTCAAAATCGATATCGGTATAATTTCCGGAAACTTTTGTTTCAGTTTCTTCGGTTCTTTCGCTGAAATATTCTTTTTTGAAATCTTTTTGGTGTCTTTCTGAAATCACTTCTTCACCTTTATGGTTTAACACATAGGAAGTCATTTCGTCTAAAATCTCTTTAAAAGCGGCAAAATCCTCTTTGTATAAATAGATTTTGTGTTTTTTAAAATGGAAGGAACCGTCTTCTTCTGTGAATTTTTTACTTTCGGTAACAGTGATGTAGTAATCGTCAGCTTTAGTCGCTCTTACATCAAAGAAATACGTTCTTCTTCCGGCTCTTAAAACTTTAGAAAAAATTTCTTCTTTTTCTAACAAATCATTTTCTCTCATAATCCTTCTGTCAAATATTAATTGTGTTAAGTAGAAACCAAAAATCTAAAAAAAAACCAAAATATCCAACATTTTATTGCATTTCTTTTTCCGAAAGTTGCTTATAGAATAATTCTTTGTAATAACCCTCCTGATTTACAAGCTGATAGTGTGATCCCTGCTGAATTATTTTTCCGTCTTCCAGAATAATTATCTGATCGGCGTTTTTTGCCGATGAAACACGGTGACTCACAATAATGGTGGTTTTATCTTTGCAGAATTCCATCAGATTGTTCAGGATAGCTTCTTCTGTTTCGGTGTCAACGGCTGAAAGACAGTCGTCTAAGAGTAGGATGGGAGCGTTTTTAATCAGTGCGCGTGCAATGGAAACGCGCTGTTTTTGTCCGCCTGAAAGGGTTATTCCGCGTTCTCCCAAAACGGTGTCGTACTGGTTTTTGAATTTTACGATATTTTTATGAACAACCGCTTTTTTGGCTGCTGCGATAACTTCTTCGTCGGTGGCATCTTCTTTTCCGAATTTGATGTTGTTTTTTATCGAATCCGAAAACAAAAAAGCATCCTGCGGAACAAAGCCGATATGGTCACGCACATCATACAGGTTGAGGTTTCTGATATCGGTTTCGTCAATTTTTACTTCACCCTCTTTTACATCGTACAACCGACTTATAAGTGAGAGAACGGTCGATTTTCCTGAGCCCGTTTTGCCTAAAATAGCCAGGGTTTCTCCTTTGTTGATGGTAAATGATACGTTTTTAAGCGCTTCAATATTGGTGTCATCATAAGTGAATGAAACGTTCTCAAAAGCTATTTTTCCGTTGATGTCGGATTTTGCATCAACTGTATTCTGAATCTCCGGAACCACTTTCAGGAATTCATTAATTCGTTTTTGAGAGGCTTCGGCTTCTTGTACCATCGAAGAAACCCAGCCCAGGGAAGCTACAGGCCAAGTCAACATGTTGATGTATAAAATGAACTGAGCGATTACACCGATATCCGGAATAGAACCGTTGATGTACATCATTCCCCCCACATAAATTACAACAAGATTACTGATTCCGATCAGAAGGATCATCAGCGGACCAAAAAGTGATTGTACTCTTGCCAAGTCCAGGTTTTTAGTTTTGCTTTCGTCTGATAATGTAACAAAATCTTTTTGCTTGTCGTTTTCGATGGCATACGCTTTTATCACCCTTATTCCGGAAAACATTTCCTGCGTGAAAGTGGAGAGTTTTGATAAATTCTGTTGATAGGCAGTGCTTCGTTTGTTAATTTCGGAACTGATTTTGAAAATACTGTAGCCTAAAATAGGTAATGGTAACAACGAATACAGGGTTAATTCCGGGGAAACCACATACATTTGAACGGTTACCACAGCAAAACGGATAATCGTATTTATCGAATACATTACGGCCGGACCTACATACTGACGCACTTTACCAACATCCTCACTGATGCGGTTCATTAAATCTCCCGTACGGTTTTGTTTGTAAAAATGTTGTGTAAGTCTTTCGTATTGCTGGAAAACTTCATTTTTCAGATCAAATTCAATATGCCTAGACATCACAATTAATGTCTGGCGCATAAGGAAGGTGAGGAAACCGGCAATTAAGGTGGTGACTAATATCAGTATGATATTTTTAAGCAGCACGGCTTGAATAGCCTCTGGTGATAATTTACTGTGCTCCAAAACTTTAATGGAGTCTCCAACTAATTTCGGGGTGTATAAAGTAAAGAATTGTGCTACTATGGTAATAATAACTCCGAGAAGAAAACGGTATTTGTATTTTATAAAATATTTGTTTAAATATTGAAGTTCTTTCATTGTATTTTAAGTTTCTTAAGGAAATCTCATTTAAAATGTTAAAAAGATTGAGATGTGTTTTTAAAAACGATTAATCTGTTCTGAAAATAAATATTAATTAAAAATTAAAATAGACTTTTCATATTGAAATATTCTGAATAAAGGTGTAATTTTGCATCCTGTTTTTGAATATAATTCAACTTATAAAAACATTTACAACATGATAACAGAAGTTACAAACGCTGGTGAGCTTCATAAAATCGACCCTGTTTTTGGTCAGGTTTCATTTGATAATCATGAGCAAATCGTATTTTGTCACGACAAAGATACTGGTTTAAAAGCAATTATTGGTGTTCATAACACAGTTTTAGGACCTGCTTTGGGAGGGACAAGGATGTGGAAATATACGAATGAATGGGAAGCATTAAATGATGTTTTGCGTTTGTCTCGCGGAATGACTTTCAAGTCGGCGATTTCAGGTTTAAACCTGGGTGGAGGAAAAGCGGTTATTATCGGTGATTCCAAAGTGGATAAGACTCCGGAACTTATTATTAAATTCGGTCAGTTTGTAAATTCATTAAGCGGAAAATATATTACTGCTGAAGACGTTGGTTCTACTACAGCGGATATGGACTTGATCAGAGATTATACCCCTTATGTGACTGGAATTTCCGAGTCAAGAGGTGGTTCAGGTAACCCTTCTCCGGTAACGGCTTATGGTGTTTATATGGGAATGAAAGCTGCTGCGAAATATCAGTTTGGATCTGATAATTTAGAAGGTAAAAAAATCTTGGTTCAGGGTATTGGTCACGTTGGTGAAACTTTAGTGGAATTAATCACTAAAGAAGGTGCGCTAGTTCAGATTGCCGATATTAACGAAGCTCGTTTACAGGAAGTTGGTGCCAAATACGGTGCGAAAGTTTTCAACAGTGGCGATTTGTACAGTGCTGATGTGGATATCTATGCTCCTTGTGCTTTAGGTGCTACGATCAATGACGATACTATCGAAAAAATCAGAGCTAAAGTTATTGCGGGTGCTGCAAATAACCAGTTGGCTGTTGAGCAGGTTCACGGTGCAAGATTACAGGAAAGAGGCATTTTATATGCTCCGGATTTCTTAATCAACGCCGGTGGAATCATCAACGTTTACGGTGAAATCGCAGGTTACGGTAAAGAAGAAGCAATGCGCAGAACTGAAAATATCTACAACACTACGTTAGATATCTTCAACTATGCTAAAGAAAATAACATTACTACACACCAGGCGGCTATGAGAATGGCGCAGGAGCGTATCGATGCAAGAAAAAAAGAAAACGCTGTAAAGTAGTTTTTGAAAAATAATATTTCATAATTTTGCGGAGCGGAAGGCTTTCTTTCGCTCCGTTAATTTTTAAAGTTCTTACAACAAGATGGTAAACAGAAGACATATCCGTGTGAAAGTGATGCAATCCATTTACGCTATGCATCAAAACAATTCCGATAATCTTGAAAAGGAAGAGAAATTCCTGTTTCAGAGTATCGAAAATATTCAGGATTTATATCTTATCATGCTTTCTGCCTTGGTGGAAATCAAAAAATCGGAAGAAGATTTTATAGATAAATCCAGCAAAAAACATCTTGCCACAAAAGAAGAACGCAATCCCAATACCAAATTTATAAAGAATCAGGTGCTTGAATTATTGGCAGAGAATAATTCATTGAGCATTGCTTTGGAAGACAGAAAAATAACGAATTGGAAAAACAATGACGATTATATCCTGTTACTTCTTGAAGCGGTTAAAAGCAGTGAACTGTATGCCAAGTACATGCAGACAACCGTAAATAATTTCGAGGAAGACAAGCAGTTTGTTGTTGATATTTTCTCGGAAATTATTGCTCCGAATGAAAAACTGTATGATTATTTAGAGGATAATAAGCTAACATGGATTGATGATATTCCGTTAGTGAACACCATGATTGTGAAGCAGCTGAAACAAATCAAATCGGCTGAGGATACATCATTTTTCGTGCCGCGATTGTATAAAGATTCGGATGATAAGGAATTCGTGAGAAACCTTTTCCGTAAAACGGTTCTGAACAACAGTGAATTAGCCAAGGAGTTTATCGATAAGACTCCGAATTGGGATGCTGAGCGTATTGCCGAAATCGATACCATCATTTTAAAAATGGCGATTTGCGAATTTTTAAAATTCCCTTCCATTCCGGTTAAAGTGACAATTAACGAATATTTAGAATTAGCCAAAGAATATTCTACACCAAAAAGTAGTATTTTTATCAACGGAATTTTAGACAACTTAGTCAAAGAGTACCAAAAAGAAAATAAATTAATCAAAACCGGAAGAGGTTTAATGTAATTAACTTTTTTAAAACTATGATCAAAAGAACTTTTGGAATGTTGGCTGTTGCGGCTTTAGTACTGTCAACTTCATGTAAGAATGAAAACGCATCCGAAAAAGTAAAGGCGGAGAATGTTGAAAAAATAACGGCTGAAAATGCAACTTCAGGGAAATTGCCGGTAATCAAATTTGATAAAACCGAGCACGATTTCGGAAACATTAAAGATGGTGACAAAGCGGAGACTGTTTTTAAAATTACTAATGAAGGTGAAGCCGATTTAATTATAATCAATGCACAGGGGAGTTGTGGTTGTACCGTTCCGGAATGGCCAAAAGAACCGATCAAACCGGGAGCTTCCGCAGATATGAAAGTCACTTTTGACTCTAAGGGGAAACCGGGTCAGCAACAAAAATCGGTTACCTTGACAACAAACACGAAAGAAGGTTCTGAAAAAGTAACCATAAAAGCAAATGTATCACCAAAACCAGGTCAATTGGTAACAAGACCAGTAAATTAATAAGAATATGGGACAAATAAGTCAGTTTTTACCGATAATTTTAATGTTTGTGGTTGTTTATTTTTTAATGATCAGACCCCAACAACAAAAAGCCAAAAAAGAAAAAGAGTTTGAAGCAGCTGTAAAAGTAGGCGACAAAATCATAACTAAATCCGGAATCCACGGTAAAATTGCCGAATTGAACGATGATTCAGTGGTTGTTGAAACCATGGCAGGTAAAATTAAAATGGAGCGTTCTGCTATTTCTATGGAATTAAGCATGAAAGCTAATGCTGCAAAATAATTTTTTCAGTTGTATAAACGAAAAGTCCCGATTAGTGTCGGGACTTTTTTTTTTGGCATTTTAAACTTACTAAAAGTTTAGTTTTCGCTTAAATCTTGGGTTGGCTTTTTTTTATCCGCAAAAAACACTTCAGCTTTCACGAGCCAAGAAAAGGCAAACGCCCATAAAGCAAGAATTTCAAATGTGATGAAATAGGGAGTGTCTTCAGCTGAATTTTTTATAGCAGGAATGTTGTAGAGAAGCAACATGATAATACTAAAAACAATAGTCCATCCGCAGGTTTTATAAATTTTATTCCTGAAGATTTTCCTGGGGGTCAGTTCGCCTTTACTTTTGATAAACTGAACCAATGAGAAGTAGGCGAGGGAAGAAAAAAAGCAACCGGCAGCGATGTAATGGATCCAACTGACAGGATTCTGGGCAGCATTGAATTCAGCTGTCGGAAAAAAAGCAACTCCAAGCGCAAAAATACAAGCTATATTCCCTGTGATATTATCAGATAATAATTCCCCTTCTTCCTTATCATGTCCTTTATAGGTAAATAAAAAGATGGCAACGGCACACAATAAACCGACGAAAACGTCTCCCATGCAACTGTAATAATAATGGCTGATTGAAGGTTTTAGTATATTAGTCTTCTGTTGGATTATATTTTCCGCTATCTGCTGAATAATGTCTCCCGCTATAAGGACTATTGGTAGAAAAAATCCTGTTGCACCAACGAACAAACGTAACTGTTTGTATGAAATTAATTCAGGAGTGGATTTTAAGAAATTCATGATCAGTTGTTTTGAAGGCTTAATCAAATATAAGTATTTATCTTACATTTTGTAGTGATTCGATTAAAAATTCATCTTGATTTCTTAGTCCGGAAATAAGTATCAGAAGGATAATAGAGAAAGATTCCAATGATTTACAGAGATTAATCTGTGAAATTCGTGAAATCTGTGTTTTGATTATAGTAAAGCGGCTTAGAGGTCTTTGATCGCAGTATTTTCAATTTATCGGTATTTATCATTCAAACCAATACCTTCTAAAATCATCGGTTTTATTTTTTCAATACGGGTTAGTTTGGTTTTTTCCTGTTTCGCAGTTTCAATGTATTCCAGAAACTCACGTTGTTTATAAGGCGAGAAAGTATCGAAAGCTTTTGCCAGAGTTTTGTCATTTTTGAATTCGGCTTCCAGTAATTCGGAAATTATGGCTTCTTTCTTTTCCGGTTTTTTGGAAATTCCGGCTTTTTCATTGGCGATTGCCTCATTCATGTACTTCAGAATTAGTTTTTCGTTTTTCAGAAGTTCTTCTTTTGATGAAAAACGCCATTGACGTAAAGCCTTAGTAACCCCTTCATTGGCATTGACCAAAACCTTTTTCTCGTCTTTCAGGAAAACTCCGTTAAAAAACCAGATAGCCACATAGGATTTGAATCCGCCTACACCCACCACATTTTTTGTGTTGATAGTATATACCGAACCGCCCCATTTGGTCATTTCTTCCAATTCGGTTTTGGCAATAAGCGACTTTAAAAAGTCCATTTCTTCAGCCCATTGATTGTTTTTATTCCACGGATTTTTTTCTTCCATAATGAAACTATTTTGTCCATTCGATTTTGACTGCCGAAATGATATCCAGTTCCAAACGAATGGTATTGTTTGTCTTAAATTGATTTCTAATGTAAAAATTTATTGGCGATTTATAAGCGGAACCATCATTTTTTTTATCGTTATTATGATCGATTACCCAGCCGTTGAGTGTGTCAGTTTTGGATTTTAATCGCTCCAATAATTTTGATCCGAAGCCTTTTCCTTGTAAGGAAGCATCGATAATGATGGCAAACCAAATTTCATTTTCCCTTTCAAAAAGAAGAGCCCATCCAAGTATTTGTTGATTTTCATCCGTCAGTAAAAAGTGGGTCTTATTGTCAAGTTTATCGAGATAGTTTTCAAAATCAGACAGCGAGGGGTAATTTAATTTTACGGGGTACTCCTCATTCCAAAGGTCAAAAAGCTGAAGTTTTTGTTCTTCTGTGAGGTTTGTTTGTTCAACGATATTGTGCATTATGTTCTTCGGTTTGTGATTAATAAAGAAAACCGCAAATTCGAAGATTATTGTTTGTTATACAATCTGCGAATCTGCGGTTAAAATTTATTGGTTTTCAAATATTCAGATAGTTTTTATAACTCACCACTGAATACTGACCACCATTTTACTTCTTATACTTTTCAGCGGTCAATTCGGCAATCTTAATGATTACATCGATGGCTTTTTGCATACTTTCCACCGGAACATATTCGTATTTACCGTGGAAATTGTGTCCGCCGGCAAAGATATTCGGACACGGTAATCCCATGAAAGATAAACGCGAACCGTCTGTTCCACCGCGAATCGGTTTGATTAATGGTTTGATGTCTAAAGCTTTCATGGCTTGTTCAGCTAAATCAACGATGTGCTTCACCGGTTCCACTTTTTCACGCATGTTGTAATATTGATCTTTTACCTCAATTTCAACGATGTCGGCGCCAAATTGCTTCGCGTATTTTTTGTTGAATTTATCAGCGATTTTCACCACTTCTTTTTTGCGTTTTTCGAATTTCTTACGGTTATGATCACGGATGATTAATTGCACATTCGTTTCTTCAATGCTTCCGTCCAAATGCACTACGTGGAAGAATCCTTCGTATCCTTTGGTTCTTTCCGGCACTTCATCTTTTGGTAATTTGGAAATGTATTTGGTAGCCAAAAGCATGGAATTGATCATTTTTCCTTTGGCATAACCAGGGTGAACGCTTTTTCCTTTGAATTTCAGTTTTACACCGGCCGCGTTGAAGTTCTCATACTCCAATTCGCCAATCTGACTGCCGTCCATGGTATACGCCCATTCGCATCCGAATTTCTCTACGTCGAAGAAGTCTGCACCACGGCCAATTTCCTCATCAGGAGTGAAACCAACTTTCAGAGTTCCATGCTTGATATGCGGATTCTTAACCAGGTATTCCATCGCAGTAACGATTTCGGTTACCCCAGCTTTGTCATCGGCACCCAAAAGCGTAGTTCCGTCGGTTGTAATTAGCGTTTGTCCTTTATATAACAGTAAATCTTCGAAATAACTCGGAGATAACACGATGTTTTGTTCTTTGTTCAGGATGATATCGCCACCATCATAATTTTTAACGATTTGCGGATTTACATTCGCTCCGGTAAAATCGGGAGTCGTATCGAAATGCGCTACAAAACCAATGGTTGGAACGTCATAATCTAAGTTACTCGGCAACGTCGCCTGAATGTACGACTTATCATCAATAGTTACATCCTGTAAACCGATGGCTTTTAATTCTTCGACTAATTTATTGGCTAAATCCCATTGTTTAGCGGAACTTGGTGTTGTGGTTGAGTTTGGATCGGCTTCCGTATCAATAGTTACGTAACTGATGAAACGATCGATTATGTGTTGCATGTCATTTAATTTTTGAGAACACAAATATAGGGTTTATGCTTTAAAATCAAGAAGTAAATAAACCTCGATAAATAAAAAAAGCTCCGTTATTGGAGCTTTCTTTTGTATCGTAGAAATGGTTTTCAGGACTACCAATCGCTTTTGCTTGCGTTTGATTTTGCCATTTCTTTTTTAATATTTGATTTGATGGTTTCTATTTCGGCATTAATAGCAGCGTAGTAGGCTTTCAGCGTTTCTCCGGCTTTAGGTTTTTGAGCAGCTTTTTCGGAAGCAGTCTTGTCAAACAATTTTTCAAGAGGTGTTTCTGAAACTTCTGTCTTGGTCAGGATATTTTTTATTTCGTATTTGTATTTGTTGTCTTTTGACAGAATCGAAATCGTGTAAAACAACTTCACTTTTACCTCACTTCCGTTTGCCTTAATGGTCATAATTGAATACTGGGTGTCAGTAACCGAATATGATTCCTTATTCTGTTTAAGTTTGTCTTGTGTTACTTTATAAGTGTTCACGAAGAACATTTTAGAGTTGGTGTACAGGTCGTCTTTGGTTTTTCCTTCAGCCGGAACCACTTCCGTAAAAATAATTTGTCCGTTTTCATTTAAAGGGAATTCAAATTTTTCCTGTGCGATGCTGTTTAGACCGAATAATACTAATAATAAGAATATTTTTTTCATACTTAGGGTAATAAATTTTTAATTTAATGTTTGGGTTTGTTTTTATAGGGTTACAATATTACTGTTTTTTTTAAATTATTTATGAAAAAATGAAAAACTTGAAAATATTTATTTTGATGGGTTTTAATTAATGAAAGGATTTTTTTGACTGAATAAAAAATCATTTTCATATATACTACAGAGGTTGTTTAAAATTGTTGATTCGAAGGATTTTTAAGCCCCAGAAGATTCTTTTTTACTAATCCTTTACTTTGAATAAGTACTTTAAATTTCATTCCCATATCTAACAAAAGTGATTGGGTGAGCAATGCCTCTTTTTGAATTGTTTTGATCGGATCTTCATCGGTTGATGCCGTTTCCCGGAGATATTGCTTGAATCCGAGTGATAATAAGAAATTAGCTTGAGTTGTTAATCCGAGGCATTCTAAACCGTTTTTTAATCCCCAATGACACAGTGCTGAAAAATTCACATGCGATGTAATGTCCTGATTTCCGATATCATCATACGGATGTTCATTTATGGTGTGTTTGTTGTAGCATACCACGGTACCACATCTTTTCTGAGGAGTGTATAATTTCGAAGAAGGAAAACCGTAATCTATTGTTATTACGTATCCTTTTTTTAAAGAACTTGCGATTTCAGTGATCCATTGTGTGGCTTGTAGGTTTATTTCTGTTTGGAATCCTTTTGGTAAGTCAATATTCAGTTGTTTCAGGTAATCGTTCAGTTCTTTTGAAGCGGGTCGGAGCACTTCATGAAAATCATCTTTATAATCCACAAAAACCTCCATCAGTTCATCTTCCATGACAACCCTGTGTACCGAAAAATTATCGACTACCTCATTGGAAAGTATGCAGCCTGTGATTTCCGGAATGTCATGAATCGTATCGTACCAGCTAACATTTTCATGTAAATGTACTTTTTCTTTTTCTCGCATTACCGGACTTTTTTCAATAATGCAATAGTTCAGTTTTTTGTAAAAATCGGGAACACTTTTGAGATAATCGAGGATGTCATGGCACAGTTTACCAGTTCCAGCTCCATATTCAACAACAGTAAATGTTTCTTTTCCTGCGGCTTCCCACATTTCTTCAAGCTGATGTCCGATCATGGCTCCAAATAAAGGTGTAAGATAAGGACTTGTATAATAATCACCCTCAGTTCCGGTTTTTTCCCCTTCGGAAGTGTAGTATCCTAATTTCGGATAATACAAGGATATTTCCATAAAATCCCGAAATGATATCGGTCCTTCATTTTTGATTTTAGCTATTATGATTTCGGACAGCAGCATCATCGTAAAGAAGATTTAGCACTATTTATTTTGTGTTCTATTTAGTGTCAATTGCGTTCTGTTTAATGTGAAAAGTGTATGAATGGTGAGAATAGGGCAGCTAAATAATCGCATAAGACAGCATCGGTTATGGTTTTTTGCTGGGCCTAAAAACAAGTATTAGTCTTCATTCAATTTTATGAAAACCTTTGATTTTTAATAAACCCGGTTGCTCTACAGAAATTAAATTAATATTTCTTTCCGCCATCATTAGCTTCAGAGTCCTCTGGTTTTTTATAATCATTGTTTAAGAAATCTTCCAGATTTTTTTTATCCTTTTCATTTTGTATAATTAAATACGCCACTAAAAATAATGAAACAATGATAACCACTACAATTAGAAGTACAGAAACTTTCATGGTTATATTTTTTGTTAAAGGTAATTATTTTTTTGCTTAATTTAATCGTAATGCATTGTTTTTCAGTGATTTGCTAAATTTTTGTAGTGGTTTTATTAAAAAAGGATTTGTAGTTTGTAGCCTTATTTATGACTGTTAATTTATTTCGACTTCTACTTTAAAAATATGATCTTTAGTTTGTGAGTACCTTTGTTTACAGATTCATTCAAAGAATTCGACTACCTTTTTTGAATTAATTTTCGGGTAACCGAATTTGTCCCCTCACGAATGCGATTTAATGAATAATCTGAAAGGTTGTAAAATGCAAAAAGCCTGTAAATCATACGATTTACAGGCTTTTGCTTCAAAATGAATTTGTTTTAGTGGAGTCGGAGAGAACCTCGTGACCTGTATAAATGCTTTATTTAGAGTCTTTTAAGAAAGTTTTTATTTTAGGGTAACCGAATTTACCCCCTTATAATAACCTTTGTTTATTTACTAAATCGTATGGGTAAATATAGGAAATAATGAAGTGTTTACCAATGTTTTTGATTGATTTTTGTACTACTTATTGAACAAGTTTTAAAACGGTATAGTTTAGTTGTGGTCAGTGAATATGCCACAATATTTATCCTATTATCAAAGGAAGTACTTGTTCTAATTTAAGACCTGTATATTGACAGAATTCTTCAATTGTGATGAATTGATGTTCCTGTTTGTTTAAATGCTTTCTGAGGTCTATTAGAAGTAATCGTGAGTATCGATAACTTTTTCCAGTAATTCTTTGAACGTCTTTAGGATATATGCAAACTCTTTTTTGTTCTGTTTTCATACATTAACTATGCCTTATCTATACATGTGCCATACTTTATATGTTGACAATATGCAAGTGAAATAAAAGCATTTTCAAAGATATTTAATTCAGTTTATTTATTTGGTGTAAAAATGAGTATAAATAGTCCTTTTTGGGCATTTTGGTCTTGTAAGGTACGAGTCCTTTGATTTTAAGTTGAATAGTGAAAGCTTTGCATCTGTAAATCGGTTATAAGGATGCATCGTGGACGGGTTTATGAAATTTAAAAAGGCAAACTTGGTGTTTGTCTGAATTCATTAATCTAAATTATTTAAAAGTTATGGCAAGACAGAAAGGCATAATTAAATTAAAAGGTACTATTGGAGATATTACTTTTTACAAAACACAAGATGGACATTTAGCACGCGAGAAAGGTGGTATTGATGCGAGTAGAATTGCAAGTGATCCTGCTTTTCAGAGAACGCGTGAAAACGGTTCGGAGTTTGGAAGGGCAGGGAAGGCCGGCAAGATTTTGAGAACAGCCTTACGACCTATGTTGTTGAATTCTGCTGACAGTAGAATGGTGAGCCGTTTAACGCAAACCATGGTCAAAGTTATCCAGGCTGATACTGTAAGCGTTAGAGGTTTGCGAAATGTAATTGACGGAGAAATCGAACTGACCTTGGGCTTTGAATTCAATATTCGGGGGAAATTGGGAACCAGTTTGTTTGCACCTTTTACCTCAGCGATTGACCGAGTTGCCGGTACACTGGATGTTAGTGTTCCTTCGTTTATCCCTGCGAATATGATCGCAGCTCCTACAGGTACAACGCATTTTAAATTGATTTCAGGTGGTGCTGAAATTGATTTTGAAAATGAAACGTATGTTGTTGAAACATCCGAAACGGCAATTTTGCCATGGGACACGACTGCAACGGCGGTTATCAACCTCAGTAATGCAGTTACTGCCAACTCAACGCACCCGTTAGTTTTGGCTTTGGGAATTGAGTTTTATCAGCAGATGAACGGTCAAATGTATCCACTTAAAAATGGCGCTTATAACCCGTTATCTATTGTTAAAGTTGATGGAGGTGTTTAATATAACAAGAAAGGAGATTTGAAATGAACGTAGTTGAAAGAGCAAAAGCACCAACACCGAAGTTTTTTAAAATTTTGAGAACAGTTGGATTGGCTTTATTGGCCGTGAGCGGTAGTATTGTAGCTACTCCTGTTGCTATACCTTCGGTTATTGTTACTGTTGCGGGTTATGCCGCATTAGCAGGTGGGGTTTTATCGGCAGTAAGTCAAATTACTGTTGATGATTATGCCAAACGGGAACACGAAATTGTGAAGCGATTGCAGGAAGAAAATAAATACTTACCTCGCGATGGAATCAAATAATTCAATCCATGTGGGAACAGCGGCCGGAACAGTTTTGAGTATTGTGCCTAATATCAGTTCCGAAGATATTTTAAAAACGATTGTTTTGGCAATTGTCGGAGCAATCGTAAGTTTTACTGTCTCTCTTCTTTTGAAGAGGCTGACAAAAATCAAAAATAAATAGTCCGGTTTTGATTGGTAACCTTTTCCGGATAATTAGAAAGCCTAGTTTTTTTGACTAGGCTTTTTCTGTTTTTATGCTTCCTTAAATTGATTCAATGTTACTTCTTCAATTACTACTTTAGCATTTGAGGTATATAGTCCGTTATATTTTGCGATATCAATGGCTTTCATTCTACTGTCGAATATTCCAAAATAAATTCTCGATGATTTGGTTTTCCAAATATCTGTTTGGTACAAAATAAATAATTTCATAGGCTGTTCTTGTTATGTTTATGGGTTTACTTTATCGTTTGCAGTACCTGTGTAGGATGGTTCTGCGCAAATCGTTTATAAGATTGATACTATCATGAAACTGCTTTTCTTTTAATTCTAAGAGTCGTAATGTTTGAATGTCTTTTTGGTGTTGCTTGTAGTCCTTATAAATTTCTGTTACTCTTGGGAATAACTCTTTTTTAAATTCGTCTAATCGTATAAACGGAATAACCGAACCGATTAAAAACTGATGCCAAAATTTTGATTTCCATAAGCTGAAAGCTATCCAATAGATGTTTTCGCAGTCTTCTTCGTTTTGGAAGATGAGTACAAAACTGTTAGTGAAAGCTTCTTTTTGCGGCTTTCCGCTGTTCATTCCTTTGTTTAGAATGAATAAATGAGGTTTGGCATAAATAGTGCCTTTTCTGTGGGTTTTAACAATGTAGTTTATCATGGCTCCGGATGTTTGGGTTATGCTCGGCTCCTGCCTCGCACAAAAATTATTTCAAAAGAAAAAAGAGAAAAAAAGAAAGCCATCTGGTCAAGTGGAGGGTTTCAGAAAAGCAAGTTTTTCGGATAAAATACTACCCGATAGGGTGGAGATTTTAGCCGAAACCCGTAGGGCTTGAACTTGCTTTTTTGAAAACCGGAACTAAACTTTGCCTTCTTTTTTTTTCTTTTTTGTTTTGATGACCGAATTGTTTCAACTGAAAAACTCACAGGTGTATTTGCTACTAAACGAAAACGTGTTTCAATGTGGCTAGGGTCTTGAAAGGGTATAAAATTTTGGGGCAGGTTGAAATACCGAAAGAGAATCAATTAGAACTACTTTCAACCTGAACCAAAATTTTATACTCTTTCTTAGTGTTTGATTTTTGGGGATGCCAAAACAGTGTTCAGTGAACAGTTAGCAGTATTCAGAGGGGTTTGTTTTCTGAAAATGGAAGGCATCTCCAAAAAACAACTGTAAACCACTCTTAGTGCGATGGCAGTAGCGGAAGCATGGGTATTGTTTCTTTATTTGTTAACTAAAGGTCTGCTGATTGGTTTTATGCCGGCTTGATGCTTAAACGAGTGAAAAGGAGAAGTGAAAAGTGAATAGTTTATGAAAGGAAAGCATTGAGCTGGCGTAAAACCAATTACATCAATGCTACTGACAAATAAAGAAACAATACTTATGTGGGGTGCTTTTGGCTTTGTGGGTGCTGCTTACTGGAGATTCTTCGAAAAGCTCAGAATGACAACAAAATGTGTTATGAAAAATAGACAGCACTTACAAAGCCAAAACTATTACTACCGCTTTAAACACAAAGAAGCTAAAAACAGGAAACGGAAACTCCTGCTGAAATGAATTTAGCCTAAAAATTCCTTCTGGAAAACGACGCTTGTTAAAGGCGGTGGTGAAGGGCGGTATTTTTGGTAGCCGGGTGATGCGATGGAAGCTGCCAAAAATGTTGCCCTGGAGCCACCGACAATCGTGTGAGGTGTACGTTCGTGATTTTTAAGTAAGGAGGTGTTATGTGCAGGGGCTTACAATTGTTGTTCCCGGCTGGCTTTGTGAAGTTTGGGATAAGTATGCCTTTTGATTTCTCTTTATCGCTAGCCATAACAAGTATAAAACCAACACACCTAATTACCCAAACACCCGAATTGCACAAAACCACCGGTAACAGCAGTTGTTTTTTATGTCGTTGTCAGCACTTATTTCGAATTCTGGTTTAAGGAGGATTTGCCAGGTATAAAATGAAATTAGCGAAATGAAGCAAACAAAGAACCGGCTTTAGGAATGCCTGGACTAAAGACGGTTTTTGTGCAGGTGAATGAGATAATGAATTGTTTATTCTTTATATCCGTAGAATACATTGAAGCTGTACTCTTGGTTAAAGCGAAAAACGTAAAAAGGGTTTAATATTGTATCTTTTGGTAATACTTAAACATACTTTGTTGCCGATGTTTTCTTTTGTTTGCACATCCGCTTTTGCAATGCTAAGTGCAGTGCCATGCATTTTTTATTTTTTTATGCTTAATCAGTTTAGAAGCGGTATATTTATTCCCGCAGCTTTAGGATATTATTTTTTTTGAATGTTTGCTATCCGTTCTAATGTGAAATTGTCTCTGGATTGAATATAAGCTACTTTGGGTATAGCTGTTGCCCCAAGTTTTCTTTTTTCAAAAGTTGCTGAAAATCCGAAATTAACTTTTTTAAAATTAAGGTCTTTACTTCTTTTCAGAATTTGATATAAGATTTGTTTGTAAAGATTGACTTTTGTTAAATAATCGTAGTTCATACCGATAAGGAAAGGGCTGTAGCTATGATCATTACCTTTATAACAGAAAGCGATTCCAATTGTCCGGTCTGTGTTGTCTTTTTTGAGGTACATTAGAATAAATTCCCATTGCGGATGATTGTTCATTTTTTGAAATACTTCTATCGGATATGTGAATGTATTAATCGCGTAATTTTTATTTTTAACGCTTTCGTAAAGATTGTATGCGATATCTATTTCTGCAGCCGTTAGTTTGTTTTTTATTTTTACTGCAAAATCTTCTTCAAAAGCAAGAATTTCATCTTTAAAGTGTCTTCTCGAACGCTTGGATAAAATATTTTTAAAATCGTTACTATTTTTCCAGTCCATTTTATCAAAGATGCATGACTCCGGCATGTCTATTTTTATAAATCCATGATTGTGAAATAAGGAGTTCCATTTATTATCTGTTGCAAAATCTCGGAGCACCATTAACTCTGCATTTGATTCATGATAGATTTCCTCTGCCTTTTCCAATAGAAGTTTTAATGCTTCTTCTGCCAATGGATGAGCATTATCGATGTAAAAATGATTTCCTTCGGTAAATAGTGTACCCATAGCCAGCACTTTTGAAGTGAAGTGATACGGTTCTTTTTTTCTTATTTCTTCAATTTCCAGCGAAACAGACTCCGGAAAGAGCATATCATCTTTCCAAGTTGAAAGCGTAAATACAGTCGCTACTACAATTTGATTTTTTTCATCAGAAATCGAGCAGTAATAGAATTCCCAGTTATTTTCTGAAGCAGGATTGTTTTTGAAAACCGTTTCCAAATAGTGTAGTAAGTCCCAATCTAAGACCGTTTCTGAATTATGAACATTGTTCCAAGTATTTTTATCAAAATCATTTATCGTCTTTTTTATGTTAAACCTTAAAGGTGTTTTTAGTGGCACTTCTTTTGAAATGCGATATTCATTAGTATTAAAAGCTCTGCCTATTTTCTGCCTATTATTTCCAGTTTCAACCAGTGTTTCCTGTAGTAAATCATTCATGGTTTTAACCAGGGATTTAATTTCATCTGCATTATTGTGTCTTGATATTGTTATTCTTATTCCGGTATTTTTGATTGGTACTGCCGGATAGAGTGCCGGATTTGCAAAGTAGCCGGACTTAAAAAGTTTTTGAATTAATTTATATGTTGTGGCCGGCATGGCTGTACCAAGGAAAAAAACAGGAGAATTGTTGAGTTCTATCATGGGTAAGTCCGTTTTTGAAACGCATTGATGGAATAAATCAATTCTTCTTTCCAAATCCTTTTGTAAAAACTCAATTTCTTCCGAAAGATGTATGTTTGCCGAGGCAATGGCGGCTGCAACTGAAGCCGGTTCCAGTTGGGCTGAAAAGGTTAAGGGGCCTCCAAAATTTTTTATTTTTTCTCTCATTGCAGGATTTGAACAGATAAGGAATGCACCACTTGCTCCAAATGTTTTACTTAAAGTTCCCATTAGTAATATGTTTTCTGGAAGTTGATTTAATTTACTCATTACAAAGCCAGTACCGTTTTTTCCTTTCCAACTCATCCCATGAACGTCATCGAAGTAAATATGTAATTGCGGGTATTTTTTTGACAGTTCAAGTAGCTGAGCTATTGGGGCATAGTCACCAAACATTGAATACACCCCATCTGCCATGTACCACACTTTTTTATGTTTTGAGGAGTACAGTTTTAATTTGTCTTCCAGCATATTGCAATTGTTATGTCTTATAATATCAACCGGTATTCCCCTTAGTTTTAATTGGGAACAGGCATTTTGTACACTCCAATGTACCTGATGATCTAAAATAACAGCATCTTCATTATTGATGATGGAAGGAATGACTCCCAAGTGTCCCAAAGTGCTATTTTTTGTAATGATTGGTGGGATATTATACATCAGCTCTATTTTGCTTTCCAATTCATTATAAAGTGGGTTTGATAAGTAAGTTTTTGATAAGGGAAATTGAGTACCGTATTTACAGATGGCACTTATAGCTGCTTCTTTTATTCTTTCATCCTGTTCCAAGCCCAGATATCCCGTGGTTCCAAAATGAAATAATTCTTTCCCATTTATTTTAATAGTATTACCTGTAAGGTGCTCATCTTCTGAATATAAATGCAGTACGCCTTCTTTTTTAGCTTCAGCGATACTTTCATTTATCGTATCAAAAAAATTGTTGTGTCTGATTTTTGCCATAATTATTTAATATTAAAATGAGAATATTCTTATATTTAATTTTACTTTTGTACTATAAATTTCTTCATAAAAAACATATTTAGGAATCCATTAATCCACATAATACCTTTTAGACAACACTTACTCCCAAATTGATAACTAAACCGTTTTATTTTTAGAGGAGTTATTTAAGTGATTATTTGTTGTGGGGGAAGTGTAATTCTGGTGTGTTTAAAATTATGCGATTATGGATGCAGATTACTTTGAAAATGACTATGCCCGTTTATGGATTGCCAATCAAATTTTATTTTTTGAGTACAAAGAAAATGTAGTACTTGATTTAGAGGCCGCTCAAAAAGTAGTGCTTGACAGACTAATGATTCAGAATGAGAAAGAGTATCCCGTTTTATGCGATGTAAGAGGTATTATTGACTCGGATAAAGCAGGGAGAGATTATTTAGCTCAATCCGGCTCGATAATGTCAAAAGCAGTGGCGTTGCTGGTGCATCCCAATACTTCACAGGTGATGAGTAAATTTTATTTGGAAGTCAGTAAGCCCCGGGTTTCAACCAGAGTTTTTACCGATAAAAATGAGGCTGTAAATTTTCTACAATATTTTATATAAAAGTTATTCAACAATGGACAGACAAATTACTAAAGACAGGATTAGGAGAATTAGCGAAATGATACTTGAAATGGCTCAAGGAAATTTTGTGTTTCAGATTGAGCGTTCCAAAGAAGATGATGAATTGGAAGGTCTAACCGTTTTAGTGAATATGATGGCTCAAGAGATGGAAGCTTCACTTTTGCATTTACGGTATATTAATCCGCGGTATAATTATAAAAATTTATTACAGGCAGCATTTGTTTTGGATTGTGATTTTAAAATTATACATTTTACTACAGATGCTGTAGACCTATTAGGATTTGATGACAAATTTTTGAACAACTGCCTGTTTGAACATTTACTTACAGAATCATCGATTCTGTTATTGAATGACATAAAATCTGAATTGAACTACAATAATGGAAGTATTACAGTTTCTATAAACTATAAGACAAAAACGGATTTGATTTTGCCCACCTTATGCACTATTTCGAAATTGGTGGAAACAGAAAACTATATTATAAGTTTTGCAGTTATCTTGAGAGAAGAAAAGCAAGATTTTAATTTGTCAGGAACCGAGGAGAGGAATGATCTTATGGAGAAACTTTCCTATGCAGACATTCAATTGATTCAGAAAGTTTACGATTATATTTTAGCGAACATTGATTTACCACTTCCTACTATCCAAGAACTTTCCAGGATGTTTAATACAAATGAGTTTAAGCTAAAACATGTTTTTAGATTGATGTTTAATACCAGTATTTATAAATTTTATACCACCGAGCGATTGAAAAAAGCTCATTTACTGATTCAACAAACTACTATACCGTTAAAAAATATTGCAGACTTAACCGGTTTTTCCACCTATCCAAACTTTTCCAGAGCATTTAAAAACCACTATGGTTTTACGCCAAATGAAATAAAAAGGAGATAACTGCTATAATAAAATACTTTTTTGATAAATCTAACTCCCGATCTGATAATTCGTATGATTTTGTAATTCAGAACTTTACATTGTTAAATAAAAAATAATAATGATATGAGTCTGAGTGTTACTTTTCGCAGAAATTTAGTTGAGCTAATTTCTTTTCTGTTTATATTATTGTTTGTTTATGCAGCAGTAAATAAGATTCTTGATTTTGAAAACTTTCAAGTGCAATTGGGGCAATCTCCTTTATTAAGCGCTTTTGCAGGTTGGGTTTCTTTTTGGGTCTTGATTGTAGAAATTATTGTTGCAGTATTTTTAATATTTAACAAGTATCGATTTTATGCCTTAACAGGTAGTTTTATGTTGATGGTAATGTTTACAATATATATCATTATCATTTTAAATTTTAGTCCTTTTGTACCGTGTTCCTGTGGAGGAATTCTTGAAAAAATGACATGGAAACAACATTTGTTCTTTAATATACTTTTTGTCTTTTTAGCAATTGCAGGGATGTTGTTAACCGAGTTTAGAAAATTTACTATTAAAAGAAAGTTTTTAGTAGTTTCAGGAGGTTTCTTTTTAAGCGTAAGTATAATTACTATCCTTTTTCTGTTGTCTGAAGACATGATACATAACAGAAATAATTTTGTTCGTAGGTTTCCCCATCATCCTGTGAACCTGCAGAAAGAGTTTAACCTCAAATATGATTCCTATTATTTGGCCGGTCTTGATGGCGAAAAGGTTTATTTAGGTAATGTTACTGCACCAAGGATTGTTACAACAATAGACTTAAACTCAGGAAAAGAAGAAATACATACAATTGAACTTCCTAAAAACAGTTTTAAATTTTCCGGAGTTAAAGTGATCGTTAAGCCTCCTTACTTTTATCTGACCGATGGTACTGTGCCCTGTGTGTTCAGAGGAAGAACCAGTGACTGGAAAGCCAGTTTATGGAGTAATGACGCGTATTTTACCCAAATGCGGCCAATGGATTCCGTGAATGTTGCTATAAGAGCAATCAGCAGCCTGAACCATCAAAATGTAATTGGAACAATAAATTTTGAGAACCGACCAAAGGTGTCTTTATCATCTACATTACTTACCAAACAAATAGACGGCATGTTTGATACTGATGGGACACTTCTTTATAACCGCCAATTAAATCAAATAGTTTACACTTATTTCTATCGTAATGAGTTTTTCACGGCAAACAAAAACCTCAAATTGCTAAACCGTTTTCATACAATCGATACTAATTCCCGTGTAAAATTGAAAGTAGCTTACATTAAATCATTGCAAGAAATTAAAATGGCATCTCCGCCCCGTGATGTTAATAAAACTACGGCAACTTACGGTAATTATCTTTTTGTTCATGCTGCATTAATGGGCAAATATGAACCCAAGGAAATGTGGAGAAAAGCCTCTATTATTGATGTCTATAATTTACTTTCAGGCTCCTATGTTTTTAGCTTTTACCTGCCAAATAAAAGCGATTTTAAGATGTCTGAATATATCGTAGAGGGGGATTTGTTGGTAGCCATTACCGGTAATTACCTTTCCATTTATAAAATTAAAACAACGTATTATGACAATAGTACAGAAAAATATACCGCGCAGTATCAGGGAACAGATCGAAAACCTGAAAAAGAGTAGATCATAACGTAATACCTTATTTATTATGAAAACTAAATTTTTGCCAATGTTGGCTATCGTACTGGCTGTTGGAGGCGCATTTGCTTTCAATAAAGCACCTGAGAAATCAGCCCTTGTTGATATCAACGGGGTACTACCTGGTAGTTGTGAAGAGGTTTCTGTTATATGTACAACAATTCCAAATCCGAACTTCTGTACATCCGGAAGTAGCTGGTTGTACAGAATGAATGCCGCAGGAACTGCCTGTCCAGACCATTTGTACAGAAAACAATAGTTGTTTAGGACGACTAATGAGAAAGCCGGAGTTTTAATTCTCCGGCTTTTTTTATTCTTACTTGCGATATGTGTTGAACCAGTTATATATTCTTGCTGTTAAGTCTATCTATTCCAAATACCCTGCTTTCATTTGTTTTAAAATGGTCAAATTTTCTTCGATGTTATTCTCATAAAACTCAACCATAATTTTTACTATTTCAATGTCTTCTGTATTTACTTCCAATAAATCCTTAATTCTATTATAAAGAACTTCATTGCGTTTAGCGATTTTGTTCATCTCCCTACTCTTTACTCTTGCGGTTATTAAGGGAAAATCTAAATCTCCAAAAAAGTCATTATGGTTTTCATAGATTTTCTCATTATACATATTAAAAAAATGCTTTAAAACATTACTAACATCTTTTATATCACTTTGGTTTTTAACATATTTACTATTAGAAAATTCTAAGCACTCTGAAAAATGTTTTGCTTCTGTAATATTTATTTTATTATTTGGATTTGTTTCACAATCCCAAAAATCATAAGTATATGCTATTCCTTTAAAATTTCCAAACGAATTATCCTTATCAAAAAGATTTACTTCGGACACATATTTGTGAAATGACCATATTTAGGGCCCTTAAAATTCCTGGATCTTCGGATCTTAGTTTTATACGTTTACTTTCATAATCTGAAGCAAGTACCCCTTCTTTCTGTAATGTCTTTATGAAATTTCCATCATAAGCCATTTCATCTTATTGAGAAAAGTAAAATAACGTTAAAGCGTGTCTATCACAATATCCTAAAATTGGGCATCTATTAGGTAAATTATTTTCTTGACTTATTCTAAAAATACTCTTGTTTATTCATGGTTTAAAAGGGTAAATCATCATCATCAATTAACTGAGTGATTATAATAGGCTCAAAAAATTTTGGTTGTAATGAACCTATTTGATTCAGATATCTTGAATTATATTTTGAAAAATTAGTTAAACCATGTTCAAACAAATCAAAAAGTAAATTCACTTTATATCTTTGTTCTAAACTTTTTTTAATTTTTTCAGAATGCATATTTCCTTTACCAGAGATCATTAATGAAGGTGCAAGATGAAGAGGAAAATCTCTCTGTAGCTGTTGGTCTAACACTTCCTTTTTTAATTCATTATATAATCCTATAAAATTGAATAAGAGTTCTGGAAATGGATTGAAATTTTTGACCTCGCAAAACGTTTGAAGATTAGTATTCTCCACATAACAAAATTTCTTTGTTGAATTTTCAACAAGGTAATGTTCTTTATCTGAAACTATTGTGTCTTTATTTATTACTGAAATGTCAGGAGTAAGGTAAATATCGTTTTGATGTCCTGATTGAACTGTTAAGTTGTGATGGATTTCGAAACAAATTTCCTTTACCTCTTCTTCAAAAAAATTTCTTAATCGTATTTCAAAAAATGAAAAATTTTCAGGATAACCACTAGGTGAAAGTTTGTACTTAAATTTTTTAGCAAAAAGATTTTTTACTTCTAAAGCAAATCCTTGATTTTGATAAAATCTCACAATATGATTATAGCAACTCATTTCAAAATAGTCACTAATTCGCTTACCTTGATTTGAAATAAAAGTTTTATTCCTCTTGAGAAAATCATTTATTTCATTTTCAAAATCTTCAACCTTCTTGAATGGATTTGCCATTATTCATTATTGTTATTTTCATTGTAGTCTAACTTACTTTTCAAATTTTTTATTTTTTTTATAAGTTCTTTGGTTTCGATTGTTGTAAGTATGTCATGACTTATACTATATCTTTCAATCAAAGAATTATAATTTATTACAATAGCTGTAATTCTGTTCTTTTCACTACTTGTCAAATTATATGTACCTATTTTAATAGCTGTAGCTGAACTGTTATTAAATACAGTTCCGGCAAATTTTGTAGCTGCGTCCATATTAGCAATAACTCTCTTGTAGAATACTGATAATGATAGAATTAACTCTATTGTTCGCCTGTATTCCCTTAAGTGTTTATAGGAATCTCTATTCTCTAAAATGAAATTTATTTCTTTTAACCTATTATAATATTCATTATACATAGGGTTTGAAATTTCTCTTGGCAAACGACTACAAAATTGTTCAATCATATTTTTACATTATTTAACCAAATCATCAATTACAATCCATCCTGCATCCTTGTATTTTTGAATATCCTTTTTTACGTTTTCTTCTAAAACGGCAAAGCATAATAAATGTGTAGGTCTTGAAAAGCCAACATACATCATCTTTAAAGTTTCATTTGAACGAGTCTTATTTAATTCTGAGAAATTTTGTTCTTGAAAGTATAATGGGTTATTTCCCAAAACAGCTTCAGTTTTTTTAGTAGCTTTTTTAATTTCAACATCTAGTTTATATGTTTCGAAATTAAAATATTCAGTTTCAACGTACATTGTTGCGCAATGTGTTTGCCCTTTTACTGCATGAATTGAAGAAATTTTTATATCCAAATCATTATGATTTACGACATCTTTGGTAATTTTAGAATCTATTATTGAATTAAAATTGAAATCTTTTACTACAAATTCTATTGATTTGGTAATTTTAAAATTAGGTATGTAATTCACCAATTCATTTTCTATAAATGAGAAATAATCTCTAAAAACTTCTTCATAATTCTCTTTTGTTACAATTGAAAAACACCATTGGTATATTCGCTGATTAAAATCAGTATAATGTTTTTCACCTTTCTCTTTTATTATCCGAATTAATAAAGATTTCCTGAAATGCTTCTTTTTTTCAGGTTCGGAATAAATTTGTTCAATTCTCAATATTCTAAGTATACCATTCAATAACGACTTTCGGATTGCCTCTAAAGTTTTTTTCTCTCTATCAAAAAGGAAAAAATATTTTCGTAAGCTATCAAAATCTTCTTTCTTTTGCCTACTTTCCTTTGAATATTCAGGAAATATTTTCTTTAAGTACCATTTATTAGAATTTTCCTCCTTTTCAGTTGTCCAACCAATTATGTGATACCCTTTTTCTAAATTTTTAGTGCCCTTATCTAATTCATGTTCTTTAATTAGTTCAATAAATTTATTCTTAAGTTCTTTACCATCTTTTTCATCTTTGTATATAATCAAATGAGGAGCTATATTGTTGTTTGTAGATGTACCTACTACTTTATAATCTACATCACGTTTAAGAACAAAACCGTCCACTAATTTTGCAACAATGGGAGTTAATCTATGAGAATTGTTTAGACTTAAATTTTTTGGAAATTTAATTGGATCGATTTCATTTCTAGTTTTCCATAAAATGTCGTTTGAAACTGATTTTGCACTTGAATATATTGATTGATTTTTATCTCCAATTCGTTGAATTTTATTTGATGATTTCTCTTCGAAAAAGATATTTTCAATCAAATCTATCTGATCTTGGTCTAAATCTTGCATTTCATCTATAAACACATATTTGAATCTATTTTGAAGAATTTTTAATAATTCTTTATGATGTGTTATGTAATATTTAGAAAGAGATATTGAATCAGAATATCTAAGCACTCCTCTTTTAAATGATTGCTCAAAATAACTCAATAATTCTGATCCTGATTCACTTTCAAAATTCAAGTCCCCTGAAAAAGAAACAAACTTTTTATTAATAAAATCAATCTTATATCTGAGGCAAAATTTTTGCTTCTCATTTTTTACATTTTGAATTGCATTGTCATGAATGTTTTTGATATATAATAACAATGAATTTTCATCATTTACCAAAATTTCTTTTGTGATATGATAATTAAGAACTCCTGATTTGTTTAATGTTTTATTTTCTTTTAATTCCTTTATCAATTCTAATGATGTTTTGGAATCAAAATTCAAATCCCTCTCTAAATCCCTTTTTGATAATTTTGCGTATTGTGAAAATAATTGATTGAAAATGAATCCATTTAATTTTGACTTAAAATTTATTTTATAAAACTCACTAATTAATTCATTTTCGGATATTTCATCATCATTTTTTCTGATATAACTACCATATAATTCAAAACAAGCCTGGTTAGCAATAAATCGATTAGAGAACAATTGAATCGTTCCAACAAAATTGGGATATTCGAATAATTGTGGACAAATAGGCTTTAACTGTTTTTCAATTTCTTCGACTGCATGATTAGTATGAGCTAAAACCAATATCCCTGAATTATTTTTTAAAGGAAGTTGTTTTGCAATACAATATAATTTAGCCAGTAAAGCGGTTGTTTTCCCACTCCCAGGAACAGCTAATAAATCAATAGTTTCAAAATTTGAAATAAACTGTTTTCTTTCTTCATCAAACTCATTTCCTCCAATAAAGATTTTTTCCGCTTCTCTAATATGGTTCGGATTTATTTCCATAATCACATACGTGTTTGATTGCTTTTATTAAGTATTCAAGAAATTTGTCTTCTTCCAACTCCTTTTTTTGTATTGTGGTATCCTCACTTATTAATATAGCCAATTCGTTAGCAAGGGCTACTTTGTCAATTTTTGTTCCTCCATTTTGTTTACTCAAGCTCTTTATAAAGTATTTCTCATCAAAAGTTTTAAACACCTGAGGATGAGTTTCTTTGATGGCATTTTTAAATAATTCAGATAAACAGGATTTATACAAGCACCATTCTAATGTCCATTCTTTTGCTATCTCTAAAATTACATCAGTCTTTTCGAGCTCTGCTTTTAATTTATTTAGATTTGACTGTTTCGTCTTAACTTTATCATCTTCTTCTGAAATATCTTTAAAATTTCCATCTATATCTGGTCTATTATCTAAATCAGTTATGATTGAAATTGGAATTCCCATTTTGGCACCATCGTTTCTCAGAAAAATTTTTGCAAAATGTAAATAGGCAGTTGAAGCAACATTAATTATTGAAAACTCACTTTTTGTTAAATCATAACCAAGTTTTTTTGCCAACTCGGGAAGTAAAATTTCTTCTGACCAACCTTCAACAACAAAATTTCCTTTAGAAAAGAAGAGATTACTTTTAGTAACATCAAGAAAGCGTTCTAAATATTTATAATTTTTAGGCTCTAGTTTGGTATTTCCTTCTGATAATGTATATAACTGCTTATTTCTGCAAATGATTATGTTTTTTAAATCTGCCTGAGAAGTAATATTTGGACTATGGGTTGTTAAAATGTATTGAATATCTTTCTCTTCCTTTAGTCTATTAACAATTTTAAGTTGAGCCTGAGGGTGTAAATGAGCTTCTAATTCTTCAATCATGCACAACTTTAATCCGTTCCAATTTTCTTTTTTTAAATGCAACAATTCTGCAGCCATAAAAAGACGGTTCATGGTTCCCAACCCAAGATTTTTATGATCTAAAATTCCTAATGAAATTTTTTCAAGAATACTAGAGATTTCTGAACCTCCTAAATCGATTTTGCTTTCAGAACTTTCATTAATAAATGATTGAATATATTGATCAATAGTTTTTTTAATTTTTAAATAATATTCGCTTCCTGGCTTCTTAAATTCATCAGAGATTCTATCACTTGCTTCAATAAATATCTTTTCAAATTCTAATTTTACATCTTTGCTCTTTTTTTTAAATAAATCGTGCTGTTTTAGGATCTGCGATAATCTTGAATTTTTTTTAGCTGTAAGCTCATTGTCTGCATCTCTTAATGCTTTTAAGTACGTACATTTTAAGTACTCCTTTGCTTCAGCCGTCAATAAGTATCCATAACCATCCATCCCAGCTCTTACATCTGTAGGTATAATTTTTCCTTCTCTTAATTCTGCTTGATAAATGAGAATTAATTTAGGTCTAGGTTTAAGTTCTTTTATACCGGATTCATTTTCAACCTCTTCATCTTGCCAACCACACCATTCGGTAAAATTACTTGCTTCAAGATCATTAATCCCTGAAAACTCTATCTCTATCCTAGTAATACTTGCAATATCGTCTCCTTCATTATAAAAATCATTTTCCTCGATCTTAATCCATTCATAAGCGTGCGTTTTTAGAACCAATTTTATAGCATCAAGAATAGCTGATTTACCCGAATCATTTTCACCAATAAGTATATTCATTCCTTTTTTGAAATGAATTTCCAAGTTTGGAGAGTTTAAATTTATGGGTTGTAAGGAACCATATTTTCTAAAATTCCAAAGTTTTAGTTTAGATACATACATAGTCCTTAATTTATTAGTTACCTTGAGTTTTGATACCAACACTTAATTTAAATTGTATTCTATTATAGTTAGTAGATTTTGAAATATCTTCTTTGTCTATTCCCGTATTAAAGAAACTAACTACATTCAATTTACCTCCCATCCCTGTCTTTTCTTCTTCATTTGTAGTGATAGCGATATCAAAATTTACTTCGGTACAAGTAACATCCCTTACGCCAGATCCATAATCATTTGAAACGATATATTCATGACCTTCTCTAACACCATCTGTAATTTGTGTAATTGTCTGTTTTATAAACTCTTTTAATTCCATACTCTATTAATTTTTAGAATTCTCCACAATACTAATTTTCTCCTTATTCAAACCATACAACTCATACACCATTTTATCAATTTCCTTGTCCATTATATCGATTTCGTCTTTTTTAGTAAGTTGAGTTCCTCCGGAAGTTCTAATTACTTTATTATGTTTGTTGATGAAATTAACAAGAGTAAATTCGTTTCTGTTTTCTAACTTATTGGTTAGCTTTTCAAGACTTTGTTGTTTGAATACGGAGGCAGGGAATAATAACATTTGGTAACGCTTTTTATTAAGATTCTAAAAATAAGGAATTACTGTATATTTTGATGATTTTGTTATTAACAACAGTTCTCACCAATTTCGTTTAAACGAATTCCTTAAAAGCAGAATTGGCCAAATATCGACTATTCATTTGAAAAAAGAAATCCCCAAAAACAGTGATTTTCACTCACTGTTTTTGGGGACGGGTAATGCACTTTTTTGTTCTTACTTGAGATAAGTGTTGAACCAGTTGTGTATTCTTGCGGTTAAGTCGATTTGATTTTTTTTATTTAAAAGAATATGCGGCTCTTCAGGATAAACAAGGAAGACATTTTTTCTACCCAGCCTTCGTAATGCTAAGTGTAACGCCATACTTTGATTGTAATTTACATTTTTATCCGCTTTTCCAGACCAGCTTAAAAGTGGTGTATTTATTCCCGCAGCCTGGGCAATGGGGGAATTAGCCAGATAAGCATTAAAATCATCATAAAGAGGTTTTTCCATCCTTTGTTGTCCGGTTTCAAAACGCCACATGTTCGAATGTTCCGTTTCCCAATGCATTGAAAGGTAATAGTTGATAAAATCGATTATACCAGATCCTTGAACAGCTGTTGCAAAAAGATTAGACTTTGAGATTATATAGGCTACTTCGTAGCCACCAAAGGAATGGCCGATCAGACCCATTTTATTTTGATTAACCACTCCTAAAGATTTAACACTTTCAACAGCAGCGGTAACACATTCAAGAGCAGAATTTCCCGGTTTTCCAATTTGGTAACTAATATCCGGGAGGAGGACTAAATAGTCATCCTGAAGATAGTTTGCAAGCGGAAAACCATCCTCTTTAGCTAATACCGGTCTTTCAAAATTATGTAATCGATCAGAGAGTTTTTCATAGATGTATACAATCATAGGGTATTTTTTACCCTCTTGGTAATTAGCCGGGTAATATAATACTCCTTGTAAGCTATCGTTAAATGCTGTTTTGTAAGATACTAAAGTACTTTTTCCCCAATCGTAGTTTTTATATTTTTCGTTTGACTGATATACTGTTTTTTCAGCACCATTTCCATTTTTTGAAAACATTAATCGAGGCGGAACAGCAATACTTTCTTCTATCCAACTATATTTATCTGAATTGAGTGCTTTTCGAAAGCAACTTGTTTTTACAGCTTTATAGGTTATTTTATCTACGGATTTATTTGGCATCCATTTAAACCAACCACTGTCCATATTTTCAGCTTTACCCATCAAGAATAATCCATCAGACAGATTATAGTAGTTTGTATTGAGTTCGCTACCTTGAGGATTATCTTCGAAGATGCTAAATTTTATTTCAGATTCACGGCCCAACGTTATTCTTTGCGGTGTTTGACCATTTACAGGCAGTAACCATGTGTCGTATTGGTCGTATATAATAAGATATTTTCCATCAACGGACCAGCCAGGGTTGCCATAAGGTGGTAAGTCACCCGGTTCGTGTCTTTCACCATCGGAGAAAGTCGTATTAAGTTTTGCGGTTAAATTGAAGTGTTTATTTTTTTCTGTATCATAAATCCACCAATGTTTATCACGAAAATAATTTATGAATTGTCCGTTAGGTGATGCTCCCATTACTGCTATTGCCGTTGTGTATTTTTCGAGAAATAACCATTTTGCACCACTTTGAATGTCGGTAATGTAAAAATTGGCGGGTGCCGCAAACTCAATTTGGGGTTCGTAGTCTAATTTATTAAAAAGTATTGCTTTTTTTCCTCCCGGTAGTAAACGTGACTGTGGTAATGTATTGGTTGCAACCTCTTTTATGGTATTGTCAGTAAGTGACCATGCTGTTAATTTTGGTAAGAAATCGGGATTTCCATGGTATTCCTGCATTGGATATTCGAGTGGGGTAGAGGCGTCCCACACCTCAACTGTGTCTTTATCGGTTTTGTTAACAGGAGAAGACCGGTAAAAAAAGAGGGTGTTTTCATCTTTTGAAAACGATACGGAAGGGATTCCCAATGGTGTTACGATAATTTGATTTTCCAGTTGTTTACTTGCATGATCTATCTCTATAGTTACTTTATTTTTATCAGTATAGCAATAAAGCGAATGTTTTGGTCTGAGTAAGCCTGCCTGATTTTGTTGTTGCACAATTGCCAACTTATTACCGCTATTGCTCCAAAGCATTTTTTTAAATCTTCCGTTGCTTTGGCTCACTATTTTTGAGGATTGAAAATTTTCGTCCGGATCTATGAGGTTAATCAGTGTATCATTTGCGACGGCAATTTTTCCTTTTTTGCTCAAAGTATATTGTGTTACTCCATTAAATGCTATTTCCTTCCCCGTGGTCAAATTTTTAAGGATGAGGTTTGAAACGTCATTGGTTTTGGATAACACTACCATCCACTTGTTTTGAAGGATGAATTCCGATTGTGTGACGGATTGATACTCATGACTTTGATTTGTATCAAGACTTTGCAGTAATACCTTGTTTTCAGCATTTTTTATTATAACCCATTTTTCATTATCACTAAATGTGATGTCTGTTGCTGAAGGGAATAATAATTTTTTATTTGAATTTGTATTCTGAACAACAATAGTATCAACGCCATTGTCGTATTGAAGCTTATAGGAAGCCCAATTGCCATTAGCAGATAATTTGTTATTTGTTATCTGACATAGTTTGTCATAATCTGATAAGGATAAACATCTTTTAGCAGGTTGGCCGTAGCCAACCTGTAAAAGAAAAACTAACCCAAACCAAATAAAACTATAGTTAGCTTTATTTTTCATTTTAATATCCCGGATTTTGTGGTAATAAATTATTGTTTAGCATCAGTTCTGATTCCGGTAACGGTAATACCACCTGCGTGTCTTCCCATCCCGGTTTTATAGGGCTGAGTACATCAGCTGCTGTGCCGGTTCGTTTTAAATCGAACCACCGGTGTCCCATTTCTGTAAACAGCTCCATCCGACGTTCTTTTAAAATTGCAGTAATCAAAGAGGAGGAATCATTGGCTGGAGTATCCGGTAATCCGGCACGAGTTCTTATTTTATTCAAATCCTGTTGCGAACCCTCTATGTTACCAAGATGTGCTCTCGCTTCGGCACGAATAAGGTATTGTTCCGCTAAACGAAAAAGAATGGTGTATTCTTGTGACGTACCCGTGTTTAACGTTTTCTTGTACTTGAAAGAACAGAACCAAGTGTTGCTTACACCGGGTACCGTTTTTACCCAATTTGTTTTTCTTAAATCTCCTGTTTCGAAATTGTTTACCAAATCAGGCGACAGGGCAGGTTTGGAAGGTGGTCCAAATGAAAAGATAAATGTCCTGGCATCTTTTGTGTTTGCACCTGCAATTCCCGGATGTAATGCCATTATAATTCCCGGGTTGGATTTGAGAAATACATTTGCAACATTTGGTTCCCAATTGTAAAGCGGATTGTTTATGACTTCTGTTGCATAGGCTTCTGCCTGTGACCAATTCTGAAGGTAAAGGTGGATGCGTGCCAATAGGGCTTTTACAACTGCTTTATTTGGGTTAACTCTTTCCGTAGTTGGGTATTCTTCTGAAACAAGGCTTTCGGATTCGGTTAAATCGTTAATTATTGCCTGATACACTTGTGCTTCGGGTACTTTAACTGCCTTGGAATTTAAATGATAATCTGTTGTAGTGATGTAGGGTACCGATCCAAACAGATTGGTCAAATAAAAGTGAAGATACCCCCTGATAAATAACGCTTCACCACGAAGCCTATTACGATCGGTTTCTGTTAATGCGGATGAAGCATTGATCCCTTCGATGAGGGCATTTGTTTCGTAAATATGGCTGTATGTTGTATTCCACAGCGTGGACAGCAAACCGTTTGAAGGTGTAAGTGTGTGTAAATTGAATTGTTGTAATTCCATGTTGTTGCTATAAAAAATGAGTTCGTCTGAGTAATTACCCATAAGACTTGAAAGCCCATAGGCAGTACCTGATACCATACCGCCTTCCCGCATTCTTGCGTATATGTTGGCCAATGCTGCGTTTGCGGTTGACGCTTCTTCAAAAACTGCCGGACCTGTAAGTTGGGTTTCCGGAAGTCCTACTTCGGTAAAACTATCACAACCATAAAAGCCTAATGCTAAAAATGCGATTGCGATTATCCTGATGTATTTATTGTTTTTCATTTTACTTTTGTTTTAAAATTCTAATTGAACCCCTAAAGTGAATTGACGTAGTGGAGGGAGGTAGAAAGAATGTGTTTCCGGATCGGCTCCTTTATAGTTCGTAATTGTTGCTAAGTTTTGGCCTTGGACATATACTTTGGCAGAAGCAGATTTTGACCATCCTGACGGAACCGAGTAGGATAAACCAAGACTTTTAAGACGGATAAAAGAAGCGTCAGAAATAGTAACATCACTATCAATATATTTCATATAAGCATCCACAGCATCGGGGTTTTCTCCAGTGGAGTACAATTGATGTGATTCGTTATCGAGTATATCCAAAGGTTGATTTGAAAGCGTTCCCGGCATGGCGGTGCTATATCTATAGTTTCTGGCCTGTTGTTTTACAAATTGAAACAGAAAATCCAACGTCCAATTTTTGTAGGTTACCTGATTTGTAAGACCTCCATAGTATTCCACAGAAGTATCGGCTACATATTTTTTGTCGTCTGTTGCCGTGATCTGACCATCACCATTATAATCTTCAAAAGTGAACAAACCTGTAACAGGGTCTATACCTGTATAATGATAGGTTTTGACAATACTAAGCGGTTGGCCTATGACCAGCATGTTTTCGTAAGTAGAACCTATTAACCCCGGGAATTCTGTTAGTTTATTCTTTGGCGCCGTAAAATTTAGCATAGTATTCCAATTAAAGCCTTTTCGGTTATAGTTTACCGTTCTTATATCTATTTCCAGACCAGTGTTTTGAACCGTGGCACCCAAGTTTGACTGAATGGATGAAAAACCTGTTGTGCCCGGTAATGGAATACCTACCAATTGATTTGATGATTTGTTGTTGAAATAGGCCGCTGTTACCAATATATTATCTCTGAGGAAGCCCAGCTCTAAGGCCATTTCCAGTTTTTTATTGGTTTCCCAACCAAAATTGGGATTGAACAAACGTGTTGGCTGAATTCCGGTTGTGCCGTTATAGATATTCGGAGTGACCTCGTAAGTATCGAGATACTGATAGTCTCCAATTTGGTCGTTTCCGGTTATGCCGTAGCTACCCCTGATTTTTCCAAAACTCAGCGTGTTGCTGATTTTTTCGAATATCGGTTCCTTAGAGAATACCCATGCAGTGCCAATTGCTCCGAAATTTGCAAAACGGTTCTCAGGGCCGAAACGGCTTGAACCATCCCTGCGTCCGGTAAGGTTGACTATATACTTTTCTTTCCAATTAACATTTATACGGCCGAAAATCGCCTGATATTTATAATCCGTAACCGAATTGTTTAGGATTTCGATATTTGATGCTGCAGCAATGTTATTGATCATTGAATTCCCCGGAAAACCGGAACCAGCCTGAGCCAACAGCTGTGTTTTTTGCTGTTGGAATGTTGTACCGATAAGTGCTTCCAATTTAATTTGTGACCAAATCTTTTTCCAATTGAGTTGAGGTTCTATAATCCACGATTTGGTATTTCCGTTGTTTAAATACAAACGGGCCGCATCGAGACCTAATTCAAGAGCCGGATTGAACATTGTTGTAGGAATGGTGCGTTTTTCGGAAATACGCATTTCATTGTAGCCTAAAGATGTTTTTAGTTCCAGATTTGAATGTAATTTGTAAGACAGCACAGCATTTGAAATGAGGTTACCGGTGGTAACCAAATATTCCCCTTCGAGATACGCTAACGGATTGTTGAATGTTCCATTTTCCCAATTCAGGTTTCCGTTGGCATCATATAAAGCAGGTGCATTTGGTGCCAGAGTGTATGCTAAAGGTGTGAGGTCAAGACCGGGGAGCGTGTTTTTATCACCGGAATAGTCGGCTGAAAAATTAAGATTGAACCTATTGTTAGCCGATTTGTGTCTTATACTACCGTGGACTGAACCCTTTTTGTATGATTCGTCTCCCGGATAAACGGAAGTTTCGTGCCGGTATGCACCATTTAACAAGAATTGAGTTGTTTCGCTACCTCCTGAGACCGATGCCTGTGCATTGTTGATGAAAGCAGTACCACCGATAAGTTCCTCCTGCCAATCTGTATAGCTGTTGGGATCCCAGGTTCCATTTATGTCGTAGGCATTATCAGGGTATGTTGTGATACCATCGTTTACAAAAGCTTCTGCCCGCATTGCGAGGTATTGCTCCGTATTCATTAAATCCATCCTGCGGGTGACTTTGCCTATGGAACTGTATGTTTGAATATTGAAACGGGTTTGCCCTGCTTTTCCTTTTTTTGTTGTGATGAGAACAACCCCATTTGCGCCGCGGGAACCATAAATAGCGGTGGCATCGGCATCTTTAAGTACCTCGATACTTTCGATGTCGGAAGGGTTGATGCTGTTTAACGGGCTTACAGTACCCGGGAGTGACCCAACCGAAATGTTTTCGTTGCTGAGTGATTGTGAGGCGAAAGGCACCCCATCTACAATATAAAGCGGTGAATTACCATCACTGCGAATGGAATTTATACCCCGAACCTGAACGTTGAAACTACCTCCGGGATTACCGGTGGTTTGTGTGATGCTTACTCCAGACATTCGGCCTTGCATAGCTGCTAATGGATTGCTTACCGGCTGTTTTTCGATATCGGCTGCTTTAACTTTTGCGATACTGCCCGTGCGTTCCTTTTCTTTGACGGAATAGTAGCCTGCGTTAACCTTTACTTCCTGTAATTGGGTTGCATCTTCCTGTAAGGTTATGTTAATTGTTTTTTGACCATTTACAGGAATGAACCTTGTTTTGTAACCGATAAAAGAAAACACCAAGGTATCATTAGGTTGAGCCTCGATTGCGTATGAACCGTTGCTACCGGAGATTGTTCCCTTATTGGAATTTTTAATTGAAATGCTTACTCCAGGCAAAGTGCCGGAGTTGTCCGAAACGGTACCCGTTACCGTATGGGTTTGCAGTTCGATTACTGGAGGTACGCTTTTAGCGTGTAAAGTGAATGGCAGCACTGAAAAAATAAGACAAAATATTTCCAGCCTATGCCTACAAAATGAAAAATTTTTCATAGTATTGGATTGGTTAAATGAAACGAAAGTTTTGTTTACTCTTGGCTTCCTAACGAGTTTGGCGACGAGGTAGGAAGTCATTTTTGTTTGTAGTTTTATTGTAACATAGGCATACAAGTTTAGTAGTTAAAATAATTAACTGCGAAACTTAAAAAAAAAGAAGTAAATGCTAAGAATCTATGAGTTGCAGATATAAAAAAGGCGCGGAACTCAGCTTATCGTTTCAGAGGCATTGGCATACCCAACCACAAATAAGTGAGCCCACGCCTATAAGGTCGTGAGCATCTTACTTATCATCTCGTGGTTTTAAAAAACGCCAATTTTCTGAAACGAGATTCAAAGCGAATGCTTCAATATTGTATTTGAAGAATCGCAAAATTACATCAATCAATGTAATCGAAATACAAATATAAAAAAATATTTTAAATATGTATTATAGTACATAACGAAATGATTGTTTTTTCTTTCAATTTGACTATGCATGAATCGTTAGTTAAAATAGAACGCTATATTATCTCTAAAGTCAGAGAAATAAGAGAAACCAAAGGGGTTACTCAAGAACAACTATCGTTATCAATTGGTAAAAACATTACATTTATTTCTCAAATTGAAGCCCCTTCAAAAAAGGCAAAATATAATATTAGCCATCTTAATGAAATAGCTAAAGCTCTTGATTGTTCTCCAAAAGATTTTTGGCCTGAGAAGCCCTTGTAGCAATTTTGAAGATGCTCTACAAGATCTTTATCAGTAAAATTTTAATGTTAATATTCGTTGTTGAGTATATTTATGCATTAGTGGAAATTTTACAACATTACGTTTTCAAATGAACGAAGAACAAATAAATTCAAAAGACTTAGAGTTTTTGGCTCAAAAAACATCAGATTTTATTGATAAGCAACTGAATTCATATAGACAGAAACATGCAAATTCCGGTTCCATAATAACTGTGATCGCATTATTTATCCCTTTTTTTCTAAATGGACTGGATGATAGCTACTTATATGTGAAAATAATTTCAATTTTACCTGTTGCAATCTTACTTTATGCAATAGTTCTTCTTATTGGAGTTTTAAAAACAAAATCATTAGATCAGGGATTTCATATCGATAAAGTTGATGAGCTAGTAAATAAATCATATGAAGAAATTCTATTGTATGAAATCGGAGCTAATCGCTGCTCTTTTAATGACAATAAAACAATTATTGATCGTATAAATGTTAATTACTTTTTAGCAATTAATTCTACAGTTATTGCTATAATATTTTCAAGTTCATTACTTTTGGTAAACAAGTTTTGTAAACCTGAATTAAAAGAAAAAACAACTAAAGTCGAAATAATAAAACAAAATAATATGGCAACGGAAAAAGACAACTCAAAATCTGGAACTGAGAATAAACCTAATCCTGAGAGGTTAATTCCTCACGTTCCACCAACAGACAGAACTAACCTAAACGATCAAACCCCAAATTTGATTATTAAACAAAATGGTGAAGGTAAAACTAATTAAAAACTACCACCAACGGTGGTTTTGAGCAAGTGGGTTTAGGGAAAAACTAAAAACTTATTAATTGTTTATACAAAAGATGCCTTAGGCATCTTTTTGTTTTTGTAGAATGATTGATAAAGTCTTTGAATCATGAAAATACGTGTTTATACGTATTGCATGGGAGAGGGATTATTTGTTTTTTTGAGAGGCTTGAAATAAATAAAGAGCTCATAATTATATTAACAGTTGAATATATTTATGAGTTATTCATAAGCCTAAAATCAGCATAAGAACATTAAATAGCAAACAATAAATATGGCAATAATTCATTTTTTAAACGTCTTAGAAGGAGACTGTAACATAATACAACATGATACTGGGAGAACGACAGTAATTGACATAAGTAATGGTTATAATGATTATGATACAGTTGAAGAGATTGCTGTTAAAAATTCGGAGTTGAGAAGAGCCATGTATGAAAGAACGCAAGTACCTTCTGATAAAAAAGACTATAAACAGAAAAAGAATCCTGATAATCCAATATTTTACCTTAAAGAAAAGGGTATACAGAATATTTTTAGATTCATTGTTACTCATCCAGACATGGACCATCTTGATGGAATAAAAGACCTTTTTGACGAATTTTCAATTACAAATTTCTGGGACACTGATAATAAAAAAGAAATATCTGATAAAGCGGGCTCTGGAGGATACAACTTAGAAGATTGGAAATTTTATAAAAGCCTTAGGGACGGAAAAATATCTCCAAGCACACGATTAACATATTTTTCTAATAACTCCAACCTTTATTACAATCAAGATAATATTGAGATTTTGTCTCCAACTCCTTCAATTGTTAAAGCTTGTAACGACAAAGGGAATTGGAATGATTCCTCGTATGTAATTCTTTATACTCCTCCAAAAGCAACTGGAGGTCATTGGAAAATTTTATTTGCAGGTGATAGTGAAGATTTGACATGGGAACACATCGTAACTAATCATGCTGAGAAAGTGAAAAATATTGATATTTTATTTGCTCCTCACCATGGAAGAGATTCAAATAGAAATTTTGATTTTTTAAAGTCACTTACGCCAACAATAACACTTTTTGGTAATGCAAATTCTAACCACTTAGCATATGCCAAATATCCTGGAACAAGAATTACAAATAACCAAGCGGGTTATATAATTCTTGATATTTCTAGTCAACATATTAATCTATATGTTAAAAACGCTGAGTTCGCAAAAGATTTCAAAGCAAAACGTGGTTGGGGTATTCCAACATACAATACAACACATAAGGCCTACTCTATATGTCAATTAACAGCTAAATAAATATGGCAATCAATAATTATTATTTTAAAGCAAGACTTTTTCCAACTGTATTAACATCAATACCAGCAATAATACTATACAACAAGTTTGTATCAAATATTTATCACGACAAACTTGAAAGTATTTACACTGGATTACCAACGATTACTAATGTTATTTTTTCAGGAGCAATTATTTTTTTACTTGTCCAGATAAATCGGTTTTTATCCAAAGAAATATTTCAGAGACTTTATTTTAAAGATGAAATAAATATGCCAACGACAAACCTTTTGCTTAAATCAAATGGTGAACTTGAAACAGGTATAAAACAAAAAATAGAAGACAAAATAAAAAACAAGTTCGACATAATTCTGCTTACTTTAATTGAAGAATCAGCAGATGAGCAGAGAGCAAGAAAGCTAATAACTACAACTGTTTCACAGATTAGAAATCTTTTAAGAGACAACACTTTGCTTTTACAACACAATATTGAATATGGTTTTTTTAGAAATTTTATTGGTGGTTCATTTTTAGCATTTGTAATTTCATTAATTGTTGTCGCTTCTTCACATTACACAGGAGACATGGCAACAAGAAATCTAGGTCGGATTCTAACTTGTATTTACTTTTTACCAATTTTGCTTAGTAAATTTATAATAAGCAGATATGGGAAATATTATGCTAAAATTCTTTACGAGCAATTTTTAACCATCTAGTATAAACGGACGACAGAAAAAGGCCATAGCATAGCTCGGTTTAATGAAAATGGGGCTTTAAGGCTTAATTTATTTGTTGGTCTTGTGTTTGTAAACTTTATCTTAAATTTATATTTTTGGGAAAACAATTTCCCACATGCAGCAAGCTGGCGGGACGCTAGGCGTCACAGCACAAAATCATACTCATGATTAAGATAAACAAAAAAACACTTCTTTTATTTTTAGTAGTAATTTCTATCATAGTATTTATTTTCTACAATGGAGAATATATAAAAAAAATTGATCCAACTATTTTAACTTTAATTTCTGGATCTATAGGTTTTATTATTTCAAAGTTCATAGAAGATATTAAAGAAAGTAAGCAACGTATTTACGAGGAAAAGAGAAAATATTATACTGATTTAATAAGGCCATTTAGAGAATTATTAAAAAATACTAAAACTAAAAATGGTAATAACACACTAAACAATAAGCAAATTGCTGATGCTATGGATACAGCTTTCGATAATATACTTTATGCTTCAGACGATGTAATTGAAAAATATGGTAGATTTAGAAATAATAGCACAAATGAAGAAGTAAATGGTTCAAAAGATTCATATAAAACATTAAAATTGTTTGCTGAATTATTATTAGCAATGAGAAAAGATTTAGGAAATAAATATACTTCTTTGGACGAAGTCCATATTTTAAGAATGTTTATAAATATGTCTGAAACAGAGGAAGAATCGTATAGGAGAAAATTTAGAAGTCTTAAATAGCTACTGAGCCTAATAGTGGTTTCGAATAATTGGTGTTTTAGGGAAAAACCAAACTTTTTTTGTAAATTCTGCTTTAGGAATAAACAAACTAAGGTACAAATAATCCCCAACTTCTCAAAGCCGGCGAGATGTTAGGCGTTAGCATAAAAATTATAGCGTAAATAGCCCATGAAAACTGTTATTTTTCTTTCTTCTTTTCATTTAGAAACTGGCAAATGTAATTGGCTTGAATTATATTATGTAATCGAGAAGTTAAAACCAGAAGTTATATTTGAAGAGCTTTGTAATGAAACTTTTGAGGATATTTATTTTAAAGGTTATACCCCTCAATCATTAGAGGCAAAAGCGGTTAAAAAATATATCGAAAATTATACTGCAAAGCATTTTCCAATTGATACTTATGAAACGGATTTTTCAGAAATATTTGGAAACTATAGCATCATCGCTGAAAAGAATCCTGAATATTTAATGCTCCTTAATGACAAGCTCAAGTTGATAAATCAGTTTGGACATTCATTTATAAATAATCCAAAATGTGCCGAAATGTTGAGAGGATTACGGCAAATCGAAAAAACAACTCTGTTAGAAATAAATAACACTGAACTATTACAACGCTACGATTTAGAAAGGAAATTGCACGATAAACGCGAAATTCAAATGCTTCACAATATTTATGATTATAGTGAACACTTGGATTATCGCAAAGCTCTATTCATTTGCGGCGCAGAACATAGAGATGAAATAATTAATAAAATACCTGTGATTCAGGGGAATAAAAAAGAAAAACTCAATTGGATTTTCTACGAGTCATAAACGCCAGCACCTAACAACGGTTTTATTCAAATGGGTTTTAGGGCAAAACTCAAACTTATTTATTATTTATGCAAAAGATGCTATTAGGCATCTTTTTGTTTTTGTAGAATGGATTGGTAAAGTCTTTGAATCATGAAATTACGTGTTTATACGTATTGATTAGGATTGGGAATAGTTGTTTATTTGAGCGGCTTGAGATAAATAAAGTGCTCATAATTATATTAACAGTTGAATGTATTTATGAGTTGTGTACAATACTAAATAACTTTAAGGAAATGAATATAAACTCAGTTACAGATACTTTAAAATATGCATACAGTCTAAATCTTAACCAATCAACATTTCGTTTTAGAGGACAAGCAAATTTTGAATGGACTTTACAACCATCAATTTACAGATATAATTCCTTTAAAAGATACCAAACTGTTGATTTTGAAAGCAATTTACTATCAACTAAACCCAAACAAGCAACACCACCATTAACATTTACTGAATTTGACCTTGAATGGCTAATGCTTTGCCAGCATTATGAAATACCTACTAGATTAATGGATTGGTCAATGGATATATTAATTTCATTGTTTTTTGCTTGCTAAGGTGAAAATGATAGCGATGGTGCCCTTTTTGTATGCAATCAAAATGATTATCCGATATTTTCTGCATTTGAACAAAAAGTTATGGAAACCCAAGAGTTAGTATTTATCAATACAAGTGTCATAAATCCGCGAATGAGAGCTCAATCTGGTTGTTTTATGCTATGGGGTCACGCTCCTCTTGATAAAGAACTATCCACAGAAAGTTATGACTTATGGGAGTATCAAAAAAAGAACTCTAAGAATTACTTTATTGAAAAACTAAGAATCCCAAAAAACAAGAAAAAAAACATTTTAAATGAACTAGAAACTTTATATTCTATCAATAAAGACAGCCTATATGTAAGCAATGGCTTTTTAGAAAACAAATATAAAGAAGGATTTGAGCAACTAAAGGAACAAACTAGGCTTATGACACTTTATAAAACAGAAGCTGATAGATTAAGCGAAGAGGAAGAAAAAATTGCAAAATCGTTTTTTAGAGTAGACTGCAGAAATATGATAGGGAATTGTTACAGTTTAAGTAACATGGGATAAAAAGTACTTTACACAACAGTGGTTTCGCGAAATTTGGGCTTTAAGGCTTAAAATTAGGGTAGTTTTGCACTTGTAAACTTTATCTTAAATTGATCATTTGGTTAACCGTTCCCCAAACATCGCGAAGCCGGCGGGACGTTGTGTGCAACCCTTTCCAATGCGTCGTCCTAAAATAGGTTGACTGAAAATTAAACATCATGAAAAAATATAAATTCTTACTTACTATATTATTTTGCCTACATCTATCTAACTTTAAAGCACAAAATAAAATGCATATAACAGAACAATTATTAAATGGAACTATCCGAATTGAAGCGGTTAATGGAAGTCAAGTAAATACCGGAACTGGATTTTTTTTCAATTTTTACGCAGATAAAGATAAAAAGAAGGTAGTTCCAGTAATTATAACTAATAAACATGTTGTTGATGGTGCAATATCGATAAATCTTTTTTTTAAGAAAGAAAAAAATGGAGAGCCAGATTACGGTCCCGCATATGTTGTTACAATTCCCAATAAGATTCCTAATGTGATTCAACATCCAAATAAAGATATTGATTTAGTTGCTATACCAACAGCATGGATTTATGATGAACTTGCTAAAAAAAACATTGGTGTTTATTATATTGCAGCTGATGAAGATAGAATTCCAAATGATGAAACTCAGAAAAAAGAGTTGAAGTCAATTGAAAATATTTGGATGATTGGCTATCCAAGTGGCTTATGGGATACAAAAAATAATATGCCGATTGTTAGAGAAGGAATAACAGCTACAACTCCTTTTTTAGATTACAATGGAAAGAGAGAATTCTTAGTAGATATCGCCGCGTTTGGCGGCTCAAGCGGTTCTCCAATTATAATGTATCGTGATTTATATACAGATAAAGAAACCTATGTTGGAAAAATTGGTGTAAAACTTTATTTTTTAGGGGTTCTATATGCTGGACCGACCTATACAGTTGAAGGGAAAGTTGTAAAAACTAATCCTGGAGATCCAATGTCCAATGTCCAAACAAATATTCCAATGAATTTAGGTTACGTCATAAAAGCTAGCGAAATTTTGGAGTTTAAAAAGACTTTAATTCCATAATTCAATAAGGGTAGCACACAACAGCGGTTTTAAACAAGTGAGATTTTAAGGAGAAGTTGAAACTTCTTAAAAGTTGTTGTTAATTAAGAAGTGTTTATCAAAAAAGGGGATTAATATGCCATACTTTGCTTATAATATTTTTGAACTATTAAATTGTATGAAATATTTGGATTAGTTATAATAGTTATTGCTGGAGTTTTGATTCGAGGGAGACTGTTTGATTATAAAAGAGATTCCCGGTATAATTATAGTTGCAAAAACAGGAATAGGAAATAGAGAAACGTCGGAAGGCGTTTTTTTGTTTTATTGGGTATGAAATCACGTGTTTTTAAGTATTAGCAAGGGTGTGGAATAGTAGTTTATTTGGTGAAATTTAGATAAGTAAATGCTCATATATATTAGTAAGAGTTTTGAGTATATTTATGAGTTGTGTGCAATTATGACAAAAATGAACGGAAAAATTTTAGATTGGTTAAAAAAACTGGTTATCCATTAGAGCTATATGGTGAATCAATTTTATGAGAATTAGGTTTTCAAATAGTCAATTCTCTAATTTATACAGATCATGATAATAAATCACAAAGAGAAATAAATTTACTTACAAATTTTAATACCGGAAAAGATAACGTCGAATTATTTAGGGAAAGAAGTTGAGAATGCTGCATCCATGTAATATAAACAGAATAAGAGGTAAATCCAATACAAATTATCGCCAATGTATTCTTGAAAAACTTACCAGTTCTTATATAATCAGGATTTTTATACGAAAAAATCTCTGTATAGGATTGCATAGTTCCTATCATTGTAATAATTGGTAATAGTATTAACTCTGCTACCTTATAATTTCCTCAGGAATAAATGGATTAGATTGTAAATCGATTAAATCAGTGTAAAAATTGTAGAACTGTTTAGTGAAAAAGAATCGTTTTATGGGTAACTAGATAAGTAAAAAGGAAAGATAACAAAATCGTTTTTCTTTTACTTTTCATTTTAAAAAATAAATTTCTTCTTAATAGCAAAAAGGTTCTGTAAAATTTTACAGAACCTTTTTTAAATAGCACTATAGAAAGAAATATCCTAGTACTTATTTTTTAAAATATAAGCTTTTAAAAAATTTGATTTGATAAAGACAAATGTTTGTCTTATAAATATCTTTCTTCGCAATCAAACCTAAAGAATAAAGTCTATACCCATCAGTAAAATTTCTATAAATGAAATATAATAATACACCTAAAACAAAACATTCGCTTTCGCAATTAAAAGCCATCCAAATTAAAATTCCAATAGGCGATAAAATACTAATATAGTAAACAAGTAAATTTTTCATAATTTAATTATAAACAATTCTTATACATACAAGTTGCATAAACCAATATAGTCGTTTTAGGAATAAAAGCAGATGTTATTGTAAGGAGAACACTTGCTGTACCGTGACCACTGTAAGCATCAAGGAAACAACCCGATGAATTTCTTATACAATTCGCTTTTGAATATGAAGAATTTTCTACACCAGTTACAGTTTCATTACCTTTATCAATGTAAGTTGTTGAAACTAATTCCCTATCAATATCTAATAATTCAAGTGTAATTTCAGTATCATTACCTTTAGTATCTATAACATTCATAATTACTGGGTCACCAAAAAATTCGTCAGCAGATTCAATATAACCAATTGTAAGTGTTTCATTTGAAAGACTTTTTTCATCAAAATTTATTGATTTTGCAACAATTACACATTCACCGTCTTCTGTGTAAAGCTTTTCTGCATTTAAAAAATCAAATTCATCTTCCATCTTGCTTGAAGATAAAGCTCCGTAAACTCTATCTCTTAATTTTTGCGCTAACTCAGAATCAATTTTACTTGATGTTTTGCCATTATTTGTACTTTGAATCTCATTTTCTTTTGAGCAAGAAAATAGCATAGTCATTGTAATTAACCCAAAAAGAATTTTTTTCATTATATTTGTTTTTTAAAAATTAATTGCAGTCTTATTTTATTTCGTCCAAAATATTTTTCGATAAGGCTGCTTTTTTATTTTGGCTGGAAACTCGAAACATTTGAAAACCCAACCTTTATTTTCACATGTTTTTTTAAAGGTAGCTAACCCTTTGATGTAATTACAATTAGCTTTTAAAAGCGATTGCAAAATTAGATTTAATTTTCATAAATCGTGTACGTGAAAATACTGATACCGAAAACAGCAAATATGGTTACAGAAAATTCTTCTTCATTTTTTTTAAAGTAAAAAATAAAATGTAATTTATTGTTATTTAGTATTTTGTCTGATGGTTGTTCTTTTTTTATAGAATGTAAAAAAGACAATTTAATAAAAATAGAAAATGAATTAACAATACAATACTTATAAACTTTAGTTCGATTTATTTTTTTACAACAAAAAATATGTTTAAATGGTTTTTTTGAACATTTTTGTTGTAGATTTTTATTGTGTAAGAAGATTGGTTTCTAATATTAGATATACTAAATTAAGTATTGAGGATAATAGACGATTACTTTACAGTAAAAATATTCATGAAATAACATATAATTTAATGAAAGGTATGAAAAGAATGTGATAGGGACTAAGTCTTATAAAATAATTTATTAGTATGCATAGCTTTTTCTTTAACTATAAATGTTTAAAAACTACTTGTTAGACGGCCTCTTAAGCAAACGAGTTTTAGGGAAATCCAAAGTTGATTGAGATGGTTGTTAATTAGAAGAAGTGCTAAAAAATGGATTTAAATATACTGTACTTTTTTATTACATTTTAAACTATGGGATTATGGTTGGAGTTTTTATTAGAGGAAAACTATATTATGTTAAAAAGGATTTGGCTATGTCGATAGTTGGAAAAGTAGATGATAGGGAAACGCCGGAAGGCGTTTTTTTTTATGATGGTTGGAATTACGTGTTTATACGTATTGATGTTGAAGGGAAATAGTTGTTTATTTGGGAGAATTTAAATAAATTCTCGTGAATATATTTTAATTGAATATGTTTATGAGTTGGCAGAAAATTATAGAGACAGTGTGTCTTTATAGCTTTCAGCCTGATTTTAAAAATTAAGTTTAAAATTTTAGCAAAAAATGAAAAAAATTTTATTACTCCTATTAGGACTTTCCTTTGTGATGTCTTCAGCCCAAAATATATTTGAGAAAGACCCAAATTGGAATACCTACGAACTTCCCAACAACCAATATTATGTTGATGGATTTTATTTTGTCAAATCAGAAGTCCAGTCAGATGGCAAACTCATAGTTGCGGTAACCAACTATTCCAGTATCCCGACCACAAGCCTTGTCCGCCTTGACGGCAATCAGCGCGATACAAGCTTTTTGTCTGGTAATTTCAATGGATTAATTAAGGATTTTCTCATTCAACCGGATGGAAAAATTGTGGTTGTTGGTGCATTTACTACCTATGAAGGGATTGCAGCAAAATATATGGTACGATTAAATCCCGACGGAACGCGAGATAACAGCTTTGTTATGGGGAACGGTTTTACGATTCAAATGAACAGCACGTATACTTGGGCCGGAGTAGTTAAAATTCAACCTGATGGTAAACTTTTAGTTGGGGGTGACGCTATAGCTTCCTACAACGGACAAGCAGTGAGTTTAATTGTAAGAATAAACGCAGACGGTAGTCCGGATCCAACATTTGTTTATGACCCAGCAGCATACAAACTTGGAGTGCATAGTATTGCCATCCAGCCCGATGGTAAAATTATAATTGGTGATAATGGTCGTATTTACCGCACCTTGGCAAATGGCACTCTTGATCCGTCATGGACACGCAATACACCACAGGCATCACAACCTACTTTTATTTCAAATTATGCAGATCGTGAAATCAGGACTATAGTAGTGCTCCCAAATGGAAAGATATTGGTGGGTGGCGAATTTGAACAAGCTTTCAACTCTTCAAACCGCCGGGATTTAGTAAGGCTCAATGCAGATGGTTCTCTCGACCCCTCATTTTATGGCTGGGGATTCCGAACTGTGACAAATTCCCGTGTAGGAGTGAGTTCTATCGTAGTTTTGGCAGATGGTAAGATCATTATCGGAGGCGATTTTACTCGCTGGTCTAATGATCTAAACACGGTCATCAGTACTCCAAAATGTATCCTACGACTTAATTCTGATGGTACTCTAGACTCATCATTTACAGCTTATGCTAGCTTCTCAACCGATTATAACGATACCAATTCCATCAAAGATATTAAAATGACTTCCGATGGAAAACTTGTTTGTGTGGGTTCTATAAACAGTTACAACGGTGTCGCGGTAAACAACATTGTTCGAATTGACACCGATGGTAACCGAGACACTACTTTCCACAACATTTGTAAAGGCTTTAATGACAGAGTCGGAAAGATTTTACAACAACCTAATGGCAAAATATTGGTTAGTGGACGATTTAGTATGTACAATGGATCCACGCGCGATCGTCTTGTTCGATTAAACGAAGATGGTAGCGTTGACGAAAGCTTCGAAGCAAAATGCTACCAATTCATTGCCGATTACAATCAAATTACTGACATGGCACTACAAGCCGATGGTAAAATTCTTATTACATCATCGGGTATGTTTTTTTTCAATGGTCAGGCAGGCGGATCATTTGTACGCCTAAATAGTGACGGATCGCTTGATACCTCTTTTGTATCGCTTACTCCCGGTGACTATGGATTATACGGATCATACACCTGCGTACGTGTACAACCCGATGGAAAAATATTAACGGTTGGAAGAACTGGTAACGATAATGTCATTAAACGCTTCAATCCGGACAGGACACTTGATACAACCTTTAACTTTACTACTTATACCAATTGTAATGAAGTAGCACTACAACCCGACGGAAAGATATTATTCTCATATTATACTGGATGGGGAGTCGATAATTACAAAATGGGTCGGCTATTACCTGATGGTCAAATAGACACAAGTTTCAATCCGCCAACTACAACACCTGGTGTGACTAATTTTACGCTTCAACCTGATGGAAAAGTTTTGTGCTTTTCTGATGTTACAGGAGGCCATTCTGTATTCAGATTGAACGCTAATGGTAGTTTAGACACTGGATTTTCATTCCCTTCAACACAATCTTTTCAAAGTGAAAATACAGCCCACGCTCTCCTCCCTGACGGTAAGATTTTAATGGGTGTTCGGCTGGTTTCAGTTTTTCCAAATTATCTAGTTCGGAGAAATCCAGATGGTTCAGCCGATACAACATTTAATATTGGAAGTGGATTTGCTATTGGTATTAATTATGGACCAACCGATACAGAATATATTTCTGATATCGATATCGATAGTTATGGCAGAATTCTTGTGGGTGGTACATTCAGATTATTTAATGGCCAACCCGAAAATGCATTTGTACGATTACGACCTGAAGGCTTTCTATCTACTCCAGACATTACTGAGGAAGGCTCATTTGTTATTTACCCTAATCCAGTTAAGGACACAATCCATATTTCAACCCGAAAAGGCAAAACCGTCGATAGAGTCTCTTTATTCTCGCTATCCGGAAACTTAATTATGTCAGTTTCCGATACTAACATTGATGTATCCTTTTTGGAGAATGGCTTCTATATCATAAAAATATCGTCTGGAAACGAAATTGAACAATTTAAAATAATAAAAAATTAGGCTCCCTCCATTTCGACTATTGGAAAAGCGTTAAGAAGAAGAAATAGAATAATCTTTTGCCAACACAGGTTTTATGCTATTGCAGGTTTGGGATTTTTTGGAATGGTTTGTGCAAATTTTCTTTTTTAAACTAATTTTTTTTCTTTAGAAGGTAATTCTTAAATATGAAAAATATTAAAAAATGAACGGACTACAAGAAATGATTTTTATAAGTGAAATTGCGCTACAATCAAAAATTGCGCAAAGAGCAGCTGAATGCTTAAAAGCCAACGAGAACTCTTTTGATAAAATAGAAGTTTGGAGTTCAATCCAATCAATTCTTGTAGCGGCAGCAAATGTTTCCAAAATTCTATGGTCAAGTAATAAAAAGTACGAAAAACGCGGTGAAAGATTAAGACAAATACTCAGAGTAGAAAAGGAGAATATACTGTCTGATCGCAAATTTCGCAATCACTTTGAACATTATGATGATCGAATTGAAGAATGGTTTTGCAATAATTCAAATGGGGTTTACATTGACTTAGCGATGAATCCTTCTTTTCCAGGACGTACACTTAACAATAATCACCGTGGCTACAATTCATTTGATAATACTTTAGTATTTCGCGATCAATCGTTGGATTTAAATGAGGTATTGAAAGCACTTGAAGACATACTCAATAATTGTAAACCGCATACACTAACATAAATAAGGACAATCACTAGCAACGGTTTTGTAAAACAGATTTCTAAGGTAAATTAAACCTTCTTACTGGTTTTATATAGAAGATGCTTTAGAGCATCTTTTTTGTTTTTCTATTGGATATTGTTTTAGCTTTTTTATTATAAAATTACGTGTTTATACGTATTGGTAGAAAAGAGGAATAGTTGTTTATTTGGGAAGCTAAGCTATTGGTAAATAAAGCACTCGTAATAATATTATAAGAGTTGAATATATTTAAGAAGTAGAATCAAGCTTCACAAAAAATGAGAAAAAACCAAATGAAAATTATGGCAAAAGACAAAATATCTAAAGTAAAAAGAGTAATTAATTACTACGAATTAGAATTCAAATTCAGAGAAAATAACAATTTCAATGATTTATTTGAAACGATTACTACTTTAGCTAATACACGAGCTAAAATAAGATATCAAAAATATGGTGACAAATTAGTTTTTATTCAAGGTATTGAAAATTCAGAAAATTTTTTGAAAGCAAAAATGCGTTGTGTTAGAAAAGATTTATTACCGGAATTAATGAATACAAAAACTGACGAAACAAAAGAAATTGAAGCTGAAGAAGAAGAAGGTTTAGTCGAAACAACACATTTCATAATTGATTATAGAAACAATAAAATAATACTTGCTTTAGAGTACAATCATTACGGTTCAAAAATAAATGATTTAATACATTATATTCAAAAAATAGGTATCCATAAAGAAATATTAGATAATGTTGGTTTTAAAGCAATAGTAAAAGATGATTTGGAAAAATTTAAAGAAAGGATAAATCGTTTTTCTGAGTTTGTAGTAAAAGTCCATAAAGATAATTTAGCACAGATAAAAAAAATGGATGAAAAAATTTGGAGTTCCTTAAACGCCTCATTTGAAAATTTTCAAAGTGATTACGCAACAATAGTTTTAAAATTCGATTATAAACAACGATCTGAAACCCCATTAATTCAAAATTCAGTATTTAATATTTTAAACTATTTTAAAAAACATAAAAATCAAAAATATTTATTTAACAAACTCTGCCTTCGTGCAGAAGATGCAGAACACAATAATGTTTTAGAAAATTTCGATTTACTTTTAGAAAAAATACATAGTGAAATTAAAGTTGAAAGAAAAGTTAAATACAGAACTTTAATTTCGGTAGATATGTTTCAAAAAATGACTCAAGAATTACTCTCAACAGATTTCAAATGAAAAACTTCAGAACATTAGTTGATAACTATTTAAACTATGCATTTTCTATTGATGCTTTACTAATAATTTTATATTGGTTCTTTTTTAATAAATTTTATTTAATATCAATTATTTACAATTCTAAGAATTCAAATCTTGACATTTTAGGAAATGTTATTGGAGCTTCAGTTTCTTTGGCAGGTTTTATTTTAGCCTCATTAACAATAATTGTTGCTATTCGGTCAAATATTTCTAATAAATTACCTGAGCAATCTAAAAGCCCTTTGGAACTATTTTTTTCTATTGGGACTTTCAAAACAATTGTAAAAGTTTTTAAAATTGCAATAACAGAATTAGTACTTTGTTTTATAATCTCATATCTCGTTTGGGCAATATCTGAAAATGTAGCGAATGAATTTATTTTTAAAACTATAATTTCATTAATATACTTAATGTCTGTAAGCACGATTAGAAGTTTGTTTGTGTTGTTTTTATTAATAAATTCTGATATAAATAACAAAGCCGGACACTAACATAGTTTTGCGGAATTTGGGCTTTAAGGCTTAAAATAATGGTGGTTTTGCATTTGTAAGCTTTATCTTGAAATTAGTGCTTTTAGAAAAACTGTTCCAAAAACTCCGCAAAGTAGGCGGGAGTTAGCTATATAAAATCTCAGCATTCGAAAAAATATTTGATATGACATTTAATGAAATCGATCTAAATATCGTTATAACAATATTGACCTCAATTTTAATTCCAATAATAATAGGGTTTATCACCTATATAATCGCAAAAAAACAAATTATAAATACAGGAGTTACACAGTTTAGACAGCAGTGGATTAATTCATTGCGAGATACAATCAGTGTTTTTATTTCCAGAGCAGAATACACAAGCATACAGGAAAATCAAGAAAAAATTAAAGAAGCGTTTCGGGAAATCGTCGAAGCAGAATTCAAAATTGAATTACTTTTAAATCCATCGGAAGAAGATCATAATAAGCTTGTTGAAAAAATGAGAGAAATAAGAGATTTAATTTATTTCGTTCCAGATAATGACACACTTGATATTCACATAGAGGAACTTCTGGCAATTACAAAGAAAGTTTTAAAAAGAGAATGGAATGTTGTAAAAAGTGGAAAATAGCTATTGTAAACAGTATTTTTTTTGAACAAGAGGGGTTTAAGATTGAATTTAATGTTTGTTTTGCAATCATGAAATTACGTGTTTATACGTATTGATTAAGAAATGGATTAATTGTTTATTTGATAGGCTTGAAATAAATAAAATGCACATAATAATATAAGAGTTGAATATACTTATGAGTTAACATATATTTTATGACGAACGTTATGGAAAATAATGAATACATAAAAATTGATTTAGAAAGAATTGAAAAATATTCTTCTGAGTTTTTAGAAAAAAGTAAACCAAATCAATTTTACGATAAAAATGTTTTTTTTACACAAGACTTGAATGGTTCAAAACACAACCACTTTCAAATTATTGGTAACCTTGGAGGCTATCCTACAGAAAGTGAATTTTTATCCGAAACCAACTTTTATATAATCTCTGAAAAAATTATTGACGATATAAAAAATGGTATTCTTAATAACCAAATCATTGGGTTAGAGAAAAAATTAAACGCGAAAGGTAAAAAACATTCTAAACTAAAAGTTTTAACTGAAAAAGTTTTTCTAAAACATATTGAAGAACGAAGTCTAAATATTGGAGATATGGTTACTTTAGAACTCGTAAATAAAATATAATGAATTTTTTCGCAATTGACGTTGAAACAGCAAACGCAGATTATTCAAGTATCTGTCAAATTGGTATTGCAGAATTTAAAAATGGACAAATCATTGACAAATGGTCTGTATTAATAAATCCGGAAGATTATTTTGATCCTTTTAATGTTTCAATTCACGGAATAAGTGAAAAAGATGTAAAAAATGCTCCCACATTTAAAGAGATTTATAACGAATTAAAAAAACGTATTGAAGGACAAATATCAATTCATCATATGCCCTTCGACAGAATTGCAATTAACAGAGCTTGCGAAGCTTATAGTTTGGATTATTTACAACCTAAATGGCTTGATAGTGCTAAAATAGTTCGTAGAACTTGGGAAGAATTTGCATATAGTGGTTATGGTCTTTCAAATATTGCAAATCATCTTAATATTAATTTTGAGCATCACGATGCTTTAGAAGATGCAGTTGCAGCAGGAATGGTTGTCAAAAAAGCTTGCGAAATAACGAATTTGTCTATTGAAGAATGGTTTAAAAGAGTTGGACAACCAATTTTCTTGTACAAGAAAAATTCTTCCAATATTTATTTAGAAGGAAATCCTGAAGGACAACTTTACGGAGAAAATATTGTTTTCACAGGTTCTTTATCAATTCCACGAAGTGAAGCAGGAATCATTGCTTCCAAAATTGGTTGTAAAGTAACTAACTCTGTTTCAAAAACCACAACAATGTTAGTAGTCGGATTTCAAGACACAACTAAATTAGCTGGATATGAAAAAAGTTCAAAACATAGAAAAGCTGAGGAATTAATTGATAAAGGTGCAAAAATTAGAATTCTATCGGAAAATGATTTTGTAGAAATTTGTAATTTGCTTGAAAATAATTAAGAAAACTTGTTAATGGTAATTTTATACATGTGCAGTTTGAGTCTATATTGCATATTCTTTTGTATTGGAAAAACTGGCCACAAATCCTCTAAAACAGTATAAATGAATATAAATATACTTAAAGCTAATAATGGAGATTCTATTCATATTTCATATGCCGATGATATTGGTAAAATGAAAAATATTTTAATTGATGGCGGTACATCTACTACATATACATTTAAAAACAAAATCACAGGTAAAATCAATGATGGTGATTTAAAAAAAACAATTGAGGGCATTAGGCCAAACAAAATTGACCTTTTGATATTAACTCATATTGATGATGATCATATTGATGGTTTTTTAAAATGGTTCAGTAAGGACAAAGATGCTATTGAATCAATAAATGAAGTGTGGTTTAATTCAGGAAATTCGATAAAAAAAATTTTAAAGAATAAGGAAGCAGTGGTTGATTCTATTAAGTTTAAAGAAAAAACTACACTGACAAGTGTTAAACAAGGGAATGATTTTGAACAATACATAAAGGAAAAAGGTGTTTGGGATGAAAAAATCATTAAAAAAGGTGATGAGTTAATTTGGGATAGTTTGTCTTTTAAGATTCTTTCTCCAGGGAATGAAAAACTTGGGAAATTATTAAAAGAATGGAAAAGCAAGTCTCCTGAATCTCTATTTGATACATCTCGGAAAAATGACTATAAAAGAACTTTTCGAGAACTTATGGAAGAGGATAAATTTGAAGAAGACAATGATCCTTATAACGGAAGTTCGATTGCATTTATATTAAAAAAAGAAGATTTGAATTATTTGTTTTTAGGAGACTCGCATCCTTCTGAGCTAATAGATGAGTTAGGAAAACTTGGATACAATGGAGGTAATAAACTTGCTGTAGAACTGATAAAACTCTCTCATCACGGTAGTAAGAAAAACAACCCAGTTGAATTATTCAAATTAATAGATACGAGTAAATACATAATCAGTACAAATGGAGACCAACACGGTCATCCTGACAAGGCCACAATTGCGAGAATACTATCCGTAAATCAAAAAGCTGAGATATATTTTAACTATCCAACTTTGATATCAAAAATTATATTAGAAGAAGACAAGAAAGATTTTCCAGATGTTAAATATCTAGGAGTTGAATCGTTATAGAAAATGACTATGAAAGATGATTTACAATATTTTACTGTAAAGGTAGCTAATGGTAGCGGTTGTTTATTTCAACCATTAAATAGTGAGTACAGTTATGTGCTAACAGCTAAACACGTAATTAGTGATGTTGAAGAAATTGAAATAATTAGGCAATATATTAAGGAAGATGGAAGTAGAGAAGATGAAATAATAGAAATTTTAGAATCCCCATATTTGCATGGTGATCCAGATAAAGATGCAGCTATTATAAAGGTTAAGAAAATTGATGGATTAGAAGGCCTTTTAAGAGTCAATTTGAATACTACAGAAAAAGAAAATTGGTATTTATGTGGGCATCCGGATTCAAGAGAGAATAATGGTTTTTCATTTAGAAAGAATAAGCTAATAATAGTAAACCCTGTTGAATTTTATATTGAAGCGGAAATCGAAAAAAATGTCACCCATTCGGAAGTTATTGGACAATCAGGAGGTGGAGTAATTAAAAATGAAAGTTCTTGTTTTCTACTAGCTGGCATACAGAAAATGATGGCTGTTGATGATGATGATGAAACTCTTTCTCGAATTCATTTTGCACCATTATCTTTTTTTGATGAAATTATTGATGATAATAGTGATAAATTGTCAAAGTTATATCCACCTTATTTTGCTTCGTTGGAGATTATCTTAAATGATATATTTCCTTTACCGGGATTGCAATTAACAACACAAAAAGAAGAGTTATTAAAAAATCAGTTAAAGAGAATTGCTAAAGATCTTTCTATGTCATTTTCTCCACAAGCAGTATTAGAATTATATACTGATTCAATTCTTGCTTATGGAACAAATAAATCCTATATATCACATAAACAGCTTTGGATAGCGTTTCTAGAATTAATATCTATCAATCAGTTGCAAGTTAAAGATGGAAGTTTGGAATTTGACGATTTATTAGAAATAAGAAAGAAACATACCCTAGTATTTTTAGATTGTGATGATTGGGTTAAAAAGCTTGATTTGATTGTTAAATCTGATTTATCTTCATTAGAAAAAGGGGGAGCAGTTGTTGTAAGTAGTACTAGAGATACTAAGCCTACAACAGTTGAACTTGAAGCGGATTATATTCAAGATATCTGTACAGTTCTCCCTGAAGAAATGACAATATCCAGTGCCGTTGCCAAATCAGCTGAAGACATAAAAATTGTGCATATATACAAATTTCAAAAACATATAATAGATAATTATAAATCATTTAAAAATGTGACCTCTGGTAATGTAAAACAAATTATGATTGATGAAACAAGAAATGTTATATAAGGAGATAAACCATAAGGATTTAAATGATGAAATAAGTAAATCATTTGAAAGTATTATTTTTTTTGAACTAGGAGAAATTGATTATGGAGGTAAAATAATCATCTCTTTTGTTCAATTTAATGCTCAAGATAGTCTGAAACTAGAGTGGAAGGATTTTAATAATTTTATTACTGCTAAATATATCTCAAACATTAAAGATGAATATTCTAAATGGAATTTTTATGTTTTCTATTTATCTTCAGAAGTTATTTCAAAAGAGTTAAAATATGAAATTGAAAACAATAAGTTTAGTTCTAGAAAAATTATTGTTGATGATTTAAGTTGTGAAATAAGTCGTGAAATAAGTCGTGAAATATTTGAGAAGATAATTTCAGAACACATTATTAATGATAATATCCAATTTAGTGTGAAGGCTGATGAAGTAGATAGCTTTTCTAAAGATCCATTAATTAAAAGGGCCTTAATATCTTGTTCAATTAATAAATTGAAAAATATTAATGATGAAAACCTTATAGCCGTACTGAATAAAATCGAAACAGAACTAAAAGATGAAAATTAAAAGAGTAGAAATACAGGCTTTCCGAGCTTACGATAAAGTCGAGAATGGGACTTTTGACTTCAAGAGAAATGAAGATGGGGAATATGCGGACTTTATTTCTCTATATGCTCCAAATGGATTTGGTAAAACATCTTTTTATGATGCTGTTGAATATAGCTACACTAAAAATATTGATCGATTTTTAAAGAAAGATAAACTTAATCAGGAAAGTGCAAAATCTGAAAAAAATATTAACAACGCCGATAAGCAATTCATACTGAGAAATAGATATTCAGATTCGAGTCTGTCTAGTTACGTAAAACTATTAACATCTAATTCAGACACTTCGATTGTTAGGGATATCCCATTACCAAGAAAAGGAACCGCAGATTTCAAATTTGATGAAAAAGAAACAGAAAATAAATACTTTAGAGAAGTTATTTTATCACAAGATTGGATAAGCGGTTTTTTGAAAGAGGAGAAACCGGAAGATCGTTATAAAATATTTATCGAATATTTTGGAGATACAGAACTAGATAAATATTATAATGTTTTATCTCAGCTGATTTCTTTAAATGATAAAGAAATAAAAAATCTGACTTCAAATCTTAAAGGTATTCAATTAGAATTGAAATTCGAGGGTGATAAAGACGTTCTTTTTAAAGTAAATGAAAAAATAAATTCTTTGAATGAGAATGTAAAGTTCTTCAATATTATAGATTCGCAATCTTCTGAAACGGATATATTAAATCTTACTAATGACATATCTGAAAGATTAAACAACATTGAATTCGAAATTACAAAAAACCAAAATGTAATTTCTGAGTTAGATTCTTTAATTATTGGTACTGATGATTTTGTAAGCTTCAAACAATTTACAGAAAATATCAAAAATCTTAATAAATCTATAGAGAGGCAGTCTCTATTGGTTTCATTTAAAAAAAAGTTTGATGATTTAGCAAGGAAAAGGACAGAACGAAACTCGATTCAAGATTATGCTAAACGTTTGACATCAGAAAAGGAAAGAAAAGAAAAAATATTGAATCTTTTTGGTAAATATAATGAGGTTGAAAATCTTCGAAAAAACAAAGACAAAGAAATTAAGGTGGCAATTTTGTCGCAAGAATCTCTAAATAAAGAAATGTCTAGTCAAAAAATTCGACAATCAGAATTAGAGATTCAAATTTCTACTTCGCAAAGTCAAATAAATGATATTAATAAAATTGTTACAGACCTTCCAGAAATAAAGGAACGTATATTAAATACTGAAAGTAGCGTCTTAGAGTTAAAAAAGAATTTGGAAGTAAAGAAAGTTGATTTAAGTAAGAAATCTAATCTTATTAAACCAACAGAGGATTATATCAATGATTTGAAAAGTGCATTATCGAATTTGAGTAATGATATCTATCCATCTGAGTTTGATATCAATTTTGTAAAGTATTCGGAGCTACTGAAAAAAATAGATGATTTAAAAAGCAAACTAAATGAAGAGAATGGAAATTTACTCTTAATAAAAAATGAAATTATTGAGCAAGAAAAATTTCAAGCAGAATTAGATAATTTTATTTCAAAAGGATTATCAATAATTAATGATCAAAAAACTGATAGCTGTCCTTTATGTAACCATGATTATGAGTCTTACAACATCTTAGCTGATAAAGTTGCTAATAACAAATTGCTTTCTCAAAGAACAAATCAGTTGTTGAATAGGAGAAATGAAGTAGAAAATATCATTAATAATATTTCAGAAGAACAAAAAAAAATAATAGGTAAACTTACCGAAACGATCAAAAAAGATATTTCTGATAGTGAATTAAAGTTGCATGATTTTAAAATTCAAGCGCTTGATATTAGAAAATCAATAACCGAACTTGAAAATGAGATAGATAAAGAATCCAATACTTTATCAAACCATAGAAATTTGATTTCAAACAAATCAGTTGAAGAATATGGTGAATGGGCCAAAGATCACCTCAAGAAACTATCTGCTGATTTTAAAAGCTACCAGTTAGATTTAACTTCTATTAATGACAAATTAAAAACTAATCAAGAGCAATATAAAATCATATCTCAAAAAATTGAACTATTTGCGAAAGATAAAAAGTTATTTGAAGACAACAATGCCTTAAATGAAGTAAGAGGTTTCTTTTTAGAAAATTACCCAAATCTTGAGATAGATTCTAAGTATATTAATATTGACCTGAAAAGCCTTTCAGATAGTTTAAAAGAGTATTCAATTAAACTTGATGAATTAAAAGGAGACATTAAAGTAAATGAAAATGATTTAATTAGTATAAGTGAAGATTCTGTAAAAAAAGAATTGGAAGAACTTAGTAACAGTATCATGACTTTATCACGAGTGATTGAAAATTATAAAAGTCATTCAGATAAATATATTGATTTAAATGTAAATGAAATAAAAGAAGAGGTCTTCCTTGATAAAATTAATGATATTAAAAAATCAAAAGAGGATAAGCTTTCAGATTATCAAAATGAAAGAAGAGAATTAAGTCTTCTATATCAGTTAAAGGATAATGTATTGCCTTATTTAAAATTTGAGGGATCCAAACGAAAAGAGAGTGAAATTAAGATTAGAATCAAATTACTGAAAGATAAAGTTGGGAAAAGTTTATCAGAAGAGATCAAAAAAGTTTCTGAACACATAGAGAAACAAATAAAATCATTCTTTTATGAAGAATTGATAAATGATTTGTATAAAAGAATAGATCCACATCCTGAGTACAAAAAAGTTAAGTTCATTCCTGATTTTAAAGATTCTAAACCTAAGTTGAATGTTTGTGTCTATAAAAATAATGAGGAATCAGACTTTATTATACCAAACTTATATTTTAGCCAGGCACAATTAAACATTTTAAGTCTATGTATATTCTTAGCTAAAGCTCTAAACGCAAAAGACGATAGAGACAATGCAATAGATTGTATTTTTGTAGATGATCCAATCCAATCAATGGATAGTATCAATATTTTATCTACAATTGATTTATTGAGAAGTATAGTTGTGAATCAAAAGAAGCAAATAATACTGTCTACGCACGATGAAAATTTCCATAACCTGTTAAAGAAAAAAATTCCTTCTGATTTGTTTAAATCAAAATTTATGGAATTGGAAACATTTGGGAAAGTAAGAGGTTAATAGTTTTTCTCTTTACTGCGATTTTTTCAATTTGAGTTTCTTGAAAAACTAAAATGTAATTGTGAGAATAACAATTAGTAATAATCAGGAAATTTCAGATTAAAAGTCCAGACTATTTGCAACTTCATGATATTAAAAATAAGTGTAAAATGCCCAATCTAAAGGATATGGATGCTAAAGAAAAAAATAGAAATAATAAATGCATTCTTGCAGTTTGGAATTCAGGAACTAAAGGTAAAACAGAAACTGTAAGAGAATTTGCAAAACTTTTATTAGCAACATATACTAATTATATTGAAATATTTCCAATTCCTGCAAGCATACCTTCTAAAAACGATTTTAGACTTGTTGTAAATATTAACGGATTAATAGTAGGTATAGAAAGTCAAGGTGATCCTAAAACTGGTTTAGAGAAAAGGCTTTTAGAGCTCTCCGATATTTACAAATGTGATTTAATAGTTTGCACCTGTAGAACTAGAGGAGAAACTGTTTGGGCTGTGGACAGCGTTGCTGGATCAAGAGGTTATGAGACAATTTGGTCGTCTACATATCAAGTAGTCGGGAAAAATCAACAGCAAGTTTCAAATAATTTAAAAGCTAAACATCTTTTAGAGCTTTTAAACTCGCTGGGAAAAATATAAGTCCCAATTATAAAATTTGAACGGGTTATAGCCTATAACCACTAAAGATTCTGTTTACAGAAGAAGGATTTTACAGCTTAAAGCGATATTAGTAAGTTAGAAGAAAAAATAAAAAGCCTTATTTGTAAGATTTTTTTTTAAATTAGTAGTCAGATATTAAATGTCAAATACTATGAAATTTTTAAGAGAAGACTGGATGTTTAAAGACTACTGTATTTTTATAGTTGCACTTATTTTATTAATAGTTAATAGTTATTTATACTATGATTATATCATGTAAATAATTGAATTGGCAACCCAGTTAAAATGCTCAATGAAATTGGTTAAAGCTTGTGATAATGCAAAGCGATTGAATAATTTTTTTGAATAATTTGAAATTATGCAACTCCCTAAAAACCGGTCAGAAGAAGGGGCTTATTTTAGAGAGCTGCATAGTTTTAGTAATAGGTTACTTCGGATGCATAGCCGCCGCTTTCTATACCATTTGGTTCATTACGTTTTGCAATATTACCTTTAAAGCGCATTAATTTTTCCTGTTTACTAGGACCATCTAACCAAATAATACAATGTTCACCGTCTTTCTCAACCCCAAAAACTAAACGATTATAATTTGATTTTTTACCTGTTTGTGAATTAAAATATGGTTTAGTGAAACGATTTGCAAAATCTTTAGGCAATGGAATATCTGTGCAATATAATTTTGATTTTTCTTTATTCTGCCAACTTAATTTTAAATGAACCGGTAACTGAAGTTTATATGAACTTATATTTTTATCTTTTGCATCGGTATAAAAAATAGTATAAGTAAGTTGTGAAGCTATACCTATAGGGGAATTCCACTTAGCATCTATGAAAGATTGATATCCGATTCTGTTATTTAGTCCTTCTTTAGAAATGGTGTACATAAAAACTACTTCATAATTGCCATCTTCACTACAAAACCCAAAATCAAGTTCATAAGTTGGGTCCGGTTTTTCCCAAATACTATAATCTACAGGATGATGTTTTAAATAATTATTGATTTCTATACTATCACCAAAATTTATTGCAGGATATTCCACATATTTATCCTTTAGTTTAACAATTCCTCTTTTAATTTCAACATGATCAACCCAAACACAAATTCTTCCTCCTGGGGCCATTCCTGTAGTTATGTTTGTAAATTGTTCTTTCTTCCCATCTTTTATATATCCTTTTTGAAATAAATTTATGATTTTTTTAGTGGGTAAAGACATTCCTCCATTAAAAGTGCAAGTTTCTAATTTATCATTTAAACCTCCGTAGTCAACAGCAACACTGTCCGGAAATATTTCAATGTCTCCATTATTTCTGGCTGCATCTCCTATGCTCCAATTTCCTGAAATATCCGTTAAAGTTTCTGCACCACTTATTAGTTCTCCTTTGTAAAAGTAATAAATATGTGGCCCGTCAGTAATATAATAATCAGGCCTACTCATCGCTGCGGACCAGCTTGTTTTTTCTTGTTGTTCTTTGTTTTTACAACTTAAAAAAAATATACTATTGAGGATGAATATAAGTTTCGCGAAGGTAACTATCCTTGTTTTCGTTTGCATATCTTGGTGAATTAATGTAAAGTAACTTGTCTATTTTTTTTATATCAAAAATAGGTTCGCCTTTCCGCTCTATTAATTTTGCTAAATTATAGTTAGCGGATAGATGTATGAATTTAATTTTAGATAATTTATTTTTTATTTGTTTTGCTTTCTTTCGGTGAAGTTCTAGTTTAAGCTTTTCAATTAGTTCTTTTTGATATTTAACGAGTTCTTTTGGAGTATCATATTCAAAAGAATATTTATAATTTGGTTTATCATTTTTGAAAGGAACATTCGATAATTGAGCTAATTCTTTCATAGCATACATATTAACCACAGAATAGCGGGGCGTTACTTTTCTTTTAGCAACAAGTTGCCAATCAATAACTTCAATCATGTCATAATTTGTTTGATCCTTTCTTTGCTTCCTAACATTTATCTTGAAATAAAAATCTTTGTTTGTACCTAATTCATTACGTATAAAAAAGTTCCTCAGGTTATGTAAATTAGGAGGAACTAATCTTTGATGCCCAGCATCAATGATTGTTTGTTCGTACGCTATAATATCATAATCTTCTTTTATTGCCGCGTAACCACCACCTATATCTGAATGTGCGCCTGGTAATTTTACTTCGAAAATATTCTTTTTATTACCGACTTTTGTTAACGCAAAATTTTCTCTCCATTCGTCCTCTGCAATAAAATGGACAATTTGCTGGATCGGTAAATTATCTATTTTTTGCTTAACAATGTTTAAGGCTAATTCAGTTGCAGATCCAATTCCTGGCGGTAATTTTAAAGGTGAAGGCATAAGTAAATTGAATAGATCAATTTTTTTACCCAGATGATCTTTTACAATCATTTGAGAAACAACTGTGTCAAACAAACCGACAAATCTAATTTTTACTGGACTTTTTTCTAATCTTTCGGTTTCTGTTTTTTTTGCTATTTTTAATAAATCCTCTACATTTGAGCTTTTTACAGCTCTAGGTTTTTCAAAATAATATTTTATATTGTCTTGAGTTTTATTCAGTTTTAAACTTTGACCTAGAAGTCCTAAATTATATTTATACCCAATTGGCATTATAGCATTTTGTTGTTTGACAGAAGTATTTTCAATATGCTTTGATGTGTTTTCTTTATCAAGGATTTCAAAAATATCTGTAATTGATTTTTTTCCTAAAATTTCATTGCAAAAATCTCTTGCTGCTGCTGCTCCTCTACTAAAGCCAAAAATATCAAAAGTTATTGAGCCTATTTCTTTGTCATTGCTTAATATTTTTTTTATGTTTTTTGAAAGTTCGTGACAACCTTCAATAACTTTTCCTTTAATACCGCTAATTCCTTCCCCTAGGGCAAATCCTTTTGGATCGTCTTCTTCATTTTCTATTGTGCCTATGCCTTGTATGTATTGCTTTAATGTTATAAAGATATTATTTTCGTCTTTATCGTTTTTTGTCGTTTCATATAAGTCATGAAGCAATACGATATTACTATATGGATTCCAATAACTACTTTCGGAATCAATTTTTTTACCATTAGGCAATTCCTTTTCCTTAGGAATATGACTGTAAACCAAACGGTCATTATTTAATTTTTCATAGTAGACCTTTTCAGAATTAGACTTGTTATTTCCTGTACCATCAAAAAACATTCCGACTGTAAAATGCACTTTTATTTTTTGTTTAACAGCGATGTTATTTTTGCCTATAACAGTTCCGGTTTTTACTACTCTAAATTGCGACCAATCACTAAGAATGAGTTTTGAGGTTGTTTTAATGTCATCAACTTTTACAAACTCAGATTTTAATGGATTTACATTAATAAATATCTGCGCTTTAGCATGCGTAATTTTATCGAGGTCAACGTTGTATAAAAAAGCTTTTATCTCTATGTCCGGTGCATTTCCTCTATTTTGTAATTCGTTGTTTTGCGGAAGTGTAATCACTACATCTGCAATGCCGTTTTTTACCTCGTAAACCTTATTACTTACTTCTACTAATACTTTTTCATTCTTCGGATTTACATCTTTAATTTTAACCAGTACATGATGTGTGGCTTTTTTTTGATTTTCCTTTGGAATATTTTTAAGGGTGATGTATAATTCTTCAATCATTTTGAATTGGGTTAAAAACCATCCTAACATTTGGCGCTAGGATGGTTTATGAATGTTTACTGTATTAAATTTTTTTAACTTCCAATAAAACTTCTATAGTTTGGTCGTCTTCCAATTCAACTACCTGGTCTTTTTGTCCTTCCATTATTGTAAATTCACTATTTGGGAAATCATTATCAGCATCTAATAATAATTCATATTTACCTGCCGGAATATTATTTAATTCCCAAGTTCCATCTAGTGACTCACAGTAGGTAAGGTCTTTTATGGAACCATCTATATGTTTAAGTAATATTTTGGAGCTTACATTTGAATTACCTTCTATTTGACCCTTTAGGTTAGCAGATGCAATTTTTATACCTGATCCACCAATCTGCGCTTCATTTAAGGCAATTTGCGAGGATTGAGGTACTTGTTCCGGGTGTTCAAAATCTGATAAATTAGTGTTGAAAGGTAGGGCAGAAGTGACATTCAGACCAATACTTTGTGCCTGCAGAATTGTCATGGAAGTCGGTATTCTTGTCGGCCATGCTTTTCCTACTTTTTCACCTTCCGGTTTTTGCATTTCCTCTACAATTGATAAGAATAATTCGTCGCCAATAACCGGTACTTCACCACCATTCCAAATTTGTCCGGTTTGCATATAGTAACGAACAGCCTCTTCAAAACCTGGACGAACAGTTACAATAACACGCGCCATACCACTTTGCATAAAGGCTCGGAAAATATGGTCATTGGTTTTATCGAATTGATACATTTCTACCCAATTTTGTCGATTACCCCAATAGTACGGATAAAAATTATAACTCATGATATCCCATTCAAAAGCTTGTTCCATAAACTTAACAAATGATGAATAATCATCTAAATCAGCATTCTGATCAATTATAGTATTACCCAAACTAAATGTGTTATCATTATTGTTTTTTGTATAGAAGTTTTTACCAAAAGTACGTTTGACATCAGGATTAGATGATATCAAATATGAAATACAATTTTTACGCAAAATGGTATTTTCGATTTGACGATAGAATCCCGGATTTGTTCCTAAAATTTGAACTCCATTGGCTTCTTCTGTAGCCAATGCTTCATTATATTTATCCAAAGCGTCATCATAGGCATTAATAATAGCGTTAAAAGTTTCCTGTTGCCATTTTGTTTTTGCTTCGACAGTTAATTTACAGGTAACACTTGCGTTAATATTAGCATGAAAATGATTTGACATAGTATATGATACCGGAACCTCATTCTTATATCCAATAAGTGAAAAAGATGTGCTTTTTTGAAGACTTCTTGTGGCCGAAAAAACGCTATTAAAAGAACCAAGTGAAACCATCATACCTGAATAGACCATACCATCATTATCACTCGATGAATTATATGTAAGGTTTCCAGTTATTGTTTCATATCCTTCGGGAATTGTAATTTTTGCTTTACCTGAATTACCTTCATGCCTACCGATTGAACTCCCATCATGAACAGCATTTATTGATTCACCAATTACAATAATCTCTTTAAGTTTTTCAGGAATTTCAACATTATATTTACCGGTCCAGTATTTTAAACGAGTATCGTCCAATTGCGAGTAGTTTTCCAATTTATTAGTTGCAGATGTTCTTGGATCTTCCGGCTTTACTAATACTGTTGCTTTATTTTGAAGCACCAATGTTTCCATTGCTAATTTATGTAAACGTGCAGGTTCAGGTATCATGAACTCAAACATTAAGCGTTTTCCATAGTTCACGATTTGATTTTTAAATACTTTATCTACCCAGCGGTAAACTCCTACTACATGTTTGTCTCCTCTTCTATTGTCAAAGCCATGAATATTATTCTCTTCAAATTCTTCAATTATTTTTTCAATACGCTCTTCTTTTACTTTGCTTACAATTCTGCCTAAAGCTCTTTCAGTAATTTCTTTAGCATTTGTTACTGCTTGGCGTGTACTTTCTTCTTTTGAATTATGAGTTGCAAAGTTTGCATTTGCTGAAAGAGAAAGTTGAGGAGTAGGACTATATGTCATCCCTGCTCCAGCAGAAAAGTCTTTAGCATTTGCTATTACTTTTGCTACTTCACTTTGCATTTCAAAACGATCAACAGATGTAGTATCTGATAATTGTTCTTTTTCTGTTTCGGTGGACGTAGTTTCTGTTATTTCGCTTCTTCTTAGTTTTCGTGTAGATTTTTCCTTGAATTCGCGAGCCATAACGTTTTCTATATGTGCTACTTCTCCTTCAACATAACCTTGAATACTCTGTTCTACTTTATTATAATCAGCTATTCCAATTTGTTTTACTCCAAAACCTTTAGGTATAAAAGCAGTCTGCGGGGAAACCGTTGAATTCCCACCTGAAGTATTTCCCCCAGTTTGATTGTCTGCAGGTAAACTGATAAAGTTTTTGTAAATTGAGGAAAGTGCGAAATTTAATATTACTACAGATGCACTTTTTCCATTAGCAAATTGAAAGGTTATGGAAAGTTCTTTTAAATTGGATGTAATGCCGGTCATGCTTAAATTTAAGAGGGCATCATAGCCAAGATAATGAGTTACACTACTTGATGTTTTCTCTACAAAAGAATTATCCGTACGAGTCATTTTGTATTTCACAGCAGTTATTTTCCAAGAAGGGTCGGGAATACCCACCATTATCTGTAATGTTCTTGAAACTGAAGTTATAAATCCGCTTCTTCTTCTAGTTTTAATCTCGTATTGGAAAGGTGTCAGAGGGACAGTGGTATTTGGGACCGTAAGCGTTGTTCCACCTATCACTACAGATGTACTACCATTGTCAATGGTATTATTGATCACTGTTTCACTTTCGACGTCAATAAGTTGATTAATACTATTTTTTACAGATTCGAAAGAATCAAATGATAGAGAATTCCCTATCGCGATCCTACTTAAAATATCTATTTCAAAATCATCCTCAGGATTTTGTGGATTTTTTAGATTTTGATATACTTCTAAACTTTCAGGACTTAATTGAGAAGCTAAGAAATCCTCATCCAATTCGGGTCTGAACGAGAAATCGAATTCAGGTAATTCAGGTGCAGGTACAGCAGGAGGTTGCTGACAAGGGTCTATTGGATCATAAGGTGAGGTATTGGACGGATCTTTTATACTGCACCAATTTGTTTTAGCAGTTTCAATATCACTATTATATTGGTCAATAATAGGTTTTATGTCTGCTTGGTACGTTTTGTATTCCGTTTTGTGTTTCTCCTCATATTCTTTTTTAAACACCTTTTCGGCAGCTTCTAATTCAATTTTTAATCTGTTTAAAACTAGGGTGTTTTCTTTTGAAATTGCTTGTTTTTCAAGCCTATTTAATGTGGCAGTTGTAAAGTTTACTTCAGAAGTATTATCAATTCCATTTAAAAGATCATCAGTTTCGGGTATTAAATTGTTTTCAACGAAAAGGTCTTTAGGTAATACTATCTTAGCTAAAGCTCTCTCTTTATATTTGCCTTTATTATCATTGCAAACATAATGTGCTAAAAATATTTGAATTAAGACTTCTTTCGCATAAAAATCTTTTTGAGTAATAACTTGATAAAATAGATTTTCCCAGATTGTTTTTAAATCTAAATTTTTGTTTATTACTATTTCAGCATTGTCTTCGATTTCAGTTTCGGTAGCTTTAATTTTATTTTTTGCTAACCAAACCGAAAATTCATATAGTTCGGGATTTAAATTTTTTAAATCATCTATACTTAAAGCATTGACTGAAAAATTAGTCGCCTCATTTTGTAAAGCGGTTAATTTAGAAGCACCTTCCGGTAAGTTGTCAATAGCGTCATTGAAAACTCCTTTTAGATCATTCGTTTGAGTTATAAAGCCTGGTTTTGTTTCATGATCGGAATTTAATTCTGGGGCTCTCATACTCACAAAGTGGAAAAGCGTACTTTTAATTTCGGTGTCCATAGTTTTGAATTTTATATTTTTTACATAAAAGCCAAATTTATATGGACGGTCGTGCAGTGTCAATTCGTATTAATACGTCTTTTAATAAGTAGTTTTACAATCAAAATATTTTGGTTAAACGTCTTCGTTTCTAAGATTTAGTATATTTTTATAATAGATTCTTTTATTGTTTTATTAAAAGGGATAAAATTTTAACATTCCTTATAATAAATTTAAGTGTGCCAATTTCTTTTTAGTATCTGAGTGTATTACGTGTTTATACGTATTGATTATCAAATTGATTAGTTGTTTCTTTGAGAAGCCTTAAGTTGTTGTATTTGTAATTGTTTAAAAAGTTGAATATGCTTATTAAATGACTGTCAGGTCAGATGGGGGCATAAAAAACGAAATATAAGACAATAATAGTACTGCCTATTAAACTCTCTGATAAAATAAATAATTAACGACTTGAAAGTAAAACGCTTTTATGAATAACTCAACCAATCCATCACAAACAGGTTCACCTTCACTTTATGATTTAATGGAGAAGGTGTTATCAAACACTACTCTTTCGGCTGAAGAAAAGATTAACCTAATTGATGAATTACGCAAGAATAATCCAGCAGCATCAGACCGATGGGCTCCTCGTGTAGCTATTTGGATTCTTGGGCTTGCTGTATTAACAACCATAATATGTATCACTTATCTAAGTCATGAAAACAGTGAAATTTCTGAAGGTCTGATTGCTATTGGTTCAGCTGCTGCAGGAGGACTTGCAGGGTTATTGTCTCAGGTGCAACGTACAACTGGTGATAATCAATTTTAAGGTTATAGGTAGTCTTAAATTGTTTTAAAAGCCTTTTGCATAATCCTCTGTTCTACTCTTGGTATAGATAGTTCTTCTGCTATTGTTTCCCAAGCACTTGTGGCCTGAATAACCTCATGAATAATTGTATCCATTTGCTGATTGGTTAACCGGAAATATTCGCCAACACTTTTGGCTAGTTCAAAATCCAACGAATTGTCATCAGTATCTATATTTATTGCCAAACCATCCTTATCGATTGAAGGGTTGAGGTCGTAGGCAGGGGAGAGTATCCATCCTTCATTGGTTAAGATAAATCCGTGGTTTCGTAGATGGTCATCGGTATTTGAGATAGCAATGTTGAAAATTATCCTTCTCCATAATTGGTGCAAATTTGCTTCGATATTTGCGCCATAATTACTGATGAATTCCGCTATATCTAAATAACTAGCATGATTGTCGCGAATGGTATCTTCATTATTACCGGTCATAGTCATGGCAGATGCAAAATGTATTCTTTCCCCATTTTCACGATCGAATCGTTTTGTGAAAAAAGTGTGGTGATTACCCATTATTTTCTCAATACGACATGGCGCCATTTCTATTCCAGCTCTTATTGCCAGTTGATAGGCCAGAAATTCCCATAATGCTTTATCTACAGTATCTGTTTTGGACGGAAATTTGGCAATCCACAGGTTCTTATCATTATCTAAAATATTTGCTTTTGGTCTTGCACCACCCAAAGATGAGCCCGGAGCAATCAGGACCGAGAGCCATTTTTTTACCTCGTCATTGTCTTGATCGTTTTCTAAATTTTTAGCAGCGTTTTGCAGCTCTCTAATGGATGACCATGGAGGTGTGGAAGCCGTTTTATTGTTATCGAGAAAATCGCCATTTTGATCTATTTTAAATCGTAAAGCCCCCATGCGGCTTTCGTCGAACACTCCTAAAAGAAAATCAATTTCATATAGAGTAAGTGCTTTTTTATTATGTTCCTTCGCCCATTGTGCAGCCCTACGTTTCATTAATGTTCTACCCCAGGTATCAGGCATACTGTCCGTAAATATTCCGAAATTCTCTTTTTGGTTTGGAAATTGTGGACCGCGGTAGAATTCTATATCCGGGTCGAGCAAAAACTTCTGTTCTGTTTTAATCCACTCTTTATCGTATTCAAAGCTAAAAGATTTTTTTCCTTTTGCCTGATGTGCCGACAGAATGCCTATTATTTTGGGTTCAGGCATTCCTTTCCAGTGTGCGTAAACGTATATGTCGGTTTTATTTTGAGACATCTTGGATTGTTAGATTGGTTGGTTTTTTGAAGTTTTTTACGCAATGTAACGAAGTAAACAACCCGGACTCGCGTTTGATTACTTTATTTAAGCAGCTCAAGGTCCTGAAGTTTTCTGCCCAGTTCGTCATCTGCAGCAAGTTTTAGGAAATCATCTTGTAAACCTAATACTCTAAGAACATTAAAATAAGCTCCCATAGCAACTCTTGGGTTGCCTTTCTCGATTAGGTATAAAGTTGACCTGACTACATCAGCTCTTTCAGCAACCTGTATAGCTGTTAGTTTTCTTCTTTTTCTGGCTAACTTTATATTTTCTCCCATCTGTTCCAACACCTTTTGATGCTTTGGAAAGATTATTTGTTTTTTTCTATTCATTATATTAAATGTATATTAATATAGACAAAAATACTGATTTTGTATATAATAACAATCATTTTGTTTGTATTAAATAGAGTTGTAATCTTATGTTCAGTATAATTTCCTAGTTTGATTTGGATAGTTTTATTGAAGGGGGGGGAGAAACTATTCAAAATAATGAGTTTTAAAAATTACTTTTTTTTGTATTTGCTATCTTTTTTATCACAAGAATAGAGACATGTTGGGTAAAATAATTATTTATTTTCCATTAAAATCACACACATTGCTGCTATCTCTGTGGTTAGTTGATTGTCTGCTGCCTCTGTTCCTTTACAGGCTTCGTTGATACAGCTTTTTAAGCTTTCTGCTTTTGGTTTTATTTCTTCAATCGATAAACCTTTGTCAATATTGGCTACAAAATCAGCGCAAGTTGCTAATTTGTTTTCTTCAGAAGCTTTTTTCCAATCGGATATTTTGGACTTATGTAATGTGCCTCCGGAATACCACTTTGGAGCGGTATCTGTTGTTGAATCTTCTGAAGAAGAGTTAAAAAATTAACTGCTATTAGTAATACCAGTATGCCTCCGGCAATATATTTCAGGCTTTTCATTTTTAGTTTTTTTACTTTATGGATAGTAGTCTCTAATGTTTGGTTAAAATCTAAGGTTTATTTATTTTACCAAAACGTATAGATAGTATGGTGCATTACCATTTGGACCTCCACCTCCACCTCTTATATTCGAGACGATTTCCCAATGATGATCTATTAGTATTTTTTCCATTTCGTTTATATATCTAACGGAAGAAGTTTCATACTTGACAATCATCTTTTTCCAACCTTGACCGCTAGATTTGTGCTTGCTTTTTCTGGCATCAGGATTTGAAGTGATTCCAATTTTTACATTGTCGTATAAATAAGCATATCGCTGAATACTCCTAATTAATGAGGTTTTTACGTAACTGAAATTGCCTGTCCAATAGTCGTATTTTAATTCCATTTATGTTTTATAGTTGAGTTATTTTTTATACCAGTTGGTAGCAATCCATTCAATTAAATTTTGGCGATTATCTTCTCCTTTTAATTCATCATGATGTAATAATCGTTCAACTTTTTGAAAACTTTCTATGGTTTTCGGGACATCATACATTTTTAAAAATCTATTGCAGAAATATATCACTTCGTATTCCTCTGTTTTGTCAACTTTAATTCGGTCTAAAACTCCTTTGTATTTTGGATTATCACCTCCATCAACAGTTGGAGAATACCCTGTGAGCCCTAAATCATTACCTGTAAAATTTGTCATATTTTCTTTTCTTTAATTTAAATTTACTTTTATTGTTTCGAATTGATCAGAATGTATTCCTGCCCTTTTGAAATCTTCAAAATCTGTTTTAACCATATCTATCCAGCTAAGATTTTCTGAAATGTTTTGTGATTTGTATTTAATGTACATTGATTTTGCAAGTTCAACATCTCCATTGAGAAGGTAAGCGTGAGCTAGATTACCTTTTATCAATAAGTCCGTTTCATCCAGTTTTTCACCTTCCTTGAGGTATTTAATGGCCTTTAAAAACTGCTTTGTAAGGATATAGGAGTAGGCTAAATTATTGTAGTCTTCAAGTTTTGGAGTAGTGTTGGAAATTATATCCAAATATTTATTTATTGCTAAAGAATATTGGTGCCTTTGAATATAAGTGTTTGCGGTGTTTCGTTGTTCATTGTAAATTTTATCTAGTTCTCCTGTAGTGTTTAGACATTGGATATTGATATCCTGTAGAATTTTGTTTTGTTCTTCCGGGATTAATTTTTGATACTCCTGTAATTTATATTTTTCTTCAAGTTTATTTAAAAGACAAAGGCAATATTGTTCGGAATTGCTTATTTGGATTTTTTTCGAATTTGTTTTGCAATTTTGTATGAACTTGTTCTTGATATCTTTTGTCCACCCCCTTGAAGCTTTATAGTCTACCCATGGCATTACTTCCAAAACAATCTTCTCACTCATAATCATATTTGTGTTTTTAAAACCAAACCAGATATATCCGGTATCTTCTTTTAAACAAGCGGAATTGTTAAGAGTGATTCTATTAACTTCCCGATTAATTTCGTTTGGATTACTGTAACATGCAGTTTGGTAATTTCCTGTTTTAGAATAATTGTCAGCAGCCTCATAAGTTTTAAAAATAGAGTAATAACATTTATCATCTCCGGCTGCTTTTGACATGAGAGAGATGGCGACAGCGGATCCTTTACTAACACGGGTAGGGTCAGGTAGTATTGTTAAAACAGAGGCTAAATCATTGACCATTTTTTGATCTTCATCAAGTAAAGTGATTCTGTAAACTACCTCAGTAGTGCCAATTGGAAGGTCGTCTGTTCTTACCCATGTCCTGTCTCCGGCACCCAGTACTATTTCCCGAGTAGTAGCTCTTTCTTTATCCCAGTAGCCATAAATGTTTTGTGAATAGGATGTAGATAGATTTATGAAGTAAAGTATAATTATTATTACAGTTCTTATCATCGTTTTAATTTAATTTTTAAGACTCATAGGAAATTCCTCGGCAATTAATTCTTCCACAGATTTTGTTTCCGGTTGCTTGTTCATTTTTTCAAGAATAGCCAAGGTTTCCCTGTATTCCATTGCTTCCGGAAGTCTTGTGAATTCAGCTTCAATACCTAATTCGGTAATTTTTTCTTCAATTTCATCTAGGGTTACTTTGAAAAATTCTTTTCTGTAGTTGAGCATGTTTACTTTTTTATCGGTAAATGCTTTGTGAAGTTCGTTTTCAAGTGCCGGTGCCTCATCTGAATATATCATGGCGTGAATATCGAATTGGAATGGGACAGAGGCATCCCCTAATTCTTTAACTCTATCTTCGGGTTCTAATCGACGTGTCATACCGATTTTGTAAACCTGCTCTCCAAATGAACCTATATTAGAGATCACATAAACATGGCCTCTTTTGGTTTGTTGCGCCATGGATAATGCTCTTTCTTTTTTCTCGTGAGCCTCTTTTAATTGTTGTTCCAATTTTTCGATTTGTGCCTGCAACTGATCGTGTTTTTCCCCTGAGGATTGGTCAAATTCTTTTCGTGCTTTTTCGAGTGCTTTCTGATAGTTCGATTCTTCTTTTTCTGCTGCTTTTTGGGCTTGCTCAAATTCTCTTCTGGCTTTTTCTTCTTCTCGCATTTCTTCCTGAGCGGCTCTCATTTGTTCTTTTTCCTGTTGTTTTTTGGCTTGGAATTCGTATTCCAGAATTAGTTCACTTTGTTTCAAATCGAGGTATTCACGGTTTAAATAGACATTGAACCCTTCTCCGAGTTTGTTGATCGCATCGAACAATTTTTCCATGCGTTCTTTCATTTGATTAACGTTGTTCCATTTGACTTTTGCAATCAGTACATCACATTCGCCATTGAATGCTCTCAACATTAATTTTTTGAATCGGTTAATAACAGCTCTTCCTTTTGCCTCGCTATTTTCGACTAACCATGGAGTATCGCATATTGCTGCTTGGTCTAAACTTATTAATGTTTTTTGTTTTTCCCGTATTCTGAATTGTTCAGCCCTATAATCGTCTGATTTTTCAAAATCATATACCGGTTCGTAAATTCCAAACTCGATTAAATCCAATTTGGATTCGAAGAGACCTACTTCTTTTCTTAATTTAGTATAGGTTGAAAGTCCCTCCTGATAGTTTGTATTTAATTCGGTTATTTTGTTTTCAATCCCTTTTGCTTCACCCGTTTTTTGAGCTATTGTATTGTTGAGCTCAGCTTCTTTTTTGGCAATAAAGTCTTCTAGCTCCTGCTTTTTGTCTTTGGCTTCTTTCTCGATATCTGAAATCGGTTTGTATCTTTCAAGTTGGTTTTTTAGCTGCTTTATTTCTCCTAATTCTTTTTTCTTTAAAAAGTCGAATAATCCCATGGTTTATTGAGTGTTAAGATTGTAATTGTAAGTTGAAATTAATGTCATAATTATATGGAAACTGATGATTATTTCATATAGGTGTTTTTACTGAAATTGATAAGTGTTTTTTGTGGATTTGTATTTGGTGTATTGGTGTTGTGAAATACATACTCCGAAGTGATGGACTTCGGAGTATAAGAAAATATAATTTGAAATTAATTTTCTATTTAAAACTTAGACAAACTTTTGACTGAAGAGCCTAATGATTCCCACCAATCTTTATTTTTCCATCCTAAAATTTGATTACTATTTTTATCTCTCTCTAATGTAGTTTGAACATTGTCATCAAACATTCGAACAATAATGTTTTGCACACGGCTGTCACGAAGAAACATACCGTGAAAATCAATATTATCTCCCAGTTCAGAAAAAATGTCTTCTTTTTGAACTTCTATAGTTCTAATATGATCTTTATAAATTGTTGAACTATCAAAAGGAACTGTTCCGTCTCCAGATCCTATAACTAAATCATCTAATCGAATAAAGCTTTTTATTTCCCCTTTCTTTTTTATTACCTTAAGTCCAACTACCGTTTTGTCTTTTGAACCGGCTATTATAATCATTTTAGAACGTAATTCTTCAGGGAGTTTGGAAAGATCGTACATTTTGGTCTTTTTAAAATCATCGAGTGATTTCAATCTTGCTTGGAATAAAGGTTCAATATCGTCCCATATATTGGATTGCCAGTGATTGATATTGGTAAGGTCGATAGTTGTACCGTCTTCAAAAAGCATTGCATTTTTATACCATGGGGATAATTCAAATAGGGAGGGGTATGTTCTAACTACTTTTCTTATGTCTTCGTCACGACCAAAAATTTTATTTAGGAAACTTTTTACACCTCCATCACCTTTGATTAAATGAATTATTGCATACGGTGATCCTCTAAAAGGAGGGGCACATAAAACCACTTTGTTAATATCACCAAAATTTTCATTTAATTCGGAAAGATAACAACTAAACACTAGGGCACCCATGCTATGTGTAACAAAGCGAAACCCTTCCAGATTTTCTTTATGAAGCTTGTTTTTAAGATATTCTAAAAAAATGGCTAATTTTTTTCCGTTGACTGCATTTGATAATCGCCAGTCATACCCAAAAAGATAAATTGGATCGGAATTATATTTTTCGGCTATATTGCGAATTGTTTTTTCGTAGGGAAGCCTTGCGATATGGTTACGTTCAACAATTACATTGTTGTTTTGGTCATAGAGTGGATTGAGTTGTAATTTTTCTTCTATATAAGGTCCTGATATTGTAGTTCCAATAGAAGTGAGTAATGTATCATATGCATTCCACTTTGTTTCGAAGTTAAATGTGTTACTGTCTACTAAGTTTGTAGCCTCAATTCCTGGAATAAAAATGATTGGTTTCATAGTTTGAATTATTTTAAGCCCAATAAAAATCGCTTGGAAATCCTTTAATATTGTTTAGATCTAATTCTAATTCTATTCCATTTTCTAAACGTGCACCGACAACAAAGGCTTCCCATGCAGTTATAGTAATTTCAGCTCTATTGTTGATGGCTTTTGTATAACGAATTGGATCTCTAAATGTGTCATGAAGGAAAAAGGCAACATCACCGTTTAATGGCTTTTCAGCGTCGAGTGAACGGATAGAAAGTGTAATAGAGTGCATACCAATTGTTGACGATTGACCGCTATTGTAGTTGGCTTCAAATATGTAACCTCCTGCTTTTGATTTACTCCCCCAGCGCCCTTTTTGTAAATCATCTTTGTATTTTATAGCTTTAGAATTATAGATAACCTCTGTTGCGTTTTTGAAGGCATCGCTAATTTGATAACTTATATTGTTTATTGATTCATCCAGACTTTTATTCATATCGTGAGCAGGGGCATTTTCATTTTTGAGTTCCTGAATTGTTTTTACAAGATCTTTTTTCTCAGATATTAGTTTTTTCTGTTTTGACATAAGTGAAAAAATTACTGAAAGATTTGTTCTTGCCCAAAGATAAAGTAAGCCACCACCTATTAGAAAATATAATATTATTACACTATATGCAAAGGCATAGAAGTCGAAGTTATATCCTTCTATACATGATTCTTTGTAGGGATTAGAGAAATTAGTTGCAGCATTTTCTAACCATGAAAAGATTGTATTTATTTTTATTAAAGACAGTCCTACTATTATTTTAGTTAGCCAATCTGATACTTCCTGTAGATTAGTGTTATCTTCGAAATCGTTGTGGTGTATATCGGTTTCATTTTTACCATTACTTACATTGTTTGATTTTCCATTGGATTTCGGTAAACCAAAAAGAAAACCTATTGCACCCCCACAAGCAAAACAGGCGCCAGCTACCATAATAAATGTAATGATACCAGCAATTGAATTTTTTGTTATAAAGGATAGCATAATTGATATTATAATGGTAATAGTCAAAATTGTAACTATGATTCCCTTATATAAACCATTAGGGTTTTCCTGACGAGAAGACATGTCGCCAAAAAACCATTCTATTATTTTTGTCATGTATTTTATCTTAGTAGGGTTGAATTTTAGCGTTTATTCCCAAAACCAAAAACTAAACCTAAAGCAGCGATTAAATTTCCATCTTTGGTAGTTGTTCCATCATAATTTCTACCAAAAGAGAAAGTCAATTTCTGGTTCTTAAGGATTGCATAATCCAAATTGAGCATAATTCTCCATGATGGATCTACTGAATTATCTGTGAGGATGCTTCTGTAAATTGCTTCAAGACTACAATTGAATTTTGCTTGAGAATTACCTAATATATATCGTAAACCTGTGTCGAGAGTTGATATATTGTCTGTGATATTCTCATTGCTATTTGGTGTGATTGTTTTGTCAGGATTGTATAAGTATCTCATTATACCTAAAAGAGACCCCGATTTTTCCCAAGTGTAACCCAATGTAGTCCATACACCGGCGTTGTAAATTTTTGAATTGTTAAAATTTTTGTTTCTGAATTCAGAACTAACACCTCCTGAGATATCCCAAGTAAAACCTATTCTGGCTAATTGAAATTTGTCTGCTAACCGCTTAATTTGTTCATCTATTTTTGATATCGGCTCATTTTTATCACTGTTTAATAAAAGAACTTCAATTTTAGAACTTATAATGGAATCCAGTTTGATTTGTTTTTTAGTGAGTAACTCTCCCAAAAGAATGTTGTCTGGCGATTCATCGTTTGTATCGAATCCTTCAAAGATTTTTTTTCGTTTATCTTTCAAACTATCTATTTCTTTTGGAACATTCTCATAAATTGAATTTTGATTTTTTTCCATTAGCGATAGTTTGAGTTTTTGCAGATGGCCAATTTTATCTAAACTAGTTTTTGTTGTTTGATCATATTCTCCTCTATTTATTGTAAGTTTAAAAGCAAGGGCCCCGTATGTGCTTTGTGGGTCAAAATTTCCAGAGATAGAGTCGGAATTTCGGACAGCAAATGAAAGAACTAAACTTTGCTTTAGGACATTTTTACCTGATGAGTTTCCTAATCCTTTTGTTGTAATATCACCTAAGCTTTCCTTTTTAAACAACCAATATGGAGCTATGTCTATTGCATAATTGGATGGTAATTGTGTGAATGAATTACTTGCTGTTTGTAATGAAGTCATGAATGCAGAAACATCCGTGGGTTTGTCTATATCACTTTGTGAAAATCCTAAAAGATTTGATGCGGGTGAGATAGGAGCTTTTAATAAATCAAATTCCGGATTTGAATTGGTTTCCTGAGCTTCAATTGCTGTTGATATCAAGAAGAGACTCCATAGGAATATTTTTCTATAATTTCTCATATGAATTATTTTTCGGAAGGGTTATAGAATTCAATTTGACAATAATAATCTGCAGAATCACCTTCTTCACTTACCATTTTGTAAAGGGGATATGTCCTTGTTAAAAAACCACCCGATATCTTAATATTAAGATACGTTACATTTGTTTCTCTTGATGTGTCAGTTACAGTAGCAACAATCTTTAATTTTTTACCATTTAAGAGATTGTTTTCTAAGATTGGCATTTTTTCAAGATTCCCAGCATGGTTCTCAACGATTTTAGTTTCATCTAAAGTCATATTTAATAATGAAGTTTGCCCGGTATCACCAATTGCTATCTCGATTTCGACTTTTTTGCTGCTATTTTTGACAAGATAAAGTGTGTCCAATGTTGTTTTGTTTGTTCCCATTTTAAAGAATTTTTTTAATAAATTTAGCAAAATAAAACTGTAAGTCAATACGTATAAACACGTAATTTATGTAGGTCTGATATCATTTCTTTTTTTTGGTTTTTTGTTAACGCTTGTCTTTGGTGTTTTTGTCAAAGGAAATTTGATTGACCATCTCTCTCATCCGACTTCGTACTCTATTTCCATAAGTCATTTCGATTTCGCTTGCGGAAAGGTTTGTTGTTATATGTGTGATTAATTTTTTATGAGTAAAGAGTTCATATCGACTCAGCAAAATTTCTGCCATGACATTGCATTCGTTGCCAAAGTACTTTAGGTTGTTTTCTGCTCCGAGATCGTCGAAACAGATGATTTTGGAATTGGACTCATACAGTTTTCCTTTGCTGTATCTATGGATTATTTCATAACCGTCTTGTATGAACTCAAAGCTTATTTCCCGACATGATTTTACTGAAAATTTCGTCTCTTTTACAGCAATATGCCTCATAAGATTCATGAGAGATGTTTTTCCGCTTCCGACCGGACCGGATAGCATTATACCTTTGTTTAATGATATTCCTAATTGGTGACATGTTGGCTCGTCTTTGGTATAGTAGGCGAGTAGTTTATGGATTACAGGGTAGTCTGGTTCCAGAATTTTAAAGTGGTTATCAAATTGTTCCTGACCTTTTTTTTCGAGCCAAGCGGTGAGTTCGATGTAATTGTATATTGGGTGCATTTTGTGAGTTTATTGATTTTAAGAGATTGCTTCTTTTCTCTCGGTGACGTGATTGTTAAAGAGGCTCGGAGTAGTCTTTGATTGTTGCTGTGTGTAAGTATTTGGCTCTGTCGTTTTTGATTGGAGCTGACTGGTTGTATTTTGTTGCATTCAGCATCCAGTTTTGTGCTGCAGCTTCCCAGTTTGCCATTGGGGTTTTGCCACCTATTAGCCATCCATTGCTTGAGAAGTAATGGAAAAATTTTTGTGCCTCTATTTCCGGATAATTATTCTCGCTAAAGAATTCCTGGACGATTTCCCATGCCGGGGGAGTTTTTATTTCTTGGTTTGTACCCTTTTTTTCGCGCAACTTTTTTTGGGTGTCGTTTTCGTTTTTTAAAATTTGATTTTCCTTTTTTGATTTTGTTGCTTGCTCTCCCAAGTTTGAATTATTTGAAATGTTTGTTTTGTTTATATAGTTTATAGAAGGTACTACTGCTTGTTCAATGCCTGTTTCATTACTTGTTTGCCGGTTGTTTAGAGCTTGTTCATTATTTGGTAAAATTTTTTTCGGTTGAGAGGTTCTTTTTTGAACAGGTTTCAGGTCATCTGAAAAGTTAAAGAAATGCACCATGCTGCCTTTAAATGGATTGAATGAAGGTTCGTAGCGTATGTATCCTTTTTCGTGTAATTCTCTCATACATTTGTGATAAGTCGCTTTTGATGCAATTTTGCTAATGCGCATTACTTCGTCTCTGCTGATGCTTACAGGGCTGATGAAACGGTTAACGTTCCAATGTTGGAAGAGGCCAATGTATAGGCTTATGTGTGTTGGATTCAAATCGTTGTCGCGGATAATACGGTCAAAAAAGGCTGTTAGGTGTTTTATGTAGTTCATTGGTTATTTATTTAATAGTTTATTAATGTCTTCCTGTTTATAATAAATGATACTGCCTATTTTAGTATAGGGCAGGGTGCCATTTATTCGTAAATTTTGTAATGTGCCTGGTGAGATGTTTAACAGTTTGCGGACATCTGGGGATTTTAACCATTGTTTTTCTTGCACTGGTTTTGCGTTCAGGATTTCTCTTAAGTCGTTTATTAGTAAGTGACGAAACTCATTTAAGTCTTCTCGGGTAATAATTTCTACTGCCATAAAATTTGTTTAAATCTTTAGTTGCAAAAATGTTTTACTCTGCATAAAATTTCACCCAAGTTGTTTGGGTCTTGGGTGATTTAGTTAGTAAATCGCTGAAATACAGTTATGGTATTTTTAAAACTTGATTTTTTGCTGTTGTATTTTGAACTTTTCTTTCAATGTAATTATTGATTGTAAATGCAAAAGATTTATTATTAGTGTTTTACGTCGTAAAACCACCCAAGTTGATTACTCATCTTGGGCACACATACGTTGGTTGAGGTTGTCTCTTAAAGTGTCTATGAATTTTGTTTTTGATATTTTCCGGGAACGAAGCTCTAAATAGCTTCTATAATAATCTCCTAATTCAATCCCAAACATTTTCTCAAAATATCTGGCAATGTCCTTGATTTCGGTTTTGCCGTTATTGAAAGCACCCTGTGTATGCAGACCGTATATGAGTTCGATGAGGGCATTTTTATTTTCTGTCCATTTTAAGGGATGGTGTGTCGGTATTTCTATTAGTGGTATATTTTTACTAGTTGTCTGCTTCTTTGTAAGTTTACTCTCCAGATATACCTGAATTAAATCATTTGCCAATATTTTAGCCACTTTAAAGTCATGGGTGGTTGAAAAATCTTTGTCTGTTTCAAAGTATAGACTGTCAATGTTTAGTTTAATATCAATATTTCCCCTGATAAAGTATTGATGATCCAAAAAACAACTTCCGGTTCGGTAATACTTATAAAATTCAAGATTATTGTCGAAAAATCTTTTGAGCGACTCGAGTTCATTTGAAATGAATTTTTGTAAAGCCTTATTACCTGCATTAGGCTTCCGAGTTTCGAAATTATATATTGTATGGTAGTAAATTAGTTTTGAAACAAATTTTGGCTTCAGTACTTTAAAAAAATGTATTTCCTCTTGTTGCGATTTAAAACCTTTTTTAAGAATTTGTTTTTTGACTTTTTCAATTGACTGAAGAATAGCATTGACTGCTATTTCAGCCTGCTGTATAGTATTGTCTGCTTCTAAACTTATAAAATAGAGGTGTTCTTCGAGTTCTGCAATTGCTTTTTTACAGTAATCGTTCATGGTTTTGATTGGTGGTTAAGTTAATTGTGGCGATGCTGGGATTTGGAGTTATTTTTTAAATCATTTTCGTTGGTTTAAGTTATTTGTAGGATTTGTCTTTTAAAATACAAGTGTAATAATTTTAATTGCGTAAATAATTACGTGTTAATACTTAAAATACGTGCGTGTTTTTACGTAATTTTTAAGTGTTTCTGCATGGATTGGATGATTAATGTGCCTTGTGATTTTAAAAAATATCATTTTATTAAGTGTAAATACTTAATGAAATCAGTATTTATTGGTATTTCTGACGGATTCCACAAACTCTAATTTCGGAGTATTAACTTTAAAATTTTAAATTATGTTATTAGACGAAAACACGGGTGAAGTAATTAGTTTGGGAGAAGCAAAAGGGTATATTGATGAATTTTCAAAACAGTATCCAAATGAAGTAAAAGGCTTTTTTGTAGGATCAAATAATGTTAAGGCAATATTGGAGCAGGAAGATTGTATAGGGGTTAGAATTTATAATGGATATAATTCAACAGAGGGTAGAATGAATCAGGTATTTGTTGGTGTAGATACATCTGAAAAAGATATGACAAATGGTATAATTGTTGACCGAACAGTCGCTTGCCCAGATTATTGTGATTTTGATAGTGAATTGATCAAATAAATATACCTTTGTGCCAAGTGTAAATGAAGAAAGCCTGTTTTTTAAACAGGTTTTCTTTTAATTTAATTTTCGATGACATTAGGTTTAATTATATTAGTAAATGTTTTAGGATTTATTCCGTTGATTTATTTATTAATTTCTAAAAATCAGATTAATTCTAGTCTTAAAGTTTTGTACCCTTATTTGATTCTTGTTGCATTTGCTTCATTTTATGAATTAACAGGATCCTTGGTTTTTAAAGTAAGCGTAAAATATTGGTTTAGAATTTATTTGCTACTTGAGTTCATTGTTATTTATTTTTTTTTTAAACAAGTTCTGAATGGAAAATATGGAAAATTATTTGTCCTTTTTGGATTAATGTATTTGATACTTTTTCTAGGATTATTATTTTTTTGGAATTCTGCATCAATAAGTAATTTAACAGCAGATTCATATTTATCAACTTTGGAAACAATATTTGTTTATGTTTTTTCTTTTTTGTGGTTTAAGGATCTTTTTGAAAAGATGACAGTAAGTTCACTTTGGAATTCGTCATATTTTTACTTTATTTCAGGGATGATTTTGTACTTTTCAGGAACATTGTTTCTTTTTTTGCTAGGAAATTTAATTCATGTAAATTCTCATTTTAGTTTTAAGGATTTCTGGATGCTAAATATTATTTTCAATATAATTTTTAGATTAATTTTAATAGTGACAGTTTGGAAGGGACGAGTGAAATAAAATCGGTATTTTGGATAGGGACAGCTGTGATGTTGTTTTTTGCTTTTGGATTAATATTTCTTGTATTGTTTTATCAGAACTATTTTATAAAGATGAAGCGAAAAGAAGCAGAATTGTTGCTTAAAGCTTCATTAGATAGTGAAAAGCAAGAGCGGCAGCGGATAGCTTCGGATTTACATGACGGTGTTTCCGGTGATTTGAATGCTATCCGGAATTACCTTTCAGTACTGCAAAAGAGTGAAAAAGATTTAGATAAGCAGGAGCTGTTTGCAGAAATTAAGGAAAGTGTTGAGGCAGCTTTAGAGAATACCAGACAGGTATCGTATAAATTGATGCCTCCATTGCTTGAATTGGCTGGATTTACTGTTGCACTTCAGGATTATTTTGAGCGATTGTCTAAAAATTCAACTATGCAATTTGAGGTTGTGTGTAAGGATCCTGTTCCTGATTTTTCACCAGAAACCAGTTATGAATTGTTTCGTGTTGTTCAGGAATTTACAACTAACATGATTAAGTATGGCTCCGTTTCTCATTGTTGTGTCGTTTTGTATTCTTTAGAGACATCTAATTTTATTGAAATAATAGATGATGGGGTGTCTTATGACTTTAAATCATTATCGGCCAGCTCTAAGGGGAGTGGTATTAAAAATATTAATTCGAGATTGAAAGTGCTTGGAGCTGCATTATTGCAACGTGATGTTTCTGAAGGCAATCATTTTGTTATTACTTTAAAAAAATAATTATGTTACGAATAGGTTTGGTTGATGATCATCGTCTTTTTAGAAAGAGTTTGGCACTTTTGATAGACTCGATTGAGGGAGCGGAGGTAGTGTTACAAGCCGGTAACGGAAAGGATTTGTGTGAGGAATTGGAATCTACTTCATTGGATTTAGTTTTGTTGGATATTCAGATGCCTGAAATGGATGGTTTTGAAACGTGTAAACTCCTTCGGAAGAATTATCCTGACATTAAGATTTTAATTATTTCCCAGCTTACCACTAAAGAGAGTATTTATAAGGTAATGGAGTTGGGTGCAAATGGATTTTTCTCCAAAGATGCGGAACCTGAGAAACTTGAAAAAGCTATACAAAGCATAAAAGAGAAAGAGTACTTTTTTGATGACGATTTGGCTTCAGTAATCAGAGAGGCTATATTATGGGAAAAGCGTATGCCTGCCAGTAGACTGACGGCTGCGGTATCCATTAGTCATCGAGAAATGGAAATTATCCGATTAGCTTGTAAAGAATTGAGTAGCGGCGAAATTGCTGATAAGTTGTGTATTAATGTACGCACGGTAGAAACCCACCGAAAGCGTATTATGGAGAAAACGAACTCTAAGAATTTTATAGGGGTTATCTTGTTTGTTCTAAGAAACGGATTGTTGTTAGTTGAAGAAATATAACTAATCGTTCCTTTCTTTTATAGTTTAAATTCAGTATTTTCCGGTATTGTTTTGTGTGGTTAATTTCTTGAGTTTTGGTAAATAATCTTAACCAAAATGACACGAATACTATTTTCTCTTCTTTTTGTGCTGTCCTTAAGCACAACTGTTTATTCACAAACGAAACTTAAATCTAAACTTATTGCTTCCAGTTGTGATGTTGGAGGGCGTTGTACCGGATCATCTTATTGTACGGCTTGTTCTAATTGTTCAAGATGTAAACATTGTTCTCAAAATGGTGGAAGTTGCGGTGTTTGTGCTGGTGGAAGTAGTGCTTCCAATTTTACTTCTTCAAGTTCAGGAGGTAGCAAAAGTACCAAAAGAAAGAAAAGCAGTTCTAGTTCTACTGCTTCAAGATATTCTTCAGCATCGTACGGTTTGTATGGCAATGAAGCAACTTCAACTCCAGCAAATGAAGAGTTGTCTTACGATACGGTTTTGACCGTAATAACACCAATACTTAATGTTCGTTCCGGACCAGGAAAAGACTATCCCGTTTTAGTTAAGCTTGAAAAAGGGGAGTATGTACGTTGTATCGAAACGACTACCTCAGACTGGGTAAAAGTTGAAGTTGTAGGTATTGGTACCGAAGGATATGTTTATAGAAAAAACCTAAAGTAGTTTTTTATGAAACGATATTACTATATAGTTGATGAAGTTCAGCATGGGCCAGTTTCTTTTAACGATTTAAAGAAAATTAAAATTGTTAAGCAAACAATGGTTTGGTATGAAGGTATGTCGGATTGGAGTAGTGCCGGCGATCTTGAAGAATTAAGAGATTTGTGGGTTTCCATGCCTCCACCAATTAAAAAAGACCCACCAGTTTACAAACCAATTTTAAATGAATCAAAGGTTTCCTTTTTGCAAGACAATCGTTCAAAAGTGTTGTTAGGAAGTTTTTTGGGGGTTATTGTTTTGGTTTTGTTTTTCTCTTTTTCAGATAGAGAGAATACACTATTAATTCAAGAGACAAAAGCTAATAGTGAGATGCTTAATGAACAACAGAAACTGATAGATGAACAGAACAGAAAAATAGCCGAACAGGAGAGGATTGAGAGAGAACGTTTGGAACAGCAACAAAGGGAGGAAAGACAAAAGAAAATTAACGAATTGCAATTTAATCTTGTTGAGGCTCGTAAGGAAAGAGAAGAAAGTGTCAGACACTTAAATGATGTTTCTGCATTTAAATTTTTGCGTTCATCAAGTGAACGTAACAGGCAAATTAATGAAGCAAATGAAAAAATAGCTTTCCTGGATGCTAAGATTAGTGAAATCGAAAGCGAGTTATCCAATTTGGGTGTTGTGTATTAAAAAAAGTAACTGATTTTCTATTGATAATATATACTTAAAAACAAAAATTTTAACAATTATGAAGAACAAATTTTTATTGCTAGTAGCCTGTTTGGGAGTTTTATCGTCTTGTAATAATGATGATAATGGGGGAAATAACTCAACAACAAATCCTGTTGGGACCTATAAACTGACTGCATTTAACATTTCTGAGGCTCAGGATTTGAATGGAGACGGGACACCTTCTGTTAATCAAATGAGTGAAACTGCTTGTCTTAACGAGTCATATATGACGCTTAATGCTGATAATACATTTACTTATGACGACAAGGGGATTGAAATTATAATGAATGGTGAAAGTGAATCCATTGGTTGTTATGAAGATGGAGATGTTACCGGTACGTGGAGCGTTTCCGGAACGACATTGACTTTAACTTATTCATTTGACGGTGATGTGTATAACGATGTTTATGCTGTTTCCGGATCTACAATTACTTTGACGGTTCCTGATGGTGAGGCAATTGGAACGACGGAACAAGGAGCCCCTGTTTATGTCACCACTGATATTAACGCAGTATATACAAAACAATAATTTTAGTGCTATTTTAATAAATCTGATTAAAATCACCTCATACTAATTTGGGGTGGTTTTATTATTTAAACAATCTATGATAAAAATGAGAAAACTATTAGTGTGTTTGTTAGTGTTGGTTTCTATTTCTGCATTAGCACAAAAGAAAAAAGTTACTGTTGTAACTTTTTATGCCAATAAAATGGTTGAGTTTGACGATTTGGGAGCCGGGTATGACTTTTTGCTTCAGGATATACTGAAGCTTAGGGACGATCCTAAATTTAACCTGGCCCCGTTACTGGAGCAATATCATAATAATTTTTTTAATGATTATTCCAAAGAGTTTCCTTTTGACTTAGTACCTGAGGCTGAAGTTTTCAATAATGATACTTATCAAAATTTTATACCAAAATATGATGTAAAGGATTATGATGCAGCAAACTATTTGGTTTATGATAAGTATAAATATATTTATGAAGGTTTTATGGGTAAAGATAATGAGCAAGCTCTTGCCAAGATGTTTACTGATAAATCTGATGGTGTATTGTTTGTGAATGTTAATTTTGCTTTTGAAAAAGGTTTTGGAGTAGGTAGTACGGCAACTATAAAAATGAGAGCTACTACCCGCGTAGCTTTGTATGACAAAAATGGGAATAAGGTTTTTGCGTTTACTGAAAACGAACGTTCAAAAAAAACCGGTGTTATGGTAGGTGGCGTTCCTATTGTTAAACCTGAGAAAATTTTACCGATGTGTGAAAGTGCGTTAACCGAATTGATGGGTGATTTGAAGAAACGAATTTCGAAGATTGTAAAGAGGTCTGAAGTGATGTTGTAGTCATCACTTTTATAAAATTAATGTTAAAAGCTATCCGTTGGGGTAGCTTTTTTGTTTTTAAGCTAGTAGTTAACTGAACAGTTTGATTTTTAGTTGATTAAGTTTTTGTCTTAGTTTTAAATATATTAAAATTGATTTATTTTGGAAAAATTCAGTATAAATACGTACGGTGTAAAAGGGAATATCTTGTTAGTTTTAAGGACTTCGAAATTGAATAATTCTTACTAAAGCAGATAATTGTTAAGGGGTTCTTAATGAGGCTTTTGGGATGTTTATTTTGAATTGCTAACTAAATCCCTTCGTTTTTTATGTCGGTATCATCCGTATCTCACTTTTTTATTGAGCAAAATGCTTTTTCTCAGCAGTCTTCAAATCAGGTTTTTGGCCCCACGGACATTAATAATTTTAGATTGACTTCAAAATTCACGTTAACCGATCCTAAAAAGGCATATTCGATATGTAAGGGTATAGTTTTAGTGCAGCCGCAATCAGGTGCCGGAAACTCGAATAAGGTGAATTTAATTTTAAGGCCATTTAAACAACCGTTTCCAGGATTAAATATAAAATACTTTATATACAGGGGGTTGCAAAAAACTGATTTTTTTAATGGCTCTGGTAATATTATCGCATCAGGGTCTGATTTTATTGTAAAAATAAATGCAGATTATGATGCGTTTTATGCAGAAAACCCAAGAGGAGAGAATGGACAGACAATAACGAAACCTCCTTTTGCATCTAGATTTATAGGCTACGATCCTAACATAACTGATGAAAGTATTTTGTTATCGGATTATTTTTTTAAGAATTCTGAAATCGCAAGTGGAACAGAAAATCACCCGTTTGAATTGCCTATGATTGATGCGGGTAAAAGTCTGGGACATTTTGCCAGTGGAGAATGTGGTATAGATGTAGTGCTGAACTATGGGGACTACAAGCATAATTTTGAAAATGGCGAGTTTGTGTTTGATTTAGGCTATGCCAGAAAACCCGAAGCTACGATTACTTTGGTCGGTACTGATTACGAAAATAAACTGCAACGCGAACAAATTACCCAATTTATAGATATAGCCGCTTTTTATGGTTTGTTTGCAAAAGAAGGTAAAGTATCTGTTTCTGATGGTTCCGGAGTGAAAACGGAATTTGCAGGAAATGCTATTTACAGCAGTGTTATCAACAATTTTGATACTAAGAATAACTGGTATATTTATATTCAGGGGGATCGTACCCGTAGTTATGATTTTTATGGGAACTATAAAATTACCGAATCAGTTCCTGATAATATAAAGCAAGGGGTGTTGGAGAATTCTTTGATTGAAACTATTTATGGTACAGATAACTGGCCTGTTATTATAAATACACAAACAACAACTTCAGAAGCTGTAACTAATAATATCTTTTTACAATTAGTGACCGATAATAATGTGAACACTGTGTTGTATGGACAGATAGGTACTATTGATAATGCTCAACAGAATAATTTTTGCAATTCGGATGATTTATGCCTGCCGCCGGATATCGAAGGGAACTACGGTCGATTGACTAAAGTAATCAAATTGAGTACGCCTTCGGTTAGTGGAAATACTATTTCTTCCATCAGTTTATTAATTTATCAGGCAGTTGCTTATGAATATGAAGCCGGTACTGTACTTGACGAGAACGAGCAGCCGGTACCCGTCATGGCCAGACCTAATTTTTTTGATGATGTTTTTGACCTGATTCAATCTGAGCCTTTATTAAAGGGAGGTGAAGGCGATCCGGTATTCTCTAAAATGACCTCCGAAAAACTGAAGCTTATTAATCATTACTATAATAAACAACAGCAGGGGATAAGTGCTGTGCAAACACTTACGGTAAATGATGCAATTGATACCGGTATTGAAGCTACTCCAAGTTTGGCCAGAGTTACTTATGTAACTGAAACGGCTGATGTTATGAATAATACTGTTTCAGCAACAGGTAGTGTGACTCCTGATACTAAGACCAGTGCTTCAGCCGGAGGGACAGTAGCTAAAAGCAAAACCTATCAATTACCGGAACCTTATTATTATAACCTAAAGTTGTTTACCGACAGTACCCAAACCATAACCGGACTGGAATTAAAAACACTAGATGGTTCAACCCCCAACAAAATACTGTTAGGATTGACTAAGGAAGAAAATGATAGTATAAAGGCTTTAATACCTAATGACGGAAATCTTAAAAACCCGCGACTGTTTTTGATTGATTTGTTTGAGGATGGTAATGAACTTATATCACCAGAGAATATTAAATACCAAAAATATAAAGTGGGAATCGTTGCAGAGGATTCTGATGAAGAAGGAATGACAAAACTAGTATTACCTACCAGCGATGTTATTGTGTACTCGTTGGATAGAAAATATCATTTTAGTAAAGGGTATAGTGAATATATGCCAAAGATGGAGATTAATGTTTCTTCTATAATTATTGATGATGAATTAATTGTATTGTAAAAATGGCGGATCAAGCAGCGATATTAGCAGGAAAGGAAGTAGTGAAAATTAATGACTTTACTGATTTAAAGTACTCTATAGATGGTTTTCTATTAGGATTTACCCATCATAGCAAGGTTTATAGACATTTTGTTGAAGATGATGTTGTTAAAGTTGAAAATTCAGCTTTTCAACAAAAAATAGCAAAGGGATATTATGACGAAGAAAAGTTTTTACTTTATAGAAAAGGTAAAATGGCAGATAGTTTTTCTACTTTCATTAAAACTAAATTTGACGATGCTTTTAAGGTTGCCGCCAATGGTGATCAGGTAAAAGTAAAAAAGATAAAGTTAGTAGCTCCATATACGGGTTCTGAAGATTTTGGTCAGTGGCTTACTTACACATTACCTTATAATGGAAGTTCATTACTGAATAGCGATGGTAGTATTTTAAATCCGATTGGAGATGTTGTTTTAGAAGACATGCATTTAGAAGCAATATCTACAAGTTTCTACTTAGCTAATATACCTCATGCCAATGCTCCAGATGATTTAGCTGAAAGATATCAAAGAGCTTTATTAATTGCTAAAATCGCTATCAATATAAATAATATTGTAAACGGCATATTTCCCTTATTTGAAGATGAAGCGGTATTTACAGAAATTAAAAACAGTCAGATCTATTATTGGGCTGGAAATGTATTTGTAAATCCAAATCCAACTACGCAAGAATTAAAAGACTTTTTAAATGCAACTTATAACTTTTGGCGTTCCGGGTATTTAAATAAAAAAATTATTCAAGATTCAACAGGTATACACAAGTTATATAACTTGGTTGTTGGAATGTCAGTTAGCGCCTTAACAGTTTTAACTGCAGAGAGTAAATTAAATTTATTGCAATTTATCGTTAGAAATGCTACAATTCGTCAAGGTTACTTACTTTTTAATAATAATGAAGATCTGGTTTTAAGGGTTGTAAAAGCTGTAGTACCAGATCAGGCTGATGAATTTCTAAGAGATTTAGTTGATGCTTCAAAATATAGTTCCTTAAATTCCTGGTCGCTTTTTGACCGATTGTTTAATGATGTGGATGATTCTTTTATTGGCATTGGTGATGATAATAGGAAACTATTGGCAATGAATTTATATTTAGTATGGCAAGTAAGTAGCTGTAATCCATATCAGAATAGTACTTTTAGTCAAACTAATCTTGAGAGATTTACGTATAATCGTTCTTTGGCAACAAATCCAGATCCTAATGATTCAGCATTTGATTTACTTATTGAAAATTCTGTTTTAAATTTTCAAGCGGCTCCAATAACATTAAATTATGTGTCAGATTCTTCATCTGGTTTTTATTTTGATAATTTTGATTTTTATTCAACAAATGTAGATTCGGAAGTCAAACAGTTTGTCTTAGATTTTACTAACTTTAATAATGAAACAGGTTATCCAAGAAATAAAATTTTAGCAGTTCAAGATAATTATAAAGCCAGTGGTGAAAAGGGGTTGTATGGTACATATGATTATTATCAACCAGTATCTTTAATAAATGCAAATCAAAGTGCTGCCATTAGTATTCCGGTAATTAATGTAGAAGGAACTCCTAATGAAAGTAATATTAACAGTTTAATACCAATTTTTGTTTTAAAGTACATTGATGGTAAAAACAGAGATAGTAATTTTAGAACAGGATTTGGATATTTTATTGATTTTGCATCACTTTTTGTGGGAGGTTATGGAGCTATAAGCAAAATAAGGCATTTGAGAGCTTTATCGGGTTTTGCAAGTGGAACGATTTTAGCTGGGACAGAAACAGGTTCAGGTGTAATTGTTAGTATGTACGTTGCTACAGGTGCAGAAGCAATAAATTTTACAGGAGCATCAATAAGCTTATATTTAAAAATAATTACTAATTCGGCTAATGCGAATGCTCCTTGGTTGGTAGACTTGAAGAATAAAGTAATGTGGCTTGAAATCTTATCTGCAACGGGAAGTGTACTTGCGGAAAGAATGGTGAGAACCACATCAAGAAATTTAGTTAATAAATTTAATGAAAATGGTTGGCCACAAGAATTTGTGGACGATCCTAGAGGACTTGGAGCAAGACATGTTTTAGAGGAAGCTTCAGGACTTGTGGCTGATATTTATAATGCTGCAAAAACTAAGATTAGACAAAGTCTCGAAAGAAGAATATCCGATCAATCAGATTTGTTTACTTTAAATTTTAATGATTCTCAATTGGATCAATTAATGCAATTGGGGTTAGAAAATAATTTGCCTAATGATGAAATAAAGGGGATTTTATTTGCTTCTTGTAGAAATGCTAAACTAAAAGATTTCACAGAAACAAGTAATCGATTATTGAACTGGTCACAAGAAATAAAGCCTAGAGGGTATTCATATAAGTTTAATAGTTTAGCATTACAAAATGAATTTGGTTTAAGTATTAAGAATTGCTTAAATCAAAGGGGATTGCCAATTGATGATGTTAGAATTCAAGGATCATCACTTTTGACTTCAAGTGCAGATGACTCCGATATTGGAATTTTTATAGGCGAAGATAAAATCGGAGAAATTAAAAAATATTTCAATGAAATTTACTCAAAAAAATGGGTAGACCCTGATGGTAATAAAATGTATGAAAAGATTAATAAATCAATGAATGAACTTGAAGAATCAATAAAAAAAGGAATTATAAAATCTAATGAATTTGGAAAAAAAAATGGATTAAATTTTGTTCAAGAATTATATCCTCCTTATCCAAATGGTCAACGATTAAATATTTCAATAATTATAAAAGGAAGAAATTTCGATGTTCCTCCATATATAAAACTTTAATTAAATGAGTATGTCAATTAAATATAGTAATGAGTTTGGAAATGAAATTAGCTTTTTACAAGCTAATCAACTTGAAAATTATTCAAAAATTTACTTGGAAAATAATTTGCCCTTTAAAGAAGAAAGATATCAAAATGGATTATTAGTTAATACATGTTTTCATGTGATTTCTCAATCTCAAATAAATACTATCTTATCAACATATCCGAAGGTATCATTTAAATATGAACATTTTGTTAATGGAAATAAGATTCAAGAATTTTTAAGTTATAATGATAATATATTAACATATAAAAGTGTTTTAGTGTATAATGCAATTGGCGAAAATATTTGCTATTGTAAATATAAATTAGAAAATAGTGTTTTTATTCCTGAAACAACGGAAAAATATTATTATGAAAATGGGGTACGTAAGTACACATTTGATTATAATGACAATGATGGAACTTTATATATGATTTATGATGATGTGATTCCTCAATCTGATATTTATCCTTCAGATATTGGTAATACAAGTATTACAAATTTTACCTGGTCTGGCTTTGAATATTATCAAAATGCAGAACCTATAATTCCAAATTAATTAATAATAATGAAAACTTTTATTGTAGGAGATATACATGGCTGTTATGACGAGTTCGTAGAACTAATTAATAAGGCTAAAATAGAAAAAGAGGATTTTATCCTTTCATTAGGAGATATAGTTGATAGAGGCGCTATGTCTAAAGAAGTCTATCATTTTTTCAAGAATCGACCTAATTCAAAAGTTTTAATGGGTAATCATGAACGAAAGCATATTAATAATATTTTGAGTTATGCACAAGAGATTGTAAAAGTTCAACTAGGTCATGAATATGATGAGTTTGTTGATTGGTTGAAAAAGCTTGACTATTATTATGAAACTGATGATGCTATAATTGTTCATGCCGCCTTTGAACATGATAGAGATTTGTATGCACAGAGAGAAGATGTTCTTAGTGGTTCCACTTCCGGTGAGCGATATTTAGAAAAAAAATATGTTCCGGAAACCTATTGGAGCGAGTATTACAAAGGTGATAAGCCAATAATTTATGGTCATCATGTGGTTGGGGATAATGTAAAAATTGTTGGTAATACTTATGGTATAGACACAGGTGCCTGTCATGGTGGTTATTTAACAGCAATTGAATTGCCGGGTTTTATTATTCATCAGGTAAAATCTAAAAAAGATTATTGGGAGGAAGAGCAAAAAAAGTGGCAGATAGAAGTATTAAAATCTAAGCCATGGATGACAATGAATTTTGAGGCAATAAATAATTTGTTGGATAAATTAAGTTACATAAGTGATCCAAGAGTAATCGATTATTTGAAAGATACCAAAAATAGGATTGAAAAATTTGACGATTTACTTGCATTAATAAAGTTGAAAATAGAGCAAGTAGTAAAGGAGATATTAGAAACTGAAGATGTTGATTTTTCAAAAGAAGCAAATAAATATTCCTTTAGTAGATTTCTTTTTATGAGCAGGTCTAACAAGTTAAATATCAAAGATCTTGAGAAAGTTTTTGATACACCAGAAAGCAGAATTGATATGGGAAGGGAATTAGGAATTGATACTGACTATTTAGAAATGATTGGGTAAGTATTATAAGCTGAGTAAAATAAAATTTGACAAAAAATAAAGGGGTTTTTATGGCCCCTTTATTTTTTATACTTACACAGGTAGTGAAACAATAAGAATATAAAGTAATCCGGTTTTCACGGAAGATGTTGTAAGGATCAGTAAGCTCGCTATACCTTTACCTGTTTAAATTTTGGTTATGTTTATTAAAATATCACAGGAAGTATTTGTTTTGTTATTAAGGGGTTGAGGATTTAAAATTCAGTATAAATACGTACAGTTAAAAAATGGTTTTCCACTTAGTTTTACATCATAGATAATCGTCGTATATATTCTACTCTAAATTTTTTGTAAAGCGGTTTTTACGGGTTTTTATTAATATTTTTTTACACTTTGATATTATTTTTCTTTTATGGCCTCACCGTTCGCATCTCACTTTTTTATTGAGCAAAATGCTTTTTCTCAGCAGTCTTCAAATCAGGTTTTTGGCCCCACGGACATTAATAATTTTAGATTGACTTCAAAATTCACGTTAACCGATCCTAAAAAGGCATATTCGATATGTAAGGGTATAGTTTTAGTGCAGCCGCAATCAGGTGTCGGAAACTCGAATAAGGTGAATTTAATTTTAAGGCCATTTAAACAACCTTTTCCAGGATTGAATATAAAGTACTTTATATACAGGGGGTTGCAAAAAACCGATTTTTTTGATGGCTCGGGTAATATTATCGCATCAGGGTCTGATTTTATTGTAAAAATAAATGCAGATTATGATGCGTTTTATGCAGAAAACCCAAGAGGAGAAAATGGACAGACAATAACGAAACCTCCTTTTGCATCAAGATTTATAGGCTACGATCCTAACATAACTGATGAAAGTATTTTGTTATCGGATTATTTTTTTAAGAATTCTGAAATCGCAAGTGGAACAGAAAATCACCCGTTTGAATTGCCTATGATTGATGCGGGTAAAAGTCTGGGACATTTTGCCAGTGGAGAATGTGGTATAGATGTAGTGCTGAACTATGGGGATTATAAGCACAACTTCGATAATGGTGAGTTTATTTTTGATTTAGGTTATGCCAGAAAAGCTGAGGCAATCATTGCATTAACAGGTACAGATTATGAAAAGAGGCTGCAGCGAGAACAATCTACCCAATTTATTGATATTGCCGCTTTTTACGGTTTGTTTGTAAAGGAAGGAAAAGTTAGCGTTGTTGACAATGCTGAAGTAAAAACAGATAAGGCAGGTACTGCTATTTATAGCGATGTGATTAACAATTTTGCGACTAAGAACAATTGGTACATCTATATTCAGGGAGATCGTAACAGAAGTTACGATTTTTATAACAATTATAAAATTACCGAATCTGGGGCTAATAATATTAAGTGTGGCGCACTTGAGAGTTCTATGAGTGAGACAGCGTATGGAACTAATGGTTGGCCAGTTATTATTAATATACAAACGCAAGACCCGATTGTAACAAGTAATAACCTCTTTTTGCAGTTGGTGACCGATAATAATGTTAATACGGTTTTATATGGGCAGCTAGGTGCAATTGACAATGCCCAGCAAAATAATTTTTGTAATGCTGATGATTTGCGATTGCCGCCTGATAGTGAGGGCAATTATGAACGATTGACCAAGGTAGTTAAATTGAGTGCACCTGCAGGAGATGGAAATAATATTGCCTCTATCAGTTTGTTGTTATACCAAGGTATATCTTATGGATATGGAGCGGGGACAGTGCTTGATGAAAATGATCAGCCAATTCCTGTGATGGCCAGACCTAACTTTTTTGATGATGTTTTTGATTTAATTCATGCCGAACCTTTATTAAAATCGGTTGAAGGAAACACGGAGTTTTCTAAGATGACCTCTGAAAAATTAAAGGTGATTAATCACTATTATAACAAACAGCAGCAAGGTATAAGTGTGGTGCAAACATTGACTGTAAATAATGTCATAGAAACCGGGATTGAGGAGACACCTACATTAGCCAGAGTAACCTACATTACTGAAACGACCGATGTAATGAATAATGCGGTTTCGCCAACAGGAAACGTAACACTTGATACTAAAACAAGTACCTCAGCCGGAGGGACTATTGCCAAAAGTAAAACCTATCAGTTGCCGGAACCTTATTATTACAATTTAAGGCTGTTTACAGATAGTACGCAAACCATTACCGGGCTGGAATTGAAAACACTGGACGGCTCAACTCCAAATAAAATACTGTTAGGATTGACCAAAGTTGAGAATGACAGTATTAAAGACTTAATACCGACAGACGGTAGTCTTAAAAACCCACGATTGTTTTTGATTGATTTGTTTGAAGACGGTAATGAACTTATATCTCCTGAGAATATAAAATATCAAAAATATAAAGTGGGGATAGTTGCAGAGGATTCTGATGAAGAAGGAAAGACAAAATTAGTATTGCCTACCATTGATGTTATTGTGTACTCGTTGGATAGGAAGTATCATTTTAGTAAAGGGTATAGTGAGTATATGACTGAAAATAAGATAGAAGCATTGTCCTTAGATTTAAATTTAGCATTAACAATAGAATAGTATTTGAATTATGGCAAATGCAGCAGTATTAAAATATACTAAAGTTATTAAAACTACCAACTTGTCTGATATGCAGTTTGATTTGGAAGGTTTTTTAGTGAAATTTAAAATAAATGGGGTTAAATATGCTCATTCTAATAAGGATGATTTTAGAAATGAGGATCAAAATACTATTTATGCAAGTGGAGGATATTATCAGGAAGAATATTTTTTAAAGTATTTAGCGAAAGAAATTTCTGCAGAAACTTTGCAGACTAATTATCAATTGAAAAATAATAGTTTGCCATTGGCTGTTAGTGGTGATACAGTAAAAGTACAAAAACTAAAATTAGTTGAACCTTTTGCTGATTTTTGCAAGGTTGAAACATTTTCATGGACTTACGATATAGGTTCACCGATAATTGACAATGATTTCAATATTATAATTCCGGCACCTAATGCACCAGGGTATTCAGTTGCAACAAATACAGCCACAACAGATAATCACGCCGGTGTTTTTTTTGATCATAAAATAGCCCTTTTTGTTGATAGTAATCAACCTGACAAACAGCAAAGAGCTTTACTTATTGCTAAAATTGCCTTGAATATTGATAGAATCAATAGGGATATATTTAGTTTATTTACTACTTCATTAAATCCTAATTTTGCTACGTATATATCATCACAAAATGCAGAATGGACAACACTCCCTGTTTTTTCGAATCCAACTGTTCAGGATTTTCAAGAATATTTGATAAATATTTCTTCTTTTTATGAGAGTGCTTATTCTAATCAATTATTGATTCAAAGTGCATCAGATGATAAAAAAATATATTGGCTTGCAAGAGCCATGTCTGTTGATGGTTTGGCGGTTATTTCTGCTTATGATAAGTTGAAATTACTTAAACTAATTGTAAAAGATTATGTTTCTGAGTGGAATGATAATGAGCAATTGGTACTTAATATTACTGAATCAGTAACTGTATCTCAAGGAAATGAGTTTTTAGAAGGTTTATTGCAGCCTAATTATGAAGGAAAAGAAGAGATAACTCTTTTTCAGGTATTATTTGAGGCTATAGATGATAATAGATTATCCAGATATACTTTTGGAGTATTTTCATCTGAAAATAATAGAATGAAGTTTATTGTTCTATTGTATAAAATATGGAAATCATCTAAATATAATCCATTTTTTCAAGACTCATCATATACTCAACCAGCTAACAACTTTGGAATTTTTCCTGAATCACCATATATGAAACTTGAACCTGTTTCAGGAAGTTCAATTGAGAAAACGAAATATTATGATGATTTAAGTGTGCCACCGCTATTGAGTTATGACTCAGTAAGTTCTTCTACCGATAGTTATCTTAGAGTTACAGATGTAAGCTATGGTTTCGAGTTTAATGGAAGAAAAATATTAATTTACAGAACAGCTACTACAAGTACAATTAATTATTATTCTACTCAGGAAAATAATCAGTATGTAAATACATTTACTTCTTTATATGGTTCTTATAGTTTATATCAACCTATCAGCATTTTAGGTTTTAAGCCCGATTTAGGATTAGTAGAAACACTAAAAGATCCTGAAACCGGTATAAATTTAGGAGAATGTATACCAGTATTTTTAGTACTGTATATGGAAGATTACAGTAAATTAAAAAAGATTGATTTTGGTGTAATGCTTGCTGCCGAATTAGCATTAAACTTTACTGGAATAGGTGGCTTGTCTAACTTAAGATATATAAGCTATCTTTCTAAAATGAGAGGGGTTGTAATGGGGACGGCAGGTGCATCAGATGCAGTTTTGGCTTGGAGTGCAGTTACCGGAATAAATAGTTTAGTTCAATTTTCAGCAGGAACAGCTTTAGCGATTAGTAATTATACTGCTCAAACTACGACAGACCCAGATATACAAGAATTTTGCAATAGATTGAATGTTTTGTTAGGCATCGTTACCATCGCATCATTATCTGCAAACCCTGCAATGAAAAGGAAAGTATTTGATGCATCTAATGAAGTGATCTCTGAAATTTCTAGATTAAATAATCTGGTGCCACCAAAGCCTCATGGACTTCCACAAGATGTAGTTGATGCAATTTTATCATTAAATAGTAATAGGCAATATTCAATTACATTTATGACTAATAAAATAAATAATATACCTAATTCCAATAATTTACCTAGTTTGTTTAATTCGTTAAACCAGGATAAAAAGTGCCTGTTTTATAGTCATTTCTATAAATCTCCTGAAATAGATTTAAAAGCCTTAGCGTTGAATGAAGGATCATTGTTTAATATTTGGGATAATTTAGATGATTTGAAAAAATTTGGATATGATATTAATTTTTTGAGATGTGTCCGTAGAGTGAATTTATCTCCAAGGATTGAAAACCATCTTATGAAATTAGATATTGTAATCAAACCTACAGGGGGGTACCATATAACTGGTGGGCATCACTTGCCTAGTGTAATGTCAAATCTTCCAAATGGATATAATATTCAGTTGGATAATGTTTCAAATTTGCTTTTAGGATTTAAGAGAGCAAAAGTAACAGTAGTTTTACCAGGAGGAGGTACAAAAGTAAAAGGGGTTTCTACTTTATTTCCAGATTTTTGGACCGCTACGAGAGTGAAAGAAGAAGTTGGTTTTGCTTTGTGGAAAATTGGTAACCCAAATACGCCAGGACATCATGTAGCGTGGTTTTCTAATGGGGTTAGAGTTAAGATAATTTTAAGACAAAATCCAGTTACAAACGGAGTGATGTTAGATAATATATTAGTTTTTGAGTTTTAATAGATAAAAAGATTGTTATGAGTGGAATACATAGAAATTATAATTTGGAATTTTATAATAAAGTGGTAAATGGATGCATTGATAAAGATGTAAGATTAATTGATAGTAATAGTAACAATTATATTGATTTGATGTACTATTTAGTTCAAATACAATATTTAGATAATATTTATGAAGTTTATTTACCAGAAATAAATAGGGCATTGGCAGGAGAAACAGTATTGGATTCAATCTGTTCAGGTACAATAGATGCAAGTTTGGATCAAGTAAATACAACTTTGGAATGGAATGGAGTATTAACAGTTATCCCAACTAATGATTTTAAATCAATATTACTAGAATATGCTGAATTTTTACAGCAACCTCCTCTTAATGGAACAAGAACATAATGAATAATGTCAAGAAGAGAGCAATTCAGATTAAATTTATTGTATGAAAATATTAACAGATTATAAAATACAATTAGTAAACAGAATTAATTTTGGTAAACAAATATTTACAATCAATGATGATCTTACAGCTTGTCTCAATGAATTTTATACTGAGGGAAAAGCGAGTGATTTATTAAGTTTTATTAATGAAGCTATTGATACAAATGGATTAGAAATACAATTTCCAACACCGAGTCTTTATTTAATAATTATCAAAAGTCCAAATGTAAATGTTTACGCAGATATTGGTTCATGGGAATCAAATAATAACATAATATCTGATTATACATTGCCTATAACTCATTTTAAAGTAATTGTTGAAACTTGGAGAGATTATCTGATGCAATAATAAACACATGAATCAATTTATTATTGATAAATATGAAATAAAGTTTGAAATCCTTTTAGTAGATGGTAGAAAAGAAATTCAGATAACATCAGACGTTATCCCATATTTCAGGGGTTATTTTATCAAAAAATATCCAGAGTTCCTTTTAGAAGAGGTTTTACCTGAGATAAATAAGGCAGTAGCTGGACAATCGTTTGATGAGGATGGGGGAGGTGTTTATCATTTTCTCAGAATAGGCGAAACAACTTCTCATTTTTATACTGATGAAGGTGATGAATTTCCAATTCCAACCAGTGATTTAAAGGAGATTTTATTATCATATATTGAGTGGATTACAGAAAATAATTTAGAAAATAACATATAACAATTCTGTAGTTCAAAGTAATATTTTCCGAACCTTTGATTTTGGTCTTAAAATGTTCAAGATAAATAGAAAATGAACGAATAATAATGTTTTTGAAATAGTAAACAAGAATAATATATGCCTAATATAGTTCCCACAGCAAGATATTACCCACGATTATCGGAGGTAATTACTGTAGATGATTTGCCTGAATTTTTGTCGTTTGTACAAAACGGGTTAAATGAAATTTTCGATAAAATACATTATAAAAACCTGCAATACTCTAAAAGCTATAGAGGGGATTCGGCCTTTTATAGCTTGGATATTGTAAGCAGTAGTAAATTGGCCATTCCATTACCATTTGATTTGGCATTGGTGTTAAATCCGGATATAACCGGTGGTGATTCGAACATATCATCGTTCCCGATATCGCTTGAATATCAGTGGGAGATATTAGCGTTTTTGAAGAATTTTAATCTGGATAATTTTTCTTTTGCTGTGGAAGAGTTTTACAGAGTAGGACTGCAGGTTTTCCGTATAAGCGATGACCAGGTATTAGCACATATACTGAATAATTTTGTTGAACCCGCAGATGAAAATACATCCAAATTTCAACAACTTTTTGATGATTTAAATACAGTTCTTGATTTAAATACTCCACTGGAATTACCAACTGATCCCAATGTACAATCAGTAATTTCAACAATTGAAGGACATCCTGATGTTAATGATTCAATTTCGGGTGTTATGTTTGGGGCATACATTCTTGACTCCGATGCGGGAGTAATGAAGACTAAGCTTCAAGGATTCTTCAATATAGTTGTACCTGATGGTATTGAAGATTATATAAAGAAATTAATTACTCCGAAGGCTAAAGCTACTTTGGCTTTGAGTGCCGGAATTGAATTTCCTTATAATGTTTTGAGGCCCATAAACTCAGATGGTTCCGACTATGGTTCCAGTGCTAAATCAACCTTTGTTTTTGCGGAAGCACAACTGTATGTTGATACTGAAGCCGGAATGGGATATCAATTGGAATTGGGAGGAACTTTGTACCCGCAATTCAATGCGATTGGGAATACTGGTATTATGCTAGAGATTGATAGCTTAAAACTTGATTTGAGTAAAAATTCCAACATTATAGAGGCTGATTTGGATGGTAGACCGAATGATTTTATTGGGGTTTATGCCAGAGCAGTATCTGTTACCTTACCAGCAAGATGGTTTCACGATGATACAGAAACATCTGGAAATACACAAGCGACTTTACGGCTTGGAGCATATGACTTACTTGTAGGATCAGGTGGTTTGTCTGGAACCATTTTATTAGAAACTGTACCAGTTGTAACCAGCGGGGGAACATTTGAATATTTTAATGATAAGTTTAGTTTTAACTATCCTATTAAAATGTTCGAAAAGAATGATATAACGGGAATTGTAAGCGAAAAAGGGATAGTGAACTATCAAGAATTGAAAGATTATTTACAGGTGTTAAATGCTTCTAATTCCCCCTATGGATTTAAATTTCCTTTATCGTTAACAACTACATCGAATGTGAGTTCTCCAATAAGTCCTTCGACAGTTTATGTATTTAATACTGCTCAGGATTATCAGTTGTTCCTATCCAACTTGATAGAAAACAAACTTTGGAAGAAAATAGGAGGTGACAATGGATTCAAAATAGGTTTCAGCAAATTTGATATTAGTTTTAAACAGAATAAGGTTCTGTCATCAAACATTAGGGCAGCTTTAGAAATACCTAAGTTTAAATATCCATCGGGGCAATATGCTGGGCAAACAGTTAGAATAGATATCGAAGGACATTTACATGATGATGGCAGTTTTAATTTGGCTGCATCGCCAAGTTCACCATATGATATAAAACTCCCTGATGTTCTTACTTATAGTGTGAAAACAGTCGAATTAGGAAAAGATAATTCTGAGAATGCTTTTTACATAGGAACTTCAGGAACATTAAAATTTGACAGCGTACCCATATTAGAGGATTTGGAGGCTATTGAGATTGACAGACTTCGTATTTACAGTGATGGCTCGATAGAAATTAAAGGAGGATCAATACACCTAATTAAACCTATCGTACTGCCTTTAGGACCAGTTGAAATAACAGTAACGGCAATACATTATGGATCACACCAAAAAGAAGTAAATGGTGTGATGCGTAAGTTTAATTACTTTGGTTTTGACGGTGGCGTGAGCATAGACCCGTTAGGAATTGAAGTAAGAGGTGATGGAGTTAAACTTTATTACTGCTCTGATAACTTAGATGATAAGCCTGACCCTTATTTACACATACAAACTCTCTATATTGATTTAACCATACCAGCGAGTAGCCCAGTTGCTATTATTAATGGATGGTTGTCTATTCCAGAGCCAGGTACTTCTCCTGAATATGCAGGAGGTATAAAAATTAAACTTCCGAAAGCAAAAATATCCGGAAGTGCAGATATGAAGCTTATGCCGAAATATCCGGCATTTATTATAGATGCGGAAGTAGAATTCCCGGCACCTATTCCTTTAGGTTCTTTTGCCATTTATGGTTTTAGAGGATTGCTAGGATATCGTTATGTTGCTGAGAAAGAAGCGATAGGACTAGTGTCGGGCGTAAACAGTTGGTATGAGTATTACAAGGCTCCGCCAAGAGGAATTCACGTACGCAAGTTTAGCGGGCCAAATCAGACAAGACAAAGTGGTACACCATTTTCAATTGGTGCAGGAGCCTCATTGGGGACATCTTATGATAATGGAACTACGCTGAACATTAAGGCGATGGTGTTATTGTCTGTACCATCATTATTTATGATTGATGGAAGGGCATCTATTATTTCTGCCCGATTGGGACTTGAAGAGACTAAAGACCCTCCATTTTTTGCCTTTGTAGCGATGGGTGACAACTCTTTAGAGTTTGGTTTTGGTGCTGACTTTAAAATGCCAACCAGTAATGGTGCTATTCTTAGTTTGTATGCTGATGTGCAAGCAGGTTTCTTCTTTAATGATTCATCCAAATGGTACATTAACATTGGTACACGAACCAATCCTGTTACAGCTCGCATATTGGATTTGATTGACCTTCAAAGCTACTTAATGCTTTCTGCAAAAGGAATAGAAGCCGGAGCACGAGGAGAGTTTATTTTCAATAAAACGTATGGTCCAGTTAGTGTAAACGCTTGGGCTTATGTTGAGGTAGGAGGAAGATTAAGTTTTGAAAGACCTCAAATTGGAGGATATATAGCGGCAGGCGTAGGTGCAGAAATTAATATTAGAATTCTTCATTTATACATAGGCATTGACTTACTGTTTGGTGCCGAATCGCCGACGCCATTCCTTATTTATGGTAAATTCCGCCTATGTGTAAGAGTTAAAATATGCTTTATTAAAATTAAGTTCTGCGGAGAGGTGGAAATTTCATGGGACTTCAATAAAACTGTTGACAGAAGACCAGTTAACCCATTGATAAGTGCTGCAAGTGGAAAACCTATAAAAGACATTGTTTTAGGGGTTAATATGTTAACAAATGAGACCTTCTCGTTAACGTACTTAACAAATGGAATGTTGAATAATAATGGTACGCCAATTTCATTGAACGCTAATGGAATACCGGTTATAGATAATCTGCAAGTTTTGCCAGATAAAATTAGAGAAAGAATAATTCCGCTGGATACTTACATTGATATTAAAACTGAAAAAGGGTTATTGCCAGGTTCTATTGGAGGACTTATTGGAGGAGTAAACAATGCGCCGTCACGTTATACAGATTTAGTACCTCCAGATAAAGTTGTTAGAGGAAAGGAATTACGACAAGTTAAACATCAATATAAAATTGAAGAGTTAAGCGTTAAAGCATGGAATGATGCGGCATGGGTTGACTATAACCCATATAAAGCATTATATCCAAACGATACATCGCCAGTTTTAAATACTATGAAAATTGGTCAATGGCAAAAAACAGACAAACAATATAACACTATCCGTTTGTTAGCTACAACTCCATTTTCGTATACAGAACAAGGAGAGCCAGGCTGGTATATACCGGAACAATATGGTTTAACATCAGGGTCACTTTTTTGTGAGACTCAGGAATTAGAACCAAAATGTGCTGACTTTATTTCAAAGCCTTTAGGTCAACAGTATTATTGTTATGATGTGAATCACCGGTTTTTCTCTAATAACGTCTCATTTTTATTGATGAATAATAGGGATACGGATTATGCCGTTGTTACTGATGAAAGCAATGTTTTTAATATTTCTAAATCGCTTTCTATTCCTAACAGGACAAAATTAGAAATACTATTGCCAGAGTCTTCGGTAGAAGTAACTTTGAGATTGACAAGTTTTGGTGAAGGAGTGGTAATAAGATACTATTCATCGCTAATTAATGATGCGGTTTTTGAAGTAACTTATGGGCATCCTGAAACGGGGGAATTGAATGAAGCTTATGAGGTTTATAAGACTGCCAGTGAATTAAATGTGCCTATTGTATTAAATACTAGTGAATTTTCGAATTGGAGCGCCATAAGTAAAATTGAAATTCTTCCAAAATCCCCTAATCAGGCGCTTGTTTTAGCTTTACAAGAGCAGATAGCTGCAATTGAGGAAAATAACATGCAGATTTTGTTAGGAGCGGTTACGGGTGAATATCAAAGTACTGATAGTCTTGAAGCTCAGTTATCTACTTTGATTGGTATGGGATGTGGAATTGTGAATCAAGTTCCAATTGATCCAGTATGCTCCAAAGATTTGGTTCTTTGCCAGTTATATAATGATATTTCAAGCATTTATAATAATTGTTTTCCTGATCCAGCAGATATTCATTTTTCTGATTTTTCAGGTCAAGTTGATTGCACTGAAAATATTTTGAATCTGATTAAAAGTTTTAATGCTTTACACCCTGAATATGGTGTTCTAAATGCTTTAGAAACTAAAATTGATGTTCTTGAGGATTTTACGACCGGTCCAGCAAACTTGGGAACTTATACTGACACTTGGCTGGCTGTGCAGTCGATTCTTGGGTATTTGGAATTGAATGGTGATTGTAATTGCAAGGAGCCTAATATTCGAAAATGTTATACTCTATTGCATAAAGTGTGTTGGTTATCTTTGGAAGATTATGAGTTTAATATTAATATTCCACCTCTAGGAGCAATAAGGGAAGATTCAATGGCTACTGTAGCCGGAATTACTCAATTTATACAACCAATCTGGAGACCCGATACAAGTTATATTGTTCATTTTAAATTGAAAGACATTGTTGATAATGGAGCTACAGCTGGAGGAGAGTATTCCTATACTTATGGTTTTAGCACGGCCGGGCCTGTTGGATTCTTTCATAAACATGAAAATTCGATATACGGTTTGGTTAAGGTGGATTCATCTACTTATTTGAATGAGACTACCGGAGCAATTATACAAAACGGTGTTCAAACAGGGTTACAGGAAGCGTCACCTGAGAAGTATCCTTTAACATCATTAAGACAGTATATTGATTATAACAGATCTTACCCTAATGCGGATGGTAATTTATTAAGTGCTAAACCATTGTTTTACGACGATGAGAATAACACTAAAATATCTGTTTATTTTTCTAAGGCCTATGCCACACATTTCTTCCATAATTGGGAAGATTATACTGCGGCCGGACTTGAAGAGACTAAAGGTAGAATGAAAATAGTTATTAAGGATCCGAGAGAGGATGTTTCAATAGTAAATCCACCATCGTTAGATTCGGTTGTTGATGAAGTTGCAATACCTCAAACTATAGAAGAATGGACTACAGATAATAATCCGTTAGTACCTTTTGTTTTCAATCAGTGGATTAATTTGTTTTTAGATGATAATTGTATTGGTGAGAAGCCTGAAGTGATTGTTCCGGCATCTAAGTATCTTTCAGTTACACTGAAAAAACTGAAGCCTCAGAAATTGTATACTGCTATTGTGAACAATATGTATGACCTGAATAAAGATGGTGATTTAGGACCTATACCAGACCCTAACAATCCAGGGATTATTTTGCAGCAAAATGAAACAGCTGAGGTACACAGATTTGTATTCCAGACATCAAGATACAGAAGTTTTAAAGAGCAAATTGAAAGTTACATTCTTGATGAAGCTGAAAATAGAAGGGCAATATTTACAATTGATATGTCACTAAGCCAAGAGATGATTGAGGCGGCATACAGGGTTATTAATCAACAGAGTTTAAGCGGCTTATTTAGTGATGATGTTATTACCAGATTAAATGCAAATTATCAGCATGCCTATGACAGGTTATTTGAAGGTGTTTTAGGTTTAAAACCACTTGATGAAGCTAAAACCACGGAGTTTAACATTATCAGAAATGCAGATGATTTTAATAAAGTTATCGCGATAATAGTAAGAAACCCTGAACCGTTTAATAACCCTAAAATGACTTTGTCGGAATTAAACGGAACAATTAAAGTCATGCTGCCAGGTTCAGAAACCATAGATAATTCTTATTCTGTGTTGTTTTCTAAAGATTGCTCTCAAGCAATCATAATGAACCAAAATTTAGTGATAGATGAAGGGACATTAAGAATTGGTTTCGTTTATAAAACCTGGAATGGTATCAATCATATTGTCTCAGGTTCAGAAACTGTTGAAATTTTACTTTAACTTATTTAGAAGATATTAATTATGTCATTTGTACAAGAATATACAGCATCATCTCAGATTATTAATTATAGTGAAGAGTTTTTTGAAGGAGGTACGTCATTTATTTATTCAGTGGGTAAGGATGGGAGCGATTCTCCAACAATTTTGAAAACAGATATTAAAGGTAATACTATCTGGCAAAGAAGATATTATCTTAATATTGGGGGTGGACCCTTTGCCTTTCGGAAAATTATTCAAATTCAAGATCAGGGAGTTATAAGTTACTTGCTTAGTTATAATGATGGAGTAAATGAGTCTTTGGTCTCAATTGATAAAGACGGGAATATTAATTATAGTAAACTATTGTCTACTGATAACCCTAGTGGGGATTGTTTTTTGGTTAATTCTAAAATTAATAGCGATTATTATTATGTTTATCCGGGACGTTATGAAGGCTATAGTTTAGAATTACCACAAATTATTATTTTAAGATTCAGTTATGATGGGAATTTACTTAATCAGACTTATTTCTCAACAGGAAGTGCTGATGATTTTGAGATCCGCAATGTAGTTAGTCACGAGAATGGAGTAACCGTTTTGGCTGACCATAAAGCCGGTAAGGCACACATAATTGAGTTTGATTATTATGGTTCATATGTATATCTACACAAGGAGATCTATTTAGGAGATTTTGAAAATTCGGATTTGATAAGCCATGATATTGTAGCAGTAAGCACTTCTTTAGTTGAGCCTAACAAGAATAAATATGTCATTTCCGGGTATCATACTGTCGATAGTAAAATCTTCGTTTTAGCGATTGATTGTGGAGGAGATTCTTATTATTACAAACTTGAAGATAGTGCTGACAGTAAGTCAAGTTTATGCTACTACAATAATAATCTGTTCGTAAGTATTACTAATCCGTCAAATTCGAGAGTTGATAAGTTTAATACTTTTTTGTTTGATAGTTTTTCTCTCCTATGGTCAAGGCAATATTTTTATTCAGGACCTGAGGGTATAAGAAGAATTGTTTATAACGAGATTAGTGATAATGTAGTTAGTACGTCAATGAACAACAACTTGTTATTCTATGATGATACTGACTTAAAAAATTGTATTTCTCAAGAATTAGTTTATGAATTAGCACCTAGTTCTGTTATGTATTTAACAGATGGTGACCCATATCTGCAAGGTATAAATATAAGTATCAGCGACGTAGAAAATGCGTTTCAAGACGTTTTTTCCTCTGGAGATGTAATCTGTGGTGGGCCGCCAATAATTAATTTGTCTGAAGCAACTTCTTTGCAATCTCCTAATTTTTATGCTCAAGCTGTTGGATCAACCGGCAGTGATAGTACAAAAGGGTTTCAGTTAAGATGGTTACTGAAAGGAGCGTTGGGGAAACACCTTCCAAAGGGAAATTATGCGACGAATACTTTTAATTTTAATAAACCGAATGATTTTGTAAAGATTTATAGGGCACCTTATGTTGATTTGAGTGTTACTTTGGATTTTTCTATCGCTCCTAATTTAGTTATTGATAGTCGAAGAAGATGGATGTATGCTGTAGGTGGGAATACATTTTATGTGTTTTTTAGAGACATACAAATGTATCAAACGGCCAGAGCAAATTATAATCCCAATACACATCCTACAGAATTTATCACAGCGTACGGAGAAGGATTAATTGAGATAGAAAACAAAACGAAACTGAGTTTTTCCGTATCTCCAAAATTTCAAATTTTATCTGAAAACAGTACTGTAAAAGTTGAATTGCTTTCAGTTGAAAAGAATTTAATATCTGCTGATAAATATACATCATTCAGGGGTGGATACTATACCAATGATCTTAACGATAAAAAATTAGTAAGTGAGAATATAAGAAGTATTAGGTTCTCGGGTTATGATGCAGTAATTAGTAAAGTTTATTTTGAGTTTTACTATAATTTCATAGAGGACTCCAACTATAACAAAACTTGGGAAGACCTTGGTAAATATGCTTTAACTAAAAATACAAATATAGCGCATATTAGACTTGAACCAGAAGTAGGGTTGGTTCATAGTAAATGGCTTCGTTATAATGATGAAGCTTATGTGAACACAGATAATTATAAGGATAAATGGAATGGTATTTCTGTTGAAGAACAAGAAAGAATTTCATTCGTTGTTGATAAATATATAGAATTAAGCGACTTAGAAATCAACCCAACTGCAACAGAAAGTTTTCCATTTATTGACCAAACTGTTGGACCAGTTGAAGGTTTTACTCCTGATCCAGATTATGATCCCTCTCAACCCAGTTCAAATCAATTTGAAATTTCAAATTTGCAATTATTGCAAATATCATCATTAGATTACCATGTTGCGCGTATGTTGGGATTGGGAATCCTTGATTATAAAGAAGAGCTATTTGAAGGGAAATATATTTATTTAGCTGAATATATTACCTATGGGGATTTAGAAGATGGTTTAGGTGCCAGAGAAGTGCAACATGTTTATTGTACATTACCTACAACTATTGATGATGAACGGTTGTCGTTACCTCTTGATATTAAAGAAGTTAAACCAGGAGTTTATTACGGACATGGGACAGAAGCGCCACAATTGTTAACAGATCCTGAAGGCTATACCCATGATGGGCGTACCCGTTTTTTAACATTATACCACGAGCCACTACATGATGAAGCTCCAAATGAACCTTTTTTTGCTAATGGTCATGAATTTGATTCATCTGCCTATACTGAGCCAGTATATGCAGGTCTAGAGTATAAGTTGAGTAGTGATTTTATATGGAGAAAACCGGAACTTCCTTATGATAAAAAATATTTTAATATAGATACTACGGTTATACAAGGAGATAATAATGAAACTGTACCGATTCTTATACCAGAAGAAGGTAATCCTTTGTTCATTCACAGAGAAAAGCAAGCTGGAGAACATACATATAGCTCATATGGGATTAATTGGTTTAGCAGAGCTACATCCAGTAGTTTGAATTTTAATATTGAAACTGTTTTTCCAGTTGTAAATACGCTACAACCGCCTACAAACATAAATGCGCTTTTAATAAGAAAAGAGAACCCTCTGTTTTTGACGTCTCTTTATGAACAACAGAGATTAAATTCTATTGTATCTAATGACAAAACATTAATCCGTTTAACTTTTGATTATAATCATACTCAAGAGTTGATAGATTATCATAAAACAATAAATGGCCAAACAATAAGCGGTTATTATGAATTGGATAACAGTGATGAGGTTTTTGCGGATGAAATAGAAGTCTTTTTTAGAAATGAGATGCCTAATGTCATTTCCGGAAAAATTCATTCTGTAATTGAAGATCCGGCAAATGAACTACTAAGTATAGTCACGACAGAACCTTTTGTAATAACAAGCAGTACAACGCTAATCAATGGTAATCCAAACACTGAAACAATTGAGCCGGTCATTCCTAATGGTTTGAACAGCAATTTTGTAGGCAGTGTTATGAGGATTGATGAAAAGGAGTTTATAGTTCATGAAGTGGTGCAAGGAGCTAATCAATATCCAGAGTTTAAGGTTTTTAAAAGAGCCATAAATGGTGCACAATTTGGATTTGCTGATGTTTCAAATGAAGATTTAGAATCACCAGAAAACAATAAGTTATTTATTGTTGTTGAGAACATGTTGTCTGAAGGATCATGGAATTCACCTGCTCCAATTAGTTTGACGATAGGAATTGACCCTCAAATTAATTCAATTCATAGTGAGGAAATATTTGTTCAGACGCCGGACGCTTTAACAGTTGAAGGGCATGTTCAAAAGTTTCGAGGACTTTTTAGAACTGCAACTATTACTAAGCACTTGGAGACGGTTGAGGTTTATGAAGATGAGAATGACACGTCGCCAACTATTTTAGTTAATCAACATCAAGGGATATATAAAATTGAATTTGGAAATTTCACTCTGAATCAGCATTATCAGCATTCAGAGCTAGATCATTCCGTTGAGTGGTACAATGGCGTTATTAGACTACACATGATAGGGCAAGATAGTAAGCGCCGTAAAGAGTTTAAGGTAATAAAAACAGAAAATATTGGTGTATCGGGTCAAAATTTAATTGTTTATATTATTGATCCTGAGTTTTCCGATGAAAATCCTAATAATGGACAAACAGGTTATATTAAGACAGGGAATCAGAGTGTAGCTTATTATCCGGGTTACAAAGCATATTTTCATTATGATGAAAATAATGGTTTGACAGAACAAGCTATTTTACCAACTGAAGGTGAAGGGGAGCGTTATTCTATTTTTGGTTTACGAAGTCATAGAGTTAATAATAACCTGCATTCAAAAATATCTACGCCGGTATTAATGTTTGCTAAAGAAATCGAAGAGCCATTAAGACCTGAGTTGCCTAAAGGAGGCAAGTATGCTACTCGACCAGATTTTTACGGTAAATCTACTTATACTTTTAGAACTGCATTTGCCAATGACCATAAACCATATTCAATACAGTTTAACAGAACGAGTGATATTCAGATTTTAAGTGCTATATACAATCAGCCAACAATTGATACTATAGTTGATACTATTTTTAAAAATGGGGAGGAGACTTTCTATGTTAACAGGTGGGAAGACTTTTTAGGTTTTGAATATGAAGATGGTTTGTTTAAACCATTTGATTTAGACGGGGAGATGGTTAGATTACCATTACCTAACAACACAAGATTTATTGCAAGTATCAATTCATTTATTGACGAGCATAATAGTTTTTATAATAACCTGCCAAATGTAGTATCTCAACTGACTGAAATTTCAAGTCTAAATCAAATAGTTGTACCAGGAGTGCCAGGTAGAAACGGAGAGTTACTGTTGAAGGATTTTATTAAAAATGTTATTCATAATTGCTTTGTGCCATTAACAGAAGTTCCGGTTATATACAGATATGTTAAAAACGAGTCTGACGGTTACGTACCTATTCCTAAAAAACAAGTTATTAGAGACAGAAACGGGAATTTATTGCCGGTGACACACCCTGAATTTGACATGGCACCTATGATGGTTAAGCTTACTCCTAATCAAGGAGCGAGTCCAACAGTTGGAACTGATGAAGTACAATTTACCGATTATGGACTTGATGGTGCCTCGAATGCAAAGTATTTTTATACTGTACGGGAGTTTGATCTGCAAATGAAAACCGGAGAGTATAGCCCTATTTTAGGACCAATAAGCTTAGTGAATACTTTGCCACCAACAGCTCCGGAAATTTTGAAGGTCACTCCAATACTTGCAAATAGAGTACTGGAGATTACACCAAAAATTCAATTCGAAATTAATGCTTATAAAAACATTCAGAATGTTAAAAAGGTTAATATCTACAGGGCATCAAATAGGGTAGATTCATTATCGATACGTACAATGCAATTAGTTAAAGTAATTGATGTTGAAGTAGCATCTTTTGACGAAACCGGTCGTTGGAGTTTTACTGATGATTTTACTGATTTACCTGAAATTCCATATGGTGATCCATTGTTCTACAGTTTAACTGTATCCCGACAAATCAAATATATTGATAAAGATGGAAGTACTATTATTGATTATGCTCCGTCTGAAGCTTCAAAAGTAGTGTTGACAAACATTGTTGAGAATTACAGTCCGGAATCGCCGGTAATGGAATATTATTCCGAACCGTTAGGGACTGAAGATGTTGATTTGAATTGTATAACCTTAAGTTGGAACAAGACCACCTATAAAGGAAAATATCATTTATATAAAATGAATTCAGGAGGGAATTGGGTTAAAATACATGAAATAAATTCAAACGAGAATACAGTTTATGTACAATTAGAGGATACAGAATTGAATAATCCTTCATTGAGGGTTATCTCTGATGATGGTTCAAAGATGTACCACCATTTTAAAGTAATAGCAGAAAACACATCCGGCATGTTAAGTTCTAAAGAAAATATCCTGACAATTTACAATGAAGTAACTTGGAATGATGTAGGAGGAATAGGTACTATGATTGTTGGAAGAACATTTAGAGTAAGATAAGACCAATTGTTAAAGGAAAAAAGATATAATTATGGCTACAACCAGAGAGAATTTAAAAGGATATTTTAATACAGATGATAGACCAACGGAGTCTCAGTTTTTTGAGTTAATAGATAGTTCAGTGCATTTAGATGAGGATAAAGCCACCACTGAACTTACACAAGGAGGAGCTGATAATACGAAATATGTTACACCTCTTACCGCGAAAATTTCGGTGCAAACTTTTGCACCAGTAAAAACTGTTAATGGGATAAATCCTGATTCAAACGGTAATGTTGTTGTTGCAAACGTTAGCGGAACGGCATCTACAATAACCGGAGCTATTGCTAAAACCCAAGTAACAGGATTGGTCACTGATTTGAACAATAAACAAGATTTATTAGTTAGCGGTAGTAACATTAAAACGGTTAATGGTATTTCTATTTTGGGGAGTGGAAATGTTGGATTTACCAATTTTATTGCGGCACCTTCTTCTTCATTTAATTTGCAAGATTCTACAGTTGAACAAAATGCATTTCCCTCCGGATGCGACGAAATTATATTATCATCAAATAAAACATATCTTTTTAAAGGAAAGTATATGATTACTGCTGGTACAGTTTCTCATTTAACATCAATGGGGTGGTTAACTAGTGGAGGACTTAATATTACATCGATGGAGTATGTTGCAAATTCATTTCTTGGGTCAGCAAGTAATGAAACTACTGCCACTCAGTATTCAACTCAGATTAGTAGTACTGCATTTAAAAAAGTAATTGTATCAACAAGTTCCAGTGCTGCATTGACAGTTGAATTTGAGGGGGTGATACGTTGTACAACTGGAGGTAAATTAGTTCCCCAAATTTCTTTTTCTGTAGCTCCCGGAGGCACAAATATTATGAAATTAGGAAGTTATATTCAACTTACTGAGATTGGTGATAATTCTGTTCAAGCAGTAGGGGCCGTTAGTTAATTTAATAGAAGAGTAAATTATGGAGACAAAATTTGGGTTCACAAAAATGTCAATATCAGAATTTGAAAATTATATTTCAAATCTACGTATTGGACGAACAGTGTTGACTATACAACAACATCATACCTACAGCCCTTCTTACATTCACTTTAAAGGGAATAATCATTTTGAATTGCAAAAAGGAATGAAAGAATACCATGTTAATCATAATGGTTGGATGGATATTGGACAACATTTTACCACTTTTCCTGATGGTACAATTATGACAGGAAGAAACATCGAGAATTCGCCTGCCTGTATAGTCGGAAATAATGCAAACTCTGTTTGCATTGAGAACCTTGGTAATTTTGATAAAGGAGCAGATGAGATGAATCAATTGCAAAAAGATGCTATTGTGAAAATGACGGCAGCATTGTGCAAGAAGTTTAATTTGGCAGCCAATACCGATAAAATTGTTTACCATCATTGGTTTGACTTGTCTTCAGGTGCGAGGAATAATGGTACAAAGAATAATAAATCTTGTCCCGGGACTAACTTTTTTGGGGGTAACAAGGTTGAAGATTGTAAAAATATTTTTTTACCACTTGTACATAGTTTACTCAATACGGACTCTCCTAATCCATTAACTGTACCTATAGTTAAGTATGTTAGTGTAACGGCCAATTCACTTAATGTAAGAGAAGGGGCGGGTAATAATTTTTCGATTGTATCTGATAGGAATCCTGTGGAGCAGGGTGGAATTTTAAGGGTTTTTGGGGAGAAGGACGGATGGTTAAAAATATCATCTTCAGCAGAACACTGGGTATATGGTAGGTTTACAAATATTGTAAAACATGTTATAGTAAGCGCAGATGTATTAAATGTGAGAACAGGACCATCAAAAGATTTTCCTAAAACTGCTTCGCTACACAAAGGACAGGAAGTTTTCATTACTGATGAAATAAACGGGTGGTGTAAAATCAGTATGGAAGACAGATGGGTGAAAATGAGTTATTTAGATTTCAAAACAAACTAAGATATTAATTATGGCAAATTTAGAGTGGTTTCCAATAAACCCGCTTTTGAAAGAAAACGGGGCATTTTATTCTTTATCGTTTGAAAAAGAAGCAGATTTATTAAAACCTGTAGCATTGACAGATGCGGATAGTCCTTTTTCACAAGCAGAAGTATTTCAGCGGTCACTTAATTTACAAACAGCAGCAGATCTAGGAGTTGTTGTTGGTAATGCCAACGCTAATTTTAAATCGTTTTGCTTCAGTTATGAAGCTATGATGTTTACTGATAAAATTGTTTCTAACCCAATAGGTGGGAAAATTTACGGTACACGTTGGGGGGCAGGTTTAAGAGTTATCCTTAATGTTACCGACTTAAAAACATCAGCCGATTTTAAATTTGGGGCTTTAGCTGCTTCTGCAGAACTAGGCTTGGCCAAGGTCGAATATAGAATAAATACGATTGGATTTAATAATCCTGCAATTTTTAAACTTTTACCGGGCCCTGGAGAATTTAACTTTGATACCTACACTAAAATTCTGGATGCTGCCGATAAAGTTAAAAAATACATGTCTGAAAATCCCGATAAGTTAACTCCGCAGCCTTTTCAGGTTTACATGTCAACTGAAGTGAATAATGATGCATACGTGACCTCTCGATCAGTAATTTTTGCTGCTCGTTGTGTGAGTAATCGCGATACACTTGCAGAAGCTTTTTCTAAGTCTAACGGCAAATATAATGCAGATTTAATTAGAGGGTTTTATGCCAAAATAGGTATTGTTGATGAAAATTCTAAGCCATCAAGAGAGGACAGAAGAGAGGCAGATGATTATTTAGAGGCTTAGTAGTAATTTAATTTATTTAATTGTTTGTGAGAATAGGTATTTATGTTGGCGGGTTAGGACAGTCTTTTCATGATGACACTGTTGAGAAGTATGCATTGCGTATAAAAAATGAATTGAATTATACTCATACGGGAGAATCTTTTGATATAAAAACTGAAAAAGTTGCTTATACAGATGAGAAGGAAAGTACAGTTGTGAGTATTTTTAAAAAAAATGAGAATGACAATGCGGAAGAAGAAGGTGCAATTGTTTACAAATTATATGATTTTAAATATAATGATATTTTAACAGAAAAATTTAAGGAGAGGAATATCCTAATAAAAAATCTTATTCTTTTTTGGTTAGTTGTAAAAAAGTTTCCCCAAATTGTTTTGCGTCTTTTTAAGTATAATAGTTTCAGCAGGCCTTACCTTACTTTTTATGCTTTTTTTATTTTGTTTATAATATCATTAGCCATTTTATTTTTTATACCGGCTAGTTTAGATATTGCAACAAATTTGAGTGCTTCGAGTGAATTTAAAAATCTAATGTCTGTTTTTAGATTAGATGTTATAATTGATAGCATTAATTCGTTTTTGGTAAAGATTAATTCGCCAACTGTAAAAGATCTATTTAAAGCGGGAGTTCCAATTACCGCTTTGATACTATTAATTGTACCGGAATCTAAAACAATTATAACTTCATTGGCTACTGAATTTGTTTGTGTAGACCAGTATATTGAAAATGGTGATCGTAGTCAAATTATCCTAGGGAATTTAGATTTGCTTGTTGAATATATTGCAGAAAACGAGCCTAATTCAAAAATTCATTTTCATTGCTATAGTTTTGGAAGTATCGTTGTAAAGGATTTATTGTTTCCGGTTGGTACCATACCTTCACCCAATTTAATAAACCTTAGTAAACTACTTGTTACTGTAGGTACTCCGTATGAATTCGTTAATGCATATTATCCGAGTTATTATGCAGATAGATGCAATGTGATGGAAGATAGAATGAAGTGGTTTAATATTTATTCACTGTCAGATGCTTTAGCAACTAATTTTAGAAAAGATTCAAAAAAAGGTGATGCTGAATTTGGAATAGGTGGTTTAAAGATAGTTCCGATTAATTTGAATTATGAAGTTTCGGCCAGTAAAAATATGAACATCTTTAACTTTTTTACACTTTATGGTATCCGTGTACATAAGTACTATTGGGATATTTCTACTCAGGGGCAAAGCTGTGTAAGATTATTAATGAGCAAGATGAAAGAAAATGATTTCATCTAAGTGGTATTTACCAAAATGAATGGTTTTTATTGATTTTAATTTTATTTTATGAATATAAGAGGTCTTCACGATAGGATTAGCACAGGTTTAGGAACATTAAAAAATAAAGTTGAAATTGAAAGTGCAAATAATGAACACAGTTTAAATATTTTACTTGAAACAACTTTTCTAAATGTACTTAACGTATTATTTGACTACAATCTTGTTAATGCAAATTTATTGTCCAGAAATTTCCCTGGGATTGATGGATTAGATGCTGAAAACAGAATCTTTGTTCAGATAACTTCAACATTTTCAAACGAAAAAATAGAATCTACTGTAGATCAGATCATTGATAAAAATCTATATCATGATTTTGATAAACTTTTCTTTGTTTTCCTAAAAGGAAAGAAAAAAATAAGTAAAGCTTTTAAGGATAAAATTGATAGTAAAATACAAGGTAGATTCGTTCTTGATTTTGAATTCAATTTAATTGATACAAACGATGTTTACAGAATATTAGCCAATGAGCAAAATATTGACAAATCTTTAGGGGTAAAGAAAATTCTTGACAGCGTATTGTATAACATACCACAGAGTAAAGTTCCGGGTTTTGATTTTGTAGGAGTTTCTTTTGATGAAGAAGAGTTTGAAAATGTAGCTGAATTAATAGAGACAATAATTAAATCGGGCATAAATGTAGTAGTCAATTCAAAAAAAATCTATGAATATTTTAAAAATGAAAGACCTAGATATTTTGATTATTTAATAATGTTGTTTCCAAATCAAAGTCTTGATTTTTTAACTAAATACATTTTTGTCGTATCAAACCATTATATCAAAAAAAATATTGATTCTGAAAAGCCTGAGTGCAGTATTTTTTTGAATTGTATTGAAAAGAGTGTTAAACCTCAATTGGTTTCGTTTACCACTTTTCCAAACAAAATAAAAAATAAGAATTTTAAAAATCCTAAAACTCTCAATGTTTCTAATTTAAAGAAAATTGAAGAAGTAATCCAGGATTTATTCGCTGAAAAACCTTCTTTGAATTATAGTTTTAGTGAAATTAAAGATGTTTTAGTAAAGCTATTTCCAATGTTTACATTAGAAGTAATTGCAGATGAAAAAAGCTATTGTTTATACAATTTTAAGAAATCTGGATCAAATAGTGACTTAAATTTAAACTACCTCATTTTTGGACACGAATACAGAAGAAACGAAGTTATTGAGGAGTTTAATAAAAAATATAAAAATAAATTCTTAAAGAATTTAACTGTATTACTTCCAAAGGATTACAATCAATCTACAAACTTGAGGATAAAGTTTATTAGAGATAAATTTGTTAATTCTGATGTTTTCTATCTCGATGAATATTTATTTGATTATAGCTTATCAAGGATTGAGCAGACAGAGTTATTGAGTAATGAAGTATTTATAAGTCCGTTTTTTGAAATTAAAGAAAACATTGAAAAATTAGATGATATTTTTGATTGGTTAAAGAATGATTCTCATTCTCCAGTTGCCTTTATTATTGGTTCCGGTGGAGATGGAAAGACAACGGTTTGTCAAAAAATTCACGATGAGATAATTCATGATTTTGAAAAAAGCATTGTTATTTTTCTTGATGCGCAGTCATATATAAATGAAATTAAGCACAGGGAGCGAGTTGACAATTGGAAGTTTGATTTGCATTCCATTTTTGAAATTTGCAATTCTAAGGCAGGGGATATTGATCTTACAACATTTAAATCAAATTTTGCACTGGGGAACATAACTGTAATTATAGATGGTATTGATGAGATTATTTCTACCCTCCCTAATTTTAGTTTGAAAGATTTTGTTGAAGATTTTAATGTTTTGAAGGAGCTTATAGGGAGAGGGAAATTAATAATTAATTGCAGAGATATTTATATAAACGAACTTCTCAATACTGATGTGGATTTTAGTAATAAGCACAAGGTTTTCAAGTTATTAAAATTTAATGTCGAGCTGGCTAAAAAGTTTTTCGAAAAACATTTTACGATTGAAGGAGAAATTAATGTAAAAAAGGTTAATGAATGTATAAAAATTCTAAATGAGTTTTATGAGGATATCAATGGAGATGTTTACGTTTATTCTCCATTTGTACTGGAGATAATTGTATTAATAGTTGAAAATAATTTTGATTATGAAGAAATCGAATATGTTTTCAATTCTGAAATTTTGCTCAGAAATAATAGTAGCGATTATCTTATATATAAAATTTGTCAACGTGAAATTGCAAAAAAGGAAAACCATGGTTTTATAATTCCTGTAGATGATTATATTAAATTACTCAGTCTTGCGGCAGTTGAGAAAAATGGGGTATTCAATGATGACGATTTTATCAGTTTTCTTAGAAAAATTAAAGTCGATTTAAGTTCTGAAAAAGTGAAGAATAGTCTAAGGGACAATCCTTTTTTTTGCTTGGATAAGAATGGTAGTTATGTTTTTAGATTTGATTTTTATAATTCTGCTTTTAAGTATAATGCTATATATTCAAAAATTGTTGATGAAAGCGGTTATTCTCTTTCAGACTCATTAATTAATACTTTATCTAATGAGTTTAAGTTTAATTCTATAATTTTTAGAGGATTAAAAAATAAAATTAAGGATAGCGATAAAGGTTTTGAATTCTATCTTGACAGAATAAAAAAAATAGTATTAGAGATTGAAAATTATAAAGCAAATGAGAATAATTACGGTACAATATTTTTAAAAAAACTTGCTATAAGTAATTTAGTAGTTTTTCTAATTTCAATAAGCGATAATAAATTTTCAAATTCCAAGATACTTAAATATCTATTTGAAGACACCGAACAATCCAGGGATGAATTAGCTGTTATTAATGGTTTTTATTTTATCGATGTTCCGATAATATCTAAAATTACTTTTGATTTTTCTAATATGTATTTTATTAATTGTCACATAGACAATTACCCACAGTTTCTTGATTGTAGTTTTCTTGATACTACCTTTTTTGACAGGAGTTGTGATATTAGTAATATCTATTCAAAGGGACTTGATTTGAAGAAAATTACATTTTCAAAAAATAATTTTGATGATAAAATATTGTCGAGTGATAATTCTTTATATAAAATTATTTCTATCAAAGAAAGCGGTGGAGAGTCGATGCTAAACTATTTCAAAAAGTATTTCAAGTCTTTTACAAAAGGGAATAAACTTAATTATAGCATACCTATAAATTCATTGTTCGTTGATAAAAATTTCAGTTTGGAAATGAATGAAATTAATAATATACTATATGAGAATGGTATTATTTCAAGTTTCACCAAAGAAGAAATTACGATGAATAGTTCATGCAAAAATAAAGTAAGCAAATTTTTAAATCAAAATATCACATTTGCAGAACTTAACAGAAGCATTAAGAAAATTGAAAATTTAATTATTGATGGAGGAAAAGAGAATATATAATTGCCATACGCATACTTTTACTATAGATCATGTACCAAATGAATTTGGTAAAAAGCTATTGCCTTTTTTATATCGTATTTTCACGATGAAATTTATAAAATGGTATTATAAAAATTTTACATCGAGAGGGAGCGAAAGATATAAAAAATGGAGACACCAATTTAAAACTATTCGCTATGGATTTATTGATATTTTAAAATGGACCATTATTTTACAATGGGTTAATGTTATTGTTTTCATTATAATACGTTGGGTATTTAGTATTTTGACTAATTTTTTTAGGGTTGATTTTTTATTCAGCAAGACTACTCAAGAGGCTATAAAAAGATTTAGAACTTTGGGAAGATACTCTTTGTATAAAGAACAAAGTAAAATTTTTGATTTACTTGAAAAGACATATGAACCAGGGACTCGTTTTGTAGTCTTATCAATGGACATGGATTATATGGGTGCAGGAAAGGCTGTTAAGCCATATTTAGAGCAGTTGAATGAATTGAAAATAATGAAAGTAAATAATAAAGATTCAATTCTTCCATTCTTATTTCTGGATCCAAGAAGATTAAAAGCTACTAAAGAATTATCAGGAAATGATAATTATGAAATTCATGCGAAAGAATTGCTTTCCAATATGAAATTTGATGGTATTAAATTATATCCGGCGTTGGGATATTATCCTTTTGATAAAGAGCTCATGTCAATGTATGAATTTGCTCAGGAGAATCAAATCCCGATAATTAGTCACTGCATTGCCGGAACCGTATATTATAGGGGAACAAAGCAAAAGGAATGGGATAATCATCCAATTTTAAAGTATACCAGAAAAAAAGACGAGCCTCAAATTCCAATTCCGTTGCCACAAACCAGTAACTATCGTTTTACAACTAACTTTACTCATCCATTGAATTATCATTGTTTGTTGAATAAGGATTTACTGAAGGAGTATATTGGATATGAACTTGATTTGAGTAATCTTAAAATTTGTATTGCTCATTTTGGAGGAGAAGAAGAATGGGCAAAGTACATGGCTGATAGTTGGAACAATTATAATAAAAATATTAACCATGAATGTAAAGAAGATTATTTAAAGAAAAACAATACTCTTACTCATGGTAACCAAAGAACAATATGGTGGAATGCAAGTTGGCTATCTATTATATACGATTTGATGGTGACCTATGAGAATGTTTATGCTGATGTGAGTTTTATTCTTTTTAATCAAGAACTTTTTCCAATGTTAAAATATTTATTGGAAGATGAAAAAGTTAAAAACAAAATATTATTTGGTACTGATTATTATGTAGTTTCGCAGAAAAATACAGAAAAAGAATTGTATCATAATCTTCGAGGGTATTTAGGAAAAGAACTTTTTGATTTGATTAGTCATGATAATCCGAAGAACTTTTTGAGTACAAAGATGAAGCAATATTAGTTTGATATGAATAGATTTTATTATAAAGGAACTAACGAAAAGTTGATAAGATGTCTTGCGATTGCGGAACGAATTCTTAATGGGGCATTGTTTTATTCAAAAATTGAATCAGTAGAAAGTTTTTCTGGGACTTCGGTGAGTTCATCTAAAATAGCGAGTGACTTGAAATCATTTAGAGAAACGGTAACTGTTGAAGGGTATTGGAATATATTTGGTCTAGCAAATGCTAAAACGGGAAGTTCGGAATTGATAAAAATTAATACAGCAAAACTAAGAAGGAGTGAAGGTAGTATTGTAAATACTATTATTCATGAGTATGTACATGCTGTTGACTACAAGGATGGTATTTTAGACTATACTCACAGTGATAATATTAACAGAGGTGAAGAGAATAAAACAGCACCTTGGCTAATAGGAAAAATAGCTGAAGATATGATGTAAATTTAAGAAGGTTCCAAATTATTATCGATTCTACCCGGTAAAGTGTGTAAGTATAAAAATTAAAGCCCTGTTATTTTCAAACTTACACACTTTTTGGGATAGTGGTATAGCGACATTATAGTGACTTTTTTAATGAATTATTTTTATCTGTATTGTTTTTTTGAATTAGTTTTTCTCTTAATGCAGACATATCGGTACTAATTTTTTGATCCAAAATTTTTGCATAATGTTGTGTTGTTTTCAAATTTTTATGACCAAGCATTTTACTTACACTTTCAATCGGAACACCATTAGTTAAAGTTACACTTGTTGCAAACGTGTGACGGGCCGAATGAGAAGTAAGTTCTTTATTTATTTCGCAAATGGTTGCTATTTCCTTTAAGTATTCATTCATTTTCTGATTACTAGGTACCGGTAACAAAACTTCCTCGCTTATACATTGTGGATGATCAGTGTATTTTTGAACTATTTCTTCAGCTATTGGTAGTAAAGGTATTTTTGATAATGTTTCAGTCTTTTGCCTATGAGTGGAAATCCATTTTGTTCCGTCGATACCCACGATGAGGTTATTATGTGTTAATTGTTTTACATCAATATATGCTAATCCTGTATAGCAACTGAAAAGGAAGATGTCCTTAACCTGATTCAATCGAATTGTATTAAAGGTTTTGTCATAAATACGTTTAATTTCTTCCTCCGTTAAATATACTCTTTCAACTTCTTGAATTTTACATTTGAAGTTCATAAAAGGATCACTTTGTAACCATCCGTTAGCAACACAGATTCGAATTATTTTTCCAAAATTTTTAATGTATTTTATTGTTGAATTATTATTGCAATTGCGAACAGTTCTCAAATAAAATTCGAAATCTGTTATGAAGGACAGATTAATATCTTTGATATTAATGTCTGAAATTGAAAATTTCCATTTCATAAAGTTTATCGTATGCTGTAGTGTAGTTTCATATCTTTTATGAGTACTCAAAGAATATTCTTTTCCTATAAGGGCTTCCATTCGTTTATTATGGTCTTTGAATATTGTTATTAACATGTGGCCTTTTTCTTCAATTCCTAAGATTTTATTCTTCATAGTTGCGGCCGTAACCCTATCATCATTCTGAAGAATTTCTTTTTGAGCGTCATAAACTTTACCTTTTAAAATATCGAGATAACTGTTTATTGAACGGGATTCTTCTGAATTGCCTTTCATTTTACCTGCAGATACGGACCATTTGCTTGATTCTACAAATCGTTTAGTAGCGATCTCGATACGTATTCCGTCAACTGTGACTCTTAGATAAATTGGAACCAGCCCCTTTGCGGTGGTTTTAGCTCTCTTTACATAAAAGAGAATAGAAATTTTTGCATTCATAGTGGTAACCTTTTAGATGAAACAAATTAGTTAATTGCGTTGTTTTTTTCAAGATGTTCATTCTCTGAACTGCTTGTATTTACGGGTGCTCGGAAGAAATTCGGTGACCTTTTTTGAATTAATTTTCGGGTACCCGAATTTGCCCCCTCACGAATGCGATTTAATGAATAATCTGAAAGGTTGTAAAATGCAAAAAGCCTGTAAATCATACGATTTACAGGCTTTTGTTGCTAAATAAAGTTAATCTTGTGGAGTCGGAGAGAATCGAACTCTCGTCCAAACAAGCAATCGAAGAGCTTTCTACACGCTTAGTTTCCGCTTGAATTTTCGACAAAAAGCAAGGCCGGAAACCGCCACTTTTCGCTTAGCTTTATAGGTGTCAGAACGGATTTAAAGCATTACCGTTCCTAGGTTTACTTTTACGGTTCCCCTAATCCGAACGCCATAAACCAAGGCTTTCGAGGAGAATCTAGCTTTCCTACCTGGTAGGAACTAGGCAAATCTTACTATGATTCAGATTAAGCAGCTAAAGCGTAATTATTTTCGCCGTGTAAAGTTGTGAGACCTTTTATTTACGAGAATTGTCCCAGTTCTCGACGTGCTTACCATCCAATTCCACTCGCTGTCAAAACCAGTCGACCCCAGATGCAGTTGCAAATTTAGTTACAAATTTCACAATACAAAGTTAAAGTAATCAAAATTCAATTAAAAATTATTGCACCACTATTCTTTAAATAGTACATTTGGGCGAGAATAAATAAAAACAGACAAAACAAACCTATAAAAATTTAATAATTATCACGTTTTGTGATATTTTATTAGATATTATTCAAAGATTGCAGAATGATGAGATTCGGAATTATTAAAGAAAGAAAAAACCCGCCCGACAGACGTGTGGTTTTTACCCCTTCAGAATTGATTAAGTTAAAAGAACAGTTTCCGTTGGCTGAAATCAAAGTGGAATCGTCAGACATTCGTATTTTTTCGGATGATGAATATCGTAAATTAGGATTTGAAGTTACCGATGATCTTTCTGATTGTGACGTATTGATTGGGGTAAAAGAGGTTCCGATTGATGCTTTGCTTCCCGGTAAAAAGTATTTTTTCTTTTCTCATACGATAAAAAAACAGCCTTATAATAAAAAACTGCTTATTGCCTGCTTGGAAAAAAACATCCGATTAATCGATCATGAAACCATCGTGAATGAAGACAATCACCGTTTAATCGGTTTTGGCCGATATGCCGGAATTGTTGGTGCCTATAACGGTTTCAGGGCTTTCGGAATCAAATATGAGCTGTTCAATTTGCCCAAAGCGGAAACATTGGCTGATAAAACGGCATTGGTGGAGCGCTTGCGACGTCCCATGTTGCCGCCAATCAAAATTGTTTTAACCGGACACGGAAAGGTGGGTATGGGGGCCAAAGAAATTTTGGATGCCATGAAAATCAAACAGGTTTCCGTTGAAGATTATTTAACAAAAACATACGACAAACCGGTCTATACCCAAATCGATGTTTTGGACTATAACAAGCGCAAAGACGGAAAGCCTGCCGAAAGAGAGCATTTTTATGCAAATCCGCAAGAGTATGTGTCCGATTTTGAGCGTTTTACTAAGGTGTCCGACTTGTTCATCGCGGGTCATTTCTACGGGAATGGTGCGCCGGTTATCTTAACAAGAACAATGTTAAACGCTTCAGATAATAAAATTAAGGTGGTAGCTGATATTTCCTGTGATGTTGGCGGGCCTATCGAATGTACATTGCGTTCCTCAACAATTGCAGAGCCGTTTTACGGTTATTACCCAAGTGAAGGGAAGGAAGTGGATGTGAACCATCCCGGCGCTGTTGTGGTAATGGCGGTTGATAATTTACCATGCGAATTGCCAAAAGATGCCAGTGAAGGTTTTGGGGAGATGTTCCTGAAACACGTCATTCCGGCTTTTTACAACAATGATAAAGACGGTATTCTGGAACGCGCCAAAATCACCGAAAACGGAAAACTTACCAAAAGATTCAGTTATCTGCAAGATTATGTGGATGGTGAATAATATAAAATGAATAAAAAAAGTCCCGATCTGATCGGGACTTTTTTTTGTGTCATTTTGCAGTTTAGAATATTCACACACGAAATAATGTAAGTTAGGAGTGCTCTTTTTATTTAAATGACATTCTTTTGAAGCAGCCTCTTAATTGTATCCGTTATTCCAATCAATTTTTCTGGAGAAGTACATCACTAATCCCAAAATGATGAACAATCCGATGCTTCCCACCAACAGCGCGTAGTTTTCCAATTGTATGATCACATAAATGAAGGCATACAAACCGCTCAATGCCATTCCGATGAATACAGGGAATTTTTTTGTTTTCAGAATGGAAACAGAATAAAGGACAATCATCCCAATTACCGCAAGTGAAGCAATCAGGTAAGCCAGCGAAAAACTAGAATGTTCCGTAATGGAAATCAACAGCGTGTAAAACATGATCAGTGCCAATCCTAACATAGTGTACTGGAAAATGTGAATGTTTATTTTGTTCACGGTCTGAATTAAAAAGAATATCAGAAAGGTAAGTCCAATTACAAGAAAGCCGTATTTTGATGCGCGTTCATTCTGTTGGTATTCGTCTACGGTTTCAATCAGTTTAACACCAAAGGAATATTCATTCAGATTCGGAATTTTTGAAGCATATTGCTGTGAAAAAGAACGATTGATGTCCAATATTTTCCAATCGGCGTGAAATCCTTTTTTGCTGATGGATTTGGTGGTGTCGTTGGCTGCAAACATGCCTTCAAAACTCGGTGAATCCCAATCCGAATTCAGATTAATTTGCGTGGTTTTTCCAATCGGGATGAATTTCACACTGTTGCTTCCGTTGTATTTCATGTTAAAGCTGAAATCGAGCTTGCCATTCGGAACCAATGTTTTGTAATTGAACGTTCCGGTTTCCAGCGTACCGAAAAATTTATCTTGCTCGTCTTTAGATTCGAAGTTGAAATTCTGACTGTTCAGTTTGATGTTTAAATCACTTTTGATGCTTTTCAGATTGGTTGTTTTTACCACTAAAACTGCTTTGTCCCACAGTAAATCGTCTTCTTTTAAACCCAGTTTTTCAAAATTAGGTTTTCCAAAATACCCATCAAATTTCATATCAGCCGTAAAAACGACATTGTTGTAGATGCCTCGTTTTAAAGAAGTGTTCTTTTTTATATCCGAGGTATTATTGATTTTTTCCGGGAAGAAATAAGCATACTGAACAGTCATGTTCATTTGAATGCTGGACTGTTTTGTTTTGGGATCCAATACGGCGGTTTCCGTATAGCTTTTGTAAGGAACCTTTAATATCGGTCCGTAGAAAAAAATATCCTGGCCCCATAATTGGGTAACTTCATTAACGACTTCTTTTTTTCGTTCGGATCGTTCAACGATCAGTTCATTTACGAAAGCTAGAGGAATAAGTAATACCAGTGTCAGTATGCCTACCATCATCATTTTAGCGGTAGTCGACTGAAGAAAAGATCCTTTGTTTTGATTTGTGTTTTGATTTTCCACAATGTTTTGATTTTGATTTTCCATGATTTTTGGTTATTTAGTTTTTAAAGTACTTTGTTTTTCAAAGTTGAAGAATAAAAAAATAGAGTGTCTCTTTTGAACCTTGCGTTAGCGAAGGGGAGGAGTAATCAATTTTTCAAGTGCTTCAATATGTTCCTGAAAAGCCTTTCGGCCTTCCTTGGTTGCTTTATAACTCGTGTTTGGTTTTTTTCCGATGAATTGCTTTTCCACAACGATGTAGTTTTCGCTTTCAAGTGCTTTGGCGTGACTGGCCAGATTCCCGTCGGTTACGCCTAATAATTCTTTAAGCGTACTGAAATCTGCCGATTCATTGACCATCAATACAGACATGATTCCGAGTCGGATACGATGATCAAATGCCTTGTTTATATTTTGGATAATGTTTTTCACGGTTATTTTCTGTCGTATTTAAAGTGCATAACCGATCCGTAAATGATATGACAAACCCCAAATCCTAAAACCCAAAAATACAAACCATAACCCGAAAATTCAACAGCAAATAATCCTATGATAATTTCTGTTATCCCTAAATAACGAACATCTCTAAGTGTGTATTTACTTGCGTTTACGCAGGCCAATCCGTAAAAAATCAGTGTGATTGGAACGACCAAACCGTAATATCCGTTTCGCAATAACAATACTGCAAAAATTCCTCCGGTAACCAACGGAATAAAAAAGTTAATTAATAATCTTTTTGAGGATGCGTTCCATATTTTTTCACCAACTTTTTTGGCTTTATTAGCCGTCATTATATATGCAGTCAGTAAAGAGGCTGTAAGAACAATCAAAGCCGTCAGTATAATCAACTTGAATGTTTTGCTTTCAAGTGTTATATAGTAATCCGTATGGTTCTCTATCAGAAAATAGGCTACCACTGCACCAATTATGGCATAAACACCAGCCAGTATTCCTGATAAACCACTCAAAGAAATAAATTGGGTCGATTTGTTCATCAAATCTTTTATCTCTTTTAAGTCCTGTAAATAATTTTGAGTATCCATATAAAGTACTTTGAAAAACAAAGTTAGTTTAATTTTTGTTTCGGACAAATTTTTTGGGATATTTTTTCTGATGAAATCATCGGAGGATTTTGTTTTAAAGGAGTCGGAAAAATATCAGAATGGCATATCAACTTAAATGACAAAGGTTTCATCTCAGAAGGCCTCTTTTGGATGTTTTTTGAATAACATCAGATTTTGAGCTTGCAGTTTATTATTACACGGGCATAGTAATCCGTGTCAGGTCGGCAAAAGCACAAAAGAGCAAAACCACTAAAAAAGGATACTTTATTAGTGGTTTTGTGTTTTTATTAGAATTTGTTTATGGTTTGTCTGATGGCAACCAACTTGGTCATTAATCCCTCAAATAAATCCAGGTGAAGCATATTGGCACCGTCACTTTTAGCATTGGCAGGATCAAAATGGGTTTCGATAAAGATTCCGTCCACACCTACTGCGATTCCTGCTTTGGCGATGGTTTCAATCATTTCGGGGCGACCTCCGGTTACTCCAACCATCTGATTTGGCTGTTGTAACGAGTGGGTAACATCCAAAACGGTGGTAGCAAATTGCTGCATCGTCGGAATGCCTCTGTAATCCACAATCATGTCCTGATACCCGAACATGGTTCCTCTGTCGGTAACCATTACGTTATGGTTGTTACAGTCAATCACTTTCTGAACCGCATGTTTCATGCTTTCCGGACTCATGAATTGCCCTTTTTTCAGGTTTACGGTTTTTCCTGTATTTGCGGCAGCCACAACCAAATCGGTCTGGCGCACCAAAAAAGCAGGGATCTGAAGTACATCCACATATTCGGCAGCCATTGCGGCATCTTCATTTGTGTGAATATCGGTTACGGTTGGTACGCCGAATTCCTTTGAAACTTTCTCAAGAATTCTTAAGGCTTTTTCATCACCAATACCCGTGAAACTGTCAATTCTGGAACGGTTTGCTTTCTTGAATGACCCTTTGAAAACAAAGGGGATTCCAAGTTTATCGGTTACGGAAACCGTTTTCTCGGCAATCCGCATTGCCATTTCTTCGCCTTCAATGGCGCAAGGGCCGGCCAGTAAAAAGAAATTTCCGCTGTCTGTATGTTTGATTTGTGGGATGTTCTGTAAATTCATGGTTGTGTATAAAAAGTGTTGCAAAGATATAATAAAAAAACCTTCTAATGAAGTAGTTAGAAGGGTGTAAATCTTATAAAATTCTTAAAATTATCAGGATTTTTTCGGTAGATTTTTAATCTGGAAACCTATCGGGCACATAATTTTACCTCTTTCATAAATGTTGAAATACAAACGAACGGGCTTTGTCTGACCGGTCCACCTCACTTCGTAAACAGACAGTAAACCACCGCCAATTGTATTGTGTTTAGTAGGGAAAGGACAGCAGGTGTCTACCTTGGTATAGTTTAAAGTTTCTCCTTTAGGGCCTGTCATCCCATTGAAGAAATAACCAATATACACACTTTCACTTTTATCCTGAATGACACCAATGTTAATCGGATAATCCTCATTGTAGCCATATTTTTTGGAATCGGCGTATTCTTTTAAAATATAGGCGTTATCCTTAACAGCCGGCTTAATGGCGCTATTGTCAATGTTTTGAATGGTTGATTTCGTGCTTATGCAAGCCGTCACACCAAAAAAAAGCAGATTTAATAAAAATATTTTTTTAAACATGGCTATTTTGATTTTATAAAATAAGCTACAATTCCCGAAGTTACGACCCCCATTGAAAGAGCCCCAAAAATTCCCTGCATGATATAACTTTTTAAGTTGAAATACATTTCTGCATCTTCTCGTTTCATTTTGTTATGTTCAACAGCGTATGCAATCACATTTTTAAAGTAATCGGGTGTTATTATTGTACTGGTTACATATTGCGCAAGAGGACTTAATATTGCGATAAAAAAGGAAAGGTATACTCCGCTTACAAATCCTTGTTTCCATGTCATCTGATTGTTGAAAAAGTTTTTCTTTTTATCTCTTAAGGCAAAATAATAAATCGCAATAGCAACAATCGCAAACAGATTGGTATAGATAGGGTGTTTTTCAATATATTGATCATGAAGTCCTACTGATTTTTCTAAAAACATCCAAGCTAATGATGCAATGAAAAATATAAAAGCCCACTTGATCTCAATAGTAAAGTTTTTCATAAATGATATTTTAACGAATCAAAATTAGCGGTTTATTTTATTGAAACGAAAAATATATGATGTTTGTTACACAAAATATTTATTCAATAATTACTTTTGCCGAATAAAGAAATTACTATGTATTCATTTTTCGGAACCTGGCCTTGGTATATTTCAGGGTTTTTAATCGGAGCGGTAATGCTCACACTCATTTTCTTCGGAAAATCTTTCGGAATGTCATCCAATTTAAGAACGCTTTGTACCATGGCGGGTGCAGGTAAGAATGTTGATTTTTTCAAATTTGACTGGCGTGAACAAAAATGGAATCTGGCCGTTGTTTTCGGAGCGATTTTAGGCGGATTCGTCGCGGTTCATTTTTTAAGTGACGGTAGCGGAGTACAGATAAATCCAAAGACGATTGAACAGTTGGCAACCTTGAACATTGAAGCGCCAAACGGTAAATTGGGACCAGAATCGCTGTTTGGATGGGATGCGTTAAAGACGCCGAAAACCATCGCCATTCTTTTCTTTGGCGGATTGTTAATCGGTTTCGGAACGCGTTATGCAGGCGGTTGTACGTCGGGTCACGCCATTTCCGGATTAAGTAATCTTCAGAAACCGTCATTAATTGCCGTAATCGGATTCTTTATCGGCGGATTGATCATGGCGCATGTGCTTTTACCAATAATTTTTAAATAGAAATCATGAAATTCATCAACTTAATAAAATTTGTTTTAGTAGGTTTCGTGTTCGGAATCGTATTGACAAAAGCCGAAGCCGTTTCATGGTACCGAATTTATGAAATGTTCCAGTTTCAGTCGTTTCACATGTACGGAATTATCGGTGTGGCAGTTTTTACCGGCGTCATCGGTGTTCAGATCATCAAAAGAAAGCATCTTAAAAACATCAAAGGACATCCCATTGAAATTGAAGATAAGGAAAGAGGATTTGTCCGCTATATAGTTGGCGGAACTTTATTCGGATTGGGATGGGGATTGGTTGGTTCTTGTCCGGGACCTATTTTCATTCTTCTTGGAGCCGGTTTCTACGGAATTGTGATTGTTCTTGCGGGAGCATTGCTGGGAACATATCTTTACGGAGTCCTTAAAAACAAACTGCCTCATTAATTTTTATGTAAGATTATTACCTTATTTAGAGCCTTTTTAAATTGTAAGGAAAGTTATAATTATATGGATGTTTTTATATATTTGTTATAAATCATTTAAAAAACACACATATTATGAAAAAAATTACTCTTTTATTTGTTTCTGCCTTAGCATTAGGCATGGTTTTCACATCTTGTAACAAGGACGATGATTCATCAAGCTCATCAAGTGCGAGTATTGAAGGAAAATGGAAGTATTCAAAAGAAGGAGCAATTGTTTCCGGTCAAGAAGTTTTGACAGATTATCTTAACGAGGCTCCACAATGCGGAAATGATTATATTGAAATTCTAGCCGGAGGTACTGCTAAAGATGTTTATTATTATAATGATGGTGGATGTCTTTCGGATGTTGGAACAGGAACTTGGTCAAAATCAGGTAATATTATGACAGTGACATTTGATGGAGTGGCTGAAAATGCTGAAATCCTAACTTTAGATTCAACAACTTTAAAAGTTAAGTATACAGATAACGGTATGGAAATGGTTAATGTTTACACAAGAATGTAAATAGATTAAAAATAAAAAAAGTCCCGAAAATTTCGGGACTTTTTTTATTGTATTTCGGCACTCAAATCGGCTTCGAATAATCTGTCGCACAAGGTTTTGGTTTTTATGGATTCGGAGTTCTGATTAATAAAGTAATGTTAATTGGGATTTGTAAGGAAAGTTTCCGATGAATTTTTGTAATATTTTACTGTTATTTATAGTGATTTTAAATTGTAGGAAAATTTATTCAATTAGTCGTGTTTTAATATATTTGCAGGAAATTATTTAAAAATTAACACAATGAAAAAAGTAAGTATTTTATTTGTTTCTGCCTTAGCTTTAGGTATGACTTTTACATCTTGTAATAAAGATGATGGTGATAATTCAAGTGCACCCGTTGCTTCAGTTGAAGGGAAATGGAATTTTAACAAATTTAGTGTAACTCAAAACGGGGTAACTTCTCCGGAAGACAATTATCCGAACAATCAAGAAGGATGTAGTAAAGATTTCATTGAACTAAAAGCCGATGGTATTTACAATGAAGGTGATTATGTTGATTCAGCATGCACCTTGGAACAGACTCCAGGAACTTGGACAAAAGACAATAATTCAATATCTCTTTCCGTAGATGGAGAAACCCAGGCGTTTGAAATTGTAAGTTTGTCTACTACAGAATTGAAAGTTAAAGCTACATTTACTGAACAAGGGACGACTTTTACATTAAATGTGTCTTTTACAAAAGCATAATTTTTTGTCATACAAGAGTATAATAAAAAAAGCCCCGAAATTTTTCGGGGCTTTCTTTTGTATTGTTTTTTTATTGTATTTCTGCACTCAAATCGGCTTGAAGTAGTTTACTGCATAACGGTTCCAATTCTTTGTAGGATCCTGTTTTTACGGCACATTTTCCGGTATAATGAACCAAAAGCGCACATTGTTCAGCTTGTAACGGTTCATGATCACATACATACATTAATGTATCTATTACATGGTCAAAAGTGTTCACGTCATCATTGAACAGAATGATTTCGTAGTTAGAAGCTAGTAATTCTTCTACTGATACTTGTTCTTTAATTTTTTCTTTTACGTTCATAATCAAATGATTAGTATAAAATAAAGTGCTAATTTACGTATTTTAAAGAAACCCAGTTATTCTTTTGGAACTTTTTAACATAGGTCAGCCCTTTTTCAGTGCAACTTGTATCGATAACCGGAATGTCTGCTTCATAAAATCCGCTCAACAATAAAATTCCGTTTTTGTTTAAACAATTTACATACGCTTGCATGTCGTTCAAAAGGATATTTCTGTTGATGTTGGCAATGATAAGGTCATATTTCTGACCCTGATTTAACAGTGAAGCATCGCCTTCATAAACCGTAATGTGTCTGCAGTTGTTGCGTTCCGCATTTTCAATGGAATTCAGATAGCACCAGTTGTCAATGTCAATTGCATCAATCGGTTGAGCGCCTTTCATTTCTGCTAAAATGGCTAAAATGGCAGTTCCGCAACCCATGTCCAATGTTTTTAGGTTGGTAACATCCATTTCCAGAAGATGCTGAATCATCATGTGAGTGGTTTCGTGATGACCGGTCCCAAAACTCATTTTCGGTTCAATGACAATATCGTATTTTGCATCGGTTTTTTCATGAAAAGGCGCGCGAACATGACAAATGCCGTCCACATCAATCGGATCGAAATTTTTCTCCCATTCCTCATTCCAGTTCACTTGTTCAATTTCTTCAAACGTATACTCGATTTTGAATTCATCCGAATGTAAAATCTGAATATCATCCAGAATATGTTCGTTCCAAAGCGCTTTCTGAACAAATGCCGAAACCCCTTTTTCCGTTTCCATAAAACTTTCAAAGGCTGTTTCTCCCAATTCGGCTACTAAAATTTCAGAACCCAATTCTTTAGGTTCCACCGTAAAATGGTATCCGATATATGTGTTTTCCATGCTGTTTTTTTTTGCAAAGGTAGTAATTCCAATCTGCCGACAATACGATGCAACTTTAGTTTCCGGATGATTTTTGCAATATGATTTTTTTGGAGCGATAGGTTCGGGCTTTCCGGTAATCCGTTTTCCCGCCATCCGCTGTATCTTTTGCTCCTCTCGTTCTTTTAACGAGAGGAGCAAAAGGATGCCGCTACTGTCGGGGCTGAAGAGGGAAGGTCTCTTGTGTTTGGGAGAAAAAAAGAGAATAGAGGAAAAGAAAATAGAAGCAAGAGACAAGAAGCAAGAGACAAGAAGCGAAATGATAATTGTCAGTTGATGTTCTTCGAAATCTGATTAAGTTTGTGTCAGTATATATTGTGTTATGATTTCTGCTGGTAAAGTACGTTTTTTAGGTCAACTTTATATTTCTTAAAATTCGTTAAAAACAGTTAACAAAACATTGCTTTTAAGTATCTTCGCAACAATTTGTAAAAACCGCTTCCGTCATGGATAAAAAAATATTTTCCTTCCTTTTTTCAACTCGTTTAATGGCTGTTTTGTTTATCGTTTTTGCAGTAGCAATGGCAGCCGGAACCTTTATCGAAAGTGAATACAATACCGATACTGCCCGAATTTTAGTCTACAATGCCAGATGGTTCGAAGTGATTATGGTGTTCTTCGTGATTAATTTTATCGGGAACATCAAACGATACAACCTGCTTCAAAAGGGTAAATGGGCATCTTTGTTACTGCATTTGTCTTTTATTTTAATCATTGCCGGAGCTTTTATCACGCGTTACATCAGTTTTGAAGGGATGATGCCTATCCGTGAAGGTGAAGTTTCCAACCAGATATTTTCAGACAAAGTATATCTGAATGTTTTTGTCGACGGACAATATAACGGAGAGATGAAGCGCCGTACATTCGAAAAGCAATTGCTGATGTCACCAATCACCAATAACGATTTTTCAATCAGTGAAAGTTTTGCCGACATCCCTTTTGAAATCGAATATAAGGATTTCATAATGGGGGCAAAAGAAGTCATCAAAGAGGATGAAAACGGTATTTTCTTTTTAAAATTGGTAGAATCCGGAGACGGAACACGTCACGAGCATTTTCTTAAGGAAGGCGAAGTGCAAAATATCCATAATGTACTTTTTGCATTTAATAAATTTACACCGGGAGCCATAAACATCACTAAAATTGCTGAAGCCTATACCATTCAGGCTCCTTTTGAAGGTAACTTTATGCGAATGGCAGATAAGATGCAGGGTAAAGTCGAAAAAGACAAAATTCAGGCACTTATGTTGCGTTCGCTTTATAACATGGGCGGTTCACAATTCGTAATTCCGCAGCCGGCCATCAAAGGAAAAATTGTTCAGGAATCCAACGGCGATTATAAAGACCAGAAAACGGATGATGCTTTGGTAGTGACCGTAAAAAACGAAGGTAAAGAAAAAGAAGTGACGCTTTTGGGTTCCAAAGGGAAAATGGGTGTTCCGCAGTCGTTTAAATTGGGGAATCTTGAATATACTTTTATGTACGGCAGTAAGGTTTATGAAACGCCTTTCAAGGTTAAACTGAACGACTTCATTGCATCAAAGTATCCGGGAACCGATAAAAGCTATTCGGCTTTTGAAAGTAAAGTAACAGTTGAGGATACCGAACAGAAAAATAAATTTGATGCCAGAATTTTCATGAACAATATTTTAGATTATCGCGGATACCGCTTCTTCCAGGCATCATTTGATCCAGATGAAAAAGGAACCGTACTTTCCGTAAATCACGATTTCTGGGGAACTTGGGTAACCTACATCGGTTACTTCCTTTTGTTTGCCGGGATGCTCGGAATCTTGTTTGTTAAGGATTCCCGTTTTGGTGATCTGAAAAGAAAACTGGAAAAGGTAAAAGCTAAAAAAGCGGCTTTAACAACGGTTATCATGTTGTTTTTCAGCATGGGAATGATGGCACAACATCAGCAGCAACACGAACAACCGATGATGCCAACTGAAAAGCAAATTGATTCCTTAATTTCAAGGTATAAAGTTTCAGAAGAACATGCATCCAAATTCGGACGGTTAATCGTGCAGGATCAGGGCGGCCGTATGAAACCTTTGAACACGTTTTCATCGGAATTGTTGCGAAAAGTAAGCAAAAGCGATTCCTATAAAGGAATGAATTCCGATCAGGTTTTCCTTTCGATGACACAATTTCCACAGGTTTGGTATAATGTTCCGATTATCTTCATCAAAAAAGGGAACGACAGTATTCACAATATGATTGGTGCTGAAAAAGGTGCCAAGTACGTTTCGCTGATGAAATTCTTTGATGAAAAAGGGAATTATAAATTATCGCCTTATCTGGATGAAGCCTACAAAGCCCCTGTGCCCAATCAGTTTCAGAAAGATTTCATGGAAACCGATAAAAAGGTAAATCTGTTATATTCAGCCTTGAGTGGACAAATTTTAAAGGTGTTCCCGATTCCGTTTGACAAAAACAACAAATGGGTTTCGCATCTGGAACTGAATGAAGCCGGATTAACCGGAATCGATTCGTTGTTTACCAAAAACGTAATTCCGTTGTATTTAAGTTCTTTGGACGAAGTACCAACAAAGAAAGATTATAAAGCCGCGGAAACTTTCCTTGACGGATTAATAAAATTCCAGAAGAAATACGGAAAAGAAGTCTATCCGAGCGAGGAGAAAATCAACTCGGAAATCCTGTACAACAAGTACGATATCTTCAAGAAACTGTATTCGTGGTACATGATTGCGGGCGTTCTGATGTTCTTGTTCGTAATCGTAAAAATTTTCAATTCAGGGAAAATCATAAACACGTTGGTTAAAGTCAGCCATGTATTTATTGGTTTGTTTTTTATAATGCATACCGTCGGACTAATTGCCCGTTGGTACATTTCCGGACATGCTCCGTGGAGTGATGCTTACGAATCGATGATTTATGTGGGATGGGCAACAATGCTTTTCGGCTTGGTTTTCGGAAGAAAATCGGAATTGACTGTGTCTTCAACCGCTTTCGTGGCTGCCATGATTTTAATGATTGCGCATTGGAACTGGATGGATCCTGCCATTGCCAATTTGCAACCGGTTCTGAATTCATATTGGTTAATGATTCACGTAGCGGTGATTGTTGCAAGTTACGGACCGTTTACACTGGGAATGATTCTGGGAATAGTTTCGCTGTTACTGATGTTGTTAACCAACGAGAAGAACAAAAAGAAAATGGAACTCAACATAAGAGAAATTACCATTATCAATGAAATGGCTTTGACAGTTGGTCTGGTAATGTTAACCATCGGTAACTTCCTGGGAGGACAATGGGCTAACGAGAGTTGGGGACGTTATTGGGGTTGGGATCCGAAAGAGACTTGGGCACTGATCAGTATCATGGTGTATGCTTTTGTAATTCACATGCGATTCGTACCGGCATTGAGAGGAAAGTGGGTGTACAACCTAATGAGTGTTTTCGCTTTTTACTCGATTATGATGACTTATTTTGGTGTGAATTTCTATTTGACCGGACTGCATTCGTATGCAAAAGGAGATAAAGTGGTAACACCGAATTTCGTTTATGTTTCCGTTGCCTTGGTGACACTGCTCGGAATCGCTTCTTACTTTAAGTATAAAAAATATTATAAAAAATAACAGTAAAACCCATAATCGAAAGATTGTGGGTTTTTTGTTTAACAAAAATTTACAGTAGAAAAGTATATTAAAACTTACAATTTGACTAATTTTATAAAAAATACAAAATAATGAAAAACCTTATTATAGCCATCGCCTTAGTGTTTATTGCGGGTTGTCAAGGGCAAAACCAAAATAAAAAAACAATGGAAACAGCAGAAAACAAACAAACAGTGAAACAAAGTATCTATCAGTTTAAGGTAAAAGACATCGAAGGAAAAGAATTTGATTTCGCTACCTTAAAAGGAAAGAAAGTTATGGTGGTGAATACCGCTTCCGAATGCGGATTAACACCACAATACGAACAGTTGCAAAAAGTATATTCAGAATACAAGGACAAGGATTTTGTAATTATCGGTTTTCCAGCCAATAATTTCGGGGCACAGGAACCGGGAAGCAATCAGGAAATCAAAGCATTCTGCACTAAGAATTACGGAGTTACTTTTCCGATGATGGAGAAAATTTCGGTTAAAGGGGAAGATATGCATCCGATTTATCATTTTTTAACCGAAAAGTCCAAAAACGGATTGGAAGACAGTCATGTAGAATGGAATTTTCAGAAATTTTTAATTAACGAAAACGGCGAACTGGAAAACGTAATCAGTCCGAGAGTTTTACCCAATGACAAAGAAATAATTGATTGGATAAAAGGATAGTGAGAAGTATTCAGTAATTAGCGAATCAAAATATAAAATCCCAAAATTGAATAGTCAGTTTTGGGATTTTTTTTTGAAGTATTCAGAAATAGCTTCGTTGTGCCTTCGTGTCTTTGTGGCAGAGAAAAAACTATAAAATTAATTGTACGAAAACCGAATCCAGCCAACGGTCAAATTTATAACCTGTTTCTTTAAGCTGACCCGCTACTTTGAAACCCAATCGTTCGTGAAAAGAAATGCTTCCCTTGTTTTCTGAATCGATAACACCAATCATCGTGTGCAGTTTTTGCAGTTTTGCTATTTCGATCAGTTCTTTCAGAAGGGTAGAACCAATGCCGTTTCCGGTATAATCCCTATGGACATAGACCGAATGTTCAACAGTAAATTTATAAGCTTCCCTAAATCGGAACCGACCGTAAGTTCCGAAACCAACAATCATTTCATCTTTTTCTGCAACGATAAACGGGAAATTGTTATCCTTTTTTTCTTTAAAGATGGCTATTTGCTGCCCTAATGTTCTTGGCTCATAATCATAAATTGAAGTCGAATTCAAAATTTCATGATTGATGATTTTTAAAACAGAAGGCATGTCTTCAACGGTTGCCTGACGGATACTAATGCTCATTTTACTTTATTTTTCCTATCAAAATTAGTGAATAAAAAATACAAGTCAAAGGGATTCAGGGAATAAGAAGTGTAAGAATTCCTATCTGTGGATACGGTATTAATAATTTATTAAAAAAACGTAACTTTATTTATGATTTTTCAGTTTTTGTGTAGTTGTCTGTACCTGATTGATTTGGTGAAAAATTTCCTAATCGCATAAAGAAGCATTTGGTTGTTTAGGGTTATAATGACTTAAAATCACTATATTTATTTTTAATACAAAATGGAGTTGAATGAATTTTAAAAAAATTTCAAAAATAGTACTCATTCTATACTTTTTGAATCTATTCCTGTACAGCTTATTTTCAATAGTAAGCATTGAGGAAATGACAGAGGTTTTTTGGTTCATAAGAATTCCTATTTTACTGATTCTCTATTTTATAACCTCACAAAAAAGAAGCATACTTTACATTGCCGCACTGTTATTGTATCAGCTGGCATCCGTATTTTTTTATTTTGGGACGCCGGCCACATTTATTTACGGCACTTTTTCATCAATGCTTTTTAAGTTGTGCCTGGTGCTGTTGATTCTTGGTTTGGTAACCAGAAGAAATTTCAAAGCAATAAGTATTGCTTTCATTCCTTTTTTTGTAATCTATCTGTATATTATTGAATTTGTGGTAAGCCATTTGGGTGACAGTTATTATATATGGATTTTAAATGCGTTTTTCACATCATTTATCGGAGGTGTCGCCATTATTAATTATGTACACAATCCGGGTCACAAAAACTACTGGTTATTAATTAGTTCCATTTTATTTATTGTTCAAATCGCCGCATTTTTTATCAATAAATTTTACATTAAAAACGAAGGTATTTATCAGATGGTGATTTTGTCCTACGGAATTTCACATTACACATTCTACAGATTTATGATCATGAAGGAAGAGGAACAATTGCATTCCTGAGAGCGGAACTTTGTGTTTTTACAACATCCTAATATTTGTATCTTTGTGACTTAGCGACTTTAAAAATGACTTACCCAAAAATACCTTTAGCCCAAAGTATACTTGAAATCTGTAAAGCTAAAGACCTTCTTGATATTGTAATCTCGCCGGGTTCCAGAAATGCTCCTTTAACTATTGGTTTCGCAAGTAATCCGGAATTTAACTGTTACAGTATAGCCGATGAACGTTGCGCCGCTTTCTTTGCATTGGGGATGGCACAGCAAAAACAAAAACCGGTTGCGCTTGTTTGTACTTCAGGTTCTGCAGTTCTGAATTACTACCCGGCCATAGCAGAAGCTTTCTACAGCCAGATTCCGCTGGTCGTTATTTCAGCCGACCGTCCGAAAAGTAAAATAGATATCGGTGACGGACAAACCATCCGCCAGAAAAACGTGTTTGAGAATCATATCCTCTTCAACGCCAATTTGCATGAAGACGCTTCTGATGAAAACGATCTTAAAATTAATGAAGCGATTAACGTTGCTGTAGCTCAAAAAGGTCCGGTTCACATCAATGCGCCTTTTGAAGAACCTTTGTATGAAACGGTCAGCGAACTTTCAGTAAAACCGACGATTGTTGATTTTCCGACAGAAGAACCTTTGCTGCCAAACCTCGATAGCTTCGTAAACCAATGGAATTCTTCGAAAAAGAAACTGATTTTAATCGGAGTTAATAATCCAAATGAAATTGATCAGGCTATTTTAAATCAATTGGCAAACGACCCGTCTGTGGTGGTTATGACCGAAGTGACATCGAACGTGCATCATCCGAATTTCATCTCAAATATCGATACCATAATCACGCCATTTACGGAAGAAGATTTTAAGGAATTCCAACCTGAAATTCTCATATCCATAGGAGGAATGGTGGTTTCGAAACGTATCAAAGCGTTTTTACGGAAATACAAACCAAACCAGCATTGGCATATCGATTCATTCAGGGCTTATGATACTTTTGATTGTCTGACGCAACATTTTGAAGTGAGTCCGAATCAGTTTTTTACCGAATTTCTTCCGAAAACCAATGTGACTGAAAGTAATTATCTGCAAAATACGTTAGCTTTAAAAGCGTTCCGAAAAGATAAGCACAGTGATTACCTGAAGACCATTCCGTTTTCGGATATGAAGGTTTTTGAAACGATTCTGCCGATGTTACCGGAAAATAGTCAGTTACAGATCAGCAACAGTTCGCCTATCCGATATGCACAATTATTTCCTGTTCACCCTAGTATCGAGGTGTTTTGCAACCGGGGAACAAGTGGTATCGACGGAAGTACGTCGACCGCAATAGGCGCCGCTTTGGCATCGGAAAAACCCACAATTATGATTACGGGTGATGTGAGTTTCTTTTACGACAGCAACGCGCTTTGGAACAATTACATTCCGACAAATTTCAAAATCATTCTGATTAATAATAGTGGTGGAGGAATTTTCAGGATTCTTCCCGGACATCAGGAAACTCCTGTTTTCAATACTTTTTTTGAAACTGCACATACATTAACCGCGGAACATCTGGCGAAAATGTATGGATTTGATTATTTCAGAAGTAATACTGAATCGGAACTGCTATCAGAAATGAGTTCGTTTTTAACTGCCGAAAAACCGGCGATAATGGAAGTGTTCACACCAACGGAAGTCAATAATAAAATACTGTTAGAGTATTTTAAAAGTCTGACATTTTAGGAAAAATATTGAAAAGGCTTTGAAACTTTGTACCTTTGCCACTTTGAAACTGAGATTATGATCGAAATAGGAAAATACAATACGCTTACAATATTAAGAGATACGAAGGTTGGTTTGTTTTTAGGTAACCCTGAACTTGACCCGGAAGGTACTCACGATATACTGTTGCCAAACAAATACGTACCCGCCGATTTTAAAATTGGCGATGAAATCACCGTTTTTGTATACCTCGATCATGAAGAACGACCGGTTGCCACTACCTTGGAGCCTTATATTTTTCTGAATGAATTTTCATTGCTTCGAGTGAATTATATCAACGAGTTCGGAGCCTTTATGAACTGGGGTATGGAGAAGGATTTGTTTGTTCCGTTTAAAGAACAGGCGCGTCCGATGGAGCAGGGGAAACGTTATCTTGTGTACATGTATAAGGACGAAAAAACCAATCGTCTGGTGGCATCAAGTAAATTGAATCAGTTTCTTACCAATGACGATATTACTGTTGAAGTAGGCGAGGAAGTGGATTTAATCGTTTCACACATTACCGATTTGGGTATCAATGTTATCATCAACGAAAAGCACAAAGGCTTGTTGTATTTAAATGAAGTTTATGATGATTTGCGTACCGGCGACCGAATTGTAGGTTTCATAAAAAACATCCGCCCCGACGGAAAAATTGATGTTTCTACCCGTAAATTGGGTTTTGAAAACATCGAACCAAGTTCACAGGTAATTTTAGATGAACTGAAAGCCAGCAGAGGTTTTCTTCGTTTAAATGATAATTCGCATCCTGAAGACATCAAAACCGTTCTAAAAATGAGTAAAAAAACGTTTAAAAAAGCCATTGGTTTGCTTTACAAACAGAAACTCATTGATATTAAAGAGGACGGAATCCATTTGTTGTAAATCAACTACTTACTGTTAAAATGTACTAAAATCTGATTTTAGTTCGTTTTTATTTTTACATTTGTATATACAATTATTGTATAGTAATGAAAAGAGACGAATTTATTAAAACGATACTAGGAGGAGCGGCTATGGCAACGTTACAACCATTTTACAACTGGACAAAGGATTTAAGCGAAGAAGATACTAAACATCCTGTTTTGTTTATAGGTCATGGTTCTCCCATGAACGGTATTGAAGATAATCAGTTTTCCCAAACCTGGAAAGCCATGGGGAAGGAAATTGTGAAACCTAAAGCGGTTTTGGTGATTTCTGCGCATTGGTTAACCAGAGGAACACATATTACCGCCATGAACAATCCGAAGACGATTCATGATTTCGGAGGTTTTCCACAGGAGCTTTTCAATGTACAATATCCCGCACCCGGAAATCCGGAATTGGCGCAGGCCACAAAACAATTGATTACTACTACCGATGTTGGCTTAGACCACGACTGGGGTTTGGACCACGGGACATGGACCGTCGTTCGTCATATGTATCCCGATGCGGACATTCCGGTATTGCAATTGAGTATCGATTACAGTAAACCACCACAGTATCATTATGATTTAGCCAAACAATTGGCAGCGCTTCGTAAAAAAGGCGTGTTGATTATCGGCAGCGGAAATATGGTGCACAATCTGAGAATGGTTGCTTGGGACAAACTAAGTGAACCGGAATACGGTTTTGACTGGGCCAACGAAATGAATACGATTTTCAAGAATAAAATCACTGACGCCAATCACAAGGCTTTAATCGATTATGAAACCTTGGATAAAGCAGCGAAATTAGCTATCCCGACTCCTGATCATTATTATCCGATGTTGTATTCATTGGCATTACAGGATAACAAAGACGATATCAGTTTCTTTAATGATAAAGCGGTTGGGGGCTCTTTAACGATGACGTCGGTTAAAATCGGTTAGACTATCTGAATATTAGGGTTGATTTTCAACAACTCCGCAATGAAATTTTCTTTGTCTTTTGGGGAAATGTAAATATCGTCAAACTTGTTATAGGTTATCATTAAGCCATGAGAGCCAAGGGCCGGTTTCAGGATGGCTGATACAAAAACAGTTTTGACATGCTCGATTTTTCGGATTTGACGAATGTCAATTTTACCGCGAATCGGGCCTGAATAATATTTCAGATTATTATCACTGATTCGGTATTTGGTGTCTGACAGTGTCCAAATTAGAAATCCGCCAATCAAACTTAAAAAGATGGGTATTCCAATCGGAATGGATTCTCCTTTTTCATTTTCAGGAATAAAGAAGGAGCTAACTATGCCGAAAACAATCAGCCACAAAAGCGATACAAAAAAAATGTTTTTTGAGGAATAATAGGTTTTCATTGGTTATTTCTGCTATCTACAATCTCATATCTGCAATCTGCTGTCTGTTATCTGAACTAATCCGCTCCATTACCTTCATTCTTGAATTTAAAAGGATAATCCCCAAAATGAGCTGCCAGTTTTTTAGTCTGATACGTTTTGTGTGTGTATTTGTTGGAAAGTGAAATAATTGTCACATTTTCTTTTCGTAAAGTCACCAAAGAAGATGTATTACCATGCCACCAACCGTTATGGAAGAAATAAGTCTGACCCGTTTCAAATTCAAGCATGCGTACGCCCAAGCCGTAATTACGCGTTCCCTTGCGTTCGTAACTGTATCCTTTGAACATTTCGGCTTTCATTTTCTTGCTAAGGAATGCGTCAGAATAGGTAGCGGTTTCAAATTTCAGTAGATCTCTCGGTGTAGAATAAATGTTTTTATCCCCATAAACCTGATCCAAAAACTCAAACGCAAGTCGTAAATAATTGTTTTTATACGACTGACTCACTTCGTCTTTCTTTTTCAGATCGTCAAAAACAAAGGTGTTTTTCATTCCCAGAGGTTCGAAAATCATCTCGTTCATCACCTTGGCATATTTTTTTCCGGACACCTTTTCGATAATTAAAGCCAATAGGGCGTAATTGGTGTTACAGTAGCCGAAACGCGTTCCCGGTTTTGACTCCAATCCGATTGGTTTCGTAGCCAGAATATCCAGCACATCCTGATTGGTAAGCGTTTGTTTTTTGTTCCAAACGCCTTTGTCATCGGTAAAATAAGCGTAATTGCGCAATCCGCTTCGGTGGTTTAACAACATGCGAACCGAAGTTTCAGCATGCGGGAAAGTCGATAGATACGTCTGAACACTTTTATCTAATGCGATTTTGCCTTCATCAACCAGTTTTAAAACACAAACGGCGGTCAGCATTTTACTTACCGAAGCAATGTGGATTGGTTTTTCGGCTGTGATCTTATCGTCTTTTTCTTTGTATGCGTAGCCGCTGTAATTTTCATAGATGATCTGACCGTTTTTGGCAACCAGTAAACCACCGCTGAAATCTTTCGGATTGTAGTGTTTGTTATAGAAATTTTCTACAAAGGTTTTGTTATCGGAAGTGTATTTCGAATTTAATTTCGGAAAACTGACTTCATATTTTTCGGCTAAAAGAACGGTGTCGTTTGGATTGTTTCCGTTTTTTCCGTTTTTGTCATTGCAGCTTAAAAATAAAAATAGTGAAAGTATAGGGATGTATCTTGAAATTCTCATTGTAATTATTGGTAAAAAGCAAATATAATTAACCCGTGCTATTTTCAAAATTCTGAAGCGAATAAAATTCTGTTAAAAATGAAAAATAAACAAAAAGTGAGATAATTATAAAATAAAAAGGCTAACCTTTTGAGTTAGCCTCATTATTTTTTTATAAAAAAAATAAATTCTAACAATTGCATCAGCTGAAAAATAGCACTGAACGCCAATTGTTTTAAAATTTCTTTGTCTTTAAGCAGAGAGTCAAAACTTCATCTCATTAATCCAACATTCGCTTCATAACCCATGGTACTTAAAATAACTTAAAAGAAATTGACTTATTTTTTTGTCAATGTATCTTTTTCTACTTCCACAGGTGCTACTTCATCAGTCTTAATGCTGTCAGTTGCAACAGTATCTACTTGCTCAGTCATCGCTGCTTCAGTTGTTTCTTCAGGTTTAACTTCAGAATTATTTTTACAACTTGTAAATAATACTACAGATAAAAGAGCGACAAAAATTACAGATTTTTTCAAAGAATAACTTTTTTAATTAATAAATCAGTGAACCAACTCCTTGTAAAAGAAGTAGTTAAATTTACGAAAAATCCAAATCAAATTCAAAAGTATTCCAAAACTTTTATGTTAAAGTTATGATGGCTTTTTTTGTTTTCGAATGATTGCCTGCAACCGCTTAATTTGTTTTATTTTTACACTTTAAATTTTAAAATATGAGTACAATTAACTGGAAAACCGTAAAGGAGTTTGAAGATATAACGTATAAAAAATGCGATGGTGTGGCACGTATCGCTTTCAACCGTCCGGATGTGCGCAATGCATTTCGTCCTAAAACAACTAAAGAACTTTTGGAAGCGTTTCACGATGCTCATGAAGATACTTCAATCGGAGTGGTTTTACTTTCTGCCGAAGGACCTTCTTCCAAAGACGGTATCTGGTCGTTTTGCAGTGGCGGCGATCAAAAAGCCAGAGGAAAACAAGGGTATGTGGGAGATGATGGTTACCATAGATTAAATATACTGGAAGTACAACGATTAATTCGTTTCATGCCAAAAGCCGTAATTGCGGTTGTCCCGGGATGGGCTGTTGGTGGCGGACACAGTTTACACGTGGTTTGCGATTTAACCTTGGCGAGTAAGGAACACGCAATTTTCAAACAAACGGATGCTGATGTAACCAGTTTCGACGGTGGTTACGGTTCGGCTTACCTTGCAAAAATGGTCGGACAGAAAAAAGCCCGCGAAATTTTCTTTTTAGGAAGAAATTATTCCGCTCAGGAGGCTTTCGATATGGGAATGGTAAACGCGGTTATTCCTCACGCAGAATTAGAAGACACGGCTTACCAATGGGCACAGGAAATCCTTGAAAAATCACCGATCTCCATCAAAATGCTGAAATTCGCCATGAATCTTACCGATGATGGTATGGTGGGGCAACAGGTTTTCGCCGGAGAAGCGACTCGTTTAGCGTATATGTCAGATGAAGCGATTGAAGGCCGAAATGCATTCCTTGAAAAACGTAAGCCTAATTTTGAGAAGAAGTATATTCCTTAATTGAGGAATAGAGAATAGAGAATAGAGTCAAGAAGCAAGAGGGAAAAGGGAAAAGGGAAAAGGGAAAAGTAAACTTTATACACAATCCTACTTATCCCTTGCTACTTATCCCTTGTAACTAAAAAAAAATAACTGTGAGTTTTACCAACGATACTATTAATATAGAAGAACTTCCCAAATTTGAGGAGGTTTCACTTCTGCCGTTGCATAAGGATTACTGGAAAATCATTCTTATAACCAATTTTGTTTTTCTTTTGGTGATGGGTATCGGTTTGGGATTCTTTTTGTTTTTTTCAGAAGAAGCAAGCGGGTATTGGCATTTCCTTTTGTTGGGAATAGTTGCTTTAATTTTACTTTCTGTAGGATTCGGAAAACTTAGTTTTAAAAAGCGTGGTTATGCTTTCAGACAGCATGATGTGCTATACAAAAGCGGCATCATTTCAGAAAACACAACGATTATTCCTTACAGTAGAATTCAGCATGTGGCTTTGCATGAGGGGTTTATTGCAAGACAGTTCGGACTGGCCTCAATACAGATTTTTACCGCTGGCGGAGGCAACAGTGATATAGAAATTCCTGGAATAGAAAAAGATAAGGCGCAGGATATTAAGCAGTTATTGATGTCAAAACTAACCACGGATGTAGCTAATACTGCTGTTGAAAATGAGTAAATCCGATTTTAATCAGCCACAACGGCAATCCTTAATTGGTGTTTTGGTAATGTTTACCGATACGCTGCAAAAGATAGGTCGTGCTCTATGGCCTATTTTAGTGATTTGGATTTTCAAATTCAACGAAATGAACAAGCTGTATCTGGCGTTGGGTTTTGTCGGAGTGGTTTCGGTAGTGGGTATTGTTGCTTATTTACAGTATCTGAATTTTACCTTCTATATCGACGACCAAAACGACGAATTCATTATTCATAAAGGAGTGCTGAATAAGTCAAAAATTGCCATTCAGCTACATAAAATTCAACAGGTAAATATCAATCAGTCGTTGGTTCAGAAAATCATCGGCGTGCATGCCTTAGATATTGATACCGCCGGAAGTACTAAAAAAGAGGTTTCCATTCGCGCCATTTCACACGATCTGGCCGTTGCTTTAAAAACAAAATTGTTAAGCGAAGCCAAAGCGGTTTCAGTAACCGGAGAATCATCGGAAGCAATTCATACCAATACTGAAAAACCGTTTATTGCAATCAGCTTTTTAAGTCTGATAAAAATCGGAATAACATCCAATTACGTTCGCAGTTTCGGTTTATTGCTGGCTTTTTTCTTCACGGTCTTCGAGAATATCCAAAACCTGGCACGCAATTCTGAAGCAATGGACAAAGTGGATGCCGAAATAGAAACCTACATCAATCAGAATATGGCGATGTATTCGATGATGATTCTTATTATTGCCGTATTTTTTCTGATTTTGGTGATTAACCTGTTTCGTACGATCATCAAATATTTCGATTTCAGAATCACAAAACAGAACCATTCGTTATTGCTTTCTTTCGGATTGCTTTCCACAAAGAACACCATCATAAAACCTGAAAAGGTGCAGATTGTTGCGTTGAGTCAGAATTGGCTGCAAAAGAAAATGAATGTGCTCAATTTCAAAATCAAACAGGCTTCCGGGAGCGAAACGGAAAAAGAGAATAAAAAATCGGCCATCGAAATTCCGGGTTGTGATGAACTTGAAAAAGATACCATTCTGAAACTACTGTTTGGACAAATTCCGCAAAAAGGAGTAATGCTGAAACCCAATTTCAGAAAGTTATTGTTTCCGACATTATTCTTTATCATCATTCCCGTCTTAGCAATTATTGGTTACGGATTTACCGCCAATGACAAAGTATTCGACTATATTTTCTTCTTGCCGGTATATCTTATTTTTGTTGGACTGCTGCTTTACTTCGGATTCCGGAATTACCGTTTGTTTGTAAATGAGCAGTATATCATCAGGCAAAGCGGCGCATGGGATATTGATAACGAAATCATCGAGCCTCATAAGATTCAGGCGATTAAAGTCAGCCAGTTCTTCTGGCACAAGCGCGCCAATATTGGAAGCGTAACCATAACAACAGCCGGAGGGGATTTGTCCTTTCATTTGGGGAATTTTACCAAGGTTAAGGAACTGGTGAATCTGTGGTTGTATCAGGTGGAAACGACTAAGGAAAATTGGATGTGAGTTAGTAGTTAGTGTTTAGTAATTAGTCGTTAATGATTAGAAGTAAGGGTAAAATGTATATGGAGAAATTGTTAGGTTTCCTTGAAAAGAAAAGTATAATCATTTTGGTTTTAAGTGTTTTTGTTTTAGGATACTGGATTGGGGTTAATTCGATGCAAGATATATATCGCTACGCTATCGTGGGAGCTGTATACGAACTTTTATGGTTTCCTTTTCTGATGTTGTTTTTTCTGTTGCCGATACTAAATTTGGTAATGCTTGTTAAAAGTAAATTTAATTTTAAAAGAACATGGCTTTATGCCTTGATTATAAATTGTCTGACGATATTTTATTTGTTTAAAATGGTCGGATAGTAGAATAATAGTATGAAAAAATGGATACAAGCCGCAAGGCTCAGAACGTTACCGCTGTCGGTTTCGGGAATAATTATAGGAAGTGCTTACGCTTATTTTCAGGGATTTGAAAATTGGGCAATCGTTATTTTTGCACTGCTTACCACTTTAGGATTTCAGGTGCTTTCCAATTTCGCTAACGATTACGGTGATGGAGTAAAAGGAACGGATAACGAGCACAGAGTCGGTCCGCAACGCGCCATTCAAAGCGGAGCCATTACCGCGCCACAAATGAAAACAGCAATCATAATTACTTCCGCATTATCGCTGATTTCTGCTGTAACACTTATTTATATTTCCTTCGGGAAAGAAAATTTCGGCTATTCGCTGTTGTTTTTCGTTTTAGGAATTGCTTCCATAATCGCCGCCATAAAATACACGGTTGGGAAAGGAGCTTACGGTTACAGTGGCTTCGGAGATGTTTTCGTGTTTATTTTCTTCGGATTGGTAAGTGTTTTGGGTTCGAATTTCCTTTTCACAAAACAATTTGATACGGTTCTGGTTTTACCGGCAGTCGCCATCGGATTATTGAGTGTAGCCGTTCTAAACCTGAACAACATGCGCGATATCGAAAATGACCGAAATTCTGGCAAAAACACCATTGTTGTAAAAATGGGATTGCAGACCGCAAAATATTACCATTACAGCATAGTTGTTCTCGCGATATTGGCTACAGTTGTCTTCTCTTTTTTAACAGAAATAAGTTATTTCGGAGTATTATTCATAGCCATTCTGATGTTCCGCCACTTAAAAACAGTTCAGAAAGCAAAAACGTACACCGATTTCGATCCTGAACTAAAAAAAGTAGCTTTAGGAACCTTTGCCTTGGCAATAATTCTTTCATTAACTTTGACAATCTTCTACTAATCTAAAAAATACGATCCATGAAAATTACATTTTACGGTCATGCCTGCGTCGGAATTGAAGTTAGCGGCAAACACATTTTAGTCGATCCGTTCATCACAGGAAATCCAAACGCTTCTAATATCGATATCAATACTTTAAAAGCGGATTATATCCTGGTTACACACGCACATCAGGATCACGTTCTGGATGTCGAAGCCATTGCCAAACGAACCGATGCCATCGTGGTTTCCAATTATGAAATCGCCATGCACTTCGGACACAAAGGCTTAAGTTACCACCCAATGAACCACGGCGGAAGCTGGAAATTCGATTTCGGAACCGTAAAATACGTTAACGCCATTCACACAAGTTCCTTTGCAGAAGGCAGTTACGGCGGACAACCGGGCGGATTCGTAATCGAAGGCGAACACAAAAATATTTACATCGCAGGCGACACGGCTTTAACGATGGACATGAAACTCATCCCGATGCGCACCAAATTGGATCTAGCGATTTTGCCTATCGGAAATAATTTCACTATGAATGTCGACGACGCCATCATCGCCTCCGATTTTCTGGAATGCGACAAGATTCTGGGTTACCATTATGATACCTTCGGATTCATTGTAATAAACCACGAGGAAGCGATTAAGAAATTCTTCGACAAAGGAAAAGACTTAATGTTATTGGAAATAGGCGGTTCAATAGATTTATAATTTTTTGGAGAGTCCCGATAGTTATCGGGAGGTTCGTTTTTTTTTGGAGCGAATGGCTTGGGCATTTTTGGAGGCCATGTTCCCGCTTTCCGTTCTACTTCGTGCCACTCCAATCGGGGCTAAAGGATAAACCATTTTCATATCAGTAAAGTTTTGTAATGATTAAAGCTAGTTATCAGAAATACGTACTCAATTTCAAACGTCCTTCAGGAACGTCACGCGGTGTTTTAACCGAAAAAGAAACCTGGTTCATCCTTCTTGAAAAAGACGGTAAAAAAGGAATAGGCGAGTGCGGCATTCTGCGAACGCTGAGTATCGATGACCGACCGGATTATGAAGACAAATTAAAATGGGTTTGCCAAAACATCCATTTAGGGAAAGAAAAACTCTGGGAAGCCATGATGGAATTTCCCTCCATCCAATTCGGAATCGAACAGGCTTTTTTATCGCTCGAAGCAGAGAATCCGTTTCTGTTATTTCCATCTGAATTTACAAAAAGTGAGCAAAGTATTTTCATAAACGGTCTGGTTTGGATGGGGGATGAGGATTACATGAAACAACAAATCGACGAAAAATTAGCCAACGGATTCAAGTGCATAAAGCTCAAAATCGGTGCCATTGATTTCCAAAAAGAACTGGATTTATTACGTTTCATTCGAACCAATTTTGACGCCGAAACCATAGAAATTCGAGTGGATGCCAACGGCGCTTTTGATTTAACAGAGGCTTTAGATAAATTAAATCAATTATCTGGTTTTGAATTGCATAGTATAGAGCAACCGATTACTAAAAACAACACTGACAGGATGGCAGAGCTGTGTAAGCAGACACCTTTTCCAATCGCTTTGGATGAGGAGTTAATCGGCGTGTTTTCCTTAGAAGAAAAAGAAGCATTACTTAAAAAAATTAAACCTCAATACATCATTCTAAAACCTAGTTTAGTGGGCGGCTTCCGAGGTGCGGAAGAGTGGATTGCCTTAGCTGAAAAATACAAAATAGGTTGGTGGATCACTTCAGCCTTAGAAAGCAACATCGGATTAAATGCGATCGCACAATGGACCTTCACACTTCAAAATCCGATGCCTCAGGGTTTAGGAACCGGAGCACTGTATACCAACAATTTCGACTGTCCGCTGGAAGTCAAAAGCGGCCAACTCTGGTACGAAGAAAGAAAAAAGTGGGATACTTCTCAATTAAATTTTAAATAAATCAAAACCTATAAAACTGCTTTACGCGGTTTTTTTTATTCCTTTTATCGAAAAGTTAACGTGTTGTTAAGATTACTACAAATCATAATTCTAAATTAGAGTTCAAATTAATTATCGAATTTTATTACAATTGGTTTAAGAGTACTCAAATACCACAATGGGCACTTAAACTTCCAAAACATTATCCCTTAACGATTTTCGGGATTGAACAATTATTTTAGTTTCCATCCCGTGAAAGACATACTTATGACTAAACTGTAACAATTTTGTTATGGTCTTCAATAGCGTTCATTGTTTAATAAATACCACACCTATGGAAACATTATTACTAAAAAGAGGATTTTGGAGTAATTTGATATTATTCATGAGTCTGCTGTTTTCGACACTCATTTTTGGGCAAACCGTAACACTTGATCAAGCCGATTTGGATTATGCCCCAGGGGAAACAGTTTATATTACTGGAACCGGTTGGCAACCGAATGAAGTAATTAACTTAAGAATAGATCACCTGACGGAACCTATACCCGATCATGGAACGCCCGATCCTCACCTGCCATGGACAGTTGTAGCGGATGGTTCCGGTAATTTCGAAGCGTCATGGTTTGTTACGGAACCTGAATTGAATTCTGACCTTTTGCTTGTTGCCGATGGTTCAGAGTCTGGGTTTACTTATGAAGTGTTTTTTACGGATAGTGTCACTGTAACAGCGGCTACTGGAGGAAATAGTATACTTGCTGATAAAGCCGCTAACTCAACTTCTCCCGCTTATACGACCTTAGAAAATATAGTGATAGTTGAAGGCAATAATGGTGATTTTAATGACTCTGTCACGCAATTAGTGTTGAATGCTCCGAATGGATGGAGTTTTAAAACTTCAGGAGTTAACGCTACAGTTTCAGGCTCCAACGGAGTAGATTTTGCTATTAATGGAAGCATAACTTATACGAGTAGCACCATTACCATTCCTATCTCAGTAAGCGCCAACAATAAAAAATCAACTTTAACAATTAGCGGTGTTGCTGTTATGGCAAATGATGGAGCTGCAATAACAGGTAGTACAGTAAATATTACTCCAACTTTTACTGGTAACATAGCAAATTTAACTACTTCTACAAATCTTGGTTCTTTGTCTCAAGTGGTAGGAGCCCCTAATAAACTAGTAGTAACTTTGCCTGGTCAAAATTTTACCGATGGACCTATACTTGGAACAAGTGGCAATTCCGGAACTGTTACTGCTCAAACGGCTGGAACTGCATTCAATATTGCTAAACTAACGACAACAGACCAGTTTTTCAATATTATTTCTAGTTATAGTGGTCCTAAAACTATAAGTTATACTGGTCCAGGGACAGGTTATGGCGTGCCAACTTATACAACCTCGGTTAATTTTACAAATGGACAATCAATAACATCGCTTGCCACTACACTAAAAAAAGCCGAAACGACTACTATTACGTGCAGCGATACAACTATTACTGGGCCTGCAAGTTCCAGTCTTGTGGTTAATAAGGCAAATACTACCACAATTGTTGCATCAAATTTAAATCCTTCAACATATGGACAGTCTGTTACGTTTACAGCGACCGTGAGTGGTGTAGGTACAGCAACAGGTACGGTTGATTTCAAAGATGGTTCTACTACCATTGGCAGTGCGACATTGAATGGCTCTGGTGTTGCAACCTTTTCAACGTCTTTATTATCTGCTACAACCCACACCATAACAGCTGTATTTCTTGGAGATGGAAACTTTAATACCAGTACATCCCTTGTATTAAATCAAACAGTTGGCAAACGCGCTATTACGGTAACCGCGGATGCAAAA
>NZ_AVGG01000004.1 GCF_000498535.1 Flavobacterium limnosediminis JC2902 | reverse complement strand
CGGGGCAATGTGCGGGTTCTTATTCTGTAACCAGAACATGGACAGCTACTGATGCCTGTAATAATTCGTCAACAAAATCACAAACTATTAATGTACAGGATGTAACTGCTCCGGTAATCGCGAATTTACCGGTTCCATCAACCATCAACTGTCCTGCTGTTCCTCAATTTGCTCAGGCAACGGCTACAGATGCCTGCGGCTCGTCATTTACACTAACCTTCAATGATGTGACCACTCCGGGACAATGCGCTGGCTCTTATTCTGTTACTAGAACATGGACTGCCACTGATGCCTGTAATAATTCGTCAACGAAATCACAAACCATCAATGTACAGGATGTAACGGCTCCGGTTATTGCGGCGCTACCAGCACCATCAACTATCGATTGTCCGGCAGTACCTCAATTTGCTCAGGCTACGGCTACTGATAATTGCGGTTCAGCGTTCACATTGACTTTCAATGACGTCACTACTCCGGGGCAATGTGCGGGTTCATATTCTGTAACCAGAACATGGACTGCTCGTGATGCTTGTAATAATTCATCAACAGCTACACAAACCATTAATGTTCAGGATGTAACTGCTCCGGTTATTGCGGCGCTACCGGCTCCATCAACCATCGACTGTCCGGCAGTACCTCAATTTACACAAGCTACTGCTACTGATAATTGCGGTTCAGCTTTTACATTGACTTTCAATGATGTGACCACTCCGGGGCAATGTGCTGGGTCTTATTCTGTAACGAGAACATGGACTGCCCGTGATGCTTGTAATAATTCATCAACAGCTACACAAACCATAAATGTTCAGGATGTAACGGCTCCGGTTATTGCGGCGCTACCGGCTCCTTCAACTATTAACTGTCCGGCAGTACCTCAATTTGCACAGGCTACTGCAACCGATAATTGTGGTTCTGCATTTACATTAACCTTCAATGACGTGACCACACCGGGACAATGTGCAGGTTCTTATTCTGTAACCAGAACATGGACTGCTCGTGATGCTTGCAATAATTCATCAACAGCTACGCAAACCATAAATGTTCAGGACGTGACTGCTCCTGTTATTGCGGCGCTACCAGCTCCATCAACTATTAACTGTCCGGCAGTACCTCAATTTGCACAGGCTACTGCAACAGACAATTGTGGTTCTGCTTTTACGCTGACTTTTAATGATGTAACTACTCCGGGACAATGTACTGGTAATTACTCCGTTACCAGAACATGGACTGCTCTTGATGCCTGCGGAAACTCATCAACAAGATCACAAACCATAAACGTTCAGGATGTAACTGCTCCAATAGTTCCACAAGCTCCTGCAAACGTAACTGTTTCTTGTAGTGGTGATATTCCGGCAATGATTTCATTAACCGCAAATGATGCGTGTGGCGGACCAATAACAGCAGTTGGAAATGATGTTTTAACCAGCGGAAGCTGTTCTGGTAGTTTTACTGTAACAAGAACATGGGTGTTTACCGATTTATGCGGAAACACTTCATCAGTAAGTCAGACGATCAACGTTTCAGATACATCAAATCCTGTTTTACCTGCTGCACCTGCAGATATTACTGTCTCTTGTAGTAGTGAAGTTCCAGCTATGACTTCATTAGTTGCATCTGATACCTGCGCAGGTCAAATTTCGGTAATAGGTGTTGACACTACAGTTCCAGGAAATTGTCCGAACTCCTACGTAATTACCCGTAGATGGACATTTGCTGATCCATGTGGAAATACGGCTTCCGTATCACAAACCATCAGTGTTCAAGATACCACAGATCCTATAATTGATGCACTTCCAGCCGCAACAACGATTGATTGTACCCAACAACCACAATTTGCCCAGGCTGTAGCTTCTGATAATTGTAATTTACCTGTAACATTAACGTTTGCTGATGTTACAACACCGGGACAATGTGCAGGCTCGTATTCCATAACAAGAACATGGACAGCGGTTGACGGTTGCGGAAATGCATCGACATCATCACAAACAATTAAT
>NZ_AVGG01000003.1 GCF_000498535.1 Flavobacterium limnosediminis JC2902 | reverse complement strand
CTCAGGAAAAGGATACGGCGAAAGCGAACTAAAAGTACAATGCGACCAATGCACGGACGAAGAACATGCTAAAAACAGACGTTCTGAGTTTATGATTGTGAAGAAATAGTCACAGTCTGTAGATGGTTATAAATAAAAAGGCACTCCGTAATGGGGTGCTTTTTTTGTTGTAGGTTCGGGGATATATAGGCAGAAATAAAAAAAGCGCCCAACTATTTTGGACGCTTTTTTAAAGATATGATATTTTATTATTCTGCTTTTTGAAACTTCAGGAAGGTTACTTCGTTAGTGTCTTCATCAGTATAAGAAATTTCCATAGTATCATAGGTTAAGGATACCAGGTTTCGGGTAGTTTCCACTTCGGTCGGTATGCCGTCAATTTCTTCAGTTGTTGTTAAAATCAACGTTCTTCCTTCTTTTCGGTATTCCCCTTGCATAACTTCACTTTCACAGCTTGTACCGTTGTATCGGAAATCCGTATGGTTGAAACTGTAATCTTCATTTAGAAGCAAATTATCCAGATCGCATTCAGCATCATTTTCATAGGGAAGGTAATCCAGGATGTTTTCCTCGTCTAAGGTTCCCATCTCAACTGGAATCCATTTTCCTGCCAGATAATTTTGCTGTACAAAGTTCACGTCGTCGTCATCTTCACAAGAAACATTGAATGTTAACAGTGCCAGAGCAAGGGAAATTTTAAATATTTTTTTCATGTTTCTTAGTCGTTAAAAACCGTATACTTTTACATTATCCACCTGGAACGCACCGTCTAAAGTTTGATCGGTTCCTGATCCTTTAAATTTGTAGGCTACATAAATGTTTCCGCTGTATGCCGATAAATCAACTGTAGAAGTAAGGAATTCATACCAAGCCGTTGCTTTTACCGGAGCATTGTAAGGAACAGTTGTCCATGTAGCCGTAAGTACGTTTGTGCCGTCAAAATCCGTTGAAACCAATACTTCCATACGGTTGTTAGGGGAATCTACATCCAAGTGGTGCTGACAAGCTTCAAACTTTAAGATTTTAGTAGTATAAGCTCCAAGGTTGATGGCCGGACTCACTAACCAAACGATATTGGAAGCATCTCCCGAATTGAACGCGCTGAATTCCGCATAACCATTGGTTACTCCGGCTGTAGTGAAGGTTTTCTCTCTCCACAAATCGTTACCTGCCTGAGCGAAGTTAACCCATCCCGGAATGTTCAGGTTGGTATTGTTGGTAGCCGATTGGAAATCTTCTGAAAAGAAAGGATCAGCCAAGTTGAAACGTTCTTGATCAAGCATAACGTCTCTTTCATAACGAGCCATAAACTGATACGTGTCACCAAAACGCGTTAAAACACCTCTGATTTTTCCGCTTCCAAACGGTACCAATTTATGTGCAAATCTCGAATACAAACTAGTTCTGAAAACCATTTGCGTACCGGTTCTGTCCGTGATGTAATGGTTGGTTCCGGATCCAAGATCGTTGTTGGATTCATAATAATGTTTCCCCATGGCAGCATCTGAAAACTGTACATTGTCCACTTCGATCAGTTTGTTTAAGTAACTGTCGGTATTCGCAGTTAACTGGGCAAGACTGACATGTTTTACCAATTGTTCTTCGTCAACTCTTGTGCATGAGCTTTTAAGGGCGTTTCTGGTTTGGGAAAGGGTAAGACGACCAACTTCAGCCACGCCGCCATCAACGTAAATTCCACCAATTCGCATACCTCCGTCACTGATATCCGTGTAAAGTCCTCTCATTTTGATAAGCACTTTTTTACCCGGCTGATAATCGACGAATGAAGACGTCATTTCTGTCGGCACACTGAAGGCTTTCGAACCGTCCAATGTCTGGAATGAAATCGATTTGAAGAAATTACCGGCTTCGTCACTGGAAGTAACATACGCTTCGATAACATCGTCTTCCTGGTATTGCGCCACTTCTGTTGCTGCAGGGATTTCGGATACCTCTTTGGTTTTTACCAAAGTCGTTTCAATGCATTCCAAGTTAGGCGTGTTGTAATCGTCACCATTTACACATCCGGTTAAAGCCGTTCCCAAGAACGTGAATAAAAGGGCTGATTTTATAATTCTTGTTTTCATTTTTTTAAAATTAGAAGTTAATGTAAAGGTTAACGAAGTACGTTCTTCCGTAACCGTAGAAATATTTAGGGCCAAATGCCGGCGTACCGCTGGAAACATCTTGGTTAAGTTCTCTGTAGGATGCGTTTCTTGCCTGCTCGTAACCTCCTGTTTTGTACGTGATGTCGAATAAGTTGTTTACCGAAGCAAAGAAACCAACCAGTTGTTTCCCTATTTTCCATGATTTTCCTCCGGTTAAGTTAACCAATGTTAAATCGTCAAATTTCTCTTGTTTAAGTAATTGTCTTGCTCTTTCTTCTGTAGCTTCAGGGAAAGGTTGGCCGTTCATGCTTTCCGGATTACGGAAAAAATTATCAGTTCTTAAAATTGGGGCAATATCTAAGTAGCGGTCTGCTAAATAGTTAATGTTGGCACCAATCCACCAGAAATGCGGATCGCGGTATTCCAATCCGAATGATGCTGCCTTTTGCGGCATACCGGCCTGGAAATAATCTTTCAGTTTTGCCTCCCCGTAGTTGGTAACCGGTGCCAAATTGGCATTCGATCCATGTTCATCGGCAGTTAAGGCTACATTCGGGTTGTTGTCGTAAGTGTACTCTCCGTAAGAAGCTGCGGCTGTAGCCTTGATGGTTGAAGTCAGCTGATATTCAATTCCGAATTCGGCACCGATGTTTTTCTTGTTGATTCCTGTTACGGTTTCAGCCACAAAGTTACTGGATTCGTCTGCGGTTTCAGGGTTTCCGTCGTCTACGGTAACACCGTCAGCAAAGAAGAAAGAGGTTTCGGTTGCATTTTCCGTTTTGGCATAAAAAGCGGTAATACGTGCTTTTACTTTTGGCGACCTGAAAATGTAACTTGCATCAGCACTTGAAATGGTTTCGTTACGCAAACCAGGAACAATATTGTTGTTCACACGTGCGTTCGGGAACGTATTTCTCATGGTAGGTGCTTTTGACATTCTTACCCCGTTAAACGTGAACAAGTGATTACCGGAAAGTTTGTAAGTCAGTCCTCCTTTGAAGCCAAAGTTGTCAAAGGCAATTTTTTTGCTGTCGCCGAAACTGTTTGATGGGTAATATCCGTTTCGGTACAAACCTTCTCTTTGGTATTCGTTTCGTGCAAATGTCTGCGCCAGATAGAAGTCAAATTTTCTGTAAGTGAATTTAAATTGCGTAAAAGCATCAATGGCAGTTGCATATAAATTGTAGTTATAGCCATACGAATCGCCTTCTCCTACAGTTCTGCCCGGATTATTCAAATCGGATTCTATCTGATTTTCATTGGATCCGAAAGTGTTGGTGTCAATATAATATTGACCTCCCATTAAATCCAATAGGTACTTGTGGTTGTGTGACTTTAAATGTCTGAAAGTGGCTCCGGCATTTAATGTGATGTTGTCTGCTATTTGCGAGTTTAAAATGGAATTTGCGGTCCATTGTGTGTCGTCTGTTCTGTCTTCGTATAATACATAAAGGCTGTTTCCAGCATCAGACTTTGCGTTGGCATCGTACATTGCCGTCCAGTCCACTTGTCTTTTGTTCGGATCAAGGAAAGTAGCCACTTGTGGGTCGGAAGCGTTTACTAAATCAGGGGTATGGATACCTCCCAAACCGCCCGGTAAATAAGCAGACGGATCGTTTGCGTTTACAATGGCAGGGTCATTTTCGTATTGTGAAAGATAATAGCTTGGAAGATTTCTGTAGTAGGTCGGATCCGGGTTGTTTACGCCCTGGAAGTCAATCCTGCTGTTTCCGACAGTTCCCGTTTGATAAGCCACGTTCGTGTTTAAGCTGGTTTTTTCGTTTAGTTTCCAATAATGACTTAACATCATGATGGGTTCCTGTACGTCTTTGTCACGGGAATTTCTTTTTTTACCGTCTTGCCATCCCCAATAGGAGTTGTAATTTACGCCGGCCATATCGGTAACTTCATTCGTGTTTGGCGAATTTTTTCCTCTGCTGTTCTGAGCATAGATGGAAGTGAAGTTCAAACTGTGATAGTCGTTGATTCTTTTTTCAACACTGGCGAAAAGCGAATTCGCAGCGTAGTCAGTTCCTTCAAAATATCCTTCTTCGGCCCATCTTCTGGAAGCGGAAACCACAAAGGCCCATCCTTTACTGTTCATGCCCGAGGCATAAGTTCCCATGCTTCTCCAACTGTAATTTGTGTTTGTGCTTGAGAAAGAGACTCTCGTTCCCGGTCTGTAAAAAGAAGCGCGTGTACTGATTTGCTGTGTACCTAATATACCACCAAATGTGTAGTCAGAAGGTCCGGAACCCATGGTGAATTCCTGATTTCTCATGGCATCATTCAAACCACCCCAGTTGCTCCATTGCGGACGGCCGTCGTATAGTTTGTTCATCACCACCCCGTTAATCATGGTAGTTCCGTATTCGTTGTCCAAACCACGGATTTTGAAACGGGCGGTACCCCAGTTAAAAGCTGCCGACTGTTGATAAGCATCTCGCGAAGCCTGTAACAGTCCGGAAGTACTTTCGGAACCGCTGTTGTCATCGCCTAAATCATTATCGGTGATTACTACTAAGGCCAATCGTTGCTCTGTGGTAACATCCTCTTCTAAAACCACAACGCCTAAATCCAGGGTTTCCCCTTTTTTAATTTCAATTGTAAACGTTTGTGGTAAATAGCCGCTGGTACGGATTAGCAGGATTTGGTTGCCCTCGACTGCTGTTGTGAAAACAAATTCACCCAGAGCGTTAGTCACCGTTGACTGATTCGTGCTTTGGATGGTTGCCACAACATTTTGTAATGCTTTCTGGGTTTTCGAATCAACAACCTTACCTTTTACGGCAGGATTTTGTTGCGCCCAGGCGAAAGCAACTTGCATTACAAGTAATGTACAAATTACAAATTTTCTCATATTAAAAATTAAGGTTAATCCCTTGTTTATTAAAGAATAAGATACAAAGGGGCGCAAATTTACATGTTTTACAACAACTTGCAATGATCTTGTTATAAATTTTCAATATCTTAATCATAACTTAATCATAAATTTTTCACAATTTGTGAGATATTCGATTTAATAGGAATTTAATACACTGTTAGTCAGTAATTTGCATGTGTAGTATTTTTTAAACGGACTTCAATATGTTTAATAAAAATTTATTAACACTACAGAAAATAAACATTTTAGCATTATTGTGTTACATTTGTTGCCCGAAAATAAAAAGTCATTGATGGTTTTTTGTTGTTTTTACCGGCTATTCGTTTGGTTGTAAGCACTTAGACACTGACTGACTTCTAAAAAAGTTGTGTTCAATATAAATAGATTATTACCTTATGAGAAATAGAATTGTTATTCTGTTCGTTTTGTTTCTGAGTGGACTTTCAGTTACTGCACAAGATAAAAAATTTGCTGTGCAGACAGTCGCGTTTTACAATTTTGAAAACCTTTTCGATACCATAAACCAGGCAAACAACGATGAGGAATGGCTGCCGAACGGAGCGCAAAACTGGACTGCTGAGAAGTATAAAAAGAAACTTGAAAACTTAAGCCGGGTTTTGGCTGAATTGGGAACCGGCGACCATCAGAAGGAATCTCCGGTTTTGATTGGTGGAAGTGAAATCGAAAACAGAGGTGTTCTGGAAGATTTGGTAAAACAGCCAAAATTAATCGACAAAGATTATGGTATTGTGCATTTCGATTCGCCTGACAAACGAGGAATCGACGTGGCTTTGCTTTATAAAAAGAAAAATTTCCAACCGTTGAGTTATAAAAACATCCCCTTGATGATTTATGAAAAAAACGGTGATAAGAAAGATAAAAAAGATTCGGAAGAAAAGACAGATGATAATTCACAGGCAGATGTCAAAACCAAAAGAATCTACACCCGCGACCAATTGTTGGTTACCGGTTTATTAGACGGAGAAGAAATTAATGTGATTGTTTGTCACTGGCCTTCGCGTTCGGGTGGTGAAAAGAAAAGTGCTCCTTTGAGAGAAGCGGCTGCGGCCTTAACTAAGAAGATAACGGATTCATTGCAACGTATCAAACCCGATGCGAAAGTGATCATTCTTGGTGATTTGAATGATGGCAGTTTTAATAAAAGTGTCAGAGAAGTAATTGGTGCCAAAGGGAAAAAGAATGATGTGAAACCATTGGGTGTTTACAATCCTTTCGAAAATATGGCCAATCAGGGAATGGGAACCATCGGATATCGTGATGCGTGGGATATCTTCGATATCATCATGGTTACCGAACCGTTGATTAAAAATGATTACTCCTCATGGAAATACTGGAAAGCGGGTATTTACAACAAACCTTTCCTGATTACTACTACAGGGCAATATAAGGGATATCCATTGCGACATACTTTAACAGAAGTCGGTTTCAGTGATCACTTCCCGGTGTATATTTACTTGATAAAAGAAGCAAAATAAAAATAATGAGGTCGGCGAAAGTCGGCCTTTTTATTTTCGTAAATTAGCTCAGCAAAAAGTAAAAATATGGCTATCCAAAAACCCTTCAACCTCAATCAGTGGATTGATGAAAACCGACATTTACTCAAACCGCCGGTAGGTAATAAGAATATTTACGTAGAATCCGAAGATTATATTGTGATGATAGTCGCCGGGCCAAATGCGCGTAAAGACTACCATTACAATGAAACTGAAGAATTGTTTTACCAATTGGAAGGTAATATAAAAGTAATTATTCAGGAAGATGGTCAGCGTAAGGAAATGAAACTGAAAGCAGGTGACATGTATCTTCACCCTGCCCGTGTACCGCATTCGCCTGTGCGCAGTGAAGGTTCGATCGGTTTGGTCATCGAAAGAAAAAGAGCCGGAAGAGGTTTTACTGACGGATTGCTCTGGCATTGTGAGCATTGCAATCATAAATTGTATGAGGTTTACTTTGAACTGAACGACATCGAAAAGGATTTTCTGCCGCATTTTCAGCATTTCTACAATTCGGAAAGCCTGCGGACCTGTACGGAATGCGGTACGGTAATGGAAACCGATCAGCGTTTCGTGGCAAAGTGACACCTGTTTTTGGGGTAAATACCTGATTTTCTTTTGGTTAGTTTTAACGAATAGAATATTATTTATTTAACAAAAAAACGTAGCTTTGCAAAAAATATAAAAAAACCGACTTAAATAATAATAATGATAACAACAGCAGTAGACCAATTTGGTATTCAGGAAGCCTTGGCACAACTGGGCTTAAAAGAAATAAATGAAGGAACTTCCACAGGTTCCAACTGGTTTTCCAACGGGAAAATTATCGAATCGTATTCTCCGGTAACGGGCGAATTGATCGGAAAGGTAAAATCTTCGACCAAAGAAGATTACGAAACGGCCATGAGCGCAGCAGAAGAAGCGTTCAAAACATGGCGTTTGCTGCCGGCTCCGAAACGTGGTGAAATCGTTCGCCAAATGGGTGAGGAGTTGCGTAAAAATAAAGAAGCCCTTGGTAAACTGGTTTCTTTTGAAATGGGAAAAAGCCTTCAGGAAGGTCTTGGCGAAGTTCAGGAAATGATTGACATCTGTGATTTTGCAGTAGGATTGTCCCGTCAGCTGCACGGTTTAACGATGCACTCTGAACGTCCGATGCACAGAATGTACGAGCAATGGCATCCGTTCGGAATTGTCGGAATCATTTCGGCGTTCAATTTCCCGGTAGCCGTTTGGTCTTGGAACACTATGTTGGCTTGGATTTGCGGTGACGTTTGTATCTGGAAACCAAGTTCAAAAACACCTTTGTGTGGTGTGGCTTGTCAAAACATCATCCAAACGGTTTTGGAAAGAAATAATCTTCCGGAAGGTATCAGCTGTTTAGTAGTTGGTAACGAATCTGGGGATTTAATCAATAACGACAAACGTATTCCGTTGGTATCGTTCACAGGTTCCACAAGAATCGGTCGTCACGTATCAAAAACGGTGGCGGAACGTTTCGGAAATACTATCCTTGAATTGGGAGGTAACAATGCGATCATCGTTTCAGAAAACGCCGATTTATCCATGGTATTGGTAGGAGCGGTATTCGGAGCGGTAGGTACTGCAGGACAGCGTTGTACTTCAACCCGTCGTTTAATCATCCACGAAAGTGTATACGACAAGACGTTAGAGGTGTTGAAAAACGCTTACGGACAATTGAAAATCGGAAACCCATTAGACGAAAACAACCACGTTGGACCACTTATTGATAAAGGTGCCGTTCAGGATTACTTAAACGCAATTGAAAAAGCGAAAGCCGAAGGCGGAAGAATCATCGTTGAAGGCGGTGTTCTGGAAGGTGAAGGTTACGAAAGCGGTTGTTACGTAAAACCATGCATCATCGAAGCGAAAAACGAATTCGAAATCGTTCAGCACGAAACCTTTGCTCCGGTATTGTATGTGATGAAATACAGCACGATTGAGGAAGCAATTGCAATTCAAAACGGTGTGCCTCAAGGATTATCATCATCCATCTTTACCAACAACATGAGAGAAATGGAATTGTTCCTTTCTGCTGCCGGATCCGATTGTGGTATCGCTAACGTAAACATCGGAACTTCCGGTGCGGAAATTGGTGGTGCTTTTGGTGGTGAAAAAGAAACCGGTGGTGGCCGTGAGTCAGGATCAGATGCCTGGAAAGCCTACATGAGAAGACAAACCAATACGATTAACTACGGAACGGCGCTTCCGTTAGCGCAGGGAATCAAATTTGATTTTTAATCGATTGTCATAAATAAAGAGAAACCGACTTTCATAAGTCGGTTTTTTTATGCAATTTTATATGAGAATTTAAAGCGTTTGCTGATGAAAAAGATACTCCTGTTGCTGTGCCTGTTTCCTTTTCTGATGGCCAATCAATGCAACGATGACGATGATAACGGCCAGGTGAATTGTACCCAAGAGGCGAGAGCCGGACTCAATGTTACGGTTCATGACGCCGTGACTCATGCGGTGCTGACCGAAAGCGTTACTGTAGTGGCTACGGAAGGAACTTATATTGAAACACTGGAACTTATCCCCGGTTCGGATATTTTTTCCGGTGCCTGGGAACGACAAGGCAGTTATGTGCTGACGGTTTCCAAAGAAGGCTATCAGACTTATACTTCTGAAACCATTGTTGTTACCGCGGATGTTTGTCATGTTATTCCGCAAAATGTTATGGTTCAGCTTGTACCACAATAAAAATTAGAATTTGCTTTTTATAAGATTAAACGTAATATTGCAATCCGACTTATCTTAGTCGGATTTTATTTTTTAAAAAATGCTTATGTTAAAAAAAATTGCAAATTTCCGTCACAACTGGATACCCGTTTTAGCGATTAGTTTACTCGCTGTTTTTGGTCTGATGATTATTTTTTTAGATGTTGATTTGCCTGCTAGCAGAGTCAGTCAGTTTGATGGAAAACATATACTTGTTTTAATGGTATTTGGTTCCGTTGTTGCTCCCGTTCTGGAAGAATTTTCCTTTAGAGGGTTCTTTTCCAATAATAGCAAATTGAAAAAGGTTGCTTTAGTTGGATTTTTATCCTATACAAGTCTGGTGCTTTACTCGAATTATTCCATTGGTTTTGCCATGGCCAATGCGCTGATTTTTTTAGTCCTGATAACGCTTTATTCTAAGTTTAAAAACAATATAATTTTTGTTCTTTTTGTTATCACAAATGCGGTTGTTTTTGGGTTGATTCATTACAGCGCCGAAGATTTTATCGGTCAATTGAATCCGTATGTATTGACGCAAATCGCATGGGGTTTGCTTTTTACGTGGATTACAATCAACAGCAGGTTAACGATGGCTATGGTTTTTCATGGCGCCTTGAATTTAGTGTTACTAACCAATTTTCTTATAAACCTTCAGTTTGTTTCGGAGGAAACAACGGTGATTGAAAAAGATAATGTGAAAATTTCCTATCAGCAGGTGCCGGTTTTGGATTCCAATAACACTACAGTCAATTATGAACCTGATAAAGTTATTGGCAAGAATACAACAATTAAATCACTTTTAGATGTGGCTTTATATGATTCTAATTTAAAAGGGAAGTATTCTTCAATTGTTCCAGTGGCACGCTATAATTTTACCATCGAATTCAAGGATGATAAAAGAAATGTCGCAGCCCTTATAGAGCTGCTTCAGGAGGAAGAAATGGTTATTAAAAATTAAAATAAAAAACCCCGATTCAAACGAATCGGGGTTTTTTATTTTATAGTCTCGAAATTACTTCGTCTTCTTCACATACTGCGTAAGGATAACGATATGCTGTCCTTCCACTCTTCCTTCAATTTGTTCGGCGTTGTCCCAAACCAATTTGATGTTGTGTACCGCTCGCAACGTCATTACTTGTTAAATTGTTGATTAATAAATATTTTTTTTCATCACAATATGTGGCTTTTTTTCTGGTTTTCCCGCTTAAAACTACGCTTTTTGTTTTGTAGGAAAAAAATAACATATTTAACACAATATTTTTGCTTTGTGAGATTCTTGAAAACCGTAAGTAAATTTGTATTTTTTCTTTTGACCAACCGTTTTTTTTTTTTTTTTTGCTTTGCTGAACTTTTTAAAAGAGGCCTCGATTAAAAAGTTGGAATTTCAAAAGGCTTTGAAATGGGCGAGTGTTTTAAGGTTTGAAGTAAATAACCGGCAACGAATAAAAAGGAAAGGTTGGGCTTTTTATTCGAATAGAGTTTTCAACCATTGTAAAAAAGCAGCCTTACTATTAATAATGTTTGGCGACATAAAGTAAGACTGCTGTAAATTAAATATTAAAACAAAATTATGAAAAAAAACGTATTGATTTTTGGTCTCGTTGTGTTTAGTTTATTGACTTTTTCTTGTTCAAGTGATGAGGCAAAAGAAGTAAAGGAAGTAAAGAATGAAAAGAATGTCACAGAAACAAGTAGAATTGGACAAACTTATTCAATTGAAAGCGGAAATGTGTCTTACAAATTTTCAGAAGAATCAAATATAAGTTTGTACGAAAATGATACCCTTTCATATGAATTCAATTATAGTAATTTTTCCGATATAGATATAGTTGATGAGTATGATGATGTGATAATTAAAAATCCAATAACTAATGAATTTTTTAGACTTTATAATATTGAATCACATGAAGGTTATGAAAAATTTGATTTGGAAACGAGTAGTGGTAAAAAGTTGTACAATATTAAATTTTATAATGATGAAAAAATATTAACTGAAGGGAAATATTGTTGGCAATGTGTATATATTGTTGTTACAACTGTTGCAGGTGTTTTAGTAGATATGACTTCCGATTCGTATGATTCAAATTGTAATAAAGCTATATCTGCTTGTGGATCTGGTGGTGTGAAATCAATTACGATTATCGACAATGGTTGGTTTCAAGCCGCTTCGTGTACAGTGATTTGCAAATAAAAATCAAAATAAGATACAATTATGAAAAAATTATTCTTAAAGATACTTCCATTGCTATTGATTACTGTATCGGTTGTGACTTCTTGTAGTAATGAGGGGAATGAAGAACCAACTAAAAGTCAAAATGAGTCATCAAATCTAACTGCAAGAATATCATCTGAATATGGAAGTTTAGAATTTGAAAATAAGACGGTTACGATTAATAAAATAGGATATAGTAAATATGTTAACGATAGTTTGCAATATGATTTCGACTATGATGAAGAAATTGATTATGTGATTGATGAAACAGAAAATGAGGTCATCGTTTCCAATGTTGAAGATAGTAGTGAATTTTTTAAAATTCGAAATATCGTAGTTGAAGAGGATAAAATAGTGTTTAATGTTTTAACTAGTAATGGTGAACTTTTCGAAAATATCGAGTATTATGCTGATTCTGAAACATTAGAAGAGGCAAAATTTTGTGTGTCGTGTTGGATGATTGGCCCCACCTTTACACTTCTTAATATATTGTTTGATGATACTCCTCCTTGTCAAGCAGAAATTAATTCATGTCTTAATTCAGGAGGTCTTCCTACTGTAACAATTACAAGTGGTATTTTTAGTAGTTCATGCTCTGTTACATGTAAACCAAAGCCCTAAATTTTTTGAAGCCAATGGTTAACTCTTATCATTTTTTGCTGGCGTTGGCTTGTTAATTAATTTAAAAATTCAATCGAAATGTTTGAAACTTCAACAAATTTCCGTCACAACTGGATACTCATTTTAGCTATAATTTTAGGAACTGCCTTTGGTTTGATGTCTTTTTTTCTTGAAATAAAGCCACCAGTTAGTAGTGCAGATTTTTTTGAAGGGGTAAAGATACCTGTTTTTATAGTAATCGGGACTGTCATAATGCCTGTCTTGGAAGAACTATCCTTTAGAGGTTTCTTCTCAAACAGCAATAAAATGAGAGCAATTGCTTTAATTGGATTTTTAAGTATTTCAAGTTCGGCACTTTATTCAAATTATTCAATTGTATTTGCTTCTTTAGTTCTAGTTTTGATGGTTGTTTTGACAATTCTTTACTTTAAGTTTAGAAACAATATAATCTTTGTTCTTTTCGTAATCAGTAATGCGCTTGTTTTTGGATTGATTCATTACAGTGCCAAAGATTTTGCAGTTCAGGGAAATCCATTTGTAATGGTTCAAATCGGGGCAGGCCTTTTTTTAACATGGGTTACATTGAACAGTCGCCTAAGGACAGCTATGCTTGTTCATGGAGTTTGGAATTTTATTGCGTTAGCTTCGATGTTGTTAAGTCTTCAGTTTGTTTCCAAAGAAATTGAGGTCATAGAGCAGGGCAAGGTAAAAGTATCCTACCAGCAGGTACCTGTTTTTGCTTCGAATGCAATCTCGCTTACCAATGAATCAAACAAAATGGTTGTGAAAAACGCCACCATCAGAATGCTCATGGATTTAGCTCTAATTGACCGTGATTTAAAAGACAAATATTCTTCGGTTGATCCTTTGGCGAGATATAATTTTACCATCGAATTCAAAGATGATAAACGAAATTTCGAAGAAGTTTTAAAGATATTACAAGAGAAAGAAATGGTTGTCAGAAATTAAAAACAAAAACCCCGACTCAACTGAATCGGGGTTTTTTATTACATAATATCGAAATTACTTCGTCTTCTTCACATACTGCGTAAGGATAACGATATGCTGTCCTTCCACTCTTCCTTCAATCTGTTCGGCGTTGTCCCAAACCAATTTGATGTTGTGTACCGCCGCACCGCGTTTCGCTGTGAAATTAGCGCCTTTAACGTCCAAATCCTTAATCAATACCACAGAGTCCCCATCGAATAAAATATTGCCGTTAGAATCCTTGTGAACGATTTTACCCTCGTCGTCGTCACCTTCTCCCGTTGCTTTTGCCCATTCTAACGCTTCTTCGTCAAGATACATCATCTCCAAAAGGTCGTTCTTTTTCAAACGGGTAAGCATACGCCAGGAAACGATCTGTACCGGTAAATACTCGCTCCACATACTGTCAGACAGGCAATGCCAGTGGTTCGGATCGGTGGTTTCCGGGTTCTCGATTTGTCCCACACAGGTTTTACAGGCAAGGATGCTGTCGTTCAGCGTATCTTTAGAATCAGGCGGGATATTATATACAACCAAATCATGCGGGTTACCACACAATTCGCATTTTGAGTCACTTCGGTCTTTTAATTTTTTTTCTATTACGCTCATGATAGTTGTTTTTATGGATTATAAATTAAAGCTGGCTCCAACATAAAAGACAGCCTGGTTGTTAAGTTTTTGGTAACCTTCGGGATTGCCGTCATAGCTTTTTATCGGGAAACTGAATTCCGAGAAGAGTCCGAATCCTTTGGTAAAAAAATAACGCGCACCCAAATGACCGCCGAAATTTCGCAAACCTAAGTTTAGACCGGGATAAATGTCTAATTTCTCTTCAATCCCAATAACATTAGCAATATTGGCATTAAAACGTGCCCTTAAGTCAAACTCATCTTCAAATTCCGACGCATCACCATCAACACTCAATAAATAAGTTGCGCCAATACCTAAAGAGATGTTCTCTCCTAAACCATGGTCATAAGTAGTTACAATTCCGGAAGCATGATCCTGAAGATTGGCGCCAAGTTGAAATTTCTGGTCTCCTTTTCCGCTATAAGCCTGTCCATAAGTTAAAGTAAGGGAAGAAAATGCCAGAAAGGTTAATAAGTGTTTCATTGTTTTATTTGAGTTAGTTTTAAATTAAGATTATTGTATTTAGTTCCGGCCCCTTTCGTTCGGATACAACTCCGGTAAGGGTTTGCTTTGCCAGAATTCTTTGGTATCCACATCCATTATTGTCAATCGGCCTTTAAAAGCCGCGCCGGTGTCTAAATTCCAAACGTTGGCCCGATTCACCGGAACCGAATACCCGATGCGGGTAACCGGCGTATGGCCGATAAAAATCTCTTCGTAAAGTGCCATGCGTTTCGGATAAAATAAATCCTTTCGGGAAAGCGTGTTGTCCATGGATAGGGCAGCTTCCCACAGCGTTCGGTCCCAACAAAACATTCCTCGGAAATACTCGAATTCCACCCCTTTCTGATTGGTAAACCCTGCGTGTACAAACAGGCGGTTGCGTTCGTCCAGATGATAGTCGTTCAGTCGGGAAAGGAAGTCGATGTGTCGGTTTTTTATCTCGTCGTGAATGGCCTCGTAAACGTCAACGGTGGATTGTCCCCCGTGCAGGCGCCATTCCTCATTGTCGTGGCCCTCGGAGAGCCACTGCAACACCATTTCCTCGTGATTGCCTTTAATGAAAATGCAGTCGTGGGTTTTGTCCAGGGCAATCAGGAAATCCACCACATGGGGCGTATCATTCCAACCGTCCACGAAATCACCCAGGAAAATGATCTTATCGGCAGGCGTAACGTGCGCCCGTTCCAAAACCTGTTCCAGGGCTCTGAGTCCGCCGTGTATGTCACCGATTACCAGAGTTCTGCTCATCGTTTTACTGAATTTTTAGTCAAATGTCCAAAAAACAAATGGGATTGTCAAATCTTACGGAAAAGAACTACAAAATTAACATTTTTTGACGGAAATCCGCAACGGTGCCGTGTGGCGCAAAGGTAGTTTTGGGACAACCAAAAAAAAGAAAATGTAACCTTAAAAACAACTCCGAAAAATGAGAAGAACAGCCCTTGTATTTGCCTTTTTTACCGCTTTAGTCTTATTGCAATCCTGTACTGCGGAAGAAATCGAAACACAACCAAAACCCGTACCGACAACGGTTGATTATACCGATGCGATGATGCAGCGCGATTCGGTTTCCAGGAATGAGGATGAAATTGATCCGCCTACAGTCCCAGTAATTAAAAAGTAAATAAATATTTGTTAAATTGAAACATTGAATTAAATTAGCCTCCCAATTTGAATTACTTTGGAAAAAAAGATATTATTATTTTTCTTAATTATGGTCTTGATTGGTTGTAATAGAAAAGAGGAAATTACGCTTTCTAAATCTGAAAAATCAGAAATCAATACTCTTATTGAAAAATCCAATGATTTCAAATTATCAAAAACGTCAAGACTTAATTTCACTAAGGAGGCATACAAACTCTTAAATGGCAAAAAAGATTCTGTATCAATAGGTTATTTGTTAAAAGTTGCTGACAGATTCTACAATGTTGGTGAGTATGATGAATTTTTTAAAATATCAAGAAATATTTATCAGTTATCTATCGATAAAAAAGATTCAATCAATATCGCAAAATCATTGAGTAATATTGCTGATTATCACTTTTTCTATTTCAAGAATGACAGTGCATTTACTTATTATGTTAAAGCAGAGAAAATATATAGGCAGATTGGTGAGAATAAAATAAGTAATATTATTTTGTACAATAAGGCAAATATACTTTTATACGAAAACAATTTTTCCCAATGTGAAACAGACATTATTAAAGTTTTGAAAAGAGCTACTTTAGAGAATGATGTAAGATTGGTTTATAATTGTTACCTTACTCTTGGTAAGACTTCCAGAGGGATGGGGAATAATTTAACCGCGATTGACTATTATGGAAAAGCACTAAGTCTAGCAAATAAGTTGACAAATGATCCTCAGTATTCTATTTTGAAAGCTCAGTCTCTAAATTATATTGCTATAGTTTTACAAGAAGAAGGTTTGTTTTCAGAGGCTTTACATAAATCAAAAAGAGCTTTGGGTTATGATGATTTTAAAAAAAGCGAACCACATTTTTTCTGCTATTTATCAAATACCTTGGCCTATTCAAAATTCAAATTAGGCGACGGCGACTGCCTTAAATTGTTCAACGAAACCCTGAAAATTGGGGATAGCCTGGAAAGTATTCCGGTACAGCTTACTTCCAAGCTGTACCTTTCGGAATACTATCTGTCTAAAGAAAATCTAGACAGAGCATTCTTTTTTGCTGATGATGTTCGCCGGACAGCTCATCAACAAAAAGTTTTCGAAGACGAATTGAAAGCCCTCGAATTACTGGCCAAGATTGATCCTTCCAACGATTCGGCCTATAACAAAAGATACATCACGCTCAACGACAGCCTGCAAGATGTGGAACGGGCCACGCGCAATAAGTTCGCCCGCATCGAATTTGAAACCGACGAAATCACTAACGAAAAAAACATAGCGGAAGCCGAGAAGGAAAAAATTTCCGCCCAGCGTTGGATGATACTCGGCTTCAGTCTGTTTTTTATCGTTTTGATCCTGCTGTTTTACGTTTCCCGTTTGCAGCGTTCCAGAAACAGGGAATTGCGACACCTCCAGCAGCAACAGGAAGCCAATCAGGAAATTTACCGACTGATGCTCAACCAACAGCAAAAAATCGAAGAAGGCAAGCAAATCGAAAAGCGACGGATCTCAAAAGAACTTCACGATGGTGTTATGGGGAAATTAACGGCCATCCGGTTGAATCTTTTTGTGCTGGGTAAAAAAAACGATCCGGAAACCATTGCCAAATGTCTGGAGCACGTCGATGAAATTCAGAATATCGAAAAGGAAATCCGCAAAATCTCCCACGACCTGAACCATAATCTGTTTACCGATGCGTCAGATTTTGTTCAGATGGTCAACAATCTGGTCGATAACATCAAGGGGCATTCACCGCTGAATTTCAGAATTATTGCCGACGAGAAAATCGACTGGAATGCCATCAACAGCGAGGTGAAAATGCAAGTGTACCGTATTCTCCAGGAAGCGCTGCACAACATCGAAAAATATGCACAGGCCAGAAACGTCTGTGTGAGCATGACCGAGAAGGATGGATGCCTGAACGTTTCTATAACGGATGACGGCATAGGATTCGACTCAAAAACAATCAAACCCGGAATCGGACACAAGAACATGAAGGAACGCGCCGCCGAAATTAACAGCGAACTCACAATCATGTCAGAATTAGGAAAAGGAACACAAATTAATTTGACAATTATAACATAGTTTTATATTTTTGTGCGAAATATAACACAATGACTGTTAAAATCCTGTTTGTAGACGACCATCCTTCCCAAATTCTTGGCTACAAAACTATCTTAGCCTATAACAACCGGAATCTTGCCATTGAAGCAACCGAGTGTTATAATTGCAAGGATGCTTTTTTGCTACTTACCAACACGGTTAATCCGCCCGAGTTTGACATGGTTTTTCTCGACAGAAGCATGCCTGCTTATGAAGAGGAAGGGCTTTACTCTGGAGAAGATCTTGCGGTTTTGGTGAAAAAGCATCTTCCCGCTGCCAAAATTGTTATTCTCACTTCGCACGCCGAGTCGTTTATTATTTATGACATCGTAAAGAATATCAATCCGGACGGACTGTTGATTAAAAGTGATTTCAGCGGCGACGAACTCTTGTCGGCCTTTGACATGATCATGGATGGAGAAACCTACCGTAGCGAAACGGTACGAAAGGCGATTAAAGAGCTGCTTTCAAGGGAAGATTATCTCGACTGCATCAACCGACAAATCATTATGCTGATCTCGCAGGGTTTTAAAACCAAGTCGATTGCCGGGGAAATCAACCTTACGGAAAGCGCCGTGGAAAAGCGGAAGGCCAAGATAAAGGACTATTTCTGCATCGGCAAAGGCAATGACGAGGACATTATCCGAGAAGCAAAAAAACTCGGGTTTATCTGATTTTAATATTAAATTATAATAACATCTACAAAATCTCTTTGCTTTAACTATGAAAAAAATAATATTTCTTTTTTTAGTTGCAACTATTACAAGTTGCAACTTGGTAAAAAGTTCAATAGTCGGAATTGATACAACACCGGAATGGTTAATGAGTAAAGACATTGTAAAAGAGTTTGACAAGAGAAAAATACCAGATGGGAGCCGTTTTGTTTTGGATACGGCATCTTATAAGAAATCATTAAGGAAAAATTACATATCGGACATTGAAAAATTGGATTTGTCAAGTTCGAATGATTCCCTTTATAAATCGAAACTGAAAAAAATAGTGAAAGACGATTCGCAGCCGGTTCAGGTAAGGTATTTCGATTCGGATTACAATCAGATATTCAAAGTTGTGAATTGTTATATTGATGATCCGATTGCGATGAATTGGAATATTAACAATTGTTTTGATGTATTCCCACCTAAAATTAATATCGAAGATTTAAATGATGATCATAAAAAATTGAATTTCTTTTTGGATCATATTAATACGGTCGATGGAAAAAAAGTTACTACAGAAACTTTGCCGAAAGCAGACTATTACGCCATTGTTTTTTGGAATTCATTTTTTAAAAGACCATCCCGAAAGCTTATTAGCACGATAAAGGAATATCATAATAAGCATAAAGATAAAAGCACTTTTATCCTGTACGTAAACAATCAGAATGCAGAAATCTGGTCTGAAATTGATTCGGCTCAAAAAAGAGAAATCTTAAGTCCGCTTTAGCCCGGTTCTTAGAGAACAAAACCGTTTTGGTTTGCAGAATGTTTTTTTAAGATTACCGTTTTTTGGAGTTTTAACATTAATTGCGGAAAAACCACAACAGCCCCTTTTTTCATGATACTACTTTTACAACATCAAATTACTGCAGAAAAATTTGAAGTTTAAAAAGTAAAAATTAGTAATCTTAAAAAGTAAGAAAAAAATTAAAATCATGAAAAAATTAGTATTTGGGTTTGTTGTTTTGTTTGGTTTGAACGCTACAGCCAGTGGATCAGTAAAAAGTGGAGAGTTAAATAAATGTATGGACGTTCTTAATGAAAAATGCGTTATCGGGGATAATCTTCTTAAACTCAATTTTCATTTTGAATTTGGAAGAGCATCAAAGGAATGTGCGGGGTGGGGAATTTGTAAATTAGATGTCACCTTAGAAGGTGAACCCAGTGATTTCATAGGAATGATGAATAGAAATGGTAATTTGCAGATTGAAATATCAAAAAAAGGAATGGATTCAATTGCAAAAATTTTTGGAGGTAAAACAATTATTATTGAGGAAGATTTTACACTTTCAAAAGAAGTTTGCTATAAAGTAGGTTTGAAAGAAGGATATACGATTAAGGCAGGGAAATACAGTATTGTAACTGATGCCTCTGGAATTAATTCAGTGATTTTTTAATTAATTGATCCCAGGCAAATGTAATTTGTCTGGGATTTAAATTTCAAAATATGAGAAAAGTGTTTGTTTTTTTTCTGCTTTTGCAATCTTTATTTAGTTGTAAATTGGTATTAAAAACTATCAAAGGGATCAAAGATCCAAAAATTGAAACTTCTGCCACTTCTAGAAAGTATCTTTATAAAAATGATATGGATACGACTAGGATAGTCTATTTTAAAAATCTGCAATCTTTCGTTTCTGCTTCAAAAAAGAAAATGCTGACGATTCCCAATGCGATTTTTTTTGATAAAAGGGGAAACTTTGTGGATTACAGGAAATCAACAACCGATTGCAATGCTAAGGTTCATGATTTTATCGAAGAACTTACAAACTTTAGTGAAGCTAAAAAAGATTCAACTAGAACAATGGCACAATTGAAGCAACTTTTAGCGAGTTCTAATAGCAATATATTGTCAGAACAATATGCAGATATAAACGTTTTCATTACGTGGGTACAATATGCAGGAGCATTAAACAAAGAGAAAGCCTTTGATTGGGTGAAACTTCTTGAAGAAGCCAAGCAAAAAGGTATCAGCGTAAACTATTATCTCTTAAACTGCGATTTTCAGGAAAACTGGAATATGACCAAAGAACAAAAAGAAGACTTAGGTCTTAATTAATAACTCCCATGAAAAACACCCTAATCGTTTGTTTACTATTTGTTTCCGTTTTAACATTTGCAACACCAAAGGTGATAAACGGAATTGTAAAAGACGCCACCACCTTGTTGCCCATTGAAAGCGTTTCTATCAGTATTGAAACTTCCAATTTAGGAACCATTTCCAATTCGGAAGGGAAATTCAGATTGGTGTTTTCCGGTGATTTCAGTGCGATACGATTCAGTCACTTGAATTACCAAATATACAATCATGACTTGAAAACAGGTGAAACTGAAGTCGAAATTTATCTGGAACCGAAATCCTTTCAACTTAACGAAGTCATTGTCCGATCCAAACCGGTTAAGGAATTGTTAGCGGATGCCGTCAAAAGTTCAAAAGAAAAACTAGAAAAATCAATCGTACTCAATACCTATTACAGGGAGTTTGTGAAAATCAATGAAGAATATAGCAGCTTTTCGGACGGATTGTTGGATTACAATATTAAAAGGAAAAGCGGTGCGTCGGACTTGTATGTAAATCAGTCCCGGGCTGTAAAACTGACGGATGCGCCTTCGGACGAAAAGGAAAAAAAGCGGGAATCATTTTACCTTTATGATGTCAGAGATGCGGTAGCGGAAGCCTATAATTTTAAGAATATTAAACGTATTTTAAACAGCACAAGTTATGACTTTGAGATTGAAACCAAAACAGATGATCAAGGCAACTCTATTGAAATAGTTACAATACTTCCTAAAGAAAACGTGGAATTTCATTTGTACATGGGGACGGTGGTGTTCGATGCCAAAACAAAACTGATTCTGGAAATGGATATTAAAAAGTCACCCAAGCACAAGATTTATGCAATGGATATTGATATTGTTTTTCTTCGTTTTAAAATATATGAAGAGGACAGAAAAGCAGGTTACCGAATTGATGGTGAAAAGTATATTTTGGTATACAATCAGAATAAGTTAAATGCATACATCAATTTTAAAGGGGATTTTGAGGATACTTTCGAATTCATGAGCGACATGGTGGTTTCCGACTACAAGGAAGGCGAATTCGATTTTGACCGAAGCAAAAGACATAAGGAACGAAGTCTGTTCAGCGCCGGAAACCATTTTACGGAAGAATTCTGGAAGACCAAAAACAGCATACTGTTAAATGAGGAAGAAGAAAAGATTCTTAGTACACTCAACTGATTTGACCTGTCGTTTTCGAACATCGTTCGCTTTAGACCTTAATTAACAATCCAATGAAAAAGAACTATTTATGGGCAACTTTGTTGTTGCCTGCGCTTTCTTTTGCCCAAACCGAAGCAAAAGAACTCGAACTCGATATTCGCGGCAGAAGCTGTATCGGCGGTCTGGGAATCTGCACAGCGCTATCTTCGGAAACCAATAAAACCAGTATGAAAAATTTTAATGTATCAAAGCAATCGTACAATACTCTTTTGATTCAGATAGAAATCAATAAACTTTCTCTTGATGAACAATTGTTGTTTTTCGGAAAGGAGTATGCTAAAATAACACCGGAAGAAATCCTTGAGTTTATCCAGGATGAGGATTTTATTTTCGACAAAGACACTTTGCTTTATCTTGGTGTTGATACCAAATACGACCTGTTGAAGAAAGGAAATTATCCGCTTAAATTCTCAAAAGATAAGGTTGCGGTAACCCTCACGTTGTCGGAAGGTTAAAAAGAGAAATAGATCGTTGTTCCCATGAAAAAATTACATTGTCAATTCGTGTTGCTGCTGTGTCTGTTAACCCAACAAATGCAATCCAATACTCCTTTCGACATAAAAAAAGAACCAAATGAGGTGATTGCCGAAATGAAACTCGAGTTGCAATACCTTCAGAAAACGCATAACGATAAATATTGGCAGTTCCACCATCAGTTGGAGCAGCTCAGTAATAGTCTGGTTTCTGAAACCAATCCGGAACAGAAAATAAATGTTCTGATTAAAAAAGACCAAATCAGGGAACAGCTTTTGTTGCTTCAAAATGAAACAAACAATGAAATCTCCAAAATCCGCTACCTCAAAGGGCTGCAGATTATCAAAACCTTATACGAGAAAGTGCTGAGTTTAGACCATCACTTCGCTTCGGTACGAACACTGAACGAGATCAATAAAATATCAAACCCTAATCAGTACCCAGAATACAGCAAGTTAAAAGAAGTAGTAAACGCCAAAAAAGACAAGAAAACAAGCCTTGATTTAACTTCTGTATTGGGTACTAATACCATCGTTTCCGTAGTGCAGACGTTCACCAACATGATAACGTCGGGCCTGACAAAAGCCGAAAAGGACAAGGAAATTGCCGATGTGGAATGCATACTCGATTTTACCCTTCGGATGCAGAACGACCTCAATACCATTTATTTCGAAACCGCTTTTCTGCAAACGAGCAACGACAAGATCAAACAGGAAATCGAACTGCTTTTCAAGGATTACACCAAACCCATCGGGTACAGCGCCTCACTAGACAATTGCAGAACCAACGACGACTGGGAGTCCATCACCCAAAAAATGGAAGACTACCTCTCCAAGATGAAGACCGCTACAGGGAATTCGCAGTACAAAATGCAGGTCAACATCGAGTTTCCCATCGACAGGCTGTTGCAGTTCATAACGCAGTACAACAACTTCATCGATCAGGGCGGAAAATTCTACGAGAAATTCAAAATTATCCTCAACAGTTACGAGAACGAGAAGCAATGCGAAACCAAACTTCCCCTCGAATACAAAAAACTCAAATCGGATATCGATGTGGCCATCAATAAATTCAACGTGGCCTACAAGCCGGTGGAAGTCAACGGAACCAAAATGAAAGAAATCCTATACGGACTTAATGAGTTTGATTAGATGATAAAAATAATTGCTACAGTGATCCTATTGGTCTTAAGAGTAATGGCGGAGAATCTAAACCCCTAATTGTATTTCACTTTCCGCAAAATGCGCATCACCTCCTTAAAGGAAACGTATATCGAAGGGTTTTTGAAGGCTTTCAGAAATGGTTTGGCGTCAATCAGTTTGTGTTTTGCCTCCTCAAAACCGTTAAAGTAACAGATCATCAGTGTGGCGGGCAGATTTTCCAGATCTTTCTCCTCCCGAGCCGATAATGCCAGTCCTTTTTCTAGTTTGCTCAGCAGGATAAGATTCGAATTGTAAATGTGAAACAGCATCTTCCGGTTGTATTGCGGCGGTTCAAAGAGCAATTCCGTCTCCATCTTGTAATATCCGTTTTCATAGAAATGCAGTGTAACTTTTTCCAGAGGATAATAACTGGTCCTGTCGTTCAGCCCCAACGGAACATATTCGGTTATCGTAAAATCGTTCTCAGAATAGTCCACCGTAATTTCATCCAAAGCCGAGTAAAAAAGCTTCACCTGTTCGTTGATTAATTCGATGTCAACCCGGGAATAAAACGTTTTGTCGCGTATTCTTTTCTTATTTCCGGCCCAACACACCACAAACAGCTCCTTAAACACCTTGTATTTCGGGTTCATGTCCCTGTGACGGTTGTTCATGAAATCAATCACCCCTTCCAGCGTATGGGCAATGCTGTTGCGTGAATTGTTTTCGATGCTGATGACCGTTTCGGCATTCTGATTCTTCGCTTTAATCGACATCGGAATTTCCGCCGTGTTTTCCACCGGAGTAGTGGTGCTGCCGCGTCTCACAAAAACGCTTTTGGCCACAATGGTATGGATGCCTTTCTTGAATGAGGAAATTTTATTGTTCGGTTTGATGGTAACCAGACCGACCACCTTGTCTTTCGGCAGATTGGGGAACGGCACGTTTTCATATTGGATTTTCGGCGGATTGTCCAAAAAAGCATTCACAAGATTCTGAATACGGCTGTCGTCAAAAAAATCATCCCCCACAATTTCGTTATCCATGTCTTCTACACCCACCACGATATAGGAATTGTTCATGGGGTTGGAATTGGAAAGCGCGCAAATGTGTTTCAAAAACTTTGCTTTCCCTTCTTTGGTGTGCAGATTCAACTGTCTTTTTTTGTCATAAAAAGTACTTTCGTCGTTATGGGCGAGCAAATTTTTAACGAGAAGACGCTTATTGATCATCTTTAAAAATGGTTAAATTTTCATTGCAAAGTTTCATATAAAGGTCGTTAATTTTTTGTTAATGTGCATAAGATAATAGTAAATCGAAACGTTATAAAATTATTAATTATAAAAACTTCCCCCTATGAAGACTATCAAAAACTATTTACTTGGCCTTATGGTCATGGCCTGTGTAGCCACTTTAGCAATTAGTTGCAACGACAGCGATGACTCGCAAGTGCAAGGAACTTCAAAAATTACGGTCAGGATGACAGACAATCCCGGCGATTATGATGAAGTCAATGTTGAGGTTGTCGACGTGATGATTAAAAGTAATTCCGATACCGGCGAAGGTGGCTGGGTAAGTATCGGAAATATCAATCCCGGAATTTATGACTTGTTGGAATTAACAGGTGGTATTAGTGTGATATTAGCCGATAACGAAGTTCCGTCAGGTCATTTGGGTCAGATGCGTCTGATTTTGGGTGATGAAAATACGGTGGTAAAAGATGGAATTATCTATCCTTTGCGTACACCAAGTGCCCAGCAATCCGGATTGAAGTTGCAGATCAACCAGACATTAGAACCCGATTTTACCTATAATTTCCTATTGGATTTTGATGTGCATAACTCTGTTGTAGTGGAGGCAGGAAATTCAGGAAATTACAATTTGCATCCGGTAATCAGAGTAACAACAGAAGTTGCCTCTGGAGCAATTAAAGGAACCGTATTGCCGGCAGATGTTCCAACGTTGGCATCGGTTGTGGTTAACGGCGTTACAGTTACAGCAGAAACCAATGATATAGGAGTATTTCAGTTGAACGGAATTCCATCGGGAACTTATTCGGTAACACTAACACCGGATGCTGCTTCAGGTTTGGGTGTTTTAGTTGTTGATGGTGTTGTGGTCGTAAACGGACAAATAACGGATATGGGAAGCCTCACCTTACCATAATATAACAAGAAGTGAAGATTTTATTAAAAGACAGCCAAAACCAAGGCTGTCTTTTGTTTTTTAACCAATTATTAACAACAAACGACTAAATTAATTATCAATTTGCATTGTTAAAATATCTTATTAATTTCACGGCTCAAAAATACACACAAATGGAAGAGACAACAACTACTATGGACATTAGGGCAATTAATGAAAAAATAGAAAGAGAAAGCGCTTTTATTGACCTTCTGACAATGGAGATGAACAAGGTAATCGTAGGTCAGAAAACCATGATAGAACGTTTACTTATCGGGCTTTTGGCCCAGGGACATATTTTGTTGGAAGGGGTTCCCGGATTGGCAAAAACATTAGCCATCAATACCCTGTCACAAGCAGTTCACGGTTCTTTCAGCAGAATCCAGTTTACACCCGATTTGCTTCCTGCCGACGTAGTGGGAACCATGATTTACAATATGAAAGTGAATGACTTTTCGATTAAGAAAGGTCCGATATTTGCCAATTTCGTTCTTGCCGATGAGATCAACCGTGCCCCTGCCAAAGTGCAATCCGCATTGTTGGAAGCGATGCAGGAAAAACAGGTAACCATTGGCGACGAAACCTTCAAATTAGACCGACCATTCTTAGTAATGGCTACGCAGAATCCAGTGGAACAGGAAGGAACTTATCCGTTACCGGAAGCACAGGTAGACCGTTTCATGTTGAAAGTGGTTATCGATTATCCTAAAATGGAGGATGAGCGCATGGTAATCCGTCAAAATCTGAACGGTGGATTCGAAAAGGTAAACCAGGTGGTTTCTTTGGAACAGATTTTAAGAGCACAACAAGTCGTTCGCGAGGTCTATATGGACGAGAAAATAGAGAAATACATTTTGGATATCATCTTCGCAACGCGTTATCCTGAAAAATATAAATTAGCCGATCTGAAACCATTAATCAGTTTCGGAGCCTCTCCCCGAGGAAGTATCAACCTGGCATTGGCGGCTAAATGTTACGCCTTCATCAAACGCCGTGGGTATGTAATCCCGGAAGACGTGCGCGCCGTAGTACACGATGTGTTGCGTCACCGTATCGGTATTACCTATGAGGCGGAAGCCGAAAACGTTACTTCGGTAGACATCATCAACAAAATCGTTAACGAGGTTGAAGTACCTTAATTTCAGACTGCAGTAGGTAGATTTCAGTAGGCAGTTTAGCACTAAAGCCTGAAATCTGCATTCTGCATTCTGCATTCTGAAAAATATGGATACCAAAGAATTACTGAAAAAAGTACGGAAAATAGAAATCAAAACCCGAAGACTGAGCGATCATATCTTTTCGGGCGAATACCATACGTCGTTTAAAGGACGTGGAATGACTTTTTCCGAAGTGCGTCAATATCAATTTGGGGATGACGTTCGTGCCATCGACTGGAACGTGACCGCGCGCTACAACGAGCCGTATGTGAAAGTGTTCGAAGAAGAGCGCGAACTGACCATGATGCTGATGGTGGATTGCAGCGGATCGGAAAGTTTTGGAACCAAAAACCAGCTGAAAAGTGAAATCGTGACCGAAATTGCCGCAACGATGGCGTTTTCAGCAACTCAAAATAACGATAAGATCGGATTGATTTTGTTTTCCGATCAGATTGAACTGTTCATTCCGCCCAAAAAAGGAAAATCCCACGTACTGCGCATCATCCGTGAGCTGATCGAATTCCAACCCAAAAGCCGAAAAACCGATTTGTCTCAGGCACTGAAGTTCCTTTCGGGGGTTCAGAAAAAGAAAGCCATCGTATTCGTAATTTCCGATTTCATGTCTTCGGATTATGAACAAACACTGAAAATTGCCGGTAAAAAGCACGACGTAACCGGCGTACGTGTCTACGATCATCGCGAGGAAACGATGCCCAATATCGGAATGGTAACCATGGAAGATGCCGAAACCGGTGAAATCATGGTGGTCAATACCAATTCGAAATCAGTGCGTATGGAGTATGAGAAAAACTATCTGGATAACGTAAAGTATTTCAAGGAAACGTTTTCCCGTTGTGGCTCCGGAGCGGTGAGCACCAGAGTGGACGAAAGTTATGTGACCAAATTGCTGGGGTATTTTAAATCGCGATAACAGAATTAGTACGGATGTACAATTAGTGACAAAAATGATAAATATAAAACGATACTTATTTCTCCTTTTACTAATCGCAACAGTGGGTTTTGCACAACAACCGGTGCAAACCAGTGTCGATTCGACTAAGATTAAAATTGGTTCTCAATTTAATCTGACGTTGAAGGTGAAAGGAACCAAACAAACACGCGTCGCTTTCCCGGAGAGCAAAAGTTTCGGACAACTGGAAGTGTTGGAATCCTATCCGGTTGACACGATAAAGAAAGACGCCACTTACGAATTCATAAAAAAGTACGGATTGACGCAATTTGACTCGGGTCGTTACGTGATTCCGAGAATTCCGGTGTTAATCGGTAACAAGCAATTCTTATCGGATTCGGCCGTAATCGAAGTGAACAATGTGGTGGTCGACACGCTCAAACAGAAAATGTACGACATCAAGCCGATTGTTGAGGTTAAGGATCCGTCTTCCGATTTCTGGTGGTATTTGTTGGCATTTGCAGTACTTGGCGGATTAGGATATTTAGGGTATTGGTTGTACAAAAAATACAAAAACCGTCCAAAAGAAGAAGTAATTGTATATGCTTCGCCTATCGAAAAAGCAACCAGTTTATTGCAGAATTTGGAGAAAAAATCGCTTTTGGAACAAGGCGACGTGAAATCGTACTATTCCGAAATGACGGATATTACGCGAACCTACATCGAGGAAACGGTGCATGTTCCGGCGATGGAAAGCACGACCGACGAACTTTTGGTAGCGATGAAACAAGCATCGATGAAAAAGAAAATGGGGATCCGTCAGGAAACCATGGAAGTGTTTGAAAAAATCCTCAAAAATGCCGATCTGGTAAAATTCGCCAAATCCAAACCTATGGATTTCGAAATTAGCGAAGACCGAAAAAACATCGAAAAAATCATTTTCACTATCGATAAAGCGCTTCCGAAAGAAATAGAAGAAGACGAAACCGATTCAGATTACGAAAGACAACAGGAAGAATTAAAACGTAAGAAAATTAAAAAGCGCAATACCATTATTGGCTTCGTGTCCGGGTTCGTTATATTCTTTGTTATTGGAACCGTATTTTTTAACGGAATGAATCTTTTCGGAAGTTCTACTGAGGAATTGCACGAGCAGGACTGGATTACCAGCGAATACGGAAACCCTGGTGTGATTATATCAACTCCAAATGTGTTAAAGCGTATAGATGCTGAAAAGGAAGTGCCGAAAGCCGTCATGGCTATGATTAAAGAAATGCAGATTTTTGAATCTGGAGGGTATTTTGACGACTATTATATTGTAGTTAGTACAGCTAAATACAAAAAGGAAACCAAAGTAGATCTGGACAAAGCACTTGAAGGAGGTTTGCAGGCAATGGAGGTAAAAGGAGCTCAGGATATCATTGTGAAAACGGAAGATTTCAATACCGGCGAGGGACTGTCCGGAAGAAAAGCATACGGAACCATGAACTGGATTGATAAAATCACCAAAAAATCCAGAAAAGCATACTACGAATTTGTGATATTCAGCCAGGACGGCGGATTACAGCAAGTGTTCACCATGTATGAAGAAGGTGACGAATTTGGAAGCAAAATCACCGCGAGAATTTTAGAATCAGTCGAACTTAGAAAAGCAGCGCAATAATGAAGAACATAACGTTTGCCAATCCGGAATTCTTTTGGCTGTTTTTGGTGCTGCCCATAGCCATAGGTTGGTATTTTTGGAAACGAAAAGAACAGGTCGCCACATTAAAAGTCAGCTCAGTAAAAGGGTTTAAAACTACAAGTTCGGTGTTGCCGAAGCTAAAACCGATGTTGTTTGTGCTGCGTATTTTGGCTTTGAGCGCTTTAATTGTCGCCATTGCCCGACCACAATCCACCGATGTGACCAACAAATCCAGAACCACACGCGGAATCGATATCGTAATGGCAATCGACGTTTCCGGTAGTATGCTGGCCAAAGATTTAAAACCTAATCGTATGGAAGCCCTGAAAAGAGTAGCTTCCGAATTCGTGGAAGAACGTCCGAACGACCGAATCGGGTTGGTGGTTTATGCAGCGGAAAGTTATACCAAAACTCCGGTAACAAGTGATAAAGCAGTAGTTTTAGACGCATTGGAGAGTGTGAAATACGATAATTTGCTGCAGGACGGAACCGGAATCGGTGTGGGATTGGCTACGGCGGTAAATCGATTAAAAGACAGCAAAGCGAAAAGTAAAGTCATCATTCTTTTAACGGACGGGGTGAACAATTCCGGATTTATCGATCCAAGAATGGCTTCGGAAATCGCAAAAGAATACGGCATTAAAGTATATACCATCGGAATCGGAACCAACGGAATGGCCGAGTTTCCTTACGCCATCGCGCCGAACGGACAGTTTTTGTTCCGAATGATGAAAGTGGAAATCGATGAAAAACTGATGAAAGAAATCGCCATGATGACCGACGGAAAGTACTTCAGAGCCACCAGTAACAAAAGTTTGGAAAACATTTATAGCGAAATCAATAAACTCGAAACTACCGAAGTACAAGAACAGCGCTTTTACAATTACGATGAAAAATACCGTTTGTTCGCGTTTTTCGCACTTGGTTTGCTGAGTTTGGAATTAGTGTTAAGAAAGACCTTGTTTAGAGGTTTTATATAAGTGATTATGGAAAATTTTGAATTTGACGAACCGAAATATTTTTATCTGTTAGCAATTCTGCCGATTCTGCTGCTGCTTTTCCTGATTAATTTGTATTGGCAACGTAAAAAGCAGAAGGAGTTCGGCGATTTGGAACTACTGAAACAATTGAGTCCCGAAAAGTCGACCTTCAAACCGGTTTTGAAACTGGTGGTGGCGTTATTGGGATTAGGTGCATTAGTTCTTGCCTTGGTGAATCCGAAAATCGGGACCAAAATGGAAACCGTAAAGCGTCAGGGTGTGGATATTGTTTTTGCCGTGGATATTTCCAAAAGTATGCTGGCGGAAGACATTGCACCCAACCGTTTGGAAAAGAGCAAGCAGGTGGTTTCACAAATCATCAATCAGTTAGGTTCTGATAGAATTGGAATTGTGGGTTATGCCGGAAGTGCTTATCCTGTTTTGCCGATAACAACCGATTACAGTGTAGCCAAAATGTACCTGCAAAGTATGAACACCGACATGGTTTCGTCACAGGGAACAGCTTTGGGGCCAGCGTTGAAATTGGCGAGTTCGTATTTTGATGATCCGCAAACGAGTAAACTAATCATCATGCTTTCCGATGGGGAAGATCACGGTGAAGGGTTTGAAGAAGCATTGGAGGAAATCAAAGACAAGAAAATAAAAGTAATTACGATTGGTATCGGTACCGAAAAAGGAGGGCCGATTCCTTTACGCCATAATGGAGTGATTGAAGGGTTCAAAAAAGACATGAACGGAGAAACGGTAATCACGAAATTATATCCGGAAACACTCAAAACGATTGCAAAAAATGCCAACGGAGGCTATGTTTTCGGCGGAAACACAAAGGCAGTTATCGATTACGTTAAAAACGGACTGGACAACTTGGAGAAAACCGATTTTGAAAGCCAACAGATTGCCGATTTCGAGTCGCAGTTCCAATGGTTTCTAGGTATTGCGTTCTTTCTTTTGTTCCTTGATGTTCTGTTTTTAGAACGTAGAACAAAATGGGTGAGAAAACTGAATTTATTTAATGAGGAGAAAAGTTAAAAGTCGAATGAAGCAGTTAATTTTATATACTTTTTTATTGTTCTCTGTGGGATTATTTGCCCAAAAGAAGGATAAGAATCTGCCAAAAGGGAATGAAGAGTTCAACGATAAAAAATTCGCTGAAGCGGAAGCGGATTACCGTATGTCGCAATTTCAGAATCCGCGCCGGGCTACCGCATCCTATAATTTAGGAAATGCGATTTACCGTCAGAAGCAGCCCAGCGAGGCGAAGCATTCTTATCTGGAGGCTATCGAAAATGCCAAAGGGAAAAAACAAAAACACAAAGCTTTTCACAATTTGGGCAATGTCCTGATGACTGAAAAAAATTATCAGGGTGCGGTGGAAGCCTACAAGAATGCCCTTCGTAACAATCCGAACGACGAGGAAACCCGTTATAATTATGCGTTGGCGAAGCAAAAACTAAAAGAGAATCCGCCTAAAAAAGACGATAAAGACAAGGATAAAAATAAAGATCAGAACAAGGATCAGCAGCCAAAAGACGATAAGGACCAGAAAAAGGACCAACAAGATCAGAATCAGGACAAAAACCAGGACAAGAAGGACGATCCGAAAAATCCGGATAAGAAAGAAGACAAAGGCGACGAGGACAAGCAACCTCAGAAGCCACAGCCAAGCGGTGCTTCCAAACAACGGATGGAAAATATGCTGGATGCGGTGAATAATGAAGAGAAGAAAGTTCAGGATAAAATCAAAGGGAAAGAAGTAAAAGGGAAACCTTCCCGAAATGAAAAAGATTGGTAATCAGTTTGAGAAATAATGTGTGTTGAGTTTAAAAAAGAAATTAAATTGATGAGAGGAAAGAGTTACATACTGCTGTTGTTTTTAGCCGTTCAGTCGGTTTTCGCTCAGGTGGAATTTAAAGCCACCGTGAGTAAAAACAACATCGGAATCAACGAGCGATTGCGGATAGATTTCACCATGAATGATGATGGGGATAATTTCGAAGCGCCGTCGTTTGAAGGGTTTAAAATTTTTGGAGGACCCAATCAGTCGGTCAATTATTCCTGGACCAACGGCAGAAAATCATTCAGCAAATCCTACTCTTTCTTTCTGATGCCTACTAAAAAAGGGACGTTTGTTATTAAGCCGGCGTCCATAGAAATTGCCGGTAAAATATATAAAACCAATCCGGTGAAAGTGACGGTCGGAAATGCGGTGGCGCAACCCGAACCGGAAGAGGAAGAAGATCCGTTTGCCATCATCTTCGGAAACCAGCGCCGACGTCAGCAACAACAACAGCAGCAACAGCAATTACCGCCATCGTTAAAAGAAGGGGAAGGAATCCATCTTGTTGCCGAAATTTCCAATTCCAATCCGTATTTAAACGAGCCCATAACCGCGGTTTACAAATTGTATGTGAGTCCGTATGTAAGTGTGAATGATTTCCGCGAAACGGCCAGTCCGAAATACAATAATTTCTGGAGTCAGGCGATTGATCTCAAAAACCTGTCGGTTCAGATGGGCAAATACCAAGGGGAAGATTACCGTTATGTAGTGCTTCGAAAAACAGTGTTGTATCCTCAAAAAACAGGAAAGCTGAAGATCGAGCCTTTAACGTTAGATATCACCATGCAGGCGCCTACCGGTCGTCGAGATATTTTTGGCCGTATGGAAATCAGCAACGGAACGAAAACGATATCGGCAGGAGCCAAGTCAATTATTGTCAAGCCTTTGCCGGAGGCCGGAAGACCTGAAAGTTTCGAGGGAGCTGTAGGTGCATTTGACTTTAAAGTGAAACCTTCCAAGACGACTTTAAAATCCGGAGAAGCGCTACAATTGACTGTGAGTGTGGCCGGAAAAGGGAATATGAAATTGTTCACGTTGCCAAAGCCGGTGGTGCCAAGTGCGTTGGAAATGTACGATCCGGAACACAAAGAAGGAATTACAACACCACTGTCGGGTACGCAGGGAACGATTTCCGACACCTATACAATAGTGCCGCAATACAAGGGTGTTTATACCATTAAACCATTGGAATTTGCGTATTTTGATTTAAATGCGAAAGCATATAAGACGATAACTTCCGAAGAAATCCGAATCAATGTGTTAGACGGTCAGATGCCAACTGCGACAGATCAGACGGCTTCGGCAGACAAACAAACGGTAATTAAAAATGATCAGTTTGCTTTTGTGAAAACCAAAACAGATTTGTCACCAATCCACACAGATGATTTCTTGGGTTCAACCTTGTTTTACTCACTTTTATTCGCGCCTTTCCTGATTATTCCGGTGATCGTATTGGCGAAGAAGAAAAAGGAAGCACTTGATGGGGATGTAGCCGGAAACAAAATTCGTCAGTCGAACAAACTGGCCAAGAAATTCCTTTCCGATGCCAGCAAACAATTGGGGAACAAAGAACCGTTTTACGATGCAATGGAGCGTGCGATGCACAACTTCCTGAAGGCAAAACTGCACATCGAAACTTCCGAAATGAGTAAAGAGAATATTCAGGAATTATTGGTGTCGAAAAAAGCGCAAACGGAAACCATCAGCGATTTCATGAAATTAATGGACAACTGTGAATTCGCCCGTTATGCGCCGTCAACCGGAGTGGCCATGCAGCAGGATTATGATAAGGCGGTAAGTGTGATTTCCGATTTGAGTAAGCAGATTTAAAACTTAACCGCAATGTTCGCAAAGCAATCGCAAAGGACACAAAGCTGATAATAGTCAATTTTTGTCCAAGTTGGACGGTATATTTATAGAATAAGAATTCAATCATTGCCCCAGCGGGGCGCCATATTTATAGATGAAGAAATTAATTTACATATTTTTATTGGTTTCCCAAGCAATTATGGCCCAATCGGCTTTTGAGAAAGGAAACGAATTGTACAAAAAAGAGAAGTACGACGAAGCGGTGGTTTTGTATGAAGGGATTCTGAAATCCGGAGAACAGTCAGCGGAATTGTATTTCAATCTGGGCAATGCCTATTACAAACTGCATAAGGTGGCACCGGCGGTTTACAATTACGAAAAAGCCTTGTTGCTGAATCCGAACGATACCGAAATCCAAACCAATCTGAAGTTTGCGCAGAAAATGGCGATAGACGAAATAAAAATAGTTCCGAAGGTAGGTTTCTCCAAAATGATTAGTGATCTTTTGGATGTGTTTCATTACGATACTTGGGCGGGAATTGCCACCGGTTTCTCGGCGATGTTCCTGTTGTTTTTTATAGGATATTATTTTGGAAGCACTTCCTTGGTGAAGCGTTCCTTTTTCGTGGCCATGGTACTGTCGTTGGTTGTGATTCTTATTAGTATTGCCTCGGCCATAACCGAAAGAAACAACTATAACAATGAACGTCCGGCCATAGTTTTTGCCGAAGTGATTTCCGTGAAGAGCGAACCCAAAGCTTCCGCGCCCGAAGCATTTGTATTGCATGAAGGAACCAAAGTTTTTGTTTTGGAAAATCAGGACAAATGGCGTAAAATCCAGCTTACCGATGAGACGGAAGGGTGGATTGAGAAAGACGCTATTCGGGAGTTGAAATAGCTTTCAGTCACAGTCACAGTCGCAGTTTTCAGTAAGAAATACTGTGATTGATTATGAAAAGCAGTTACCTGATGTTGTCTTTCAGATTGCTGAACCAATCGGTTAATATCGGCAGTAAAAATTCAGAAGTTTTCAGTATCGGATTAAAAAGCAATGATGTATCCTGTGTTTCTTTGGAAACCATCATGTTGTTGATATTCACTTTTTGGAACAGACACAAAACCACGCCCAAAAGCAGGATAGTTTTTATTGTCGCGAAAAGTCCGCCTCCTGCCGTATTCAGCCAACCCATAAAGGCAAAACTTGCTATTCCGGTTAAGGCTTTGGCTAACAGATGAATGCCAATTACGACTACAATCAGTGTTAAAATAAATGCGGTGACCTGAACGGTTTTCGGCGACCAGGAAACCACACTCCCTACAGCCGAACGAACCGCATATGAAAATTTTATCGCAACGTAGATTCCGACGAAAAGCGAAATCAGTGAAGCAAGTTCCACGAAAAGCCCGTTTCGGATGCCTTTAATCAAACCGAAAACCAATAACGCCGCTAATATAATATCAATAAAACCCATAATAAGAGAATAGAAATAGAACAAAGCGCAAAGATAGGGGAACAAACAGAAAAAGTGGGATACGGGAAAAGTAAAAAGGAAAAAGACTTGTGTTCAAATTCCGATTGTCAGTTATCAACTTAGTATCTTTGCCGATAAATTTTATGATGGATGAATTCATAACTCATAACTCATAACTCATAACTCATAGCAATGTCAAGAGACGAACAATTAAAAACCCGCTGGGAAGCAGTGGTGAACATACTTTCAAATCAATTTGCCGAAGGCGATGTGCTGGATCTCGATGCGATTATTTACCTAATCGGCGTTCAGGAATTGGGGCAATTGAACCGGACTTTCAAAAAAGACGAAAAACTAAACCTGATGCACATCGCCATCTGCCGTTTATTAGAGCCTTACGGTTATTATGAATTTGATTTTTTCGACAGTGAAGGCTGGCCACATTATAAAGTGAAGGAACAATTGCCAACTTTAAAAGCCGGTGAACAATCGGTCTTGATGAAAGATGCGATTGTAAATTATTTTCTGGAAAAACAATTGATAGATTAGTTTGCAGTTATAGGGTAAAAAGTCCTTTTTAAGGTTAACTGCTGAATACTGCCACTGCGACTGAAAACTATAAATTAAATTTCCTAAATTTGCACCCAATTACCGAATGACGATGACAGACAAGATTAAAGAATACATTGGTGAAGCACAGGCTTTTACCACCGACAATAAGGAGACTTTGGAAGCGTTCCGAATCAAGTTTTTGGGAACAAAAGGGTTGTTGAAAGACCTTTTTGCCGAGTTTAAAAACGTGCCGAACGATCAGAAGAAAGAATTCGGACAGGTAATCAATTTACTGAAAACTACGGCCGAAGACAAAGTCAAAACCATTCAGGAAGCCTTGGAAAGCAAGGAAGTGGCCGGAGGAGTTTACGGTGATTTATCGCGTCCGGGCGAGCCATTGGTAATCGGGTCGCGTCATCCTATTTCCATCGTAAAAAATCAGATTGTCGATATTTTTTCCAACATCGGATTCAATGTTTCCGAAGGTCCGGAAATCGAAGACGACTGGCATAATTTCACCGCGCTGAATCTTCCGGAATACCATCCGGCAAGAGACATGCAGGATACTTTCTTTATCCAGAGCAATCCGGATGTGTTGTTGCGTACGCATACGTCATCCGTTCAGGTGCGTTATATGGAAGGCAACAAACCGCCGATCCGTACCATTTCACCGGGGCGCGTGTTCCGTAATGAAGCGGTTTCTTCTCGTTCACACTGTATTTTCCATCAGGTGGAAGGTTTGTACATCGACCAGAACGTTTCCTTTGCCGATTTAAAACAAACCCTGTTGTATTTCACCAAAGAAATGTTCGGAAAATCAAAAATCCGTTTGCGTCCGAGTTACTTCCCGTTCACTGAGCCAAGTGCTGAGGTAGATATTTACTGGGGATTAAAAACTGAAACCGATTACCGCATCACCAAAGGAACCGGTTGGCTGGAAATCATGGGTTGCGGAATGGTAGATCCGAACGTATTGAAAAATTGCGGCATCGACGCCGATAAATACAACGGTTTCGCCTTCGGTATGGGTATCGAGCGAATTGCCATGTTGTTGTATCAGATTGGAGATATCCGAATGTTCTATGAAAACGACGTTCGTTTCCTGGAACAATTCAAATCAAGTATATAAAGTGTAAGGCTGTCTTCCGACAGCCTTTTTTATTTTTTGGTAATGCTTCAAAGTTAGTGATGGATGGATTTTTAATATTTATTTGTATTGAAAACTAGGTTTTTGCCGTACAATGGGTGATTTTTATCGATTGCCCCATTAATAAGGTTTTGTAATTAGTTGGCAATTTTTATATTTGGAAACCAAAAAACTAACAATCAAATCTTAAGAATGAGAAAAATTACTAAAATAGCCGTCTTGTTTATGGGGTTAACGCTCTTCTCCTGTTCTACGGAAGAACAATATACTAATGAGAACAATGAAAATTCAAATTTAGAGAGACCATCAGGTAACCCTATTACTAAAAACTGGGAATTTAACGATCTGAACGAGTGGCAGGATGCTTCTCAGAATAGTGCGGCAAACTATTATTTGGAGAGTGGCAATTTAAAAATGTTTACAAATCCTAATACTTGGGAACGTACAAAAATCAAAACGACATCCACTTATGGTGCAGGTATTTATACTTGGAGAGTGTATGCTCCGGAAATGGGAGTTGGAGATATGTCCAGTATTGGGGCCTTCCTTTACAAAGACGATACCCATGAGTTGGATTTCGAAATCGGTTATGGAAGTCAAAGTATCAGACAAAGTTTAAATGCGCAAGCCGATGATTTGGTGGTATACATGACTTCACAGGCTAATCCTTCAATATCGGTACAAAAAACAATCAAGAGAAACCAATGGTACAATCTGTCAATTGAATTGTCGCTTACCTCAGGCAATAAATATTTTGCCAATTGGAAAATTAACGGAACAAGCGTTGCATCAGGGCAACTTAATTATGGTACTAAAGCTAAATTTAAGATTTTCTGCAGTATGGAAAACCTAACGTTTATAGGAGATCATATTCCGCAAAATCAAAATTATGCATTGTTTGATTCGGTAACGTACATGGGCTTTTAATTCGGTAACGCTCACAAAAACAGTAACTGTTCCATTTTGAAATAGAACCTTTTCAGATTGGGACAGTTTTATTTTACGACCTTATGTAATACGTAATGGGATTTTAAAGCGCTTTCAATTTCTTTTCCTTCCCTGTCCAACATCACTAAACTTCCTTCCTTAACCTTATATTGGGTTTCTGCTCCCGCTTTGTCGAGTTTTATATTGCTTCCGGTGGAATCCCAAGTAAAAGAGCCTTTCGTAATGGTTGGCTTCTTATCCCTGTCCTGATACAAAACGGAAAGCGAGTAAGTTTTGTCTTTGTTTAAAGTCAGATTGGTTTCGATTCCCGGGCAATCCGCACACGGTATTATGCCTTTATACGTTCCGTCCCAATCAAGCGAAATTTCGGATGTATGACCATCGGAAACGACAAGTGTGGTATCAGCATCATTTTTTAATTCTTTGGATTTTGTTTTGATACCCGTTTCGCATCCGAAAACTGTTAAATTAAGTGCAGTAAGCGCTAAAACCAAATGTTTCATGATATCGTAAGTTTTTGAGATTTATAATTGATTACCACTGTCGGTTGGTCATGTGAAATTACGGATTATTTGTGGTAAATTTGCACGCTTTTAAATTACAACGCTATGCAAAAGGATATTATTATACCAAAAGTGGAAAACGTTTATGTGGCTGCCGTTCAGGAATGGAATGATGATTTCATGGAAAATTCCTGGTATGCTTATTTAATAAATGATGGGGATGTGAAACTGGAAATGGCTATTGTGGTTTCGAGAGCGTACGGACAAATTAACGGGGAAGACCGTAAAACAGGAACTTTTCGTCATGCTTTTAAGGAAGTGGAACCGAATTCGGCCGTAAAAATTGAATTGCTGGAAAACAATGTTCTTCAACTGAACAACGAATTCTTGGTGACGTTCTTTATAGGTGATAAGCTTTACGATAAGAGTTATGTTTTCAGGGCGAATGGCATCAACGAAAGAGCGATGACCGATGTTCCGGTGATGAACAAACGCGGCGTTCTGTTAAAATAGAAATTATTTGGTAGCAGATATAAAAAGGCACGAATCGTTTTTCTGATTTGTGCCTTTTTTTGTACGCATAATGCTTCTTTTTTTGGGACGTAATTTAGAAACAGATTCAGTCGGATGTCGAAATATTTCCTACTTTAGGGAAATTTTTCAGCATAAACCCTAATGAGAAAAACAGCTTTTCTATTTATAACGGCCTTATTGTCCGTAAGTTCCTTTTCACAAAAAAACAATTACACACAGCACGTAAATCCGTTTATAGGTACAGGTGGTCACGGCCATACGTTTCCAGGTGCCACAGTGCCTTTCGGAATGGTACAATTGTCGCCCGATACAAGAATTGACGGTAGTTGGGACGGTTGTGGCGGCTACCATTATTCGGATAATGTCATTTATGGTTTTTCTCATACGCATCTCAATGGTGTTGGTGTTTCCGATTTCGGCGATATCATGCTGATGCCTACCATGGGCGAACCTTCGTTGGATAACAAAATCTATTCTTCCACTTTTTCTCATGCCAATGAAAAGGCAAAAGCTGGATTTTATGCTGTGAAATTGGACAAACACAATATTGGTGTGCGATTGACCGCTTCCACGAGAGTCGGTTTCCATGAATATACTTTCAGCAAGGACGGACAGGCAAATATCATTCTCGATCTGAATCACCGCGACAAACTGTTGCAAGGTGAAGTGAAAATTATCGATAGCAAAACCATTGAAATTTTGCGTAGAAGTGAAGCCTGGGCACGTGATCAGTACGTTTTTGCCCGCATCGAATTCAATGTGCCAATGAAGGTGACCAATTCAAAAAACAGTAAACTTCTTTGGGATAATGAGGCCGATAAATATTTGGCTTTGAGTTTTTCCAAACCCGTTAAGAAAGGCGAAAAAATTTTAGTGAAAGTAGCCTTATCGCCGACAAGTTATGAAGGTGCGAAGCTGAATATGACCGAAATCAGACATTGGGATTTCGAGAAAGTAAGGAATAATGCCGAAACGCTTTGGAACAAGGAACTGTCTAAAATTGAAGTCACTTCAGCAGATAAAGACAAACTGGCGATTTTCTATACCGCATTATACCACACCATGATGCAACCCAACATCGCAGAAGATTTAGACGGCAAATACCGTGGTCGTGACAACAAAATTCATGTAGCCGACACTTTTGATTATTACACGGTTTTTTCGCTTTGGGATACATTCCGCGGTGCACATCCGTTGTACACGCTGATCGATAAGAAACGTACTTCCGATTACATCAATACCTTTATCAAACAATATGAACAGGGCGGAAGACTTCCGGTTTGGGAATTAGCCTCCAACGAAACCGATTGCATGATCGGCTACCATTCCGTTTCGGTCATTGCCGATGCGATGGTAAAAGGCATCAAAGGATTCGATTACGAAAAAGCATTTGAGGCGGCAAAACATTCGGCCATGCTGGATCATTTGGGACTGGAAGTGTACAAGAAAAGCGGATTCATTTCCATTGATGACGAACATGAAAGCGTTTCCAAAACACTGGAATATGCCTATGACGATTGGTGTATTGCGCAAATGGCTAGGATGCTTGAGAAAAAGGAAGATTATGTTTATTTCATGAAACGTTCGCAAAGCTGGAAAAACCTTTTCGACTGGGAAACCGGCTTTATGCGTCCGAAGAAAAACGGAGGTTGGGACAAACCATTTGACCCGAGAGAAGTGAACAACAACTTTACCGAAGGCAATTCGTGGCAATACTCGTTTTTCGTACCGCAGGACATTCCGGGTATGATTGAAGCCTATGGCGGAAAGGAAAAATTTGAGGCTAAATTGGATGAGATGTTTACTGCGCCATCAGCTACCACAGGACGTGAACAGGCGGATATCACGGGTTTGATCGGACAATATGCGCACGGAAACGAACCGAGTCACCACATGGCGTATCTGTACAATTACATCGGGAAACCGGAAAAAACTAAGGAGAAAATTCACTACATCTTAAACGAATTCTACAAAAATACTCCGGACGGTTTAATCGGCAACGAAGACTGTGGTCAGATGAGCGCGTGGTATGTGTTGAGTTCGATGGGGATTTATAATGTAACGCCCGGAAGCGGAATCTGGAATGAAACAGTACCGTTTTTTGATAAGGTGAAAATGAATTTTGAAGACGGAACATTCAAGAATCCTGTTAAAGATGGAGTTAATAAAATAGTAAGTAATGATAAAGGTCAAGAATCGACCAAGAGTTATCGTTACGATTTTATTACACCGGTTCCGGTAATCCAATCCGACAGCAAAGCCTTTAAGGATAAACTGAAAATCAGCATTGAATCAAATTCAGGCAATAAAATGTACTATTCGTTTTCGGATAAAGATGGTTTTAAGGAATATGTTCAACCTTTTGAGATTGAAAAAACTGCATCCGTTTACGCGTATTGCTTGCACAGTAGCGGACAAAAAAGCACTGTTGTTTCGGCAACGTTCTATAAAAAACCAAACGATTACACTATAAACATCCAATCGAAATATACACCACAATACCATGCCGGTGGTCCGGAAGGATTGCTGGACGGTATCCTAGGCAACGAAAACTGGCGCAAAGGTGATTGGCAAGGCTATCAGGGTCAGGATTTCGAAGCGACAATCGACTTGAAGAAGGAAATGAAAGTTTCGCAGCTATCCGCCCGTTTTCTACAGGATACACGTGCGTGGATTCTGATGCCAACCAAAGTGGAATATTATGTTTCCAACGACAATAAAAATTTTCAATTGTCAGCCACGGTAACCAATACGCTGGATGCGAAAGACTATGAAACCAAAATCATCGCTTTTGACGGAAAGATAAATGCAAACAATGCCCGCTATATAAGAGTGAAAGCCTACAACTTCGGAAAACTACCGGAATGGCATCAGGGCGCGGGTTATGATGCCTATATTTTCGTGGATGAGATTACCGTTAGGTAGGTGCTGAAGTTTTGAGGTTCTGAGGTGCTAAGGTACTGAGGGAAAAAGTCTGGAGTAAAAAAAGGCACAAGGATTTTTGCGAATCTTTGTGCCTTCTTTGTGTATCTCTGTGTAATAATTTCTACGCTGTAAATTTAATCTTTAACCGGAAACAATAACGAGGTGATGACAGAAAGTATCAGAATACTTCCTACAATCATCAGCGAAACCGGTGATGAAATGTGGTGGAAAGGCGCAATAATCATCTTTATCCCGATAAAAGCCAAAATAATGGCCAATCCGTACTTTAAACGGCTGAACATATACATGAAGTTAGCCAAAAGGAAATAAAGTGCCCTAAGTCCTAAAATAGCAAAAATATTTGAGGTGTACAGGATGAACGGATCGTTGGGCGCTATGGCAAAAATCGCCGGAATACTGTCGACCGCAAAAATCAAATCGGTAAATTCGATTACAGCTATCACCACTGTCAGTGGCGTGGCCATTTTTATACCATTTTCCACCGTGAAGAATTTGTCGCCGTCGTAGTTATTACTCACTTTGAAGATGCGGTGTATCAAACGGGCACCGGGACTTTTGGTGAAATCCTTTTCACCCTCATCGGGTTCTGAAAACCAGGATTTTATTCCGGCATAAATCAGGAAGAATCCGAAAACGGTTAGAATTACATTGATTTTTACCAAGTGTCCGAAAATATCCGTTTCGGGCAGATAGGTCATGTTAATCAATTTCACACCGGAAAAAATGAAAATCGCGCGGAGCACCAGGGCGCCTATAATCCCCCAAAACAATACCTTATGATGTAATTCTCTAGGGACGTTGAAAAACCCGAAAACCATGATAAAAACGAAGAGGTTATCCACTGAAAGCGCTTTCTCGATCCAATAGGCCGCCTGAAATTGCGCAAACTTCTCCACTCCCATGTAATGGTAAATGACTCCGCTGAAGCCCATGGCCAAGGAAATCCACAAGGCAGACCACATTAAAGCTTCACGGTTGCTGATGACGTGGGTGTTCTTTTTGAAAATTCCTAAATCCAACAATAGCATCGCCAGGATTACGATGGTAAATCCGGTCAAAATTCCCGGGTGATTGATTAAATTGTCCATGTGGTTTTACAAATTTTGTTCTGCGAAAATTGTGGTTGGTTTTTTGCTGATTCTCTAATAGAGTACTCGGTTTATAAAGACTCGGAAAAACAGGAAGATGAAAAATTAATCTAGTTTTTCAGTTAGTTTTTTGAAGACTTTTTTAGGCTCTTTTCCCTCGTATAAAATGTCGTAAACGGCATCAATAATTGGCGTCTTGGCTTTGTATTCTTCGTTGAGTTTGTGGGCACTTTTAGTGGCATAATACCCTTCGGCGACCATACTCATTTCCATTTGTGCCGATTTAACAGTGTACCCTTTTCCGATCATGTTTCCAAACATTCGGTTCCGTGAAAAGATGGAATAGCCAGTTACCAGTAAGTCACCCAAATAAGCGGAATCATTGATGTTACGCTTCATTTTGTGGACTTTCTTAATGTATTTTTTCATCTCACGGATTGCGTTACTCATCAGCAAAGCCTGAAAGTTATCACCATATCCCAAACCATGCGCAATACCGGCTGCGATGGAATAGATGTTTTTCAGCATCGCGGCATATTCGGTACCGATGATATCATCCGATGTTTTGCTTTTGATGTAATGACTGTTAAGGTTTTTCGACATTACTTTCGCCTTTTCATCATCACCACAGGCAATGGTAAGGTACGAAAGACGTTCCAAAGCAACCTCCTCCGCGTGACACGGACCGGTAATAACTCCGATGTTGTTGTACGGAATGTCATAAATTTTATGAAAATGCTCTCCGACAATCAGACTGGTCTCGGGAACAATACCCTTAATGGCTGAAAAAATCACTTTGTCTTTCAGACTTACGGTCAGGTTTTCAAGTTCTCCTTTGAGGAAAGCCGATGGAATCGCAAAAATAACGTAATCCGCATAGGCTACCGCTTCATTGATGTCGTTGGTAAGTTTCAGTTTATTGGTGTCAAACTCCACCGAACTTAAATAATTCGGATTGTGTCTGTTGATTTTTATATGCTCTATAGCGTAAGTGTTTCGCATGTACCAGGCGATTTCCGGAAGGTTAACGCAAAGCATCTTTGCAATTGCTGTCGCCCAGCTTCCGCCGCCTATTACCGCAAATTTCGGGGTATCAGTCATTTTCTCTGTCAGATTTGAAGCTTCAAAAGTACTCAAATTTGATGAAAGTGAAAAACTTTACTCTTTGCAAATGTGCAGTTTCCTTATCAGATTAGTCTTAAATGAGGGCGGGAGAAATATCACGCCGGCTCAAAAGAAAAACTTTAACATTAGATTAAGATTTCCGAAGCAATGAATCTCATTGACTGCCGTTATTATCTACGGTTAGGAATAGTGGCGGATGTTTACGCCACGTTGAGTTAATTAGTTAATATTTTTTGTTTTTGGTGAGAAAGGCGCTCATGGAATTTATTCCGGAGCGCCTTTCGTTTTTACCTTTTTCCAAAGAGAATTTAGTAATGATATTTGATTTCCGTTTCGGCTTGAATTGAATTTAGGATTGTTATCTTAAAACACGGATTTCACAGATTTACACAAAATAATCTGTGTAAATCCGTGAAATCTGCGTTTGTTTCTGATAATCGGTTGTTTAAAACTGGTAACGTTAATAACTCATTTCCACAATGGCCCTAACCTTTTCCGGAGTAATATTCTGTTTTTCACCCAAGGCTTTCCAACCTCGTTCTTCAAAGCGATTTACGATAAAATCGGCGGTTTTTTCATAATCTGCCGTGTTCTCCGAAAGTTTGGTCAGCATTCCCATCGTATGTAAGAAATCAACCGTTTTTTCTATCGCTTTTTCGGCTTTCTCTTCCACCGAATTTCCCTGAATTCCGAAAACGCGTTCACCAAACTGGGCCAGTTTGTCTTTTTTTGTATCGAACATCACGCGGTATAAATTCGGACCGATAATCGCCAGACTTCTCGCGTGATCGATTTCATATAAGGCGGTCAGTTCGTGTCCGATCATGTGCGTTGCCCAATCGGTTGGGACACCTTTATTCAGTAATCCGTTTAATGCCATGGTCGCACACCACATGTAATTTGAAGCCAGTTTGTAATCGGTTGGATTTTCCACTACACCCGGACCGATTTCGACCAACGTCTGCAAAATACTTTCGGCAATCCGGTCCTGCAGTAAAGCGTCATGCTGATACGTTAAATACTGTTCCATCACATGGGTAAAAGCATCCACCACACCGTTTTGGATTTGTCTTTTCGGTAGCGATTCAATCACCGTTGGGTCACAGATGGAGAATTTAGGAAACAGCGCACTGCCGCCAAAAGACAGTTTTTCCTGTGTTTCGTTGATGGTGATCACTGAACCCGAATTCATTTCGCTTCCGGTGGCCGGCAAGGTTAGAACAGTTCCGAACGGAATGACTTGCGTTACATCCTTAAGCAATATGCGCTTTTTTAAGATGTCCATCGGATTGCCGTCAAATTTCACCGCGGCCGAAATGAATTTCACGCCGTCAATCACGCTTCCGCCACCTACAGCCAAGATGAAACCGATATTTTGTTCGCGGATGATTTCCACGGCCTTCATCAGGGTTTCGTAACGCGGATTGGGTTCGATGCCTGAAAATTCGATCATTTCGATATCCGGAAGTGCCGCTTTTACCTGATCGTAAACACCGTTTTTAAAGATGCTTCCGCCACCGTACGCCAATAAGATTTTAGTGTTTTTCGGAACCAAGTCCGATAATTTTGCGATTTGTCCTTTGCCAAAAACATAATTGGTAGGATTGTATAATTCGAAGTTTAACATAGCTTAGATTTTTGAAAGTCTAAAGATAACGAAGATTATACTGGGGAGTTTTAAAAGTATGTTAATTGAAAAGGTTTATTTCCTGTAAAACAAATTATGGTCAATGTATTCCCAAACCTTATGTGGTAACATAGGTCGAATATTTTTCCCGGTTTTAATGCTTTCGCGGATGAAAGTCGATGATAATTCCAGAATCGGAGCGCCTACCCGATGGATTTTGGGATGACTGACAAACTGCGGGTCAATTTCTCCCGAAGCGGCTCTCGGATACACAAAAATATCATGATTTTGAAGGATCATCTCGTAGTTTTTCCACTTGTGAAGCGAATTCAGATTGTCTTCTCCCATAATCAGACAAAACTCATGATTGGGGAATTTTTCCTGTAAATGAGCCAACGTGTTGACCGTATAATTGGGTTGCGGCAGTTTGAATTCGATATCCGATGGTTTTATTTTCGGATAGTCCTCGGTAGCCAGATGCACCATGTGAAATCGGTGGTAGTCATCCAAAAGAGAACTCTTCTGTTTGTGCGGATTGTGCGGCGTGACCACCATCCAAACCTGATCCAAACCGGAATGCTCCGCCATGTGGTTGGCGATAATAAGGTGCCCGATGTGAATGGGGTTGAAGGTTCCGAAATAGAGTCCGATTTTCATTTTTCAGTGATTAGTCATTAGTCGTTAGTCGATAGCTTTCACTAATTACTAACGACTAATAACTGGTTACTTTTTTACAAAATTCTTTACCAATTCATATGCCTCTTGCTTAGCCGTGTCCAAATCATAATTTTTAATAATGGTATCAAACTGAGGGGCAGTAGCCAATTCCACATGGGCTTTGGCGATACGCATGTTGATTTTGTCTTCGCTTTCGGTGGAACGTTCTTTCAGACGGCGTTTCAGTTCGTCCACGCTTGGTGGTTTTACGAAAACAGCTAAGGTTTCTTCCGGGAATTTCGATTTGATACGCAATCCGCCGGCCACATCGATATCGAAAATTACATTTTTACCCAGAGACCAAATGCGTTCCACCTCGCTTTTCAGGGTTCCGTAGAAATTATCGCGGTACACCTCTTCCCATTCCACGAAATCCTCGTGTTTGATGTGTTGTTTGAATTCTTCAGCCGACATGAAGTAGTAATCCTGTCCGTTTACTTCTTCCCCGCGCGGTTCACGGGTTGCTGCCGAAATGGAAAATTCCAGATTCAGGTCTTCCAAACCTAATAAATGACGTACTATGGTGGTTTTTCCCGATCCAGAAGGTGCCGAGAATACGATTAATTTTCCTTTGTTCATTGTTGTATTTTTTGCAGAGGCGAGAAACAATTTCGTCTCTATCCGATAGTATTATAAAACGTTTAAAACCTGTTCCTTGATTTTTTCCAGTTCGTCTTTCATCTGAACGACTAATTTCTGCATGCCGGCGTGGTTGGATTTGGAACCCATCGTGTTGATTTCACGTCCCATTTCCTGCGTGATGAAACCTAATTTTCGACCGTTCGCTTCTTTTCCGTTAAGGGTTTCGATGAAATAATCCAAATGGTTGGTTAAACGCACTTTTTCCTCAGTAATGTCTAATTTTTCCAAATAATAAATCAATTCCTGCTCGAAACGGTTTTCATCCACGGTTACTTTCAACTCGTCAATAGCAGTTTGAAGTTTGTTTTTGATGTTCTGAACACGCTCCGGATCCAGTTCCAAAGCCTGTTCCATATACAAACGAATGTTGGCGATGCGCAATTGGAATTCTTTTTCCAGTGACGCACCTTCATCGGCTCTGAAATTATTAATATTAGCAAGCGCTTCACTAATGACAGTCAGAATTTGTTTCCATTCGTTTTCGTCAATTTCGTCGCGTTCGGTTTTTAAGGCATCGGGCATGCGAACCGCCATTTTCATCAGTTCCGTTTCATCGGCATCGGCCAAAATAGCACGCATTTGTGACATGTAGGCTTTTACAATCGGGGCATTCACTTTCGTGGAAGTTTCCTCGCCGGTAACTTCAATATACAGCGCAAAATCGACTTTTCCGCGTTCTAAACTTTGGGAAATCTGATTGCGCAGTCCCAATTCCATTTCGCGGTACACCGAAGGCATGCGGACGTTCAGATCCAAGCCCTTGCTGTTTAACGATTTTACTTCCACTGTGATTTTTTTGGTAGCCAACTGTAGTGTCGCCTTACCAAATCCGGTCATCGATTGTATCATGTTTTTCTAAATAGACTTCAAAGATAAATAAAAGTGTTCAGTAATCAGTGATTAGTGTTGGCTCGGGTCGGTAACAGCCATTGATTCACTGATTGTTTTCGGTTTCTTCTGTATCACCAGATATACGCCGGCGAAAATCAAAGCCGCTGATCCGATTTTAACCCAGCTCAATTCGTCTTTCCCCAATCCGATAGCAAAAACCGTTGCGAAAAAGGGTTGCAGGTAAATGAAAACAGCAACCGTAGTTGGTTTTAGTTCCCTCATGGAAAGTAAGTTCAGTAAATAGGTCAAAAAAGTGGAAACCACGACTACGAATCCTATTTTCCAGAAGATATTCATCGGAACCAAAGCCCAATCTACTGCCTGAAATTCAACCCAGCCAAACGGAATCACCATCAGGAATCCGAAAAGGTAAATCCATTTCACAAACGAAAAGGCGTTGTATTTGTCCATCAGTTTTTTGACTAAAATCAGATAAAAACCATAGGAAACCGCGTTCACGAAAACCAGTAAGTTGCCCAAAGTCGCATTGGGGGCATTCACCATCGATTTTCCGTAGAGAATAAGTGTCACGGTGCCGGCCAATCCCAAAAGGATACCGATTATTTTTTTGTTTTCCATGCGTTCTTTCATGATGATTGCCGATAAAACCAAAACAATCATCGGTGTGGTTACCATTAAAACGGCGCCCATAATTGGTGAAGTGTAACTCAGACCCTTAAAGAACGTCAGCATGTTCAAGGCAACACCAAAAAAAGCGGCAGCCAAGATGCGCGGAAAATCCTTTTTATCGATTTTTTCGGTTTTCACGAAAAGTGCCGCCAGCCAAAAAAGCAGGGTGGAGCCGCCTACGCGAAGGAAAATGAATCCGAAGGCGTCAATATATTTGGGCATCACGTCTTTGGCAATCGTGAACGTCACCCCGTAAATAATGGCTACCGTCCAAGCTGCCATTAATGCGTAAGTTCTGGCTCTCATTTAACTTAAAACAGCTATGACCTCGTTGATATTTTTCTGGCTGTTGCCAATGTAAATTTTTCCGTCGATGATAAAAACCGGACGGCTCAGGAAGGTATAATGTTCCAGAATGTGTTTTTTGAAATCGGCTTCGGTCAGGTTTTTATTTTTCAGATCCATCGATTTATACAACTGGGCCTTTTTGCTGAAAAGCGCTTCGTAGCTGCCTGAAAGTTGGTACATCTCCTGCAATTGCTCCGGAGTAATCGGATCCTGGCGAATATCCTGAAAGGTCAGACGATTGGAATTCGGCAGTGATTTGATGATTTTTCGACAGGTGTCGCAGGAAGCGAGATAATATATTTTGTTCATGAGTTGTTTCTTTCTGCAAAAATAGGCTTTTCGTTAAAAAAGATTTAATTTAAATGCAGACAAACTAGGGAAGCGGATAATTCTCTTTATTTTTGAGTAAATTTTTACTGAAGATGAGTGATTTTACCAAAGAGATTTCCATTCGCTGGTCGGATTTAGATCCGAATTTTCATATGCGCCACAGCGCCTATTACGATTTTGGCGCCCAGCACCGTATCGAAATTCTGGAAAGAGAGGGATTAACTATGAAAGTGATGCATCAGCAACATTTCGGGCCGATTATTTTCAAAGAAGAATGTGTATTCCGGAAAGAAATCCATCTGGGCGACAAGATTTTTATCAGTACCAAGATGGGAAAAATGAAAGCCGATGCTTCGCGTTGGACCATCGTGCATGAGCTAAGAAATGATAAGGACGAACTTTGTGCTAAGATCAGTTTGGACGGTGCTTGGATTGATACCAAATTGAGGAAGCTCGCCAGTCCGACTCCCGAAATTGTTCGGGATGTAATGAATGCTTTCCCGAAAACGGATGACTTTATCGCCTTATAAATATATAACTATGGAAGCTACTTTTAAAATTTTGGAAACAAACCGGGCCATTTACCATAAATTTTTGGACAATTATTCGTTGGAGCAACTCAATTGTATTCCCGAGGGATTCAGCAACAACCTGATTTGGAACATCGGGCATATTGTGGTAGCACAACAAGGTTTGGTGTACCGACTTTCGGGATTGCCAACCAATATTTCTTCGGAAATGACTGAAAATTATAAAAACGGTTCCAAGCCTGACGGTAATACAACCCAGGAAGAAGTTGATGAGATCAGACGATTGTTGTTATCACTGCCTGAACAAACCAAGTCAGATTATGAAGCTGGAAAGTTTCAGAATTTTAACGAATACCAAACGCAGACCGGTTTCCATTTGGGAAGTTTTAAAGATGCGATGGAATTCAATAATTATCATGAAGGAATGCATCTGGGATTTATGATGCAGATCCGTAAGTTTTTGTAGTTAATAAAATGACAATGGTATTTCAAAAAAATAATTGCAGTAATTTTGCACTTTAAAATCACAGAATAATGAAATTTAATACGAAAGTTATACATGGTGGACAACACCATGAAGAGGTTACCGGTGCTGTAATGCCTCCGGTGTTTCAAACGTCTACTTTTGCTCAAGTATCACCAGGGAAACCGGTTGGTGATTACGAGTATAGTCGTGCGGCCAATCCTACGCGTCAGGCGTTGGAAGACGCCTTGGCTTCCATTGAAAATGGTGCCCGCGGATTAGCGTTTTCTTCCGGGTTGGCAGCTACCGATTGCTTGTTGCGCTTGTTTAAGGCAGGAGACGAAATCATAGCGATGGATGATTTGTACGGAGGAACTTATCGTTTGTTCACTCGTTTGTACAAAGACAGTGGAATAAAATTCCATTTCGTGGATATGAATGATTTGGAAGGATTCGAAAAATTAATTAATGCCAACACAAAGCTGGTTTGGGTAGAAACACCGACCAATCCGTTAATGAAATTGGCGGATATCGCTGAAATTGCGAAAATTACCAAAAAACACAATATCTTATTTGCGGTGGACAATACTTTTGCAACGCCATACCTTCAGAAGCCATTGGATTTAGGTGCGGATATTGTAATGCATTCGGCTACAAAATATTTAGGTGGTCACAGTGATGTAATTGCCGGTGCTTTGGTGATTAAAGATAAGGAATTGGGTGATGAACTGCACTTTAAACAATTTGCTACGGGGGGCACACTTGGGCCAATGGATAGTTTTTTGGTTTTAAGAGGAATTAAAACACTGCATTTGCGCGTACAAAGACACTGCGAAAATGGTGTGAAAGTAGCGGAATTTTTAATGAATCACCCAAAAGTGGAGCGCGTGTATTATCCGGGATTGGCAGATCATCCGTATCATGAAATTGCCAAAAAACAGATGATTGGTGGTTTTGGAGGTATGGTGACGTTTACGTTCAAATCGGGAGCTAAACAGGATGCTATTAGTTTCCTTGAAAAACTTAAAGTGTTTACATTGGCAGAATCGTTAGGCGGAGTGGAATCATTGGCGAATCACCCCGCTTTAATGACACACGCTTCCATACCGGAAGACAAACGAAAAGAAATCGGAATTACCGATGACCTGGTCCGTTTGAGTGTGGGTGTGGAAGATGCTGATGACCTGATAGAAGATTTAAAACAGGCGTTAGCTTAAAAATAAAAACCATCTGCCGCTGCAGATGGTTTTTTTTATATGTTTTTTATTGTTTAGTCTAAGTAGTAAATGTATCCGAAGTTTAACCAAACCAGCCATTCGTTGGCTTTGTTTTCCTTGTAAATGTTCGGATCGGGATTTAAACCGTCAACCCAGTTGGAGAAATAGTATTGCCAGCGTAGATCTAGCATCAGGTCGGAAAGTTCTGTTAACTTGTAACGTGTTCCTACACTGGATACGATAGACCAAGTGCTTCCGCTGTCATTGGAAACACCACCAATATATTTTGTAGGTAATACCCCAGGCTGATCCAAACGTCCTCTAGTGGAACTGGCTTCCGGACTGTAATAGGTATAATGTGCTCCCAAACTTACGAAAGGACCAAAAGAACCGTTCGTTGCCGTGAAAGAACGAATACTTAAAGGGAAATATTCTAATTGCATTCCGATGTCTGTATTGGATGCAGTACCTCTCATGGCTCTTAATTGTTGTGCCATTATGGAGTTTTTCTTAGAATCAACCCACTGCCCATAGTGTTTTAGTTCTGTTTTGTTATAAGATATCTCTGTTCTTAATTTAAAGTGGTCATTGAAATAAGTTTCAGGGGCGTAACAGTTACAGTCTGCTCTATAAGAAAAATTCAAGTAATGTATAAGACCTATACCATATCCGGTATTTCCGCTATTAGTCTCGAAGTCATATCTTTCTCCGTAATCTGACATAAACATAACCGGTCCCGCAATTGCTCCAATTTCATGGGAAAAGCCGAATTGAGCTCTAAGTGCGCTACTGCTTCCTAAAGCAACTAACAGGATAAATAAAATTTTTCTGGGCATTTTACTTTATTTTAGGTCAATATCTGACAAATATATAAAAACAAACTTCACATTAAAAAAAAAGTAAAAAAAGACTTTTAAAAAAATGTAAAATTTATTATTGAATCTGTTAAATAGTTTGTTTGACGAAAGTTATTTTTTTAAACATGTCATATAAAAAACAGTAAAAAACCGTTTTAGACTATATTTGTAAAACAAACCGATTTTAATGAAGAAATTAATTCCCTTTATACTGCTTGCTTTTATTAGCGTTAATTGCCTGTCACAGCAAAACCAATTGTGGAGAGGTTTTTTTTCCTATACTGAAATCAAAGATCTTTCGCAGTCTGTTGATAAGGTTTATGCGGCACCTGAAAACACAGTCTTTTCAAAAAACACAATCACGAATGAACTGAAAACCGTGAATTCCATAGACGGATTTAAGGCCGATGTTGTTTCAGCTGTTCATTACAGCGAGTCGTTTCGTAAAATTGTGGTGGGAAACCAAAACGGATTGCTTCTGGTGGTGAATGAAACTGATGGAAGCGTTTTGAACGTGATTGATATCCTTAATAAGCCTTCCATTCCACCGAATAAGAAAAAGATAAATCACATTTATGAACACGAAGGAAAAGTATATCTGTCCTGTGATTTCGGGATATGTGTTTTTGATTTGGCCACTTCGCAGTTTGGAGATACTTACTTTATCGGACCTGCCGGTGAGGAGGTTCAGGTTTTTCAGACCACTGTTTTTAACGGTTTTATTTATGCGGTGACCCAATTGAATGGGATACGCAGGGCGGAACTATCCAATCCTAATTTAGTCGATTTCAGTCAGTGGAGCACATTCGATCCGGGATATTGGAGTGGCATCGTGACATTTCAGAATCAATTGGTTGTTTCAAGCTCGAACAACCGGGTTTACAAACACGCAGCGGGGGCGTTTCAGGAGATTGCGAATGTCGGTCAGGCTATAGTTGATTTGAGAGCCTATGATAACCGTTTGGTTTTTACCTCTGCTAATAATGTTTATGTTTATGATAATCAGTTACTGCAACTGTCGCACATTACGCAGATTCCGGATGTCGCTTCAGTGTTTACCTGCGCTACGGCAATTGGGGATAAAATTTTTATAGGTACTGCAGACAAGGGACTGCATCAGACGACAATCGGAAATACTACCTTGTTTGAAAATTGTACACCCAACGGACCGGCGCGTAATAAATTATTCAGAATAAAAAAATCGGATAACTTTCTTTGGGCGGTTTACGGAGGATATTCCAAACAGTATAATCCCTGGGAATATTGCTGTGGGGGAACGCCAAGTGAGTACGAAATAAGTAAGTTTAGTGATCAAAGCGGATGGAACGACACGCCTTATGCTGATCTTTTGGGGGCAAAAGCGATTTCAAATATCACGATTAATCCAAATAATCCAAATCAAATCTTTTTCGGATCTTTTTTTTCAGGGTTGCTGAAAACGAACAATGGCACACCCGAAATCTTATACAATTCTGCAAATAGTATTTTAGAAGATCTTATACCGAATGTGAGTTTAGTAAACAGCAGTGCTTTTGATAAACAGGAAAGCATCTGGATAACAAACAGCAGGGTTTCAAAAGGGTTAAAAGTTTTTAAAAAGGACGGACAGTGGCTTTCCTATGATTTTAATAATGTGACCACAAATCCTGTATCGGACAGTTACTCCTCAATAGCAATTGATAAAAATGGCACGAAATGGATCGGATCCTACAGAAATGGCGTGATTGCTTTTAATGAACGCTACAATAATAAATTCATCTTAATAAAAACAGGCGCCGATACTGGTAATCTTCCCAATAATGATGTACGATGCGTAGCTATCGACAACCGGAACCAATTATGGATAGGGACTTTTGAGGGATTGCGTGTTTTACCGGGTGTTGATCGTTTTTTGTATGATACGAGTCTGGAAACCAATCCGATAATTATCCTTGATGATAATCTGGCGCAGGAGCTTTTCTATCAGCAGAGTATTATGGATATTGTGGTGGACGGAGCGAATAATAAGTGGGTAGCCATCGATGGTGCCGGTGCATTCCTGGTTTCTCCAAACGGCCAGGAAACGCTCTATCATTTTACAAAAGCAAATTCGCCTCTTCCAAGTGACAACGTGTTGGATATCGAGATTGACGGTGTAACGGGAGAAGTTTTTTTTGCTACCGACAAAGGACTGGTTTCTTTCCAGGGTATAGCCACCAAACCTGCGGAGGATCTAAGTCAGGTATATGTTTATCCGAATCCGGTGCGTCCAGGTTATGAAGGAACTGTGAAAATCAGTGGACTGATTGATAATGCCAACATAAAAATTACCGATATCGAAGGGAATTTAGTGTATGAAACCACTTCAGAAGGCGGAACCATCGAATGGGACACCAAAGCGTTCGGGAAGCACAAAGTGGCCTCCGGAGTGTACATGATTTTCATTTCAGCCGATGACGGAGTGGAAACTAAAGTCAAAAAAGTCATGATAATCCGATAAATGATGGTTTGGTTATTTGTGGATTTGATTGTTTGTAATTCTTAATTGAATATATGTTGGTCAAAACTAAAGCTATTGTACTCAGTGCGATAAAATTTCAGGAAAAAAGCCTGATTGTGAAATGTTTTACCCAGACGGACGGTTTGAAATCCTATTTTGTGCCAAGTGCTTTTTCCGGCAGAAAGTCGAATCAGAAAATCGCCTATTTTCAGCCTTTGAATATTCTTGAAATTGAAGCCAATCACAAGAATAAAGGTACCTTGGAGCACTTCAGGGAAATCAGGTTGTCCGCGCCGTTTCATTCCATAAATACGGATATTTTAAAAAGCACGATCGTAATTTTTTTATCCGAAATGTTGCATCACAGCATTCGCGAGGAAGAGAAAAACGAAAACCTGTTTTCCTTTCTGGAAACCGCCCTGCTTTGGCTTGATACACACGAGGAAATTGCTAATTTTCATCTTATTCTGCTTTTGGAAGTCACAAAGTTACTTGGGTTTTATCCGGATACTTCCGATATGGACTTGCCTTTTTTCGAGCTCAATGAAGGTGTTTTTTCTTCTTTTCACGCAATCAGTTGTCTTTCCGAACACGAAACCTTTCTTTTCAAAAAGCTCATCGGTTTGAAATTCGATTCCGATCAGAAAATTTTTGCCGGCGTCGAACGTCAGGTTCTGCTCAAGATACTACTTGACTATTATACCGTCCATCTCGACGGATTTAAAAAGCCTAAGTCACTCGAAGTGCTGAAGGAAGTTTTTTCATAGATCATTGGAAACAAACGATTTTTTATGTTTTTGTGTTTATCTTGAAAGGCGTCAAAGTTTTATAATTTTGAAAGAATTTTTTGCTATATTTGATTTGTTCTTGTTTTAAATGCTTCAAAGAATTTTGTTTGGCCCTGGTTGTGAAACAGAAGTGAAGCCTGTCTAAATGATTAAAAGGATTGTATTAAATTAAAGAACGTTCTTCATAAACCGGAGTTTCTTTTCTCATCGTATAACCAAAACAGAATAATTATGATCAAAAAGCTACTTTTTTTATTGTTGGTTGGAAATGTTTCTTTCGCACAACTCACAGATCCTAACCCTACGGACAATTGGGCTGTCAGTCAAATCGGATCAAATAGTTTGCTTGATAATCCCTATACGCTTCTTTACGGCCCGGATGGCTATCTCTGGATTACGGAGCGTGCCAACGGCGAGATATCCCGATTTAATGCGTCCTCCGGTGCGCAGGATTTGTTAGTGGATATAACGGCTGTTTACTCAACTGCCGGGCAGGACGGACTGATGGGGATGGCTTTGCACCCTCAGTTGGGACAGGGAACGGGCAATGATTATGTTTATGTGGCATATACTTACAATAGCAGCGGGCGAAAACTGAGGATTTCAAGATTTACTTATTCGATAACGGGGAATAACGGAGTTCTGGGAAGTGAAATGACGCTCTTGCAGGGGCTTCCGGCGAGTAATGATCATAATTCGGGTCGACTCGTGATCGGTCCCGATCTGAAGTTGTATTATTCGATTGGCGATCAGGGGAATAATCAGTTCGGAAATGCGTGTACCTCAATTAAGGCACAGGTTCTTCCGGTATCGCCCACGGATTACAGTGCTTATCAGGGGAAAATCCTTCGTATCAATTTAGATGGTTCCGTACCTGCTGACAACCCTACGCTGAGCGGAGTGGTAAGTCACGTATATTCTTACGGTCATCGTAATGCACAGGGGTTGGTGTTTGGTTCTAACGGAAAATTATACGCTTCCGAGCACGGGCCAAAATCAGATGACGAATTGAATACCATTGAGAGCGGAAAAAATTACGGATGGCCACATATTGCAGGTTATAACGATAATATGGCTTACACATACTGTAATTGGTCAACTGCTTCACCGTGCAATTCGGGTAATTTTTCCGATCACAATTGTCCGGCAACAGTTACTCCTGCTTTAGAGTCGAGCTGGGCGGCGCCGGTAAATTACAAAAATCCTATAGCAACCTGGGGTACAGTGGATAATAGTTACAATTTCCAGGCCGGATGTGGTTTTGTCTGCTGGCCAACCGTGGGGCCTTCCGGAATGCGTCTTTATGAATACAATTTAATCCCGGGTTGGGGAACATCTGTCTTGAGTACCACCCTAAAAAGAGGGAGGATTTACAGAGCGACATTAAGTGCCGATGGTGAATCTGTCATGCCGATCGCAAACCCGGAACCGGACGGAACCAATGACGATTTCGAAGAGTTGTGGTATACACAAAACCGCTACCGTGATATCGTGGCAGCGCCTGACGGAATAACATTCTATATTATTACGGATAGTAGTGGTTCCACTTCAGGACCGTCAAACAATAATTCTATATCCATTTCAAATCCGGGCATTATCATCAAGGTGCAATATACTGGAACCGTATTGGGTAATTCCGATTTTCGTCTGGCTCAGGCCTTGCAGTTGGTGCCTAATCCGGCTACTACAACGTTCAAGCTTTCCACAAATGACCAATCGACAGTAGTGACCAACGTGAAAATATTGGACGTAAACGGCAGATTGGTGAAGGAAATTCAGGCTCCTGTAGTCAATCAGCCAATTTCTGTTGAGGAATTAAGCAAAGGAATGTATCTGGTGAATGTTTCTGATGCGAATGGTTTCAGCGTTTCCAAAAAACTGGTTGTAAAATAAATCGAATTTCAGTTCTGCTGCCTGAATAGGGTTTTGGGCAGAATATCTTAAGAACACCGATTTTATTGATTTTTTTATGTTTATTCATGAAGAGTCCGTAAAATCGGTGTCTTGTTTTTGGGATAGTCCTCTCAAAAAAAACATTGAAACTCTTAATTATGTGTTTTTTGGTCGGATGCTGTTTCTCAGTCGGTTTTTTGTGTTTCAACCGAATGCTCTTTGGTAAAGCTGTTTTGGGATATTGTGGTTCTGATTGGTTTGAAAATTTGAAACTGATAGAAGGGCTTAAGGATTTTTCTCTTAACTCACACAAAAATCATCAGTTAGGCTTGTATTTTGTCATAGTATTAACGCAGAATTATTCAAAAATTAGTACTTTCGCGCATTGATTTAAGAAAACGACAAAATGAGTACGAAATTCACTGAATACAAAGGACTTGATTTGCCAACCGTGGCCTCTGAAGTGCTTGATTTCTGGAAAAAGAATAACATCTTTGAGCAAAGTGTAACTTCCCGCGAAGGAGCAACCCCGTATGTGTTTTTTGAAGGTCCGCCTTCAGCTAACGGATTGCCGGGTATTCACCACGTGATGGCGCGTGCGATTAAGGATATTTTCTGTCGTTATAAAACTCAAAAAGGATTCCAGGTAAAGCGTAAAGCGGGTTGGGATACACATGGATTACCGGTGGAATTGGGTACCGAAAAAGAATTGGGCATCACCAAGGAAGATATCGGAAAAACCATTTCCATTGCCGAATACAACGAAGCGTGTAAAAAAACCGTTATGCGGTATACTGACGTATGGAACGACCTGACCGAAAAAATGGGCTATTGGGTAGATATGGAAGATCCGTATGTGACCTACAAATCCAAATACATGGAATCGGTTTGGTGGTTGCTGAAACAGATTTACAATAAAGATTTGTTATATAAAGGCTATACGATCCAGCCGTATTCGCCAAAAGCGGGGACTGGATTGTCTTCGCACGAAGTAAACCAGCCGGGTTCGTACCGCGATGTGACCGATACGACTATTGTGGCACAGTTCAAAGTTCTGGATAACCAACGAAAACTGACCTTCGCTAAGTTTTACGATTACATCACTCACAATAATTTAAAACAGTATAAATTTGAAAGATTGGAGTTGGATGAAATCCACTTCTTAGCCTGGACGACCACCCCTTGGACGTTGCCGAGTAATACTGCGTTAACCGTTGGGCCAAAAATCGAGTATGTGTTGGTGAAAACCTTTAATCAATACACGTTCCAGCCGATAAACATTATCTTGGCGAAAAATCTTGTTGGCAAACAGTTGTCGAAAAACTATTTCGAAACCAGTGAAGCATCTGATTTTGAGAATTTCAAGGAAGGCGATAAAAAAATCCCTTTTGAAATATTAGCCGAATGTAAAGGGTCTGATTTGGTGGGAATCCAATACGAACAATTGTTGCCGTATACGTTGCCATATCAAAATCCGGAAAATGCATTCAGAATAATTTCCGGTGATTTCGTTACCACGGAAGACGGAACCGGAATTGTGCACACCGCGCCGACTTTCGGTGCCGATGATGCGAAAGTGGCTAAAGAAGCCTCTCCGGAAGTGCCGCCAATGTTAGTGTTGGACGAAAACGGAAACCCGGTACCGTTGGTGGATTTGCAAGGAAGATTTGTAAGTCAGATGGCTGAATTGGGTGGTAAATATGTTAAAAACGAATATTATAACGAGGGTGAAGCGCCAGAGAAATCTGTAGACGTGGAAATCGCCATCCGTTTAAAAGAAGAAAATAAAGCCTTTAAGGTTGAAAAATATGTGCACAGTTATCCACATTGCTGGAGAACCGACAAGCCAATTTTGTACTATCCGTTAGATTCGTGGTTTATCAAGGTGACTGAGGTGAAAGACCGCATGTTCGACCTGAACGAAACCATCAACTGGAAGCCGAAAGCTACGGGAGAAGGTCGTTTCGGAAACTGGTTGAAAAACGCGAATGACTGGAACCTGTCGCGTTCAAGATACTGGGGAATCCCGTTGCCAATCTGGAGAACTGAAGACGGAACCGAGGAGATACTGATCGGTTCGGTGGAAGAATTGTATAACGAAATTGAAAAAGCGATCCAGGCCGGCTTGACTTCCGAGAATCCTTTCAAAGGGTTTGAAATCGGAAACATGAGTGAGGAAAACTACGATTTGGTGGATTTGCATAAGAATGTAGTCGATACTATTATTTTGGTTTCGCCATCCGGAAAACCGATGAAACGCGAAAGCGACCTGATTGATGTTTGGTTTGACTCGGGATCGATGCCCTATGCGCAATGGCATTATCCATTCGAAAACAATGAATTAATCGATGAAAACAAGTCCTTTCCTGCTGATTTTATAGCGGAAGGAGTAGATCAGACGAGAGGTTGGTTTTATACGTTGCACGCTATCGGAACGTTGGTTTTTGATAAAGTGGCCTATAAAAACGTAGTTTCCAATGGATTGGTTTTGGATAAAAACGGGCAAAAAATGTCCAAACGCCTTGGAAATGCAGTAGATCCGTTTACGACTTTAGCAGAATACGGTCCGGATGCGACGCGTTGGTACATGATTGCCAATGCAAATCCGTGGGACAACCTGAAATTTGATATTGAAGGAGTGGCTGAAGTAAGAAGAAAATTCTTCGGTACATTATACAATACGTATTCGTTCTTCGCGTTATATGCGAACATCGACGGATTTAAATACGCGGAAGCGGAAATTCCTTTAAACGAAAGACCGGAAATAGACCGTTGGATTTTGTCGGAATTGAACACACTAATTAAGGATGTTGACAGTTTTTACGCCGATTACGAACCAACCAAAGCTGCTCGTGCCATCTCTGATTTTGTTCAGGAGAACCTGAGTAACTGGTACGTGCGTTTGTGTCGTCGTCGTTTCTGGAAAGGAGAATATGCACAGGACAAGATCGCAGCGTATCAGACGTTGTATACGTGTTTAGTTACTGTTTCCCGACTTGGAGCGCCAATTGCGCCGTTCTTTATGGATAAACTTTACAGAGATTTAACGCAGGCTACACATGGAGAAAAATTCGAAAGTGTACATTTGGCCGAGTTCCCGAAATACGTTGAAAACTTTGTTGATAAATCGCTGGAAAGCAAAATGCAGAAAGCACAAACGGTTTCATCACTGGTTTTATCCCTTCGTAAGAAAGAGATGATAAAAGTGCGCCAACCGCTGCAAAAGGTTATGATTCCTGTACTTGACGCGAAACAGCGTGAAGAAATCGAAGCGGTTTCCGACCTGATTAAGGCAGAAGTAAACGTAAAAGAAATTGAGTTATTGGATGATGCTTCGGGTATCTTAGTGAAACAAATCAAGCCTAATTTTAAAGCATTAGGACCTCGTTTTGGTAAGGATATGGGTTTGATTTCTAAAGAGATACAGAATTTAAATCAGGAAAATATTGCAAAATTGGAAAGAGATGGCGTTATAAGCATTGTTATCTCAGGAAATAGTGTTAACTTAACATCTGAAGAAGTGGAGATTTCTTCACAGGATATTGAGGGTTGGTTAGTGGCTAATTCGGGTGGTATTACCGTAGCGTTAGACATAACGATTTCTGATGCATTACGGAAAGAAGGTATCGCCAGAGAGTTAGTTAACCGAATCCAAAACATCCGTAAAGACTCAGGTTTCGAAGTTACGGACAAGATTAAAGTGACGATGCAAAGAGACGGGATTATACAAGAAGCCGTAAAAGATAACGAAGCATACATAAAATCTGAAACGTTAACAGAAGAACTTGTTTTTGAGGATCGTATCGAAAATGGTACGGAGATTGAGTTTGATGAACTAAAAACTAGAATATTAATTTCAAAATAAGGAAATTATGGTGGATGAACAAATAAGATATTCCGATTCGGATTTAACGGAATTCAGAGAATTAATTCAGAAGAAACTGGAAAAGGCAAAAATAGATTTGGATCTGATAAAAAGTGCTTACCTGAACGACTTAAACAACGGTACAGATGATACATCACCAACGTTTAAAGCTTTTGAAGAAGGTAGCGAAACTATGAGCAAAGAAGCCAATTCACAACTTGCCATTCGTCAGGAAAAATTCATTCGTGATCTGAAAAACGCATTAATTCGTATAGAAAACAAAACGTACGGAATCTGTAAAGTAACAGGTAAATTGATAAATAAAGAGAGATTGAAACTGGTTCCTCATGCAACCATGAGCATCGAAGCAAAGAACCTGCAACGTTAATCTTTTCAAAAATTTTACTAAACGCTCCTTATGGAGCGTTTTTTATGTGGTTTAAATAGTTTATTTTTGTTCCTTAATTTAGCAAAATGTCGTTAAAAAAAGCCTATTTACTGGTAATTCTAGTTCTGGTTATCGACCAGATTTCCAAAATATACATCAAAACCAATTTTCGGCTTGATGAAGAAGTGTATGTTTTTGATTGGTTCCGAATCCATTTCATCGAAAATTCCGGAATGGCATGGGGCGCCGAAATTCCGGGCAGTTTCGGGAAGCTAATGCTGACAATCTTCAGAATTGTGGCTGTTGGCGGTATCAGTTATTGGTTGTATGATGCGGTGAAAAAGCAATCATCCAACTTTCTGATCGTGGCCGTGGCACTGATATTATCCGGTGCAATTGGAAATATTATCGATTCTGTGTTTTACGGAAGAATATTCGACGACAGTTACGGACAAGTTGCCACATTATTCAGTGACCAACCCTACGGGAAATGGTTTCACGGAAAAGTGGTGGATATGTTCTATTTTCCAATCTGGGAAGGAAATCTGCCTTCTTGGTTGCCTGTCTGGGGAGGAAACCACTTTACTTTCTTCAATGCTATTTTTAATATTGCTGATGTGGCAATTTCCACCGGAGTGGGTATCCTGATCGTGTTCAATAAGAAAGCGTTCGCTAAATAGCCTTTTTTCGCCGCAGAGGTTTTGTTTACATTTCATTAAATTCATTATATGTAAAAAGGATGATGTCACGCATCCTTTTTGTTATTTATTGTCTTCGTGCACATGTCTCCTAGCGTTTTTCTCAGATTATTTTACAGCGTCCAAAGGCATGTTGCATAAACAATCGTTGCAGCATTGCTCTTTAAATGGCATTGTTTGATGACAGTTGACTTCGCAACGATTGGTTTTTTGTTTTTAGCCGTTGGGCAAATCATTCAGTACTTTTTCCAGTTGATTTCCTTTAAAAAAGAACAGGTTGCCTAAATAATCGCCGCTTTTTGTTTCGATGGGTTTTCCCTGTAATTCATTTTCGAAATAACGGGTATAAGTGCCTCTGAAAGTGCTTTTGTAATAATTACTGTCAATTGCGAAAAGAGGACTGCTAAATCCGTTCCTTTGAGCTAGTGTTTCGTTTAGGTTGGCATAACCGTTCATGACCAGGAATAATTTGTATCCGTTTCTTTTGGCGAAATTTTCATAGACATACATCGGTTTGCATAATTCCGAAGTACAGCCGTTTGTGAAAACATAAACTAAAGATTTCGGATGTCTGACCATTTCGTCTTTAAGTTGTTTTCCGCTTATCCTATAGATATTCAGTGTATCTGTGCTTTCAAAACTTTCCAGAGAAACGACTTTTGCTTTGTTTTTATCGCTGAGTTTTTTGTAATCATTAGTCAGGCCCTGAATGCTGCAGGAGAGGAGAGTTGCGGTTAGGGTTAGTGTTAAAATAGTTTTTTTCATCGTTTGTTACTTTTTTCAAAAGTAGGAAAAAAATTATAGTGTTAAAAAGTATTAATCCCTGAGTTGGGTCTGTTGTAGGTTTTTTGAAATTTCCCGCTTCAAAAAGTCATGATAAATTTGTAACTTGTATGGCAACTTCTAATTTGTATCGCAATGATTACCACTAATTCCGGTTTCGAAGTGCTTGTAATATCTATCATATTGATTTTAGTCTACGTGATTGGGTATGAATTAATTCGAAGACTAGAGGCTCCTGTTGAGAAAAAATACGAATTGTCGCTACGTCTCATGGCGTCGCTTTCCTTTTTTCTGGTAATCTATAATATTTATGTGTCGATCAGATCCAATGATAGGATTGAGGAAAACAGGGCTTCGTATAACACGATAGAAAACATACAACGCAATTGGCTTGATCCCCAAAAGGAATTGCTTCAAAATTATCCGGAAGGTTATTTTCTATATTCCAGCATGAATCAGGACGCCGCTTTTGGAAACGAAGTTCCTCAGAAATATGATGCGACCAAAAGAAAACAGTTGGAAGTTTATTATTCTCTCAGAATCTTTCAGTCGATGGAAGATTTTCTTACGACAGGAAAATATGACAAAACGGGTCAGTCTGTTTGGGTCAATGCTTATTTGATGTGGATGCAATCACCCATACTGCGGTTTTACTGGACAAAACTTTCGTTTAATTTTTCACAGGACACCCGTGAATTTGTAGCAAAAATCATTGAAAAGAGTGATGAATTGATTGCGTTGAGAAAGAAAAAAGGAAAACTAACTAATGAGGATTATGATGCTATTTCCACTAAGTTTAAGGTTAATTTACGGTGAATGTAAAACTTTGAATTGGTAAAGCTCTTAGTTTTTAAGGCTGAAAGTTCTGGATTTAAACTCAAACAAAAAACCCTCACATCACTGCAAGGGTTTCTGAGTATCTAAAAATCTAACTTTCTAAGAAGTCTAAGATAGTCTGATTAATATCTGTAATATTCCGGTTTGAACGGACCAGTAACTTCCACACCGATGTAAGCGGCCTGTTCGTCATTCAAAGTTTCCAATTCAACACCTAATTTTGCTAAGTGTAAAGACGCTACTTTTTCATCTAAATGTTTCGGTAACATGTACACTTCGTTTTTGTAAGCTGCTGAGTTTGTCCATAACTCAATTTGTGCCAACGTTTGGTTGGTGAATGAGTTAGACATTACAAATGATGGGTGACCAGTTGCGCAACCTAAATTTACCAAACGACCTTCCGCTAAGATAAGGATATCTTTTCCTGCGATAGTGTATTTGTCAACCTGAGGTTTGATTTCAATTTTAGAAGCACCGTGGTTCTTGTTTAACCAAGCCATGTCGATTTCGTTATCAAAGTGACCGATGTTACAAACGATGGTTTTATCTTTCATTTGTTCGAAATGACTTCCAACAACGATGTCTTTATTTCCTGTAGTCGTGATGATGATATCAGCATTGCCAACTACAGTGTTTAATTTTTTTACTTCAAAACCGTCCATAGCCGCTTGTAAAGCACAGATCGGATCGATTTCAGTAACCGTTACGATAGAACCGGCACCACGGAAAGAAGCCGCAGTTCCTTTTCCAACGTCACCGTATCCGCATACAACAACTCTTTTACCTGCCAACATGATATCGGTAGCACGACGAACCGCATCCACAGCCGATTCTTTACAACCGTATTTGTTGTCAAATTTCGATTTGGTAACCGAATCGTTCACGTTGATAGCCGGCATGAACAAAGTTCCGTTTTTCATTCTTTCGTACAGACGGTGAACTCCTGTAGTAGTTTCTTCTGATAAACCTTTGATTCCAGGAATTAATTCAGGGTAACGGTCAAAAACCATGTTGGTTAAATCACCACCGTCATCCAAAATCATGTTCAATGGTTTTCTGTCTTCACCAAAGAATAGCGTTTGCTCGATACACCAGTCAAAAGACTCTTCGTCAAGACCTTTCCAGGCATACACCTGAATTCCGGCAGCAGCAATGGCAGCGGCAGCCTGATCCTGAGTAGAGAAAATGTTACAAGATGACCAAGTAACTTCAGCTCCTAATGCGATTAATGTTTCAATTAAAACCGCCGTTTGGATAGTCATGTGTAAACATCCTGCAATTCGCGCGCCTTTTAGAGGCTGACTTGCGCCATATTCAGCGCGAAGTGCCATTAATCCCGGCATTTCAGCTTCTGCCAATTCAATTTCTTTTCTTCCCCAAGCCGCAAGATTGATATCTTTTACTTTATAGGCAACAAATGGTAATGTCGTTGTACTCATCTATTTAGTATATTTGTTTTTATTTTTTAACTAGTTTAGGAATGCAAAATTACGCATTTCCTTTTTATTTCCTAAAGCATTTGACTTATTTTGTGAATTGTTTAGGTTTCTAATCTTTTGAAAGACAGTAAAATATCCCATGCCGCTTTTTAAAATAATCGATATCAATCCGACAGCAAAGGTTTTTCTCTGGAAAATTACCGAAGATTTCAACACGCTTTTCCGAAATGTGTCACTGAAAGATACATCTTTGGCCCGATTGGAAGGTATGAAGTCCGAGGAGCATCAAAAGGGTTTTCTGGCCGTGCGTATGTTGTTTCAGGAGGCGGGTTATACCGATTTCGATTTGTATTATGATGAATTCGGAAAACCGCATTTAAAAGACGGTACGCATATTTCCATTTCACATTCGTTTGACTTTTCGGCCATTGTTTTGAGTGATTGCAATATCGGTATCGATTTGGAACAGGTAAAAGAAAAAGTAGTACGGATCGCCCCTCGTTTTATGGATGTGTCGCATCTGGAAAATTTATCTGAAACCGACAAAATGAAAAAGGCAACGGTGGTTTGGGGAATAAAAGAAGCGATTTTTAAACTGAAAAATGAAGTGGGCATCAGTTTTCCGCAGCATATTTTTGAAAGTCCGTTTCAGTTGTCCGATAAAAAATGCAGTGCCGAATTACGCTTTAAGGACATAATTCAGCACTATGATATTATTTTTGAAGAAATAGATTCGGATGACGCCGAACACATGAGTCAGAATTATACTTTGGTTTGCGCCGTGGAATCCGACTGGTGATGTTGTCGGTTTTCGTAAATGGCTGCCAGAAAAACAGTTCCCATTTTTCGTGCTCGAAACTTTAAGGTTTCCACATTTTCGCCTTCAAACAATTCTTCCAGGGTTTCAAACCAAAGGTTGAGCCATAAGCCAAAGATGTTCGGACTGATACTGTGACTGAATTTTTCGTCAACTTCCAAATGTGCCAGTATCGGATTTCCGTAATATTTTCGGACACCAAATAAATTGTTCCCCCAAAAATCCGTCAGTTTTTCCAAATGCGCGTCCCAATCCTGAATGGTTTCATTGAAAAAATGACCGATTTCTTCATTGGTTCTTATTTTTCCGTAAAAAGAATGGATCAGTTTGGATAAGTCGTCCCTGGTTTGAATATCACTTTTCATGTTAAAGGATGAGCGTGTTCAGGATAATCATGGTAATACTGGTGATTGTGCTGGTTAGAATCAGATTGAAAACCAATTTCGGCTTTTGTTGGGCTAAAACAGCGCCATTCATAAGGCTGCAGATGATAACTACCAATGCCAATTGTGTCATTTGAAAAATCGAAGTGCCATTCTGCAGAATATACATGGCTGCCGCGCCACCCAAACAACTCTGACCTATTATTGCCAACGTTGCAAATCCTAAATAGCCTCTCTGAAAGTCCTGAAGTGTTTTTTGATAAAGTGTCATAATCATTGATTTTATATTACAAAATTATGCTGCACTTCATTTCTGCTTTATGACTCAAATCATAATCCGAAATTTATCTGTAGACTTTACGATTGATGATTTTAATTTCGCTTTTTTTCTCCAATGCTTTAATGGCACGGATAACAGTTTCAACGCGGAGCCCTGTTAAATCAGCCATTTGTTGTCTGGTCAGGTCGATTCGGTAGCCTTGTGTTTCTTTTTCTGTTTTGAAGAATTTTATCGAATAATCGATGAGCTTCAACAGACGGTGTTCGGGTTCCTGAGAGGAAATTTCGGCAGCCATAACCGATTTGTAATGAAGTCGTTGCGCCAGATTTTCAATAATGGACAGGGAAACCGAAGTGTTTTTCTGTATCAGATCGAGAAATAACGGTTTGGATAACACAAACAGTTCGCAATCGGAAACGGCAATTGCATTGGCGGGATACACACGGTTTAGGAATAAAGGTGGTTCGCCGAAACTTTGCTTGGGATGAAAGAAACCCTGTGTGAATTCCCTGCCGTCGTCATTAAAATTGCACATTTTCACTTCGCCCAGAATAATCTGGAAGTACTGTGACGGCAAATCACCTTCACGGAAAATGATGTCGCCTTTTACATATTTTTTTCGGAGGGCGTTGTGTGATTCCAACAATTCTTCGGGTATCATAGGAAAAATGCTAAAGATTCCGTACAAAAATACCATTATAATTTTACGGATTTTAAAAATAAGCTACATTTACCCATTCATTAAGGAAGATTAAAACAGATGTTTTACAACCAGATTTTATCGGCAAAAAATAAGAACCAAAAATTATTGGCGGTATTGCTCGATCCCGATAAAATCGCTTTGGATGAAGTTGCTGTGCTGACAGATAAAATCAACGCTTCACCGGCGACTCATATTTTTGTGGGCGGCAGCATTGTGGAAGCTAATAGTATTGATGAACTAATTGTGATTCTGAAGAATAAAACGAGTTTGCCGATTGTGCTTTTTCCCGGAAATCCGTCGCAGATTTCAAAGAAAGCCGATGCGATTTTGTTTCTGACCTTGCTCTCGGGAAGAAATCCGGATTATCTGATCGAACATCAGGTAAACGCGGTACCGATTTTAAAGAAAACCAAACTGGAAGTCATTTCAACCGGATATGTTTTAATCGAAAGCGGAACTCAAACCGCCGTGGAGCGCGTCAGCAAAACCGATCCATTAGACAGGGAAAATTCGGATTATGTGTTGCAAACGGCACAGGCCGGCGAATTCATCGGAAATAAATTAATGTATCTTGAAGCAGGAAGCGGAGCAAAGAATGCGGTTCCTCTGGAAATGATCCGGAAAGTATCAAATCATATCGATATTCCCCTGATTGTGGGTGGCGGAATCCGTTCGAGAAAAGCCATTGAGGATGCCTATGAATCCGGTGCTGATCTGGTGGTTATCGGAACGGCTTTTGAAAACGACCCTGATTTTTTTAATTTCAATTCCAATGCTTGATTTTTTTCTCGACGCTTATAAAGACGCAACGCCCGCAAGAATCATTTTGGAATTCATCGCTTTCGTGTTCGGAATTCTGAGTGTGATCTACGCCCGAAAAGAGAATATTCTGGTGTATCCGACAGGATTGATTGCCACAATAATTACAACGTACCTGCTTTGGTTAGCCGGTTACTTAGGAGACATGATGATAAATCTCTATTTTTCTGTTATGAGTATTTACGGTTGGTGGAATTGGGCAAGAAAAAGAGGTAATCAGAAGGAGTTGCCGATAACGCGTACGGATTTTAAAGAAAAAATAATCGGAATTATATTGTTTTTAGTAACAATTATTGTAGTTTTCGCCATCTATACTTTCTTTGATTATGAAATAAAAAAAGAGAATTATGTTGATATAATGGCTTCAGGAATCTTTTTTACAGGAATGTGGTACATGGCCCATAAAAAGATAGAAAACTGGACGCTTTGGATTATCGGTGATATTATTGTAACACCAATTTATGCTTACAGAGGATTGGGGATGTTGTCGTTACAGTATTTAATTTTTACAGTATTAGCCATTTTGGCTTATTTGGAATGGAGAAGAATTTTACAGCAAAAGATAGCTTAAGAAGCAAATACAATTTTACGGATGCCGATTTTGATTATATCGAAGAGTACGGTATTTCAGTAGAAAAAATAGCCCGCGAACTCGAAATGTTTGAAAACGGAATCGCTAAAATTTCGCTTGAAAAAACAGCAACGGTTGGTGATGGGATCCTGACTTTTTCCGATGAAGAAGCATCTGGCTTTAGTGATTATTTTGAGAAGGAGCGAACTAACTATACGATTGAAAAATTTGTCCCAGCCTCGGGTGCGGCAAGCAGAATGTTTAAATTTCTGATTGATTTTATCAACGAATTTCAGTTGGGTGAAGAAACCATAAATGCCTATATCAACCGGAAAAAAGCAAATGAATTGTCCGTTTTTCTGGTGGGTATCGAGAAGTTGCCGTTTTATGATGCGGTATTGGAGGAAGTCAAAATACTTTATCTGGATTATGAGGAACTTACTCAGGACGAAAAGTATTATTATTTCATCAACACGGTTCTTTCTTCGGAAGGGTTTGATTTTTCCAATAAACCGAAAGGGGTTTTGCCTTTTCACAGAAGGGAAAAAGACATTACAACCCCGATTGACAAGCATCTCAAGGAAGCCATAGAATATTCGGATGTTAACGGAAAACCTCAGATTCATTTAACGGTTTCGGAGGAGCATTTGGAGGAATTTAAAACGATTATCCGCAATGAAGCTGCTGATGTTGTCGTGAACTATTCTTTTCAGAAACCGGAAACCGATACATTAGCTGTAGACATGGAAAACAAGCCGTTCCGATTGGATGACGGTATGTTGTTTTTCCGTCCCGGCGGACATGGTGCTTTGATTGAAAATCTGAATCAACTGGAAAGCGACATCGTTTTTATCAAGAATATCGATAATGTGGCGTTCAATCATTTTGAAGAAATTGTTTTCTATAAAAAGGTGTTGGGCGGACTGTTATTGGAATTGCAGAAAGATATTTTTGCCCATCTTGAAAAGCTTGAAAAAACAGACAGTGACAATTTAATCGAGATCGTAGCTTTTGTAACCGATAAACTAAATGTTGTTCTGCCGAAAGATTTCTCTAAATATTCAACTGAAAACCAAAAAGCAGAACTGATTCAGTTATTGAACCGTCCGATCCGTGTTTGCGGGATGGTAAAAAACGAAGGAGAACCCGGCGGTGGTCCGTTTTGGGTAAATGAAGACAACGGAACCATTTCTTTGCAGATTGTAGAATCGTCTCAGATTGATCTGCAGAGTAAAAGTCAGAAAAAAATATTTTCGGAAGCCACACATTTTAACCCCGTGGATCTGGTATGCGGACTGAAAAATTACAAAGGCGAAAAATTCAATTTGCCTGATTTTGTGAACCACAATGCGGGCTTTATTGTTCAGAAAACCAAAAATGGAAAGGATATTAAGGCGTATGAACTTCCCGGTCTCTGGAACGGAGCGATGGCGAATTGGATTACCATTTTTGCCGAGGTGCCTCTGGTGACTTTCAATCCGGTGAAAACCGTAAACGATTTGCTCAAACCCGCACATCAGCACGAATAATTGTGGATAAAGACAGACTCATCTCGGAATTACAGTTCAAAGCGGTTCGCAGCAGCGGTGCCGGAGGTCAGAACGTGAATAAAGTTTCCTCCAAAGTGGTGCTGCATTTCGATCTGAAGGACTCGCAGGCGGTTTCTGAGGAAGAAAGAGAGCTTCTTTTATCCAAACTCGATAATAAACTGACCAAAGAACAGGTGCTGATCCTGAACTGTGATGAAGACCGGAGTCAGCTTCGCAACAAGGAAATCGTAATCAAACGTTTTCTGTTGATCATTGAGGGTGCTTTAAAAGTACAGAAACTGCGGAAACCTACCAAAATTCCGCGTTCGGTCATCGAAAAAAGACTCAAGGAAAAACGAAGCCAATCGGACATAAAGCAGTCCCGCAAAAAACCGAAATTCTGATTTTTTGAAGTTCCTTTTGGATTATTGTTTTTTATAGCTCTATCTTTGCCCCGTCTCAAAGGGGTGCTCCAAATAACGAGCTGAGATTATACCCAACGAACCTGGAACGGGTAATGCCGTTTAGGGAAAAATGACATTTTTTGATGCGAATGTTGTCAATGTCATGAACACAATCAGTTATTAATTTTTTTTAAAAGAATAATTGCCCCTTTTATTCGTACTTCTTTACGGATGAAAACTTTATTCCATTTCAAAAGCCAAAAGCCAAAAGCCAAAAGTCAATTTCTAAATTTGATTTTGCCTCTTGCCTCTTGTCTCTTGTCTCTTGCCTCTTTTTCTCAGGAAACAACCAAACAGGACACTACCAAAGTAAAAGTTCTGGACGAAGTACTGGTTTCGGCCGTGCGCGCTACGGATAAGCAGCCGGTGAGTTTTACCAACATGAGCAAAAAGGAACTTTCCGAACGAAATCTGGGTCAGGATATTCCGGTTCTGATGAATTACATGCCTTCCGTGGTGACCACAACCGATGCCGGAAACGGTGTGGGTTATACCGGAATCCGAGTACGTGGAAGTGATGCGACGCGTGTGAACGTTACGATAAACGGAATCGCCTATAACGATTCGGAATCCCATGGGACGTATTGGGTGAACATGCCGGATTTTGTTTCTTCGGTGGAAAACCTTCAGTTGCAGCGTGGCGTGGGAACTTCTACAAACGGTGCCGGTGCTTTCGGCGCGAGCCTGAACATGTTAACGGATTCTTATGCAGCAAAAAGTAACGGCGAAATTTCCAATTCCTACGGAAGTTTCAACACACACAAACACACCGTGAAATTCAGTACCGGACTTATGAATGGTAAATTCGAATTGGCCGGACGTTTGTCGAAAATTAATTCGGACGGCTATATCGACAGAGCTTCATCCGATTTGAAATCCTATTTTCTGCAGGGAACATTTGTTGGGAAATCCACTTTAATTAAAGCATTGGTTTTTGGCGGAAAAGAAAAAACGTATCAGTCCTGGAACGGGGTAGATTCGCTAACATTGGCGAACGACAGAACTTTCAATTCGGCAGGTATGTTTACCGATGAGTTCGGAAATGTGCGTTTTTACGATAATGAAACCGACAACTATCAGCAGGATCACGCGCAATTCCACTGGAACGAGCAAATGAATTCCAATTGGAGTACGAATCTTGCTTTTCATTACACCAAAGGGAAAGGATATTATGAAAATTACATCGAAAATGCAGCTTTTGCAGAGTATGGAATGGAACCTGTTGTCGGGCAAACTTCCACAGATTTGATTCGTCAGAAATGGCTGGACAATGATTTTTACGGAACCACCTTTTCGATCAATTACAAAAAGGAAGATCTGGATGTGATTTTAGGAAGTGCCTGGAATCAATATGACGGGGATCATTTTGGTAAAGTAATCTGGGCGCGTTATGCTTCCACGAGCGAGTTAGGAGATAAATATTACAATGACCGTGGGGTGAAAACGGATGCCAATGTTTTTGCCAAAGCGAGTTATAAGATTAACGGAAGTTTCGGTTTGTATTACGATGTTCAGTTTAGAAACGTGAACTATCAGGCGGATTCACCAGAAACCGGTCTTGTTGACGATACCTTCAATTTCTTTAATCCGAAAGCGGGAATCACCTTTACGCTCAATGAGAAAAACAATTTCTATTTCTCGTATGCCAGAGCTAACCGCGAACCCAACCGTACTGATTATGAAAACGGAAAACCGAAACCGGAACAATTGGATGATTTTGAGTTGGGATGGCGTTACGTCTCTCCAAAAACAAGATTGAACGTAAACGCGTATTATATGGAGTATAAAGACCAGTTGGTGCTGACCGGTCAGTTGGATGAAGTGGGTTCTCCCATCCGATCTAACGTAGGCGACAGTTACCGTTTGGGCTTGGAGATGGATGCAGCAGTTTCAATTTTTGAGCAATTAGTTATCCGCCCGAACGTAACCGTGAGCGTGAATAGGAATAAGGATTTTGTGTTTCAGAGAAATGGGGCGCTGGAAAATTTAGGGGATACGAACATCGCCTATTCTCCGAATTTTATTGCAGGGAACATCATTGCGTATTCTCCGGTTAAAACACTTCAGTTGTCGCTATTGACCAAAGTTGTGGGGGAACAGTACATGGGGAACATCGATTCGGAAACGTCAAAACTGAAAGGTTATTTCGTGAATGATTTTTCGGTTAACTGGGAAATCAAAACAAAATCCGTTTTGAAATCCATCATTATAATCGGACTGGTGAACAATATCTTCGATTACGACTATGTGTCCAACGGGTATTTTTATACGTACGATGACGACTTCAGTAATCCCGGAACGATCACTACAATAGAAGGAGCCGGATACTATCCTCAGGCAGGAATAAATGCCATGATTGGAGCGACCCTTAAATTTTAAAATGGTTAGTTAATTTGATAGAGTTGCTAAATCCTGACGGGAATTTCCTGTCAGGATTTTTTAATTGTATATGGTTATGACACTTCCGTTAACCGTAGTGCGGTATTGTTTCATGGGGTACTGCCCTCCGGCTGCCAAACCGGTAAACAGGCTGTATTGTTTCTGGTCGCAGGCGCAAACGGCATTGATTCCGCTGACGGTCATCGTGGAACAATTGCTTAATGCCTGATTCGGACAGGCCGCGTCGAAGGCGTTGTAACCACTTCCGGTATTGAAAACGATGATGCCCCTCACGCCGTATCCGCCAACATAAACCGCATTGCTCGGAAACTGAAGACTGCTGTAAGCGGGAAGGCTCATGTTAATTTGCAGGTTCACCGGATAATTGGGCAGGTAAGGGTTATTGTTATTCGGGCCGTCGTCTTTGTTGCAACTGATAAATACTATAGTGGCCAGTATAAGGAAAAAGCGATGTTTCATTTTAAATAATTTGGAAAACAATTGACAAACAAAATTAAATTAATTAACTTTGACAAATGCAGTAATGCAGCAATAAAAATTGAAATAAAGTAAAAACAATATCTTTGTGGAAAGAAATCCCGTTCCGATGGGATTTTTTCTATTTATATAAACGATGAAGTTATGAGTACAGTATCTTATTACACCGCAGAAGGATTAAAAAAATTAAGAGATGAATTAGATCATCTTAAAAGCATAGAACGACCAAAAGCATCACAGGCCATTGCTGAAGCGAGGGATAAGGGTGATTTGTCTGAAAATGCAGAATACGATGCCGCAAAAGAAGCGCAAGGCTTGTTGGAGATGAAAATTTCCAAAATGGAAGAGGTGGTTTCCAACGCACGACTGATAGACGAATCACAATTGGATGTTTCAAAAGTATTGGTACTTTCCACGGTTAAGATTAAAAACCAGACCAACGGAATGGAACTGAAATACACTCTTGTAGCTGAAAGTGAAGCCGATCTGAAAACCGGTAAAATCTCTGTAACTTCACCAATCGGAAAGGGCTTGTTAGGAAAATCGGTTGGCGAAATCGCCGAAATCAACGTGCCTAACGGAGTACTTAAATTCGAAATCTTAGAAATCAGCCGCGATTAATTCCGGGTAATTCTAAATTGCAGATTTTTAGTTTCTAAATTCTAAATTCTGACTTCTAAATTTTTAAGAAATGGCGTCAATTTTTACAAAAATCATCAACGGAGAAATCCCGTGCTACAAAGTAGCTGAGGATGATAATTTCATAGCTTTTCTGGATGTAAATCCGAATGCGAAAGGACATACGCTTTGTGTTCCGAAACAGGAAATCAACAAGATTTTCGATATGGAAGAAGATCATTATTTAGCTTTAATGAAGTTCTCCCGCAAAGTGGCCATAGCTTTGGAGAAAACGGTTCCTTGTAAGCGTGTTGGGGTTTCCGTGATCGGATTGGAAGTGCCGCATGTTCACGTGCATCTGATTCCATTAAACGAAATGGGTGAAATGACGTTTAAGCATAAAGTGAGCCTTACACAGGAAGAGTTTGAAAAGCTGTCAAAGGAAATTCACGCCAACCTGTAGTGAGTTTTAAAATATAGTAAAATAAGGAGGCCGTCTGAAAAGTAATTTACAGACGGCCTCTTTTCTTATTTATTATGTCCGTGCGCATGCTTTTTAGCGCTTTTATCGCCCGACATTTTTTTAGCATGTCCGGGAGGTACTTTTTTTGTTTTGTGGTGGTGGTGATGATGGTGTGATACTGTACAATTGGTCAGACTAAAGGCCATTCCTGCCAGTAACAAGCTGTAAATGATTTTTTTGGGTAGCATTTTTTTAAGTTTGGGGTTCTTTTGCGCAAAAGTAGACAATACTATCGGAATTCAAAAATGCCATAAGGGGTTACGCAAAAATTCAGCGGAATATCATTCTCACGAACATCGGCAATAGCTTCTTCCGGATCAAAGAAGGACAGGCCTATTTTAATCACATCTTCTTTACATTCGGATAAAAACCCGTCATAAAATCCTTTTCCGTAACCTGCGCGATGTCCTTTTTTATCATAAGCCAAAAGCGGTACAAACACCACATCAATTTTATTGGACGGCACCTCGATACCGTCAACAGGTTCCGGAATGTTGTATTCGTTTTTTTGGATTTTGGTATTATCCGTAAGGAGAAAATGCGTCATTTTTCGGGTCTGCCAGCCGGTTTCTTCATTGATCGAACCGAACTCCGATTTAGAGATGATGATTTCCTTATCCCTTCCCGAAAGAATCTGTAAAAGATATTCGGTGTTGACTTCCCGTTGTTCTTCAATGGGCAAAAACAAATGAAAATAAGTTTTGTCCCAAACCGGTAAGGCAAGACAATTGTTGGCAATGGCCAGGCTCATGTCCTGAATTTCTTCAAAAGGGAGTTCTTTTCGCAGGTTTTTATACTTCAGTCGCAGTTCTTTTTTCAGCATGTCGGGTACTTTTCAAGTCGGATATAAAAGTACTCAAATGATCCGCTTCCACGTGATCCATTATCACAATTTTATACCATTGGTTCGATCCGTCGTGTTTTTGCGGAACCAAATCGTATTTCTTTTCCAGTCCTTGCGGGATATACTGCGCCTGAATGGTCACAATATTCATGTACGGATCCCTGAAATAGTGAATACCTAAAGTATCCAGCTCGTCGCACAACCAGTCGGTGCGCTGTTGCAGTATTTGTATTTTTTCACTCCATCCTAAGGGCCCGTAGGTGAACAGGATCATCCAGACCGCTACGGCATTGGCGCCGCTACGGCTTCCGCATAGGGTTAAGTCCATGCCTTCCACGTATTCGGCTTCTTTGGTGAGCACGTTTTCAATTAGGTCTTTTCTGCAGATGAAAACCCCTGTTCCATAAGGAGCCTGTAACATCTTGTGGGCATCTATGGTAATCGAACTGATTTTGGGATTTTCAAAATTGATGACCGAAGCCTTGTTGCTGAAGGGATAAACAAAACCACCATACGCCGCATCAATGTGGAGTTTATAAACCAGTTGGTGTTTTTCCAGGATTTTGATGTACGCATCCGGGTCGTCAATCGAGCCAAACATTGTCGTACCCATGTTCGAAATCACGATGAAGTATTTTTTGCCGTTGGCTTTCGCCGAAGTAATCAGGTTTTCCAATGCGGTTTTATCCAATCTTCGGGTTTCAAAATCCACCGGAACTAAATACCGGTCCAGCATCAGTAAATTGGCTGCTTTGGGAATCGAGTAATGAGTGTCTTCCGATGCAATAATGGCTATCTCGTCCAGCTTAGCATCGTATTCCTTCATAAAATGATTGCGGTACATCCATATCGCCTGAATGTTGGCTTCCGTTCCGCCCGGAGCGATATAACCGTCAAAGGCATCCGCTTCGGCTTTAAAAACATCCACTGCCAAAACCTTCAGTACCTCGCGTTCCATTTCCTGGGTACCGCTGAAAGCACTTTCGGAAGAACCAACAGTGTGGCACCCGATATGGTTGGGATTGGCAACATAGGTTTGCAGTAACGGCGCATCTTTTAAAAAAGGCACATCGCTGTTAAAAACCTGATCGTCTAGTTTGGAGCCGGGATAACCCAAAGAGATGTCGCGGGCAAAATTTACGTTCTCTTTTATGGCCTTTTCAATGCGTTGTTGCTGTTCGGTTTGCGAAAGTTGCTTCCAGGTAATCATAAGAAATTGTTTCGTACAAAGCTATGCGCTTTCAAACCTATAAAATATGATAATTGTTAGGTTTTTTATGGGTCTCAAAAATAGTTAAAACTATGCGCTTTAGTGTATTGCTCTTTACTCAGTGTAGTATTTTGCATTTAGGTTTTTATGAAGCGCTTTGGTGGTTACAGGTTCTAAAAAGTTAGTCACAAATTACACAGATCTTCACAAATCAATTTGTCTAATTTGTGGCAGATGACAGAATGGTGAAGTTGTGGGCTTTCAGTCTGCTGTGGTTTGTTTTTCCAATTCCGTCGAAATATGGTAAATGGCATCCCCCTGATACACTATCGGCGCTTCGTTTACGTTGATAATGTACCCCGAATTCGGAGCTTTCATCTTGTGTTCGATTTTACCGTACGGATCGGAAATGGTAGCCAGCAGTTGTCCTTTTTCCACATGGCTGCCAATAGTGGTGTACCCGTGAAACATGCCGGAATATTTCGCCCGGATCCAGGTGGATTTTTCGATATAAATACTGTCTGCCACCGCCGGAATGGATTTTCTGCTGTTGTTGAGCATTCCCAAATGATCCAAAACGCGTTTCGCGCCTTCAAAACCCTGCTGGGTAATGTCTTCGTTGATGTCGATGGATTTTCCGCCTTCAAACAAAAGCATTTTTACGCCGAGTTTGTCGCAGGAATTACGGAAGGAACCGGTAATGTTGTTGGAGTATAAGGTAAATGGCGCATTGAATACCGAAGCCAGATCACGCAGTTCCGGATTGTTGGGTGCGATTCGAATCTGTGCCGCATTGAAACGGGCTGCTCCACCGGCGTGGAAGTCGATGGCATAATCGACATGAGGAATAATCTCAGTCAACATGTAATAGGCGAAACGACTGGCCAAAGAGCCTTTTTTGCTTCCCGGAAATACCCGGTTCAGATCACGTCCGTCGGGAAATTCTCGTGTCTGATTCACAAATCCGAACACATTGATAATCGGAATACAGATGATGGTGCCGGTTTTTGGTTTGTTGATTTTTTTAACGATAAGCTGCCGCACGATTTCGGTTCCGTTGATTTCATCACCATGCAGTCCGGCCGAAAATAATACTGTCGGACCCTGAAATTTGGAGCGTTCCACGATAATCGGAATCTTCAGTTTGGTCATGGTGTGCAGCTTTGCAATTTCCATGTTGATGGTCTTGCTTTCCCCGGGTAAGATGGTTTCCTTTAAAATCTTTAAAGGGTTGTGGTCGTGGTGATTCATAGCAGGTTAAAATGCTAAAATACTAATTTTAAGTCATTAGTCGTTAGTCGTTAGTTGTGGTTTATAGGGTGTCGGTTGCTTTCCGAAGTTATTTCATTTTTGTTTTTCCGGTGTTGGGAAAGAATGCTTTGAGTGCGTCCACCTTGCCGGCATAACCGTTTTGTGATGAAAAAGCGTTCTTGTATTTGGCATAGTTATAATCGCGTAAGGCATCGGTGTAATTATCGAAATCGCGAAGGATTTTTATGCCTAGCAGCTGGTTTTCGAGTTCGCGTACTTTGGCCAGCATGCCTGCCACTTCTCTGCGGTCCGCGTAGTCCATTTCAAATTCGGCCCAGTCGATTTCCGGGGATTGGAGTTGTGGCTGGGTATCGTGATAGTCTTTCACTTTGTTGATCAGTAATTTGTTCTTTTCGTGCACTTTGGCATATTGACGGCGTTCGTCAGCGGTCAGGTTAAGTGCTATCCGGTTCAGAGTAATCCGAATCTGTTCAAGGTTTTTGTTGATAACTGTTATCTCAGCTGCGGTAAAATGGGTTTTTCCCAGATTGTCTATTGGCATAGGTATATAATTCGTTATAAAACCCAAACATATAGATAATTTCTTATAAAATTAAATTGGTGTATGAAAATTTTTATAAGATGTATAAAAACTTTGGCAGGAAGAGCTAAAACTTTGGTAAGTAGAGCTAAAACTTTGATAGGAAGTGTCAAAATTTTGATGGGAAGTATCAAAACTTTGGTAAGTAGAGCTAAAATTTTGGCAAGAAGAGCTAAAACTTTGGCTTGTTATAGTAAAAGAATAATAAGTGGATAAGGTAAATCTACGGTTGAATCTGTAAATTTTTGATCCTCAATGCAGACCTGACAGGCTTTAAAAACCTGTCAGGTCTGATAACATCAAGGAAGTCTGTCATTCACAAAAAAAAGGGAGGAATCTCTTTGGTTATGAGGTTCCTCCCTTTAGGGTAATAGACAAAAAGATGTTTGTTTTTGGTTTTGGGCATCCTTTTGTCTTGGATGGTATTTGATAATGGAAATCTACACTAATCGAGTGAGCCTTTTGAGTCCGATCTTCGAAGAAGTGTTTGCTGTGAAATGCCTACAGCACAAGGGGTGTTATTTTGTAAACGTAGTCACGGTATCTGTCTGGTCGTCTACCGTCAGCGTACCTTCGTAGTTGGTTATAGTGGAGCCGTTTTTAACCACCACATTATAGTGTGTAGTTGTGGGTGCTCCGGAAAAATAATTGACTTTTACCGTATAAGTACCCGATGGTGCTGTGGTATTAAAGAAAATGTTTTCCGGGCCATATTCGACTGTATTGTCAAAATCCAATTCACCTCCGGAACTTGAAGTTTTATCGGCATAGTAAATTTTATTGCCATCCGGCTCAATCAGCCATAAATCCACGTCAGACTGAGTGTCCCATGTCATGGAAATCTGAACATCCCCGGTTCCGACATCTAATACTCTGAAGCGTATTGGTCGTGGGGCACTCCAATATCTCGGATCAGACAGGAAAGACAAATCCTGCGGATCGGCTTGTACCGGTGGTGCATAAGTATATACTTGAGCGTCGTTTATATAAGGTGTGGTTCCTCCCGCTGGTTGTGCTTGTAATCGTATGTTGGGGGCACCACTGCAGCTAATATCGTGTCGGGTTGGTGAGGTACGGTTCGTAGGTATCGGGTCGCCGTTACTGTCAAGATTTATTTGATAGTATTTGTCTGAACCGTCTAGTTTAATGAAAATCATTCGGGGTATTCTGCCGTCTGTAATATTTGTTGTTATCGGCATTGCAAATAAACTGTTTGAGGTAACAATAACGGTGCTTGGCATACTCTCGATGTTGTCTGTGTGTACACCGTCGGGTACGGGTATCTCGCCATTTTTTATGGTCGCGCCCGAAATTGTCATTTTACTCATTAATGATGCCGCATCGGTTACAAAATCGTTAGTTGTACTGCTGTCGCTGCTGTCATCCTTGCTGCACCCTAAAATCCCAACTGATAGAATGCAAAATAAAATTGTTTTTTTTAATGCTGTTTTCATACTGATATGGGTGGGTTCTAATTGTTGTTTTTTGATTTTCTCGTAAAAATGAACCCTTTAATTTTAGAGAAAAAGTTAAAAGCATTTCGAATTTATAATTATTTAACAGTTTTAACAAATAAAATTTACTCATATGTTAAAAATATCACAAATATTAGCAATAATGTTTAATAGCTTGGTTTTTAAAAAAGTAGGATTCGATTTGGATTTATTAGGCGATAAGGGTATACGTTTCTGTAATTGTTGTGTTGCAATTATTTCGCGTCCGTGAAGCAGGGATGTGATGAGGTTGCAATGTATCTTGTTCTGTAAAGTTTTAGAAGTTGTGGTATATTTGTGCTACTGTAAAAACAGAAATAGGAGCGATAACTTATTCTTTAATGATGAATTACTTTTTTTGGATTACTTTATTGTTTTTTGGAGGAAATTGTTTTTCCCAAAAAAAGGATACAATCACTGTCGGGGTACATCTTAAGAGGTATGTTGAATTTGCTCAAAAGGATTTGAAAGCAAGGTATAATTATACCAAATCGGTCGAAAACTTGGCTGAATATCGCAGTTATAAAGATACTTTTGGTTGCAAATTCATTTCGGATTATAAATTGAAAGAACTTAAGATTAAAGTAACACCGGAATTTGAGTTGTCAAAAGATTTTAAGTTTCAAGGGAATGTTCTTGATTTTGTCGATTTTAACCCGGAAAAAATTAATGTAGTATATTCTATCTATGATAAGACAAATAATTTTCTTGACTATGAGTTCGAATCCCAGGAATGGAGCTATTTTGATTCTGCTTTGATGTTTAATTGTTGGTTGACGGAGCCTATGGGAAGCAATGTTCTAACCATGATGAAATTGCGACTTCAGGATAAATATTTCACTTTTCGATTGAAGAATTTGTCTCAGGTACTTTTTATCGTTGATAAAGGATTAGTGTATGCGATTACCAAACCAAGGTTGGATGGGACATATGAAAAGACGGAAATAAATGAATTTTTTGGTAAGGAAATAGGTTGTGGGGGTATTGAGTTTATGATGGATAGTGATGAAGAATGGAGTAGGAAAAAATATGAATTCACCCCAAGTGAAAAATTTTTCAAAGAAGCATACTATTTTAATCCAAAGATTCAAGACTGATTAATACGATTGCTTTCCTTTTCAGCTCAATTAATTCGTAACTTTGAAAATGGTTAGGAACGACGGAGCAGCACCAAAACTACTTTCCGCAATTCATAATTCATAACTTATAATTCATAATTATCCCGTGATTCCCGCTTTAGAACTCCAAATCCAAACCCTGCCCGACAATCCGGGCGTGTATCAGTATTACGATAAAGAAGGGAAGATTTTATACGTCGGCAAAGCCAAAAACCTAAAGAAAAGGGTCGCTTCCTATTTCAATAAAGTGCACGATAACGCCAAGACCAATGTGTTGGTGAAGAAAATAGTATCCATCAAACACATCGTCGTTCCCACCGAAACCGATGCGCTTTTGCTGGAAAACAACCTGATTAAAAAACTGCAGCCGCGTTATAATGTGTTGCTGCGTGACGATAAGACCTATCCGTGGATCTGTATTAAAAACGAACGTTTCCCGCGCATCTTTTCCACCCGAAAAATGATCAAGGACGGTTCGGAATATTTCGGACCCTATACGAGTTTCAAAACCGTTCATACGATTTTGGATTTAATCAAGGAACTGTATCCGTTGCGGACCTGCAATTATGATTTGAGCAAAGCCAATATTGACAGCGGGAAATTCAAGGTCTGCCTGGAATACCACATCGGGAACTGCAAAGGGCCGTGTGAAGCTTTAGAAACGATTACGGATTATGAAAAAAAAATACAGGCCATCCGCGAAATCCTGAAAGGGAATTTCAAAGAGAGTTTGAGGGATTTCAAAAAACTGATGAGTGAACTGGCAATGGATATGAAGTTCGAGGAAGCTCAGAAAATAAAGGAGAAGATTGAAGTGTTGGAGAATTATCAGTCGCGCTCCACGATTTTAAATCCGAAGATTACCAATATTGATGTCTTTTCGATTGTATCCGATGAGGCGATGGCCTATGTGAATTTCCTTCAGATTTCCCACGGCGCAATCGTGCGTTCCCATACGATGGAAATAAAAAAGAAGCTGGAAGAAACCGACGAAGAACTGCTGGAATTGGCGGTTGTGGAATTGCGTGAGCGTTTTCATCTGAATTCCAGAGAAATCATTCTCCCGTTCGAACTAGATTTCGGCGATAAGATAAAAGTCACCGTTCCGAAATTGGGCGACAAAAAGCAAATTCTCGATTTATCCGAAAGAAACGCCAAGTTCTACCGAATGGATCAGTTGAAACAGATTAAGATAGTCGATCCCGACAGGCACACGAACCGCATCATGGCACAGATGCAGAAAGATTTACGCCTTTCGGTTGAGCCAAGACATATTGAATGTTTCGATAATTCGAATATTCAGGGAACAAATCCGGTGTCGGCCTGTGTGGTGTTTAAGGACGGAAAACCGAGCAAGAAGGACTACCGTCATTTCAACATCAAAACCGTTGAAGGCCCGAACGATTTTGCCTCGATGGAAGAAGTGGTATACCGAAGATACAAACGACTGCTGGACGAAAACCAACCGTTACCACAACTGATCATCATCGACGGAGGGAAAGGACAATTGTCATCGGCCTTAAAAAGTATCGACGATTTAGGCTTGCGTGGAAAAGTTGCCATCATCGGCATCGCCAAACGTTTGGAAGAGTTGTTCTATCCGGGGGATTCGGCGCCGTTGTATCTGGATAAGAAATCGGAAACGCTGAAAATTATCCAGCAATTGCGTAACGAGGCGCATCGTTTCGGGATCACTTTTCACCGTGACAAACGAAGTAAGGCCGCGTTGAATTCTTCCATCGAGAGCATTCCGGGCATCGGCGAAAAAACCATGCAGGCACTGATTTTACACTTTAAATCGGTGAAAAGATTAAAATTAGCGACAGAAAAAGAAATTTCTGACGTGGTAGGTCTTTCAAAAGCCAAAAAAATTACCGAATTTTACAGAAACGAATAATTATATGCAAACCGAGGCGCTAACTAAGAGCCGAAAATCACAAATAAACAGTAGCCAGATGAGCTACTGTTTATTTGTGTATGCGCTAATGCTAATTACCTGCTTTCTAATACCTGCTGTTTCAAAAGCCCAGGATCAGAAGAAGCCTAAAATAGGAGTGGTATTGAGTGGCGGTGGTGCGAAAGGACTGGCGCATATCGGTGTGTTGAAGGTTTTGGAGGAAGCCGGAGTAAAGGTGGATTATATTGGCGGGACCAGTATGGGTGCGATTGTCGGTGGTTTGTACGCTTCGGGTTATTCGGCGCAACAGTTGGATTCCATTTTCAGGAATATCGATGCGGATGCGCTGCTTCAGGATTATATTCCCAGAACGTCCAAAAGCTTTTTCGAAAAAAGAAATGATGAGTTGTATGCCGTAGCCCTGCCGTTTAATAATTTTAAGATTGGGGTTCCCACTGCCCTTTCCAAAGGGATGTACAACTATAATATGCTTAGCAGGTTGACCAATCATGTTCGCTATGTGCGTGACTTTAACCAGCTTTCCATTCCTTTTGTCTGTATTGCCACCGATATCGAAACCGGGCAGGAAGTGGTGATAAGAAATGGGGTGTTGCCAAAGGCGATATTGGCCAGCGGGGCTTTTCCTTCATTATACACGCCGGTTGAAATTGACGGGCGTCTGTTGATCGACGGAGGGGTAACCAACAATTATCCCATCGAAGAGGTTAAAAAAATGGGGGCGGATATCATTATCGGTGTCGATGTGCAGGACGGTTTGAAAGACCGGAACAATCTTGGAGGTGCTTCAGGGGTTTTGGTTCAGATTACCAACTTCGACATGATCGAGAAGATGAATGCCAAAAGAAAGGCGACCGATATCTACATAAAACCTGATGTTACCGGGTATTCTGTCATTTCCTTTGATTTAGGAGGTGAAATCATAACTAAAGGGGAGGAAGCTGCTTTCTCAGTGTATGAAGCATTGGGTAAATATGGGGAAATGCCTAAAAAAGAGTCTGAAAAAATTTACGCGACCCAATTAGAGGATATACTTAGTATTGACAGTGTCAGGGTCAACAATCTCAATGATTTTACCAGACCGTATGTTTTGGGGAAATTGCGGTTCAAAAACAATTCAAAAATTACGTTTCAGAAGTTGAGCGATGGTATCGGAAATCTCAGTTCAACACAAAACTTCAGCGCGATTACTTATTATTTCGATAAGAATAATGAGGGTAAAGAAGAAATTGTAATGGAATTGAAAGAGAATCCGATTAAGCGTTATCTGAAATTCGGGCTGCATTACGATGGCTTATACAAAAGCGCCGCCCTGATTAACGTGACACAGAAGAAAGTGTTTTTTAAAAATGATAATATTTCATTTGATGCCATTTTGGGGGATAATTTCAGGTACAATCTGAATTACTACTACGATAGCGGATTTTATTGGAGTTTTGGTGTGAATTCCCGTCTGAATCAATTCGAACATGACAGTTATGTAGATTACAGTAATGGTGAGGCTCTGGCTTCCCTGAATGTACATACTATTAATATTTCGTTTTCCGATTTTACGAATCAGGTCTTTGCACAAACCGTTTTTGCACAGAAATTCCTGGTGGGCGGTGGCGGGGAATGGAAGCATTTAAAAATTGATTCGGAAGCCTTGGAGAATACCGACCCGGTTATAGAAAACAGTAGCTATATGTCTATTTTTGGCTATATGAAGTTTGATTCACAGGACAAAAAACACTTTGCTACGAGGGGTTGGCACTTTTTCGGTGATTTTAAATCCTTTTTGTATTCCAGTGATTATACCAATACTTTTGAACCGTTTTCCATCGCTAAAGGTGATATTGAGTTCGTACATACTGTTTTTAAAAGGTTGGTGTTTAAAGTTCAATCGGAAGGCGGATTTGCCATCGGGGAACGTACTGTTCCTTTTCACGATTTCGTTTTGGGGGGTTATGGTTACAATACGATTAACAATTTCCGTCATTTTTACGGATATGACTACCTGAGTTTGGCCGGGGACAGTTATGTGAAAGGGGAAATCGGACTGGATTATGAGTTTTACCGAAAAAATCATTTTAATTTTTATGCCAACTTTGCTAACATAGGGAATGCCATTTTTGAAGACAACCGTTGGATCTCACATCCCAAATATTCCGGTTATGCTTTGGGTTACGGATTGGAGACCCTTATCGGGCCTATCGAATTGAAGCATACCTGGTCTCCGGAAACCAAGGATCATTTTACCTGGATCAGTGTCGGATTCTGGTTTTAATGGCCTGAAACATATTAACGTGCCTTTTTCTGTTTTAATTTCTTTTTTTTGTGACAATGTTTCAAAAAAACTCTATTTTTGGAAACTTAAAATACCAAATACCCAATTAATTTATGTCTATCTGGAAAAGAAAATCTATAACTCTCCTTCTTTCGGAAGCTGATGAGTCAGAAAAAGGTTTAAAACGAACATTATCTTCCCGTGCTCTTGTGGCATTGGGTGTCGGTGCGATTATCGGTGCCGGTCTTTTCTCACTAACGGGAATCGCCGCTGCAGAACATGCCGGGCCGGCTGTAACATTGTCGTTTGTATTGGCGGCTGTTGGCTGTGCTTTTGCCGGACTTTGTTACGCGGAATTCGCATCAATGATACCGGTTGCAGGTAGTGCTTATACGTATTCCTACGCTACCATGGGTGAATTCATGGCTTGGATCATTGGTTGGGATCTGGTTCTTGAGTACGCTCTTGGAGCCGCTACCGTTGGGGTAAGTTGGTCAAGATACCTTTTGGAATTGTTTGCTAAATTCGGAATTCATTTGCCTCCGGAGTTGATCTGTTCGCCTTGGGAAACCTTAAAACTGAGCGACGGAACCGTTATCGAAGGCGGAATCATCAACCTTCCGGCCATTTTTATCGTTGCTATGTTGTCACTGATTTTGATCAGAGGGACAAAAGAATCGGCTTCCATGAACAATTTCCTGGTTGTTTTAAAAGTGACTGTGGTAATATTGTTTATCGTTTTAGGTTGGCAATTTATCGACGTTAATAATTACACTCCTTATATTCCTGAGAATACAGGTGTTTTCGGTGAGTTTGGCTTGTCAGGAATCGCTGCCGGTGCAGGAACTGTTTTCTTTGCTTTCATTGGTTTTGATGCCGTTTCAACCGCAGCACAGGAAGCTAAAAATCCGCAAAAAGGAATGCCGATCGGTATTTTAGGGTCGTTGGTAATCTGTACAATTTTATATGTTTTATTTGCTCACGTAATGACCGGTCTTGTACCATATACTGAATTTGCCGGAGATGCGAAACCTGCTGCTACAGCGTTTGCAAAAACCGGTTATGATTTCCTTCAGACAGGTTTGATTATCGCGATTTTGGCGGGATATACTTCAGTTATTCTTGTAATGCTTATGGGTCAAAGCCGTGTGTTTTACACGATGAGTAAGGATGGATTATTGCCTAGTTTCTTCGGAGACATTCATGCGAAGTTCAGAACTCCTTGGAAAACAAACTTATTCTTCATGGTATTCGTGAGTTTATTTGCCGGTTTCGTTCCGGTATCCGACTTGGGACATATGGTAAGTATTGGTACGTTGTTAGCCTTCGTTCTGGTTTGTATCGGGATATTGGTGATGCGTAAAAAAATGCCGGAAGTGCCAAGAGCTTTCAAAACGCCATTTGTGCCATTTGTGCCTATTGCCGGAGTTGTGGTTTGTGTGTTTTTGATGTATTCATTACCGGGAGAAAGCTGGTTACGTCTGTTTATATGGATGGCGCTGGGAGTAATTCTGTATTTTGTGTACGGTAAAAAGAACAGTAAGATTAACAATGAATAATTTTTAGATTATAGTATATTTTGTGAAAAAACCCAAAAAGCAGTTCTTTTTGGGTTTTTTTATTTCGCACACTTTCAATATAATTTCCGATATTTGTACTGTTATGAATAAACACTGGATAGGTTTATTAGCACATTTAAAATTCCTCATCAAGAGAAATCCTGAATGAGCCATTTTCTTTTGTTGAAACTTTAGCGTTTGAATTTCGTATTCAAATAAGATTATTTTCAAATTTTCAAATAAAAAGAACATGCCATTTTATCATAAATTAGGAAAAATTCCTCACAAGAGACATATACAATTCCGCAAAGAAAACGGCGATTTGTACTATGAGCAGCTTTTCGGTACCGTTGGTTTCGACGGAATGTCCACCAACTCCTACCATGAGCACCGCCCTACACAAGTAAAAGAAATCAGAAGCCAATACAGTGTAGCGCCGAAAATCGCCAAAAGCAATAACATTCAGTCGTATCGCCTGAGAGGTTTTCAGGTGGCGCCACAGGATGATTTTCTGGAAAGCAGAAAGATAGTGCTTACCAATTCCGATTGTCATATCGTATTGGCAGCGCCAAGAAAATCCACAACCGACTATTTTTACAAGAATACCGATTCAGATGAAATGATTTTCATCCACCGCGGAACCGGTAAATTGCGTACCATCTACGGAAACCTGGATTTCAAATACGGCGATTACCTGATCATTCCACGCGGAATCATCTATAAAATCGATTTCGATACCGAAGACAATCGTTTGTTTATCGTAGAATCCCATCGGCCGATTTATACGCCGAAACGTTACAGAAACTGGTTCGGACAATTATTGGAGCATTCTCCGTTTTGCGAACGCGACATCCGTCGTCCGGAAGAACTGGAAACCTATGACGAAAAAGGAGAATTTATAATCAAAGTAAAAAAGAAAGACGAGATTTTTGATATGGTTTATGCCACACATCCTTTTGATGTTGTCGGATATGACGGTTTCAATTACCCGTATGCTTTGTCCATTCACGATTTCGAACCGCTGACTGGTAGAATCCATCAACCGCCTCCGGTGCACCAGACTTTCGAAACAGATGCGTTTGTGATTTGTTCTTTTGTACCGCGTTTGTACGATTACCATCCGCAGGCAATCCCTGCGCCTTACAATCACAGTAATATCGATTCCGATGAGGTATTGTATTACGTCGATGGTGATTTCATGAGCCGTAACGATATTGAAGCGGGACATATTTCCCTGCATCCGGCCGGAATTCCACACGGACCACACCCGGGTGCTACAGAAAGAAGCATCGGTAAAAAAGACACTGAGGAATTGGCGGTGATGGTAGATACCTTCAAACCGTTAATGGTTACCGAAGAGGCAATGAAAATTGCAGACGATAAGTATTTCCAATCCTGGTTAGAGTAACAATTTGAGTAATTAGAAGCTATTTCCCGCTGTCCGCTGTATCTTTTCGTTTTTAAAGAAAAAACAAAAAGGATGCCGCTGCCATCGGGGCTAAAAAATCAATAATAAATTCACGAACGGCGCATTAAAGAGCAGTCTTCGTGTTCAAAAAATACAGAAATTATGGCACAAGAGATAAAATCAGTAGAATACGGATTAGAAAAAATATTTGAAGGCGCACAGGATTTCCTTCCACTTTTAGGAACGGACTATGTAGAATTCTACGTAGGAAATGCAAAACAGGCGGCTCATTTTTACAAAACCGCTTTCGGTTTCCAGTCTTTGGCTTATGCCGGATTAGAAACGGGTGTTAGAGACCGTGCGTCTTACGTGTTGAAACAGGATAAAATCCGTTTGGTGTTGACTACCGCTTTAAACAGCGAGTCACCAATCGGGGAGCATGTGAAAAAACACGGAGACGGTGTTAAAGTTATTGCGCTTTGGGTAGAAGATGCGCGTTCTGCATTTGAAGAAACCACAAAACGTGGAGCAAAACCTTATTTTGAGCCGGTGGTTGAAAAAGATGAAAATGGGGAAGTAGTACGTGCTGGTATCTACGGTGCTTATGGGGAAACCGTTTTTATTTTTGTTGAGCGCAAAAATTATAAGGGAATCTTTTTGCCTGGATATAGTGAATGGAAATCGGATTACAGTCCTGAACCGGTTGGACTAAAATATATAGACCACATGGTTGGGAATACTGGGTGGAACCGTATGAATGAAGCTGTAAAATGGTTTGAAGATGTGATGGGATTTGTGAATTTCCTTTCTTTTGACGACAAGCAAATCACGACAGAGTATTCCGCATTAATGTCGAAAGTAATGAGTAACGGAAACGGACGTATCAAATTCCCGATCAACGAACCTGCAGAAGGGAAAAAACGTTCTCAAATTGAAGAATATTTAGATTTTTACGAGGATGAAGGAGTACAACATATTGCTGTTGCCACTGATGATATCATTAAAACAGTTGCCGATATGCGCGCACGTGGGGTGGAATTTTTGAGTACACCGCCTCAGGCATATTACGATGCGATTCCGGAACGTTTGAAAGATCACATGAGTAAATTTAAAGAAGATATTCATGAGCTTCAGAAACTGGGAATCATGATTGATGCGGACGAAGAAGGGTATTTGTTGCAGATTTTCACCAAGCCGGTAGAGGATCGTCCGACACTTTTCTTTGAGATTATTCAGCGAATGGGAGCAAAAGGCTTCGGAGCCGGTAACTTCAAAGCGCTTTTTGAATCGATTGAAAGAGAGCAACAATTGCGCGGAACATTGTAAAAATTAGGATTTAATTATCAATAATGCAAAAAATCAATTTTAACGAGGTTGAATTTTGCTAATATTGTGTTAAAGTTGAAATTTCAGTTGTAATTCTGCAACAAAACCAGCTACATTTGCACTCACAAAAATAAGGAAGTCATAACCCCTTATTGGAGTAAGTAAATTTTCATAATTTATAGTTTTTTGGTTGGTTAATAGCATAAAAACTCAGTCATTTTTTTGACTGAGTTTTTTTGTTTTCCTAATTTTGGAATGGAAATTGCAATTATGCCTATAAATTGCGTAAATTAATCCAATGAAAAAAGGTGTACTACTTCTCTCTCTTCTTTGTTTGCTTGCTTTTGCGGCTTCTTTTACAGCTGCCAGACAGGAAGATGCCTTCACTACCGGGGAATTCTTTAAATTCCGGATCCACTACGGTTTGGTTAATGCCGGGTATGCAACCCTGGAAATCAAAGAGGCGGTTCGTAATAACAGGAAAGTACACCACGTTATCGGAAAAGGGTATACCGTGGGGATGACAAGATTTTTCTTCAAGGTAGCCGACGACTACCAAAGCATGTTTGACAAGGAAACAGGGCAACCATATCAGTATCTCAGAAAAATTGACGAAGGAGGCTATACCAAAAATCAGGAAGGCTTTTTTAATCAAACAAAAAATACGGTCCTTGTTAAAGACTATAAAAATAATACTGAAAAAACGTTTACGGTGCCTGAAAATGTTCAGGATATTGTATCTTCGTTTTATTATTTAAGAAACCATCCAAAAATCGATAAACTGGCAGTAGGTGAATCGATTGTTATCGACATGTTCTTTGATGATGAGGTGTATAAATTCAAACTGAAATACCTCGGAAAAGAAGATCTGGAAACAAAATTCGGCACTATACCGACAATGATTTTCAGGCCATATGTCCAATCCGGAAGGGTGTTTAAGGAACAGGAAAGTTTAACGGTTTGGATATCGGATGACGATAACAAGATGCCGCTTCGTATAAAAGCCACTTTAGCGGTTGGTTCTTTAAAAGCTGATTTGGACGGTTTCAAAGGATTAAAAAACTCTTTTAAGGTTAAAGTAAAAAAACAATAATGGAAATTACCCCGGAAATTCAGAATACACTGGATCAGATTGATGCAAAATTCCAGGCCATCAACCAAAAGACAGGAACACATTTAGAAGGCCTTTTATGGGCCAAACCCATTACTTACTGGGATTATATACAGACGGACGCCCTTTTAAATTTACAGATTCAACGCACGACATTGCCCGATGAAATGGTGTTTATCATGTATCACCAGGTAAATGAACTGTTGTTCAAAATGATTTTATGGGAAATCGAACAAGTTTCCAATGCGGCAACATTAACCACGAAATTCTTTGCCGAAAGATTAAACCGAATCAGCCGTTATTTTAATATGCTTACCACCTCTTTCGATATTATGGGAGATGGTATGGAAGTGGAGCAGTATCTGAAATTCCGAAATACCTTAACGCCTGCGAGTGGTTTTCAAAGCGCGCAATACCGCTTGATTGAATTTGCTTCCACCGATTTGATAAACCTGATCGATCACCGATTCAGAGCAACCATAGACCGCAATACGCCTTACGAGCACGCTATGGAGCATTTGTACTGGCAAGCAGGAGGAAAAGATTATGCTACGGGTGAAAAATCCTATTTGTTAAAAGGTTTCGAGCAGAAATATAAACCGACATTCCTTGCTTTCATGGAGGAATACAATCAGAAAAATCTTTGGCAGAAATTCAAGCAATTGCCGGAAGAGGATCAAAAGAACGCCGATCTTGTGGCAGCGATGCGCCATTATGATAAAACAGTGAATATCACATGGGTTATGGGGCATTATAATGCAGCGGTTAAATACATAGAGAGCGTTCCGGGTAACCACGAGGCTACCGGAGGCAGTGACTGGAAAAAATATATGCTGCCAAAATACCAAAGAAGGATATTTTTTCCCGAACTTTGGTCCAAAGAAGAATTGGAAAAGTGGGGAGAATAAGAAAATAACCAACCAAAACCAGCAAAATTGAGGTACGTCACAATCATATTATTTTCATTAATATTATTTGCTTGTAACAAAAAAGAAGAGAAAAAAGGAAAAAAACATACCGAAGCCCCAAAAGAGAAAGTCGTATTTGAATACGGATTCAGACTAAATGATTTCAAAGTAGTTCATGATACGATTCAATCGGGTGACAGTTTCGGAAAAATACTTGGCGAGCAGGGTTTTGATGCAGCGAAAGTGCATCAGATCAACGAAATGGTGAAAGACTCTTTCGATGTCCGCAACATCCGAACAGGAAAGCCGTTTACCTTACTTCAGAATAAAACAGCGCCCAATGATTTAAAAGTATTCGTTTATCAGCCTGATAAGATGAGTTATTATGTCGTGGATTTGCGTGACTCCATTCCAGTGGCTTATAAAAAGGAGCGCCCTGTGGTTATTAAGCGCAGAACGATTGCCGCAGCCATTGATGGTTCGGTTTCCAGTACCTTAAGCCGTGCCGGAGTTTCACCCGCCTTAGCGCCCGAATTATCCAAAATTTATGCCTGGTCCATCGACTTCTTTAAACTTCAGAAAGGCGATAAATTTGCCGTAATCGTAAATGAAAAATACCTTGAAGGCGGCGAGTATCTCGGCGTGGAAAGCGTAGAAGCTTCCTATTTTGAATACAAAGGGAAAAAAATCTATGCCTTTCCGTTCAAACAGGATGAAAAGTCCAAAAGAGCCGATTATTTTGACGAGGAAGGAAAAGTGTTGAAAAATATGTTCCTGAAAGCTCCGTTAAAATTCGTAAACATCACTTCCCGTTTTTCAAGAAGCCGTTTTCATCCCGTTCAGTTGCGCTGGAAAGCACACAACGGAACCGATTATGCGGCCGCAACCGGAACCCCGATCATGACCACAGCCTCCGGGACAGTGGAACAAACCGGTTATACCGGCGGTAACGGGAATTTCGTAAAAGTAAAACACAACGGAACTTATTCCACGCAATACCTTCACATGTCGAAAATACTTGTTCGTCGCGGACAGCATGTTCAGCAGGGGCAGGTAATCGGAAAAGTGGGGAGCACCGGTTTGGCTACAGGTCCGCACGTATGCTACCGCTTCTGGAAAAACGGAATTCAGGTGGATCCTTTACGACAAAAATTACCTAATTCGGAACCTATGAATCCTAAGTATAAAACCCGATTCATTGCCGAAATGACTCCGTTAAAGAGGGAGTTGGACAGTGTTTCATTAGCTAAATTCGGAGAATAATGGCGTTAGTAAACACAAATCCCACCGATACTACAGCCTGGAAAAAATTACAGGAACATTTTGCTGTAATGGAACAGATTTCCATGCAGACGATGTTTGGTGATGATCCTCACAGAGCTGAAAAGTTCCACATTCAGTGGGGTGACTTTCTGTTTGATTATTCCAAAAACCGAATCAATTCGCAAACACTCGACTTGCTTTTGGAATTGGCCGAAGAAGTCAATCTTAAAGACGCAATTCAGAAGTATTTTTCCGGAGATAGAATAAATGTAACCGAAAACAGGGCGGCATTGCATACGGCATTGCGTTCTTCGGAAAAAAGCATATTGGTTGAAGGTGTAAACATTCTTCCCGAAATTGAGGTCGTTCAATCAAAAATTAAAGCGTTTGCACAATCTGTGATTTCCGGAAATCGAAAAGGTTTTACAGGAAAACCGTTTACGGATATCGTCAACATCGGAATTGGAGGCTCAGATTTGGGTCCTGATATGGCCGTGGAAGCGTTGCAGTTCTATAAAAATCATTTGAACCTGCATTTTATTTCCAATATCGACGGTGATCATGCTGCTGAAAGCATCAAAAAGTTAGATCCCGAAACCACCCTGTTTGTCGTTGTTTCAAAAACGTTTACAACACAAGAAACCCTATCGAATGCTACTTTCTTTAAGCATTGGTTTTTGCAATCGGCTAAACAGGAGGATGTGGCTAAACACTTTGTGGCTGTTTCTGCCAATATTGATAAAGTGTCCGAATTCGGTATTGCCGAAGACAGTATATTTCCCATGTGGGATTGGGTCGGAGGCCGTTTCTCGATGTGGAGTGCCGTCGGATTATCGATAGCTTTATCGGTCGGATCCGAGAACTTTGAAAAATTACTCGAAGGCGCCAAGGAGATGGATGCTCATTTTGAAAGCTGTTCTTTTGAAAGTAATATACCTGTGGTTTTAGCCTTGTTGAGCGTGTGGTATAATAATTTCTTCGGATGTGAAACCGAAGCGGTTATTCCTTACTCGCAATACCTTAAAAAATTGGCGCCGTACCTGCAACAAGCCGTAATGGAAAGCAATGGTAAATCTTTTGATCGCGACGGGAATCCGGTGAACTACCAAACCGGAAACATTATCTGGGGTGAACCGGGAAGTAATGCCCAACACGCGTTCTTCCAATTGATTCATCAGGGGACAAAATTGGTTCCGTGTGATTTTATCGGTTTTGTCGAATCACTTCATGGTAATAATGAACATCACGATAAATTGATGTCCAATTTCTTTGCTCAAACCGAAGCGTTACTTTTGGGAAAAAATTGCGATGAAGTTACCGCAGAAGGAGGTCAGGATAGATTTTTAAATGCATTTAAGACGTTTGGCGGTAACAAACCCACAAATACCTTTCTGATACAAAAACTAACCCCGAAAACGCTTGGATCGTTGATTGCCATGTACGAGCACAAGATATTTGTACAAGGGGTGATCTGGAATATTTTCAGTTACGATCAGTTTGGTGTGGAATACGGTAAACAACTGGCCAACACCATATTGGATGAGATTACCACAGGGAATTCGAAGAAACACGATGGTTCAACGGAATTTCTTCTGAAATACTACTCGGATATTAAAATAGAAAAGCCTCAAATCTGAGGCTTTTTTTTATATCATTTCAATCAACTCCAAAGCCTTTTTCACCGACTTCACATTCTCAAAAGTCAGTAACAATCGCAAACCGTTTTTCGTTTCTTTCTCCTTCATTTTACAGAGATTCCCGTTTTGTTGTACGAATTGCAACACTTTCATGAATTTCGCCGACTGGTAGAAATCGGATTGTTGGTCGGAGACAAAATAGCCTACCATTTTTCCTTGCTTCAAAACCAGTTTTTCGATTCCGATATGGGTTGCTTTCCATTTGATACGGATGCTGTTCAATAACGCAATCGCCTGTCTTGGCAAAGGTCCGAAGCGGTCAATTAAATGTTGTTCGTAGGTTTGAAGGGCTTCTTCGGTTTTAATCGAACTCAATTCGTTGTACAGATTCAGTCGCTCCGAAATATTATTGATGTATTCGTCCGGGAACAGCAGCTCGAAATCGGTATCAATCTGAATGTCTTTGACGTATTCTTTGGTTTCGATATCGTTTGCTTCCGGATACAAATCCTTGAATTCGTTTTCTTTCAGTTCCTCGATGGCTTCGTTCATGATTTTCTGATAAGTGTCAAAACCGATATCGTTGATAAAACCGCTTTGTTCGCCTCCCAGTAAATCGCCGGCACCGCGGATTTCCAAATCCTTCATGGCGATGTTGAAGCCGCTGCCCAGTTCGCTGAATTGCTCGAGCGCCTGAATGCGTTTCCGGGCTTCATCAGTCATTGCCGAATAGGGCGGACAAATGAAATAACAGAACGCTTTTTTATTGCTTCGTCCCACACGCCCGCGCATCTGATGCAAATCGGACAATCCGAAATTATTCGCATTGTTGATGAAAATCGTGTTCGCATTCGGAACGTCCAAACCGCTTTCGATGATTGTCGTGGCGACCAAAACGTCAAATTCGCCGTCCATAAAGGCCAACATCAGTTCTTCGAGTTTTTTGCCGTCCATCTGTCCGTGTCCCACGCCAACTTTGGCACCGGGCACCAGGCGCTGAATCATGCCTGCAATTTCCTTGATGTTTTCAATGCGGTTGTTGATGAAATATACCTGTCCGCCACGTTCAATCTCATACGAAATCGCGTCGCGAATCACTTCTTCGTTGAAGCCGACCACTTGGGTTTCTATCGGATACCGGTTGGGTGGCGGAGTGGTGATTACTGATAAATCCCGTGCCGCCATCAGTGAAAACTGCAGGGTTCTCGGAATCGGCGTTGCGGTTAATGTCAGTGTATCGACGTTATGCGCAATGGTTTTCAGTTTGTCTTTTACGTTTACGCCGAATTTCTGTTCTTCGTCCACGATTAATAAGCCCAAATCTTTGAAAATCACATTTTTATTAACTAACTGATGGGTTCCGATAAGAATATCGAGTTTCCCTTCTTCCAGTTGTTTCAGGGTTTCCGCTTTTTGTTTCGCTGAACGGAAACGGTTGATGTAGCCGACATTCACCGGCATATCTTTCAAACGCTCGCGGAAGGTTTTGTAATGCTGAAACGCCAAAATAGTTGTCGGTACCAAAACGGCAACCTGTTTTCCGTTATCTACGGCTTTAAACGCGGCACGAATGGCGACTTCCGTTTTTCCGAAACCAACATCGCCGCAGACCAAACGATCCATAGGGCGGTCGTTTTCCATGTCGATTTTAACCTCCAAAGTCGCTTTTGACTGGTCCGGCGTGTCTTCGTAAATAAAAGACGATTCCAGTTCGGCTTGCAAATAACTGTCGGGTGAAAAAGCGAAACCTTTGTCTAAACGGCGTTTTGCGTACAGCTGAATTAAGTTAAAGGCAATATGTTTTACACGCGCTTTGGTCTTTTGTTTTAAGACTTTCCATGCATTGGAACCTAATTTGTAAATTTTAGGAGGCGCTCCGTCTTTTCCGTTGTATTTAGAGATTTTGTGCAGCGAGTGGATGCTCACATAAACAATATCGTTATCGGCATAAACCAATTTAATGGCTTCCTGCGTTTTGCCCTCAACCTGAATTTTCTGTAATCCGCCAAATTTCCCGATACCGTGATCGATGTGGGTCACATAATCGCCAACGGAAAGGGTGTTGAGTTCTTTCAGCGTGATGGTCTGTTTTTTCGAAGAACTGTTTTTCAGGCTGAACTTGTGATAGCGCTCAAAAATCTGATGGTCGGTATAACACGCAATCTGGTTTTCTTCGTCGATAAATCCCTGAAAAAGTGGAAAAACAACCGTTTTGTATTGCTTGCGGATGTTCTCATGATTCTCTTCATCGAGACTTTCAAAAATATCGTGAAAACGCTTCGCCTGTCCGTCATTAGAACAGAATAGATAATTTTTGATACCGTTAAAATGATTGTCGTTCAGATTGTTCAGTAGTAAATCAAACTGTTTGTTGAACGACGGTTGCGGCAGTATATGGAATTCAAAGGTTTTTTCAACGCGGAAAATCGGATGTTTGGAATCCAATTCTACTAGAGTAAAATCCAGTGCTTTTTTTACGAATGCCTGTTGGTTCAAAAACATAGACTCCGGAGCGGCGTGCTGAATGTCTTTGGACAGTTTCTCGAACGCTTCATTGGCTTTGCCGAATAATTTGTCCAATTTTGACAACAGCGAATCGGTATTCTGAAGAAACAGAACGGTTTGCGGATTAATGTAATCAAGGAAACTCTCGCGGTTTTCTTTCAGAAACTTGTTTTCGACATTCGGGATGATGCTGATTTTCTTCTGTTTTTCGATGGAAAGCTGGGTTTCTACATCAAAGGTTCGGATGGTGTCGACTTCATTTCCGAAAAATTCGATTCGGTAGGGATTGTCATTGGAAAACGAAAAAACATCGATAATTCCGCCTCGCACGGAAAATTCGCCCGGTTCGGAAACGAAATCCACACGTTTGAAATTGTATTCAAACAACACTTCGTTAATGAAATCGATGGAAATGGAATCGCCAACTGCGACTTTTAGCGTGTTTTTGTCTAATTCTTTTCGGGTTACCACTTTCTCGAAAAGTGCATCGGGATAAGTAACAATTATGGCCGGTTTTTTGCGTGAATTGATACGGTTCAGTACTTCGGCACGTAATAAAACATTGGCGTTGTCGGTTTCTTCAATCTGATACGGACGACGATACGAACCCGGATAAAACAATACGTCCTGATCGTTAATCATGTTTTCGAGGTCGTTCAGATGGTATGCCGCTTCTTCTTTGTCCTGAAAAATCAGTAAAAACGGAAGTTCGTTTTTGTGAAAAAGCGCTTCAATGACAAACGACAACGACGAACCGATCAATCCTTTTATCTGGATTTTCGATTCGCGTTTCTGTAATTGTTCCGCTATCTGTGCGACTTTCGCCGATTTATGATAGGTATTTTGTATGTCGGTTTTCAAAACTTTGTGCTATTGTTTCGGTTCCTGAATCTCACGACGGGCATGACGTGCGGTATCTAATGCCTGAAGCATGATCGCTTCGCCTTCCTCTTTAGGAATTTCACTTTTTACGATGATTTCATTCATCTGATTCTGAATCGAAGTCACTTCTGTGGTAATTTCCTGAATGAGTGTGGTCACCTTTTTTGTCGGGATGTATTCCAAAGTGATATATGTTTCCAGAGATTTCAGCTTGGTGTTCAGTGTGGAAATACGGCTTTTTACGGCCGGTTTGTCAAATAGTGCCGGAGCATTATTGTTCAAAAGATCCCCTTTTACGGTTAGTGTTTTTGCTTTTAGGCGGAAGGCATTCAACGAACTTTTTGGTTTTTGCTGCAGTTCCTGATTAAAAGTGCGCCACTCCTGCCATCTGTTGATGTGGGGCTGTACTTTCGGACTGACAGGCGGAATATTGAATTTCCAGTTTTGGCTGATGACGGCAAATACCGAATCATTATGTTTTGCCGCTTTATCACTGTCGGCAATTCGTTCCTGCTTGTTATTGCAGGAGAAAAGAAGTAGTGACAATAAAAGCAACAACGACGACTTAATCTTCATAATAAAAGTTTAGAAAGCAAATTTACAAATGTTATTGGAAACTCCTTTTTTTGAGGGGAATATGTTCACTAAAATGCGGTTTTTTGTGAATTGTAAATTTTCAGAATGAAATCGGATTTTAAATTTTAGCAAAACAGTATCTTTGTGGGTACTAAATTAACACAAATGAGCACGAAAATTTTAATCATTGGCGCTTGCGGACAGATCGGAACTGAGCTGACCGCGAAATTAAGAGAAACCTACGGAGTTGATAATGTAATAGCATCCGATATCCGAAAACTGGAGAACGATGTGGTACATAACGGAATTTTTGAAGTTGTTAACGCCCTTGATTACAATCAGATCGAAAATCTTATTGAGAAATATGAGATTACCGATGTGTATCTGATGGCAGCCTTACTTTCGGCTACAGCGGAAAAGAATCCGGCTTTTGCCTGGGATCTGAACATGAACTCGTTGTTTCACGTGCTTAATTTGGCGAAAGCCGGGAAAATACAAAAGATTTTCTGGCCATCGAGTATCGCGGTTTTCGGACCAACAACGCCGAGAGACAATACGCCGCAATATACAGTGATGGAACCATCTACGGTTTATGGAATTTCAAAACAATCCGGAGAACGTTGGTGTGAATATTATAACAAGCAATACGGAGTGGACGTGAGAAGTATCCGTTATCCCGGACTGATTTCATGGACGTCACCTCCGGGTGGTGGTACTACGGATTATGCTGTGGACATCTACTACAAGGCTTTGGAGGATAAGAAATTTACCTGTTTCCTTTCAGAGAATACCGGTTTACCGATGATGTACATGGACGATGCGATTAAAGCGACCATCAGTATCATGCAGGCTCCTGCTGATAAAATCAAAATACGTTCTTCGTACAATTTATCGGCGGTGAGTTTTACGCCGAAAGAAATTGCGGAATCAATCAAAAAACACATTCCTGAATTTACCATCGATTATGCGCCCGATTTCCGTCAGGCAATTGCTGACAGCTGGCCGGCAAGTATTGATGATTCTTATGCAAGAAAAGATTGGGGATGGCAACATGATTTTGACATGGAGCGCATGACTACAACAATGTTAGAGAATTTAGCAAAGAAAGTATAAATAAAAAAACGCTGCCTGAAGGGGTAGCGTTTTATGTTTGGTTTGGGATTGATTTTATTTGCTGTTTTTTATTTGTTGCAGCTGCGCATCTTCCTTAGGGGTAATGATTTTGATAACGTCTTTAACATCGTCATTCGGAACAGTCATTGAAAGTACGTAGTGTTTTACTTTCCACACTTTTCCTTCTTTTACCATAACACCCGAACCACGGCAGATTTTCATCCAAGTGTCCAACAATTCATCAAACCACGCTATTTTTCCGGATGGGTCCATATAAATATGACGCTCAACAGGTTTAAAGTCCCACGCGCGGCCTTTGTCGAAATACGGTTTGGCAAAATCAATAAATTGTTTTTTGTTCCAGTTTTCGGTTGCATCGGTACCAATGAAGATGGACTCGTCTGACATTGCACCGAAATACTTGTCGAAATTTCCTTCCGCAGCATCTTTATGCCAATTGTCTAATATCGTAGCGATTGCTTGTTTTTCGGCATCCATTTTTTTTTGTGCCGTGGATTCGAATGAAATCAGCATTAGAGCCGATAAAAAAAAGAATAATTTTTTCATAATGATTAGTTGTTTGTGTTTAATCCATGCAATTTAGGAAAAGTTTTTTTACAGAAATGAGTGCATGGTGGAGTATAACATTTTTCCTTTTTTTGATGGAAAATTAAGACTTTCTGATTACCACAGTTTTTATGTTCACGAATTCCTTAATGCCTTCTTCGGCGAGTTCCCTGCCATAGCCGGATTTTTTGATGCCACCGAAAGGCAAGCGCGGGTCGGATTTAACCATTTCGTTGATGAAAACGGCGCCTTCGTTAAACTCGCTGATGTGATTTCTGAGGGAAGCAACGTCTTCTGTAAAAATACAGACACCCAAACCGAATTCGGACTGGTTACTGATACTGATGGCTTCCTCAAGGGTTTCAAAGGAAATCAAAGCCGCTACAGGTCCGAAGGTCTCTTCTTTGAAAACCGGCATTTCTGTAGTGATATTGGTGAGTATGGTCGGTTCGTAGAAAGCGCCGTTCCGTTTTCCGCCCAAAAGCACTTTGGCGCCCATTTCTATTGATTTGTTCACCTGTTTTTCCAAATCCTCCGCCAAGTCCAGACGGGCGAGGGATCCGATTTGCGTTTCGGGATCCATTGGGTCACCGGTTTTGAGGTGGCTCAGGGCCTGTTTTAATTTTTCAGCAAATACATCAAAAACGGTTTCATGAATCAGGAAACGTTTTGCAGCGATGCAACTTTGTCCGGTGTTTTGCATGCGGGCGTTTACTGCCACAGCCACAGCCTTATCCAGATTGGCGTCTTCGCAAACGATGAAGGCGTTGCTGCCACCGAGTTCCAATAACGATTTCTTTAGATACTTTCCGGCCTGTGAGGCTACGGCACTGCCTGCGGCTTCACTTCCGGTGAGGGAAACGGCTTTGATTTGAGGATGCGCGATGACTTCGGCGACTTTATCGCTTGAAATATGAAGGTTTTGGTAAATACCGATGGGGAAACCGCTCTCGACAAACAAAGCTTCGATGCTTTCCGCGGATTGGGGTACGTTGCTCGCGTGTTTGACCATCACGACATTTCCCGCAATGATGGACGGAATCGCGAAGCGGAAGACCTGCCAGAAAGGAAAGTTCCAAGGCATAACACCCAACAATACACCCAATGGCTCGTAGGTGACGAAATTTTCGTGGCCTTCGTCGGTTGGAATGTGTTTGGTTTGCAGTAAGGTAATTGCGTTTTCACAATAATAGTCGCAGAGTACACCGCATTTGTCTACCTCGGCAAGGGATTGCGTGATGGGTTTGCCCATTTCCTGCGTGATGAGCGTGGCATGTTGTTCCCGATGCTCGTGCAGTGTGTTTTTCAGGTTTTGAATATGAGCGATGCGCTCGGCTATGGGGGTTTTCTTCCAATAGCGGAAGGCTTCCTCGGCCGTATTTATTTTTGTTTGCATGGCTGTACCGTTGTGAAAGGTAAAGTTATGGTTTTTGTGTGAAAGATGGGTTGGGTTTTTCGGACGCTCGGGGGTTAGTCGGGTTGTACTCGAGTTATACTCGGCTTTAATACGGCTTTAAGTCGGAGTAGTAGAAATTGGGGAATGGTTTTTTTGGATTGAATTTTGGGGAAGTTACGGGATGTTTTTTGGGAATTTTTAATTGGATTTAGCTTTAATAAAAAGGCCCTGATTTCATGATCAGGGCCTTTGCTTTTTAATTTTCACATATTGAGAATTGTATTTTTCAGCAACTTACTTTTTTATCACTTTAAGCGTTTTTCTTTCCTTGCCTTGTGTAATCAAAATAGTGTAAACTCCAGAAGGATATCCATTGCCCATTTGAAGTTTATCTTTTTCAATTGGCTTCAGTTCACGTTGTTCGAGTAGCCTTCCAATGCTGTCATAAACTTTTACGGTTATTGTTTCTTGATTTAGAGTAGGAATATCTAATGCGAAGTGCTCGCTGTATGGATTTGGAATTACTACTGTATTATCAATTGTGTAGACAGGGTGTGCAGTACCCAATGTGGTTACAGTGACTGTAATTGATACACAACCCGTGGTGTTATTAGGTCCTTCAGCCAAGACGTAATAGGTTGTGGTTACAGTAGGGGAAACGGTTAACGATGCGCCGGTACCCACTAAAGTGCCGCCGCACGAACCGGTATACCATTTGTACGTTGCTCCTTCACCCAAAGAGCCTCCTACTTGTGTAAGTGTAGTAGATTCTCCACTATTGATTGTTGTTGTGCCGCTGATTGTAATTGGAGCTGTTGTAATGCCTGACGCTGTACCATGTATTCTCGTTATTCTATTACGACCAGTGTTATTATACGATTTAAAAGCTCCACCGATAATGATTTTTCCATCGGGTTGAAGGGCGGCTGAATTAATAGAAGTGTCTACTCCAGTACCTGCATTAAAAGTGGCATCGAGTGATCCATCATTATTTAGGCGGGCAATCTGATTTATTGTGGTTCCGTTATAAGATGTGAAAGGTCCAAAAATGATTGTTTTTCCATCCGGTTGAAGAACGATGATTCCGATGTTATTGTTTACTCCCGAGCCGGTATTAAAACTAGTATCTAATGAACCATCTGTATTTAGGCGAGCAATGCGATTGCATGCGGTGTTGTTATAGGAGGTGAAATTCCCTGCAATAATAATTTTTCCATCAGGTTGCAAGATATTTATCAGTGTAGCATCTGTTCCTGTTCCTGAATTAAAGGTCGTGTCTAGCGAACCATCACTATTAAGGCGTGCTATGTGATTGCATATTGTGTTATTATATGATGTAAACAATCCACTAATAATGATTTTACCATCGGGCTGCAATGAGGCGCTTGTTATTGTGTTATTTGCCTCAGTACCCGAGTTAAAGGAAGTGTCTACTGACCCATCGTTATTCAGGCGGGCAATCGCACCGATATAGCCATTTAAACCACCACTGATAATCATTTTCCCATCAGGCTGCAAGGAGATGCTTGTTATTGGGCTATTCGGTCCGGGGCCCGGATCAAATGTATTATCTAATGTGCCATTACTATTGAGACGAGCAATATACCTGCGTGCTGTACCATTATAGGATGTAAATAGCCCTACAATAACGATTTTTCCATCAGGTTGTAATATGGCCTTAAGTATTGAGTTATTTGCCCCCATGCCTGGATTAAAGGTGTTGTCTAAGGAGCCATCGGAATTTACACGTGCGATACGAGTGAGAAGAACGTTGTTATAAGACTGAAACTCACCTGCAATAATAATTTTGCTATCGGATTGTATAGCGATGGAATAAACATTTTTATTGGCACCGCTACCTGGATTAAAGGTGTTGTCTACTGATCCATTGGAGTCCAAGCGAACCATATAGTTTCGCAATGTAGCGTTATATCCTGTGAAATAACCAGTTAGGATAACCTTTCCGTCGGGTTGTAAAATGGATGACATAATATTATTATTAGCTCCAACACCCGGATCGAAGGTAGTGTCCGGTGATCCATCGGGATTCAGGCGTGCGATATTGCTAGTGCCGCCATAGAATGCGAAATTCCCTCCAATAATTATTTTTCCGTCCGGTTGTAAGGTAGCTGTTAATATTTGTCCATCGACCAATCCCCCTGAATTAAACGAGTTATCTAAAGTGCCATCAGCATTTAAGCGGGCGATGCTATATCTTGGTGTATTGTTGTAGGACGAGAAATATCCAATAATAATGATTTTTCCATCGGGTTGTAGGGTAGTGCTCCATACAATAGAATCAGCTCCGGTGCCTGGATTAAACGTATTGTCTAATGTGGCATCAGCATTCAGGCGAGCAATGAAATTTTTCGTTGTACCATTATAGGATCTAAAAGACCCTCCAATAATGATTTTTCCGTTAGGTTGAAGCGTTATCGAGGTAACTTGATTATCTGTGCCGGTACCCGGATTAAAAGAAGAGTCCAATGACCCATCAGCGTTAAGACGAGCGATACGATTTCTCGTAGTACCATTATAGGATGTGAAATTTCCGCCAATAATTATTTTTCCGTCGGGCTGTAGTGTGGCGCTGCTTATCGAATTGTTTGCTCCAAAACCGGGATTAAAGGAACTGTCTATTGAACCGTCATTATTCAGGCGGGCAATCCTTACGGGTGTAAAATTTCCCACAATGATGATTTTTCCGTCTGGTTGCAGGGCGATTGAATTAATATAGTCATTCGCCGGAAAGACAGAATTAAAGGTGTTGTCCAGAGAGCCGTCCGTATTCAGACGAGCGATTCTGTTTCGTGCTGTACTATTATATTGTGTGAAGTTCCCGCCAATAATGATTTTTCCATCGGGTTGCAGAATGGTAGTTGTTGTATAGTGGTTAGGACCATCACCCATTCCAAAACCTGGATCATTGGGGTTGAAAGAGAGATCAATCGCTCCGGCCTGGGCATATCCAAAGAAGGAGACCAAGAGGCATACTAAAAGTGTAATTTTTTTCATTGGCAATTGTTATTTTTTTAAGGTTGTATGAAATTATCATAAACGCAAAAACTGTAAGTATTTTTCGTGGAAATTACTTAAAATTTCTAAGTAATTTAAAATTGGAGCGCTAAAAACACAAATCGGAATGATTATGTTAAATCGTCAGAAAGAGTTTGCAAGCTTTTTATGCAATAAGGATGTTGCCGATGAATGCCCAAAGTTGTATGCCGGGTTTGTTTTTTGGTTCTGATTTTCGAAGCCAATTTGATTGGTTTGGGGTATTAAAAAAAGTATGAAAATCTAATTATTCAAAACGATCAAAACAAAAGACCATCTAAAAATTACTTCTTAGATGGTCTTTTTTTAACAGTAAGTTGAAAAATATTTTTTAACGTACATAGATCCTGTCGCCAACTTTGACTTTGTTCAAGGTTATGAACTGAATAGTATGTGTTGTTACTTCATCATTTGATGATGTTGCGGTAAAAGTATTTCCGTCAAGAACGTACGTGCCACTTCCTGTATCGGTGTATGTCTCAAAAGTGTCAGCGGCATCCGTTTCAATGCTGCAATTAGAAGTTAAAATGGATTGATTGTAAAACCTGTATTTGTCTTGTTCAACAAATGAATAAGTGCCCTCGCCAATAACAAGTGTTTCATTCAGGACTGTATAGGATTGTGTAGCCACTGAAGGACAACTTGGTGATGTGAATAACTCTACGTATGTGCCCAAAGAAACGCCGTCTTCAAATGAAACAAGTGTCCATGTTCCTATTAATGATGCCTCTACAGTTACAGGGATATTTCCACTAAAGGAACTAAAACCATCATTATACGAAATATGTAAGTTAGTTCGAACGGGGAGAGTTGTTGGTGCTCCGTTTAGTTTCAATTTCAGATTTAACTGTCCGTTTGAGCTTAATGCTGCGGTGACAATTGACACATTGGGATCGTTTACGCTAAATTGAACGTTTTCCATAAAAGAATCATCGACAGGACTTACGACATCAGGATTGGAAGCCGGTAAAGCTTCTTGAGGCAAAGAGTCGAAATCGGTATGTTCTTCAGTGTTGGTTTGAGCGATTACCGGGTTGTTTTCGGCTACAATGTGATTGTACAAACTTATGCTGTTGAAGTATTGTACCGCTAATGGCTCTGTTTTTGAAGCATCGGAAGCGATTAATTTTCGTTCTTTAATATTGAAAGTTAATTCTTTGGCTATATTATCGGTTAAGATAATGTCCGGAGTTCTGTTAGCTGAAGAATGATTTTTGTTGCTGAACCATCCGGAAACTATTGTGGAAGTTTTATCGTAGATATTCTCCAATGCTTCTGTATTCGCTTTAACAGCTTTATATCCTGCGACTGCTAAAATTGCACAACCTAATACCGGTGAAGCTGCAACGCCTAAAGCTGCCACGCCTACCAATGCAATTGCTGCCACGTGTTTGTTAATGTGTATCTTGGTTTCTGTTACAGTATTCCTGCCGGTAATGTCGCTAAAATCGGTTAGGATTAGATGGTCAAATAACTGTTTGTTGGCTTTGTATAAAGTTGCGATAGATGCTTTTTCGGCGGCTGATGCATTGTTGTAGTGCGTGATTAATGTGTTTATTGCATTTTGAGCTGAAACAGCTTGTGGATCGTTTCCTAGGGTTTGAGCAAAAGTATTCAGGTTGGCAAATAGATCTACAACATTTTCATCGGCAGTCCCGGTTAAAACGGTAGGAGAAATGTCGTAATGAACAGTTGCGTTTGACAAACCAGGAATAATTAAATCGTGGGCGCCGGTCAATACTTCATTAGGCAGGTAAAAAGCCAGTGTGTGTTCGCCGGTCTGAACTAAATTTACAGGGATTCCTCCAATTGTTCCCTGATATTCAAACTGTGTCAGAGTGATGTTGTCAAAGGTGACCGTAACAATTTGTGAGCCGCTGATTGCTCCTCCTTCCTGAGTAATTGGGGCAGTTTGTTCTGTTGAATCCTCTTTAGAACATGAGATCATTGCAATGACCATAAGAAAGGTCATTATCTTAAATACTTTTGTCTTCATTTGTGTGTTATGGTGTTATTTTCATGAGCAAAGGAACAAAACTTATAAAACTTATAAAATCGCATAAATTCGTTTTTTGTTATTTTTTGTGAGTGACATTTCCTTTAGCGCTGTGTTGTTGTCTCGAGAGTGTCGCATTGTTGCAAAATTTTCGGTTTATTTTTTTGTCACACAAATTAGATTGCCAGATAAAAATTGTTTTGCTATCCCTCCGAAGGTGGAGAATAAAAAAAACTTGCTAAAGCAACTACCGTCTGGACACATCTCTAAAAAATAGTGTGCAGTTGATGCAGATTGGAAAGATTTGCACTGATTTTATATTCTTACTTAAAAGAACTTAGCCACGAATTCACTAATTTGTAAAAATTAATTTGTGAATTCGTGGCTAAAATTTTATTTAAATAGTCGCATCTAGACGGTAGGCAAAAGCAAGCGTCATAGTGTAACGAATAACCGTAAGCCTGTTTATTTTTTTTTCTTAGTGTCAAAGATAGACAGCACGAGCCCACCCATAACGGTTCCGTAGAGCGTACTGTTTACAGGGCTCGAGGTGATCGCACAGGAACCTTCGCAACCAAAGTACAGGAAATACAAATAACCTCCGACAGCACCAATGATACCGCCGGTCAGCCATAATAGCAGTGTTTTTTTATTCATCGGTAGATTTTGGAGTGGTATTCATTCCTAATAAGCTGTATAACGGGCAGAAACTTATAAAACTGGTTAACAGAAAAACAATTCCGATTCCCAAGGCTACAAAAGCCAATGTTCCGGTGATGGTTTCCGTGGCTACCAATACTGCTAAAATGAGGGCGATTCCGATGCGGATGAATTTGTCGCGTTTTCCCATGTTTGCTTTCATAATTGTTTTTTTATTTGGTTGTGCAACGTTAAAGTTAGTGAAATTTTTCTGGTTATTCTTCAGTTTTTTGAGGTTCTGTATAAGTCAGATAAGCTAATTTGAGTCTTTACGATTAACTGTACTGTCTGATTACACTGATCAAATCGTTCTTTGAGAGTACACCCGATTGCCGCCAAACCTGTTTTCCGTTTTTGAAGAGTAACATTGTAGGTACACCACGCACTTGAAACTGTGCGGCGATGGCCTGATTCTTATCGACGTCTATTTTTATTACCGATATGCTGTCGCCCAATTCGTCCTTCACTTGTTTGAGAATCGGGGAGAGGGTCTGACAGGGTCCGCACCAAGTGGCGAAAAAATCCACTAGTACGGGTTGGTCTTTGTTGATTATTTCTGAAAAGTTGCTCATTATTGTTTGTTTCTTTTTTGGGGAACGGCACAGCCTCGCGGCCCGCATCCGAAATTAAAGATGGCCTGCACAAGAAAAAAGGCCGCAAAAGCCATGAAAAACCATTCGTGGGTACGGATGGCCTCATATCCTAAAAGCAACGCCAAGGCCAAACGGAAATAGCGCATGAAGTGCCAGTTTTTAAATAATAGATTCATTGTCAATTTTTAATTACGATGTAAAAGTACGAAATTATGAAACGTTCGTTTGTAACTGATGTTACTTTGGAGGAGGGAGAAAATAGAGAATAGAAAATAGAGAATAGAGAATAGAAAATAGAGAATAGAAGCAAGAGGGATAAGAGATAAGAGAGAACGGATGAGGGATAGTTGTTTTTCTAAAATTTGCGGATGACTGAGGATTGTTGTAAGTCACCCCGCCCTTTGGAGAGAGAGGGGATTAAAGAGAATTTTGTTAGGAACGGATTTCGCTTAATTTTTGATCACCTTAAAAACGGCGGTTTCATCATCGCACCGAAGTTGAACGAAATAGATTCCGTTCGCAGCGGCTTCGAGTGAGATTTCGAATTCCTGTTGCGTTTCAAAGTTCCACTCCTTTATGGTTTTTCCTGTAAGGTCGGATACCCGGACTGTGGTTTTTTCGTAGGCATAGGGCAGTGTTACCTTAAAAATACCGGAACTGGGATTCGGATACAGTAGTACCGATTGAGCCAAAGCGGAATTGACACTAAGATACGTCTGACAGCCGGAAGTGCTTCGGCAGCCTCCAGCCGTGATAACGACCGCATAATTGCCGCTGACAGAAGGTGTAAACAGAGCATTGGTGGCTCCGGTGATGGGAGTGTTATGATTGTTGCAGTCTACCCATTGGTAGGAATCTGCCGAAGTGGTTGCTATAAGGGCATTTCCGATACGTGTTACGGTAACGGGAATGGGTCTGCACTCTTTATATTTGGCCAAAAACATATCGGATCCATTGATGGAAGTTAAGTTAAAGGTGGTTTCCGATGGGTCGAAATCGGATGTAAGCATGAAGGAGCCTGTTACAATCATTTCGCCATTGCTGTTCATTGCCATCGAACTGACGGTTTCATCCAGGAGACCTCCGGCTGTTTTGGCCCAGAGATAATTGCCGTTGATGTCGTATTTTGCTAAAAACAGATCTCTTCCGCCTAGGGTTGTGAAGGTAGTTCCGGGTATCACCGGATCAAAAGTGATAGTGGTGCCCGGACTTTGGTATTGTACGCCAAAATCTCCGGCAATAATCGGGTTGGCTTCACTGTCAAGGGCAATCGTGTTAACGTTGGGCATAGAACTGCCTGAAATTGGCTTTGCCCAAAGGTAGCTGCCATTGCTGTTGTATTTTGCAATAAAACTGTTTATGCTGCCTATGGAGGTCTGGATGGCAACATTTTCAGAAGGATCAAAATCGACACTTCCCACAAATTTTCCGCTCAGGTACAATTGACCGCTTTGATTTACGGCTATTGATTCGAATTCACCATAGTCCAAACCTGTAAAACCCTTCACCCAGATAAAATTACCATTGGTGTCGTATGCGGCGAAGTACATGGCATTCTGTCCTCCTGCCATCAGATTGGTTACGGCGGGCGACGGGTCAAAATCTACGGTGTCACTGAACGAGCCTGCGATAAAGATGTTTCCTGATGAAGTTGCATGCAACGCGTTTGATTTGTCATACCAATTGCCTCCTATGGCTTTAGCCCAAATGTAATTTCCCGAGGTGTTGTATTTTGCAAAGAAAATGTCCTGAAACTGAACTGCTGTCAGGACAGCGCTCGCAGCAGATGGATCGAAGTCCAAACTGTTGTAAAAATGACCCGAGATGTAGAGGTTACCATTACTGTCCGTAGCAATTGACTTTATAGTATTTGAATCGATATAGTTGCTGGTTTTTCCGATTGTTTTTGCCCATAGGTAATTTCCGTTACTGTCGTATTTTGCAATAAAAAGGTCGCCAAAACCGACAGATGTTAATGGTGCCGTATTGTTTGAAGGATCAAAGTCAACTGTTCCGAAGAAATATCCCGCGATGTACAGGTTGCCGTTCGCATCGGTGGTTGTGGATGACAACGACATGGTCTCACTATTGATTCCCTTGATTGATTTGACCCAGAGATAACTTCCTGTCGGGGTGTATTTGGCAATGAAAATATCATTACCGTCATTCTCGGATGTTAGGGTAGCAATTTGAGGAGAGGGATCGAAATCGATTTTTTGAGAAAAAGTTCCAGCGGCATAGATTGCGCCGGTGCTGTCTAAAGTCACTTTGTTTTCGTTCTCAGAGGAATTGCCGGTTGGGTATCCGCCAATTATTCCGGCATTAAGGAATGTGCCTTCAGAATTGTATTTTGCGATAAACACATCCATATTACCAACGGATGTCAGGTTTTGTGATGCCGGAGAAGGGTCGAAATCAGCAATGTTGCCGAAATTACCGGTAATATTTATATTTCCTCCAACGTCCAATTTTATGGCAGAAAGGTATTCGTTGTCTGTTCCGCCGATGCTTTTGGCCCACAGGTAATCTCCGTTTGGATTGTATTTGGCTATAAAGAAATCCCTACTGCCGAGAGCGGTTAGGTTAGCTGTAGTTGTTGAGGGATCGAAATCCACGGTCTCCTGGAAATTTCCTGCGATATAAATTTGTCCGCCAGGGTTGATGCTGATGTTTTGGAAATCGAATTTGTAAAGTTCATCCGCTCCGTTGATGGCTTTAGTCCATAGGTAGTTTCCATTAGTGTCGTACTTGGTGATAAAGAAATTCACCACGCTGATGGCAGCGATTGTGTCTCTCGCGCCCGACGGATTGAAGTTGACGGTGCCTGAAAAGAAACCAATGGCGTGAATTTGTCCGTTGAGACCTACAGCTACAGCGCTGGTGCTGACACTGGCGTCGGTTCCTCCCATGCTTTTGGCCCAGAGGTAATTTCCGTTGGTGTCGTATTTGGCGATATAACCGTCAAAATTGTCTGTGCTGAGTGCGGTTAAATTTGCAGTGGCTGGAGAAGGATCGAAATCGACCGTACCGAAGAAGTCACCGATCAGGATAATTTGTCCGGAAGCATTGACAGTCATATTTATTAAGTTCTGGGTTGATGTTCCGCTTAAGGCTTTCACCCATAAAAAATCTCCCTCCGGATTGTATTTTGCCACAAAGTAAGCACTGCTTGTTCCTGAACTTCCTGACGGGAATGTTTCCGTGGCTTCTGATGGGTCAAAATCGGCTGGCTGAAGTACAAAACCTGCTAAATACATATTTCCGGTGCTGTCTAAGGAGAGTGCGATAGGGTAGTTGTGTCTGTTTCCGGGAATGGCGAAAGCCCACAGGTAATTTCCTTCGGAATCGTATTTTGCCAAAAACATAGCATTTTGGATAGTGGTGTCTAGGTTTACAACGGCTTCCGAAGGGTCGAAATCGAAAAGGCTGCCCATATAGCCAGAAAGGATGATGTTTCCGTTGTTGTCTAAACTGATTGTTAGCGGACTGTCTCCGCCGTAAAAAGTGTCGGGTCCGCCAATGGTTTTTACCCACAGCAAATTTCCGTTGGGATCGTATTTGGCAAAGTAAATATCGCCGGAATCGTTGTCATAATACAAATCCTTATAAGTGGCCGTTAGGTTAAAAGTGTTAGGTGAAGGATCAAAATCTGTGGTCATCTGAAACCTTCCTGCGATGTAACGGTTTCCTGCAACATCTGTTACAATAGTCTTACCGGTGACTTCACCTGCATTTGGGAATTGGTCTGCTGCGCTTAAGGCCCATTGTAGCTGCGGGGCGGTTTGTCCGTACGTTCTATCTGTTACTCCTGTTGCCAATAACCAGATAAATAAGTATAAGTTTCTCATATCCAGTAATTTAATGTGTATAAAGGTATGAAAAATTGAAATCGGTTAAGTGTTAAAAAAGGGCATAAATACAACTAAATGAGGGGTTTGTGGTTTAGCTGTGTTTTAAGCCGGGAATTTTGCAGATTGTCGATTATTCATGACAGAGTATAAAATTCTTCCTTTTTAGTCTAACGAATATTTATGCTTAATTTTCATCGCTCCACAGGTTTTGGACTTGATCCAGAATCATTGGACAATTCTTTAGAAAGTAGAGAATAAAAAAAAGCCCGACATTGCTGTCAGGCTTTTAAAAGCTCCCCCTCTTGGGCTCGTCCCGATAGCTATCGGGACAAGGACCCTCTGATTAGGTGTATTTTTCCAGAAGTTTCTGGGTTATTTCAGGAAAGGTATTTAGATTTTGAATGAACTTTTTGCTTTTCATGGCTTTGATGTGTTTTTCGATTTTTCTTGCTTGGTTGATGTCTTTGCAGTTTATTTTGTAGAATAGTATCCAGTCATCTGCTATTTTGGTATGGGAGTTCTTGAATTCTTTTGACAAATGCCATTGAAGTCGAATTTCGAGATCAGAAGTCTCTCCAATATAAAAAGTGTCTTTTTGTGGTGAAAGAAGAATATAAACGTAGTGCATGGCTTGTATTTTTTACTAATATAAAACAAAAAAGCCCGACATTGCTGTCAGGCTTTTTTTGCTCCCCCTCTTGGGCTCGAACCAAGGACCCTCTGATTAACAGTCAGATGCTCTAACCAACTGAGCTAAGGAGGAAACTGTAATTTTTATGTATAGAACTTTTTTAAAAGATATAAAAAGCCACTCTTGCGAATGGCTTTTTTTGCTCCCCCTCTTGGGCTCGAACCAAGGACCCTCTGATTAACAGTCAGATGCTCTAACCAACTGAGCTAAGGAGGAAGGTGTGTTACCTTTAATGCGGTGCAAATATAAGCTGAAATTTTATACTCGCAAATAAAAAATTAAAAAATTTTATAAAAGTTTATCGACCACCAATTGGTAAATGTCGTTACCGAAGGTTAATGCCATTAGTGTCAGTAAGATAATCATTCCTGCAGTCTGTACATGACCCATCGCTTTTTCGCTTAAAGTTTTGCCGGTTATCATTTCGGCAATGGTAAACAGGGCATGACCACCGTCCAATCCCGGAATCGGTAACAGATTCATGAAGGCCAATCCGATCGAAAATAAAGCCGTGAAGTTCCAGATAAATTCCCAGTTCCAGGTGTCCGGAAGGGCACGGGCAATACCCACAGGACTTTTTACGTGTTTGTAAGCTTCGGTTTTAGGGCGTAAAATCAACTTGAACTGTTTTACGTTATAAATCAGTAACTGCCAGGATTCTTTCACCGCTTCGGGGAAAGCTTCACCAAGGCTTAGTTTGTTTACGATTTCATAGCTTGGCTGGTTTTTGGAGGCCAATCCGAATCCAAGTTTGCCATCACTGCCCACGTGAGCCGGTAATGCCATTTTTTTGGAATCCCTGATGATGTTCAGTGTTATGTCTTTGTCTGCCGATTTTTTCAGTTCCGATTTGAATTCGGAAAATTGTTTGAATTCCTTATTGTCAAAACCAGTGATGATGTCGTTTTTTTGAACCTTTGCTTTCTCCGCTTCTGAACCCGAAACCACTTCATTTACAAAAGAGTCAGTCATTTCAAGTGACGGACCGAAGAATACGGTTTCCCCAAATCCGACATTTCCGTCCTTATCCACAGGAAGGGCAAGTGTTACTGGAGTTTCGTTTCTTAAAACAGTCAACTGAACGGTTTGGTTCTTGTGTTTTTTCAATTCATCCGTCAGCTGGTCGAAATAAAAAAACGACTTGTTTCCAAAGGCTTTTATCTGATCTCCTGCCATAAATACAGAAGGCTTGTTTTTAACCGGAGTAACACTGTCGATGATAACCTGAGATAATTGATTTCTTGCGCCCACAAATCCACGCCCTTCTTTCGATAGAATTTCCGCCTTGTGCTCATCAGTTAAAACGATGGTTTTCTTTTCTCCGTTTCTTTCAATTTCGATATTGTCACCCAATAACGCGTCTAAGACCAATCGGTTAAAGCGCGCCTGATGTACCCCGTCAACAGAAAGAATCCTATCACCGTTTTGGAAACCCGCATGCAATCCGGTTTCTCCAAAAGACAATCCGTTCTTCTGGATTTTTTCTGTGGAAACGTATTTTTGTCCGTATGTTGTATAGACTACAGTATACAGAAACCAGGCTAAAAGAATATTGACGATAATGCCGCCCAACATGATAATCAGACGTTGCCAGGCTGGTTTAGAACGGAATTCCCAAGGTTGTGGTTCCTGTTTCATCTGTTCCATGTCCATGCTTTCATCTACCATTCCGGCCAGTTTCACATAGCCTCCGATGGGAAGCCATCCGATTCCCCATTCGGTATCGCCTATTTTTTTCTTCAGTAATGAAAAACCGGCATCCATGAAAAGATAGAATTTTTCCACTCTTACTTTGAACATTCTGGCGGTGATATAGTGACCGAATTCGTGTAGAATTACCAATACCGATAATATGAAAAGGATTTGCCCTACTTGTATCATTTTTAGCTATGTGTTTTATTATAAACGACAAAAGTAAGGTTTTCACCTTACTTTTTATCATGTTATTTGGGTTTGCCTATTTTTTTATAAAATTTTTATGAATTACTCCTTCAGAGGTTGTAATTTTAACGATGTGAACACCGTCGGACAGCGCGCTTACGCTGAATTCGGCATTAGTTTCTGTTGCTGTCAATTGTCCGAGAGAATTGTAAATTTCAGCTTTTTCAAGTTGAATTGTTGCAGGCAGTTGAATGGCGATTCTGTCGTTTGAAGGGTTAGGATACAAACTGATAATCTGATCCAATTCGAATGAGCTATTTCCGAGTGTGGCTGTGCTGTTTTTGGAGATAATATGTTTATTAGGGTCAAAAAGTATTCCGGTTGGTGTGAACGGTGCGGTAACGAGAAATTGTTGACCATTACTGGTGTTGTTTAAAATTGCATCATAGGTTTGTCCTCCTGCACCTGTAAGACGTATCGGCACCGGTGCCTCAAAAAAAGGTACCGAAATGTGCGAACTGGTCTGGTTAAGAGTGATTCGCAACTGATTGCCACCTAAATTTTGTGCGTTTACCGTATAAGTCGGATACCCCTGCATGTAAATCCAGTCGTTAAAGAATTCGGTCAGATTTATGCCCGAAACTGTTTCCATATGAGCTTTGAATTGCGGGGTTGTTGCATAACCGTATGCCAGAGCCGGATCGTTTAAATAGTTGCGAAGACCCTGAAAAAAGTTGGTGTCCCCGATTTTATTGCGCAGCATATGGGTGACCATCGAACCTTTATCATAAGAGATTCTTGAGCTGAAAATTCGGTTAACATCCTCTGACTGAGTATCCGATAAATATAAGTTGCCATTCGGTTGAGAGGTGATGTTGTTTATTTTGTTGGTTTTCCATGAGACAAAATTAGATGCACCGTCCAAATTTTCCACGACCAATCCCGACATGTATTCGGTAATCCCTTCGTTCAACCAAATATCTTTCCAGGTACCGCAGGTTACCTTATCGCCAAACCATTGATGAGCCATTTCATGGGCAATCAGGCCTCTGTTCCATCCACCCATAAAAGATACTGTGGTGTGTTCCATTCCGCCACCCCAGCCAAATTGGGCATGTCCGTATTTTTCATTTCTAAACGGATAGGGGCCTACCAGTGACTCGAATAAATTGATGATAGCCGGAGTGATTGCCAAACTTGTCTGTGTCGATGATGCGGTTTCAGGGTAAATATAATTTACGATTGGGAAGTAAGGGCTTGCTGTTGTGCCTAACCCTCCCTGTTGGTTGTATACTTGATAGTTGGTTGCGGCTATTGCTACCAAATAGGCCGGAATAGGATAGTCGTGATGAAAATGCGTGGTTTTGTTCGCTCCGTTGATGGTTTGAGATTGCTCCAGACCGTTTGAAACGCTGGTGTATGCGGATGGGGCTGTGATGTACACGTCCATATTTGCGACTTTATCGTTTAAGTCCTGTTTGCAGGGCCACCAGTCTCTGGCACCGAAAGGTTCTGACAAAGTCCACAGGACAGGTGTTCCGTTGTGTGTACTTGTTGTAAATGCCTGTTCACCTGTTGCAGGCGCTCCGGAATAAGTAATTGTAACGGTAGCTGAATTTCCTGCTGTTACTGTGGCAGGAAGCGTTATAACCAGTTCGTTATTCGCGTTTTGTACAAAAGTTAGGTTTGTAATACCTTGTTTTACGCTGCTCACCGTCAGCTGGTTGGTTAAGTCAAAAGTCACGGTCGACATGTTTGATATAGCCGTAAATGTAGTAGTGACAACTCCTGAAATGAAGTATACTGCCGGGTCTACGGTGAATTCCAGCTTATGATAGGTTATGTCGTAATTCTGGGTATTTGGATTGATTCTGAAATTCATCGTTTTTGAGGCCGATTTCATTTCCGCTTCAATCATGCGATGGTATTCTTCGTCATGGGTTTGTGAAAAACCGGTGTAGGTTACGAGTAATGCAAAAAGTAGGGCAAACTTTTTCATATTTCTAAAAATTTTTGCCAAATATAGAAATTAATTTAACACTAATCGATGTATTTGTGATTTTTACAAAAAAGCAAAAAGTTGATTCTGACCCGAAAGCGAATTCGCCTTAATTTGAGGTTTATTCTTTGATTATTCTATTCTTAAATACTCCGGCAGAGGTACTTACGAATATCGAATAGATACCGTTTGAAAGATTAGTGGTGTTTATCTTCGGATCATGTTCCGTTTGAATCAGCTGTCCCAGAATATTGAATATTTCCACTTTTTCCAATTCTGTGTTTACAGGAAGTTTTATGGTTATTAAGTCTTTGCAAGGGTTCGGATAAATTGAAAAGCCAATATTGTCCGGTTTTACTTCTGCGGTACTGTTTCTGGAAATGATATTCTTTTCGGGATCGAACTGTATCCGGATAACTCTGAATGGTACGTTGATAATGAATTCCTGGGCGTTTGTCGTGTTGTCCAGAATGAGATCCTGTGTCTGTCCTTCTTCGCCGAATAATCTTACGGGAACCGGCATTTCAAAAAACGGAACAGAAGGATGCGAAGTGGTCTGACTGATGATTATTTTTGCCAGACCGGCACCCCAGTTTTCGGCTGTGACTGCGTAAATCGGATAGCCTTCTTTGTAGATCCAATCGTTAAAAAAGTCTGTAAAATCCATGTTTGAAACTGCCTCCAGATGGGTTTTTAATTGAGGTGTTGTTGCGTACCCGTAAGCTAAAACCGGGTCGTTCAGGTAATTGCGCATGGCCTGGAAGAAATTAGCATCACCCATTTTAAACCGTATCATATTGGTTACCATAGAACCTTTATTGTATGTGAGTCTGTAATCAAAAATCCGGTTGACATTGTTTAGTTGCTCTTCGGTCAGATATAAATTCCCGCCGGGTTGAGATGTGATATGACTGGTTTTATTGGTCTTCCAGGTTAAGAAACTGGCTGGACCGTCCATGTTTTCAATGATCAGTCCCGATAAATATTCGGTAATACCTTCGTTCAGCCAGATGTCTTTCCAACTGCCGCAGGTAACCTTGTTTCCAAACCAGTGGTGTGCCATTTCATGCGAAATCAAATCCCTGTTCCATCCGCCCATAAAGGAAACGGTTGTGTGTTCCATACCACCGCCCCATCCAAATTGTGCGTGTCCGTATTTTTCATTCCGGAACGGGTAAGGTATGAAAAGAGATTCGAAGGTATTCATGATTCCCGGGGTAACGGACAAACTGCTCTGTGTGGATGCAGCCGATTCGGGATAAATGTAATTGACGATTGGGAAAAAGGGACTTGCCGCTGTTCCTAAGCCTCCCTGTTGGTTGTATATCTGGTAATTTGTCACCGCTATGGCAATAAGATAAGCCGGAATGGGATAGCCATGGTGAAAATGGGTGGTTTTGTTCGTGCCGTTTATGGTTTGCGATTGCTCCATACCGTTTGAAACACTTGTATATTGCGAAGGCGCCGTTATGTACACGTCAATATTGTTCACTTTGTCATTCAGATCCTGTTTGCAAGGCCACCAGTCTTTGGCTCCGTAAGGTTCGGATAGCGTGAATAATGCGGGTATGCCGTTGTGCGTGTGCGTTGTGAAGGCCTGCTCTTCAGTTGACGGTGCTCCGGAATATGTAATTGCAACAGTCTCCGAATTTCCCGTTGTTACGGTAGTCGGGAGAGTTATGATCAATTCGTGATTTGTGTTTTGTGTAAAGGAGAGGTTTGTCAATCCCAGCATTACACTACTTACTGTTAATCGATTGGTTAAATCAAAGGTTACGGTTTGCATGTCCGATAGCGCCGTAAAAGTTGTGGTGACTCTTCCTTCAACGAAATATACGGCCGGATCAACCGTAAATTCCAGTTTGTGATAAGTGATGTCGTAGTTTTGGGTGTTGGGGTTTTTTCTGAAATTCATTTTTCCCGAAGCCGCTTTCATTTCAGCGTGAACCAAAGCAGGGTGGTTATTTTCGTTTTCTTGTGAAAAACCAAGTACGGATATCAGGAGCGCTATGAACAGGGTGATTTTTTTCATCGGATAATCGGAAATTTATCAAATTTAGGAAATAATTTAATTCCTGAGTGTGGTTTTCCGGATATTGACAGAGGGTTGAAACGCATTCTGTTCAACTTTCGCGGTTTGCTGTTCAATTAATCAAACAATTCCTTAAATTTGCTCTCTTTAAAAATCAAAACGTATGTTACAGATAGCTTTTATCAGGGAAAACCAGGAACAAGTAATCCAGGCTTTGGCAAAAAGAAATTTAGATGCTAAAGAAATGGTGGCGACAGTGGTGGCATTGGACGAAAAACGTCGTGCAACCCAAGTGGAATTGGATAACATTTTGGCAGAATCGAATAAACTATCCAAAGACATTGGTTCGATGATGAAAAGTGGCGAAAAAGCCAAAGCGGAGATTTTAAAGGAAAAATCGACACAACTGCGTGAAAAAGGGAAAGAACTTACCGAGGCATTGAACACGGTTTCAGAAGAACTGACACAGGAGTTATACAAATTGCCCAATACACCTGCGGATATCGTTCCGGAAGGGAAAACACCGGACGACAACCTGAATATTTTTCAGGAAGGCGATATCCCGGTTTTACATGAAGGTGCTTTACCGCATTGGGATCTGATTAAAAAATATGATATCGTTGATTTCGAATTGGGTACGAAAATAACCGCACCCGGATTTCCGGTATACAAAGGAAAAGGAGCAAAGTTGCAACGCGCTTTAATTTCTTATTTCTTAGATAAAAATACCGATGCCGGTTACCGCGAGTATCAGGTGCCTCATTTGGTAAATGAAGCTTCAGGATACGGAACGGGACAATTGCCTGACAAAGAAGGACAAATGTATCATGATGCCAAAGACGATTTGTACCTGATTCCAACCGCTGAGGTGCCGGTGACAAATATTTTCAGGGATGTGATTTTACAGGAAAACGAATTGCCGGTTCTGGCAACAGCATATACGCCTTGTTTCAGAAGAGAAGCGGGTTCTTGGGGCGCGCACGTTCGCGGACTGAACCGTTTGCATCAGTTTGATAAAGTGGAAATCGTTCGCATCGAACATCCGGATAAATCACACGAGGCTTTAGACGGCATGGTGGAACACGTGAAAGTATTATTACAGGAACTGAAATTGCCGTACCGAATTTTACGTCTTTGTGGTGGTGATATGGGCTTCGCATCCGCCTTAACGTACGATTTTGAGGTGTTCTCCACAGCGCAGGACCGTTGGTTGGAAATTTCATCAGTATCGAACTTTGAAACCTTTCAGGCCAATCGCTTGAAACTGCGTTTTAAAGGAAAAGACGGAAAAACCCAGTTGGCACATACCCTAAACGGAAGTTCATTGGCCTTACCGCGTGTATTGGCGGGAATCTTGGAAAATTACCAGACACCGGAAGGAATCGTGATTCCCGAAGTGTTGCGTAAGTACACCGGATTCGATATTATTGATTAATACGATTTGTGTTATAATGCAAAAGCAGGCTGAGAGGCCTGCTTTTGTTTTTATAGTGGGTTTTATTTTTACTCAACTGTGGCAACATCCAACCCGACACCCAAAACATTTGGTAAATAAGGGCCCGGAAAAGTATTGGAAACGGTCAGTTTGTAATTTCCTTTTATGAGTCTTGTTTTTTCTTTGATTTTGAACTGCAAATCGCAAATGTCCCCAAGACAATCGCCTAATTCTTTCCCGGAACTGTCCTTTATTTTCAAGTCAACGGTAAAATTTTCTTTTTTTCCGGACGGATCCGTAATTGTGAAATCCAACGGAACAGATGCAAACTGATAGTCGTACACGTGACTGAATCTGAAAATCAGATCGTATGATTTCGTGTCATCGGTAATTGTGAAGTTGTAGGTTTTTGCATCGGTCTGGCCCCATCGGTTATCGGAAAAATCTTTATCCAATTTACTGTAAATGTCCGCTTTGTTGCAGGAAACCAAAAGTGCTGTGAGGCTGATCAGGAATAATGTTTTTATAGTCATACTTAGTGTTATTTAAGTAATTGTTTTTCAGTATTTCGGATTACCCAAACAACTCCGCAACCACATCCTCAATTTTTGCCACCAATTTAATCTCAATCAGCGTGTTTTTGAGTGCGATTTTGTTGTATTTGGATACGAAAATGGTCGAAAATCCTAATTTTTCAGCTTCCTGTATGCGTTGTTCCACGCGGTTCACGGGACGGATTTCTCCTGAAAGTCCCACTTCGCCTGCAAAACAAAAATTCTTTCCTACCGGAATATCCTCGTTAGACGATAGTATCGCGGCCATTACTGCTAAATCAATTGCAGGATCGTCTACGGAAATCCCACCGGTGACGTTCAGGAATACGTCTTTCGAACCCAAGTGAAATCCGGCGCGTTTTTCCAATACGGCCAAAATCATATTCAGTCGTTTGGCGTTGTAACCCGTGGTGCTGCGTTGTGGCGTTCCATACACAGCCGTGGAAACCAAAGCCTGTATTTCTATCATCAAAGGGCGCATGCCTTCCAGAGTAGAGGCGATGGCGGTGCCCGAAAGTTCTTCGTCTTTATGAGAAATCAGAATTTCAGACGGATTGGCAACTTCACGTAATCCGGAACCCAGCATTTCGTAAATACCCAATTCGGCCGTAGAGCCAAATCGGTTTTTGAGTGAACGCAAAATACGGTACACGTGATTCCGGTCGCCTTCAAACTGCAAGACGGTATCGACCATGTGTTCCAGAATTTTAGGCCCGGCAATGTTTCCGTCTTTGGTAATGTGTCCGATCAGAATAACGGGAACGTTGGTTTCCTTGGCAAATTTGATCAGTTCGGCCGTGGTTTCCCTGATTTGGGAGATACTCCCCGGCGATGATTCGATATAATCGGTGTACAAGGTTTGGATCGAATCGATAATCACAATTTCCGGATCGATTTCCTCAATCTGACGGAAAATGTTCTGGGTTTTGGTTTCGGTCAGGATATAACAGTTGTCGCCGTTGGGAGTAATCCGTTCGGCGCGCATTTTTATCTGTTTCTGACTTTCCTCTCCCGACACATAAAGCGTTTTGTAAGGCAGTTTCAGTGAAATTTGTAGCAGGAGCGTACTTTTTCCGATACCCGGTTCGCCACCCAAAAGCGTTAAGGAGCCCGGGACCAATCCGCCGCCCAAAACCCGGTTCAACTCGCCGTCTGTGGTGTCCATGCGGATTTCTTCCGCAGAATCAATTTCGTTTATTTTTAAAGGTTTGGCTGCCTTTTTAACCGATGAAGATTCAGTCTTCCAGGCTACTTTTTCTTCTTTATGAATGACTTCTTCTACAATGGTATTCCATTCTTTGCAGGCGGTACACTGGCCTTGCCATTTGGCAAACTGCGTACCGCAACTCTGGCAGAAAAAAGCGGTTTTTATTTTCGACATTATTATTGTTTGGGTTCTTCTGTTGGGGTTTCAGTCGGTGTTTCCGTTGGTGTTTCCGTTGGTGTTTCTGTTGGTGTTTCTGTTGGTGTTTCTGCTGGAGCATCCGTTGGTTGTTCCTCCGTTGCTTCATTTTTGCGGTCTTTTCCTTTTTTCAGTTGCCCTTTAATGGCGTCGGCACGTTCCAGCATCATGTCTTTCGTCAGATCACGAATCGGTGATAAACCGAAGGCCGTCATAAATGCTTTTTGTGCTTTGGCCGGTTCTCCCATATTGTCGTAATACATGGCTTTGTGGTATTCGCTCAACATGGTTTTAGGGTAGTTTTTCTTCGCTAATTCCGAAAGAGGCAGTAAGTCTTCGTAATTTTTGTTCTTCATGATAGCTGCTTCGATGGCCTTAAAATCGGTAAGACGAATCTTTGGCATATAGCCTAATTTCTTTTGGATGTTGGTGTATTTGTCAACAAGATATTGTGTGTGTCCTTTTTCCAGTTTGCCCAGTTTTTCCTGAAATTCATTCATCGAAATGGGTTGGTAACCGTCAAAAATGGCTGTAATGGCACTGTTAATGGCTGGTGGTACCAAGGCATAATGACCGGTGTTTTTAAAATCGTCGAAAGTGTATTTCACAAAATCATTTTTTACAGCCTTGGCGCCTTCGTCCAATATCTTGATGCGGTCTCTCATCGGTTTCAAATCGCCATCGGCTGTAGCCAGATAAAAGAAAATGGGTTTTTGGGCAATTTTAAGTCGTTCCGGAATACGTGTTTCCATTTCGGCTGGCAATTCAGGGCTTAAACATAGATAAGCATTGAAAACAGGATTGTCTTTATACAGGTATGCGTTCAGGAAACCAGCGGTTAAATCGTGACCGGCAATCATTCGGAAAGGTGCTACTCGGAATTTCTTTTCGATGTACGGCAGCAATTCAATACCGATGAATTCGAAGAATTTTGCAGCCTGTTCAGTCGGGAGTCCGTCTTCGTCAAACTGTGAGTCGTATTCACGTTCATTCGATTTATTCTGGCCGATACCCACGATAATCACTTCCGGAAGATCATCCCAATAGGCACCGTATTTCATGGTACCCAATACCGGGTCAAGTAAAAACTCGCTGTCTAAAACTACGAAAACAGGATATTTTTTATCTTTTGCGGATTCGTAAGAAGGTGGAAGGATGATGCTGATGTCGCGTGCTACACCCAGTTTTTGTGATTCAAACGGTTCATCAAAGCGTTGTGCGAACAAAGAACCTGTTAAAAACGTGAAGAGTAGGAGCAATTTTAGTTTCATATAACTTATCTGTATTTAACTGTTAAAAAAGAACAGCAATATAGTAAATTATTTTTTCGGATTGAATACAGGTAAAAGTAAAAACGAAAGTCCGCCCAAAAGCACTACCAAAGCGGTTTGTGAGGTCCACAAAATCCATCCGAAAGCGGTTCCTGCTGTTTCCGGAATGTTGTAAAGTACCAGGATCTGTGCAATCATCAACGGGAAAGCGCCAAAACCACCATTGGTAAACGTTACGGCAAGGCTTCCTACCACGAAAGCAGTGACGATTACACCAAAACCGATGTTAGTGGTTTCGGGTAATGCGAATATGGCGGAATAAAAAGTCAGCACGTAGGAAATCCAGATAACTGCCGTAAGAACCATAAACGGAACGCGATGAGGCATTTTAAAGGCGCTAAAAAGGCCTTCTGCCAAACCGGCGATTTTTTCCTTGATGAAGAGTATTGGTTTCCAGTTTGAGTAAATGAAAAGCAGGACAGTGAACAGGAATCCCAATATGCCGATGAAGCCTACGTATACTAATTTTTCCACCGGAATAATTGTTTCCAGAAATGATTTCAGTTGGTTAAATTGTAAAATGAGGGCGGTAAGGATGAATCCGATAAGTATGAATAAATCGATTACCCTTTCGGCGATAATGGTTCCGAAAGCTTTGTCAAAGGGGATGTCATTGTATTTTTTCAGTACCAGAGCACGAGATACTTCGCCTGAACGGGGAACCGTATAGTTCATTAGGTATCCGATGCAGACTGCGGAAAAATTATTCGGGAAACTGGAAAGATAGCCCATGTGCTCCAGGCTGTAGCGCCAACGATAGCCTCGGGCAGCCAGACTTACGATGGAAAAGAAAGATGAAATAGCGATGAAGCTATAGTTGGCATTTTTAAAATAGCCTTTCATTTCTTCCAACTGCTGGTCGGTAAACTTGTTGTAAGTGTAAAAAACCAAAAAAACTCCCAACAAAAGCGGGAGTCCGATACTGATCGATTTTTTGATTTTCTCGTTCAAGTTTATGTCAGTGAATTATCATGTTCGTTAGGGAACACCAAAGCCGGTTTAAAATCTTTGGCTTCTTCGCAGGTTAAGATTCCATAGGCAATAATGATGATAATATCACCTTTGTGGACTTTTCGTGCGGCCGGTCCGTTCAGGGTTATCTCACCGGTATTTCTTGGTCCGGTAATTGCGTAAGTCTCCAAGCGTTCCCCATTATTCAGGTTTACAATGGATACTTTTTCGCCTTCATAAATGTTGGAAGCTTCCATTAAAGCTTCGTCAATAGTAATACTGCCGATGTAGTTTAAATCGGCTCCAGTCACCTTTACGCGGTGAATCTTGGATTTAACAACGTGAATTTGCATAGTGCAAAGTTATATCAATTTAGTGAAATATTATCTATTAATCTGATGTTGTTTATGAAAACAGCGATAAAGCCTCGGTATTTTCCGGTTTTGCTTTTCCTTTTGCAGGGTAATAAAGTGGCTTCATCGGCAATCTCAAAATACTCCAGCTGGAAGTTCGGGGATTTTTCGAATTCCTTGGTTACAAAAGCGATGACTTCTTTTGCGGTTTGTTTTCCGAATTTTATTTTGGCTGCTTTTAAGGTTTTGTAGATGAGGGCCGCTTCGTTTCGCGCTTCTTCGGAAAGCCTTTCGTTACGGGAACTCATAGCCAGGCCGTTGGGTTCACGATGTATCGGGCAGCCGTGAATGGTTACCGGAAGCTTATGTTTTTCGGTCATCTTTTTTATAATCTGCAATTGCTGAAAATCTTTTTCCCCAAAATAGGCATTGGTGGGGGTAACTATTTCAAACAGTTTTTTTACGATGGTGCCTACGCCATCAAAATGTCCCGGTCGGTGCGCGCCTTCCATCTGAAATTCCAATCCGTCGTAATCAAAGGCAGTCGATTTGGTGTCGCCTTCGTAAATGTCCTCCACGGCGGGAGCGTAGATAACGATTTCATCCGAAAGGGTGCTGATTTTCTCTACATCGCGTTCCAGCGTACGCGGATAATTGGTCAGATCTTCCGCATTGTTAAACTGTGTCGGATTCACAAAAATACTCACAACCGTAATTGCATTGTGCTTCGTGGATTCTTTTATCAGTGACAGGTGACCCTGATGTAAAGCACCCATGGTGGGAACAAAGCCGATTTTGGTTTTTTGAGAGCGAACTGCTGTTAAATGTGCCGTTAAATCTGCTTTTTTATTGAAGATTAACATTTTCTTCGTGTTTAAATTGACTGCAAACTTACTATTTTGTCAAATAACTGCATAAATTTTTGTAATTTTGCATGTTTTTTGTACCCAATTTTTAAAAATAAAATACAGATGGAGGATAAGAGGATATTGTATGTATCATCTGAAGTAGTGCCTTACTTGGCTGAAAATGAGGTTTCTTTAATGTCGTATGACGTGCCGAAAATGATTAACGATCAGGGAGGGCAAATACGCATTTTCATGCCGAGATACGGAAATATTAATGAGCGCAGACATCAATTGCATGAGGTGATTCGGTTGTCGGGAATGAATTTGGTGGTGAATGATATGGACATGCCTCTGATTATTAAAGTTGCTTCGATTCCGAAAGAACGCATTCAGGTTTATTTTATTGACAACGACGAATATTTCAAACGCAAAGCCACGTTTACGGACGAAGAAGGCGTAATGTATCCCGATAATGACGAGCGCGCCATTTTCTTCGCAAAAGGAGTGGTGGAAACCGTTAAGAAATTAAACTGGGTGCCGGATATTATCCATGTTCATGGTTGGATGGCGGCCATGTTGCCAGTGTACATGAAGCATTTCTACAAAAACGAGGCGCTTTTTGCTGATACTAAAATCGTAACTTCTGTTTACAGCCAGTCTTTTGACGGAACGTTGGATATGGAAATGCTTAAAAAAGTGACTTTCGACAATGTGCCGGAAGACCAGGTAAGTGATTTGGCAGTGCCGAATTTTGAAAACATCATGAAAGCGTCCATTATGCATTCGGATGCGGTCATTATTGCTTCTGAAGAAGTGTCGCCAAGTTTAACAAAATTTATAGAAAATTCAGACAAACCTTTTTTACCTTTCGTGCCGAAAGAAAAATTTGCGGAAGTATATACTAATTTCTACAAAACGCAGGTTTTATAATAAATTGATTTAGATAAAAAAATGAATAAAATAGCTTTGGTTAAGAGGTTTCTGTTGTTGGTTTCCGTTATTTTCTTTGCTTCTTGTGATAAAGATTTTAATACCATCGGATCTGACATAGTCGGTGAGGATTATTTTGATTTTACAAAAACGGAGCAGGAAGTCACTGCTTATAATTTTCCAACAGGTCCGGTACAAACCAATAATTTGCCTCTGAATTCGCTTGGAGTCTATAATAACCCGGTTACAGATTTAGGTTCAACTACTTCTCATTTTGTAACACAGGCAGAATTGCCGGTTTCAAATGTTATCGTGAATTCTAATCCTGTAGTTGACTCGGTATGGGTTTATGTGCCTTTTTTTAGTACCCAAACCGGAACAGATGCTGATGGCATACGTCAGTACGAGCTGGATTCCATTAGTGGAGATGAAAACGGTGCGGATTTGGAAGATCAGAAGTTTAAGTTGAAAGTATATGAGAATGGTTATTATTTAGGGAATTACAATCCTAATAATACCAATGGTACACAACGACATTATTCAGATGATAAAGATAAAGTTGAAGTGAATAAGCGCGGGGCTACCGCTATTGATAATCCTGCATCGATGGTTAACGGATTGCCGTTGAATAATGGTTCGTTGGCTGAAAACGATGAGTTTTTCTTCAATGATGAAGAGCGGATTATTTATAAAACGAATGGTGAAGGAGAGTATGTGGACGCATCTGGAGTGGTTTTGACGGATCAGGGTGATATTGGAGACCGGGTAGTTCAGGAACGTTTCGCTCCCGGAATCTGGTTGAATCTTAACAAAGCGTATTTCGCGGAGAGGATATTAAAGGCGCCGGCAGACCAGCTTGCGAACAATAATACGTTTAAGAATTATTTCCGAGGGTTGTATTTTCAGGTAGAAGCCATTGCGGGACAAGGTGCCATGGCGTCGTTGGATTTTTCCAAAGGCTACATAAGGATAACTTATAACACAGATAATGTTCTCAGTTCGCCAACGGCTACAGAAATACGATTAAAGAGGACTCTGCAGCTTAAACTGGGAGGGAATTGCATTAATTTCTTTGATACCAGCTATAGCTTGCCTTCGAATCCAAACAGAATTCATTTAAAAGGAGGAAACGGGTCGATGGCTTATGTTGATCTTTTCGGTGCGGACGACGTGTCGGATTTAGACAATGTTCCGGAAGATTTGGAAGTGTTACGTGCCAGTGGTTGGATGATCAATGAGGCCAATCTGACATTTTATATTGATAAAACCTCGATGAGGTCAGATGGTAATCCTAATACAGAGGAATTGGCGCCGAACAGAATTTATCTGTATGATTACAAAAACAAAAAGCCTATTTTGGATTATTTGGCCGATGGTTCCACTAACAGTGCCAATCCTAAATACAACAAAAGAGGATTTGGTGGAATTATTGAAAAAGATGCCAATGGGGATATGGTTAAATATAAAATCAGAATTACCGAGTATTTAAAAAATGTAATTAAACACAAGGATTCGACGAACTACAGATTGGGGATAGCGGTTTCTGAAAGTATAAATTTAACAACCAATGCGTATCTCAAACCTGCAAGCGGACAGCAGCCTAGTGCAATGATTCCGCTTTCATCGGTAATCAATCCTCTTGGAACGATTTTATACAGTCCTACTAGTGAGGACCCGACAAAAAGACTTAAATTAGAGATTTACTATACAAAACCTGACTAATTATGTGTGGAATAGTTGGATATATAGGTTACAGAGAGGCATATCCTGTAATCATTAAAGGATTAAAAAGATTGGAATACCGTGGGTATGACAGTGCTGGTTTGGTTTTGAGTGAAGATGGAATATTTAACCTTTCCAAAACGAAAGGAAAAGTTTCTGATCTGGAAGCCAAAGCTGAAAAAGAGTTATCGTTAAAAGGAACGATGGGTATGGGGCATACACGTTGGGCCACGCATGGTGTGCCGAATGATGTTAACTCACATCCTCATTTTTCGAATTCCGGAGAATTGGTGATTATCCATAACGGAATTATTGAAAATTATGAGCCGCTTAAGAAAGAGTTAATCAACCGCGGTTATGTTTTTCATTCGGATACCGATACCGAAGTGTTGGTAAACTTGATTGAAGAAGTACAGAAAAAGGATAATTTAAAATTAGGGAAAGCTGTTCAGGTGGCTTTAAATCAGGTAATCGGGGCTTATGCCATTGCGGTTATGGATACAAAATCACCGAACGAAATTGTTGTGGCGCGTTTAGGAAGTCCATTGGCTATCGGAATCGGTGAAGGTGAATATTTTATCGCATCCGATGCTTCTCCTTTTATTGAATATACAACCAATGCTATTTATCTTGAGGATGAAGAGATGGCAATCGTTCGTTTGAACAAGCCTATGAAAGTTCGTAAAATCAAAGACAATGCTTTAGTTAATCCGAACATTCAGCAACTTCAGATGAATCTGGAGCAGATTGAAAAAGGGGGTTACGATCATTTCATGTTGAAGGAAATTTACGAGCAACCGAGTGTGATTAAGGATACATACCGTGGTCGTCTTCATGCCGATAAAGGAATTGTTCAGATGGCAGGGGTGGAAGATAATCTTGAGAAATTCACCAATGCGAATCGAATCCTGATCATTGCCTGTGGTACATCATGGCATGCCGGATTAGTGGCAGAATATGTTATTGAAGAGTTTGCACGTATCCCTGTTGAAGTGGAGTATGCATCCGAATTCAGATACCGAAATCCGATCATCTACCCTGATGATGTGGTAATTGCTGTCTCACAATCGGGAGAAACGGCAGACACTTTGGCGGCGATTAAGTTGGCTAAGGAAAAAGGAGCATTTGTTTTCGGAGTGTGTAATGTGGTGGGTTCGTCTATTTCGCGTGAAACACATGCCGGAGCCTATACGCATGCCGGACCGGAAATCGGAGTGGCTTCCACAAAAGCATTTACGACTCAGATTACTGTGTTGACCATGATAGCACTTCGTTTGGCTAAGGCTAAAGGAACGATGAATAATTCCGATTATCAGCGTTATTTATTGGAATTGGAGTTGATTCCGGAAAAAGTGGAAGAGGCATTACAGACCAATGAAGTGGCAAAAACCATTGCAGGAATTTATAAAGATGCGCCTAACTGTTTGTATTTAGGACGTGGTTATAACTTCCCGGTGGCGCTTGAAGGTGCTTTGAAATTAAAAGAGATATCCTATATACATGCAGAGGGTTATCCGGCTGCCGAAATGAAACACGGGCCAATTGCCCTAATTGACGAGCACATGCCGATAGTGGTGATTGCGCCAAAACAAAATCATTACGATAAAGTGGTGAGTAATATTCAGGAAATCAAAGCGCGAAGCGGAAAAATCATCGCGGTGGTAACCAAAGGTGATACTCAGGTGCGTGCGTTGGCGGATCATGTAATTGAAATTCCGGATACGTCTGAGGCTTTAACGCCGTTGTTAACGACCATCCCATTACAATTGCTTTCGTATCACATTGCGGTGATGCGCGAATGTAATGTCGATCAGCCCAGAAACCTAGCAAAATCGGTTACTGTGGAATAATATTTAAAGCGGATTTTAACGGTCCGCTTTTTTATTTAAAAAAATTCAAAATTTAATTTTCTTTTTTAGCAGATAAAAAACTATCTTTGCGCTCTGAAAAAAGAGGTTTTTTCAAGAAACGTAAATAGCTGTTTAATAAATACATAAGCAATGTCTAAAGTTACAGGAAAAGTTGCACAGATTATCGGACCGGTAGTTGACGTGGTTTTCAACACGCAAAATGCCGAACTTCCAAAGATTTATGATTCATTAGAAATCATTAAAAAAGATGGTTCAAAATTAGTACTTGAAGTGCAGTCTCACATTGGTGAAGATACAGTTCGTACTATTTCAATGGATTCAACGGATGGTTTAAGTAGAGGTACTGAAGTACTTTCAACTGGTAATCCAATTCAAATGCCAATCGGTAAAGATATCTATGGTCGTTTATTTAATGTAATCGGAGACGCTATTGATGGTCTTGGAGATTTGCCAAAAGAAGGTGAGAATGGTTTGCCAATTCACCGTCAGGCTCCAAAATTCGAAGATTTATCAACTTCATCAGAAGTTTTATTCACAGGGATTAAAGTAATCGATTTGATTGAGCCTTATGCAAAAGGAGGTAAAATTGGATTGTTCGGCGGTGCCGGTGTAGGTAAAACGGTATTGATTCAGGAGCTGATCAACAATATTGCAAAAGGTCACGGTGGACTTTCCGTATTCGCAGGAGTAGGTGAAAGAACACGTGAAGGAAATGACTTGCTTCGTGAGATGTTAGAGTCAGGTATTATCAAATACGGAGAAGATTTCATGCACTCTATGGAAAATGGAGGATGGGATTTGTCTAAAGTTGATAAATTAGGAATGAGAGATTCGAAAGCGACTTTCGTGTTCGGTCAGATGAATGAGCCACCTGGAGCTCGTGCTCGTGTAGCTTTATCAGGTCTTTCTATCGCTGAGTATTTCCGTGACGGAGCTGGTGAAGGACAAGGAAAAGATGTATTATTCTTCGTTGATAACATCTTCCGTTTTACACAAGCAGGTTCTGAGGTATCCGCGTTATTAGGACGTATGCCATCTGCGGTAGGTTACCAACCAACATTGGCTACTGAGATGGGTGCGATGCAAGAGCGTATTACATCAACTAAAAAAGGTTCCATTACATCGGTACAGGCGGTTTACGTACCTGCGGATGACTTAACGGATCCGGCGCCGGCAACAACGTTTGCGCACTTGGATGCAACAACAGTATTGTCTCGTAAAATTGCTGAGTTAGGTATTTACCCTGCAGTAGATCCATTGGATTCTACTTCTCGTATCCTTACACCTCAAATCTTAGGAGATGAGCACTACAACTGTGCACAAAGAGTAAAAGAGATTTTGCAGAAATACAAACAATTACAGGATATCATCGCGATCTTAGGTATGGAAGAGTTGTCTGAAGAAGATAAATTATCCGTATCAAGAGCACGTCGTGTACAACGTTTCTTGTCTCAGCCGTTCCACGTAGCAGAGCAGTTTACAGGTATTCCGGGTGTATTGGTTGATATTAAAGATACTATCAAAGGATTTAACATGATTATCGACGGTGAGTTAGACCACTTACCTGAGGCAGCGTTCAACTTGAAAGGTACCATCGAAGATGCTATCGAAGCGGGACAAAAAATGTTAGCGGAAGCATAATTTAGTATTCAGTTATCAGTCGCAGTATTCAGAACTGAGACTGTAAACTGAGACTGTAAACTAAACAAAAATGATTGTAGAAATTGTATCACCAGAAGCTACTTTATTTTCAGGAGAAGTTACCTCGGTAGCGGTTCCGGGAGTAAACGGCGAGTTTCAGATGCTGAACAACCACGCGCCAATCGTGTCGTTGTTAGGAAAAGGTAACGTGAAAATAGTTGGTTCCAACATTAAGATTGCTAAAGAGTTTGTAAGCAAGTTCAACAAGATTAATGAGCAAACCTACTGGTTGCCTGTTTCATCGGGAACGATTGAAATGAATGACAATAAAGTAATTGTTTTAGCCGACTAAGACAATTGGATCCGAGCGTAGCGAACTGTACGCAATAAAATAAAAGGAAAAAGTCTCGAGAAATCGGGACTTTTTTTATAATAGGCGGCAACTGGTAACGGATTTGAATCTTTCCGATGATGGTTCTGCGGCGCTCCAACTGTAAATTAACAAAGGAATATGCTTTTAATACAAATTCAATGTTTAAATTTATAGCTTATTAATACAGATGAAAATCAACTTCGTTTACATACTGCTCTTCTTTTCGCTAACCGTTTTTTCGCAAAACGAACAGTTGGCGCAGAATTATTTTGACCGTGGCGAATTCGAAAAAGCCATCGTGGTTTACGAAGATGTTTTAAAAGTCCAACCCTTCAATTATGCGGTTTTGCAAAAGACAATTGCCTGCTACCAGCAATTAAAGCAATACGATAAAGCCGAAAAACTGATTCAAAACCGTATTGAGAAAATGAAACTGGACAACCTCTATGTCGAGTTGGGGTACAATTATCAGTTGCAGAAGAATCAGGAGAAAGCGGATAAGAATTACACCATTGCCCTGGAAAAAATAAAGGAAAATCCAAACAATGTCTACGGTATTGCCTATGCTTTCGAACAAAAGGTGTTGGTAGAGAAAGCTATTCAGGCCTACGAAATCGGGAAAACTGCCAATCCGAATTTAAATTTTGATTACCAACTGGCCTTGTTGCAGGGACAATTGGGGAATATGGAACTGATGACCGACAAGTTGCTCGATTTTGCCTTTTCCAATCCGCTGAACCTGCCGATGGTGCAAAACCAGCTAACGCGTTTCATAACCGAAGACGCCAGCGAAAGTTTCAACGCCTATCTGAAAAAAGCCCTGCTTATCCGAACCCAAAAAACACAGGATATTTTCTGGAACCGGTTTCTGAGTTGGTATTTTGTACAGCAAAAGGAGTATGGCAAAGCGTTCATGCAGGAGAAAGCGATTTTCAAACGCGAACCGGATAATTTCTTTACGATTATCAACCTGGCCAAACTCGCCATTCAGGAAGACGAAACGGAAACCGCCACCGAAATATTGAATTTCATTCTCGAAAACACCCAAGATCTGGAATTGCAGATGGAAGCGCATCATCAGTTGTTGGCAATGGAAATTGAGAAAGCTTCGGCTAAAGACTATCCGACACTAAAAGAAAAACTCAATCTGTTATTGAAGAAATATGGTATTTCTCCCTATTCCCTGCAATTGCAAATCCAGTCTGCTCATTTTGATGCCTTCTATTTAAAGCAATTTGAACCGGCAAAACTTACATTGAGTAAAGCTTTGGAATTGCCGCTGAACAATTATCAGAAAGCGGAAGTGAAAGACGAATTGGCTGATATCTTATTGTTAGATGAAAAATTCAATCAGGCAATTATCTATTACGCTCAGATTGAAGACGATCTGAAAAACGATGAAATCGGACACCAGGCCAGTTTAAAAATGGCCAAAGCGAGTTATTTCAAAGGAGATTTCGATTGGGCACAGAAACAGTTTAAGGTATTGAAATCGTCCTCCTCCCAATTGATTGCGAATGACGCTTTGGAATTATTTCTGTTGATCAGTGATAATACTGTGGAAGACAGTACGCAGGTAGCCTTAAAGAAATTTTCACGCGCCGACTTCCTGCTTTATCAGAACAAAAACACCGAAGCGCTGAACGCTTTTAAAAGTATTTTGGAACAGCACAAAGGTCAGGGTGTGGAAGACGAAACCCTGCTGCGGGTCGGACAATTGTATGAGAAGCAAAACGATTATGCGCAGGCACTGACATTCTATCAACAGATTCTGGATAACCATAAAGAAAGTGTCTATACCGATGAAGCCCTGTTTTACTCGGCAGAAATCTACCGCAAGAATTTGCAGGATGCCGAAAAGGCAAAAGCACTTTACGAAAAAGTGATTTTCAACCATCAGGACAGTATTCATTTTGTTGATGCCCGAACAAATTACAGGAAGCTGCGGGGCGATACGAATTTATGATAGACATTTTAGAAGGTTAGACATCTTGGAAAGTTAGATTTTCAGAACTTTCAGAAGAAGCAGAAAATTTTAAATAGTAATAATCTAAGTCAGTCTAATAATCTAAGTCAGTCTAATAATCTAACAATCTAAAAATGATAATCTACAACGTAACCATAAATATACACGAAAGCGTGCACGAACAGTGGATGCAATGGATGCAGGAAAAACACATTCAAGACGTTTTAAATACCGGGAAATTCACCTCGGCGCGTTTGGTAAAAGTATTGATAGAAGAAGAAATGGGTGGAGTAACCTATTCCATTCAGTACACCACCGATTCCAAGGAAACCTTAGAACGTTATTACCAGGAAGACGCACCAAGACTTCGTGAAGAAGGATTACGTCTTTTTGGCGATAAAATGCTGGCTTTCCGCACCGAATTGGAACTGATTTCAGAATATTAAGTCAGACTTTTTAGATTTTTAGACTGATTTAGACTACTTAGATTTTTTTGGATTAATGCTGTTTTTAAATAGCCCTAGTCTAAGATGTCTAATAATCTAATTTTCTAAGAAGTCTAAGTCAGTCTAAAAATTTAGCAATCTAAGAAGTCTAACAATCTAAGCAATCTAAACAATGGATAAAGTAACAGCAAAAAAACACCTTGGGCAGCATTTCCTTAACGACGAAAGCATTGCCAAAAACATAGCCGATGCTTTGACATTGCAGGGTTATAAAAACGTATTGGAAATCGGTCCGGGAATGGGAGTGCTTACCAAATACTTACTGGAAAAGCCCGTCGATACCTATGTCATCGAAATCGATACCGAATCGGTGGCCTATCTCGATGCGCACTACCCGAAACTGCACGGAAAAATCATCTCTAAAGATTTTTTAAAATACAATATCAAAGAAGTTTTTAACGACGAGCCGTTCGCCATCATCGGAAACTTCCCGTATAATATTTCAACCCAAATCGTGTTCAGAACACTGGAACTGCGTGACCAGATTCCGGAATTTTCAGGTATGTTCCAAAAAGAAGTGGCTGAGCGTATCTGTTCTAAAAAAGGAAGCAAGGTTTATGGGATTCTATCCGTATTGGCACAGGCCTTTTACGATGTGGAGTACCTTTTCACTGTAGATGAACACGTGTTTACACCACCACCAAAAGTGAAGTCCGGTGTGATGCGCATGATCCGTAAGGAAAACTACAAATTGCCTTGTGATGAAAAATTACTGTTCACCGTGGTAAAAACATCCTTCAATCAGCGCAGAAAAACCATGCGTAACAGCTTAAAATCGATGAACCTGTCGGATAATTTAAGATTAGATAGTATCTTTGACCTCCGTCCGGAACAACTTTCGGTGGAACAATTTATAGAACTTACCATAAAAATAGGAGCCGATGGAGTTTAAAATCAGCAAAGACCTAATTCAACAATTAGAGCAACTCATTCAAAGTAAAAACGACCAGCAACTGGAAGTATTGCTGAATGACCTGCACCATGCTGATATTGCCGAAATCCTTGACGAACTGGATTTCGACGAAGCTACCTATATTTTCAAAGTGCTGGATTCCGAGAAAACGGCGGAAATCCTGCTGGAACTGGAAGACGATTTAAGGGAAAATATCTTACGCCGCCTTTCAGCCAAAGAAATTGCCGAAGAGCTCGATGAGTTGGATACCGATGACGCGGCCGACATTATCGCCGAACTTCCGCAGTCCAAAATGGAAGAGGTTATCTCCGAGCTGGAAGACGTTGAACACGCCAAAGACATTGTCGATTTGTTGCGTTACGACGAAGATACCGCCGGAGGTTTGATGGGAAAAGAGTTGGTGAAAGTCAACGTAAACTGGAACGTACTCACCTGCGTAAAGGAAATGCGTCAGCAGGCCGAGCACGTAACCCGCGTGCACTCCATTTATGTGGTGGATGACGAAGACCGCCTAAAAGGCCGTTTATCGTTGAAAGACTTACTGACTACCTCTACCAAAACTCCCATCAGTGAAGTTTACATCAAAAAAGTAGATTACGTGAAAGTGGATACTCCCGATGTGGAAGTAGCCCGTATCATGCAGAAATACGACTTGGAAGCCATTCCCGTGGTGGACGAAATGGGCCGATTGGTGGGCCGTATCACCATTGATGATATTATCGACGTAATCAAGGAAGAAGCCGACAAGGATTACCAGTTAGCAGCCGGTATCTCGCAGGACGTGGAAGCGGATGACAGCATCCTCGAACTCACCCGTGCGCGTTTGCCGTGGTTGGTTTTGGCTTTGTTTGGTGGTTTTGTCACCGTTCATGTAATGGGGCTTTTTGAAGCCGTCATGAAAGAACACGGCAAACTGTTTTTCTTTACTCCGCTTATTGCCGCGATGGCCGGAAATGTGGGCGTGCAATCCTCGGCGATTATCGTACAGGGTCTGGCGAACAATGCCATTACCGGAACCTTAGCGCAGCGTTTGCTTAAAGAACTTTCCCTGAGTTTGCTTAATGGTTTTATTTTGGCAGTCATTTTGTTTTTAGGCAGTCATTTTTTGTTGGGCTTTGAGTTTGCTATTGGTGAAGTTGTTGCCATTGCCTTAATTACGGTAATCATCACTGCTTCCCTGATCGGAACCTTTATTCCCATAGTCCTGAACAAATACGGTATCGACCCCGCATTGGCGACCGGACCCTTTATTACCACCAGTAACGATATTCTCGGGATTTTAATTTACTTAAATATCGCCAGAGTCATCTTAGGGTTTTAGTTTTTTTTTTGAAGCGAATGGCTTGGGTTTCTTTGCAATCCATGTTCCTGCTGTCCGTTCTATTTTTACACCTGACAGTCACGCCAAGGCGTGACTGTCAGGTGTAAAAGATGCCACTCCCATCAGGGCTGGTAAGAAAACCGTTTTTGTATTTGCTGTGACCCATCCAGTACCTGAAAATCTGCAAAAATCCGAACAATCTGCGTGAAATGCATAACCTTAAATAAAATATCCAAACAATTAGTATGTTTTTGTTTTTTGCGATAAATTGTATCAGTCAGCACGGATTGATCTGTGAAAATCTGTGTAATTTGTGGCTAAACTATTTTTAGAAACTGAAAACGAAATCTACAGTAGTGTATGGTTTTAAGTGCTTTTAAAGCTAATGAAAAAGTTTCTGGTGACCGGTTGTTGTCAAGCCGATTTTTTTGATGTCACCGAAATCCCTATCTTTATTTTTTATTTCAACGCTATGGCCACCGCACAACGCACCCTGCAACCCGTTACCGAAACCAAAATCCTTCATATCGACAGTAACCATCCGTTGTTGTGGGAGCAATTACAACAAGCCGGTTTTCAGAATTTCGAAGATTTTAAATCTTCCAGACAGGACATCGAAGCTAAGATCCATGAGTACCACGGCATTGTTATCCGCAGCCGTTTTAAAATCGACAGCAACTTTCTTGACAAAGCCACCAACCTGCAATTTATCGCTAGGGTGGGCGCCGGGCTGGAAAGCATCGACTGCGAGTATGCCGAAAGCTTAGGTGTTGCCTTAATCGCCGCGCCCGAAGGCAATCGCAATGCGGTGGGGGAACACGCACTCGGAATGCTGTTGTCGCTTTTCAATAACCTGAATAAGGCCGACAGGGAAGTACGCACCGGGCATTGGAACCGCGAAAGCAACCGCGGGCACGAACTCGACGGCAAAACCGTGGGTATCATCGGGTACGGGAACATGGGAAAATCGTTTGCCAAAAAACTCCGCGGCTTTGATGTGGAGGTGTTGTGTTACGATATTTTAGAGGATGTAAGCGATGAAAATGCGCGTCAGGTGAGTTTGGCTGAATTTCAGCAGAAAGTCGATGTGGTGAGCCTGCACACGCCCTGGACGCCCGGAACCGATAAAATGATCAATACCGATTTTATCAATGCCTTTGTCAAACCGTTCTGGTTCATCAACACCGCCCGAGGCAACAGCGTAGTGAGCGCCGATTTGGTGGCCGCCCTGCAATCCGAAAAAATCCTGGGCGCCGGACTGGATGTGCTGGAATACGAAAAACTCTCGTTCGAACATTTGTTTGAAGACGAAAAACCCCCTGCTTTCGAGTATTTACTGCAAGCCGAGAATGTTCTGCTTACCCCACACATCGCCGGATGGACAGTGGAAAGCAAAATCAAACTGGCACAGACTATCGTGGATAAGATTGTACAATTGTATCGGTAGATTTTATTATAATTGTAAGCCACAGATTTTAGGATTTACACAGGGTAAAATCCGTGCTTATCCTAAAATCTGTGGCAAAAATTATAAGCATTCTAGCCGCAGATGCTTTTATTCAAGAATGATTTTCTTTGTGAATAACTGCCCGTCGTCTTTTTTGACAGACAGATGATAGATCCCTTTCGGACAGTCATTCATATTGATTTCGATCTTGTTGTCGTTTTGTCGTACTGTAATATTTTCCAGTTTTTGTCCGAGCAGATTGTAAACCGACAATTCGGCTATGGCGATATTGTTTTTGATTTCAACCGTTACGTAGTTTTTCGAAGGAATTGGATATACCAGAATGTCTTCGGTAAAAAGATTCTCATCAACACCAAGACTGTTTTGCAGGTTACCGGTTTCCATGGTGCCTAAACCATTTGTGGCCTCCCAAAAATTATAGGACGATGAACCATCAGAGGCTGTTCGGCCGAACTTTTCAGAATAATCATCCAACAAACTCCATTGAGAGGTGGTAAGTGGGGTGTCGGTTAAACAAATCACCAGTAATTTGAAGTTCTTTTGTGACGTCGCTGAAGAAGGACTTCTGGTTCCCATTAACGTTTGTAAAGAAGCCGGTGTATAGGTAATTCTGGTAGTGGCCGTGAATGTATCCGTAGTGCTATTGGTACTCAGTGCAGTAATCCCTTTGAACACATCAAAGTTACTGACACCTGAAAGCGGAATCATTCCCATCAAATACAATTCGAATTGGCTGTACGGAACGGAATTTCCGCCATTGGCGTTCGGTCCGAAAGTGCCTACAGTATAGGAACCGCCACCGTTGTTAACGAGGGTGCTTTGCTGAAAACCGCCCAGTTGCCCCTTTGTGCTTCCTCCGGTAAACCCCCAATGCGGTAGGTAGGCGAAGGAAGTTAAACCGGTTCCGTAACCTGGGACGGATTCGGTTTGCAGGACGAAATTTCCCCAATTGTGCATTAATTCGTGTAGGGAAGGCCCTGCTCTCAAATAGTCTCTTCGGGCCAAATGCAGCACGGCTTTCAGTTTTCCGGCCGACCCATAACTGCTGCAGTCATTGAAATTTGACATTCCGATACCCGATATATTATTGGAAACTTTCATTAACTGGCCCGAGGGCAGGTTAGAAGGTCTGGTATCTTCATTCAGAATTAAAAAAATGAAATCGAAATGATCCTGGAATTTGACGTAGATATCCTGGAAAAGGGCCTGACGGATTGCAGTATTATTAAACTGATCGTTCACTTTCCAGTTGTTGTATTCGGTGGGTGTCATCTGAAGTGATGCGACGCGGTTGTTGGGGTGGATTTCTATGGGGTGCGTCTGTGACTTTCCGTTTTGTGCCAGCAGAAACAAAGAAAAGAGAAGGGGTAGTTTTAGTTTCATAGTTGGTAGGTTTTGGTTTTTTATAATTAGCTATGATTGTTTAAAGCCTGAAAGGGTTGCTTTTTTATGAAATTCTGTTCTGAATAGGCATATTTAATTATTGTTTATACGTAAAAAAATTAACATAAAAACTGTTTTATTTTTTTCATTTGTCCCAAATATAGTTAATTATTTACCATATTATAGCATTTATGGCTTTTTTTGATCATAGTTGGTTTGTGAGAGGGATGCTGAAGTTTACTCCCCATCGCTTTTGGCTTTCCTGGTCATTAATTCGGTAGTTTTTTTGTAACTTTAATGTCGATTTTACAAATGGAAATTTGAATACCACTTCGTTAATTCTCCCCCCTCTCCAAAAAACTTACTGGACTTTATGTGTCATCCTATGGCATGGAAGTATTTTAAAAATACCGCAATTACAGGTAATTAGCCTTGAGAGAAAATGAGGGAAAGCCGAAAACCAAATAGAGTAGGCGAAATTAAAATTAGAATACTATGAAAAAATCAATTTTGATGATGCTATTAGTAGTTACGCTTGTGGCATTCGTAAACGTGCAGACCGTAAATGCTCAGGATAAGAGTGAACCATGGCCTGGCGTAACTAAGAAAGTTTTAGTAGATAACGATAAAGTTAACGTATCGGAAGTGACTTTTGCTCCCGGAGCCGTTGCGGACTGGCACGAACACCCGCAGTATACGGTTTATGCAGTAACCAATGTGAAAATGAAGGTAGAAGTAAAGGGTAAAGAAGACACCGTTGTTGAAATGAAACCCGGTCAGGCGGGATATTCACCGGCAGTAACCCATAAAACCACAAACATAGGAAAGAAGCCCTTTACCGCAATTGTGTCCGAAATTAAATAGAGATGGTATACAAAATTGAAAAGTACTTATTACAATTAAACCCCTAAGGAATTTTACTGCTTTAGGGGTTTTTATTACAAGCATAAAGCGTGTTGCTTACCTCACACATCCCTCCGCTGCGCAAAGTCTCTCAACTTTGAGCTATACTTTAAATACAAGCTGTGACGGTAACATGTGGTAGCTTTTTGGTTGAATAGGTTTGTGATTTTTACTTGATGAGTCCGTAAAGTCGGGAGACTTTGCAGAGCTGCTAAAACTCTAACTTCTTTTTGTATATTTAGCTTTACTAATAAACAAACAGAAGGGACAAAAGTCCCCCGCTTGCACTAGCATCGGGGAAAATAACAACTCGAAAGATTAATTAAACAAATAGTATTAGTATGAAAAAGTTACAATTCAAAGTAAGCATCAATGCACCTGTGACCAAGATTTATGATTTTATGCTTGGCATCAGCAGTAAATCAACGTATGAGCAATGGACTTCTTTGTTTAACCCGACATCGACCTATGAAGGAAGTTGGGATAAGGGAAGTAAAATGCTATTTGTCGGAGTAGATGAGAATGGAGAAAAGGGAGGTATGGTTTCCAGGATCGCTGAAATCATTCCCAACCAATTTGTTTCGATTCAACATTATGGTCTTTTAAAAGCGAATAAGGAAATTACCGAAGGACCGGAAGTAGAAAAATGGGCAAACGGATTTGAAAACTACACCTTCGAAGAAAACAACGGCACTACAACCGTTATTGTTGACTTAGACACCGCTGAAGATTTTTTAGATTATATGAACGAGAACTACCCAAAAGCGCTCGATAAGCTGAAAGAACTTTGTGAAAAATAACAATCCCGATAGCTATCGGGACAGGAATATCTTAAAAACACAAAGAAGTAAACACAGCCTATAACAGCGCCCGCATACCCCGCTGCGCAAAGTCTCCCGACTTTGAGCTAAAAGTTGTGACGGTAAATTGTTGCAGCTTTTTGGGTAGGTTTATGAATTTATACTTGATGAGTCCGCAAAGTCTCCCGACTTTGCGGAGCTGCGTTAGCAGTAATTTTAAACATGACGAAATGAAAAATACTATTACAATAATTCTATTATTCGGATTAACTGCATTATTTGGGCAAAATTTGAAGTTCGATGTAATGGTTAAATATTCTATTTCACGAAATGGATCCAATTCTGAGAGAAGTATTTATGGAATATCTACAAATAGCAATTACATAATGCAAATCTTAAATAATCATGATGGAAGTCAAACTGCTCATGTTTATGATTTAAAATCTAAAGAAAAATATGAGTTCAATGTAATAGAGGAAAAATCTAATAATAAAAGTGGCGAATTTAAATTTGTACACTCAAATACTATTTCTTATAGTAGTTATTTTCCTCATCCGTCACAGGCAAAAAATGTGCATTTTAATTTTGAAAAAGTTTCAGCAGAAAATGATATTGAAACTGTCAAATTGACTTTTTATAAAAACAAATCCAAAACCAAACCATATGAAAATTTTGAATTAAAGATTTTAAATTCAGATCTTAATTTATTTCCTCTGTTTCGTTTTACTTGTTTACATCCTACGGAGTTCATCACTGAACTAAATTATGTCAAACCAGGATTGGTCACATCTGCGATTTCTGAAAACGGATTAGTAAAATACATATTAAAATCTTTTGAAGAAGCAAGTTTAGAATTATCATTACCAAATTAGAACTACTGCTAAAGTCGGTTTTGAGCAAGCGGGAATTTAAGGCAAAATTTAAAGGTGATTTTATATGAACGTAGAAGAACAAATCGAAACGTATATTACCAGTCAGCCCGAACCAAAACGCAGCGACATGCAAGCGCTGCACTGCCTCATTTTAGAAGTAAAACCAGGATGTAAATTATGGTTTTTGGATGGTAAAGACGATAAAGGTAAAACGGTTTCCAACCCTAATATAGGATATGGACTTCACACCATACACTATGCAGATGGTACAACCAGAGAATTTTATCAGATTGGTATCAGTGCAAACAAAACCGGAATCTCTGTCTATATCCTTGGGATTGATGATAAGACCTGCTTGTCCAAAGCGTATGGAGAAAAAATCGGCAAGGCGAGCGTAACAGGGTATTGCATTAAGTTCAAAACGCTGAAAGATATAAACCTAGAAATACTTGAAGCGGCAATACGATATGGGTTTGAGGCGCGGTCCTGAAAGCTATCGAAATACTTTAACTTTTAAATGCAATTGGTTATCAATGTGAAATTGCATCGGACAGACAAAACCGGCCGCTAATAACTTAATCGGTTCTTTTTCCATTGCTCTTTCGACATTTCAAATTTCACTTCGTTACCGCCATGCATGCCGTTTTGTGTCCACCCCGATTTTCGGTAGAATGCTTCAGCTCTGGTTCCGGGAGCGGTGCCGAGCCAAACACTTTCTTTTCCGGTGGAGAAATACCAGTCCAACATGATTTGCTGAAGTTTTGTGCCGATGCCTTTGCCCTCGAATTCGGGTTGTAAGAACAGCGCCCAGATATTGTTTTCTTTAAGGTCGGCAATCGCAAATCCAACAATCTGATTGTTAACCTCGCAAACCCAGCCTTTGCCGCGTTGGGTTAGGAATTCCTCGCAATCGGAATCCGTAACCAAAGCGGGATTGGATAAGGTATTTTCTTTTACCGAATTTCTTACGACCTGAATCTGTTTGATGTCTTCAATTGTTGCTTCGCGGAATGTCATGTTTGGTAGTGGTTTAAAAAGTGGTGGCAATGCATGTTGTTGTTATTAGTGGTAGCGGTTTTTCAAGGAAGGATTCCATTGTTTAGCGCTTTCTGCTTTCCGCCAATTTCATGGCTTCAAAGGCATTAACGATGCCGCCACTTTTAGATAGTTTGCCGAAAGTCACCTGTTCCCTGTTGTCTTTTTTTAATTCCGGTATAAGAACCTTTTGATTTTTCAGATTGGTGGAAGAATCAAGCAATATGCTAATCAGTTGTTGTGGTGTCAATTCGGGATAGTATGACAATATAAGCGCAGCAATGCCACTTACCACGGGAGCCGCTTCGCTGGTTCCGCTGTGCATGCTGTAGGTGTTCTTTACATCTGTGGTCACGATATCTTCCCCGGGAGCAAAAATGTCAACATGCTTTTGTCCATAGTTTGAAAAGATACAAACTAGGGAATTGTCTACCGTTTTTCCGGTGGCACCCACATTGATGAAATTAGTGGCCTCTGATGTGTCATTATAACAATCACTTGGATAATGTACAAATTCATCAATGTTTTCGCCATCATTCCCTGCGGCGTGTATCAGTAAGACATTTTTTTTCTCAGCCAGCTTTATGGCATCATCGACGAAATTCTTTTGAGGAGAAAAGGCCTTTCCAAAACTCATGTTAATGATGTCGGCCCCATTTTCAACGGCATATCTGATGGCCAGTGCCACGTCTTTATCTCTTTCATCTCCGTTGGGAGTGGTTCTTAAGATCATCAGTTTGACGTTGGTGGAGATGCCGTCTATACCTATCCCGTTATCTCTTGTTCCGGCTATTATACCTGCCAGCGCGGTACCGTGGCTGGCCCTTGGACCAATAACATCAGGATTGCCATAATGGTTGTCGTTGATGTCATTCGGATTATCGCCGGTAAGGGCTCGCGGATTAAAATTAACATTCAGATAGCTGTCTAAAAATTCGGCATTCCTTTTTTTGGAGCGGGTTAATGATTGCTCGGAAAAACCGTTGCCATAGATTCTTTTTAAAAAAGCAAGCGCTTCTGATAAAGCATTGTCAGTAGGAGTGATAGTGGTGAGGTCATCCAACTTTGTTACTTCTATGCCAGTCTTTTCCTTTACAAAAGTTTTGGCATTGGTGTATTTTTCGGAAAACCGCATCAGATTTTCTTTTTCTTTGGTTTTCTTGTCTAATTCTGCTTCATATAGTTTTTTAGCTGCCTTATAATCTTTGGCATCGGCTCCGGATTTATATACCCGGGTGTATTCAAGATTCTCATAATTGATGTTCTCTCCTTTGTTATTGCCGATGAAGTTCCATCCATACAAATCGTCTACGTATCCATTGCGGTCATCATCGATATTATTGTTTGGGATTTCATCCTCGTTGAGCCATATTTTTCCTTTCAGGTCTTCATGGTTAATGTCAACCCCGCTGTCTATGATGGCCACTATAATTGTTTTCTTTACTTTTTTGCTGCCAAGTAATTCTTTATAAGTTTTATCGACACTGGTGCCCATGATCTGGTTGTCTTTCAGATCAGTGTTATGCCAGTTCAGGTCAGAAGACTTAAAAGCGTTAGCTGAGGTTTCCTGGGCATAGGCAGTATTGAGTGAAACGGTCAGTAAGGCAATAGAGGAGATGATTATTTTCATAGGGTAGTTTTTGGTATTTATGTTTTTGGTAGTACTCTAACTTAAAGTGGCTGAATTATATGTGTTTTGTGTGCGTGAAATCAAATATACAAAAAGGGCCCTGGGCTTTCCCTTAAGGCCCTCTTGCTTAAAATAGTCGATAAGAATGGTTTTTACAACTTAAATCCCAAAGTAAAATTGAGGGTGTTCATACTGGCCATTTTTCGGTCGACACCGTCTTTTTTCATATCTGTCAGGTCACTCTGCACTTCGTATCCGATGCCCAGATTTAAAACATCGGTAACTTCAAATTTAACGCCGAGCTGTGTTGAAAAGCCTAAATTCCATCCCAGATTGGAATCACTGTAGTTACCTGCAATCGTTTCTGTTTCCTGTTTAAACTGGTGGTTTCCGTAAAATCCTAAGCCGGCGGTTAAAAAGATGCGCTGGTTTTCCGGTTTGTTTTTATAAATGCTTACGTTGCCATGTGCAATTAGAGGAAAACGTAAATAGGCGTTTTTTATGCTGGCGGTGTTTCCGTCCAGGGTTCTGTTTCCGTAAAATTCGTAATACCCCAAACCCGTTGCGAGGTTAAAAGCCTTACCCAATTTCATCGATAGTAAAAAATCGCCACCATTAATGTTTCCGTTGGTTGGTGCGCTCCCCGTTTCCTGAATTATTCCGGATCCTAATTTCGCTATGACAAGTACCTCGAATTTGTTTGTTGGATTTTCGGAAGTGGTTGTGGTTGATTGCGCAAAAAGGGCAAAGGAACATAATAGTAAAGTGAGTGTTAACAGGTTTTTTTTCATGGGGTTTTTTTATTGGTAAGTTTAGTATAACGTTGGTTGTTTTATTTAAGTTTATTTGTCAGGTGCTGTAAATCGGTAAATATTCTCTGTTGACCGAATACGCTCCGTTTGGAACACAAGTTCCGATTTGCTGTTTTATCTCGCATTGCGAATATAGAAAAAAAATCATACTGTAAGAATTCGGTTGTAAAACCAACAAATATTTTAATATATTTATCAACCAAAACAACGAAGATGAATAAAATTGCGTTTTACCTGACCCTTTTTGTGGCGGCAATCACCTGCCTGCAGTTTATTCCCCACGCCTTTTTGGGTTTTCCTGCTGTATTGGAACATATTGCCAAAGGCGAAATAAGGGAACCCGCCGCCCAGGGCATGCAGATGATCTGGTTGTATTCGTCCATTATGATGTTGTTGTCCGGCATCTGGATGTTTTTTTTGGCGAAGCCCATTAAAAACGGGAATCCATCGGCACGACTTCAGGGTTTGTTATTGTCTTTAGGATTGATTCTTTTCGGAATGGGATGCAGTTACGTCGCCAACGAATTGTTTAATCATTTATTTTTCTTCACAGTTGAAGGCGTTTTGCTGCTATTGGCGACGACTGTTTTCTTTAAAATCAACAATATCAATAATCATGAGTAATAAGGATATCAAGAGAGTGACCGGACTGGGTGGTTTTTTCTTCAAATGCGATGATCCTAACGCGACCAAAGACTGGTATAAAAATCATTTGGGCATTCCGGTGGATCAGTACGGCTGGACGTTTTGGTGGAAAGATAAGGCAGGGAACGATTGCTCCACGCAATGGTCGCCTTTTCCGGCAGAAACCAAGTACTTTGAACCGAGTCAGAAACAATTCATGATGAATTTCCGGGTAGACAATTTGGAAGCGCTTCTGGAAGTCTTAAAGGAAGAGGGTGTAACTGTTGTGGGTGAAATGGAGTCGTATGAGTATGGAAAATTCGGGTGGATTCTCGATCCGGAAGGTAATAAGATTGAACTTTGGGAGCCTGTCGATAAGGCGTTCCTGTAGTGAAGTATAATTTGAAAAGCAGTAATTAATCAAAAACTAAAAATATGGAGGTTACTAAACCAAGAGAGGACTGGAATCAGCCCCAGCCGCAACAAGAGAATAAAAAAGTGATTGCAGGGGTCATGGGTATTTTATTTGGAGGATTAGGTGTTCATAAATTCATTTTGGGATATGTCCAGGAAGGCATCCTTCAGATTGTCATCACCATTATAACCTGCGGAGTGGGGAGTTTGGTTGGCTTTATTGAAGGGATAGTGTATTTGACAAAGACAGATCAGGAATTTTATGAAACCTATCAGATGAATAAGAGACCTTGGTTTTAATATTTTGCTGATACTGTCGCAATGTTTGGATTGTGACCTTATTGTAAAAGAAAAGCGCCCCTAAAGGCGCTTTTGCTTTTTATGTGCTGTAAACTAATTACTCGATAACGATTTTCTTAGTTTCTTTACGCTCACCGTCTTGAACTGTTACGATGTAAATCCCAGTTTGAACTTTGTTCAACTGTAGATTCTGATTGAATGTTCCGGTGTTTTGATATTCGTTTTCGAATACTAAACGGCCTCTCAAGTCGTGAACACCAATTTTAATTTCATTAGATGAATTTGATGTAAACTGAACGTTGAAATTACCGTTGTTCGGGTTAGGATAGATTGAGAAATTCTCTAAGCCGAAGTTTTCAGTAGAAAGTACCGGTACTGATACAGTTTTACATAACTGAATTGTAAATGTGTTAAATCTTGCAGTGGCAATATTTGAATCTACAACGTTATCCTTGAAATAAATTTTCCAAGTACCTGCACTATTGTTACCGTTAAAGCCATTTATGTTGGTAGTTGAGAAAGGCAAGAATGCACTTGCGAAATTACTGTCTGTCGTTGTTGCACAGTTTAGGGCAGCACCTGAAGTGTCAAACCATTTATTCAAATTTGCACCGGTACAAGTAGGGTTGTTATACCACAAGGCAGTATTCAGAGCCGTTTGCCAAGGAGCCATAAGTAATAGGTTGAACTGACCAATATTCGGATGTGTTACATTGGCATAAAAATTAGCGTCTGTAATGGTGAAAGAATCAGCAACAGTTAATGAAATACCTGGATACGAATTGTCTGCGCTCTCTGTTATGGCAGCGTTTAAGTTAAAAGTGTAATCAGAACATTGGTTTTGTGTTACATAAGTATAGTTACCAACGGCAATGTTTTTTGTGTTAACATTAAAGAAAATGTTTCCGGAGGCTTTTACCATTACTCTACAATTAGCAGAACTAACAGCAGGGACAGTTATTGATTGAGTTCCGTCATTTGGAGTGTTCGCTAAAAGTACTGTTGAGAAAGTAGCGCCATTATCGGTAGATAATAAAATATCTACGTTAGTTCCACCTGCACTTCCATTGGTGTTGTTCACATCCCAGGTAATAGTTTGTGTCGAAGCAGGTGCCCAAACGATACCGTCTGTATTTTGTGAAGTAACGGTAAGAGGACCTCTTGTGTCATCAATAATAACAGCAGTATTGGCAAAATTGGTTTGTGCAACTTTTATTGGTGCCGTACCGCTGTAAGCAACGTTGTCTCTAACTGTCAGTCGGAAGTTTAATGTTCTTGCAACTGAGCTTAATGCTTCAACAAGAATAGCATCACCTTGAGTTGTGGTTGATCCGTTCAGAATAGAGTTCATTGTAGGGAAATAACGTACCGGAGAACTAGAATGGGTGTAATCCCTAAAGTTAGGGCCGATAGTTTTGGTTGCGGAAGCCGCACTGTTCGCTAAGGTTTGTGCAGCAGAATCATTATCGTATTGTTCCCACATATAAGTAAGGGCGTCTCCTGCGTTTGCATCAGTAGCCGATCCTGTTAGTTTGAAAGGGGTGCTTTTTGGGATAGTGTAGCTTGCTGCACCGGCGTTAGCTACCGGAGTAGCATTGTTGATTGTAGATATTACAGGACATGTTTTTCCGGTTAAATTCGCTTGAATCTGAGCTATGGATGCCGCATGGTATACATCTATGGAGTGAGCAGCAACATTCTGGTTGGTGATACCCGCATACCCCATGATGGTTATTCCGGAGCCTACTTCCATATTTACTCCTGTACCTTCATTCCCGTGAGAGAAAGTGTGGTTTGCTCCTAACTGATGTCCAACTTCGTGAACTACATAGTCAATGTCGAAATTGTCTCCCTGAGGGATTCCGTCTCCAGGAGAAGTGTACCCACTCCCTTTGTTTTTGTCTGCAGAGGATGCAGTGTCGTTCACGCATACACATCCGATACAACCTGCATTTCCGCCTCCGCCTGATGCTCCAAATAAGTGACCGATGTCATAAGCGTTATTGTTTGCCAGTAAAGTCGTTCCTGTACCTGTAAGACGTGTACTTAAAGTGTTTTGTAATTCGGTATTCCATGCTCCTTGAGATCCGGTAGCAGCAGCAGAATACGGGTCAGTTAATGGGTTGTAAAAAATTACGTTTGTGGATTGTGCAATCAGGTTTAAGTGTAAGCCTAAATCTTTCTCATAAACGCCGTTACAGCGTGTTAAAGTATTGTTGATAGCAGCCAAAACCAAATTTACCTGAGCCGCACTGCTGGCTCCGAAATAATTGGAATATTCAGCCGTTACCGATTGCGCTAATCTCATTGTACGTAGTTTCCCGTCACTGAATTTTCCGGCAAAATTTTTGGCTTTTGGAGAAATTCCGTCGAACATCTCAGCATCCGCTGTAGAACAAGTCCAAGGTAGTTTTCCTTTTTCTCTTTGAGATTTGAAAACTGCATATATTTTATGGTCCTGAGAATACGGCTCAATGAATTCATTTGGTTTGTCAGCTCTGAATACCATAGTCTGTATTCCTTGAGGAGAAATACTTAATTTTAACGTAGCGTATTTGTCCGTAATCCCTTTTCCTGAATAGGCTCTGATTTCCGGGAACTGTGCCTGTAAATCAGCCTCGAAGTTTGAAGCCTCGTACATCTCAAATTCCTCCAAAGCACCATCGGCGTTTGGTATCGTTATGATTACTTTTTGGTTAGGTGATGCGTTTTGCGCAGCCAGTAATGTTTGTTTGATGTGATTCAGATTCAGTTCAAACAAATCAAACTGTTTTGGGAAAGAAACTCGCGCTACTGCTTTGTCGGTAGCAAGCTTGCTGCTTTCACCTTTGAAGGCAGACCAAAACTTGTCATTTTGAGCATATCCGGTAGATAGTGCAAATGCAGCAATGGCCAGGAGTAGATTTTTTTTCATTTTAGTAATGTTAAGTTTGTGTCAAAATTAGAGATTTTTTGTAAAATTCCAAATTTCAATGAATTAAATAAAAAAAGGTGTCAAAAATTGACACCTTTTTTTGCTGTATTGCTAATTTATTTTATAGAAATTTTCTTAACTTCTTTTCTGTCTCCATCCTGAACGGTTACTATGTAAACGCCGGATTGTACGTTGGTAAGTTGGATGTTTTGATTGAATATGCCCGCGTTTTGATATTCTTTTTCAAAAACCAATCGGCCTCTCATGTCATGAACTCCAATTTTAACGTTGTTTTGTGTGTCGGAAGAAAATTGAACATTAAAGTTTCCATTGTTCGGATTCGGGTATAACGTGAAATCCTGTAAACCGAAACTTTCAGTTGCTAACGTGAATGTTTGTGTACATACATTGATTGACCATGAGTTGATCTGTCCCGTATCCTGAAGGGCAAAATCACTGGCCAATAGTGTCCATGTTCCATTTCTCGGCTTATTGTTAAACGCTGATAAAGGAGAAGACGGGGCAAAAGTTCCTGTCATATTGGCTACACAAGTGAAAGCAGGGGAGCCGTCGCTCAGTGTTATGTTGAAATTGTCATTTCCGGCACAAGCTCTTCCCCATAAAGTCACTTGAGTATTGTCGGGATGATTAAGAGCGATTACTAAGTCTGAAGGCCAAGAATGGTTTACATTAAGATTAACATCTACATCGTATATGGTTCCAGTAATAACAGGTACACTGATTGTGTTATTTACTACTGCGCCGGGGCCACCTGCTGTTGCATCAGGAATTACAAGTGGAGTAGTATTGGAGTACGTGTTACATGTGGTAGTGATAGTATATCCGATTGCGAAATAAGCAGCATTCACATTGAAGAAAACATTACCCGATGCTTTTACCATAATTCTACATTGTTGTGCGGCAATGTTTGGCACCGTAATGGTTTGCGTTCCGTCGTTAAGGGTGTTCGCCAGTAAAACTGTCGGGAATGTCTGGCCGCCATCCGTAGATAATAAAATATCCACATTTGCTCCGCCGGGACTTGTGTTGGTGTTGTTAACAGTCCAGGTAACGGTTTGCGTTGAGCCTTGGGTCCATGAAATCCCGGACGTTGCCTGAGATGTCACTGTAAGAGGGCCTTTTGCAGCGTCAACAGTTACCAGTACGTTGTCAAAATTTGTTTGACCTCCTCCTGCAATATTGTCTCTTGCGGTCAATCGGAAGTTTAGGGTTCTTGCTACCGAGCTTAATGCCTCAACTACAATTCCTCCGGGTCCGGTAGATGTTGTTTGGCCATTTAGAACTGCACTCATTACAGGGAAAATTCTTGTTGGAGATGTGGTTGGTTCAAAAGATCTCCAGTTAGGGCCGCCTGTTTTTGTTGGAGAAGCAACGCTGTTTGCACCTGTTTGGGTTGTGGCTGAATCCATTTGTTCCCATGTATAAACTAATGGGTTTCCGTTTGGATCTGTGGCCGAACCGGTAAGCATAAATGGAGTGCTGATTGGAATTGTATAATCTGCTCCGGCATTTACTGTGGGAGTTCCGTGTGTTATGGCTGTTGATGTGGGACATGTTTTTCCTACCATATTCGCCTGAACCTGAGCAATACTTGCAGCATGGAAGTAGTCATCAGAATTCATTTGTACATTGTATGATGTTATTCCGGCATAACCCATAATTGTTGATCCTGATCCCGGTTCGACATTAACGTTGTACGGTTCTGATCCATGTGAGAAGGTGTGGTTTGCTCCAAATTGGTGGCCCAATTCGTGTGCTACGTAGTCAATGTCAAATGTGTCACCTGCGGGAACTGCATCAGCTGGGGAGGTTATTCCGCGTCCTTTGATTCCGTCTGTACAAACACACCCGATACACCCGGCACTACCGCCGCCACCGTCTGCACCGAATAAGTGTCCTACGTCGTAGTTGGCTTCACCGATTATAGTTGTTAGGGTGCTCTGTAATTCAGCGTTCCAGTTGTTCATACTTGCAGATGGGGAGTATGGATCTGTGGCAGGATTGTAAAAAATAACATTGTTGTTTGCTGCAATGATATTCATGCGAATCGCGAAGTCTTTTTCAAATACTCCGTTTACACGTGTCATTGTAGCATTGAAAGCAGCGTTAACTAATGCGACCTGAGCAGCGCTAGAGGCACCGAAATAGTTTGCATATTCAGCCGTGCAGGAAAGGGCTAATCGGAATGTCAGTAAGTTTCCTGTACTTGATCTTGACGTAGCGGCTTTTCCGGATAGGTCATTAATTAAAATTTGGTCGGGTGTTGAACAAGTGAAAGGGAGTTTTCCTTTTTCTCTGCTTGAGGAGAAAACCGCATATACTTTTCCGTCAGCAGAATATGGCTCCATGAACTCATTTTTTTTGTCAGCTCTGAAAACCATTGTTTGGATTCCTTTCGGGTCGATACTTAAACGTACCTGAGCATATTTGTCGTCAATACCAACTCCTGCATACGCTCTGATCTCCGGAAACTGTGCCTGTAATTCAGGGTCAAAGTTGGAGGCTTCAAACATTTCGAAACGTTCTGTTTTACCATTTGTGTTGGGAAGGGAAATGATAACCCCACTTTTTCCCTTTTCTGTTCTGTTTGGAGCAGAAAGCAAGGTTTGCTTTAGGGTGTTCAGGTCTAGACTATACAGCGTATAGTTTTTTGGGAAGCTCTCTCTGGATGCCGTTTTAGATACGGTCACATTACCGTTTTCGGCAGGCTTCCAAAAGCGGTCTGTTTGTGCATGTCCTTCTGTGAACATCAACGCCGCGGCTGCTAAGGTTAAAAGTAAAGTTTTCTTCATTTTTTAGTAAAGTTAATTTTTTTCGAATTTACGAATTATTTTGTTATTTAAATGTATTTTCAATAATATGAATAAAAAAAGCGTCATATTTGACGCTTTTTTTGTGGTTCTTTATTTTATAATAATCCGTTTTGTTGTTTTGTAGCTTCCGTCCTGAACCGTGATTAAATAAACACCGGCTTGTGGGTTGTTCAATTGCAGGTTTTGATTGAAAATATCCGTGTTTGGATATGATTTTTCAAAGATAATTCTTCCGCTTACGTCATATACATTAATTTTAATGTCGTTTCCTGACGTTGATTCGAACTGTACATTAAAAGCACCGTTGTTTGGATTGGGGTAAATCACGAAATTTTTAAGGTTGTTTTCCGCAACTCCTGCCGTTTGTACCGTACAGATGTTTAAGCTCCAACTATTTATGGTTCCCGAGTCGTTAGTTGCCTGATCGATTATCCTCAAGGTCCATGTCCCTGTTGAAGTCAGTCCGTTAAATGCGGATAAAGGTGACGAAGGTGTAACAGTCCCTGAAATTCCAGGACAGATAGGAGTAGCGCCTGAGTCGTCAAATGTAGCACTTATATTTGCATTGGTCGACCCTGAATCGCATGGTCTGTTGTATAATTGAACCACAGTTCCGGTTGGACTTGTTAGTGTTCCTACCGTATCACCAATCCATGTGTGATTTACATTCATGGTAACATTTACATCGGAAATTGTTCCTCCGGCGGCAATGGTGATGGTAGAAGTACCCGTTCCATTGTCCGGAACCGTAATCGGGATATTAGTGGAGTTGGTGGTTGAGCAAACCAAATTTCCGGTTGTGAATTTGAAGCCAGTACTATAAGTCCCACTGCAGGAAACGTTTTTAGGAAGCACTCTCCAGTAGTAGTTTGCAGCTTGTGATAAACCGGATACACTGTAAGAGGTCGTAGTGGAGTTTCCTGAACGGATGATGTTCGTGAATGCAGGATCTGTAGCAACCTGGACATCATACGATGAAGCATTGCTGTTTGCTGCCCATGTTAAGTTCAGACTTACGTTTTGCCCCACGGCATTGTTGGCCGGTGTGGATAGTGACATTGCTCCGAAGTTTGAATTGAATAATTCAAAATAAAACGGAACAGTTTTACTTGTGGCTCCAGAAGTTGCGGTGACAATAATATTGTGAATGCCGGCCGTACTTCCTGCAGTGTTGCTGATTGTCATGGTGACGGTTCCGTTTGTGTTGCTCATGGAAGTCGGGGAAAAGCTAACGGTTGAGCCTGCTGGGTTTCCGGTTGCGCTGAAAGTGGTAGTGCCACTGAAACCTGCCAATGCTTTATAGTCGATAACATATGAAAGATTTGCGCCCTGACAAGCGGATTTAAATTGTTCGCCAGCAACCCCATTGTAGCCTACAGCAAAGGAGGAGGTTGGTGCTGCTATGGTAAAGTTTGTATTTGAAATATCGAAGAAAATATGATTGTTTCCTTTTACCATAATTCGGTTTGCGGTTCCGATATTGTTAGGAACTGTTATTGTTTCCGTTCCGTCATTCGGAACTTTGTTGGCTAAAAGAATCGGATAAGTCAATCCTCCGTTGGTCGATAAATAAATATCTACATAGTTGCAGTTCACACCATTTGCAGTCGTTCCTGCAACGGCCCATGTAACAGTTTGATTGGTACCTACGTTCCATGATACAGAGGTGTTTGGGGTGTTCACCGTAAATGGTCCGGCAACCACATTGACAGTAACTACAGTGTCATCATAACCTGTTTGTCCGCCTAAAACATTATTGTCTCTTGCTGTTAATCTGAAATTTAATGATCTTCCGACAGAGCTCAAAGCTTCTGCAACAACATCTAAGCCTGCAGTAGTGGCCTGATTGGCAATGACAGAACTCAATTTAGGAAAATATCTTGATGGTGTGGTACTTGGAACGTAATTTACCCAGTTCGGTCCTATTGTTTTATTGGCGCGGGCAGCACTGTTGGCAGCTGTTTGTGTACTACCGTCATCATTTTGCTCCCACACATAATTCAAGGTGTCTCCGTTAGGGTCTGTAGCGGAACCTGTTAAGATAAACGGTGTGCTTTTCGGGATGGTGTAGTTTAATCCAGCGTTCACTACCGGTGCGCCATGTGTTAATATGGTGACCGTAGGACATGTTTTGGATAACATGTTGTTTTGGATTTGATTGATGTTCGCGGCATGGAACACGTCAATGGAGTGAAGATGTGTGTCATAAGGAGTGATTCCGGCATAGCCCATCACTGTTACACCTGATCCGACTTCCACGTTCACGCCGGCACCTTCATTGTTGTTTGAGAAGGTATGGTTGCCCCCAAACTGGTGTCCCATTTCGTGAGCGACGAAGTCAATATCGAAATTGTCGCCAATTGGAGCAGTGCTCGTAGTGTAACCGCTTCCTTTTCCGTTATCGCATACGCAACCTATACATCCGGCATTTCCGTTGTTTCCGATTGCAGAAACCAAATGGCCAATATCGTAGTTGGCATTTCCGATTACATTGGTCAGTGTGGTTTGTAAGTTCGCGTTATAGTTGGCATCGGTATTTCCGTATGGATCAGTGGCACTGTTGAGGTAAATTACGTTTGTTGTGGAAGCGATTAACGTCATGTGAATGGCTAAATCTTTTTCGAAAACGCCGTTTACCCTTGTCATCGTGTTGTTGAATGCCGTTACAACCGCAGCCTGAGTTCCCCCGTGATATGCGGCATATTCTCCTGTACAGGACATGGCCAGTCTGAAATTGAGAAGTTTACCGGAGCTTGATTTTGATTCGACTGATGATTTTAATTCGGAGAACATTTTTTTGTCATCGGTGGTGCATGTGAAAGGTAATCCTCCTTTATTTCTGTCGGAAGTATATACAGCATGTATTTTTCCGTCAGCTGAGTAGGGTTCCATGAATTCGTTTTCCCTGTCATTTCTGAAGACCATGGTTTGGATTCCTTCGGGTGAAATGCTCAGTCTGATTTGAGCGGTTCTGTCATCAATCCCTTTACCTGCATAGGCTCTGATGTTTGGGAATTGCGCCTGTAAGTCCGCGTCAAAGTTGGAGGCTTCGAACATTTCGAATCGTTCCAGATTGCCTTCCGCGTTAGGGATTGAAATGATAATGCCTTTCGGGTTTTTGTCGAATCGGCTTTGTGCTTGATTCAGTGTTGATCGGAGTAACTGAAGATCCAATTGAAAAAGTTTGTATTCCGAGGGAAAAGAGGATCGTTTCACTTTTTTTGAGGACTCAATTTTTTGGTCTGGACTGGGTTTCCAGACTTTTTCAGTTTGTGCTTCCGAGGCTAAAGTGCCCAGAAAAGCTACAAATGAGAATAGTAAGATTTTTTTCATTTTTTAGTTAGTATTTTCGGTTAAGGTTTCAAAAATACATTTTTTTTTACATTTTTAACATAAATGTTATATTTTATATATTTTTAGAAAGAGAGTTGGTATTTAAAAACAATGGTATATCTTTTTTTTGTAATAGGATTACAATAATTACCTTTGCGCAAACATTATCACTTGAAAATAGTTTCATCCATACAGGAATTCAATACGTCAGTAGGGACCGTTGTTACTTTAGGTACTTTTGACGGCGTTCATATAGGGCATCAAAGCATATTGGATAAGGTAACGTCTTCGAGCAAAAAACTGGGCTGTGAAAGTCTGGTGCTTACCTTTTTTCCGCACCCGAGAATGGTCCTGCAGCACGAGTCGGAAATCAAACTTTTAAATACGATTGAAGAAAAAGCAGTTTTGCTTGAAAAAGCCGGAATTGATAATTTGGTGATTCATCCTTTCGATCAGATTTTTTCGCAACTTACCGCTGAAGAATTCGTTAAAAATATTTTAGTGGATAAATTCAATATCAGAAAAATCATCATCGGATATGATCATCGTTTTGGAAGAAACCGAACCGCTACTATTGAAGATCTGATTCGGTTTGGAGAACAGTATGATTTTGAAGTCGAGCAGATATCGGCGCAGGAGGTAGATGCGGTTTCTGTCAGTTCCACAAAAATCAGGACAGCATTGGATCAGGGCAATATCGTTTTGGCCAATCAATACCTTGGATATGATTATTTCTTTTCCGGAATCGTTGCCGAAGGCCGAAAACTAGGGCGGACTATCGGCTACCCGACAGCCAATATAAAAATGGAAGATGCTTGTAAGTTAATCCCTAAAAATGGTGTTTATATCGTTTCTTCCGAAATCGATAACAGAACGGTTTACGGAATGATGAATATTGGTGTTAATCCCACGGTTGGGGGTACGACGCAAAGTATCGAAGCGCATTTTTTTGATTTTGACCGGGATTTGTACGGAAAGAAAATCACAATTGCAGTTCATGAAAAAATCCGTGACGAACAAAAGTTTGCTTCGGTGGATGAATTGAAATTGCAATTGGGGAAAGATCAGGATACGTCAACTGCATATATTGCCAATCGTTTTTTATAATGATTTCCCGATTGTTCAGGCCTATAGACAATGCTCCGTTAATTCTTTTCAGAATATTTTTCGGATTCCTTTTTGCCTGCGAATCTTTTGGTGCGATAGCAACAGGATGGGTCAGGGAAAATTTTATCTCACCGGAATTTACCTTTTCGCACATTGGTCTGGAGTGGCTGCAGCCGCTACCGGGATACGGGATGTATTTGTATTTCGTAGTCATGGGGTGTTTGTCTTTGATGGTAATGCTGGGCTACCGATACCGTTTGAGTCTGGGTTTGCTTACCGTACTTTGGGCCGGTGCTTATTTCATGCAGAAGACCTCCTATAACAATCACTATTATTTGTTGCTGCTCATAGCGTTTATAATGCTTTTCCTTCCTGCCGACAGCTATGCCTCGGTAGACGCAAAACAAAACCCGGGTTTGAAGCGGCTGTCCATGCCGGCCTGGTGTTCCTGGGTGATGATACTGCAAATGGGCATCGTTTATTTTTTCGCAACGGTTGCCAAATTCTATCCCGATTGGTTGGACGGTACCTATACAGGGATTTTGTTTTCCGAAATTAAGACCCTGCCTCAGATAGAAAAGGTGTTTCAGAATCCGACGTTTCATGTGTTTATCGCTTATGCCGGTATTGCCTTTGACGGACTCATCGTTCCTTTACTGCTTTGGAAGCGCACACGGACATTGGCAGTTATAGCCTCGCTTTTGTTCCATATTTTTAATTCCGTTTTTCTTCAAATCGGAATATTCCCCTATTTTGCTTTGAGTTTCGCTGTTTTTTTCTACCCGCCGGAGTCTATCCGCGCTGTTTTTTTTAAGCGCAAACCGACAGATGTTCCTCGAACTGAAGTCGCTTCCGGCAAATCAGTGTTCTATTGGTTGTTTATTCCGTATTTTTTGATTCAACTGGCTTTGCCCCTGCGACATTGGCTAATAAAAGGCGATGTTTTGTGGACAGAAGAAGGCCATCGTTTGAGCTGGCGCATGATGTTGCGGGACAGATACGGACTGGTGACCTTCCGGGTAATCGACAAAGAAAACGGTAATCTTCTTTATTATCCTGTGGATAAGCATATGTCACAAAGACAATTTCATGGGATGGCCGCCAAACCGGATATGATCTGGCAAATGGCACAACGTATCAAGGCGGACTATCTGCAAAAAGGAACCGAGGTAAGTGTTTATGTGAATTGCCACGTCTCCGTTAACAGAAAGCCATTGCAGCCCCTGATCGACCCCAAAGTGGATTTGGCAGCGGTGAATTGGGATTACTTTTGGCACAATGACTGGGTGCTGCTTCCCGATGACAGCAAAGCGATTGGAATGTGATTTTTGAATTCGTATCGTAAATTTTTGTAACTTAGTAAGTGTTTGGAAATTAGTCTTTTGTATTTCCAATGGTTTCTTGTTTAATTTAAAAATTTACCATTATGTTCAGCAGAAAAGAATTTAAAAACGGGGTTATTATTTTTCTTGGAATCGGACTGTATTTTCTGTTAATGGAAGTATTGGGTTTGGCCGATCAGTTGTATTTGCGATTCTTTAATATTTTTATTGTTCTTTATGGTGCCAGCAGAACCATTAAGGATAATTATGCAGAGGGTAATTACGAATACATGAACAATTTTATGGCTAGCATCCTGACATGTGTAGTTGGTGTGGTTCTTAGCGTTTTCGGGTTAATGGTGTATATTCACGCTCGCGGTGGAGAAGAATATCTGAGTTCGCTTTCCGATGGATTTATATTCGCAGGAGGAAAAGCCCGTATTAACGAATATTGCATCGGATTACTGTTTGAAGGTATCGCTTCTTCTCTTGTCGGCAGTTTGTTACTGATGCAATATTGGCATGGAAAAATCCCGAAAAAGGAACATTACACAGACGTCTGACGCCTTTAGTGATTGAATCGTTTTAGTTCAAAATTGGTTCCGTCAAACACGCCGTAGGAAAAATAACCTATCCAGTCACCAAGATTGAAATAGTGGGAGTCTCCTTTTAGTAAAATCTCAAGGGGCAAATGTCTGTGTCCGAATACGAAAAAATCATAATGTTTAGTTTCCAGTTTTTTCAGGGCGTATTGGTACAGCCATTCGTTTTCTTTGCCAAGAAATTTAACGTCATCGTCTCCCGAAATCAATTTATTCTTCACCGAAAGGTATTGGGCTAATTTAACTCCGATATCCGGATGAAGCCATCTGAAGAGCCATTTTGAAAACGGGTTGGTAAAAACTTTTTTCATTCGTTTATAACCCACATCGCCGGGACCTAATCCGTCACCGTGTCCGATAAAAAATTCTTTGCCATTAATCGTGAAATGTTTCGGTTTATGGTATACCGGTATATTCAGTTCCTTTTCAAAATAATCGTACATCCACAAATCGTGATTTCCCACGAAGAAGAAGATGGGAATGCCACTGTCGCGAAGTTCGGCAAGTTTACCCAAAACCCTCACAAAGCCCTTAGGGATAACCGTTTTGTATTCAAACCAGAAATCAAACAAGTCGCCTAAAAGAAATAAGGCATCGGCATCCTTCTTGATTTCGTCAAGCCAGGCTACAAACTTTTGTTCTCTGGGAAAACTTTTTTCAGCGGTGGGCGCCCCAAAATGCTGATCGGATGCAAAATAAACTTTCTTAGCTCCAGGGAGTTTCATATAAAAAATAAATGAGGTATCAAATATAGGGAATGTAAATTACTTTTCGATTCGGATTCGTTTAAAGTCAATTAAAAGAGATGTATGTTATAAAGCATCTTCCGAATCCGTATTTGTGACTCGATAGCGGCTGTAAAGGTGACTTTTTTTATCCGTTGCTGAAAATCAATTGTCTGATTGATACCATTCGGCAAAAGAAGACTCGGTTTCCTGAAGTTTTAAGGAATGTAGTTGAATATTATCCGGTAATCGGCTTTTTATCTTCGCCGCAAAATCAACCACCATGTTTTCGCTTGTGGGTTGGTAATCGACTAAAATAACGTGATGTCCTCTGTTTTTCAGCTCGTTTGCCAATTCGATGTGTGGCGTGTTTTGATTAAACACCGTTGCATGATCGAAAACATCAACAATTTCTTCTTTTACGATTTTTTTCAGATCTCCGAAATCAATCACCATTCCGAATTTTACATTCGACGTGTCGGTTATGGGTTTTCCGATTACGGTAACCGAAAGTTTGTAACTGTGACCGTGAACGTTTTTGCATTTCCCGTCATAACCGTATAAGGCATGGCCGGTTTCGAAAGAAAATTGTTTTGTGATTCTGATGTTGCTCATCGTACTTTATTTAGAGGACAAATTTAGTAAATAAAATCGAGCAACACATTTCGGGTTTTTCATCTTATCTTTGAAGTATAATTTTGAAGTTTATGAGTGATTTTGAAATCAATCCGAAATACGAGCAGATTATTGATGATCTGATGCGTCAAAAATACAGTATTGCCGATAATTTTTTTACGACTGAAGAGGTTGTCTTATTGCGAAAAAATCTCTTGAAAAAGTTTGAAGAAAACAATTTTAAAAAATCGGCCATAGGGAATCAGGCAAATGAGCAGATTGTAGATGCCGTTCGCGGTGATTTTATTCTTTGGCTGGATGAAGTAAATGCGGATGAAGCCGAAACCGTATATTTTGATCGCATCAATGATTTTGTAAACTATCTGAACCGGACTTGTTTTTTAGGGATTCAGGACAAAGAATTTCATTATGCGTTGTACCCTGAGGGGACTTTTTATAAGCGTCATCTGGATACTTTCCAAAATGACAGTCGCCGTAAACTTTCAATGGTTTGTTATTTGAATGAAGAACACTGGCAGATGGATTTTGGGGGCGAACTTACAATTTATCAAAACGAGGGCGACCAGGAAACCGAGTTGAATATTGTACCGGTTCAGGGAAGAATGGTGATATTTGAAAGCCAGGTTCTTGAGCATGAGGTCAAGCCGGTACGTCAACCGCGATTGAGTATTACCGGTTGGCTGAAAACGAGATAATCGTCATGGTTTGTTTTCTCTTTTTTTGGCGCGGTAATACATCCAGTAGGCAATGCCGGCCAAAACGGCAAAAGGCAGAAAAGTTCCTATGAATACTCCAATCTGATAACCGGAATCCGGAGCATTGTTTATTTTTTCATTGATGTTTGTGCTTTGAAGCAAAAGAAGTAATGGTTTCATTTTCTGTTGGGATGTCGGAATTGGTACGAAAATCAAATTTAATTAAAAACGGGATAGTGTTGAAGCTGTCCCGTTTTTAATTTTTGATATGGTTATAATTAGTTATCGTTTCAGGGAGAAATGACTTCTGAATTGATTTCGTGCGTTGTTTATCGTGTATTCGATTTTGAACCAATAATCGGTTGCAGGAAGTTGATTCCCGTTGAAAGTACCGTCCCAGCCGGATCCGTTCGGACTGATTTCTTTGATCAGTTTTCCGTATCGGTCGAAAATATAAATAACAGCTTCGTATGAGGGTTGTAAATTGTCAATTTTCCAGGTGTCATTAAAACCGTCGCCGTTGGGAGTGAAGAAATTCGGGTAGGTGACGGTGTAAACAGTATTTGAAACCGTTACGCCACAGCTGGCGGTGTCTCTTACAGAAATGACATACTCCCCGTTGGTAAGTCCTGAGAAGGTGTTGCTTGATTGCCAGTAGCTTCCGTCGATGCTGTATTCGTATGTTCCGTAACCTCCCTGAGCCGTAGCCTGTATGGTGGCAAGACCACTTGAAAACAATGGTGAGATGAGAATTGCCGTTACGGAAAGGGGTTCTGAGGAGGCGTCAATGGTAATGGTGTCTGTATTGCTGCAGTTGGTGGTGGTTTCTGTTACCACAACGGAATAGGTGCCTGCCTGTGCCACATTGAAAACGGCATTTTGGTTTCCGTTTGCGTCGACATCAGGATTTGTCGGGGTCCAGGAATAGCTGAAATTTCCCGGATTTGAAGGTGTGGCGTCGATGTTTTGAGAACCTAAACCGGTTGTAGGGTCTAAACAAAGTGTAAAGTTATCACCCAGTTCTGTTTTCGGAATCGGATTTACGACAAGGTTTAAAAACGGTCCTAATCCGACACAGTCATTGTTCATGTTACTGTCAACCCTAATGTAAAGAGTTTGTGCATCAGCAATGATGTTTCTGTACGGGTTTGCGGTAGTTCCGGTAACCGCATTTTCTTCTGTCAGAGCATCGGCTAAACTTTCGTAATAGGTAACGGTCAGATTCTGGTTGTTCACGAATGAATTTAAAATCGCCGCTGTTGCCGTGTCAAAATTAAAATAAGCGTAACCATCATTATCCGGATCGTTTGCATCGATGTATGTGTCGCATTCATTCAGCGTTTGCATGTTGGAAACGGTTATCTGAGTGGCTGAAACGATCAGGGTTGTGGTTGCGATCTTGAAACATCCGTTGGGATTGGTTACTCTTACCCAGATGATTTCGCCTCCGGAAGTATAATTCGTATAATTGGTTATCGGGTTTGCGTTTGTAGTTGCATTAATATTGGATGTAAAATAACTGAACTGAACATTCGGATCTGTACTGATCAGTCCGTTTGCCTCGGTAAGATTGAAGCCAGTAATGGCGTCCTGATTGTCATCACATTGTTTTAGGGTGACACTGCTGTTCATTACCGGAATGGGATTTACAATCAGATTAAAAGATGATGTGATGTAGCAGTTCGTTGCTGTATTTGTTAAACGAACGTATGCTATTCTGTTGTTAGTATGTAATGTGTTTTGAGGATTTGCTCCGCTGTCGGCATCATTTTGGTTTACATGATAGCTAACCTGAATTCCTGTTTGTGTGTTCAGGATTTCGGTTGTTTTTGTGTTGAAATCGAAGAGTGCAAATCCATTAGCGTCGTCACCGTCTAGAGCATCGTCGCAAATGATATAATCGGTAATCGGTGCAACTGTTGGTACTGGGTTCACCGTTACTTCCACGGTGGCGGAAACTTCTGTACAGGCATTGTCCGGAGCCAGTGTATAGGTGTAGGTGCCAGATACGTCTACAGCAGGATTAAAAATAGCGGTCCCACTGGCCAAGGCGGGAGACCATGTTCCGCCGGTACTTGCGCCAGATCCAAGCAGTGCGAACAAATCAAACGAGGAATCATTTATGCAAACCTCTCTTTGGTTGTTGTTTCCCGGATTCAGTGCCTGTTGTATGGAAACGGTAACCTGAACATTTACAATTTCGCACAGCCCGGTAAAATTGTAATTGTAAACTCCCGGCATATCAACGTCTGGATTGAAAACACCTGTACCACTGGCTAGTGGTGGTGTCCATACTCCACCCGGATCGGGATTTCCTTCAATTTTCGGGAACAGGTCGGTTGTTGTATTAGAGCAGACCGTGACATCTGTATCTCTGGGTTCTGACCCAAAACCGGAATAGTAGCCCGCAAACCCAACGGCGCCGTTATTGCCACCTGAACCGAACAAACCGGCTGCTAGCGGTCCAGTTGATTCAACTTTTACGTTTCCGGTATACCCCTGAATTCTGTAGGTAACCCATTGCGGATTGCCTAAAACAGGTTCCGGTAGTGCCGTAATGTTGTTTCCGTTTATTTTTACGGTTGAGCCGGTGTAGGTTAATGCAATGATTTCGCTGTTGTATGTGAATGGGCCTATGGCATTAATACTTGGTATAAGATCCACGGTTTTCTGAAAAAAGCAACTTAAAGGGGGGATGAAATTCAAACCAGATGTTGCATCTGATTGAGAACCACCCAGTATTTGATACATGTATATGGGTTTGGATGAGGTGATATACATGTTTTTATTGTTCGTTCCCTGGTACATTGACGCAGGAATCAGAACATAGTCTCCCGCATTGATGGTTGTGTAAACTGTTGTTGAACCGTTAATGAAAATATCAGTATTGTCTTCTGTTGCGATGGCTAAGGGATGTTCTACATTGTCACTTCCGTTACCTTTTACAACAACATATTCCGTGCCTACTTCTTCTTTTGGAACAATCTGATCAAAGGTAAAATCCTGCCCGTCATTAGGGTCTGACATTCCGGCAAGCGCATTTCCGGTATTTACGGCAACGGGTTTGTCTGATGTTAGCAATGCACCTATGAAACCGGTTAAATTTGGAAGGATATTAGCATAACCTGAAACGGTGACCGTCTCTCCCGTGTCTACGGTAAAGGTTTGTGTGGCCGGACTTATAGTGGTTCCGTTTACTTGAAATTCAACGTATGGGTCGTAATCGGAAAGTGTTACCGTTGTATTGTCTTCGGTAGCCATAAAACTGGCGAAAAAATTCCTGAGACTGCCATCCATGTTTTGGGGTAAACTGCCAAGCCTGAATTCGGTTCCGATTCCTTGGTAACCTTTTGCAACTAAGATTTCCGCATGATTGTCTGCCCGGACTTTAAAAGTTGCATAAAACTCTTTGCTTCCTTCTAATATCAAGCCCTTGTTTTGTTTAACTATGTTAAGATCACTGGGTGCGATGAAAATTGCAGAAGGCTGACTGTTTCCTACGGTGACCCTAGCCGGGTTTCCGCTTGAAATTGTAAAAGGAGAGCCTGAAAGTGGGGTTCCGTCACCAGTGGTAATGTTAACCTGAAAAGGGATTGGTTCCGGTGTTGACAGATAAACATAATGGTCTGCGACATAGTTTTCCCCTCCTCTTGCGTGAATGGGAGGTATCCAGTGTTTTTTGCTTAATTGGGCATTCGCTATGTTGTAGCCAATCAGTAATAAAAGGAGTAATAATCTCATTTTGTGGTGGTTGTTTTTTAGGGTTCACAAAAATAGGAGAATATCACGACAGTTTTTGTTTTTGTTTAAAAATATTATTTTATTATTGTGGGCTTGTTGTGCGCGTTTTAAGAACTTGTAATTTAAAATTATAAGTTTAGTATTTCAGATGTGTTCGTTTTTGTTGAATCCGTGAAATACGTAGGGATTTAAATTGCTAAGGAAAACAGGGTTGAAAAAGAAATAGGGGTGTTGTTTTTCTCTTTTATATGAAAAAGCCCCGGAATTTCGGGGCTTTGTTTTTATTTATTCTTGCGGAATACCTATTTCGTTTATTTCGTCACCAAAATATTTTGGATCTTTTCCGTATTTATTGGCTCCTCTGTCTCCTTCTGAAACCAATAATACTAATAGCCAGATTGGGCCAATAAGCGGAATAAACACAATTAATGTCATCCAGCCGCTTTTTCCAATGTCGTGTAATCTTCTTATGCCTACTGCTAATCCTGGAATAAACATTGCAATCGCATAAATTATATATAGAGGTCCATAACCAATATTTCCAAAAGCGATTCCAAATAGGTTATCAAGAATCATTGCTACTACTGCAAAAATCATATTGAACAGAAGAAACATCCAATATTCTTTCCTTCTTGCTCTTCCGCTGAATTCGGCATACTTTTTCAATACTTCTAAATAGTACTTCATACTTTTTTTGTTTTGGTTGTAGATGGTTAAATGTTTTCTCCTTTTTCCGCAAGTTTACGCTCCAATTCTGCCTGAAATTCTTCAATAACCGGTTTCATGGTGCTTTCGGGGATGTCGGCGATACGGATATACATCAATCCGTCAACGGCATTGTTAAATAAAGGATCTACATTAAAGGCAACCACTCGGGCATTCTGTTTGATATATTTTTTAATCAGTACAGGTAAACGCAAGCTTCCCGGTTCCAGTTCGTCAATGATTTTGTCAAATTTGTTCAGATCGGATTCGGCTTCATCAAAAATAAAGTCCTTATCCGCGTCTTTTAATTTTACCTTGTACTCCTTTTTAGGATGTACGTATTGGGCAATATACGGATCGTAGTAATTCGATTTCATGAATTCAATCATCAGTGATTTCGAAAATTCCGAAAACTGATTGCTGATGCTCACCCCGCCGATAAGGAATTTGTGTTCCGGATAATGTAAGGTCGTGTGTACGATTCCTTTCCAAAGCAGGAATAATGGCATAGGTTTCTGCTGGTATTCCTTGATGATGAACGCGCGTCCCATTTCGATGGATTTGCTCATCATGTCAAACAGTTCCGGTTCAAAGCGGAACAATTCCTGAAGGTAAAAACCATTGATGCCGTATTTGGCATAAATTTCAGTACCTAATCCCATACGGTAGGCTCCTGCAATCTGCTGGGTGTCGTCATCCCACAAAAACATGTGGTGGTAGTAATTGTCGTACTGATCCAGGTCGATGGCTTCATTTGTTCCTTCGCCCACTTCACGGAAGGTAATTTCACGCAAACGCCCGATTTCATGAAGTATGTTCGGGATTTTATCGGCTGTGACAAAGAAAACCTCGTAGTTTTTACTTTGCAAAAGACGATAGTTTCCTTTTCTGATGCTAGTGACTTCCTCCAGAATTTTGTCCTGATTGGCCGGTTTGGCAATCTGTTTCGGATTCTTGGGAAGTTTTAAGTTTGGCGTTGGCAACAGTTTGCTTTCGGTTTCGAAAGGATTGGCCAGCATGTATGTTTTCCTGCGTAAAAATTCGGAATATGCTTCTATGGATTCGTATTCGTTCTGTTCGGCCACGGAAATTGGTTTTCCGATACGAACCTTAATTACACGATCTTTTTGTGTCAGTAATTCTGAAGGTAATTTAGCCGTACGCAGTGTGTCGTTTATTTTGGAAAGGAAATAAAACAAGCGGCTGTTTTTGGCGTGGAAATAAATCGGAACCACCGGAACCTGTGCTTTGCGGATGACTTTGATAGCGCCTTCCTCCCAGGGTTTGTCTACCACCAGCTGGCCGTCTTTGTAGGTGGAAACTTCGCCGGCAGGGAACATTCCTAATGGTTTTCCGTCACTTAAATGACGAAGCGTTTCTTTAAGGCCGATAACACTTGACTTAGCGTCTTTGTGGTTTTCGAAAGGATTCACCGGCATGATGTACGGTTTCATCGGTTCGATGCGGTGCAGCAGGAAATTGGCGATGATTTTGAAATTCGGTTCCCTTTCGAGCATTAATTTTAAAAGTAAAATACCGTCAATTCCGCCCAGCGGATGGTTGGAAACCGTAATGTAAGCACCGTCTTTGGGCAATCGTTTCAGGTCGGCTTCCGGAATCTCGAACTTGATCTGAAATTCATCCAATATGGCATTCAGGAACTCAACATCTTTTAAATGCTTGTTCCTATTGTAAATTTTGTTGAGTGTCGATATTTTAAGCGCCTTCATCAGTAACCAGCCTGAAAAGGTTCCTAAAAAACCGTATTTATCAGCATTTATTGCTTTTGCAACTTCTTTAGCGGTGACTAAACCCATTTAGTTTTGGTTTTTTTGAGCGAAAAACAAAGATAGCAATAATACTCTAATCGTTAAAATGTTTGTGAAGTATAAATGTAAAATCTGATGGTTTCATTGTTATTTGTTTGAAGACTAATTGTTTATAAGTAATTGAGGGTTGTGTTTTAAATATGATTGTTTTTTCTATACATTTGGGAAAAAGATTATCTGAGAATGAAGATTATATCCTACAATGTCAATGGAATACGTGCGGCCATAACAAAGGGGTTTCTCGACTGGTTGCAAAGTGCTGATCCTGACGTGATTTGCCTGCAGGAAATCAAAGCGACACCCGAACAAATTCCTACCCTGGACATCGAACTTTCCGGTTATCCTTATCATTATTGGTTTCCGGCCGAAAAGAAAGGATACAGCGGTGTGGCGATTTTATCGAAAGTACAGCCGAAAAATGTGGTCTACGGTACCGGAATCGACTACATGGATAAGGAAGGGCGTAATCTGAGAGTCGATTTCGATGATTTTTCGGTGATGAGCCTGTATTTGCCATCCGGGACCAACATCGAACGACTGGATCACAAGTTTCAGTACATGGACGATTTTCAGGCGTACATCAACAACCTGAAAAAGGAGATTCCGAATCTGATTATCGGTGGCGATTACAACATCTGTCATGAGGCAATCGACATTCACGATCCCATCCGAAACGCAAAAGTATCCGGATTTTTACCCGAAGAACGCGCCTGGCTGGACAATTTCATGAAAAGCGGTTTTGTGGACAGCTTCCGTCATTTCAACAAGGAGCCGCACAATTACAGTTGGTGGAGTTACCGCGCCGGAGCGAGAGGAAATAATAAGGGCTGGCGAATCGATTACAATCTGGTGAGCGAACCCATGAAAAACCGTTTAAAACGTGCCGTGATTTTACCGGAAGCCAAACATTCTGATCATTGTCCGGTACTGGTGGAAATAGAATAGCTTTCAGGAGCTGTTTCCCGCTTTCCGATAGCTATCGGGACGTTCTATCTTTTCTTGTCTCGTCAAAAAAGACGAGACAAGAAAAGGATGCCACTCCCATCGGGGCTAGGGATTTGGCGGAAACAGAAGTTTAGTTGTGAAAAATGGACTTTCAGTAAAGAATAAAAACAAGTATAAAGGAGAAATTGAATAATAATAAATACCTCGAAAAAATGATAAAACATGTATCTGCAGGAATTTTGGCGTTAGCCTTAACCACCTCTTGCGTTTCTAAAAAAATGTATACCGATTTAGAAACCAAATTCGCCGATTTAAAGAAAGAAAACCGCCAATTAGCTGATGATAACACTGCTTTATCAACCGCTAAAGGTCAGTTGGAAAACGAAAAAGCCACGTTACAATCGGAATTGGATAAACTGAAAGCTGAGAGAGACAAGCTGGCTTCGGATTATGCAGCGGCAAGCAACAATTTAAAAACATTGCAGTCTTCGTACAACGCTTTGGAAAAAAACAGCGACGAAGCTTTAAAAAGCAACATGGATAAAAACCGTGATCTGTTAGCGCAACTGGAAGCTAAAGAAAAAGCCCTGGCTGCCGAAAGATCGCGTCTGGACAAATTAAACAAAGACTTGAAAGACCGTTCCGATCGTGTAAACGAATTGGAAAGCATGATCGCAGCCAAAGAAGCGGCCATGAACAAACTGAAAGAAACCCTTTCAAAATCGTTGCGTGCGTTTGAAGGAAAAGGATTGACGGTACAACAAAAAGACGGGAAAGTATACGTTTCCATGGAAAACAAACTACTTTTCGAATCCGGAAGCTGGGTAGTAAATCCGGACGGTAAAAAAGCGGTGGACTTAGTCGGAAAAGTATTGGGTGACAATCCGGATATTTCCGTGTTAATCGAAGGACATACGGATAATGATAAAATTACCGGAACCATTGGTGGTGGTGTGGAAAACAACTGGGATTTATCTACCAAGCGTGCTACTGCAATCGTGAATATCCTAACGTCAAACACTTCGGTTAGAAAAGAAAACCTGACAGCGGCAGGTCGCGGAGAATATTCGCCTTTAATGAGCAACGAAACGGCTGAAGGAAAAGCGAAAAACCGTCGTATCGAAATCATCCTGACTCCAAAATTGGATGAAATCACGAAGATGCTGAACGATATTTAAGATGAGGTACTAAGGTGCTGAGTTGCTAAGGCTCTAAGGTAATTCTTAGGGCCTTTTTGTTTTTAAAAAAATGTTAACCGTTAGTGTAGCTGTCAACTAAATTTTACCTTTGCCTCTCAGAACCTCAGAACCTCAGAACCTCAGAACCTCAGAACCTTCAAATATGAACTATATCACCTTACCCAATACCGATTTACAAGTTAGCAAAATATGCCTTGGAACAATGACCTTCGGCAATCAGAATACGGAAGCTGAAGCCCATTCCCAATTGGACTATGCCACGGAACGCGGTATCAATTTTATCGATACGGCCGAAATGTATCCTATTGGTGGGAACGAGCATATTTTTGGAAGTACTGAGCGTTTCATAGGAACGTGGCTCAACAAAATAGGAAAATCGAAAAGGGAAAAATTGGTTGTGGCTACCAAAATTGCCGGTCCGAACCGTGGCATGGGATATATTCGCCAACCGTTGGATTTCTCGAAAAAGAGTCTGCATGAAGCGGTAGATCTGAGTCTGAAAAACCTGCAAACGGATTATATCGATTTGTATCAGATGCATTGGCCGGAGCGTGTTATGAATATGTTCGGAAAACGCGGAGTTTCGGAAATCGATAACCAATGGCAGGATAATATTTTAGAAGTACTGACGGTTTTTGACGGTTTAATCAAGGAAGGAAAAATCAAGCATATTGGTGTTTCCAATGAAAATCCGTGGGGTGTGATGAAGTTTTTAAACGAAAGCGAGAAACACAACCTGCCGCGAATCGCCACGATTCAAAACCCGTATTCCCTGTTGAACCGTTTGTTTGAAGTGGGATTGTCTGAAATTTGCATGAGGGAAAATGTCGGTTTACTGGCCTACTCACCACTCGGTTTCGGCTTCATTACCGGAAAACATTTAAAGGGTATTGTGCCGAATTCCCGCTTGGATTTGTTCCCGCATTTCACTCGATATACGAACGAAAATTGCCATAAAGCAACCAAATTATACCAGGATTTGGCAAAGGATTGTGGTATGACCGTAACCGAAATGGGCATCGCTTTCGTACATCATCAAAAGTTTGTAACGTCCACGATTATCGGGGCTACAACTTTAAGTCAATTGGAGGAAAATATCAATGCCTTCGATGTGGTTTTAACCGATGCCGTTTTAGCCGAAATCAACAAAATACAGGAACTGATTCCGAATCCGGCGCCTTAAAAAGTTAAAATGTATCTCTTTTAAAGGCCGGAAGTTGAGGGATTTGTTGAAAGAAACCTGTTTTTATTTCACCAACTTAAAATTAAAGGCGCCACTGCCGGTAGCACCATAAATTCGCAGCCATAACGGTAAGTAGCCTTCTGTTCCTCTCGCGGCGGAAATATCGCCAAGATCAAGGATGTTTTCTTTTTTCCAGCCCACTTCATTGAGTATAGAGATTACTTTAGATTTCGCATCCGCATCGTTCCCGCAAATGTAATTGATGTGGTCACCGTTTCCAATCAGGTTAGGGTTTACCATCAAACCGTTCCACATTGTATTTAGTGTTTTTACCACTTTCGTATCGGGAAACGCTTTCTGGATTTCTTCACCCAATGAATTGGAATTACTCAAAGCAGGAAGCAATGTTGGTGGCATGCCCTGACTAAAATCCAACGGATTGGCGATATCCACAAGTATTTTTCCGTTAAGGGCATCACCGGCTGATTTTAAAGCGTCCAATGAATGTTCTCCTTTGGTACAGTTAAAAATAATTTCGCCAAAACGGGCTGCCTCTGCAAAGGTGCCTTCACTCGCGTTGTCTGAATTTTTGCTTACAAAGGCAAGCGCTTTTTCATTGTTTTTGGTCCGGCTGCCCATCATAACGGAGTGTCCCAAAGAAATTAATTTTGAACCGATGGCATCTCCTACCATACCGGTTCCCATTACTGCTATTTTCATCACTTAGAGTTTATCGTTCACTATGAGTTTATGGGTGTACACTTGTCCCGCGTTGTCTTTTATTTTCAGAAGATACCATCCCGAAGCTAAGTTTCCGGTGTTCACGGAATGTATCGGTTGGCTTTCCGTTTTCTGGGAAAGTAGTTTTTTTCCGTTGCAATCGAAAAGGGTTATGGCAGTGGCAAAATTCCCGTCATCGTTACTCTGAACAAAAATCTCAGATTTTGCAGGATTCGGATAAATAAGAAACGCTTTTTTGTCATTTTTCGAAACATTCAGCGAACTGTCGACCAATTTGTAAATGACCCCGTTATTGATAGAGCCGACATACATCTCGCCATTCACATCTTCCCCAAAAGTCACAAAATTGTTGCCGGTAAATGTCTGGGAATAGGTTACGTTTCCTGAGCTGTCGGCCATGCCAATCTGTGCTTTGCAGTAATCGGAAAAGAAATATTTCCCCTGAAAATTGGGGTAATTTGTTCCGCGATAAACATAACCTCCCGTTACGGAACAGGATCCCGAGGAATGAGTAGTAACAACTAAAGGTGCTTTCAGCGAAGCCTGTGGCGGACAACCAGTGGTGTTGTAAGCGGTATTCCCTTCGTAACATCGCCAGCCGTAATTGAGTCCGGCTTCCGTACCGCCGGCACGGTTGATTTCTTCGTACTGATTCTGGCCCACATCGGCTATCCATAAATCATCGTTTTGTCGGTCGAAGGAGAATTTCCAGGGATTCCGAAGTCCTATGGCCCAGATTTCATCCGCTCCTGCCACACCCACATACGGATTGTTTGGAGGAATTCCGTAAGGGGAACCCGAATTAACATCGATGCGCAACATTTTTCCGAGCAGCTCATTGATGTTTTGCGCACGGTTTCCTGGGTCGCCACCGCTTCCGCCATCGCCCATGCCAATGTATAAATAACCATCAGGACCAAATTTTAAAGTGCCGCCATTGTGATTAGAATAGGGTTGCGGAATGAGTAACAATACAGTTCCGGATGGATTAGCAGTATTGGGATTACCTGTGTTAACGGAATATCGGGCAATGACCGTAGCGCCGTCACTAATCCTTGTATAATTAATGTAAAAATAACCGTTGGATGCATAATTGGGATGAAACGCCAGTCCTAATAATCCTTGTTCCCCTCCGCCGTTAGTTAAAGTGGTAACGTTTAGGAAAGGAGTGGGGTTTATTGTTCCGTTGGTATTCAGGATTTTGATGAGTCCGTCCTGTTCCACCACAAAAAGCCGGCTGTCACCGCAATGGGTGATTTCTACAGGAGAAGAAAAACCCGTGGCAAAACTCTGTAATCCAATGACGGATGAGGTGGGAGTTTGGGAATGTTGCGTACATTGGATAAAGACCAAAGCAATAAAAAGAAGTATTGTTTTCATAGCTTAAGGGTTTGATTGTCATAAATTTATAAAAAAATCCCGACACTTGGCCGGGATTGCTGATTTATAAATTTTCTATCGTTTTGTCTTTCGGGTATTTCACCAGATAACTCAAACGGATTTTTTTGGTTTCGTTGGGTTTTAAACTGATCTCCCAAATAAGTAAGCCGGTTTCCGAATTCATTTTAGCTCCGTCTTTGTCTTTTACTTCAATCTCAATTTCCTTATCGGTACTCAATGGGATCTGGTCTTCTACCTTAATGGAAGCAGTTTCCTTTTTATTGTTTCGGATAATAATATCGTAAGTGAAGGTTTGTTCTTTTTTAGATGATAAAAATTTCGTTCCCGATTTATCCGCTACTTTCTCCCGTTTGATGGACACCTTTTTATCGCGCCCCATGCTCAGATTCAACGTATCGGAAGTCTGTCCCGGGTTTACCCATGTTTTACCAACGTATATACCTTCAAAAATGATATTCGCTTCGCCTTTCAGGAGGTTGTATTTTCCGTAATCTGTAATTTCCGATAGAAGGAAGGCTTCTTTATCTAGTTTCGGTGCCGCATAATACTTGTAGGAAGCCGGTAATTTGATTTCTTTCAGTGCCACACTGTGTTTCTTTCCGTTGGATACGATGTCGTAAGGAATGTCGATGTCGAAAGAAATGTTGAGTTGGTTTTCAGAAATGGAGGTGTAATCACCCATGCCTTGTTTTGTGGTCACCACGATTACTCCGTTTACACCCTGATCGCCATACAATGCAGCTCCTTGTGCTCCTTTTAAAATGTTTGTACTCTTAATTGTTTCGGGTGGAAGTTGTTGTAATATTTCAGCGGTGGATATTTGTCCGTCAATAACAACTAAAGCCTGACTGTTTCCTGAAATAGAGCGATTGCCTCTCAAAACGATTTTTGTCTTCTGGCCGGTAGGAGCATTCACCTGCAATCCGGCCACGCTTCCGTTTAAAGATTGGACTACATTCGGATTTGCGGCCTGAGGGTTTAAATATCTTAAAAACCAAGGATTCACGGTCGGCGCCTGATTGTTCTGATTGGGCATGCCACTCGACAAGGTCAGTTTTACTTTTTTCCAGTCGACACCCGTATTTTGAATTACTTGCGCCTTGTACATCATGTTGATGGGTGAGGCAACATTGTCCGCTCTCAAATCATAAAAGGGTGTCCAACCCGCGTTATTAGTCAGATACGAAATTTCCAAAGGAACGTTTCCGGCAACGGTATTCATTACTTGTAATACCAATTTTCCTGTCGATGTTTTTTCTTCTTTTTCGGTATTGATTTCCAGTTTGTTATTTAAACGTTCCAATGTTTTATTCAGTTTTTCCTCTTTTTCAGTTAGCGTATTTACATTGTTACTGATTTCGGTACGTTTGGCTTTGTAGTATTCGACCATTTTCATCAGTTCTGCTACACTTAAACCTGAATTTTGACCGAAGACCTGTTGGTTTTTGTCCAAAAGTTCAATGGTTTTGTTTTCGGAATTTTTCATGTTAATGACTTTGTCAATCTCTTTTTCCACCAACAGTATACTGTCTTTTACCGTTTTAATCGCCGGAGAGTTTCCATCAGCATCATATTCGGAAATATAATCGTTCGTAAACTGCACCGAAAGCACGGTTATGGTTGACGGTGCGCCAATCTGCACCGAACTTTCGTTGAGGAAATTTGCCACATTTTTCACCACAATTTCACTGGTCCCTGCGGGAAGATTTACAGTCGTGTTTTGCGAAATTTCCGCCGCATTAAAATAAACGGTGGCCGATTTTACTTTGGCATTGGTAAAAATCGGTTTCTGGGCAAATAGGGTTCCTGTAGCTAAAATCAGCAATGCTGAAAAATACTGTTTCATATAAATGAATTTTGTTGTGATAAAAGTAAGAATTTGCTTTTACTTTTCCACCGTATATCCCTTAACTTTCGCAAAAGCAATCACCGAAGTGCTGATGGCATTTCCCAAATCGTCCTGTGATTTTGATTTTTTAGTTTCGGCATCAATATACGCCTGACGTTTTTTGGCCAGTTCGCCGATTTCTTTCTGGATGGCTTCACGTTCTTTACCTTTTTTCTCTACATAGGCTTTTATTTCGGCTGCTGATTTGTTTTGCAGTTCCTTTGGCAATTCTTCTTTTTTCAGTTTGGTAACCGCTTCTTTGTCTTCTTTTACTTTATCGATCAGATCCCAACTGTCATTTTTATAGGCTGCTTTCGATTTACTCACCGCGCGTTCGGTATAGTTGGCAGCGGAAACCCCTTGTGCATTACTGTCCTGCATTTCCTGATTTCTCTTCTTTTCCGCACCTTTGACACCGTAACTGATATAGGTTTCGTTGATTTTGGCATTGCATTCCGAAATACGAACATCATAAGGCGTGGCAATGTACAATACCGCCCGATTCGAATCGATGTTGAAGTATTTTCCCTTTCCGGCATCGGCGCCGTCTTTCCAGAAGGTTCGAATCCCTTCTTCCTGATTTCCGCAGAAAATGGTATTGATGTAAATGTCATTGTGTACCGCATCGCTGATGGCTTCCCTGTAATTGATGCCGCCCTGATTAAACGGTTCATTTCCGGCAATGTAAATCAGTTTCATGCTCGACTTGTCTTTGCCCCAATTCAGTTGTTTGGTCGCATCGGTAATTACGGCACCGCAGTATTCGGAACCACCGTTGGTGCGTAAGGAGAACAGTTTTTCGGAAATCAGATCCAGATCGGTTGTCAACGGTGCTACTTGTCGGATGTAATTGGATTGTTGTGAAAGCCCGTCATTCCCATATTCGTACAAACCGATTTCAATATCAGGTGTTTTGCCATGATATTTCAGTGTGGTTAGCGTATTGACGATATTCCACAAACGGGATTTTGCCTGTTCGATCAAACCGTCCATGCTGTTGGATGTGTCCAGAAGAATCGCTACCTGAATCTTAGTGTTTTCGGTTTTGGTCGGTTTTGTAACTGCGGTTGATGTTGTAATACTGTAATTTTTAGCGTTACTGTTGGCATTAGTGCAGTTCGCAAAAGAGAGTGCAGTTGCAAAAAGGGTGGAAATAATGAATGTAGTTTTCATAGGTATGGTATTTTAGGGTTATTGCTGCAATGTTTTGATATCGTTTTCTATGGTTAAAATCAGTAGGGAAGTGGCAGTACAGAAGACCGGACTCGTAATACAGTGATGTCCGTTCCAGCTACCGTCCTGATTTTGGATTTTTATCATTTTACCGCTAACGTTGTCGTACCAGGTTTTCCAGTCGTTGTCTTTTTTTACGATCATCGATTCGCCGGTCTGAAGGAAACTCAGGAATTCTTCCCCGCCGTTGTTTCCGAACCCATTCATCACGTTGTTGTCCATCGCCTTTACTTTTGCGGCTTTGTACACTTTATCGGCTACTTCATAACTGGCCGCTTTTTCTTTCGGAACGCCGATTTTCTCTAAATTAGCACGGTTTAAGGTCGCTTTTTTATCAATTTTACCCGATGCTTTTGCCTCTTCAAACACGGTTTCCGCTTCTTTGGCTTCGGCGGCACTTCCTCTTACGGAACTGCTCACGGCATACAGCATGATTCCAGCGCCGTCTTCGGTTTTTGCGGTATTGTTGTCCGCATCATAATTGCTTTTCTGATAATTTCGCGCGGCCTCCATTTTGTCTTTGCTTACTTTGATGTTTTTGTTTTTGGCTGCCTGTTCCAAACCGGAATTAGCAAACGACGATTGCAATACGCCTGCCCATCCCGCGCCGGAAACTTTTCCGCTACCTTCATAGGATTTTTCGATTTTGTCGACGCAAATCTGAATAGCGTTTTCGACTCTTTTCGTCAATTTTTTATCCGATAAGGTCGGAACCACCTGATTTAAGAATTGAAGGGTAAGTACGGCATCGATATTCTGACCCAATTTGGTTTGGATTTGCGTGCCGCGTACTTGTGTTATGAATTCGTTGTCTTTATTTTTTTCGACTTCATTCAATAAGAAGTGTAGTGCTTCGGAAAGTTTTTGCTTGTAAGCACCTTTTTCCACGGTATAACCGCAACGGTACAATGCCATCGCTGCCATTGCTGTTGTAGCGGGATCCGAGCTTACGGCATGCGGATTCATTTCTCCCTGATTGCTGTGCGAACCGGCACCCCAACCACCGTCTTTGTTTTGTGCTTTAATCAGCCAGTTTTCCCCTTGGGTTATGGCCGATGTATTTTTGGAATCCTTTTTGTAAGTGTTGTAACCGGTCACCGATTGTTCGCCCATGACCGACATAAATACACAGGGTTTTTCTTCGGTGGCGGGTTTTTCATAGTTCATGATGTATTTGTTATTCGGCATGATTTTGTCTTTCAGAATCACACCCGAAACTAATGCGGTTGCACTCAATGCTATTAAAAGATTTTCCGTTTTCATGGCTTTACGTTTTATGATTATATCTCAAAATTATTCAGAGAAAGCCTGCGTTTTTTGCAGAATGGGTGAAACGGGGTTTTGACTTGGTGAAACGATTAGGAAAAGCGTTTTAAAATAATTTACTTTACATTTAGAAATAAATACGAATCATATGCGGTTGAAAGGAATGGTTTTAGGATGGATTTTGATGCTGGCTTTCGGTATGGAAGCTTCGGCTCAGGACACCATTAAACCTGTTTCAAAAAGCAAAAAAGCTTCGGTTTCCAAAATCAGTAAAGCGGCAGACGACTTAAAAGAATCGTTAGATGCCAATGACGAACTGAAAATTGCCAAAAATTATGAAAATCTCGCGCAGGGATTTATCGATAAGGGAGATTATGCCAAAGGTGAAGAGTATCTGAAAAAAGCATTGGTCAGTTATACCAAATTAAACCGAAAGGCAGATAAAACCCGTGTTACCCGAAATTTAGCGAAAGTTCAGGAAGCGCAGAATAAAGTCAGTTCTGCCATTAAAAATTATGAAGCGGCCAGTGCAGCTTCTATGGATAAAAGTTACGAGCAGGTTAACCAAAATGATGCGAACCGTTTGCGCAGCGCGAACAACCCTGCGGCACAGGCGGCCTACAATAAATCGAATATCCAGCTATTGGAGAAAGAAGATAAGAAAGCCGAAGTTGCCGATGCGTATGTGCAACAGGCCGAGGTAAGTCTGCAACAGAAGAACAAGGAAGTCGCCATCGAGAGCTATGAAAAAGCGATTTCCTATTCGAAAGACAAGCCGGAAGAAGTCGTAAAACTGAAAAGCGAAATTGCGAAAGTCTATGCCTCCGACAATCAGTTTGACAAGGCGATTGCTATCAACCAAAAATTACTGACGGAAGCTCAGGATAAAAACGATTTTGATACGCAAATAAAGCAATTGCAGGAGTTAGCGACAATTTATTTCAAGAAAAATGAACCCGAAAAAGCGATTTCAGCTCTAAAGCAAGCCTACGCTTTGGCAACAGAACAAGGCAAAACCGCTGAGGTTAAAAACAGCCTGACACAATTACTTCACTATTATAAATCGAACGGAAAAGACAAGGAAAGCATCGCCTTGTACGAACAGTTTTTTCAGAATTTCGATAAGCTGATCAAAAACGACAGTTCGCTGATTGATGGGAAAACCTTCCAAGTCACGGAAGAAAAAATCCGACAGTTAGAGAAAGAAAAAGCCCTGAAAGACGAACTGATTTCCAAGAAAAACACCTTCAATTATTTTCTGATGGGATCTATCGGTCTATTATTGTTGCTTTTCGGATTGATTGTCAAAGCGCTGTATTCCATCAAAACCAAAAACAAGGAAATTGCGCTGCAGTCGTTACGCCGAGAGATGAATCCGCATTTTATTTTCAACAGTCTTAACAGTGTCAATCAATTCATTTCGCAGAATAAGGAACTGGAAGCCAATAAGTACCTGACTTCATATTCGCACCTGATGCGCAACATGATGGAAAACTCCAATAAGGATTTCATCAGTCTGAACAGTGAAATAGAACAACTGAAGAAATACCTGGACTTGGAACATTTGCGTTTTCAGGATAAATTCGATTATGAAATTATAGTCGATGAGCATCTCGATACCGAAACGACTTTTGTTCCGAACATGCTCATTCAGCCACATCTTGAAAATGCGATCTGGCACGGTTTGCGTTATAGGGAAACAAAAGGGATGTTGCAGTTGCGCTTCGGTGTAAAGAACAATAAAATTTCGGTTGTGATAGACGATGACGGCATCGGTTTAACCAAAAGCGCCGAACTCAAAACCCGAAACCAGAAAGTGCACCAGTCACGTGGTTTGACCAATACAAAAGAGCGCATCAGCCTGCTGAACGAATTGTACAAATCGAATATCGCTTTTTCTGTCACCGAGAAAAACAGCGGAACGACCGGAACTTTAGTAGAAATCACGTTTCCTTTACTTGATAAACCATGATGACCTTACAGAAAATACGCGCCGTAATTGTGGAAGACGAAGTGGCTGCCCGCGAAGTACTTAAAAATTATTTGAGTAAATACTGCCCACAGGTGGAAATTGTCGGTGAAGCGCAAAACATTAAAGAAGCCGTTCCGTTGTTACATGAAGTATCGCCACAATTGGTTTTTCTGGATGTGGAGATGCCTTTCGGAAATGCCTTTGACGTGTTGGAAGCCTGTAAGGATTTGCAGTTCGAAACGATTTTCGTGACCGCTTTCTCGGAATATTCGCTGAAAGCCTTAAACCAAAGTGCGGCCTATTATCTGTTGAAACCGATCAGTATCGAAGAATTGATAGTCGCGGTCAATAAAGTACAGCAGCATATCTTAAACAACGAACTCTTCAATCGGAACCGAATCATCGTAGAGAATTTCCGCGAAACCAAACCCGAAAAACAACAGGTGATTTTGCCTACCTTAGAAGGTTTTGAAGTGGTGAAAATGGAAGAAATTGTACGCTTGCGCGGAAACGGGAATTTCACCGATTTGTATTTATCCGACGGAAGCAAGAAAATGGTGTGTCGTTTTCTGAAGCATTTTTCGGAGATATTGCCTTTTCCATTTTTACGCGTACACAAATCGCATATCATCAACATCAACTTCGTAAAATCGTACAATAAAGGTGGTTCGATTATGCTGAATGACGGTGCGGAAATTGAAGTTTCTCCGACTTATAAGGATGATTTTCTCCGAAATTTTAAATAATAATGGTATGCTGATAACGGGGTTTTAAGAAACACACATTGGAACCTTACAACTTCTTAGTGCGCTTTGTGGCTAAATTATTTTCACATAAAGTACCTATAAAACCTTAGAACCTTAGCCTCTCAGCGCCTTAGCACCTTTCCTTAAAAATCAAACTCATCCGCCAATTGCGTTTCCGTCGGAATCGAATCCTGAACGACTTTCAGTTTTAAAAACGAACGGGCATGACCGGAAATGTTTATCGGAACCGATTGTCCCACCGTGTCCTCAGGAAAAATTAACGCCCGACGCAGCATCAGGTTTTTAATAAAGTTCTGATTTTTTCGTGCATACGGTTTCTGATTTCCTTCGTTGTCGAATTGCCACATGAATTTCTTCGGTTTTGGTACGATGGAAGCCAGATACAAGCATTCGTTCAGGGTTAAGTCACCCGGTCTTTTCTGGAAATAGAATTGTGCCGCTTCGGCGATACCATACACGTTCGGACCCCATTCGATTACGTTGAAATACACTTCCAGCATACGCGATTTGGAAGCGATGCGGTTGTTTTCCAAAATGTACACCAACAGGATTTCTTCCAGTTTCCGCGAAAGCGTTTTTTCTCTCGTCAGGAACACATTTTTGACCAATTGCATGCTGATGGTACTCGCACCACGGGAAAATTTCTTGGTTTTTATGTTTTTTACAATCGACTGTTTGAAAGCTTCGTTAATAAAGCCGCGGTGACGGAAAAAGGACGGATCTTCATTAGTTAAAACCGCTTTTTCCAGATAGGGTGAAATCTGATTTAACGGCGTGTAATTCGGATTGGCAGAACCAACTAATATGGGACGTTGCGGCACACCGTTTTCAATGGCGCGATAGGTGAATTGTTCGTTAAGCATCGCCAGATTCGCTTCGCCGTATTTTACAATGCGCAGGTTTTCTTTGTTGATTTTGCTGTCGAAAATCAGTTTGTCCGGTTTGTTTTTGTTGTATTCGAAGTCGAGTTTGTAATCGAAACTTCCATCGGCTTCCATGCCTTCAAAATGGGTGAACAATCCTTGCGGCAAGGAAGTGATGAAATCCTGTGCTTTCATCTTTCGGATGTCGAGTTTCAGTTTGTAAATCGTGTCTTCTTCGGTGTTGTATTCGACAAACGGACGCACTTTGATGTGATTCAGTTGTGCCGATGAGGTGCTGTCAATCGAAATGAAATCCCTTCCCAATAAGAAACGGTAATCGAAACGGGCGTTTTTAATCACTACGTCTTTTCGGGCGATTTTCGGATGATTGATGGTAAAGTTTTCAATCGACGTAAACCCGTCAATGTGCAGTTCGCCGCTTTCCATTTCCAGTTTGTCCAGTTTTACGTGGATGTTGTCGAAACTTGATTTGAGTCCGAATCGTTCATCAATATAAGGCAGTTGAATTTTAGAAGTATCGCTGTTGAAGAATTTCAGATCGGCTTTTTTCTCGCGAGGATTGGCGAAACCTTTTATATTCCAGTTTTGGGAGAATGTGTTGGTTTTTACGTTGATGGCGGTCTGCAACTGATGGTCTTTCAGTTGCAACGTATTCATGTGAAGTGTTACTTTTCGGCCCATATCGTCCATGCGGAGCGAGAGGTTTTCGAGTTTCATTTCGGTCGGAACCAGATTTAGTGCTTTTGACAACAATCGGTATGCCAGTTTCGCATAATTGCGTTTGTCATTGGATTGTTCGGTCTTGTCTCTTTTCAGAAAAGCGTCGAAATTCCGTCCGTTTTTGTTTTTCACCAGTTGAATGAAACCGTTGTTCATTTCCAGGTTTTTCAGCTGAATATCGCCGGTAAGTAGTTCTAAAATGTTGTAACTCGTTTTTATTTTCTGTACCGATAAAAGTGTGTCGGCTTTTTTGGGAATTAAGACGATATCTTCAAGTTCTACGCCGGATATTCCGATGAAAGTGGCTTTTTTAACCGAAAAATGACAGTTGTACTGGGTGTCGAATTTGGATTCCACTTTGGCAAGAGCCTTTTGAAATAGGTTGTCACGGAAGAAATAGATTCCGATCAAAGCCAGCAGTAGCATAACTGCGAAGATTTTCAGAAAGAGAAAAAACTTTTGCTTTTTAGATCGTAGTGCCATTGTGAAAATAGTGTAATTGTGAGAGCGAAACTACTAAATTTTCCACTTCGAATTTCTTTTGGAAGTATTTTTCTTGCGGTTCCGAATATTCTACCGGTATTGCCATGCGTTTACCGTTGAAGGATTTTCGGATCAGGGTTCCATGGGAGCAAAATGAATACGCTAAGTTACAACTTTTTTTCCTCCGGAATGTATTCCATTATATCTCCGGGCTGACAATCCAGAATTTCACAGATGGCTTCCAACGTTGAAAACCGGATGGCTTTCGCTTTTCCGGTTTTGAGTATGGATAAGTTGGCGGTGGTGATGCCGATTTGCTCCGCGAGTTCGTTGGAACGCATCTTTCGTTTGGCGAGCATTACGTCGAGGTTGACAATGATGGGCATGATTATACGGTTAATTCGTTTTCTTCTTTGATTGTTTTGGCAATTTTAAAGACTTCACTTAATACCATAAAAAAGAGTGACAAACCCACTGTGAAAAGGATGGAGTCAAACCCGCCTGATGTGAAATTGATGTTTGATGTTCTGTTTTCTGAAATAATTTCTAAAATAAAAACAGGAATAGCTGTAAGCAAAGTAGTTGCCAAAAAACACTTTCCAATTTTGTTGAAATTGAGAATAATTCGATCATCGAAAATGATTCTTTGAGAGAATAATTCTAAAATTTGTTTGAAAAGATAGATGCCATATACGAAAGCAGCATACCCGAAGCAAACAAAAAAGATAGCTATTTTGGTTGGAAAATCTATGACTTCAATCGTTGTTCCATTTAGTTTTAGTGGCATATCTAAATCGCCTTCCTGAAATAGAAAAATAGTGGCTAAAACTAATGAGCCTATTATTCCAATAATTTGGAGGAAGAAGAAAAGGGAAACAAATCCTTTAAGCATGTTTAATTTTTTCATGTTTATTCGTTTAATTGGTTGAGGCAAATATATTAAAATTATCGAAAAACAATAATAAAAATATGAAAAACAATAAAATTTATAAAAATGGAAATTAATGAAGATGATTATCTTTGAATCATGAAACACTTCCCGAAATCATTAGCCGATAAGCTGAACCAACGGATTCAGAGTAATTCGCTTCGAAAGTTATCGGAACAAAATTCACTGATTGATTTTTCGTCCAACGATTACCTCGGTTTTTCGAAAAACGTATCCATTTTTGAGGCTACCCATCAACTGTTGTCGGATCGGAATTTAAAAAGTAACGGGGCAACCGGTTCACGTTTGCTTTCGGGAAATCATGTTTTGTATGCGGAAACCGAAGCTTTCATCGCGCAATTCCATCAATCGGAAAGTGCGCTGATTTTTAATTCAGGATATGATGCCAATGTGGGTTTTTTCAGTTCGGTGCCCCAACGCAGCGATGTGATTCTGTATGACGAACTGAGTCACGCTTCCATTCGTGACGGGATTCAGTTGTCGAATGCCAAATCCTATAAATTCGAACACAATGATTTTGAAGCGTTGGAGAAACTGATGCTTCGGTTTAAAACTGATACTTCCGAAATCTATGTAGTAACCGAAAGTGTTTTTTCCATGGACGGCGATTGTCCGAATATGGAAGAATTGATTGAGCTGTGTGAAAAATTCAACTGCCTTTTAGTGCTTGATGAAGCGCATGCTCTGGGTGTTTTTGGTGAAAAAGGAGAAGGTTTGGTTCAGAGTTTAGATTTGCAGGATAAAGTGTTTGCCAGAATCATGACCTTTGGAAAAGGCTTGGGTTGCCACGGCGCCGCTGTTTTGGGAAGTCAGCAATTAAAGGATTATCTGGTCAACTTTGCCCGAAGTTTTATTTATACCACGGGCTTGTCTCCGCATGCGGTTGCCACTATTTTGATAGCCTATCAGCAATTGGAAGCCGGAAAAATCAACTTGCTTCGTGAGAATATCGTTCATTTCAATCAGCAGAAAAATTTGTTGGGATTGAAGCCGTTGTTCGTTCGAAGCAAATCAGCCATTCAGTCGGCAATAATCCCCGGAAACGAAAAAGTGAAAGCCATCGCGCAACAACTTCAGGACAATGGTTTTGATGTCAAGGCAATTTTATCACCCACGGTACCACAAGGACAGGAACGCCTTCGTTTTTGTTTGCACAGCTATAATTCGAAAGAAGAAATTTCAGATGTATTTGCCTGTATTTCCTCACTTTTGTAAAAAAATATAAAAATTTTCTGTAACGTTTTGTTTATTTGATTACTTACGAGTCGTAATCAAATAAACAAAACATTATGAAATCGCCATTAATAAAAAGTTTGCGTTAGCAAACACCAATAAATAAAAAGGCGATAACATATGTGACCTATAACAATTAAAATTTACACATATGAAAACAGAAATCACTTCAAACAAAGTAAAGACGTACGCTACTATTGTTTTAATCTTATTGTCATCTTTTCTTTTAAGTTTTTCTCTTGTAAACTATTTTGTCTTTGACAAAGAAGTTTCTGCAGCAGTACTGATTATTTCGGCTATTGTTTTTGGTAAAAGCATGATGTCGATGCAGAAAATGCGTAATAAATAAAAGTCGGCGTTTCAATCATCAATCAACAAACATCAAAAAATCAATCAAAAATGAAAAACACAATTAAATCGGTCATCGTAATTATTGCCTCAGTCATTGGTTTCGGTGCCAATGCTCAAACAAAATCGGAATCGAATTCCTTATTATGGGAAGTGTCCGGAAACGGATTATCGAAATCATCGTATTTGTACGGCACCGTGCACATGATGTGTGAATCGGATTTTAAAATATCGGATAAAACCCAAAAAGCCTTCGTTAAAACAAGTATGCTGGCTTTGGAATTGGATTTGGACGATCCTTCCGAATTGGCCACCATGCAACAATCGGCTACAACCAAAGAACCGCTAAGCAAAACCTTAAGTCCTCAGGAATACCAAAAACTGGATGCTCTTCTAAAAGAAAAAACCGGGCAAGGCGCTGCAACTTTTGACAACTATTCTTTGACCACAATCATGAGTTTGGTTATGTTCAAATCTTTGGGATGCCCTCCTAAAATGTACGAATTGGAATTCATGAAAATGGCGGCGGCCCAAAATATGGAAATTATAGGATTGGAGAAATTCAACGAGCAAATCGATTTTCTGGACAAGGCATATCCGGCGCACGAGTTGATTGATCAGTTAAAGTATTACGATTCCGACTATTTTAAGCAGTTGATTACTATTTACAATTCCGAGCAGTTGGATGCAATTTACCAGATGACCAACGATCCGAAGTTTATGGATGCGGAAGATAAAAAATGGTTACTGGATATTCGCAATAAAAATTGGGCCGGTAAAATGCCGGAGTTAATGAAAAAAGAAAGTGTGTTTTTTGCGGTAGGTGCCGCTCATCTAGCAGGAGAAAAAGGATTAATTATGTTATTAAGAAAAGCAGGTTATACTGTGAAATCGGTAATGAACTGATACCATTTTGAGAACAAAAGAACAGGAATTTTTAACCCGCATCGAGCAACATAAAGGTATACTTTACAAGGTTTCCAAAATGTATATGGATAATCCTGACGATCAACAGGATTTGTTTCAGGAAATCGTCTGCCAGTTGTGGAAAGCGAATGACACTTTTAAGGGAGATAGCCAGTTTTCGACCTGGATGTATCGGGTGGCAATCAATACCTCGATTATTTTTCTGAAAAAAGAAAAGCGGAAGGTCGATAAATATGAAATAGCCTCGGACAATATCCGTGAAGAAGATTGTGATGCCCATATTAAGGAAAGTCAGTTGGAACATTTTTATCGGGCGGTTCAGAAACTGGACAAAATTGACAAGGCCATCATATTTTACCAGCTTGAAGGGTTTTCACACAAAGAAATTGGCGAAAGCATGGGTATTTCCGAAGGAAATGCGAGGGTAAAATTAAATCGGGCCAAAGAAAAATTAAAAGAAATCATAAAAAATCAAGGATATGGATTTTAACGATATACAATCAGCCTGGAACAACGAAAAAACAGAGAATGTTGTTGTTCCTACTACTACGGAAAAACTGCAATCGGCTAATACGCCATTGGATAAGATAAAAAAGAACCTGAAAAACGAGTTTATTTATCAAATAGTTTCGATAATATTTCTTGGATTCGTTCCATTTATACACCATTTGCCTGCGAAGGCTTTTGCACCGTTTTATTTGCTGTTCACCATTTTTGTGGCGGTTTGTGTTTACTATCTGGTGAAATTATACATGTTTTACAAGCGATTAAACAAAACGGCTCTGAGTACCAAAGACAGCTTATACGAAACGTATTTCGATATCCGACTGAATATGGAATTGTATAAAACCTTCGGTTTTGCCTTAACTCCGTTTTTGGTTTTGTTTATGCTCGGGTTTTTGTTTATTGGATTTTCCAAAACAGTGGATTTCTCAACCGGTTTGAGTAACGGCCATTTAACGGCTTTGTTCGCGATAGTGGCAATTTCCATATTAACGATGGGATTGGCGCTCGAGTGGTGGGTACACCATTTTTACGGAAAATATGCCAAGGAAATCCGAAAAGTAATCGACGAATTAAAAGAAGAATAATAAAAGCCCATCTTTAAGATGGGTTTTCTATTTTTGTGGAAAGATTTAAGCTAATGAAATTATTCATCACAGGAATCGGAACCGATGTAGGCAAAACCATCGCCTCCGCAATCCTGACCGAAGCTTTGGAAGCGGATTACTGGAAGCCAGTTCAGGCTGGTGATTTGGAGCATTCCGACAGTTATAAAGTTCAGCAATACATATCGAATACTAAGTCGATTTTTTTTCCGAATGCCTACGCACTCAATACACCTGCCAGTCCGCATTTAGCAGCTGAATTGGACGGAATTGTTATCGATTTAAAAACAATCAAAGAACCGAATCCCGATAGCTATCGGGAGAAGAATCATCTGGTAATCGAAGGCGCCGGCGGTGTTTTTGTGCCGTTGAATGATGAAGACTGCGTAATTGATCTGATTCAACCGGATTATAAAGTGATCGTCGTTTCCCGCCATTATCTGGGAAGTATCAATCATACTTTGTTGACGATTGAAGCTCTGAAAAATCGTAAGCTAAATGTGGCCGGAATTATTTTTAACGGGGATGAGAATAAAGCTTCGGAAGAAATTATTCTGAAGAAAACCGGACTCAAAATGATCGGGCGCATTGATAACGAGCCGTATTTTGATCAGAATGTTGTCCGGTATTACGCAGACTTGTTTAGAGATAAGCTGTTGAGTTTATAAGAAAAATGAAAATAGAAATAGAAACAAGAACCAAGAGACAAGAAGATGGAAAGAGAGTATTTGTGCTATTGTTTTCTGAATACATTTCTTGCCTCTTGTCTCTTGCCTCTTTAATATCTAAAATATAATAATGAACTTATCCGAAAGAGACCTACAATACAACTGGCATCCGTACACGCAGCATAAAACCGCGCAACCGCATATCGCCATTTCCAAAGGCGAAGGCGCTTTGTTATGGGATGAAAACGGTAAAGAATACATCGATGCGATTGCGTCCTGGTGGGTGAATCCGTACGGGCATTCCAATAAATTTATAGCCGATGCAATTTACAAACAATTGACGACTTTAGAGCACGTTCTGTTTGGCGGCTTTACACACGAGCCGGCGGTTATGGTGGCGGAAAAACTGATTCCGATGCTGCCCGATAATCAGAAGAAACTGTTTTATTCCGATAACGGTTCGACTGCGGTGGAAATTGCCATAAAAGTCGCTTTGCAGTTTTTTTACAACAAAGGCGTACGTCGCACCAAAATCATCGCTTTCGAAAATGCTTTTCACGGCGATACGTTTGCGGCCATGGCGGCGAGCGGGATTTCTTTTTTTACCGAAGCGTTTAAAGGCTCGTTGATTGAAGTGGTTCGGATTCCGGTGCCTACGAAAGGAAATGAGAAAGCCAGTTATGATGCTTTGGAACAATTGGTGAAAACCGAAGAATTTGCCTGTTTTATTTTTGAACCATTAGTTCAGGGAGCGGCAGGGATGGTGATGTATGAGGCTGCCGAACTGGATAAACTGATTGCTTTGTGTACACAACATCAAGTCTTCACCATAGCCGATGAGGTCATGACTGGGTTCGGGAAAACCGGAAAAAATTTCGCCTGCGATTATCTTAGCGAGCAACCCGATATGATGTGTCTCTCGAAAGCCTTAACAGGCGGAACGATCCCAATGGCGATTACGACTTTTACTCATGAGTTGTTTGATGGGTTTTATGATGACGATGTGAACAAAGCACTGTTTCACGGACATACGTTTACTGCGAATCCTACGGGTTGTGCAGCGGCTTTGGCAAGCATGCAATTGTTGGAATCGGATGAAATGCAAGAGAACATTCAAAGGGTGAACGCAAGACATTTCGCGTTTCAACAAAGGATACAAAATCATCATAGAGTTGCAAACACCAGGGTTTTAGGAGTGATTTTCGCATTGGAAATCAAAACCGACGGGACAGAAAGTTATTATGGCGATTTCCGAAACAAACTGTATAATTTCTTTATTGGAAAAGGGGTGATCCTGCGTCCGGTAGGAAATATCGTTTATATTTTACCGCCGTATATCATTTCGGATGCTCAATTGGAAAAAATTTACCAAACTATAGAAGAAGCATTGACAGAATGCTAACTTTGCAAAAAATTTGATTTTGAAACCGATTGCCATCACCGCACTAGCCTCTTTTTCACCCTTAGGAAATCAGCCTGAATTGATTTGGGAAGAATATCTGAAAGGAACCTCATTAATTTCCGAAAAAGAAATTGGTACCCAAAAAGTTCCGGTGGCTTCGTTGCCTGTTTCATTGCAGCAATTGGTGGTCGATTTAAAAGCTTCCGATTATAAATACAAACCGCTGGATAATTCGGTGTTGTATGCGATGTTGGCCTCCCGTGAAGCAATACGTCAGGCCGGATGGTCGGAAAATGATGTCTTCGGAATCAATATCGGTTCCTCACGCGGGGCAACCGAGCTTTTTGAAAACTATTTTGAAGAGTTCATCGCTACCGGAAAAACCTCAACTTTAGCTTCACCCACGACTACCCTGGGGAATATTTCCACTTGGATAGCTCACGATTTAAAATCCACTGGTCCGGAAATTTCCCATTCCATTACGTGTTCCACAGCGCTTCACGCGTTATTGAACGGTGTGGCCTGGCTTCGGTCGGGTATGGCTGAGAAGTTTTTGGTAGGCGGAAGTGAAGCACCGTTAACGCCTTTTACCATCGCACAGATGCAGGCGCTTAAGATTTATTCCAAAGATACTTCGGAATTCCCTTGTAAGGCTTTTGACCTTGAAAAAGAGAAAAGTACCATGGTCTTAGGAGAAGGGGCTGGGATACTTTGTCTTGAAACCGGTATTCATGAATCGGCTTTGGCTTATGTGGAAGGGGTTGGTTATGCGACTGACATACTTGAACATGGGATTTCCATTTCTACTGAAGCGGAATGTTTTAAAAAATCCATGCGAATGGCAATTGGCAATGTTCCTTTAGAGGAAATTGATGCGATTGTGATGCATGCACCCGGGACCCTTAAAGGAGATACGTCGGAATATAAGGCGATTCAGAATGTTTTTGGTGATGCTTTGCCGATGCTGACTACCAACAAATGGAAAATCGGACATACGTTTGGTTCGTCCGGAATCTTGAGTCTGGAGATGGCGGTATTAATGATGCAGCACCAGCAGTTTATTGAAGTTCCTTTTGTGAAACCGCAAGCGAAACGAAATGCCATCCGTAAAGTTCTGGTGAATGCCGTAGGTTTTGGCGGAAATGCGGTGAGTGTGCTGATTTCCAAACCGGTTTAATCTTTGGCTAAATCATTCAGTTTTTCATAAATGAGGTTGCTTTCGTAGCCTTTGCGCAGTAAATAATCGCAAAATTTCTTTTTCTTTTTCTGAATATTTCTTTCGGAAATGGAGTCCCATTGGCTTTCGGCCAAATCATGAAAGCTTTTAGTATATTCTTCGGGCATGATTTCTTTCAGCGCCCTCTCAATGTTGTATTTGGAAATTTGACGGTATTTGAGCTCGTTCACGATACGGATTTTTCCCCATTTCTTAATGTTGTGCTTCCCACGGGCAAAACTCACGGCAAAACGTTCCTCGTTTAAAAAATTATTTTCGATGAGATGCACGGTGATGGCATCGATTACCTGCGGAATCATATTTAGTGATTTCAGCTTTTCTGTAACCTCATAATGACAGCGCTCCTGGTAGCTGCAGTAATATTCCAGTTTTCGTTTGGCTTCGTCTACGGTATGGGTTTTTGGTGAATTGGTGTTCATAAGTTATTCTTAACCTAACATTAATTTAATCACAAAAGATGTTAATTCTGTTATTTTTATCTACTTTTGATGCCCGCTTTTTTGCGTTTTGTCGATTAAGGCGGATTAAATATAGGGAATTGTTTAAAATTTTACCTCAAATCTTATGAAATTAAAATTACTGTTGTTGGCTTTTTTGTTGTTTGTGACTTTGGGTTGGGGGCAAACCACTTTGGCAAATTATAAGTTTGAAAATAACCTAACAGTTGAAGCTGGCTCGATTGGTTCTCCAAATTTAACTTTTTCAATAGCACCTACATATAACGCTGGTGTTATTGGAGTTGCTTTAAGTACCGGTACCGGGGCAAATGCCAACGGGGCTTTTTTGGAAGTAACAATTGCAACAACTGGATATACTGGCGTTACTGTAAGTTGGGCTGGCAGAACCTCAAATGCTGCGACCCCTGGAAGTTGGGTTTTAACGGGTGATTCTGGATCTGGTTATGGAGCAACAATTCTTTCTCAAAGTTTAACAACAACATTTGTTAATACGGGAGATATTTCTTTGGGAGCTTCTTTTGATAATAATGCGTCAATAAAGATTAAGATAGCTGCAAATAATTCGTCTTTTAGAAATCTTAGAATTGATGATTTGATTATAAAAGGAACATTAGCGTCCCCAACAATCACTTTATCTCCAACTACTTTATCCGGATTTAATTATGTTGTGGGTTCAGGTCCTTCAGCAGAACAAACTTTTACGGCGAGTGGTTCAAATTTGGTAAACAATAGCACCGGAGATATTACGATTACACCTCCAATCGATTATGAAATTTCAACAACGTCTGGTGCGGGTTTCGGAAGTTCAATTACATTGACGCAATCAGGAGGGGTGGTAAACAATACGACAATTTATGTCCGGTTAAAAGCAGGTCTGGCTGTAAATACCTATAACGGAGAGGCTATTACGGCAAGTTCGGCAAGTGCAACCAATAAAATAGTTACTTGCAGTGGTTCGGTAACTAATCCAGTTCCGGTAATCACTCTTGCGCCTACTGCATTAGCCGGGTTCGCTTATATTCTTGGGACCGGCCCGTCTGCTGAGCAGCCTTTTATGGCAAGTGGTATAAATCTGACAAGTAATATTACCCTTACCGCGCCTGCGAATTATGAAATATCCACTGTATCGGGTGCCGGTTTTGGAAGTTCAGTATCGCTCACACAAGTGGCGGGAACTGTAACTGCAACCATTATTTATGTCAGGTTGAAAGCAGGGCTTGCTTCGGGTAATTATAATCTTGAAAATGTAACTGCAAGTGCAACGGGAGCTATAAGTAAAACGGTGGCTTGCAGCGGAACCGTTACTACGCCTACAATTACATTAACGCCTACTGCACTTACGGGGTTTACCTATGTTTTTGGATCAGGGCCTTCTACAGAGCAGACTTTTACGGCAAGTGGAGTTAATCTGTCTTCAGATATTTTGCTGACTCCGCCAACGGATTATGAAATTTCAACGACTTCTGGAGCAGGTTTTGGAAGTTCAATCACCTTAATGCAATCGGGAGGAGTAGTAAACAATACCACAATTTATGTTCGGTTAAAAGCAGGATTGGCTGTTGCAACTTATAATTCGGAAACAATCACTGCAACGGCTACAAATGCTGTAAGTAAAACGGTTACTTGTAGCGGAAACGTTGTGGCACCTCCACCAGTAAATGATTTATGCGCCAGTGCTACAGGACTGACGGTAAATGCGGTGGCGACTTCAGGAAACATGACCGGTTCTATTTTTGTAGCTCCTTTTACTGAAAAAGATGTTTGGTATACTTTTACGCCTGTCTGTACAGGAACACACACAATTACGGTAACTGGATTTACCGGTGACATTGATATCGAATTGTTTTTAGGATCATGTCCGGCTTCGACTACTTTTTTGTACAATTCTGACGGTTCAACAGTTACAGAAACAATTACACAAACGTTGACCTCTGGAGTAACGTATTATCTTCGTGTTTTGGCTTTTAATCCTGCTGCTTCAACCAGTACTTTTACTGCAAGAGTTGTTTCTGTGGGAAGTCTCACATTAACAAATGCAGGAAGTCCCACAGCGGGCAATATTTCGGCAAATACTAATAATGTAGTTTTATTTGGTTTTGATGTGACGCCAAATTCTTGTGTTTCGAGTTATGATTTTACTTCAGTTACGATCACTAAAACATTAACAGCAACAGCCTCTGATTTGTCTAATTTTAGGATATTTTATGATGCAGATGGTAACGGTGCAATAAATGGTGGGGAAAGTTCTGTTTCGGGTACTGGAATTGCTTTGGCAGCTTCGATGAATTTTACGATATCAGGTCAGACAAGTTTAATTGCTGCAAGAAAATATTTGTTAGTTGCCGATGTTGCGGTTTTAGCAACAGGCGGTAATCAATTCAGAGCAAGTATATCACCTGCTACTAATTTAACTGCGATTATAACACCAACAGGTACAGTTACAGGAACGGCAACCGGGAATATTCAAACTATTATTTATTCTGGTCCGGAAATTAATGTGACAAAAACAACAACGATCTCATCAATTCCAACGGGAAGTACTCCAAGTGTGGGTTTTGATACGGTATTTGCCACTACGAATTTAGGTTCGTCTTCAACTGCAAAGACATATAGAATATACAATTTAGGAAGTACTACGTTAAACGTGTCATCCGTTGTTTCTTCGAATCCGACTGAGTTCGTTGTGAATTCCGCAGCGCCCTTTGCTATAGCGCCCGGATTATTTGTGACTTTTACGTTAACTTTTTCTCCTGCAAATGTTGGAACGAGAACATCAACCATTTCAATTGTTAATAATGATGTTACAAATGACGGAGCTTTGACTGAAAATCCGTATACTTTTGGAGTTCAGGGTGATGGCGCTTGTGGTACTGTTTCCAATACTATTACTCCGGCTTACGGGCCTGTTGGTACAGAAGTAACGATAACTTCAACAAATGGAGCATTAAACAACTTAACTGGGGCTACTGCAACATTTAATGGAATTACGGCTACAGTTGTTTTGACTTCAGCCACCCAAATGGTTGTAATTGTTCCTGTTGGAGCTTCTTCAGGTAATTTAACTACCACAAATAGTCAGGGATGTGCGGCTTCAAATTCATTTAATATAATTAAGACTACACTTGCAGGGTGTGAAGGAGGAAACCCGGTTGGTGAATTGTTCATAAGTGAAATCACCGATGAGACTTTGGGGTCAATGACATATGTTGAAATTTACAATGGTACAGGAGCGGCTGTTAATTTAGCAGCAGGTAATTATAGAATAAAAGTGTATAATAATGGAGGAGGAGGTTCAACTTGTGATATTGCTTTAACAGGAACGATTGCAAATAACGATGTATATGTTCTCCGAATTGGAGGTAATATTTCTGAAGGGGTTGCCGGAAATGCTGGCGGTGTTATTCCGGATCAGATTGAAGACGGCTGCTCGGCGGTAAACGATAACGACAATATCAGATTGTTTAAAGGAGCTGTTCACATTGATCAATGGGGATTTCCAACAAATACAACTTTAACAGGAATTGGCGGGAAAGGTTATACGTTTAGAAGATTGAATACAGCTGCCCCTTTGCCAAGGACTACATTTGTTGAGTCTGATTGGAATGTTATTGATGCGAATGACGTTGCTGGTTTTGATTCCGCGGTAGACTATACTAATATTGGGTTGTATGATTTTTCAACGGCTACTCCGCCGTCAGTTATTTTACAGCCTTCTTACATCCCAAGTTGTAAAGAGACTTCGTTTACGGTGGCTGGAATTGAAGGTTTTCCTGCAGGAAATGCATTGGCATATCAATGGTTTGTTGCCGCTCCTGGGGCTGCTACATGGATGGTTCTTAGTGATGGTGGGGTTTATTCCGGTACTTCGACTGCTACTTTGATTGTTTCAAATAATTCAGGATTAAATAATTATCAGTACTATTGTCAGATTAGAGAAAATAGTGCCACTTGTTACAGCGCTTCCAATACTGTCAAAATAACGGAAACTCAAACAACCTGGAACGGAATAGCCTGGTCAAACGGAAACCCGACTTCAGGGGCATTGGCCATCATCAACGGAAATTATAACACGGCAATAAACGGAGATTTCGAATGTTGCAGCTTGTTGATCGACGCGACTTTTACGTTAGATATTAAAGACGGCGATTACGTGTCAATTCAAAATGACTTAACGGTGAACGGAACGCTTGAAGTGCAAAACCAAGGTTCTTTGGTGATGATTAGCGATTCGGGAATAGTAACCAATAACGGAATTACCAATGTTCGTAAGATGAGTACACCGTTCGACAGATACGATTATACGTTCTGGTCGTCGCCTATTGTAAATGCACCGATCAGTGTGTTCAGTCAATGGCAAACCAACTACATATTCAAATTAAATACAGCCACTTTCAGGGATGATAATAACGATGCTCACGATGATAACGGTGATGCCTGGGTGTTTACGCCTCAAGCCCAAGTGATGTCTCCCGGTAGAGGGTATGCGGCGATGGGTAAAATCAACCAGACGTATCCGGCTCAACAAGGCTCTGTATATAGTGGAGCGGTAAATAATGGAGTGATTACACAACCGATTGCGTTAAGTCTGGATAATGCCAAAGTGAATGATGATTTCAATCTGGTAGGGAATCCGTATCCGTCAGCCATCAGTGCCGATGCGTTTATCACGGGAAATCCGGATATTTCAGGTACGTTATATTTCTGGACACACGAAGGGAATATTCAGGTGGCAGCAATCAATCCGGGTCCGAATGCGAGGAATTTCAGTGCGGATGATTTTGCTTATTATAACTTGTCCGGTGGAACGGGTACCAGAGCCGGGCTGTTGTCCGGAAACGGAAACAGTAATGCTCCGTCCGGTTTTATTGCTTCGGGACAAGGGTTTCAGGTGGATGCTGATGCGGCCACTTCCGTTATGTTCAACAATGGGATGCGAAATAAAACGTATGCGAACACGAATTTTTACCGGACAAACACAGTTCCTGTTGAAAAAGACAGAATCTGGTTGAATTTAACCAATCCGGAAGGGATTTACTGTCAGCAGTTAATCGGTTTCTTTCCACAGGCAACCATGGCGGTAGACAGAGGGTATGACGGCTATTATACAAAATCGGCAACCTATGCTGCTTTTTATTCTATGATTGCGGATAAACCGTATAAAATCCAGGGTAGGAGTGCCTTTGATGTAAATGACAGAGTTCCGCTTGGATTCCGTTCGGCCTATCAAAAAACATATACGATTTCAATCGGTGATATAGAAGGTGTGCTTCGCAATCAAAACGTTTACATCGAAGATTTGGAACTAAATATCATTCACGATTTAAGAGTGTCAAATTATGTGTTCTCAACACCGGCGGGAGAATTTAACAATCGCTTTGTGTTGCGTTTTACAAACACCACATTGGGTAATGAGGATTTTGAAGCCACTGCGGATTCGGTTCTTATTTATACTGACCAAAGTATTAATGTAACTTCTGTTTCAGAGAGAATTAAAGAGGTCGCGGTTTATGATGTTTTAGGGCGTAGAATTGCCGAAAGGAAAAATATTGATGCCAATACGGTGTCACTGGCAAATGTCAGAAAAACACAAAGTACCTTGATTGTAAAAGTGACCTTGGATAATGGTCAGACTTTAGATCGAAAAATTGTTTATTAGTAGTTGAAAAATAATATTAAAAAAGCGTCGGATGTAAAAATCTGACGCTTTTTTATTTGGTAGAAAGAGCAAAAAAAATGCTCCCGGTAAAAGTCCCGGAAGCATAAATATTGTAACTATTTTATTAGATTAAAAGAATGGATTACGATTCTTTTCCTTTTGCCTGTGCTTCAAGGTTTCTTTCGATTTTATGTTCCGGACGGGACCATTTCGGTTTTTCGCCTAAGGCCTGGAATTTGGAATCTGCAGCTTCCACAGTTTCCGGCTGCATCAGTTTGATGAATGGTTTTTGCGGCTGCATCCCCAGCATCTCAAACATTTTCATGTCTTCGTTTACATCCGGATTCGGAGTCGTTAACAGTTTGTCTCCAGCGAAAATAGAATTCGCTCCTGCAAAGAAACACATCGCCTGTCCTTCTCTGGACATTTGGGTTCTTCCTGCAGAAAGACGCACCTGCGTTTCCGGCATAACGATACGTGTAGTAGCCACCATACGGATCATTTCCCAGATTTCAACCGGTTTTTCGTCTTCCATCGGCGTTCCTTCCACAGCCACTAAAGCATTAATCGGCACGGATTCCGGTTGTGGGTTTAAAGTTGATAAAGCTACCAACATACCCGCACGGTCTTCGATGCTTTCGCCCATTCCGATGATTCCGCCACTGCATACGGTAACATTCGTTTTACGAACATTTTCGATAGTTTGCAAACGGTCTTCAAATCCGCGGGTAGAAATAACTTCTTTATAATATTCTTCTGATGTGTCTAAGTTGTGGTTGTAGGCATACAAACCGGCTTCTGCCAAACGGTGTGCCTGGTTTTCGGTTAACATCCCTAAAGTACAGCATACTTCCATATCCAGTTTGTTGATGGTACGCACCATTTCCAATACCTGGTCAAATTCCGGTCCGTCTTTCACGTTTCTCCAGGCTGCTCCCATACATACGCGGGAAGAACCTCCTGATTTGGCGCGCAAAGCCTGTGCTTTAACCTGTGAAACCGACATTAAATCGTTGCCTTCAACATCTGTATGGTAACGGGCTGCTTGTGGACAGTATCCGCAATCTTCAGGGCAACCACCTGTTTTAATCGATAATAAAGTGGAAACCTGAACCACATTAGGGTCGTGGTTTACCCTGTGAATCGAAGCTGCCTCGTAAAGCAAGTCCATTAAAGGTTTGTTATATATCGCAATGATTTCTTCCTTCGTCCAATTGTGTCTTGTTGTTGTACTCATGCTACATTATTTGAGGGTTCAAAAATAGGTAATTCAAAACGAAGTAAAAAATTTTGTTGTAGCCTGATTTGCATGAATGTAAATCTGTACTTCAAAGAGGTAGACTTCTCATTTTTTTGATTGTTATTTTTCTGATAAAAACCTTAATGCGGATCTTTTAAAAACACAAAAGTCATTTAAAAAAAATGTAAAAAAAAGAGTTTGTGCCGGATTCAAAAAAGATGAACCATTTCATTTTGCAATTACGATTCGACACTAAAAACCGTGGCAGGAATTTTTTCCTGTTCAATCAAATAGCCTATGAAATTAAACCAGTGAGAACAATTTCTGATAATGTAAGCGTCGGATGAAACCGTAATTTTCTGCTGGTCGATTATCGCCTGATCGGCATTGTTTTCCAAAATAACGCTCCAATTCAGGTTTTCTTTATGCGATAATTCCTCAATCATCTTTTTGATTCTTCCGCTGTTTGAAACCGGCTTATCGAATATCCAGATAATGTTGCCGATTTTATGCCTCTTATAAAAACTGGCAACGCAATCCAAAGCAAGTGTGGTTTGACTCACCCTTTTGTATGTTCCGTGCACACTGGATAAATCGCGATAACAGCCGTCCAATCCCTTGAATAAATAGGCGTTGGAAAACAAAGTTTCCAGTAAAATGAGTACGTTGAATCCGTCAAATACCAAATCCGCTCCCATTAATCTGTCGATAGTGACTGCCTTGCTTTTTACAACCGTCAGTTGCTCTTCCGATGCAGCCATACTTTGAATGGCACGAAGCTGCCTTTGGGTTAGCTTGTAACGTGTACCTACTGCCTGCAAAGCGTTCTTCTCAGAATAATTTCTGGAGAGCAGATAGTGCAAATCGGATAGTGCTTCTTTGAAAGTAAGTCTTGCCTCGGTTCCAAACGAGATGTCGTCTTTGGCTTCTTTTCCTCTGTTGGTTTGTTTGCTCATGCAGGAATGTGTATTTCTTAATCAATTCCATTTGTAACCATGTGTCCTGATTCAAATTGTTCAATCAATTACAATTTAAATAATTATTTTTAAGCAGGATTTAAATCACAATGCTAAAATTTGATTTTTTTATAAAAAAGAGTGAAAGAGATAAGTAATTGTGTTTTGTTTTTCAGGATAAAGCCACTTTAATAAAAATCAGTGTTTTATAAATATTTTTCTTAAATTTATTACAATGAAAGGAATTGAGTTTTACCTTTCGGTGAGTTTTTTTGATAAATTCATGATTTTGTAAAGTATAGTTTGCTGCCTGCACCCAACAGGATAAATAATTATTCGGACTTCGACTATCAATATACAAAAGGCATTGCCTTCTTGCTTATGAAAAAGTTCTGCTTAGTATTCGGCATAAGTTTAATTTATCTAAACCTTTTAGCGCAACAGGTCAATCAGTCCGTTTTTGTAATTTCAGGACAGATAATGACTGACACGGGCTACAACTTTAATCAAATCAATCCCGATTACTTTGATGTATTGCGCCCAACACAATTGCCGGCATATAAAAATCAATACGGTACAGACGGGAATGTTTTTTTTGGTGTGCGACAATCCATGTTGGGTTTTAACAGTTCAACGCAGACCCGCTATGGTGAATTGACCACCCGCTTTGCATTTGACATGTTTGGAGTAGGTGTCGATGCTGGACAAACTACCTTTCACCTACTTTATGCCTATGCGGAAATGGGAATGTTTGGCGTTGGCCATAACTGGGGCTTGTTTTGTGATTTTGACGGTTTTCCGAATGCCGTCGAATATTGGGGACCTTCAGGGATGTCGCTTTGTAAAAATGTCCAATTGCGTTTTATTCCGCTTAATGGACGAAACAGGCTGGCTTTTGCGCTTGAGCGTCCGGGTGCAAGTGCTGATCAGGGAGTATACCGCGACAGGATTGAACTCAGCGATGTGAACTTGAAATTTGATGTGCCCGACCTGACTGCTGAATTTCGGGCAACCCGTCGATGGGGTTATGTCGAATTAGCTGGGGCTGTCCGAAAAATTGAGTGGGTCGACGAAGGCAATGAGGCGTATGATCTTAGCGGCAAGGTTGTTGGATGGGGTTTTAATCTGAGCACCAATCTTAAGTTAAGTAAAAAAAGCTTATTTATAGGCCAGACCGTAATCGGAAAGGGTATTCAGAATTTTATGAATGATGCGCCGACGGATATCGGTATCGAAAATGATTTTGGAAATGCAAATGCCCCAATCAAAGGAGTAACATTGCCGCTTTATGGTTACACAGCCTATCTCAATCATCAGTGGAATGAAAAATTCAGCAGCATCATTGGTTATTCAGCCGTAAAAATAGATAATTCCAACGGGCAAAGTGCGGATGCCTTCCGTCACGGCCGTTATGCAAGTACGAATCTTTTATTTAAGCCGTTCCCGAATGTAACATCCGGTGTTGAACTTCAGTGGATTAATCGTGAAAATTATAAAGATGGCTGGACATCATCGGCCACTAAAATTCAGATTAGTTTCAGGTATTCCTTTAAAGAAGAGATTAAAAAGTAAATCAGTGATGGACTTCAATTCAAAAGCATCTTTTTGAAAGCATAATTATGAGAATAATGCAAAAAATCCACTCGAAGGAGTTCGTTCGGCAACAAGTGGCTGTCGGAATTCGATATTTTATATTTAATTTCTGAGCAGTAAGTTGTTGGTATTCAGATAAAATACCGAAATTAGTAAGATAAACCGCTTTTTGCTTTTCAGATGGATTCAATACTTGTGGATGTACTTAATTTCAGGATGACGCAATCGGAATTTATCGTCAGGTTGCTTGTGGCTATCGGGATTGGCTGTCTGATGGGTTTGGAACGCGAACACAATGCAATGAAAGAAAAAGTACAGAGTGTTGCGGGTATAAGAACCTTCGTTTTCGTGGTGCTGTTGGGGTTTATAGGGGCAATGACCTCGTTTCTTTTTTCTCCTTGGATTTATTTCGGAGTCTTACTGGCGATTATAATTATCGTGGGAATATCGTATTGGATAACTGCATCGCGTGGTGATATCGGCGCTACAACTGAATCTTCCGTTTTGATTGCTTTTTTCTTGGGAAGTTTAACGTTTCTGGGTTTTATCGAAATTAGCCTGATGATTACGGTTGTCGCTGTAGTGCTGCTTTCCGCTAAAATAACACTCAAAGCTGTAATCGGAAAAATAACCGGAGAAGAGCTGTATGATTTTATCCGTTTTACGGTACTTGTGCTGCTGGTTTTTCCTTTTTTGCCCAATGAAACTTATGGGCCGTACAATGTTATCAATCCTCATGAAATCGGTCTGGTTATTATCCTGACATCCGGTTTGGGATTTGTGGGGTATGTGCTGATGAAATTTTTTGGTGCCGAAAAAGGGATATTGCTTTCGGGTTTAATAGGTGGACTGGTTTCAAGTACCGCCACTACTTGGATTTTCGCCAAAAAAAGCAGGGAAAACGAGCGCCTGTCACTTCATTGTGCCACCGCCATTTTTGCAGCTTCGGCGATGATGATTGTTCGCGTTTTTGTGTGGACTTTCCTTTTTAACAGATTGCTTTTTGAGGAATTGTATCTGGCAATGCTCGTTGTGTTAGGTGTGGCAGTACTTTGTGCGCTCTATTTTTATTTTAAGCAGCGTAAGGCAAACGGGATGGAAGATGTTGTTCGTAAGGATAAACCTTTGGATCTTCACGGTGCCTTGGTTTTTGGTTTTTTGTATACGGTAATTCTGCTGATTGTCAGTTATGCCAATGAGAATCTTGGTGATGAAGGGATGTTAGTGTCAAGTGCCATAGCCGGTTTTTCGGATATTGATGCTATCACAATATCGATTTCTAAATTAACCGGAAGTTCTCTGGATGTGATTCTTGCCTCAAAAGCGGTCCTGGTTGCTGCCTCGAGTAATACGCTGGTGAAAATGGGAATCGGGATTTGGACCGGCGGCCGGCTTTTGCGAAAATATCTTTATATCGGTTACGGCGCTATTATTTTGTCGGCTGTAATTGCCTTTCTTATTTTGTAGCTAACAGGGATTTAAATAAAAAAACCTCTCATTTCTGAGAGGTTTAGTACCCGGAGTGGGAATCGAACCCACACACCTAAGTACACGAGTTTGAGTCGTGCGCGTCTACCAATTCCGCCATCCGGGCTAATGGATCGGATGTTTACTTGCTAATTTTTAGAAAAAATTAATTAAAGTTGTGCCATCCGGGCGTTTCATTATGTTTGGATGTTTACTTTCTAATTTTTATAAAAAATTAATTAAAGTTGTCCATCCGGGCATTCAGATTAAGTGGCTTTAAAAAGCATCTGAACAATTGATTGTTTCAATCTGGGTGCAAATGTAAATAAAAAATATTCAAACAATCAAATATAACTTGGAAAAATATCTGAAAAAATTGCTTTCAGAGTTGAATTTAATTTCTAAATTTGCACCGCGTTATAGCAATACAACACTAACTAACTACACCCGAGGCGTTTATATGCATCAGGCTTTAGAAAATCGATAAAGCCGAATCGTATGGAGCGTAGCGGAATAATAACAACGAATAAAAATGTCGCACATTGAACCGGAAGCAAAAATTTTTGCATGTTCACAAAGTACCTACCTTGCCGAAAAGATAGCAAAGCACTATGGTGCCGAGTTGGGTAAGGTAACGTTCTCAACTTATAGCGATGGGGAGTTTCAACCGTCTTTTGAAGAGTCAATCCGCGGATTACGTGTGTTTTTGGTGTGTTCGACATTCCCAAGCGCCGACAATTTAATGGAGCTTTTGCTGATGATTGATGCGGCTAAGCGAGCTTCGGCCCGACACATCACCGCTGTAATTCCATACTTCGGATGGGCGCGTCAGGACAGAAAAGACAAACCGAGAGTGCCGATTGGAGCGAAGTTGGTAGCAAAATTATTGGAATCTGCAGGAGCGACCCGAATCATGACCATGGATTTACACGCCGATCAGATTCAGGGCTTCTTCGAAAAACCGGTAGACCACCTGTTTGCTTCAACCATCTTCCTGCCGTATGTGGAAAGTTTAAATTTGGATAATTTGACCATCGCATCACCGGATATGGGAGGTTCAAAAAGAGCCTATGCGTATTCTAAGTTCTTGGAATCCGATGTGGTTATCTGTTACAAACAAAGAAAAGCGGCCAACGTTATCGATACAATGGAGCTGATCGGAGATGTAAGAGGAAGAAACGTGATTTTGGTGGACGACATGATCGATACCGGAGGAACATTGGCGAAAGCGGCCGACATGATGATGGAAAAAGGTGCGTTAAGCGTGAGAGCGATTTGTACGCATGCGATTTTATCCGGCGGAGCCTATGAAAAAATTGAAAACTCACAAATTAAAGAGTTAATAGTTACTGATTCAATTCCTTTGAAAAAACAAAGCGAAAAGATTAGAGCGATAAGTTGTGCGCCATTGTTTGCAGAAGTAATGCACATGGTACAAAACAACAATTCGATCAGCAGTAAATTTTTAATGTAGTATTTTATTAATATTTAAATAGTTCAAATGAAATCAATTACGATTAAAGGATCAGAAAGAGAAAGCGTAGGAAAGGCTTCAACGAAAGCGGTACGTAATGCTGGAGCGGTTCCTTGCGTGTTATACGGAGGAGATCAACCAGTACATTTTTCAGCTGAAGAAAAAGCATTCAAAAACTTGGTTTACACTCCAAACGTACACACTGTTGTGGTTGAATTGGAAGGCGGAAAATCATACAACGCTATTCTTCAGGACATTCAGGTACACCCTGTATCTGACAAAATTTTACACATGGATTTCTATCAGTTACATGATGACAAAGAAATCACTATGGAAGTACCGGTTAAAGTTACGGGAACTTCTCCAGGTGTATTATTAGGAGGTGTTTTACGTCTTAACCAACGTAAACTTAAAGTTAGAGCTTTACCGGCTAACTTACCTGACTTCGTAGAGGCTGACATTACGCCACTTGAAATGGGTAACAAATTGTATGTGACTAAAATCCCTACAAACAACTTCAGATTATTACACCCGGACAACACTGTGGTTTGTCAGGTGAGAATCTCACGTGCTGCGATGAAAGCTGCTCAGGAAGCTGCAAAAGCAGAAAAAGGAGCAAAAGGAAAGAAAAAATAATTTTCAATCTTTTCAATATCAGAAAGTCCCGATTTTTTCGGGACTTTTTTTATTCCCCTCCTTCGGAGGGGTGCCCAAAGGCCGGGGTGGTTTTTGTGGATAAACCATATAGGCTTTTACCGCGGATGAAAATCGTTCAAAATCTGCGAATCTGCGGTTTATTAATTTTTTAATTCGTGCATTCGTGGCTCAACCAATTGTTTTCTGCCACGAATGCACGAATGTTTGTTTTGTGTTTTCGGAGTTTTTTCGAAGCGAATGGCTCGGGCTTTATTGGTAATCCTTATTCCCGCTTTCCGTTGCAATCTTTTCCTTTGAAAGAAAAGGAAAAGGATTTCCACTGCAATCGGGGCTATTGAAGTATTGGTATTGAATTTTTGGAAACATTTTCAAATTTTCAAATTCACAAATTTCCAAATTATAGTACTTTTGCTCTATGAAATGGTTTACAAACATCTTCAAGAAAGAAAATCCTTCAAAAGAAGTAATCAATCCCATGGAATCGGAGATTCTACAAACTCCACAAAATAACATAAACGAAGTGAGTAAAAAATTTTTAATTGTAGGTTTAGGCAATATTGGTGCCGAATACGTCAACACCCGTCACAACATCGGATTCAAAGTCGTAGATCATTTGGCGAAACAGGAAAGTGTTTCCTTCGAAACCGTAAAATTAGGTGCGCTTGCCGAATGTAAAATCAAAGGAAGAACCCTTTTGTTGTTAAAACCCAATACCTACATGAACCTAAGCGGAAAAGCCGTGCAGTACTGGATGGAAAAAGAGAAAATCGCCAAAGAAAACGTATTGGTCATTACCGACGATCTGAATTTACCCTTCGGAACCATCCGTATCAAACCCAAAGGCAGCGACGGCGGACATAACGGACTAAAAAGCATCCAACAAACCTTAAATACTTCTGATTATCCCCGTTTCCGTTTCGGCATCAGCGATGAATTCAAAAAAGGGAAACAGGTCGATTACGTGCTTGGTGAATGGGATGAAGAAGAAAAGACAAAATTACCTGAGCGTCTGGATATGGCAACAGAAGCTGTGAAATCATTCGCACTGGCCGGCTTGGGTAATACGATGAGTGAATTCAACGGAAAGTAACTTTGAGGTATCCTGGATTTTTAGTTTTACAGTAAAAAACAGGAAGTTTGCCAAAATTGTATTTTGTTGGTTGATTTATACTAAATAATACTATATTTGCACCATTGACTCGCGATGCTATAGCTTTCTATAGGTAAGTGAGTTTGACTTGGGGATGTAGCTCAGTTGGCTAGAGTGCTTGACTGGCAGTCAAGAGGTCGTGGGTTCGAGCCCCATCTTCTCCACAGTTTAAATTAAAGAAACCTTGTAAACACCTCGTTTACAGGGTTTTTTGTTTTTTATTTGTACGAGGAATTGACGATAAGTGATGCCTCTATCATTTTATACTGAAATCGTATGTTGAGGAATGTGAAAATCCAACCGTAAAGTGAAACAATGGGGGGATAAAAAATGAGCTTAGGTAAATAATCAGCTGTCGATTTTCGGTTCTTTCTTATTGTTGATACCTGAGATGTTCGTTTGCTTCACAATGATTAAAACGGTCAAATCCGGTGATTTTTTTCTCGATTAAGTTAGTTTTTATACATTTTGTTAGAATAGTAATAAAGTTGTTATCTTTGATTTTACCTAAATATAACCTCAATAATTTATGTGGAAATCGTTTTCAATTAAAACACAATTAATATTAATCCTGCTGATACCTATTTTGGGATTAATTTATATGACCACGTCAAACATTAAATTTTCTTTAAACAATTATAAAAGCATAGATCATAGTTTAGGATGTATCAATAATATAGCTTCGCTTTCAAGAGGGATATCCGAGATCAGCGTAGAGAGAGGGTTTTATGTCTATTCAATCTATGATCCTTCCAAAATGGATAGGTTCGGGGTTGAGAAACAAAAAACGCTCGATTGGTTTACAAGTACAAAATTTAACGATACCGTAATCGCCAATAATCTTATTTCCTTAAAGGCTTCAATTTTAGAACTGCAATCCGATATAGAAAGAAAAAAGGATTCTAATGTAACTACTTTTGTTAAATACACGCTTCTCAACAAAACATTATATAATTTAATTGAAAGAGAAATAGTTAATTGCGAGCATGCAAAACTGACCAAACTGGCCAATAATTATTACAATTATGTGACATTGAGAGAAGCGATGCTGTTAAAAAGAGGTGTTGTTTTGCAAAAAATAATAAACAATGAAAAGCAACTGAAACTTGATGATTCATTGTTGGAATTGTATTTTAAAGCCAAAGACTATGAAAGTGTCGTTGATTTTAAACTGGCTAATTCAGATTCTAATGATGTTAACAGAAATCTGATCAATTTCAGAAAATCAGATAGTGTTTCGGATCTAAATGCGGATGCCGAATCTATTATTGAAAACAAATCGGATAAAACTACCGAATCATGGTGGAAAGAATCGAACGCAGTCATCTCAAAATTAAAAGAATCCGAAAAAAAGAACTTGGCATACATTCTTGATTATGCTAATGATGAAAAAGAAGCTGCTTTAAAATCGATCCTACTTTCGACTTCACTTTTATTGATTTTTTTATTGGTTGTCATTTCGCTTACCTATAAATTAATCTCGAATTTATCTAAAACCCTGGTTTCAATATCTTCATCCATAAAAAAGATATCTATGGGAGAAATGATAGAAGATCAGGATTTTGTGGGGAATAGGGAGTTTGATCAAATAAGGAGTGCATTTAATGGATTATTGGCTGCTAAAAGAAATCACATTGATTTGGCATTGAAAATCGGATCCGGAGTTTTTGGAGCAACGATTCCTGTTCGAAGTGATAAGGATATACTCAATAAATCGTTGAATTCGATGTCTTTGGAATTGGACCGGTTGAACAAAGATGCTAAGGAAATAAGCCTGATGGAGAAAAGCATCATTGAGGTGAATAAATCAATTGTGGAATCTAAGGACTTATATGATTTTGGAGCTAATATCTGTCAAACCATTGTGCAGCAAACCCAAGGATGTCAGGCTAATTTTTATGTGTTGAACGAATCAGAAAGTACAGATCAATTGTACAGAATCGGCGGATATGCAGATGATAAAAGCACGCAGCAGGTAATTGCTGTCGGAGAAGGATTGGTTGGGGAAGTTGCGAAAATAAACGAGCAGAAATGTTTGAATAATTTGCCGGGAAACTACTCTTACATAGCGTCTTCACTGGGGAAATCACCGTATTACAATGTTTTAATCACCCCTGTTTCCTATAAGAAAGAAGTGATTGGCGTCATTGAAATAGGATCACTTGAAAATTTCGATGAAAGTCATAAGAAATTATTGAATGCTGTATCCCGTCCTATAGGAAGTGCCATTGAAGTGTTTGTCAGAAATGAAGAATTGAAAAAATCGGTAGACGAAATAAACCGGAAAAACAATATTCTTCAGATTCAGGAAGAAGAACTTCGACAAAGTAATGATGAGTTAAACAGACAAGCCGTACTTTTACAACAATCGGAAGAAGAGCTTCGAAATCAGGCGGCCGAATTGGAACAGACCAATGCGTACCTGGAAGATCAGCGACATGAACTTGAGGAAAAAAACCATGAAGTAGAGATCAAAAATAATGAATTGTTCATTGCTCATCAGGATTTGAATAAAAGAGCGGAAGAAATAGAACAAGCCAGTAAATACAAATCGGAGTTTTTAGCCAATATGTCTCACGAATTGAGAACGCCTCTGAACAGTATTTTAATTCTTTCAGACATACTGAAAGAAAACAGTGCCGGTAATTTAACGGAGGCTCAGATAGATAATCTTTCGGTTATTAATTCTTCCGGAAACGATTTGTTAGGACTAATAACTGATATCCTGGATATTTCTAAAATTGAATCCGGAAAAGTAGAATTTCATGCCGAAACAGCAACAGTTGAAAAGATATCTTCTGAAATTCTGGCTTTATTTCAACCTCAAATGCTGAAAAAGAATATCGAATTTACCAGTATTCTGTCAGACGACTGTCCCGGGGAATTAAATACGGATATAGGAAAACTGGAGCAAATCATAAAAAACTTTTTGTCAAACGCACATAAATTCACACCCGAAAACGGAAAGGTTACCCTGCGTTTTTCTTCGGCTAACGGTAAAGAATATTTTAATTCACCGTTTTTATCTCAATTGGCTCCGTATGAAATTCTTTCGGTACATATAGAAGATAACGGAATAGGAATATCAGAAGAAAATAAAACAAAATTGTTTCAGTCTTTCCAGCAGGCTGACAGTTCTACCAGCAGAAAATTTGGAGGCACGGGACTCGGATTGTACATTTCAAAAGAACTCTCTCATATTTTAGGCGGTGAGGTCGATTTTGAGAGTGAATTAAATAAAGGCAGTATCTTCAGCGTTTATATTCCGGCAATTTTTAAGGTCAGTGAAACATCCCAACAGATACTATCTGAAACAGTGCTTGACGAAAAACAGGAAATAGTATCAAAATCGGAGCAAGCAAAGCCGGAGATCACAATTGATTTGTCTGAGAACTTAAATGACGACAGAAATAAAGTAACTTATGATGATAAAACAATACTAATCATAGAAGACGATGTTTCTTTTGCCGAAGTATTGTTGCAGGTAGCTCACGATAACGGATTTAAAGCCATTATTGCCCATCAGGGAGAAACAGGTTTTCAATATGTTAAGCAATATAAGCCAAAAGCAATTATTCTGGACATGAAATTACCGGGAATTGACGGATGGACGGTACTGAAATGGCTAAAAGAAGACAAAGAAATGCATCACATTCCTGTACATGTAATGTCGGGGATGGACAGGGAAAAACTGGCTACAGAAATGGGAGCGTTTGATTTTCTGATGAAACCAATTACCGTTGAAAAACTAAAAAGCGCTTTTGAATCCATCGAGACTCAAATAGCTAAGGTCTTTAAAAAAGTATTGATTTTAGAAGACGATGTAAATCTTAATTATTCAATAAAGGGATTGGTTGAAAACACATATAAAAATGTTATTTGTATTCAGGCACATACTTTGGCAGAAGCAGAGGATGTGTTGAAAAATGACCTTGTGGATTGTGCAATTATGGATATAGGTTTGAGTGATTCCAATGAAATTAAAAGTATAGAAAAACTCAGAAAAATTTCAAAAAACAAAGACATTAATATTATTGTTAATACGGGAAGATCTCTATCTCAGGAGGAAGAATTGGAACTTCAGGGCAGTGTTGACGGTATTGTTATCAAAACCGCAAATGTTACCGACAGATTAAAAGATGAGTTGGTGCTTTTTTTAGATAAAGTTAAATCACCCAATGAAAGGGAGTACGAGGTAAATGAGGATTTATTGGGTGGGGGCACTCTTACGGGTAAAAAAATATTGATTGTCGATGATGATATCAGAAATATTTACGCCCTTTCGAGTGCTTTAACAGCCAAAGGAGGTGTTGTTTTAACGGCTTTCAACGGAATTGAAGCGCTTGAAGTACTTGAAAAAAATTCCGATGTTGATGTGGTGCTGATGGATATTATGATGCCTGAAATGGACGGATTCGAGGCAACTCGGAAAATAAGAGAAAAGTACGAATGGAAAAACTTGCCGATCATTGCTTTGACTGCCAAAGCAATGAAAGGGGACAGAGAAGAAATTTTGAATGCGGGAGCTTCTGATTATCAATCCAAGCCAATCGATATTCAAAAGCTTATTTCATTAATCAGTATATGGATTTATAAATAATGATTGATTTTGGCGATCTTGATGAAATTGTATTTTTGATACAAAAAATATACGGCTACGACTTTTCCGATTATTCCAGGGCTTCGTTGCTCAGGCGTATTAATCGGTTTATGGAGAATTCCAAAGTGAGGTCTGTTTTTGATTTGAAATATGAATTGGTAAATAATCAGGGGACTTTTAATAAATTTGTGAATGAAATAGTTGTTAATGTAAGTGATTTTTTCAGGGATCCGAGTTTTTTTAAATCCTTAACAACAAACGTTTTTCCGTATTTGGAAAGTTATCCGAGTATTAATATATGGAGCGCGGGTTGTTCTTTCGGGGAAGAAACCTATTCTTTGGCAATTCTCCTGAAAGAATTTGAATTGCTTCATAAATCAAGATTATATGCAACTGACATAAGTTCAAATGCCATTGAAAAGGCAAAAAAAGGGATCTATTCAAATAAAAATTTTAAAGAGTATTCCGGTAATTACTTTGCCTGCGGAGGGAAGGAATCATTCAATGAGTATTTTATTTCGGATAAAAATAATTTTATAGTAAACTCAGATTTGAAAAAAAACATCCTGTTTACCCGTCATAATTTGGTTACTGACGGTGTTTTTAAGGAATGTCAGCTTGTTTTGTGCAGAAATGTCCTGATTTATTTTAATGAAGATCTGCAGGACAAAGTTTTAAATTTATTATACGACAGTTTACCCATAAACGGTTTTTTAGCGCTGGGAAGTAAGGAATCTTTGCGCTTTAGCAGTGTTGGTGATAAGTTCATGGAAATTGATAAAACGGAAAGGATTTATAAAAAAATAAGATAAAAATGGAAATGATTGTCATTGGTGGTTCTGCCGGGGCTTTTCAGACTCTCTTATCCATTCTTGAAGGTATGGACAAGAAAATACGTATTCCGATTGTTCTTGTTTTGCACAGATTAAAAGATCAAGGTTCATTGTTGGAAAAACATATCCAATTAATGACGCATTACAAAGTTAAAGAAGCTGAAGACAAAGAATTCGTAAAAGAAGGATTTTTGTACACAGCGCCACCGGGTTATCATTTGTTGTTAGAAGAAGACAGGAGTTTTTCATTGGACTCTTCGGAAATGGTAAATTACAGCAGACCTTCGATTGATGTTACTTTCGAATCATTTTCGCGGGTTTTAAAAGAAAAATGTTGTGGTATATTGCTGTCAGGTTCAAATCATGACGGTGCAAAAGGTTTAAAGAAGATTGCTGACAATGGCGGGAAAACCATAGTGCAGGATCCTGATGAAGCCGAATTTGCTGTCATGCCAAAGGCAGCAATTGAAATTTATAAAAAGCATGACGTAGTAACGTCAAATAATATCATTAAAAGACTAAATTATGGTTTCAGCTAAGAAGCATACCCTATTGTTGGTTGATGACTTGCCGCAGAATTTAATAGCTTTAAAAAGTGTTTTAGAACGTGCCGACAGAGAAATAATTACATGTACTTCCGGAAATGAAGCGCTGCAAATATTACTGAAAGAAAAAGTTTCTTTAATTCTTGTTGATGTTCAAATGCCGGAAATGGATGGGTATGAGTTTGTGGAAATTGTAAAAAGTCACCCTGCAACTGCCAATATTCCTACCATTTTTGTGACTGCAATAAGCAATGATCAGAGCTATATAACAAAGGCTTATGACTTAGGTGCCATCGATTTTTTGTTTAAACCACTAAACGTCGAAATGACCCGTAAAAAAGTTGATTCTTTTTTGCGAATTTGGGATAATGACCAAGAGTTGAAACTTTTAAATGATAAGCTTACCGTTAAAAATCAGGAATTAGAGCAATTCGCCAGCATATTAGCACATGATTTAAAAGCACCTTTACGGAACATAAAAAGTTTATTGGAGATTATAGAGGATGAAAATGCAATGAATCTTAAAGGTGAGCCCTCTAAATTATTTGAAATGGTAAAAGCATCAACCGTAATAATGTCCAGATTGATTGATGACTTACTTCACTATACCAGAAATATTCAAAATAATGAAGGGACCGAAAAGGTGAACATATTGGCTACCGTTGAAAATGTAATAAAACTTATAAATCCTAAGAGTAATACTACTATCGAAAAAGTAAATTTGGATCATTTCATTATGTTTCAGCCAATGGCATTAAATCAAATTGTATTAAATTTAATATCTAATGCAATAAAATATAATGATAAAGATGTTGCTGATATTGTAATTACTTTTGATTCTGATAAATGTTCTTTATCTGTTAAAGACAATGGACCCGGGATAGATGAAAAATACCATACGAAGGTTTTCGAAATGTTTCAGACATTGGGTAATAAATCAAATGGGGAAAGCAGTACCGGTATCGGATTAAGTCTGGTGAAAAAATTGACTGAAAGGAATAATGCGAATATAAAAATAAATACTATTCCGGATTCCGGATGTGAATTTCTAATCACAAATTTGGTTCGGGCTACTTCATAATTAAAGTTTTTTAAATTATAATAAATCAAATTTGGCCTTTTTGAACGGGCGTGTTTTTGATTGCCATTTTCCAAGCGGTTAGGCTTGTTTGCTCGATTTTCAACCCGTTACTCAAACTCCAATCAATCATTTTGTTTTGTTTTTTCTGAGTATTCTATTGGAAACAGTGTTGCTTTTCTATATGTAATAACTGCTGAGATAGACGTCTAAAACGTTGCATATTTTTTAAATCGGAAATATGAGTGCATAATTTTTTTTCTCTTTCATAAAAATTTCTTAATTTTAATCACCTGTAAATGAAATGTTTACAGTGTCCCTATCTTAGAATTCGATCAATTTGTTTAAACTAAATATAGGGAGTTATGAGTGTATTGAAAAAGGTATTATTAGGCTTGGCATTGCTTTTAATTGTTGTTGTTCTTTTAGCAATGCTATATGTGAAAACGGTACTTCCCGATGTAGATTATGCCCCGATTATGAAAGTTGATGCTTCCCCGGAAAGAATTGAAAGAGGGAAGTATTTGGCGAATCACGTAGCAGTTTGTATTGATTGTCATTCCAAAAGAGACTGGTCTAAGTTTTCCGGCCCACCGATAGCTGGAACTTTTGGAATGGGCGGCGAATTGTTCGATCAGAAATTTGGTTTTCCAGGTGCGTACTATTCCAAAAACATCACACCGGCAGGAATCAGTGATTATACAGATGGGGAACTTTTTCGTGCCATCACAACCGGAGTAAATAAGGATGGTGAAGCGATGTTTCCGGTGATGCCCTTTCATAATTACGGCAAGATGGATCCGGAAGACATTAAGGCAGTAATTGCCTATGTTCGTACCTTAGCGCCGATAGAAAATGTAGTTCCTCAGTCATCCTCCGACTTTCCCATGAATTTTATTATTAATACCATTCCGAAAAAAGCAATGCCTTCCAAAATGCCTGATCCCAAAAACACTGTTGCCTATGGTAATTATATGGCCACAGCCGCATCTTGCTTTGATTGTCATACTCCATTTGAAAAAGGAAACTTTGTTCCGGGATTTGAATTTGCAGGCGGAAGGGAATTTCCGTTTCCGGATGGCTCTGTGGTGCGCTCCGGTAATATTTCTCCCCATACAACAACGGGTATTGGATTGTGGTCAAAAGAAAGTTTCATTGCGATGTTTAAAGCACGTGAGGACGGTTCAAAACTTCAGACGGGTATTAAGCCGGGTGAATTTAATTCGGTTATGCCCTGGACTATGTATGCGGGGATGAAAAATGAAGATCTAGCAGCTATTTATGATTATCTGAAAACACTACGTCCCGTCGAAAATAAAATCGAAAAGTTTGAAAAAGCAAAATAATTTCTTTCGCACTTCGCCTTAATTGATTGGAGATAGTATGATCTGTTTAGTAAAAAAACACGAAAAGCTACAATAGTAAGTTGTAGCTTTTCGTGTTTTTAATGATAGAAGAAAAACTATTTTTCTGTTTTCGTCAAAGGTGCCCCAACAGCGATATCACAACGGTGTCCTTCCTGACCGTGCGGCGGATTCATTCCCGGTGCAGTGGTAGTGGTTGTAGGATTCAAAAGCGCCGGAACTCCGGAGCTTTGTGCGGTTGTGGCTGTATTTCCTGAAGTTGCAGTAGCTGAAGGAGTTACAGTGAAGGATGGATTAGTCATCTTTTGAACAGTTGCAGCCCCTGGTTGTATAGTTGTTTTATTTCCCGGAGGCGAGTTTAAAGGCGCTCCCACTTTAATGTCGCAACGGTGTCCGGGCTGACCGTGAGGCGGATTCATACCTTTGGCTACCGTAACAGGCGCGGGAGGTGTAACCGTTGTAGTGGTTGTCGGTGTAACCGTCATGTTTTGTTGTGGCATTTGTGCCGGCTTTTGCGCGATATTAGTGCCGTTTACAATCTCATAGACCGAGGGAACCGGTTTTTGGCTTGCCGTATTTTCTTCAGCGGTTTCCTCTTTTTTACAGGAAACTAGCGATATGGTCACCGCTAAAACAAGGCTTGAAAAGTATTTTTTGTTCATTTTTCAAAATTTTAGTAAACCCAAAAGTACTGTTTATTGTTTTGTTTTTACAGTATAACATGTTAAAAATAAGCCCTTAGCTGAATATTTCCGGTATGGATGGTCTGACTGGTTTCACTTTTTCTGCCCTGATAATTCACATTCACATCCAAATACTGGGTTAAATTTTTCTGAACCAACAAATTCCAGGTGAGGTTTTTTCCGGGTTGCAGCCCCTCCAGCATTTGGTAAGCCACCGCCGATAATTGATTGCCTTCAAAGACGTTTTTATAAAAGGAAAACTCGCCGCTCATTGTGAATTTCTTTTCGGATGAATACGTAAAGGATGTTCCCATTCGTTGCTGCTTCAGGGTTTCCATCTCATTAATCCGGTTTTCTTTGTTCTGATATTCATAGAAAATGTCCCAACTGGCATTTAGGGAAAACAGATAAGAAATTTTCGGAGCCAACAGATAGCCTTTCAATTCATAGTTTTTGCCTGGATAGTTGTCCGAAGTAACGGTACTGGAAAGTGTCTTTCCGTCAAAACCAAACAACCATATTTTTTTAACCAGATGGGCATACTGCGCCTGATGGGAATCGTTTTTACCTTCCTGAGTCCCGGCTGAAAGCAACGCTTTTGCGTGGTTGTTAAGATACGTGTAGGTTATGGAATGGTGTTGTTTTCCGCGGTTATAAAACAAACTGTTCCGGAACGTCGCATTGAGCCCCAATAAGTCCTTATCGCTGGTGGAAAACGGATTCAGGTCGAAATTATCACCCTGCCGCTCAATTTTACGGTCCATCAGAAATGAAGTCTGGTTGTATAACGTTGACAGTACTTTTTTAAACCCGTTTTCATTCTGCCACTGAATCGGATTTAAAGTAAGCGATTGCGAGAATTTATTCTGATGGGTTTTGATGAAAATCTGATTCGGAAGAAAAACACGCACATACTTCGCCTGATCCGGAAACGGTGCGACTTCAAACTCCTGTAATTCCTGAACACCATTGAGGTTATAGTCATTCCAGGTGTAAACTCCTTGGCCGGGTTCAACTTCAAGATAGGTGTATTCCTGTTGGGCAAGATATCCGGAACTGGTTTCATAAGCGGTTGCCACTTGGATTAACTGGTCGAAAAAACGATCGGAATACAATATGCGGGAATTCAAGGAAGGTTCATTCCCACGGATGGGGTCCTCATATCGCAAATCACGATAGTTTACAAATACGGCCAAATCGCTTTTTTCGGTCTGAATCAGTTTCGATTTCAGATAATAGGAATGGGAGGTGTTCACCTTCTGAGTAAATCCGTTCTGCAAACTGTCATTGCTTCGTTGCAGATAACCGATTTCGGTATAGACTTTCGTACTGTCGCCCCGCCCGATAAAAGCACCAAATTCCTTGTAACGCTGACTCAAGGCCGAAAACTGATCGGTAGCCTTTATTTTTTCTTCGTTGTCTTCCATTCTAAAACTGCCGCCCACCCAGTTTTTCCTGAAATTGTATTTTGCCAGGGACTGACTTCGGATGAAACGGGAATCCGAATCCTTCGCGTCACTTTGTAAAGCGCTGCTATTGTTGGAAAACGTCCATTGGTTGAGTTTGAAAAGACCGTCCACCACATGACGTGTCCCCGAAAAACTCTCCGTAAAATCCAGTTTTTCCAGCTGATAGCGAGCGAATCCTTTTCCGGGCAATTCAAAATTCACTCCGGAAATCAATAAACTTTGATCGCCTTGGGGATTGGTTAAATTCCAGTCGCGATCGAATTCAATGGTAAATAAACGTTCGATGGTTTTGAATTCCTTCTGCACGAATTGGTAGTTGGCAAACCCGTCCACATTCCATTTTTTAGAAAAAAGTCGTTGCTTGGCGTTTATTTTTCCGGCAATGCCTTGGTTGTCAGTATCATCTATGGAAGAAAATAAGTTCTTGTCGTTGTTGCTGAGGCCGAATTCAAAATCAATATTGGTTTTCTCACTCGGATTATATTTACCCAAAACCGTTGCAATCTGGATTTTTGTGGGCGGAATCAATCGGATTATCGGTTCGTAATTTCCCTGTGGAACACCGGCTAGTGGTGCCACATATTGGTAAATCCGACCAATGGCCTGACTGCTTGAAAGTACATAATTTCCTAGGTTGTTGCCAAGCAGAGTGAATTTTACGTTATACAAAACATCTAATGGGTCGTTGGAATACTCAAAAACTTCGACACCACCCAATAATACTTTCTTGTACAAAATTTTATTTTCGGAATAACTGTCTTCATAGGCGGAAGGCGCGGTCATCAGATCGGGATCATCACCGGCCTGAACCAGTATCTGTGCCTGTTCCGGGGATAAGTTTTGTTGTAAAGGCTGGTTTTTTACATCATTTTCAGAATAAAGAAAACCCCCGATGCTCCATTTCTCCCGCTCATGGGTTACGCCTCCGTAGGTTACAAAACGGGTATAACTCCGATCGGAATACTGATATTCCACGTTAATCCGCATCTCGGAAGTTATTGGAAACAGTGATGTAAACCGGATTTCACCCGCGTTGTAATCAATCGTATAATCATTATTTTCGCCGCGTTCCAGCAGAATTCCGTTTACATAAACCCGCTCGGAACCTGAAATGACCAGAACATACAACTCACCGTTCGGACCTTTCAGTTTATAAGGTCCCTGATTGCCTTCCAGACCCGTAAAGGTACTTTTGGCGTACTGACCGCGAACGATGGCTCCGGCTGCAAACACATCGGTTTTGTTTTCGGGTTGGCCGAAGGTAAAATGAGTCGATAAGCCCTGTACTTTTTTGTTGAAATTCAGAAAGCGGGATTGTCGGTTTTCAAGGAATAAGTCGCCGGCACGAATTGCCCATTTATCGGAAAATAATTCCACAAAAATCTGATCAAACTCATCCAGTTTCTGCGAGTAACCGCCTTCCTGAAGCGGAATGTTACTGTCTTGTAACGAAGCGCGCAAACTGACCTTTTCTGAGATTTTACCCGTAATCTGCAAATCCAGATTAGAATTTACCACTGCATTCTGATTGTTTCCTACCGTAACACCTCTCGAAATACTTCCCGAAGTGCTCAAGCCGTCGAAAGGTTTGAAAGTGGCAATCGGTTCGCGGGAAACCCGATACAAATTTTGTCCGGCTTCGTTACTTACCACTCGGCTTTGGTCGTAAATACTGTATTTTTTAGTCAGGTAGTCGGGGAATTTCAAATACCGAACGGTCAGAGTGTCTTGCGATTGGAAATTATTTTTAAAAAACAGAGTTCCTTTCTGAAAATCAACGGTGTAGAAAAGTGTGTCGATTTCGTTTCCGGATTTATCCAAAAGCTTGAAAAATTCCTTATTGATGCTAATGCTGTCAATGAAAACCGGTTTTTCGGATACCGTAATTTTTTTGGTTTGGTAAGGCGTTTTGGTTTCCTGAGCCCAGACTGCAGAAAAACATAGGAAAAAAAGAAGTAAACACGCCTGTTTCAACATAACTACTATAACTCGGAATTCCCAAAAGTAGTATTTATAATTGACAAGAAATATAAAAGCCGAAAACGGTTATTGTTTTCGGCTTTACTTTTATTTGTTTGTTATTCTTTCGTGACAATCTGCATTGTTTCGCGGCTTATTTGTTTCACCAGAACTGTTTTGTCTTTCTCTACCATTTTGATGGCTTTGTCGGTAAAATGACGGATGGTGTACAGCGATACATTTTCATTGTAAGAAATCTTGAATTTCTTTGCCAGAATCTTTTTTAGTTCTTCGAAATTGCCGAATTTATCTTCAATGCAAACCGAGAAACTGATCGCTGTGTTCTGAATCAAACTTACTTTGACTTTGTATTTGTGGAATAATCCGAAGATTTCGCTGATGTTTTCTTCCATAATGAAGGAGAAATCAATCGAAGAAAGGGATAACAGCAATTGGTTTTTCTTCACGATGAAACATGAGGTTTCCGGCTCCAGATGGGTTCCTTTGGCGATGCTGGTTCCCGGTAAAAGCGGATTCAGGAATGATTTTACATACAACGGAATTTCTTTGCTTTGCAGCGGTTGTAAGGTTTTAGGGTGGATTACCGAAGCACCGTAAAACGCTAACTCGATAGCTTCGCGATACGAAATCTGATTCAATAAAGTGGTGTTTTCAAAATACCTCGGATCGGCATTTAAAACGCCCGGAACGTCTTTCCAGATGGTTACGCTTTCGGCATTTAAACAATAGGCGAAAATCGCAGCCGTGTAATCGGAACCTTCACGGCCTAAAGTGGTGGTGAAGTTGTTTTCATCCGAACCCAGGAATCCCTGAGTGATGTTTAAGACTTTCTTTTTTACGTTTTTGGAGATGTTTTTTTGCGTGGTTTCCCAATCTACAATCGCATCACGATAGGTATTGTCGGTTTTGATAAGGGTGCGGACATCTACCCAGTTGTTTTTTACTCCGACATGATTAAAGTAGTGACTTAGAATAGTCGTCGAAATGATTTCCCCCATGCTTACAATCTGATCGTACACGAAATTGTAATTTGGTGATTTGTTCGAGCTTAAGAAGTATTCCAAATCGCTGAAATGTTTGTTTACAGCTGCAAAAACGGAATGTTTTTCGTCTTCAAACAAATCCAGTAAAATCTGATTGTGGTATTTCTTTACTTCCTGAACCGAAGCATTCAATTCCTTGGATTTGTCAAAATAATTTTTGATTACCACTTCCAAAGCATTGGTAGTTTTTCCCATAGCCGAAACTACAAGAAGTACATCTTCATAACCTACCTGTTGTAAAACACTGTGTACGTTTTTAATGCCTTCGGCATCTTTTACGGAGGCTCCTCCAAATTTAAAAATTCTCATGTTGTTTAAAATATTCCAATCCTCTGAATTTCGGAAAAACCGGATTCAGAATTCCGGATTGATAGTTGTTGAATATAGTTAGTTGCGGTTTAAAAAGGCCGCAATTCCTTCTTCGTTCATTTGAACCACTCTCCAGTCGTCCAATATTTTCGCTCCCGATTTTTCATAGAAATCGATGGCGTTTTGGTTCCAGTCCAATACATTCCATTCAATTCTTCTAACGCCATCGGCTTTGCCTTGTTTCATGATTTCGGTATATAGTGCTAACCCCAAACCCGTACCGCGCATTTTTTCTTTCACAATCAGATCTTCCAGATGGATGGTTTTTCCTTTCCAGGTCGAATAACGATAATAATACAAGGCCATGCCTGTGATTTCTCCGTCAACTTCTGCTATAAAAGTGTGAAATAATGGCTTATCGCCAAAACCGTCACGCACCAAATCGGCCACGGTAACCACTACGGCATCGGGTTCTTTTTCGAATATCGCCAATTCGCGTATCAAATCAAGAACGGCCGGCATGTCTTTTTCGGTTCCTTTTCTGATGTGCATGGCTTTATTTTTTCTTCTTTTTCTTAGTTGTGGTTTTTTTGGTCGCCGGTTTTGCCGTTTGTTTTACGTAGGGTTTATATAAACCGTCTTTTTCGGCTCTTGCTTTTGCATTGGCGGCTCTTTCTTTGGCTTCGGGATGGGAACTTAACATTTTTTCGATGAAAGACGCCTCTTTGCCCTCGCTTAATTTGGCCAGTATGGTAAAGGCCGATTCCACAGCATTCACATTGTATCCGTTGCGTTTCATGAAATCATACGAATATAGATCGGCTTCCGATTCCTGTTTGCGGCTGTGTTTGCTGTCAATCATCGCATTTCCGATTTTACCCAACTGGCTGTCGGTTAGCTTAGCCACATCGGCTGACTGAGAAGCTACCGCATCGGTTAAGGCTTCTTTCTGGTAAGCTGCTTTGATGGCATCTCGCGAATCGTGATTGGCAACGTGTCCGATTTCGTGTCCGATTACGGCTAAAAGTTCGTTGTCGTCCATGATGTCCATCAATCCGGAATAAACTCTTACGCTGCCGTCCGCAGTGGCAAAGGCGTTTACTTCTTTTAATTTGTAAACTTTGAAATTCAGTTTTAACCCATTTTCACTGGCGTGTTTTCCGAAAACTTTTTTTAATCGGATGGTGTACGGGTCTTTGTCATCGGCAACGGGATTTTCCTTATCCATTTTGGCAACGGCTTCACGGGAAAGGTTTGCGGCATCTGCATCGCTGAATGTAAAACCGGTAATTCCTTTTTGAACCGCTCCCAATGCTTTTTCTCCTAAATTGATTTGGGCGTTGGTATTTTGTAATCCTAAAACTGCAAACAGCGTAACAAAAAGTAAAGTTGTTTTTTTCATAAAATTAAAATTAAGGCGAAAGACATTTATGATTATTTTTATATCCGTTTGAAAATGAATATTATTTCAAAATATTGCATTATAAATCAAAAATATGATTAATATTTGCAACCGCAAAAACGACATGCCAATAATGAAACATCGTAACAAGACCTTAGGTGAATTTATCATCGAAAAACAAGAAGAATTCAAGTATTCGTCCGGAGAGTTATCACGTATTATCAATGCCATTCGTCTGGCTGCAAAGGTAGTAAATTATAAAGTAAATAAAGCCGGGTTGGTGGATATTGTAGGAGCCGCCGGTGAGCAGAATATTCAAGGAGAAGATCAGCAGAAATTAGACGTTTATGCCAATGAGGTCTTTATTCAGACGCTGACTAACCGTGAGATCGTTTGCGGTATTGCTTCGGAAGAAAATGACGATTTTATCGCTATTCATGGAAAAGCCGGGGACGATAATAGTAAATATGTGGTTTTGATGGATCCGTTGGATGGTTCTTCCAATATCGATGTGAATGTTTCCGTGGGAACGATATTTTCGGTATTCCGAAGAGTGACACCGATGGGAACTCCGGTTACACTGGAAGATTTTTTGCAACCGGGCGACCAACAGGTAGCGGCAGGTTATGTGATTTACGGAACATCTACCATGTTAGTATATACTACCGGACACGGCGTAAACGGATTTACACTTAATCCGGCTATCGGAACGTTTTACCTTTCACATCCGAACATGCAGTATTCCAAAGATGGTAAAATTTATTCGGTAAACGAAGGAAACTATATTCACTTTCCGCAAGGTGTGAAAGATTATATTAAATACTGTCAGATGGAAGAGGGCGATCGTCCGTATACGTCACGTTACATAGGAAGTTTGGTTTCCGATTTCCACCGAAACATGATTAAAGGCGGGGTTTATATATATCCGACCAGTTCCAAGGCGCCAAATGGTAAACTGCGTTTGTTGTACGAATGCAATCCGATGGCATTTATTGCCGAACAGGCAGGCGGAAAAGCTTCAGACGGGTACGGAAGAATCATGGAAATCCAGCCGACGGAATTACACCAACGCGTTCCTTTCTTCTGCGGAAGCCAGAACATGGTGGAGAAAGCCGAAGAATTTATGGCGAAATACAAGTAGGTGCTAAGTTACTAAGGTACTGAGTTCTATAAAAAGGGAAAAGGAGTGAAAAGAGATGTTTTTACTCCTTTTTTCGTTATTTATGTTTTCTGTCAGTTGCTGGGAAACTTACTACCTCAGTACCTTAGCGCCTCAGTACCTCAAAAAACTATTTATTCATATGCTGCATTTCATAGATAAATGTATCCAGATCTACATGTAATATTAAGAGAGATAGTGCTTTTTCCACGATCAGTTTGACATTGCCCGGTGTAAATCCTAAGGCTAAGGCAAATTTCTCCAGAATCTCTTTTTGTTTGGGTCCCAGAACCTTGTCCGCATAAACCATTCGGGATAAATCGTAAAGCCGCTCCAGTCGGTGAATGTAAACGGATGGTGCATTAATGGGGTATTTCAGAGGATTCTCAAGGATTTCCTCATACTCCTCTTTAGAGATTTCCAACTTAACAGCAAGTTTGTCAAGAAATGCTTTTTTTTCGGGGCTCCAATCGCCGTCGGCAAGCGCAACCCTAACAATGGCAGAAAAATGTCCCTTATTACGAGCTTTAAATTCGCTATCAAATAAATCTGAAATTGACATAGTTGTATGTTTTAGTTAAACTCAAATTTACGAATTTTCTGTTTCGTTAGTATTAAATTGGTAAGCTTTTCTTAACGGAAGAAAGCAATTATCAAAATAAATTGTAAGTTTGAATACCCAATCTTTAAACTGTTTAAAATGTCGGAATTTCTAACGTATTTCAATATTGGTCTTCATCATGTGCTGGATATTAATGCTTACGATCATATCTTGTTTCTGATTGCCCTGGTGACCCCTTATGCTTTTAAAGACTGGAAACAGGTCTTCATATTGGTTTCTCTGTTTACAGTCGGACATACTTTGGCGCTGATGCTCTCTGTTTTCGGAGTGGTGTACATCAAACCAGGTCTGGTCGAGTTTCTGATTCCGATTACGATTCTGATCACCGCGCTGTTTCATTTGTTTACAGCTGGAAAATCGGGGAAACAGGAAAGTATTGCCTTTGTGGCATTGGTGACGGCATTCTTCGGAATCATCCACGGGTTAGGGTTCTCCAATTATTTTAAAACCATTTTGCCTGGAAGCGCCTCCGATAAATTAGTTCCGCTTTTGGAATTTGCCGTAGGGATAGAAGCGGCGCAGATTTTAATTGTGGTGGCTGTTTTGATACTTTCCTATGTGGTGCAGACGTTCTTTAGGTTTTCAAAACGGGATTGGTCACTGGTTATGTCGGCTTTTGTGGTTGGAGTGGTGCTGCCGATGATTATCAATAGCGAGATTTGGAACAGATAAGTTTATAATGAAAGAAAAGAAAAAAGAAAAATACGATAAGGCTTATTTGCGCATTGCCAAAGAATGGGGGCAATTGTCCTATTGTCAACGCAAAAAAGTGGGAGCAATCATAGTGAAAGACCGAATGATCATTTCCGACGGATATAACGGAACACCATCGGGATTTGAAAACTGCTGTGAAGACCATGAAGGGCTGACCAAATGGTATGTGCTACATGCAGAAGCCAATGCGATTTCAAAAGTGGCCCGTTCTACACAATCGTGTGAAGGGGCAACATTGTATATAACACTCTCGCCTTGTAAGGAGTGTAGCAAGCTGATTCATCAGTCGGGTGTGAAACGCGTGGTGTACCATGAAGGATATAAAGACGATTCCGGATTGGAATTCTTAAGAAAAGCAGGGGTTGAGGTAGATATTATGACGGAATTGGAGTAAGATACGATGCGAATTAAAAAATTATACTTGCCGATTATTCTGGCTACGGCTTTGGCGGTAGGCGTGCTCATTGGCGGTTATCTGAATTTTTCAGGACCGGGAAGGGGATTTGCATCGAATGCGAATCGAAGCAAGCTGAATAAACTTATCGAACTCATCGAAAGCGAGTACGTGGATGATATCAATACCGATTCGATAGTAGACCTGACCGTAAACGGAATCCTTGAAAAACTTGATCCGCATTCGGTTTACATAGCCAAAAGCGAAATGGAGCAGGTGGCTCAAAGTATGAAAGGTGATTTCGTAGGCATCGGTGTGAATTTTTATATGTATAACGACACCGTTGCGATTATTAAACCAATCGAAAACGGTCCGTCGGAAATTGCCGGATTAAAATCCGGAGACCGGATTCTGTATGCCGGGAAAACAAAACTCTTCGGAAGAAAACTGCCAACGGATAGTCTGTTCTCCAAACTGAAAGGGGAAGAGGGATCGAAAGTAAATTTGACCATCTATCGGAAATCAGAAAACAGAAAATTCAATGTAGCCGTTACGCGCGGAGTGGTACCTATAAAAAGTGTGGATATTGCTATCATGCTGGATAAGGAAACGGGGTATGTTAAAATCAACCGTTTTGCCGAAACCACGTATAAGGAATTTCATAACGGTTTACTCGGACTGAAAAAGCAAGGCGCAACGCAACTTATTGTTGATGTTCGGAATAACGGCGGAGGGTATATGGAAATGGCAGCCGATATAGCCGATGAATTTCTTAAGGATGATGAACTTATCGTAAAAACCAAAAATAAGAAAGGGAATATCGATGAAACCCTCGCAACCGAAGCCGGAAATTTCGAAACAGGGAAAGTGTATGTTTTGATCAATGAAAATACCGCTTCAGCGAGTGAAATTTTAGCCGGAGCGCTTCAGGATAACGACAGGGGGACTGTTGTCGGACGTCGTTCTTTTGGGAAAGGATTGGTTCAGAAAGAGATGCCTTTAGGTGACGGCTCGGCGGTGCGATTAACTGTGGCACGCTATTACACACCTTCGGGACGTTCGATCCAGAAACCTTATACAAACGGAACTGATGATTATTTCAGTGATTTCGAAAAGCGTTTCGTAAGTGGCGAACTTTTTGCAGCCGACAGTATTAAAGTGGCCGACAGTCTGAAATTCAAAACCAAAAAAGGACGTATCGTTTATGGTGGAGGCGGAATTATCCCTGATGTTTTCGTGCCGATTGAAGGAAGTCACGGTGATGAGGCATTGGGAATGTTGATGCAATCGGGTTTAATGAGTTATTTCGTTTTTGAACAATTGGATAAAGACCGAAAATCCTTCCGAAACCTGACGTTTCCTCAAATGGTGCAAAAACTGAATGCAACGGATGTGTACTTCAATAACTTTAAAAGCTATGTTTCAAGAAGCGGATTGGTTTTTAATCTGGACAGTCAAAAGGCCGTTGTAAAACGTTATATCGCTGCGGAATTTTCCCGTCAGTTGTTTGATGAGAATAAATATTTTCAAATGGTACTGAAGGAAGATGTGATGGTGAAAAAGGTGCTTGGGAAGAAATAAGATGGCTGATCACAGATTTTAGACTGCAGATGCAAACGTATTTTTGATGTGTCTGAAAAAATGAATAAACTGATATTTAAGGGCTTCCCGTCATTTAAAGACGAAGCCCTTGTTTTTTTAGAGGTTAGTATCTCAGGAAATAGTATTGGGCAAGCGGTGTAACTGCTAACTGGCTACTACTTTCTGATGCTGTCATGACTGTGTGTTTCTACACCATCATTCCATAAAACAAGAATATCGGTAGCGACAGCCGCACCACTTCCGGCCGCAATGGAAAGCTGGCTTCGGTGTCCGGCAAGTGTTCCGCAAACATAAATCCCTTCAGTTACTTTATGGTCTGTATTTCTGAGTTGGATGCGGTTTTTTTCCGTCAGTGATTTTTTGTGGGGTTCAACGTACTGCGTCAGTCCGTCGATGTCGAATAAATTGGAAGAACCGATTCCGACAACAATATTCCTTGAAGTGTACGCGTTTTTATTGGTGATAATGGTGAAATTCCCCGCTTCTCCCGTTACTTTCAGGACTTTTTCATCTTCGATCTGTTGGATGTGTGGATACACTTCCGCCATGTGCTGGGTACTTTCCGTTAATAGTTCCGAACCTAATTTTCCGTTTGGAACTCCGTATGCATTGTGGAAAATGGCGTCTTGTAAAGAGGATGCCTTCTGATGGGTAATAATGGCGATTTTTTTGTCGGCAGCAAAAGTTTTTCTGTGAGCAGATCCCAGAATAAGTGCACAGGAAACCCCTGAAACTCCACCTCCAATAATCAGTACATCAAACATAAACTAATTACCTCTGGTTTTCTCGTCAATCATTTTTGACATGCGGAAAATCAATAAAATGCAAACTGCGCAAAGCGAAGCTGCAATTCCGATAAGTGCGATCAAACTGTTGCCTTCAAAAAGATTATTGAAATCAAGTAAAGTAATGTTGAAAATAACCAAACCCAAGGCAAGGGCAATCATGATATACGTGAAAATTTTCATTTCTTTTGTTTTATTTGTTCTGAGTAATCAATGTATTTTGCTTAAAACATCTTCATTGGCATGGAAACAGCCTCTTTATCTCTTTATTCACAAAGTCCGCAAATAGGATGTGAAGTTAGTAAAATTCAGGTTAAACGAATAGTCCTTTAACATTGCCGGCAAATAATTTAACAGCAATGGCCAGAAGGATTACACCAAAGACTTTTCGGATAACTCCTAGGCCGTTTTTGCCCAATGCTTTTTCTATTTTTGAGGATGATTTTAAAACGGTATAAACGATAATTATATTAATAAGTATTGCAATGACAATGTTGATGGACTGGTATTGTGCGCGCAGTGAAAGCAATGTGGTCATTGTTCCGGCTCCTGCAATAAGGGGAAACGCCAGTGGTACTATCGATGCCGTTCCGGGCTCTTCATCCTTGTATAGGGTAATGCCTAAAATCATTTCCAATGCCAGGAAAAACAGGATGAATGATCCTGCAACCGCAAAGGATTTAACGTCCACTCCCATGAATTTGAGAATTTCTTCTCCAACGAAAAGAAAGGTAATCATGATGATTCCTGAAACCAGTGATGCTTTTTCCGATTCGATGTGCCCCACTTTCGTTCGTAGGTTTACTATGATCGGAATGGTTCCAACGATATCGATTACCGCAAAAAGTACCATGGAGATCGTTAAAATTTCTTTCCAGTCAAATCCCATATCAGTTTGGTTTTTTTAAGATGGCGCAAAAGTATTTCTTTCGGAATCTAATTTAACTAATAAATCGTTAATTTTTCATACTATCACTTTTTAGTTTGTACACGTTAAAAAATTGAAAATCAAATGATTAATTCCCTTTGTTCTGAAAAGGAATTGGTACATTTGTATGTATTTAAAAATCAGACGATTATGAAAAAGATAAGTCCGTTTTTAATTGTGATATTGTTGCTTTTGGGTAATGTGGGTTCGGCTCAGATTCTTGAAAAAATTGCTAAGGCCGTCGAAAAGAAAACCGAGGAGAAAACGTCAAAAACATCGGATAAGGAGAAAAATCAAGAAGCTGTAGTGGCAGCCTACGGGAAAAACAAAGCTGATGTGTCCACTGTTCCGGAAGTGTATGATTTCAGTTGGAAGTATACCATGAAAATAACTGGTGATGACGGTAAGACAATGTTCTCTGATTATTATCTGGAGCCCAACGCCGAGTATTACGGAGCTAAGATGCAGCAGTCAAAATCAGACATGTTCATGATAATGGATGGTAAAAACAAGTTGATGATAACAAGTTTTGTGAAGGGTGCCGAAAAAATGGCTTCCGCTTCCAAAATGCCGGATTATTCCAAAACAGAAGAAGGTGCGGATCCCAAATATTCGAAATTCACTTATCGATCTTTGCCGGGCAAAACCATTTTGGGTTATAAGTGTAAAGGAATCGAAGCGGTCAATGAAAGTTATGTGATGACATTTTATTACACCAGTGAAGCTAAAGTGAGTTTTGCGCAAACTTTCGGATTACAGCAAAATCAGAGTAAAACTCCGGATGCGTTAAAAAGTTTTTTAAAACCCGGGGAAAAGACCTTGGTGATGTTTGTGGTGATGAAGGATTTGACGAAAGGTGGTAAAACGACACAGATGGAATGTGTAACCTTGGAAAAACAGGCGCTTTCGTTTAAAAAAGCAGAATATAAATTTATGTAACGATATTTTATGATTTGTTTTTGGAATGGAATTTTTAGAAAGATTATCTTTGCGGCATGTTTCAATTAGGTAAAACCATCGTATCAGAAGAAATTCTGGAAAAAGAATTTGTGTGTAATCTTTCAGCTTGCAAAGGCGCTTGTTGTGTAGACGGCGATGCCGGCGCGCCTTTAACGGAAGAAGAAACGAAAATTTTAGCCGATATTTTCCCCAAAGTAAAACCTTTTTTACGTCCGGAAGGTATCGCTGCTATCGAAGCGCAGGGAACCTCTGTAGTGGGTGAAGACGGCGAATTCGAAACGACACTTATAGACGGTGCCGATTGTGCGTATGTGATTTTCGACGGAAAAACCGCGCTTTGCGGTATCGAACAGGCCTATAATCAGGGTTTGGTCGACTGGAAAAAACCGGTTTCCTGTCATTTGTACCCTATCCGAGTAAAGGAATTTTCGGAATTTTCGGCCGTGAATTATCATAAATGGCATATTTGTGATGATGCCTGTTCGCTTGGAAAAGAACTGGAAGTTCCGGTATACAAATTTGTCAAGGAAGCCTTGGTTCGTAAGTTTGGTACTGAGTGGTATTCGGAATTGGAAAAAGTTGCTGAGGAATACAAAAAATAGTCCTTCATTTCTTAGATTGTCAAAAGTCTTTCAAGTAACGTTTTTACTGCTGTTCACAGCGAAAGTTCAGAAAATTCATCTTTTATAAACAGTTGAAAGCCAGTAATTTGAAATGTGATTTTTCTGTCGAAAGAAAATTCTACATTGTTAAAAACTCGGCTTAATTGTGAATAAGTTTGGCTTTCTTTTTACAATACAAATGACAATCTTTGTAAACCCCAATCAAGTTAAATAATCAATTTTTAATCGTATAAAAGTCAAGATACTATGTCTGTAATCGAGCCAATATTGCAAGAAAACAAAGATCGTTTTGTAATTTTTCCCATCAAACACAATGATATTTGGGAATGGTATAAAAAAATGGAGGCAAGTTTCTGGACTGCGGAAGAAATTGACCTGCATCAGGATTTAACCGATTGGAATTCGAAGCTAAATGATGATGAGAAGTATTTCATCAAACATATTTTAGCATTTTTCGCTGCTTCTGACGGAATCGTAAATGAAAATTTAGCCGAAAACTTCGTAAATGAGGTGCAGTATGCCGAAGCGAAATTTTTCTACGGTTTCCAGATCATGATGGAAAACATTCACAGCGAAACGTATTCGTTGTTGATTGATACCTATGTGAAGGACGAAAATGAAAAAAATCAGTTGTTCCATGCGATTGAAGTGTTTCCGGCGATTAAGAAAAAAGCAGACTGGGCACTAAAATGGATCGAATCGGATTCGTTTGCCGAAAGATTAATTGCTTTTGCAGCGGTGGAGGGGATCTTCTTCTCAGGGGCGTTCTGTTCAATCTACTGGTTGAAAAAACGCGGACTGATGCCGGGATTGACATTCTCAAACGAGTTGATTTCCCGTGATGAAGGTGTTCACTGCGATTTCGCGGTACACTTACACAACCACCATTTGGTAAACAAAGTGCCGAAAGCAAGAATTAAAGATATTATTGTGGATGCTTTAAACATCGAAAGAGAGTTTATAACCGAATCGCTTCCGGTAAGTTTAATCGGAATGAACGCCGGTTTGATGACACAATATCTGGAGTTCGTAGCGGACCGATTGTTAGTGGAATTGGGATGTGAAAGAGTGTACAATTCTTCAAACCCATTTGATTTCATGGACATGATTTCGCTTCAGGGAAAGACCAATTTCTTCGAAAAGCGTGTTTCGGAATACCAAAAAGCGGGAATTCTGAACAGCGAAGGGGATTCGCAAAAAATCAGCTTCGACGCCGATTTTTAATAAGTACTGACCCGAAAGGGTTGATTGCAAAATGAAAATTCAGGGCTTTGCCCACCATAGATATAAAACCTTCAAAACAAGAACAAGATGAATGTAGTAAAAAGAGACGGTAGAAGAGAGCCTGTAATGTTCGACAAGATTACGGACCGAGTGAGAATTCTATGCTACGGATTAAACGATTTGGTTGATCCGGTAAAAGTAGCCATGCGCGTTATTGAAGGTTTGTATGACGGGGTTACCACTTCGGAATTGGATAATTTAGCGGCTGAAACAGCGGCTTCCATGACCATTACGCATCCGGATTACGCACAATTGGCAGCACGTATCGCCGTTTCCAACTTACATAAAAACACAAAGAAATCGTTTTCTGAAACGATGTCGGACATGTATCATTATGTGAATCCGAGAACAAACCAGGAATCTCCTTTGTTGTCCGATGAGGTGTATGAGGCTATCATGGCCAATGCCGAAATTTTAGATTCGACGATTATTTATAACCGTGATTTTAATTACGATTACTTCGGATTTAAAACCTTAGAGCGTTCGTATTTGTTACGTATCAACGGACAAATCGTAGAGCGTCCGCAACACATGTTAATGCGTGTTTCCGTTGGGATTCACTTAAACGATATTCCTGCAGCAATCGAGACGTATGAGTTAATGTCGAAGAAATTCTTCACACACGCTACACCTACGCTTTTCAATGCCGGAACACCAAAAGCACAAATGTCGTCTTGCTTCCTTTTAACAATGCAAGATGACAGTATTGACGGAATTTACGATACCTTAAAACAAACGGCTAAAATCTCGCAATCGGCGGGAGGAATTGGTTTGTCTATTCATAATGTAAGAGCTACAGGTTCTTATATCCGTGGCACGAACGGAACTTCAAACGGAATTGTACCGATGCTGCGTGTTTTTAATGACACGGCGCGTTACGTAGATCAAGGTGGAGGAAAACGTAAAGGTAGTTTCGCGATTTACATTGAACCATGGCATGCCGATATTTTCGACTTCCTTGATCTGAAGAAGAACCACGGAAAAGAAGAAATGCGTGCGCGTGATTTGTTTTTCGCTATGTGGATGAACGATTTGTTCATGAAACGTGTTCAGGATGACGCCCATTGGACGTTAATGTGTCCGAACGAATGTCCGGGATTATATGATGTTTATGGTGATGAGTTTGATGCGATGTACCACAAATACGAAGCGGCCGGAAAAGGTAGAAAAACCATCAAAGCACGTGAACTTTGGGAGAAAATTCTGGAATCGCAAATTGAAACCGGAACGCCGTACATGTTGTATAAAGATGCGGCGAACCGTAAATCAAACCAGAAAAATTTAGGTACGATTCGTTCTTCGAATTTATGTACGGAGATTTTGGAATATACTTCTGCGGATGAAATCGCGGTGTGTAATTTAGCATCGATTTCATTGCCGATGTTCGTTGAAAACGGTCAGTTCAATCACAAATTATTATTTGACGTAACCAAACGCGTTACCCGAAACCTGAATAAAGTAATCGACAGAAACTACTATCCGGTAGTGGAAGCGGAAAACTCGAACATGCGCCACCGCCCGGTTGGATTGGGTGTTCAAGGGTTGGCCGATGCGTTCATCTTATTGAGAATGCCGTTTACGTCTGATGAAGCTAAAAAACTGAACCAGGAAATCTTCGAAACGATTTATTTCGCGGCTGTAACCACTTCTATGGAAATGGCTAAAGAGGAAGGACCTTATTCAACATTTAAAGGATCGCCAATTTCTCAGGGTGAGTTCCAATATAATCTTTGGGGATTGAACGATGGGGATTTAAGCGGTCGTTGGGATTGGACTTCGCTTCGTAAAGAAGTTATGGAGCACGGTGTTCGCAACTCGTTGTTAATGGCGCCGATGCCTACTGCTTCGACTTCGCAAATTCTTGGGAACAATGAGGCGTTTGAGCCATATACTTCCAATATTTACACTAGACGTGTGTTGTCAGGTGAATTCATCGTGGTAAACAAACACCTGTTACAGGATTTAGTGAACTTGGGATTATGGAATGAAACGTTGAAACAAGAAATCATGAGAGCCAACGGTTCAATTCAGAATATCAACGGAATCCCGCAGGATATCAAGGAATTGTACAAAACCGTTTGGGAAATGAGTATGAAAGATATTATCGATATGTCTCGTCAACGTGGGTATTTCATTGATCAGTCACAATCACTGAACTTGTTCATGGAAGGTGCTACGTTCTCTAAATTAACATCAATGCATTTCTACGCTTGGCAGTCCGGTTTGAAAACGGGAATGTATTATTTAAGAACCAAATCCGCAGTAGATGCGATCAAGTTTACGCTGAATAACGATAAGAAAGCGGAACCGATTGCTGTTCCGGCAGAAGTGGCTAACGAAAGCGCTCCAATGACAGAAGACGAATTCAAAGCGATGTTGGAACGTTCTAAAAATGCCGGTCCTGAGGATTGCGAAATGTGTGGGTCTTAATAAGAAAATAGATTATAGAATATAGAAAAAAGAGCTGTTGTTTTAATGGCTCTTTTTTATATTAGCAAAAAAAAGAAATGGAAAACTCACAATTCAGGGTTACAAATGACATGCTGGCTTCTCAGGGCCAACGTTTGGCAAATTATTTTATTGATCTACTGGTGCAGTACGGACTGACATTCGGTTTCGGATTCGTGCTGGCAGCTTTTGCCATGTTTGCCGGTTTTGATGATTTACTGAACTGGCTTGCCAATATTGATAAAGTAACAGAGTATTTGCTGGGGTTTGTTGTGTTAATCATTTATTATTCCTTTTTTGAAATTTTGTTTTCAAGATCGATTGCCAAATATATTACCAAGACCATTGTGGTAATGGAAGACGGATCAAAACCTTCGCCCGTAACAATTGTCAAGCGAACGTTTTGCCGGATGATACCGTTTAATCATCTTTCATTTATAGGAGGGTCTTGCAGGGGCTGGCATGATTCCATTTCAGATACTTATGTGGTGAAGAAAGATTTATTGGAAATGAAAATGAGAATGTTCAATTCTTTTGATGAGATAGGTAAAGAGCAGGAATAAGTGTGGAACAGTCGTCAATTTGGCGGCTTTTTTATTTTTCGGCAAATCGGTTTGGTCTTCGTACCTTTGTAGTTCTAAAATAAAAATCATGACAAAAGATAAGAAAAAAGGCGTATACACCGGAATCATTGAAAAAGACGCCAACGGAAATTATTTCTGCGGCGAATATTTATTGGATTATCAGTATACCGAAGCTAATTTTAAAGTGGGTGACGAAATCAATATCAAATCGGTAATCGAAAATCCGAGTGATAAAAGTTACGATCAGTATCCTAAGAAATCGCGTAATTTCTTTCTTTCCAACCAAAAAGAATAACACTTCTATAATTAAATCCCATTCCCTTGAGTAGTTTGTATTTCACCGACCGAAGCAATGTTAAACTGGAAGATGTCGTTTTTAACGAAGCCGTTTCCGAACAGATCAAGCAGTTTTTGCGCGAATACCAATTTCGCGAAGTGCTCGAAAAATACGAGTTGCCGGTGGTGAATAAAATGCTGTTGTATGGTAAAACCGGCTGCGGCAAAACCATGACGGCTAAAGCTATAGCCAAGCAGCTGGATAAGAAAATCATCATTGTCAATCTGGCGAATATCGTTTCTTCCAAATTGGGGGAAACTTCCAAAAATATCGAAGGATTGTTCAAGGAAGTCAACTACGAAAGTGCTGTATTGTTCTTTGACGAGTTTGATTCTTTGGGTCAGATTCGGGACTACGACAACAAAGACAACAGCGAAATGAAACGTGTGGTGAATGCCATTTTGCAACTGATTGACAACTTTCCGAAGAAATCGATTTTAATAGCGGCGACCAATCAAATCCAGATGATTGATGATGCGTTGGTACGTCGATTTGAACTGAAACTAGAATTCACATCTCCCTCCAGAGCAGTGCTGGATAAGTATTACGATACGTTGTTGTTGAAATATCCGACGCAATTCCAAAAACTGGACCGTATTTATGATGTTTCCTTCGCCGAAGCTAAGAACCATGTCTTCAAAGAAGTCAAAAACAACATCATTCAGGCCGAAATTCACAAGCAAACCAACAAATAATGCAACTCGTTAGAACCACATCGGAAAACCCGGATTTCAAATACTTAACGCAATTATTTGACACCTATCTGATTGATATTGATGGTGACGAGAAAGATTTTTTTGCACAGTACAATCAAATCTACCTTCAAAATGTTATTGTTTGTTATGAAGATGCTGTTCCGGTAGGCTGTGGTGCGCTTAAAGAGTATGATTCCGAAACCGGTGAAATCAAGCGTATGTTTGTGCATCCGGAACACCGAAACAAAGGTATAGCCAATTCGATTGTACTGGAGCTCGAAGCATGGGCTAAAGAATTGCATTTTACAGCCTGTATCTTGGAAACCTCTTTTAAGTTAGAAAAAGCCATTGCGTTGTATAAAAAGTTTGGTTACCTGGAAATACCAAATTACGGACAATACATCGGCGTGGATAGCAGTGTTTGTATGAGAAAAAATATATAGCAAATTTCAGTTTTCAATTTGTACATTCGTAACGCTAAATTTTCAACTTTTAGGTTATGATGCAATGGGAACAGCTTTTGTCGTTAAGAAGACAAGGCGATACAAGCAAACGCTTACGCAAAGAACAGGACGACACCCGCTTGGGTTTTGAAGTCGATTACGACCGGATTATATTTTCTTCCGCATTCCGGAGTTTACAGGATAAAACACAGGTGATTCCGCTTTCCAAAACGGATTTTGTGCATACACGATTAACCCACAGTTTGGAAGTTTCCGTTGTAGGGCGTTCCCTTGGTCGTTTGGTTGGAAAAAAACTATTGGAAAAATATCCCCATTTAAAAGAAATTCACGGTTACCATATGAACGATTTCGGCGCGATAGTAGCTGCGGCTGCCTTAGCTCACGATATTGGAAATCCGCCTTTCGGACATTCTGGTGAAAAAGCTATTGGCGAATATTTTAAAACCGGAAACGGACAGTCATACAAAGGACAGCTGACCGATAAAGAATGGCAGGATCTGATCGATTTCGAAGGGAATGCCAATGGATTTTCGGTAGTGACCGGCTCGCGTCCCGGTGTGGAAGGGAGTTTACGTTTGACCTACGCAACGCTGGGTGCTTTTATGAAATATCCGAAAGAAAGTCTGCCTAAAAAACCTACCCAAAATATAGCCGATAAAAAGTATGGATTCTTCCAGCAGGACAAACCATTTTTTAAGGAAGTGGCCACCGAGCTGGGGATGATTTCCAATAAATCCGGAGAAGATATCGGTTTTGAAAGACATCCGTTAGCGTATTTGGTGGAAGCAGCGGATGATATCTGTTATACGATCATCGATTTTGAAGACGGAATTAACCTCGGACTAATTCAGGAGGAATTTGCGTTGGAGTACCTGATCAAACTGGTAAAAAACAGCATTGATTCTGAAAAATACAAATCCTTGATCACCAAAGAGGATCGCATCAGTTATTTGCGGGCCCTGGCTATCGGAAGTCTGATAAATGATGCTGTTAATGTTTTTATTGCAAACGAGAAAGTGATATTGGAAGGAAAGTTTCCCTTTGCCTTAACTGATAAAAGTGAATTTAAGGCGCAGATGAATGATATCATCAAAATCAGTGTAAAAAATATCTATCAGAGCAGGGAAGTGTTGGAGAAGGAGGTGGTTGGATATCAAGTGATTAATACATTGTTGGACAAATTCTGTTCAGCCTACAATAATAAGTTTGAAGGAAAATCGAGTAATTACGATGAACTGATTTTAAGATTGCTTCCGGAGAAATTTGTAACCGAGAAAATGAGTTTGTATGAACGGTTAATGCATATTTGTCATTTTGTTTCGATGCTGACCGATGGGAAGGCTTTACAATTATTTAAAATAATTCAGGGAATTAGTTGAAAAAAAATATTTTTTTGATTTGGTTCATTAAATGATTAATTTTGTGGAACTTAACGTTAAAACTATAATAATAAAAGCTATGAAAAAAGTTACTCTCGGATTGGTTTTTCTGGTCTCGCTTTTGGGTTTTTCACAAAGCCCTTTAGAGAAAATAAAAGCGTATGCCAATGAAAACCGTGTTAAATTTTCACTGACGGATCAGGATATTTCCGATTTGGTTATAGTGAATGAATTTAGCTCCGAAACCACAGGAATAAACAATTATCACGTTAAACAGCGTCATAATGGTATTGAGGTTTTTAATTCCGATTCCAATTTTTGGATTAAAAACGGGGAGGTTATTAACGGATGTGAAGAATTTATTCCAAATGTCAGTAAAAAAGTCAATGCATCAGGGCCATCAATAAATGTTTCTGCAGCATTATTGAACATTCAGTCACAAATTGAGAACACATTAACTTCAGTTCAGATCCTTGAGGTATCGGGACACGAATATAAATTAAGCAATGGCGCTCACGCGGAATACCCAATCAGAGCGGAGTTGGTTTATTTTATGACAGAAGAAAAAGCTTTGAAACTGGCTTGGGATTATGAGTTTTTTTCTCAGGATCTTAACCATTTGTGGAGCCTGAAAGTGGATGCTTTAACAGGTAAGCTTCTTGAAAAGCTTGACATGGTGTTGACCTGTAATTTCGGAGGAAACCATACTGGACATTCGCATTCTTCAAACCTTTTTGCACAGAATTTTTTCAAAAGCAATGCGTCTTCGGCTATGCTGACACCGGGTACTACGAATTATCGTGTGATTCCTTGGAATTATGAAAGTCCGAACCACAGTCCGAGACAACTAATGACAAATCCGGAAACGGCAAACGCTTCTCCAAACGGTTGGCATAACATTCATGCAACGATAGGAGGAGGAACTGTAACGACTCAGTTTACAAATACAAGAGGTAACAATGTTTATGCGAAAGATGATGTTGACGGAGATAACTCAGGAGGTGCGTATGCCACTTTTACCTCGGGTACTTATCCTAGTCTTACCTTTGATCATCCTTATCCCGGTACTGGGGTAGTGGCTAGTACTTACCTGCCGGCAGCTACAACAAACTTGTTCTATATGAACAATATTATGCACGATTTGTGGTATCAGTATGGTTTTACTGAAGCAAACGGCAATTTCCAAATGTCAAATTATGGCCGTGGAGGAACTGGAGGTGATGCGGTTAGTGCTGAAGCCCAAGATGGATCGCAAGCTAATCCGCCAAATTTGAACAATGCTAATTTCGCAACGCCAAGCGATGGTTCAGCGCCTAGAATGCAAATGTATTTATGGGATGTGGGACCGTCATTTACAGTTACGATCAGTGCGCCTGCATCAGTAGCGGGAACCTACGCAGTTAAGGATAATAATTTTCATCCTGGACATGTAACTATTGCACCTTCTCCGGGGGGAGTAAGCGGGACATTTGTTTTGTATAATGACGGTACTCCGGATTCTTCCGATGCTTGTACTGCCGCTATTAACGGAGCTGCATTAAGTGGTAAGATTGCTATTATCAGAAGAGGGGACTGTACTTTTGTTGAGAAGGTTAAGTTTGCGCAACAGGCCGGAGCTATCGCTGTTCTTATGGTTAATAATGTTGATGGAACTATAATTATGGGAGGTGCAGATGCAACCATTACTATTCCGGCGGTAAGTATTTCGCAGGCTGAGGGTGAAGCGCTTATCGCTGCTTTGAGCAGTGGAAGTATGACCGGAATCATTTCGGCACCGGCTTCTGCATTTGTTAATTCTGACGGTGATTTTGATAACGGGATTGTTGCTCATGAGTATGGTCACGGAATTTCCACAAGATTAACCGGTAATTGTATCAGCAGTTCTGAACAACAAGGTGAAGGATGGTCAGATTGGTTCTGGTTAGCGATGCAAATTAAACCGGGTGACACGAGAAATGGCGACAGAGGGTTTGCAACTTTTGCATTAAACCAGCCTCCTAACGGTAATGGTTTGAGAGAGTATAAGTATTCAACTAATATGTCGGTTAACCCACATACGTTTGGAGATACCAACAGCATGTGGTATACGGATGGTCAAGGTGTAAACAGGATAGACGTTCACTCTGTCGGATCGGTTTGGGCTGCTATGTTGTGGGATTTGACATGGAATTATATCGACAGATATGGTTATGATCCTAATATCTACACTGGTAACGGTGGTAATAATAAAGTGATGCGATTGGTTATGGATGCTATCAAGTTAGACGGATGTGCACCTTCGTTTGTGACTGCACGTGATGCTATACTTGCCGCTGATCAGGCTACTACAGGCGGACAGAATTATTGTATGATCTGGCAGACTTTCGCAAGACGCGGGCTGGGACTTAATGCTTCTTCTGGAACCAATACTGGTGTTGCCGGTATTCAGGATCAGGTAGAAGATTTTACTGTCCCGGCATCATGCGCAATGGGGGTAGATGATTTCAATAACCAAAAATCCATCCGTGTTTATCCGAACCCTACAAGAGGTCAGTTGAATATTGCAATCAGCAACTATTCCGGCAAATTGTCGATTCAGGTTTTTGATTTGAACGGAAGAAAAGTATACAATCAGGAAGTTAATGATTTTAACGCTGAAAGCGCTATTAATTTAGGTAATCTACAATCGGGGATGTACCTGATTAAAGTTGACGGAGAGAATCTTAACTATACTCAGAAAATTATTCTTAATTAAGAAAGAATAGAGTTTCATACAAAAAAAGGGAATCCAATTGGATTCCCTTTTTTTGTTTTTTCAGATCAAAATGTTTTGTCTGTAGTGGGCTTGCTCAACTTCAGTTATCAAACCATTTAAGTCCGGGTTGTGATTGTCCCATATTTTCCAGATGCCCTGATTTTTCTTAATGAAGTAGGTTTGTCTGTTAATCTTGTTGTATACTTTCACCGGATTGTTACTTTGGTCTTTCCATTCAATGTTCCAAAATTCTTCTGCTGACAATACAACTAAAGTGTCACTGGCGCTTATTAATCTGAAATCATATACTTCAAAATTGGAACGGTTTTCGTCGGTGTTCGCCTTAAAATTTAAGTTGGAGTATCTGTGAAGCGCGTCACTGATTCTTTTTATTAAGGGGCTGTCGGCAAACAGGTAGTCTGTCATCGCTCCCAAATCAATGTTAGGGAGCTCTTGAATGCATTTGAATTCTTCCCGGCAATAGTTAAGTACTAATGCTTCAAATTCGTCAGTAAAGGGGGTGTTTGGGGTTAATTCAGGATTTACCTCGTTGTCTTTACGATGTGCAAGGAACTCATTCAGGGAAGAGTGGCCTAAAAAAATGGCCAATTTGTCCAGTGTTTTCAGAAGACGTAAATCGGGATTCGTTTTTTCGGTATAGACATCGTTTAAAATCCTTTGCAAAGTCATACCCGAAATCGTCAGATTGGTTTTGTTCTTCTTAGAGTCCTTAGCGGTTATTGCTTTTGATAAGGCATCAGATATGATTTGCGATAAAATAATGCATTGCGTTCTGCTCCAGTTCGCATTGCTTCCAATGGAGCTGTTCACAACGGAAGGGTGCGACCTTATGCACTCCTTGAGTTGGTCAATAATAAGTTTCATTTGTAGTTGTGTTGTTGTTGGTTGGGTTTGTTTGGTTTTGCTGTTATCCTATTTCAATATATTTTCGTTTTTAGATTAAAAAATGTAAATGTAAGATTTTTTTGTTAAAAAACATAACTTAATCCTACACCCAATATTTGTTTTAACTGAAGTTTAGGTCCTCGGGTTACCTGTACGCCGTCAACGTCTTCTTTCGATTTAATGTCGTCGTCATAGATTACATTTGTGGAAATATTAGCCCGGACATACTGATTGACCACCATGTCCAATTGCAATTGCCAATCCACGTCAATGTTTCCGAAATTATTCAGATAATCACTGTACAGCACAAGACGATGGTCAAGATTGATATTCTTGAAAATTTCTTTTTTATACTGATTGGTGAATAAAATACCCATCTCGGTTCTTGTTTTTTTACCGTGACTAATAAGGTTTCCGTTTGCGTCATACGTAGCTTTATCTACACCAAAAGCACCTTGGTCTGCCAGACGTTCGTCTAAAACAAATGTGGTTTTAAAGGTCAAAGGTGAGAAATAAGCTCTGAATCCCCCATCGCCTTCTTTAAGATAGTATTCCGTTCCTACCCCCAGAAATAGATAGGCGGGTGCAAATGGTTTTGAAATGGCGTAGTCGGTGTTGGGATAAGCATACCCATTAGTAAATTGCGTGTTGAAGCTGAATTTAGCCGAATAATACCAATTTGAAATCGTATCCGTTTTAAATCCGGCTGTAGAGTTTAGCTGGATAACGTCATCTGTTTTTCTGGCTTCTATTCCGTCCTGTTTGTTTAATCCGTAGCGTGTGATAAGTTCGTTATGCCAAACGAAACGGTCTTTAGTGTACTTTCGGATAAAGGCGCCTTTTAAAATCCCTGAAATGGCATTTTCTCCACCCGCACTCCAGTTCACAAAAGCGATCTGTGTCAAATCAAGGCCAACGGTGTTTTTTGATGTCCATCTTTTGATGGTGTCCGGTTGCGAAGTCCGGATAATATCCTGAGCGAAACTTTGTTGAAAGGTAACAATACAGAGTAATCCTAAAAAGTAGGTTTTTAAGGAATTCATAATAAAGGGTTGGGTTTAATTTGATGCAAAAATGAACATTTTCAACGACTTGAGAAAATCGTTTTCAAACTATTAACGTCGATTCCGCAAATTTGTTGCTGCTCGGAAACGGTTCCCTGTTCGATGAAAACATCCGGAATTCCGATTATTTTTACAGAAACAGTATGATTGTTTTCCGTGCAGAAGTTGGAAACCAAACTTCCGAAGCCACCTATCACAGTACCCTCTTCTACGGTAACAATATGTTCGTGATTTTCGCAGATTGTCTTTAGCGTATCGGTGTCCAAAGGTTTTACAAAAGGGAAGTGATAATGCGAAAACAGCTCTGGATTCTCAATCTCATTCAGTGCTGCGGCTGCATTGTTTCCTATAAAACCGGTAGATAAAACTGCCGTTTTTGACCCTTTTCGAAGCAATTTAGCTTTGCCGATAGCTATTTTTTCAAAAGGTTGTTGCCAGTCTAAGAGAATGCCTCTTCCTCGCGGATATCGAATGGCAATCGGATGTTCCAGGCCGAGTTGAGCGGTGTACATGATGTTCCGTAATTCCGATTCGTCTTTTGGGGCACAGAGTGTCATATTAGGGATACAATTCAGATAGGCCAAATCGTATGCGCCATGATGTGTTGCTCCGTCTTCGCCAACCAGTCCGGCGCGGTCCAGACAGAAAATCACCGGTAAATTCTGCAAGGCCACATCGTGAATTAACTGATCATAAGCCCGTTGCATGAAAGTGGAGTAAATATTGCAGAAAACAACCATTCCCTGAGTGGCCATACCGGCAGCTAAGGTAACTGCGTGTTGTTCCGCAATACCCACATCAATGGCTCTTTGCGGAAAAGCCTCCATCATGAATTTCATTGAGGAACCCGTGGGCATGGCCGGTGTGATTCCGATGATTTTTTCGTTTTGTTGCGCCAATTCCACTAAGGTGTGTCCGAAAACATCCTGAAATTTCGGTGGAAGGTTTTCTTCTGATTTTGGAAGGATTTCCCCGGTTTCTTTGTCGAATTTCCCGGGCGCGTGGTATTTTACCTGGTCTTCTTCCGCCAACTGCATTCCTTTGCCTTTGGTGGTTATGATGTGCAGGAATTTAGGCCCTTTCTTATGTTTTAATCGGTTTAGTTCTTTTAAGAGGGCTTCAAAATCATGTCCGTCAATCGGACCGGAATAGTCAAAATTCAACGACTTGATCATGTTGTTGTCTTTCGGGTTTTTTCCCTCCTTAACCGAAGTCAGATAATCTTTCAAAGCACCGACACTTGGGTCAATTCCGATAGCATTGTCATTCAGGATTACCAATAAGTTGGCATCGGTAACTCCAGCATGATTCAAGCCTTCAAAGGCCATTCCAGAGGCAATCGATGCGTCGCCGATAACCGCGATGTGCTGTTTTTCGGTTTCGCCTTTTAAATTGGATGCCAAAGCCATGCCCAATGCTGCCGAAATGGATGTCGATGAATGTCCGACGCCAAAAGTGTCATACTTGCTTTCGTCGCGTTTCGGAAATCCGGAGATGCCCTGAAGTTGGCGATTTGTATGGAAAACGTCTTTGCGTTCAGTCAGTATTTTATGTCCGTAAGCCTGATGACCTACATCCCAAACCAATAAATCTTCAGGAGTGTTGAAAACATAATGCAGTGCAATTGTCAATTCAATTACACCCAGACTGGCACCCAGATGGCCTTCCTTTCGTGAAACGATGTCGATGATGAATTCCCGTAATTCTTTTGCGACTACGGGCAATTGTTCCGGTGAAAGTTTCCGTAAATCGGTCGGATTGTTGATATTTTGCAAGAGATTCTCAGACATGAGACAAATGTACGATTTGAAATTGTATTTTTGTTTTCATGGAAAACATTTTCACCGACGACTATTTTATGAAGAAGGCTTTTCAGGAAGCCGAAATTGCTTTTGAAAAAGGTGAAATTCCCGTTGGCGCCGTTGTGGTAGTGGATAATCGCGTGATTGCACGTACACATAATTTAACCGAATTGTTGAACGACGTTACTGCTCATGCCGAAATGCAGGCCATAACTTCTTCGGCCAATTTTCTGGGCGGAAAATACCTGAAGGACTGCACCCTTTATGTAACCCTCGAGCCCTGCCAGATGTGTGCGGGCGCTCTGTACTGGTCACAAATTACCAAAATTGTGTTTGGTGCACGAGACGAACACCGTGGCTATATTAAAATGGGTTCGCAATTGCATCCGAAAACCGTGGTTGTTGGTGGGGTGATGGAGGAAGAATGTGGAACTTTAATGAAACGCTTTTTTGCTGAAAGAAGAAAATAAGAACTGCTATTCACTTGAATAGCAGTTCTGTATAAAATTGTAGAATGATATGTTTTAATTGCAACCGTCTATGGTACAACTGTTTTCGTCGGTTGAATTTTGCAGGTCTAATGTGGCTTCAAAGCCGCCATCTTCCCATGCTTTTTGCAGGGTTGTTAAAAACACTTCGGGTGATTGTGCTCCGGTAACCGCATATTTATCATCAAAAACAAAGAATGGCACACTGTTTACGCCAAGTGATTGTGCCTCGTTCATTTCTTGTTCAACCTCATTAACATAGGCGTCGGAATGTAAAACAGCTTCAATTTCTTCCATTTTCAATCCAACTTTTAAAGCAAGTTGCATCAATGTTGTTTTGTCATCTATATTTAAGCCTTCAGTAAAATGTGCTTTAAACAGCAATTCTTCGAAAGCGTCGCCCAAATTATGTTTTTTGGCAAGATGGGATAAACGATGCGCGTTTAAAGAATTGGCTAAAATTAGTTTCTCGAAATGATAGTCCAATCCAACGGCTTTGGCTTGTTGGGTAACACTTTCGTGCATGGCAACCGACCAATTTCTGTCTCGTCCGTATTTTTTAGCCAAATGATCATAGGTGTTGTCCCCGGGCTGGTACTTAGCTCTTGGGTCCAGCTGAAAACTCTTCCATTCGATGGCAACGGCATTTTTATTTTCGAATTGTTCTAATGCTTCTTCCAGTTTTCGTTTTCCAATGTAACAAAACGGACACATAACATCCGACCAAATCTGTATTTTCATTTGATTTTTCATTTTTATAAGTCTTTATTCGGCTTTGCCAAATGATTTGACTGGGCAAAATTAGTGAATTTGTTTCCCGACTGTTTTTAGTTTAGGTTTTTATTAGGAAAAGAAAATCTGAAAAAAGTGCATAAAAAAACCGCCTCGTTTCTCAACGGGCGGTTTTGTTTTGGTTTTTATCGAACTTCATTTCCTTCTTTGTCAAAGAAATGATATTCGAGGAACGTGTAAGCGTCACGCGGTATGATTTTCACCCATTTTTTATGTTCAAAAAACCATTTTGAACGTATTGATGGAAAACCTTTGGTAAGGTATGCTGCCACAAAAGGGTGTGCGTTTAAAACAACCTTTTTATGGTCTTTGGTAATTCTTTCAAGATCAGCCACTATTTTATCAACAATCAAGATTGGAGCTTCAATTTCCCCGTTTTCGTTATTCGGGTCTTCTTCTCTTGTTTTGATATTCACTTCGGGTCTGACTCTTTGTCTAGTAATTTGAATCAATCCAAATTTGCTAGGAGGCAAGATCTTATGTTTCGCCTTGTCGTCACTCATTTCCTCTTTCAGAAAATCGTATAATGTTTTACGATTGTCCGGATTCTGCATGTCTATAAAATCGACTACAATAATCCCGCCCATGTCGCGAAGTCGTAACTGTCGTGCAATTTCTGCCGCGGCAATCATGTTCACTTCCAGTGCGGTGTCTTCCTGATTGGTGGCTTTGTTGGATCGGTTACCGCTGTTAACATCGATAACGTGCAATGCCTCGGTGTGCTCTATGATAAGATAAGCTCCTTTGCTCATAGAAACCGTTTTTCCGAAAGACGTTTTTATTTGTCGCTCTATATTGTACTTTTCAAAAAGAGGTAAATCCCTTGATTGGTAATGTTTGACAATTGAGACTTTAGAAGGAGCTATTTCTTGCAAATAGTCCTTAGTTTGATAATACAAATCCTCATCATCGACATAAATTCCCGTGAAGGTGTCGTTAAATACGTCTCTTAATATAGATGAAGCTTTGTTTACTTCGCCTAAAATTTTCGACGGATGATGAGCCGTAGGTATCCGTTTGCACATTGCCGACCATTTGTCGAGCAAGTTTTGCAAGTCTTTGTCCAGTTCGGCCACTTTTTTGCCTTCTGCTACTGTGCGAACAATAACACCAAATCCTTTTGGTTTGATAGACTGAACCAGTCGTTTTAATCGGTCTTTTTCTTCTTTGGAATCAATTTTCTGAGAAACCGAAACCCTGTCCGAAAAAGGGACTAAAACCACATATCTTCCGGCCAGTGAAAGCTCAGAGCTTATTCGTGGGCCTTTAGTCGATATCGGTTCTTTAACTACCTGTACCAGAATAGACTGATTGGCACTCAGCACGTCGCTGATGGCGCCATCCTTGTTTATTTCCGGCTCAAAAGGAAAGTTTTTTAGGGAGAAATCTTTTATTTTACCTGCGCTTACAAGTTTAATGAATTTCATCATGGAAGAAAGGTTCGGACCTAAATCGTGATAATGCAGAAATGCATCTTTCTCGAAGCCTACGTTTACAAACGCAGCGTTTAGTCCAGGAACCGGTTTTCTGATTTTGGCGATAAAAATATCACCTACCTGAAACCCGTTTTTTTCCTCTCCACCTTCTTCTTTGTGTAATTCAATTAGTTTTCCATCTTTTAATAAGGCAAAATCTACGGCATCTGAACTGGTTCGAATAATTAATTCTTTGTTCAAAATGTGTACATTTTTATCCGCACTTTTAAGTGAAAAGTGAAAAGTGAAAAGTGAAAAGTTGCAAATCTTAAAGAAGATGCCTTATCCCTTATCCCTTGTCCCTTATCTCCGAATTGTACAGATGGATTAAACAATTTTTTACAGGTATTGTACCCGGTTGGATTTTAGATGTCAGACTACAGATTTTAGATTGCAGAAAATTTCTGCCGTCTGAAAACTGCTAGCTGCTCTCTTAATCCAAATTTCAATGAACTTTTTAAATGAAAAAAAGAAAAAGTAGTTTTAAACTACTTTTTCTTCTTGTGACGGTTAGCTCTCGCTCTTTTTTTACGTTTGTGAGTAGCTACCTTATGTCTTTTTCTTTTTTTACCACTTGGCATAACTTGTAGTGTTTAGTGATTAATAATTAGTTAATTTTTTGCTTCAGTATTTGTTTTTACTCCATCAACAAATATTTTCGCCGGTTTAAAAGCCGGAATGTTGTGAGCAGGTATTTTAATTGTAGTGTTTTTAGAGATGTTTCTTCCGGTTTTTTCAGCTCTTGTTTTGATGATGAAGCTTCCGAAACCTCTTAAATATACATTGTCCCCAGTTTCAAGTGAGTTTTTTACTTCGTCCATAAAAGACTCAACTGTTGCCTGAACGTCTCCTTTTTCAAGACCCAATTTCTCAGAAATTTTCGCTACGATGTCTGCTTTCGTCATTTTCTTTCGTTTTATATTGATGTGTATTTTTTTGAGTGTGCAAATATAGCAATTAAAAAAACAATTTTTCAACCTTAATCGATTAAAATTTAATTACATAAAGTTTTATTTTTGTTTACCAATAATTTAGAATGAATTTTACTAACTTGCTAATTCAATGGTATTTACGTGAAAAACGTGATTTACCTTGGCGAAAAACCTCTGATCCATACGCTATTTGGCTCTCGGAAATTATGTTACAGCAAACGCGTGTCGCTCAGGGATTGCCTTATTTTTTAAGGTTTACCGAAGCATTTCCCACTGTTTTTGATCTGGCTTCCGCCGATGAGGAAGAGGTACTTAAACTCTGGCAGGGTCTGGGGTATTATTCCCGTGCCCGAAATCTGCATGCTACGGCAAAACAGATCTCTTTTGATTTAAACGGAAAATTTCCCGACAACTACAAAGACTTGCTGAAATTAAAAGGAGTGGGCGAGTATACCGCAGCAGCCATTGCTTCCATTGCCTATGGTGAAGCTGTGCCGGTAGTGGACGGGAACGTCTATCGTGTACTGTCCCGTTACTTTGGTGTGGAAACGGATATTTCTGCGGCTTCAGCCAAAAAGGAATTCTTTGCATTGGCGGCTTCCTTGTTGCCAAAAGATAGGTCATCCGAATTCAATCAGGCGCTTATGGAATTCGGCGCATTGCAATGTGTTCCGAAAAACCCCGATTGCCAAAACTGTATTTTCAGCGCAAGTTGCCACGCATTGCAGTATAAGAAGGTGGAAATGCTTCCGGTAAAATTAAAGAAAACCAAAGTGGTCAACCGTTTTTTTAACTATCTTATACTAAAGGATGGTGCCGGGAAATCGGTAATTCGTAAAAGAACCGGGAAAGGGATTTGGCGTAATTTATATGAGTTCCCTTTGGTGGAGACTTTTCAGGAAGTAGGTTTTGATGAAACGTTTCGGCTGATTGAAGAGTTTTCATCCCATTTTAAACCGAAGCACATCAGACCATTGCAGCATAATTTCATTCTTCATAAGCTTTCTCATCAACATTTGCAGATCCGTTTCTGGGAAGTGGAAACAGATCAGGAGTTACAGGACGGAATGACTGTTGAGGAGATCAGGAAATATCCCTTTCCTATCGTAATCCATAATTTTATGGAGGAACATTGGGCAGATGCATAGAAATTACTATATTTGAGTACAACTAAAAATACAAGCCATGAACGGTACATTGAATAAAGTGATTCTGATAGGGCATTTGGGCGACGATGTTAAAATGCATTATTTTGAAGGAGGAAATTGCATCGGACGATTTCCGTTAGCGACAAACGAAGTATACATTAATAAGACTACGGGTGAGAAAATCACCTCTACCGAATGGCATAATCTGGTAGTGCGCAACAAAGCAGCTGAAATCTGCGAAAAATACCTTTCTAAAGGGGATAAGATTTATGTGGAGGGTCGAATCAAATCGCGACAATGGCAAGCCGAAGACGGTACAACCAAATATACCACCGAAATTCAGGTAACCGAATTTACCTTTTTAAATGTTAAGAAGGAAACCGAACAGAAACAGGGCGGTTACAATCCGCAGACTAATGAGCCTCCTGTGGCACCAAGTGGCGGTGAAGATTTACCGTTTTAATGTCTGAATTCAAATAAACTTTCCGAAACTGCGTTTCACATTGTATCTTTACGACCTAAATTTAGCGTAAGGTTTTCTGTTATGATGAAAAATAAGACTATCGTTTTTTTGTTGGGTGTTTTTGTTTCCTTAACGGCAGTAGGATGTAAAGACGAAACGGTGCCAAAACCTAAGAGTCATTTGCGTTTGGAATATCCGTCGGCACAATATAAAACGTATTCGATTTCCGGTGCTGGTTGTGGTTATGAGTTTGAGGTGAATGAATTTTCGAAGATCAAAACCAAAGCGGATTGTTCGATGGAGATTCAATATCCTAAAATGAAGGCAACGGTATATCTGAATTATAAAAACGTAAATAATAATATCGATCAGTTGCTGCGTGATGCTCAGAAGTTAACCTACGAGCATGTAATCAAAGCGGATGACATAGCGGAACAGCCGTTTGTAAATCCCGAGCACAAAACTTACGGGATGTTTTATCAGGTGGGCGGAAATGCAGCTACCAATGCACAGTTTTACGTGACCGACAGCACAAGACATTTTTTGGTGGGATCGGTTTACTTTTACGCGAAACCGAATTATGATTCGATTCTTCCGGCCGCGGCGTATATTAAAAACGACATGCGAAAGATTATGGAATCGGTGAAGTGGAAATGATATAATGAAATAAAAAAAAGGAACTCGATCGAGTTCCTTTTTTGTTATGCTTTCTTGAAGTTAGCTACTTTATAGGTCTTGCCATCAGCAACCGCTTCCACCAGTTTGGTTAACGATTCCTGATTGTTGACGGTTTTGTCAAATGCTACAGTAGCGGTTTTGGTATCGAAATCTACTTTGGCTTCTTTTACGCCGTCCGTTTCGGTTAATTTTTTCTCGATGGTGGCGGCACAACCCATGGCGCACGTCATTCCTTTAATCTCAAAACTTGCTGTTTCCAGATTTTCAGTGGCTATTTCTTTTTTAGGAGCTGCGGCTTCGGCTACTTCTTTTGTTGTGCTCTCGGCTGTTTTTTCTTCGTTCTTACAGCTTGTAAAAGTGATTGCGGCAAGTGCAAATACCAAGGCTACTTTTGAAAATTTCATATCGTTTACTGTTTTGATTTTGAATCGGATAAATAATCGGTAGCAAAATTACCCAAAAAAAGAACTGATTCTCGTTTAAATAACAGAATTTTGGCACTTTAAAACGATCTTTTATGGAATCAAAACAACTCAAATGGATTTTACTGGCAGCGCTTTCGTTAATCTGGGGAAGTTCTTTTATTTTGATTAAACGCGGGTTAGTGGGGTTGACGCCGCTTCAGTTGGGTTCGCTGCGTATGTTGTTTGCCGCCTCGTTTCTTATCATCGTTGGATTTAAAAAGATAGCAGAGATTCCCTTAGGGAAATGGAAATACATTGCTTTGACGGCGTTGATGGGGACTTTTATTCCGGTCTTTTTATTTGCCTTGGCGCAAAGTGAAATCGACAGTTCTATCAGTGCGGTTTTGAATTCGTTAACACCATTGAATACTTTAATTCTTGGGATTCTGTTTTTCGGAATGGCTTTTCAGCGTAGTCAGTTAATAGGAGTATTGATTGGTTTGTTGGGTAGTTTGGTCTTGATTTTAAGTGGTGCGGCGCATCATCCGGAGCAAAATTATTTTTATGCGTTGTTTGTTGTGATTGCTACATTTTGTTATGCCACTAATGTGAATCTGATAAAAAAATATTTGTCCGATATTAATCCGATCGCTATCACCGTAGGGAATTTTATAGTGATGGTTATTCCGGCTCTGATTATTTTGATTTCAACCGGCTTTTTTGATGTGGTTCAGGAACAGAAAGTACAGCATTCGGTTTTGTTTATTGCTGTTTTGGGTATTATCGGAACCGGAATTGCCAATATTTTGTTTTTTAAACTGATTCAGATTACCTCGCCGGTTTTTGCTTCATCTTCGGCCTATCTGTTTCCGATTGTGGCCATTTTTTGGGGTTTACTGGATGGCGAAACGTTGTCGTTTGTTCAGATTATCGGTGCGGCAATCATTTTGTTCGGAATTTATCTTTCGGCTAAAAAATAGAAATTACTCTAAGTGTCTGAATAAAAAAAAGGTTGTCCGTTTGGACAACCTTTTTGTATTATAACTAACCTCTTCTTATTTGAAATCTTCGGCGGTTACCCCTTCGTTGATTTTTACTTCCGTAGTCATTAATTTGATTTCGATACCGATGTTCATGTCGGTAGTGTGAGGGAATTTGATTCCTTTCACTTCTTTATAATCACTGTAGTAAGTGGTTTGTGTCATTTTCTGACCCATTTGCTCCATTTCTTTAGATTCTGCTGCTTTTAATCCGGTTTTAACGTCGTAGTAGTACGTTGTTTTACCTTCTTTAACCGCATAAACATCGTTTCCGTTCATGGTTTCAATGGCTTCAAGTTTAGCGTTTGGATTCGTTACTAAAGATAATTCTTCAAAAGGAACTGCACCTTGTTTTTGTTCTTTCAGTTCTTCTGCTGTTAAGTCTTTTCTTTGGCCTTGCGTTACTCTGTAACCTGATTTGTCACCCACCACTTGTTTCATCATCGACATGCCCATTGCTTTCATTTCAACGGCCATTTTGTTGTCGGATGTAGTTTTAGTAGTTAATTCTACCGGAGTCCCCTGCACGGTTCCTGAAGAAACGGTTGCTACAGATTTTACCGCTTTTAATGCTTTTTCACCACCAATTGCGTTGATGTAATTTGTGAAAACAGTTTTGGAAGTTACGCCTGCAGGAATCGGAATGCTTACTTTTGGTTTTTCAGTCGGATTACCGAATTTGTCGAAAAACTGAATCGGTAATTTTTCCTTCGCACTCATTTTTTCAAGGTTCGGAAGTACTTCAGATGCTTTTCCAACGATTACCACTCTTGTGTTTTCTGCCAGGAAATATTTGTTAGCTGCCGCTTTGATGTCTTCCGGAGTAACTGCATTGATGTTTTTAATGTAGTTTTCGTAGAAATCAGCAGGTAATTTTTCTGTTTCCGTATTTAAAGCATAACGGGCAATAGTAGCCGGTTTTTGGATCTGCATTACAAAGTTTCCGATGTATTTTGCTTTAGCGTTTTTTAATTCTTCAGCCGAAACCAATTCGGTTCTGATTTTTTTCAATTCGCTCATGAATTCTACTACAGCACTGTCCGTAACTGCATTTCTCACAGAAGCTCCTGAACGGAATTTTGTTACATATCTTCCGGTTCCTAATGAAGAGTATGCTCCGTAAGTCCAACCATGTTTTTCACGTAAGTTCATGAACAAACGGCCTTCTCCACCGCCACCAAGAATTTGGTTAGCTAAAATGCCGGCGAAATATTCTTTGTCAGTCATTTTTAAATTCATCGTATTTACCAATGCGATTTCCGATTGAACAGCATTTGGCATGTCTACGAAATTGATTTGGCTGTACTGAACGTTTTTAGGGTCAACGTAAGTTAAATTCGGAGCCGAAGCTTTTTCCCATGGGCCGAATTGTTTTTCAACCATTTTCTGAACGTCTTTCAGTTTTACATCACCTACGATTACCAAATAAGCGTTACCCGGTACAAAGTATGAGCTGTAATTCTGGTTAACGTCATTTAAGGTAACATTTTTAATGGTTGCTTCGCTTAAATATTCTCCGGCTGGATGTGTTTTTCCGAAAGCTAAAACGCTTTCCACACGACCTGCAACAGCCGTTACGCTTTTTTCTTCCGATTTAAGGTTTTCCAGCATTTTTTCTTTCTCCTTGTCTAATTCCTCCTGAGTGAAAACAGGGTTTAAAAGACCGTCAGCCATTAATTCCATGATTCTGGCGGAGTATTTTGATAATCCGCTGGCAAAAGCTCCGTTTGAGCTGAAATTGATGTTGGCGCCTAAGAAATCCACTTCCTCGTTAAAAGCGTCTTTCGGCATTTTTTTGGTTCCGTTACCGATCATTGAACTGGTTAAATCGGATACTCCTTTTTTGTCGCCTTCGGCATAAGGTGGATAATCGATGGCAAGACTGTAGCTTACACGTGGAAGTTTGTGGTTTTCAACGACCAATACTTTTAAACCATTTTTCAGGGTGAAAGTGCTCGGTTTTCCAACGTTGATGGTTGGTGCCGGTCCCGGTTTTGGTTGTGCTCTGTCTTGTGCTTGCATAGTAATTGTTAAAAACAAACTCGCTGCGATATAAATGTATTTTTTCATAATGATTGTCAACTTAGTTTTGTGCTTTGTCTTTTGCAGGTACATAATCTAAAAGCAAACGTTGGTTTGGATTCAGGTATTTTTTTGCAACTTCTCTGATTTCCTCTCTTGTAATCGAACGGTAAATGTCAATTTCAGTATTGATCAGGTTTACATCGCCATACAGTAAATAGAAAGAAGCAAGGTTTTCTGCAATACCTTCTACGCTCGCATTAGCGTTTACGTATTGGTTTTCGAATTTGTTCTGTAGTTTTTGGTAATCTTTTTCAGAAATCAATTCGGTTTGTAATTTCACGATTTCCTCATCTACTTCTTTAACTAAGTCCTGGGTAGTGTTTTTTCCCATTGGAAGACCGTATAAAATGTACATTCCGTAATCTTCCTGGCTGTAGTTGAAAGCGCCGATTTGCAATGCCATTTTCTTGTCGTCTACCATTTTCTTGTACAATCTTGAACTTTTTCCGTCGGAAAGAACAGAAGAGATCATGTCTAAAACTCTGGCATCACGCGTTTTCATGGAAGGTGTTCTGTAAGTGGCTACCATCATCGGAATCTGGATGTTCGGATCTTGATAGGTTGCTTTGATGGTTTCTGTTATAGGTGCTTCCTCGAATTTTTGTCTTTGTACGTCTGCTCCTTTAGCGATAGGGCTGAAGTAGTCTTTGATCCATGTTTTGGCCTGAGCAGGATCAAAATCTCCGGCAACCACTAAAACAGCGTTGTTAGTAGTGTAGAATTTTTTGTTGAATGCCTGGAATTCCTCTAAAGTTGCAGCATCCAAATGTTCCATTGAGCCGATTGGTGCCCAACGGTAAGGGTGTACTTTGTAGATGTTTTGTTTAACAGCAGCAATCAGGCTACCGTAAGGCTGGTTGTCAACACGAAGTCTTTTTTCTTCTTTTACCACTTCGTTTTGAGTGTCAACACCAATTTGATTGATTACCGGATGCATCAATCTTTCTGATTCCATCCATAAGGCCAATTGCAGGTTATTGGAAGGGAAGACTTCATAGTAATATGTTCTGTCTTCCGTAGTGTTTGCATTGTTGTTTCCTCCGTTAGCGGTTACGATTTTAAACCAATCACCACGTCCGATATTCTTGGTTCCTTCGAATAAAAGGTGCTCAAAAAAGTGTGCGAAACCTGTTCTTTGCGGGTTTTCGTCTTTCGATCCCACGTGATACATTACTGATGTAATTACAACCGGAGCCGATTTGTCCTGATGTAAAATTACATGCAGACCATTGTCCAGTTTGTATTCTTCAAATGCTACCTTTTGAGCGGAAGCAACACTTCCAAGCATTAAGAGCGAACCCAAAGCCATTAAAGATTTTTTCATAAGAGTTAATAGTTATTTTATTATCATGAATGAGTGTGCAATTTCGTGATTTTGTTACAAGTAAGTTGAAATTTTTTTAATGGTGCTGATTTTTAGTTTTTTAGCTTTAAATTTTAATCGAGAAGTTGTAAGATTAAGAAATAGTTGTATATTTGCACACTTAAAAATTAATTAAACATTATTGTTATGTACGCAATCGTAGAGATAGCAGGGCAACAATTCAAAGTAAGCAAAGACTTAAAGGTTTATGTTCACCGTTTAGCTGTAGAAGAAGGTGCAAAAGTTTCTTTTGACAAAGTTCTTTTATTAGATGACAACGGAAACGTAACTTTAGGCGCCCCAGCTGTAGAAGGTGCTTCGGTAGAAGCCAAAGTGTTACAACACTTAAAAGGTGATAAAGTAATCGTTTTCAAAAAGAAAAGAAGAAAAGGTTACAAGAAGAAAAACGGTCACAGACAATCTTTAACTCAAATTGTAATCGAAGGTATCGTTGCAGGTGGAGCTCCAAAGAAAAAAGCGACTAAAAAAGCGGAAGCTACAGAAGAATAATTAACATTAAAAACTAGTACGTCATGGCTCACAAGAAAGGTGTCGGTAGTTCCAAGAATGGTAGAGAATCAGAATCGAAACGTTTAGGTGTTAAGATTTATGGTGGTCAAGCTGCAATTGCTGGAAACATTATCGTAAGACAAAGAGGTTCTAAGCACAATCCAGGTGAAAACGTTTACATGGGTAAAGATCATACTTTACATGCAAAAGTTGATGGAGTAGTGAAATTTCAGAAAAAAGGTGATAACAAATCATTCGTTTCTGTAGTTCCATTCGAAGCTTAAGAAATTCTCTTAGACAATATAAAACCCCATTTCGGAAGAAGTGGGGTTTTTTGTTTTTGGAGGTTTTTGAATAGGCTGGGTAAGGATGTGTTTTTTATATGGTAAGGATATTTTGGCGTATGTTCATTCTGATGCTGTCCTATGCTTTAAAGTTTATTTGCCTTTTGCTATGGAATGCGCTGTCGGGAATGTCTGATTAGTTTAAGGGCATGTGTCCTATTGTGTCTTTTGTCCGGAATGGATTTAGGCCTCTTTCTTAAAGGTAATCTGCATCGTGGTTCCTTTTCCGATTTCCGAGGAAGCGACTTTAATCAGTCCGTTATGGTATTCCTCCACGATTCTTTTGGTTAAGGACAGTCCAAGACCCCAGCCGCGTCTTTTGGTCGTGAATCCGGGCTCAAAAATACTCTTAAACTGGTTTTTAGGAATCCCGCTCCCAGTGTCGGTAATTTTAATCTTAACAAAACGATCGGTTTCCTCAATAATAACTGCCAGTTTTCCTTTTCCTTTCATGGCATCAATCGCGTTCTTCACCAGATTTTCGACTGTCCAACTGTGTAAAATGGGGTTGAGCCTGATGTATATTGGATGATCAGGCGCCTTAAAAGAGAATTCCACCTGTTTGGAAGTTCGTGATTTCAGATAGTCAAAGGATTGTTCCGTTTCCTGAACCAGATCACGGCGCTCCAGAACCGGCTCGGAACCGATTTTCGAGAAACGGTCGGTGATGGTCTGCAGTCGGTTAATGTCTTTCTCGATTTCTGTAATAGTAGTCTCGTCCACATTATCGGCTTTCATTATTTCGAGCCAACCGATTAGCGACGATAACGGTGTGCCAATCTGATGTGCGGTTTCTTTTGCCATCCCGGCCCAAAGTCGGTTTTGGGTGGCCATTTTGCTTGCGCGGTAAAAGTTGAAAATCATTCCGCTGAAAAACAGTCCAATCAGCACCAGGGCAATCGGATAGTATTTTAATTTCGTAATCAGGGACGAGTTTCCGTAATACAACAAATGCTTTTTTCCGGCATAATCTATCGTTATCGGCGAGTTTTCCGACTTTAAGCGGTTCAGGAAGCCAATCGATTTTGCTTTGTCTTTCTTTATGGCATCTTCCACATTAATCATGTCGATAATGCTGTCCTTATCCGTGGTTTTAATGATGGGGATCGTTGTGTTTTTGCTTAGGATCTGCAGCGGCAATTCGAGTTCCGTGTTCTCATCGGCATTGTTGACCGTTTTTAAGGCCGATGCCCAAACCTCCATTTTTAACCGCTCTTCGCTTTTAAAAGTCTGAAAAAAAGTATAAGTATTCCACAGTATCAGTACCAGAAAATTGAAGGAGGCGAGAATGATGATCCAGCGTATTAAACTGCGTCTGTCTGAAGAAAAGTTCATGCTTTGTTTGGAATGGCTGAGTTATAGAGTAGCTAAGTTACTAAGTTTATCGGGATAGTCAAAGTTTATTTTTGTTTTGAAATTTTTTTCTTACATTTGTTTTGCATAAAATTACAGGAAGTTTCGGGTCAAAAAAGTATCTTTGTCAAAATTTTTGAGATTATGATTAGCGTTGATCCGAAGGAGTTGGCTCCGATGAAATTACAGGCATACCTTCAGGGTGCCGTTGGGCCGAGACCGATAGCTTTTGCCAGTACGTTGGACGAAAACGGAAACCCGAACCTTTCGCCGTTCAGTTTCTTTAATGTGTTCAGTTCCAATCCGCCGATATTGATTTTTTCACCCGCACGACGTGTACGGGATAATACGGTTAAGCATACGTTAATCAACGCCGATGCAACTCGCGAAGTGGTGATTAATGTGGTGAATTACGATATCGTGCAACAAGCGTCTCTTTCGAGTACCGAATATGCCGACGGAGTGAATGAATTCGACAAAGCAGGATTGACCATGGTTCCTTCCGATGTGGTAAAACCGTACCGCGTGGGTGAAAGCCCGGTGCAGTTTGAATGTAGGGTAAATGACATCGTTCATTTGGGAACCGAAGGCGGAGCAGGAAATCTAATCATCTGTGAAGTAGTGAAAATTCACATCAACGAAGCGATTTTGGATGACAACGGAGCAATCGATCAGCATAAAATCGATTTGGTGGCGCGTATGGGGGGCAACTGGTATACCCGAGCCAATCAGGGACTTTTCGAAGTGGAAAAGCCACTGACAACCTTAGGTGTTGGAGTGGATGTGGTTCCTGATTTCGTAAAAGAAAGCCCGATTTTTGACGGCAACGATTTAGGGAAATTAGGAAACATAGAAGCCGTGCCAACCGAAGAAGAAATTGCTATATTTGTAAAAGAGAATTTCTCAATCAAAGCGGTTCTGAGCTCGGACGATGAGGTGAAGAAATTTCAGATGGCCAAAGAACATTTAGATAAAAACGAGGTACTGACCGCTTGGAAAGTGCTTTTAGCAAAACAATAAATATTTAATACGATGGAAGTTACAGGTAAAGTAAAAGTGATTAATGCAGCACAACAAGTGAGTGCTACGTTTAAGAAAAGAGAATTGGTAGTTACTACAGAAGAGCAATATCCTCAAACGATAATGATTGAGTTTACTCAGGATAAATGCGATTTGTTAGACCAATACAGAGTAGGTGAACAAGTAAAAGTTTCCATCAATTTAAGAGGAAGAGAATGGGTGAATCCACAGGGAGAAACCAAATATTTCAACTCAATTCAGGGTTGGAGAATCGAAAGATTACAGGCTGAAGCTCCGGCCGGTGCACCACAAATGCCGCCAATGCCAGCGAGTGAAGCGTTCGAACCGGCTGCGAATTTTAAAGAAGAAGAGCACGACGATTTGCCTTTCTAAGTCGGAATTTAGAAATGAGAATTTAGAAAAAAAGAGAGTCCAGAAATTTGAGTAATTTTAAATTTCTGGATTTTTTTATTTTGGAGCGTCCCGATAGCTATCGGGAGGCTCGGGCTTTTTCAATAATCCCTGTTCCCGCTTTCCGTTCTATTTTTACACCTGACAGGTTTTTAAAACCTGTCAGGTGTAAAAGATATCTCTCCAATCGGGGCTATTGGAGTAACTTTTTGATTGTTTGTAAAGATTTTAGTTGTGCCGCAGAAAATACATTTTTTAGACAAAGAACTTTGGTTTCCACCTGTTTCCGAAACGCATCCTTCGGGCATCATTGCCGTGGGCGGCGATTTGAGTACGGAACGCCTTTTATTGGCCTACCGAAGCGGTATATTTCCCTGGTTTGAAGACGGTCAGCCCATCACCTGGTGGTCACCCGAAGATCGTATGGTATTATTTCCGGACGATTTCAAGCCTTCCAAAAGCATGCGGAATATTCTTAACCGTAATCATTTCAAAGTCACATTCAATCAGGATTTCAGAGCCGTAATTTCCAATTGTCAGAATGTAAAACGCGAAGGCCAAAACGGCACCTGGATTACCGATGACATGATTGAAGCCTATTGTAAATTACACGAACTCGGTTATGCGAAATCCGTTGAGGTTTGGCAAAATGACCGGCTCGTGGGTGGTTTATACGGAATTGATTTAGGACATATTTTCTGTGGGGAAAGCATGTTTTCCAAAGTCTCCAATGCCAGTAAGGTGGCGTTTGTGTCGTTGGTGAATTCCCTTAAAGAGAACAATTACCTGTTATTGGATTGTCAGGTGTATAACGAACATCTGGAAAGTTTGGGTTGTGGTGAAATCGATCGGGAAGATTTTATGCAGATTTTGAATTACCAACCGAAGTAATTCTTATTCTTTTTTCATTTTAGGCAACGTACGGATGTACAGTTCTTCCACTTTGGTTCTGGCCCAATCGGTTTTTCTCAAAAACGTCAAACTTGATTTTACCGATGGGTTTTCCTTAAAACATTTAATATTAATCAGTTCACCCAGAGTGTCAAAACCGTAGAAATTCACTAATTCTTCTACGATGGTTTTTAGGGTTATGCCGTGTAGTGGGTCGTTACTCATTCGTTCTTTTTTTAAATCCGTTTAGGATGTTTTTAGTGCCTTTTTTTCTGAATTTTCTTCTGGTGAAATTATAATAAAATATCAGATTATCCATGGTTAAAGCTATTGTAATTAGTAGGGCAGCCGCAAGTAGTGCTTTGATGCCAATCTGATAAAACAACAATGTACCCAAAATACAGCCTGCAAAAAAGAAAATAATGATTGAAAGTTTCAGGAAAATGTTCTTTCTCAGTTTGATGGCATTCGGATGATTTCTGTAGAAAAAATATTGTGAGATTTCAATTCCCAAATCGGTAAAAAGGCCTGTTAAGTGTGTAGTACGAACAGTCGACAGCGATATTTTTGTTACCAAAGCATTCTGTAAGCCCATTGAAAACAAAAGGATATATGCGATTTGATTTGCATCTGCAGTAGCCGTAAAAGCCCAATCGTTCCAGAAGCCTACCAGTACAATCAGAAATATTTCCAAAAACATGGGAGCGGTATGAATGTATTTCTTTTTATTGATTGTGGCGATTTCAATAAAAGAATTCGAAACGAAAGCGCCCAAAAAGAAAAAGAAGATGTAAAGGAGGTGCGGTATGGCTTTGGTATATTGTCCGACAATCAGTTCCTTGGAAAAATAAGCAAAATGTCCCGTTACGTTTGTAGTTAACGTACTAATGGTTAAAACACCTACGCTGTTAACTATCCCGGCAACCAAGGACAAATTGGAAGCCAGTCGCAGGTTATGTCTGAATGTCCTGTTTTTACCTTGGTGTCTAAACATTGATAAAAGAAGATTTAGTAGTTTCTTTCAATGTATAAATGTAGTTAAAATTTCAGCTTCGTAAAATTCCAATTCAAGGTGTTGAAAAGCACTAATTCATTTTCAAGTGTGGGTAGCTCCATAATCAGCTTTAGAGTTTCATGCGACATCATCGTTCCGATAATTCCCGGCAAGCTTCCCATTACACCGTTCACACTACAACTCGGCACGTCCTTTGGATTGGGTGGTTCCGGAAACAAATCGCGTAAATTTTTGGAACCTTTGTGATTGAAAACTGCCAGTTGGCCCTCAAATTTCAGAATGCTTCCGTAAACCAACGATTTTCCTAATTTAACACAGGTGTCGTTTACCAAGTAACGTGTCGTAAAATTATCGCAGCCGTCCACAATTACATCAAAAGTACTGATAATGCGTTCGGCGTTTTCAATCGTCAGTTTATCTTCAAAAGCCTCTATTTCAATATTCGGATTCAAAGCTTCCAAAATGGTTTTGGCTGTGGTTGCTTTCGGAGTGTCGATGTGATTTTCGGTATATAATATCTGTCGGTGCAAATTGTGCAGTTCGACTTTGTCAAAATCGACTATGCCGATGGTTCCGACTCCAGCCGTGGCCAAGTATTGCAAAATCGGACAGCCTAATCCGCCGGCACCAATCACCAGAACTTTGGCTTTTTTTAGTTTTTCCTGACCCGATTCTCCAATTTCGGGTAACATCATCTGACGGTTGTAACGTAAAAAATCTTGTATCGTAATCATGGTTTGTGTTTGAAGTCTGCTTTCATTGGACGTATTGCTGAAGGATAAGGTGGTTTTTCTAAAACAGGTAATTGTAATTTAAAGACTGAAGCTTCTGTCCCAGTCTTTCCAAACCGGTTCATAACCTTTGCTTGAAATCATCGAGGCAATTTCGTGTGCCGAACGTTCATCGCTCGTTTCAAACTGTTCCAGCGATTCCACGTCAACCGCATAACCGCCTGGGTTGGTTTTCGATCCGGCACTCATTGAAGTCACGCCAATCGGAATGATATTGTCTCTGAATTTCTCGTTTTCACGGGTCGAAATGGATATTTCCAAATCTTCATTCCAAAGACGATAGGCGCAAATCAATTGGAGTAGTTCGCTGTCTTCCATGATGAAATTCGGCTCGATAATCCCTTCCGCCGGACGCAAACGTGGGAAGGAAACGGAATATTTGCTCTGCCAATAGGTTTTTTGCAGATAATCGAGGTGTAAGGCGTTAAAGAAACTGTCGGTACGCCAATCTTCCAGTCCCAGCAAAACACCCAGTCCGATTTTGTGGATTCCGGCTTTGCCCACACGGTCCGGGGTTTCCAAACGGAAATCGAAATTGGATTTTTTTCCCTTTGGATGGTATTCTTTATACACTTCCCGATGGTAGGTTTCCTGATACACCAAAACGGTATGCACACCCGCTTCGTGTAATTGCTGATACTCTTCTTCGGTTAACGGCTGCACTTCCACAGAAATAGAAGAAAAATGCTCCTTAATTTGTGTCACGGCGGTCAGGAAATAGTTGATGTTCACCGTGTAATTCGCTTCTCCGGTGACCAGCAACACATGGTCGAATCCTGCTTTTTTCAGTTCGGCCACTTCCAGTTCAATTTCGCTGTTTGTCAGTGTTTTTCGTTTGATTTTATTGTCCAGACTGAAACCACAATACGTACAGATGTTCTGGCATTCGTTGCTCAGGTACATAGGGGCATACATCTGGATGGTTTTTCCGAAACGTTTTTTTGTTAAAACATGACTTTGTTGGGCCATTTCTTCAAGAAATTGTTTCGCTGCCGGGGAAATCAGTACAAGAAAGTCATCCATATTTTTTTTGGATTTTGCTAAGGTGTTTCGGACTTCCGTTTCCGTAGTCTGGTATATTTTATTTTGAATGGTGTCCCAATCGTAATTTTCAAAAATGTTTTTGAATGTGCTCATTTTTTTTGTCTTTTTCACGCGGACTTCGCAGATTTTCGCAGCCTGGATTTTATAATTGGTTTGCAATTCGTCTGATGCCACTGAATATATCAGCCGAGTTAAAATTTACAAGTAAGCCAAGTTTTTTATCCGTTAGTTTCAAATAAGTTGTGAGTTGTTTGAAATGTATAGGAGCTAAATCTTCAACCGATTTTAATTCTATGATTACTTTGTCTTCAACAAGTAAATCTATTCTAAAAGCCACATCTAATATGATGTCATCATAAGGCACAGAAATTTCCACTTGTCTTTGGACTTTCAAGTTCACTTTTGTTAATTCATGATATAAAGCACTTTCATAAACGGATTCAAGTAGTCCCGGACCAAGTTTTCTGTAAACTTTTGAAATTGCTCCTCTTACGGCGTATGATATTTCATTTTCTGTCATGGCTTTGATATTTATTTATAGTATGGATTGAATTAGATAGAAAATTTATTAGATTATTTTTCACGCAGACTTCGCAGATTTTCGCAGACTTTTTAATGTCAATATGCTTAATTCTATTTCTGCGCAAGTCAGCGAAGTCTTCGTGATTTTGTATTAGTAATTAAAACAATTATTCATACAAAAATGCCGTCAATGGACTTGATGCTACCGCTTTATTCCCGGTTTGTGCCAATTGTGCTTCATAAGCTTTTCGTCCGGCAATGACAGCTTCTCTGAAAGCTTCCGCCATCAATTTCGGATTTCCGGCCACGGCAATGGCGGTGTTGACCAAAACGGCATCGGCACCCATTTCCATGGCTCTTGCCGCGTGGGATGGTGCGCCAATTCCTGCATCCACAATTACGGGTACTTTACTTTGTTCAATTATGATTTCCAAAAAATCTTCGGTTTTTAATCCTTTGTTGCTTCCAATCGGAGAACCTAAGGGCATTACCGCTGAAGTTCCCGCATCTTCCAATCGTTTGCACAACACCGGATCGGCATGGATGTAAGGTAAGATGATAAAACCCAGTTTCGCCAGTTCTTCCGTGGCTTTCAGGGTTTCAATAGGGTCGGGTAGTAAATATTTCGGATCTGGGTGGATTTCAAGTTTCAGCCAGTTCGTTTCCAATGCTTCCCTCGCCAATTGAGCCGCAAAAATCGCTTCTTTCGCATTGCGTGCACCTGAAGTATTCGGCAATAAATTGATATGCGAATGGTTGATGTGGGATAAAATTGCATCGGTTTCGGTTTCCAGATCGACGCGTTTTAGGGCTACTGTAACCAATTCGCTTCCTGAGGCCAGGATCGCTTCTTCCATTTGTGGGTTGGAACCGAATTTTCCCGTTCCCAAAAACAAGCGCGAAGAAAAGGTTTTATCTGCTATTTTAAGTGTTGACATAGAGTTTTTCGTTGAGTTGTGTAATCAGTTGTGGGTTTTCGGTTATTAGTCCGGAAACGGCAATTCCGTGAAGACCTGTATCGATTAGGCTTTCAATATCATTCGATGCAATGCCGCCGATGGCATAAACGGGAATCTGAATGTTTTGTTCCTTGATTTTGCCGAGAATGTTTTGATAGCCTTCCAGACCTAAAATCGGACTCAGGTTTTCCTTGGTAGCAGTGAATCGGTAGGGGCCAAGTCCGATGTAATCACAGTTTTCTGTAGTGCGTTGCAAAATATCTTCCAGTGTATTTGCGGTTCCTCCAATGATTTTATGATTGCCTAATAAGGCTCGGGCATCTTTGACTTTCATGTCATTTAGTCCCAAATGCACCCCATCGGCATTGATTTGAAGTGCCAAATCGACTTTATCGTTGATGATGAGGGTTGCCAGATATTCTTCACAGAGCGTTTTTACCGCTTCCGCTAAAGCGAAAAGTTCTAACGAATTTCCGTTTTTAAACCGCAACTGAATCCAGTCACAGCCGTTGTCGAGCACCTTGTGGATGTTGTACAGTTGTTCGTCAACCGTAGTTCCCTGAGAAATGTACTGTAATTTGCTAAACATAATGGTATCCTAATAAAGTGGCGTTTGAGTTAAGGTATTTTTCGATATAGGTTTTGGCTTTCAGGGAGGCTAAAATGATATCATGTCCCAGACCGAGATTTGCTGTAATTGATGAAGACAAGACACAACCCGATCCGTGCTTTTCGGAAACGGCCATAAGTGTGCTGTTTAGTTTTGCACATTCCTCATCGAAATATAAGTAATCCACCCCTTTTTGATTGGGATTATGACCACCTTTGAGTAACACGAAACAATGTGTCGAGAGATTTTGCGCAATTTTTTCGGCAGAATTTTCAGAATCGGAAAGTTTCAGGATTTCGTTGTAATTTGGCGTTATCAAATCGATTTGCTGTAAAATCTCAATTAGTTCTGTTTGATTTTCTATGGTGGTGAATTCAAATTCGGTGGACGATTTCAGTACCGTGTCCCAAACAATTTTTGTTTTAGGCGACCTTTTTTTTATTTCGGTTACGATTTTTTTCAAATAAGCAAGTGAGGGGATAATTCCGATTTTTACGGCTTTGATATCGTAATTTCTAAAAAGCGTTTTTATCGAATCCAGCACGAAATCCAGCTCCGTCCATTGTATTTCATGGAATTTGTTTTCCGTTTGGATGGTATTACCGGTTGAAACGGCTAAACCATACACCTGATGCTGTTCGAATGTTTTGATATCTGATAAAATGCCGGCGCCACCTGATGGGTCGTGTCCGGCAATGGTTAAAACGAATGGGCGATTTGCTGACATTTTTTAAAATTTTCAATAGGGTTAGTACTGTGCCAAATGGTGCCTAAAAGAGCAACGTCATCAAAACCGTTTTCTAATGTTTGTTGAATGTTTTCTGATGAAAGACCTCCCAAAGCAACGAGTTTTGTTCTGAAATTGGTGCGTTTTTTTATTGCTTCGATTTGATTCGTTTCGGAAACATAATTTGGTTTTGAAATGCTTGGGTAAACTGGACTCACAAAGGCGTATTCAAAATCAGTTTCCAATGCGTTGAAAGCCTCGATACTATGTGTTGATGTGGAATAATACCTGATAGGTTTCCAAAATCTGTCAGGTATGGATTTTCTTTTCAATTCTGAATAATGAATCCGGTTGATTTCAAACTCTTCTGCCAAATGATGCTGACTGTGTAAAACCAGTCGGTCCTTAAATTCCGATCCTATTGCCAATACAAACAATTTCATTTCCGCCTCCGTAAAATCGGGTTTACGGATGTGCAGCAGTGATAATCCTTCTGCGAAAAGCGAATGGATAATGCTGATTTCGTTTGGAACGGGAATCGGATTGGTAATTACGATCATGTTTTTATTTTGGATGATAGAATATAGAGAATAGAAAAAAGACTGTAATTAGTTATTTGAAAAGTGTCTCAGGTCTATATTCTTTTCTCTATATTCTATGTTCTTCTTATAGATAAATTTCTTTACCACTTTCAACGAATTCCTCCGATTTGGCTTTCATTCCTTTTTCGGCTTCGGCGACATCGCGGATTTCCTGTGAGATTTTCATGGAACAGAATTTAGGTCCGCACATCGAACAGAAATGTGCCACTTTTGCGCCGTCCGCAGGCAGAGTTTCATCATGGAATTCTCTTGCGGTGTGCGGATCTAAGGCTAAATTAAACTGGTCTTCCCAGCGGAATTCGAAACGGGCTTTACTCAAGGCGTTGTCGCGGTATTGCGCTCCCGGATGTCCTTTGGCCAAGTCGGCGGCGTGGGCTGAGATTTTATAGGTGATCACGCCGTCTTTTACGTCTTTTTTGTTGGGTAAGCCTAAGTGTTCTTTCGGCGTTACGTAGCACAACATCGCACAGCCGTACCAGCCAATCATTGCTGCTCCGATGGCGGATGTGATGTGGTCGTAACCCGGAGCAATATCCGTAGTTAATGGGCCTAATGTATAGAAAGGTGCTTCGGAACAATGTTCCAACTGCTTGTCCATATTTTCTTTAATCATGTGCATCGGTACGTGTCCCGGACCTTCGATAAATACCTGTACGTCATGCTTCCAGGCAATTTTGGTTAATTCTCCCAAGGTTTCCAGTTCTGCGAATTGTGCGGCGTCATTGGCATCGGCGATGGAACCCGGTCGTAAGCCGTCACCCAATGAGAAAGCCACGTCGTATTGTTTCATGATTTCGCAGATTTCCTCGAAATGCGTGTAAAGGAAATTTTCCTTGTGGTGGAACAAACACCATTTTGCCATGATCGAACCGCCTCGGGACACGATTCCTGTAACGCGGTTGGCGGTTAAATGGATGTAACGCAATAAAACTCCGGCGTGAATGGTGAAATAGGAAACGCCTTGCTCGGCCTGTTCGATTAAGGTGTCGCGGAAAATTTCCCAGGTTAGATCTTCGGCTACCCCTTTTACTTTTTCCAAGGCTTGATAGATTGGTACGGTTCCGATGGGTACGGGTGAATTTCGGATAATCCATTCGCGGGTTTCGTGGATGTTTTTTCCGGTGGATAAATCCATAATGGTGTCGGCACCCCAACGACAAGCCCAAACGGCTTTTTCAACTTCTTCCTCGATGCTGGAGGTTACGGCGCTGTTTCCGATGTTGGCGTTGATTTTTACTAAGAAATTACGGCCCACAATCATCGGTTCGCTTTCCGGGTGGTTGATGTTGTTTGGAATGATGGCACGTCCGGCTGCGACTTCACTGCGCACAAATTCTGCTGTGATTTTGCTTTTTGGTGTGTTGGCCCCGAAACTGTGACCGGCATGTTGGCATTGCATTGCTTTTTGTGCCGTTTCCAATTGCTCGATGCGTTGGTTTTCACGGATGGCGATGTATTCCATTTCGGGAGTGATGATGCCTTTTTTTGCGTAATGTAATTGTGAGACATTTGCTCCTTTTTTAGCGCGCATCGGTTGGTGTAAATATTCGAAGCGTAGATGGTTTAGTTTTTCATCGTCAAGACGCTCTTTTCCGTAATCGGAGGTGATTTCGGTTAGTTCTTCCACGTCGTTTCGGTCCAGAATCCATTGTTCGCGGAGTCTTGGCAAGCCTTTTCGAACGTCGATTTCTATATTTGGGTCGGTGTAAGGTCCTGAAGTATCGTAAACCGTCACGGGCGGGTTTTTTTCGATGCCTCCGTTGGATAATTTGGTGTCGGAAAGTGTGATTTCGCGCATGGCGACTTTAATCGGGTGGATTTCCCCGTCGATGTAGACTTTTGTGGAATTGGGGAAGGGTTGTCTGGATATTTTTTCTTCTGAATTCATGTTTTTTTTTAGTTTCTAAGTGACTGAGTAACTGAGTTGCTGAGTTTTACTTTTGGGGATTATTGTTCTCTTGTATCTTGGTTTTTATTTTCACGCAGATTGCGCAGATTTTCGCAGATTTTGAGTCGCTTCTTTTCTTGTGGATTTGGTTGATTTCGTCTTTTTTCTTGTCTCTTGTTTCTATATTCTCTTCTCTGCCAGGGATGGGAGTGGAAAGCCCGTAAAGGCAAAAGCTGTAAAAAAACAAGTGCTGAAAGTAGCGACCAACGGAAGCTGCTTGCAGGGCTATGTTTTTAAGGCTTTTGACTGCGGACTTGGAACGTACAGCCCGCCCGTGCAGCCTAATAATCAACCTCCTTGTGTGGCTGTAATGATTAAAATGTCGTCGGTTTCGTTGAGGAGTGTGGTTTCCCAATTGGTTTTGGGAATGACGGTATTGTTTACGGCAAGCGCGATTCCGTTTTGTCTGTCGGGAAATTCGAGGTCAAGCAAAGCCTGTGCGGAAATACTTTCGCGGTCGAATTGTTTGTACTGGTTGTTGATTTTTAGTTCCATTCCTGTTGTTTTTAGCGACTTTAGGAATGGCTGCAAGGTGTACGCAATGGTACTATGAAGTCATCTTACTTTTCCCTACGCTAGTATTAACCAGATCAGGTTCAGAGGGTAAAATCTCAGCCTGCGTGTTGCAGACACCCCTAAAGTGAGACAAATGTATTAAAAATTATGAATTATCAGTTATGAATTTTGAGTTTTGAGTGAAGTCGTACTGAAAACTGAGACTGCGACTGAAAACTATTTCCTCGTCCAGCAGTCTTCCACATGATCATTCACCATTCCGGTGGCCTGCATGTGGGCATACACTACGGTGGAACCGACGAATTTGAAGCCGCGTTTTTTTAGGTCTTTGCTCAAGGCATCGGAGATTTCTGAAGTTGCGGGAACGTCTTTTAGGGTTAGAGGTTTGTTGTCAACAGGTTGATGATTTACGAAACCCCAGATGTATTCGGAGAAGGAGCCGAATTCCTTTTGAATTTCCATGAAGGCGATGGCGTTGGTAACGGCGGCTTTGATTTTTAACCCGTTTCGGATGATGCCGGCGTCCTGTTTTAGGGTTTCGATTTTGGTTTCGGAATAAGTGGCTACTTTTTTATAATCGAAATTGTCAAAGGCGTTGCGGAAATTTTCTCTTTTGGCTAAAACAGTATACCAACTTAGGCCGGCCTGAAAGGTTTCTAGAATCAGGAATTCAAATATTTTTTGATCGTCATAAATGGGAACGCCCCATTCCTGATCGTGGTAGTTGCGGTATAAATCGTCTTTTTCGCACCAGGCGCAGCGGTTTTTAAGATTCATCTTCTTTTCCTTTGAATCAAATATAATGTAAAACTTTTTTCAAAAGATGAAAAATATTTTGTTAATCGTGTATAACCAACAAATAAAAAGAGCAATCAGCGGGACTAATTGCTCTTTTTATATTTTTTTAAAGTAAACTAGTAAGGATTCTGCTCTTCTCTGCATGGACAAGGATCGCAAGGATCTTCTAAAACGACATCACCATGGTTTTCTATGTGCTTCTCCACAGCATTTGTGCTAATTGTTATTTTTTGAACATTGCCCGGATTTCCAGGAGGATAATGGCAGATGGTGACTTTATGCGCTTTGTCATTCTCTTTAGCGTTTGTGGTAAAGGCAAATGCAATCAGCACGGCACCCACAGCTCCCAATAATAATACATACTTTCTCATAATGCATAAATTTGATTGTTTAGGGGGTAAAATTAGCTAATATACTGTATATCAATCTGTTAAAAATTACATATTTGTTGAACTGCTCGAATTCTATGATGAAATGCACAATTTGGTTTTTAGTGCTTTTTTATTCAGGATTGGTACTATCTGTTTCGGGATTTGCGGTGTGCAAATATTTTTCAATTAGATAATGACCAAGATAGATAAGGGGTGTTAATGCAACGGCTAAGATTAATTTGAAGGTATATCCTGTAAAGGACATGTTGATGTATTGGCTGGTTGTGATTTTGCCTGTTAGCCAAAAGGCGATTCCGGAAACGATAAAGCTGTCGATGAGTTGCGAAATGACGGTAGAACCGGTGCTGCGAAGCCAAATCATTTTCTTTCCGGTTTTGTTGCGAAGGAACCAGAAAACGGTAACGTCGATAAGCTGTGAGACAAGAAAGGCAATAATACTCGCCACCATGATAAATAAACCCTGACCGAATACAGCGTAAAATTGTTCGTCGTTTACGGTTTCTGCGGTTTCAAAAGCCGGTATTTTGGTTCCGATGAAAAGTATGAGAATGCAATAGGCAATGAGTCCGGCGGTTATGAAGGATAATTTTTTTACACCATCGCGTCCGAAGTGTTCGTTGATGATGTCGGTAGTTATGAAGACGATGGGCCAGGGCAATATACCGATGCTCATGATGAATGGGCCAATCTGGATGAGTTTTCCTCCGGTGAGTTCGGCTACTATGGCGTTGGTGATGAAGAGGCCGGCTAGGATAATATAGACGATGTCTTTTTTGCTTTTGAACATTTTTTCAGGTGTAAACTCAAATGTACACCATTTCGGAGAATAAAAAAACCCCAATCTTGCGACCGGGGTTTGTATATTTATGTTCAGGATGGATTATCCTAAAGCCACACGTTTGAAACCTGTAACAGTTAAACCACCGTCAACCGATTTGATATAAGCGGCAACGCTCATAGAACCGTCTTTGATGAAGTCTTGGTTTACCAAAGTGTTGTCTTTGAAGAAACGTCCTAATTTACCTTTAGCGATGTTATCAATCATAGCTTCCGGTTTGCCTTCCTGACGTAACAAATCTTTAGCGATTTCGATTTCTTTTTCGATAGTTGCAGCATCAACACCAGCTTCGTCTAAAGCGATTGGGTTCATTGCAGCAGCTTGCATAGCTACGTTTTTAGCAGCTTCTTCGCCACCAGCAACGTTAGCGGATAAAGCAACTAAAGTAGCGATTTTTCCAGCGTGGATGTAAGATCCTACAAAAGCACCTTCTAAACGCTCGAACTGACCAACTTCAATTTTCTCACCGATAACACCAGTTTGCTCGATTAATTTTTCGTTAACTGTGATTCCACCGAAATCAGAAGCCAAGAAAGAATCTTTATCAGCATAGTTTAACGCTTGGTTAGCTAAATCTGTAGCTAATTTTACGAAACCTTCATTTTTACCTACGAAGTCAGTCTCACAGTTCAAAGTGATTACTACACCAGCCGTTTTGTCACCGTTTACCACAGCGATAGCAGCACCTTCTGTAGATTCTCTATCAGAACGGTTTGCAGCTACTTTTTGACCTTTTTTACGTAAGTTCTCGATTGCTAAATCGAAATCCCCATCAGCTTCCACTAATGCTTTTTTACAATCCATCATACCAGCTCCGGTGATGGTTCTTAATTTATTTACGTCTGCAGCAGTTATTGTTGCCATTTTGTATAAAATTTAAATTGTGTTAAAAGTAAAAATTCCAAATCTTAAAATCCAAATTCCAAAGTTTTCAAATCATCAACTGAATGTTATTGATTTTGTTTGGAGCCCGGAATTTAAAATTTGGAATTTAATGTTTATTTATTCTTCAGTTGAAGTTGTAGCTTCAGTTTGAGCTGCTGCTACTTCTCCAGCCGGTTGCTCATCTTTGTCAGATTTTCTATCAGAAAGTCCTTCGATGATTGCGCCAGATACTAAAGATAAAACTTTGTCGATTGATTTTGAAGCATCATCGTTTGCCGGGATAACGAAATCAACCTGACGTGGGTCAGAGTTGGTATCTACCATAGCGAAAACTGGAATGTTTAATTTTTGAGCTTCTTTAACAGCGATGTGTTCTGCTTTGATATCCACAACGAATAACGCAGCCGGAAGTCTTGTCATGTCTGCAATAGAACCTAAGTTCTTCTCTAATTTCGCACGTAAACGATCTACTTGTAAACGCTCTTTTTTAGATAATGTCATGAAAGTACCGTCTTTCTTCATTTTATCGATAGAAGCCATTTTCTTAACAGCTTTACGGATAGTTACGAAGTTAGTCAACATACCACCTGGCCATCTTTCAGTGATGTACGGCATGTTAGCTGCTGCAGCTTTTTCTGCAACGATATCTTTTGCTTGTTTTTTGGTAGCTACGAAAAGTACTTTTCTACCAGATGCAGCGATTTTTTTCAAAGCTTCATTAGCCTCTTCAATTTTAGCTGCAGTTTTATATAGATTGATAATGTGAATACCATTACGCTCCATATAGATGTAAGGAGCCATGTTTGGGTCCCATTTTCTAGTCATGTGTCCGAAGTGAACACCTGCTTCTAGTAATTCTTTAACTTCTACTTTGTTTGCCATTTTGTAATAGTTTACGTTCTTGTGTATTAGCAATGATTTAGTAGCGATTGTCTCGGTCTTAACCATTTAGATGCTAAACTAATTCCTGCCTCAGCAGGAGAGCAACAAAAACTTAGTGTTTTTAAATAATAATAAATATTAACGTTTAGAGAATTGGAATCTCTTACGAGCTTTCTTCTGACCGAATTTCTTACGCTCAACCATACGAGGGTCACGAGTAAGTAAACCTTCTGGTTTCAAGATAGCTCTGTTTTCAACTTCCACTTCGCACATTGCTCTTGCGATAGCCATACGAACAGCCTCAGCTTGTCCAGTAGTACCACCACCGTATACATTAACTTTTACGTCAAAGTTTGATGCGTTCTCAGTCATGGAAAGAGGTTGCATTACTTTGTACTGTAATGTAGCAGTTGGGAAGTAAGTTGTAAATTCTTTTTTGTTTACGGTAATGTTTCCTGTTCCTTCTGAAACATAAACACGTGCCACAGCACATTTTCTTCTACCGATTTTGTGAATAACTCCCATTACTTAAGATCGTTTAAGTTTACAGTTTTTGGTTTTTGAGCCTCATGTTTGTGCTCAGAACCAACATTTACATTCAAATTACGGAATAACTCAGCACCTAATTTGTTTTTAGGAAGCATTCCTTTTACAGCTTTTTCTACCAATAATGCAGGGTTTTTTTGTTGCATTACTTTAGCAGTTAAACTTCTTTGTCCACCTGGATAACCTGTGTGACGGATGTACGTTTTGTCATCCAACTTGTTACCTGTTAGGTTGATTTTCTCTGCGTTAATAACGATTACGTTATCTCCACAGTCCACATGCGGTGTATAACTTGGCTTGTACTTACCTCTTAAGATCATAGCGACTTTAGAAGCAAGACGACCTAAGTTATGACCTTCAGCATCTACCACGATCCACTCTTTCTGAGCAGTCGCTTTGTTTGCTGATACTGTCTTGTAGCTTAAATTGTCCACGTTTTTTTATTTTAATTAAACATTCCATTCCCAATAAAGGGAGTGCAAAAGTACAATTATTTATTTATTATACAAATGCCAGAGGGATAATTTTATAAGTTGATTGTCAGGCGAGTAGTTGAATATGAGATTTCTATGCGATAAAAATTATTCTTTAGCGAACTTAATTTCCATTCCGCCCTGCTTTAAGAGCATGGTTTTATCGCCGAAAGTCATGTTTACACCGGCCGCATCGAACACGAATTCGGTTTCGCTTACGGCATTTAAAGGGAAGGCGCCCTGCCCGGTGGCTTGTGCTATAAGTTGACCTTTGTCAGTTTTAATGTTGATTTTGAGCGGAATTTCTTTTGAGGCATATGTTCCTTCGTACGATTTCAGGATTTTTTCATCGACTTTAAACGATTTCAGATTCGGAAACGCATACGGCATTTTGTAGTAAATGCTCAGAATTCCGATCATGATGTCGTTTCGGTTATAATTGTCACCATTCACAATAAGGGAAATGCCTAATTTTTCTGTCGGATAATAGCCTACCACGGATTTGAATCCTTCTATTCCTCCGGTATGACCAAAGAATTTGCGCTCGCCGAAAGGAAAAGTCACCAAGCCGATGCCGTAACTTTCTTTTAGTTGCGTCATTTCATCCACGGATGAGGGTTTCAGTAATTTTCCGTTGAAGATGCCACGCATAAGGGCAGTTAAGTCGTTCGCGGTTGAGGAAATGGCTCCTGCTGAAAACGGAAGTGACATATCCCATTCCGGGATGACTTCCCATTGGTCGCCTTTATACATATAGGATGGAATCTCATTTCGCTTTGGATCCACATTATCCACCATATAAGTGTTTTTCAGTTTTAACCTGTCGATAATTCTGGTTTTCAGATTGGTTTTATACGGTGTCTTGGTAATTTCTTCGATAATACAGCCCAAAATGTAATAATTGGAGTTGCTGTATTCTGCTTTGGAATTGGGTTCGAAAACCGGTTTGTAAGCAGCTATTTTACTCAGCATGTCTTTCTTGGATATTTTTACCATCATGTTTGTGGTACTGTCGGCATTCACATAATCCACAATTCCGGATCGGTGACGTAACAAATCATTGATAGTGATTTTGTCGGCATTTGGAATTTGCGGATAAAATTTCGAAAGTTTGTCTTCGAGTTTCAGCCTTTTTTCTTCCGCCAATTGCATGATCATTACCGCCGTAAAAGTTTTGGTAACCGAACCGATTTTGTATTTCGTATTCTTATTGGGTTGTTCTTCTTTCTTAGTCGTTGGCAATCCATACGCTTTTTCATAAACCACATTGTCGCCTTCACGGATGCTGATTTGTCCCATAAATCGGTTGTTATGGTTCAGATAACTGAGCAAACTGTCAATTTTTCTGAAACGGGCATTTTCCTGAGCGGTGATTGTCAGTGAAAATATTGCCGTAAGGATTAGAAATAGTTTTTTCATGTTTTTTTATTGTTTTTTGATTTTCTGAAATTCGATGTAAGATTACATTTTCGGAATTATGCTCATAACGAAGATAATTCCCATAAAAGTATAAAATTGTGCTTTACCTTTTAAAAGAAAAGTCAGTATGATGAGTAATTCATTTATAAACCGAAGATTTCCTGTGGTGTTTCATCCTTTACTGCTTTAAAAAGGCATTCAAGGTTTATGATGTTTAGATAAATATCTGATTATTATCTTGGATTTAGAAAGGCTGATGTAAAAAGTAAACCCGACAGATTTTGAAAACTTGTCGGGTTTTTTAATTGTGAGTTCCTGTTTTATGAGATTTCTCCTTCCGTCGAAATGACAGTCTGCGAGTTTCTGTAAACTGACCACTGCGACTGAATACTGCTTAATGCGCTTCCAACCAGTCTCTTCCTGTGCCCATATCCACGTCCAATGGAACATTCAGTTTGAATGCATTCTCCATTTCGTGTTTGATCATCGGTTTGATTTTTTCCAATTCACTATTGTGAACGTCAAAAACAAGCTCATCGTGTACCTGAAGCAACATTTTTGATTGCCAGTTTTCGGAAATCAACTTTTTATGGATATTAATCATTGCAATTTTGATGATATCGGCAGCACTTCCCTGAATCGGGGCGTTCACGGCATTTCGCTCGGCAGCACCACGGACCACGGCATTAGCGGAATTGATGTCTTTCAGATAACGACGGCGACCGGAAACGGTTTGTACATAGCCATGACTTCTTGCAAATTCAATCTGTTCCTGAATGTACTCGCGTAATCGTGGATAGGTTTTGTAATACGCGTCAATCAATGCGGCACTTTCGCTTCGGGATAAATTCGTCTGGTTGCTGAGTCCGAAAGCCGAAACCCCGTAAATGATCCCGAAGTTAACGGTTTTAGCGTGGCTACGCTGTTCTTTGGTGACTTCTTCCAAAGGTACGTTGAATACTTTTGCTGCTGTACTTCTGTGGATATCTTCGCCGTGCTGAAACGCCTTAATCATGTTTTCCTCACCACTCATCGCGGCAATGACGCGCAATTCAATCTGCGAATAGTCGGCAGAAAGCAGTGTGTAATTTTCATCTTTCGCGATAAATGCTTTTCTAATCAATCGGCCTCTTTCGGTACGGATAGGGATGTTCTGTAAGTTCGGATTGTTTGAACTCAAACGTCCGGTTGCGGCCACGGTTTGCATGTAATCGGTGTGAACGCGGTTGGTTTTTTTATCTACTTGTTCCGGCAAGGAAATGATGTAAGTGCTCTGCAATTTCACCATCTGGCGCCACTCGAGAATCTGTTTTACGATTTCGTGTTCGTTGGCCAGATAACTTAGGACTTCTTCGCCGGTGGCATACTGTCCGGTTTTGGTTTTCTTTTGTTTGGCTCCACCGATTTTCATCTTGTCAAAAAGTACTTCGCCCAATTGTTTCGGGGAAGCCAGATTGAATTTCTCACCAGCTGTTTCATAAATCTGTTGTTCCAGCGTTTTGATTTCGACATCCATATCTTTCGACATTGCTTTCAGATAATCGACATCCAGACGGATTCCTTCACGCTCCATATCAGCAAGGACTTCGATTAACGGAATCTCGATTTCTTCGAAAAGTTTTTTGGTGCCGGTACTGTCGAGTTTTGGATCGAAAACTTCTTTCAGTTGTAAGGTGATGTCGGCATCTTCGGCGGCATATTCCTTAATGTCTTCCAAAGCCACATCACGCATCGATTTCTGGTTTTTTCCTTTTTTACCGATTAGAGTTTCAATCGATTTTGGAGAATATTTAAGATAGGTTTCCGATAAAACGTCCATGTTGTGACGCATGTCGGGGTTAATCAGATAATGGGCAATCATCGTGTCGAAAAGTTTTCCTTTCACGGTGACTCCATAATTGGCTAGTATTTTTAAGTCGTATTTGATGTTCTGACCGATTTTTTCAATTTCTTCATTTTCGAAAAACGGAACCACTTTTTCCAGTAAGGTTTTGGCTTCGTCCTGATCTTCCGGAAACGGAATGTAAAATGCTTTTCCCTTTTCCCAGGAGAACGACATACCAACGAGTTCGGCATTCAGGGCGTCAATTCCGGTGGTTTCGGTGTCAAAACATACCGACTTCTGCTGCAATAAGGTTTGCATGAACAGTTGAACGCCTAAATTTCCCTGTACCACTTCATAGTGGTGGTTGGTGTTTTCCAGTGTATTGTAGTAACTGTGGTGGCCTTCCGGTGTTTCGCTGTCACCACTGTCAAAAAGCGAAAACTGATCTTCGTTTTTGGCGGTTTTCTTAGCGGCCGGTTTCGGTGTTCCGTCTCCGTTTATGGTGTTTACTTCGTCGTATTCTTTTCCGCCGCTGAACAATTTGTCAAATTGGGTTTTCATCTGACGGAATTCCAATTCGATGAAAAGTGCATCAGTTTTCTCTACATCGGGTTTGGATAATTCGTAGTCGGTTTCGTTAAACGTTACCGGACAGTCGAGTAGGATGGTTGCGAGTTTTTTGGACAAAATCCCTTTCTCTTTGTTGGCTTCGATTTTTTCTTTCAGAGCGCCTTTCAATTTATCGGTATTGTCCAATAGGTTTTCCATGGAACCGAATTCCGCCAGCAATTTCTTCGCTGTTTTTTCGCCCACACCTGGTAATCCCGGAATGTTATCGACGGCATCGCCCATCATTCCCAAAAAGTCAATGACCTGTAGCGGATGTTCGACTTCAAATTTTGCCTGAACTTCGGGTATTCCCCAGATTTCTATATCGTTACCCATACGGGCCGGTCGGTACATGAAAATGTTTTCGGAAACTAATTGTCCGAAATCTTTATCGGGTGTCACCATAAAAACCTGATAGCCTTGCTTTTCAGCTTGTTTCGAAAGCGTTCCGATTAAATCATCGGCTTCGTATCCGGCTTCTTCAATGATAGGGATGTGCATGGCACGTAAAATTTCCTGAATGTATGGAACGGCTATTTTTATCGCTTCGGGAGTGGCATCGCGATTGGCTTTGTATTCCGGGAACATCTCATTTCTGAAATCACTTCCGCCTTTATCGAAGGCTACTGCCAAATGATCCGGTTTTTCACGTTTAATGACGTCAATCAGCGAATTCATGAATCCCAATACGGCCGAAGTGTCGACACCTTTGGAATTGATTCGCGGATTTTTGATGAAAGCATAGTATCCGCGGAAGATTAAGGCATAGGCATCTAAGAGAAAAAGACGTTTTTGTTGTGACATGATTTTGAAAAATTTAGCAGGTAAAAATACGTAAAGTGATAAGATTAATCTAAAACTTGAGTTCCAAATCAATCGCTGCGTTAAAATTAATCTAATTTATGTTCGCTAAGCCCTTCATTCTTCGTTACTTTGCTTATTCCAAATACAAATAATGATGCGTTTAGTTTTTATAGGGGTGATCCTGCTTTTAATAGAGTTGTATGCTTTTCAGGCGGTGAAAACCATTACCAGAGAGCGTTGGGTTCTTATTGCCTATCAGGTAATCAGTTTTTTAGCTTTCGCTTATATTTTGTACGGTTTCAGTCAGTTTGACCGTAAGGTGGGGCAAAATGCGCAATCGCTGTTTACTATCGGTTTGTTTTTGCTGATGCTGGTTCCGAAATTATTGGTAGCCGTAATTCTTTTGGGAGAAGATTTTTTCAGAATGTTCGCCACCATCATCAATTATTTTACGCAGACCGACAGTATTGCAGAGTCGATACCCGGACGAAGGAAATTTATAAGTCAGATTGCGCTGGGTATCGCGGCGATTCCGCTAACGTCGTTGTTGTATGGAATGACCAAGGGGAAATATAATTATAAAGTAATTCGTCAGACCTTATTTTTTCCTGATTTGCCGGAAAGTTTCGATGGTATGACGATCACTCAGATATCGGATATTCATAGCGGAAGTTTTGACAATGCCGAAAAGATTGAATATGCTATTGATTTGGTGAATCAGCAAAAATCGGATCTGGTGCTTTTTACCGGGGATATCGTGAATACCCATGCCACGGAAATGCACCCTTGGATTGATACTTTCCGTAAAATTGAGATGCCGAAATTTGGAAAATATTCGGTTTTGGGAAATCATGATTACGGCGAATATGTCGAATGGCCATCCCAAGCGGCTAAAAAAGAGAATTTTGAAGCTATTAAGGATTTGTACCGTCAGATTGATTTCAAATTACTGCTGAATGAAAACGTCAAAATAAAAAATGGCGGAGAAGAAATTGCTTTGATCGGTGTTGAAAACTGGGGTGTGAAGTTCAAACAGGCTGGTGATTTGGCTAAAGCGTCCCTCGGAGTCAAAAAAGAGGACTTTAAGATTCTGATGAGTCATGATCCTTCCCATTGGAATGCCGAAGTGCAGCATCACGAAAATCATTACCAACTCACCTTGTCCGGTCATACACACGGTTTGCAGTTCGGTATCGAAATTCCGGGAATTATACGCTGGAGTCCTGTGCAATACGTGTACAAACAATGGGCCGGCCTCTATGAAAATTTGGGCCGTTACATCTATGTAAACCGCGGTTTCGGGTTTCATGCCTATCCGGGAAGGGTTGGTATTTGGCCGGAAATAACAGTAATTCAACTAAAAAAAGGAGAAAGAGTAGCATAAATGCGTAAAAATGCTATATTTGTATACTATTTTTTTAAGAACAAAAGTTTTTAATTAATCTAAATTTCTCGCTTATGTCAAAATTTGGAGAACTAATCAATACACAAGTACCCGTTTTAATCGATTTCTATACCGATTGGAATGAGTCTTCTGTTTCCATGCATCCGGTAATCAGGGATGTTGCTGCGGCACTTGGCGATAAGGCAAAAGTGATTAAAATTGACGTTGATAAAAATCAGGAGTTGGCAGAGGCTTTACGAATTAAGGGGTTGCCGACTTTAATGATTTATAAAGAAGGTCAGATGGTCTGGAGACAATCCGGGGAATTAGATGCGAATACCATTATCGGTCTTGTTCAGGAAAATTCCTAATCGATTGTAGCAAACTGAAATCCTTTTTCTTTTAAAATTTTAATCGCTTTAGGCAGGACATATTCCACATTCCGGAAAGCTTTTTTGCTGTCGTGAAATACGATGATGGATCCTTGCGCCGTATTTTCTACTACGTTAGACAGGCATTTTTCGGGAGAAACCTTGTAGTCGAAGTCGGCACTTAAAACATCCCACATTATTATTCTATATCCTTTTTTTCGCAATTGGGCAGATTGCAAAGGACGTATTTTGCCATAAGGAGGGCGGAAAAGTTTAGATTTCAGATTGCTGGTTGCAGTCTGCAGATTTTTTGTTAGAGAAGTTTCGTTTTTTTGTGAGCTATTTTCTGGCGGTTGAATTCCGATTTCTGCTGTCTGTTGCCTGCTGTCTGCTGCCTGCTGTCTGTTGTTTGTCATCTGTATTCTGATCTCTTCCTCACACAAACGAATGTTTTCCAGATATGCTTTGTTGGTTGTTTTCCAGCCCTGCAAATGATGATAGGTGTGGTTTCCTATGGAATGTCCTTCTGAAACTATTTTTCGAAAAAGGTCCGGATGTTTTCGGATGTTATCGCCGATGCAGAAAAAGGTGGCTTTCACGGCGTGTTCTTTTAAAACGGACAATATCCACCCTGTGGCCTCTGGAGTAGGGCCATCATCAAAAGTGAGGTAGATTTTCTTTTCGGTATTCGGGAGGTCCCAAACCTGATTGGAAAATATCTGTTTGATGATTTTGTTCGTTTTTATCCAGTAAAAATCCATGCTTTGATTTGAAAATTTAATGACTCGTCAATTTGGAATTAGGACATCCTAATTTAAGATAAAATGCGCACCGATTAAAATAAAAAATGTAGTAATTCTGATGAATTACTACATTTTCAAATTATCTCATTTTCTTCCGAAAAAAACATTGTTTGCCCAAGGTTGTCAGGAACCTACTTTTTTATTTCATTGGAAGAAAAATGTTTTTTGATGCAGGTTTCAATTTAATTTACTCCATGTCTCTTTCAAAAAGGGGGAACAGTTTGTTGTAGCTGTTAAATTTGGCTCTGTTCTGATTGTAGAATTCCATATCGCCTCTTTTTTTCATTACTTCCAGTAATCCTCTGTAGCTTTCGATTTCCGTAACGATATCAACATACGCCTCATTCTGATCGGTAGGTTTTAAGGTACTGTAATACATGAGGTTCTCCTGATATTTTTTCATCAGTTGGGACAGGACAGCTCTTGCTTTCGCTTTTTCGCCAATTTCATAATACCCACCAGCAAAAGGGTCTACAAAACGATAATAGTTGAAGTAGTCAATCGGCATTTTTGTCATTGCCAGGTCTATCACTTTTTTGGCTTTGTCTTTTTTGCCTTCGTTGATTAAAGCTTCCATCAAACGCGATAAATTGGTTCTGTAGGAAATACTGTTTTTACGGGTTTCCGGGTCGTGATAAATATTCGGACTCTCACTATTGCCCCAATCCCACGACATTACGTTTTTATACATTTTTTCCGTATCGATAAAGCCCATTTCAAATTGGTTGGATTCTTCGTTACGAGTTGTTTTTACAGGAACCAAACGGTAGACCATTCCTTCCAGTTGAAGGTATTCCTTCATCCAGATGTAATCTTCGTCGTCAAAACTTCCAGGGGAGAAATAAATAGGGCGTTTCCAGTTGTTGTTGGCTACAACGTCCAGCATCATTAATCGGTTTTTGTAAATTACGCCTCCTCTGATATCCACATCGATGCTTGAAACGATAGAGTCATTCAGGTGTGGCGCAACCACCTTGTTTTTGATAACCGTGTTTTTATCGACGGGAATACTGATCTTGTCGGTAGGATAGAATTGGACTTTCTGTCCGTTAGGCATGGTTTCCATTGTTCGTTCGTCTCCGGATTCGATGAATTTCAAAAACTGTTCGATTGGAATTCGTTCTTTCGTCAGTTCCTTATGAATAACATAATCACGGGTGCCCGCCACATATTGGTTGTGTGTAAAACGGATAGGTAATGGTTCCGATTTGTATGCTTTGGCCTTCATTTGGTCGATATACCAGTCGGTTGCAAAAAGCTGTGTATTTACAATTCTTACATCCGTTCTGTAGCCTTCAATTTCCTGTGCATACCACAAAGGGAAAGTGTCATTGTCACCAATAGTAAATAAGATGGCGTTTGGTTCACAGGAATCAAGATAGGATTTTGCCATAGCAATCGCGGTATATCTGTCCGAACGATCGTGGTCGTCCCAGTTTTCTTTAGCCATTAATATTGGGGCTGCAAATAAAGAAACGATAATAACAAGTGGAACTGCGATTTTTGGTTGCAGGATTTTTTTAACGGTGTCATAAATAGCATACACGCCAAAGCCTAGCCACATTGCAAAAACGTAGAAGGAGCCTACAACGGCATAATCTCTTTCTCTTGGTTCGAAAGGACGCTCATTCAGGAAGATTTTCAAAGCGAAACTTGTGAACAGGAAAAGGGCTAATAAGACATAAAAGCTCTTCAGGTCTTTTTTGGCATGGAATACCATTCCGATGATGGCTAATATGAAAGGCAGGAAAAAATAGGTATTTCTTGCTTTGTTGTTCAGTACGTCCGGCGGAAGGTTTTCCTGTGATCCAAGGTGTATTTCGTCGATAAAATTGATTCCGCTTAACCAGTTTCCGTTCTGGGAGTCATATTTTCCCTGGATGTCGTTCTGACGGCCTGCAAAGTTCCATAGTAAATACCTCCAGTACATGTATCCGAACTGGTATTCGAACATAAATTTCATGTTGTCTCCAAAAGAAGGTTTTTCAATGATCAGGTAGTCGCCATAGGATTTCAGGAATTTATCATAACCGTCAAGGCCAATTTTTCCTGCTGCAAACGCGCTTCTGAATTCGGAAACGATTTGTACCAGTTCGTCTTCGTGGGAATACTCTGGGTTGATGGTGAAGTCCAGTGGTTTTGTAAACGTCATGTAATTCACGCGGGCATCCTCGCTGTCGCCGTACCACATTCTGGGTAATACACCATTATGTTTGTCGTCTGCGTTGCTTTTTGCGTTTACGTAATTGTTTACGATTACATATTTACCTGTTTTGTAATCTCTTTCGTAGTTGGGTTTGTCGTCTTCATAAGGCTTGTCTTCGTCTAAACCGGCATAGGTTTCTGAAAATAGCGGGCCGTAGAAAGTTTTTTGTTCTCCGTATTGCTCACGATTGTAATAAGCCAAAACCTCTGCAGCATCCGAAGGTTTGTTTTCGTTGATTACCACGTTTGCATTGGCGCGAATCGGAAGCATTAACCAGGTTGAGAATCCGATTAAAACGAACAGAACGCAAAGTAAGATAGTGTTGTAAAAAGGAAGTTCTTTCTTTTTGGTGTAATTTAATCCGAAATAGAAGAACGCGATGATCAGTAAAAGGGCGAATATGGTGCCGGAGTTGAACGGCAGTCCAAGGCTGTTTACCATGAAGATTTCTGTCTTTCCGAAGAAGGCTAATGTGTAGGGAAGTAAAAATTTGAAGACAAAGAATAAAACCGCCACCATTACAATATTGGCTATAATGAAGTTTTTAATGGTGATTTTTTCGTAATTCTTAAAGTAGTACAGTAATCCTATGGACGGAATCGTTAGTAAGGCCATGAAGTGAACCCCGAAGGAAAGACCGATTACAAGAGAGATCAGTAGTAACCATTTGTTTCCGCGCGGAGTATGCATTTCTTCTTCCCAGCGCAAGCCCATCCAAAGTAATAAGGCAATGAATAAAGAGGCCATGGCGTATACTTCCGCTTCGGTGGCACTGAACCAGAAACTGTCTGTAAAGGTGAAGGCTAAAGAACCTACAAAAGCACTTCCCAGTATCACGATTGAGTTTTCTTTACTTAAAACGGAATACGATAATATTATTTTTTTTAAAATAAGTGTCATCGACCAGAACATAAACAATATGGTAAATGCACTCGAGAAAACTGAGGTCATGTTAACCATTAATGCTATTTTGTCGGCGCTTGGTGCGAACATTGCAAAGAAGGCGCCAATCATTTGAAAGAGCGGTGCTCCGGGTGGATGTCCGACTTCCAGTTTTGCTGAAGTGGCGATGTATTCTCCACAGTCCCAAAAACTTAGCGAAGGTTCTACAGTTAAAGTGTAGGTTATAAGCGCGATGGCAAACGTAAACCATCCTAAAATGGTGTTCCACTTTTTGAAGTTTAAAGTAGTCATATAAGATATGTCGATTTTTTCAGATTGAATTCTACTACAAAGAAACTCTTTTTTTGCATATAGAAACATGCAAATAATTTTTTTAATATTTTTTTATAGAAAAATTTGGATTGAAAAAAATATATACTACATTTGCACCCGCAATCACAATGATAGCAATGGTTATTGGCCTATGGTGTAATGGTAACACTCCGGTTTTTGGTACCGTCATTCAAGGTTCGAGTCCTTGTGGGCCAACAAAAAATCCTCTCAATTTGAGAGGATTTTTATTTTATGTTTTTTTTATTTTTTTACTCTAGAAGTTGTTCTGGTTTTGTTTTGTATAAAATTATAGTATATTTGTACCCGCTATCGCAAGATGGTGTTGGTTATTGGCCCATGGTGTAATGGTAACACTCCGGTTTTTGGTACCGTCATTCAAGGTTCGAGTCCTTGTGGGCCAACAAAAAAAATCCTCTCAATCTGAGAGGATTTTTTTATTTTAATATGATGTTGAATTAGTTGATATAAAAAAAAGTCTGCTTACTAAGCAGACTTTTTTGTTTTTTATGTTGTTTTCTTAAATTAGATTTTGAAAGTCACAACGGGTCTTACAGAGTGGTTTACTAAATCCTCACTGATGCTTCCGTTAAAGAAATGCGCAAGGCCTCTTCTTCCGTGTGTGCTCATTCCGATTAAATCGGCTTCGATGCTGTTGGCGAAATTCAAAATACCTTTTTCCACATTTACGTCGTTATATATGTGTGTGGAAAAATTGTCAATTTTGTATTTGGAAACGAAATCAGCCATGATTTTCTCGGCAACTGCTGTTGATTTGAAGTTGTTAGGCGTGTTTACGGAAACTAAGTGTAAATGTGCACCAAATTTGTTGGTGAATTCTACTGCTTTTTCAAAAGTTTTGGATACTTCGTCTGAGAAATCAGATGCAAAAACAAATTTATTAACGTTGAAATCGCTCATTTCTTTTTTGATTACCAAAACCGGAATGTCTGAGGTTCTAACCACTTTTTCGGTGTTGGAGCCGATTATCATTTCTTTGAAACCGTTCACGCCGTGTGATCCCATCACGATTAAATCGATATTGTTGGTTTTGCTGATGTCGATAATTCCTGTAAAAGTGGATTGTAGTTTGATGATTTCGGAAACTTCAATGCCTTCCAGAAAACTGGCTTGGGTAAGCTCGTCTAATTTTTCTTCAGCTCTTTTTTTGAAATACATGATTTCGGGTATTGCATGACCTTGGGATTGAGCGTCGCTTCCTTCGTGCGGAAGATCAAGCATATGTAGTAAGAAAATTTCTCCGTCGTTTTTTTTGGCAATTTGTGCGGCTACTCTAAGGGCATATTCTGCATGGTTTGAAAAATCTGTTGGTACTAAAATTCGTTTCATAATTATTAATGTGAGAAATTGGAGTTAATTTAGTTTTTATAAAGGTATAAATTTATTTAGAAATGACAATGATTTTTAAATATTTAAAAAAAAATGTATATTTGCACAGTTATTTATTACCGAACTAGATAATGAGGCACGCCATGCGTGCCTCTTTTTATACAAATATGACATTTAAAGAAAAAGTAAATAATGTTCTCAGTGAAGCTTTGGAGCAAAGGCCATCGCTTTTTCTGATTGATCTGACGATTACCGAGGCATTCAAAATTATCGTAACTTTAGACGGTGATAATGGGGTTGTTCTTCAGGATTGTATTGATGTCAGCAGAGCTATCGAGGATAATCTGGATAGAGAAGAACAGGACTTTTCGTTGGAGGTAGCATCGGCAGGTGCAACATCGCCTTTGAAATTAGTGCGACAGTTTAAAAAAAACATTGGGAGAAAACTGAAAGTGACAACCGCAACCGAGAAAATCGAAGCGAACATCACTGAAGCCAATGATGAGTTTATTGTTTTGGAGTGGAGCGCAAGGGAACCAAAGCAAGTTGGAAAAGGGAAAGAGACTGTTCAGAAAAGAGCAGAAATCAAATACGAAGATATTAAAGAAGCAATTGTTATAATAACATTTTAAATAGAGAGTTGGCATGGAAAATATTGCATTAATCGAGTCGTTTTCAGAGTTTAAAGACGATAAACTTATCGATAGAGTTACCTTAATGGCGATTTTAGAAGATGTGTTTAGAAATGCATTGAAAAAGAAATACGGTTCAGATGATAACTTCGATATCATTATCAATCCTGACAAAGGGGATATGGAAATCTGGAGAAATCGTGTGGTGGTTGCTGATGGTGAAGTAGAGGATGAGAATTCTGAAATTTCGTTGTCGGAAGCCAGAAAAATCGAACCGGATTTTGAAGTGGGTGAGGATGTTTCTGAAGAAGTGAAATTAATACAATTGGGTAGAAGAGCGATTTTGGCCTTACGTCAGAATCTGATTTCTAAAATTCATGAGCATGATAATACGAATCTTTACAAACAATTTAAAGATTTAATTGGCGATATTTATACGGCTGAAGTGCATCATGTTCGTCCAAAAGCTGTAATTTTGGTGGATGATGAAGGAAACGAAATCGTGCTGCCGAAAGAAAAACAGATTCCGTCCGACTTTTTCCGCAAAGGGGATAACGTTCGTGGGATTATTGAAAGCGTTGAATTAAAAGGAAATAAGCCGCAGATTATCATGTCAAGAACATCTGAGAAATTCCTTGAAAAATTATTCGAACAGGAAATTCCTGAGGTGTTCGACGGTTTGATTACGGTTAAAAAAGTGGTACGAATTCCGGGTGAAAAAGCGAAAGTGGCCGTGGATTCTTATGATGACAGAATCGATCCGGTTGGAGCATGTGTGGGTATGAAAGGTTCCCGTATTCACGGTATTGTTCGTGAATTAGGTAACGAGAATATCGACGTGATCAACTATACAACAAATACACAATTATATATTACAAGAGCATTGAGTCCTGCAAAAGTTTCTTCGGTTAAGATCGATGAGGACAAAAAAGCAGCAGAAGTGTTCCTGAAATTAGAAGAAGTTTCCAAAGCAATTGGACGTGGCGGGCACAACATCAAATTAGCAGGTTTGTTAACCGGGTACGAATTGGATGTTATCCGTGAAGGAAATATTGCTGAAGAAGAGGATGATGTTGAATTAACAGAATTCTCAGATGAGATTGACGGATGGGTTATCGACGAGTTTGCGAAAATTGGCTTGGATACGGCAAGAAGCGTGCTGAAACAGGATGTTGCCGATTTAGTAAGACGAACTGATCTTGAAGAAGAAACTATTTTGGATGTTATGCGAATTCTGAAGAACGAGTTCGAAGAATAGCCCGCAATAACAACAACACACACGCATTAAGGTAATAATAAAAAGATTATATGTCTGAAGAAAGAGTAATAAGAATTAACAAGGTTTTAAGGGAATTAAACATTTCTCTAGATAGAGCTGTGGACTATTTGAAAGATAAGGGTCATACCATCGAATCAAGTCCGAACGCCAAAATTTCTAATGAGGAATACTCTATCTTGTGCGGTCAATTCTCTGCTGATAAAGGAAAAAAAGTAGCTTCTCTTGAGGTGAGTGAAGAAAAGAAGAAGGAAAAAGAAGCCCTTCGTATCGAGCGTGAAAGAGAGATTGAGGAAAAACGCAAACAAGACGAGGAAAGACAACGTCAGGAAGTAATCAAAGCCAGAGCATCCCTAGCGGGGCCTAAAGCGGTTGGTAAAATTGATCTTGAGCCCAAAAAGCCGGAAGTTGTTGCTGAAACACCATCTTCAGAGAAAATCGAAAAGCCGGTTGAGCCTACTCCGGAAAAAGTGGTTGAAAAACCAGTTGCGGCTGAAAAACCAGTTGTGGAAGAGGTTAAAGCGGTGGAAAAGGTTGAGCCGATTCAACAAACTGAAAAAGTTGAAAAAGCGGAACCGGTAGAAAAAATCGAGAAAAAAGAAGCTCCTGTAGTGGCTGTGGCTCCAGCAGCTGTCGAACCTGTGGAAGACGAAAAAATCGAAACACAATACCAAAAACTTACGGGTGCAACTTTTACCGGTCAGACTATTGATCTTTCTCAGTTCAATAAGCCTAAGAAAAAGAAAGAAGATTTCAAAAAAGACGCGGCTATTAAGCCTAATGCTCCCGGAGCCCAAGCGGGTCAGGGACAAAGTAATGCGAATAAAAATAAAAGAAAACGTATTCCGGGTAAACCAGGAGCGCCGGGAACCGGAACACCAGGTCAAGGTGGTGGTGCTCAAGGCGGTGCTAACAGACCAGGTGGCGGAAAATTCGGACCGAACAAACCAGGTGGTGGAGGATTCCAAAAAGGAAACCGTCCGGCTATTGTGGCGAAAGTGGAGCCGACCGAAGAAGAAGTTAAAAACCAAATCAAAGAAACTTTAGAAAGACTTCAGGGTAAAGGAGGGAAATCTAAAGCGGCAAAATACAGAAGAGACAAACGTGATTCTCACCGTCAGAAATCTGATGATGAACAAAGAGCAATCGAAGAAGGAAGCAAAGTGCTTAAAGTAACGGAATTCGTTACCGTAGGTGAAATTGCAACCATGATGGACGTGCCTATCACGAAAGTAATCGGTACTTGTATGTCGCTTGGAATCATGGTTACCATGAACCAACGTTTGGATGCTGAAACTTTATCTATTGTTGCTGATGAGTTCGGTTATGAAGTGGAATTCATTACAACGGATATCGAAGAAGCTATCGAAGTGGTTGAAGATCGTCCGGAAGATTTAACACACAGAGCACCAATCGTAACGGTGATGGGTCACGTTGACCACGGTAAAACATCCTTGTTGGATTACATTCGTAAAACCAATGTAATTGCTGGGGAGTCCGGAGGTATCACGCAGCACATCGGAGCGTACGGAGTGGAGTTAGACAACGGTCAGGAAATCGCTTTCCTTGATACACCGGGTCACGAAGCGTTTACCGCGATGCGTGCACGTGGAGCTCAGGTTACCGATATCGCGATTATCGTGATCGCAGCCGATGATGACATCATGCCACAAACCAAAGAGGCAATCAGTCACGCTCAGGCAGCTGGGGTTCCGTTGATTTTTGCCATCAATAAAGTGGATAAACCGAATGCGAATCCGGAAAAAATTAAAGAGCGTTTAGCAGCCATGAACTTGTTGGTGGAAGACTGGGGTGGTAAATACCAATCTCATGATATTTCAGCCAAAACAGGATTAGGTGTTAAAGAATTATTGGAAAAAGTATTGCTTGAGGCTGAAATTTTAGACCTGAAAGCAAATCCGAATAAACCAGCTGTTGGAACAGTTGTTGAAGCGCAATTGGACAAAGGTCGCGGTTATGTGTCAACAATCCTAGTGCAGGCAGGTACCTTGAAAGTAGGTGATTATGTGTTGGCCGGTAAAAATCACGGAAAAGTGAAAGCCATGTTTGATGAGCGTGGAAATTCCGTGAAAGAAGCAGGTCCATCCACACCAATTTCTATCTTAGGTCTTGACGGTGCACCTACTGCTGGAGACAAATTCAACGTGTTTGAAGACGAAAGAGAAGCAAAACAAATTGCAGCAAAACGTATGCAGTTGTTGCGTGAGCAGTCTGTTCGTACACAAAAACACATTACACTTGCCGAGATCGGTCGTCGTATCGCATTAGGTCAGTTTAAAGAATTAAACATTATCCTTAAAGGAGATGTGGACGGTTCAGTGGAAGCGTTATCGGATTCCTTCTCTAAATTATCGACTGAAGAAATTCAGATTAAGATTATTCATAAAGGAGTAGGGGCGATTACCGAATCGGATGTATTGTTGGCTTCGGCTTCTGATGCGATTATTATCGGATTTAACGTTCGTCCTGCAGGAAATGCGAAACAATTGGCTGATAAGGAAGAAATCGACATCCGTCACTATTCGATCATCTATGATGCTATCGACGATTTGAAAGATGCGATGGAAGGTATGTTGTCTCCGGAAATGAAAGAAGAGATTACCGGTACTGCTGAAATCAGAGAGTTGTTCAAAATTTCAAAAGTGGGAACTATTGCCGGATGTATGGTTACTGACGGTAAAATTCTTAGAAATGCGAGAATCCGCTTAATCCGTGAAGGTGTGGTTATTTACACCGGTGAATTATTAGCATTGAAGCGTTTCAAAGACGATGTGAAAGAAGTTTCTAAAGGATACGATTGTGGTATGCAGATTAAAAACTACAACGACCTTAAAGAATACGACTTGATCGAATGCTTCCATGAAGTGGAAGTGAAAAAGAAACTTAAATAATTTAATAAGTTCAGATATAAAATCCCGATTCGTCGGGATTTTTTTGTTACCAGATATGGGTATAGTACAATATTTTTATTTATTTTCGTTTATTATTGTGTAATTAAATTCTTAAAAATAATGAACAGATTGAAATGTTGCCTTACCTTGTTTTTTTTATCCGTCTTTACGACCGTTTTTTCACAGAATTACCGTGACACTGTCATCAATGAGGTACGCAATGTTTCATTCCTTCTCAGTAGAAAAGATAAGGAGCAGTATCAGATTACAAAAGAAAAAATTCTGAAACTGGAAGAGGATTACGGTTACGAAGTCGATTTGAAGTTGAGGCTTATCGAGTACAGTTATTTGCACAAAGATCTGGAGTTTTTTAAAGAGCAACTCGAGATTCTGGTTAAGAATCATGGTTTTACGGTGGCTTATATGTCTGGAGGAGAATCGTATTCCGATGCGCTTTTAAAAGGTGAACTGTCGCCGTGGTTTAAGGCAATGTACCTTAAAAATCATTTTATCTGGCTTGAAAATAATTTTGACAAGCAAATCGATCAGCGCAAGCTGCATGATAATCAGATAAAGATTGAGGCCATACGGTCGGTGGTTTCAAAAGTAAATGATACGGAAACGCTATCTGATGCTGACAAAAAAACGGTTGACACCAAATGTAATGAAGTTCTTTTCAGTACCGTATCGCTCCTGCATGACCTTTGTCGTAAATACGATCAGTTTCTGACTGGGAAAAATTTCGGAATAGTTCAGACAAGCCCTTTTCCAAATTTACATACGAATTTAAAAATAAAGGAAAATATCGAGCGAACCTGGTTGCTCTTTGAACCGTATATAACAAAAAGCTATTTAAAGCACCAGACTGATTACAGCGAATATGTTGCTTTCGATGCTTACAGTTTTATTCATTTCGGGTATCAGAAATACGGATTGCTTAAAAAGGAAAATCTCCCCTTACATATGCGTGGACTGATCAGGGATCAAGTTGAAATTCCGATTCAAAATGCTTTTTTTACCGACAAAGTCAAAAGGGAAATGGGGTGGCAATAGTTAGTTCAAATCCTGTTTTTTTTTGTTTTAATTTTTGGTTTTGGAAAAGTTTGATTCGATGTTATGTTTCTGGTTGTGTTTTGATGTAAAAGTCTGAATTTTAAAAAATTGCATGAATAAAATGAGTTGTAAAATGCTTAATATTAATATAAAAAATAGTACATAACCAACTAAAATTCATAATTTTACTATTAAATTCAGTGTTATTTGAAGGACTTAAAAAGTACAGTTATGAAATCAAAAATTGCTGTTTACGAAACGCATCAAAAAGCTGTGGATGCTATTAAAGTGTTGAATGACGAAGGCTTTCCCATGGAAAATGTTTCGCTTATAGGAACGGCGGAAATAGTTGACGATCATATTCACATGCGTTCTGTGGATACATTTCAAAAAGCTCCGGCGGTGATCGGTATGGGAGCGGGGACAGTTATTGGTCTGCTTTCAGGTATCGGGGTTTTTACAATTCCCGGTTTTGGATTTCTATATGGCGCTGGTGCCTTGATAGGTGCTATAGCCGGTTTTGATCTAGGTATAATTACGGGAGGACTTATTTCTTTTTTATCTCTTCTTGGAATAAAAGATAATGAAGTCTTAAAATATGAAGAACATTTGAAGGAAGGGAAATTTATGGTGATAGTGAACGGTACACTTGAAGAAATAGAATCAGCTGAGCATATTCTGCACACAGAAGGAACTCATCTGGAAATGTCAGATTTATAAAAAACGAAAGCCGGCTTGCATTCATAATGCTAATCAACGGTTGAATCTGCAACTTTTTGATTCTCGACACAAACCAGACATGTTTTTAAAACATCCCATACTTAACATTTAGTATATCTGTGTTTTATTTTAGATTTGATTCATCTTAATAATTAAAATTGGTATTTTAACCCCGCATAGTAATTTCTTCCGGCTGCATTGATACCGGATGCAAAAGTTCGGTATTGTGTGTCTAAAATATTTTCGACTCCCGCATACAATGTCGCTCCGTAAATCGATTTACTGGAGGCTTTGAAGTTATAAGTTTTCCAAGCAGGCATGCCTCCTTGCGGCGCATATTGTTCGTTGTCTTCACCGTTCGGGAAATAATCGCTGATGTCTTTTTTGCCGTTGTAAAGCATATAAGCTTCAGCCATGAAATAACTGTGATCGTAGTTGATCCCTATTTTTCCGTAATACGGGGCAATGTGATCCAGCGGGCTACGGGTGCCGTCCTCATTTATGATTCTCCCTAAAGTGTAATTAAAGTTGGCAGTGAATAAAACATTGTCAATTAGATACGACTTAATACTTGTGGAAAAGCCAGTGACAAATGCCTTTCCCTTGTTTTGATTTGCCATGACCTGACTGATGGAGCCGTTGTAATCAATGGTCTCGGAACCGTTAAAGGTAAATTCATCGGTTACAATGGCATCAAACAATCGGGTATAATAATAAGTGTAGTCTAGCTGGAAGCGCTTGTTGTTGTTTTTTATAGTAAAGCCCAAATCGGCTGTAATGGTTTTTTCGGGTTTCAGATTCTCATTCGGTACAATAACGGTAGCGTTGCCTGATTCGAAAATTTTAGCCACATCGTCTATGTTCGGTACCCTGAATCCGGAACTCACATTGGCTGCCAGACGTACTGTTTTACTCGGGTAATGAATGATTCCTGTGGTGGCGCTGTATGTGAAGTGTTTTTGACTTATTGAAGTGAAAGGCAACTGAAAAATACTGTTATCTGCAATGGTGCTTTTTAATGACGCATAACCGCCACGTGCACCAATGTTCCATGATGTGTGAATGTTGTTTTTAGTGTTGTAGGTAATGTAAGTATCCGTTCGCAGCATATTGTTTTTTCCGTTCGGATAACGGGTGTCTATTGTTTCAGTCTCACCTGTGTTTATGTTGTTTGAGTAGGCGGAGGAATTCAAATCATCATAATAGGCCTCCAAACCGTACTGTAAGTCTCCGGAAGTGAATCCTTTTTTTAAATCGGCGTTCAAAGCAAATACGTTTACTTTTTCAATTCTGTTTTGCAGATTGTAATTTCCAAAGCGTCTGTTATGCCTGCTTTCTTCAACGTTTTGATAACTGACGGTTATTTTTAAATCGCTCCCGATAATTGCCTTGTCTTTAGTGAAAGTATAGGCGGAAAGAATTCTTTTTTGCGGACCATAAAACCACTCTGCATTTCTCAGTCCGCTTCCGTTTGGATCCGTCAATCGGTCGTATCTTGGAATATCGGAAGAAGTTGAAAACTGTAAATTTAAATCATGTAAATTTCCATTGTCCTGTTTATAGGCCAGCTTTTGCATGAAATTATATTGTTTGTAGCCCGAAAATTTCTGAACGTATTTATTGTCGTTTGGCATCAGTACATCAACCCCGTTTTGGGTTGTTACATAATGATCACGTTCTCCAAAATAGTCGGCACCGTGGTTCTTTTTTCTTCCCATTTTCAAATCGCCGAAATCATTGTAGGAAAAAGAAGTGAACGACGCCAGTTTTGTGCCGGCATAATTCAGATCGAAATAAGCGGTTTTTTCTTCATTGGCTGATGAAAAACGGGTAATGGCCTTGCCTGAAAAAATCTTCTTTGTATCATTTATAAATTGAGCTTTTTTGGTGCTGATGTTTATTGCGCCACCCAAAGCGTCACTTCCGAAAACCGTTGAGGAGGGGCCGAAAAAAACATCAAGGTTTTCAATGCTGTTTGCGTCAACGGTAATGATGTTCTGAAGATGCCCGGCTCTGAAAATCAAATTGTTCATTCGGATTCCATCAACCAGTAATAAAATTCTGTTTGCCTCAAAACCTCTTATTACCGGACTTCCTCCGCCTTGTTGTGACTTTTGAATCGTAACGGTTCCTGAATTTGCCAGAATCTCGGCCGTATTTTGGGGATTTTGGAATTCAATTTCGTTTTTGGAAATGATTTCAATCTGTTGCGGAATATCCTTCTTTGGTTTTAGGTACTTTTGAGTCGTAATCACTACTTCTTCAAGATGTTTTACTTCAGTCGTGTCTTTTTTAGTTTGTGTATAGGCACTTAGTGTTATTAGCGTCAGCAGTGAAAAATATTTTTTCATTTTTACGTAAGGGTGATAAAGTCAGGGCTATTTTATAGGGGGTTTTTAAAATATTTCCCAAAAGAAAGCGGGAGCAACTTGAATGAAAAAAGGAAGTATGAGTATATGGATTTAAGTAATCAGTGTTTCTCTCTGATAGTTGAATCATTTCTAAAGCCTGTGCATAAGCAATTGCTGAAACTCTTTTGAGATTCTGTTGGTCTTGTTTTTGGGTAACTGTTTTTTGACCGCCTTTTCGCGTCTTGTATTCGGCAATGTGCCTTATTTGTTTGGACGGATTAAAAGTGCCGTCGGGTATTTTTTTAGAATTTCCTTGTAATTTTTTTCGGCTTCAATTCTCGTTTTGAAGGTACCCACCCAAACCTTATAATTAGGATTGGAGTAGATGATAGTCCCGTCCAGGCTTTTAAACTCTTTTTTAAATTGTGATAGCGTTTTCTTTGAATCCTCGCTTGTACCGTAGAATATCTGAACCTTGTATTTGTCGTTTACCGTGATGGAGGAGTTTATCTTTCTTTTTTCGTTTAAGAGTGTTTCGAACTTCGGATCCTGTATAATGTTAATTTTTGAAGTTTGCGAATGGGCTTTTATGCCTGAAAAAGAGCACACAATAAAAAATGCCAAAAAAGGAAGGTTTCTTAAAATTCTCATAATGAAGTATGTTTGAAACAAAAATACAATTAAATAATTCAATCTGAAAACGCCTGATTATTTAGAATTGGTATAAATTGCAATTTATGATAAATTTAAGGTTTTGATAATAGGACATAAGTCGTATTTTTGTCCGAGTTTTTAAATAGGGTCTGTGCTTATCAGTGTAAGAGCAGTGCCAAATTTAGTTGATAATCATTTTAATTATGAAAAAAGTGGGTAACCATAATTCGTTTTCAAAAAAATTAATATTCAGTCTGGCGATGGTGTTGTCGCTGTCACTGAGTTCTTTAGCCCAAGATGCGGCGGCTCCTGCTGCCGGTGCAGGAGATCCTGCGAAAGGGAAAGCTATTTTCAATACAAATTGTGCGGCTTGTCACAAGCTTGATGCAAAATCCACAGGGCCTGCCTTGCGTGGTGTTGCGGATAAGTATGACAGGGAGTGGATTTATAAATGGGTTCACAATAGTGCGGACTTGATTAAATCCGGTGATGCCGATGCGGTTAAGATATTCGAAGAGTTCAATAAGACTCCAATGACAGGTTTTCCTCAATTATCAAATGAGGATATTGATAATATTTTAGCCTATACTTCGGCTCCTGCAGAAGAAGCTCCGGTTGCTGCCGCTACTGCTGTAAAAGGTGGTGAGTCTCAGGAAGGTGGTGTTTCCAATAACTTGATATTGGGTGTGTTAGCTGTTGTTTTGGGAATGTTAATAGCAATGTTGTTCTTTGTTAAGAATGTGCTTAATAAGATTGCAGCTGCCAATGGTGTGGAAGTGCCGGTTAAAGAAGGCTCTGTGTCGTTATGGAAAGCATTTGCTAAAAATCAGTTTTTGGTTTTGGTTTCTTCTATTGTGATGATATTAATAGGTATGTATTTTATCTATGGTTATACGATGCAGTTAGGTGTGGATCAGAACTACGAGCCGATTCAGCCGATTCATTATTCACACAAAATTCACGCTGGTGATAATAAGATTGAGTGTAAATATTGTCACTCATCTGCCAGAGTAAGTAAGAATGCGGGTATCCCTTCTCTGAATGTTTGTATGAATTGTCATAAAAATATCTCTGAGTTCCAGGGTGATAAAGATTCTACTTATGTTGAATATTCAAAAGAATTTTACACTGCTGAAATTCAAAAGTTATATGATGCAGTAGGATGGGATAAGAATACTATGTCTTATACTGGAAAAGTTAAGCCTGTGAAATGGGTGAGAATCCATAATCTTCCGGACTTTGCATATTTTAACCACTCTCAGCACGTATCTGTTGCCGGAATCGAGTGTCAGAAATGTCACGGTAAAGTGGAGACTTTTGAGATCATGAAACAAGATCAGCCGTTAACAATGGGATGGTGTGTGAATTGTCACAGAGAAACTAGTGTGAAAGTGGAAGGTAATGCTTACTATGCTAAAATTCACGATGAACTTTCTAAAAAATACGGTGTAGACAAATTGACGGCTGCACAAATGGGAGGTTTAGAGTGTGGTAAGTGTCACTATTAATAATAAATTAAGAAGCTAATATTTATATACAATGGCATCAAACAAAAAATACTGGAAAAGTGTTGAGGAGCTAGACCAAAATAGCTCTATTGTTGAGACGCTAAGAAACAATGAATTTGTTGAAGAGATCCCAACGGATGAATTCCTGGGAGATGCGGCTACACTGTCTGCTTCATCAACAACTCGTCGTGACTTTTTGAAATACGTTGGATTCTCTACGGCTGCTGCTTCTTTGGCTGCTTGTGAAGGTCCGGTTGTTAAGTCTATTCCTTATGTAGTTCAACCTGAAGAGATTATCCCTGGTGTTGCGGATTATTACGCAACTACAATGATGGATGGTTTTGATTTTGCAAATATCTTGATCAAAACACGTGAGGGTCGACCTATTAAGGTTGAAAATAATAATTTACCAAATGCTAAATTTGGTGCAAACGCAAGGGTTCATGCTTCCGTATTGTCGTTGTATGACAGCATGCGTTTGAAACAGCCAAAGATTGCTGGTAAAGAAGCTTCTTGGTCTGATGTAAATGCTGCGGTTGCTAAAAGTTTGTCTGAAGCGAAAGCAAAAGGAGGTCAGGTTGTGTTGTTGACCAATACAATGGCAAGTCCTTCAACAGACAGATTGATTGCTGATTTCATTGCGAAAAACCCGTCAGCGAAACACGTTGTTTATGATGCGGTTTCTTCTTCTACAGCTTTGGATGCTTTCCAAATGGTGTATGGTGAAAGAGCTTTAGCGGATTATGACTTTGGTAAAGCGGATGTTATTGTTTCAGTTGGTGCGGATATCTTAGGAGATTGGCAGGGTGGAGCTTATGATGCCGGTTATGCAAAAGGTCGTGTTCCTAAAAACGGAAAAATGTCCAAACATATCCAGATAGAAGCAAACATGTCTTTGGCTGGAGCAAATGCAGACAAACGTATTCCTTTGACTGTTACTGAGCAAAAACATGCTTTAGTTAAAATATATAATGTTATTACAGGTGCTTCAGCCGGTGCTGCCAATTTAGGTAAGCAGGAAGAAGCGGTAATGAAAGCAGCACAACAATTAAAAGCTGCTGCCGGAAAAGGTGTTTTGGTTTCCGGTTTAGATGATGTTAATGCGCAATTATTGGTATTGGCTATCAATAAAGCGTTAAACTCAGAAGCTTTCAATCCAGCAGCTGCACGTCTAATCCGTAAAGGAGACAGTAAGGCTGTTGCGCAATTGGTGGCTGATATGAAAGCAGGTTCGGTTCATACTTTAATTATGAACGGCGTTAACCCGCTTTATACTTTAGCAAATGCTTCAGAATTTGCTGAAGGTTTGACAAAAGTTAAAACATCGGTTGCTTTCACTTTGAGAGAAGATGAGACAGCTGTTAAATCTACTATCGTTGCACCTGCTCCTCATTATTTGGAGTCTTGGGGTGATGTAATGATTGCAAAAGGACACTATGCTATCATGCAGCCGACAATCCGTCCGTTGTTTGATACTAAACAATTCCAGGAAGCTTTAATGGCTTGGACTGGTAATACAGCCTCTTATTACGATTTCTTGAAAGCAGTTGGTTCTTCAATTGCTGTAGGAACAACTTGGAACAAATTGGTTCACGACGGAGTGTATACTTCTGAAGCGGCCGCAGTTGCAGGTGGTTCTGCTGATTTCGGTACTGCTGCTGCTACTTTGGCTCAGGCTAAAAATGAAGGCGGATTGGAATTGGTATTGTATACTAAAACCGGAATGGGTGATGGCCAGCAGGCAAACAACCCTTGGTTACAAGAATTCCCGGATCCTATTACAAGAGCTTCTTGGGATAACTACGTAACCGTTTCTAAAAAGGATGCTGAGAAATTAGGTTTAGAAAACTATAACGTGGCTAACGGAGGTCTTAACGGTAGTTATACAACTATTGAAGTGGCTGGAGTTAAGTTGCAGAATGTTCCTGTGATCATTCAACCAGGTCAGGCAGTTGGTACTATCGGTTTGGCTTTAGGTTATGGTAGAAAAGAAGCAATGAAAGAGGAAATGCAGGTTGGTGTTAATGCATACAAATTATATGCTAACCAAAATGCAAATCAGGTTGCTAAAGTTACCAAGACAGAAGGAGATCACGAATTTGCTTGTGTTCAGTTACAAAAAACATTAATGGGTAGAGGTGATATCATCAAAGAAACTACCTTAGAAATATTCAATACTAAAGATGCGGAATTCTGGAACCCGATTCCAATGGTATCTTTAGACCACCAGGCTACTCCTGCTACTGAAGTGGATCTTTGGAATTCTTTTGACCGTACTATCGGACATCATTTCAATCTTTCCATCGATATGAATGCTTGTACCGGATGTGGTGCTTGTGTAATTGCCTGTCATGCGGAAAATAACGTTCCGGTAGTTGGTAAGTCTGAAGTAAGAAGAAGCCGTGATATGCATTGGTTGCGTATCGACCGTTACTATTCTTCTGCAGAAACTTTCAAAGGGGACGGAGAATTGAAAGCAAAAGCAAGCGGATTAATGAATTCTATCGATACCTTAACAGGTATGGAAGATCCTTCAGAAAATCCTCAGGTGGCTTTCCAACCGGTAATGTGTCAGCACTGTAACCACGCGCCTTGTGAAACAGTATGTCCGGTAGCGGCGACATCACACGGTCGTCAGGGCCAGAACCACATGGCATACAACCGTTGTGTGGGTACTCGTTACTGTGCAAACAACTGTCCGTATAAAGTGCGTCGTTTCAACTGGTTCTTATACAGCAAAAACAGCGAGTTTGATTATCACATGAATGATGATTTAGATCGTATGGTATTGAATCCGGATGTAAACGTTCGTTCTCGTGGGGTTATGGAAAAATGTTCTATGTGTATCCAAATGACACAGGCAACTATCCTTAAAGCGAAAAAAGAAGGACGTCTGGTTAAAGATGGCGAATTCCAAACAGCATGTTCGGCGGCTTGTACAAGTGGTGCGATGGTATTTGGAGATGTAAATGATAAAGAAGGTCAGGTAGCTAAATTGGCAGAAGACGAAAGAATGTATCATTTATTAGAGCATATCGGTACCAAACCAAATGTATTCTATCACGTAAAAGTTAGAAATACTTAAGAGTAATAAAAATATTAATTAAGAAACAATATAAAGGATTATGTCGTCTCATTACGAAGCACCCATTAGAAAACCTTTAGTTATAGGTGATAAAACTTATCACGATGTAACAGTAGACGTGGCTAAGCCTGTTGAAGGTAAAGCAAACAAACTATGGTGGACCGTTTTCTCAATTGCATTAGCAGCTTTCCTTTGGGGAGCAGGATGTATGGTTTACACCATTTCTACCGGTATCGGAACTTGGGGATTAAATAAAACAGTTGGTTGGGCTTGGGATATCACTAACTTCGTTTGGTGGGTAGGTATCGGTCACGCCGGAACACTTATCTCTGCTGTATTATTATTATTCCGTCAAAGATGGAGAATGGCAATCAACCGTTCTGCGGAAGCCATGACCATTTTCTCGGTTGTTCAGGCAGGTTTGTTCCCAATCATTCACATGGGTCGTCCATGGTTAGGGTACTGGGTATTACCGATTCCAAATCAATTTGGATCACTTTGGGTAAACTTTAACTCGCCATTACTTTGGGACGTATTTGCGATTTCAACGTATCTTTCGGTGTCATTGGTATTCTGGTGGACTGGATTATTACCGGATTTCGCTATGATTCGTGACAGAGCGGTAACACCTTTCAACAAAAGAATTTATTCCATCCTTTCTTTCGGATGGTCAGGTAGAGCAAAAGACTGGCAGCGTTTTGAAGAGGTTTCTCTTGTTTTGGCTGGTTTGGCAACACCATTAGTACTTTCTGTACACACGATTGTATCCTTTGACTTTGCTACATCGGTAATTCCGGGATGGCATACGACAATCTTACCTCCGTACTTCGTTGCGGGAGCTGTATTCTCAGGTTTTGCAATGGTAAATACCTTGCTTATCATTATGAGAAAAGTGTCCAATCTTGAAGATTATATCACAATTCAGCATATCGAATTAATGAATATTGTAATCATGATTACAGGTTCAATTGTTGGTATTGCATACATCACCGAGTTATTTGTGGCTTGGTACTCAGGTGTAGAATACGAGCAATATGCATTCTTGAATCGTGCGACAGGTCCATACTGGTGGTCATACTGGTTGATGATGACTTGTAACGTATTCTCACCACAGTTCATGTGGTTCAAAAAATTAAGAACAAGCATCATGTTCTCTTTTATCATCTCTATCGTGGTAAATATTGGTATGTGGTTCGAGCGTTTCGTAATTATCGTTACATCATTGCACAGAGATTACCTTCCATCATCTTGGACAATGTTCCAGCCAACATTTGTTGATGCAGGTATTTACATCGGAACAATTGGTTTCTTCTTCGTATTGTTCTTGTTATATTCGAGAAGTTTCCCTGTAATTGCTCAGGCAGAGGTTAAAACAATTTTGAAAACTTCTGGTGACAATTATAAAAGAGAAAGAGAAAAAGAAGGACATCATTCACATAATCATTAATAGATCATGAGTACTAATAAAGTTATACATGCGATATACAATGATGATGATATCTTAATGGATGCAGTAAAAGCATCAAGAGCTGCTCATCATCACATCGAAGAAATTTATACACCTTTCCCGGTTCACGGTTTGGATAAAGCAATGGGATTGGCGCCAACTAGAATTGCAATTGCTTCATTCCTTTATGGAGTTGTTGGATTAACGGTAGCAGCTAATTTATTGAATTATATGATGATTGTTGATTGGCCACAGGATATCGGAGGGAAGCCAAGTTTTGCATTTTATCAGAATATGCCTGCTTTCGTGCCTATCTTGTTTGAATTAACAGTATTTTTTGCAGCCCACTTAATGGTTATCACTTTCTATTTAAGAAGTAAATTATGGCCGTTCAAACAAGCTGAAAATCCGGATGTGAGAACCACAGACGATCACTTCTTAATGGAAGTTGCCGTAAGTGGTAACGAAGAAGATATGGTTTCTTTCTTCAAAAATACCGGTGCTGTAGAAGTTAAAGTAATTGATAAGCATTAATAGAAGATATGAAAGCCTTATATAAAATAGTAGCATTAGTAGGTGTGTCGATCGCGGCAACTTCTTGCTTTGACAAGTCGAAACCTAACTATCAGTTCTTTCCTAATATGTATGAATCGGTTGCATACGAAACGTATTCAGAATCCAGTGCTTTTAAAAGTGGTAAAGAAGGTCAATTACCTGCAAAAGGAAGTATAAAAAGAGGTTTTGAACCTTATGATTATGAAAATACTCCAGCCGGTTACATGCAGGCTAAAACCGAATTAAAGTCACCGTTGGATTCGTTATCTGTTGATACGGAAAAAGGTGCTGAACTGTACAATATCTATTGTGCTGTTTGTCACGGTGAAAAGGGTGATGGTCAGGGTAATCTTGTGAAAAGAGAAAAATTCTTGGGGGTTCCTAATTATGCGGACAGAGATATTACCGAAGGAAGTATTTTTCACGTAATTACTTATGGTTTAAACTCCATGGGTTCTCACGCAAACCAATTGTCTCAGAAAGAGCGTTGGATGGTTACGGATCACGTGTTGAAATTAAGAGGAGAATTAAAGAAGTAAAACTCATTTGAACGTTTAGAAATATGTACACATTTTCAAACAAATTAAAAACCTTTGCATTCGTCCTTATGGCCCTTGGGTTGTTAGGTATTGCGTATGGTTTTTTAACTGCACCTAAAACTACGCAAGACGTAGAAAAAATATTAGCGGAAAGTCATCATGATGGAGGACATCATACTGCAGCCACAGCACATGAAGTGGCTCCAGCGACTGAAGCACACCACGAGGTTGCGGATACTGTAGCCCATGAAGCTCCAAAATCTGAAGCACACACAGTGGCAGCCGACTCTGTAAAAACAGTGGAAGCAGATTCAACAAAAGCGGTAGTTGCTCCAGTTGCAGAAGAGAATCATCATGATGCTCATGCAGCTAAAGCAGATACGCATGAAGCAGATGCGCACAAAGAGCATGAGAAACATTTAGAGCATGTTTTACATCAATTGCAAAACAAACCATGGGCAGCATTGTACGTGGCTTGTATTTTCTTCTTGTTGATTTCTATGGGTGTTTTAGTGTTTTACGCGATCCAATGGGCGGCACAGGCAGGATGGTCTCCGGTATTGTTCCGTGTAATGGAAGGAATCACTGCTTATTTGTTACCAGGTTCAATAATCTTCTTTGTATTGCTTGTTTTATCAGGGATGCATATGAATCATTTGTTCGCATGGATGGCAGAGGGTGTTACTGATCCGAAAAGTGAAAACTACGATGCTATCATCGCTGGAAAAGCCGGATTCTTAAACGTTCCTTTCTTCCTGATCAGAGCAGCTGTTTTCTTGGCAGGTTGGAACTTATATCGTTATTTCTCTAGAAAAAACTCATTGGCTCAGGACGATGCTACTGATGATTCTTTCTACAAAAAGAATTTCAAAATGGCGGCAGGTTTCTTAGCGTTCTTTATCGTTACGGAATCCATTGCTTCTTGGGACTGGGTTATGTCAGTTGATCCACACTGGTACAGTACATTATTCGGGTGGTATGTGTTTGCCAGCTTCTTCGTAAGCGGTATTACTACTATTGCATTCGTTACTTTATACTTAAAATCAAAAGGATATTTAGAATATGTGAATACAAGTCACATCCATGACTTGGCAAAATTCATGTTTGGTATTTCAGTATTCTGGACCTATTTATGGTTCTCTCAATTCATGTTAATGTGGTATTCCAACATTCCGGAAGAGGTAACTTATTTCGTAACCAGAATCGAAGACTTCAAATTACCATTCTTCGGTATGGTTGTTATGAACTTTGTATTGCCAATCTTAATCCTTATCAACACAGACTTTAAACGATTGACTTGGGTTGTTGTTATGGCAGGTATCATTATACTAACAGGTCATTATATAGATTTCTTCAACATGATTATGCCGGCTACTGTTGGTGATCAATGGTTCATCGGAGTATCTGAGATCAGTGCATTGTTATTCTTCTTCGGATTATTCATTTTTGTAGTGTTTACTGCTTTAACGAAATCACCGTTATTGGCAAAACGCAATCCGTTAATCGAAGAAAGTAAACATTTTCATTATTAATATTTTAAAGAAATAAACAAATGACAAGTTTATTGGTACTTATAGTTGTAGTTTTATTAGGAATTGCTGTTTGGCAATTGACTAAGATATTCGATCTGACACAAATCGGGGCAAAGAAGGATAATTCTGAAATTGCCAATGATAACGATAATAATGTGAATGGTTATTTGATGTTTGGCTTTTTAGTCTTCATTTATCTGACTACTATTTACTGTGTTGTGAAATTTGGTGATTTGCCTTTGATGAGCGGTTCTGCTTCCGAGCACGGAAAAGATGTCGATCAGTTGATGTGGATTTCAATGATTTTAATTTTCATTGTTCAGACTATCACTCAGGCTTTACTGCATTTTTTCGCTTTCAAATACAGAGGAAAGCAAGGAAACAAAGCATTATACTTCGCAGATAATGACAAATTAGAGTTCATCTGGACTATTATTCCGGTTATTGTTTTGGCAGGTTTGATTCTTTACGGATTGTACGCATGGACAAACATCATGTTTGTTGATGAGGAAGAAGACGTAATGTATGTTGAATTGTATGCAAAGCAATTCAGTTGGGAAGCAAGGTACGCTGGGGCAGATAATACTTTAGGAAAGGCAAACGTTCGTTACATCGAGGGAGTTAACACTTTGGGTGTTGATTTGTCCGATCCTAACGCACAGGATGACAAGCAGGTTGCGGAACTTCACTTGCCGGTTGGTAAGAAAGTTGTTTTCAAAATGCGTTCTCAGGATGTATTGCACTCGGCTTATATGCCTCACTTCAGAGCACAAATGAACAGTGTTCCGGGTATGGTAACGCAATTTGCATTTACTCCAACGATGACTACAGATCAGATGCGTAACACTCCTGATATGGTGGAAAAAGTTGCCCGCATCAACAAAATCAGAGCTAAGAAAAGTGCTGAGTTGGTAGCACAAGGAAAAACTGCTTTGGATTCCTATACGTTCGATTATTTATTGTTGTGTAATAAAATTTGTGGACCTTCTCACTTCAACATGCAGATGAAGATCATAGTGGAAAGCGAAGCGGATTACAAAAAATGGTTAAGCCAACAGCCTTTGTTAAGCAAGACTATTAAAGAAGCAAAAGCGGCTGAAGCTCCTGCAGCTGACGCTACAGTTCCTGCGGTTAAGATGGAAACAGTAAAAGTAGATACTACCAAAGCTTTAGCTCAGGTTAAATAATAATTGATTTTTTAATACTATTCAAATTAAAAAAATATGTCAGCAGTAGGACACGATTTAAGTCACGATCACGGACACGAACACGAACACCACCATAAAGATACTTTTATCACAAAGTACATCTTTAGTATCGATCATAAAATGATTGCCAAGCAGTATTTGATTACTGGTTTAATCATGGGTATTATTGGTGTTGCGATGTCATTATTATTCCGTATGCAGATTGCTTGGCCGGAAGAATCTTTCGGTATTTTTAAATTCCTTTTAGGAGAAAAATTTGCTCCGGGTGGAGTAATGCGTAATGATATTTACCTGGCTTTAGTTACGATTCACGGTACCATCATGGTATTCTTCGTATTAACTGCCGGATTAAGCGGTACCTTCAGTAACTTGTTGATTCCGTTACAAATTGGAGCGCGTGATATGGCTTCCGGTTTCATGAACATGATTTCATACTGGTTGTTCTTTGTCTCAACAGTTATCATGTTGTGCTCTTTGTTTGTTGAATCAGGACCGGCTTCTGCGGGATGGACAATTTATCCTCCTTTGAGTGCCTTGCCTCAGGCGATTCCGGGTTCAGGAACAGGAATGACTTTATGGTTAGTATCCATGGCTATCTTCATCGCTTCGTCTTTGATGGGGTCTTTGAACTACGTGGTTACCGTAATCAACTTAAGAACTAAAGGAATGTCAATGACAAGATTACCATTGACTATCTGGGCATTCTTCGTAACGGCTATCATCGGTATCGTATCGTTCCCGGTTTTATTATCAGCTGCTTTATTATTGATTTTCGACAGAAGTTTCGGAACATCGTTCTTCTTATCTGATATATTTATTTCGGGTGAGGTTTTACATTACCAAGGTGGTTCACCGGTATTGTTCGAACACTTATTCTGGTTCTTAGGACACCCTGAAGTATACATCGTATTATTGCCTGCTTTAGGTATTACATCTGAAATTATTGCGACGAATTCACGTAAACCAATTTTCGGTTACCGTGCGATGATTGCTTCTATTTTGGCGATTGCGTTTTTATCGACTATCGTTTGGGGTCACCACATGTTCATCTCCGGTATGAACCCATTCTTAGGATCGGTATTTACATTTACAACATTATTGATTGCGATTCCTTCTGCGGTAAAAGCATTCAACTATATTACGACATTATGGAAAGGTAACCTGCAGTTAAACCCTGCAATGTTATTCTCTATCGGATTGGTTTCTACATTCATCACAGGTGGTTTAACAGGGATTATTCTTGGAGACTCAACTTTGGATATCAATGTTCACGATACCTATTTCGTAGTAGCGCACTTCCACCTGGTAATGGGTATCTCTGCACTTTACGGATTCTTCGCTGGTGTATACCACTGGTTCCCTAAAATGTTCGGAAGAATGATGAACAAAAACTTGGGTTACATTCACTTCTGGGTAACTGCAGTTTGTGCTTACGGAGTATTCTTCCCAATGCACTTCATCGGTATGGCTGGTTTACCAAGACGTTATTATACTAACACAGCATTCCCGTTATTCGATGATTTAGCTGATGTTAACGTATTGATTACTGTATTTGCCTTAGTAGGGGCGGCTTTCCAAATTGTATTTATCTGGAACTTCTTCTACAGCATTTTCTACGGTAAGAAAGCGCCAATGAACCCTTGGAGATCAAACACGTTAGAGTGGACTACTCCGGTAGAACACCTACACGGAAACTGGCCTGGTGAAATTCCTCACGTACACAGATGGGCTTATGATTACAGTAAGCCGGGTCATGACGAGGATTTCGTACCTCAAACGGTTCCTTACAAAGACGGAGAAGAAAAACTTCATCACTAAGATTATAAATTCACATAAAAGGCCTTTCCAAACGGAGAGGCTTTTTTTATTTCTGATTAAATTCATTTAACTACTTTCGTATATAATTTAGTGCTATAAATATGACCGAAGAAATTGTTTGCAATGTTTTAGGTGAGGTGAAACAGCAGGTTTATGACAAATGTGGTTTTGTACTTTTAAATCCAATAGAAGAAAAGGAAAGCACCGATTACGCAGCTTGTCGCTTTCAATTGAACAACCTAAACATAGTATTTCGTTCGGCGAAAACAACACCAACCAAAATCGGTCAGTTCGTTACGATATGGAAACGGATTGAAAACGGACCTATTCAGCCTTTTGATTTTTCCGACAATGTGGATTTATTCGTAATCAACACAAAATCCGAAAATCATTTCGGACAATTTGTATTTCCCAAATCGGTGCTTTTAGAGCAAGGTGTGCTTACTTCTGAATTGAAAGAAGGTAAGCGTGCTATTCGGGTTTATCCGCCGTGGGATGTAACCATCAGTAAACAGGCGCAGAAAACACAAAATTGGCAACGGAACTATTTTTTAGAAATCCCATTTGACGGGTTGACGGATTTGGATCGGGTATCTAAACTTTATTTTCAGAAACCATAAAAAAATTTTAGTCTTTAAATGAAGGGAACTATCATTCAGGAAGTTCATAAGATTAAACCCTACTAAGAAAAGTGTTCTGACTTTACGAAGCGGTACACAGCAAAAAGAGGTGTTATTGTCCATTCTTTTTATAACTATCAGTGTAGGAACCTCTTTTTTGCGGTCTAAATAAAAAGAGGCCATATTTCTATGACCTCTCGCAATAAATTCTTGATTTACTATCACCCTACACTTTTAACAATAGATAGGATAGCGCCCGAAAAAGAACACGTTCGTAGTGCCTCTTATTCAAACATACAACAAATCAAAAATCTTAGAGTAAAATTACGTTTTTTTTGTATGGCAACCAACTGAAAAACAGGTTTTAAGAAAATTTTATGTGCATCTATCAGCGGATTTGCATTCGAGCGAAGCAACAGACGAAGGAATCCCTGCCCGCAAAGTATTTCAAACAAAAAATCCTAACTTAAAAAGCTACCGTCTGGCCGCATCTCTGAAAAATAGTGTGCAGATGATCCAGATTGAAAAGATTTGCACTGATTTCATATTCTTACTTAAAAAATTTTAGCCACGAATTCA
>NZ_AVGG01000002.1 GCF_000498535.1 Flavobacterium limnosediminis JC2902 | reverse complement strand
GGATAAAAAAAATTACTCTTTCGATTTAGTCAAATAATACACAGGAATCCCAGTCAGCATTATCAGTACACCCCAACCACAGGTCGAGAATTTGGTAATCAAAAGTGAAATACTGATTGCCGAAGCCGTTATTATATAAAACAGCGGTAAGAACGGATAACCAAACGCTTTGTAAGGTCGTTCTGCATCGGGTTGTTTTTTACGCAGAATGAAGATGCCGTAAATGGTCAGGATATAGAAAATCAATACGATGATCACCACGAAGTCCAATAAGTCGCCGTATTTTCCGGTCAGACATAAGGCGGATGCCCAGACACATTGTGCCCAAAGCGCCCAAGCCGGTACGCTGAATTCATTCAGATGCGCCGCCTTCTTAAAGAACAAACCGTCTTTTGCCATCGTATAATACACACGCGCTCCAGCCATAATTAATCCGTTGTTGCAGGCAAAAGTGGAAATCATAATCATGATGGCGATAATCAATGTGCCGATATTTCCGAAAATATTATTGGCAGCCACCACGGCCACACGATCCGATTTCGCAAAGGCAATCTCCTCCAAAGGCACTACGGCAACATACATCACATTGGCCATAACATAAATAATGGTCACGATAAACGTTCCTAAAAACAGACTCAATCCTACATTGCGCTGCGGATTTCTAATCTCACCGGCAATAAACGTAACCCCGTTCCAGGCATCGCTCGAAAACAAGGATCCCACCATTGCAGCAGAAATTCCGGTAATCAAGGCTGTTCCGGAAATGGGAAGCCAGGAACCTGTTTCGGCATTAAATGATTTTGTGGCCCAGACATCCGTCCAGTTCGCATCCCAAACATTGGCTTTGGCGGCCATTAATCCGAAAATGATCAACCCTAACAACGACGCTATTTTAATAATGGTCAGAACGGTCTGGAGTATTTTTCCGTTTTTTACCCCTCGGCTGTTAATGAAGGTCAGTAATATGATGGTGAAAATAGAAACCAACTGAGCCGCATTAAGCTTAAAGGAACCTATTTCGTATAGAACATTTTCATCACTTACGGCAGGAACCAGATAAGCGGCAAATTTCGAAAAAGCAACCCCAACGGCAGCAATGGTTCCGGTTTGAATCACGCCGAAGAAGCTCCATCCGTACAAAAAGGCTATGAGTTTATTGTAAGCTTCTTTCAAATACACATATTGTCCGCCCGCTTTCGGGAACATGGCACTCAATTCGCCATAACTCACCGCAGCAATAATAGTGATCAGTCCGGAGAACAACCAGATGATCAATAACCAGGCCGTGGATCCCACCTGTCGGGCAATGTCAGCACTCACAATAAAAATTCCGGATCCTATCATGGAACCCACCACCAGCATGGTTCCGTCCAGTAATCCCAATTCGCGTTTCAGATGTTGGTTTTCGTCTTGCATAAAATTTTTGTTAAATCGGTCTAAAGATATGAAAACATAACTTTTTGTGAAGCTTTTTTTTGTAACTTTCATAAAGCTAAATTCTTACGATTATGGAAAGTGAAAAAGAATACTCAAACGGTGAGGTTACTATAGTTTGGAAGCAACATTTGTGTCAGCATTCCGGAAATTGTGTACGTGGTTTGCCGGAGGTTTTCCGTGCCAAAGTACAACCATGGATTAATGCCCGTGGAGCCAGTTCGGATGAAATTGTGGAACAGGTGAAAAAATGCCCATCAGGCGCTTTATCATTCTATTATAATAAAGATAAAAATGGAGCATAAACTGGACGGGTTGTCAATCCGGATAAACGAAGAAAAAGAATGTTTCGAACTCGAAGTGGATGGGCATATCGCTTTTACCGAGTACAAGATCACCAAACAAAACATCATTTTTCTGACGCATTCCGAAGTGCCGAAGGTTTTGGAAGGCAAAGGTGTCGGATCTGCCTTAGCCTTAAAAACCTTGCAATGGATAAAAGAGAAAGGGTATCCGTTGGCGCCACTTTGTCCCTTTGTGGCTGCGTACATCAAAAGGCATCCGGAATGGAAGGAAATTCTTGCGCCGGGTTATAATGTTTGATTTTCAGGTTTCAGAATCTGCCAACGGAACGCTGCAATCTGATTACTTTCTTTCTATCTTTGTCCCATGAATGAAAATCTGAATCCCAATAAAGACCGTTTTACCCCGCAGGAAGTTGATATTGAAAAGGCATTGCGCCCGCTAAGTTTTGATGATTTTACAGGACAGGATCAGGTATTGGAAAATCTCAAAATTTTCGTGGAAGCGGCCAATCAGCGTGGTGATGCTTTAGATCATACCCTTTTTCACGGACCTCCCGGATTGGGAAAAACCACCTTGGCAAATATTTTGGCCAACGAATTGGGCGTGGGCATCAAAATCACTTCCGGACCTGTTTTGGACAAACCGGGTGATTTGGCCGGATTACTGACCAATCTGGAAGAACGCGACGTTTTATTCATTGACGAAATTCATCGCCTTAGTCCGATTGTGGAAGAATACCTGTATTCCGCCATGGAGGATTTCAAGATTGACATCATGATTGAAAGCGGACCCAATGCCCGAACGGTACAGATCAACCTGAATCCGTTTACCTTGGTAGGTGCCACAACACGTTCCGGTTTACTGACAGCGCCCATGCGCGCGCGTTTCGGAATCCAAAGCCGCTTGCAATATTACAATACCGAATTGCTAACGACGATCGTTCAGCGAAGCTCGTCAATTTTAAATGTGCCGATTTCCATGGAAGCCGCCATCGAAATTGCAGGTCGAAGCCGTGGAACTCCTCGTATTGCCAATGCCTTGTTGCGTCGTGTTCGGGATTTCGCCCAAATTAAAGGCAACGGAAAAATCGATATCGAAATTGCCCGCTACGCTTTGAAAGCGTTACACGTGGATGCAAACGGTCTCGACGAAATGGATAACAAAATCCTGACCACCATCATCGATAAGTTCAAAGGTGGGCCTGTTGGTCTCACAACCCTGGCAACCGCAGTTTCCGAAAGCGGTGAAACCATCGAAGAAGTATACGAACCGTTCTTAATTCAGGAAGGGTTCATCATGCGTACGCCAAGAGGAAGAGAAGCTACCGAGAAAGCGTATAAACATCTTGGAAAAGTTAAAACGAATATCCAGGGCGGACTTTTTTAGGGCATTCCCCTTTGGGTCGGGCTTTCGCACTCGCTTTTTTTAGTTCCGCAAGCTCCACTAAAAAAGAGCTCAGACAATTGCTCTATCCCTAATGCGGGCCAAGAACATTAAGATCTGCCAATCTGTAAAATCCGCGTGATTTTCATAAAGTGATTTTTTAGTGCACTTCAGGTAATAAACGCATAACAGAAAATCTGCGGAAATCCGTGAAGTCTGCGTGATTTTCATAAAATAATTTTTAACGCATTTCAAATGACAAAATGCATTCCACGAAAGTAAAATCTGCAACAATCTGCGAAGTCAGCGTGATTTTAAAAATATATTTTTAGAGCATCTCAAATGATAAGCCAGCAATCAAAATACACCCAAATGATCAAATCCGAAGCCAAGCGCCTCGGGTTTTTGTCTTGCGGTATCTCCAAAGCGGGTTTTCTCGAAGAAGAAGCCCCGCGTTTGGAACGTTGGCTAAAGCAAAACTACCATGGTGAAATGAGTTTTATGGAAAATTATTTCGACAAGCGCTTAGATCCTACGTTGCTTGTTGATGATTCCAAAAGCGTAATTTCCCTATTGCTGAACTACTATCCTCCGGAACTGCAAAACGAAGAAAGTTATAAGATTTCAAAATATGCTTATGGTAAAGATTATCATAATGTAATTAAGAAGAAAGTAAAAAAACTGCTCAATTATATCAAAGCCGAGATCGGGGATGTTTCCGGTAGGGCTTTTGTAGATTTTGCACCGGTAATGGACAAAGCCTGGGCAGCTAAAAGCGGTCTGGGGTGGATAGGTAAGAACAGTAATTTGTTGACGCAAAAAGTCGGTTCTTTTTATTTTATCGCCGAATTAATTGTGGATTTGGATTTGGAATACGACCACGCTACAACAGACCATTGCGGTTCGTGCACGGCTTGTCTCGATGCCTGCCCGACTGAAGCCATTGTCGCACCCTATGTGGTAGATGGTAGTAAGTGTATCTCCTATTATACGATTGAGTTGCAAGATAATCTTCCGGCAGAGATGAAAGGAAAGCTCGACGATTGGATGTTCGGTTGTGATGTGTGCCAGGATGTGTGTCCTTGGAACAAATTCTCAAAAGCACACAGCGAGCCACTGTTTAAACCGTATCCCGAATTACTTTCCTATTCGAAGAAAGACTGGGAAGAAATTACTCAGGAAACCTTCGAAAAAGTGTTTACTAATTCTCCTTTGAAGCGAGCCAAAATATCCGGCCTGAAGCGAAATATCGATTTTCTTAAACAATCATAATTTCTTTTTATTGCGGAATCGCAAAACCATGTATTTCGAAAAGTAATACGCCAATACAGCCATGAATCCGCTGACTATAACTGATCCTATCAAAATGGTCAGGCCGGTATCTTTCAGATTTTCTTTCCAGTTATCAATGTCAAATGCAATCGAATGATTGAGAAGTATCGCGCCGACTTCATAATTCATAAGCATGAAAAAAGGACTCGTGAATGGATTAGAAATAACGCTGGTGGCCACTGCAATTGCCAGATTGAATTTAAACACCCGGCTCAACACAACGACAAGCGGGGTTCCAAAACCAAAAGTCGGAAATACGCTTATGAAAGTGCCAATCGCCGCGCCCCAGGCAATCTCCTCGGTGCTGTCGTGTGATTTGGCGATCTTCCAAAAGAAATCGACTACGGCTTTCCATTTCATTTCAAACTATTTTTTAAAAATCGATTGTACGGCAAAAAGGTGAGCAGTGTTTCGAAAAACCTGACGATGTAATATGAAATCCACTGTTTGAATCGTGGCAGTAATTTATTTTGCGGCTGAAAAGATTCGGAAGTGATTTGGTTGCATTGTGAAATGATATCTTCCAAATGCTTCTGATACATTTCAGCAAACGGAACGGAATGGATTCCGACATTCGTTTCAATACTGGCATGGGAACTCAAATGGTTTAGGTTGAAAGAGCCGATGGTGGTCCATTTTCGGTCAACAACAGCGGACTTTCCGTGTAAAATGGATTGGTTCCATTCATACAGTTCGATGTTGTTCCGAAGTAAAAAAGCATAGTAGAAACTGATGGCGCTTTTTACCAGAGGAACATCGGATATACCCGAAAGGATCAGAAGAATACGGACTTTTCTTTCCGCAGCTTTTTTAAGTGTCTGGGTCAGTTTTCTTCCGGGCAGAAAATAGCCGCATACAATAATGATTTCTGTTTGCGCCATTTGGATGGATTTAAGATAGGAACTTTGGATTTCGTTTTTTCGCCGAAGCCAATCATTTTGAAGCAGTTTTGCTATAGTCTGATTTTGCAGATATCCCGTTTGTTTTTTCTTAAAAATCCGATTTCTTTTCTTTAAAAAATAGTAGTGACAGATTGCTTGCGCCTGCTTTCCGACAGTTGTGTCGTTAATCATAACGGCATAATCGAGCCAGGGAACTTCGGTTGTATTGCCTTCGTATTTTTTTGCAATATTAATACCGCCGATTAAAACGGTTTTGGCATCAGCGACCACAATTTTATGGTGCAGTCTTCTTCCGAAGTAAAAAGTATGATAGGAAAATAACGGTGAAAAAAAACGAAACTGAATACCGCTCAGTCTTAAATCATTTACAAATTTCTCTGATAAAGCCCGCGATCCCAATCCGTCCAGTAAAAGAAATACCTTTACCTTCCTTAGGACTGCTTTTTTCAATGCGTTGATTATTTTATTTCCGGTAGCATCGTCTTCCAGAATGTAGGTTTGGAAATGAATTTCGGTACTGGCTTCATTGATTAATTTTTCAAGGCGGTCAAAATAATCCCCTCCGCTATAGACAAGCGTTATGGTTTCTGTGGTAAGGTTGTGTTGACTGCTTTTTTCCATTTTTACCCATTTAAAATTGATGTTATTTGGTAAAAGCTTGAGTGTTAACAATGTAAGAATAATTAATAAGATGGGCAACTGTTTTTTATTTCTTATTTTTTTTGAGTGTCTTTAATCGTGTAAAACGGAATTTGGTTAAAACTAAATTACTTAAAAATAAACGTAATTAATTGCAAATGAGAATGAAAGAAAACTTTTTCAAAGAATAGGGTTAAAAATTTCAATTATTCTCTTCATCCTTTTATCTTTGTTAGTTAGTAAATAAACAAACCATGCACAAAGACAGTAAAAGAAGAGAAGCTTTATTATACCACGCCAAACCCACCCCGGGTAAAATCCAGGTTGTTCCTACTAAAAAATATGCTACACAAAGAGACTTGGCATTGGCCTATTCTCCGGGAGTTGCCGAGCCTTGTTTAGAAATCGAAAAAGACGTTAACAACGTTTATAAATATACCGCAAAAGGAAATTTAGTAGCTGTTATTTCAAACGGTACCGCAGTTTTAGGTTTAGGGGATATTGGTCCCGAAGCTTCAAAACCCGTGATGGAAGGAAAAGGACTTTTGTTTAAGATCTTCGCCGATATTGATGTTTTTGACATCGAAGTGGATACCAAAGACGTTGAAAAATTCATAGAAACGGTAAAAAATATTGCGCCGACTTTCGGTGGAATCAATTTAGAAGATATCAAAGCACCGGAATCTTTCGAAATCGAAAGACGTTTGGTGGAAGAACTGAATATTCCGGTAATGCACGACGACCAACACGGAACGGCCATCATTTCCTCGGCAGCCTTGCTGAATGCGGTGGAATTGGCCGGAAAGAAAATGGGTGAAGTGAAAATGGTAGTGTCCGGAGCAGGTTCGGCAGCCATCGCTTGTGCGAATCTGTATGTTTCTTTTGGTGTGAAACGCGAAAATATTGTGATGTTTAACAGTAAGGGAGCCTTACGCAAAGACGATCCGAAAATTTCGGAAATGCAGCGAGCGTATGCCACCGATAAACAATTCGATGGCTTGGGAGATGCCATGAAAGGTGCCGATGTGTTCATCGGATTATCTTCGGGTGATATCGTAACTCCTGAAATGTTGTTGAGTATGGCGGATAACCCTATAGTTTTTGCCATGGCGAATCCAACCCCGGAAATCCGATACGATTTGGCCATCGCAACGAGAAAAGATATTATTATGGCAACCGGTCGTTCCGATCATCCTAATCAGGTGAACAACGTACTTGGTTTCCCGTTCATTTTCCGTGGAGCGCTTGACGTTCGCGCAACGAAAATCAACGAAGAAATGAAAAAAGCGGCGGTAATTGCTTTGGCGAATCTGGCGAAAGCTTCGGTTCCTGAGCAGGTTAATATCGCTTACGGTGAAACGAAACTGACTTTCGGCCGTGATTATATTATTCCGAAACCATTCGATCCGCGTTTAATTGCCGAAGTGCCGCCAGCGGTTGCAAAAGCAGCCATGGAATCGGGAGTAGCAACAGCTCCGATTACGGATTGGGACAAATACCGTGAGGAATTGCTGGAACGAATGGGCTCCGATAATAAAATGGTTCGTTTGTTGATCAACCGTGCGAAAACCGAACCTAAAAGAGTGATTTTTGCTGAGGCCGATCACCTAGATGTGTTGAAAGCCGCTCAAATCGTTATGGAAGAAGGTATCGGAACACCCATTTTATTGGGGAATAAGGAAACTATCTTAGAGCTGAAAGAAGAAATCGGTTTTGATGAGGATGTAGTTATCATCGATCCGAAAACCAAAGAAGAAGAAGAGAGAAGAAATCGTTTTGCCAATGCGTATTGGGAATCGAGAAGAAGAAGAGGAACGTCATTACTGGATGCCCAAAAATGGATGCGGGAGCGTAATTATTTCGCAGCCATGATGGTGAACGAAGGTGAAGCGGATGCTTTGGTTACCGGGTATTCCAGAAGTTATCCGACGGTGGTGAAACCAATGCTGGAGTTAATACCAAAGCAACAGGGAGTAAGCCGAATTGCTACAACAAATATGATGATGACCAAAAGAGGTCCGGTATTTTTAGCGGACACGGCCATTAACCCGAACCCGTCATCCGAAGATTTGGCAAGAATAGCATTAATGGCTGCCAAAACGGTACGAATGTTCGGTATGGAACCGGTTATCGCGATGGTGTCGTTTTCTAATTTCGGTTCTTCATCTGATGAAAGCGCCGTTAAAATCAGAAAAGCGGTGGCAATTTTGCACGAACAGCACCCGGATTTAATTGTAGACGGAGAAATCCAAACCGATTTCGCACTGAATCAGGAAATGCTGGCCAGTAAATTCCCATTCTCGAAACTGGCAAATAAGAAGGTGAACACGTTGGTGTTTCCTAACCTGGATGCGGCAAATATCACCTATAAAATGTTGAAAGAACTGAACAAGGTGATGTCTATCGGACCGATCATGATGGGGTTAGACAAGCCGGTTCATATTTTCCAATTGGGAGCCAGTGTGGAAGAAATGGTTAACATGGCAGCTGTGGCCGTAGTGGATGCCCAAGAGAAAGAAAAAAGACTTAAACAAGCACAAAAAAATAATTAAAAGGAATCTTTTATCCGATTCTCAGTTACTTCTGCGGTTCTGATTATCAGGATAAAAGATTTTTCTTATTTTTGATCGATTAATACATACGTATGATAGCACACATTCAGGGGAAATTAGTGGAAAAAACGCCTACCGAAGTTGTAATTGACTGCAACGGAGTGGGTTATCATATTAATATTTCATTACATACCTTTTCCTTACTGCCGGATTCCGACCATCTGAAGCTGTTTACGTTTCTGCAGGTTAAAGAAGATGCGCATACGTTATTCGGTTTTGTTGAAAAAGCAGAACGCGAGCTGTTTAAACTATTATTATCCGTTTCCGGAGTGGGTGCGAGTACGGCAAGAACCATGTTGTCCTCCATAACTCCCCAGCAGATTATACAGGCCATTGCCTCCGGAGATGTGGCAACCGTGCAATCCATAAAAGGAATCGGTGCCAAAACGGCGCAACGGATTATTCTGGATCTGAAAGAAAAGGCACTGAAAATTTACAATTTGGATGAAACATCCTTTTCGCAAAGCAATACAAACAGAGATGAAGCGTTATCTGCTTTGGAAGTTTTAGGGTTTGCCCGAAAACCGGCTGAAAAAGTAGTCGATAAAATCGTAAAGGAAGATGGGAATGCTTCTGTGGAAACTATTATTAAACTAGCTTTAAAAAACCTGTAGTCATTTGAAAACGCAATACATTAAAAACTTTTTCAAAATAAAGACAATTAAGGTAGTCCTACTGGTATTGTTTTTCGGTGTTTCCGTTCACGCGCAAGTTGATGAAGAAGAAACGGATTCGGTAAAAACCGGTGTCGATTTGGGACAATTGCAATTGGGTAATCCGCAGAGTATTACTGAAGCATATACGTATGACCCGGCGACCGATCGCTATATTTATACCAAAACCTTCGATGGTTTCAATATCAATTATCCGATTGTTTTAACGCCCGCGGAGTACGAAGAACTTCTGACCCGTGAATCCATGCGGGAGTATTATCAGAAGAAACTTGACGCTATCGACGGTAAGAAAGCCGGCTCGGAGGAAGCTAAAAAAGACCTTTTGCCAAGATATTATGTGAATTCAGGCTTCTTTGAAACTATCTTCGGCGGCAATACCATTGATGTCAAACCTACAGGATCCGTTGAAATGGACTTGGGAATCCGGTTTACCAAACAGGACAATCCTTCCTTTTCCCCGAGAAACAGAAAGAGTCTTACCTTTGATTTCGATCAGCGAATCAGTTTGAGCATGCAGGGGAAAGTTGGAACGCGTTTAATGGTTAATGTCAATTATGACACCCAGTCCACTTTCGCCTTCCAAAACCTGATCAAATTGGAATACACTCCGACGGAAGACGACATCATCAAAAAAATTGAAGTCGGTAACGTGAGTTTTCCACTGAACAGTTCTTTAATTCGAGGGGCTCAGAGTTTGTTTGGAGTTAAAACAGAATTGCAGTTCGGTAGAACAACGGTAACAGGGGTTTTCTCAGAGCAAAAATCGCAAACCAAATCGGTCACCGCACAGGGCGGAGGAACATTGCAGGATTTCGAATTGTTCGCCTTGGATTATGATTCCGACAGACACTACTTCCTTTCACAATATTTCCGCAATAAATACGACGAAGCCTTAAAAACCTATCCGGTTATCAGCAGCAGGGCTCAGATTACACGTATCGAGGTTTGGATTACCAATAAACAAAACCGTATTAATGCCACCGACAATAACTTAAGAAATATTCTAGCCCTGCAGGATTTGGGAGAAGGTCAGTTAACCGATCCGGCCACCGGTGCAGATATCTCTGCATCAACCGTAGGGGTGCATAACCAGAGCATTCCCAACTTTTATAACGGAACGACTTTCAATGTGCCTTCCGATAATGCGAATAACCTTTTTGATCCGGCGCTTGTGGGGACACCTACAGGTTTGCTGAATTCGGCAATTAGGGACATCGCCACTTCAGCCAATGGGTTCAATCCGCCTGTAGCCACTGTGGAAGGCAGGGATTATGCGAAATTGGAGAATGCCCGTAAATTGGCACCGAGCGATTATACTTTTCATCCGCAATTGGGATATATTTCCTTAAACCAACGATTGGCGAATGATGAAGTTTTGGCTGTCGCTTTTCAGTACAGTATTGGGGATGAAATTTATCAGGTAGGTGAATTCGGAACGGATGGTGTGGATGCTACCCAGGTAAATTCAGGAGTTCCTACGTCACAGAGTTTGATATTGAAAATGCTGAAAAGCAATCTGAATAATATCGATCAGCCGGTTTGGAATTTAATGATGAAAAACATTTATCAGATTCCGGGCGCTTATCAGTTGTCGCAGGAGGATTTCAGATTCAACATTCTTTATACCGATCCGTCACCGTTAAATTATATTACTCCGGTTGAAGGGACATCATTTCCGCCAAACGACCCTGTAAATCCAGAAAACAATGTAATCGAAACACCATTGTTAAAAGTTTTTAATTTAGATAAGTTGAATTACACCAATGACCTTCAGAAAGGGGGCGATGGTTTCTTCGATTTTATTCAGGGTATGACCGTCGACACGCAAAACGGGCGCCTTATTTTTACCACGGTGGAACCTTTCGGTAAATTGTTATTCGAGAAATTAAGAACTGGTCCATTAGAAAATTATGATGATCCGCTAACCGGTTACAATCCCAACCAGACGAAATACGTATTCCGTAATTTATATAAGAAAACACAAGCTCTGGCACTACAGGACAGTGACAAGAATAAGTTCCAGTTAAAAGGAAGGTTCAAATCGACAGGCGGCGACGGAATTTCTATCGGTGCATTCAATGTGCCTCAGGGTTCTGTTGTAGTTTCCACCGGCGGACGTGTTTTGGTGGAGGGAGTGGATTATACCGTGGATTATCAGAGAGGCCGCGTGCAGATTCTGGATCCGACTTTAGCTAATCAGCCAATCGATGTGTCTCTTGAAAATAACTCCGTTTTCGGACAACAAACCAGACGTTTTTACGGATTGAATGTGGAACATAAATTCAGTGATAAATTTCAGGTGGGAGGATCATTCCTACGTATGTCTGAAAAACCATTCACACAAAAATCAAACTACGGTCAGGAATCGGTAAACAATACGATAGTGGGTGTAAACGGGAATTTCTCTACCGAGGTTCCGTTCTTTACCCGTATGGTAAATAAATTGCCGAATCTTGATACCGATGTGCCTTCCAATTTTTCATTCCGTGGTGAGTTTGCTTATCTAATGCCGGATGCTCCCAAAAATGACAGTTTTAACGGGGAAGCCACAATTTATATTGACGATTTTGAAGGTTCGCAATCAACCATAGACATGCGTTCTCCGCAAGCCTGGTCTTTGGCAAGTGTTCCTTTGGAGGGCGATTTGGACGGTGTTCCCGGTGAAGCGACGAGTCCGCCTTCGGATGACTTATCGGTAGGGTACAAAAGAGCTAAATTGTCATGGTATACTATTGATCCGGTGTTCTATGTCGAGTCGCAGCGACCGTCCGGAATCTCGGAAGCTGATTTGCGCTCCAATAGGGTGCGACGAATTTACAGCGACGAATTGTATCCCAATGTTGATATCGCTCAGGGGCAGTCTACTGTTGTCAGTACCTTGGATATGACATATTACCCAGATGAAAGAGGACCGTACAATTATAGCCCGTTAGCCGATCCTGCAACAAATGCTTTGGCTAATCCGACTAACAACTGGGGCGGTATCATGCGTTCGATTAATTCCACCAACTTTGAACAATCCAATGTGGAATACATCCAGTTTTGGATGATGGACCCTTATTACGGACAAAATCCCGAAGATATTACTCCGCTAACCAATACCGGAAAACTGACAATCAACTTGGGTGAGATTTCCGAAGATATTCTTAACGACGGCAGGAAATTATACGAAAATGGTTTGCCTGAAGTAGGTTCCACTTTGCCAACTTACAGTACCAACTGGGGTAAAATCCCGTCAGCGCAATCCTTAATTTACGCTTTTGATTCCGATGAGGGTAACCGTGCGGTTCAGGATGTCGGGTTAAACGGATTAGGGGATGCGGAAGAAGCGGTTAAGTATCCTGCATTTGGAGTCAATCCCGATCCTTCATACGATAATTATCAATATTATTTAAGCGCAGGCGGTGGCGTACTTGAGCGTTACAGAAACTACAATGGTGTGGAAGGGAATTCACCGGTGAGTTTGTCGGATACCGACAGAGGTTCCACTACATTACCGGATGTGGAAGACGTGAATCGTGATAACACAATGAATACCATAAATGCGTATTATAAATTTGAAGTTCCGATTCAGCCGAATCCTGTAATTGGTCAGAATTATGTGGTTGATACAAGGGTGAATGATGCTGTGCCGATAACAAACGGAACGACCAAAGTACGATGGGTATTGTATAAAGTTCCGATTTTAGAAGCTACAGATGCTAATACAATTGGTTCGATATCCGATTTCCGTTCGATTCGTTTTATGCGAATGTTCCTAACAGATTTCCAGGAGGAGTTAACGCTTCGTTTCGGTTCACTTGATTTAGTGCGTGGCGAATGGAGACGCTATCTGTCGTCTATGGACAACAATGATCCGGATGTCTCCGACGATAATACCGCTTTCGATGTAACTTCCCTGAATATACAGGAGAACGGAGACAGAACTCCGATTCCTTACGTGATGCCTCCGGGTGTGGAGCGCGAGCAGTTAAACAACAATAACTCGATTATTGATCAGAACGAACAGTCACTTTCTTTACGCGTTTACAGTAAAGACGGTTCGCCAACTGGCGGATTGGAAGAAAAAGATGCCCGTTCCGTTTTTAAAAATGTAAGTGTGGACATGCGTCAGTTCAAGAAACTGAGAATGTTTGTGCATGCGGAATCACTTGAAACGAGCAGTGATCTGCAAAATGACGAAATGGTTGCCTTCCTTCGTTTTGGAAATGACTTCAGTGAGAATTTCTATGAGGTTCAGATTCCGTTGAAACCAACCGCTTTCGGGGAAACGGATCCGACCAGAGTGTGGCCAACGGCTAATGAAATAGACTTGTCGTTATCGTTACTTACTCAACTGAAAATATTAGCATTACAAGGGAATGTTCCTCCTGATGATGATATAACCGATGGGGTCCAGTTTGTAAATGAGGATTATCTTGATGGCTCATTGGCCGGTAAAGAAAACCTGCTACGCATCGGGGTAAAAGGAAATCCGAATTTCGGTTTGGTGCGAACGTTAATGATTGGAGTCAGAAACAGAACCAATCCGGGTAAAACAATACGCGGAGAAGTTTGGTTTAACGAACTTCGTATGTCTGACATGGATAACAAGGGCGGTTGGGCGGCCGTAGCTAGTATGGATACCAACTTTGCTGATTTTGCTAACCTTTCTGCAGCCGGAAGAAGAACAACCATAGGTTTCGGTGGGTTGGAAGAAGGTCCGAATGAACGCAGTCGTGAGGATGTTATTCAGTATAATGTGGTGACTAATGTTAATGCCGGTAAATTGCTTCCGAAAAAATGGGGATTGACCATTCCGTTCAATTACGCGGTGGGTGAAGAAACCATAACGCCGAAATACGATCCTTTTTATCAGGATATCGAACTGGAACAGTTGTTGGATGTGACGCAGGATGCTGCCGAGAGATCGAACATCGAAAACCGCGCCATTGATTATACCAAACGAACCAGTATCAATTTCATCGGTGTTAAGAAGGAAAGAGCTCCGGAACAAAAACAACATTTTTACGATCCTGAAAATCTTACATTGTCGCATTCCTTCAACGAAATGACGCATCATGATTTCCAGATAGAGAATTTGCTGGATCAGCAAACAAAATCTTCAGCGGATTATGCCTTCGCGTTTAAGCCGAATTCGGTAGAGCCGTTCAAGAGTACTAAATTCATGAAGAAAAGCAGTTACTGGAAATTGTTGAGTGATTTTAATTTCAACTTTTTGCCAACAACGGTTTCTTTCTCATCTAATATCCTTCGTCAATACAACAAACAAGTGTTCAGGCAGGTGGAAGTGGAAGGTATCGGTTTGGATCCGTTGTATAGAAGGAATTATCTCTTCAATTACAATTACGGTTTCAATTATAGTTTCTCCAAAGGATTGCGTTTCAGTTATAATGTGGTCACTAACAATATCGTTCGTAACTATTTTGACGAAAACAGAATGCCTATTGATGAACTAACTGTTTGGGATGATTATTTTAATATGGGTGAGGCAAATATGCATACCCAGCAATTGATTGTCAATTACGATTTGCCGATCAATAAAATTCCGGTGTTGGGATTTGTGAAGTCGGTTTATTCGTATACGGGTGATTATAGTTGGCAGCGTTCTTCCGATGCACTTTCTTCCGTGGACGGCTACTCGTTAGGGAATACTATTCAGAATGCGGGATCACATAAGCTGAATACGACGCTAAACATGGATCTGTTTTATAAATATATAGGTTTGACGGCCAAGAAGAGTAAGAATGTTAAGCCGCAAGCTAAACCTGCCGCTCCTAAACCGGGTCAGAAAGTTACGGCTGCCCCAACCAACGTGTCTGATGAAAGAAGTTTGTTTGCCGAAAGGATGATAGGTTTGGTTACGGCATTGAAAACGCTTCAGGTAAATTATACACAAAATGAAGGGACAATGTTGCCTGGGTACCTGCAGAATGTCGGTTTCCTAGGGACTTCAAAACCTACAGTCGGTTTCGTGTTGGGCAGTCAGGCTGATGTGCGTTACGATGCGGCCAGAAACGGGTGGTTGACATACTATCCGGAATTCAATCAGAATTTTACTCAGGTTGCTAATAAAATCCTGAACATTACAGGACAGTTGGAGCCGTTCCCGGATTTCAAAATTGATATTTTGGCTGATCGTATCATGAGTGAAAACCATTCGGAGCAATACGATGTTTCCTCCGACGGGCGATACAATCCTCGTTCTCCTTATGAATTTGGTAATTTTTCGATTACGACCGTGATGATTAAAACGGCATTCAAGCAAAGTGATGAAAACGTTTCTTCGCCATTTACTGATTTCGTGAATAACAGATTGATTATTGCAAATCGTCTGGCGGAATCCCATTACGGAGGAAATATTCCACGTTACGGAGATGCGGCTAACCCGATTCCTGCTCCTACCGATCCTAATTATGCTTTTTATGTTTCTAATCAGGGTTACCCTATCGGATACGGAAAAAACAGTCAGCAGGTATTGATTCCGTCTTTCCTGTCTGCTTATACAGGATTTGTCAGTCACGAAAAAGGGCATGATGCTTCGAAAATATCGTTGGAAACATTCAGGGATATACCGATTCCTAACTGGAATGTGAAGTACACCGGTTTGATGCGATACAAGTGGTTTAAAGATTCGTTCAAGCGTTTCTCCTTGCAGCATGGTTACAGATCGTCTTATACGATTAACTCGTTCCGTTCCAATTTTGATTATGATGATAATCCGTTAGGTCAGGATAATAATGGTTTCGGGAATTTCTATGCGAACAAAATTATTGCCAATATTAACCTTGTGGAGCAGTTTAATCCGTTGGTGCGTGTGGATTTTGAAATGAAAAATTCGTTCAAAGTCCTGGCGGAAATGAAAAGAGACCGTGCACTGTCGCTGAGTTTTGATAATAATCTGTTAACTGAGGTAAAAGGGAATGAATATATAGTAGGTTTAGGTTACCGTGTTAAGGATTTGATGTTCACTTCGATGCTTTCGGATGATCCTACCGGGGTTATTAAAAGTGACCTGAACCTGAAAGCCGACGTTTCTTTCCGAAACAACAAAACAATTGTCCGTTATCTGGATTATGAAAACAATCAGTTAGGAGGAGGGCAAAACATCTGGTCTATTAAATTCACGGCGGATTATGCGTTCAATAAAAACCTGACTGCCATTTTCTATTACGATCATTCGTTCTCCAAGGCCGTTATATCCACGACTTTCCCGATTACCAACATCCGTTCGGGATTCACGCTTCGATATAACTTTGGAAATTAAACTAAAAACATTTTATTGTTAACCCGAATAAATATACATTTGTCGAATAAAAATAAACACAATGAACATACCAGCTAATTTAAAGTACACAAAAGACCATGAATGGGTAAGCATTGATGGCGATATCGCGACTGTGGGAATTACAGATTTCGCACAAAAAGAACTTGGAGACATTGTTTATGTTGAAGTTGAAACGTTAGACCAGACTTTAGCAAAAGATGAAGTTTTCGGAACTGTTGAAGCTGTTAAAACAGTTTCTGATTTGTTTTTACCTCTTTCAGGTGAAATTATCGAGTTCAATGAAGAGCTGGAAACTACTCCGGAGGCTGTAAATTCAGATGCTTACGGAGCAGGATGGATGGTGAAAGTGAAACTTTCAGATGCTTCTGAAATCGATTCATTGTTATCCAGCGAAGAATACAAAGAGCTAATTGGAGCATAAGCGAAGATTTTTCTTAGCGGTTCTCTGGACGTTGGCGATTGCCGTGGCCTGTCTTGTCAGTGTGAACGAAGTTCCCAAAGTGACGGTTTTTGGTAAAGACAAAACGATACATTTCTTTTTTTATTTTGTCTTCACCCTGTTGTGGTTTTTGTTTCTCACGAAAGAACTGCCTAAATGGTCCTTCGGACAAAAGGCTTTTTTCATTCTTGGTTCTTCCTTTTTGTATGGCGGAATCATTGAAATTGGTCAGGAACTCTTTACTGCTTCCAGAAAAGCGGATGTTTATGATGTTATTGCCAATGTCTCCGGCAGTTTAGTCGGGATTCTGGTTTTGCTTTTTATGACGAAATCCGCAAAGAACAGTGCTTCAAAAAAATAGTACAGAATAAATCTCCCACTTCGGTGGGATTTTTTTATTTTTATCGCATGGATATAAGACACTATTTGGATTCAACCTACTTGAAAACAGCCTCTCAGGCTGGTTTGACAAAAGCTCAAAATCTTGAAGTGGTGAAGGGTTTTATTCAGGAAGCCATCGATGAAAAATTTAAACTGATAATGGTGCGTCCTGAAATGGTCGCCCTTGCAAATGAAATGGTGTCGGCGGCAAATTCAAAAGTTGCTGTCGGAACCGTTATTGATTTCCCGAAAGGAAACGGTTTGCTGGATGAAAAGCTTAAGGAAGCAGTCATTGCCATAAAGAATGGTGCGGATGACCTGGATTACGTCGTGGATTATGAGGCATTCAAAAGAGGTGAAACCGATGTGGTAAAGAAGCAAGTACTGGAAGGTACGCGATTGGGCCTTTCTCATAACAAAGTTGTGAAGTGGATAATTGAAGTGGCTGCATTGAACGATCATGAGATTGTGCAGTTAACGGCGTTGATAAAAAATGTTGTCATTGCCAATTTTAAAGAAGAACAGTACGCTCAGGTATTCGTAAAATCTTCCACTGGTTTTTTTGAAGCCAAAAAGGGACTGCCCAATGGAGCAACGGTACCGAAAGTAAAATTAATGATTGAGAATGCGTTTCCATTATCGGTGAAAGCCGCAGGAGGTGTCCGTACTTACGAAGAAGCTTTGGAAATGATTTCCCTTGGCGTGAAACGAATCGGGACTTCTTCGGCGAAAGCCATAGTTTCAGGACAAAAATCCGAAAGTGATTACTGAATTCGAGTGACCTGCCCTTAAATTGTTTTGCGGCAATAAGCGTTACATTATCTGATAAAATGCAATTAAAAAAACAAATGAAATATTTAATACCGTTACTTTTTTTCTTCGGCTTCAGTCAATTTATTACCGCCCAAATCAATTCCAAGGAACAATTTCCTGTTTTTCCGGAATGTAAAGCAACTATCGTCAGCCAACAGGAAGCGTGTTTTTATAATCAGTTGCAGAATTTTGTGTACGCCAATTTCAAAGTGCCGCAAGTTGTTACGGATCAAAATTTCAAAGGCAATGTGATTGCACTTTTTGAAGTGGATACTACGGGAACCTTCAAAGTGCTTTATACGGATGCCGCTTTTCCGGAATTGGTTGAGGAAACTAAGCGTGTTTTTTCGCAATTGCCTAAAGTTGAGCCTTCCAAATATGCGGGAAAACCGATTTATTCAAAATATTCGATGAAAATCGCCATCCCTTTGGTAAAGCCTGCTGTGTATGGGACTCAGGCGATTCTGGAGCAGGATAAGAGAAAGACTGTTATCGATCCGAAATCGGAATCTAAGGAATATGCAAGTGTTGCTCATACTTATAAGAAATTCGATAATCCTCAGTTTAAAAGTGCTTTAAATATCCCGTTTTCGCATGCCAATTACGGTGAATTTGACGCTCCTCTGAATCAGGTCGGCACCAATAATCACACGGCTTCAAAACCTTATACCTATGCGGAAGTTTCAAAATATAAGGACCTGGACGGAATTTATAAGCAAAGCATGCAGAAAAGGGACACATGGTTCGGTCGGAAATTATGGAACGAGCATTTGGTGGCCCTTCAGGGGGAGTACTACTGGTTTACCGTGAACCCGATATTTGATTTTCGTTTAGGGAAAGATTTCAGCAGTGAAACCATTGACCATACCTTTGTGAATACGCGAGGAATACATATTCAGGGAGGTCTTGGTGAACAATTGTTTTTTACCACATCCATTTACGAAAGTCAGGGACGATTCGCGGATTACTATAATCAGTATGCCGAATCGATAAAGCCTTCGGGAGGAAATCCGGCAATCGTTCCGGGAATCGGTATCGCAAAAAGATTTAAGGAAGATGCTTATGATTTTCCTTCCGCAGATGCTAATCTGATGTTTGCGCCTGCCAAATTCATTAATCTTCAGTTAGGGTACGGCAGAAATTTCATCGGTGACGGATACCGTTCTCTTTTTACCAGTGATGCGGCAAGTCCATATCCATATTTTAAACTCAATACCACATTTTGGAAAATTAAATATACGAATACCTATATGTGGTTGAAAGATGTTAGAGGTAAAGATGCTTCTACAGGTGAAGATGTTACCGTCGATGGAACGTACGCGACCAAGTATATGGCAAATCACTATCTGAGTTGGAACGTGTCCAAGCGTTTGAATATCGGTTTCTTTGAATCGGTGGTTTGGACCAATACTAACAACCGTGGTTATGATATGAGTTTCATTAATCCGATTGTCTTCTTCCGTTCCGTTGAATTTTCATCTTCTTCAAAGAGTGGGAATGCTGCCTTAGGATTTGCTTCAAAGTATAAATGGAACAGTCAGGTGAATCTGTACGGACAGTTTTTGGTGGACGAATTTTCAACAGGCGATATGTTTGGTGGCGAACAGAGTTGGAAGAATAAATATGCCTATCAGTTGGGAGCGAAATATTACGATGCTTTCAAGATTAAGAATTTATTGCTTCAGGCGGAATACAATCATGTGCGTCCTTATGTGTATTCTCATAGCCGGATTATCACTAATTACGCACACAACAACCAAAGTATGGGGCATGCGTGGGGAGCTAATTTCTATGAATTTGCGCTTATCGGACGATATTATAAAGGAAGATGGTTTGCTAATACGAAACTGACTTACGGAGTGAAAGGCTTTGATTTTGAAAAACCGGCTCCGGGTGCAGCTAAAATTGATCATTCCAATTACGGAGGGGATATCTATCGCGATTATGAAGAGGAGCGTTATGCAGATACGGGCGTAAAAGTAGGTCAGGGAAATAAAACCAATATTCTGATTGCCGATTTGCAGGCGGGCTATGTGGTCAATCCGTCGATGAACCTGAAAATTTTTGGTAATCTGATTTATAGAAATTTTGACCCGACGACAGAAGTTAAATCTGAAACTTTAAACATAACCCGTTCAAGTACAACCTGGTTTTCGATAGGGCTTCGTTCCGATCTGTTTAACTGGTATTATGATTATTAGTATTTTTTTTCGTACATTTAATGATTAACTGTTAAAAATAAGTGTATGGGAATCTTGAAAAAAGTACTGTTATTTGTTGTTGCAATCATTGCGATTTTGCTCATCGTAGGGCTGTTTGCGAAAAAAGACTACGCGATTGAGCGGGAAATTGTCATCAACAAGCCGGAAGCGGAAGTTTTTGAGTATGTGAAAATGGTCAAAAATCAGGACAATTTCAGTGTTTGGAATAAAAAAGATCCGAACTCCAAAAAAGAATACAAAGGGAATGATGGTGAAGTAGGATTCGTTTATGCTTGGGACAGTGATAATAAAGAGGTAGGTAAGGGAGAACAGGAAATCATAAAGATTACGGAAGGGGAACGAATCGATTTGAAATTGCGTTTCAAAGAACCTTTTGAAGCCGAGGATGATGCTTATTTTGTTACTGAAGCCATATCTCCAACCCAAACAAAAGTAAAATGGGGTTTCAGCGGACATATGGATTTTCCGATGAATTTATTCCTGCTGACTGTTGATATGGATAAGGAAATAGGAGGAGCTATGGATACAGGGTTGAAGGATTTGAAAACCATTATGGAAAAATAAAACAAAAGGCAGGCTGTAAAGTTTGCCTTTTTTGTTAAAACTTGTTTTGAAACCTGATTTTAAGGTATTGCTATTGAGAAATATAAATTTTGAAGTATATTTGCGCACCTTTTAAGGGGCTTAAATGAAAACTGCATTGGATACTTCGAGAAAACCGTTAACACTAACCTCATTGCTTACTGATTTTAAAGAAATCACAAAAGCCGGATTGGCTGTCAGTGTGGTTTTTTCATCTATTGTGGGATACCTTCTAGGGGTTTCTGACGATTTTCCGTTTTCCTGGCTGACTTTCATTCTGCTTGGAATTGGAGGTTATTGTATGGTGGGCGCTTCCAATGTGTTCAATCAGATCATCGAAAAAGATCTGGACGCGTTGATGGACAGAACTAAAAACCGACCATTGCCTTCGGGAAGGACTTCCAAACAAAATGCGTTTATACTTGGATCTGTCTTAACGATTGCCGGATTGGCGATTTTGTACAGCATCAACCCGAAAACGGCCATGTTTGGTGCAATCTCGATTTTTCTTTACACCAGTGTTTATACACCTTTAAAAACCATAACGCCACTTTCTGTGTTTGTTGGGGCTTTTCCCGGAGCCATTCCTTTTATGTTGGGCTGGGTTGCGGCAACCAATAATTTCGGAATCGAAGCCGGAACTTTGTTTCTGATTCAGTTTTTCTGGCAGTTTCCTCATTTTTGGGCTATCGGCTGGTTTTTGTACAAGGATTATGAAAAAGCCGGTTTCTTTATGTTGCCTACGGGGAAACAGGATAAGAAGACCGCTTTACAGACCATTCTGTATACCGTCTGGCTGATTATAGCGTCATTGCTTCCGGTGTCCGGTTTTACAGGGGAATTGAAATTGAGTTATATTGCTGCGGGAATAGTATTGCTTCTGGGAGTATGGATGCTCTACTTTGCAGTGAAATTATATAAGGAAATGGATGAGAAAGCCGCCAGAAAGCTTATGTTGGTGAGTGTTTCCTATATTTCTTTGTTACAAGTGGTTTATGTTATAGATAAATTTTTACGATAGTATGGAAATGAAAATGTCGATTCAGGAACACAATGACAGAAAAGCAAAATCGTATAAGATGCTGCTTTGGTTCGCTATGATAAGTATTGTGATGGTTTTTGCCGGATTAACCAGTGCTTATGTAATCAGTAAATCGCGACCGGACTGGTTGAACGATTTTACATTGCCTTCTGCATTCATCGCCAGCACGGTTGTGATGTTGTTAAGCAGTCTTTCTTTTCATCTGGCCAAAAAAGCAATTCAGAAGGACGACAGGAAAGCTACCACAATGTGTCTTTTGGCTACGTTGGTATTGGGACTTGCTTTTGTTTATCTGCAATTTGAAGGTTTCAGTCAGGTTGTGGCTTCGGGCTATTTTTTTACGGGAAGTGAAAGCACAATTACTACTTCGTTTCTTTATGTTGTGGTGATCGTACACTTAGCGCACCTTTTCGGAGGCCTGATGGCGCTTTTGGTTATAATTTATAATCATTTTAAACAAAAATACAATTCTACTCAAACCCTTGGTATTGAGCTAGGTGCGATGTTTTGGCACTTTCTTGATTTCTTGTGGTTGTACTTGTTTTTATTTTTCTATTTCTACAAATAGAAAAAAAATGTAAATTTGGGAACTTTTTAACTAATAACTTTACAATGGGAGCGACAGTTACTACAACAGCTACTAACGGAAAAACTTGGGAAGGCGGAAACGAGCCTATGGGAGCAAGTTATGGCAAAATGATGATGTGGTTTTTTATCGTATCAGATGCTTTAACATTCTCCGGATTCCTTGCTGCTTACGGTTTTTCAAGATTTAAATTTATAGAAACCTGGCCAATTGCCGACGAAGTGTTTACGCACTTTCCGTTCTTACATGGTGTGGAAGCGCCAATGTACTATGTGGCCTTAATGACGTTTATATTAATCTTCTCTTCTGTGACTATGGTATTGGCTGTAGATGCAGGACACAAATTGCAAAAAACAAAAGTTGCGGTTTACATGCTTTTAACCGTGGTTGGAGGTCTTATCTTCTTGGGTTCTCAGGCATGGGAGTGGAAAAACTTCATTCAGGGTTCTCACGGAGCCATCGAAACTAAAGGTGGATCAATTCTTCAGTTTGTAAACAAAAGCGGAGAAAGAGTGGCTTTGGCTGATTTTGCGGCTCATTTGCCAAAAGACAGAGTTCAGAAAGAAGCCAATTTAGGAATCTGGTTCGAAGGTGGAGAGACGCTTCCAACTTATTCTGTTGAAGAAGTGGTGGAAGGTTTCAAAGCTAATCCGGATATATTAATCCGTTCCGAATATTTAACCAAAGACAAAAAGAAAACTGTTTTGTCCAGAGAAGAATCTTTAGAGCGTTTAAAAGAAGCGAAAATGGTTGTGGAAGGGGCAAACCTGAAACATAACGAATACGGACACAAGTTGTTTGCTAACTTCTTTTTCTTCATTACTGGATTCCACGGATTCCACGTATTCTCAGGGGTAGTGATCAATATTTTGATTTTCTTCAATGTGATTCTTGGAACTTACGAGAAGAGAAGAAGCTATGAGATGGTTGAAAAAGTTGGATTGTACTGGCACTTTGTAGATTTAGTTTGGGTGTTTGTATTTACATTCTTCTATTTAGTGTAATTTATATAATTAAGAAAGTATCATGGGACACGCACACGAATCAAATACGAAAAGAATCTGGATGGTTTTCGGACTTCTATCTCTTGTAACAATTGTAGAGGTTTACTTAGGTATTGAAAAACCACATTCCTTATACATGACAAATCTTTTGTCAATGAATTTATTAAACTGGATATTCATCATATTGACAGTTGTTAAAGCTTACTACATCATGTGGGCTTTCATGCACCTTGAAGGTGAAAAAAGTAATTTAAGATGGTCGATAGTTGGGCCATTAGTATTTCTAATTCTCTATTTAGTGTTCATCTTACTAGTAGAAGGTAATTATGTTTTTGATGTGTTTAAAACATCTCATTATAAATGGATTTTTTAAGAACATATTAACTTATAAAAAGGGTACGCAATTGCGTACCTTTTTTTATTTTTGCACCCAAGTAATCAGTATTCTAACATGAAAAAATATATTGTTCTCACGGTTTTGTTCGCTTTGCCCATTTGTGCCTATCTTTTCTTCTCATCCGGCGTGAATAATTTCGCTAAATTACCCACGCTTACTCCTAATGTTCCGGAGTTGTCACAATGGACTTCTTTAGACGGCAAACCGGTACAGCTCAAGGATCAAATCACTATTCTTGGTTTTCCCGGTTCGGAAATTCTGAAAGAGAAGGGGAATGCCTTCAATCTGGATCAGAAGATTTACAATAAAAACAGAGAGTTTAAAGATTTTCAGGTGGTAATGGTGGCTCCGGACGGTAATCAGAATCAGGCAAAAGAAATGATGGCTGAATTGGGTAGAATCTCCGATTTGTCCAACTGGCATTTTGTTTTTGCTAAACCTGAAGAAATAAAAGCATATTATGCCAAACTGAAACTGGTAGGACAGTTGAATGAAAACCTGGCTACTCCCAATGTTTATATTGTCGACAAAGATTTAAACCTTCGCGGAAGAAAAGGTAAAAATAAAAAAGGGGAACACGAATATAAAGAAGGCTATAATACAATTTCTGCGGCCGATCTACACAATGAAATGGCCGATGACGTAAAGATTATTTTAGCCGAATACCGCTTGGCACTTAAAAGAAATAACAAAAGAAAAATATAGTAAGAAATGAAAAACAAATCATACATAGGTATTTCATTCATCGTTTTGCTGTTCGGGATTTGGGCAGTGCCTAAAATTGTGGCCAAATTTCAGAAATCAGATTTGCATACCATCGGACCGGTTCCGGCTTTTGAATTAATGGATCAGAACAATAAAAAGATTTCCGATAAAGATTATTTGGGAAAAGTGTATGTGGTGGAATTTTTCTTTTCGACCTGCCCAACCATCTGCCCGAAAATGAATCAGAACATGCTGCAATTGCAAAAGGAGTTCTACGGTAAACCCGATTTCGGAATTGCTTCCATAACCATCGATCCCGCCACAGATACCCCGGAACACTTAAAAAAGCATGCTGCGGACTTGGGTGTAAAGCATTACAACTGGCATTTTCTGACCGGACAAAAGGAGTATATTCATAAGTTGGCACAAACCGGTTTTAACCTGTATGCGGCCGAAAATAAAAACGTAAACGGTGGTTTCGAGCATTCGGGAATGTTTGCATTGATAGATAAAAAAGGAAATATACGTTGTCGAAGAGACGAGTTCGATAATCCGATTTTGTATTATGACGGGCTGGAACAACCGGGTATTGATATGTTGAAAGAAGATATTAAAAAATTATTAGAAGAATAATGGAAAATGCAATAGGTAATTCAATTGAAAAGAAATACAACAAATGGATCGTGGTTTTGTCGGTGGCAATCCCTTCGGTAGTGGCATTGTTGTTCGGAGTTAATCTCAGGAAATTAGGTTATGACGTACAACCGTTATCGTTTTTGCCGCCAATTTACGCCACGATTAACGGTATAACAGCTGTATTGTTGGTTGCGGCTGTTTTGGCTATTAAAAACGGCAAGCGCAGCCTTCATGAGTATCTTATTAAAACTGCAATAGCATGTTCGGTTGCTTTTTTGGGAATGTATGTGGCATATCACATGACATCCGACTCCACCAAATTCGGAGGAGAGGGAGTGATTAGATACGTGTACTATTTCATTTTGGTGACGCATATTTTGCTTTCTATAGTGATTATTCCTTTTGTGTTGATTACGTATGTAAGAGCGATATCAAAAAGTTTTGAACGCCATAAAAAGATTGCTAAAATTACATTTCCATTATGGTTGTATGTAGCGGTTACGGGTGTAATTGTTTATCTGATGATTTCTCCGTACTATGTTCAATAAGCAAAGAATAGGAAAAGGAAAAGGAAAAGGAATTGATAGAAGGACCGTATTGTTCTTCTTGTTTCTTGTTTCTTGTTTCTTTTCTCTGGAAACAAATGCGCAATGTGCCATGTGTCGCGCCGCTTTGGAAAGTGAAGAATCCGGTGTGCAGGCAGGTGCGGTTAACGACGGAATAGTTTACTTAATGGCCATTCCGTATATATTGGTTGGCGCTATAGGTTTTGCAATTTACCGTTTAAAATACGGAAAGAAAAAACAGGAAAATAAGTAATAAAAAAAGCAGCTTCATTTGAAGCTGCTTTTTTTATTATGCCTTGTGCACAACTGGTAACTGGCCACTGCTGTTCGTTATCTGATCACTGATTATAGCGACTGAATACGGATCTCTGTTATTCCATCCCGTCAATCTTCACACTCATTTGTCCCGAAGTTTTAATGAAAGCAATAATTGCTTTGTCGGTCAGTTCGACTTTGTCAAATTCAAAATCGTTTAATGTTCCGTTTACGAAAACACCTTTCATAGGTGAATAATTACTCAGGTAAGGTAAAAGGTTTTTCTTTCCTTCGTCTAAATTTCCTTTAATCGAATAACGGCAACTTTCCTGAATTTTGTTCAGAATCATTCCGCTTAAAAGCCAATTCGCCGTTTTGGTCAGTACGCCTTTGGTATTCAAAACATAATCCAGTTGGTCAAAATAAATTTCTTTGGTTACGGCGTTGTAATTCGGGTAGCCCGACAAATAAATGGTTCCGTTTACGCTTCCGGTCATATCCAGGGCAATGATCATTTTCCCGTCTTTGTGCCATAAATCTACTTTCTGTACCGTTATTTTACGGCTTCCGGAAGCGAAGGTTTGCCCCTGGAAGTTTTTCGTTAAAATCCGTGATGCACTTTCGTAAGTGGAAACGGCGGCGACTGTAGCCTCAATTTTGTTCGGCATTTTGCTGACAGGTTTCAAAACGATGGTTTCCTTTTTAAACGTGTTGGCCGGTTGCTGTCCCACGATGGTTTGCATGCTGCATTTCAATCCCATGTCCATGGTGATTTTGCTTTTTGATAAGACGGCATCGGTTACGTACAATTCGGACGGTATCAGTTTAAACCAGGTTTCGTATTGCTCGCTGGTTTGAAACGGAGTGCTCAATTTCTCAAGAACCGATAAAACCATCGGCTTAAAATCCACCGATTTGTTAATGGCGTCGTCGATTTTTCTGGCAATTTTCGATTTAAAAATGCGTAGGGTCGGATTCACAAGATAGGTAATCGGCACATTTCTTCCTGCAACGACTATCGATGGGCTTTCGCTCCATTCAAAATCTTCTATCTCGGAAGAAGTTGTTAGTTTCCAGTTTGAAAGTTTAGCGTCGCTTAAAAGGGTAACCGTTCCGTTCAGGTTGATTTCCCGGGTATCATTCAATCCTAAATAATCCGTTCCGTATTTTACCTTCGCCCAGATTTTCATCGGAATAACTGATTGTATTTTGCCGTTTTTTTCGGTTAGTTTTATCGGGGCCTGTTTCCAGATTTTCATTTCGGTTTTATCGTCGTTTAGGATACTGTCGTTGTAGATTAATCCTGTTAAGGCTTTGTTGAGTTGGATCTCAATTTCCTTAAGCGGGATTTCTACAGGCATATTGATGAAGGAGGTAGTGGTTTTGTAAACAGTCGGCGTGTTGTCGCTCGGCATCGGTTTCATCGCTTCTATTTTTTTTGTGGAAGAACAGCCGATGAAAAGGGCACACAATGCAAAAACAACTAAAAAAGAGAAAAATAGCTTCATGAGAATTTTAATAAATCTCGGTAAAAGTAAAATTTTTATTCATTGCATGCTGTAACTTTTTGTAAAGAAATGCGTCTTATGTTTTCATGAATAAGAGAGTGCTTTCTGATAAAGTTTTATGCTCTCTTTTCAAAATAAGTATATGAAAAGAACAAGTACAGTTAAAACATTGTTTTTCGGATTGCTGTTAATTTCCTTTCAGTCCAAAGCCCAATCTAAAAAATGGACGTTGGAAGAATGTGTAAATTATGCAATGGAAAAAAACATATCCATCAGGAATACCACCTTGGATAAGGAGCTTTCGGATATTTCCAAAAAAGATGCTTACGGTAATTTCCTGCCCTCGATGATTGGTCAGGCCTCCCATTCCTGGAATGTTGGTTTAAATCAGGATATCACCACGGGTTTGTTGCGAAACCAAACCACGCAGTACACCAATGTCGGGGTTGATGTAGGAATTGATATTTATAAAGGGCTGCAGAATCAAAATCAGTTGCGAAAAGCCAATCTTTCCATTATTGCGACACAGTACCAGCTTACCAAAATGCAAGAAGATGTTTCACTGAATGTCGTCAATGCCTATCTGCAGATTATTTTTAACAAGGAAAATTTAAAAGTACAGCAGGAGCAGTTGAAATATGAGAACAAGCAAATGGAACGCACACAGGATCTTGTGGATGCCGGTGTAGTGCCGAAAGGCGATCTGATGGATGTGAAAGCAACAGTAGCCACGACAACCCAAAGAATGATTGCTGCCGAAAATGCTTTACTGATTTCAAAACTGAGTCTGGCACAATTGCTTCAGTTGGATAATTTTCAGGAATTTGACATTGCAGACACATCAATACCGGTTCAGGAAAGCAGTATATTATTGCAGGAACCCAAAACGATTTTTGATAAAGCGAAGGAAATAAGAACCGACATCAAGTTGGCTGAAACAAACGTTGATATTGCCGAAAAAGATCTGAAAATTGCACGTGGAGGCTATCAACCTACATTAAGAGGATTTTACAGTTTCGCAACCCGTGCTTCGTATTCTGACAGGTTAGTGGGGGTAGAAGAGGATAACACGCCTATAATAGCAGGTCCGAAACCGGTTTTAGATCAGTTCGATGAAAATAAAGGGCAAAATATTGGCTTGTCGCTTAATATCCCAATTTTAAACGGATTGTCTGCCAGAAATAACGTGGCTCGCTCAAAAGTAGCTTTGGAGCGTTCCAAAATTAATCTGGAACAAAACGGCTTGGATTTAGAACGAACGGTTTATACGGCCTATACCGATACAAAAGGGGCTTTGAAATCGTATGAAGCGGCTGCTTCCACTTTAGAGGCGAGAGAGCAGGCGTTTAATTATGCCAAAGAACGCTATGAAGTAGGGCTGATGAATGTTTTTGATTTTAATCAGGCACAAACCTTATACGTGAACGCGCAATCAGAAGTGTTACGAACCAAATACGATTATATTTTCAGAACCAAAATATTAGAATTTTACTTCGGAATCCCGATTGTACAAACAAAATAGATCATGACAAAAAGAACGAAATTTTTATTATTAGGAGGTGTTGTTGCTTTAGTGGCGATATTAGTTGTACTAAAACAAAAAGGCGTTATCGGAAGTAAAGACGAAGGAAAAGAAGTCGAAATCGCCAAAACAGATGCAATCACAATTGTGGAAACGGTTTCGGCTACCGGAAAAATACAACCCGAAGTGGAAGTTAAGATCTCTTCGGAAGTATCCGGCGAGATTATTTCCTTACCGGTTAAGGAAGGTCAAACCGTTAAAAAAGGCGATTTGCTGGTGAAAATCAATCCGGATATTTATGAGTCGGGTGTGAACCGTACCGTAGCATCGTTGTCTACAACAAAAGCAGGTTTAAATCAGGCCGATGCGCAGTTGAAGGAAGCAAAATCAAATTACGACAGAAACAAGCGATTGTTCGAAAAAGGCGTGATTTCAAAATCGGAATGGGACAAAGTGGTTTCGGCGTATGAAGTGGCTCAGGCTAACAAACAATCGGCGTATTATAATGTGAAAAGTGCCTCGGCTACCGTAACCGAAGCGCAGGATAACTTGGGAAGAACTACCATTTACGCTCCGGCAGACGGAACCATTTCAAAACTGGATGTGGAATTAGGCGAACGTGTTTTAGGTACCCAACAAATGGCCGGAACCGAATTGCTTCGCGTAGCCAACCTGAACAATATGGAAGTGGAAGTCGATGTGAACGAAAACGACATCGTGAAAATCAGCATTGGTGATGAGGCTAAAATTGAAGTGGATGCCTATCTGAAAAAAGAATTCAAAGGAATTGTGACCAGTATTTCCAACTCATCCGTGGCAACCACCTCGGCGGATCAGGTGACCAATTTTAAAGTGAAAGTGCGTATTTTAAAAGAATCGTATGCAGATTTAACCGAAGGGAAACCGGCTAATTTTTCGCCTTTCCGTCCGGGCATGACCGCTACGGTTGATATCATTACCACCCGAAAAGAAAATATCCTAGCAGTGCCGATCAGTGCGGTTGTGATGAAAACCGATACAACAGCTGTCAAAAAAGACATTGTGGAAGAACTGGAAAAAGAGCAGGAAGAGAAAATTAAAGGTTCTACCGATAAAAAATACGAATGCGTATTTGTGAAAGAAGGGGATAAGGCAAAATTACGAGTTATAAAAACCGGAATCCAGGACGATACCAATATCGAAGTGATCAGCGGACTGAAAAAGGGAGACGTGATCATCGTCGGACCTTATACTACCGTGACCAAAGAATTGAACCCGGGCGATAAAGTCACCATTAAGAAAAAAGAGGCTGAAGAGGAAAAGGATAAGGATAAGGATAAAAAAGCATAAAGAGATGGCTTTCGGTTTAACTGAAAGCCTTTTTTAATTCTAATATGTATCTTTGCCAATAATTTCAAATTCATGGCTTACATTTTAAATATTGAAACGGCAACAAAAAACTGTTCGGTAACCATTGCCAGCGAAGGGAAGACTGTCGTTTGTCTGGAAGTAGCGGATGAAGGGTATTCCCACGCGGAAAAACTGCATCTTTTTTTCGAAGAAGCTTTGCGTCAGGCCGGAATAACGTTTCAGGATTTAAAAGCGATTGCCGTGAGTCAGGGCCCCGGTTCCTATACCGGATTGCGTATCGGAGTTTCCGCAGCGAAGGGATTGTGTTATTCTCTGAATATTCCGTTGATTGCCACTGACACCTTAGAAGCTTTAGCTCGTAAAATCACCATCGAAAGCGGAAGGATTGTTCCGATGATTGATGCGCGTCGCATGGAGGTTTTTGCCGCTTTTTTTGATAACGACTACACGAAAGTACGTGAAACCAAGGCGGAGATTATCGATGAAAACAGCTATTCCGAAAGTTTGGGGACAATTCATCTGGTTGGTGACGGAGCGTCAAAATGCAAAGAAGTGCTGAGTTCTGAACGTTTTATTTATCACGACGAAATCATTTATCCGTCCTCAAACGAAATGAGCGCGATGTCTTTTGAAAAGTACAAAAAAAGCGACTTTGTGGATGTCGCTTATTTCGAACCTTTTTATCTGAAAGACTTTGTGATGACTACCAAAGCTAAATCCTAACTACGGTTTTACTCAGTTGTAAAATGTCTGAATTTACCATTTGTAAATCGGCATTTTTTACCCATATACGAACAGCGAAATTCACGGTAGCATCGGTCAATTCGTTTACGGTAACTTCCGGAGCGGGCGATTTTAATACTTTCGGATGATTTTTCACGATGGATTCCAGTTCACTTTTCACAGTTTTAATATCCGAATCATAACTTGTACGAACGATCAGGTCACTGCGGCGTGTGCTTTTTTGTGAAAGGTTTTTGATTTTTCCATTGGATAAAACACCGTTCGGAATATAAATTATGTGGTTTTGTGCGGTCAGGACTTTCGTGGTGAAAATCTGAATTTCCATTACTTTTCCGGTTTCTCCCTGCGCTTCGATAGTGTCGCCCACTTTAAAGGGTTTGAACATGATAATCAGCATTCCGCCTGCAAAATTGGACAAAGATCCTTGTAGCGACATCCCCACTGCCAAACCAATGGCTCCAAAGATGGCTACGAACGACGTGGTTTCGATTCCGAGGCGTGAAATAACCGTTACGAAAAGCAATATTCGGCCACCCCATATTAAAATGTCGGAGATGAATTGGATTACTGTAGGCTCCAATTCACGTTTGATCATGATTCGTTCCGCCACTTTTCGGAAAATCTTAATTCCCCAGATACCAGCAAGCAACACCAGTACCGCTGAAATTACTCTTGGTGAAAAATCGATTAATACATTAAAATAATGCACGAAAAAGTTGTTCATTTGTTCTACTCTCATGGCTTTTAGCTGATTTTTAATCCGGATACCGTTGCCTCTAAAGAAGTGTTGGGTAACAGGCAGTTTTTATTTTGGCAAATATAGAACAGAAGATTTTCTTCGTCAAACCGGTTGGCTAAAAAAGGCAAGTCGGATGGCTTTGTGGTTCCGGCGATTATTACGTTTGGCAAATATTCAAAATTGATTTTTTTCAGGCTTTCCAATGCCGCTTTACCGCAAATGGCCAGTTCCTTATTGTCTTCAGACTGATTCAGCCACAGGTTCATCCAATTCGAATAGGCAGAAGCATAATCCATGTGTGGAATCATATGGTGCAACATCTGTAACGCAATTTTTTCATAAAACGGATTGTGATACAACAGCGATAAAGTATATAAATTGTTTGCCATTACCGAATTGGAGGCCGGAATAACATTGTCTTCGGTTTCAAAATGAGACGCAATCAGTTGTTTTTCGGTGCGGGCGGTAAAAGCGAAAAACTGTTGGGTTTCGTCGTAGAAATGTTCCAGACAATAATCCGTCAGTTGTTTTGCCTGCATCAGGTATTTTTCTTCGAAAGTGACCTGGTACAATCCGATAAAAGCATCAATTACGAAAGCGTAATCTTCTAGAAAACCAGGGATGGTGCTTTTTCCGTTTTTATAGGAATGCCAAAGAAATCCATCGGCAGTCCACTGTTTCTGAATAATAAACGCTGCATTTTTCTCGGCTACAGCCAAATAATGTTCGTTACCCAATGCTTTATAAGCATCGGTGTAGCCTTTCAGCATAATGGTGTTCCAGGAAGTCAGTGATTTGTCATCCAACCGCGGTTTCGGACGTTTTTTCCTTTCGGTGAAAAGCAGTCGCTCCCAGTTTTTCTTTTTTTTAAGCAAATCGTTTTCGGTCAGGCCGAATTGTGATGCGATATTTTCAACTGTCTGGCTTTGAATTAAAACATAATTGTCGTGTTCCCAAAAACCGAAATCAGTGACATTGAAAAGCTCGGAAAAAATCTCGAAATCGTCTTTCAGGAGTTTTTGTAGTTCCTCTTTTTTCCATACATAAAAAGCGCCTTCTTCCAATTCGCCGATTTCGTTGATGCTGTCCGCGTCCAGTGCCGAATAAAAAGCGTTGTCGGAATTCAGCAGTTCGCGTTCAATGAATGTGAGTGTTTTTTCAATCACTTCTTTGTACAGGGGATTTTGTGTTCTTTTATAAGCTTCGGAATATAGTGAAATCAATTGCCCGTTATCGTACAACATCTTCTCGAAATGCGGCACGTGCCAGCGCATGTCTACCGAATATCTTGAAAAACCTCCGTCAACGGTGTCGAACAAACCGCCGTAAGCCATCCGCGTAAGCGTTAAATCCACAAAATCCAATAGGTCTTTTGATTTGCTCTGATAGCCGTATCGTTGTAAAAATAAATAGTTGTTGGGCATCATGAATTTAGGCGCTCTGGCATAACCGCCAAATTCCCAATCGAAACTTTTGGACCATTTTTCAACCAGCGCCTTTATATTGTTTGGATCGATTTTTTCTTCTGTCGGATTTTTTTCCACGAGTCCCAATAGTTGAATACCCTGATGTAATTTTTCGGCATAGTCGACCATCTTTTCCGGATTTTCGGAATACAGTGTTTGAAGTTGTTGCAGTGTATCCATCCAATTGTCTTTTTTGAAATAAGTTCCACCCCATACTGGACGCCCGTCGGGAAGACAAACCACATTTAAGGGCCAGCCGCCTTGTTTTGTCATCAGCTGAACGGCTTTCATGTATACGGCATCAACATCGGGACGTTCTTCTCGGTCAACTTTTATGGAGATGAAATCGGAATTCATGACTTGTGCAACCGTCTCGTCTTCGAAACTTTCGTGTTCCATAACGTGGCACCAGTGGCAGGCGGAATATCCGATACTTACAATAATGAGTTTGTTTTCGTTTTTGGCCGTAGCTAAGGAATGGTCACTCCACGCTTTCCAGTGGATGGGATTGTTGGCGTGTTGTAATAAATACGGACTGGTTTCGTGCTGTAATTCGTTCATGATACTAGATAAAAAAAGCGTCCAAAATTGAACGCTTAAAGATACGGTGATTTCTTAAAATTATTTGATTTCAAAAGACAGTTTCAGATTGACTCTGTAGAGGGTGACCTTGCCTTCGTCATTTACCACAGCGCTTTGCTCCTGAACGTAAGCCGAACGAATGTGTTTTAGTGTTTTTGCTGCCTCGGCCACTCCTTTTCGGGTTGCTTCTTCCCAGCTCACATCCGAACTGGATAAAATCTCGATTACTTTCAGTACTCCCATAATGTGTTGTTTTTAAGTGTTTTACCTATTAAAATTAGAAGGTATTTTTTTTAAAAACAATTTAGATGCGAAGTTTTAGAGCAAAAGGCAGAATTATCCGTTAACGGCTTCTACTTTGATTTCCTGATCGTGTAACATCTCTTTCAGCATGTTTTCGATTCCGCTTTTCAAGGTGAAAGTGGAAGACGGACAACCGCTGCAGGCTCCCTGAAGAATTACTTTTACGCGTTTTTCTTTTTCGTCATACGACTGGAAAGCGATGTTTCCGCCGTCTGACTGTACCGCCGGTTTTACATATTCTTCCAATATATTAATGATTTGCTGTGAAGTAGCGTCCAGTTTGTCGAAATAGGCTTCCTGTTGTTTTTCGTGGTTGGCCGTTTTTACGATTTGTGTTTCGTCGATAACCGTTTTTCCTTCTTCGATATAGATTTTGATGAAGGAGCGGATTTCCTGTGTGATTTCCATCCAATCTGCAATTTCGTATTTAGAAATGGAAACGTAATTTTCGTCGATAAACACTTCTTTAACGAATGGGAATTTGAACAATTCCTTGGCTAAAGGCGATGCTGCTGTTTCATCAATATTTTTGCACTCCACCGCTGTCTTGGTTAACATTTTGCTGGCCACAAATTTCATAACCGACGGGTTCGGGGTGGTTTCGCTGTAAACGGTTACCGGAACTTTTTTGTTTTCCGATTCTTCTATGTTCAGGATTTTACCGCCTTTATCCACGAAAGTCTCTATCTGTTCGGCTACCAGTTCTTTTACTTCGGACCATTCCACAATGGAAAATTTCTCGATGGCGATAAAATTTCCGGAAATGTAGACAGTTTTAACGAAAGGAAGGAAGAACAATTGTTTTGCCAGTGGAGATGCGGCAGTTTCATCTATGTTTTTAAACTCAAAATTCTGATTTTTGGTGATGAAATCCTGGAATTCAAACTTTAATATGCTCGGATTCTGAGTTTCTCTTATGGTTACTTTTTGCATGCGATTTGTGATTTTCTGCAAATTTAACGAAGTTATATGCTACGAATAAGTATATTTGGCTTTTTAATGAAAAAATTAACACATCGGTGCTTATTTTTTTACATTAAAATTGTGTAAATTAAAATTTTGGTTGTTTTTCTTATCTAAAAATTTATATATTTGGAGGCTTTGAAAAATACCGCTATTTTTTAATAAAAACGACCCTTATTTTCAATAATAAAGAAATATGAACATACTGAAAAAGCGACTTTTAATTCTAGCTTTCTTTTTGACCCAACTATCATTCTCACAAGAAGGTATTGCCGTTTATTCTGATTATTTATCGGATAACTACTATTTAATTCACCCGTCTATGGCCGGAGCAGCAAACTGTGCAAAAGTCAGATTGACTGCGCGTCAGCAATGGTTTGGTGAGACGGATGCTCCGGCACTGCAAACCCTTAGTTTTAATACGTCTTTAGGTGATGAGGGGACTTCTGCAGTTGGAGCCATTGCATTCAATGACCGCAATGGATACCATTCACAAAAAGGAATTAAAGTGACTTACGCGCACCATATCCGTTTTTCACAAGGTAATGATGATTTGAACATGTTGTCTTTCGGAGCAAACATAGGGCTTATTCAAAGTGTATTGGATCAAACAGAATTCGAAGGTTTTGACCCTGCTGTTGGAGACGGGAAGCCACAATACGGTTATTTCAATGTTGATTTGGGGATGTCATATCATTTTGTTGATTTTTACACCCATTTCACGGTGAAAAACGCAATTGAAACGAAACGTGAAATCTATACTGATATTGAGATAGACAATTTGAGAAAATACATTTTTTCTGCCGGATATACATTTGGTAATGATGAAGGGATTTTATGGGAACCTTCTGTGATGTTCCAATCGGTTGAACAAACCAAAGAGAAAACGATTGATATCAACCTGAAACTTTACAAGAACATGGAAGATTTCGGTAAAATTTGGGGTGGACTGTCTTACAGAAGAAGTTTTGATGCAACCCAGTATTATAGTGGTGGTACTGTTGACGAGCAAAGTTTGCAATATTGGACACCTATTGTAGGTCTTAACTATAAGAACTTTATGTTTGCTTATACTTATACTTATTTGTCACAGGCTGTTAAATTCGATAATAGTGGTTTTCATCAAATTACATTAGGTATCAACTTCAACTGTAAACGTGAGCCTTACCACTGTAACTGTCCTGCAGTTAACTAATTAAGATTTAATATGTCCCGATTTATCGGGACTTTTTTTTGATATTTATGGCGCTAATTAAAGAAGTAAAAGGGAAATATCCTCAGATTCCGGAGGATTGTTATGTAGCTGAAAATGCTACTATTGTGGGGGATGTTACTTTCGGAACATCCTGTAGTGTTTGGTTTAACGCCGTGGTTCGTGGCGATGTACATTCCATTACTATCGGAAACAAAGTAAATATTCAGGATGGTGCGGTAATCCACTGTACCTATCAAAAACATCCGACGGTTATCGGAAATAACGTTTCCATAGGTCACAATGCCATTGTTCACGGTTGTACTGTACACGACAATGTTTTAATCGGGATGGGGGCTATTGTGATGGATAATTGTATTATTAACAGTAATTCCATCATTGGAGCCGGTTCGGTGGTTACGCAAAATACCGTGGTTGAATCCGGGGCTATTTATGCGGGGATTCCTGCTAAGAAGGTTAAAGATATCAATGCTTCGGATTTTGCCGGCGAAATCGAGCGTATATCGAATAATTACGTTATGTATTCGAGTTGGTTTAAAGAGGATTAGAATTCCTTTTCATAAACGTTTTCAGTGAATCCTAGAATATCTTTCAGGACTTTGGAATCGCTGTTTGTATAGAAAATCTGCTTTTTAGTTTCATCGGAACTATTGAGCAGATTATTTTTTTTAAGGACGTTTTGGGTTTGTTTGGCTACTGCTTGCCCAGAATCGATGATTTGTATGTGATCCGGAATAATTTTTTTGATTTGTGGGATTAGATAAGGGTAATGAGTACAGCCCAAAACAAGGTAATCGATATTCGCATCTACCATAGGCTTGAGATATTCTTCTAATAGTGCTGTCATCTCAGCAGATACTATTTTGCCTTCTTCGATTAGTGGCACAAGTCCGTGGCCGATCTGTTCAATTATTTTGACATAGTGATGTGTTTGCACGGCGCGGCTGAAGAGTTCGCTGTTGAGAGTCCCTTTTGTGGCTAATATGCCAATGGTTGCGGTTTTGGATTGGTTTGCAGCCGGTTTGATGGCCGGTTCAATTCCGATGAAGGGCACGTCGTATTTGGCACGCAGTTCTTTTATGGCATTTGTTGTGGCAGTATTGCAGGCCACCACAATCAGCTTGCAGTTTTGAGCTAATAGTAGCTCCGTGTTTTTACAACTTAAGGCAATTATTTCCTCCTTAGATTTTTGTCCGTAAGGAGCATTTTTACTGTCAGCGAGGTAAATGGTGTTTTCACCCGGTAAAAGTTGATGAATTTCTTTCCAAATCGAAGTTCCGCCTATGCCTGAGTCGAAGATGCCTATGGGGTTGTTGCTGCTCATAAAAACAAATTTAAAAAAAAACTGTCTCGTTTTTCAGAACGAGACAGTTTTTTGTATTTAGAGGGAATTTATTAGAAACCCAATTCTTTCTTAACATCTGCTAATAAGTTCGGACCGTCTGCAACGATAACTCCGCTTCCGCTGGTAGCGTCAAGTACGTATTGGTATCCTTTTGCTTTCGCTACTTTTTGAATCGCAGTTTTTGCTTTATCCATGATTGGTTTTACAAGATCCATTTCTTTTTGCTGCAATTCTTTTTGCGCCGTGTCTCTGTACTGTTGGATACGCTGTCCCATGTCCTGCATTTCTTTAGCACGGGTTTCGTTAACTACCTCAGTCACAGTTGTAGCCTCGGATTCGTACTTTTTCATTTTGTTTTGGTACTCAGTTACCATGGTTTTGTATTCGTTGTCATAAGTCTCACTTATTTTTTTAACCTGAGCCTGAGCTGTTTTCATTTCCGGCATGGTAGTCATTAGTTCTTGAACATCAATGTGGGCTACTTTTGCCTGAGCGGAAATGGTTTGGTTAGCACCGATGAAAAGTGCAGCAGCGATAAGTAAAGTTTTTAATTGTTTCATGGTTGAAATAGTTGTTAATGATTTTAATTTTTGTTTTCTCCGGTTTTATTTTCCTCTGTTTTCTTTTTCAGAGCCTCTTCTTTTTCTTTTTTGGCTTTTTCCCTGTCTTCGATAATTTTTTTACGCTTTTCCTCCAGGATTTTTTTTCTTTCTTCCAATAGTTTCTGACGTTCTTCGGCAGCTGTTTTTTTCTTTGCTTCGGCTTCCGCTTTTTTATCGGCGTTTATTTCGGCGGCTGTTTTTTCTGTAGGTTTGTCTTCTGCTGTTTTACCATCTGTCGCTTTGCCGTCTTCGGTTTTGCCGTCAGTATTTTTTTCGGGAAACAAATCGGAAGTTTTTTCCGTTTTACTTTCTTCAGTTGTTTTTCCCTGTTTCTTTTTTCGTTCTTCTAAGAGTTGCTTTCTTCGCTCTTCTGCCGCTTTTTTCTTTTCTTCAATGGCCTGTTTTCTCTCTTCAATAAGCTTTTCTCTTTCGGCTTTTTTCGCGTCTATTTTTTTCTGTCTTTCTATCTGATCCGGATTCTCAGCAGCCATAGCGTCTAAAGCGTCCTGTTTTTCCTGCTCTTTAATTTGTTTCTTTGTCATCTGCTCTTTCTTTTGAGCGCGCATTAAAACCCGCAACACCCTGTCGCTCAAATCGAAACGCTGAGCTGCAAAAAGCATGGTTAAGTCGGATGACTTGTCGAAAATGAAATCATATTTCTGTGCCGCGGCAATATCCTGAACCGCTGTGAACACCTGGTCCTGTATCGGCTTTATTAGTGTGGCTTTCTGAATCATTAAGTCACCGTTAGGGCCGAATCTTTTTTGTTGGTATTCCAATAGTTCTTTTTCAAGGAACGCTATTGCATCTTCTCTTTCTGCAATAAGCTCTTTGGTTAAAAGTACTTTTTCGGTTTTTAAACTTTCTTTTAGTTTGTTAATTTCGTTCTTCTTAACCTCAATCTCCTGTTTCCAGAGTTGTGCTTTTTGTTCCAGTTGGTTTTTTGCTTCGGCATAGTCTGGGGCTTTCTCCAGAATATAATCCATATCAATATACCCTACCTTAACACCTTTTCCCTGGGCGTTTGCAGTTAAAAAAGCCAAGCTTACAAGTACAATTAAAAAATGTTTTCTCATAATGTTGATTAAGTTAATTCCAACTATCATGCCAAACTTTAGAATTGTTGGCCAATGATGAAATGGGTTTGCCATCCGCTTTTTTGGGTTTCTCCCGGAACGGCGTCGAATCCGTGAGCAAAATCAATACCCAATAAACCAAAGGCAGGCATAAATACTCTTAAACCAAATCCTGCGGATCGTTTTAATGAGAACGGACTGTAGTTCTTAAACGAATCGAAGGATGCACCTGCTTCCGCAAAGGTGAGGGCGTAAATTGAGGCCGACTGAGCCAACGTTATCGGATAACGCAATTCCAATGAGAATTTATTGTATACCGTCGCTCCAATCTGTTGTCCTTTTTTCGGGCCTTCTTCAATGATAGGGGCTAATGACTGATTCGGATAACCTCTCAACTGAATTACCTCGCGGCCGTCCATAGAGAAGTTTGCCAGTCCATCACCACCCAGATAAAATCGTTCGAAAGGTACTAAGCCTCTTTCCTGATTGTATGCACCAAGAAATCCGAATTCTCCTAAGGTGCGTAAAACAAATTTATCATATACTTTGGTATACCAATCTGCCTTAAATTTAATTTTATAATATTCCAGCCAGTTAAAACGTACCTGATCGACTTTAGCCGGATCTGCTGCAGCTTGCGTGTAATCAGTTGAAGGGGTCATTCCATCACTTTCATAAATCGGATTTCCATCTTCATCCAAATAGGTTCCCGGAGGAAGTCCGTCGCCTGGTTGGCTAACCATTTTGTTTTCCTCTAAATTACCTAAATTTCCGTAATCTACACCATTAAATAGTGAATATGGAAGGGTGAATTTGCCGGTAAGGGAAAATTCTGAACCATAGGTTGGGTAAATCGGGTTAAGTCCTTTACTGCTTCTTGTAAGTCCGATAGTATAAGTCAAGTTTCGTGAATCACCATTACCAAAAGTAAAAAGACCGGTGAAATAATTATTCAGATTATAGTACTGGTAAGCTACGGATTGCGATAAAATAAAATAATCATCCGGAACTTTCAGCCTTTTTGCCATTCCTACTGAAATGGAAGAAATTGTAAAACTTTGTTCTCTGGTTACATCACGGGTAGAGTAATTGTATAAGTATTGTTTACTATGTGATAATGAGGTTGAAAAACTCACTGGTTTTTTACCTCCAAACCACGGTTCGGTGAATGATAAACTGTATGTCTGGAAATAGCTGCTCCCCTGTAAGCGCAATGCCATTTTCTGGCCATCTCCCATTGGAAGTGGATTGTAGGCTTCTTTGTTAAATATGTTTCTTATAGAGAAGTTGTTAAAGGAAAGTCCCAACGTTCCTATGAAACCTCCTCCGCCATACCCACCTTGTAATTCTACCTGGCTGGATCCTTTTTCAACCACGTTGTAATTGATGTCTACAGTTCCGTCTGCACCGTTTGGTTTGATATCCGGTTTAAGAGCTTCGGGGTCAAAGTAGCCTAATTGTCCTAATTCGCGAAGACTTCGCATAAGGTTCTCTTTGCTCCATTTGTCGCCCGGTTTGGTGCGTAGTTCGCGGTAAATTACGTGGTCGTTTGTTTTGTCGTTTCCTGTAACGGTTACTTTGTTGAAGTAAGCGATTGGTCCTTCTGTAATACGAATTTCGAAATCGATGGTGTCGTTTGCTGTTTTTACCTCTACTGCATTTATGTTGGAGAACAGATAACCGTTGTTCTGGTATTCATTGGTAAGGTCATTACCATCAGGTTTTGATTTGTCGGCGATTCGTTCCTGAAGCAATTTACCGTTATACACATCACCCTTTTTGATGCCTAAGATTTGTTCTAAGTATTGGGTGTTGTATACGGTATTCCCCAAATAGCGGATGTCACCGAAATAATATTTTTTACCCTCTTCGAGGTTGATTTTAATGTCTACGGTGTTTTTTTTGTCGTTGTAAGTAACCGTTTCACTGGTAATTCTTGCGTCACGATATCCGTTTTCTTTGTATTTGTCCACAACCGCAATAAGGTCTTCATTGTATTTGTCTTTGATGAACTTGGAGGATTTGAAAATACGGAAAGGATTGATCAGGCTCTTTTCTTTAGTATTGGATAATGCGCTTTTAAGTTCTCCTGTTTTTAGCTGAGAGTTTCCTGAGAAGTCAATAGTTCTGATTTTTACTTTTTTTCCGCGATCAATATTAACGACCATGTTTACCCTGTTTTCGGTAGAATCAGGGATGGTGTTGATGGAAACTTTCGTGTTGTAAAAACCGTCTTTTTTGTATTTGTTTTCGATGTAATTTTTAGTCGTTGTCAGTAGGTTTTCGTTAACTACCTTGTCTTTTTTAAGATCGGTGTCTTTAGTTAATTCCTCTACTTTTCCTTTTTTTACACCTTTAAATTTAACCTCGTTAAGTTTTGGTAATTCATTGATGTTCAGTTCAAGGAAGATACTGTCGTTTTGGATTTTATTCACATAAAAGTTAATGTCATTGAAAAGCCCCAGTTTCCACAATTTCTTGATGGCACTGCTGATTTCGTCTCCGGGAACGGTGATTATTTGTCCTTTTTCCAGACCGGAAAAGGTAACAACGGTTTGCTGATTGTAAGTTATCTTACCGGTAACATCAACGTTGGCAAGAACGTATTTTTTTCCTGCTTCCGGGATGTTGCTTTCTTGGGCGTTTACGGTGGAAATACTTCCTAAAAATATAATTGAAAAAACTAATTTTATAGTTTTCTGAAACATTTTTGAGTTATTTAATTTGTTCACTTGTTTTTCCAAATCTTCGTTCTCTTTTTTGATAACTGATAATCGCGTCATATAAATCTTTTTCTCTAAAGTCAGGCCATAACACATCAGTAAAATAGAACTCGGCGTAAGCGATCTGCCACAGCAAAAAGTTGCTGATACGGTGCTCACCACTGGTTCTGATTACTAAATCCACGTCGGGTAGATTATGCGTGTAAAGATGCTGATTAATAATCGATTCATCAATATCAGTCGCTGAAATTATATTATTTTTAACTTTATCGCTTATTTTTCGGACAGCCGTTAGTATTTCCTCACGGGAGCCGTAGCTTAACGCCAGCGTTAAAGTCATTCTTTTGTTGTTTTTTGTTTTTTCGATTACTTCGAGTAATTCCTTTTTTACCGAAGCAGGAAGGTTTTCCAGATTTCCGATGGAATTTAAGCGGATGTCGTTTTTTACAAGGGTTTTCAATTCTCCTTTCAGGGAAGAAATCAAAAGTTTCATCAGGGTGTCCACCTCAAGTTTCGGACGGTTCCAGTTTTCAGTCGAAAAGGCATAAAGGGTCAGGTTTTCTATGCCCAGTTTTGCGCAGGTTTCAACCACTACGCGAACCGATTTTGTTCCGCTTTCGTGACCAAAAGCACGAAGCATTCCTTTTTGTTTTGCCCAACGACCGTTGCCGTCCATGATTATGGCCAGGTGTTTGGGTAAATTGTCCTTATTGATATTCTCCTGTAAACTCATCTTATTCTGCGCAAAAACAAGGGTTTTGTCCAAAAGTATACGTTAGTGTTACTCCTGTGAAAACGTACCAGTCATTGCTGTTTAAATTTCCAAATTGTAAAGCGGTGTATTCCGGATTTTCAGGATTGCTTCCATCCAAATTATCCGTGAAACTATATTTTACGCTGCTTTCCAATCCTATTATAAAGTTATCCGTAATCCGTGTTTTTATCCCCAAAGTCATCGGAATGGCAAAGGAATATTTGCTTTCGTCGATTTTTGTCTCCCCGTTCAGCACATAGAGTTCATCATAGCGAAAAACAGTCAGTCCCGTATGTACGTAAGGCGTAATCAAAAAGCCGCTGTCGTGTAAATCGAAATCGAAAAAATTAAATTCCAGTCCCGCCGAAAGTTCCTTAATCTCATTTTCAAAACTGTAGCCGCGTTTCATTCTTGCCGGTACATCCGAATCCGAGTCGTTGGATGATATTTTTCCCTGAGTGTACGAAAAGCGATAAGCATGTCGCACACTTCGGTTCCATTTGTACAAAATTCCGAAGCTGAAATCCTTTGGAGCAATATATGTCGTCGGACCTACATCTCCAATGTAGTTGCTTCCGCCCAGAAAGACACCCAATTCATTGATTTGTGCCTTGGTTTGTGTGCAGAGCAGAAGAAAGAATATTGCTGTAAAGATTCTCTTCATTTTGTTAAAATAGTGTGCAAATATAACAATATTGATTTCTAAACCATCCTTATTGCAGCATTTTCACGAAGTTAAAAGTAATAAAACTTAAATTAATCTTTACCTAACGGGATTTGTGGGCTTTGTAGTATAAATGCCAGGTTGAAATTCTCTTAATTGCGTTTGTCTTCTCCCCAAAGAAGTTTGTTTCGGAGTGTTTTTAAGAAACCTTCTTCGGGAAAATCTACCATATTGATGGTAAATGGCGCTTTTTTTATGTGAATTTCATTTTCGTTGTCAATCGCTTTTGTTCCAGAATCCAATGAAACCAGAAATTGAGGTTCACGGCCTGAAACTTTGAGTTTTATCTCGGTTTCGTCGCAAATTACTAATGGTCGAACATTCAGATTGTGTGGCGCTATGGGGGTAATTACAAGGCATTTCGATTCGGGTGTGATGACCGGGCCTCCGCAGCTTAAATTGTATCCGGTTGAACCTGTTGGTGTTGAAATAATCAGTCCGTCCGCCCAAAAGGAAGTGAGGTATTCACCGTTCAGACAGGTTTCGATGGTAATCATCGAAGTGGTGTTTTTACGGGAAACGGTTATTTCGTTTAGGGCAAAATTCAGATCATAAATGTCGCAGGGATCGGGATAGCATTCCAGGCTCAGCAATGTTCTTTCCGAAACTTTGTAGTTGCCTTCAAATAAAAAGGGGAGTAGTTTTTCTATTGATTCCTGCTGAACATTCGCCAGAAAACCCAGACGTCCGGCATTAATTCCTACAATGGGGATGTTTTTGCTTTTTACGAAAGTAGTCGCGCGAAGCATGGTGCCGTCACCGCCGATGCTGATAAAAAAATCATAACCGTCGTTAAGTTCCGTATGGCTTGAAAAAGTCAGCATTTCTTTTTCGAAAACGTTGTTCTCGGATAAGATGGCATGATAATTAGCTTCGAAAACCACTTCAGCGTTGTTTTTTTGGGTAACCGCCAAAATTCTGTCGATGATGTCTTTGGTGTTTTGCTGGTAAGTTTGTCCGTAAATCGCTAACTTCATGGAATGGTATGCTGATTAGATGTTTAAATATTTGTCAAGATAATCCGATCTGTCCTTCAGGTTGTTCAGATAAGCGTCTTCCTGATGTTCGCTGATGATTTCATAATTGTAACGTCGAAACGTCTGGATGATTTCGTTCATTCCTCCAAGGCTTAACTTTAAAGTGACCTGTATTTTTTCCAAATCGGAATGAGAAATGAAAAGACCCAGCAGTCTGGCGTTGTTGTTTTCCACGATTTGCGCAATCTCAGCCATGCTGTAATCCTTGATGCCTTTCTCCACAACAAGAATACCGCCGTCTTCTTTTAGAAAAGGGGTTTCGTGAAAGCATTTTATCACATCGGCAATTTCATAGTAGCCAATGTAAGCGTTGGTCTTGTCGAGAATGGGAACCACATTGGTTTCGTTCTTGGCGAAAATTTCCAAAACATCCAGCCAAATCATCGTGTCTCTGGCGAAAAAGCGCTCAAAAGTATAGCGGAACTCGCCAATCTTTCGGTCACTATCCAGAAGTTCCACATCATCCGCACTCGCGCAACCAATATATACACCGTCCTCCAAAACCGGAAAATGGCTGTAAGGAAATTCAAGGAATAAGTCCTGAACCGATTCGATCGAATCCTCAATATGGATCGGATCGACCTCTTTGTTGATGTATTCGCTAATTTCAGTCATAGTGTAAATATCGAAATCGACTGCAAAATAATCAAAAATTAGGACATTCTACCTTAATTTTACTTTGTATTTTTGTGGGAAAATCGTTTTAGCATGACAAAATTATCCGTAAACATAAATAAAATAGCCACATTGCGAAATTCCCGCGGGGGCAATGTGCCTAATCTACTTCAGGTTGCAACCGATATTCAGCGTTTCGGGGCTGAAGGTATAACCGTACATCCGCGACCGGACGAAAGACATATTCGGTATCAGGATGCCAGGGATTTGGTTTCTGTAGTTTATACGGAATATAATATTGAAGGAAATCCGCAGCATAATTTTATTGATCTGGTTTTGGAATGCAAGCCTACGCAGGTAACATTGGTTCCCGATGCGATTGGGGCATTGACTTCCAATGCGGGTTGGGATACGGTAAAAAACCAAGCTTATTTAAAAGAGGTCATCACCGAATTTAAAAGCAACGGCATCCGTACTTCCATTTTTGTCGATCCGGTTTTGGAAATGATTGAAGGGGCGAAGGAAACCGGAACGGATCGCATCGAATTGTATACCGAGGCTTTCGCGCATCAGTACGGCTTGGGGAATAAGAAAGGAATTGAACCGTACACGGCATCCGCTGTTCTAGCAAATGAATTGGGCTTAGGGATCAATGCCGGGCACGATTTGAGTCTGGATAATATTAAATTCTTTAAAGAGAACATTCCGGGACTTTTGGAAGTTTCGATTGGGCACGCCTTAATTTCGGAATCGCTTTATCTTGGATTGGAAAATGTTGTTAATATGTATCTGCAACGCTTAAAATAATGGAATTACACTCACGAATTGAAGGCGAAGGAAAGCCACTATTGATTATTCATGGTTTTTTAGGAATGTCCGACAACTGGAAAACCTTGGGTAGCCAGTTTGCGCAACAAGGATTTCAGGTGCATATGCTTGATATGCGCAACCACGGGAAAAGTCAGCATTCTGAAGATTTCACCTATGAAATAATGGCGCAGGATGTGTGCGACTACTGCAAACTGCATCAATTGGACAAGATATGTCTTTTGGGACATTCGATGGGAGGGAAGATTGCGATGCTTTTCGCGACAAGCTATCCTGAGAAAGTCGAGAAACTCATAGTGGCCGATATTGGTCCGAAATACTACGCGCCACATCATCAGACAATATTAGCTGGTTTGAATGCCGTGGATTTCTCAGCACAGCCAAGCCGGGCAGAAGTGGAAGAAACGGTTTCGCAATTTATAAAAGACTCCGGAACGCGCCAGTTTCTCCTGAAAAGCCTGTATTGGGTTACGCCGGGCCAGTTGGGTTTCAGGTTTAATCTCGATGTCTTCAATAGGAAGATTGAAACCATCGGTAATGCCTTGCCGTTCGAAAATCATTATGAAAAACCCACTTTGTTTCTTCGCGGAGATAAATCCGATTATATTTTAGATGCCGATTTTGAGACCATAAGACATCATTTTTCAGATGCAGAAATAGTAACGATTAAAAATGCCGGCCACTGGCTGCATGCGGAGAATCCAAAGGATTTTTATGATGCGGTTTTGGATTTTCTGTTGAAATCCGAATGATTTTTGGTAATAGGGTTGTTAAAGTAGTATGAGTGCATAACATTTTTCTTAAAAAAATTGTAAAATCCATATTTTGTTATAAATTTGGATTCATCATTTGAAAAAAAATGATAAAAACTAACACTTTTTAACACTATGAGAAAACTATTATCTATGACATTATTGGCTCTGGCGGGTACATCTGCGTTTGCAGGTGGATACCGTGTGAGTTTACAGGGGCAAAAACAGCTTGCGATGGGTCACACGGGTGTGGCCGTTGTAAACAGTGCTGAAGTTATGTTTTTCAATCCTGCTGGAATGTCTTTCCTGGAAGATAAGTTCAATGCTTCAGTGGGAGCAAACGCTCTTTTTGCAAAAACAAAATTCCAGAATGAAACGTATAACTGGCAGAATTCAACTGACAACATGGGGACGCCTTTTAATGTGTACGCTTCTTATAAGATAAATAATTGGTTGTCAGCCGGTATTGCAGTCTACACCCCGTATGGAAGTGAAGTGGAGTGGGATCGCGACTGGCAGGGCTCTCATCTTGTGAATAATATTGATTTGCAGGCAATTTACATTCAGCCAACCATTTCATTGAAAGTAAGCGATGAGTTTGCTATTGGTGGTGGGCCGATTTACGTAACTGGTTCCGTATCGTTTGACAGAAATTTAAACAGAAGCTTGGCAAATGAGGCCGAAAACCGAACCGATGTGAATTTGGAAGCCAAAGGAATCACGGCTTGGGGATATACGGCCGGATTCATGTTTAATCCATGTAAAGAAATTCGCTTAGGGGTGAACTACCGTTCCGAAATCATTATGGAAGCCCGAGGTGGTGATGCTACTTTTAATGATGTTCCGGCTTTTGCTCAAGGGACATATTCAACTACCACTTTCAATGCCGATTTGCCATTGCCGGCTGAATTAACGGCAGGATTATCATTTAATGTGACCGATAAGTGGATGATCGCTTTCGATTACAACAGAACCATGTGGCGTGCTTATGAGTCTTTGAATGTTGATTTCGATAACAGCGTGCCAACTTCGGTAAACCCGAGAAACTACCACGATACAAATACATACCGTGTAGGAACCCAGTACAAAGCCACTGATAAATTTACATTCAGAGCAGGTTGGTATAAAGACGAAAGCCCAATTTCTTCGGGTTATTTTGCTCCGGAAACACCTCGTAACGATTCTATGGGGTATACGGGAGGTTTAACATACCAGATCAATAAGAAATTAGGAGTTGATGCATCTTTCTTATACTTGCATTTTGATGAGGTTGACGCGTCTTACGATCATTATCAGGAAAATGGTCAGACAATTCCGTTTGGAGGTACTTACAAATCGACTGTTTTTTCTCCAGGTGTTGGTTTAACGTATAGCTTCTAATTTAAAATAAAATCGAGATGAAAAATAAATATATATATATTGCTGTAATAGCAGCTTTGGGTCTTGCTTCTTGTGAGCCTGAATTTGAGACAGAAGTTAATGATGCGTCCTACTCAGCCGGAGAGGCTGATTTCTCTTCGTATGTGGCAGTCGGGAATTCCTTAACTGCCGGTTACATGGATGGAACGGTTTTCCGCGGAGGTCAGGCATATTCTTATCCTAACCTTTTAGCGCAAAAATTTGCAATTGTTGGAGGGGGTGCGTTTACACAACCTTCCTTTGCTGATGATGTTAATAATCTGGGAGGTTTGATGTTGGGCGGAGTCCAGATAGGAGGAACACGATTGGTTATCGATTTTGCTGCCGGAGGGCCTGAACCTATAGTTGGAACGCCAACTGTTGAAGTTTCAAATCTTCAGGCTACTGCTTATAATAATATGGGAGTTCCTGGGGCAAAATCATTTCATTTGCTAACACCGGGTTACGGTAATCTTGGCGGTGTGGCTTTAGGGACGGCAAATCCTTATTTTGTAAGACATGCTACAAGTGCCAATGCGACTGTTTTGGGGGATGCGATGTCTAAAAATCCGACGTTCTTCACCAACTGGATTGGATCCAACGATGTGTTGTCTTATGCGACTTCCGGTGGGATCGGGGTAGACCAAACCGGAAATTTTGATCCGTCGACTTATGGCGGAAATGATATTACGGATCCTCAGGTTTTTGCAGGAACTTATAATCTAATTGTTAACGGAGGTACACACCCGGTGTTGGGCCCGATTACAGGATTAACATCAAATGGAGCTAAAGGAGTTGTTGCTACAATTCCAAGTGTTACTTCTATACCTTTCTTTACAACAGTTCCATATAATCCATTGACTAAATCAGTACTTGGACAAGGGAATGATGCTGTGGGTGAGGCGACTATCAATGCTTTAAATGCCCAGTTGTACGGTCCGTTAAAACAGGCTTTAACTGTTTTTGGAGCCGGAAACAGAATTAACTTATTGTCTACAACAGCCAGTAATCCGTTGTTGATTAAAGACGAATCGTTAACGAATTTATCAGCCCAATTAACAGCGGCATTTACACCAACACTTGGTGCGGCTACAGCTGCATTTTACGGTCAGGTATTCGGTCAGGCAAGACAGGCTACTTCTCAGGATTTAGTTCTTTTGACTACGAGATTGGCTATCGGAACAGCTCCTGTAGGGGTTCCTGCTCCATTGGATAAATACGGTATCACTTATCCGTTAGAAGATAAACACATCTTAATTCCAACGGAGAAAACAGCCATTGCGAATGCTACGGCGTCTTACAATAATACAATTAAATCTATCGCGGCTGCCCAAAATTTAGCTGTTGCGGATATGAATGCAATTATGAATCGCTTAGTAAACGGATTGCGATTGGAAGACGGTCAGATTTACACGGCGGATTATTTTGCAGGTGCCTCTAATCTTAGTACAGTATTGTTCTCATTGGATGGAGTGCATCCAAATCCAAGAGGATATGCGGTGATTGCTAATGAAATCATCAAGGTGATTAATTCGCATTATAAAGCGAAATTGCCAATTTACGAAGTGGGCGGTTTCCCTGGTGTAACCGTATTGGGTTCCAACTAAAAAAAATATAGTTTTAAAAAAAGCGCTGATTTTTCAGCGCTTTTTTACTTTTGCAAAAAAAATGTTATCATGAAAAATTTACTTGTCCGGCTTTTGCTGACAACTGTTCTGATTGTGGTTTTGTCGTATTTTCTTCCGGGAATTCACTTGGCGACCATAAAAGCCGCATTGATAGTTGCGGTGGTATTGGGATTGCTCAATACGTTTTTAAAACCCGTTTTGGTTTTCTTTACCTTGCCGATTACACTATTTACATTGGGTCTGTTTCTTTTGATTATCAATGCCGGAATGGTATTGCTGGCGGATTACCTGATTGATGAATTTACAGTGGATACGTTTTTGAATGCGCTAGTATTCAGTGTGGTATTGTCAGTAAGTCAGTGGGTTTTGAATCTGTTTGTGAAGGATTAAGTTCGGAGGAATTGCTTTTCCGGTTGTTAAGAACTGGTCCATGTTTTGTGAAAACAGTGCAGATATTTGTCGGTTTTTGAGTGTCTTCGGACTGCGGAAAAGCAAATAATTATAATCGAATGAAATACAATAGGTTAAAAACTTGGTTGGGTTGTAAAAAATATATAATTTTGCAACCCAATTTTAGTATGTAAAAAATCAAAATAATGAATATTACAAGAAGCAATGTAGATGCATTAAATGCGATTGTAACTGTTGAGGTTACTAAAGAAGATTATGCAGGTCAGGTTGAAAAAGTTTTAGCAGGTTACCGTAAAAATGCCAGTATTCCTGGGTTTAGAAAAGGAGCTGTGCCAATGAGTTTAATTCAGAAACAATACGGTAAAGCGGTTCTTTTGGATGAAGTTAACAAATTGTTGCAAAATTCATTGAATAACTATCTTGTAGAAGAGAAATTGGATATTCTTGGGAATCCGCTTCCTAAAATGACAGAAGATTTCAATTGGGATACCGATAACTATAAATTCGAATTCGAATTAGGTTTGGCTCCGGAATTCAAAGTGGATTTAGCTGCAAAAAATAAAATCACGAAATATACCATTGTTGCCGACGATAAAATGTTGGACGAGCAAGTGGAGCGTATTCAAAAACAATACGGGAAAATGATTTCTAAAGAGAAAGTTGAAGAAGGTGACGATATCAGCGGAACATTCTCTAATGAAGAAAACGGAATCAACAACCCGGTTACTATCAACCTTGATATTTTCAAAAGAAAAACGGATGTTAAGAAATTCATTGGTAAAAAAGTTGGTGATGTAGTGACTTTGGGAACAAAAGGTCTTTTTGATGACGATCACAAATTAATGGACTATCTGAAAGTAGATCATGATGCTGTTCACGGTTTGGATATCGAAGTAAACTTCACTATCGAAGAAATTAACACTTCTGAAAAAGCAGAATTAAATCAAGAGTTGTTCGATAAATTATTCGGAGAAGGAAATGTAACTTCTGTTGAAGAAGTGAAAGCGAAAATCAAAGAAGATGCAGAGCAGCAATTCGCTACACAAGCCGATCAGAAATTCTTAAACGATGTTACCGAGTTCTTAATCGAAAGCACAAAATTCGAATTACCGGCAACGTTCCTTAAAAAATGGATTCAAACGGTTGGCGAAAACCCATTAACTCCGGAGCAGGCTGAAGAAGAATACGCAAAATCAGAAAACGGATTGCGTTATCAGTTAATCGAAGGAAAAGTGATTGTGGAAAACAATTTGCAGACAACTTTTGAAGAATTAAAAGGATATACTGCGGAACTGATCAAAAAACAAATGGCACAGTTCGGTCAAATGAACCCTACAGATGCTGATGTTGATGGTATCGTGGCAAGAGTATTGTCAAACCAAGAAGAGGTTAAACGTCTTTCGGAACAAATCATGAGTGAGAAGATGGTGAATCTGTTTAAAGAAAAAGTTTCGGCTAAGGCAAAAGAAGTTTCTTATCAAGACTTTATTAAAGAAATGTACGGAGAATAATTTTTCTTAAAAAAATAAGTATATTTGAGCGTCAGACATTTTGTTTGACGCTTTTTTTAATCTTACAAACTAAATATACCCCTATGAACTACGGAAAAGAATTTAAAAAATATGCCACGAAGCATCACGGAGTAAACAGTATGTATTACGATAAAATCGTAGGAAGCATGACTCCGTATATTATTGAAGAACGTCAGTTAAATGTGGCCTCCATGGATGTGTTCTCACGTTTGATGATGGACAGGATCATTTTTATGGGAACCGGTGTGGATGATTATGTGGCTAATATTATTCAGGCACAGTTGTTATTCCTTGAAAGTGTGGATGCTTCAAAAGATATCAGCATTTATATCAATTCCCCGGGCGGAAGCGTGTATGCCGGTTTGGGAATTTACGATACCATGCAGTTTGTGAAACCGGATGTGGCGACCATCTGTACAGGAATGGCGGCTTCGATGGGTGCGGTTTTATTGTGCGCTGGGGCTGAAGGAAAACGTTCGGCGTTACCGCATTCCCGTGTGATGATTCATCAGCCTTCAGGAGGGGCTCAGGGTGTTGCAACGGATATGGAAATCAATCTGAGAGAGATGTTGAAGCTGAAAGAGGAATTGTATGAGATCATTTCGAAACATTCGAAACAGCCGTACGATAAAGTGTTTAAGGACAGTGAAAGAGATTACTGGATGAAAGCCGATGAGGCGAAAGAATACGGTATGATTGATGAAGTATTGAGAAGAAGTTAAATTAATGAGAGTCAAAAGTTAAAGGTGGTAAAGTCAGCTTTATACTTTGTAACTTTGCAACAAAAATAAAAATATGGCTAAAGAAGTTTTAGAGTGTTCTTTTTGTGGAAGGAAAAAGCCAGAAACCAATCTGCTGATTGCCGGCATCAACGCGCACATTTGTGATAAGTGTATTGAGCAGGCACACGGCATCGTATTGGAAGAATTAAAACAAAACGGAAGTTCAGGATTGCTTGCTGATTTAGTGTTAAGTAAGCCGAAGGAAATACGCGCCTTTTTAGATCAGTATGTTATCGGACAGGATCAGACCAAAAAAGTGATGTCCGTAGCGGTGTATAACCACTATAAGCGTTTGCTGCAAAAGCAATTCGACGATGAGGTGGAAATCGAAAAAAGTAATATCATAATGGTAGGGCAAACCGGAACCGGAAAAACTCTGGTGGCCAAAACAATTGCCAAAATGCTGAACGTTCCTTTGGCTATCGTAGATGCGACAGTGTTAACTGAAGCAGGATATGTAGGGGAAGATGTAGAAAGTATTTTAACCCGATTATTGCAGGCCGCCGATTATGATGTGGCTAAAGCCGAAAGAGGAATCGTTTTTATCGATGAGATTGATAAAATTGCTCGTAAGAGTGATAATCCTTCTATTACACGAGATGTTTCGGGAGAAGGTGTGCAGCAGGCTTTGTTGAAGTTATTGGAAGGGACGGTTGTGAATGTGCCGCCAAAAGGAGGTCGTAAGCACCCGGATCAGAAATTCGTTGAGGTAAATACGCAGAATATTCTGTTTATTGCCGGTGGGGCTTTTGATGGGGTTGAGCGAATCATCTCCAAACGATTGAACCGTCAGGCGGTGGGATACGGTACGTCTAAAAACTCCGATGCCATCGACAAGGACAATCTGTTACAGTATATTATTCCGAAAGATATTAAGGACTTCGGGTTGATTCCTGAGATTATTGGACGTCTTCCGGTATTGACACACATGGATCCTTTGGATAAAGAAACCTTGCGTGCGATTTTAACCGAACCTAAAAACGCTTTGGTGAAGCAATACAAGAAGTTATTCGCAATGGACGATGTGGAATTTACTATTTCGGACGATGCTTTGGATTTTATAGTTGATAAGGCCTTGGAATACAAATTAGGGGCACGAGGATTGCGATCGCTTTGTGAAGCGATTTTAACCGATGCGATGTACGATTTGCCAAGTTCTGATGAAACATCATTGTTTATCGATAGAGAGTATGCGGAACATTCGCTGAGTAAAAATTTACTGCAACGTTTACAGGCAGCTTCTTAAATATAAAAAATCCCGATTGTTCGGGATTTTTTTATGTCTTAATCGAAAAAGATATCCTCGGAGAAGTCGAGTATTTCTGATTCTGAAAAGTTGTTCTTCATCTCGTCCAGTCCTTTGGCTAAAAGTAATTCGGTGGTGAATTTTCTGCTGATGCCGTGAATGTGTCCGTCATGAATCAATTTAAAGAAAAATTTACCTGCGGGTGTTTTGAATTTTAAAAACGAAACGTTCTCGACACGTTCTTTTAGGTACAAAATATCCTTTTCGCACTCTTCCTTGCTTTTGTAGCTCTGACTCGTTAAAAGGGTTTTTCCTTTTCGGGAATTGAATTCGAATTTAATTAGTCCGTTCTCTTTTTTGCTGATGGCGAAAGTTCCCATTGGAGTGTTTGTTTTTAAAGGCTGCAAAAATATAAAAGTCTCGATATATTCAAGGGTTTTTATTTGGGAAACGCCGTGTGTTTAGTTTTTTTGTGCAGCGCCCGATTTTATATGTCTCGTTTTGCGGTTTCAGGTGCATGGATTGTGCTTAACTGAGTAAAACTTTATTCGGAACAAAACTGATGATGGCTGGAAATAAAAAAAGCTTCAAACGTTAATTTGAAGCTTTTGTACTCAAGGCGGGACTTGAAACCTGTCTGTTTTGTGTTTTTTGTAATGTCTTTAAAAATCGTATAAATGAACCTTGAACTCTTGTAAATGCTATTGTTTAAAGTTTTTTTATTGCCTTTAATGATAGAATGAAAACTAATGAAATGGAATGAAATAGTAGAAATGTGGGAGTAATGTGGGAGTAAAACTTGTAATTGAAAAACAAAGCCTTACCTTTGAGTTGTTCAAAAGTTCAAACATGGCAAATATTCAGTTTAGACTGCAAAGCAGTACAAAAGAGAAAAAACCTATCTCGGTAAGGTTTAAAGTAGGTAGAAAAACAGACGTAACCGCAAACACCGGATTTTCAATAAATGAAAAAGACTGGACAGAAACAAACCTACCAAAGAAAAATAACGACGTTAATAAATTACTTCATAAGTCGTTATTGAAGTTGCAAAGTTTTTTAGAAGACCGTTATAATGAAGCCTTAACCGATTCTACCGTTATTGATAAATTTTGGCTATCAAATCAAATCAATGAATGTTTTGAGAGGGTTGAAAAAAAGGATACTGGAATACTTGCAAATCATATTCAGTTCATTATTGATAACGCTAACACCCGCAAAGTTTCCGGACGTAATCAGATAGGAATTTCAAAAAGTAGGGTTAAGGGTTACGAAACTTTTAAAAAAATAATTGAAGACTATCAAAAGACAGCAATCAAAAAACAAATTCACTTCTTAGATATTAATAAAACCTTTGTAGATAAGTTTACGAACTGGTTAATTAACACAAGAAACTATTCCAAAAACTACTCCGGTAAGCAGTTAGATAATTTAAAAACTGTTTGTTTGGATGCTGAAAAATTAGAGATAAAAACAAACCCATATATTAAGCAAATAGAAGGTTTTGCAGAATCAAACGAGGAACGTTTTATAGTTACTTTGTCATTTGATGAATTGGAACAAATTAGAACTTGCAATAAAATTACAAATGATGCCCATTTAAACGCCCGTAAATGGATCTTAATAGGTTGTGAGATTGGACAGCGTGCAAGTGATTTATTGAATATTACAAAAGAGGATATTCGGTATAAAGGCGGACGAATGTATTTGGACGTTATACAACGGAAAACAAAAAAATCAGTAACGATTGGAATAATTAATCCTTATGTTGTCGACATAATGAAAAACGAATTTCCATATAAGGTAAGTACTCAAAAACTGAATGAACACATTAAAAAAGTTTGCGAGATTGCGGAAATAAATGAGAAAGTAGAAGGTAAAAAATTAAACCCTGAGGCAAAGAAAAACAAGCCGGAAACAATGCGTAAAATACAAAATTTTTACCCTAAATGGGAATTAATAACGACACATAGTTTTAGACGTTCGTTTGCATCAAATTATTACAAAAAAATACCAACGGCCGTATTAATTCAGATAACCGGACACTCAAAAGAAAGTTTGTTTTTGAACTACATAAATCAAAGGGAAGATAAAGATGCTAACGCAGATTTATTTATGCAGTTTTACGAGCGATTGAACAAAGATAAGGAGCCTGGAATGACAGTAATTAGAAACGCACAATAGTAAGCCAACCTTTAAAAATTTTTGATAAATATTATGAAAGAATTTTTCAATAAAAACAAGTTAGCAATAGTACTCTTTTTTGGTATCATTGTTTTAGCTGTAATGAGTAGATACAAAGTAATCAAGAGTAATTATGATAATGCTTTGCTGTTGGATAGGTGGACTGGTGAATTAGAAATAGTTGAGGTTAATAAATAAAAAAATATGGATAATTTTAATTTTACGCAGCCAGAATTAGAAATTTTAGGTCTAACAAGATGTTTAGAAATGGGTGAAGAAGAAAACGGAGTATCAAACCTAAAAAGGTTTTTGAATGATGCGGTAACGAGTCATTTGTATAAACTTTCAACCACACCGGAAACAAATAACGAAATGACAGAAACTGACTTTAAAGCCTTAATGAAGAACATTAAAATTTTAGATAATATGTTTGATTATATTGAGGAAGCCCGACTAAGTAAGTAGTTGGTGTAACTAACAAAATTAAAGTTCAAAAGTTCAAATAGGCATGATTATAAAAATTGAAAATACTCAATCGAAATATTCAAACGACATTATCTACAAAGTAATCAAGAAACTACTTAATAACGACGATTTGACATATAGGGGCAAAGAAATACCTAATTATGTTAGATTGATGTTGATAGCAGATATTGTAAAAGAAATTACAAGTCAAGAGTTGTATATATCCACATTCAAACTGTTTAAAAAAGACATAAGTACAATTTTAGATAATTTCGATAAACTCGAATTACTAGAAAGAGTGTTGATTCATAATAATGCTCCGGCCGAATTATCAGTTAGAATTCGCTCTTACTACTTATCTGTATTTATAAAATATGATTGTTTTCTAAAGACTTTATCAGGAACCGGAATCAAAACAGAAGAATTGATAATTTATACTGAGTTGGAAAACAGTATTTACACAAACATTGATGAAATAGAAACTTTTTTCAAAAAGTCTGTTTTTTTAAATGGAATTAACACAATACCAGGAGATACCAGAGTTCAGGTAATAGGTAAAATTATAAACGATTTAAGTGGGAAAGAATATTTAGAAGATATTGATTATAGAGGAGAAATAAAATATTTGAATACTATAAAAGAAAGGACTTTTGAAATTCAAAAAGAAGTATCTGTGAATGAAAATCCGTTCCCTAAAGTATTTTGTGGTGCAGACGAAAAAAATTATTTGTTATTTAAAATTTACTCAGAAAGATACATTATTGATAGGTATGCGGATTATAGTTTTTTAATTCAAAAAATGAAAAAGGAAGAAAGAATTATTCCTATAACACATTCAAAACTAATGGAATGGTTATTTGAAAACGATTTTATAAGCGAAAAAACACATCAAGAATTTTTAAATAAAGAGAGTTTTAGCACCAAATATTCGTCAGCAGGAAGAGAAAATAATTACAACTTAATAGTAAAAGAGATTTTCGAGCTGAAATAATACAATAAAACGGATCCCCGAGAATCGGAAAAAACTACCATGAATCGGAAATGAAACCGATTGAGATTTGTACTCAAGTTTAACAATAAATAAAAAACTTATGAGTGCAATTCAATTCATTTCCGTTAGCCCTGACGAACTACAAAACAAAATCGCAGAGAGTGTAAAAAGTCATTTAGACGAATTTCTTAAACACTTCAAACCAAAACAGCCGGAAGAATATCTGTCACGCCAAGAAGTCGCAGGACTTTTTAAGGTAGATATATCCACCGTTCACAACTGGTGCAAATCAGGCAAACTCACGCCTTACGGAATCGGGGCAAGAGTTTATTTCCTAAAATCAGACATTGAAAAAAGTTTAACCCCTTTAAATGGCTGATTATGGAAAAGACAGGCAATTTCAAAACTCCCGAATTTCATAGGCACGTCTACGGGGTTTTAAACAAAACCAAATCATATACAGTTTACCGACTAATAGGGTTAAAAGGCGGGTTTAATCATTTTGAGGAACTAATTAGAATAGAGCCTTATCAAGAAAAATCTAAATCTTCAGGTATTACAAAGTATTTGAGAATAAGAAACACAAATAGCTGGAAAACATCAGAGGCAGTTACCGGATTAAGGCCAACAGGAATAAAAAACATTTACTACGGAGATAAGAGAAAAGGCGAAAAGAAGAGTCTTTTAATATTCCACTTTACGGAGGGTAAAAACTTTATAACCCAAGAGCCGGAAATATGGCTAATAATTGACGTTTATTTTTCATTCTATCCGGCAACCCCAAAAATTTTAGCGCAAATAATTAATACCTACAAAACGGAATAAATGAAAAAAGGGAGTTGTTCAGGCTCCCTTTATTTTGTTCAAAAGTCGTTTTAACAGGCAATGTCAAAACTTCAACAAATATAATCAATTGATAGACTTTGTAAAAATATTAATCAAGGATTTAGATCCATCCGAATTGGAAGGTAACACCTTATTAGATTTTGAAAGAAAGGCAAGCGTGACAACCGGAGAAATAAAAACAGTCAATCGTTACGGATATGCAATAACACCATACAAACATGCATATTACAAAGGAATTGAATTTGTAATTTATGATACGGGAACCGTTTTTTTTAAAGGAAGTCTGCATAAGTATTGGAACAACGGAGCGCATAATTATAACAATTTTGATTTAAAGGCTGTTTTGTTGGTTTTAAATGATTTAAACGATAAATTCAATATAACACCTCAGCAATGTATTTTAAAGTGTTTGGAAGTAGGTGTTAATATCACGCCGCCGGAACCAACAAACGAGATTTTAAATAACTGCCTACTGCATAAAACAAAACTTTTTGAGTATCAAAAAAATTCAGAGGAGGGAAAATACAAGCAAGTTGAACATTCGCAGTATATAATTAAGGCATATAATAAGGCATTGCACTACAAATCAAAAGGTTTTGAAATTGACAGCGAAATAATGCGTTTCGAGATTAAATATACTAGAATGGAAAAATTAAATAAGAAGGGTATATTCACGCTATTTGACTTAATAAATTACGGACTTCATAACTTCAAAAATGAATTGATAACCGAATGGGAAAATGTATTGTTTTATGACAACACCACCCAAATTGACACTTTAAGTACAAAACTTAAATATAGAATGTTGGAATATTCAAATCCAAATTATTGGAGTGGGTTGTTGTCGAATAATCAAACAGAGAACTTTAAAACCCACCGAAAGCAGTTTAAAGAAATAACAAAAACGTATTCAAACAATATTCAAAAAAACATTACTGAAGTAATTAGTCAAAAGGTGGATTTTTTAAACTTCAACACCACCCAAATTGACACTTTAAATATACTGTCAAAAAAGGTGGAGTTGGTTTCTTCAACACCTTCTGAAAAATCAGTTTGCAAAGTGACTGGATTAGATATTTCGATGCAGAAAGAAAACAGTCTTTTACTATCACATACCGGATTGAAATATTATTATCTAACCGACAAAAAAACATTTGAGCAAATCAAAAGACGGTATTTGTCCGGCAAGTGGGTTTTCTCAGATTACAAAATGCAAATAAAAGAGATCGCTCACAATATTAGAAACACCGACAGCAACCAAAGAATAAAGCAAAACAGACTTTACCCTTCAGGACAAACTAATTTATTAACCACATTACTAACCAATTAAAAAAAACACTCAAACAATGATAGTAATAGAAAGAGAATTAACCGAGATAGCAAACAAATTAATTAAAAAAGGCGTTAAGGAATTTATAAGTAAGAGCGATAAGGACAAAATCGAATCACTCTTGATAAATTACATTACAAATAAAGTTTTTAACGTCGAGCAAATGAAGAAACAAGTAAGAGGTTTTGATTTAAGGGGGAGAAGGGACGTCGAATTACAATATGATACTCAGGACGTAGAAAAGTATGTTAACGACTTACTTAAAACAATATTTGGATAGTTTATTTGTGTTGAAAAAATCAAGTTCTATGTCTGGTTTCTGGACGTATTTTAATCTTGCCTTCTTTTATTTCAAAACAGCAGAATGAAAAAACAAAAATCATAAAAACCAACAACCCTCGACTTAGCATCTGTTCTCCGGTAACTTCAAGTAGATGCGGGCTCAATGAGTTATTTTTATAAGTTATACTTTCAATTACAAAAGTATATAAGATTGAAAAGACACAATACACAACCAAAAATAAAACGGTTTTCGTTTCTAAATACAATAGTAGTTTTCTAAGCATAATTTTAAATACGATTTAAGTTCCTTTTTTACAAACTGCAGTCTGAAACCTTTATAGGTATTAAACCAAATATAGGTTTTTCTTTCATAATACACTACGGAAAAAACAGTGTAAATAGTGTGATTGTGCAAACGGTTGGGAAAAAATAGCAGTGAAATAAAAGTTTCCTTTATTGGTGCGACTTTACAAGTTTTACGTGTGACCTAAGTAGGATTACAAAAACAGTAGAGCCATGCAAACCGCCTCAATAAAAAAAACGGAAAAATATTTTTTGACCGAGATAATTCAACCCCTATACCCCTAAAAAATCCGAGTTTCCGAAATGCCCCAAACGGTTTATATAGGGGGTAGGGAACCAACCTTGAAGATATATACAAAATTTTTTACCCTATCCAAAACATAGAGCAGGTTGAAAAGTAGTACATTTATACAACGTAAATAAACCCCACGCGAATATTCTTTGTATCAAACATTTATACAATCTATAAAACTCAAAATCTTTAAAAAACTATAATCTGAGTTTGCGCGTGAGGCAGAAATGGAAAAGATATTGAATCACTTAATAAATCATTTATGGAACAGGACAAAAAAGAAACAAATCTGAAAATAGATTGGACAGACTTCGACAAATTAACGGACAATCAGAAAGCAGCACTTCAGGCACACAAGAACTTCAAGGAAAAACAGGCGGTGAAAATGGAGAAGGGTGAAGATAAAAATGTTTAAGAAAGGTAATTTTGGAAGTGTTTTCTAAAATGTGGGAGATATGTGGGAGGAATGTAAAAAAGAAAAACCGTAAATACTTAATTTAAAGTATATTACGGTTTTTTCTTGTACTCAAGGCGGGACTTGAACCCGCACGGACTAATGTCCACTGGATTTTAAGTCCAGCGTGTCTACCGATTCCACCACTCGAGCATTATATTGGTAGTAGAGCGAAAAACGGGGTTCGAACCCGCGACCTCAACCTTGGCAAGGTTGCGCTCTACCAGCTGAGCTATTTTCGCATTTTCATGTTTTTAAAGAACCGCGTTACTTTCGTATTGCGAGTGCAAATGTAAAACATAAATTCAATTCTGCAAGCATTTGAGGAGAAAAAAATAAAACTTTTTTTTAATTCTTTGATACCGTTTGTTTTACAATTGTATTATTTTTTGGTTAACATACGCTTGATTTCATTCAGCTTCATTAAGGCTTCCACCGGAGTCAGGGTATTGATGTCCAAATTCAGGATTTCCTCTTTGATTTCTTCCAAAAGCGGGTCGTCTAAATTGAAAATGCTCAATTGTAATTCTTCTTTATCCGACTTAATTCCTGCTAGCGCTTCGCTGGAATGATCCTTTTCGAGTTTTTTAAGAAGTTTTTGGGCTTTCAGAATAACCGTTTGTGGCATTCCGGCCATCTTAGCCACATGAATACCGAAACTGTGCGCACTTCCACCCTTAACCAGTTTACGGATGAAAAGAACGGTGTCTTTCATTTCTTTTACCGAAACATTGAAATTCTGAACGCGTTCAAAAGTAATTTCCATTTCGTTCAGTTCATGATAGTGGGTAGCAAAAAGCGTTTTAGGTTTGTTTGGATGTTCGTGCAAATATTCCGCAATGGCCCAGGCAATCGAAATTCCGTCATAGGTTGAGGTTCCCCGACCGATTTCGTCCAATAAGACTAAGCTTCGGTTGGAAATATTATTTAGAATGGAAGCGGTTTCATTCATCTCCACCATAAAAGTGGATTCCCCCATCGAAATGTTATCGCTGGCACCCACACGGGTAAAGATTTTATCCACAATGCCCATACGAACGCTTTCTGCTGGAACAAAACTTCCCATCTGCCCCAAAAGGACAATCAGGGCGGTTTGTCGCAGAATGGCTGATTTACCCGACATGTTCGGACCGGTAATCATAATGATCTGCTGGGTTTCGTTGTCCAGAAAAACATCATTCGCAATATAGGGTACTCCTACCGGCAATTGTTTTTCAATCACGGGATGGCGACCGTTTTTAATATCCAGATCGAAACTTTCATCGATTTCGGGGCGAACGTAATTGTTCTCGACAGCCAATTGCGTAAACGAACACAAACAGTCTAATTGCGCTACCAGGTTTGCATTCAGTTGTACAGGTTTGATGTACGTCGAAATCCAAAGCACCAGTTGTTCAAACAATTCCGATTCCAGTTTGTGGATTTTTTCTTCGGCGCCTAAAATCTTGGTTTCGTATTCTTTCAGTTCTTCGGTAATATAGCGTTCAGCATTCACTAAGGTTTGCTTACGGATCCATTCGGTCGGAACTTTGTCTTTATGGGTATTTCGGATTTCAATATAATAACCGAAAACGTTATTAAACGATATTTTTAACGACGGAATACCGGTTTTTTCACTTTCACGGGCTTCCATGGCTTCCAGATATTCTTTTCCGGAAAAAGCGATGGAACGCAATTCGTCCAGTTCAGGATGGATTCCTTTTGCAATCGCATTTCCTTTGCTTATGGCCACTGGGGCATCCGGATTTAAAGTCGTTTTTATTTTTTCACGTAACAAGTCGCAGGAATGCAAACTGTCGCCTATGGTTTTTAAAGCTTCATTGGCGCTTTCCAGAGCCTGCGCTTTCATCGGGATGATGGCATCGAGTGAATTACACAGATATACCACTTCACGCGGACTCACTTTTCCGGTGGCAATTTTTGAAATCAGACGCTCCAGATCGGAAATCTGTTTAATCTGGTGTTGCATGTTGTGCAGTACGTCCTTGTTGGTTTTCAGATAGTCCACCACTTCATGACGGCCCTGAATTTTCTTAGCGTCTTTCAACGGCAATGCCAGCCAGCGTTTTAATAAACGGCTTCCCATCGGGGAAAGTGTGCGGTCGATGACATCCAGTAACGTAACCGCATTCGGATTGTAACTATGATACAATTCCAGATTGCGGATGGTGAATTTATCCATCCAAACGTAAGCGTCTTCGGCAATACGATGGATGTTGGTGATGTGCTGGATTTTATTGTGTTGTGTTTCCGATAAATAATATAAAATCGCTCCCGAGGCAATAACGCCTTCTTGCAATTCTTCGATCCCGAATCCTTTCAGTGAATTGGTCTGGAAATGATTTGTCAGGCGTTCAAAAGCGTAGTCTTCTTTGTAGATCCAGTCTTCCAGAAAGAACGAATGGAAATCTTCGCCAAAACTGTCTTTAAATTGACTTTTATAATGTTTCTGAACCAAAACTTCACTCGGATTGAAGTTCTGAAGTAATTTGTCAATGTATTCGTCATTGCCCTGCGCTGTTAAAAATTCGCCTGTGGAAACATCCAGAAAAGCCACCCCGATATTTTTTTTGCCAAAGTGAATGGAAGCTAAGAAGTTATTTGATTTGGAATGTAAAACTTCGTCATTCATCGCAACACCCGGCGTTACCAATTCGGTCACTCCTCGTTTTACAATGGTTTTGGTCATTTTCGGATCTTCCAACTGATCACAAATTGCTACACGTAGTCCGGCTTTTACCAGTTTCGGCAAATAAGTGTTCAGGGAATGGTGCGGGAATCCGGCCAGAGCGGTTTCAGAATCGGAACCGGCTCCTCTTTTGGTTAAGGTAATTCCTAAAATTCCTGCAGCACGTACCGCGTCGTCACCAAAAGTTTCGTAGAAATCGCCTACACGGAAGAGCAGACAGGCATCGGGATATTTGTTTTTTATCTCGTTGTACTGCTTCATTAACGGGGTTTCCTTCGGTGTTTTTTCTTTTGTTGACATAGTAACGGGTTTGTTTGCAAATATACATGAAGACTTTATCTCAAGAACCTTAGTCTTAAAAATTAATTAAAATTGTGACTTTACTGAAAATCGAAACATCTTTTTTAATAGATTTGCCTTCTAAATGTTTAAATACAAAAGGTTATGAAAAAAATATTACTATTAGGTGCGTTCTTCGTGTTTGGTCTTACAGCGGCTACCGCACAGGAAATTGCTGCAACAAAAAAAGTTACAACTGAAGTAAAGAAAACTAAAAAGACCAAGAAGTCTAAAAAAGTTACTGCTCCTGAAGTTAAAGGACCGGGTATGGTTTTTGAAAATGAAACTATCGATTACGGAACGATTAACCAAAATGCGGATGGTCAAAGAGAATTCGTGTTTACAAACAATGGAGACCAACCTCTAATCATCAAGAGTGCACAGGGATCTTGTGGTTGTACAGTGCCTGAGGCTCCGAAAGAACCAATTGCTCCGGGTGCTAAAGGAGTTATTAAAGTAAAATACGATACGAACAGAGTAGGTACGTTTCAGAAAAATGTTACGATTACCTCAAATGTTTCGGAAACTCCTAAGTTGTTAACGATTAAGGGTGATGTGAAAGCAAATCCAGTTCCTGCAACTCCGGCTCCGGCTCAGACTCCGGTAACTCCGGTTCCTGCTCAGGAAGTGAAAAGCTAATTTTTATAAAAAATACATAGGAAGCCTTCAAAATGTTTATTTTTGGAGGCTTTTTTAATGCAACAAAATGAGAAAACTTGCCAACAGCGAATTGGAACGCAAAAATATAGAAGAGTTTAAGCAAGCTGCCAAAACGCCGCTAATCATCATTCTGGACGATATCAGAAGCCTGCATAACATCGGTTCGGTGTTCAGGACGGCCGATGCTTTCCTGATTGAGAAAATTTACCTGTGCGGAATAACCGCCACACCTCCCAATAAGGAGATTCATAAAACGGCTTTGGGTGCCACGGATACGGTAACGTGGGAATATGCAAAAGATGTTCTGGAAGTTATCGGAAATCTGAAAAAAGAAAATGTCGCTGTTTATGCCATTGAACAGGTTGAGAATTCGGTGATGCTGAATGATTTTCAGCTGCAGGAAAATCAAAAATACGCCCTGGTTTTCGGAAACGAAGTCAAAGGAGTGGCGCAGGAAGCGATTCATCTGAGCGACGGTGTGATTGAAATTCCGCAGTTGGGAACCAAACACTCACTGAATATTTCGGTAAGTGCGGGCATCGTGGTTTGGGATTTGTTTCAGAAAATAGCTAATTTGAAAATGGAGTAATTTGAATATTTGAAAATTATTTGGAGCTTATCTTTTCAAGTATTTTCAGATAATCTTCCTGGTTTTCCACAAAATCCATATCGGAAATATCAATAATTAGAATGTTTAAATCGGTCTGGGTTTTGATGTAATCCAGATAGCCCTGATTGATTTTTTCCAGATATTCAGCAGGGATTTCCTGTTCGTAAGAACGTCCGCGTTGTCTGATCTGATCAAGAAGACGTTCGGTGTTCTGATATAAATACACATACAAATCCGGTTTGGGCATTTCCTTGTGGATAATGTCAAACATGGTTTTATAGAGTCTGTATTCGTCTTCGGCCAACGTGACTTTGGCAAAAATAAGCGATTTGAAAATATGGTAATCGGCCACAATGAAATCCCTGAATAAATCAAATTGCGCCAAATCATCTGACAATTGTTGGTAACGGTCGGCTAAAAACGACATTTCCAACGGAAACGCGTACCGGTTCTGATCCTTGTAGAATTTTGGTAAAAACGGATTGTCAGCAAAACGTTCCAAAACCAGTTTGGCATTGAAATCTTCTGAAATTTTGGCAGATAACGTTGTTTTTCCTGCGCCGATATTACCTTCAATGGCGATGTAGTTGTACTGTTGGAAGTTGTGATTTTCCAGAGGCGTACTCAGATTATCTACTGCGACACATTCGCTTTTGTCTTCTGTTGCTTTTATCAGTTCGGCTATTGATTGGTTTGTCTTCGGATGGAGCCAGCCGGAATCCAAATCATGCATCGGTAATAAAACGAACAATCGGTTTTGCATCTGCGGATGCGGAATGTGTAACGTTTCGGTTTCCAGAACGAGTTCGTCAAAAGAAATAATGTCAATATCAATAATCCTGGCCTGATAGCCTTGCTGTTCACTTCGGATTCTTCCCAGATGTTTTTCGGCCTCCAGAATTTTGCTCAAAATTTTATCCGCGGAAAAAGCCGTGTGCAGCAATAAAGCGCAGTTGTAAAAAGCATCGCTTTTAAATCCCCAGGAAGGCGTTTCGTAAACTTTAGATACACGAATAACAGTGCCTATGGTTTTGTGGATTAAGGAGATACAGGTTTGGATGTTCTCCAGGCGATTTCCCTGATTACTTCCTAGCGATAAAACAACTTGATGCTGACAGTCCATAAAACAAAATAACTAAAAGTATTTTACAAATGAAGTGTTTTTGTGCGCACTGTTGATAACTTATTTGTTGGCCTTTAGTGTAACAATTTTAACATTTCAGCTACTTATCTTAAAAATAGAATTACGATGAAATTTTTAGGAAATGTACTGGCTACAATCGTTGGATTGTTTGTGTTTTTTATGATTCTCTTCTTTGGGATTGTCCTGGTTAGCGTTGTTTTCGGCGGTGACGGGGATCATGTGAAAGTGAAAGCTGATTCGGTCATCGAATTGGATCTGAAAGAGGTGACTCAGGATTACGGAGGGCAATTCAAATTTACCGATTTCGATTATTTTGAAACCAAACACGATGGGGTTTCGGATGTTTTAAATGCTATAGAAGCGGCCAAAACCGATGATAAGATTAAAGGGATTTCTATTCTGAATAATGAATCCAGGATTGGATTGGCACAGAGTAAAGCCATTCGACGAAAACTGGAGGAATTTAAGAAGTCAGGAAAATTCGTGGTGGCGTATGCCAATGCTTTTTCGCAAAAGGAATATTATCTGAATTCCGTAGCGGATACGGTTTACCTGAATCCGGTAGGAGAACTGGATTTCAAAGGGATAGCAGCGGAAATACTCTTCTTTAAAGATTTTGAAGATAAATCCGGGGTTAAAATGGAGGTAATCCGTCACGGAAAATACAAAAGTGCTGTGGAGCCTTTTCTAGAAAACGAAATGAGTTCGGCCAATCGCGAACAAATGAGTGCTTTATTAAACTCGATTTGGAGTTCTGTGGTGACCGATATTTCCAAAAGCAGAGATATTCCGGTAGACAGTCTGAATGCGATAGCTAATTCGCTTGGGGCAAGAACTCCCGAACTAGCTAAACAAAAACGCCTGATCGACAGGATTGCATATGAAGACGAGTACCACAACGGTATCCGAAAAGCTTTGAAAGTGGATAAGGCTGAAGAGTATCATAAAATAAGCATTTTGGATTATGCCGAAAATGTAGCCAGAACCAATTTGGGTTACGGTAAAAAAGACAAGATTGCCATCATTTATGCTCAGGGAGAGATACAGTCGGGCGAAGGTGATGTGACTTATATAGGAGAAGGTTCGATGCGTCGTTCTTTAGAAGAGGCGCGTAACGACGACAAAGTGAAAGCGGTGGTTTTACGTGTGGATTCTCCGGGAGGAAGCGCATTAACCTCTGAACTGATCTGGAGGGAAATCGAACTGACCAAAAAAGTGAAGCCTGTTGTGGTTTCCATGGGGAATTTAGCGGCTTCCGGCGGTTACTACATTTCGTGTAATGCCAACACTATTTTTGCGGAATCCAGTACGATTACCGGTTCCATCGGTGTTTTCGGCGCCCTGCCTAACTTCCATCCTTTGGCGACGAAATTGGGGATTAATGCCGAACAGGTAAGAACGCATCAGAATGCATCGGGATACAGTGTTTTTGAGCCTATTGACAATAAGTTTAAAGAAGTGGTGACGGAAAGTATCGAAACCATTTACACAACCTTTCTGAAACGTGTAGCGGATGGCCGAAAAATGACTGTTGCTCAGGTGGATTCTATCGCTCAGGGGCGTGTCTGGACAGGAGCCGATGCTTTAAAATTAGGTTTGGTGGATAAAATTGGCGGAATGGATGCAGCCATCAAACATGCGGCAAAATTGGCAAAAGTTAAAGAATACAGAACAGAAGATTATCCGGAATACGAAAAAACCTTTGAAGATTTGCTTCGAAGTTTAGGAGGTATCTCGATGTTCCAATCCAAAGAAGCGCTGATAAAAGAAGAAATCGGAGAAGAAAACTATCAGGTTTTAGACCGAATCCGAAAAGTGAACGAACGAAGAGGTGTTCAGGCTGTAATGCCTTTCGAGTTAAACATTCAGTAAAAAATCCTTGACATTACTGACCAAACCAACTTATTTATGTTTTCATTAATAAGTTGGTTTGATTTTTGTGTTAATTTCGTGAGATAAATAATTTCAGACATGGTAAAGAAGATTTTAAAGATTACGGGTGTTTCCCTGTTGGTTATTGTTGTTGCTTTGGCGGCGACACCTTTTTTGTTTAAAAACAAGATAAAAGAGTTGGTGGCCAAATCCATAAATGAAAATGTAGACGCCAAAGTAGCATTTGAAGATGTCGGATTGAGTCTGTTTAAAAATTTTCCCAACGCCAGTGTTACCATTGATAAACTGAGCATTATTAACAAAGCACCTTTTGAAGGAGATACGCTTTTTTATGCCGGTGAGGTCAATCTGAAAATGTCGGTGAAAGAATTGTTCAAAGGAGAAGGTGAGGCCATGAACATTGAAGGTTTTTCTTCAAAAGACGGACTGGTGAATATCATTTTCAACAAAGACGGTATCGGTAATTTTGATATCGCTTTGAAAGATGATAAGCCTGAAGACGAATCAAAAAGTAAGCCTTTTGCCATGAGTATTCAGAAGTATTCAGTGGAGAATCTGCGTTTTCGTTATACGGATGAGAAATCGAAAATCAAAATGGTTATCGATAGCTTAAACCATGAAGGAACCGGTGATTTAGCCGCAGACAACTTAGACTTAAAAACGAAATCAACCGCAAAACTGTCGTTGGACATGGATAAAATGAACTACATGAACAATGTGGCTTTGTCTTTGGATGCCGTTTTGGGGATTGACATGAAAAACCAGAAATATACCTTCCGAAATAATAAGGCGTTAATCAACCAATTGCCGTTGGAATTCGACGGATTCATTCAGATGGTCGAAAAAGGTCAGGTTTACGATCTGAAATTCAAAACACCGACTTCCGATTTTAAAAATTTCTTAGGATTGATTCCGGCAGCTTATGCGGGTAATATCAATACGGTGAAAACAACGGGTGAGTTTAGGGTGGATGGAACCGTAAAAGGGAACTTGACCGATACGACAATTCCAAAATTCAATATCGCTATCGCGTCCAATAATGCATCGTTTCAATATCCTGATTTGCCGAAATCGGTTCAGAATATCGTAATTGACACTAAGATTATCAACGAAACCGGTCTGATGAACGATACTTATGTGAATCTGGATAAATTGTCATTCCGAATCGATCAGGACGTTTTCAACGCGAAAGCAAACATCAGAAACATAAGTGAAAATGCGTTAGTGAATGCCGAGCTGAAAGGAGTAATCAATTTGGCTAACGTGACTAAGGCATATCCCGTGAAATTGGACAAACCGCTTTCCGGAATTTTGAAAGCCGATGTGGTAACGAAATTCGATATGAAATCGGTGGAAACCAGTCAGTATCAGAACATTCAGAATTCGGGAAATATAGCGTTGAGCGGATTTAATTATACAGGTCCGGAAATGGCAAAACCGGTTCAGATTTCACAGGCGGTTGTGGCGTTTAACCCGAACCAGATTCGTCTGAATCAATTGGATCTGAAGACCGGAAAATCAGATGTGCATCTTACGGGAACGTTGGATAATTTCTACGGATTCGTATTCAGAAATCAGATTCTGAAAGCCAATTTCAATATGAATTCGAATCAGTTTTTGGTTTCCGATTTTATGACGCCTTCCGCTCCGACTACAGAAGGATCGGCTAAGAAAGAAGCGGTTAAAATTCCGGCTTTCCTGGATTGCGCAGTTACTGCTAAGGTGAATACCGTTGTGTACGATAATCTGACACTGAAAGATGTGTCCGGAAAAATGATCATCCGCGACGAAGCGGTAACACTGCAGAATTTAAAAACCAGTATTTTTGACGGGGTAATCGGTGTGGACGGTGTAGTTTCCACCAAAGGAAAAGTACCGACGTTTAAAATGAATTTAGGACTGAATAAAGTGGATATCGCCAAATCCTTCACACAGTTGGATATGCTGAAATCGATTGCTCCGATTGCCGGGGTAATTGACGGAAAACTGAACTCCACCATCAAGCTTTCCGGGAATCTGGATGCTATGGAAATGACACCGGATCTGAAAACCATTTCGGGAGATTTGTTCGGGCAATTACTAAGTACCAGGGTAAATGCGCAGAATTCACAGTTATTGTCTTCGTTGGCATCGAATGTGAAATTTATTGATGTGAATAAACTGAATCTGAATGATGTGAAAGTGGCTTTGGCTTTTGATAACGGAAGGGTAAATGTGAAGCCCATTGACCTGAAATATCAGGATGTTAAAGTAACGGTAGGCGGAACGCACGGTTTTGACCAATCGATGAATTACAACCTGAAATTTGATGTTCCTGCGAAATATTTAGGGCCGGAAGTGGGTAAGTTGTTGTCAAAACTAACACCGGCAGAACAGGGTAAACTCGAAAATGTTCCGGTAAATGCAACCATGACGGGAAGTTTTAAAAGTCCTAAAGTCACTACTGATATGAAGCAGGCGGTGACTAATGTTACCACGCAATTGGTGAATTATCAGAAAAACAAGTTGATCAATCAGGGAACGTCTGCATTAGGGAATTTGCTTGGCGGTACAAAAGGGAATACTTCGACTCCAAAGGATACAACCAAAACGGCGACACCAAAACCGGATGTGAAATCGGCTGCTGAAAGCGCCATAAGAGGTTTGTTGGGAGGTAAGAAGAAAAAAGAAGAGCCGAAGCCGCAAACGCCTTAAAAAATCTCAATTGGTGTTGGTGTCTGAAAAAATAACAGGCAGAATATTTATAACACAGATTTCACAAATTTTGCACAGACTGACTCGTGTGGATTTGTGAAATCTGTGTTTTTTATGATCGGAGTATCAATAGTTGTATTTTCTTAGGATACATTGATTTTAACCACATAGCCTTCAAAAGTCCGCACATTAAAAACCGTACCGTCTTCAAAGATGAGGTATTGTCCTTTTACGCCGGAAAGTTTTCCTGAAAAATGAGGTGTTTTGTCCAGGTTTAAACTGTTTACTTTTTTCGGATATTCCAAAACGGGATAGACTAAATCATATCTTTTTTCAGGAACAGCCGTAAAATAGGGTTGGACTTCTTCCGGAATGAGATTGCCTAAACTGTTTCTTTCGGCAACGATATCCACATTGGGAATGTCGTTTTTAAGCATTTTCTGCCAGTTGGTTTTGTCGGCATAATGATTTTTTAAAGCGACTTCGGTAATCCCGGCCAAATAGCGATTCGGTACTTCCACAATCGGCACCGCCTGAATCGCACCCTGATCAATCCAACGTGTCGGGACCTGAGTTTTTCGTGTTACGCCGACTTTTACTTCACTGGATAAAGCCAGATAAACGATATGAGGTTGTAACTGTACTCGTTTTTCGTATTCCAGGTCGCGGTCTTCAATATCCAGATGTGCCGTGCTTAATTCCGGTTTCATGATCCAATCTCCTGCCGAGGCACTCGACATGAAACAATCGTAACAAAATCCCTGACGGAAAATTTTCTTCTTCTTACCGCAGTTTAAACATTGGTAGCCCTGAAAGGTAATTTCCAATTCTTTGTTAAGCAGTTGGTTAATGTTTAAAAAGCTGTTTTCAAAAACAAGATAATACTGAATCGGGTTTCCGAATTCGGTTTGCATTTTCGTCAGTACGCCTTCGTATGTCATTTTTTTAGGATTTGAAAATTCAGGAATTAGGTTCGGCAGGCAAAATTATCGCTAAATTTTGTTATTTTTGGTAAAACCGTAAAGTTATAAATCATAATTTACAATTCATAATTACGAAAAAATGCCATTAACCATTATAAATTCGATTGCTACCTGGATTTTAAAAAAACGAATTCATCAGATGGAATTGTTTTTAAAGTATCCCAATGAGGTGCAGGAAGAATTACTGTTCAATTTAATTCGTTCGGCGGAAGGAACCGTGCTTGGCAGGAAATATGAGTTTTCAACCATCAAAAGTTATAAAACCTTTTCCGAACGGCTTCCAGTGTCAACTTACGAAGAACTCGAGCCTCTGATTGAACTTACCCGTAAAGGCGAACAGAATGTTTTTTGGGGCACGCCTATTAAGTGGTTTGCCAAGTCTAGCGGTACGACCAATGCAAAGAGTAAATTCATACCGGTAAGTAACGAGGCTTTGGAAGATTGTCATTACAAGGCGAGTAAGGATCTGTTGTGCCTGTATCTGAATAATAATGAGGAGTCGGAGTTGTTTACGGGAAAAAGCCTTCGTTTGGGAGGAAGTAAACAGTTGTATGAGGATAATAATACCTTTTTCGGGGATCTGTCGGCGATTCTGATTGATAACATGCCTTTTTGGGCTGAATTCAGCAGCACGCCAAGTAATAAGGTGTCGCTGATGAGCGAGTGGGAAACAAAAATTCAGGCCATCATTAACGAGACCAGAAATGAAAATGTAACGAGTTTTGCAGGTGTGCCGTCATGGATGCTGGTATTGCTGAATAAAATGCTGGAAGAAACCGGAAAAGAAAATCTATTGGAAATATGGCCGAATTTGGAAGTCTATTTTCACGGAGGGGTGAGTTTCGAACCGTATCGTGAGCAGTATAAGAAGATTTTGCCGAATCCGGATTTTAAATTTTATGAAATTTATAATGCCTCCGAAGGATTCTTTGCGATTCAGGATCTTAACAATTCAAGTGATTTATTGCTGATGCTGGATTACGGTATTTTCTATGAATTCATTCCGATGGACACTTTCGGGACGCTGAATCAACGTGTAATACGTCTTGCGGAAGTCGAGGTAGATAAAAATTATGCGGTGGTAATAACTACTAATTCGGGATTGTGGCGTTATCTGATTGGAGATACGATTCGTTTTACCTCTTTAAATCCGTACCGCATTCGCGTGACCGGACGAACAAAGCATCATATCAATGTGTTTGGGGAGGAGTTGATGGTTGAAAATACCGATATGGCTTTGGCAAAAGCTTGTCAGCAACTGAATTGTGAGGTAATTGATTATACGGTGGCACCGATTTTTATGGAAGGAAAAGAAAAAGGAGCGCATGAATGGATGGTGGAGTTCAGAAGAAAACCTGCTGATATGGAAGTCTTTGGTAAATTGCTGGACGAATGTTTACAGGAAGTGAATTCGGATTATGAAGCGAAACGATACAATAATATGACATTAAACCCGTTGGTTTTGAATGTAGCGCGTACCAATTTGTTTTACGATTGGCTGAAAGAGCAGGATAAATTGGGCGGACAGCATAAGATTCCGAGGCTGTCAAATCAGAGGGATTATTTGGAGCAATTGAAAGCGTTACAGTTTTCTGAAACAGTTTAAATTATGAGAAAGGTATTGATTTTTGGAATGTTAATGGGGGTGTTGGCGTCTTGTGGTCCGAGAAGATTGGGGTGCGGTCCGGGAAGATGTGAAGTGGTGAAACCTCAAAAAGCCTTGGTAAAGCCTTGTTAAACCTTATATTGGTGTAAAAAAAAAGTCCTGCTAAAAGCAGGACTATTTTTTTTCTTACTGTATTTAAAATACTAGTGAGCAGCTGGAGCTTCAGCAGCTGGAGCAGCAGCAGGTGCAGCTTCAGTAGCAGGAGCAGCTTCAGTAGTAGCAGCAGCAGTATCAACAGCTTCAGTTGTAGCTTCAACAGCCTCTTCAGCAGCAGGAGCAACTTCTTCAGTTACAGTTTCTTCTTTTGCAGTTTCTTTACATGATACGAAAGAAACACTCATCATAGCTACTAAAGCTAAGCTTAAAACAACTTTTTTCATCTTACTAAATTATAAAGGTTAATTATTAATTCGGGGCAAAGATATAAATTTTTTGATATGATAAAATAATTTTTTTCATTTTTTCAAAAAAATATATTCCATTGGAACCCACAGCTATAAAACAAATTTCGTGCCATAAAAAACAAATTGAATTTGTAAGTGAAATTTTCTTTTGCTTTTTTGTATCTGTTTGATTTACAGTTTTATGTTATTTTTTCTTCTTTTTTGAAGGTGTAACCAATTTCATCTCGTCAATCAGGTTTTTTGCACCTGCATATTTGTCAATTACGAATAAAACGTAACGCATATCAACCATAATATTCCTACATATGGATGGGTCGTAGTGAATGTCGCTCATAGTGCCTTCCCAAACGCGGTCAAAATTCAGTCCGATTAGGTTGCCGTTCGCGTCTAATGCGGGACTGCCAGAGTTACCTCCTGTGGTATGATTGGTTGCGATAAACGCTACCGGCATTTTGCCGTTTTTATCTGCATACTGTCCATAATCTTTCGCATTATACAGGTCTATCAGTTTTTGAGGAACGTCGAACTCATAGTCGCCCGGAATGTATTTTTCCATCAATCCGTCAAGATAGGTCATCGGAGCATAGCTTACGGCATCACTTGGATTGTAGCCTTTCACTTTTCCGTAAGTCACACGAAGCGTGCTGTTGGCATCCGGGAAAATACGTGCCGATTTCGGACTCAATTCCAAAATGGCTTTCATATACGTACGTTGTAATGCGATGTTTTTCAGGTTTAACTCGTCGTATTTCGGAGCTACATTCTTATTATAAGCGTCTGCAATTGTTTTTACCAGTTGGAATGCCGGATCCTGATTCATTTTTTCAATCACTGATTTTGCGTCACCTTGCAATAATTCTTTCAATCCGTTATAAGAAGTCAGTTTTGAAGTAGTGAAAATCGTTTTGGCACTCGTTTCCGGGTTGATGTTTTTAATCGATTCCGGTAAAAACTGCTGCGGTGATTTTTTAGAATACAAGGCAATCAGTTGTTCGTACACTTTCTCATCCACATTAGCGTTGAAATCTTTATATAAAGGTTCGAATCCTGCAATCAGGTTGGCTTTCTTGTCGTTAAAAGCTTGTTCGCCTTTGGTATTGTAAACTTGTTCCAATTGGTACAAGCGGTAACCGAAGTTTAAGATTTCGGTATTTCTTAAAACAACTTCCGAAAAGTAATCTCTCGCTAAAGCGTAAGAAGCAATGGCTTCATAATTGGTTTTGAAATCAGCTAATAAATTGCCGTATTCTGCCTGTTTTCCGGCTTTATTGATTTTGTCCGTTAAGTCTTTTTCGAATTTTTGCTTGATGGTAACCGCATCCGATTTTTTCAGACCTTTTGATTCGCCAATCCATTTTTTCCAGTAATTGGCCACTTGTGCATATTTAGCCGCGTATTGGATTTTGATAGCGTTGTCTTTTCTCATGAAACCGTCCTGTGTTTTTAAGGCACGGTCACGAATTTCAATTTTAGCCGGGTTCAATGAGTTAACGATTTGCTCCACGGCATACGAAGGCAAATACTCCTGAGTTCTGCCCGGGTAACCCATTACCATCGTGAAATCATTTTCCTTAACGCCTTTTATGGAAACCGGGAAGAAATGTTTCGGTACATAGGGTACGTTGTCTTTGGAGTATTCTGCCGGACGGTTGTCTTTCCCCGCATAAATTCGGAACAAAGAGAAATCGCCGGTATGACGCGGCCAAACCCAGTTGTCGGTATCCGAACCGAATTTCCCGATTGAAGACGGCGGAGCGCCCACCAAACGAATGTCTTTGAATGTTTCGGTTACAAATAAAAGGTATTGGTTTCCGTCATAAAAAGTTTTGATGCTGTTTTCCTGCCAAGATTCTTTTGGAAGGGTTTTGTTCAGCATCGCGATGTTCTCCTGAATTTTCTTTTGTTTTTCCGCTTCTGTCGGAAGATTGGCAACACTTTCCATAACCTTATTGGTTACGTCTTCGATGCGAACGATAAAAGTTACGAACAGGTCTTTATTGGGTAATTCCTCTTCCATTTTATAGGCCCAGAAACCATTGGTCAGGTAATCGTGTTCTACCGAAGAATGGCTTTGGATGTTGTCAAATCCGCAGTGGTGGTTGGTCAGGATTAATCCTTTCGGGGAAATCACTTCGGCAGTACAACCTCCGTCAAAATGAGGAACGGCATCTTTTAAACTGGAATGGTTCACGGCGTAAATATCATCGGCGCTGATTTTCATTCCCAGATTTTTCATTTCAGTTTCGTTCATTCCTTTCAATAAAGAAGGAACCCACATCCCGCCTTGTTGGGCGTATATAGGAAGAACGAATAAAATAATAAGGAGTCTTAGAAATTTCATTGTGTTATTTGTTAAGGGTGTTTTTGTACTATGTATTTCATTATTTTACGATGATGTATGGTAAAATCGCAGGCAAGATACAATTTTTGTGCATTTTCATTGTGCTCTTCCGCTTCGAGGTAGATTGTTTTTAACTTTAATTTAAGAGCTTCTGTCTGAATAAACTGAATAGCTTTTTTTCCGATTCCCTTGCCCCGTGCGTTTTCAGAAAGATACAATTCGTCCAGAAAAGCTATGGTTCCGCCGTATTCAAAACTGAAAACAAACGTCAGAATTACGTAGCCGACATTCGTATTGTTATGGTAAATCAGCCAAGCTCGTCCCAAATGTTTATTTTCGATAAATTCCTTAAAAAGTACTTTCGATTTTTCAATGTTGATCGGATAATTATCGATGGCATAAAATTCCTGCATCAGAGGAACAATCGTGTCGATGTCTGATAAGGTAAGGGTTTTGAATGTTGTTTCCGGATTCATCTTAGGTAAGAATGTGTTTCAGAATCGTATTCGTAGCGCCTTTATTCATCTGAACAAAAGTGCCGCAGATATGTCCTTTTTCGTAACGTTCATCTTCGTTTTGTGTCAGCAGATCAAAAGCCTGATTCAGTTTGTTCTGATTCGCAATCGAAATACAACCTTTAATATTTACCAACGCCGTGGCTTCTGCGAAATGGGAATAATTCGGGCCAATCACAATCGGGATTCCGAAAGTCGCCGGTTCCAGCAGATTGTGTACGCCTGGATTTCCGAAACCGCCACCCACATAAGCGATGTCGGCATAACTGTAAATTTTGGTCAGAATACCGATGGTGTCTATGATGAAAACCTGATAGTCGGCTAAATTAATATTCTCTTTTTCCGAAAACAAAACCGTTTTCTTTGCAATCCCACTTTTTAATTGCTGAATCTGTTCCGGTTTGATGTTGTGCGGCGCAATGATGAATTTGAGATTGTCATCCGATTGATTGATGTAATTTATCAATAAAGATTCGTCTTTCGGCCACGAACTTCCGATGACAATAGTGGTAGTGTCGTTTCTGAATTGTTCGATAAAATCCAATGAATTGTCACGGTCCAAAATGGAAACCACACGATCGAAACGGGTGTCACCGGATACTTTTACATTATGGAAGCCGATATTTTGCAAAAGTTTCTTTGAATTTTCATTCTGAACAAAAAAGTAATTAATGTTTTTCAGTGCGTTTCGGTAAAAACCGCCGTACCATTTAAAGAAACTTTGCTTTTCCCTGAAAATTCCTGAAATCAGATAGGTTTTGATGTTTTGATTTTTAAGTTCGTTCAGGTAGTTGGGCCAGAATTCGTATTTGATGAAAAAAACCATCTCGGGATGCACCAGCTTTAAAAAGGTTTGTGCATTTTTTTTAGTGTCCAACGGAAGGTAAACGGTCACATCGGCAACCGTATTATTTTTGCGGACTTCATATCCGGATGGCGAAAAGAACGTCACCACAATTTTATGGGTCGGAAATTTTTCCCTGATTTGTTCCATCACCGGAAGTCCCTGTTCGTATTCGCCTAGCGAGGCGGCATGGAACCAAATGGTTTTGTCGGAAGCTGAAATTTTATCGGATAATGTGCTGAAAACCGACTTCCGTCCATCAACAAACAATTTTATTTTCGGACTGAATAAAGCCACTGTTTTCAGGAGAAATCCCGCAATCTGAACCACTAAATTGTAGAGAAAAAACATAACGTTCCTTTTGTCGCGCTAAAATACGGTTTCTTTTTATTATCCTTAAATCATTCTGGTTTAATTCGTACTTTTGCGTGTTTAAAAAATCGTTTTTCAAATGAGAAAGTTACAAATGGTTGACCTGAAAAGTCAATACGAAAAAATAAAAGATACCGTAAACGCTTCTATCCAGGAGGTTTTAGATAGCAATACCTATATTAACGGACCGCAAGTGCAACAATTCCAGAAGAGTCTTGAAGATTATTTGGGTGTGAAGCACGTGATTCCGTGCGCTAATGGAACCGATGCTCTGCAAATCGCGATGATGGGATTGGGATTGGAACCTGGTGATGAAGTTATTACTGCCGATTTTACTTTCGCGGCAACTGTTGAAGTGATTGCGTTGTTAAGGTTAACGCCTGTACTGGTGGATGTGGAAATGGACAATATGAACATTTCGATCGAAGCGATTAAAAAGGCTATTACACCAAAAACGAAAGCGATAGTTCCGGTGCATTTGTTTGGTCGTGCGGCTAACATGGATGCGATCATGGATATTGCTAAAGAACATAATTTATATGTGATTGAGGATAATGCGCAGGCTATTGGTGCTGATTTTACCGGAAGAGACGGTGTTAAACGAAAAGTTGGGACTATTGGCCATGTAGGGGCAACGTCATTCTTCCCGTCTAAAAACTTAGGTTGTTACGGAGATGGGGGAGCGATTTTTACCAATGATGATACTTTGGCGCACACACTTCGCGGTATCGTGAATCACGGAATGTATGTGCGTTACCATCACGATGTTGTCGGTGTAAATTCACGTTTAGACAGTGTTCAGGCAGCTGTTCTGAATGCCAAGTTGCCATTATTGGATTTGTATAATGAAGCAAGACAAAACGCAGCCCGAAAATATTCGAAAGGATTTGAAGGGCATAAAAATATCATAACGCCAACTATACCTGATGAATGTGATTATCATGTTTTTCACCAATATACCTTGCGTATCGTTGATGCAAACCGAGATGCGTTGATGGAACATCTTCAGGTGAAAGGAATTCCGTGTGCCATTTATTACCCGATTCCGTTACACAGTCAGAAGGCGTACCTGGATACCAGATATAAAGAAGAAGATTTTCCGGTAACCAACCAATTGGTAAAAGAAGTAATCTCATTGCCGATGCATACCGAGTTAGATGACGAGCAAATCAAGTTTATTGTCGATTCTGTCTTGGAATTTTTCAATTAGTCATTTAAAAACTGTATTTTTATAACATCAAAAGAAGCAATTGTTATAATTAAAAATCAATCAATGAAAATACTCGTTACAGGTGGTTTGGGTTTTATAGGGTCGCATACGGCGGTGGAATTGCAAAATCAGGGTTTTGAAGTTGTGATTGTGGATGATTTGTCGAACTCTTCCCTGGAAGTATTAGATGGGATATCCCGCATCACCGGCAAAATTCCTGCTTTTGAAAAACTGGATTTGCGTGAGAAAAATGCCGTTCAGGATTTTTTTAAAAGACATTCCGATATTTCGGGAGTGATTCATTTCGCAGCGTCAAAAGCGGTGGGAGAGAGTGTGGAAAATCCGTTACTGTATTATGAAAACAACATTAGTTCCTTAATCTACGTGCTTCAGGAATTAGAGAAAAAAGACGATGCCCGTTTTATTTTCAGTTCTTCCTGTACGGTTTACGGTCAGGCCGAAAAAATGCCAATTACCGAAGACGCACCGGTTCAGGAGGCAATGTCGCCCTACGGAAATACAAAACAAATAGGTGAGGAGATCATTAAGGATGTTGCGAAAGTGTCCGACATTAATGCCATTTTACTGCGTTATTTTAATCCGATCGGCGCGCATCCCAGTGCTGAAATTGGTGAATTGCCTATCGGCGTTCCTCAAAATTTAGTGCCTTTTATCACACAGACGGGAATGGGTCTTCGGGCAGAATTATCCGTTTTCGGAAACGATTATCCCACACCGGACGGAACCTGTATACGTGATTACATTCATGTGGTTGATTTGGCAAAAGCGCATGTGGTGGCATTACAGCGTTTAATCGAAAAGAAAAATTCTGAAAAAGTCGAAACTTTCAATGTGGGAACCGGAACCGGAAGCTCTGTTTTGGAAGTGATTCATGCCTTCGAAAAGGTCAGTAATCAGAAGTTACCCTATAAGATAGTAGGCAGAAGGGAAGGGGACATTACCATTGCCTATGCCAATACGGATAAAGCCAATGCGGTTTTGGGATGGAAGGCCGAATCCACGTTAGAGGAATCCCTTGCCAGCGCCTGGAAATGGGAACAGAAAATCAGAAAAGTATTTGCTAAATAATAAAACTCCCAAATCAGTAACGGTTTGGGAGTTTTTATATAAAGTAACGTTGTTTTGCAAATAAAAAAAGGCCGGCGAACCGGCCTTTAAAATTACTTTTTAACAGCTTCTTTAGCGTCTTTTGCAGCTTCTTCTACTTTAGCAGCACCGGCAGCAGCAGCGTCTTCTACTTTAGCAGCAGCAGTGTCTACAGCAGCTTCTGTTGCAGCAGCAGCAGTGTCTACAGTTTCAACCATTTCAGTTGCAGCAGCATCAGTTGCTTCTTCCATTTTCTCTTCAGTTTTTTCTTTACAAGAAACCATCAATGCTCCAACGAACGCTAAGGCTAAAAGTGTTTTTTTCATTTGTTGATTTTTTAAGAATTAATAATCATTTATACTTATGGATAAAGTTAAAATAAAATTTTAATAAAAAACAAAACAGGTAAAAAAAAAATAGGTTGTAAAACAAACTATTCCGAGAGAGGGGTTTTATAGAACCAATTCGGCATATAATTTTTCAAATGTTTTGTCCAGATTCGTACTAAAACCAGGATGTGGTCTTGAGGTTTGTATGCTGGAACTTCTCACCGCTGTGAGCCAACGAAAGCGTTCCGCTATTTCAAATTCTGCTATTGGGCCTCCTTCTTGCTTCCCGGAACAAATTTTGGTAAACGAGGTTATGTTTTCTTCCAATTGTTCCACGTCAAAATCCGGACAGCATAATTTTATTTTCTCCATAGGGATTTGATGCTCAATCTTCAGGTATTTTTGTTGCTTACAGAAAAGTATCAATCCGATATTGATAAATTCTTCGCGTTCTACTTTAGGTACCACACGAATTACGGCATATTCATATAAGTGTTTTTCGTGCATCTTGTGTTTGTTTTAAAAAGTTATCTGAGTTTGCCAGTCGTAAGGACAAAAAATGAAAGTAAACGTCTTTAATTTCTTCGGAAGTTATTTCTCCATTTTCCCATTGCAACCAATCTTCCGGAATTAAATGTACAAGCTCTTTCAGTACCGTGTCGTTTAATTTTTGGGTAAATTCTGCATGGACTTCCTCCATTTTTGTTGCTTTTGGTAACAAGACATGATCTTTTATCAGTGCAAAAGGACTCACCGCATTCGCTTTCCAATTGTCCCAGGAATGGTGAAAATAAAAGGAAGCGCCGTGATCAATCAGCCAAAGTTCCTTATGCCAGATCAATAGATTCGTGTTGCGGAAGGTTCGATCAACGTTAGTGATGAAAGCATCAAGCCAAACGATTTTAGAAGCAAGGAGTTCGTCGCAATCATTCACGGCGGCGTCATAGGTAATCGCTCCCGAAAGGTAATGCAATCCTAAATTCAAGCCCTGACTGAATTTCAATAAATCCTGAATTTCTTCATCGCCTTCCATCCTGCCGAAAGCCTCGTCTAAGTTGGCAAAAACGAGTTCCGGAACCGGCAATCCTAAAAAACGGGCAATTTCTCCGCCAAGCAATTCGGCAATTAATGCTTTTACGCCATGACCGGCACCGCGAAATTTCAAAACATATTTGAAATCGTCATCGGCTTCTGCCAAAGCAGGTAAAGAACCGCCTTCCCGAAGTGGCGTAATATAACGCATCACTGTAACGGTTCGCAAATTATTCTGATTCATAGTTGTCGTCTTGTTTCACAAAGATATCATTAAAATAAAAAACTCCGACGGACAACCGACGGAGTTTCAAGTGTAAACTTTTTAAGGATTAAGCAGAAATAGTTTCCACTTCCTTATTGATTTTATTTACCAATCCAACCAATACTTTCCCCGGACCTACTTCCGTAAATGAAGTTGCGCCGTCAGCAATCATTTGCTGTACCGATTGCGTCCATTTTACCGGAGCAGTTAATTGAATGATTAAGTTTTTCTTGATTTCGGTCGCATCGGATACCGCGCTTGCCGTTACGTTCTGATAAACAGGACAAATCGGTGTGCTGAAAGTAGTTGCTTCGATAGCCGCAGCTAATTCCTCACGGGCCGGTTCCATCATTGGTGAGTGGAATGCACCACCAACCGGTAAAATCAAAGCGCGTTTCGCTCCGGCTTCTTTCATTTTTTCGCAGGCTTCTTCCACGGCTTTCAATTCACCGGAAATCACCAATTGTCCCGGACAGTTGTAGTTGGCCGCAACGACAACACCGTCGATAGACGCACAAATGTCTTCTACAATCTTATCTTCTAAATTCAATACCGCTGCCATGGTTGATGGTGTAATTTCGCAAGCTTTCTGCATGGCTAAAGCACGTTGGGAAACTAATTTCAATCCATCTTCAAACGATAAAGCACCATTGGCTACTAAAGCCGAAAATTCTCCTAAAGAGTGACCTGCTACCATTTCCGGTTTGAAATCTTCCAATGTTTTCGCTAAAATAACCGAGTGTAAAAATACCGCCGGCTGCGTAACTTTGGTTTCTTTCAATTGTTCCGCCGTACCTTCAAACATAATGTCGGTGATACGGAAGCCTAATATTTCGTTCGCTTTTTCAAACAACTCTTTGGCTACTGCCGAATTCTCATATAAATCTTTACCCATTCCGGTGAATTGCGCACCCTGACCCGGGAATACATATGCTTTCATCTTTTTATTGATTTAGTTTTGTGATGCAAAAATAGTGATTTTTTTGAAGCGCCAACTTTAGGGCATTTTTGGTGTCGTCGTTCCCGCTGTCCCTCCAATCTGTCATTGCGGGATTGCAAAACAATCTCGCAATGACAGGATTTCCGTCCCATCGGGGCTAGGAGGAAGGGTTGTTTTGTGTCGGTAAACAAAAAACCTGCAATTCATAACGAATTACAGGTTCTTTCATCATTAATCAAAAACTAATTATTAGGAAGGCATTATTGTTTTAAAAGTTGTAATTCAATGTTCAGTTTCACATCTTCACTTACCAAAACGCCACCGGTTTCCAAAGCCGAGTTCCAGTTCAGTCCCCAGTCTTTACGATTCACTTTTCCGGAAATGTTGAGGCCCGCTTTGGTATTTCCCCAAGGATCTGTCATCAGTCCGCTGAATTCTGCCGGAAGTGTTACGAATTTGGTAACGCCTCTCATGGTTAAATCACCGGCCAATTCATAATTTTCGTCATCCACTTTCGTGAACGAAGACGCTTTGAATGTCATTTTCGGGTGGTTTTCAGCGTCAAAGAAATCAGCACTTTTTAAGTGATTGTCCCTGTCGGCGTTTCGGGTGTCTACCGAATTAATATCAGCTGTGAATTCGATAATTGCTTTGCTGAAATCATCGCCTTCGGTGATAATGTTTGCATCGTAATTTTCAAATTTTCCGGATACGTTGGTGAACATCATGTGTTTTACTTTAAATCCAATTTCTGAGTGTGTCGGGTCGATTGCCCATTTTGTTGTTGCCATAATTTTTTATTCTGTTAAATGTTGTGTTGTAATTTGATAGGTCAAAGTTACGTCGGGGTTGGGGTTCAGGTACTTAATCTGGATTAAGAAATTTTAGTTTTCAGTTTCAGTCTCAGTTTTCAGTCACGGTTTTCAGTCTTAGTTTTAATCTGAGTATCGAGTTGTTTGCCGTGACTGTCAAGTGTCAACTGCGACTGAAAACTGCGACTGCTTACTGAATCTGCATCGGAACTTCCATCAACAGGAATTCGGTTTCCGAGTTCGCTTTAATCGTAACAGTATCGGTATCCCAGATTCCGAAACCGTCCCTGGTATTCAGCTCCTGGTTGTTTACCGTAAGGTCTCCACTCAGTACAAAAACATACAATCCGTTGCCTGTTTTTTTGAAATTGTATTCGGTTGATACATCCTGATCGAATTTACCCAAATGAAACCACGCGTCCTGATGAATCCATACGCCGGCATCTTCCGGATTGGGTGACAGTATCTGTTGCAATTTGTTTTTTCTGTCATCTTTATTCAGCGTAATCTGATCGTATCGTGGGGTTACGCCTCTTTTGTTTGGAATGACCCAGATTTGTAAAAACTTCACTTGTTCGTCTTCATTTTTGTTGTACTCGCTGTGTTGTACTCCAGTTCCGGCACTCATTACCTGAATGTCTCCGTTTCGAATCACGGTTTTGTTGCCCATGCTGTCTTGGTGTTCCAAGTCGCCTTCCAACGGAATACTGATAATTTCCATATCTTGGTGCGGATGCTTTCCAAAGCCCATTCCGGCAGAAACGGTATCGTCATTCAATACGCGAAGTACTCCGAAATTCATGCGTTCCGGATTGTGATAATTGGCAAAACTGAAGGTGTGAAAACTTTGTAGCCAACCGTGGTTTGCTTTTCCTCGTGTATCGGCTTTGTGTAAAATGCTGTTTTCCATAATCTTTGAATTGGTGTTTTGAATATGATTGAATCCAACAACCTCTTCTGTCTTTTCAGAAGTACTGTTGGCTAAGGCGGTTCCGGTTATTACGGCGCCTCCACCTAAAATTGTTTTCCGGATAAAATCTTTTCGGTTCATAACTTTTATTTTGATAGGACAAAGTTACGGTATGCTTATTGCAGAAGCACTTAATCTGGATTAAGAAATGATTTTGGAGGTGCTAAGGCACTAAGTAGCTGAGGTTGTTATTTTTTTAAAAGACGTGCTTTCATTTTACTGAAAAATTCCGGGGTAACACCAATATAAGAAGCGATTTGTTTTTGCGGAAGACAGTTCACCAATTCCGGATATTTTTTGGAGAATTTGTCGTATCGTGCTTCGGTGGTAAAACTCATGTTGTCAATGAGTCGTTGTTGGTTGGCTACCAGTGAGTTTTCGATCAGTATGCGGAAAAAACGTTCCAGTTTCGGAACCTGAAGGTATAATTTCTCCTGATTTTCTTTGGATAGTAACATGACTTCGGCCTCTTCATTGGTTTCGATAAAAAGTTGTCCCGGTCGTTGCGAAAGATAACTGTACATATCGGCAATCCACCAACCCGGGCACGCAAAACTCACCACATGTTCCACGCCGTTTTGGTCAACGGTATAACTTCTGAGGATGCCTTTGAGAATGAAAAAGGAATGCGTGCAGATTTGTCCTTCTTTTAAAAGTATGGTTTTTGCTTTGTAGTGTTCGGTCTGCACTAAAGTCAAAACGAGTTCCTGCTCTTCAGTGGTGAGCGAAACATGTTTTGCGATATTTTCTAATAGAGTCTTCATTGAGAGGTCTTCAAATGTAATGAAAAAGTCACTATGATTTCGGATGATTAAAACCTTTCTTTTTTTGAAATGAGGAATTGTTTTATGGGCTGAGGGACGAAATCTTCATTCCGCTGATTCATTTTCTGTTTTTGAAGCAGTCAAAAAAAGCCCCGTTTCATATCAAAATGAGACGGGGCCGGGGTTTTGGTTGTAGTTTGTTTACTATTGTTTAGCAGTTGTCTTCTTTTCAGGCTACGGTATTAAAACTTTTTTTGTTAAAGTTTGTTTGTTGTCTAAAGTTACTTTTACGATCAACATCTGTGATGATGCTGGAATAGCATCAGTGTTGAATTCATTAGTATTAATCCCTTTTTTGGAGTATACTGATTTACCTGTTAAATCGTGTACTTCGATGCTAGTGATGTTTGAAAGACCAGACAATACAGTAATTTGATTTTGTTTCGCAATTACTCGGATAGCGTTGCTGTTATCAAGCGGAGCATCAATACCCAATGTTTCTGTTGTAAAGCGTAACTCAAAACGGTTGTTGAATGTTCCGCTGGTTGTTGTGAAGGTAAATGCGCTGGCTTTTAAATCGTGATAAATCCCTGTTGTTCTGTCCCATAGGTAAATGTCCTGATTTGCGAAAAGTCCGTCGAAATTCTCCAAAGTGATGCTCATTTGTCCGTTAAGAGTAGTTGTATATCCTAAAGGAACAATGTCTGTGGCTGCGAACGGCAAACTGCGTCCCTGAATGGATAATTTGTCGTTTGACAGCATAGAGTAAACTGAGATCACATTTTCAGAAGGAAGTGTTTTTCCGTCAAACAGTCTGTCCATTTCATTTGTTGCTTCCTGGATATATCCCACAAGCGCTTCGTTATAACCACCTTGAGTGTTACTTAACGAAATCCAAACGCGGTGTTTTTCAAGTGAAACCGGTGTGGAATTGGTGTTGTTTTCCGTTTGATTGGTTCTGAAAAACTGCGTGTTGTTACTTTGTACGCGCATTGAATTTTTGAACGTTACACTTTGTGTTCCGTTAGCCATAGCGGTATGGGCATCGATAAAGAATCCTTGTCCTGCAGCTATTTTTCCGGTTGGGACTACAGGATAATCTCCCGTAGTTGCTGACGAAGCAGTTTTGGTGCCACCTGTAAGATTGTATTTTGCATAATCGTTTACAGTGTAGTTGTACGTGTGGTTTCCCGGGATGCTACTGCTGATTGCGGTATTGTGTGTCCAAAGGTAAATAGTTCCGTTTACGATTCCGGCATTGGCAGGATCAGTAAGGAATAAATCAATATCAATTGCGGAAGGATAAGGGTTTCCTATTAAATTAAGAATGCCTGCTCCTTTTGAGAAAGGTGTTGTGATGGTTCCGTTGTTAGGTGTACCAATGAAATTTGTCTGAACTATTTGCGTAGTGCTGTAATTAAGTCCGCTTGGAGCTCTTCCTATGTAACCTTTTCCCTTAACCATTGCGTCACCTGCGTATTGTCTTACCCAATTGTTGCTAATTGCGGTATAGGAATAAAATAAGGAATTAGTAGCAAGTTGCGCTAAGGTGGCATTGGCTACCGGAGACGACCAGTAGGTGTAGTCGTATTGTTTTAACGGTGTTGTTGTTCTTTTATAGATTATGTTTCCTGTGTTTACAGCGGTTTCGCTAATCTGAAGTAAACTACTTGAATCTTCAAATGTTAATGAACCTCCTGAAACATTGATATCATTGGTTACTGTTAAAGTATTGCCGGAATTTATAACAATATTACCAGAATTTATTTGGCAAGAACATCCTGTAATATCAGAAGAAGATGAATAGTTGCCGGCAAAAATTATTTTATCATTCGCTGTAGGAGGAACTCCTGTTGACCAAGTTGAGCCGTTCCAGGTATTGGTTACAACCGGATTAAACGTTGCGCTTAAAGATGCTGTTGATGTACATGACCCTGATGTCGCTGTAACGGTGTAGGTACCTACTGGAGCCGTAACTGTAGATCCTGAAACGGTTACTCCTGTTGATGGAGTTACAGCATAAGTATAAGCAGCATTGTAATTGCTTATGGAAAAGCTCCCGTTGGCTGTCGCGCATGTCGGCTGAATTACAGTTCCCAATGTTGGTGTTACTGGTGCTGTTGGTTGGGTATTGATAGTAACACTATTTGCTGCTGAAATACATCCTGCAGAATTTTTTGCTGTTACGTTATATGTTCCAGATGATAATAAATTGAAAACTCCTGTGGTATTGGTGTAATCAGATCCGTTAATACTGTATGTTATTCCTGAACCTGTAGGAGCGGTAATAGTAATTGCCCCTGATGCAGTTGAGCAGTTTGGCTGTGTTGTAGTCACCGTTGGTGTTGATGGGGTGTTGTTTACAACAACTGTAACCGGTTTTCTTTGCGTTGTAAAGGCACCTGTAATAGCTTCAACATAATATGTGGTAGATGATGATAGAACTGATGTTGTAAATGTTGCTGAATAAGGTGTCGCTGTAGAATTTGTTGTTGATAAAGCAGTACCTCCACTAGCATCAGTATACAACTTGTATGTTGTCGCTGCTGTTGGCGCCGGGTACATTGACGCTGTAATCGTAGAAGCCCCTGTGCCACAAATTGAAGTAGCACTCGCAGTAACAACATTATATCCCCCGTTGGTTACGAGTACTGGGAAGGTAGTTGATACTCCACTACCGCCGCCATTGCATGAGGCTATGCTGGTAGTTCCGATTTTAATTAAATCGGAGGCACTACAGTTTCCCGAAGCACCTATGCTTCCTCCGTTTTCAACTATAAGTGACGAACCGGCTGGCAATGTTAAGTCTTTATTGTTGTCGGAAAAATCAATGGAGGCATTGTTTCGGATTACGAAAGTAATAGCGCCTAAGCATGGAAAACTTAAATTTGCGTTCATTACCAAAGTAGTCGCGTCAGTTCCGTTACCAATGTAAACCGTAGAGCAGCCATTAAATGTAGTGCAAGTAATACTACTTGCGTTTACCGTTGTTCCTGAAATGGTACATTGAGCAGTACTGTCAAAAGCAAACAAGATGACAGTGATTAGCAATAGTAGATTTTTTTTCATGGTATTTGTTTTAAATTATCTGGGTGCAATTCTTAACAAAGATATTTCGGCGTATTCAGGAGGGTGAATAAATCCGATGAAATGCATAAAAAGTCTACTATCTGTAAGATTTAAAATTTAACAAATTTAGTACTACATTTATTTTTGTATAATTCACCTGATTTTGTTATAAATATAGGATATTGTGATTTTTTTTTTCGGTGATTGTCTGGTGCAAAGTGTTTTATTTTGTTAAGGGTGATCTTTTTAAGGGGTGTTGGATTCAGATCAGGAGAATTTAGATATAAAACCCTGAATTTGAGCAGGTTGTTTTTTGTTGGAAAGAAAAAAGCACGATCTTTTGTCGTTTATGACAAGAGCGTGCTTTTGTAGAGATTTTTTGTAGGATAAATTATTTTTTTTCTTCCACTAATCTGAAGGTAGTAACTTTAAAACGGTCGTTTTTAATAACTCCGGAAACTTCTGCTTTGTGTATGGTATTGCAGAAGCCGTCCTCGGCGTGGGCATCGCCGTGTTGGTCTATAGTGGTTCCGTCAACGAAATAGGTTTTTCCATTAATCCGTACGGCCAAATCACAACCTTTGGCTTTCATTCCGAATTGACATTGGCCGCAGGAAGCCTCCACGATTTGTGTTTTTGGTTTTTCTTTCTTTTCCTGAGCTGATAGTGCGGCTGTTGAAAGAAATAGAAGTGTAACGAAAATGTTTTTCATATGGAATAGGTTTCGGTTTCTAAAGTTTTACCACTGTGACTGAAAACGGAGACTGTCAGAAAGCTTGATTTATACATTTACAGTTACTAAACCAGCCGTTTTTTTAGCGCGTTCCACCACTTCTTCCACAGGTGTATCCATAGTATCATTTGATAGTATCACGCCCATTCGTCTGTAAGGTCGGGAGGTGGGTTTTCCGAAGATTCTGAAATCGGTTTTGGATAGACCGGCCACTTTTTCGATACCGGTATAGGTTGGGTTGTCTGAATTTTCAGAAGCTAAAATTACGGCACTGGCACCCACTTTCTCCAAAGTGATTTCGGCAATCGGCAGACTTAAAATAGCACGCAGATGCAATTCAAATTCGTTGAAATTCTGAGTTCCGGCTAATGTTACCATTCCGGTATCGTGTGGTCGAGGGGATAATTCTGAGAAATAGACACCTTCGTCGGTCAGGAAAAATTCCACGCCAAAAAGTCCGGCGCCGCCCAAAGCTTCGGTTACTTTACGAGCCATGTCTTGTGCTTCTTCAATATCTTTTTGAGAAACTCTTGCTGGTTGCCAGCTTTCCTGATAATCGCCACGTTCTTGCCTGTGTCCGATTGGCGCACAATATAAAGTGTGATTGTTGTTTTGGGTAACGGTCAGTAATGTGATTTCCGAATTGAAGTTTACAAACGCTTCCACAATTACTTCCACCACGTCACCACGGGAACCTTCAACGGCGTATTTCCATGCTTTTTCAATATCGGATTCGGTTTTTATGGTCGATTGCCCTTTTCCGGAGGACGACATCAATGGTTTTACCACACAAGGCATGCCGACTTCGGATACCGCTTTCTGTAATTCTTCGGCTGAGGTAGCATATCTGTAATTGGCAGTTTTTAGTCCTAACTCTTTAGCAGCCAAATCGCGAATCGCTTTTCGGTTCATGGTAAAGTTGGCAGCTTTCGCGGATGGGACCACGGTAATTCCTTGTTTTTCATAATCGTAAAAACGTTCGGTTCGGATGGCTTCGATTTCGGGCACAATAAAATCGGGCTGGTGTTTGGCCACGATGCGATCCAGTTCGGCGCCGTCCAACATATTGATGACTTCAAATCCGTGAGCTACCTGCATGGCTGGAGCATTTTCATAGCTATCAACAGCAATCACGATTTGTCCTATTCGTTGTGCAGCGATGACAAATTCCTTTCCGAGTTCGCCGGAACCTAACAGTAATATTTTCTTTTGCATTGTTTGTGGGTTGTTTAAATAGGATGTAAAAATAAATACTTTGTCAGTTATAATTGCGTTTTCTTTAGTAGTGTTTTTTAAATAACTGAAAATCAATTATATTTTATTTGTATACATTGTAGTAAAATGTATATTTGCAATATGTATAGTAAAGAATTAACCAAGGGAACCTTGCAGCCCATCATTTTGAAACTCATAAGCGAAAGTGATAAAATGTATGGCTATGAAATTACACAATGTGTAAAAGAACTCACTCTGGGAAAAATTGATATTTCCGAGGGTGCATTGTATCCGATTCTCCATAGGTTGGAAGCGGATGGGATTTTGACAACCGAAAAAGTGTTCATCGGAAAGCGGGTGAGGAAGTATTATAGTATCACCGAGTCGGGAAAAAAAGTCGCTATTGATGTTTCTTCTGAGCTTAATGATTTTATCCAGACGCTTTCACTGATTTTTAAACCTAAAGCCGTTGCGAAATGATTTTAACCGATAATCAAATTGAGTATATAGAAGCCAACCTTAAATTTTATGGTGTGGCTTCCGAAGCGCTTCGCGAAGATTTGCTGGATCATATCTGTACGTTTATTGAGACCGGTGATTTTACTGATTTCGAAACTGCTTATCGGGGAGCGTTGCAACGTTTCGGGGGATATTCTGCTTTGGGAAGTTTGCAAAAAGAAACGCATTACCAGTTATATGAAAAGAAAAATATCAGGAGAAAACGAGTGGTCTATTTTAGTGGATTTTTAGCTGCCTTTCTGTTGAGTACCGGTGTTTTGTTTAAGCTTTTTCATTGGCCTTTTGCCGGAATCATTCTCTTTTCGGGATTTATTGCACTGAACCTTATATTGTTGCCGGTACTCTTTTACGAACGCTATAAAAACGCAATCCAGAAAACTATTTAAACCAACTAAAACTACTATAATGTATGAAAAAATCAATTTATGTACTAGGTTTCTTAACCTGTTTTGTATTGGGAATCGGGGCAATGTTCGAATTTTTGCACTGGCCTTGGAGAGGAATTATCGTATTCGCCGGTTTTTTGTTGCTTAACTTCGGATTGATTCCGTTGTACTTCTATCATAAATATAAAAACGCTTAGGTATGAGAGGCTTTTTTATATTGTATTTGCTGCTGTTGACAACACAAACTACGTTTTCACAGATGAGCACTTTGGGTAAAATTGACGAGTTGCTTAAAGAATACGAAAAACCAAACACTCCAGGACTAAGTATTGGCGTGGTGCAAAATGGGAAACTGATTTATTCCAAGGGAATCGGGTTTTCAACTTTGGAATACAATATTAAAAATTCAGACAGCACGGTTTTTAGTATCGCTTCCATTGCCAAACAATTTACTTCGGCTTGTGTGTGGACGCTCGTTCGTGATAAAAAAATAGCATTGGACGACGATGTTAGGATGTATCTGCCCGAATTGCCAGAGTACGGAGAAGTAATTAAAATCCGTCATTTACTGAATCATACCAGCGGATTTCGGGATTATAACTCGTTGATGTACCTGATGGGTTTCGATTATGATACGGAATATTATGACAATCAAACCTTATTGCAACTTGCCTGTAAGCAAAAAGGATTGAACAATATTCCCGGTGAAAAAGTGATTTATGGCAACACGCCCTATAATCTTTTGGCCATTATCATCGAAAGAATTACAAAACAAAATCTCCATGAGTATGCCAATGAAAATCTTTTTAAGCCATTGGGGATGTCACATACATTAATTCGGACCGAAAACAACAGTTTGATAAAAAACAGGGCGGTTGGTTACCAAAGTTCGGATAAAGGTTATCTGCAATTTCCAAGAGTGCAAAAAAGTTATGGTGCGGGAAGCATGGGATCAACAGTGTTGGATTTGGTAAAATGGGTTGAGGTCCTTAATGGTAAAAATCAAAAATTCACGGAACTTACTCAGTTTTTGACAACGTGTGAAATGTTGCCTTCCGGTGAAAAAGCGCATTATGGAAGAGGAGTAATGGTGGATGATTATAAAGGTTGGAAGGCAATCAGTCACAGCGGTTACGGTTTAGGAGGACAATCCCAATTGATTACTTTGCCGGAAAAACAAATATCAGTTATTATTATGACAAATTTGGAATCGATAAACCCAACGCCGATTTCTTATAAGGTGTTGGATTTGTTTCTCGACGCTGTTAATGAAAAACCGACCGCTAAAAAGAAAATTTTTATTCCGAAATCAAAAGATTTTCACCACTTTATTGGACAGTATAAGGAGCTGAACAGCGATATGAAAATGGAAATCCTGATGGAAAACGATACCTTGAAAGCAAAAGGAGCTCAGTCTCGGAAAGCAATTGCATTACAGGGATGTGAGCCGAATAAATTCCATAGGATCAATAATGAAAGTGTAAAATACGAATTCTTTACGGAGAAAAATGCACCTTGTGATATGATGATTTCCTTTGGAGGGACGCCGTTCTATTTTAAGCGGGCTGTTTTTGTAAATCCGCAAACGGTTAACCTGACAGAGTTTGTCGGGAGTTATTCTTCAGAAGAACTGGGTGTGACCTATCGCTTTTTTATGAAAGACAATATATTGTTGTTGAGCTATCGCAATCATGAAAATATTCCGCTGATTACGGTGCAGAAGGATGAAATGGGAAATGGTGAAAGGGCTTTATATCATTTTGTTCGAAACGATAAAAATGAAATATCGGGGATGTTACTTTTTGCAGAAGGAACGGTCAGAGAGATTCGATTTGAGAAAAATCAGTAGTAACTAAACAATGTTGAAAAAGCCTCAAGATTTTCTTGAGGCTTTTTTGATACTAAACATGAGGCTTTCGAAGTTATGTGTAGTAGAAGTCTTAATATTGCGAAATCAAAAACCATTAAAATTATTGTTGTTCGTCATGTTTAAAAAGATAATTAATGTATTGCTGTTCCTGTTACTTCATATTTCTTTCTCAAAAGCATATTCTCAGGAACATTATTTAATTGTGAAAGATTCCATCACCAAGGAAACGCTTCCGTATACAAGCATTAATTTGCAAAACGGTTATGGATTATTTACCGATGAAAACGGAAAAGTAACATTGGATAAGGATATTCCGAAAACAATAAAAATTACGCATATCGGATATAGTTCCAGAATGGTTTCCATCGATACATTAATCGATAATGTAGTTTTACTTCAGCCCGAAACCAATGTGTTGAATGAAATGAAAATCCCGGTAACACGGAAAGATTTAAAAAAGCGAAAAGAGTATGTTGTCAAACCTTCACTGCATGACAATATTGATGAAATGTATTGGTCATCTATCGGACAGCAATTCGCATTTTATATTCCGAATGAAAAGGGAAACGGTGTTTTGAAATCGGTTACGATTCCTTTGATAGTGAAAGATCTCTATCAGGGGATGGCAGATTCTTCTTTTGAGGAGCATCCTTACGGAACGATGGTTCGGTTTGAATTTATGAGTAATTCGGATAAGCTGCCGGGTGCTAAATTATACGGTTGTGATAAAGTTTTTGTGATTCAATCCGATAAAGTTTCTCAAAAAGTTGAGGTAAAATTTGAGGAATCAATTCCTGTACCGGATGAAGGCTTTTTTGTGGTCATGACTGTAATCGGAAAAACAAATGAAAAAGGGGAGTATGTACCGGAAATGCCTTATGGTGTTCGTGAAGTGCATGGAGAAAAGAAGAAATTCATTAAAATAATTTTACCGAATTACCCACTGGTTGAAGCTCCGAAAGGACCATTAACGCTATTTCGACATGTGTTCGATAGCTCCGAAAAATGGCGCAAAATCGACAGGCCGATGGTCTATAAAAAAGGGAAGGAATATCCGGTTTATAATATCGGAATTGGGTATGTGATTTCGGCGTATTAAGTTGGGACAGTTCATGAACTATCGTACTGCGTGAGGGATTGCAGTGGAAATCCTTTTGCTTTTTTCTTTAAAAAGCAAAAGATTGCAACGGAAAGCCCGACCCTTGTGGTCACGCCCAAATATAAAAAAGCCCCAAGTTTCCTTGAGGCTTAATTTTTATGCTAAAACTTCGGCAGTGGTTACTGCTTCCTTGATTCGGCGTAAGGCTTCTTTCAGTAAATCTTCGCTGGTGGCGTAAGAGAAACGGATGCAGTTCGGGTTTCCGAAAGCGTCTCCGGTTACTGTGGCTACATTGGCTTCTGCCAAAAGATACATCGAGAAATCTGTTGCGTCTTTAATTTCGGTTCCTTTTAATGTTTTCCCAAAGAACGCAGAAACGTCCGGGAATACATAAAACGCTCCTTCCGGAACATTGATTTTAATACCCGGGATTTCTTTTAACAAACCTACCACTAAGTCACGACGACTGTGGAAGGCATCTACCATATGTTTTAAAACCGAAGGATCAGCGTCAACAGCTGCAATGGTCGCGCGTTGTGCAATAGAGTTCGCTCCGCTGGTTACCTGTCCCTGGATTTTTGTACATGCTTTCGCGATGAATTCCGGACCACCGATATAACCGATTCTCCAACCCGTCATGGCAAATGCTTTTGCTACCCCATTAACGGTGATGGTTCTTTCCAACATTCCCGGAATAGATCCGATACTGCAGAAAGTGCCTGAGAAGTTAATGTGTTCGTAGATTTCATCGGAAACCACGTAAATGTTCGGATATTTTTCCAATACTTTTGCCAAAGCAGTAAGTTCCTCACGGCTGTAAACCGAACCACTTGGGTTACAAGGCGAACTGAACCACATCATTTTTGTTTTTGGTGTGATGGCGGCTTCCAATTGTTCCGGTGTGATTTTGAAATCAGTATCTACAGAGGTTGGTACTTCTACCGGAGTTCCTCCCGAAAGTTTGATGATTTCGAAATAACTAACCCAGTACGGCGCGGGAAGGATTACTTCATCTCCGTCGTTTAACATTACCTGCGCAATGTTGTATAAGGATTGTTTCGCACCTGTAGAAACTACAATCTGCGAAGGGGTATAGTCTAAATTATTATCTCTTTTGAATTTACGACAGATAGCTTCTTTCAGTTCTAAATAACCTTCAACGGGAGTATACGTGCTGTAATTCTCATCGATGGCTTTTTTGGCAGCTTCTTTAACGAAATCCGGGGTGTTGAAATCCGGTTCCCCTAAACTTAAACTGATAATGTCTTTTCCTTGAGCTTTTAATTCTCTGGCTAAGGCAGCCATGGCTAACGTTTGTGACGTAGATAAATTGTTAATTCTATCCGAAAGCGGGTTCATATTAAGATGTGTTATGTAGTTATTCTTAGTTTTAAAATTATGCCATTTGCGGTTTTTGTCCCAGTTCTTTCAAATGTTTGAAATGGGCAATAACGGCGCTGGTCATTGTTTTGTATTCGTAGTAAGGCAAGTTGCACTCTTTTGCGGTTTGTTTTACGATTTCAGCAATTTTTCCGTAGTGAATGTGACTGATATTCGGGAAGATATGATGCTCAATCTGATGGTTCAGTCCTCCGGTGTACCAGTTTACGATCCAGTTTTTCGGAGCGAAATTGGTTGTGGTGAACAATTGATGAATAGCCCAGGTGTTTTCGATTTCGCCTACTTCATTCGGAGTCGGGTTGGTGGTTTCGTCTACCACATGCGCCAATTGGAACACGATACTTAAAATCAGTCCGGCTGTATAATGCATTACGAAGAATCCGATAAGAACTTGCCACCAGACAATTCCTAAAATCATCGGAATCACTAACCAAATAGAGAAATAAATCACTTTTGTGATTACTAAAGTTGTCCAAAGAATTTTTGGATTTTTAGGTTCGCCATATGATAATTTTCTTTTGAGATAGTTTCTCATCTGTTTGAAATCTGTAGTAATTGCCCAATTGAACGTAAGCAAACCGTAAAGGAAAACTGAATAATAATGTTGGAATTTATGAATGGGAGACCAGTCGGCATGTTTAGTGAATCGGATTACCCTACCAGCTTCCAGATCTTCATCGTGGCCTGGGATATTCGTGTACGTATGATGCAATACATTATGTTGTACTTGCCAGTTGTATACGTTTCCGGCTAAAATATAGATGCTACCGCCCATGATTTTATTTAACCAGGGTTTTGTGGAATAGGAGCCGTGGTTCCCGTCATGCATTACATTCATCCCCACACCGGCCATTCCGATTCCAATAACTATAGTCATTAAAATGTGTGCCCAAAAAGGTAAATCCAAAGTAAGAATCAGGAAATATGGTGTCAGAAAAAGTGAAAACATAATAACGGTTTTCAGATGCAATTTCCAGTTTCCGGTTTTTTTGATATTGTTGTCTTTGAAATAGTCATTCACGCGTTTGTTCAGCGTTCGGAAAAATTTCATATTGTCCGTTTTTGAAAATATCGGAGCTTGTGTATTCATAATCAAATGCATTAATTCGCTTCAAAGGTAAGTATTAATGGAAACGCAAACCGTTAAATTAGTCAAAATTTTCAACAGTAAAATGTGTACTTTTGTTGAAAATTCAGAATAATGCAGAATATTGTAAAATATTTCCCTAATCTATCTGATAATCAGATAGAACAGTTCCGAAAATTGGAAGAATTGTATAAAGACTGGAATGCAAAAATCAATGTGATTTCGAGAAAAGACATCGATGAATTGTATACCAAACACGTGTTGCATTCGCTTGGAATTGCGAAAATTATTGACTTCAAACCCGGCTCTAAAATATTGGATGTGGGAACTGGTGGTGGTTTTCCCGGAATTCCGCTAGCGATTTTATATCCGGAAGTCGATTTTTATCTGATTGACGTGATTGCAAAAAAAATCCGTGTGGTGAATGAAGTGGCAAAAGGATTGGGGTTGGAAAATGTGAAAGCCGAACAAATGCGTGCCGAAAATGTAAAAGAAGAGTTCGATTTCATTGTAAGCCGTGCTGTAACCAACATGCCGGATTTCTTTTCTTGGGTGAAAGATAAAATCAAAAAGAAACAGAATCACGAATTGAAAAACGGAATCCTGTATTTGAAAGGTGGTGATTTAACCGAAGAATTAAAAGATTTCCCGAAAGCCACGGAATACAATTTATCGGATTTCTTTGAAGATGAGTTTTTTGAAACGAAGAAAGTGGTGCACTTGCCACTGAAATTTAAGGTTTAGGAATTACAAATTTTTGATTCGTGATGCAAAAATGAGTCCGCAATATTCTAAGTGATTTAGATATTTTGGTTTTTTTGGTTGCAATGAAGATTTAATAGAAACTTTATTTATTTGTAAAATCTTCTTTTGTTGCTTCTGATTTCTTTTTGCTCAATTTTGATCCCAGCATTGCTGCCAAGATTGCAGGAATCGAAAATATGACGAATGTAATTACACCCACCGCCCAAAAGGGACTGGGTTCGGACATGAGTATCAAAGGGATGAGTTGTGCCATAGTGCTCAAAGCGCCCCATTTCCATGCATTGTTTGGTGCAATATAGCCGAAAAATAAGTTGATCAGCATAAAGACAGGCAGTCCAATTGTATAATAGTGAACGCTGTCCCAGGCTTCCGTTTGATCTGTAAGATTACACAGTGTTATCCAGAAAATTATACCTGTTCCAATAGAAACCGGGTACATAAATTTATCTTTCATTGTGTGTTTGATTAAGAGGAGTTAACCTAAAGATATAAAAAACCCGCCAGAATTCAAAGCAATTTGATTCTGGCGGGTTTATCGTTTTATATGGAGATTTTAAATCTTAAAATCGAAATTTACAAATCAGATTATTCTCCTAAGAAAGCATAACGATAATCCGTAGGAGTAACGAAAGTTTCTTTGATTGTTCTCGGAGAAACCCAACGTAATAAGTTTAAGATAGAACCTGCTTTGTCATTCGTGCCTGATGCTCTCGCACCACCGAATGGCTGCTGACCAACAACTGCTCCAGTCGGCTTGTCGTTTATGTAGAAGTTTCCGGCTGCATTTTCAAGTGCTTTTGTAGCTTCAACAATCGCGTAACGATCTTGGCTGAAGATAGCTCCCGTCAATGCATAGCTTGAAGTTCCGTCAACTAAGGCCAAAGTTTCAGTCCATTTAGCATCTTCGTAAACATAGATTGTAAGAACTGGTCCGAATAATTCCGTACACATAGTGTTGTATTTCGGATTCGTAGTTAAGATAACCGTAGGCTGAATGAAGTATCCCACAGATTTGTCGTAACCTCCACCGGCAATAATTTCAGCATCGGCGTCTTTTTTAGCCTGATCGATGAATCCTGCTAGTTTGTCGAAGGATTGTTCTGAAATCACAGATGAAACATAATTACTCATGTCTTCCGGAGATCCCATTTTAATCGAAGCCAAATCAGCTAATAATAATTCTTTAACTTCAGGCCAAAGTGAAGCCGGAATATACGCTCTTGAAGCCGCAGAGCATTTTTGTCCCTGATATTCAAAAGCACCTCTTGTTAAAGCGGTAGCCACTTGAGCAGGTATTGCAGAAGGGTGAGCAAGAACGAAATCTTTTCCACCTGTTTCTCCTACAATTCTTGGGTATGTTTTGTATTTGCTGATATTCTGACCGATTTTCGCCCACATATCATTGAAAACTCCGGTTGATCCAGTAAAGTGAATTCCGGCGAAATCAGGACTTGCCAATAATGTATCCGAAATCATTCCTGAATTTCCGGTAATCATGTTGATAACACCTGCCGGTAAACCTGCCTGTTGGAAAACTTCCATGATTACATTAGCCGAATATACCTGCGTTGCAGCCGGTTTCCAAATTACCACATTACCCATTAAAGCAGGTGCAGCCGGTAAGTTTCCAGCGATTGCAGTAAAGTTGAACGGCGTGATGGCATACACGAATCCTTCTAATGGACGGTGTTCCATTCGGTTCCAGATACCTTCCGATGAAACGGGTTGTTCTGCATAAATTTGTGTCATGAACTGTACGTTAAAACGTAAGAAGTCAATCAACTCACATGCTGAATCAATTTCTGCCTGATGCACTGTTTTTGCTTGTGCAATCATGGTAGCAGCATTGATTTTAGCTCTGTAAGGACCTGCCAATAACTCGGCAGCTTTTAAGAAAATGGAAGCTCTCTGTTCCCAAGGCATGTTGGCCCATTTTTTCTTTGCTTCCAAAGCCGATGCAATCGCTTTTTCAATATGCTCTTTTTCGGCTTCGTGATATTGTCCCACCACGTGTTTGTGGTCGAATGGAGGCGTCATGTTTTTGGTTTTTCCGGTACGGATTTCCTCTGCGCCGATATATAAAGGTACATCAACTGTACTGTTGAACATTTGTTTGAAAGTGGCTGCAACAGCTTCTCTTTCAGGGGTTCCGGGAGCGTATGTTTTAACGGGTTCGTTAACCGCGGTCGGAACATTGTAGATTCCTTTTGGCATAATTTGTTATAATTTGAGTTATCAAAAATTTCGCGTAGCGAAGATACAAATTATTAGCCAATTTGTTAATCGGTTAATTGTTAATGGTTTTGTAAAATTAATGGTTTAATTCAGTGCAAAAGGAGCACTCAATTTGAAAGTCGGAATGATAACGCGGAAACTTCTTGTGGACGTGAAATTTACCATGTTGAAATAGCCTCTCATGGCTCCGAAAGGAGATGACAGCAGGCAACCGGAACTGTAGGTGTGTTTTTCTCCCGGTTTTAAAACCGGTTTTTTACCGATAACGCCTTCTCCGTCAACAACTTCAAGATCGTTGAGCGAATCGTGGATTTCCCAGTGGCGGGAGTTCAGTTGAACCGAATCTTTACTCTGGTTTTCTATGGTTACCTCATAACTGAAGGCAAAGTGAATCTTGTAGTTTTTAAAGTACGTGCCTTCAAAACTGGTTAATACAGAAATCTTTATACCGCTTGTTATTTGTGAAACCATATTTTTTGTAAAAATGGATTTGAACTTCAAAAATAGGAAATATTTATTTTTGATTGTAAAAATTATGTTTTTTTTAATTGGTTATGTTTACGGAAGTTGCCATTCCTTTTCCTATGACTCTGTCATAACGGTCGTTGTTACCTCTGTAGTATACCAAAACGAAATAATTGTTTTCGGTTTGCCAATAATTACCGTCAATGGCATTTTGATGATCGATTTTTCCGTTTTTATCTGCAATTACATATTCGTAATTCGTGAATCCCTGTTTTATCAGAAGGGCTTTTTCAAACAATCCTTTATCGGCATTGTAATCCATTTTGAATTCAGGAGTGAGCGCGTAATTGTTAAACATTCCCGATATATAGACATCGTTTTTGTCCATAAAGGTATTCGTGTTCAATGTAAAGTAAACCCAGGCATAATCGGCCTCAATAGTGTTGTCTTCCGCGTTAAGGTTGTTGGGTAAAAAACTTCCGTTAAGATCGGGGTAATAGGTGTACCCTGCATTTTTTCGGGACGTGTTCATGTAGAGGTGGGAATTGTAGATTTCTCCGGCACTCACATGTCCGACATTATTTGCGACCGCACGAATGTCTTTGTTTTCAAAATTCAAATATTCATTTCCGCCCCAGAAACTCGTTTCTTTATCGAATCTGTAGATTAAATCGGCGCCGATGGTGTACTGCGGTTTTATATTGTAAATCGCGTTGTTGAATTTTCCATTTTGAAATAAGGCGACTTTGACGTTCTGATTCGGATTCTGAAGCAGATAGTTTCCGGTGTTGATGGTGAAATACAGGTTCTGCATTTTATCAATGGTCTCAAGATCACGGGAACGTTTTACCAGCGTCGCGACCGGAACACGTTCTTCATAAATGATGAATTTGCGTGAAAAAACCAATTCCTGTTGGGAGTTAAAGATTTTCAGCATATAATTTCCGGTCAGTAAAATTTGGTTGAACCGATTTGGAAATGCTTGTGTATAATGCGAATACAACTGTAGTGTGTTAAACGAATTCTTATAGTTGATGATACGCTGATTGTCCATTCCCTGTAAGTATTCGGCTTTGCCTAAATCGGTCGGAGTCCAATCGTAATTGTACTGGGTGATGGTATAGTAATAGTCGGCTTCGTTTCCGTAAACGTCGTCAAATTCAAACTGAAAAGGCTCACCCAGACGGAATATGGGAATCGTAATGTTTCCGTTCTGAACAAAAGCTACCGATTTAATGTTGAAAGGCGGAGCTACTTCTTTTTCAATCTGTGCCACTGCCTGAAAAAAACTTAAACATACCAGTAAAAGGGAATATATTTTTTTTGCAACCATCTTTTGAGGTGTAGGAATTAAAGTGTAAATATAATGATTAACATTGATTTAAATTGTTTTTGATTTTGTGGAGTTAATCCGAATTTTAAATTTTGTTAAATTAGTTATAATAAAAAACTTACTTTGGAGTTATATGAATAGTTTTACAAAAAAAAATAATTAACCAAAAACATTATGAGACAACTCAGCAAACTGACCTTCGGGTTATTTTTGTTTCCTGCTGTAATTTTCGCTCAGGAAATAGATTTTTCAAAAGCGATTCCGTTTGATCCGGAAGTAAAAACCGGAAAACTGAAAAACGGTCTGACGTATTACATCAAGAAAAATGCCAAGCCGGAGAATAAAGTCGATTTACGCCTAGTGGTTAACGCCGGCTCCATCCTTGAAGACGATGATCAACAGGGATTGGCGCACTTTATGGAACACATGTGCTTTAACGGGACAAAGCGTTTTCCTAAAAATGAACTGGTGGATTATCTGCAAAGCATCGGAGTGAAATTCGGTCAGCATTTAAACGCGTATACCAGCTTTGATGAAACGGTTTACTTTTTACCGATTCCGTCCGACAGTCCCGAAAAACTCGAAAAAGGATTTCAGATTATAGAGGACTGGGCTTTCAATACGGTACTTACTCCGGAAGAAATTGATAAGGAAAGAGGTGTTGTTTTGGAAGAATACCGTTTGGGTTTAGGTGCCCAAAAAAGAATGATGGGGCGTTTTATGCCAAAATTGATGTACAATTCTCATTATGCAAAACGTTTGCCAATCGGTCAGAAGGAAATTCTTGAGAAATTCAAACACGAATCCTTAATCCGTTTCTACAAAGACTGGTACCGTCCGAACCTGATGAGTGTTATCGTGGTAGGAGATATCGATGTGGCCGAAATGGAGAAAAAAATTATCGATCATTTCTCAAATTACCAAAATCCGAAGAACGAAAAACCAAGAAAGACATTTGATGTTCCGAATCACAAAGAAACTTTCGTTGCGATTGAAAGTGATAAAGAAGCATCCAGTGCTCAGGTACAATTGATGTACAAAGATACCGGTTTGCCAAAACCAACGGTTAGCCTGAAAGATCTGAAGGATGATTTAGCGGAAGGTTTGTTCTCATCCATGATTAATGCGCGATTTGACGAACTTACTAATTCAGCAACACCGCCGTTTACCTATGGATATTCGTATCACGGAGGTACGTGGGCGAGAAGCAAAGAAGCATTTCAGTCGGTAGCGATGTCGCAGGAAGACAAGCAAATCGAGGCATTAAAGGTTTTGGTAAGAGAAAATCAAAGAGCTAAAAAATTTGGTTTCACGCAGGGGGAACTGGACAGGGCAAAAGCAGAGATAGCTGCCGGAATAGAGAAGATGTACAATGATAGGGATAAAACGAATTCGGAGAATTTCGTAAGCGAATATCAATCACATTTCTTAGAAAAAGAACCGACGCCGGGAATCGAATGGACGTATAAAACCGTGAAACAGATTTTACCGTTGATAGAACTGAAAGATATTAACGGCCTGATGAATGGGTTTATTAAAGATGAAAACCGTGTGGTGATTTTAACCGGTCCGGAAAAAGAAAACCTTAAAAAAGCAACCGAACAGGAAGTTTTAAATGCGTTGAAAGTCAACGATGCGGAGATTACGGCGTATGAAGACGTAGCCGTGGCAAAAGGATTACTGAAAGCAGAACCGAATCCTGGAACGATTATCCGCCGAGAAAACAACGAAAAATTGGGAACCAAAACATTGTTCTTGTCCAACGGCGCGAAAGTGACGTATAAGAAAACGGATTTCAAAAATGATGAGGTACTATTTGAAGCAGTAAGTTTTGGAGGAAGTAATTTGTATTCTGATGCGGAAATGAAAAAAATCCAGTTTGCGAACGGTGCTTTAGCCGAAGCTGGTTTTTCCGGATTGAAGCTGAACGATATCAATAAATTCATGACAGGTAAAATTGCATCGGTTAATCCGTACATCAGTAATACCACTGAAGGTTTAAGAGGAAATGCAACACCAAAAGATCTGGAGTATTTGTTCCAGCAAACGTATGCTTATTTTACCGATTTGAATTACGATGCTGAGGCTTTCGAAGGTTACAAACAAAAACAATCGGCCTTCTATAAAAACATGACGTCCCAACCGGCATTTTATTTCCAACAGGAGTTTTATACGTACCTAAACAAGGAAAATCCGCGTTTTAACGGTTTGGTTCCGACAGACAAAACATGGGCGGAAACCGATTACAAATTGGCATACGATAAATTTAAAGAGCGCTTTGCGAATGCATCCGATTTTGAATTTTTCTTCGTAGGAAATATTGATGACAAGGTTATCGAAGAGTATGCAGTGAAATACTTAGCGTCATTGCCGGCAAAGCCAATGAGAGAAAAAGCGAAAGATTTAGGGTATCGAATGCTGAAAGGGGAACATAAAAAAGTGGTTAATAAAGGGAAAGATCCTAAGAGTACCGTGAACATCATGTATTATGGTGATGCACAATATTCTGCTAAAGAAGCTTTTGCTATGCAGGCATTGGGTGAAGTGCTGACTATTAAATTAGTGGAACAGTTACGTGAAAACGAAAGCGGAGTTTACGGTGTAGGAGCGCGAGGAAGCATGAGTAAAGTGCCTTACGGTTATTTTAATTTCAGTATTTCATTCCCTTGCGGACCTGATAATGCGGAAAAATTAACGGCTTCGGCTTTAAATGAACTTCAGAAAATTATCGCTAACGGACCGGAAGCGAAGGATTTGGCCAAGTTCAAAGAAGGTGAATTGTTGGATTTCAAGAAAGAAAGTAAAGAAAACAGGTTCTGGTTGTCAAACTTCACAAGATCGTATACAAACGATCAAAGTGCTGAAGAAGTGTTGAAATTTGAAGAAAAAGTAAATGCTTTAACGGCTAAAGAAATTCAGGATGTGGCGAAAAAGTATCTTACAAAAGAAAAAGTTGTGGGAATGCTGATGCCTGAAAATAGTAAATAAATAGGTTGGTAGTTAGTTAAACGAAAAGCTCCCCGCTACAGCAGGGAGTTTTTTTATTTGTAACAAACCGGGATAATTTCGCCTTTCGCGAGACAATATTTTTCTACCAGTTCGGGAGCTATTTTATTGGTATAATCTTCTTCGGTGACTTTAAAGCCAATACTTCTTAATTTGTCGAAATAGTCTCTTCCGTAAACACGAACGTGATCGTACTGCCCGAATATTTTAGCCCGTTCTTTTGGATCGGTTATGGAATCATCCGAAAAAGTTGTTGCTCTGGATAAATCCTGCGGAATCTGGAAAATGCCAATACCGCCCGGTTTTAAAACCCGGAAGAGTTCCTGCATCGCTTTGGTGTCATCCGGAATGTGTTCCAAAACGTGGTTGCAGAAAATAATATCATACGAATTATCATCAAACGGCAAATTACAGATATCTGCTTTTACATCCGCTAAGGGTGAAAACAAGTCGGTTGTAGTGTAATCTATGTTTTGTTGTTTCTTGAAACGCTTGTAAAATTCCTGCTCCGGTGCAAAATGCAATACTTTTTTCTTTTCGGTAGCCGTAAAAAAATCGGTTTCGTTTTTTAAATATAGCCAAAGCAAACGGTGTCTTTCCAAGGATAAGGTGCTTGGAGACAAAACATTGTTGCGTTGTGATCCGTATCCGTACGGTAAAAACATCCGGAAACTTTTCCCGTCAATGGGATCCGTGAAGGTGTTTCCTTTGAGTAAAAAAGCCAAAACGGGACGCACAACAATACTCAAGCGGATTAATATTGGACGCGGAATTGTATTTAAGATGAATTTAAAGAGTTTTTTCATAGGATGAATAAAAGGTAAACACAGGTTTCACAGATTAACACAGATGCACTGTGTTCTTATTGATTTAGATTTTACAAGACAACTCTTTTGTATTTTAAACTGTCTTCTCCAAAATTCACAAGTAATCCAACTTTGTTTTTTGAAGCAGCAAGATAGTTGAGTGTTTGTTTTGTCTCACTACTTGAAAGTTGTTGAATTGCTTTTATCTCTAAGATGATTTCTTCAAAAATCACAAAATCCGAAAAATAATGATGGGGTAAAACTATGTCTTTATAGGTGACGTTAAACTTTTTCTCTCTTTCAAAAGGAATTCCATTTTTTCTGAATTCATATTCTAAAGCATCACCATAAATTATCTCGCTATGACCTTTGCCGAGGATTTTATGAACTTCCATGCAAATTCCAATAATCGTATAAGTTTCCTCTTTTAAATAAAAATTTTCCATTAAAAAGTAATCTGTGACAATTTGTGAAATTTGTGTTTTATTTTTCCTCGAGCATCTTTAGCGGAACAACTTAAATTACAAACGGTACTTTTCTGAATTCATTTTCCTCATCAGAAGTAATTCCCAAAGCCTTGTGTACATACGCAAATGTCGATAGCAATTCAGGTTTTCCGTCAATAATTGCTACATCGTGTTCGAAATGTGCCGATGGTTTGTTATCGGCAGTTGTGATTGTCCAACCGTCTTTATGTTGTCTGATGTTTTTTGTTCCCTGATTAATCATCGGTTCAATGGCAACAACCATTCCTTCAACCAATTGTTTTCCGCGTCCTTTTTTACCGTAATTCGGCATTTCCGGAGCTTCGTGCATCGTACGTCCGATTCCGTGTCCGACCAATTCCCGAACCACACCATAACCGTGACTTTCACAATATTTCTGAATCGCATTACCAACGTCTTCCGTACGGTTGCCCACTTTCAGTTCGCGGATACCCACATAAAGCGACTCTTTCGTAACCTTCAATAGTTTTTTGGTGGCTTCATTTACCTCGCCCACTTCAAAAGTATAGGCGTGATCACCGTAAAATCCGTTTTTCAACGCACCACAATCTACCGAGATGATATCGCCGCTTTCCAAAGGTTTATCGGTCGGAATACCGTGAACTACCTGGGCGTTCGGACTCATGCAAAGCGAATTCGGAAATCCGTACATTCCTAAAAAAGCCGGGGTTGCACCGTGGTCACGAATAAACGTTTCGGCTAATTTGTCTAAATATAAAGTGCTTACGCCGGGTTTGATTTCAGAAGCAATCATTCCCAGGGTTTTAGAAACGATTAAGGCACTTTCGCGCATCAATTCAATTTCTTCACGGGTTTTAACGATAATCATATCTTCAAATTGTTGGACTGCAAAAATACAATATTCTGACGATAAATCTTTATTCGATATTTTGTTATGAGTTTTGTCATGTTTTCGTAACTTCATACGGCTTAATTTTGTTTAAAATTCAAGGTATGAGTAAGTATGTTTCGGCAGCAGAAGCTGTCAAAGTAGTGCAATCCGGTAACCGAATTTATGTGCAGGCTGCCGCTGCCGCTCCGTCTGTTTTAACGAAAGCGTTGGCCGAAAGAGCTTCGGAATTGCGAAATGTTGAGGTTTGTCACCTGCATACGGAAGGAGAAGCACCTTATGCAAATCCCGAATTGTCGGAAAGTTTTCATGTGAATTCGTTTTTCATCGGAAGTAATGTGCGTCACACACTGACTGCCGGAAACGGTTCCTATACGCCTGTTTTTCTCAGTGAATTGCCTCAGTTGTTCCGAAAAAAAGCAGTGCATTTAGATGTTGTCTTTATTCATGTTTCCCCGCCGGATAAGCATGGGTATTGCTCGTTAGGGGTTTCAGTGGAGGCTTCTTTGGCTGCTATTGAAAATGCCAAAATTGTAGTGGCACAGGTCAATCCGAAAATGCCAAGAACTTTTGGTGACGGTATTTTGCATGTTTCCGAAATTGATTATCTGGTGGAAGTTGATGAAGTAATTCACGGTCATGGCATGGCGGTGATTTCTCCGGAAGAAGAAAAAATCGGTGGTTTTGTAGCGAGTCTGATTGAAGATCGAAGCACGCTGCAAATGGGAATCGGTTCCATTCCGAATGCGGCTTTGGCAAAACTGACCAATCACAAAGATCTGGGATTGCACACCGAAATGTTCTCAGACGGCGTGATCGATCTGATTGAAAGTGATGTGATTAACTGCAATTATAAGGGCGTGAACCGCGGAAGGGCTTTGGCTACTTTTTTAATCGGTTCGCAACGGTTGTACGATTTTGTGAATGATAATCCGTTTATTGAAATGCGGGAGTCATCGTATGTGAATGATACGGCAGTAATCAGAAGAAACCCGAGAATGGTGGCCATTAATTCGGCTATCGAAGTGGATGTGACCGGACAGGTTTGTGCCGATTCCATAGGAGCAAAAATGTATTCCGGTGTGGGCGGACAAATGGATTTTATCCGAGGCGCTTCTTTAAGTGAAGGCGGGAAAGCAATCATTGCGTTGCCATCGGTAACCAAAAAAGGAGAAAGCCGGATTGTTCCATATTTAAAACAGGGTGCCGGAGTTGTAACCACGAGATCGCACGTCCAACACATTATTACGGAAAACGGTATCGCTAATTTATACGGAAAAACATTAAAACAACGTTTCGCCGAAATGGTTAAAATCGCACACCCCAACCATCAGGAATGGATTGAAAGGGAATACCATGCGATGCTGAAAGGCCAATAACAAAAAAGGGTTAGCTAATATATAGATGCTAACCTTTTTGTTTTTTATCTTTTTTTAAGGTGAAATGACCCTGATTAGTTCTGATAAGCGTGTTTGTAAGGTTGTCCCGAAAGGATTTTCAACATGTCTTTTTCCAGTGTTTCCATTGGTCGCTCTACGATACGATGAATTTCTTTTCCGTTTCTGTAGAAGATAAAGGTTGGTACATTGGTGATGTCCAGTCCTTTTTCAAACTGTTGCGGAGTGATTTTGTTCTTGTCGACAGCAATCAGGCTAACGTTGGCGTTGTCAAATTGCAGTGCCTCCAGGATTTTGTAAAAACAGGGGATTTGTTGCTGACTGTCTTCGCACCATGTCCCCATAAATACAGTAACGGAAACGCCTGTCATGTGCTTTTTTAATTCGGATAGGGTAGCGGCGTTTGGTTTGTAGTTTTCGTGATTCGGATTGTACCAAAGACTGTACGGATTTTTTAACAAAGCTTCCTTGGACTGCTTGCCTATTAATGTGTCTTTGGTTTGTACCACGGTGGTTTCCGAAGACATAATTGGAATCGGTTTTGATTGAGCTTTGCAATTCCATAATGAAACTGTCATGGCCAATAAAGTGACTGTCGTTTTCATAATTTTGATTTTTTCCGGAAACAGAGACTGATATTATAAAAGAGAATGTTGTGTCATGGCTTCCGGTTTCTCAATTCCCATTAAATCCAAAATAGTAGGAGCAATGTCGCCTAAAACACCATCGTGAATTTGTTTTAATTCTTTATCTACCAAAATAATAGGAACCGGATTTGTTGTGTGGGCGGTATTCGGGCTTCCGTCCGGGTTAATCATGGTTTCGCAATTTCCGTGATCGGCAATTACGATAGTTGTGTAATTGTTTTCCAGAGCGGTTTCGATGACTTCTTTCACGCAAACATCTACTGCTTCACAGGCTTTGATAGCTGCTTCCATAACGCCGGTGTGTCCAACCATATCACCGTTGGCAAAATTTAAACAAACGAAATCGACTTCCCCTTTTTTTAGTTCGGGAATTAATTTGTCTTTTATTTCGAAGGCACTCATTTCGGGTTGCAAATCGTATGTAGCTACTTTTGGCGACGGACAAAGTAAGCGTCTTTCGCCAATAAAAGGGGTTTCACGTCCTCCGGAAAAGAAAAACGTCACGTGCGGATATTTTTCAGTTTCGGCAATTCGGATTTGCAGTTTATTGTTGTATTCCAAAACTTCACCCAAAGTTTCAGTGATGTTGTCTTTGTCGTAAATCACATGAACATTTTTGAAAGTATCGTCGTAATTGGTCATCGTAACATAATACAACGACAGTTTGTGCATGTTTTGTTCGTGGAAATCCTGCTGTGATAAGGCTTCGGTTAATTGGCGGCCTCTGTCGGTTCTGAAATTGAAGAAGATAACCACATCGTCATCCTGAACCGTCGCAATCGGTTGGTTGTTCATGTCGACCATTAAAATCGGTTCGATGAATTCATCGGTAACATGATTGTGATAACTGGTTAAAATACTGTTTACCGCATCGATGGAATGGATTCCGGTTCCGTTTACAATCAGATCGTACGCTTTTTTAATTCGTTCCCAACGTTTGTCCCTGTCCATCGCATAATAGCGCCCGATAACGGAAGCCAGTTTTGCGGATGAATTTTGAAGGTAACTTTGTAAATCCTGAATGTATTTTGCGCCCGATTTCGGATCGACATCACGTCCGTCAGTGAAAGCGTGAACGTATACATTTTCCAGCCCGAAATCCTGTGCGGCATCCAGTAAACCTCTTAAATGTGAAGTATGAGAATGCACACCGCCATCGGAAACCAAACCTAAAAAGTGAACTTTTTTGTTGTTCTGCTTCGCGTAAGTAAAAGCGTCGTTAAGTACTTTTTCCTGGTTTAAGGATTTGTGTTCCACCGCCAGATTAATTTTTGCCAGATCCTGATACACAATGCGTCCTGCACCAAGGTTCATGTGGCCTACTTCGGAATTTCCCATTTGTCCGTCGGGTAAGCCAACATTTAAACCGTCGGTTCTTAATTGGGCATTGGGATATTTCGTGTATAAACTGTTGATGAACGGAACGTTGGCATTGTCTATTGCGGAAACTTTCGGGTCGGGAGATTTTCCCCAACCGTCCAAAATCATTAAAATTACTTTCTTATTCATGCTGTTACAGCCAGTTTTTGGCTTTGTTATAATCAATAAAATATTTAACACTCACAGAAAACGTATGGTTTAAATCGTTCTCTAAAGTATGTGCTAAGTTATCAATTATATTTTTATTTAAACGCTGTTCGTAATGAGTTGCGTTATTTCGGTACAAAACCGATACCTGACTGCCCGGAGCAAACCACCAAGTGTAGGATAAATCATAATTCCATGATTTGAAATTATCGTTGTTGTTTTCGTCGTAAGTGGTGTTCGGTTCGAAATAACCGTCCTCCAAAAGGGTTAGGTAGTTTTTGATTTCGGAATACGACCAATAATAACGCACTCTCAGATTAAAGGTCATTTTACTGTTCACGGCATATTTTCCACCGATAGAGTTTTCTATGGTTGTTACATCCCTGTTAGCAAAGATGATGTCGGTATCCTTATGGTCCACATAGCCTTTGTCGTCGTTGTCTCTGGCGATATTCAACCCGTAAGTAAGGAATAATTGATCGCTGAAACGGTAACGGGGACTCAGGTTAAACCCATAAGAATTGCGTTTGTCCTGATCGTAAACGTAGAAATACGGATTGAAATCTATGGCAAACGGATTGTTGTAATTGGAAGAATAATAAATCCAGCCGCCTATATTTTTAGGTCGGTAAACATAGCGTCCTGCGGTTCGCGGTTGGTAAAAATCGTAGGTTACAATCGGATTAATATCGACCCCGATTCCAAAGTCATCATTTCTTTTGTTCGATGCGTTCATGCTTCCGCTAAACCATGCGTTCTGAACTAATCCGGTGGTGTTTTGCCATTCTAAGGAACTGTTGGCGTTCAGGTAGAAAGTGTTGAAAATTTTGGTGGGATTCAAAATTCGATAACTGAAATTCGCAAATGCGTTATGGTAATTATTGGTGAAGTTGATCCCTAAATCGTTAATGTCAAAATCTTCGGAAACGTAATTCGCACCTGCGTTAAAACGGTATTTTCCGAAAGTTTTCGCGAGATAAATATTGGAACTGTATCCGTTTTTATCCTCGACGTCGTTAATGTGATTGTACTTGAAATTTCCCGAAAGTTTGTAGGTGTTTCCTTTGGTATTCAGGTCGAATAATAAAGCCGAAACGTTCGCATCCCTGAAACTGCCGTCACGGGTTACATTGGTGTTTACAAGGGTGATGGAGGAGTTTTTTCGGAAACGCTGATCGAATACCAATACGTTGTAATTGGCCAATGGTTCCACCACTACACCTCTTTTTTCTCCGGTTGCGGTATTGATTACGGTTGCTTTCGTTTCTTCGGTAACGGCATTCAGAACTCCGATACCCAATCCTTTGGATGTTCGTCCGGAAACTTTCAGGGCATTGAGCAGGTCAATGGCGGCCGGCATCTTCTCGATTTCTTCATTATCATTTAATGTCACATCCCCGGAAGGCGTGCTTCCGATTCTTCGCGAATAGAACAATCCGCCCTTGTTGAACAAATCGGTTCCTTCGGTAAAAAAAGAACGGTTTTCATTCAGTTGCTGTTCGAACGGACCAAGATTAAGGATTTTATTGTCAAAAGTGGTCTGACCAAAGTCAGGTACCAAAATCGCATCGAGGGTAAAAGAGTCGTTGATACCGTATTTAATGTCCATTCCCCCTTTAAAGGTGGTTTCGGTTCCGGCGTCATTATGATTTACGTAACTCGACGCATAAGGGATAAAGAATAGTCGTGTTGGCGGTTTTATATTTTCAATTCCGGTTAAGATTCCGGCCTGTTGTATGATGTTTCCAATGTTGGTGTCAATTTTATTCCAGGCGTATTTTTGTTTTTTGTAACGTACTTCCCTGAATATATTCAAGCCCCATGTTTGTTTGTCTTTTGATGAAAACCGGATGGCGGCATACGGAATTTTCATTTCAACCACCCAGCCGAAATCGGTCTGTTTGACTTCACTGTACCAAATCGCATCCCAGGAGTAATCTTCCCCGTTTTCCTGAGTGGCGATACAGTCCATTTGTGTTCCTGCGGCGCTGACTATAAGTCGGAAGTCCTGCTGTCCGTCATTATAACCGTTTAAAAATATTCCGAAATGATCGGACGTTCCGAAATTGTCCCTTTGGGTGATTTCCTTGAGGATGTTTTCTTTATTTTGGTATAACTCGGCTCCTATATATAAGCCCTCATTGTCATAGGCTATCTTTACAATAGATTTTTCTTCCTCGAGTTCTGGTTTTCCATTATCAGGCTGAAACATTACAAAATCTGTTGCGGATTGGGCATTGCTCCAGAATGGTTCGTCAAGTTTTCCGTCTATGGTAACGTTCTGATCTATTTTTAATGCAGTAAGAGTCTTTTTTTCGGGACTAGCTGGTGATGAGGCAGTTGGGTTTTCTTGTGAAAAAACTATGGAAGACCAAATAAAGCTTATTAATAATGACAGCTTTAATTTCATTTTTTGATTTTTTTGATGATTGACATGTCAAAGATAAATATTTCCCGAAACCCTTATAAATATTAAGAAATGTTTAACGATACAGATATTAAAGTGTCGATAAAATGTTAAATATTACCGATATAATGCAAAAAAAATTTGGAGGTTTAAAATATTTGTATACTTTTGACTCAACTTAATTACAGCATAACAATAAGATTATCAATGAATTACAGATTATTGCCATTTTTGTTTTTGTTTCTTTCATCGTTCAAACCCGTAACGGTAAAAGTAAACAGCGATCCGAAAGCTTTGGCTGCAAGTGCCAAATCTTCATTGGAATTAAAGGTTAAGAATTTATATGGTTCTTTGAATTTAAATTCTTTTACAATGCCCAAAATGGAAGCTTTTTCAAAAGGGGTAGAGGGTTATCTTCAGTTAAAGGAGCAGGGTGTTATTCAAAAGGATGTTTTGACTATTGTTGACTTCAGTTTGTCTTCGACTCAAAAACGTCTTTGGGTAATCGATATGTTGACTAATACGGTTTTATTGCAGTCGGTGGTATCTCATGGTAGAAACAGTGGCGAAGAATTTGCGACTTCTTTCTCAAATGAATCCAATTCCTATAAAAGCAGTTTAGGTTTTTACACGACCGGTGAAACATATAACGGTAAACACGGATTGTCTTTGAAATTGGACGGTCTGGAATCCGGAATCAACAGTAACGCCAGAAACAGAGCAGTTGTTATGCACGGTGCTGATTATGCGGCGGAAAGTATCATTAAACAACAAGGTAGATTAGGCAGAAGCCAAGGTTGTCCTGCGGTTCCTTATGCTATTCATAAAGAAATCATCAACCTGATTAAAAACAAATCCTGTTTGTTTATCTACCATCCTTCAAGAACCTACGAAAAACAATCAAAGCTGATTTCTTAGTTTTTGATATAATTCGGAATCGAGGTTGTAAATATCGTTTCGAAACTGAAATCCATTCTCATTCATCCACGCTGTCCAATACAGTACATGAATCTGAATGGATTTTTTTAATGGTATTCCCGAAGTTTTTCCGCTGGCAATAAGTTTTTCGACTCTTTTCTGATTCATAACACTTTGGTCGGTTTCCAGAATGTAGTAAGCCAGATCCAGCGGATTGTCCACACGGATACAACCCGAACTTAAAGCTCTTCCGCTTAATTCGAACAATTCTTTATGGTTGGTGTCATGGAGATAAACCAAATGGCCGTTGGGGAAATTGAATTTTACCAGACCTAATGAGTTGTTGCTTCCCGGTTTTTGTACGTATCTGTAATTGTTTGGTTTCGCTGCATTCCAACTGTATGGGTCAACTTGTTGCCCTTTTGAGTCGTAAATGGTTATTCTTGTAGATGCGAAATAACCTCTGTTCTTTGCAGCGGTAGGACCCAAATCCTCTTTTATGATTGTGGGCGGAACAGTCCAGGTGGGGTTGATCACAAGATTGCTGAATTTTGAAGACAAAACCGGAGTTTGGCGTTTTTCTTTTCCCACCACGATTTTGTGTGATCGTACCGTATCGTTCCCTTTTATGACATGTAATTTGAAATCGGGGATATTGATAACGATATAATTCTCGCCTAAATCTCTCGGAAACCATTTCCAGCGTTCCAGATTCGCAAGTATTTGTTGGGTTCGCTGTTCTTTTGTGAAGTTCAGAGCTGTAATCGTGTTGTTTCCGATGATTCCGTCAGCCAGTAAGCCATGTCGTTGCTGGAATTTTTTTACGGCAGTAGCGGTTTCATCGTCGTAAATTTTGGTCAGCACATCCGTTTCTGTGTAATCGCCCCAGTAAATGAGTCTTTTTTTGATGGCTTTAATGGTTGATGTGGTGTCGCCGGGCTTTATCTTATCTTCAATCGTGATGGGACTGAAGTCGTCACTCGGCATTTCATTTATTTTTTTCAGACTTTTTTTCAGAAGTTTGTATGCGACGTGGGTTGGTTTTAAGGTGTCCAATGTTGTCTCCACGGCATGATGTCGGATTGCTTCCTGAAGTAAGTCGATGGCTTTCAGTTTTTTGTTGCCGACGTCCCAGTTGGAATACAATTGTCTCGGATTCAATTTTCCGTTATAGAGGTGATTGGCCAATTTTTGAAAAGATTCGGTTAAAAGAATATCGTAGGCGATCAATTCGCCCGCGGTTAATTTTACTTTCAGGTTCTCTTGTTTTTCCAGAGAGCTGTAGTTGTAATCCTCCGGAGTCAGTCCTTCGTTTTCAGAATCTTTTATTAAGTCGATAAGTGCCTTTCGGTCTTCGTTTTCGGTCCAGACTGTTTTGAAAAGATTGTTGCGGTAGAATTCTTTTGTACGCTCCTGCTTGTCCCAAAGCACAGCACTGTCAAAGACTATTGATTTCGGAGAATAAATCGGGATGACTTTTAAAGTGTCCTGCTGGCTGTTTTTGGCCAAAGCAATCTCTTTTTTACAGTTTATAAAAAGTATCGGAAGTAAAAAAAAGAGGTATTTGTAGGACATGATTAATATTGTTTTTGCACCGTGAAAGTTACAAAAAATATGAGTTTTGTCATCGTTATTTAACATTTTAAAGGCGCTTGTACATTACGAAATGCGTGCCGATATCGTTTATTTCAAAAGGGTTTCCGTTGATTTTGTATCCTAGTTTCTCGTAAAAAGGAACTGCTTTTTCTCGGGCATTAAACCAGATCAGCTTTCCGTTTTTTTCTCTCACGTAATGCTCCGCTTTTTTAACCAATTGTTCTCCCAAACCCATACGCTGGTGTTTTTCCAAAACTGCCATACCACGCATTTGGAATTGGTTTTCTATTTTGCAATTGGGATAATTTGTTTTGTAGAGTGAGACCACAGCAAGCAATTCTTCGTTTTCTGAAAGACCAAAGTGGGCTGTTGTTCCCAAATTGTCCCCTTCGAAATGGCAACTTTCTATTGATTTGCCCGGTCTTAAAACGGGTTGTCTGACAGAAAATGTGTCTTCGGCTTCTATTTGTCGGATTAGAATCATGATTTTCCAGTTGTGTTTAGTGAGACTTTTTGTGTGCCTAATGGTTTAAAAATAAATCATTTATCTAATAGATGAAAAAACAGTTTAAAAGTTGCTTCAAAGTGAATGATATTTTTTTGAAAAAAGTTTGGTTTTAAAAAAAAATATTTGTCTATATTTGCACCTCAATAATGCGGAAGTAGCTCAGTTGGTAGAGCTCCAGCCTTCCAAGCTGGTTGTCGCGAGTTCGAGCCTCGTCTTCCGCTCCAAAACTTAGATGAAAGTTTTAAAAGATCATCAAATGCGGAAGTAGCTCAGTTGGTAGAGCTCCAGCCTTCCAAGCTGGTTGTCGCGAGTTCGAGCCTCGTCTTCCGCTCCAAAACTCAGATGAAAGTTTTAAAAGATCATCAAATGCGGAAGTAGCTCAGTTGGTAGAGCTCCAGCCTTCCAAGCTGGTTGTCGCGAGTTCGAGCCTCGTCTTCCGCTCAAAGCCCCAAGCGAAAGTTTGGGGCTTTTTTGTTTTTTATACGTTTGATTAATGGACAAACAAGGCCATTATTATCTCGAAAGCAATTAAAATAATGATGATCCACTCCAGTCGATGGCTTTCCCGTACGTTAAGAACATCGGTAAACAGCGTTAGGTTGTCTTCGACTATCTGTAAACGATAATCAAGATCTTTGAAACGGGGATGAATGTCAAAATTGTTCTTCAGGTTGCGGTTGAGCAGGTTGAGTTCTTCATTGTCCCAAACCAGATTGGGGTCGTCCAGAATGTACAGGTTGTCTACGATACTGTTTTTGACGTTCAATACTTTACCGATGTATTTCAGAAGATTGGTTTTTGAGATGCTGAGCCTTCCTTTTTGTTCCAGTTCCAATATGTAATGTTTTGAAGAGGTAATGAGATCGTCTGTCAATGCTTCGTAATATTCCAGTGCAACAGATTGTCCCGTGTTGAGCATAACAATTCGCAGGAGGGAAGAATCAATTTGCGAAACGGTCATGTAGTTGTTCTTAACTATTGTTTTGTTCAGGGTACCGTCACTTTCAATGGTGTATTCCTCCGATAAATTTAAATCGACAGGATTGGTGGCGTAATTTTTAACAAAGTTCAGGAATTCACTTTTGGCCACGGGATCGTAATTTGCGAAAACGACCACGCCGTAATCAAAAATATACAGATAGCGGTTGCTTTCCGTAAGAGCGTAAAATACTTCGGAGGTCGAACCTGAAAATACTTCGGTTCGGAATTCGGCACGAAACTTTTTGATATTGAAAGATTCGGCAATCTGCATTGCTTCGATCCTGATTTTCATAACAAACTGATTTATACAAATTTAAGAAAATTTATCTTACGAAATTCTGTTTGGCTTGTTGTTGTATCCGAATTGATGAACAGAATAAATAAATGGTAGGGAATTTTATTGGTCGAAAAGGCATTTAAACTATTTGTTTTGGTTTATTATGCTTTCCGTTTTTGAAAATATTTTGGCCGCAGATTTAAGGGTTAGCGCTGATGAATCCGTCTAAATCATTTTCATCTGCGGCGAAATAAAAGATTTTTAATTTCTGTATGTCAAACCAAAAGATGTGTTTCCTGGTTAAAGTGGTTTATTTCAAATCCGATAAATCGGCACCGGTTTCCAATTCGACGGCTTCCTGATTCTTTTTGAATAATCTTGCGGGAAGAGCTCCTTTTAAAACGATTTTATCTCCTTTGACTTCCAGCCAACTTCCTTCGCGCAATCCCAATACGGGCTGCGAATTAAAATGATGGAATTCATTAATACGGGTTTCCCGGGTTTCTCCCATATGGGTTGAGCCTTCAATCGGATCTAAATAATGCGGATTGATGTTGAAAGGAACAAACGCCAGTGTATTGAAACTCGGCGGATACACTATGGGCATATCGTTGGTTGTTCCCATGGTCAGTCCGCAGATATTGCTTCCTGCCGATGTGCCCAAATAAGGCGTACCGTTTTTAACCACTTTTTCTAAGGTTTCTATAATTCCGGTTTTGTATAACTGGGTTACAAGTAGAAAAGTATTGCCACCACCGGTAAAAATACCTTCGGCCTGTTGCAGTGCTTCTGTCGGATTTTCAAATTCGTGAATTCCTTTTACAGCGATACCGATTTGAGCAAAAGTATCACTGACCTTCTTCGTGTAGTCATAATGTGAAATGCCTCCTGGTCTGGCAAATGGGATAAAAAGCAGTTGAGTGATTCCTCTGAAATGTTTTTTTAGTGTGGGAAGCAGGTAGTCCAGATAGCTTCCGTCGTATAAGGTTGAGGTGCTGGCAATGATAATTTTCTTCATTTTCAAATATTTGACTGCAAAGGTAATTATTTTCAAAAATGCTTTGTAGGATTCGGATTTCTCATTTAACAAAAAATTACAAATCTGTTGGCACAAAATTGGGAAGGACAACTGATATTTTTATACTTTGGTAAATAAATTCTTTCCTTGCAATGGAAGAAATGTGTCTTTCTTTTTTAAAACAGCTGTTTTTTTAATCAGGAGTTAATGGTAATGCAATGGAATTTCATGGTTTATTGCCAAGTACTCTAAAATGATTGTGAATGAAAAATAAATTACTTTTTGTTATTTTTTTAATTGTGACGGTTTGTTCGGCTCAAGGGACCAGGCTTCTGAAAGGCCAGGTAGTGGCAGACATTAAAGACTTGCAGGGAATTAATGTGGTGAATCTTGCATCAAAGAAAGAAATAGCCACGGAATCCGGCGGATTGTTTTCCATTTATGCAAAACCCGGAGATACTTTGGTTTTTACCGCTGTGCAGCTGAATGAAAAACATATAGTTGTCGAAAAAGAAGATTTTGATTATCTGCCTTTTTTGGTAAAGATGAAAGTAAAAGTGATCCTGTTGCAGGAGGTTTTTATCGAAAAAAGCAATATTACCGCAGAAAGTTTGGGTTTGGTGCCGAAAGGAATGAAAACGCAATCGCCGGAAGAAAGAGCTGTAAAAAGATATTATACGGCACAAACGGGACCGTTAGAAGCTTTGATTTATGCCATAGACGGGACGGCCAAACGGCGGAAGAAAGAAATTGTAGCTGTCGTGGGGCGTCAAAGGTTGCAGCATAAACTGGAGTCGATGTACAGTCAGGCTTATTTTGTTGACGAACTCAAGATTCCATCAGAACACTTGTATGGGTTTTATGTTTTTGCTGCCGAAAATCAGGGATTTGAGAATGTTATGCAACAGAAAAACAAATGGCTGATAAAATTTGAATTGATAAAACTGGCTTCCGAATACATTAAAAACATATCCGATGAGAAGTAAAGTGCTTTTTTTCTGCTGTTTTTGTTATTAGCAAAGGTTTAGGATGTAAACAGGGGGTTGTTGGAAGGAATCGGATTTCTCATTTGACAAAAAACACAAATCCTTTGGCATTGCATTGGTAAGCCCCGTTGATGCTTTTGTATTGTGGTAAAAATCTTTTTCTATTGAAGAATGATTTTTTTGAAGTGTTGAGAATAGTCCGTATTCTGCATCGGTTCTGGAAAAAAGATTTTTTGTTTTGTATGTATAAGAAATTCAGATAATTAGCGTAACTTTAAGGTGTAATGTTTTCACTACAAGTCAGCTATGTTTTACAAAAGAGTTTACGGTAATGCGGTGGATTTTCATGGTTTATTGACCAATAACTCAAAAAAGATTGTGGATGAAAAATAAATTACTTTTCGTTATTTTTTTAATTGCGTCAGTTTGTTCAGCTCAGAATGTGAGGCTTCTGAATGGGCAGGTAGTAGCCGATGTAAAAGATATGCAGGGGATTAATGTGGTGAATCTTGCATCAAAGAAGGAAGTTGCCACGGAAGTCAACGGGTCGTTTTCAATTTATGCCAAGCCTGGTGATACATTGCTTTTAACAGCTGTTCAGCTGGGAGAAAAACGGCTTGTTGTTGAAAAAGAGGATTTTGATTATTTGCCTTTTGTGGTAAAAATGAAAATGAAAGTCACCCAGTTGGAAGAGGTGGTAATTACCCAAAGCAGTATTACGGCCGAAAGTCTGGGATTGGTGCCTAAAGGAATAAAGACCTATACGCCGGCTGAACGAAGGTTACAGACGGCGGGAGATTTTAAGACAATACATTTGTTGGGGATTTTGGGTGGGAGTTTACCCATAGATCCGATACTTAATAAAATAAACGGAAGAACCGACAGACTTAAAAAAGAAATTAAAATAGAACGTTCGGAACTGCTTCAGAAAAAACTTTCCGCACTGTTCGATGAAGCCTATTTCGTAGACGAATTAAAGATACCACCGTCGCAGTTGAATGGGTTTTATGTTTTTGCCGCCGAGAATGAGGCCCTGGCAGACATCGTAAAACAAAAAAACAAACCGCTGATACAATTGGAGCTGGTTAAACTGGGGTATGAATATCTTAAACGAATATCTGATGAAAACTAAAGTGCTTTTATTTTTGTTGCTGTTTTCGATAACAGTAAACGCGCAACATACAAACCGAGTATTGCTCAGGGGGACAGTGGTTTCTGATTCTGTCGATGTGGATAATATTATCATCAAAAATACGACGTCAAATAAAATTACGGTCACGGATGTCAAAGGGAATTTTAGTTTGTTTGTGAAAGAAAGAGATACGTTGGTTTTTAGTAGTATTTCCTTTGAATCCTCGATTTTGATTATCAGTAAGTTGCATCTTGAGGATAAAACGGTTAAAATACGATTGGCGGTTAAAATTAACGCACTCGAAGAACTTGTTGTACGGCCTTATGCACTGACAGGTAATCTTGAAACGGATTCTAAAAGCATCAAAGCCGAAGTGGTCAGTCTGGATACCCGTAAAGTGGATTTTTCAAACCCGTTGCCAAAATACAATAAGGTGGATAATTCTCTGGCACAGATTACGCCGGGAAGCGGAAACAGTTTCCAGGGTATCGATTTTGTTGCGGTGGGTAAAATGGCTAAAGAAGCTATTTTTAAACCCAAACCCAAAAAGGAACACATTGAATATGTATCCGAGAAAATATTTTCCGATGCGGTAAAAGAGAAATTCGACCCACAGTTTTTTACCGAAACACTTCATGTCAAACCGGAGGAAGTCGATTTGTTTCTTGCTTATTGTGATGAAACGCCTTCCGAAAACCGCGCATTGCTGAACCCCAAAAAAGAATTCGAACTGATCGAATATTTGCTAAAAAAAAGTGAAGAATATCATAAAAAAAATCAGTAAATAGTTTCTTTTATTACATTTGGCACATGAGGAAATTTTTTCAGTGCCTTTTTTTCGTGTTCCTTTTCGCAGCGCTCAGCTCTTTTGCGGTGCACAAATTTTATGTGGGCATCTATCAGATAACTTATTCAGACAAGAAAAAAGAGGTTCAGATAACGGCTCGAATCTTTATTGATGATATAGAAAAAGCACTGGAATCCAAATCCAAAAAGAAACTGTATCTGGCTACCCCAAAGGAAATTGCCGAAACCAACGGACTGATTAAAAGCTATCTGTCTGAAAAAATTCAACTCAAAGTAAACGGGAAGGTCAGAAACCTGAAATTTTTAGGAAAAGAAACCGAAGATAATGTCCTGATTTGTTATCTTACCACTCCGGTAACCGAAAAAATAACATCGGCGGAAATATACAATTCCGTGTTAACCGAAATATATTCCGAACAACAGAATATCGTTCACTTCACTATAAACGGCAACAAAAAAAGTCTGCTGCTAACGGATAGTGAACCGGACGGAAATGTAGAATTTTAGACAAAAACAAAACACAATAAAATATGAGGAAATCAGTATCCGTTTTTTCTTTGGTTGCGTTGGCAATCCCTTTTATTGCTTTAGCACAGGAAACAAAACCGGTAGAAAAAAAGCGCGAGCAAGGACATTATGACACGAATAAATTCAGTCAGATGTACCATGAAATGGCAACGCCCAATTCCTATCGAACGGCTTCGGGTGCTCCGGGACCGGCCTATTATCAGCAACAGGCCGATTATAAAATCGACATCGAACTGGATGATAAAAACACCAAATTATACGGAACGGAAACGATTACCTATCACAACAATGCGCCGGAAACACTGACTTATCTCTGGGTGCAGTTGGATCAGAATGAAAAGAAAAGGGACGGACAATCGCCATTAGTGCAAGGGCAAAGAGTGAATAACTCGATGGGTGCCGGAGAGTTCTCTAGACAATTCATGCAACAGCGATTTGACGGCGGTTTTAACATCGAGTATGTAAAAGATGCCAAAGGAAAACCAATGAAATACACCATCAATCAAACCATGATGCGTATCGATTTGGAGAAGCCATTGAAAAAAGGGGAGAAGGTTTCTTTCGATGTGAAATGGTGGTACAACATTAATAATTATATGGTAGACGGAGGACGTTCCGGATACGAACATTTCGATAAAGACGGTAATAACTTATATGTAATCGCACAGTTTTATCCAAGAATGGCGGTTTATAATGATGTGGAGGGATGGCAAAACATGCAGTTCTGGGGATCCGGTGAATTTGCACTGCCGTTCGGAAATTTTGACGTGAGCATTACCGTTCCGGCCGATCATGTTATGGAAGGAACCGGTGTGTTGCAAAACAGAAAAGAGGTGTACAATGCCGAGCAGGTAAAACGTTACGAATTGGCTGAGAAAACCTATGACAAACCCGTTGTGATTGTAACACAGGCCGAAGCAGAAGCCGCTGCAAAAGGTTTTTCAACTCAAAAGAAAACCTGGAAGTTCAAGGCAACTAATGTGCGCGATTTCGGATTCTCAACTTCAAGAAAATTCATTTACGATGCCATGGCTGTTAAACTGGAAAACGGAAAAACGGTAATGGCAATCTCTTGTTATCCACCGGAAGCCAATCCGCTTTGGGGCGATTATTCAACGCGTATTGTCGCACATACGCTAAAAACATATTCAAAATACACGTTTGATTATCCGTATCCGAAAGCGATTTCCATTTCTGCCGAAGATCAGGGAATGGAGTATCCGATGATTTGTTGGAATTACGGCCGTCCGGATGAAAAAGGCTACGTGAGTGACCGAATCAAATACGGAATGATGGGCGTAATTATCCACGAAGTAGGACACAATTTCTTCCCAATGATTGTAAATTCGGATGAGCGTCAATGGACCTGGATGGATGAAGGTTTAAATACTTTTTTGGAATATTTAACCGAACAAAGCTGGGATAAAAACTTCCCGTCAAGTCGCGGACCTGCCGCTAAAATTGTTCCGTACATGAGCGGTGACCAGAAATTTTTGGAACCAATCATGTCCAATTCGGAAACGATTTACAACTTCGGAGCTAATGGATACTCAAAACCGGCAACCGGACTGAATATTCTTCGTGAAACCATTATGGGGCATGAGTTGTTTGACCATGCGTTCAGAACCTACGCGCAGCGTTGGAAATTTAAGCATCCTACGCCGGAAGATTTCTTCAGGACGATGGAAGATGCTTCGGCTGTCGATTTGGACTGGTTCTGGAGAGGATGGTTCTATTCTACGGATTATGTGGATATGGGAATCAAAGAAGTGAAACAGTATTTTGTTACCGAAGATCCTTCCAAGGAAGTGAAAGAGCAATTCAATCGAAGAGGCCGAAAAATAAACAGTGGCGAACCAATGGTGTATATGGTTACTGATACAGCCGAAGATTTCAAACCGGAACTGAAAAAACCATTAAACATTCAGGAAGTGAAAACGCTGAATGAATATGTAAGCAAGCTAAGTCCGGAAGTGAGAAACGAATTGAAACAGCCAAAGTATTTCTATGAAGTGGAATTCGACAAGCCGGGAGGCATGATGATGCCGGTAATTGTAGAATTGCAGTTTGAAGACGGTACGACAGAAAACCATCATTTCCCGGTACAGATCTGGAGAAAAGGGAATGACACGGTAAAACGCGTTTTCGCTACGGAGAAACCGGTGAAAAAAATTCAACTGGATCCGAAACTGGAAACTGCTGATATCGACGTGACCAATAATACCTGGCCAAAAGAAGAAGTGAAATCAAAATTTGATGAACTTTCACAAAACGCAAAATAATTACCAAAGACCATCTTATTCAGGTGGTCTTTTTGGTTTTTAATAACAAATTCCATTTGAAAACTTTGTAACTTTGCGACATTACAACCTGTAATTATAAGATCATGTTCGGAATAGGAGGCGGAGAAATATTCTTCATTATATTGATAGCTTTGATGTTGTTCGGATCGGATAAGATTCCGGATATCGCACGCACTTTAGGAAAAGGTATGGCGCAACTTAAAAACGCGACCAACGATATCAAAAGCGAAATCCAGAAAAGCGCCGAAATGAACGGGTTGAATGATTTAACCGATTTGAATCCGATGAAACAATTGGACCTGACTTCCGATATCACCAAAGAAATTGATAAAGCCAAAGAGAATATTGAGGATATGACCGGACCGATTAAAAGACAGATGTAGTTTTGGAAAAAATTATTCATTTAGACAAGCAGCTTTTTGTTTTCCTAAACGGATTGGGTTCCGAACAATACGACGGATTGTGGCTGTTGATTACCAAGCAATTCCATTGGGCCCCTGTTTTTCTGTTTGTTTTTTACCTGCTTTACAAAAAATTGGGATGGAAGCACCTGCTTTTAATTCTTATTTTTATTGCCGTTACGATTGCTTTTACCGATCAGTTTACCAACTTGGTTAAAAATAATGTCCAGCGATTACGCCCTTGTAACGATCTGGAAATCAAAAATATTATCCGAATTGTAAAAGCAAGTGATACATTCAGCTATTTTTCGGGTCATGCGGCCAATTCGATGGCAACCACGGTGTTGGTGTTTTCCGTTCTGAAAAAATATTACAGGTATGCCTTCTTGTTGTTCCTGTTTCCGCTCATATTTGCGTATAGCCGTATTTATCTGGGCTTGCATTTCCCGGGCGACATTCTTTCCGGATACATTTTCGGAGCGTTGTTCGGATTCGGATTTTCAAAAATGTACTTTATTTTCAGAAAAATATACTTTCCCGATAGTTTATAAGGAGCGGGATGGCTTGGGATTTATTTGGTTTCCTTTTTCCTGCCGTCCGCTATATCTTTTTGCCCCGTTCTTTAAAGAAACGGGACAAAAAGGATGTCGCTCCCATCAGGGCTAAAAGCATACCATTTTAATTTCGGCAGTCTGTCTTCTGCAACCTGTAATCTGCCTTTTTTACACCACACGACTCATGGTCAAACCATCGCGAATCGGCAGTAAAACCGTTTCCACTCTCGGATCGTTTTTCAGGATTTCATTGTATTCCAGTAAGACTTTGGTGCTTTTGTCGTTGGCTTTCACTTCTTCTAACACTTTTCCGCTCCACAAAACATTGTCGGACAAAATCAAACCGCCTTTGTTCATCATCGGAACAATCATGTTGAAATAGTTGATATAGTTTTCCTTATCGGCATCAATAAAAACCAAGTCGAATTTTTTATTCAGCGTCGGAATAATTTCCAATGCATTGCCTAAATGTTGGTGAATCTGATTGCCCCACGGCGATTGATCAAAATATTTTCTCTGGAAATCAACCAGTTCTTCGTTGTTGTCAATGGTGTCCAGCGTTCCGTTTTCCGGTAAACCTTCTGCCATACACAAAGCCGCGTAACCGGTATAGGTTCCGATTTCAAGAATTGTCGTCGGTCGCGTGAGTTTCGAAATCATGCTAAGGAATCGTCCCTGAAAATGTCCGCTCAACATTCTGGGTTGTAATATTTTCTGGTGGGTTTCTTTATTTAAACGGGCTAACAATTCCGGTTCGTTTTCGGAATGCAACGCTACATAGTCTTCTAAGGCTTCGGATATAAAGTGCATTTATTTGATGTTTAAATTTTCAAAAAGAGTAAGCAGGTAATCAAGATTTTTGGTTTGGTCTTCTATTGCAGGATAGAGTACTATTTCGGTTATATAATCGTTTTTTATGCCTACTAGTGTCACAGCTTTCAGTCCGTTTCTCTTTTCATTAAAAACGTAGCAGGAATCGTTATTGTGAATTTTCTCAAATAAGTTTTTATTTACCTTATATCTGTGCGTTTCAAACGCAGCGTCCTTACTTAATAACTCGGCATCCGTTATGTTTGTTACGTAAAACTGATCTTCTTTTTTTCTTCGAATCCCAATTTCAATAAAATCTTTGTTTGTATTTTTCAGTCCAAGAAAGTGAGGGCTAACAGAGTGAAATTTTTTGATAGTATTCGTTTTTATCCAATTGTCATTAATGGTAACAGTGTCGGCTCTAAAACAATTTGCAAGCAATGTTTTGTTTACTGCTGAATCGTAAGTAATTGTTTCTTTTTTATTTTGACCGAAGGAATGAAAATTCATGACCAACGAAATAAGAATAAGGTATAGTGAGTTTTTCATTTAAAAAGTTTTCACACAAATTTACAAATTAAGCAATAACCAAATCCATAAATTGTAATTAACTTTGCGCCATGCAAATGGAAAAGAAGGATATACGCGCTTTAACCAAAGATCAATTACGTGATTTTTTTGTGGCGAATGGCGACAAAGCTTTTCGCGGGAATCAAGTCTATGAATGGCTTTGGCACAAACGCGCGCACAAGTTTGAGGACATGACCAATGTGTCCAAACACACTCGTGATATGCTGGAGGCGAATTTCGTAATCAATCACATTAAGGTGGATACCATGCAGCGCAGTTCGGACGGAACCGTGAAAAATGCCGTTCGTCTGCATGATGATTTAATCGTGGAATCGGTTTTAATTCCGACCGAGACCAGAACAACAGCCTGTGTTTCCAGTCAGGTGGGATGCAGTCTGGATTGTAATTTCTGCGCTACGGCAAGACTGAAACGAATGCGAAACCTGAATCCGGATGAGATTTACGATCAGGTGGCGGCCATCGACAGTGAAAGCCGTCTGTATTATAACCGACCGTTGTCCAACATCGTTTTCATGGGAATGGGTGAGCCGTTAATGAATTATCCCAACGTAATGAAAGCGATTGATAAAATCACTTCTCCGGAAGGATTGGGAATGTCGCCCAAACGAATTACGGTTTCGACTTCAGGTGTTTCCAAAATGATTAAGAAAATGGCTGATGATGACGTGAAGTTCAAATTGGCAGTTTCATTGCACTCCGCCGTTGAGGAAACCAGAAACGAAATCATGCCGTTTACCAAAGATTTCCCTTTAACCGGACTTCGGGAAGCGCTGGAATACTGGTACATGAAAACCAAAAGTAAAGTCACTTACGAATATGTGGTGTGGAAAGGGATCAACGACGATAAAAAATCGATTGACGCTTTGGTGAAATTCTGCAAATACGTTCCGTGTAAAGTCAACTTAATCGAATACAACCCGATAGACGATGGTCATTTTCAGCAGGCCTCGCAAGAAGCCATTGAGCATTATATCATCGCTTTGGAACGAAATAATATAGTGGTCAAAGTGCGCAGAAGCAGAGGTAAGGATATTGATGCTGCCTGCGGTCAGTTGGCTAATAAAGAAGGATAAATAAAAAAACGTTCGCCTGTAAAAAGCGAACGTTTTTTTATGCTGTTACCTTGGTTTAATTTCCAAACGTAAAGGTATAAGGTGCTCCGCCATCCATGGCAATGGTAGCGGTATTGTCGCAGTTTCCGTTTCCGTAATCCAATACGGCAATATGGTTGTTTCTCGTTATCGTAATTACGCCCGAAACCAATTTATGCAGACAATCAATTTCCACTCTTAAAGGGGTAGTTATAGTAGATATATGTGAACTGTTTGCTCCTGTGGTAGTCCAGTTTCCGGTAATCTGATATACGTTGTCCAGGAAAAGCAACGGCGTATCATAACCTTCGATTAATTCTCTTGTTCTTGTTCCTACTCTTGAGTACTCATTTCCGTTAGGGAGTGTGATGTCTAAATCCAAATCAATAACCACAACCGGGTGCGGAGTTGCAAGTGCAGCTGTAGCCTGAACTGTTCTGGAAAGTGTTTTGGTTCCTTCCACTAAGATGTCGTTGTAATAAAAATTGTTGAAATTGTAAGTCCACACATAAGGCGACTGATCGAAATTGGTGCTTCCGCTAACAATAATTTCCCCACGTAACATCGCTCCGTTATAATACTGACAACCGGTTGTGCCGAAGTTAATCACGCTGGTCCAGGTGTTTCCGCTTACGGTAGTGGTAACACTGGCACAATCGGGAAGGATAGACTGAAAGTTGGCCGTTCTGGCAGAACTCTGAGTGTTCAGTCGGTCTTCCGCTATTTCGGAGATATCGTTTGAAATGGCATCCATTTTGGCATTGGCGCTGATATCTTCTGTGGTTAATCGTCCGGAATCGTTGTTTTCTTCCTGATCTTTGTTACAGCCAATCAGGGAAAGGGCTGTTATAACTACAATTGATTTGAGTAAATTGCTTGTTTTCATGAGATTAGTTTTTTGGTTTAATTGATAGACGCAAAGTAAGTAAAAAGGTTTAACGGAAAAAGTGTATTTTTTATTTCATATAGAATTGTATCTTTGAGTCCTACGAAACGAATTATGACTGATATTTGTTTAAATAAGAAGTGCGAATGCGGATATCATCTTGTATCTGTGCAATATACAATCTCATAGGATGAAAGTCGTTGAACAGATAAAACAGCCCATTGGAGATGAGATGGAACTTTTCGAACGAAAGTTCCGGGATTCGATGTCTTCCAAAGTAGCACTTTTAAACAGAATCACGCATTATATCGTTAACCGAAAAGGAAAACAGATGCGTCCGATGTTTGTTTTTCTTACTGCAAAAATGGTCTCCGGCGGAATGGTAAACGAACGAACCTATCGCGGCGCTGCGGTGATCGAGTTAATTCACACTGCTACTCTGGTCCACGATGATGTGGTGGATGATAGTAACCGTCGTCGCGGATTTTTCTCTGTCAATGCGCTGTGGAAAAATAAAATTGCAGTGTTGGTTGGCGATTTTCTGCTCTCCAAAGGCTTGTTGCTTTCCATAGATAATAACGATTTCGACCTGCTTAAAATAATATCGGTAGCCGTTCGCGAAATGAGCGAAGGCGAATTACTCCAAATCGAAAAAGCCCGCCGACTGGATATCACTGAAGATATCTATTATGAAATCATCCGACAAAAAACAGCAACGCTAATTGCTGCCTGTTGTTCGTTGGGAGCATGTGCTGTTAATCCCGAAGATGCTGAGGTTGTGGAACGCATGCGTAAATTCGGAGAACTTATCGGAATGGCTTTTCAGATTAAAGATGATTTGTTCGATTACACCGACGACGCTATCGGAAAGCCAACCGGAATCGATATCAAAGAACAGAAAATGACCTTGCCGCTTATTTATGCCCTGAACCACTGTTCTTCCAAAGAGAAAAGTTGGGTAATCAATTCGGTAAAGAATCACAATAAAGACAAAAAACGCGTTCGTGAAGTCATTCAATTCGTGAAAGATAAAAACGGATTGGCCTACGCCGAACAAAAAATGGTGCAATTCCAACAAGAGGCACTTTTACTCCTGGAAAATTTCCCCCAATCTCCCTACAAAGAAGCCCTTACGTTAATGGTGAATTACGTGATCGAACGAAAGAAGTAGTGATCAGTGTTCAGTGATCAGTCGCAGTCACAGTGTGCAGTAATCAGGGATCGGTATTCAGTCGCAGTCACAGTAATCAGTTTTAAAATTTGTGTTCTGAATAAGCATGTCTAATTGGAATTTGGAATTTATTTTTAGTTTTTTTTTACTTTCATGCAACCATTTTCAAACTTCACTCGTCTATGCTAATAGAAGTCTGACTTAGAAATAAAGTCTGATTTTCTAACAATCTAAGAAGTCTAACAATCTAAGAAGTCTAACAATCTAAGAAGTCTAACAATCTAAATGAAAGTAATTGACTTACATCAGGACGAAAAGGAAATCATACAGTTGGCTGTCGAAAATAACCGACATGCCCAGCACAAGATTTATTCGCAATACGCTCCCAAGATGTTAAGTGTGTGCCGGCAGTACATAAAAGACGTGCATCAGGCTGAAGACATTATGATTACTGCTTTTATGAAAGTGTTTTCCAATCTGAAAGCTTTCGAACACAAAGGCAGTTTTGAAGGATGGATCCGACGGATTATGGTGAACGAAAGCATTTCCTTTTTAAGGGTTCAGAAACAGGTAAAGTTTACCGAAGATGAAAATTTCTTCGAAGAACGCTTCAATAACATCGAAAGCCAGTTTTCTGTGGCAGATATTCAGTTTTTAATTGACAATCTTCCCGATGGTTATCGAATGGTTTTTAACCTTTATGCGATAGAAGGATACAAACATCAGGAAATTGCCGAAATGCTCAATATCATTGAAGGTACTTCGAAATCGCAGTTGTCGCACGCCCGAAAAATGCTCCAAAGTCAAGTGAATAAACTTAAAAATTATGAAAATGGAACCGAATAAAATGGAAGAGGAATTCAGAAAAAAACTGAATGCGAGAGAGATTCAGCCTTCCGGTGCGGCATGGGACCGGTTGGATGCGATGCTTTCGGTGACCGAGAATAAAAAACCGAAACGCAACTTCAGATGGTTGTATATCGCTGCGGGTCTGGCACTGTTTTTCACGGTGGGTTTGTTTTTGTTTCAACAGGAAAAAAATACTCCGGAAATTCAGATGAATACTCCATCGGTTGTTATATCGGAAGAAAATAAGGAGGTTGGTGGAGAAACAATTCCTTCCGTTTCCCAACAAGTGATTTCGGAAGTAAAAAATGAGGTTGCAGTTGCGGAAAATAAGGACGTTTCTAAAACGAAGACGGATAAAAAATCAGCTGTAAAAGCGGCTCAAGATTTTCAACAACAGAATGTGAAAGAAGAAATCGCTCAGGTCATTCCGCAAAATGAACCGGAAATTCAAAAGATCACAGTTGATACTGAAAAGTTATTGGCTGATACCGACAAACCTAAAGAAAAACCTCAGGTGAAAGTCAGCGCCAATTCGTTGCTTTCCTCTGTGGAAGGAGAATTAAATCAGGAATTCAGAGAAACAGCCTTACAGCGTTTGAACCGCAATTTCAAAACGGTAAAAACGGCTGTAGCAAACAGAAATTACGAATAATCAATCAAAATCGAACCGTTAAATTTTAAAATTATGCAAAAGATTATCTTTTATGTAGTGCTCTCGTTATGCTTTTTTGTAAGCAAAGTCACTGCGCAGGAAACCTTTGAGCAACGTGCTAAAGCCATTGCCAAGAACATTGAAACTATCACGAAAGAAGAAAAACTCGCCTTAAAAGAAAAAGTGGATGATGTTAACGAACAGTTGGAAGCAGGGAAACTCACCCAGGAAGAGGCCGATAAAATGAAGATAGAGTTGGCTACCACACATGCCAAAAATATTGAAGAAAGAGTTGGTGAAGAACAGGAGAAGCTCAATGTTTTGGTGCAGGAAAAAGTGGATGGGAGATTAAAGGATACAATTAAAATGGAGAAAAAAATTTCGTTTAGTATTCCAGGGGATTACGATAATTATAAAAAAACCAAGAGAACGACTTCCCAGTTTGTACTAGCGTTCGGTGTTAATAATTTGGTAACCAACGGTGCCATTGCAAACTCAGATTTCGGTTATTGGCGTTCAACGTTTTACGAGTGGGGGATTACCGGAAGAACCCGATTAGGTGCTGAAGACAGTCCGGTTCATTTCAAATACGGTTTTTCATTTATGTATAATATTTTACACGCTACCGATAACCGTTATTTTGTGGATAAAGGAGAGGAAACGGTATTGGAGACTTTTCCGGTCAATTTGAAGGACGACAAGACGTATTTTAAGAATGTGTTTTTTTCGGTACCGCTTCATTTGGAATTTGATTTTTCTAAGAAAAGAGAAATTAACGGAAAAATGTATCGCAGGTCACATAAAGGATTCCGATTCGGTACCGGTGGATTTGTAGGTATTAATACGAATTCAAAACAGTTTTTAGGTTATGACGTGGATGGCTATGAAATTAAGGAGCGACAAAAAGGAGACTGGAATGTAAACGAGTGGACGTACGGACTCAGTACTTATGTGGGGTATAAAAACACAAGTTTGTATCTGAAATATGACTTGCAGCCCATGTTTGAAAATAATGCGGTAGATCAAAATAATATATCCCTGGGATTGCGTTTTGATTTCAATTAAATTTTTTGAGTTAAATACTTTTTTTGCAGCCCTTTCAGAGTACCGACTTTGAAAGGGTTGATTTTTTCTGAAACTTTGAACCTTTGTAATTCTGCAACTTTGTATCTTTGAGCCTTTGCAGCTTATTTTAAAAATTTGATTTCACAAAACACCATAGAAACCGTATTTGAAACCGCCCGTGTCGAGGAGGTTATCGGCGATTTTGTGCAGTTGAAACGCGCGGGCAGTAATCTGAAAGGACTGAGTCCGTTTTCCAATGAGAAGTCGCCTTCGTTTATGGTTTCGCCGGTGAAACAGATATGGAAGGATTTCAGTTCGGGTAAAGGCGGAAATGCCGTGACGTTCCTTATGGAACACGAACATTTTTCGTATCCGGAAGCCATTCGCTATTTGGCGCGAAAATACAATATCGAGATAGAGGAAACGGAGCAAACCGACGAAGATAAGGAAGTGGCCAATGAAAAGGAGAGTATGTATCTGGTTTCCGAATTCGCCCAAAAGTATTTTCATAATGTTTTGATGCATACCGATGAAGGTAAAGCGATCGGGTATTCCTATTTCAAAGAACGCGGATTCACTAAAGATACCATAGAGAAATTCGGATTGGGTTTTTCTCCTGATGCCTGGGATACGTTCACTATGGAGGCATTGGGGAAAGGCTATAAGCTCGATTATCTTGACAAAACCGGTTTGACCATCGTAAAAGAAGGGAAACAGTTTGACCGCTTCAAAGGTCGTGTGATGTTTCCGATTCAGAGTATGTCGGGTCGTATTTTGGGTTTCGGAGGGCGTATTTTAACCAATGATAAGAAAGCGGCGAAATACGTGAATTCTCCCGAAAGTGAGATTTATCACAAGAGCAAAGTGCTTTACGGAATTTTCCATGCGAAGCAGGCAATTGCGAAACTGGATAATTGTTTTTTGGTGGAAGGGTACACCGATGTGATTCAGATGCATCAGGCCGGAATCGAAAATGTGGTTGCGTCTTCCGGAACGGCTTTAACGCCTGACCAAATCCGATTGGTAAACCGCCTTACAAAAAATATTACGGTTTTATTCGATGGGGATGCGGCGGGACTTCGTGCTTCCATTCGCGGAATCGACCTGATTCTGGAAGAGGGAATGAATGTGAAAGTCTGTACTTTTCCCGAAGGGGAAGATCCCGACAGTTTTGCGAAGAAAACACCCTATGATGATTTGATTGCGTATCTCAGCAACAGTGCAATGGATTTTATTCAGTTCAAAGCCTCATTGTTGATGAAGGAAGCGAAAAACGATCCGATCAAGAAAGCGGAACTCATCAGGGATATGGTAACCAGTATTTCCAAGATTCCGGATAAAATCAAACGGGAAATCTACGTTCAGGAATGTTCCCGAATCATGGATATTTCCGAGGAAGTGCTTTTCAACACGTTAGCGCAACTTGTTCAGAAAGATATTCAGGAAGTCGGTAAGAAGCAAAAAACCGAACAAAAGGCGTTCGATGTTGTAAAGAATATCCCGGAAGCGGTTAATTCGGCGGTGGATGTTCAGTATGAGTTAGAACGAAAAATAATAGAAATTTTACTGTTGTACGGAACGGCTGAAGAAGAATTTGAAGATATTTTGCTGAAAGCCAATGAGGAAGGCGAAGCGGTTGAGACAAAAGAGATGAACAACTATAAGGTCTACCAGCGAATTTATCTGAGTTTACAGGAAGATGAGGTTGAATTGGCAAATCCTTTGTTTCGTGCTATTTACAATGATCTGATAAACTATTTCCATCAACACGAAACCTTTGAATTGGAGCAGTATTTAATGCGCCTTGATCCGCAGCTGGCTCAGGAGGTAACACACATTCTGATGGAAGAAGAGCGTGAAGTGCTGCACAATTGGGATTCGAAACAAATTGTCGTGAAACAAAAAAACCAGACGATAAGTCAATATGTTTCAGAAACGATACTGACTTTACGCTGGTTTTTGGTTGATAAGATTATCAGTGAATTGAAAAACAGTATTTCAAATGAGCCTGAAGCGGATAATACTGAAATTCTCTCTACCGCGGTAGATTATTATACATTGATTAATTCTTTTTCGTCTAAGTTAGGTAGGGTTCTGTCCCGATACAGTTAAACGATTTCCAACGACTTAGCTTTATTCACTAAATCAACTAAATTTGTTACATGTAGCTTAGTAAGCAAACGAAGCTTGTAAGTACTGATGGTTTTTTCGTTTAAAGTAAGCAGTTTTGCTATCTCCTTGTTTTTCTTTCCGTCGCTTAAATAACGTAAAACTTCAATCTCGCGGGAAGATAATTTTCGGTACAAACGATCCGATTTTTTACCTTTGTTAAGCAATGCAAGATTCTTTTTTACAGCGTCACTAAAGATAACGGCACCTTCATTAACTTTCTTAATAGCACTCTCTAATTCTTCCAGTTTTGAATTCTTATGAATGTAAGCGGAAACACCTGCTTTTAACGCGTTAGGTGCATAGATTTGTTCTCCTAAATTGGTGAAAACCACAATTTTAGTGTCAGAGTAATCTCTGATTAGAGATTTTACCAGGTTGATGCTTGATAGTCCTTCGAGTTCTAAATCAAGAACAACTACATCCATAGATTTCTTCTTTAGCATTTCGTCCAAATCGTCCAAATTACTAACGACCCCTACAAGACTAATATCAGCATTGTCTTTAAAATAGGCCTTCACCCCAAACTGTACAACAGGATGATTATCGGCTAAACACACTTTTATCATTTCGTCAATTTTTAATAGTAATTATCCTGTAAAGATACAAAAAAAATATAATGTACTGATAATCAATGAAGGAAATTTATTTCAATTCATTTGGGATCAAACACACAGGAATCTTTGTCATTTTATGTTGATTTGTTATATTTAAGCGTAAGAAAATTTTGAAGACCTCTTTTTCGCGTCCTTCGAAGTCATTTTCGGTCTTTCCGTCCGCCAATGCCTGCATGGCAATTTCCAGTTCATCATAGGTCGCTCCCAACTGATCTTCGTCACTTCGTTCGTCTTCATAAGCAGCATCGGTAAACAGTCCGTCGGTTGGTTTGGCGATTAAAATGCTGCTAGGAACTTCTAAGTATGCGGCCAATTTCCGCACTTCGCTTTTTAATAAATCGGCAATCGGACTGACATCCACGCCTCCGTCACCATATTTGGTAAAGAAACCAACACCAAAATCTTCCACTTTATTACCGGTCCCTGCAACCAAAGCACTGTGTAAACCGGCATAATAATAAAGAGTTGTCATGCGAAGTCTCGCTCTCGTGTTGGCTAGGGTCAGGGTTAGTAGGTACTCGTTTTCGGAGGTTGGAACTTCGGTTCTGAATTCTTCAAAAACAGGAGTCAGGTCAGCTACGGCATTCGAAACATTCGGGAATCGCTTTTTTAGTTGTTCGATGTGTTCTTTTCCTCTGCTGACATGGCTGGGTGCTTGGTGAATCGGCATTTCCACGCATAGGGTCGGCAATCCGGTTTGTGCGCAAAGGGTTGAGGTTAAAGCAGAATCAATTCCACCCGAAATACCTACAACAAAACCTTTCACTTTTGCGTTTACTGCATAATCGCGTAACCAGTTTACAATATGAGAGTTGATTTTATCGGCCTGAAAAGTGTTTGTCGTTACCATGATTATTTATGAAAATGTTTTAAAACTGTGGCGTATATTTGCGCCGAATTTATTTGCTATAAAAGTATGAATTTTTGACAAAAAAAATATGAAGAAGTATTTGTTACTTGCTGTTTTTGCTGCGCTTAGTATTTCCTGTAAAAAGGAAGATAAAGTTACCGAAGCGGCAGAGGCTATTCCCGTAAAAGTTGAAATCGAACGTTTTGATAAACTTTTCTACGAATCCAATCCCGAAGATTTGGTGCAACTGAAAAATAAGTATCCTTTTTTCTTTCCTGCAGGAAACCCGGATTCGGTCTGGACTAACAAAATAAAAAATCCGTTGTTGCGAGAATTATACGGAGAAGTTAAAAAGAAATTCCCGAATAATGCTGCATTTGAAAATGATTTAGAGCAGTTGTTTAAGCGTATTCAGTTTTATTACCCGGAATACAAAACGCCCAGGGTAATCACTTTGGTTTCTGAAGTGGATAAAGATGCAAAAGCAATTTACGCTGATAGTTTGGTGTTGCTTTCTTTGGATACTTATTTAGGTAAAGACCACCGTTTTTATGAAGGTTTCCCGAAATACATGCGTCAGGGATTTGAGCCTTCGCAAATGATGCCGGATCTGGTGAGCAGTTTTTCATTGGGTAAAATCGCACCGCCTTCGGACAGAACCTTGTTGGCACAGATGATTTACTTCGGAAAAGAATTATACCTTAAAGATATGTTGCTTCCTGATGCTGCGGACGGAGCAAAAATCGAATATACGGAGGATCAGATAAAATGGTGTCAGGAAAATGAAAGTGAAATGTGGAAATATTTCGTTAACAATAAATTATTGTACGATACGGATACCAAATTAATGCAGCGTTTTGTGGCTATCGGACCGTATTCGAAATTTTATCTTGAGATTGACCAGGAATCTCCGGGAAGAGTAGGGCAATGGCTTGGTTGGCAAATTGTGCGCTCGTATATGAATAACAATGATGTAACGCTTCAAAAAATGTTGGCTACGGATGCCAAGGAACTATTCGATAACTCAAAATACAAACCAAAGAAATAATGGCAAAAACAATAACTTCCGAAATTAAACTTACGGTAGAATTAGACGAAAACCGCGTACCGGAAAAAATAAAATGGACTGCACAAGATGGTGGCGTAAATGAAGAAGAGGCAAAAGCGATGTTGCTTTCTATCTGGGACAGCAATGTGCAGGAAACCTTGCGCATCGATTTGTGGACCAAAGACATGCCGGTGGATGAAATGAAAGTGTTTTTTCATCAGACATTAGTGGCTATGGCAGATACATTTCACCGAGCTACCGAAGACGAAAAAATGACCGCTACGATGAAAGATTTTTGTGATTATTTTGCGGAAAAACTGGAATTGAATAAATAAAAAACAACCACGAATTCACGAATTGGTATCGAAAGGATAAGTTTGAAAATTTGTGAATTCGTGGCAAAAATTAAAATCCATTGCTGTTAAATATCTCCTGATTCACACCGTCAATAAATTCCAATAAAGACTCTCTTCCGGTTTCTTCTGTGGATGAGGTAACGAAATACTGAGGCATCTCTTCCCAGTTATTTGCTAAAAGTGCTTTGCGATAGGCGGCTACATGCTGGTCTATTTTTCCTTTGCTGATTTTGTCGGCTTTGGTGAAAATGATGCAAAACGGCACTTCGGTTTCGCCTAGATAGGTGATGAATTCCAAGTCAATTTTTTGGGCTTCGTGACGAATGTCGACCAAGACAAAAGCGCAAACCAATTGCTCTCTGGTTTCAAAATAATCGGTGATGAATTTCTGGAAAACTTCTTTTGTTTTTTTAGAAACACGCGCATAACCATAACCGGGTAAATCCACTAAAAACCAATTGCTGTTAATTTTAAAATGATTGATTAACTGTGTTTTTCCGGGTCTTCCCGATGTTTTTGCCAGATTCTTATGGTTCGTCAGCATGTTGATCAAAGATGATTTTCCAACGTTGGATCGGCCAATGAATGCATATTCCGGCAAAGGTTCTTTCGGGCATTTGCTTACTTCGGAGTTACTGATTATAAATTCGGCGGTATTGATTTTCATGTTTTCTTAAATTTAAAAAGTTACAGTCGCCTGTAACTTTCTATATTATAAATTCGATTTTTTAAGCCATTCAAACATCAACTGATTGAATTCATTCGGGCATTCCATCATGGCAGCGTGGCCACATTTGTCAATCCAGTATAAATCCGAGTTTGGTAACAGTCTGTTAAATTCTTCGGCAACATCCGGTGGGGTAACCTTGTCGTTTCTTCCCCAGATAATACAGGTTGGCGTGGTCATTTTTGGTAAATCTTTCGCCATATTATGACGAATAGCACTTTTGGCAATGGTAAGTGTTTTGATCAGTTTGATTCGGTCGTTTACCGTAGCATAAACGTCATCAACGATTTCCTGGGTAGCGACTTTCGGATCGTAAAATACATCTTCCGCTTTTTTTCGGATGTATTCATAATCACCTCGTTTCGGGTAACTTTCACCCATTGCGCTTTCGTACAATCCGGAACTTCCTGTGATTACCAGTCCGGCCATTTTTTCCGGATACATTTTGGTGTGGTACAACGCGATATGTCCGCCAAGCGAATTTCCCAATAAAATTACTTTGTCAAATTCTTTATAAGTGATGAAGTCTTTTACGAATTTCGAAAAAGCTTTCACATTGGTTTTTAAAATATTGTTGGTGTATAGTGGTAATTCGGGAATTACAACTTTATAACCGTGTTTCGGGAAGAAATCAGCAACGCCGTCAAAGTTGCTTAAACCTCCCATAAGTCCGTGTAAAATAATGATAGGCGTGCCTTCTCCAGCTTCAAAATATCTGTATTTGCCTTCTTTTTTCAACATGTGTTTTTGGTGTATAATTATCCAATATAAATATCAGACAAATATATGATTTTCTCAGTAAATAGGAAGTCTTCAAAGTAAAATTCGGAAATACTTTCTTATTAAAACAGAATTTCGATCTAAAAGCTTAATTGTCAACAATTTTCATTTTTAAAATCACAAAATCCGAAATAAATCTGATTTTTTTAAATCAATAGAAAATGTAATCAAACAGCGTCGTTTTTTGAATATTTTCCGATGATTCTTTTAAAATACTAAACTATCGTTAAATATTAACAATGAGTGATTTAACAGATTTTCTTACGAACAGAGGGGAGAGTGGGAAAACTTATCAACAAAGTGGGGATTTGTGGTAAAATGTGGTAAAAAAATCTGTACTTTTGCTATAAATCATTTCAAAAACGATTCCAGTTGACGAACATAATCGGAACATACGAATGTAAAATTGATGCAAAAGGAAGGCTGATGGTGCCTGCGCCTTTGAAGAAGCAATTACCTTCTTTGGAGAGTGGTTTTGTGTTGAAGCGTTCGGTTTTTGATAAATGTGTCGAGCTTTGGCCGAAATCGGAATGGGATGTAATGATGCTGAAAATCAACAAGCTGAATCGTTTCGTGAAAAAGAATAATGATTTTATCCGAAAGTTTATGGCAGGTGTGAAGATAGTTGAGATTGATGATGCAGGACGACTTCTGATTACGAAAGATCTGATCGATTTTGCCGGAATCTCAAAAGATTTGGTGTTGACTTCAAAAGTGAACATCATCGAAATCTGGGATAAAGATTTGTACGAGCTGTCAATTTCCGGAGACGATATGGATTTTGCGGATTTGGCTGAGGATGTAATGGGTAATTTAAATGACGATGACAATGGAATATCATAATCCGGTTTTACTGAAAGAAACTGTGGACGGTTTGGATATCAAGCCGGATGGAATATATGTGGATGTGACTTTTGGCGGCGGCGGACATTCCAGAGAAATCATGCGTCGTTTGGGGCCGAACGGGAAGCTGTTTGCTTTCGATCAGGATACGGATGCGTTGGCGAATGCGATCGACGACGAGCGTTTTACGTTAATCAATGAGAATTTCCGATACATCAAAAGGTTTCTTCGTTTTTATGGTGTGAAAGAAGTGGATGGCGTTTTGGGGGATTTAGGAGTTTCTTCGCATCAGTTTGACGTGGCGGAACGTGGTTTTTCAACCCGTTTTGATGCTGAGTTGGACATGCGTATGAATCAGAAGGATGCGATAAGTGCTTATAATGTGGTGAACGAATATGAAGAGGCTGATTTGCGTCGCATTTTTGCAGACTACGGTGAATTGACCACGGCAAAAGGATTGGCGCATGCTATAATTGTGGCAAGAGCGGAAAGCCCGATAAAAAATACCGAACAATTAAAACAGGTGTTAAGTCGATTTTTACCGGCACACAAAAGCAATAAGATTTTAGCACAGATTTATCAGGCCATCCGGATCGAAGTGAATCAGGAAATGGACGTGCTGAAAGAATTTTTGGAGCAATCGTTGGAGATTTTGAAGCCGGGCGGGAGATTAAGTGTGATTTCGTATCACTCTTTGGAGGATAGATTGGTAAAACGTTTCATGAAAAACGGCATGTTTGAGGGGGAGCCGGAACGCGATTTCTTCGGACGATTCGAGGTGCCGTTCAAACTGATCGGAAAAATGATTGTGCCTACCGATGAGGAAATCAAAATAAACAGTCGTGCCCGAAGTGCCAAATTGCGAATAGCTGAAAAGAAATAAGATGAAGGGTGGAGTATACAGCTTGCTGAAAGCGAAATTTCTAATCGATGATGATGCGCTGAAAAACTGGAAGTTTATTGTATTCCTGATTTTGCTGGCGATGGTAATGATTGGAAATTCACACAGCTACGAACAAAAGAATTACAGAATTACGGAGCTGACCAATGAAGTGAAAGAGTTGCGGTCGGAATTTGTAGATCGACGCTCCCAACTGATGGAACTTAAAATGGAATCGACGATTTCAACTCAGATGGAACCACACGGTATTTTGCCGTCCTCTGTTCCGCCCAAGAAAATAAAAGTTAAAGAACAGGAAAGCAGTATTCTCAAAAAGATATGGCAGTAGAAAATAAAAATATTTCATACAGAATTTATTTGGTAGCCTTCACGATTTTCGTGATGGCTATTTTCGTTGCTATAAAACTGACCAATATTCAATGGGTTGAAGGTGATTATTACCGAAAATTAGCCAAAGAAAGAACGGTAAGAAACTTTGTAATCCCTGCCAATAAAGGGAATGTGTATTCAGCCGACGGTAGTTTGCTGGCGACTTCCATTCCGAATTATACCATTCGTTTTGATGCGGTGGCGCCTAAGAAAGAGCATTTTGATGATAATGTGAAGGACTTGTCCGATTCGCTTTCAATTATGTTCGGTAAACCTTCCGGTTTTTATCAAAGAGAATTGCGAAAAGCACGCGCCAATAAAAACCGCTATTATCTTGTAGCTCGAAAACTGAGTTATACCGAATACATGCGATTGAAAAGTTTTCCGCTTTTCAATTTAGGGGCTTATAAAGGTGGAATCATCACGGAACAGAAAACCGTGCGAGAACATCCTATCGGAAAAATTGCTGCCAGAACCATTGGTTATGAAAGGACTTACGACGACAAAAGATCCGATGGAAAAGGTATAGAATGGGCGTACAGATATTATATTAATGGTAAGGATGGTAAGCGACTGATGCAGAAAATCGCAAAAAATCAGTGGAAACCCATCAGTGACAACAACGAGATCGAACCGCGTGACGGGTATGATATTATTTCAACTATAGATGTTTATGTTCAGGATATAGCACACCATGCTTTACTGAAGCAATTGGAATATTATAAGGCGGATCATGGCTGCGTGGTGGTAATGGAAACCAAAACGGGTGAGGTGAAAGCAATTTCCAATCTGGGCAGAGATGATGAGAATGGGAATTATTACGAAACCGATAATTATGCCATAAGAGAATCACACGAACCGGGTTCAACCTTTAAATTGGTGGATTTGATTGCTTTATTGGATGATGAAAAGGTTGATACGAGCAAAGTATACGATTCTAAAGGTGGTGTTGTTACTTACAGAGGTAAGCCGGTTCGTGATTCAAACGGAAAAGGATATGGGAAAGTTTCTTTAGCCCGTGGTTTTGAACTTTCTTCTAACACCATTATGGTTCAGGCAGTATATGAGAATTACAAAAACAATCCTGAAGAATTTGTTAACCGATTGAATGGCTTGGGGTTGAACAAGCCACTCGGATTACCATTTAAAGGGGAAGGAAAGCCAAAAATTCCGCAACCGAGCGAGAAAAGCTGGTCGGCTATTTCATTACCGTGGATGGCCTTTGGTTACGGAGTTTCCATGACGCCTTTGCAAACCTTAACCTTGTACAATGCCGTTGCCAATAATGGTGAAATGGTGAAACCGCAATTCGTTCGCGAAATCAAAGAGTGGAATAAGACCATCAAAAAATTCGATAAGGAAGTCATTAATCCGAAAATTTGTTCGGATGAGGCTCTGGCAAAAATAAAAGCGGTTTTGGAGAATGTGGTTAAAAAAGGGACTGGCTCTAAATTATATTCCAAAGATTTCTCCATGGCCGGTAAAACCGGGACAGCTCAGGTGAATTACCACAAGGGCGACGATAAAATGTACTATGCGTCTTCGTTTGTTGGATTCTTTCCAGCCGATGAACCGAAATATTCGTGTGTCGTAGTAGTACACAAACCCAACGTGGCAGCAGGGTATTACGGAGCAGATGTGGCCGGACCAGTTTTTAAAAGAATTGCACAGAAAATCTTCACCGATGTCCCGTCCACCAATGAAATTAAAACGCTGAATGTGAAAGTCAAGCATCAGGAGAAAAACTATGCTGATTATTATAACAAAGCGCAGAAGAAAGAAAATGTTGTTCCGAATGTAAAAGGAATGTCGGCTATGGATGCCATTGCCTTATTGGAAAATTCCGGAATGAAAGTTAAAGTGAAAGGAATCGGTAAAGTGAAACAGCAATCCATTCAGCCGGGACAACGATTTAACAGAAATCAAATCATAACACTCGAATTATCGTGATGATTTTAAAAGACATATTATATAAGGTAGCCATTGAAGCGGTAAAAGGTTCAACCGACATCGAAGTGGGCAAAATCGAATTCGATTCGAGAAAAATCGTTTCGGATGATGTTTTCGTGGCCATAAAAGGAACGGTTTCTGATGGTCATGATTTTATCGAAAAAGCAATCAATCTTGGCGCTACGGTTATTGTTTGTGAAACGTTTCCAGGTTTAGTTGTAGACGGAATCACTTACGTTCAGGTTAACGATACCAGCGCGGCTTTGGCTTTCATGGCGGCTAACTTCTACGGAAATCCGTCGGCCAATCTGAAATTGGTAGGTGTAACCGGTACGAACGGAAAAACAACGATCGCTTCATTATTATATCAGTTGTTTAAAAATGCGGGGTATAAAGTAGGATTGCTTTCGACGGTGAAAATTCTGGTGGATGATACCGAATACAAAGCCACACATACTACGCCGGATTCGCTTACGATAAACCATTATCTGAACGAAATGACGGAAGAAGGATGTGAATTTTGTTTCATGGAGGTGAGTTCGCACGGAATCCATCAGAAGAGAACCGAAGGCCTGCATTTTGTGGGCGGTATTTTTACCAATCTGTCGCATGATCATTTGGATTACCATACGTCATTTGCCGAATACCGTGATGTGAAAAAATCATTCTTCGATAATCTGCCAAAAACCGCTTTTGCACTTTCAAATGTTGATGATAAAAACGGAGCGGTGATGCTTCAGAATACGAAAGCAAAAAAAATGACGTATGCTTTGAAATCCTACGCCGATTATCGTGCACAGATTTTAGAAAACCAATTGTCAGGGTTACTGCTTAAAATCAACGATCACGAGGTTTGGGTGCGTTTGATCGGTTCGTTCAATGCCTATAATTTACTGGCGATTTACGGAACGGCAATACAACTGGGTTTAGATAACTTTGAAGTATTACGTCTGTTAAGCGAGTTGCAAAGTGTTTCCGGACGTTTTCAGTTTATTGTCTCCGAATCCAATATCACGGCAATTGTGGATTATGCCCATACGCCGGATGCTTTGGAAAACGTACTGAAGACCATCGAAGACATTCGAACCAAAAACGAACAACTGATCACAGTTGTAGGTTGTGGCGGTGACAGGGATACGGCGAAAAGACCAATTATGGGGCAAATCGCTTCCGAAATGAGTGATAAAGCCATTTTTACTTCCGATAATCCGAGAAGTGAGGATCCGGACATGATTATTACCGAAATGGAACAAGGTGTTAAACCTCAGGATTATAAAAAAACGATTTCCATTACCGACAGAAAGCAGGCGATCAAAACGGCGTGTCAACTGGCGCAAAGCGGAGATATTATTCTGATAGCCGGAAAAGGACATGAAACCTATCAGGAAATTCAGGGTGTCCGTCATGATTTCGACGATATGAAAATTGTAAAAGAACTATTAGATCAACTAAACAAGTAAGATATGCTGTATTATTTATTTCAATATTTAGACAAAGTAATGGATGTTCCCGGAACAGGAGTATTTCAGTATATCACGTTCCGTTCGGGTTTGGCCATCATTTTGTCACTGATGATTTCCACTATTTTCGGTAAGAGGGTTATCAACTATTTGCGAAGACTGCAAATCGGAGAAACCGTTCGTGAGTTAGGTCTGGAAGGGCAAACGCAAAAAGCTGGAACTCCTACAATGGGAGGATTAATCATTATTTTTTCCACTTTGATTCCGGTATTGTTGTTGGCAAGATTGGATAACATCTATGTATTGTTACTGATTGTAACCACAGTTTGGATGGGGACAATCGGATTTATAGACGACTATATCAAAATTTTCAAAAAAGATAAGGAAGGTTTAAAAGGGAGATTCAAAGTAATCGGTCAGGTTGGTTTGGGTTTGATTGTGGGTTCGGTGTTGTATTTTCACCCTGCCGTTACTGTCAGAACGGATACTTCAACTACGGATGTTTTTAAACCGGGTGCTGTGGTTTCGGCCATTGCCAAAGAAGAAAAGTCAACTGCCACAACAATTCCGTTCTTTAAAAACAACGAAATGGATTACGCCGAATTATTGGCATGGACAGGCGATAACTATAAAGATTACGCTTGGTTGATTTTTATTCCGGTGGTGATTTTCATCATAACTGCGGTTTCCAACGGTGCGAATTTAACTGACGGTATTGACGGTTTAGCGGCAGGAACTTCTGCGATTTCGGTACTCGCCCTCGGAATTTTTGCCTTCGTTTCGGGGAATATCATTTTTTCGAATTACCTGAACATCATGTATATTCCTAATTCCGGAGAAATGACGGTCTACATTGCGGCCTTTGTAGGGTCGCTCATTGGATTTCTTTGGTACAACACGTATCCGGCAACGGTTTTTATGGGGGATACCGGAAGTTTGACAATTGGCGGAATCATTGCGGTTCTAGCCATCGCAGTCAGAAAAGAGTTGTTGATTCCGGTTTTATGCGGAATATTTTTAGCAGAAAATTTATCGGTGGTACTTCAGGTTTCCTACTTCAAGTACACCAAAAACAAATACGGTGAAGGCCGAAGGATTTTCCTGATGTCGCCATTGCATCACCATTATCAGAAGAAAGGGTATCACGAAAGTAAAATCGTAACCCGATTCTGGATTGTGGCTATTTTATTGGCAATTTTCTCATTAGTATCCTTAAAATTACGATAAGATGCGATTAGTGGTTTTAGGTGGAGGAGAAAGCGGTGTAGGTACCGCAATCCTGGGAAAGAAAAAGGGATACGACGTTTTTGTATCGGATTTCGGAGCGATAAAAAATAATTATAAGGAAGTGATGATTTTGAATCAGATTCCGTGGGAAGAAAACCAGCATACGGAGGAACTGATTTTAAATGCAGATGTGATTATGAAAAGCCCCGGGATTCCGGATAAGTCAAATATCGTCAAGCAACTCAAAAAAAAGAACGTTCCTATTATTTCTGAAATCGAATTTGCAAGCCAGTTTTCGGATGCTGTTACCATTGGAATTACCGGGAGCAACGGTAAGACGACAACGACGATGTTAACGCATCACTTGCTGAAACAAGGCGGAATGAACATCGGAATCGCCGGAAACATCGGAAAAAGCTTTGCTTGGCAGATTGCTGAAAACAAGTTTGATGCCTATGTTTTGGAATTAAGTAGTTTTCAGTTGGACGGCATTGTGAATTATCGCCCGCACATTGCGGTGATGACGAATATCAGTCCGGATCATTTAGATCGTTACAATTATGATTACGATTTGTATATCGCGGCTAAATTCCGAATTACAAAAAACCAAACCGAAGACGATTATTTTGTATACGATGACGATGATGAGGCTATAGTGAAATGGTTATCGGAAAATGAAATACGAGCCAAAAAAATTCCTTTTTCACTTATTAAAAAATTAGAAGAAGGTGCTTACGCAGACGAAAATAATATAACAACCAAAATAAATAACGACCAATTTACCATGGCAATCAACGAACTGGCTTTAGAAGGAAAACACAATGTGAAAAACGCGATGGCAGCTACTACTGTGGCTCAATTAATGCGCATCCGCAAGGAAACTATCCGTGAAAGTTTGTCTAATTTCCAGGGGGTTGAACACCGATTGGAAAAAGTGTTGAAAATTCAGAATGTACAGTACATTAACGATTCTAAGGCAACGAACGTTAATGCAACCTTTTTTGCGCTGGACAGCATGAATACGCCTACGGTATGGATTGTCGGAGGGGTCGATAAAGGAAATGACTATGCCGAATTAATGCCGTTGGTTCGTGAAAAAGTGAAAGGAATCGTTTGTTTGGGTGTGGATAATTCAAAAATCATGAAAGCGTTTGAAGATGTTGTGGATGTAATGATTGAAACGACAAGCATGACCGAGGCGGTTAAAATCGCACAGCGCATGGCCGAAAAAGGGGATACGGTTTTGTTGTCACCGGCTTGCGCGAGTTTTGATTTGTTTGAAAACTACGAAGACCGTGGGAAGCAGTTCAAAAACGCGGTTCAGAATTTATAATTGAGGATAGAGAATAGAAGATAGAAAATAGATTAAAGATTGTGAATATTAATGAAAGGTAAGGTATAAGAAACTTTGCTGCTCTGTGACTTCGCAACTTTGCAACTTTGCAACTCAAAAGAAATGAAAGAACTAATTGGTAAACTTAAAGGAGACAGGGGAATTTGGGCGTTTGTGGCTCTGTTGTCGCTGTTTTCCTTTATGCCTGTTTTCAGTGCGAGTACCAATCTTGTGTATGTGGTGGGGAATGGGTCTATAGTTGGACATTTGATTAAGCATTTGGTCCATGTTTTTATCGGGTTCTGTTTTATCTATTTCGTTCACAGGACGCCGTATCATTATTTTAAAGCATTTTCCTGGTGGCTGATGCCGGTAGTTATTATTTTGCTTGGATTTACCATGCTTCAGGGAACTACTATCGGGGGTGCTAATGCTAGTCGATGGTTGCAGATTCCGTTTATCGGGGTGTCGTTTCAGCCTTCCGCTTTCGCCTTCCTGGTGATGATGGTTTATGTGGCGCGATACCTCTCTAAAATTGATGAAAAAGAATATACATTTAAATCGTCATTAATTGAATTATGGATGCCGGTTTTCGGAATAATTGGCTTAATTTTGCCGGCCAATTTTTCCACTGCAGCCTTAATGTTTTCGATGGTTTGTATGTTGGTTTTTGTCGGGAAATACAGATTGCAATACCTGTTTACGATTATCGGACTTGGGATAGCCAGTTTGTTAATTTTCATCCTGATAGCGAAAGCCTTTCCAGATAACAAGTTGACTAGCCGTGTAAATACCTGGATGAGTCGTATCGAGCGTTTCAGTTCGGATGAGGAAAATGAGGACGATTATCAGATTGAAAAAGCAAAAATAGCCATTGCATCCGGTAAGATTTATGGATTGGGTCCGGGTAAAAGTGTTCAGAAAAACTTTTTGCCACAGTCGTCTTCCGATTTTATCTACGCGATTATCGTGGAAGAATATGGTTTGTTGGGCGGATTTGTCATAATGGGATTGTACCTGTTATTGTTTTTTCGATTCCTGATAACCTCGCATAAGGCGCCAACACTATTCGGGAAACTGCTCATTGTCGGACTCGGTTTTCCGATCATTTTTCAGGCGTTCACCAATATGGGCGTGGCGGTCGAATTATTGCCGACAACGGGACAGACCTTGCCATTAATAAGTAGTGGAGGAACGTCTATTTGGATGACCTGTATTGCGGTCGGCATCATTTTAAGTGTTACGAAGAAGGAAGAAGAAATAGCGCAAATTGAAGCCGAAGCCAGATTAAGAGATGAAGCATTGCAACGCATCATCGATCGTGAAGTGGCACTGGAATCAGAAAGCGAAAATGAAATTGACGAAATAGTCGAAAGAGCCAAAAAAGCGGAAGCCGGCGAAAACTACTCGATAGAAGATCATACGGATAATCCGATGAATGCGGTTTTGAATAAGAAGTAAGGGAAAAGGGAAAGGGAAAAGACGCAAGAGACAAGAGTCAAGAGAATAGAATATAGAAAATAGAGGGTAGAAAAAAACTTAGAGACTTTGAGTCTTTGCGGTAAAAAAGGAAAACTAAGTAACTCAGAAACTAAGCAATTCAGTAACTAAAAAAATGAAGAATAATCCAAAATTCATAATCAGCGGAGGAGGAACCGGAGGGCATATTTATCCGGCGGTGGCGATTGCGAACGAGTTGAAAAACCGTTTCCCGGATGCCGATATTCTTTTTGTAGGCGCCAAAGATAAAATGGAGATGCAGAAAGTGCCTCAGGCTGGTTACCCGATTAAAGGATTGTGGATTGCAGGAATTCAGCGAAAACTGACCTTGGAAAATGCGATGTTTCCGTTGAAGCTGATTTCGAGTCTGTCAAAATCATTAGGAATTCTGAAAAGTTTTAAACCGGATGTGGTTATCGGGACCGGCGGATTTGCCAGTGGTGCTGTTTTAAAAGTAGCTTCCATGATGGGAATTCCAACGGTAATTCAGGAGCAAAATTCCTATCCCGGAATCACTAATAAATTATTGAGTAAAAAAACCAATAAAATTTGTGTGGCTTACGAAAATTTAGAGCGCTTCTTTCCGAAAGAAAAAATGATTTTAACCGGTAATCCGGTGCGTCAGGATCTGATTTCGGTTGGTGAAAAAAGAAGTGAAGCCATAGCGCATTTCAATTTGGATGCTTCCAAAAAGACATTGCTGGTTTTAGGAGGAAGTTTAGGGGCAAGAAGAATCAATCAGTTGCTTGAAAAAGAACTGGATTTTCTGTTGTTGCAAAACGTTCAGATTATCTGGCAATGCGGAAAATTGTATTTTGAAGAGTACAAGCATTTTTCGGATAAGGAAAATGTTCAGGTGCTTTCATTTATTGATCGGATGGATTTGGTTTATGCTGCCGCAGATGTGGTAATCTCCCGTTCAGGTGCTTCTTCGGTGTCCGAATTGTGCATCGTGGGAAAACCGGTAATTTTCATCCCGTCGCCTAACGTGGCCGAAGACCATCAGACCAAAAATGCAAAAGCCATCGTCGACAAAAACGGAGCGCTTCTGCTTAAAGAATCAGAATTAGACACTCAGTTCGAAACTGTTTTTCAGAATTTAATTTCCAATGAAGAACAACAGAAACAATTGAGTACAAACATAAAACAATTGGCTTTGCCCAACGCGACAAAACAAATCGTTGACGAAATCGTAAAGCTGATCAGATAACAGATGCCAGAAGGCAGATTGCAGTAGTTAGAAGTTGGAATTATCACAAAAAAAACCTTAATAACTCAGTGCCTTAGCGCCTCAGAACCTAAAAAGAATATGAACCTGAACCAAATACAAAACGTCTATTTCATCGGAATCGGAGGCATCGGAATGAGTGCCTTAGCGCGTTATTTCAAATTCATCGGAAAAAATGTGGCGGGTTATGATAAAACGCATACGCATTTAACAGGTGAATTGGAGGAAAGCGGTATTGCGATTCATTTTGAAGACGACGTGAAGTTGATTGGTCAGGAGTATCTGAATAAGGAAAATACGTTGGTGGTAATCACGCCGGCGGTTCCGAAAAACCATACGGAGTGGAATTATTTTCTCGATAACGGATTCACGGTAAAAAAGAGGGCCGAGGTTTTGGGAATTATCACCAAAGATACGTTCTGTTTTGCGGTTGCAGGAACGCACGGAAAAACAACGACTTCAAGTATTTTGGGTCACGTGTTGTATGAAAGCGGTGCCGATGTGACTGCTTTTTTAGGTGGAATTGTGGAGAACTACAATTCGAATTTAATCGGAAGCGGAAAAACGGTAACGGTAGTGGAAGCGGATGAATTTGATCGTTCGTTTTTACACCTGCATCCGAATATCGCTTGTGTAACATCGATGGATGCGGATCATTTGGATATCTATGGCGATGCAACAGCGATTGAGGCTTCGTTTGTGGAGTTTGCCGATAAAGTCGAAGACAAAAACCATCTTTTCATCAACAACGGATTGCCTTTAAAAGCGATTACCATTGGTGTGAATGATGATTCTGATTTCGTGGCAAAAAATATAAGAATAGAAAGCGGTTGGTATGTTTTCGACGTGAAAACGCCAACAGAAGAAATAAAAGATTTACAATTTGGCCTACCGGGCAGACACAATCTGACCAATGCTTTGTTAGCTTTGGCGATGGCACGTACTTTCGGCACCCCGACCGAGGACATTGCCAAGGCTTTTTTAACATTTCAGGGAGTGCGACGCCGTTTTTCATTTCAGATCAGAAAACCGGAGTTGGTGTATATCGACGATTATGCGCACCATCCTACGGAAATTAACGCAGTGCATCAGGCGGTTCGCGAGTTGTATCCGGGTAAAAAAGTGTTGGCGGTTTTTCAGCCGCATTTGTTCAGCAGAACGAGAGATTTTGCCGATGATTTTGCCAAAAGTTTATCGCAATTTGATGAAGTGATGTTGTTGGATATTTACCCGGCCAGAGAATTGCCGATGGAGGGAATTACCTCGCAATGGTTGTTGGATAAAATGAAAAATGACAATAAAAAACTGGTTCAGAAAGAAGAATTGATCTCACTGATGAAAGCCTCTGATGCTCAGGTGATTGTTACGATCGGCGCGGGTGATGTTGGTGAAATGGTTCCGGATATTAAAAAAGCGTTGGAAAATGAGGAAAATTAAATGGACAGATGTGCGATTGGTGCTCATGTTAGGCGTGTTGATTTTTTTGTATTCGTTCTCTGAAAAGCGAAACGAAAGCCGGAAATTGGTGAAAACCGAAGTGAAATTTGCAGGAGAAAACATGCCTTTTCTTACAGATGAAATGGTTAATAACTTGTTAATACAAAATTCGGGGAGTGTTACGAGCATACGAAAAGAAAAATTAGATTTGAATAGATTAGAGCGCGAACTCGATAGTCATCAGATGATTGCCGATGCACAGGTTTACGCTACTGTTGACGGAACTCTAAAAGCACTCGTAACGCAAAAGACCCCAATCGCGAGAGTGAGTAACGAAAGAAGTTCTTATTACATTGACTACGAAGGGAATAAAATGCCTTTATCGGATCATTTTTCCGCAAGAGTGCCGCTTGTTTTTGGTGAGATAAATAACGAAAACAGAAAAGGGCTGACGGAAGTTTTTCAGAATATTCACGATGATGATTTTCTGAAAAAAAACATCACCGGAGCTAAGATTTTAGAGTCGGGAAGTGTGCTGATGACGAATCGGAATTACAATTATGAAATTCTTTTCGGTAAACCGATAAATGTTGATAAGAAGTTTAATAATTACAAAGCTTTCTTTCAGCATGCGATGAAAGATACCTTGATAGGCGAATATAAAATGATTAATTTGAAGTTTACACAACAGGTTGTGTGCACCAAATAGAAGGAGAATATGGAAAAAGAAAGTATTGCAGTAGGATTAGACATCGGGACAACAAAGATTGTTGCGATGATCGGCAAGAAAAATGAGTACGGGAAGTTAGAGATTTTAGGCGTTGGAAAATCCAAAAGCCTTGGTGTGGCTCGTGGCGTGGTAAACAATATTACACAAACAATCCAATCGATTCAGCAGGCCATTGTTGAAGCGGAAGCTGATTCGGGTTATAAGATTAACGATGTGGTGGTGGGTATTGCCGGTCAGCACATCCGCAGTATTCAGCATAGTGATTATATCAGCCGAAGCAATCCTGAAGAGGTGATCGGTGATGCGGATATCGACTTGCTGATTAATCAGGTTCATAAATTGGCGATGCTTCCGGGTGAAGAAATTATCCACGTATTGCCACAGGAATTTAAAATCGACGGTGAATCTGAAATTAAAGAGCCTATCGGAATGTACGGTGGTCGTTTGGAAGCCAGTTTTCATGTCGTGGTAGGACAAGCTTCTTCCATCCGAAACGTCGGAAGATGTATTAAAAGTGCCGGCCTGGATTTATCCGGATTGACCTTAGAGCCGTTGGCGTCTGCTGATGCTGTTTTAAGTCAGGAAGAAAAAGAAGCCGGAGTAGCTTTGATTGATATCGGGGGCGGGACAACGGATTTGGCAATTTTCAAAGACGGTATCATTCGTCATACAGCTGTGATACCTTTCGGAGGAAATGTGATTACCGACGATATTAAAGAAGGTTGTTCGATTATCGAAAAACAGGCTGAATTATTAAAAGTAAAATTCGGATCGGCTTGGCCGGGTGAAAATAAAGACAACGAAATTGTTTCTATTCCTGGATTAAGAGGTCGTGAGCCAAAAGAGATTTCGTTAAAAAACCTTTCGAAAATCATTCACGCACGCGTGGTGGAAATCATCGAACAGGTTTTTGCTGAAATTAAAGCTTACGGTCACGAGGATCCGCGTAAAAAATTAATTGCAGGAATCGTTTTAACCGGTGGTGGTGCGCAATTGCAACATATTAAGCAGTTGGTGGAGTATATCACGGGAATGGATACCAGAATCGGATATCCTAACGAGCATTTGGCTGGAGATTCTGATGAGGAAATTTCAAGTCCGATGTACGCAACCGCGGTTGGTCTGGTAATGAACAGTATCCGCAATAATACCAAAAGCGCAACGCCTTTGGTGGAAATGAGAAAAGAAGAGCCAAAAGTAGAGATTAAGCCACAAGTTGTAGTTGAAGAACGTGTAGAAGAAGAAGTGGTCGAACAACCGCTACATCAGCCACAGCCAGTTTATGTAAGGCAACCGGAAATGCATCATGAGTCAACGGGTGATAAGATAAAACGAGGCTTTTTTGATAAATATATAGACAGAATTAAAGAATTTTTAGATAACGCAGAATAAAACCGATACAGTATGGAAAGCAACTCAGATTTTGGAAGCATCTCATTTGATTTACCAAAAAATCAATCAAATGTGATTAAAGTTATTGGTGTAGGTGGAGGTGGTAGTAATGCCATCAACCACATGTTTAAACAAGGGATTAAAGGGGTGGACTTTATTGTTTGTAATACCGATTCACAGGCATTACAAAACAGTTCGGTACCCAACAAAATCCAATTAGGTCTTAACTTAACTGAAGGTTTAGGTGCCGGTGCGAATCCCGAAGTGGGACAGCAGTCGGCTTTGGAGAGTATCGAAGAAATTGAAAAAATGTTGGATAGCAATACCAAAATGGTATTCATTACTGCCGGTATGGGAGGTGGAACAGGAACAGGTGCTGCTCCGGTTATCGCGCAATTGGCAAAAGAAAGAGATATTCTTACGGTTGGTATTGTTACCATTCCGTTTCAGTTTGAAGGAAAAGTTCGTCAGGACCAAGCGTTATCAGGTGTTGAAAGACTTAGAAAGCAAGTGGATTCTTTAATAGTTATCAATAACAATAAATTAAGAGAAGTTTATGGGAACCTTGGTTTTAAAGCCGGTTTCTCTAAGGCAGACGAAGTATTGGCAACGGCTTCTCGTGGTATAGCAGAAGTTATTACGCATCACTATACGCAAAATATCGATTTAAAAGATGCCAAAACCGTGTTGTCAAACAGCGGAACGGCCATTATGGGATCGGCTGTTGCTTCTGGTGACAACCGTGCGAAAGATGCTATCATCGACGCTTTGGATTCTCCATTGTTGAACGACAATAAAATTACAGGTGCTAAAAACGTATTGTTATTAATCGTTTCGGGTACGAATGAAATCACGATTGACGAAATCGGAGAAATCAATGATCATATCCAAACGGAAGCCGGTTTCAACGCCAACATCATTATGGGGGTTGGTGAAGACGAATCGTTAGGAGATGCTGTGGCGGTAACTATTATCGCAACGGGATTTAACGTAGAACAGCAAGCGGAAATCGTTAACACTGAGCCTAGAAAAATCATCCATACTTTAGAGGGTGAGCAAAAACTGGTTCAGGATTTGACTCAAAAACCGATTGTTCCATCTTTCGATTTTTCCATTCCGACAGAACAACCTAAAGCAGAGCCGGTAGTGGCAGAAGTAGCTCCGATTGTAGAAGAAAAAATCGTATTTACGTTGGAAGAGGAGGTTGAAGTTGTTGAAGCAAAAAAGCCAATGGCGGAAGTGGATTTAGTGCCGACTTCCGAGTTCATCAATAATCTGGATGTGTTTTTTGAAATCGTTTCTCCGGCAGTCGAGCAGCCTAAATTCGAAATCAAAGACGTTCGTGAAATCGAAGTTTTCGGTGCCGAAATCGTGAAGCCTGAAATCGATCAGGTTCAGGAGCAAATCACGTTCTCGTTCGATTTGTCCAACGGAGGTGTTTCTACTAACGACGACAGAAGGGTTTTCAATTTATCAGAGGAAACCAAACAAATGTTCGTGAACGAACCGGTTCAGGTGGTTCCTGTAACCGAGGTGAACCAATCCGGTGTGATCCGCTATTCTCTGGATGATTACATGGAAAAAGAAAACGAATTGGCAACTTCAAAACCGGTAGTGGAAGAAGTGAAGGAGGAGCCAATCGCTGCCGAACTGAACTTCACCATGAAAAGAACCGAAGCAACTCCGGTAGCGCCTCAAGCACATTTCGACGAGATTTCCCCGGTGGAAATGACTATTGAAGAAACGTTGCGTATGCGTGCCGAAGAACGCAAAAGAAAAATGAAAGAGTTCAATTATAAATTCAACAACAGCGCAACTCGCGTGAACGAGTTGGAAAGAGAACCTGCATACAAACGAATGGGAGTGGATTTAAATGCCGCTTCTGTGGATAACAGCAAATCCCGCATGTCTTTGGGAATGGACAGTAACGATGACATTCAGTTGCGTTCCAATAACTCCTTCCTGCACGACAACGTGGACTAACTAACCTGTTTTTTTGAGAAACCTTTAACCCGAAGCAGTGATGTTTCGGGTTATTTTTTTATCTTCGCATAGCAAAACAAGAAAATGGTTTTGGAGCGAATGGTTAAGGCTTTGTCAGTCAGCCATTTTCCCGCTTTCCCTCCAATTTGTCATTGCAAGATTGCAAAGCAATCTCACAATACCAAGATTTCCGTCCTCCCGGTAGCTATCGGGACGGGGCTGGGAAGGGAGTCATTTGAATTTTTGTAAACAAAAAAATAAAAGGTGTCTTCAGGACTTGTTGAAGGATATTATCCTGAGTCTGTTGAAGAACAAATAACCGAATAAACAAATAACCAAAATGAGTTTAGCAGCAAAAATCATGGACGAAATGAAAACCGCCATGAAAGCAAAAGATACCGTGGCATTGGAAGCTTTACGCGCCATAAAATCAGAATTATTATTAGCGCAGACTGCATCCGGTTCAAAAGAAGAAATCTCGGAAGAGGAAGAAATCAAGTTGTTGCAGAAATTGGTAAAAATGCGTAAAGACAGCGCGGGTATTTTTACGACCCAAAACCGTCCTGATTTGGCAGAACCGGAATTGGCGCAAATCGCGGTAATCGAGAAGTTCTTGCCGGCTCAACTTTCCGAAGCGGAAGTGGAAGCAATCGTAGCGCAAATCATTGCAGAAACCGGCGCAACCGGAATCGCTGCTATGGGTAAAGTTATGGGATTGGCATCCGCAAAATTAGGCGGAACAGCGGAAGGAAAAACGATTTCCACCATCGTTAAAAAATTATTAGTTTAAAATAGAACAAAGAGAATAGATTAAAGGAAATAGATTTGGTAAAAGTCTTTTCTCTTTGTTCTGTATTCTTTACTCTAAATAATGGCCTCGTAGTTCAACTGGATAGAATATCAGATTTCGGCTCTGAGGGTTGGGGGTTCGAACCCCTCCGAGGTCACGAATAAAAAAGAAACAAAATGTTGTGTTTTGTTTCTTTTTCGTATTTTTAGGCGATCCATCAAGCATGGTGTTATAAAATTCAAGTTAAATTAAGTAAGCCCCAAATCTGTACATTGCAATATTTAGTAGATTTTTTGATTGGTTTTGTCCTGCTTTTTTTTGTCGGAATGTTCCTTTTTAAGGCTTTCGAGAAAGGGTATATAGCTGTTTTCAATAAGCCGCTTTACATTCATTTTTACCCATTTCTCAGGCGGTTAAAGAAAACACAGCGGGCAATTCTCAGGAACGAATTCGTATATTACTCTAAACTCTCCCGAAAAGACAAAAAGTATTTTGAACACCGCGTGGTTAATTTTATTGCCGAATATGAATTCGTGGGTAAAGAGGGTCTGGTGGTAGACGATCAGATGAAAGTGCATATCGCGTCCACCTCCACGATGCTGACTTTCGGTATGAAAAATTACCTGTATGATGTTTTTGAACGCATTCTGATTTACCCCGACGAATATTATTCAACCACAACCGCAAAATATCACAAAGGGGAATTCAATCCTTCGGTTAAGGTGATTGCATTCTCCTGGACCGATTTTCAGAAGGGATTCAGCATCGAAAACGACAACCATAATTTAGGACTTCACGAATTTGCCCATGCGCTTAATTTTCAGGCCATGAAAAGCAACAATACCAGCATGACTATATTCTCGGATATGTTCGATGAAATCATGCGGGATATTCATCATTTGCCCAATGCAAAACGTCTTGTTGATTCGGATTACTTCCGGATTTATGCCTACACCAATAAGTATGAATTCTTAGCCGTTGTACTGGAGCATTTTTTTGAAACACCACACCAATTCAAAAGTGAATTTCCAGAACTCTACCAAAAGATTGCTCTGATGATTAACTTCAGGGAAAGTCGCTAAAATTTTGTTAAATACCATTTGGAATGAGTGGCTTGGAAAAGATTAAGAAGTAGCTTTGTTTAAACCAAATCAAAATAACAAAGTCTAAAGGACTTAATCTTTCATCGTATGAAACCCAAATACATAATTTACTTGTTGCTCTCCATTGTCTTGGGAGGGATGATTTTTTACAGAATATCCGAAAATAAAGAAAAAGAGGAAGGTGGTAAAGGAAAAGGAGGCGGAGATAAAAAACCGTCAAGAGTTACGGGGATTGTTTTAAAGCCTCAGGTTTTTTCCGATAATCTTTCGCTGTCAGGTTCCATTGAGGCCAACGAACAGGTGGAAATCCGCAGTGAAGTCTCCGGTATAGTGGAAAGTATCAATTTCGAGGAAGGAACTTTGGTTTCAAAAGGACAACAACTTTTAAAGATCAATGATTTGGAGTTACGCGCCCAATTGTCGCAAGCCAAAACCAAACAGACCCTAGCCTCCGAAAACGAAAGAAGAGCGCGATTGTTACTGCAAAAAGAAGCCATCAGTCAGGAAGAATACGATATTGCCAGCGCCGACTTCCGTTCCGCTAAGGCACAAACACAGCTGATTCAGGCTCAAATTGCTAAAACATCGGTAAAAGCGCCTTTTTCAGGTAAAATCGGACTGCGTTCCATTTCCAAAGGAACCTATGCGACTCCAACAACGGTTATCGCCAATTTGGTAAACACCAGTCAGGTGAAGATTACATTTTCCATTCCCGAAAAATATGCTGTGCAAATGAAAATCAATACACAACTTTCGTTTACTGTAGCTGGTTCCAAAGAGGTGTTCTCGGCAAAGATTTATGCCATTGAGCCCGGAATTGAAGTGGAGACCCGAACGTTAAAAATGAGAGCCATTGCCGATAATCCGACCGGGAAATTAATTCCGGGAACATTTGCAAGTATCGCTTTGCCGTTGGATAAAATCAACGACGCCTTGTTGGTGCCTACCGAAGCACTGATACCGGTTCAGAACGGCAAAAAAGTGTTTATCTCGGTTGATGGAAAAGCAAAAGAAGTAATGGTGGAAACCGGTGCCCGAACCGATAAGGAGGTTTTGGTGATTTCAGGTTTAAAAGCCGGAGATACCGTTTTAACCAGTGGTGTGATGACGTTAAAAGAAGAATCTCCCGTACAAGTAAAGTTAAAGTAAGATAAAATTTAAAGCTATGAGTTTATCCACTTTAAGTATAAAAAGACCTGTATTAACCATTGTGCTCAATCTGATGCTGATACTCTTCGGAATTATTGGCTATACTTTTTTGGGTGTGCGTGAATTTCCCTCGATTGATCCGGCACAAATTTCGGTGCAAACGAACTATTCCGGAGCGAACGCTGATATCATCGAATCTCAGATAACAGAGCCTTTGGAGAAAGCGGTCAATTCCATAGACGGAATCCGAAATATATCCTCCTCCAGCAGTCAGGGGCGAAGTAATATTACCATAGAATTCAATCTGGATAAAAATCTCGAGGAAGCCGCTAACGATGTTCGTGATAAAGTGTCGCAGGCAATTCGAAGTTTGCCTCAGGATATAGATGCGCCTCCGGTAGTTTCCAAAGCGGATGCCGACTCGGAGCCGATTATTACCATGACTGTTCAGAGTGATAACAAGAATGTATTGGAGCTTTCGGATTATGCCGATAATGTGCTGTCACAGCGTTTGCAAACCATACCGGGGGTGAGTAGTGTTCAGATTTGGGGACAACGGAAATATGCCATGCGTTTGTGGATCGATCCAGTTCGATTGGCGTCCTACGGTTGTACGGTAGCGGATGTGCGGGTAGCCCTGAACAAACAAAACGTCGAATTGCCTTCGGGTAAATTAACGGGTGCCAACACGGAACTTTCTGTAAAAACTATCGGGAATATTTCGACGGAAGAAGGGTTTAATAACATCATCATCAAAGCGGAAGGGGATAAAATTGTTCGTTTGAGCGATATCGGTAAAGCCTCTTTGGAAGCGGAGAACCTGGAAACAAAATTATCGGACTCCGGGCAGCCTATGGTGGGGTTGGCTATTATTCCGCAACCGGGAACCAATTATCTGGACATTGCCGAGAAATTCTACGAAAAATACGATCAGTTAAAAAAAGATTTACCCAAAGATTTTAAACTGAATATCGCAATCGATAACACGGTTTTTGTGAAGAAAGCGGTCCTGGAAGTAGCCGAAACATTACTGTTATCAATCATTCTGGTGGTATTGATTATTTATTTTTTCTTCAGGGATTGGGCGATTGCGTTCCGTCCGTTAATTGATATTCCGGTTTCCCTGATCGCCACTTTTTTCATCATGTATTTATGTGGATTTTCGGTAAATGTACTGACCTTATTGGCCATCGTACTGGCTACCGGTCTGGTGGTTGATGACGGAATTGTGGTAACCGAAAATATTTTCAAAAAAGTGGAAGAGGGGATGAATCCTATCGAAGCGGCCATAAAAGGTTCCAATGAAATTTTCTTCGCAGTAATTTCTATTTCCATAACCTTGGCGGCAGTTTTCTTGCCTGTAATTTTCCTTGAAGGTTTCGTGGGAAGGTTGTTCCGTGAATTCGGGGTAGTTATCGGAGCGGCGGTGCTGATATCGGCCTTTGTTTCGTTAACGCTTACACCGATGTTAAACGCGTACCTGATGAAAGGCGGTGAACAGAAAAAATCAAAGATTTACACTATAACGGAACCGTATTTTCAGAAAATGAATTCTACTTATGCAGAGGCATTGACAGGTTTTCTGAAGAAAAAATGGTTGAGTTTCATAATACTATTAGGTTGTTTCGGGTTGATTTACCTGTTTTTTACCATGTTGCAGAAGGAAACGGCTCCGTACGATGACCGAAGTTTTATCAGTGTAAACGTAACCGCTCCCGAAGGTGCTTCTTACGATTATATGGATAGGTTTATGAATGAATTAACCGAGTTGATCAACGATTCCATTCCTGAGAAAAAAGTGAGTCTGATTATTACCTCTCCAGGATTTGGTGCTTCGTCGGTAAATTCAGGAAGGGCCAGAATCGCATTGGTACAGCCGGAAGAAAGGGAGAAGTCGCAAAAAGCAATAGCAGAAGGTTTAACCAAATGGACAAAGCAATATTCCGAGGCAAAACTTAACGTTTCAGAATCGCCAACAATCGCCGTAAACCGAAGAGGTGGAATGCCGGTTCAGTTTGTGATTCAGGCACCGAATTTTAAAAAACTGGAGCAGAAAATTCCGCTGTTCATGGAAGAAGTCGAAAATGATCCTACGTTCTCCAATTCGGATGTCAATCTGAAATTCAATAAACCGGAAATTTATGTGACCATCGACAGGGAAAAGGCTCAAAGTCTCGGGGTTTCGGTTATTGATGTTGCACAAACCCTGCAGCTTTCATTGAGCGGACAGCGTTTTGGCTATTTCATGATGAATGGAAAACAATATCAGGTGATGGGACAATTCGACAAAAAAGACCGAAATGCTCCGATGGACCTGACCTCAATTTTTGTAAAAAGCAGCAGCGGGCAATTGATTCAGCTGGATAATTTGGTTACCGTGGAAGAGCAAAGCAGTCCGCCGCAATTGTATCACAATAACCGATATATGTCGGCCACGGTTTCTGCCGGTTTGGCTCCGGGGAAAAGTATCGGCGACGGAATTGACGCGATGGAGCGCATTAAAGAAAAGATTCTGGATGATACTTTTACAACCGATTTAAGTGGTGAATCACGCGATTTTCAGGAAAGCAGTTCGAATACTTCGTTTGCTTTCGGTTTGGCTTTGTTGCTGATATTTTTAATTTTAGCGGCACAGTTTGAAAGTTTTATAGACCCGTTTATTATTATTTTAACGGTACCGATGGCAGTGGCAGGAGCATTGTTTTCGCTTTGGCTGTTCGGTCAGACCTGGAATATTTTCAGTCAGATCGGAACGGTGATGTTAATTGGTCTGGTAACGAAGAACGGTATCCTGATTGTCGAATTTGCGAATCAGTTACGGGAACAGGGAAAACCGAAGTATCAGGCCATTATCGAAGCTTCCGAATCCCGTTTACGTCCTATTTTAATGACGAGTTTGGCAATTGCGTTAGGTGCTTTGCCTATCGCTTTGTCTCTTGGAGCTGCTTCTACAAGTAGAATCGGTATGGGGGTTGTTATTGTTGGCGGAACTTTGTTTTCCTTATTGCTGACCTTATTCGTGATTCCCGCAATTTACCTAATGTGGTCACGGGAAAAGAAACACCGACCGGAATTTGACAATTTAAATGAGTATGAAAAGGAATAATGATATGCTAAATAAAGTTTTGTTTCAAACGGTATTATGGCTAACTGTTGTATTTGCAGGTAATGCCCAGGAGGTGTTAACCGTTGACGCTGCGGTACAAATTGCGCTTAAAAACAATTATGATATTAAAATTGCTTCTAATGAGCTGGAAGTGAGTAGGGAAAATAAAAGTTTGGCCAACGCGGGAATGTTACCCCGGGTAGATGCGACACTGAATCAGAATAACAATATTCAGAATACCAAACAAACACAAGCAACGGGTGAAGTTCGGGAATTGGACAATGCCAAAAATAACAGCTTGGCTTACGGTGTAAATTTAGGTTGGACCGTTTTTGACGGTCTTAAAATGTTTGCACGTTACGACCAGTTAACTACCTTGGAAATGCAAGGGGAGGTACAGTTGAAAATGACGATTCTGACCAGAGTCAGTGATGTGATGACAACCTATTACGATCTGGTAAAACAGCAACAACTGATAAAAGCGTTGGATACGACGATTGTGATTTCCAGGCAGCGTTTAAAGATAGCTGAAAACCGATTTACGATAGGAAAAGCATCAAAATTGGAAGTGTTAAATGCAGAAGTGGATCTGAATCAGGATTTGTCGAACCTGCTGCTGCTGAAACAGTTTTATCAGAATTCTAAAATCAGTCTTAATGAACTTTTGGCGCGTGACATGACCATCGATTTTAATGTGGTGGAGGAAGTGAGTATCGATGATAAATTACAACTGACTGATTTGCAGACTTTGGTTGATCAGCAAAATCCGCAGTTGCAATTGGCTTTGATCAATAAAAGAGTTGCCGAACTAGATATGAAACAGGTGCGAGCCGAAAGATATCCCACAGTTCGATTGAGTTCTGGGTATAATTTCAATAGGTCGGAATCCAGTTTGGGGTTTGTGTCGCAGTCTTCAGGAAACGGATTCAATTACGGTGTTTCGGCTACGGTGAATGTTTTTAACGGGTTTCTTCAGAATAAAAATGAGAAAATAGCCAAGCTTCAGGTGGAGAATTCTTCCCTTTTTGCAGAGCAGCAAAAGCAAACGGTAAATTCACAACTGCACTCGACCTATCAAACTTATTTAACAAATGTGGAATTGGCGAAACTGGAAGAACATAATGAAGTAATTGCCAAAAAAAACCTTGATATAACTTTGGAAAAATTTAAAATAGGATCGATTCCGACGATTGAATTCAGAAATGCTCAGGAGAATTATATCAATGTTAAGGCAAGAAACAGCAGTGCTAAGTTTCAGGCTAAAATATCGGAAGTGATGTTACACGAAATCGCCGGAAATATCAAGTTCTAAACCATACCGATATTCGTCATCTATTTTGTAACTTTACGAAAGGAATTTATTTATAATCAAAACTTTACGATTATGAAACAGGATGTGCAAGTGTCAACCATTATGACTCAGAATGTAGTGAAGTTGAATTTAACCGACGATTTAACCAAGGCGGAAAGTCTGTTCAAAGAACATAAAATCCGTCATATTCCCGTAGTTAGTGACAATAAAATTCTGGGGATTTTGAGCTATACGGATTTGCTTCGCATTTCGTACGCTGAAGCAGCTGATGACGATGATGAAACGGTTGATGTGACAGTTTATAATATGTTTACTATTGGACAGGTGATGACCAGGAAAATAGTTACCGTTACACCGGGAACAACAATTAAAGAAACGGCTGAAATCCTGGCTACAAATGAATTTCATGCGGTACCGGTCTGCGAGGGCGATTTGCTGGTGGGAATTGTTACCACAACCGATTTGATCCGATATCTGCTTGATCAATACAATAGTTGAATATTAAAAAAGGCACTGATTTCAGTGCCTTTTATTTTATAGTGTCGTGATCTTTTTCAGATCTGCGGTAGTTTCAATCGGATTTTCGGCATTGAAAATATAGCTTCCGGCTACTAAAACATCAGCTCCGGCTTCAACGAGTTGTTTGGCGTTTTTATTGGTAACACCACCGTCGATTTCAATCAGGGTGTCCAGACCTTGATCGGTAATCATTTTTTTTAGTTTACGAACTTTGTTGTATGTTATCTCTTCAAATTTCTGTCCTCCAAATCCTGGGTTTATCGACATAATCAAGACCATGTAGCATTCCGGAAGTATGTCTTCCAAAACAGAAACCGGAGTGGATAAATTTAAAACCACACCAGCCTTACAACCTGCATTTTTTATTTGTGTTAGTGTGCGGTGCAAGTGAACGGTAGCTTCGTAGTGAACGGTAATGATATCGGCACCAATTTTAGCGAAAGTTTCAATGTATCTTTCCGGCTTTTCAATCATTAAGTGCACGTCCAAAGGTTTGGTCGCGTGCTTTTTGATGGCTTCTATGACCGGCATTCCATAGGAAATGTTTGGTACGAATTGGCCATCCATAACGTCGATGTGGAACCAATCGGCTTCACTTTTATTAATCATTTCGATGTCGCGTTGTAAATTGGCGAAATCTGCGGCAAGTACTGACGGAGCTATAATTGCTTGTTTACTCATGATATGTATGTAATGTTGTGTTGTTGGTGCAAAGATAGTATAAAAAGCAAAACTCCGGACACCCGAGCGTTTTAACGCGAACAGACTGGAGTTTTGATTAATAAAAAGCAAAACTCCGGTAATCAGCCGGAGTTTCAATCATCAATCAAAAAACGAACAGTTATTGAAACTGTTGTTATTTTCAATATTTTAAGGACTAAGTGTCAATTTTCAAGGTCGTAAAGTTAAAATAAACAATTTAAATTACAACTTTTTTTTGACATTTCAAACTATCCTAAGTAAGTTTTAAGAATTTTACTTCTTGAAGTGTGTTTTAATCTGCGAATTGCTTTCTCTTTAATCTGACGCACACGCTCACGGGTTAAGTCGAAAGTTTCTCCGATTTCTTCTAAAGTCATCGGATGCTGATCGCCTAAACCAAAATACAAACGAACCACATCGGCTTCTCTTGGAGTAAGTGTTTCTAAAGCTCTTTCAATTTCCGTACGTAACGATTCGTGTATTAACTCCCTGTCCGGATTCGGTGATTCACCGGAACGTAAAACGTCGTATAAATTAGAATCTTCACCTTCCACAAGCGGAGCATCCATTGATAAGTGACGACCGGAGTTTTTCATGCTCTCTTTTACGTCATTTACGGTCATGTCCAGCTCTTGTGCGATTTCTTCTGCTGAAGGAGCGCGTTCATTAGATTGCTCTAACAAAGCGTACATTTTATTAATTTTATTAATCGAACCAATTTTATTCAACGGTAAACGAACAATACGTGACTGTTCTGCTAATGCCTGAAGGATCGATTGACGGATCCACCATACGGCATACGAAATAAATTTAAATCCGCGGGTTTCATCGAAACGTTGTGCGGCTTTAATTAAACCCAGGTTACCTTCGTTAATCAAATCGGGTAAAGTTAATCCTTGATTCTGATACTGCTTGGCCACCGAAACAACGAAACGTAAGTTAGCTTTTGTTAACTTTTCTAACGCTCTTTGGTCTCCGGCTTTAATTCGCTGTGCTAATTCTACTTCTTCATCGGCAGTAATCAAATCAACTTTTCCAATTTCCTGAAGGTATTTGTCTAAGGAAGCAGTTTCACGGTTAGTAACCTGCTTGGTGATTTTAAGTTGTCTCATTTAAGAATCTCCTTGTCTTTTAAGTGTTCAGGTTGTTATACGTATATGTTTTCAAAAAAGTTACAGTGATTTGTAAAAAATAGCAGCTCTCCCGAAAAAAATTCCTGAAAGAGCTGCTAAAACAGAATAACTAACTCTATAATTTTCGGGTGGCTGTCCAGTTTCCCCTTTTGTGCATGGAGTCTTCCCAGATGCCGCTTAATTTATTGTTATTGATCGTTCCTGAGAAGTGACCACCTTCAAAAGTCCCATTGATTTTGGTGCCTTCAAAGGTGCCGTCCATATAGATGATTTCGGTTTCTCCTTTTTGTAAAGCAAGGCCCAGAATATACCCGTTTGATGTTGTGGCCAAATTAAATATGGAATTTTCGTCATTATCGAAGGTGCCTACATAGCATTTTATGTGTTCAAATGAATATTCTTTTAACAGTTGTACAAGGGCTTTGGGGTGTCCTTTGATGTTTAAATTGGTTATCGTGGGGTATTCACCGTCAGCCTGAACATTGAAATCAAAAGAAGAACTGGTGTTAAAAAATGTGAGGCTGGTAATGGCTTTCCCGTCATAGGCAGTTTCTGAAGTTTTAAAGTTGTACGTCACGCCTTCAATTACCATTTTTGCGGAAATCGAACCGCCATTGTAAATGTTAATGTATACCGTTCCTGTAGAACCAACAAAAATACCTTTGTATATTCCGTAGCTGCTATCATCATACTCCTCTAACGCTTCAGGTGAAGATGAAAGTTGCTCGTTTGCCGACGCGTCTGATGTTCCGTTATCGTTGTTGGAGCAGCTGAAAAAGGGTATCGATAAGATTAAAAGAAAAATAATTTTTTTCATGGTGCCCGATTTTAAATTTCACATAAAATTAAGAATTTAATTCGGGTTAAAAGGGGCGGCGTGTTTGTTAATCGACTAAATGTCAGGTATTTCGGTTCATTATTCTATGGTTATAAATTCTCTTATCGAAACGGCATTTCCATTATCCGTGAACCCTTCAATCGAAATTTGGAACTCTCCTTTTATATCCGATGCGAAAAAAGATAAAGTGGTTTCTTCCCCGGTTAAGATCACTTCTGGTTGCCATAACAATTGGTAACGGTAGTCCGGAATTCTTTCGGATTTTTTTTCGGAATAATCTGGATGGAAATATTTTTTTATGGTTTGTGGCCTGTTTAAAGTGACTGTTTTAATGAAGTCGCCCGAGGCTTTTGTTTCGTAGTCACTTTTTTTAGTGACGAAATTAATAACACCATTGAAAACTTTCGGACCGTAAACGTAGCCTTGGTTGACTAGACTGACCTTGTAAATGTTTTGCATGTCATATTCAAATAATTCATTTACATCCTGAAGCTGCAGACCGTCTATCATTACCAGAGATTCTCCGTAGGCTTCTCCCTGTCCGGTATAATCTCTCAGGTGAATGGAGTAGGTTTCCTTGCTTTTCTTGTGATATACTTCCTTTAGTATTTCGATAATCGTTTCCTTTAAGGTCGGGAACCGGTTATAGTCATCCAGTATGTATTCTTTTTGGAGCGGATGGAAAAAAGGAATTGTTTTAGTGGAATTGATCAGACTGTCTCTTTTCTTCAGATAGTAATTGTTCTCTATCTGATTGGCAATCGAACGGTTTTCAATGTCGCTTTTGTTTTTGGAATTCAAGCCTAGCGGATTGGCAGTCGTTAATGTTTTAAAATCAGGTTTCTCAGTTTCTTCAAGTGTTATCGTGTATTCGCTTCGGTCTTTTTCCGTTACCTGAATAACCGCATTTGAAGCCCCAGGATGTTCATCGAGAATGAAGTTAAATCTGCCCGATTCGTCGGTTTTTGCCATTTTGAATCCGAAATATTTTCCGGGAATGGAAAGCGAAACCACTTTGTCGTTAAGGTTCTTGGAACCGTCTTTTGCGGTAATCTTTCCCGATAGGATTTCACCCCGTAATTCAGGTAAGAAGCGACTTTTTTTCGCGTTTGAATTGTTTTTTGAAGCAACAGTATTCAGGAAATCAACTGAATTTGTCGGTTTGGCAATGGGCAGGCTGTCTGTTTTTCTGACCGAAACGGAAAAATTGCCTTTTAACCCATTTTCCAAAGCGGAATGGATTACAAGATTGATTTTTTCACGGGTTACATATTTGGATTTATCCGTTTTTACGGTAAGCAGATTGTTGTTCGCTTTTGTCGTTTCCTCTTTTTGCACGGTTTGTAAATCATCGGTTTGTGTATTATTAGCGAAAGCTTTTTTGTCAGTTTCAGTCAAATCATTTCTTTCGAACGGATTTATAATGAAAACATCGGTTTGGTAAACTCCGTTTCCGGTTTTATTGAGTGTCCAATTGGTGTAAGTGATAAGCTTGTAGTTTCCGGTTTTTAAAGTTGTTGTAATGAAGAAATCGCCCTGTCCAGTCCCGTTTTTCAAATTGATTTTTTGTGTCATGACACTGTTGTTTTGGCTGTCGAGCATTTCGACATATCCGATTTTGCTTACCGTACTGAACGTTTTGTTGTGTGGATTTATAGCATAAACCTTAAATAAAAGGGTTTCTCCGGAAAGTAATGTCGTTGTGTTACAATGCAGATATAGGGACTCTTCAATTGAGTTGATTTGACTTATTGATGTTGGGATGCTCTGACCAAGAACAAGGTTGTTGGTAGCAAACAAGAGGATGAGGATGCTGATTATTTTTTTCATTGCCAAAAGGGAGGTACTATGTTAGATGCAAACGTGGTACAATCGCCACAAGCGGGTTTAACCATGTAAAAGGTGGGGAAGGCTTCTCTGTAAAAAAGCAAAGTATTCCTCCTAATGGCTGATCTCAATGTTAATCCCGGCCCTCCTGTTCCGCAAGGATACTCCGGTGTAGGATGAGGATTAGTGCCAAAATCCATGCTGTTAAATACTTGCTCGGTACAGTCCCACGGGTAAGATGGTAGTAGCGTATCAGGGAAGATATCATGGAAATTGAAAAAGATTCTTTTTGATGACACTGAAGCCACTTCGAAAAATCCGATGACTTTTTCTTTAGGATTGGAAACGGACTTAATATTGCCATTAATAAATCCAGGCTGTTTGGGTGATAAAAGGCTTTCGGAACCTGACATGTCTTTCATTGTTTTGTAAAAAGTATAGGCTTCTAAAGTCTGCACATATTGCTTTACCAAAATACTGTAGCGTTCAGCAATAGTGTAATCGGTGTTCGCGATAAAGCGTACCGGGAAATTGGTTACCCTGTCTTCATTTAAGGAAACGGTGGAAGTGAGTAGAATTTCGATGGAATTTTTAGTTGTAAAGCAAACCTTTGACTCTCCAGTCCTCAATTCAAAACCAATGGTTTCAAATCCCGGAAATTCTGTTCCTTCGCATATTCTCGGATATGCTAATAATATGGTTTTGAAGCGGTTCCATTTTGGTGCGGTCACTTTTGAAGTTTCTTCATATTCGTAGCGATAATATTTGGAAGTTCCTGTAGGATCGTAGCTGTTTACTCCAATCTCGACTCCGGTTTGATTGTCTTTGGAAACAACAGTTGTACTCAGATTTTCTATTTCTGTTACCGTAGTCAGGGTTTCTTTTGCAGAGGAATATTCCCTTCCGTCAGCCGTGTTAATGAACAATTGGTATTGTCTTTCGGGAAGTGCCTGAAATTCGATTGTTGATTCATACACATTGTTCTGCTCAGCGAATTCATATTGGTTGCCCAAATCGTCTTCCACGTAGACATCGGCTCCTGATTCGAAAGTGGGGCCGTTTTCTTCCAGTCTATAGGTTTTGCTGATTTTAATTTGTTGTTTTTTTAATTCATTGGTAATTGTAGCTTCAATTACGTATGCTTCTTCAAACGTTTCGGTTTGTATCTGATAGGGTTCGGTACAGCTAACGATGCTCGTGAAAAGCAGAAGGGCTGTAATGAATTTAAGGATGAGTGCTGTTTTCATTTTTCGTCGTTTTTTAATTAAAACTTGAAATTATAACTGATTGTCGGTACCGGAACGGAAAAGATCGAGGTTTTGTAGGCCTTAATTTCACCATTCTTGGTTACAAAGAACACCGAATACGGATTGTTCCTTCCCAAAACATTATAAACGGATATGTTCCAGAAACTGTGAGCCAGTTTTTTTATTTTGTGGTTTCCTTCAATGTTTACCCCGATATCCAAGCGGTAATAATCCGGAATCCGGAATTTGTTTCGGTCACTGTAAAGCGTATATTCTGCGTTTGCGTAGGTGTATTTTCCAACAGGGTAAGTGATAGGTCTTCCCGTCTGGTAAATAAAATTGGTTGAAATGCTGTATCGTTTTGTGAATTTGTAATTTAAGACAGCGCTCAGATCATGCGGTTTGTCATAATTCGCAGGGAAATATTCTCCGTTGTTTACTTTATCACTTTCAAATTCGCTGTCCAGTTTTATAAAGGTACGGGAGTAGGTATATCCCAGCCAGCCGTTTAGTTTGCCGGAATTTTTCTTTAGCAGAAATTCAACCCCATAGGCTTTTCCTTTTCCTTTTAAAAGTTCGGTTTCAATGTTTTCATTCAGCAATAGATCGGCTCCGACACGGTAATCCAACAGGTTGTTTGTTTTTTTGATGTATCCCTCCAAACTTACTTCAAAATCATCTTCGGTAAAATTTTTATACAACCCTAATGAAAATTGATCGGCATCCTGAGGGGCGATGTTCAAATCGGATAGTTTCCAGGTGTCCGTCGGTGATTGTGTGGTGTTACTGGAAAGCAAATGTATGTACTGATAGGTTTTGTCATAACTTGCTTTTACCGATAACCTGCTGGTAATAAAAAAACGGGCGGAAAGTCTCGGTTCGAAACCATTGTAGGTCTTTATAATCTCATTGTTTCCGTATTCTTTGGTTTCAACAACGGTCGCATCAGTGATGGGAGCGCCCTGATCGTAGACTCTTTGTGTTGCACTTCCCAAGGCAGCATAAAAAGAATAGCGTATCCCGGCACTGATTAAAAGCTTTTCCGATACTTTATAAGCATCGGACAGGTAAATTCCCGATTCCAAAGCTTTCTCTTTATCTATGTTTACCGGGGTTAATACTGTTTCCTGACCGGTCGGATTAAGATACCCGGGTTCAATCATGTACAGCTTTGTGGTAACTCCGTAACTTATTTTGTGTTGGTCGTTCAATGCATAACCGAACTTGAACTGAAGATGGTTTTCGTTAATCTTATAGCCGAAATCAAACGATTTTGTGATATCACTTTCTTTGTCGTATTCGATGTTGAATTTGTACTGGCTGTTTGAAAACAACAGGGCTGCTTTGTGTTTTGCATTGAATATGTGTCCCCATTTTAATGAAAACAGGCGGTTATTGTATTTGTATAATGAGTCGGATGAAACGCTGAACTTGTCATGACTGTAGTAAGCAGTTGCTTCGATGTCGTTTTTTGCGTTTAATTTGTGACTGTATTTCAGGACGCCATCATAAAAGGCAGCTTCACTGTTTTGCAGGGATTTTTCATCCAGCGTTTTTAAGATCCAATCGGAATACGTAGCCCTTACGCCAACGAGTAGACTCGATTTTTCTTTAACGATAGGGGTGCTAACGGTAAGATTGCTCGTTACCGGGCCGATACCGCCTTCTCCGGATAATTTGGTCACATTTCCGTTTTTGGTTTTGATGTCGAAAACAGAAGCGAGTCGTCCTCCGAATTCCGCCGGAATGCTTCCTTTGTAAATGTCGGCACTTCCGATTGTGAACGGATTAATGGCCGAAAAGAAGCCGAAGAAATGCGCAGGGTTATAAATAACGCCATTGTCAAGAAGAACCAGGTTTTGATCGGTCTTTCCTCCCCTTACGTTAAATCCTGCGGAACCTTCACCTGCAGTTTTTATCCCCGGTATGGTGGTGGCGACTTTGAAAATGTCCCTTTCGCCCAATACCATCGGAATGTTTTTCATGCCTTCCACATCGATGGACGTTACGCCGGTGTTGGCACTTTTCAGGGTTTCGCTTTTCTTACCCTTTACGATTACTTCTTTAAGTTGATTGATGTTTTCAGAAACTGACAAATCCATTTTACCATTGTTGTACAGGACTACTTTGCGGATTTCTTTTCCGTACAGGAAGTTATCGGTTTCGATGATGTTTAATCCCTCGGGTAATGTTATGGTGTAGAATCCCTGTGTATCCGTAATGGCCGTGGCTTCGTTGTTTTTTGTTCGAATGATTACTTCAGCAACCGGTTTTCCTGTTTTAGCCTCTTTTACATAGCCGGACAACTGAAAGGTTTTCCCTTTTGAAGTTTTATTTTCTTTACCGATATAATTGACTTTAGCATCTTTTTTCTTATCCTGTTCAGTAAGTTCTTTTTGAAACAAGGGGACTCCCTGGATAACGATTGTGTTATTGTCTTGTGTTTTGGTTTTATCGGTGTTAAAATAATTCTCGGGTAATTTGTCATAAATCACACTGTTTTTTGTCAGAATTATTTTTTTATCAGAAACATAATAATTCAGAGCGGTATTCTGAAATATTGTGTTCAATGCGGTTTCCAAAGTAACATCAGTCAATTGCATAGTAACCGGTTCCGGGTAATTTCTTATCCAGTCTTCGTCAAAATAAAAGGTGTAGCCGGATTCCTGTTCAATGGTTTCTATCACTTTTTCAAGTGGAACAGCATTGAGGGTAAATGAAAATTTCTTTTCTTCAACCTGAGCAACCGCAATTTGATGTAAGAGTGTAATTAATAGCGTAAAAAGAATCTTTTTCATTGGGTTAGTCAGCGTAGTTTTCCGTTGCATTATTGAGGTAGGTCATCAATTTTTCATAAAACAGCGGTTCGTCTGTTTTTAGTAATTTTTTTGAGGAGAAATAGAAATCGTTTATCTTTCTTTTGTATTCCGGGAACAGTTTGATAATGTCTTTTTTTGTGCTTATTTTATGAAAATTCCCTTCTTTCTTGATAAAGTATTCGTAATTGTCGTCAAATTCGTGAAATACCGATGAGCCTTTCAGCACCTCTCTTTTGTCTCTGTGGTGTCTGATGTAAAAAATGAACTTTTTTCCCAATACATTTTCTTCATAATACCCCGTTTTCAGTTGTGCTAAAGGAAGAGAAAGACTGTGCAGATAAACGAATTTTTTATTGTTGATACTGAAAGATGTTACTTTATCCTGAATCAAATTCAGGCTGACGGCATCTGATGCCTGGGGGCGGTAAATAATTGCGTCTTTATAGATGTCGTATTTAATGGCTACATCGTAGTAATTTTGGTTGTTGTAGGTAACGGTGCCGGCTTCGAACTTGTCGGTAGGGTAATAGCGGTGTTTGTTGTTTAAAATCCGGAATTCATTTATATGTATGGTGCCGTTATTGATCTCCAGGCTTTCCTTCCCGATGGCCAGATCAAAAGATTTTGACAATGTTTCTTCAGAAGTTTGGGCTTGTGTGTAATTCAAGACCCAGAAAAATATAATAGGGAGGATTAAACCTTTACGGTTAAATGCCTTTTGTTTGGTTTTCATCTAAAAATATACCTTTTGTAAATACTGGATAATTCTTACGCAAGGATAAAGAAAAATTTTGTACGAAAATGTTAAAAGTTAAAATATTTTAGAAAAATCTTACTTTTAAATTAACAAAAAAGAAAATCCCTGTTTCAAAAAAATGAAACAGGGATTCCTATGAATTAATTTTAATAAAAAATTAACCTTGTTGTTTAGGAGCTTCTTTTTTCTCCTCACGTGGAGGTCTCGGCAATAATGCCTTCTTAGAAACTTTCTCTTTTCTTGTTTTCGGATCTACGCCAAGGTATTTTACCATGAAGACATCGCCCATTTTAACCACATCGGCAACGTTTTCGGTACGTTCCCATGCCAATTCCGATACGTGAAGTAATACCTCATTTCCTGGTGCTGCCGTATATTCCACAACCGCTCCGAAATCAAGCATTTTGATTACTTTTACTTCGTATGATTCACCCATTACAGGCTTGAAAATGATAGAGTCGATTTTGGCCAATACCGCTGCAATTCCATCAGGATTTGTTCCTAAAATTTCAACAACACCTTGCTCGTCTACTTCGTTAATAACAATAGTAGTTCCCGTAGCTTTTTGTAATTCCTGGATAACTTTTCCACCCGGACCGATTAAGGCTCCGATGAAGTTTCCTGGAATAGTACGTGTGATGATTTTTGGAGCGTGTTTCTTAACATCAACTCTTGGTGTGGCAATTGTTTCGGTAATTTTACCTAAAATATGTAAACGACCGTCGCGAGCCTGACCTAAGGCTTGTTCCATAATGTCATAACGTAAACCATCAATTTTGATGTCCATTTGACAAGCGGTGATTCCATCTGCAGTACCGGTAACTTTAAAGTCCATATCTCCCAAGTGATCTTCATCACCTAAAATATCTGACAATACAGCGAATTTTTGTCCGTCTGTGATCAGTCCCATAGCAATTCCGGAAACTGGTTTTGTCATTTGAACTCCGGCATCCATTAACGCCATTGTACCGGCACAAACCGTTGCCATTGAAGAAGAACCGTTAGATTCCAATACTTCAGAAACAATACGGATTGTATAAGGGCAATCAGCAGGAATCATGTTTTTCAAAGCACGTTGTGCCAAGTTTCCGTGACCTACCTCTCTACGTGAAGTTCCTCTTAAAGGTTTTGCTTCACCCGTTGAGAATGGAGGGAAGTTATAGTGTAAATAGAAACGTTCTTCACCTTGTTCTGAAGGAGAGTCGATTTGGTTTGCTTCTCTTGAAGTTCCCAAAGTAACCGTAGCTAATGCTTGTGTTTCTCCTCTTGTGAATAAAGACGAACCGTGTACAGAAGGTAAATAATCTGTTTCACACCAGATAGGTCTGATTTCGGTTGTTTTTCTTCCGTCCAAACGCAGACCTAATTCAAGGATTACGTTACGAACTGCTTCTTTATTGGTTTTGGAAAAATATTTCGATACCAAATCTCCGTTTTCAGCTAATTCTTCTTCTGTGAATAAAGCTTTAACTTCTTCTTTTACGGCAGCGAATTTTTCACTTCTTTCGCTTTTTCCAGAAGCTTCTTTCGCAATTGCATAGCATTTGTCGTAAGCGGCAGCTTTTACTTTAGCGTAAATGGTCTCATCTTCTTTTTCGCCTTCATATTCTCGGTATGCAGGAGTTCCGACAGCGGCTCTTAAGCGCTCTTGTGCCTGAATCTGAACTTTGATGGCTTCGTGTGCGAATTTGATTGCTTCCACCATTTCGGCTTCTGAGATTTCTTTCATCTCACCTTCCACCATGGCGACAGAATCCATAGAAGCACCAATCATCATATCGATGTCGGATAGCTCCAATTCTTCTCTGCTCGGGTTGATTACAAATTTACCGTCGATACGCGCTACACGCACTTCCGAAATTAAATTGTAAAAAGGAATGTCTGAAACTGCTAATGCGGCAGATGCTGCTAAACCAGCCAATGCATCTGGCATGATGTTCTCGTCATGCGACATCAACTGAATCATCACCTGTGTTTCCGCATGATAATCGTCTGGGAAAAGCGGGCGTAACACGCGGTCCACAAGACGCATGGTTAATACTTCGCTGTCACTCGGACGTGCTTCTCTTTTGAAGAAACCACCCGGGAAACGACCTGCGGCAGCAAATTTTTCACGGTAATCTACTGTTAACGGTAAAAAATCTACGCCCGGATTTGAAGTTCTGGCAGAAACAGCAGTTGCAAGTAACATGGCGTCGCCCATACGAACAACTACTGAGCCGTCAGCTTGTTTGGCTAATTTCCCTGTTTCGATTGAGATGCTTCTTCCATCTCCTAAATCGATAATTTCTTGGAATACTTTAGGAATCATAAAATGTAATTCTTAATTAAACAATGGGTCTTAGTTGTGTTGTTGTTGTGTTGTTGTAGTTGTCTAATACCCAATGAAAAACCAAACTTTTTCTGTTAAAATATACAAAACAAAAAGAGGCGCGCGGGCACCTCTTTCTTCTGATTATTTTCTGATGTTTAATTCTTTGATAATCGCACGATATCTGTTGATATCTTTTTTCTTTAAGTAGTCAAGAAGGCTTCTTCTTTTTCCTACTAATAAAACCAATGAGCGCTCAGTGTTGTAATCATGACGATTTTTTTTCAAGTGCTCAGTCAAGTGTGAAATTCTGAAAGTGAATAACGCGATTTGACCTTCTGCAGAACCAGTGTTAGCTGCTGCGCCTCCGTGTTTAGCGAAGATGTCTGATTTAACTTCTTTAGTTAAGTACATGCAAATATTCTTTAAATGATTATTATGTAACGAAATAGGACTATCCTAAAACGTGGCGCAAAAATAGAAAATAATTATTAATTATAAATCACAAATTGTGAATTTTTTTAAAAAACGACTTAAAAAAGTTTTGCAACCTCTTGATTAACAAACTCTAAAAAAAGTTCGTCGGCTTTTGTGAAGGGATCAATGACATGACTGTCGATGTCAATCTGTCCAATATTTTTTCCGTTCACAAAAAGAGGAACCACGATTTCGGATTTTACCGTAAAACTGCAGGCAATGTAGTTGTCCTGTGCCGAGACGTCGGGAACAACGAAATTCTCGTTGGAAACCGCCACCTGACCGCAAATCCCTTTTCCGAACGGAATAACGGTATGGTCGGTTTCGGCACCAACATAAGGTCCGAGATGCAGTGTCCTGGTTTCGTGATCGGCAAAATAAAAACCTACCCAGTCATAATAACTGATATTGTTGCTTAACAGCTGGCATAGATTTTTTAATTTTTCATCACGTGAAACATCACTCTGAGACAATAGTCCGATAACTTTTGGTTGTAATTCCTGAAAGGTCATGTTTTTTTGTTTTATGCAAAAGTATTTAATTGCGCTGTCTTTATTTTTATATTTTTGTTAAAATCATTCCAGTGAGAAAGCTCTTTTTGCAATACAAACCTTTTTTTGTTTTTCTGGCAAAGTTTTTCTTTTCGTATTTGCTGATGACTTTTGTTTATAAAGGTTATCTGGATAGCTACAGGTCAATTGGGGCAGATGAAATCACGAAAGTCGTTGCTCGGAACACGGAAGTTGTGTTGCAGTTTTTTAATGAAGATTCGTATACAATCGAAGATAAACCGGGCCAGTTTGTCCAACTCTATTATAAAAACAAATATATTGCCCGTGTTATCGAAGGATGCAATGCGGTAAGCATTATGATTCTTTTTACCGCTTTTATAGTTGCCTTTTCCTCCAAATGGATCAAAACGATTTCTTATATCCTGGCAGGTTGTCTGATTATTCATGTGCTGAATGTGTTTCGGATTGTGTTTCTGGCAATGCTGTTATACGATTTTCCGGAATATGAGCATCTGCTTCACGGCGTTATTTTTCCGTTATTTATTTATGCCGTAGTTTTTATTTTGTGGGTTTTGTGGATTCAAAAATTTTCAGGTTATGCTCAAAGAAATCCGAAGAAATAAAACCAAATTCATTTGGGTTCTTGTTTTAGTTTTGCTCTTGGCGATGGTTCGTCTGTTGGAACAAAATTTGTTTTACGACCCTTTTCTTTTATTTTTCAAAGCCGAATTTCAAAACGCAATGTTACCCGACTATAAGTCCGTTCCGTTGTTTTTTGGATTGTTTTTGCGTTATTTTCTGAATTCGGCACTTTCGGTTGCAGTAATTTATGTTGTGTTCAGGGATGTCGCGCTTACAAAATTTGCAACCATTCTGTATCTAATTTTCTTTGTGGTACTGATTGTGATGTTCTTCGGGACCCTGAACTTTTCCGAAAAACCCGATTACATGCTGCTGTTTTATATAAGGCGTTTTCTGATTCAGCCTTTGTTTTTGGTAATCTTTCTTCCCGCATTTTATTATCAGAAAAAAAACAGCTGAAAAAAAATCGTACCTTTATGCAAAGGTCTGAAATTATGAAAGTTGTAAAACAATCTGGGGAAATCGTATATTTCGATAAAGAAAAACTAAGACGTTCACTACAGGATTCAGGTGCTAAAAAAGAGAGAATCGATGAAATTCTCGAAAGTATTGAAAGTGAAATTTATGACGGCATGCCCACGCGCAAGATTTATAAACTGGCATTTCAGATGCTTAAAAAATCTTCAAAAGTGCAAGCGGCCCGCTATAATCTGAAATCGGCGATTCAATTGTTGGGGCCCGCAGGTTTTTTCTTTGAAGAATTCATTGCACTGCTCTTCGCTTCAGAAGGCTGTCAAACCAAAGTTAATCTTATTCTTGACGGGCGGTGTGTTTCTCATGAACTGGATGTTCTCATCAAAAAGAACAATACGGTTGCCATGATCGAATGTAAATTTCACAGCAACAATGATGTGAAATCAGACGTTAAAATTCCGATGTATATTTTATCGCGATTTAATGATCTCAGGGAAAACCGATACGATTTGTTTACCCGAAACGACCAGATTTCGGAGTGTATCGTGATTACAAATAACCGATTTACTTCCGAAGCCCTTCAGTTTGGTATTTGTTCCGGACTAAAAATGATCAGTTGGGACTATCCTTCAAAAGAAAGTTTAAAATTCCGCATCAATCAAAAAGGATTGTTTCCGCTAACGTGCCTCACTAGTTTAACACAGGTTGAGAAGGAAATGCTGCTCTCAAAAAAAATGCTTTTGGCTAGGGAACTGATCAAAGGCATAGATATTTTGAATCAAATGGGTATTAATCGAAACCGAATTAAAAACATTATCAGGGAAGCTTCCGATTTGTGTGATTAATTCTTTAAAATCTTCCGAAAATGAAAATACAGTTTTTAGGAGCGGCCGGAACGGTAACCGGTTCCAAAACCTTAATCGAATCAAAAGGAATTCGCATTCTAATCGATTGTGGCTTGTTTCAGGGCAACAAAGAAATGCGGCAACACAATTGGGAACCGCTGCCGGTTTTGCCCTCGACCATCGATTTTGTGTTGCTCACCCACGGCCATCTCGATCATTGTGGCTGGCTCCCGCTGTTAGTCAAGCAGGGTTTTGAAGGCAAGATTTTCTGCACCAGTCCGACAAAAGCAATTTCGAGGCTGATTCTGATGGACAGTGCCAAAATTCAGGAGGAAGAGGCAGAAAAGGCCAATCAGGAACATTATTCCAAACACATACCGGCCGAACCTTTATATACGGTAAAACAGGCTGAGGAAGTCGTGCCGTTTTTCAGAGTGATTAATGTGGATACGGTTTTCGATCTGGATGCCGAAATTTCCGCGTGCTACTTTTCTGCCGGACATATTTTAGGGGCTTGTTCCATTGAATTGACTATCGAAGGTAAAAAATTAGTTTTTTCAGGAGACATTGGAAGGGATAACGACGATCTAATGTACGCTCCGGAAAAGCCAAAAACAGCGGACTATGTTTTTCTGGAAAGTACGTATGGTGATAAACTTCATCCTGATAATGATCCTAGAGAAGAATTAAAACAACACATCAACGAAGCTTTTGAAAAAGGAGGGAATGTGGTGATTCCGAGTTTTGCCGTGGAACGCGCGCAGGCCATCATGTACCTTATCTGGCAACTTAAAAAAGCAGGTGAAATTCCGGATATGCCTTACATCATCGATACGCCGATGGGAATTAAAGTCATCGATATTTTTGAGGATAACAAAGAATGGCACAAATTAAAACTGGAGGATTGCCGGGAAATGTGTGCGATTTTTTCAATGATAACCGAATATGAAGACACCATTGCCGCTATTTATGACGATCAGCCTAAAGTGGTAATTGCGGCAAGCGGAATGATTACCGGCGGTCGTGTTCTGAGTTATCTGGAACGGTATATCATCCGTCCGGAAACCACGGTGATTATTGTCGGTTTTCAGGCAGAAGGTACCCGCGGAAGAAAATTGCTAGACGGCGAAAAAGAAATCAAAATGTATGGAAAATATTATCCGGTAGCGGCTAAAATTGTTGAAATAGAAGGGCTTTCGGCACACGGTGATCAGGATGATCTGCTAAACTGGCTTTCCCAACTCGACGAAAAACCCAAAACGGTTTTCCTGGTTCATGGCGAAACCGAAGCATTGGTTGCCCTGAGAGACAAAATCGAAACCAGATACGACGTAAATTGCGAGATTCCCTATCAGGGTCAGATAGTTGAAATCAATTAACAGTAATTTTTGTTTTGAAATTCAAAAAAAGCCTTACTTTTGATCTGATTTTAACAAAATGAAAATAAATAAGCACATTAGTTTTGTTTTAGCTATGCTGATATTGGTTTCCAATGTCGGACTGGCGTTCAATGTGCATTATTGCGGCGGTGAATTGGCCGAAATTTCATTGGACTACAAAAAATCGGAACCCTGCGAAGTAAAGGAAATTGAAAAACAGGAAACGTGTTGTGCTTCTTCCGATGAGCATGATACCTGCTGTTCCAACAGTAAAGTTGATTTGAAAAAATCACTTTCCGATGAAGTAATCGTAAAAAGTTTTCAGTTAGATTTAGGGGTTTTTACTTTCGTTGAAGGATGGAAAGCACCGGAAGCGCTGATTAATCTTGCGGAAAATAATTTAAAAAGCGATACTCCGTCGTTTTATTGCGACAGTAATGCGCCGCCACTCTACAAACTCTATTGCCAATACCTCTTCTACGACAGATTTTAATGTTTTCAGATTTTCCGATTTAATCGGAACCAATTCCTATTGAAACATTAAAATCAAAATCATGTATAAATATATTATGGTTTTCCTTATGCTGTCAGCCAATGCTGTATTCGCTCAGGAAAACGTGTCGGGAACCGTAACCGACGAAAAAAATAATCCTTTATCCGGGGCTTCAGTAATCTGGAAGGGAACCGAAAAAGGAACGGCTACAGACGATAACGGATTTTTCAGCCTGCCGATGAATCCGGGAAGCCACGAAATAACCGTGAGTTATATGGGGTATCAAAGTATTTCGCTGATGGTTCACGAGCCAAAGGAAATCAAAGTACAGTTGCAGCCTAATAAAAGTCTGGATGAAGTAGTGGTAACCACCAAGCGAAACTCGCTTCAGAAATCCTATGTAAAAACGGCCAATGTAACCACGATGAGCAGTAAAGAACTGCTAAAGGCAGCCTGTTGTAACCTTTCGGAAAGTTTCGAAACCAATCCGTCCATCGATGTGAATTTCTCGGATGCCGTTTCCGGTAGCAAACAAATTAAAATGTTGGGATTAACCAGTCCGTACATTTTAATTGCCGAAGAAAATATTCCTTCGGTTCGAGGTGCTTCCCAAGCCTATGGACTGTCTTTTATCCCGGGAACCTGGGTAGAAAGTATCCAGATTACAAAAGGAGCGGGAAGTGTGGTAAACGGCTACGAGAGTATTTCGGGACAGATTAACACCGAGTTGATCAAACCCGCTAACGACATTCCGTTTTACTTAAACGCGTACGGTTCAACCGACAGTCGTTTCGAACTGAATACACATTTCAACAAAAAATTCACCGATAAACTAAGCAGCAGCTTGTTTGTTCACGGTAGTACCCGCGCCTCCAAAAAGGATATGAACGACGACGGATTTTTGGACAATCCGCTGGGAAATCAGATCAACATCATGAACCGTTGGCAGTACAACAATCTGGAAAAAGGTTGGGTAAGCTTCCTGAATGTCCGTTACATGAAGGACGAGAAACAAGCGGGTCAGGTAGCGTTCGATCCGGATACCGACAGAGGAACTACCAATGCCTGGGGATCCGAAATCAACACCGAAAAAATGGAGGTTTCTTCTAAATTAGGGTACGTTTTTCCGGATATGCCTTGGCAGAGTATCGGTTTTCAAAACTCGTTTAACTATCACAGTCAGGAATCGTATTTCGGTTTAAACCAATACAATATTCAGCAAAACAGTTTCTATTCCAACCTGATTTTTAATTCGATTATCACTAACACGCTGAATAAATTCGCCACCGGATTAAATTTTACTTCCGATGATTACAACGAATTTGTAACGGTGGGAACGCCAATGGATGTGAGCCGAAGAGACAATTCCTTAGGCGCATTTTTCGAGTACACCTATGATAACACTGATAATTTTAGTTTGGTGGCCGGAGCTCGTTTTGATATGCACAACCGTTTGGGTGCTTTTTTCACGCCAAGGGTTCACGTGCGTTATAATCCGTGGAAGAAAGCAGTATTGCGGGTTTCGGCGGGAAGAGGAAAACGCAGCGCTAATATTTTTGCAGAAAACCAAAACCTTTTCGCCAGTTCAAGAATTTTCTCGGTAACCAATGCTAACGGAAATATCTACGGATTGGATCCCGAAATTGCCTGGAATTACGGACTGAGCTTTATGCAGGGATTCCAGTTGTTTGGTAAAAAAGCGGAAGTAACGCTGGATTACTACCGAACGGATTTCCAGAATCAGGCGGTAGTAGATGTTGATAAGAGTCCGCAGGAAGTCGTTTTTCACAATTTAGACGGGAAGTCGTATGCAAACAGTTTGCAAATTGATTTTAACGTTGATCTGATGACACATCTGTCGGTTCGTACGGCATATAAATTCTACGATATCAAAACCGATTATCTGTCAGGTACTTTGGAACGCCCGTTACAGGCAAGACACCGGTTTTTTACCAATCTGGCTTACGAAACCCATATCAAGGAAAAAGGAAAACAATGGAAATTCGATTTTACTTACAACTGGATGGGGAAACAGCGTTTGCCAAATACGTCGACCAATCCGGAACCCTATAAACTGAATGAATTCTCGAATCCGTTTTCGGTCATGAATGCTCAGGTTACCCGAACTTTCTCAAGCGTGTTTGAAGTCTATGTGGGAGGGGAGAACATTGGAGATTATCAACAAAAAAATGCTATCTTAGGGGCAGATAATCCGTTTGGCCCATATTTTGATAGCTCAATGATATATGCGCCTGTTTTCGGACAAATGTATTATGCCGGAATCCGATTTAAAATTAAATAAGTTACAAATTATAAAAAATAAGACATTATGAAAAATATGCTAATGATACTGTTGGTTTCTCTTTTCGGATTCGCAGTACAGGCTCAGGAAAAGAAAAGCAAAAATGCCAAATACGATGTAGAGGTGAAAGGCAACTGCGAGATGTGTAAAAAACGTATCGAAAAAGCGGCGTATTCTGTTCCCGGAGTAAAATCGGCGGTTTGGCATTCCGATGATCAGATTTTGCATTTGGTTTTTAATGAACAGAAGTGCTCAGCAATGGATGTGGAAAAAGCAGTAGCAAATGCGGGACACGACACCAAGGATGTTAAAAGCCCCGAAGAGTCGTATAACAAACTTCACGAATGTTGTCAGTATGATAGAAAGTAAATTTTCACAAAGTATAAAATCGCCTCAAACTGCTGAGGCTTTTTTTTTAGTGTGAAAAAAGTGTGTGACTTTCAGTGTCGTAAAAATCATCGTTTCTGGTGGATTGTGCTCGTTTGATGACTTTTGTTATTGAAAATGTATATGTTTTTGTATTGCTACTAATAAAAAAATATACTTGTATATCATTCCGTTATGGGTAATTTTGCATCTTTTTAAAAACGAGTACGAAAGCCATGACGACGGGACGGTAAAAATCAAAGGATTGGAAAAACACAAGCCGCTTTCAAATCATAAATTCGCCGGAAGAAAATTGGCAACTAACTAAAAGAAAAGATATGAGAACAGGAAGATATTTGGTAGTCCTTTTGGGGCTGCTGGCTTTCATTATGCCTCAAAGTTCCGAGGCTCAGGTTAAATCGCACAATAATGATATTTGGTTTCATTATTTCGGTAAAAACATGTTGAGTAAAAAAACGTCATTTTCATTTGAAACCACCATGCGGTATGCTAATGGATTATCTGAAAAACAACAGTGGTTCATCAGACCATCATTTGATTATCAGTTAACCAAAACTTTCATAGGCAGCGTAGGATATTCGCATTATAACACATATGTATACGGTGATCCGGCTATGAATAAAACGGAAATTCCTGAAGATCATGTTTGGGTTCAGGGTACTTATGTTGCTAATTCCGGCAATTTCAAATTTACGCACCGTTTGAGGGATGAGAACCGATTCGTGGGTGTAGCGGTTAAAAATAATGAAGGTGATTATGAGGTAGATCATTATGACTACAGAAACCGACTTCGGTATATGTTTTTAGCTACTTATCCTTTGGTGGCTTCCAATGGCGTGACGAAACTCTCTGCTATAGCAGGCGATGAGGTTTTCGTGAACATTGGTGCCAATGCAGGAAAGACATTTTTAAATCAGAACCGGTTAATTGCCGGTTTAGGATACAATTTCAATAAGCATCATCAGGTGCAATTGTGCTTCATTCATCAGTATATCTGGAATTATCCGAATACGATCCAGGAAAGCAATCCAACACTGCGCCTTTCTTATGTAACCAATTTTGATTTGTAAGTTGTTGCGTTCGTTAATTAAAAAGCCGTTCAGAATTTCTGAACGGCTTTTGTTTTTACGGTATCTCGATAATTTTTGTCTCGGATATTAATTGTCCGTCGGAGGATATTCCTTCGATAACTACTTTAAGGGATTTCAGATAGTAATTTGGAATTGAAAAATTGAATATTCCGTTTTCGTCCGTTTCAACATAAGGTTCCCAATGAATTGTTCCGAAATTTATAAATCCTTCGTTGTTGTAGCTAGTGTATTTCGGATTTACAAATTGTTTTGTTTTTTCGAAACCATTTTTTATAAGGAAAGATTGCGAATTGATTTTTGTTTTTGAATTTCCGCCGATTGTCTTTTTGGTGTAAATACGGATAATCCCGTTGGATGCATCCATACCGCCGCCATAGCCGCTTTTATTTATGTAGATTTCATCCACAAATTTAAGGTTGTAGCCAATGAGCTGATTAAAGTCGGAGACAGGAACATCGTCCATATAAACGGCAGGGCTTTTTGATCCTAGGAAAGAGGTAACTCTTCGTCCTAAAATTTTCGCTGAACCACCATCGTAGCTAACATCGTATCCGTTCGCGGCTATAAATTGCAGAATATCTCTGGACCAATCAGCATCAGAAATTTTATAGCCTTTCGACATCGAGTTGTTGAAACGTTTTACATTAGTAAGTTTCGGTCCTTTAGTTTTTGCAACAATGCTTACGCTGTCCAATTGGATGGTATTGGCAATCTTAGGAAAAGAATAGTCCGATGTGTTCGGATTTGCAGTAACTGCAAGAGGACAGTCTTTTAAGTTGTTTTTAAAAGGTTTGATGAAAAGTCGGTTATTGTTTAAAATCTGGGATGCCGATTTTAGTTCATACATCTGGTCTTTTTTGTTTAGAAGTGAAAAATGAACCAAGGTGGAATCGGAAACCAAAATGTTTTTAAAATAGAATTCGTTTTTGTCGTTTATTAATGAGACTTCACTCAGTCCTGATGTCAACGAGCTCATCTGTACTTTAGAAGCTTTGTCTTTTACTGGAATATTGATGGTCCCCTTAATGGTTAATCCGCTGTCAAAATCAAATTTTTCTTTAGGTGCTGTGGTTAGTATGTTTTGCCAATTATATTTTGACTTTTGGCACATCAGGTAAGTGTCTAATTCATAATGTTTTCTCTTTGAAAAATTGGAAAGGAAATAATTTCCGTGTGTGGATTTTTCACTTAACTGGTTGTCCAAAAGAAAGGAATTGTACATCGTTTTCTTGTCGCTTAAGGACTTGGTGTCGTTTGGTAAGACAGAAATGCTCAACGTACCTGACAGTATCGTGCTTGTTCCGCTGATAAAGAGGGAGTCGTTTTGTTTTTTTATAATTTTAAGACCGATGTTACGATCAAACTTCCAAGGCTTGTAAATGATTCTTTCTGCAATTTTTTTCTGGTTTTTATCAACTAAATAAATCGCGTTTACACCATCCATGAAATTTTCATTTGGCAAAGCCAATAATTGTTCCGTGCTGTTTTCTTTGAATGAAAAGGGAACATAAGATGTAAAATCATCCTGTTGTATAACGAGTGTCAGAGGTTCGTTTTTATATTCAGCTAAACTGGCAGTGTTTGTTTTTACCTTTATCGTCGTTTTGTTCCCAAAAGTGTAATTATTGGTTGAAAAAGCTATTCCTGTAGCTGTTGGAATCGGCAGGATTTTTTCGGTTTTCGTATCGTTAATTTTAAAGACGGCCTTATACAATACATTTTTTGTCTGAACGATTTCAAATTTACCATAACCCAAGTCATTAGTGCTGAAATTTGTAATAGTGACTCCCTGTGGGTCGATGATTTCCCCGTCCTTTACGCTTAGGCCGTTTCCGTTGCAATCGGCAATCCTGATTGCAACAGTGTTGGATGTTCCTTCCAAGAACACGGTACTTTCCGGGAAGAATTCCGTAGTTATGGTATTGTAGTTGATGGTATCGGTGTTGGGGATTGTTTTACCGTCATTCGGATTGATGATTTTAAGTTCGAAAACCGAAGACTCATCCTCCGCAAAATTATTCATGTAGTTGGTGTACACCTGAAGGTAATAAGTGCCGGTACTCAGATTCTCGTCTACTTTGATGTTTCCTTCAAAAATACTGTTATCGGCATAAAACAAATAGGTTTTGATTTTGGTTCCTTTTTCGTCGTACAATGCAATGTTAACATTTGTAGTGGGCAAATAAGGTTTTTTACTTTTCTTTTCGATGATGTATCCTTTAAACCAAATTTCATCTTTTGGAAGGAATACATTTTTGTTCAGGTGAAGGTGGATGTTTTCCCTGTCCATTTTGAAATACTCAGTAAAGGCATCGCTTATTTTATCTGTAATATTGCCTTTTTCTGCCTGAGAAAACGCCGTGTTTTGTAACGCCAGCATAGAGAGTATAAGAAGTGTTTTTCTAAATTTCATTTAGTGTAAGTATTATCTCGCGAAGATATAAAAAAACTGCCTGAATTTTACTCCAGACAGTTTTATAACAAAAAATTATTTTTTAAAGATTACATCATGCCGGGCACTCTGTCTCCTCATTTCTTTCTGATTTCTTTCCCAGAAGTATTTACGGGATTTCAATATTTTTTGTTTCTGAAATTAAATGCCCGTCTGAGGATATTCCTTCAATGACTACCTTAACGGTTTTTAGGGAGCAATTCGGAATGGTAAATCTGAAGGATCCCTTTTCGTCCGTGCCAACATCGGGATCCCAATGAATTGTTCCGAAGTTTATAAATCCGTCATCGGTATAATTGGTGTACTTCGGATTTATATAGCGGTTGATTTTATGAAATCCATTTTTGACTAAAAAAGATTGCGAATGGATTTTTAACTTAGAACTTTTAAACATTGTCTTTTTTGTATAAATTCGAATTATACCGTTGCAATCATCCATTCCGCCACCATACCCGTCTTTGTTTACGTAAATTTCATCAACATATCGCAGAGAGTAGTTACGAAGTATATTGAAGTCTAAAACAGGTACATCGTCCCAGTATATTTTAGGCATTTTTGAGCCTTTCCAAGAAGTGGGTTTAATGCCTAAAATTCGTACCGTATCGTATTCAATAGAAACAATATATCCGTTTGCGGCAATAAATTGTAAAATGTCTCTGTCGGACTCAGCTTCCAAAATTTTAAAACCCTTTGCCATGTCGTTGTTGAAACGTTTTGCATGTGTAAGTTTCGGTCCTTTTTTTTTCACAACGATACTCATGCTGTCCAATTGAATGGCAGGATTAATCTTTGGAAACGAATAATCGGAAGTTTTCGCATCGTTCGAAAATGTTAAAAGGCATTTTTTTTGTTCACTTTTAAAAGGTTTTATGAAAGGTCTGTTGTTGTTTAAAACCTGGGTAACTAATTTTGTTTCGGAAATTTGTCCTTTTTTGTCCAATAATGAAAAATGAACCAGAGTCGAATCGGAGACTAAAATGTTTTTAAAATAAAATTCATTTTTATCGTTGATTAAAGAGACTTCTTCCAGCCCGGATGTCAATGAACTCATCTGCACTTTGGAGGCCTTATCTTTGACAGGAATATTGATGGTTCCCTTAATGGTTAATCCGCTGTCAAAATCAAAGTTTTCCTTAGGTGGTGTGTTTAGGATGTTTTGCCAATTGTATTTCGATTTTTGACAAATCAGATAAGTATCCAGTTCGTAGTGTTTCTTTTTTGAAAAATCGGAAAGATAATAATTTTCATTTGTGGTTTTTTCGTTTAATTGGTTGTCTAACAATAGCGAACTGTAGATTGTTTTCTTGTCAGTTATTGACTTGGTGTCGTTTGGTAGAACAGAAATGCTCAGCGTTCCTGATCGGATTGCACCGGTACCGCCGATAAGAATGGAATCATTTTGTTTCCGAATGACTTTCAGGTCTATATTACGGTCAAAATTTAAAGGTTTAAATAGTATCCTTTCGGCAATTTTTTTATGATTTTTATCCACCAGATAAAGTGCATTGATTCCGGGTTTGAAATTTTCATTCGGCAAAGTGAATAATTGTTCCGTACTGTTTTTTGTGAGTGAAAAAGGGAAGAAGGAACTGTAATTATTCTGTTGGATAACAAGCGTTATAGGTTCGTTCGTGTATTGGGCCAGACTGTTCGTGTTGGTTTTGATCTTTAAAGTAGTTTTGTCTTCAAAAGTGTAATTGTTAGCTGAAAAAGTTATCCCCGCAGCTGATGGCATTGGTAGGAATTTCTCGGTTTTGGTATCGTTAATTTTAAAAACGGCCTTATATAGTAGGTTTTTTGTCTGAACGATTTCAAATTTCCCGTAACCCAATTCATTGGTACTGAAATTTGTAATAATGACTCCCTTAGGGTCGATAATTTCCCCATCCTTTACGCTTATGCCGTTCCCGCTGCAATCGGTGATTTTGATTGCAATCGTGTTGGATGTTCCCTCTAAAAACACACTGCTTTCCGGGAAGAATTCCGTGGTTACCGTGTTGTAGTTGATGGTATTGGTGTTGGGGATTGTTTTACCGTCATTCGGATTGATGATTTTAAGTTCGAAAACCGAAGACTCATCTTCCGCGAAATTATTCATGTAATTGGTGTACGCCTGAAGGTAATATGTGCCGGTACTTAGATTCTCGTCTGGTTTAATGTTTCCTTCAAAAATACCGTTATCGGCATAAAATAAACAGGTTTTGATTTTGGTTCCTTTTTCATCGTGCAATGCAATGAGAACATTCGTCGTAGGTAAATACGGTTTTTTGCTTTTTTTTTCGATGATGTACCCCTTAAACCAAATTTCATCATTTGTCAGGAAAACATTTTTGTTCAGGTGAAGATGAATGTTTTCTCTGTCCAGTTTGAAATATTCTGTAAGTGCGTTTCCTGTTTTTTCACTGCTTTGACCGGTTTCTGCCTGAGAAAAGCTAAGGTTTTGTAATAAAAGGGTTAGAAATAGCGGAAGTATTTCTTTAAGTTTCATAGCATGTAGGTTTTGTCTTGCTAAGATATAGATTTTTATGTAGGTTTTATCTTTCTGTGATAAAAAAAATACTGCCTGAATTTTACTTCAGGCAGTATTGAAAAAAATATCTTTTTTGAAGATTACATCATGCCGGGCATTCCGCCACCCATTGGCATTCCGCCACCTGCGTTTTCTTCCTTGATTTCAACTAGGGCGCATTCGGTGGTTAAAATCATTCCTGCTACCGATGCCGCATTTTCCAGTGCTACACGAGTTACTTTTTTAGGATCGATGATTCCAGCTTTCAACATGTCTACATATTCGTCGGTTTTGGCATTATATCCGAAGTCATCTTTTCCTTCAGCCACTTTTGCCACAACCACGGAACCTTCCAAACCAGCATTTTCAACGATGGTTCTTAATGGCGCTTCGACAGCACGGGATACAATCTGGATTCCTGTTGCTTCATCAGCATTGTCGGCCTTGATTTGATCTAATACTTTTTTAGCTCTTAATAAGGCAACACCACCGCCGGCAACGATTCCTTCTTCAACAGCCGCACGGGTTGCATGTAAAGCGTCGTCCACACGGTCTTTTTTCTCTTTCATTTCCACTTCTGAAGCAGCACCAACGTAAAGAACAGCCACACCTCCGGCTAATTTTGCCAAACGTTCCTGTAATTTTTCCTTGTCGTATTCGGAAGTTGAAGTTTCCATTTGCGCTTTGATTTGGTTCACACGATTTTTAATCATTTCGTGATCTCCGCTTCCGCTTACTACAGTCGTGTTGTCTTTGTCGATGGTAACGCGTTTGCACGTTCCTAACATCTCTAAAGTTGTGTGCTCCAATGTGAAGCCTCTTTCTTCAGAAATAACAGTTCCTCCTGTTAAGATGGCAATGTCTTCCAGCATGGCTTTTCTTCGGTCTCCGAATCCAGGTGCTTTAACGGCAGCGATTTTCAAGGCACCGCGCAATTTGTTAACCACCAAAGTGGAAAGGGCTTCGCCGTCTACATCTTCAGCAATGATTAACAATGGTTTTCCGGATTGTGCTACCGGTTCCAATATCGGAAGTAATTCTTTTAAAGAGGATACTTTTTTGTCGTATAATAAGATGTACGGATTTTCCAATTCCGCTTCCATTTTTTCCGGGTTTGTTACGAAATAAGGGGATAGATAACCTCTGTCGAATTGCATTCCTTCCACCACATCTACGTAAGTATCGGTTCCTTTTGCTTCTTCCACAGTGATTACACCTTCTTTACCAACTTTTCCGAAAGCCATAGCAATAAGTTCACCGATAACATCGTCGTTATTCGCCGAAATAGAAGCTACCTGTTTGATTTTGTCTGTAGAACTGCCTACTTCCTTCGCTTGTTTCTGTAAGTCGGCTACAATAGCTTCAACCGCTTTGTCGATACCGCGTTTTAAATCCATCGGATTGGCTCCGGCCGCTACGTTTTTCAAACCTTCTTTAACGATGGCCTGTGCTAAAACGGTTGCGGTTGTAGTTCCGTCACCCGCTAAATCGTTGGTTTTCGATGCTACTTCTTTTACCATTTGTGCACCCATGTTTTCAAGGGTGTCTTTCAATTCGATTTCTTTCGCAACCGAAACACCGTCTTTGGTAACGGTTGGTGCTCCAAAGGATTTACTGATGATTACGTTACGTCCTTTTGGACCTAAAGTAACTTTTACCGCATTTGCCAATGCATCCACACCACGTTTTAAACCGTCGCGTGCTTCAATGTCGAATTTTATATCTTTTGCCATTTTATGTGTATTTGTTGATTCGTTATTTGGTTGTTTTGGATTAAATAATTGCAAGAATGTCGTCCTCACGCATAATCAGGTAATCTTTGCCTTCAAATTTCAAATCGGTTCCGGCATATTTTCCGTATAGAACAGTATCACCAACTTTTACAGTCATCGTATGATCTTTTGTTCCGTTTCCTACAGCAACAACTGTCCCTTTTTGAGGTTTTTCTTTTGCGGTGTCTGGGATGAAGATTCCGGAGGCAGTTTGTGTTTCTGCTGCCATTGGTTCTACAAGAACTCGGTCTGAAAGCGGTTTAATGGTTAATGCCATAATTATATTTTTTTATGTTATTAATTTTTTGATGTTTTCTTTTTTTTCAGAAATTATGCCAATGCTTTTAAACTGACAAATTTACCAAATAAAAAATGCCAGCACTGACAGGCTGGCATTTTAAAAGTATTTTTCAGATGATTATTTTGCGGCTTCTTCTGTAGCGGCCGGTTGAGCAGCATCAGTAGCAGCCGGAGCTTCTTGTTTTGCAGCTTCCGGAGTTGCTGGTGCAGCCGGTGCCGGCGCAGCAACTGGAGCAGTAGCATTGTTGTCAATAATTTTTGAACCGCTATCACCAAGGTTTCCTGTAAAGCTTAAACTTGATAATAAGATTAAAGCGATTAATAAACCGGCTAATGTCCAAGTACTTTTGTCAAGGAAATCATTTGTTTTTTGAACGCCACCCATCATTTGAGATCCTCCGATAGAAGAAGATAATCCTCCTCCTTTAGGGTTTTGAACCATAACTACCACTACAAGTAAAAAACATACGATTGTGATTAACACTAAAAAAATTGAAAACATATTATAATTCTTTAATTATTGTTTTGTTGTAAAAGTCTAATATCCGAAATTCGGTCTGCAAAGAAACTACTTTTTTCCGGATATTTCAAAATTAATATTTCATAAGCTTGTATGGCTTTCTGATATTTTTTCTGTTCCAGGTAAACTTTGGCTAAGGTTTCGGTCATCAAATAGGAGTTGTCCTGTGTGGATTTCTCAATATTTATAGGGGTTACAGGCGCGTTTTTAACTGAAATTATTTTTGGATTGCTTTCGATAAACTTGTCGATTAATTCCAGTTTTTTCTTTTTTTCATTGTCAGATTCTGTCTCCTGAGGTTCGTTTTCTCTTTCAATCGGAGTGATTTTTGCCAATTGAAGCCATTCCTGGAACGAATGTTTTTCCTGTTCGGAGAATTCCAATGGCTTTCCTATTTCGAGTTTTTCCTCAACGGTTTCGGGTTTTTTCTCTTCAACTGGAGTTGGTTCACTCGAAACTGTTTCAGAGGCCGCTTCCGGTTCGGCAATTTGTATGGAAGAAAGGATGGATTGCTCCAAAGGATTGATTTTGGGATGCACTTCAATGTTTTCCGAAACGACAATTTTGTATTGATTCACAATAATGTCGTTTATAGCGGCTTCTTTTTCTTCCCAAAAAGCCTTTTGAATGGAGATGAAATTTTCAGACGTGATAAATTCAAATAGAACACTTCGATCAGTGGTATACGCCGCTGTTTTTTTTAGTTCCTGATTGTAACGGAAACTTTTTTGATTGTGAAGCCCTTTCAGATAAATGGCTCTGACCGACTGGAAATAAGGGAACTCATTCAAAACTGTTTCCAGTTCGACGATCTGCCTTGCTTTCAGGGAGTCGGGTTTACTGATCAGGTATGTTAAATCGGTTACGTTCAAAAGTTTAATGTTTCAGTTTTCAGTGTTCAGTGTTCAGTGTTCAGTGTTCAGTGTTCAGTGTTCAGTGTTCAGATAAAATCAGATTTTTAAAGATACTTAAAACGGCTAACTAATTACCAAATACTGCAGACTATTTTTACCATTTTGCCAAGGAGGCATTAAAGATATCCTGTGTGATCCTCTCGAAAATCTCATCCAGTGCTTCTGTTAATCTTGAGCCGACCAATTGCTCGTTGGCAGGGAAATCATAATAGAAAGAAAATGGTTTTTCAAAATCATCATCCGAATTTTTCTTGTTTACGAAACGTACATTCACGGTGATGGAAAGTCGGTTTTGAGCGGCTTGCTGATCGGCAGTGGCTGTCATCGGTGTAATTCGGTATTCCCTGATTTCGCCTTCATAAACCAAATCGCCTCCTGAGTTCGTTAGACTCAGATTGGTCTGATTTTGTATCAGTTCCTGAAGTTCTATCGTGAAAGTACGTTCAATTCCCGGTTCAACCAAAGCTGCATTGTTCTGAAAGTAGTTCACCTGAAAGGTTTTGGCGTCAATTTTTCCGGTTCCGGTAAAGTTGTAAACCGAACAACCGCTGAAAAAAAACAGTATTGTTACTGCAAATATATATTGTAAGTGTTTCATCTGATTTTAAAATCCAAATATACTATAAATCGAATTGTTTTATCTTTCTATACAGTGTTCTTTCCGAAATTCCCAATTCATCGGCCGCTGCCTTTCGTTTTCCTTTGTTACGTTCCAGTGCCTTTTTGATTAATTCGATTTCTTTTTCATCCAGACGCAGGGAATCTTCTTCTTCCACAGCCTCGGCAAAAAGGTAATTTTGATCATCGTCTTCATCTTCAAATTCTTCCTGAAGGTTTTGATTCTGAACCGGAATAGCGGCTAACGAAGGTTCTTCAAACGGAATTTCGCTGTCTTCTTTCTGTCCGTAAATACGTTGGATAAGGTGCTTGTTGGTTTCCTGAACATTCTTGGCATTGCCACTCTGCATCAATTCAAGGGTGAGCTTTTTCAGGTCGTTCAGATCGCTTTTCATGTCGAAAAGAATCTTATATAAAATCTCTCGCTCCGAACTGAAATCACTTTCCGCTTTTTTTGTTCCGATTACCGATGGTAAATTACTGCCCTCTGCCGGTAAATAGGACTGAAGCGTAGCAAGATTAATGTCGCGGTTGGTTTCCAGTACCGAAATCTGTTCAGCAGCATTACGCAACTGACGAATATTTCCGCTCCAACGGTATTTTGTTAAGTACTGAATGGCATTGTCATCCAGTTTGATGGGCGGCATTTTGTATTTATGCGCGAAATCCGAAGCAAATTTCCGGAACAGCAAATGAATATCGTCTTTGCGTTCCCGAAGTGGCGGCAGACTTAGTTCTACCGTACTCAAACGATAATACAGGTCCTCACGGAATTTTCCTTTTTCAATGGCGTCAATCATGTTCATGTTGGTTGCAGCCACGATACGAACATTGGTTTTTTGTACCTGTGAAGACCCTACTTTTATGAACTCACCGTTTTCCAGCACACGTAACAAGCGTACTTGGGTGGTTAACGGTAATTCGCCTACTTCATCCAGAAATATGGTACCACCATCAGCCACTTCAAAATACCCTTCACGGGCACCCGTAGCGCCGGTAAACGATCCTTTTTCGTGTCCGAATAATTCACTGTCGATAGTTCCTTCCGGAATTGCTCCGCAGTTTACCGCTATATATTTAGCATGTTTTCTGTGCGAAAGCGAATGGATGATTTTCGGAATGCTTTCTTTACCCACACCACTTTCTCCGGTAACCAATACCGAAATGTCGGTTGGGGCGACCTGAATGGCTTTTTCAATCGCACGGTTGAGTTTCGGGTCGTTCCCGATAATCTCAAATCGTTGTTTTATGGCTTGAACTGATTCCATGTTTTCTGAATTGCAAAAATTTTTGCTAATACCCTAGATTATTTGAACTTTTTAATTGTGAAAGATTAATAAGTTGTTCTTATTTGTGTAAATCGAGGCTGATTATAATTTCTTTTTTTGCCACAAATTACACGGATTTTCACTAATTACTCAACTTATTGAAAGTTTGTTTGAATTTCTTATAGAACTAATCTTTTATGTTGTAATGATTTACCCTGAAAGTTAGCTATAATTCCTAATTGACTATCTGCTAATTTCATATAATTTAATGTTTGTGCAATATGTTCGTTTGCAATCTCTTTGGATGATTTTATCTCTAAAATGATTTCATCATAAACCACAAAATCGGCATAAAATTTATGGGGAAGTACAACTCCTTTGTATTCAATAGTAAATTCTTTTTCCCTTTCAAACGGAATGTTGTTTTCTTTAAATTCTAATTCCAAGGCATCTTTGTAGACAATTTCTAAAAGGCCACTACCTAAAATTCGATGGACCTCCATACAAATTCCGATAATCTTATAATTTTCATCCTGTTTGTAAAATGACATTCCAATTAATTTGTGCTAATTTGTGTAATTTGTGGCTAATGATTATTGCATTTCCGAATAACCAACCGCTTCTCCAATCAAAGTCGCTGTGGTGCAATCGTTTATTTTTACCATTACGAAGTCACCTGCCTTGTAATTGCCTTTCGGGAAAACCGTTACCATATTTTCAGAATTTCTTCCGCTCCAGTGCGCATCCGATTTTTTAGATTCCTTTTCAATCAGTACTTCAACGGTTTGGTTCAGGAAACGGGAGGTTCTTTTATAGCTCAATTCCTGTTGCAAATCAACGACTTCCTGTAAGCGACGTTTTTTAACTTCCTCCGGAACATCGTCTTCCATCTTTCTGGCTGCCAAAGTTCCCGGTCTTTCGGAATACGCAAACATATAACCGAAGTCGTATTCCACATATTCCATCAGACTTAGCGTGTCTTGGTGGTCTTCTTCTGTTTCAGTTGGGAAACCGGTAATCATATCCTGTGAAATCGAACATCCCGGAATAATCGCCTTGATTTTATCTACCAAAGCCATGTATTCTTCACGGGTGTGCTGACGGTTCATTTCTTTTAATATACGTGTACTTCCTGATTGTACCGGCAAGTGAATGTAGTTGCAGATGTTATGGTGTTTCGCGATAACATGCAACACTTCCTCGTGCATGTCCTGCGGATTCGAAGTCGAAAAACGAAAACGCATCTTCGGAAACTGAATCGCACACATATCTAATAACTGTGCAAAATCCACCGCCGTCGCTTTCTGCATTTCGGTCGCTTTGTCGTAATCTTTTTTAAGACCGCCTCCGTACCAAAGGTAACTATCGACGTTTTGTCCTAACAGACACACTTCTTTAAAACCTCTTTCCCATAAATCTTTGATTTCCTCTAAAATGGATTGCGGTTCACGGCTGCGCTCACGTCCGCGTGTAAACGGAACGACGCAAAACGTACACATGTTATCGCATCCACGCGTGATGGATACAAAAGCATTGATGCCGTTACTCTGCAAACGTACCGGCGAAATATCGCCATAGGTTTCGTCTTTCGATAAAATTACGTTAATTGCATCGCGGCCTTCTTCGACTTCTTTCAGAAGATTCGGTAAATCTTTGTAAGCATCCGGTCCTACAACCATGTCCACAATTTTTTCCTCTTCAAGGAACTGACTTTTCAAACGCTCGGCCATACAGCCCAAAACGCCCACTTTCATGCCTGGATTGATACTGCGTTTAACGGCATTGTATTTTTCCAGACGCTTGCGAACGGTTTGTTCTGCTTTATCGCGAATTGAGCAGGTATTTACCAAAACCAAATCGGCTTCTTCCAGATTTTGGGTGGTGTTGTATCCTTGTTCGGTTAAAATGGAAGCTACGATTTCACTGTCCGAAAAATTCATCGCACAACCGTAACTTTCAATAAAAAGTTTTTTCGTATTCTCTTCTTTTTGTTCTAAAACCAGGCTGGTACCTTGTTTTTTCTCATCAATTTCCTTTTCCATATAGCACTCAAAAGTGTAAAAATCTTTGAGCAAAGATAGTACTAAATTTTATTTTCTGACAAGATGGCAGATTTGTTTAACAAAAGTTTTGGGAGCCTGCTGTTTGATTGTTTTGAAGCTATAGTAAGGTATGATGTAATAGGTTCTGCTAAAGGACTTAGTGCAGGAGATAACCTTGGGCGACTTTTTCAAAGTCGGCAATTTGTTTTTGTTTCCAGTCCGTGTTTTGGTTTAGTTCTTTGGATAGGAGGTGAGCGACTTTTTCAGCGCACTCGATAGCGGCCCGGGCGTCTAAAAAAAGCAATCGAAGCCTTCTTGCTAAAATGTCTTCCACCGTTCTGGCCATTTCGTTTCGTATGGCCCAAACCACTTCTGATAAAGTATAAGGATAATTAGGGTGTAATTTTTCTTTTAGTTCAGGCTCGTTTTCCTGCAATTTTAAAAGTTCCGGTATATCGGTGCCATAGACAGACAAGTGATTTTTTTGTTCGGATTCTGCAATGGTTGTGTGGCCGTGAATCGGTATGGTCCGGGTTTTGCATTCAACTTTTGGTAAATGGTGAATCTCGATTACTTTGTCCACCACATCTTCTGCAATTTTGCGATACGTAGTCCATTTGCCTCCAATAACCGAAATTAAACCGGAGTCGGAAACAATAATCTGATGGTTTCGGGATATTTCTTTTGGTTCTTGTCCTTCTTTTTTAGGCAAAGCCAAAGGTCTTAATCCCGCAAAAACAGACAGAACATCACTTCGTTGTGGTTTTTTTGTCAAAAAAATTTGGGCAGTTTCCAGAATGAAATTGATTTCTGTTTCCAGAGGTTTAGGTTCTAAGCTTGGTTTGTCAACAGGGGTGTCTGTTGTGCCCACAATTATTTTATCGTGCCAGGGGACCATGAAAAGAACTCTGCCATCACGGGTTTTCGGAATTAACATTGCATTTTCACTCGGCAAGAACGATTTGTCAAAAACCAGATGGATTCCCTGACTTGGAATTACGAACTTTCTGTTTTTTGAACTGTCCAGGCTCATAATGTCATTCGTAAATACTCCGGTTGCGTTGATTACCGTTTTACTTTTGAGGCTGTATTTCTCACCCGTTTCCTGATCCTCTGTTTCGATGCCTGTAATTTGATGTTCCTCGTTTTTTAGGATACTGATGGCTTTGGTGTAATTTAAAAGACAAGCGCCTTTTTCAATGGCGGTGCGGGCAAGATTTATGGCGAAAAGAGCGTCGTCAAACTGTCCGTCATGATAAAGAATCCCGCCTTGTAAACCTTCTTGTGTTATTGTTGGAAGTAATTCGATTGTTTTCTCTTTGGATATTGATTGCGAACTTCCGAAACAGGTTTTGCCGGCGAGTAAGTCATATATTTTTAAACCTGTGGAGAAATAATAACCCTTCAGGCGGCTGTATATGGGAATGACGAAGGACTGACTTCTCACAAGATGGCCGGCGTTTTTTAACATCAGTTCTCTTTCTTTTAAAGCTTCGCGTATCAGAGCAATGTCCAGTTGTTCTAAATAACGAATTCCTCCATGCGCTAATTTTGTGCTTCTGCTGGAAGTGCCTTTGGCAAAATCAACTGCTTCAACCAAAACCGTTTTGTAGCCTCTGCTGGCGGAATCGAGCGCAATTCCCAATCCGGATGCGCCACCACCAATAATGATGACGTCCCACTCAGGGTTTTGTTTTAATTTGGTTAACTGCTCTTCTCGATTCATTACGTGGTTTTAAATGAAATCTGGTCAATTTTTTTGTGCTATTAACAAATTTAAACTTTGCTGTTTGATGTGCAACGAAATAGAAGTTTTTTTTGGTGTTTATTATTGGTATTCATAAAAGAGAATGAATTTCTGCCGGACATGCAGATATTATATATGTGCAATAATGGCACTTAACTTAAACTGTAGTTTTTATTTGCATATCCACTTGGCGTTTTTAAAACCTGTCAGGTGTGAAAAAAGTCGGTGCAGGTTCCATTTCAGTCCGTGTAAACCACTCCGAAGCAGTCCGAAAGCATTTTAAAATTACACCTATATATATAAGGTGTGATTTTTTGATATTTTTTTAAGCGAATAAAACATTGCCGAAACTCCGGTAATATATAATTCCGTCAGCGTATTAATAGAATTCGAAAGCGACCGCTCAACGACAAATTTTACTTTTAAAATGTGCAAAAACGCTATATTTAAAAAAATCCTATACTTTTGCGACATAAATAAAAAGTAAATGGCAAAGAATTTAGTGATCGTTGAGTCACCGGCAAAGGCGAAAACAATAGAGAAGTTTTTGGGAAGCGAGTATCAGGTAGAATCAAGCTACGGACACATCGCCGATCTGCCTTCGAAAGAAATTGGGGTAGATGTGGAGAATGGGTTCAAACCCAAATATGAAGTTTCCCCGGATAAAAAAGCCTTGGTGAGTAAACTGAAAACGTTATCTAAAGCTGCCGATATGGTTTGGTTGGCTTCCGATGAGGACCGCGAGGGAGAGGCTATTTCATGGCACTTGGCGGAAGAATTAAAATTGGATCCGAATAAAACCAAACGTATCGTTTTTCACGAAATCACGAAAACCGCCATTCAGAAAGCCATCGAAAACCCGCGAGGGATTGATTATAACTTGGTAAACGCACAACAGGCGAGAAGGGTATTGGATCGTTTGGTAGGTTACGAGTTGTCTCCGGTTTTATGGCGCAAGATCAAAGGCGGACTGTCTGCCGGTCGTGTGCAGTCAGTTGCGGTGCGATTGATTGTGGAACGCGAACGCGAAATCCAGAATTTTAAACCGGTAGCTTCTTATTCGGTTGTGGCAGAATTCACAAACGAAGCGGGAAGAGCCTTCAAAGCGAAATTACCGAAGAACTTCAATACGAAGCAGGAAGCCGAAGATTTTTTAAACCAAAATATCGGTTCTATATATAAGGTAGCGGATCTGGAAACAAAACCTACCAAAAAAACACCCGCAGCGCCTTTTACCACGTCAACCTTACAACAGGAAGCGGCGCGTAAATTGTATTTGCCAGTTGGAATCACCATGCAGTTAGCACAACGTTTGTACGAGGCCGGACTTATTACGTATATGAGAACGGACAGTGTGAATCTTTCTAAAGAAGCAATGGATGCGGCTCAGGCGGAAATCATTGCGTCTTACGGTAAAGAGTTTTCAAAACCGAGAACGTTTACCAACAAAAGCAAAGGAGCGCAGGAAGCACACGAGGCAATCCGTCCGACAGATATGACACGTCACACGGTAAATATCGACAGGGATCAGGCGCGTTTGTACGATCTGATCTGGAAAAGAACCGTGGCATCCCAAATGAGCGATGCCGAATTGGAGCGTACCAACGTAAAAATCGAAGCAAACAATCATAGCGAATTATTTGCGGCAACAGGTGAGGTAATCAAATTCGAAGGTTTCCTTAAAGTGTATTTGGAAGGGAATGATGAAGATGATGACGAACAGGAAGGAATGTTACCGGCAATGAAGATAAACGAGAGATTGCAAAACAATTACATCACGGCAACGGAAAGATATACACGTCCAGCCGCTCGTTATACCGAAGCTTCTTTGGTTAAAAAGTTGGAGGAGTTAGGAATCGGCCGTCCATCAACCTATGCGCCAACCATTTCTACCATCATCAACAGAAATTATGTTGAGAAAGGGAATCTGGAAGGTCAGGAAAGAAAATATACACAGTTGGTACTTCAATCAGGGAAGCTTGAGGAGAAGCATCTGAAAGAAAATACGGGTTCGGATAAAGGGAAGTTAGTGCCGACCGATATCGGAACCATTGTTACCGACTTCTTAGTGAAGAATTTTGACAGCATATTGGATTATAACTTCACGGCAAAAGTAGAACAGGACTTTGATGAAATCGCCGAAGGAAATATTGAATGGGCGCAAATGATGAACGATTTCTACAAGCATTTTCATCCGACAGTTAAGAATGTGGAGGAGAATGCCGAGAGAGAAAGCGGAGAACGAATCTTAGGGAAAGATCCAAAAACAGGAAAGCAGGTGAGTGTTCGTTTGGGTAAATTCGGACCGATGGCACAAATTGGTGATATCGACGACGAGAACAAACAATTCGCAAGTTTGCGTACGGAACAGAATATCGGTAACATTACTTTGGAAGAAGCGTTGAATCTGTTTTTACTACCAAAAGTATTAGGAACCTATAAAGAAGAAGAAGTGGAAGTGAGTAACGGGCGTTTCGGTCCGTATGTACGCCACGGAAGTGTTTTTATTTCCCTGCCGAGAGGAGAGGAGCCTTTGGATGTTACCATGGAAAGAGCTCAGGAGCTGATTGACGAGAAAGCGAAAGCTGATGCACCGATCGCTACTTATAAGAATGAGCCGGTTCAAAAAGGTGTTGGTCGTTTCGGTCCTTTCATCAAATGGAACGGATTGTTTATCAATGTTAGTAAAAAATACAATTTCGATAATCTTTCACAATCCGATGTGGAGGAACTGATTGAAGATAAGCTTCAGAAAGAGATTGATAAGGTAATTCATAATTGGGAGGAAGAAGGTATCCGTGTGGAAAAAGCACGCTGGGGCCGTTCGGTAATCACCAAAGGAAAAATAAAAATAGAGCTAAGTAAGGATGTGGATGCGGCAGCAATGACATTGGAACAAGTGAAGGAGTTGATTGAGAAAAAAGCGCCTGCAAAGAAAACTGCAGCTAAAAAAACGGCAACTAAAAAAGCACCGGCTAAAAAGAAATAGATATGGTATTTGATTTTTTTCAACCACTGGATTCCGATTTTTTTGAGTTCGTTCAGGGACTGACACCCCAGGCCTTGGGTAAAAAGGTTGTTTTTCACTCGGAGACCGATTTTCCGAATATCGAAAAAGCGTCAATAGCTATTATCGGCGTGATGGAAAACAGAGGGTTGGGTGAAGGAATTTATGAGGCTGATTTAGCGCATATCCGAAGAGAATTTTACAGTCTGTTTCCGGGCAATTGGGAAGCGCAGATTGTGGATTTGGGAAATATAGCTCCCGGAAATTCATTGGACGATACGTATTATGTACTGAAAAATGCGGTGGCATATTTAATTAAAAATAAGGTGGTACCTGTTGTGATAGGAGGTTCACAGGATTTGACCTATGCCATGTATCGTGCTTACGACCAGTTGGAGCAGATGGTAAATGTTGTTTCGGTTGACAGTAAATTCGATTTTGCGAAGGAAGACGGTGTGCCGGCGAATTCTTTTTTGTCCAGCATGATTGTGGAAGAGCCGAATAATCTGTTTAATTATAGTAATATTGGATATCAGACGTATTTCAATTCACAGGAAGAAATTGATTTGATTGAAAAATTGTATTTTGATGCATTTCGCTTAGGTGAAATTTGTAGTAATCCGGCTATAGCAGAGCCGGTTTTCAGGGATGCGGATCTGGTTTCGGTGGATTTAACCTCAGTAAAATCGGCCGATTCAGGAAATTTTGCAAAATTTAACCCTAATGGATTCAACGGAAAAGAAATTTGTGTACTTTCGCGCTATTCCGGTATCAGTGATAAGGTTACTTCGTTTGGAGTTTTTAATCATGGAGGTTCTGAGGCGGAATCTGTGTTAGCAGCACAGGTTTTATGGTATTTTATAGAAGGGTTTCATTACCGTTCGAAAGAATATCCGTTTGGTGTTAAGGAAGATTATTTAAAGTATATCGTTCCTCTTGAAGATGAAGAATTAATTTTTTTCAAGAGTGATAAAACCGAAAGATGGTGGATAGAGATACCTTTTTTGTCAGGGCTTAACAATAAATTAAGAAGAAGTACGTTATTACCATGTACTTATGAAGATTATCTGGGGGCAACCAATCAGGAAATACCTGAAAGATGGTGGAAAGCCCAGAAGAAAAATTTAGTATAATCAAAATGGATGGCGATTAGCCTGTTTATTTTGGAACAATTTTATTTTTTTAAGTTTTTTTTAGGGAAAAAATTGTTTTTTAGAAAATAAATAGATAGGTTTACGCCCTTAAAAATGTAAATATAATTAACCCAGATTTATATGAAGAAGTTCATAGCGTTTACAGCACTTGTTTCATTGTTCTTTAGTAGTTGTCATAAAAACGACAGAGGTGAACTAGTAGGAGTTAAAGGAAGAAAATGGCATCCAGAGAAGCCGTTTGGTATGACTTTGGTTCCAGGTGGTGCATTTATTATGGGTAAATCAGATGATGATTTAGCTAATGTTCAGGATGCGCCTACTAAAACTGTTACTGTGCGTTCATTCTACATGGATGAAACGGAAATTACAAATAGTGAATACCGTCAGTTCGTAGAATGGGTAAAAGATTCAACTACCAGAACAAGATTGGCTATTCTTGCCGATGAACAAGGTCAGAAACCTGGCGGGGACGGTGGAAAAGGCGGAAGTATTGGGGATTTTGCATTTAAAGATCAGGATCCTGCGAAAATGTCAGCATATGATAAGTATATGTATGAAAACTACTATAGTGTAGGTACGGATGAAGATCCTTATGCAGGGAGACGTTTGAACAGAAAGGTGAAATTGCATAATGACGTTCAGAAATATCCGGATGAGCACTATGTAGAAGTGATGGATTCATTGTATTTGCCGGCTACTGAGTCATATAACGGATTGAGAACATTTGATGTTTCTAAATTGAAATTCCGTTATACTTGGATGGATATTCAGGCGGCGGCTAAAGATAAGTCTGTAGGAAATAGCAGAACTAAGAGAAGTAAGTATATGAAAACTGAAAATATCGAGATTTATCCTGATACTACAGTTTGGATCAAAGATTTTGCGTATTCTTATAATGAGCCAATGCATAATGACTATTTCTGGCACCAGGCTTACGGGGATTATCCTGTAGTTGGGGTTTCATGGAAACAGGCAAAAGCGTTTTGTGCTTGGAGAACCATGAATAAGAATACCTATATTAAAAAGAAAAAAGGAAGAGATCAGGTGAATTCATTCCGTTTGCCTACAGAGGCTGAGTGGGAGTATTCTGCGAGAGGTGGTTTAGAGTCTGGAACATATCCTTGGGGAGGTCCGTATGCTAAAAATGACAGAGGTTGTTTCTTGGCTAACTTCAAACCAAATCGTGGAGATTATGCTGCCGACGGTGCATTGTATACTGTAGAGGCAAAATCATACGAGCCAAACGAATATAACTTGTATAACATGGCGGGTAACGTAGCGGAGTGGACGGATTCATCTTATGATCCAGCAGCTTATGAGTATGTTTCTACAATGAATCCGAATGTGCCGGATCTATCTAATATGCGTAAAGTAACTCGTGGAGGTTCTTGGAAAGATGTTGCGTATTTCTTGCAGGTGAGTACACGTGATTATGAATATGCGGATTCTGCAAGATCGTATATCGGTTTCAGAACGGTTCAGGATTACATGGGAACAAGTAATACCAAAAACCAAAAATAACTTCAAAAATTAACCAATTTTTATATTAACTTAACTAACTAAAATTTATTTATTATGGCATTAATTCCAAAAAAAGTGATGAGTTTCGCCTACGGTATGGGGGCAGCAGTAGTAATTATCGGAGCATTATTCAAAATTATGCACTGGCCAGGTGCTGGTACTTTCCTTATCATCGGTTTGGGAACTGAGGCTCTTATCTTCGGTTTATCAGCTTTCGAAACTGAAACAGAATTAGACTGGACTTTAGTTTATCCTGAATTAGCAGGTGGTGAAGCTAAAAAGAGAGATGCTAAAAAAGTTGAAAACCCAACTGAAGCTCAAGGTTTATTATCTCAAAAATTAGATTCAATGTTGAAAGAAGCTAAAATTGACGGTGAGTTAATGGCTAGCTTAGGTAACAGCATTAAAAACTTCGAAGGTGCTGCTAAAAACATGGCTCCTACTGTAGATGCAATCGCTTCTCAGAAGAAATATGCAGAAGAAATGGGTATGGCTGCTACGCAGTTAGAAACTTTAAACGGTATGTATAAAGTACAGTTGGAAAGTGCTACTCGTAACGCTGAAATCAATAAAGAAGTTGCTGAGAACAACTTAAAATTAAAAGATCAAATGCAATCGTTGACTGCAAATTTATCTTCATTAAATAATGTATACGGCGGAATGCTTTCTGCAATGAGTAACAGAGGCTAATTAGTTTCAAAATTATTAACTTTTTTAAAAACTAATTAGAAAATGGCAGGAGGAAAATTAAGTCCTAGACAGAAGATGATTAACCTAATGTACTTGGTTTTCATCGCGATGTTGGCATTAAATATGTCAAAAGAAGTATTAACGGCTTTCGGTTTGATGAATGAAAAATTCGAAGGGGTTAATAAATTCTCTGACGAATATAACGGAAGTTTATACGGTCAGTTGGAGAGTAAAGCTGGAGAAAATGCTGCGCAGTTCGGTGCGCCGTTTGCAAAAGCAAAAGAAATCAAACCTATCGTAAAAGAATTCAACGACTTCATTCAGGCGTTGAAAAATGATATCACCAAAGATATTGAAAAAGAAGCGGATGGTAAATTGCCATACGAATCAATGGATAAAGGTGATAAGATTGACGAAGCTTGGTTTAGCGGAGACGGTTATTCTAAAAAAGGAAAAGAAATCATCGCTGCTTTTGATAAATTCAAAAGTGGGATTGCTGGAGTTATCGGAAAAGATGTTAAATATCAGCCTATCCTTAAAGATGTAAATGCTAAATTCAGCACAGCTGATGTAAAAGACAAAGAAAACGTAACTAAGTTGTTTTTGGATTACCACTTTAAAGGGTTCCCGGCAGTTGCTTCTTTAACGAAGTTATCAGCGATTCAAAGTGATATCAAAAAAACAGAGCAGGATATTTACAATGCTTTAATCGGTAACACTACAGCACAAGCTGCTTCGATGTCAAACTATAAAGCAATTGTTGTTTTCGAGAAATCGGTTGTTTTCCAAGGAGAGGCTGTAAAAGGAAAAGTAGTATTAGGTCGTTATGACGAATCAACGGTTCCAAACTCTTTCAACGTTAACGGTGCTAGTTCAAAAATCGAAAACGGTCAGGCAGTATTCAATGCTACTGCTGGTGGTGTAGGTGAAAAAGAAATCTCTGGTAAATTTACATTTATCGAGGATGGAAAATCTATTCCAGTAGAGTTCAAAGAAAAATACGTTGTAGTACCAAGACCAAACTCAGCTAACATTTCTGCTGATAAAATGAATGTTGTGTACAGAGGTTTAGCTAATCCAATGACAATTTCATTTGCTGGTATTTCTGATGATAAAGTAAATGCTTCGGCTCCAGGTTTATCTAAAGCTGGTAAACCAGGTCAGTACAACTTGACACCTGGTTCAGGTACTGAGGTTGTTGTTAATGTTACTGGTAAATTGCCTGATGGTAAAACAGTTTCTGACAAAAAGGCGTTCCGTATCAAGAATATTCCTGCTCCAATGGGTGCAATTGGTGGACAAACTGGAGCTGCAAAAGGTGCAAAAGGACGTTTAGAAGTGTCTCAGATTTCCGCTAAACTTGATGATTTTGCATATGACTTGACATATCAAGTTACACAGTTTACTTTCAAAGCACCTGGACAGGCTGCAGTTATTGTAAATGGTGATAGAGTTAACGCTCAGTGTAAAGCGGCTATGGCTAAAGCAGGTAGAGGTGATGTTATAACTATCTCTGATATTAAAACTAAGATTATTGGTGTTTCTGGGATCATGCCTCCTAGAGTTTCTCCAGTAGTTTACGAAATTCAATAATAATTTAAGTACAATAACTTAAATAACTTTAATTTTAGAACATGAAATTGAGAAACCTTTTAGTAGTATTTTTTGCAGTAGCAGGAAGTTATACATCATTCGCACAGTCTAACTTGCTGAATGCTAAAACTCCTGATGAAATCGGAAAGAAAACTGCTGCGCAAATGAATGCCGATAATGATAAACCGCTTCCTTATGGATATGTGCACGATCGTGATATCTTAATGGGTAAGGCAATTTGGGAAATCATTGACCTTGACGAAAGAGTTAACTTTCCGATGTATTATCCAATTGATTCGGTAAACATAGGTAGCGACAGACGTTCTTTGTTTGATGTTCTTTTGAAAGGTATTAAGAACGGTAGAATAACTGAAGTGTATACGGATGACTACTTTAATACCAAGAAGACTCTGAAAGATATGGCTTCTTCTTTTACTTACATCGATACTACACAGGCAGGTCGTGATGAGATTAATACTTATTATGATGACTATATGCCAAAGCCTAAAACTGTAAGAAAAAAAGTGGATGGGAAATGGGTAACAGAGACTGTTCCTGGTACTCCAACGAAAGTTTTGGATCTACAGTATATCGACAAAAGAGAATTAACGGGAATCGATATTTCAGGGTATAAAATTAAAGGTTACTGGTATTTTGATAAAAGACAAGGTGAATTGAAATACAGAATGTTGGGTATCTGTCCAGTGGCTCCGGAAGCGAGAGAGATTGGTAATGAAAACGCCGACGTAATCGAATTGTTCTGGATTTATTTCCCGTCAATAAGAGATGTGTTACATGAAGCAAAAGCTTTCAATGACAAAAATTCAGCTTTGCCGCTTACTTTCGACCACTTATTAAATGCACGACGCTTCAGCGCTGTAATTTACAAGGAAGAGAATGTATATGGAGATAGAAAAATTGAAGAGTACATGAAAGAAAATTCTCAGATGCAGTTATTGGAATCTGAGCGTGTAAAAGAGAAAATCCGCAACTTCGAACAGGACATGTGGAACTACTAGTAGTAAAATCTTTTTAATTATATAAAAACTCTCACCATTACGGTGGGAGTTTTTTATTTTTGTACCATGATAGATTATTTAATTGTTGGATCCGGTATCGCCGGAATTTGTTTTGCTGAAACTGCTTTTCAAAACGGAAAGTCATTTCTTGTGGTAGAAGATTTTTCTTCGTCGTCTTCCAAGGTGGCAGGAGGATTGTACAATCCTGTTATCTTAAAAAGGTTCAGTCAGGTCTGGCAAGCGACGCAGCAATTGGAATATGGTCTGCCTTTCTATGCTAATGTTGAAAAACGTCTAAACGTAACTTTCGATTATAAAATACCGGTCTATCGAAAATTCGCTTCCATCGAAGAGCAAAACAATTGGTTTCAGGCTGCCGACAAACCCAGTCTTTCTCCGTTCCTATCCACACGGATTATCCAAAAGAAATATCAATCCATTTCCTCCGATTTTGGTTTTGGTGAAGTGTTGCATACCGGTTATGTGGACACAGCAGTTTTTATAAGTTCGTATGGTGATTATCTGCAATCCAATAATCTGATTTTAAACGAGACTTTTGATTATTCTCAGCTTGAAATTTTAGCTGATTCTGTAATGTATAAAAACATTGAAGCGAAACATGTAATTTTTGCAGAAGGTTTTGGGCTACAGCACAATCCGTATTTTAATCAATTGCCGTTAGATGGTACCAAAGGGGAGCTACTTATTATTAAAGCGCCGGATTTAAATCTGGACGTGGTTCTTAAATCAAGCATTTTCATCCTGCCTATCGGGAACGATTTGTTTAAAGTAGGGGCAACTTATAACTGGGATGATAAAACCGATACGCCAACAGAAGAAGGAAAAAATGAACTGATAGAGAACCTAAAAGAGTTAATCGATTGTGATTTCGAAATCGTAAATCATTTTGCCGGCGTTCGACCTACTGTTAAAGATCGCCGCCCATTAGTTGGTACGCATGCAGAATTCGGTAGATTGCATATTCTTAACGGACTTGGAACGCGAGGCGTAATGCTCGGACCTTCATTAGCGAAAGACCTTTTCGAAAATATAGAGAATAATGTTCCGCTGGATATTCAAATTGACATCAAACGATTCGATAAAAGGAAGAGGTGATTACTTGTCGCTTTTCCAGTTCTTGTCGTAATGGATGAAGATGTTGATCCAGATATTTCGGGATAATCGCATAATCACTGGCATGAGGGATATCAAGGTGGCAATTATGGCGATAAAGGAAGTTTTCAGATTAGCGCCAAGGAACAAATGTGTAATTATAAAAGAAGCAACTCCAAAGGCAATACCAACTCCGTAACTCACATACATGGCGCCATAAAAAAAGGAAGGTTCTATTTTATAACGGGTACCACAATGACCGCAGGTTTCATGCATTTTGAGGGCATTTGATAAATGATACGGATTTTTATCCAAATACATGCTTTCTTCCTGGCATTTTGGACAACTTCCTGTTAAAATGCTGTTTAATTTGGATCCTTTTTTTAACATTTGCATAAAATTTTATGTAAAGGTAATTCATTTAAGAATTTACCTATGTAACATTCGTCACAATTATGCTTAATATACACAATTTATCGGTTTCTTTTGGTGGTACTTATCTTTTCGAAGAAGTAACATTTCGTTTGGGTGCAGGGGATAGAGTTGGTCTTGTTGGTAAAAACGGAGCCGGAAAATCTACTATGCTTAAAATTCTTTCGCGTGACATTCAGCCGGATTCCGGAAGTATTGCCACAGAGAAAGAAGTGAAAATAGGTTTTCTTCGTCAGGATATCGATTTTGTAAAAGGCAGAACGGTTTTGGAAGAAGCCTATCAGGCTTTCGAAGAAATCAAACACGCCGAACTCAAAATCGATGAAATCAACCATCAGCTGGCTACAAGAACCGATTACGAAAGTGAAAGTTATTCAGAACTGATCGAACAATTAAGCGATGTTACTCATCATTATGAAATTTTAGGGGGATACAATTACGTAGGTGAAACCGAAAAAATTCTTTTAGGATTAGGTTTCAAACGCGAAGAGTTCAACAACCAGACCGATACGTTTTCGGGAGGTTGGCGTATGCGTATCGAATTGGCAAAATTATTACTTCAAAGTAACGATATATTATTGCTGGATGAGCCAACGAACCACCTGGATATTGAAAGTATCATCTGGTTGGAAGGTTTTCTGCGCACGTTCCCCGGAGTTGTGGTGATTGTTTCCCACGATAAAATGTTCCTGGACAATGTAACTAACCGAACTATTGAAATTTCTTTGGGTAAGGCATACGATTTCAATAAACCGTATTCACAATATTTGGTCTTGCGTCAGGAAATCCGTGAAAAGCAATTGGCGACACAAAAAAATCAGGCTAAGAAAATCGAAGAAACCGAAAAGTTAATCGAGAAATTCCGTGCCAAAGCTTCCAAGGCTTCCATGGCGCAATCCTTAATCAAGAAATTGGATAAGGTCGAGCGTATCGAAGTGGACGAAGATGATAACTCGGTAATGAACATTTCGTTCCCGGTTTCCGTTACGCCCGGACGTGTGGTGGTGGAAGCCGAACAGGTAACCAAAGCTTATGGTGAGAAAACGATTTTAAAAGATATCAACCTGTTGGTGGAACGCGGAAGCAAAATCGCTTTCGTAGGTCAGAACGGACAAGGGAAGTCTACTTTTATGAAAGCTATCGTAAACGAATTCGAATACGGCGGAAACATAAAATTAGGGCACAATGTCCAATTGGGTTACTTTGCCCAAAATCAGGCGGAATATCTTGACGGCGAAATCACGTTATTGGAAACCATGGTGGAAGCCGCAACCGACTCCAATCGTTCGAAAGTGCGCGACATGTTAGGCTCGTTCCTGTTCCGAGGAGACGATGTTGAGAAAAAGGTAAAAGTGCTTTCCGGAGGCGAAAGAAACCGTTTGGCGTTGTGTAAATTGTTGTTACAGCCCATCAATGTGCTTGTGATGGATGAGCCGACGAATCACTTGGATATTAAGTCTAAAAACGTCTTAAAAGCTGCTTTACAGCAATATGAAGGGACTTTGCTGCTGGTGTCTCACGACCGTGACTTCCTTCAGGGTATGTCAAATATCGTATACGAATTCAAAGATCAGAAGATCAAAGAATATCTGGGCGATATCAATTTCTTCTTGGAACAACGCAAAATGGAAAACATGCGAGAAGTAGAGAAGAAAGATGTGGTGAAGGAAACCCAAAAACAGGACAAGTCACTGTCTTACGAAGAGCAGAAAAGAAACAAGTCGCTTCAAAACCGATTAAGTAAAATAGAAAGTCAGATCCAGCAATTGGAAAAAGACATTCAGAACGACGATAAAGCCTTGGCGTCGAATTACGACAAACATATTGAAGACGCAAAGTTTTTTGCGGCCTACGAGAAGAAAAAGAAAGATTTAGACCAGTTGTTGGAAGACTGGGAAAAAGTACAGGGTGAAATTGATGCCCTTTAATGATTTTTGAAGCGAAACGTTCGGGAGGAGAATAAACCCTTTTCCCGCTGTCCGTTCCAATCTTTTTATTGGGAGCTTGCGAAGCAATCTCCCAATAAAAAGGATTTCCTCTCCCATCGGGGCTAGTTAATCACTTTAGGCATTCTTTGAAGGTTTTTGTTCAGACCTGACAGGTTTTAAAAACCTGTCAGGTCTGAAAGATGCCGATGAATCAGGGCGAGTTAACCGCTTTAGGTTTTCATCGAGGTTTTTTAGTTATGCGCTGTGGCTGTGATTGAGACTGTAAACTGAGACCGCGACTGTAAACTGACTACTACTTAAAAGGATTCCGTTCCTGCCATACCGTTTCCGGCTCAAGCGATTTGAAAATTTTCCCAGCAAACCGGTTAATCAACGGATTGGAATGTTGTATGAAGCCTACCATTTCATGAGGTTTGGCGCCCACAGAACTTTTGATTTCCAAAGCCGTTCGGGCAAAAATAATTTCCTTGTATTGTTTCTTGATCGAATACTTAATCATATCGTACAGCATGTTCAGGTACACCATCATTTCGCGCTGGTGTTCGTCGTCATACCCAAGAAAATAAGTATCAATGGTGGCTCCGTTTTTAATAAGGGTGTTAAAACCGATGAGTTTGTCTTCGAGGAAATAGCCGTAAAAAAGGAAGTTGTGTCCCAGTTGTTTTTTTAGTTCGTAAAAATGGTTCTCCGCTAAGAAGAAAGTGTTGAACGGCGCATTTCGGGCCACATTCATGTATAAGTTGTGAATCGTTGCGTTGTGTTGCTCAATTTCCGCTAAGGGCATTTTCCGCTTTTCAATACCGTCCAGTTTCTTATGTGCTCTTTTGTATTGATCGCGGTATTTTTTACTCAGCGCTGCCACATAATCGTCTTCGGATTTCCAGTTTTCTGCTATCGGGAAAATCATGTTGGGCTGGGTCGAGAATTTGTAAAACGAATGGAATTCGGAAGCCTCTAAAACAACTTTTTCATCGGTAAAGAAATCCTTAAAAGTGGTAAGGTGGATTTTTTTACCCTGCTTTTTAAAGTTGGTTTGGAGTTCTTTTACCGCCTTATGCAGCAGTGAAATGCCTTCTTTTGCGGGTAAATTTTCTGAAAAAATATAGGCGTTCTGACCTGTGAGCATGTTGTTGCCCACAAATAAAACATGTGAAGTGAAGTTTCGGAATACGAAATTGCGGACTGATGTTTTAATGCACGTGTCGCGTTCCCCAAAAGAACTCACCAGATTCAGGTCCAGAAATTGGGAAAGCGCAATGCCTGTCAGTTCATCGTCTTTAAATAATCCGATGTAATGGCAAATCATGTTCTTTGGTGCCGAATTATCCATCACTTTCAAATAATCTCCCGAAAGGAAAATGTTGGAAACAGACAAGGTGTCCCATGATTCAGGGAGTTCTGCAACGGAAGAATAGATTTTATAATGGTAAGACTGTTTCACAAAGAAAAAAATCGCTCCACAAATGTAGAGCGATTACGATATAATAAAATGTTAATTTTTAGATCCATCGGCAAACGACAGCGCCCATAATCGTCATTGAGACTATCCAGTAACCGGCATTGATCAGCATGTATTTCCATGATTTTTGTTCAAATAAACCGTTAATACAGGTAATTGGTAATGCTAAGAAAACACCGGACATGAATCCGTGAAGGGCCCCGTGCTGGTAGGTGCGGAAAGTATCCCCGTAATCGGCCATAAATGCAGCATAAGAAGGAAGTGCTTTGTTAACAAATTCCGGTCCGCCAATCATACCTAATGCGCCCATTTGATGAACCGTAAGAGCTGGCATTATAAAGGCAAGCATGAAGGAGTAGAAAATGGTTAAGCCGAAAATTTTCAACATATTTCCTTGTTTGGCTTTTTCTTCGGTCATTCCGGATTCGTTCATCCAGATGGTTCCGAAAACTTTAGGGTTGTACCATACAAACCCGACAAGCAAAGTAACCAGAGCGGCCACCAATACTGCTACGAAGTTGAATTCCATAAAATATTTTGTTTTTGGTTGTTTTCAAATTTAACAAAAATACACGGAACAAAAAAGCATTGGTTTTTCCAGTGAAAACCATTGAAAAATGATGCGTTTTTTTAAAAGGGGATTTCGTTAAGCACAATGATCAAAACCAGTCGGCATCGGTCGGTATGCGTAATACTGCAAAACTTCTTCGATGGCAAGTTGCATTGCTTTGTTGATGGGGACAATGATGTTTCCCAGCCGGAAATCGATTTGGGAAAGATTCATGTAGTAATCGGTGAAAACCGGAACATAGAGCCCATTATTGATGGCGTTTGTAGAATTATCGTAATTCGTTTGCTGCTCTTCCTTGATTATTTTGCAGGTAGCTAGCCGAAGTTGTCCGTATTTATCACTGCTCGCTCCGAAACCAAAAAGGCGACAGATTAAGGCGCGGTGTGGGTAACTGCTGCAATTGCCTTTGCTGGAATCTAAAACAGAAAGAGGCGTATAGTTGTAGCAGATGGCGGTTTCCAGATTGTTGATTTCGTTCAGGACCTTTTCGGCTTTGCCGTTTAAAAAAAGATGAAAGGCGTAGGGCAAGAACTCTGTCGGGGATGCTTCAATAGTGGGGTTGTTGCAGCATTTTCCGCAGCCGGCATTGCACCCTAATTTGGTTTGTGTTTTAAACTCGGTGATTTCGAGTTCCAGTTTGTCGAATAATTCTTCAACCAATTTCACCCTGCGTTCTATCGACATTGTCATTTTTTTCGAAGATAGTGTAATTAGCGCTTGGTTGTTAGGTTGTGGCGGGAATAATGACGGATTTCTGAAGAATTAATGATACCGATATGTAACCAGCGTTCGTGAAGGGGAGAAATGAATAAAATTCAACTACGGTTTTTTAAAGTTTCCGGTCTTTAAAAGGTTGAAAACTTTAAGTTTTTCGGAAATAAACGACTATAAAAAAACCACCAACTTTCGTTGATGGTTTTTATATTGTAATTGAAAATCGTTATTCTGCAGCCACTAATTTACTGGCGCTGCGGTAAGTGAATTCATTAAATATATGACGTTTTGCAAAACGGTTCGGTGATTCCGCATTGATCATTTTGATATAAGTGTTTTTAGGAACACCAAAATACTCAAACTGATTTCCGTCCAAGAAACTGATATACAAAACCCCATTGTCCATATAGAATTCTAAAATGTTGGAAGTTGTTGTGGTTTTGATGTATTCGTCTTTGTCCTTTTCTTGAGTTTCCGGTGCGATGCTTACTAAAAAGTGGTATGCTTCAATGATTTGTTTGCTTCTTTCTTCCGCTGCCAAACGCTCAACAGGATCGGCAATAGTATCCGGATGGTCTTCCTTCATGCTATTTCTGTAAATCGTTTTCAGTTCTTTTAATGTTGCAGTTTTTGTAACATCCAATAATTTTCGGTATTCAGCAATTTTTTTTGTGTTCATAATTAAAAAATTAAAGCAATTCTTTAGTGAAACGTTTTGATTAACAGTGGGATAAATCTTGAAATGCAAGAAATACGTCACTTCGGTTTATTTAAAAAAAAAGAGAACCAAAATGATTCTCTTCTTAGTAGCGGGAACAGGACTCGAACCTGTGACCTTCGGGTTATGAGCCCGACGAGCTGCCTACTGCTCTATCCCGCGATGTACGGTTGTAATTTCAATAAATTCTTAGTAGCGGGAACAGGACTCGAACCTGTGACCTTCGGGTTATGAGCCCGACGAGCTGCCTACTGCTCTATCCCGCGATGTTTCGAGTGCAAAGGTACACCGAAATTCCGTTCGTGCAACAAAAACAACAAAAACTTTTTTTATTTCTGCATATTCACCTGATATGACTACCTTTGTAGGCTAAATTATTTACTATGTCACACAAAGCAGGTTTTGTAAACATCATCGGAAATCCAAATGTTGGGAAGTCGACTTTAATGAATGCTTTCGTCGGGGAACGCCTGTCGATCATTACTTCTAAAGCGCAAACCACCCGTCACCGTATCCTCGGAATTGTGAACGGAGAGGATTTTCAGGTCTTGTTTTCAGATACTCCGGGTATCATCAAACCCGCTTATGAATTGCAAAATTCGATGATGGATTTTGTAAAATCAGCGTTTGAAGATGCCGATGTGTTGATATATATGGTAGAGGTTGGCGAAAAAGAACTGAAAGACGAAGCTTTTTTTAATAAAATAATCCATTCCAAAATTCCGGTGTTGTTATTGTTGAATAAAATCGACAAATCCAATCAGGAACAATTGGAAGAGCAAGTGAACTTGTGGAAAGAAAAAGTGCCGAATGCCGAACTTTTCCCGATTTCCGCTTTAGAGAACTTCAACGTGAAAGAAGTTTTTAACCGAATCCTGGAACTGCTTCCGGAATCGCCGGCGTATTATCCGAAAGATGCTTTAACCGATAAACCGGAACGTTTCTTCGTAAATGAAACCATCCGCGAAAAAATCCTTTTGCATTACGACAAGGAAATTCCGTATGCCGTAGAAATCGAAACCGAAGAATTTATCGAAGACGAGGATATCATCCGAATTAAATCGGTAATCATGGTGGAACGTGATACGCAGAAAGGAATCATCATCGGACACAAAGGATCGGCAATTAAAAGAGTGGGAGTAGAAGCCCGTCAGGATCTGGAGAAATTCTTCGGAAAACAGATTCACATCGAAATGTTCGTGAAAGTCAACAAAGACTGGAGAAGCAATGCGTTTCAATTGCGTCGTTTCGGATACAATCAAAAATAAACTGGAGCTGAAAAGCTGAAATAGCCCCGTCCCGATAGCTATCGGGAGAAGCGGCATCCTTTTTGCCTTAGCCGAACCCGTTTTAAGCAGGGTGGCGAGTGGCAAAAAGATACAGCGGATAGCGGGAACAAGCTTCATATCAAATAAATAATCTAACTTTGCACCAAATTAGCAGAAAATGAATAATATCGTAGCCATTGTAGGACGTCCGAATGTAGGGAAATCAACCTTTTTTAACAGGTTAATCCAAAGAAGAGAAGCTATCGTTGACTCGGTGAGCGGTGTAACCCGTGACCGTAATTACGGAAAAAGCGAATGGAACGGAAAGGAGTTTTCGGTTATCGATACCGGCGGTTATGTTAAAGGTTCGGATGATATTTTTGAAGGCGAAATCCGTCGTCAGGTAGAATTGGCCATTGATGAAGCCGATGCCATCATTTTTGTGGTGGATGTGGAAGAAGGCATTACGCCGATGGATGAGGAAGTAGCCAAATTGCTTCGAAAAGTGACCAAGCCGATTTTATTGGCGGTAAACAAAGTGGATAATGCGATGCGTGAAAAAGACGCAATCGAATTCTATAATTTAGGTTTAGGGGAATATTTCACCATTGCCGGAATGAACGGAAGCGGAACAGGAGAACTTTTAGATGCTTTGGTTGAAGCTTTGCCGGAAATGCCGGATGCGGTGGAAGAGGAAAATCCGTTACCGCGTTTTTGTGTGGTAGGTCGTCCTAATGCCGGAAAATCATCATTCATTAATGCCTTAATTGGTGAAGACCGTTTCGTGGTTACCGATATTGCCGGAACTACGCGTGACGCGATTGATACGAAATACAACCGTTTCGGATTCGAATTCAATTTGGTGGATACCGCCGGAATCCGAAGAAAAGCGAAAGTGAAAGAGGATTTAGAATTTTATTCCGTAATGCGTTCGGTGCGTGCCATTGAGCATTCGGATGTGTGTATCCTTATGATTGACGCAACCCGTGGTTTTGAAGGACAGGATCAGAGCATTTTCTGGTTAGCCGAGAAAAACCGTAAAGGAATCGTGATTTTGGTGAACAAGTGGGATTTAGTGGAAAAAGATACCATGTCAACCCGTGATTATGAGGCAAAAATCCGTGAAGAATTGCAGCCGTTTACCGATGTGCCGATTCTTTTCGTATCTGCTTTAACCAAACAACGTTTATTGAAAGCTTTGGAAACGGCAGTTGAAGTTTTTGAAAACAGAAAACAGCGTATTTCCACATCAAAATTCAACGAGACCATGTTGCCGATTATCGAGCGTACACCGCCACCGGCACTGAAAGGAAAATATGTGAAAATTAAGTATTGTATGCAGTTGCCGACACCAACGCCTCAGTTCGTGTTTTTTGCTAACCTGCCGCAGTATGTGAAAGATCCGTACAAACGTTTTATTGAAAACCAATTGCGTCAGATCTACAATTTTACCGGAGTGCCGATCGATATTTACTTCAGACAGAAATAGAGTGTTAAAATTTACATAACAAATAAAATTCTTACATAATAAAAACTTTAATTTGCGGTTATAATGAGAAATCATTTTAACCGCAATTTTTTTATTGATGCCTAAACATTTTTTTACTTTCGTTCTTGCACTGTTTTCAGTGTGTTCTTTTTCTCAGAATTCCTTTCATATCAAAGGAAAAATTATTGAAGAAGCTACCAAACTTCCTATGGAATCCGTTACGGTTTATCTTTCGCAGGCCAAAGATTCAACACTGGTGGATTATACGATTACCGATAAAAACGGGAACTTCTCTTTAGCCGTTAAAAAGATTACACAGCCTGTTTTTCTAAAAGTTTCTATGGAAGGTTTTGAGGCGCATAAACAAAGCCTGAACGAGCTTTTAAAAGCAACCGATTTTGGAGTGATTACTTTAAAAGAACAATCCAAAATGCTGAATGAGGTTGTTATTAAGGCCGAAGCACCACCTATTCGTATTAAAAAAGATACGTTGGAGTTTAATGCGGCTTCTTTTAAGGTTCGGCCCGATACCAATGTGGAAACATTGCTGAAACAATTGCCCGGCGTGGAGATAGATCCGGAAGGCAAAATCACCGTGAACGGAAAGGAAGTGACCCAGATTATGGTAAACGGGAAACCGTTTTTTGACAAGGACGGAAAAGTAGCTTTGCAGAATCTTCCGTCGGATATCATCAATAAAATACAGGTATCGGATCTCAAAACCAAAAAGGAAGAACTTTCCGGTCAAGCCTCCAGTTCCGATAAGGCCACTATAAACTTAACCATAGACGAAGATAAGAACAAAGGACTTTTTGGTAAATTCATGGGCGGATACGGGACGGATGACCGTTATGAGGCCAGTGGATTAGTCAATTATTTTAAGGATAAACGAAAAATAAGTGTTTTGGCATCTTCCAATAATATTAATTCCATCGGGTTTTCCATGGATGAGATCTTTGATAATATGGGAGGGGGCCGCAGCCGCTCCATGTACTATAACGATAATGGTTCTTTCGGTGTGAACGGAATGAGTTTTGGAGGGGGGAACGGAATCACACAATCCGATTTAGTTGGGATTAATTATTCAGACGAATTGGTTAAAAATTTTGAATCTTCCGGGAACTACTTTTTTTCCGATCAGCACACCAAAAATAACAGCCGTGTCAAGCAAGCGAATTTCCTGCCTTCCGGTGGAATTATTACGGATGCAACTTCGCAGACAACTTCCGATCGTTTCGGTCATAATTTAAATTTTGAATTTGAATATAAAATCGATTCGACAGCCTCTTTGGTTTTTATTCCCCGGTTTTCGAAATCACACGGAAAAGACCGAAACAATTCATTTCAGTTTTCAACAGACGAGGCTAATACACTTTTAAACGAAAGTTCTTCGAATATTTTTAATGAAAGCGACGGAAACAGTTTTAATAATTCCATCAATTTTAATAAATCGTTCAAACGAAAAGGACGCTATATAAATGCTTCTTTTGATAATGAAAATAATAAAGATGAAATCCTTTCCACTAACATATCTTCTACCATTTACCATGTAGGAATTGAACCTGATGATATTCGCGATCAGCAAAAAGATAACCGGAATTTAAGGGATAATTATAATTTTGACATTAGCTATTCAGAGCCGGTGGCTGATTCGTTAAGTATAAATTTAGGGCTGGGGTACGAATGGAAAAAATCGTCCGAAGACCGTAAAGCTTATGATTTTGATTCGGTTTCCGGGTCGTATTCGGATCCTAATGCGGAGCTGACAAACTTCATGTCCTCGTTTATAAAAACGGCTCGTCCCAATGCCGGAATTGCGATTGGAAAGAAGAATTTTAATTTTAATTTATCGGGAGGGACTGCCATTTCTCAGTTTGACAATCATTCTTTCTACCTTGGGAGTACTACCGATTTGAATAAGAAATACATGATTCCTTACGGGAGTATGCATTTAAATTATAAGCTGAATAAGTCGAAACAGATTTGGATGAATTATAACTTCGAATACGATTTCCCAACTGCGAGTCAAGTGTTGCCGGTTTTGGATATGGCCAATCCGCTCAATACTTTTTTTGGTAATCCTGATTTGAATCTGAATAAAAGCCATCGCGTGTATTTCAATTTTAACGACTATGATTATCCTAGTCGTACCGGATATTATATTTATGCAGGGGGGAATTTTTATGAAAGTCAGATTGTTTCTTCAACTGTATACGGTCAAGGAGGTCAGCGTGCCACGACCTATGCGAATGTTTCTGATACTTATTCCTCTTGGTTTGGCGCGAATTGGAGTAAAAGTATTAAAAAGGAAGCGCATAAATACCGATTTGGAGCCGGAATCAGTTCTAATTTAGGGTTCTCAAAAGGATTTACTGATACTGAAATGTATGATGCAAAAGCCTTGCGTTTAACACCAAGAGTGTTTTTTAACTATGACTACGGTGAATTGCTAACCATTGCCCCGTCGTATAATTTTACCTATAACGAAACGAATTATACTAATTATTCCATTAGCTCGACGGTTAACAGGATCCACCGTTTTAATATACAAACGACGAATTACTGGCCTAAGAACTGGGTTTTCGGAAATGATTTCGGATATACTTACAATTCGAATATCTCGGATGGTTTTAAAAAGGATTTCTATTTATGGAATACCAGTTTGTCTTATAGTTTTTATAATAAGAAATTCACGGCAAAAGTTAAGGTTTACGATATGTTGAACCAGAATCAAAGTGCTGTACGAACCATATCTGCAACAACGATTCGGGATGAGGAAAATACGGTGCTGAAACGCTACGCTATGTTTTCTTTAACCTATAAGATTGAAAAATTTGGAGGTAAAGAAAAGCCTTCACGAAATTGGAACCATTAAAAATACAAGAGGCTGTCTGAAAAGGCAGCCTCTTTTTTTAAGGGTTAAAATGTATTTGTGAAATTTTGGAAATTTAATTTTATATAAGCGTGGTTTTTGTCACTCAATGTTTTTCGGGGAAATCCCCATACCAATCCTTAAATGTTTTTGTGGTTTCATATTTATCGGTAAGTACTTTGTAAACTGTGTATAAAAAAAGGGCACTTCCTAAAATAAATAAGCTGCTGATGAAAGGCAACGGTACATTTGTCTGGCACAAACCGGTAAAGACGAGCACGAAAATCGTAGTAAACCACACCAATTTGATTGCGAAATTTTTCATGACCTTTAGCTTTTCTTAAAGGTACGCTGATTGGCTGAAGTGTCGTGTTAATGATAATACAATAGGTTCTTAAAGACATTTAGTACGGTAAGTAGGATGAAACAAAAAAGAGATTGCGGAAGGCAATCTCTTTTTTATCTGTTTGTTTAGTCTGAAACCTGCTGTCTGAAGTTACCAGCTTCCGCCGGATCCTCCACCGGAGAAACCGCCTCCGCCAAAACCACCTCCGAAGCCTCCGCCTCCAAAACCACCACCGGAACTTCCGCCGCCAAAACCGCCAAAACCACCACGACCCAAGCTGCTCAGGATGATGATGTCGCCCAGATCCGGACCGGAAAAACGCCCGCCGTTTCCACCGCCGCCACGTTTGTTTTTGGAAAGAATCACAATGATAATTATGAATATAATGATGAAGAAAATTATTTTTCCGCCACCAGGAGACTTGTTTGCTTTTCGTTCGCCTTTGTATTTCCCTTTTAAAACATCAAAAATGGCATCGGCACCTTTGTCTAAACCGTTGTAATAGCTTCCGGCTTTAAATTCGGGAATGATGATGTTACGGACCAATTCCCCGGTAATACCCGCCGTTAATCGGTCTTCCACACCATAACCGGGTGAAATCCATATTTTGCGGTCGTTCTTGGAAAGTAAAATCAAAACACCATTATCTTCCTTAGCCTGACCAATGCCCCATTCGTGTGCCCATTTCGGAGTTAAAATGCCAATGTCTTCACCTTTTAAGTCTTCTATAGTGATGACTACTATTTGTGTCGTGGTTGAATCGGAGTAACGAACCAGTTTCTCTTCCAGTTGTTTTTTCTGTCCCGCTTCCAAAATGTTGGCATAATCATATACACTGGTTTGAAAATCGGGTTTTTTAGGAATGTCAAATTGAGCAAACCCTAATTGGTGCAGTAGCAAAAATGTTACAGCAACCAGAATTTTCATCGTTTTAAATAGGAAGTTCGTCATTTAACCTTTGGATATTTCGTTTGATAATTCGTTGGCGTCATCGTCTTTGTATGGGAAATGTTTTTTCAAACGTTCACCGGCTCTTAGAATTCCTTCTACCAAGCCTGTTCTGAACTGTTTGTTTTTAAAATGCCCAATGACCAAATCTTTGGTGCAATCCCAGAAATCATCTTCCACCAAATCGTCAATCCCCTTATCGCCAAGGATGGCAAAAGAATGATCCTGAACACCTACGTAAAATAAAACGCCGTTTTTGGCTTCGGTTTTGTCCATGCCTAATGCGTGAAAAACCTCCTTAGCTCTTTCGATAGGAGGTTTTTCTGCATGTGCTTCTATATGAACTCTAATCTCGCCGGATGTGTTTTTTTCCGCCAAAGAAATCGCGTGTACAATTTCCTTTTCGTCTTCCGGGGTTAGAAAATCTTCAGTTAAAGACATCGTTTATTTGTCAAAGTTAAATTCAACATCCACCGGTTTTTCAGCGCCAGCCACTGCATCAAAGAATGGCTTCTCTTTGTATTCGCCCAAGAACCAGTTGTTCGGGATTTTTAGGATATAGTTGTTGTAACTCTGAACCGATTCGTTAAAACGCGTTCTCGCAGTTAAAATCTGGTTTTCCGTACTGGCCAACTCGTCCTGTAATTTCAGGAAATTTGCATTCGCTTTCAGATCAGGATATTGTTCAACAGTTACCAATAATCTTGATAAAGCCGATGAAACACCGCCTTGTGCCTGGTTGAATTGCGCCAATTGCTCCGGAGTAACATTCGATGGATCAATGGTTACCTGTGTCGCTTTCGCTCTTGCTTCGATAACCGCTGTTAAGGTTCCTTTTTCGAAATCAGCAGCGCCTTTTACGGTTTTAACCAAGTTTCCGATAAGGTCGTTTCTTCTTTGGTAAGCGGTTTCCACATTACCCCATTCTTTACCCACCGCCTGATTTTCACGGATAGCACCGTTTTTGATTCCGATGTACCAAAATCCGATAACGGCCAGAATAGCTACAATAATTAATATTGGTGCAAATTTTCTCATTTTTTTTAAATTTAAAGTTGATTTTTGTATTAGTCGATTGTTTTGTGAATTGTTACTTATAACTCATTTTTGATATTTGTCAGCTGAACTTTGATTCCTTCCAGTTTGCGAATGATTTCGAACTTGTCCAGCGTTTTTTTCTGCCCTTCTTTCAGGTGTACTTTAGCACCATCAAGAGTAAAACCGCGTTCTTTCACCAGATGATAAATCAATTGCAGGTTTTTTACGTCTTCGGGTGTAAACATACGATTCCCTTTCGCGTTTTTTTTGGGTTGCAGAATATCGAATTCTTTATCCCAAAACCGAATCAGGGAAGCGTTTACATCAAAAGCCTTGGCCAGTTCACCAATGCTGTAGTATCTTTTTTCAGGTAAATCTAAATGCATATTTTTTAGTCAAAAGTCGAAAGTCAAAAGTCAAAAGTCAAAAGTCAAAAGTTTCAACGTCTATTTTTCTATTCTCTATTTTCTATTCTCTATAATCTGTTTTTATCCAAAAGATTAATCCAACGACTGGTTCTCTTGGTTGGCAATTTGTGAAATCAAAACATATTCTTTGGCCGAAATCGACCCGTAATAAAAATTCAGCGGATTCACCACTTTCCCGTTCTGGTACACTTCGTAATGTAAGTGTGGCGCTTCACTTCGGCCGGTACTTCCAACATAACCAATGATGTCACCACGTTTTACACGTTGTCCAGGTCGTGTTTTGTATTTGCTTAAATGGGCATAAAGCGTTTTATAACCATAACCATGACGGATTTCAATGTGATTCCCGTATCCCGAAAGCGAAGCATCGGCTTTTTCCACCACACCGTCGCCGGTGGCAAAAATCGGAGTTCCCGTACGTGCGGAAAAATCCATCCCCTTATGAAACTTCCTTACTTTGGTAAAAGGATCGCTTCGATAACCGAAACCGGAAGCCATTTGTTTAAGTTGCTCATTTTTTACCGGTTGTATCGCCGGAATCGCAGCCAGTAATTTTTCTTTTCCTTTGGCTAATGTAATGATTTCATCTAATGATTTCGATTGAAAAACCAACTGATTCGCAATAACGTCCAAACGTTTCGTGGTGTTAATCACCAAATCCGAATTGTTATAGCCCTGAAGTTGTTTGTAGCTCAGTACATTTTCGCCTTCTCCTTTCCGTTTTTCAGGATCTACCGGCGAACTGTTAAAATACGCACGGTACACGTTGTTGTCCCGATCTTCCAGATTGGCCATGGTTTCATTCAGCTGGTCAATCTTTTTATTGAGGATTTCGTAATTGATTTTCATGTTCTCAATCTCACGCGCCTGGATTCGATCCTTTGGTGTTTCAAAATAAGAAGTGTTCAGTAAAACCACAAAACACAAAAAGCCAAATAACGCCGAAGCCACCAGAAACAAAGCAAAATAGCCGAACTTTCGCCCTTTCTTCGGCTTGATTTTCCGATAGGCTAATTTTTCAGGATCATAAACATATTTTACCTTCGACATGTTCTAAAATATACTATTTTTGCAGCTTATAAAATGGTGTTGGCTAACCGCTTGTAGGGGTTATACGAACAAATTTAAAAAATGTTTCAAAGCAAAGTGTTTTTTGAAGCGAAACATTTGGCCAATTTGTCCCGATAGCTATCGGGATCGTGTTCCTGCTATCCGTTCCAATCTGCCATTGAGAGCTTGCAGGGCAATCTCTCAATGTCAGGATTTCCTCTCCCATCAGGGCTAGGGGAAAAGCCATTTTGATTTTTGGAATCGTAATAGAAAATTAGTGCGAGTTAGTACAATTCGTGGCAAAATAAAATAAAAATGAAATCACAAGACATTCGTAAGGCTTACCTTGATTTTTTTGAGAGCAAAGGACATTTGATCGTTCCTTCGGCGCCCATCGTTTTAAAAGACGACCCGACTTTGATGTTTAACAATTCCGGAATGGCTCAGTTCAAAGAGTTTTTCTTAGGAAACGGAACACCAAAAAGCGCCCGAATTGCCGATACACAAAAATGTCTTCGCGTGTCAGGAAAGCACAACGACTTGGAGGATGTAGGTTTTGATACCTACCACCACACCATGTTCGAAATGTTAGGGAACTGGTCGTTTGGTGATTATTTCAAAAAAGAAGCCTTGGCTTGGGCTTGGGAGTTCTTAACTGAGGTTTTAAAATTAGAGAAAGACCGTTTGTACGTTTCCGTTTTTGAAGGAAACCCGGCGGAGAATGTTCCTTTCGATCAGGAAGCTTTCGATATCTGGAAGCAATACGTTTCAGAAGACCGTATCATCCTTGGGAACAAGAAAGACAATTTCTGGGAAATGGGTGACCAAGGACCATGTGGACCATGTTCTGAAATCCACATCGATTTGCGTACTGCCGAAGAAAGAGCAGCTGTTTCCGGTCGTGATTTGGTTAACGCCGATCATCCGCAGGTGGTGGAAATCTGGAATAACGTATTCATGGAATTCAACCGTAAGGCTGATGGTTCTCTGGAAAAATTACCGGCACAACACGTAGATACCGGAATGGGCTTCGAGCGTCTGTGTATGGCAATGCAAGGTGTAACATCCAATTACGATACGGATGTGTTCACGCCACTAATCGAAAAAGTAGAGCAAATCACAGGTAAAAAATATACCAACAACGAAATAAAAAATATCAGCGAAGAGCAGAATAAAACCAATATTGCGATTCGTGTAATTGTAGATCACGTGCGTGCGGTAGCGTTCGCTATTGCCGACGGTCAGTTGCCGTCAAACGGTGGTGCGGGTTATGTAATCCGTCGTATTTTGCGCCGTGCGATCCGTTACGGATTTACGTTTTTAAATACCAAAGAGCCATTTATTTATCAATTGGTGGACGTACTGGCGAATCAGATGGGGACTTTCTTCCCGGAGATTGTTGCTCAGAAAAGTTTAGTGGCGAATGTGATTAAAGAAGAAGAAGCGTCTTTCTTAAGAACTTTAGATCAAGGATTGCAGTTATTGGAAAATGTGGTTGCTGAGACGAAAGGAAAAGAAGTATCAGGTGCTAAAGCATTCGAATTGTATGATACGTTCGGATTTCCAATCGATTTAACCGCTTTGATTTTAAGAGAAAGAGGGTATAGCTTGGACGAAGCCGGTTTTGATGCTGCGATGTTGGAGCAAAAAACACGTTCCCGCGCCGCTTCGGAAGTTTCAACAGAAGACTGGACCGTTTTGGTTCCTGGAAATGTGGAAACTTTCGTAGGCTACGATCAAACAGAAAACGATGTAAAAATCACCCGTTTCAGGAAAGTGGATTCCAAAAAAGACGGTAAACTATATCAAATTGTATTAGACAACACGCCGTTCTATCCGGAAGGCGGAGGTCAGGTGGGAGACAAAGGAATCTTAGTTTCTGCAAACGAAACCATCGAAATCGTCGATACGAAAAAAGAAAACAACCTGATATTGCATTTTGCGAAAAGCTTACCGGAAAACGTAAACGGTGCTTTCGTTGCAAAAGTAAATACCGATTTAAGAAGTAATTGTGCGAGCAATCACTCGGCTACCCACTTATTGCATCAGGCATTGCGTTCGGTTTTGGGAACGCATGTGGAGCAAAAAGGGTCGTTGGTGTCGCCAAATTACCTTCGTTTTGACTTCTCGCATTTCGCAAAAGTTACGGAGGAAGAATTACAGCAGGTAGAAGATTTCGTAAATGCAAGAATCCAAGAACAATTGCCACTTATCGAAAGAAGAAGCATACCGTTTGCGCAGGCTATTGAAGAAGGTGCGATGGCGTTATTCGGAGAGAAATACGGTGATAATGTGCGTGCGATTAAATTCGGAGAGAGTATGGAATTGTGCGGAGGAATCCACGTGAAGAATACCGCGGAGATCTGGCATTTCAAAATCACGAGTGAAGGCGCGGTTGCTGCCGGAATCCGTCGTATTGAAGCGATTACCAATGATGCTGTGAAAGACTTCTACGCATCTCAGGAAAATACGCTGAAGGAAATTAAGGAGACGTTGAAAAATCCTCAGGATGTAATAAAATCTGTTGTTTCATTGCAGGATGAAAATGCCAAACTGAAAAAGCAGTTGGAGCAACTATTGAAAGAAAAAGCGAAAAACCTGAAGGGGGAACTGGCTTCGGAAGTGCAGGAAATCAACGGCGTGAAATTCTTAGCAAAACAAGTCGATTTGAATCCGGAAGGCGCTAAGGATTTAGCATACGAATTAGGAAACGACGAAACCAACCTATTCTTGTTATTGGCTACTGCCGAAGAAGGAAAACCAATGTTAACTTGCTACATTTCCAAAGAATTGGTGGCGGAGAAAAACCTAAACGCCGGACAGGTCGTTCGCGAATTAGGGAAATACATCCAAGGTGGCGGGGGAGGTCAACCGTTCTTCGCAACAGCGGGAGGGAAGAATGTTGGCGGAATTACCGAAGCTTTGGAAAAGGCGGTTGAATTTGTTAAATAAAATTTTTAATTATATTTATTTGAAGCCCAAATCGTTAGTGATTTGGGCTTTTTTATTAGATAAAAAAACAGTTTCTGTTTGTTTTTTTATAACGGAAATAATTCTTTTTTTTGTAAAAAAATATTTATAATAAATCTTTATGAGAAAACTTATTTATGCTTTTAGTGCGTTGGCGCTTTTGTTTGCTTCTTGTTCTAGTGAAAGTGACGGAGATTCGGGTTCATCTGTTCCCAATGGTGGGAGTCTTGTGAAGCGAGCCGTTGCGAATGGGAATACATTTGAGTATAGTTACAGCGGGAATAAAATTGTAAGTATAAAAGCTTTAAATCAATTGCGGGCATTTGCCTATACTGGAAATTTGATTACCAAAATGTATATTTCCCAGAATAATAATCCCCAAATTGATTATGAAGTAAAATATGTCTATGATACTTATCAAAGATTGATAGAGGAAACCAGTTTTAATCATCTTGATTTAACTGCCACAAAAAAGATTTTTACACACAATTCAGATCGCACGATTTCGTATCAAAATTACTCCGGTGATTTCACAAATCAAAACATTGTGGGAAGAAATGGTGTTTATCATATGAATGCTAACGGTGAGGTGTTTAAAAAGGAGGAGTTTTATCAAGGAAATTTGAGTTTTAGACAAGAATATACTTATGATTCAAAAAACAACATTTTTATAAATATTATAGGTTTTGGTAAACTGCTGACATTCGAAGGCGGAATGTTTAATAATATTCTAACGAGCCATTATTATGACTCGACTAATACGTTGGTTTCTGGTTTTTCGAATCAGTACGTATACAATTCCGACGACTTTCCTATTTCCATGACCACGACTGCTACTAATAGCAGCTCAACATATACAACGCAATATTTCTACGAATAACACTTTATAATAAATGATTTCAAAAACCCAAATCCAGCCCGGTTTTGGGTTTTTTGTTTTAAATGTATGAAAACCAATAATTTAAGTTTTCATTATCACTTTGGTTTGTAATCGATAGGTATATTTGCATCCGTTTGGTAAGGGTGATTGCATGGGGCTTGTTTTTTAATAAGATTTTTATATAACTAATTGATAATTAATCGATTAAAGTCAAAAAAAATCGTTAAAAAGTACTTTTACATCAGTTTTTTTTCTTCCTTTGCCAAAGTTTAATCAAATACTTAAAATTTATGAAAAGACTTAGTATTGTTTTGGGGATGATTGCGATAGCGCTTTTGGCTTCGTGTTCTAATGAAGAATTTGTTGATACTATTGATTCAGATTCAGAAATCGATTCAAAATTGAATCCGTATGCCGTATTGGTAAAAAGAATAGTGGCTACCACTAATTCAGGCGCCTCGGTTTCTACGGACGATTATGTTTATAGCGGCAGCAAACTGACCAGAGTCAACTCTTCAGACGGCAGACATGTTATTTATAAATACACAGGTAATCTAATTACGCAAAGAGACTATTATACAAGTAATGTGTTATCTTCCAAGGAGCTATTCGAGTATAATGAAAATAACCAGCTGATTAATTATCGCAGAGTGAATGCTTCTAATGCGGTAACCTACAGAGCTGTTTTCAGTTATAACAGTGACGGAACGGTTTCTGTTAACGGATACCGAGGAGATGTTGTGAGTCAAAGTGCACAGTTGGTAAACAGAAAAGTTTTCTTTACAAATGGAAAAGTGACTCGTATGGAAGCCTATAGAACCGTGAACGGAAGCACAGTTACAGAAACCCATAATTATACTTATGATACCAAGAATTCTCCATACAATGGGATACTCGGTTTTGATAAATTAGCGTATTATGACGTAGCTTTAAACGGAAACAGGAATAATGTTACGACAATTGCAACTACAGGAGTTTCGGCAGCAAATTCGGTTAATGATGTTATTCAGTATACTTATAATTCAGGTAACTATCCAATAAGTGCCAGCAGAGGATCAGTAGTATTCCAATACACTTATTAAATAAAATAATCACTAAGTTTGTATGAATAAACAAGCTTAGTATGCACTTCAGAACCCAAATACCTATTCCCAAAAGTAATTCTCCAATAGATTATACTTCAAGAATAGTGTCTTTGGGTTCTTGTTTTGCTGAAAATATCGGAGCAAAATTCGACTACTTCAAGTTTCAGCATTCCGTTAATCCGTTCGGAATTATCTTTAATCCGGTTTCCGTCGAAAAATTAATCCGGAAAGTAATTTCACAAGAATCTTTTTCCGAAGCCGATGTTTTCTTTTATAATGATTTATGGCATTGCTTTGATGTGCATTCCGAGCTGAGTTCACCTGATACCGAAACGTTGTTAAATCGACTCAATGGTACGGCAGAAACATTCCGCAATCAGCTGCTTCGGGCCACACGTATTACCTTAACCTTTGGGACGGCTTGGGTGTACCGCAATAATGATAGTGGTCAAATTGTTGCCAATTGCCATAAAGTCCCACAAAAGCAGTTTTCCAAAGAATTACTCTCGGTTGCTCAAATCGAAGAAAGCCTGCAAAATATAATTGCATCAGTTGCTTCCGTAAATCCAAACTGCAACTTCATTTTTACCGTTTCACCCGTACGACACATCAAAGATGGTTTTGTGGAAAATCAGTTGAGTAAATCCCATCTGATAACCGCTTTGCACAAAACTTTCGACTTTCGACTTTCGACTTTCGACTATTTTCCAAGCTATGAAATCCTGATGGATGAACTGCGCGATTATCGATTTTATGCCGAAGATATGCTGCATCCCAATCAGGTGGCCATCGATTATATCTGGGAGCGCTTTGTTCAGACGATGATTGTCGAGGAAAGTTATCCGATTATGGAAAAGGTCGATTCAATTCAGAAAGCATTGCAGCACCGGCCATTTAACCCGGATTCCGAACAGCATCAGAAATTTTTGGAAAAACTCAGTCAAAAGATTAGTAAATTAGTAGCTGAAAATCCGCAAATTCAGTTTTAAAATGGCCAGAAATTCATCTACTCAAACCGATATAAAAAATATGCTGGTACCGTTGGTCCAGGCTATTGGTCGTTCCGGCAAGCTTATCTGGCTGATTGTTTTGATTATTGCCGGGGTGCTTTTGTTTCGATATTTTACTTCCGAAAAACCTACCGAAACCACCGAATACAATACCGATTTAATCGAACAGCAAATCAAAAACGTTGGAAAATTAGTGGTGACGGAAGGGCATTATTCGCAGGTCATGACGTATAAAGACCAGCAAAAATACATGATGAATCTGATTACGTTCGAGAAAAAAGCACTTATCATAATCAATGCCGACGTTACCGTTGCTTATGATCTAAGCAAAGTAAAATACGATATCGACGAAAAAAATAAAACCATCACCATTGTAAGTATTCCGAAAGAAGAAATAAAAATCAGTCCGGATATCCAGTTTTATGATGTGGAACAAAGTACGCTGAATCCGTTTACCGGGGAGGATTACAATAAAATCAACAGAAAAGTAAAAGCCGATCTGGCCCGGAAAATCGAAAAGTCAAAGTTAAAAACCAATGCTGAAAACCGTCTGGTGAGCGAATTGGCCAAAATTCTGATTCTGACCAATACAATGGGTTGGAAATTGGAATACAACAATCAGGAAATCCAAACGGAAAACCAGTTGAGTAAGACGCTTAAATTATAAAAGTACAATCCCGCCATTACAGCGGGATTTTTTATTTTTTCTCAAAACTGCAGAAAATGAAATTCTGTACCGTATCAAACGGGGTTGTATGGTTTTCGTAAAAACATTCAACGGCTTTAAAATCGGCATTAAAAGTTTCTTTCAGTATATTTTCCGAATATTGTCTTATTTCAATGCCGCTGCATTTTTTGGGCCCGCTTTCCGAAAAAGTCCCGATGAGCATCTTGCTGTTTTTTTCTGTTGAAGACGCTGCTGTTTCGGTGTATTTTTCAATGTCTGAGGGCTGTGTCAGGAAATGGAATACAGCGCGATCGTGCCATATTTCATATTTCTCCGTCGGATTGAAGTTTGTAATGTCGCTTACAATCCACTTAACCTTATCGGCCTTGCTTCCCAAACGCTTTTTTGCTCTATCAATGGCCTTTTCAGAAATATCGAGAACGCTAATGTTTGTGTAACCCAACTCCAGTAAATGATCCGTCAAAAAGCTGTCACCACCACCAATGTCGATAATAGCAGCGTCTTTTGAAACCGCATTTTTAGCGATAAAATCCAAAGACGTTTTTGGCGTCGGTTGATACCAGCTCACTTCGTTTAACGCTTTAGAGTCGTAAATGGTTTCCCAATGTTTTTTTCTGTCGAATTCTTCCATTATAATTTGTTTTGTAAACTTTCCCAGCCGCCGCCGTTTATAGTATCGATACCGTTTTGTTTTAAAATGGAAGTAGCCTGGGCACTTCGCATTCCGGAACGACAACAGGCGATTACCGGTTTGTTTAGTTTTTTGATGTCCTCTATTTTTGATGCAATCGTGTCTAACGGTATGTTTTTAGAACCTTTAATATGTCCTGAAGCAAATTCTCCCGTGGTTCTCACATCAATAATCACAGCTCCTTTGGCAACATATTCCTTTACGGAATCCGATTTACTGCCTAATCCTAAGATGTCTAATAATCCCATAGTGTATTAATTTTAAGCAAATGTACAATCGGCGACGGAATTAATGTGTAGCAAATGTTACCAAAGCTGAAATAAATTCTAATTTTGCAACCGATGAAATCCTTAGACCGAAAAACCGAAATCATAACCATAGCGGCCAAACTCTTTAAAGAAAAAGGGTATAGCGCCGTAACCATGCGTGATATAGCGCAGGCAATGGATATTAAAGCGGCCAGTCTGTACAATCACATCAAATCCAAACAGGAAATTCTGGTACTGATTATCATTGAAATTGCGGAGGAGTTTACCAAAGTGATGAATGAGATCATGCTTTCCGATGAAACCTGTATTCAAAAAATTGAAAAAGTGATTCAGTTGCACGTGGATATTACGGTTCGTGATTCTGATGCTTTGGCTTCCCTGAACGCCGACTGGATGCATCTTGCCGATGCCGAATTAGCATATTTCATAAAAATGCGTGAAGAATACGAAGAAAACTTCCGTAAAATAATCATGAAAGGGATTGCTGACGGTGAGCTGAAAAAACTCAATCCCGAAGTGATTATTTTTTCCATACACACCACCTTACGAACACTTTATCTTTGGTACGGTAAGAAAAAAAGTCTGAATGCCTCGGTTTTAAAATCGAACATGACACAGGTTCTGCTTCACGGAATCGTTTAAGGTTTAATCAGAATTAGCTGTTTAAATGCGGACTTTCTGTTAAGATTTTCCATTTAATTCCATTTTTTTAATTTCCGATTCAATACGTATCGAAATATTACTTATTTTTGCACTACAAACTAACAGATGTTAGTTAAAATTAACAGGTATTGCAATGACTAAATTTCACAGTATAAAGGTTTCAGATATTTACAAAGAAACTAAAGATTGTTCTGTTATTTCGTTTGAAATTCCGGAAGAATTAAAACACGATTTCGAATTCAAACAGGGGCAGCATCTTAACATGCGAACCATGATTGATGGTGTCGAAGTACGTCGTTCCTATTCGTTATGTTCCAGTCCGACAGAAAATAAATGGCAGGTTGCGGTTAAAAAAATCGACGGCGGTCTGTTCTCTGGTTTTGTGAATAATACGCTGAAAAAAGGCGATGTTCTGGAAGTTATGGCGCCAGCCGGAGTATTTTTTAAAGAGGTGAACCCGACTGTTGCGAAAAATTATGTTGTTTTTGCAGCCGGAAGTGGAATCACACCGATTTTGTCCATCATAAAAACACACTTGGCGCTTGAGCCGGAAAGTACTTTTCAACTGTTTTATTTGAACAGAACCGTAAAATCAATTATCTTTAAGGAGGAAATTGAAGCGTTGAAAAACAAGTACTTAGGTCGTTTTGAGGTGTTTTATTTCCTAACGAAAGAGCATAGGAATGTGGAATTGTTTAACGGAAGGTTTGATAAAGAAAAATTACAGGTTCTTACCTCCAGAATTATTGATGTGCCGTCGGTGGACGAATGTTTCATCTGCGGACCGGAAGAAATGATTTTCCTGATACGCGACGAAATGGTAGCTGCCGGATTACCAAAAGAAAGAATTCATTTCGAATTGTTTCACACCGGAAATTCCGAAGCAGACAAACAGCGTACCAGTAAGATTTTAGAGAAGAAGGTTGAGGGTACTGAGGTGACCATTCTTGATGGGGGAAAAGAATTCCACTTCACGATGGATGATGATTTCGATAATATTCTGGACGGGGCATTAGCTGCCGGTGCCGATTTGCCGTTTGCCTGTAAAGGAGGGGTTTGCAGCACATGCAGATGTAAAGTTCTTGAAGGAACGGTTGAGATGAAAATCAACTATGCGTTGGATGAAAATGAAGTGGCGAAACATTATGTATTAAGTTGTCAGGCGGTACCGACTTCTAAAAAAGTTGTTGTTGATTTCGGCGCGTAAACAGTAAAAATAGTGTTAAGTGATTTGTATTCAGTTTACAGTCACGTTGTTAAAACACGAAAAATATATTTAGTACCAAAATAGTTAATCAAGGTCGGAGTAAAGCTGAATACTGCGACTGAACACTGAATACTAAAAGTTATGTCAGAACAGGAAATAAAAAACTTAGAAGCAATCTTCGATTTGCGCATTGCAAACGATGAGAAAATCGAGCCGAAAGACTGGATGCCGGAGAAATACCGTCAGACGCATATTCGTCAGATTTCACAACATGCCCATTCTGAAATAGTGGGAATGTTGCCGGAAGGTAATTGGATAACACGCGCTCCGTCTTTACGAAGAAAAGTGGCTTTGTTGGCAAAAGTACAGGACGAGGCCGGTCACGGATTGTATTTGTACAGTGCCTGTGAAACCCTTGGTGTTTCCCGCGATGATTTGTACGAGCAATTGCATAACGGAACGGCGAAATATTCAAGTATTTTTAATTATCCAACCATAACCTGGGCAGATATGGGCGCCATCGGCTGGTTAGTGGATGGTGCGGCAATTATTAATCAGGTACCGCTGACAGCGACTTCTTACGGTCCTTATGCCCGCGCGATGGTGCGTGTTTGTAAGGAAGAAAGTTTTCACCAACGTCAGGGATTTGAAATCATGATGGCTTTGGCAAACGGAACTCCGGAACAAAAAGAGATGGCTCAGGATGCTTTAAACCGTTGGTGGTGGCCATCTTTAATGATGTTGGGGCCTACAGATGCTGCATCCGTTCACACCGAACAATCGATGAAATGGAAATTAAAACGTAAAACCAATGACGAATTACGTCAGCAGTTTGTAGACCAAACCGTACCGCAAGCCGAGTTAATCGGACTTACGATTCCCGACCCGGATTTAAAATGGAACGAAGAAACCAAACGTTACGATTTCGGTCCTTTGGATTGGGATGAATTCTGGCAAGTGGTGAAAGGTCACGGTCCTTGTAACAAACAAAGAATCGCAGCCAGAAAAAATGCATGGGATAACGGAAAATGGGTACGTGATGCCGCTATGGCCTACGCCGAAAAACAAGAAGAAAAGAAATTAGAACAAGCAATATAAAATTTAGTTTTCAGTCACGGTTTACAGTTTTCAGACTGTGACCGCGACTGTAAACTGTAAACTATAAGATTATGAAAAACTGGCCACTTTGGGAAGTATTTATAAGAAGTAAAAACGGATTGGAACACCGTCATTGCGGAAGCCTTCACGCCAGTGATGCTACGATGGCTTTGGAAAACGCACGCGATGTTTACACAAGAAGAAACGAGGGTGTGAGCATATGGGTAGTTCCATCGGCGCAAATTACCGCGTCAAATCCGGATGACAGTGCAGAATTATTCGAGCCGGCGAAAGACAAAGCCTACAGACATCCTACGTTTTACGAGCTTCCGGAAGAATTAAAGCATATGTAAAATAAAAATAATTCCGTTTTCTTCTTTTTTGATAAGGCAAGAACATGGATTTAAATACAAAAACATGAATAACAATTTAGTTCAATATATATACGGAATCGCTGATAACGCTCTGATTTTAGGTCAGCGCCTTGGAGAACTTTGTGGTCACGGTCCGAGTCTGGAAACTGATATTGCGATGACCAATATCACCTTAGACTTGTTGGGACAAACCAGAAGTTACTATCAATATGCTGCCAAATTACTTGGCGAAGATGCGACCGAAGACACGATTGCTTTCTTACGTAAAGAGAGAGAATATAAAAATGTGTTATTGGTAGAGCAACCCAACACGGATTTTGCCTATTCCATAACCAGACAATTTTTGTTTGATATTTTTCATCTTTCACTTTTGGAAGAATTGAAAAACAGCAAAGACGAAACACTGGCGGCTATTGCAACAAAAAGCATTAAGGAAGTGAGTTATCACACTCGTTTTTCTTCCGATTGGATTCGTCGTTTAGGTGATGGAACTCCGGAAAGTCACGACAGAATTCAAACAGCTATTAACGATTTATGGGTATATACCGATGAATTGTTCCATCAAACCGATGCCGATAAAGCAATGGTTGCTGAAAATATCGGTGTAGATGTAACCAAACTGAAAGCACCGTTTTATAAAAAAGTCAGTGCTGTTTTAGAAGAGGCAACATTAGAAACTCCTGTTGTGGAATATTTCCAAAAAGGAGGAAAACAAGGCATTCACAGCGAGCATATGGGGTATTTATTAGCCGATTTGCAATACATGCAACGTGCTTATCCTAACATGACCTGGTAAAAGAAGACATTGCGAGCTTTGCGAAATAACTTTGCGCCCTTTACGGTTAGATTATGACAGAACAACTTCAACATATCGATCAAAAATTACTGGATATTCTGGGAACGGTTTCCGATCCCGAAATTCCTGTACTTTCCATTATGGATATGGGAGTTGTGCGTTCTGTAAAGGTTGTTAATGATATTGTCGAAGTGGAAATAACGCCAACCTACAGTGGTTGTCCCGCCATGGATGTTATCGGAGACGATATCAAAAAAGCATTCAAAGAGAAAGGTTTTGAATCCAAAGTAAGTTTGGTGCTTTCGCCAGCCTGGACGACGGATTGGATCACACCAAAAGGAAGAGCCGAGTTGGAAAAATACGGAATCGCCGCTCCGCTGAGTGCCGAAGCCGATAAGGATGCATTACTCGGAAATAAAAAATTGGTTAAGTGTCCGCAGTGCGGTTCAACTAACACGAAATTGATCAGTCAGTTCGGATCGACAGCTTGTAAAGCACTGTTTAAGTGCGAAGACTGTCTGGAGCCGTTTGACTATTTTAAATGTTTAAAATAAAAACAACCTGCAGGGTTTTCCTTGCGGGTTGTTTAACTAAAATAAGGTATGAGCATGAATTCAATTGAAGTAAAGATTGAAAATAATGTTGCGTGGATTGCACTCAACAGACCGGAAGTATTCAACAGTTTCAACAGAGAAATGGCTTTGCTGCTTCAGGACACGCTTGACAATTGCGCAAGTGACTCAAACGTTCGCGCCATCGTACTTACCGGAAACGGAAAAGCATTCTGCGCCGGACAGGACTTAAAAGAAGTAACGACTCCGGAACTCAATCCGGGATTCAGAAGAATACTTGAAGAACATTACAATCCGATTATCCAAAAAATCAGGAACATCGAAAAACCTGTTGTGGCTGCCGTAAATGGCGTTGCTGCCGGTGCGGGAGCGAACATAGCTTTGGCTTGCGATATCGTTGTGGCGGTAGAATCGGCGAGTTTTATTCAGGCCTTCAGTAAAATAGGTTTGGTACCGGACAGTGCCGGGACTTTTTTCTTGCCGCGTTTAATCGGCTTTCAAAAAGCATCGGCCTTAATGATGCTTGGAGATAAAGTTTCCGCTGAAGAAGCCGTGAACCTTGGAATGATTTATAAAGTTTTTGCTAGTGATTCTTTCGAAGTCGAAGTGAAAAGAGTGGCCGAAAATTTAGCGCAGATGCCAACATTGGCCTTGGGATTAACCAAGCGCTTACTGAATCAGTCGATGACAAATTCATTGGAAGAACAATTGGTATTGGAAAGCGACCTGCAAATCGAAGCCAGTTCTTCAAACGATTACAATGAAGGCGTAACCGCATTCGTGGAAAAAAGAAAACCGGAATTTAAAGGAAATTAATTTAGATAGTTAGACTTCTTAGAATATTAGATAATTAGATTTCTTAGATTGTTAGACATTTAGAAAGTCTAAGAAAGTCTAAGAAAGTCTAAGCAAGTCTAAGCAAGTCTAAGCAAGTCTAAGCAAGTCTAAGCAAGTCTAAGCAAGTCTAAGCAAGTCTAAAAAATTAAATGAAGAAAATAGCAGTTATAGGCTCAGGAACAATGGGAAGCGGTATCGCACAAGTGGCCGCCACAGCCGGATGTTCCGTAAAATTATACGATACCAATCAGGAAGCGCTTTCCAGAAGTAAAGCTGCCCTTGAAAATACCTTATCCAAATTGGTGGAAAAAGGGAAAATAGACGAAACTGAGAAATCAAGAATTCAGAATGCGACTTCTTACGTAAGCACGTTAAAGGATTTATCGGATTCCGATTTGGTTATCGAAGCCATCGTCGAAAATCTGGAAATCAAAAGAAAAGTGTTTTCAGAATTGGAAACTTTGGTTTCTGCTCAAACGGTTTTGGCTTCGAATACATCATCGTTATCCATCGCTTCCATCGCCGCTTCGTGTCAAAAACCGGAGCGTGTTATCGGGATTCATTTCTTCAATCCCGCGCCACTAATGCAGTTGGTTGAGGTGATTCCTGCGGTTCAGACCAGCGATGCGGTGGTTCAGAAAATAACACAAACCATTTCCGATTGGAAAAAAGTGGTAGCTGTAGCAAAAGATACACCCGGATTTATCGTAAACCGTGTTGCCCGACCTTTCTATAGTGAAGCTTTGCGTATTTACGAAGAAGGCTTCGCCGATTTCGCTACCATCGACTGGAGTATGAAAACAATAGGAGGTTTCCGAATGGGGCCTTTCGAATTGATGGATTTCATCGGACATGATGTGAATTACACCGTTACGGAAACGGTTTTCACTTCGTTCTATTTCGACCCGAGATACAAGCCGTCATTCACACAGAAAAGATTGACCGAAGCCGGATTTTTAGGAAGAAAATCGGGTAGAGGTTTTTACAATTACAGCGAAGAAATGCCAAAACCAACAGAAGATTTAACGTTGGCCAAAACCATTTTCGAACGCGTAATCGTAATGTTGATTAATGAAGCGGCCGATGCCTTGTTTTTAAACATCGCTTCCGCAAAAGATATTGACAATGCCATGACCAAAGGGGTGAACTATCCAAAAGGGTTATTGGCCTGGGCAGACGAATTAGGCATCAATTGGTGCGTTGAAAAGTTAGACGAACTGTACAACGAATACCATGAAGACCGTTACCGTTGCAGCCCGGTTTTACGTAAAATGAACAGAGAAAATAAAGTATTTGAAGTGTAATGAAAACGGAAGAAATAATAAATTCCAACTCGAAAATGCAAGGAGAAAAAATACCATATAAAATGCTTTCACTCGATCCGTTCAGCCAATGGTTGGGCATCGAGATTCTGGAATGCGAAATCGGAAGTTGTAAAGTGGGCATGACCATCCGCAAAGAAATGCTCAATAGTATGGGCAAAGCACATGGCGGGATTGCCTACTCGTTAGCCGACACGGCTTTCGGGTTTACTGTAAACACCAACGGACGATTTGCCGTATCCATCGAGACTTCAATTAACCATGTTGAAGCATTGGAAGAAGGTGATTATATCGTTGCCGAAGCGACACTGGAAAGTTTGAAAAATAAATTGGGTTTCTACATCGTTGAGGTTAAAAAAGGAGACGTTTTGGTGGCGCTTTTCAAAGGCGTTGCTTACAGGACTCCAAAAGAGTGGGAAGAGTAAAATACTCCGGAGCGACCCGAGCGATAGCGAATTGGCGAAGCAATGGTTTGGGCATTTTAGGAAACGCAATTCCTGCTTTCCGCGTTACAAGGTAACTGCTTCTCCCGATAGCTATCGGGACAGGGCTAAAGAGGATACGAATTGAATAGAAATAAGAGTTTTAAAGAACATAAAATATAAATAGAGGTCAGTTTCAAAACCTGAAATCTGCCATCTAAAATCTGCAATCTGAGAATGGAAGCATATATCATAGACGGAGTACGTACTCCAATAGGAAGTTATCAGGGAACCTTAGCAGCGGTTCGTCCGGATGATTTGGGGGCTTTGGTAATCAAAGCGGTAACAGAGAAAAATCCAAACATCCCCACAGACGCTTATGACGACGTGATCATGGGGTGTGCTAACCAGGCGGGAGAGGATAATCGCAACGTTGCGCGCATGTCGCTGCTATTGGCGGGATTGCCGTATACTGTTCCGGGAGAAACCGTAAACCGTTTGTGCAGTTCAGGTCTTTCGGCGATTATCGGTGCAAACCGCGCCATCAAAGCCGGAGACGGACACGTTTTTATCGCGGGTGGAATTGAAAACATGACAAGAGGACCGTTAGTGGTGTCGAAACCGTCTGCCGCTTTTGGGACGGACAGTAAAATGTATGACAGCAGTTTCGGATGGCGTTTTGTCAACCCGAAAATGCATGCCATGTTCGGTACGGATGCTATGGGAGAAACAGCCGAAAACCTTGTTGAAAAATACACTATTTCCAGAGAAGATCAGGATGCTTTCGCTTTGCGTAGCCAGCAAAAAGCAGCAGCAGCGCAAAATTCAGGACGATTGGCAAAAGAAATCGTAACCGTTGAAATTCCGCAGCGAAAAGGCGACCCAATCCAGTTTTCAAAAGATGAATTCATCAAACCGTTTACATCCTTGGAAGGTTTGGCGAAATTACGCCCTGCCTTTAAAAAAGACGGAAGCGTAACGGCCGGAAACGCGTCTGGATTGAATGATGGTGCAGCTGCGACGATCATTGCTTCAGAAGAAGCGGTTAAGAAATACAACTTAAAACCGTTAGCCCGAATCGTAAGTTCAGCCGTAGTGGGTGTAGAACCGAGAATCATGGGTATCGGACCGGTGGATGCGACTAAAAAAGCACTTGAAAAAGCAGGCCTTACTTTGGATCAAATCGATATCATCGAATTAAACGAAGCTTTTGCTTCGCAAAGTATCGCGTGCATCCGTGAATTAGGATTAAAAGACGACGATCCTAGAATCAACCCGAACGGAGGTGCTATCGCTATCGGGCATCCCCTGGGTGTTACCGGAGCAAGAATAGCTTACTCCGCGGCATTGGAATTACAGCTTACCGGAAAACGTTATGCTTTAATTACCATGTGTATCGGAGTAGGACAAGGGTACGCAGTAATCATTGAAAGAGTTTAAAAAAACAAACTTAGCGTCCCGATAGCTATCGGGATTGCGGTTAAACAAAATAGGTATGAGCAAAATAGAAAATTACATTTTAGGAAATTGGGCAACTGGTTCCGGAGAAGGTGTTCCCTTGTTTGACTCGGTAACCGGGGAAATCATCGGTAATGCTTCTACTCAAGGGATCGATTTTGCCGAAGTGCTTCATTACGGAAGAACCAAAGGAGGCGAAAAACTTCGTAAAATGACCTTCCAGGAACGTGGAAACATGATCAAAAGCCTGGCGATGTATTTAAACAAACGCAAAGAGCATTTTTACGAAATAAGTTATAGAACGGGTGCAACCCGAGTGGACAGCTGGATTGACATTGAAGGAGGATTCGGAAACCTGTTTGCCAATGCATCGCTTCGAAAATTATTTCCAAATCAACCCTACCATGTAGAAGGAGATCCGATCGATTTATCACGCGGCGGCCGATTCATGGCGCACCACATCCTTGTTCCGAAAAGAGGGGTGGCGGTACACATCAATGCCTTCAATTTTCCGATTTGGGGAATGCTGGAAAAATGTGCGGTTAACTGGATGGCGGGAGTGCCGGCAGTGGTAAAACCGGCAACATCGACTTCGTATTTAACGGAAGCCGTTGTTAGAGAAATCATCAAATCCAATATTTTGCCCGAAGGTGCCCTGCAATTAATTTGCGGATCGGCACATACATTAATCGATTCCATTGAAAGTCAGGATGTCGTTACCTTTACAGGTTCTGCAACAACCGGACGCATGTTGAAATCGCATCCGAGAATCATCAGCGAGGCGGTTCCGTTCAATATGGAGGCCGACTCGTTAAACGCTTCCATCTTAGGGGAAGATGCTGTTCCGGGTACTCCTGAATTCGATTTGTTCATCAGTCAGGCGAGAAGTGAAATTACCGTGAAGTGCGGACAAAAATGTACGGCTATCCGTCGTATGATTGTTCCTGAAAACTTAGTGGAGGATGTTCAGATCGCTCTTGGAAAAGCGTTGGATAAAGTAACCATCGGAGATCCGAGATTAAAAGAGGTTCGCATGGGATCTTTGGTAAGCAAAGACCAGGTGGAGGAAGTGAAAAACAGGGTGAAGGAAATTGCCAGAACGGCTTCGATCGTATACGGTGATTTAGATAAATTAGATCTTATCGGTGCCGATGCTAAAGGTGCTTTCATCAGTCCGATGTTACTTCGTGAGGATAATCCGTTTGAAAATCTTACGGTTCACGAAACTGAGGCTTTCGGTCCGGTTTCAACCATAATGCCATATAAAAATTTAGACGAAGCTATCGAATTGGCCCAAATGGGTAAAGGTTCACTGGTATCTTCTATCGTAACGAATTCTGATGAAATCGCAAAAGACTATGTAATCAATGCTGCTACCCATCACGGAAGAATCTTAGTGTTGAACAGAGAGAATGCGAAACAAAGCACCGGACACGGTTCGCCACTGCCTTTATTGGTTCACGGTGGTCCGGGACGTGCCGGAGGAGGAGAAGAAATGGGAGGCGTACGCGGAATCAAGCATTACATGCAGCGTTGTGCCGTTCAGGGTTCTCCAACAACATTAACTGAAATAACAGGCATTTATCAGCCGAATTCAAAATACAAAGAGACACCGCAGCATCCGTTCCAATACCACTGGGAGGATATTCAGCCGGGCATGTCGCTTAAAACACATAGACGTACGGTTACCGACACCGATATCATCAATTTCGCCAATTTAACGTGGGATCATTTCTACGCGCATACCGATATCACTTCGTTGAAAGGAAGTATTTTCGAAAAACGTACGGCGCACGGATACTTCATCTTGGCGGCTGCGGCGGGATTGTTCGTATATCCGAACAAAGGACCGGTAGCGGCAAATTACGGTTTGGAAGAGTGCCGTTTCGTTCGTCCGATTTACCACAACGATACCATCTATGTTCGTTTAACGTGCAAGCAGAAAGTAGAGCGCGACAGCGTTGGAAAAGAATTGCCTTGCGGAATCGTGAAATGGTTCGTGGAAGTGTTTGACCAGAACGACGAATTAGTGGCTATTGCTACGATCCTGACGATGGTTCAGAAGAAATCACCGTTCGTACAGATAAACAGAAGCAACATCGAAAGCTATCTGGCAAAATTAACCGAAAACGCTACGGCGAAATGGGGAATGATGAAGCCGCAGCACATGGTGGAGCATTTGGAAAAAGGATTGAAAATCGCCTCAGGTGAAATTCAGGATTTCGAAATCGCCACGCCGGAAGAACACTTGGCAAAAGTAAACGAAATGGTTTTCAATCATAAGCCGATGCCGAAAGATTTCAAACATCCGTTGATGGAAAAGGAAAGCACCGATGTTTTGATTCATGCTGATTTGGCTACGGCGAAACAGAAATTCATTGAAGCTTACGATGCTTTTGAATTGTATTTCAAAGAAAATCCGGAAGCAACAACCAAAAACGCCGTATTCGGAATCATGGACAAATTCGAGTGGGATTTACTGAACGTAAAACACTTCAACCATCATTTTGAACAATTCGGAATTTTGTAAGTGCTCAAAGATCATAACGGATTATACGGACTAATACAAGGGAATCCGCGAAAATCCGCGAAAATCTGCGTGCCATTAAATTTAAAAATTATTATGACAGAAGCATACGTAAAACACGACATACAAAACGGAATCGCTACAATAGAGTTTTTCCACCCGGAACAAAATTCATTACCGGGAACCATTTTAGCACAATTGGCTGAAACCATTACCACTGTTGGTAACAACAACGAAGTGAAAGTAATTGTTTTAAAAAGCGGTGGCGACAGAACCTTCTGTGCCGGAGCCAGTTTTAAAGAATTAATCACAATAAACGACGAGCAAACAGGGAAAGTATTTTTCTCCGGTTTTGCCAACGTAATCAACGCTATGCGCAAATGCCCGAAATTCATCATCGGAAGAATTCAGGGGAAAACCGTAGGAGGTGGAGTAGGTATTGCCGCTTCAACTGACTATTGCATGGCGACTCAATTCGCTGCGGTAAAACTAAGCGAACTGAACGTTGGTATCGGTCCGTTTGTGGTTAGCCCGGCTATCGAAAGAAAAATGGGGGTTTCGGCTATGTCGCAAATCGCTATCGATGCAAATACTTTCTATGAAGCTTCATGGGCAAAAGAGAAAGGCTTATATGCTAACGTATACGAAAGCATCGAAGACATGGACGAAGCGGTTCAGAAGTTTGCCGAACATTTGTGTACGTACAATCCGGAAGCGATGATGGAAATGAAGAAAATCTTTTGGAGAGGTACAGACGACTGGGATACGTTGTTAGCCGAAAGAGCAGCTATCAGCGGAAGATTGGTATTGTCTGATTTTACGAAAGAAACATTGAAGAAGTTTAAATAAAGATAGTCGTTAGTTGTTAGTGATTAGTCGTTAGGCTGACTGCTAACTAATCACTGACGACCAACAACTAACCACTAGATTATGGTTTACGAATTCAAAGGTTTTATACCGGTTGTTCACGAAAGCAGTTTTATCCATCCGCAGGCCGCGGTTACGGGTAATGTGATTATCGGGAAAAACGTATATGTTGGTCCGGGCGCTGCCATCCGTGGTGACTGGGGTGAGATTATAATCGAAGATGGCTGTAACATTCAGGAAAACTGCACGATCCATATGTTTCCGGGTAAAAGCATGGTGCTGAAAGTCGGTGCGCATATCGGTCACGGAGCCATTATTCACGGCGCCAATATCGGTGCGAACTGTCTGGTTGGGATGAATGCCGTAATCATGGATAATGTGGAATTGGGCGATGAATGTATCGTAGGCGCATTGTCGTTTATCAAAGCCGATATGAAGATTCCTAACCGAAAAATGGTTGTTGGAAATCCTGCAACTATTATTAAAGACGTGAGCGATGAAATGATTGCGTGGAAAACCAAAGGGACAGCGTTGTATCAGCAACTTCCTGCCGAATGTCACGAGACGTTGCGAGCTGTAGAACCTTTGCGTGAAATTCCTGAAAATCGTCCAACTCAGGAAGCGTTTTATAAAACATTAAATGAATTTAAGAAAAAGTAAACAGTATCCAGTCGCAGTAAACAGTATCTGTGCGACTGAAAACTGTGACTGAAAACTATAAAAGATGTCAATAGTAGAGTTCAAAATGCCCAAAATGGGTGAAAGTATTTCGGAAGCGACCATCATCAGCTGGCTGAAAAATGTCGGTGATAAGGTTGAAGCCGAAGAGACACTGTTGGAAGTGGCGACCGATAAAGTGGATAGTGAAGTTCCTGCGCCTTGTTCGGGTGTGATTACCGAAATCCGTTATCAAAAAGATGATGTGGTGGCCGTGGGCGAAGTGCTTGCGTTGATTTCATCAGACGGGACAGCGGAAGTGAAAACACAAAAGGGCGAAGTTGCAAAAACGAATGCTCCACAACCAACGACTGCTCAAAGTGCGCCAAAACCGGTGCAGTTAAAGAGCAATCCGGACGCTTTTCTTTCGCCGTTGATTATCAGCATCGCGCAGAAAGAAAACCTGTCGCTGGAAGAAGTGCAAAGTATTCCGGGTTCGGGTGCTGAAGGAAGGATTCAAAAAAGCGATGTTTTCAACTATTTGAAATCCCGTAAATATCCGCTGCAGCGTAATCCGCAATTGGCAGTTCCGAGTGCTCCTGTTTCAACTTATCCAAAACCGGTAATCAATTTTGTGGAAGGCAAAGACCGCATTGTAGAAATGGACCGTATGCGTAAAATGATTGCCGATCACATGGTATATTCCAAACAGACGTCACCTCACGTGACTTCTTATATCGAAGTGGATGTTACCAATTTGGTGAATTGGAGAAATGAAGTGAAGGATAAATTCCAAGAGAAATACAATGAGAAATTGACATTCACGCCAATTTTCGTGGATGCGGTAGCCAAAGCGATTCAGGATTTTCCAATGATTAATGTTTCGGTAGACGATAAGAAAATCATCGTTCATAACGATATTAATATCGGAATGGCTACGGCGTTACCAAGCGGAAACCTGATTGTTCCGGTGGTTAGAAACGCGAATGAAAAGAGTTTGTCCGAATTGGCAGCCTCCGTAAATCATCTGGCAGACAGTTCCCGAAACAATAAATTAAAACCCGATGAGGTTCAGGGAAGCACGTTCACGATTTCGAATGTGGGAACTTTTGGAAGCTTGATGGGAACCCCAATCATCAATCAGCCGGAAGTAGCGATTTTGGCACTTGGGATCATTAAGAAACGACCGGAAGTGATCACCACTGAAAAAGGAGATGAAATCGCTATCCGAAGCATGATGTATCTGTCGCTTTCGTTTGACCATCGTGTGGTTGACGGCTTTTTAGGAGGATCCTTCCTGAGAAGAGTGGGCGATTATTTAGAGAAATTTGAAACAACTACAGCAATATAATTACAACAAAAAACAGACTATGTCTTACACTATAAAAATAAACCAAGTTCAGGCCTCAAAAGTGAGCGAAGTGGATATCAACAATATCGCGATGGGGAACGCCTTTACGGATCACATGTTTATTTGTGATTATGAAAACGGAGCGTGGATCAATCCAAGAATCGAACCTTTAGCAGCTATTGCAACTCATCCTGCCGCTATGGCTTTACATTACGGACAGGCAATTTTTGAAGGAATGAAAGCGACTTTAGGAAACGACAACACGCCTTTATTATTCCGTCCGATGGAAAATGCGAAGCGTATGAATTTCAGCGCCGACAGAATGGGGATGCCTTCGTTTCCGGAAGATTTGTTTGTGGAAGCCTTGAAGAAACTGGTTGCCCTTGAAAAAAACTGGATTCCGTCTGAAGAAGGAGCGGCTTTGTATTTGCGTCCTTTCATGTATGCGGATGAAGCGTTTATCGGAATGCGTGCGGCTACAAGATATAAGTTTATCGTAATCGCATCGCCTGCCGGACCGTTTTTCAGCAAACCAATTAAATTATACGCAGAAACCAAATACATCCGCGCCGCTGTAGGAGGAACTGGAGAAGCAAAAGCAGCAGGAAATTATGCAGGGGCTATCCGTCCGACGGAAATGGCCAAAGCAAAAGGATACGATCAGGTACTTTGGTTGGATGCCAATAACTTCGAATACATCCAGGAAGTGGGAACGATGAACGTTTTCTTCAAAATCGGAGGGAAGTTCATTACGCCGGATTTGAGCGGTTCCATTTTGGCGGGAATTACCAGAATGTCAGTAATTGATTTGCTTCGCGACAAAGGTTTTGAAGTGACGGAAAGACCGATCACTATTTCGGAAATTATCGAAGCATCACAAAATGGTACGCTGGAAGAAGCTTTCGGAGCAGGAACCGCAGTTGGAATTGCCATGATTGAGGAAATCGGATACAAAGATTCGAAGCTTATGTTGCCGAAAGAAAACCCGGTTTCACATGATGTTAATGATTCACTGAATGCTATCAAAACACAAAAAGCGGAAGATAAATTCGGCTGGATAGTTCCGGCAGTTTAGGATAATGCCCGTTCCGATAGCTTTCGGAATATTCGCTCTAAAAGAAAAAACAATGAATACGATAGATATGCCAGTACTTGTAGATAAATCAACACTTAAAAAAGCATTTTCAACCATGGCGACTGCCAAGGCGATGGCCACGTTGTATGAAGATAATTTTAAAGTGGTTTCCAAATATGTTCACGCCACGTCGCGCGGACACGAAGCGATTCAGATTGCCGTGGGGATGCAGTTGTTACCGCAGGATTATGCCTTTCCGTATTATCGTGATGATGCGATGATGCTGGGTATCGGGATGCAGCCTTATGATATGATGTTGCAGCTGATGGCAAAAAAAGACGATCCTTTTTCGGGAGGAAGAACCTACTATTGCCATCCGAGTTTGCGTGATGCCGATAAACCTAAAATTCCTCATCAGTCCTCTGCGACTGGGATGCAGGCGATTCCGGCGACGGGAGCGGCTATGGGATTTTGGTATAAAGAAAATGTCGGACTTGATGATACAACCCTGAAAGAAAAACCGATTGTGGTTTGTTCGCTTGGAGATGCATCGGTAACTGAGGGAGAAATTGCTGAGGCTTTCCAAATGGCGGCATTAAAGCAACTGCCTATTTTATATTTGGTTCAGGATAACGGATGGGATATTTCGGCGAATGCTGCGGAAACCCGTGCGCAAAATGCCTTTGAATATGCAAAAGGATTTCACGGAATTGAAGCGATTTCCATTGATGGTGCTAATTTTACGGAAAGCTATTTAGCCGTACAGGAAGTGTTGAAAACCATGCGTGAAGAGCGTCGACCGTTTTTAGTTCATGCGAAAGTACCGCTTTTGAATCACCATACTTCGGGGGTTCGAATGGAATGGTACCGTGATGATTTGGAGGAAGCGCATTCAAGAGATCCTTATCCGGTTTTATTGAAGCAGATGATTGATGCCGAATTCACTTTAGATGAGATCGCGGAAATCGAACATGCGGCTACTGAAAAAGTAAAAAGAGATTACGAAAGAGCCTTACAAGCGGAAGATCCGAAACCGGAAGATTTATTCATGCACGATTTTGCACCGACTCCGATTACAGAGGAAGCGGGCGAAAGAAATCCGGAGCGTGAAGACAAAGTGGTGATGGTGGATTGCGCTTTGTTTGCTGTGGAAGAATTAATGCGAAAACATAAAGAATGTCTGTTATACGGACAGGATGTAGGCGGAAGATTAGGTGGTGTTTTCAGGGAAGCAGCTACGTTGGCTCAGAAGTTTGGCGACGAGCGTGTGTTTAATACTCCGATTCAGGAAGCGTTTATCGTTGGTTCTACCGTGGGAATGTCGGCCGTAGGATTAAAACCGATAGTGGAAGTTCAGTTTGCCGATTACATTTGGCCGGGACTGAATCAGCTGTTTACCGAGGTTAGCCGTTCATGCTATCTTTCAAACGGTAAGTGGCCGGTGAGCATGATTTTGCGCGTGCCTATCGGAGCATACGGAAGTGGTGGACCTTACCACTCTTCTTCGGTGGAAAGTGTATTGGCAAATATTCGCGGAATCAAAATCGCTTACCCAAGTAATGGTGCCGATTTGAAAGGATTATTGAAAGCAGCTTATTACGACCCGAATCCGGTAGTTATTTTAGAACACAAAGGATTATACTGGTCAAAAGTAAAAGGAACGGATGAAGCCCGTACAAATGAGCCGAGCGAGGATTACGTTTTACCTTTCGGAAAAGCGAATGTCGTTCAGGAAATTTGGGAGCAGGAAACGAAAGAAACCATTTCTGTAATCACTTACGGGATGGGAGTACATTGGGCTTTAAACGCTTCTTCAAAAATTAAAGATCAGGTGGAAATTATCGATTTGAGAACGCTGAATCCGTTGGATGAAGAAACGATTCTGAAATCGGTTAAAAAGACCAAAAAATGTCTTGTGGTAACCGAAGAGTCCATCAACAATTCTTTTGCAAGAAGTTTGGCCGGAATGATTCAGGAGAAATGTTTCAAGTATCTTGATGCGCCCGTGATGACAATTGGTTCGGAGAATATGCCAGCCATTCCGTTAAACAGCGTTTTGGAGCAGACTATGATTCCTTCTTCAGATAAAGTAAAAGTGAAGATTGAAGAGTTATTAGCGTACTAAAAACTTATTCACATATAAAAAAAGAACCATGCTGTTGAGTATGGTTCTTTTTTTTGTCTGCCAAGGAGAATGAAGTTTCTGTAATTATTTTTTAAACACAGATTTCACCGATTTACACAAATTAATCTGTGATAATTCATGAAATCTGTGTTGAATAATCCATGAAAGTTCTGGGTTTTAAGGTTGAAAGACTTTATTTATTTTCAGCCAGAAGTTGTTGCTTTTTTGCGATTCTGCTCTTAAGAATGTTGAGATAACGCAAAGCCAGTTTGTCCCCGTAATCACTATAGGATTTGGAAGCCCAATCTACGGCAACTTCTAAATTTCCGTTTATTTCATTGGTGATAGCCATGTTGTAACAGGCTCTTCCAGCGATGGTTGGGTCGGGGTTGTTGACTTCCTTTGCCCAAAGTTCGGCGGCACCATCCCAGTTTCCGGTCTGGGCACGACGTTTTCCGATTTCGAAATTAGGTGTTCCTTTTACATAATAATCACGGGAAACCCTGATTTTATAGGGGAGTGTTTTCAAAGCATAATCAGAACCCAAACGATTGCTCGTTTTTAAAACGTTTTGCTTTCTGCCCATTACGGCTTCGGCTGCGGTTACGGGGTTGATGCCTCTTCCGGAGGAATTAACCACATTATTAGAGGCTATTTCGTCTACGATTTCCCTATTCTTAACATCATAAATACGCCAGCCGTTTTTTATCATGGTAGCGATGTTAACCTGATGTTCGATTACCGGGATTTTGATGCCGACAACGTTTGCTTTTTCAACGGTGGCGGTTTTGTAATCCACTTTGGTGTCGGTGTCATAAAAAGACAGTTCGAAAAGATAATCCACCTGATTTTTTTGAGCAATTTTTTCAACGTTTTCCCATTGGATGGGAGCCGGGAAAACTCCGAGTCCGATGCTTTTTAAATTGGCGTCTTCTATCATTTTTACAGAAGTAAAACCGTTGTTTTTCGTCAGTTCATTCTGCAGGCCCAAAACGGATTCGTTGGCGCCGTCTTTATCTAAGTCTTTTCCTTCGACTGACAGGATTTTATCGATAACGTCAAAAGCTTCGTTTTGTTTGTTGGGTAAACTTCGGTTAATGATACCCACCGATTTTCCTTCAGCAGGAATGTAAATCGGGGCAGGTTCCGTTACGCTTAAGGTAAGAAGGTTTGTTGAACTGCACGAAAATAGGAAGGCGGAAAGCAATGTTCCCAGAATTAATTTGGAGTAGTTTTTCATCATAATCGGCAATTAGTTAAGTTGGTGTTTTGGTGGAAACTAACTGCAAAATAGTCAAAAAAAGAATGTGAAATAGCTATGAAAGCGGTTTTTGATTGGCATTTCGGAAATACTCAATTTTATAGTTAAACATTTCGGCCATTTTTTCCGCGCGCCACTTGGCTTCATCGGCTATTGGACCTGCAAATTGCTCGTCTATGTTTTGGGTGAAAATGGTCATCCAGCGGTCAAAATGTTCTTTCTGAATCGGAAGTCTTGCATGTGGAGGGAACGGACTGCCGGAGTAGGCGCGGACATCCAATAAAACTGTTTGCCAGAATCCGTACATTTTTTCCAGATGCACTTCCCATCGGTCCTGAATCTGTTCATTGAAAATCGGTCCGATGAAGTCGTCCTGCCGTACTTTTGCATAAAAGGAATTGACCATTTGTTTAATGTCGTCTATGTTTCGAATGTCTTGCATTGTAATTGAATTTTAGCAAAATTAAGAGTATTGAGCGGTTCTAAATATGACAATTGTTATCTTTTTCCAAAAAGAAAAAAGTAGCCATTACGACTACTTTTTTGCTTTTTTATCACTTTTTACTTCCGGTGGGAACTGCATCATGATTTTGGTGACAAATTCGTTGATACGTTCCTCTTTTTGGCTCATTCTTTCAGCTAAATAGCCAACACCCACACCTTGCCAAACGAGTTCTTTTTTCTTTGCGTCAATCAGGTCGACGTATAAAGTGCCTTCGGTTGAGGTGTAAACGTAGGAAGGTCCATAATACGGATACCATCCCCAATAGCCCCAATAGCCGTAGTATTGGTTCACGTCTATGATATCCATTTCTTTCGTAAAAAAGTTTATCAACAAATCGGGTGTTTCGCTTTTTGCGTATCCTTTTGCCTGCATTTGAGCGTCAATCGCATTGAGAATTCTTTTTTTGTCCAAATCGGAAATCTCAACTTTGTCAATACCGTCTTTCAGAAAAGCATAAGTTTTATACTGACTGAAATCGGTAGCTTTATCATAATCGGCATCCACTTTTATCGGGCTGCAGGCTACCGCTATAATCAGCAGCAAAACCGAAAATAGTTTAAGTGTTTTCATGGTAGTATTATTTTAGGTTTAAAAACGTTTAGTTTTAAATCTCAATACACTACCCGAAACTCAAAACTAATTGTTTAACAATGCATCATCGACTAAATTCGGAATGGTCACTTTCAACAAAGGTTGTGTTTCCATTGCACGTTTTATGGCAAAAATGGCGCCTTCGTTTCTGGCCCAGCTTCTGCGGGAAATTCCGTTGTTTACATCCCAGAAAAGCATTGATTCTAAGCGTCTTGAAGCCTCTTTACTTCCATCAAGAACCATACCAAATCCACCGTTTACAACCTCTCCCCAACCAACGCCTCCACCGTTATGGATGGAAACCCAGGTGGCGCCACGGAAACTGTCACCAATCACATTTTGGATGGCCATGTCAGACGTGAAACGTGAGCCGTCATATATGTTTGAGGTTTCTCTGTACGGCGAGTCAGTACCCGAAACATCGTGATGATCTCGGCCTAAAACCACATATCCTATTTCGTCTCTGGCAATCGCCTGATTAAAGGCTTCTGCAATTTTAGTTCGTCCTTCGGCATCGGCATAAAGAATTCTGGCTTGAGAACCTACAACCAATTTATTTTTCTGAGCTCCTTTGATCCATTGGATGTTGTCGGCCATTTGCTGTTGGATTTCGGAAGGGGAGTTTTTCATCATCTCTTCCAATACGTCACATGCAATTTTGTCGGTTTTTGCCAAATCTTCCGGATTTCCTGAGGTACAAACCCAGCGGAACGGTCCGAAACCATAGTCGAAACACATCGGACCCATAATATCCTGCACGTAAGACGGATATTTGAAATCGATGCCGTTTGCTGCCATTACATCGGCTCCGGCGCGGGAAGCTTCCAAAAGGAATGCATTTCCATAGTCGAAGAAATAGGTTCCTTTGGCTGTATGTTTGTTTATTGCTGCCGCATGACGACGCAGTGTTTTTTGTACTTCAATCTTGAATTGCTCCGGGTTGTTGGCCATCATTTCGTTGGATTCCTCAAATGTGAATCCGGTAGGGTAGTAGCCACCCGCCCAAGGATTGTGTAATGAAGTCTGGTCGGAACCTAAGTCGATATATAATCCTTCTTCATCGAATCTTTCCCAAACATCAACGATATTTCCTAAGTATGCGATCGATACGATTTCTTTGTTTTTCAAAGCTTTTCGGACTCTTGCCACCAATAAGGTAATGTCTTCCACGATTTCATGAATCCAACCTTGTTCGTGACGGATTCTGGTGATTTTCGGATTTACTTCGGCACAAACCGTTACGCAACCGGCAATGGTTCCTGCTTTTGGCTGAGCGCCGCTCATTCCTCCGAGTCCTGAGGTTACGAATAAACCGCCGCTTGGATTGGTTTTTATTTTTCGGAAACCGTTTAAAACTGTGATTGTTGTTCCGTGTACGATACCTTGCGGACCGATGTACATGTAACTTCCGGCAGTCATTTGTCCGTATTGCGTTACGCCCAATGCGTTGAATTTTTCCCAATCGTCCGGTCTGGAATAGTTTGGAATCATCATTCCGTTAGTTACTACCACTCTTGGTGCTTCTTTATGAGATGGGAATAAACCCATCGGATGTCCGGAATACATAACCAAAGTCTGTTCTTCGGTCATCTCGGACAAATATTTCATTGTCAGACGGTATTGTGCCCAGTTGCTGAACACGGCACCGTTTCCGCCATAGGTAATCAATTCATGTGGATGTTGCGCCACGGCATAATCCAGATTGTTCTGAATCATTAACATGATCGCTTTTGCCTGTTCGCTTTTTCCCGGATATTCTGAAATGGGGCGCGCATACATTCTGTAGTCCGGACGCAGGCGGTACATGTAGATGCGGCCGTATTTTTCCAGTTCTTCTTTGAATTCGGGAATCAGTTCGGCGTGGTGTTTTGGTTCGAAGTAACGAAGTGCGTTGCGAAGTGCTAATTTTTTTTCGTCTTCCGATAATATTTCTTTGCGCTTTGGCGCGTGATTGATATTGGTTTCGTAGGGTTTCGGTTGCGGTAAAACCGATGGAATTCCTTCTGTTATTTGTTCCTGAAAAGTCATTTTTTTTGAGTTGCTAAGGTTCTGAGTTGCTAAGGTTCTGAGTTTTGAGACAGAAATCAGAGCAATTGAGAATCGTTTTTGAAATTTAAGGTATTCGATATTGATTTGTCTTTCGATAATTTCATTTGAAACCTAGGGATACCGAATATCCGACCGGTGGTAGGACTTGTAAATTTTAATTTTGTATTGTAATAGATATATGTCCATTCTTGTGTTGTGTTTGCGTGAGGGATAGCAGCAAGTACCTTGTACTGCGGATAGCCCGTCCCGTAGGGGTACGCCCAACTATTTTTTAGTTATTTCACCAGTTTTTTTATCAAATCCGTAAGGGCAGTGTCGGCATCCGCTTTTGCAGCAGTAACCTCGTTTCAGGTGGTATTTTTCCGTGAAACATTTGTAGCCTTCGGGCGTATAATAGAAATCTTCCCCCTCTTTTAAATTATTTGGGTCAATTTGGTTATTCATAGGAGCAAATTTAGGAACTTTACGGTTAATGATACTACTTGTAATTAAATATTTAACGCCAAAAGGTTTTCGTGGTATTACGGTATATCCGTTTGTTTTTTTGAAAGACAAAAAGGACAGGGAAGACGTTGTCATGCTAAATCACGAAGAGATCCACATCCGACAGCAAATCGAAATGCTGATTGTTCCTTTTTTTTTGTGGTATTTTATTGAATATCTGATACGGTGGATGCAATACAAAAACCGTCATACGGCCTACCGGAACATAAGTTTTGAAAGGGAGGCTTATGCTAACGAAAAAGACCCCGGCTATTTACAGCAGAGGTTTTTTTGGAATTTTTTGAAGTATGTTTGATTATTCACGCCATTTTAGAAATAACGTAACATTTGGATTGTCAAAGTCATTTGGTTCATCGGCGATATAGATGTTTATATAATCCCCAGCATTGAAGTTTAAATTTGTTGTCGTCGAGCTGTATAAGTAATTCGCTGCAACAAATGTTAGTAAATCTGTATTGGAACTGTTTTTTCTGATCCTTACGGTTCTACTTGTGTCCCCACCACCAGTCGCTCTAGCGGTTATTGCAATAAGTGTAGCATCGAATGGTAAACGAATTCCGGAGTCATTATCGTTAATGTTTAAATATTCATTTTCTGTATTACCCGTAGCAGAATAGTTTAGAATTATGGTTTCCGAACTCAACCATTTGGCTCTGGTCAGATCGTAAATATACAATGAATTGTCAATCATTGCAATTTGTCCGTTTGCAGTGCCCGTCGGAGCCGTTGCTCTAGGGACAATTTCAAGTGCGGGTATTGCATCTGTGGATGCGTCTATTTCAAATTTTGCAGTTGGATTTGTGGTTCCGATGCCTATCTGTGCTTGTGTTTTAGTTATAAAGCAGAATGATAAGCAAGTAAGAGTAAAAAGTAGTTTTATTGGTTTCATATCTGTACTTCCTTTATGGTTTCTAATAGATTTTGTTCCATAGAAGCAGGTATGCAGAAACTTTCCTTGGTTGTTTTGGATATGTAAATTTAGAGGAAATAGGATAAGGTTGAATTTTGCAGTGAGTATATTCGTTGAAAGAATGTTATTAATCGATAAAGGCAACTTTTTAAATTGTAAAAAAATAAAGAGGCCGTCTGTTTCAGACGACCTCTTTTCGGTATTGTGTGGAAAGTAAATTTAGTAAATGACTTTTTTGCTCACCACAACATTGTTTTCCAGTGTAACTTTCACAACCAGAGCGGTTTGTGTCGGGCTTAAAGTTTCTGCCACGAAATGATTCGCATTTACCTTGGAAGATTGCACTAATATTTTACCAAGAACATCGTATATCGCTATTGCCTTAATCGGTTCCAAAGTAGATTTTACATTCAGTTTGTTGTCATTATAAAAAACGATAGAATTCTCAAAAGCGGTTACATCATTATTGCTAAGGGTGCTGTTTGTGTAGCGAAGTACAAAACGATTATCAAAGTCGCCTGCAGCAGAGGTAAAACTATACTGAGTGGTTTTTAGATCATGGATAATGTTTAGTAATCTGTCTTCCAGATAAATATTGGAGTTGTTGAACTCTGTGTCAAAATGATCAATGCCTATCGTGTAATTTCCTTGTGCAGTAGCCTTAAAGCCAAGCGGTACCAAATCATCCTGAACAAACGGCCAAGGGCGTCCCTGAATAGTCAGTTTTTTGTCCGCTCCTAATGAGTAAAGCTTAACAGCGTTACCTGCCAAGGCTTCTCCGTCGAGACCACGATCCCAGTTTAAAGTTGCACCCTCGGCATAGCCTACCAGAATTTGACTGAAACCGCCGTTGTTGTTTGATAAGTTTAACCACAAACGTTGCTTGTTGAAATTTCGTGCATTTGAATTGTTAGCCGTATTCTCTGAACGATAGAAGTTACTATTGTTGTCAAGCACACGCATGCTATTGTTGAAGGTTGCATTTGCAGTGGTTCCGTTTGGCATTGCGTCATCTGCACTGATAAAGAACGATTGTCCTGATGCGATGTATTGGCTAGGAGTTGTTCCTCCAGCTGTGGTTGTTCCTCCCATGTCATTAACTGTAGCATAGTCGCTAACAGTGTAGTTATAGGCATAGTTACCATAGAAAGGGTCTACAACAGCGGCACTTGGAGGTGAATTGTGTGTCCATAAATATACGGTACCATCCACAACAGGAATGTTTGCGGGTAGGTTTAAGAAGCTTACGATGTCAATAGCGGAAGGGTATGGGTTTCCAATTAAGTTCCATTCGTCATCCGCGTCTAAAATAATAGTCGTGTTTCCTGGGACAGTTCCATTCATATTAGCATTGTTTCCTTTTTTAATCGGTATCAAAATGTTACCGTTATTTGGAGTTCCTGTAAAATTAACGGTATGGGTTTGTTTTGGTCCGGTAGTAGGGAATGAGCTTGGGGCTCTGGCAATAATTCCATAGGTTGGATCCATTGCTGTAGCGGTGCCCACACGAGTCCATGTTCCGTTTCCGTTGGCAACGGTTGGGGTGTATTTGTAGATAAGTGTTGTGCCCGATGTTAAATTTCCGACTGGGAAAGCTGATGCGGCCGTCACAGGAGTGTTCCAATAAGAGTAGTCTAATCGATGCATTGGAGCGGAAGTTCTCTTGATATGTGCGGTTCCGGTATTGGCAACATTGTTGGTTTGTACTAAACTAGCATCATCTTCTAAAATTATGTCTCCTCCTGCATCAATGTTTATGGTGTTTACGATAGACAGATTGTTGTTCGGATTCACAGTCAAAACGGCTCCGTTATTGACAACCAAGCTATATCCTAATCCGGTGTAAGCTGTTCCGCTGATGGTAGGGTCGTTAGTTGTGTCCGGAATTATAATACAATCTACAGCTGTTGGTATCCCTGCCGGTGTCCAGTTATTGGTTTTGTTCCAATCGGTGTCTACAGATCCGTTCCATACTTTGGAGTTGGAAACTGTTACAGTAGTTTCCTCGGTTTCTTTTAGTGTGCCACCGTTGCATAAAGCGTAAGTTACTTCAGCGGTATAGGTTGTTGTTGCAGTTGGGCAAACATTGATGCTGTCTGTTGTTCCTACAACAGGGCCGGTTGTTCCCGAGCCTTCATACCATTTGATTGAAGTGATGGATGCGCCAGAAGGGACGAATCTATAGGCTTTGTTGGTAACTGACCAATTTGCATCAAGTCCGTTTCTTCCCGGAGCTACGGTTGCAATTGTTCCTGTTGAATTTTGAATTCCAACAATTGCATTTCCGTAATTCCAAGTGGAACAAACATCTTTTTTCTGAATGTATACTTCGATAATATTAGTGTTTTCATATAAAACCATCATTCCGGTATAGAGTAAAGAATTACATGAAGAAGAGAACATCGGGATGTCTTTCCATGATGCCACTAAAGCTCTGCATCCGGAATTTAACGTGATTAATTCCCAGCCGACTTCTCCTCCTTTACTTGGGTCAATGTCCTGATAAACCCCAAATATGGTGTTTTTGAATAAGGAAGTGTCAGGGAGATTGGCGTCAAACTCCCATTCGGAGAAACCTCCAGAAGTGTTTCCGGTTAAATCAAAAGATAAAACACCGTTTGAGCCGATTAGGCATTGGTTGTAATTTGATCCGTAAAAACAGAAGTTGAAAGGAAGGGTGATGACAGGTGACCATACGTCATCTACATTAACGCTTACAGGATTTTCTAGACATCCAAATTGGTATGGAGGATTGTAGGCTATCTCTTCTGTCGTATAGCTTGTTGTTTGTCCTAAAGGCAGGTAAGTTGCCTCCAGATCCACGCAATTGGATGCTGAAGAACAGGTTATGGTGGCAGGATCTGCTCCGAATAAACCCAGTCCTCCTGAAACTACTGAAGGACATCCCAAAGCTGAAGTTCCCAATCCGGTTCCAACAATACAGTTAGGGACATAGAAAGTGATTGGTCCAACCCAAGCGCCTAGGCCTAAGCCACCGCCACAATCGGAACGTACCCATATGTGGTAAGTGGTTGCGGACGTTAATCCGGTTAAGTTGGCGGTTGTTACGCCTGCTCCCGTGCTTCCGGAAGGGGGTGTGCCTGTTGTTGGTGCAGTTGCGTTTGTTGAATAGTAATATTGGTAGCCGTTGTCCGGTGCCGGTACCGCTGCGGTCCAGTTTACGGTTGCTGTTGATGATGATGTAACTGTGACTGCGATAGCCGACGGGTTGCCAGCGCATGGTAGCGGCCCTAAACAGGTTACTTTGTAGTCTTCCGTTTCTCCATATGCGTGGTTACCACATGCGGGAGCGGGGTTATTCATATATGCGTTTCTGATTCTCATTCGGTAATTACCGGCTGGTGTTCCTGTTGGAATAGTTACCGAGCCTATAGAGGCTGGAGAACTTAAATACCCGGTCGTTATTGCACTTTCACCACTATCTGAAAAATCACCATCGTTGTTCCAGTCTACCCATGCAGTATAACCGTATGTACTGGATGGATGTGTCGCTGTTAGGTTAAAGTTTAAACCAGCATATTGCGAAACAAAATGTGTTGCGGTGTAATCGATATATCCTCCGGCACTAAAGTTGGTTCCGGTGTTGGAAATGTTAGCTGTTCCTCCGGTACTTGTCACGCCACTGATATAGTACGAAGTGTTACTACTGTTATTTGCAGTACAATAGTAAAATGGTACAACCGCATTTCCGGTTGCAGGACTTGTTGTTAAATATAAAGGGCCTCCGGTACAAATTGTGTTATAAGAGTATACGAAGAAATAATAGGTTACCCCTCCGGTTAATCCTGTTAATGAAAAACTGGTGTTGTTGTCTATGTCTGCAACCGTATTCCCTGCACCAACAGTTCCGCCTGCGGTATATGTTGTGCCGTTTGCAGGTGATGGGGCTACTCCTGTAGTGTTGTAAACTACTAAATAGTTCGTCGGAGCGGGGCTTGCTGCGGTAAAAGAGCCGTTAATAGAGCCGTTGGCCGGTTGAGTCAATGCCAAAGCGCTTGGTTGTGCTGTTGGAGTTGTACATGCCGCGCTTGCTGTTACTGTGAAAGTGTAGTCTTCGGTTTCACCGCTGGAAATTGAGCCACAGACAGTTGGGTCTGTTTCTAAAAAATCGGCAACAATTCTCATTCTGTGGTTGCCTATTGATGCTGTTCCCGGAACCGCAAAGGAACCTGTGAAACTTGAACCGTAGGCTCCCGATGCATATACTTTTTCTCCGGCATCGTTAAAGTCGCCATCGTTATTCCAGTCTACCCAGATATTGAAACCAAAGGTTCCTCCGGTAAATGTCGTCGAAAAATTAACGCTTGAAAATTGTTGTTGGGTTACCGTTTGTCCGGTAAAGTTGCCGTATCCCATTACAGAATATCCGGAGCCATTATTAGTGATGTTTGTGGATCCCAGTGTTGTCGAGAAGTTGTTGATATAATACGATGAATCTGATGCAGTAGAAGCACAGTAGAACAACGGTGTGGTGGTATTGCCGGTTAAAGGAGATGTTGTTAAATACAATGGGCCACCTGAACAGCTATTGTTGTTGTAAGAGTATACAAAGAAATAATAAGTTGTGTTTGAGAGTAATCCACTGACAGAAAAAGATGTGTTTGTGTCTATGTCTGCTACAGTTCCATCTGTAATTGCTCCACCAACGGAGTATGTTGTTCCGTTAACGACTGTAGGAGGTGTTCCTGAAGTGTTATAGACTACCAAATAGTTTGAAGAAGCTGGTGAAGCTGCTGTAAACGAACCGCTAATGGTCCCGTTTGAAGGATGTGTTAAGGCTAAAGTGGTAGGTTGTGCAGTAGGGGTGGTGCACGGAGTACTTGTCGAAGCGCAAATGCCAAACGTTCCATTGTTGTTGTTGCCGTACTCAAATATCCTTATCCAAATCGTGGTGCCTGGGGTTAGCCCAGTTCTTGTTATTGAAGACATATTGCCATTGGTACTGCTGTCATCGTCGCATGCCAATAATGTTAATGCTCCGCAGGTACCTGTGTACCAAGCCATGCCGCTGTCTGTCATTCCACCTGTTTGTGTGTCAACTGTGACTTCTCCGTTTGCGGGAACCACAACTGAAAACCATACGTCTCCACCTGAATACAGTGAACAACTTGGTGCTGGAACTCCTGCACTTGCGGTTGCATTAGCATTGGTGTAGGCAGTGTAGGTACATGTAGTGTTTACGGTAAGGCTGATTGCTGAACACGGTTCATCATTTGCCGGAGGTGTGGGTGGTGTTGTAATACATAGTGTGAATGTTCCTTGATTCGACCCGCTACTATTGCTGTATATCCTTATCAAATAAGTGTTTCCAGCAGTTAGCCCCGTTAAAGTTAATGTTTCTGCTGTTGCGCCTGATGTTACGTCTGCGCATCCGAGTGAGCCTGTAACGGTACCCGCACAAGCTCCGCTGAAAACCTGAAGAACTATGTCTGATAGTGTTCCGGGTGTCGCTGTGATTGTGTGTGATGTGGTTGTTGCGGTAAAACTATACCAAACGTCGTCATCCGCTGTTCCTGCACAGGATACCTGTGACTGGGTTGCTGCAACTGTAGTTCCCGATGTTGTTGTGGTGCATGTTGTAGCCGGATTAACCGTTAAGGCTATGGCTCCTGCGCAATTGTCGTTTGCTGGAGGGGGTAGTATATAAGATAATGTGATGCCTCCGTTCATGCCTGAGCCGCTTGTGCTTCTATCGCCGCCGCCGCCGCCGCCGCCGCCGTAATTTACAGTTGCGTTGCTTCCTATATTGTCGGAACCTCCATTCCCGCCTGCTCCACCGAAGCTAGCTACTGTCATTCCTCCTGTTCCTCCTGTTCCGGCACTTGTCCCGTTTCCGCCATTATTACCTGGGCCGTCGCTACCTGCTGCAGAGCCGCCGCCGCCGCCGCCGCCAGAGCCAGAGCCGCTAGAATTACCATTACCTGTTCCGCCGTTTCCTCCGTTTCGAGTTATGTCGCCTATTGAATTTGACGCTAAACCGCCATTGCCTCCCGCAGAAGTTGTGTTTGTTGCAGCAGAAGTTTTACCTCCTTCTGCTGTAGTTGTTACTCCGTTTAAAGTTATTGTAGTGTTGCCTCCATTGTTATTTGGTGTTCCTCCGGTGCCAACTGTTACAGTATAAGGATAGGATGTTCCGGGAACTACAGTGATGGAGCTTTTGGCGTATGCACCACCACCACCACCACCACTAACATGGCCTTTGTTGCTGCCGGCGGTTCTACCTCCACCTCCGGCTCCCCAAGTTTCAACTGTGATTGAAGTCACTCCGGCAGGACAGATCCATGTTCCCGAAGTTGTGAGGTGCACTGTTACGGTTTGTGAAAAACCGGTGGCGGCCAGGAATAAGAAAAATAGGGTAGCGGCAATAAGATTGATTGACTTCCTTTTAAAAATTGTTGTGTTTTCCGTTTCCGGATGCTCGTTTTTTTTCGAACGAGTTTGTTGTAAAAATCGGTTAGCAGAGTAATTTTTTTTCACTTGTAAATAGTCTTTGTAGTTAGAAATATCGCAATTCATTATAACAAAAAAATAATAATCGGTGAAATACTTGTTTCGTCGATGAATGTATTTTTGTGCGAATATGAAAAAAAAAATCTAAAAAACATGTTTTTGTTTTAAAAAATTGTTAACAAGTTTGTATATGTTATATTTATCCTGCCTTATTTGTTATATTTTTTTATTTTGGATTGGGTTTCTAATAATGCTTTTTTGTAAAAAAGAACGCCTCGGAAAATTCCGAGGCGCTTTTTGGTTTATTTACTGTTTCTGTTTTTAAAACAGTATTTTTTTGGTAATAAGAACGCCATTTTCAAGTTCGATTTTTATAATTAGGGTTTTGGTTGTGGGAAGTATATTTTTAATTTCAAAATCACTACTGTTGATTTTTTTGTAAACACCTATTGCTTTTCCTAAAACATCGAAAACGCTAACTTCATTTATCGCTTCCAAATTCGATTTAATATTGATTTTTCCGTTGTTGTATACGAATACTGAATTTTCAACAGTGGTAATCTCTGTGTTGCTTAGCGTGTTTTCGGTGTAACGTAATACAAATCTCGTATCAAATGTTCCTTGTTGCGCTGTGAAACTATATGGAGCCGTTCTTAAATTGTGGATTACATTTAAAAGACGGTCCTCAAGATAAATGTTCTGACTGTTGAATTCTTGGTCGATGTGGTCGATACCAATCGTATAGTTGTCCTGTGCTGTTGATTTGAAGCCCAACGGAACAATGTCATCCTGAACAAATGGCCAAGGTCTTCCCTGAATGGTTAGCTTTCTGTCTTCCGTGAAAGAGTAGAATTTAACGGCATTACCCGCTAGCGCTTCCCCATCCAAACCTCTGTCCCATCCGAGCGAAGCACCTTCTGCATATCCTATTAATATCTGACTGAAACCGCCGTGATTGTTTGATAAGTTCAGCCATACTCTTTGAGAAGCAAATTCGTTGGTATGTGAAGTTTCATTTTCTGTTCTGAAGAAGTTGTCGTTATTGCCTGTAACACGCATACTGTTGTTGAAAATCGCATTTGCTGTAGTTCCGTTGGCCATGGTGTCATCCGCACTAATGAAAAAGGACTGGCCGGCTCCAATATATCTTGTAGGAGCAAGTCCCCCGCTTGCAGCAGTTGTTGTACTGCCTAACGAGTTTACTGTCGCATAATCATTTACGGTGTAATTCAATGCATAGTTGCCATAGAAAGGGTCAGGTGTGGTAGCTAATGGAGGCGTGTTGTGTGTCCATAGATACACGGTTCCGTCAACTATAGAAGTGTTGGCAGGGTTGTTAAGGAATGAAACGATGTCTATTGCAGACGGATACGGGTTTCCGATTAAATTCCATTCGTCATCCGCATCAGTAATAATGGCGCCACCTACCGAAGTTCCTACGTTTGCATTAGTTCCTTTGGAAATCGGCATGGAGATGTTTCCGTTATTTGGTGTTCCTACGAAATTCACAGTCTGCGCCAGTTTTGGTCCGGTGGAAGGGAATGACAATGGAGCTCTTGCGATATATCCTTTGGTCGGATTCATGACAGTTGCCGCGCTTTGTCGGGTCCAGATACCGTTTGCTCCTGCCTGGGTTGGGGTGTAGCTGTAAATGTTTGAGGTAGCTGTGGTAAGATTACCTAATGTAAAACCGGAAGCTGCTGTAACAGGGGAGTTCCAATAGGTGTAGTCTAAGCGGTACATCGGTTGGGAAATACGCTCCATGTTTATGATTCCGGTATTGGCTACGTTGTTTATTTGTACTAAACTGCCTGTGTTTTTTATGTTGAATATTCCGGTTGGGCTTACTTCGACAAAATCAGTAATTGTTACCGAGTTGCTTGGGTTTATGATTAAGGTGCCTCCGTCTTTTACCTGCAATGTTTTTCCGTAACCATTATAATTTGTTCCGATAACATTTGAAGTATTTGGTGCTGGAGGGATGATTACGCATGTGTTAGCATCCGGTACTCCTACAGGCAGCCAGTTGTTGGCATTATTCCAGTCGCCATCGGTTCCGCCTTTCCATACTTTCGATTTGTTGTTGATAGATACATTTTGGCTCACATCACAACCGTTTGACAGGGTGGCTGTAGCTGTAAAACTGTAAGTGGCATCTTCCAATTGCGCAAGTGTTGGTCTGATGTAAACAGTTGTGATCGGTGTTCCTGTTACATAAGGAATAGTGCAACTCGCGTCCTGGAAAGCAGCTACCGGTGTAGCACTGGACCAGTCAAAAGAAGTGCTCAAAGGAACATTTCCGAATAATTTGAAATTGTCAATTGCTAATCCGTCGCACCATTCTCCATAGTAGCGTATACGTACCTTAAAGTTTGGTTGATTGGTATATGCGTTTAAGTTGTATGACTTGTTTACGAAGCGGGTTCCATAGCCAATATCAGCAGTATAGCGGTCTATTTCTGTCCACGCGCCACCGCCATTTGTAGAAACATCCACAGTAACATAATCTAATCCTAAACTTGTCCCATCTACGTAGTATCTTGAATAATAAATGTCAAAAGACAGGCTTAGGTCAAGGTAGGTGTTTGTGCTGATGGTTGGAGAAAGAATTGCATTATGGGTAACATCTTCTCCGGTATCCGAAGTTGACATGGCAAAACCATTTCCTGTTAATCCTGAGGCAATTGCCGGGAACCAAACCTGTTCAGAAGGAACAAATGTGCTGGCTTGATTTTGCCATTCGGAAATTGCATCGATTGCACCTCCGTTGCTTACAATGTTGCTGTTTGTCATAACACCCAAGCCGGCATTAAATAGTTCGTTAACCAAGTAGGTTAATTGTTTGTCTCCGGTTGCGGTTAGTGAAAGCACATTGTTTTCGCCACAAACTTCCGGTACGGAAGGGGTGAAGCTTAGTGTGGCTAATGGACTAATAGTTGCGACTACTTTGGTTCTGGTTAGTGATTCGCAACCATTGAAAGCGGTTACCCAATAGGTGGTTGTGGTTGCTAAAACAGGAGTCGTCCAACTGCCCGTTGCGGTGCTTGCCAAAGGGGTGCCGCCGACTTCTGTTGTGTACCAACGATATTCGGTAGGAGCACCTGCGCCAGTTGCGCCTAAGACTACATTACCGGCACCACAATTTACACCGTCAGTAATACTGGTGATGGTGGCAGAACAGCTGGCTATCACTGTAAAGGTGTAATCTTCGGTTTCGCCATAGTAATCAATGTTTTGGCAAGAATTGAATGTGCTGATAGCATCCGGGTCGTATGGTGATGTATCGTCATCTTTGTTGATTCTGATCCTGATCCTGTAGTTTCCAACCGGTTGTACAGCCGGGATAACGAATCCAAAAGTGGTAGAGTAGGAAGCGATTCCGCCCACATCGTATACAGTTTCACCTGCATCAACAAAATCACCGTCTTTGTTCCAGTCTACCCATGCTTTTAAGTAACCTCTGTTGGTGGTTTGTGTCGAAATATTAACCCCTTGTCCCTGCGCTTGTCTGGAGCGACTGGCAATCGTGGAAAAATCCTGATAGCCTCTGGGAGCCGATGAATAAGTGGAACTGTTGGAAATATCATTCAATGTTCCCACAAAACTGATACTGGTAAAGTAAGTCAGACTTTCATCGCCGGCCGCACCAACTGATGGTGTACAATAAACCGGGTCAGCCGTTGTGGTGGTTGTAGTGCCGTTTAATGGGGTAGTGGTGTTGTATAAAGGACCACCGGTACATAATGAGTTGTATGCAAAAACAAAGAAATAATAAGTAGTGGATGGCGTTAAACCGGAAGCTACAAATGTAGTGTTGCTGTTAATGCTTAATACGGTATTTCCGGCTCCCACAGTTCCTCCTACAGTGTATGTGGTTCCGTTTGTTGGGTTAGGTGCCACGTTGGTTGTGTTTATGACTACTAAATAAGTGTCGGCAGCCGGAACGGAAGGAGCAAATGAGCCTGCAATTGAGTTACCGCTTGGTGTCAGCATCAGTGCGGTTGGTTGTGCATTCGGAGTAATACATGCCGGTGGCGTCAATAAGGTTACGGCATAATCTTCGGTTTCTCCAGAGGCAAAAGAGGTACAAGGGTTTCCGGATCCATTTGTGTTTCCGCTTGCTCTGCTTCTGATTCTTATCGTGGTTAATCCCGGTGTGGCTGTTACAGGGATTAATATGTTAACATTGCCGTTTGTTCCTGTTGTGAAGACCTGAGTCCATTCTGTTGCTTCAAAAGTTCCGTTCGCATTGAAGTCAATCCATGCCGAAACTATTGAGGAGCTATTTGTGGTAATGCTTAAGTTGTAAGTGCTACCGATTAGTAAAGTACTGGTTGGTGTTCCGGATGTCGCATAATTAGTATAGGAAGTTCCGTTAGTGTCGGCACAGCCGGTTGTATTGTTTATGGTGTTGAAAGTAACATTTGTTATTGTGTTTGAACACGATGAGCTATGAGCCGGAACGCAATAGGTTAAAGCACATGGAGTTGTTGCTGTAGTAAAAGAAAATGTTGCAGAAGTGATTGCGTCACCACAAGCATTCTTCGCAACGATTCTCCAATAGTATGTAGTGTTGGCTGCTAAAGCTCCCGTGTTGTAGGAGTTTGTTGCAACGTTTGAAGTTACAGATCCCGGTACACTTCCCGCACCGAAGTAAACATCATAAGAGGTAGCTCCTGCGGCAGCTCCCCAAGAGATGCTTGATACTGTACCACCTCCGGCATAACAAACTCCGGTTGCTCCATTTACAGGTGTTGGGGTTGCTACTGTTGAAGGAACGGTGGTAACGGTTAAAGTTCTTAACGCCGAAGTAACAGAGCATGTGCCGTTTGTGATGACAACATCAAAGTTGCCTGCATCTCCTGCAGCCGGATTGGTAATGGTTAAAGTAGCGGTAGTAACACCACTGTAAGGTGCTGTGTCGGTTAAATTAACGCCATTTCTTCTCCACTGATAACTTGTTGCGGGTGCTGTCACCACACTGAAAGAGCCTGTACCTGTTGTACAAATACTTGTTCCCACCGGTTGTGTAGTGATAACCGGGAGTGGGGTTACGGTAAAAGTAGCTGCTGAAGTGGCGGTCCCTCCCGGTGTTGTAACTTGTACGGTTCCTGTGGTTCCGGAGCCTACGGTAACAGTTACTGTTGTGGCGGTGCTGCCTGTAATTGTGGCGGCAGTCCCGCCGATGGTTACGGCAGTTGCGCCAGTTAAATCGGTTCCGTTGATTGTTAAACTGCTGCCCTGACAGCCACCGGCTGCTCCTAAACTTGTTATGGTTGGTTGTGATACGTGTGTTACACATACTGTAAATCCGTTAGCGGTTAAATCGCCGTAATAATCGTGAATTTGAATTTTGTAATAATTCCCAATGGTTAAACCCGTAAGCGTTAGTGTTTCAATGCCATCGTCTAGGGTGTTATCAATACATGTTCCTCCTGTTGGGGTTGTTGCTGAACCACAAGTACTAATAACTTCAACTACAGCATCAAAATTTGCAATACCGTCAACGGTAACAACGTGTGAAGTTGCTACTGCCTGGAATTCATACCAAACTGCATTTTCGGTTCCTATTGTACAATCTCCGGTTTCGTTGTTGTCTGTTGCGCCTGAGGTTGAGCCTATAGTAGTTGTGCATGTTGTATTGGATGTTAAAAGTATTGCGCCTGAACAAACATCGTTTGCGGGTGGCGGCACATAAGCTCTTAATGCTACTAGTATAGCTCCGTTTCTCTCTCCAGAAGTTAATGTGGAAATACCGTTACCAGTTGCTCCTGCAGTAGCTTTAAGAGCCCAAGCCCCGCCAATTGATACTGTGTTTTGTATGTCATATAATTCGGTTAATCCACCTGGTGAAGTTGTTGTCCATCCTGACCAAGTTGAACCGCCAGAACCACCTAACATGATAACGGCAGCGTTGTTAGTGGCGGTTGTGATTCCTGTAGCCGTAACAGTAGTACTGTTGGCAGTATTTATTGTTCCGAGTGTAACGTCAAAAGGAGTTGTGTTATCTACTCCTGAAAAGGCAAGTATTGCGCCGGCAGATTTGTCTACATCGGCATCTAAATTAAAAGTGTAATTTGCAGGCTCACTGACTCCTGCTATTTTGTAAAGTACGCTAACCCTTCTGTCAGTTCCGCCTCCAAGATTTGCACCGTCTATTGATGTCCATCCAGTACAAGTCGGGTTTGAAAGGGTATTCGTTCCTCTTTGGGTAATATTCACAATCATGATATCCCCGGCGATGACCCCTGTTGGTTTGTTGATGGTTAGAGTTGTTACAGCATTAGCTGTTGCAGTAGTGGCAGTACCTCTTTGTGCAATTTGAGCATTTGCAGCATTTGTTATAAATGAAAGGAAAAGGATTGAAAGTAAATTTCGTAAGAATTTCACATTTGTTTTTCTTATTTCAAAGCGGCAGGTAGTTCCTCTTTTCGAGATAGTAGTGATTGAGTAATTTTGTTTCATAAGTGTAAAAAAATTGATGCTGAATTATTTTTAACATTCAAGGGATGAGTCTTGAGAATTTTTGAATACATCAAAGGACTGTTTATGTGTAATTTTTTATAAGAATTTTTTATATCGCCTTTTCATTGGTATTCTGATGAAAATCAGAATAGTGTAATTTGAAACCATATTTTTAGATTTAACTTGATTTTTATAAATCTAAAAAAAGAAGTGTTATAAAAATGATTAATTTAAGTTCATGATGTGTTTTTGTTTTTGTTTTGATTCTATTTTGTGATTTTTTACACAACATTCTCAGTGATTTAAGCGTCTTAAGGCAGGGGGATTTCATCCTGGCTTCATTTATTTCAAAACAGTTTGTTTTTTAAAATATAACAAAATAAATATTATTTGCCGTTTTATTAACATAAAATATAAGAATTATCTTTATTTAAAAATTGTTATAGAGTAGGAAATATAATTCAATTTTAACAAAAAAATAACATTTTAATGAACAGGCGTGATATTATTGTGTTTTTATTGTGAGGTAGAGGTGTTTGGAGTAGGTTTTACTTCTGATGGATTTTAAACGGTTTTTTCTGGCACTATAACGAGTTGAAGGTGTGTTTGCTTTTTTGTTTGAAAAAAAGGTTAATTTTACAAATCAATACAATAGGTGAAATTTTGAAGCGTATGAAGTCAAAAATACTCAAAGGGACATTGCTTCTGATTGGAGTGGTGTTTAGTCCGTCAGGGCTCTTTGCTCAAATGTATGTTAGTCCAAACAGTTATATCTTCGTCAATAATGAACAGTTGTTCGTTAAGGGGGATCTTGAACTAAACGCGGCAACAAGTAATTTGTATCTCAGAAATGGTGCTCAATTGCTTCAGGGAGCCACAGGGTCCGGAGCTAATAAAGGTGTTGGGACAGTTTCAGTGTATCAGGAAGGTACTGCTGATGGGTTCGATTACAATTATTGGTGTTCACCGGTAGGTAACGTCCTTTCGGCAACGTCTGTCAATAATCCATTCGGAATTGTCCAGTTGAAAGATGTAACAGGTTTGACGACTTCGGTTAATCCGGTAATAACGACGGCGTATAACGGTTTGGCTTCCCCTCTTACAATTTCATCCCGTTGGATATTTAAATTCATAACTTCCAATGCATATGCGAATTGGATTCGTGTGGGAAGTAATAATACAATCAATCCTGGTGAAGGATTTACCATGAAAGGTACCGACGGGACCAGTGTCAATAACCCAGGGGCAAATCAGCGGTACGATTTCACGGGTAAACCCAATGACGGAACTATCAATATAACCGTGGCTGCCGGAATGCGGACCTTAACCGGTAACCCGTATCCTTCTGCAATTAATCTGAATCTTTTTTTAAGGGATCCGGCCAACTTGGCGGTCATGAATGGGACAGCCTATTTTTGGGAGCACGATGATACGGTAAATTCACACTATGTAGCTGCTTACCGAGGAGGTTACGGAACGTATGTCGCAAATAATGGTGATAATAGCCCAGGTACTTATGTCATAGCCACCTGGTATACATATAATGGTGACGGGTCTGTGAATCCCGGAGGTGTCGGATCGGGAAGTGATTATAAAAGAATGTTTACCCCGATAGGGCAAGGATTCAAAATTGAAGGTACGGCAGCCGGAACGGCTCAGATGAAAAATGCATACCGCGTTTTTGTAAAAGAAGGATTGGCTAATGAGTCTGAGTTTGAAAGAAACAACAACAATGCGAACGCTGACAATTGGGGTGAAATCCAAAATGTGGCGGGTGTTGATTATACACAATATTCGAGAAGGGCATTGCCGCAGATTAAAATACATACCGTGTTGAACAATCAGTATTCGAGACAAGTGGCCTTGGCCTTTAATAATCAGGCAACTGACGGTTTTGATTTAGGGATGGATGCAAAATGTCCGGAATATACCTTGCCTACCGATGCATATTTTCCGCTTGATGCAACAAATCAATTTGTGATTTCAACGTTGCCATTCGATATTAATAAAAGAATACCGTTTGCGTTTAAGGCCGGAGCGCAAACCACATTTAAAGTTACGGTAGGAAGTCTGATTAACTTTACCGAGTCTGAGAATGTTTATTTGCATGATAAGGTAACGGGTTTGTACCATGATATCAAAAATAATTTCTTTGAAATCACATTACCGGCAGGTGTTGTAAATAATCGATTTGAAATTACTTTCAGAAATGCAACATTGTCGGCTAATGAAAATACATTGGCAACAAGTTTAACGGTGTATCAGAATAATGATACTAAAAATTTAACTATAGCAAATCCGCAAATGATTGATTTAAAATCATGTGTAATCTATGATGTGGCAGGTAAATTATTGTTTAGCAAAAATCAGCTTGGAGCAAATGCAGAATATATATTCCCAACGTCTAATTTAAGTGATGGTGTATATATTGTAAGATTAAGTTCCAATGATAATCAGGAAATGGGTAAAAAAGTGATGGTGAAAAACTAATCCTTTGCCTTAATAAAAGAATGGAAAAGTGTAGCTCATTTGAGTTGCACTTTTTTTATATCTTGTACCTTTGCAGTATGCAATCGTATAATCAGGAAATTAAGAATATTAGTGTAAAGGGAGTGTCTCTTTTTTTAAAGCGGGAAGATTTACTTGATCCGGAAATTTCAGGAAACAAATACCGTAAGTTAAAGTACAATCTGATTAAGGCTAAATCGGAAGGGTTTACTGTTCTGTTGACTTTTGGTGGGGCTTTTTCCAATCATATTGCTGCAGTTGCCGCTGCGGGTAAAAAATATGGTTTCGAAACCATCGGGGTAATCAGAGGTGAGGAGTTGGCAGATAAGATAAGTGATAATCCAACTCTTTTGTCTGCGAAACAGAATGGAATGAAATTTGTTTTCGTCAGCCGGGAAGTGTTTCGAGAAAAAGATGCTCCGGAGTTTATCGGGAAATTGCGTTTGGAATATGGCGATTTTTATCTGTTGCCTGAAGGCGGAACCAATGATCTTGCAGTAAAAGGGTGCGAAGAAATTTTAACGGCCGATGACGCTGAATTTACGCATGTTTGCTGTGCCGTAGGTACGGGAGGGACATTGTCCGGAATAATTAACTCGTCGGGTGAAAATCAGAAAGTGATCGGGTTTCCATCGTTAAAGGGTTCGTTTTTATCCGATGATATTCGTAGCTTTGTAAAAACTAAGAATAACTGGGAATTGATCACAGAATATCATTTCGGAGGTTATGGAAAAATCTCTGAAGAGTTGATTCTTTTTTTAAACGGGTTTTATCAGGAAACAGGAGTTTCGTTGGATCCGGTTTACACAGGGAAAATGATGTTTGGGATTTACGATTTAATTGAGAAGGGATATTTTCCGGAGGGCTCTAAAATATTGGCAGTGCATACTGGTGGTCTGCAGGGTTGTAAGGGGATGAACCTTCTTTTGAAGAAGAAACAGTTACCATTGTTAAATTATATATGATGTTGAAGCGGATTTTTATTTTATTTCTGGCGTTGAGTCTTTACAGTTGTGGTTCGAGTTCCAAGGTGCGAACAGCATCGACGGGTTCGCATAAGGGCAAAACTGCCCCTGTTAAAAAAGTTCCGGTTGTCCATGGTAAGCAAAGTGGTACTTCGTCTCAGAACCAATCTAAATCGGAAGTTTTGGAGGCAACCTCGAAAATTTCAGTCACAACGGAATTGGTCAAGGCGTACATAGCTCAGTACAAAGAAATTGCAAAAGAAAACATGCGTAAGCACGGGATACCTTCCAGTATTACTCTCGCGCAGGGCGTTTTGGAGTCTGGTGCGGGAACCGGTATTCTGGCTCAGAAGGCCAACAATCATTTCGGTATCAAATGTCATACAGGGTGGACCGGGGAAAGTGTGCATCACGACGACGATGCGGCGCAGGAGTGTTTTCGTAAATACGAACTGGCCTCCGAATCCTATCGTGATCATTCCTTATTTCTTACAACCCGAAGCCGTTACGCTAATCTGTTTAAACTCGATAAGGGTAACTATGTGGAGTGGGCAAAAGGATTGCGTGCAGCTGGTTATGCGACAGATGTGAAATATCCCGAAAAACTAATCGGATTAATCGAACGCTATGAGTTGTATAAAATCGATGAGGAAGTGATTGGTTCCGGTTATCAGCCGATAGCAAAAATATCCGATAAACCACTGGACGATAAATCATACAGGGTGTCACAGGGGGATACGTTGTATTCTATTTCAAGGAAATTCAATCTTTCCGTGGACGAATTGATGAAAATAAACGGACTCCCGGATAATGCAATATCCATAGGTCAAATACTTAAAATAAAATCATAATGTTATACCAGAGAAGCAGCCAGCTTTTTGTAGAGGCTGCAAAAGTAATTCCGGGCGGAGTCAATTCTCCTGTTCGTGCGTTCAAAGCAGTGGGTGGGACCCCGATATTTGCAAAAGAAGCCAAGGGCGCCTATTTGTATGATGAAGACGGTAACAGGTTAATTGATTATATAAATTCCTGGGGGCCGATGCTTTTGGGACATGCCTATGAGCCGGTTGTCAATGCGGTAATTGAAAAAGCTAAAAAAGGAACTTCTTTCGGGATGCCTACCGCTTTGGAAACCGAAATTGCGGCTCTTGCCGTTTCTATGGTTCCGAATATCGATAAAATACGTTTTGTGAATTCGGGTACCGAAGCCTGTATGAGTGCCATCCGTTTGGCAAGAGGGTTTACACAAAGAGATAAAATCATAAAATTTTCAGGTTGTTATCACGGTCATTCCGATTCGTTTCTGATTCAGGCGGGGAGTGGGGCCATAACTTTTGGTTCACCTAACAGTCCGGGTGTAACAGCGGGCACAGCAAAAGATACGCTTCTGGCTCGTTATAACGATTTGGAGAATGTTAAACAATTGTTTGAAGTGAACAAAAATGAAATTGCAGCCATAATCATTGAACCTGTTGCCGGAAACATGGGTTGTATTCCGCCTGCAAAAGGTTTCTTGGAAGGTTTGCGCCAGCTTTGTAATGATAATGGGACGTTGTTTATTTTTGATGAAGTTATGACGGGATTCCGCTTAGCTAAAGGCGGAGCGCAGGAGTTGTTTAATATCGCGGCCGATATAGTTTGTTTCGGAAAGGTAATTGGTGGTGGCTTGCCTGTCGGTGCTTTCGCTGCCCGTGATGAAATTATGAATTGTCTGGCTCCGGTTGGTCCTGTTTATCAGGCGGGTACATTGTCCGGTAATCCGTTGGCTATGGCAGCCGGATTAGCAATGTTACAGGAAATTAATTCGGATGCGCAATTGTTTCAGCGCCTTGAAGAAAAAACGGCTTACCTTGAAAAAGGAATTTCAAAGGTGTTAACCGATGCGAATGTCGTGTTTACAATCAATCGTGTTGGTTCCATGATTTCCGTACACTTTGATGCTAATCCTGTTTCTGATTTTCAAACGGCCGCGAACGGTGACAATGAAACCTTTAAGAAATTCTTCCACGGATTATTGCGTGAAGGGATTTATATTGCGCCTTCAGCCTATGAAACATGGTTTATTACAGATGCTCTGACCTATGATGATCTGGATTTTACCATTAATGCTGTCAGTAAGGTCGCTAAAGAATTATAATACATAAAAAAACCATTTTTATGTATTATAAAAACTGTTATTTCTTTTTAGCTTTTTCAGTGGAAGGAACTTTTGCGATTAGCTGAGCATAAACGGCCGGGTTCTTTTCCAAAGAGATAGTTTGGTCGTTAGTTAAAGAAGCTCTTAATTTAGCGTCGATAATAGAACTGATCTCGATTCTTTTAGCTTGAGTCATCTCTGGTGCAGCTAAGTCTGTGTGTTTCTTCTTGAAAAGTTCGTAGAAAGCCATCTGCATATTGTTGTCTACAGGTACTACGCTGATAAGTAGTTCAAGGTCTTTCTTTGCGCTTATTTCGAATTCAATAGACTTGTCTTGAGCAGATGCATTTATCGAAAAGGCAAAAAACAACACAAAAAGGGTAATTATTTTTTTCATAATTTTAAAATAGTAGTTAAAGGTTATAAGTACCAAAACTAAAGAAAAATGTATGAAATCCAAAATTTTGAGCAAATATTTATGTGATTAATATTTTTTGTGATGTCTCATGCTTTTTTGTTCCTTCATTTGCTTCATTCTCTCCTCTTTTAATTCTTCCCATTTTGCCATTTGTTTTTCGGACAGAATTTTTTTTATTTCCGATTTGAATGCAATTTTTTCGTCCAGCATTTTACTTTTCATGGCGAAGCGCTCATCATTGGTTGGTGCTTTGTCGGATTCTTTCATTGCTTTGTGTTTGGCTTTGGCTTCTTCGTGTTTTTTACTTTGTTCGGTCAAAAGTTTTTTGATGTCCTTTTGTTGTTTTTCATTCAGATCTAATTCCAAAGTCAGTTTTTTGGTTTGCAGCTCAACACGTTGTTCCGGAGTGAATTCTTCCCTTTTCATTTTTCGGTCCTGCGCAAAAGTTGCCAATGATATCATCATCACAACTGCTATAATTACGTTTTTCATGTTTTATGTTTTTTGTGTTATAGGTATAGGACAGTCTGAAGTTTAAAAGGTTTAATCAGAAAACAAAAAAAGGAGCTTAAAATGAACTCCTTAAATATAATATTGTATTGTTTTAGGTTTTATTCTTTTAAAGCAACCACTTTGCTGTCGCCGTTTACACTTACCGATGTTAGTCCGTGTTGCGCTAAAGTTTTCATTGCTTTGTCCCATTTTTTCCCGCTTAGTGCCACTCTGATTTTAAGTTCGGACAATTCCATAGTGTTTCCGTGCTTTTGAAGTAATTCCACAATCAGTTTTTCTTCAGCTTCCAATTCAATCTGAATCGCTTTCTTTTCCGGACGCATTTGCGGGAAGAACAGCACTTCCTGAATCGAAGGGTTGTTGGTTAGGAACATGATCAAACGGTCCATTCCGATTCCCAATCCCGACGTTGGCGGCATACCGTATTCCAATGCTCTTAGAAAATCGTTATCGATGAACATTGCTTCGTCATCACCTCTTTCGGATAATGCCAACTGGGCTTCAAAACGCTCTCTTTGGTCGATCGGGTCATTCAATTCCGAATAGGCATTTGCGATTTCTTTTCCGCATACCATCAATTCGAAACGCTCTGTTAATTCCGGATTGTCACGGTGTGATTTACATAATGGCGACATTTCTTTCGGGTAATCCGTGATGAACGTCGGTTGAATAAAGTTTCCTTCGCATTTCGCTCCGAAAATCTCATCAATCAGTTTTCCTTTCCCCATGGTTTCGTCCACTTCAATACCCATGCCTTTTGCTGCTTCAAATAATTCGGTTTCCGATTTTCCTGAAATGTCAAAACCGGTAAATTGTTTGATAGCGTCGGTCATCGTAACTCGTGCGTATGGCGCTTTGAAGCTTACATTGTGTTCTCCGAAAGTTGCATCGCTTGTACCGTTCACCTGGAGCGCGCAATATTCCAAAAGGTTTTCGGTGAATTCCATCATCCAATTGTAGTCTTTGTAGGCTACATATATTTCCATGGCGGTAAATTCCGGATTGTGAGTGCGGTCCATTCCCTCATTGCGGAAGTTTTTCGAAAACTCATACACTCCGTCAAAACCACCAACGATTAGTCTTTTCAAATACAATTCATTCGCAATTCGCATGTAAAGCGGAATGTCCAACGAATTGTGATGCGTGATAAACGGACGCGCTGATGCTCCGCCCGGAATGGATTGTAAAACCGGAGTTTCCACTTCCATATAACCGGCCTCGTTAAAGAACGTACGCATCGCCGTGAACAGTTTGGTTCTTTTCATGAATACCTCTTTCACTTGCGGGTTCACCACCAAATCCACATAACGCATACGGTAACGCAATTCCGGATCGGTAAATGCGTCAAACACGTTTCCTTCTTCGTCCATCTTTGGTAATGGTAATGGACGCAATGTTTTGCTAAGGAAGGTAAAATTCGAAACACGAATACATTTCGCTCCCACTTGTGTAGTAAACAATTCACCTTCAATTCCGATGAAGTCCCCTAAATCGGTCAGTTTTTTGAAAACCGTATTGTATAGCGTTTTGTCTTCGCCTTCGCAAATCACATCGCGGTTAAAATATGCCTGAATTCGGCCTTCGCTGTCCTGAAGTTCCGCAAACGAGGCTTTTCCCTGATCGCGAACACTCATTAATCGTCCGGCCACCACAACCTTCTTGCCTTCTTCAAAAGCGTCCTTTATCTGCTTCGACGTATGATTAACGGGAAACAAATTTGCCGGATACGGATTGATGCCAAGTTCTCTCAACTTGCTCAATTTCTCTCTTCTGATGATTTCTTGTTCTGAAAGTTGCATAATTCTTATTTATTTTAAGGCTGCAAAGATAGGTATAATTTGAAAATGAGGCAATTTGAAAATTTGAAAATTTGGTAATTTGAAAATGAGATAACTAGGTGTTTGTAGTAATTGGTTTTTAAATCCTGTAAACTGATTACTGCGACTGTGAACTTTTTTGAAGCGGAAAGGCTTGGGTTTTATCTGCAATCCATTTTCCTGCTGTCTGCTATATCTTTTCTGGTTGCTCCACGTTGTTCCGCAACCAGAAAAGGATGCCGCTCCCATCAGGGCTATTAGGAAACTATTTTGTATTTTTGGGGAAATTTGTAATAATGAAGAAAGTAACTTTGTTGCTGTTTATAGTTTTTGTTTTTTCAATGACCAGTTGTGTGATTGCGGAAAGTGTCAGTTTTAAGGATAATAATTCCGGAAGGATCAATTACCGGTTTGATATGTCCAAGATGATGACAATGGTCGGGAATGAAATGGGAGGTATGGGGACGAATGTTGGCGGGAAATCGAAAGATATTGATTCTACTTTTACGATGGCTTCGGTGTATGCAATAAAAAAAGACAGCATTGCCAAATTATTAAAAGAGGAACAGGAGAAAATCAAAAAACTGGAAAAGTTTACCTGTCATATGGTGATGAACGAAAAAGCAGGAACGTTTCTTTTTGATATGTACACCGATTTTAAAAACATAACCGAGTTTCAGGAAATGGTTTCTCCGGTAAAAGCACTTTCAGATGTTAGTCCTGTGGGGAAGAATCCGACGCAAGGGAATGAGCCAAAAAACGACGGTGTTACGCGTTATAGTTTCGATGGTAAAAAATTCAGCAAAAGCGTAACGGTAAAATCCAAAGACGAAATTAAAGAAGACTATAAAAAAGGACTCGAAAAAGAAGGTGTGGGTAATGGAGAGGCAGAAGTACTTTCAAATCAGATGACCCAATCGATGGAAATGATCTATCAGGAATCGAATTATATAATGGAGGTTTCATTTCCGAAAAAGATAAAAAAGATTTCAGCGCCCAATGCTAAAATCAGTGACGATAAAAAATCGGTGACAATATCTTATCCAATGAAAGAATACATGGAAAGTAAAAATCTGAATTTTGAAGTCGAATTAGAATAATGTAGCTATGAACAAGAAAGTACAACTTCAGGATTTAGGATTTAAGGATTATAAAGATGCTTGGGATTTTCAGGAAACCTTATTTCAGGAAATTCTGGATCTCAAAATAAAAAACAGGAGGGAAGAGTCAAATCTGGAAACGCCTAATCACTTTTTATACGTAGAACATCCACACGTATATACTTTAGGTAAAAGTGGTGATTTGTCGAATTTGCTTCTAAGTGAAAAACAACTTGCTGAAAAAGAAGCGACCTTTTATAAGATAAACAGAGGAGGGGATATTACGTATCACGGTCCCGGTCAGATTGTAGGGTATCCTATTCTGGATCTTGAAAATTTCTTCACCGATATCCATAAATACCTTCGCTTGTTGGAAGAAGCCATAATTCTTACATTAGCCGATTACGGACTGTCTTCGGAAAGAAGTCAGGGCGAAACCGGAGTCTGGTTGGGAGTGGGCACGCCGTTCGCCAGAAAAATTTGTGCAATGGGAGTTCGTGCTTCCCGATGGGTGACCATGCATGGCTTCGCACTAAACGTAAATGCCGACCTGGGGTATTTTGATAATATCATTCCGTGCGGGATAAAAGGCAAAGCGGTCACTTCAATGCATGTTGAACTCGGAAGAGCAATTGACGAGCTGGAAGTGAAGCAAAAAATAGTAAAACACTTCGCTGATTTGTTTGAGGCGGAGATGGTTTGAAAGAGGAAAGAAAATAGAGAATAGAAAAAGGGAAATGGATTGGGGATTGTAGTTGGATATGATTCGTTTTTAACTTTTTGTTCTCGTCTTTTTTCTTTCGTCCATCTTTCTATTCTCTTCCTTTATAACTCCAGCTTCAACTGCTCCGGTAGCAACCGAAACGACATTCGGTGGTATTTGGTTACTCCATACTTCTTAATGGCTTCCCGGTGTTCTGCAGTTGGGTAGCCTTTATTTTTTTTCCAGTTATACATTGGGAATTCCTCATGAATCCGATCCATATATTCATCCCGGTAGGTTTTTGCTAAAACCGATGCTGCGGCTATACTTAAATATTTACTGTCACCTTTAATAATGCAACTGTGTGGAATGTTGTTTACGGGCTTGAAACGGTTGCCGTCTACAATTATATATTCCGGAGTCGGACTCAGATTGACGATGCAATTCTGCATAGCTTGGATGGAGGCATTAAGTATATTGATGTTGTCAATGATTTCGGGTTCAAGATGCACTACATGAAAAGTAACGGCTTCGCTTTCAATGATGGGTTTCAGTTTTTCCCGGTTCTTTTCAGAAAGTTGTTTCGAGTCATTTAATAGTGTTGATGTGAATTCGTTTGGGAGAATTACAGCGGCAGCGGTAACCGGACCGGCCAGACAGCCGCGACCAGCTTCATCGGTTCCTGCCTCAAGAGAAAAATCGGAAAAATTTTTGAGTAACATTCTTGTGTTTTTGCAAAAATATAAAAAAAGGAATCGATTGTTAGAGTGTTTACCCTCTAAGTGTTAGTTTATTGAATATTTTGTTTTTATTTCGAAAAATATTTAACACACGCTAAATAGTATAATTCTGTAGTAATATTTGGTTATTTAAGAAATTATTAAGAAGTTTGCGAAATAACTAACTCAAATAAATTTAGTATGAGATCGAAGTTTAAATGGATTTTTGCGCTATTGCTAGCGTTTTCAATGCAGTTTTCCTTCGCACAGGAGAAAACTGTTACTGGTACAGTAACCGAAGGTGGTCTACCGTTGCCAGGTGTGAGCGTTGTTGTTAAAGGTACAACTCGTGGAACACAAACAGACATGGATGGTAATTATACCATCAAAGCTAAAACAGGTGAGGTTTTAGTGTTTTCATTTATCGGAATGACAGACGCTACTCAAACTGTTGGTGCTTCAAACAAAATTAATGTTGCTATGGCTGCAGAGTCTACAGCATTAGAAACAGTTGTTGTTACCGCTGTTGGTATTAAGAAAAGACAAGATCAGATCACGTCTTCTAACCAAGTGGTAAAAGCAAAAGAATTAACTCAGGCTGCTAACCCGAACGTTGTTCAGTCATTAGCAGGTAAAGTAACAGGTTTGCAAATTAACACTACAAATAATGGTGTAAATGCAACAACTCGTATCGTATTACGTGGTACCCGTTCGATTTCAGGTAACAACCAGGCGTTGGTTGTAATCGACAATGTTATCTCAACGGCTGGTATCTTACAATCGATGGCTCCTGAAACAATTGAGTCTACAAACATTTTGAAAGGTGCTCAGGGTGCTGCTCTTTACGGAGATCAAGGTGTGAACGGTGTAATTATTGTTACAACTAAAAGAGGTGCTAAAAGCGGTAAGTTAAATGTTTCCGTTAACTCATCTGTTGACTTTGAAGAGGTTTCTTTTATTCCTCAAAGACAAAGACGTTACGGTCAAGGTTGGAACGGACAACACGTTTCTTACGAGAACGGTGGTTGGGGTGCTGAATTTGACGGTGTAATCAGACCGGTAGGTTTGGCTCAGGCAGATGGTTCATATATCATGGCGCCATACAGCTCAATTAAAGACAATATCAAAAAATTCTTCAACACAGGAACAATTCTTCAGACAGGTGCTACAATCAGTGGAGGAGATATTGATAATGGGTATGTTATGTTTACTGCAAACAGACAAAATACTGAATTCGTTGTTGAAGGTGATGAGTTGATGAGAAACTCTTTTATCTTTAAAGGAGGTAAGAAATTTGGAAAATGGACAATTGAAGGAAATACAAACTATATTACTTCAAAAACAAAAACAACTTCTTCTAACTTGTTTTCTGACTTATTGCAAACGGCTACTAATATTCCTGTAGAGCTTTTCGAGAATTCAGGTCAGGATGGTCACTGGACTTCTTACTATGATAACCCTTACTGGTTGAGAGATAATGTTCGTAATGAAAACAGATCTGATTACTTCAGTGGAATTGCTACATTAAACTATGAGTTGAATAAGAATATCAGCTTTACTTATACTCCAAGTATCCAAGTAACTCAGGCAAATTCAAGAAGTTATACTAATGGACATGTGGATTTGATTCAAGTTGGTGGTGGTGATCACAATGTGGTTTCTTCTTTTGATACAAGTAACTCGAATACAAGAAGATTCTATGCGGATTTCTTGGTGAACTTTGATTATAAATTAACTGAGGCTCTTGATTTGAAAGCGAATATCGGTAATAACTTACAAGATGTTTACTCTCAATCTACAAGTGTGGGAGGTAATAATTTAACTATTCCAGGTTATTATAATATTGCAAACGTAACAGGTGAGGTTAGAAGAGGTAATAGTTATGCTAGACAAAGAAGATTCGGTTTCTTCGGTAACGTGGATTTAAGTTATAATGATTTCTTAAACTTAAACGTAACTGGAAGAAATGACTGGAACTCTACATTGCACGGTGCTGAGAAAGATAACTATTTCTATCCGTCAGTAGGGGTTTCCTTTATCCCGACTAAAGCATTCGATGCTTTAAAAAACAACGATGTGTTAACTTATGCTAAATTATACGGTTCTTACGTAAAAGTTGGTAACTCTTCAAATATTCTTGTTAATGAATTGGATCCTGTTTATGGTTCAGGGATTGGTTATCCATTTGGAAGCTTGAACTCTTTCACTTATGACAAGTCTCCTATGGATCCTAAAATTAAGCCTGAGTTCATGGCGACTTCAGAGATTGGACTTCAATTAGGTTTCTTCGATGACAGAATTACTTTTGAAGGATCTTACTACCAAACTAAAACTACTGACCTAATCACAAACAGATCGGTTTCTGCCGCTACAGGATTTGTGAATGTTAAAGGTAACGTAGGGGAAATGACTACTACAGGTTATGAGTTGGAATTAGGTTTTGTGCCTATTAAAACAAAAGATTTTATCTGGGATAACAGAGTAGGATACTCTACTTACGAGTCTATTGTTGATAAAGCTGCTCCGGATGCTAAGTCTGTTGCATTGGTTAATTTCTCTGGAAATGGTGTGGGTATCTTTGCTGAAGAAGGTGAAGAGTTTCCTTTGATTAAAGGTATTGCTTACCAAAGAGATGATCAAGGTAGAGTAATTCTTGATCCTGATACAGGTAACCCTCTTCGTACTACTGAGTATGTGAAATTAGGTAAGGCTACTCCTGATTATATCATTAACTACAATACTTCGGTAGAGTACAAAGGAATTCGTTTGGCTGCTGTAATGGATTACAGAACAGGTCACCAATTCTGGGCAGGTAGCAAAGATGATTTATCTTGGTCTGGTCACTTAGTGGAATCTGCAGAAAACGGTCGTTCTGGATTTATTTTCCCTAACTCGTCAATCCCTGATGTTAACAATCCTGGAGAATACGTTGCTAATACAAACGTTGTTACAGGTGGAACTACATATACATCATATTTGAACTATTTCTCAAATGAGTACAGAGCGGTTCAGGAAAACATGGTGTTAGATGCTACTGCTTTCAAAGTTAGAGAGTTGTCATTAAGTTATTCTTTGCCTTCAAAAATGATTGAGAGAGCTGGTTTGACTGCTTTACGTTTTGGTGTTAATGCCAGAAATCCGTTCATTGTATTACCAAAAGAAAACAGAAATTACCACGATCCTGAACAATCAAGATCATCTGGAAATGATCAAGGTTTGGCTGTATCAGGACAGTATCCTGCTACCAGAACTTTCGGTTTCAATGTTAACCTAACTTTTTAATTGAAAAGAAATGAAGAGAATTAAATTTATATTACCGTTAATAGCTGGTTTCATGCTATTTTCATGTAGTGATTATTTGGATGTTAACAATTCATCTGATGATCCTAGCGCTTCTTTGGTGACGCCAAACTTGGCGCTTGCTGCAGCGCAGTCCGATTCATACAGAAACTTAACCAGACGTATGAATGAGTATGGAAACGTATTTATGAACAACTGGGGTGCTAACGTAAACTCCTTCACAGGAGGTTATGCTGAAGAATTCGGAATTACTATCAGTAACAATTTCTATGATGATATCTGGGATGGTGTTTACAGAAGTACTGGGGAGTTCACTAAAATTATTAATCATCCTGCACCAAACTTTGAGAATCATAAAGCGATTGCAATGATTTGTAAAGCATTTTATATGCAGTACATGGTTGATTTGTATGGAGATGTTCCTTATTCTCAGGCTCACCTGGGGGTTGCTAACTTATCACCTGCTTATGATGATGATAAAGCAATTTATCGTGACTTGGTTGTGCAGTTGGAAAATGCTGTCGATATGATTGATAATGCACCGGCTACTGCACTTGTTGTGGGTAGTGAGGATGTTATTTTAGAAGGTGATATGGAAGGTTGGAAAAAATTCGCCAACACATTGAAACTTAGAATTTTATTAAGACAGTCTGAGTTGACTGATGCTGAGACTACAACTTATTTAGCGGATGAGTTCGCTGAATTGGCTACTGCTTCATTTGTGGATCAGGATGTTACAATCAATCCCGGTTATTCAAACGGTAGTGACGACAGACAAAATCCATGGTATAACCTGATGTATGACCTTAAGCCGGTTAATGACCCTACCAGAGCTCAAAGAACGACTTACCGTTTCAGAAGAGCTTCTGCTTATATCGCAGGTCAGTTAAATAGTACTCCTACAGATCCAAGAAGAGGTAGGTTGTTTACGCTGATATCAGGTGCGGTAGTTGGTGTAGAGCAAGGTGATTTTTCTTTCCCTGATGGAAATGCGCCAGCTGATATTTCTGCACTAGGACCAGGTCTTGTAATTAGTTCAGAACAGGATGGTTATATGATGTTGTTGGCTGAAAGTTTGTTGTTACAGGCTGAAGCGGCACACAAAGGTTATTTAGCAGGTGACCCTCAAGCTTTGTTTGACGGTGCAATCGCTGCTTCTTTCAGTCAATTGGGTGCTGGTAATCCGAGTGCTTATATTGCTGCAGTAAATGTTACTCCTGGAAAAGGATATACTGCAGGTACACCTGCAGAACAGTTAGAGGCTATTTTCTATCAAAAAAGTATAGCTTTAAACGGAATTAATGGTGCTGAGATCTTTATCGAGTACACAAGAGCTCGTAAAAACGGAGTGCCATTGATCGATGCTAACATTCCTATGCCGTTGGATGCAGAAGCTCCAGGTGACCACAAACCACGCAGACTAATGTACCCGATATCTGAGATTGCCAGCAATACAGCTAATGTACCTGCACAGTCTGTGACTGATTGCTATACTTCAGGTCCATTCTGGTTTGCACAATAATTAATTTTAAATCATATAATTATGAAAAAAATATTGTCTTTATTAATCATCGCTGCCGCAACTATTTCTTGTACAGACGATGATATTAGAACAGAACAGGATTTTTCCAATGGTCCGAAAGTTATTGGTTTCGGGGCTTCATTGGAGACCATGGCATATTTTTCCGATTTAGGACCAATTGAAAGAAATGTTCAGGTGTCTGTAATCGGAAATGGAAATGGTCAATATTCTGATTCACCTATACTAGTGTCTTACGTTGAAGCGCCTGAGGAAGCGCTTGCTGGTGAGCGATTAGCTGTAGAAGGTCTTGAGTATGACTATGTAGATACATTTGGTACTGCAACAATAGAGCCGGGAGCTTCTTTTGTTAGCATTCCTATTACTGTTCATACAGCGGCGTTAAGTCCGACGGAAAAAACGGTGTTGTACCTGAAATTGACTACTGTTTCTGAAGGTTCAACTATAGGTGAACAATATCAGATTGTTAAGATTGCGTTTGTAGGTTGTTTGTCAACTTTGCAGGGTAATTATACAGCAGTGATTAGTTGGAATAATGGTACAAGTAGTGTTACAAGAACTGACGAAGTAGTTACTCAGGTTGGAGTTAACACCTTCAGAACTCGTTATGTTGCTAATTATCCTGCTGCGACATTTAGTCCGCAAGGTTATGAGTTTATTGACATATGCGATGAATTAACGCTTCCTGATAACCAAAACCTAGGAGGGTTCTCTAATGACGTCTTGGGAGTACCATTTACATCAAGTGTCCCTTACCACGGTTTGGTAGCTCCTGATGGTAACTCGTTCCAGACAGCATATGATGTTGTGCCTTATCCTGGTTTGAATAATCGTGTTTTTAGAACTACGTATACGAGAAATTAACAAATAAATTATTGATATGAAGAATATTGTTAGATATAACTTTTTGTTTGCTGCGGCTGCAATTGGATTGTTATCATCATGTAGTGAGGATGACGATACAACCTTAGAGAGAGGGACCAAGCCTGTAGTTACGGCAGCGGAAACGAACTTTTCAGTTGAAGAGGGACAAGTGGTAAACCTTGTTTTGAATACTGAAACTCCGATTAATAAAAGAATGGATTTCAAACTTGAGTTAGTTGGTGGTACAGCCAGTTTCAGAGACTATATTGTCGAAGGAGATGGTAATAATACTACAGATGAAGAAACTAATATTGATGATGGTTGGGGACTTATCGGGCACAAAGTGTACTTCCCGGCTTATGCTTCAACACACACTGTAGATATTACTCCAATATTTGATTTATTACCGGAAGGTACAGAAGAAATCAAGTTGAAATTAACATCTATGGGTAATGCAAATGGAAGTGTTGCTGCGGCTTCTGAGATGATTACGATTACCGTAACGAACAAAACTTCAAATGATTTTGTTGCTATTGCGGATTGGTCTCAGACAGTAACAGATTCTCACGGTACATTAGTGGAAGGTGACTACGTTGATAACAGTGGTGGTGATCATCACGCTTTATGTGCTTTCGATTTCGACTTGGAATTATATGACAGCAACTTTGCAGTGGTAGAGCAAGACTATGATAATTGTCCTGCTGAAATTACTCTGGCTGAAACGGCTCCAAATGGTGCTTACTTCATCGTTCCTAGTTTCTGGTCTAGAGCAAGACCGACAACAGCGATTCCTGCAGAGGATATTAAATTCAAAATGAAAGTTACTATGGCTAAGCCAGGTGTATGGCATCACGTAGTTAACATTGACGACGTTTGGAAATACAGCTTAGGTGGTGCTAACGAAGGTTTCGCAGATGCTTACCAAGTGGCAGGTATCCTAATCAAAACTGGAACTACTTATGAGTTACAGGATGTTGATGGAAACGTTTTAGCGCAAGGTAGAATGGCTGATTTCAAATTGAAATCTAAAAAGAACAGAAAATAATTTTTTCTGAAGTTATAAAAGCCCCACTATTTGTGGGGCTTTTTTTATTTGAATAATTTATCTAAATCTGATTACCTTTGTCGTCTAATTGAAAATTATGAGACAAGGTCTTTTCTGTTTATTATTTCTGTTTTCTTTTTCTGTTTTTGCACAGGATGACGATTTGCAGTTAGATAAAAATGCCGCTCTGAGCAATCAGGAAAAAAAAGCAACCATAGATTTATACAAGATCATTACCATAGAAAGAGATACAACCATTGTTGATACTTCTCTTACTGTTAAACGCGAATACAAATTCAATTACTTGCGCAAGGATACTTTCGGGTTGTTACCGTTTCTTAACGAAGGGCAAACGTATAACACGCTGGATTTCGGTTTAACCAATTTTAATCCTTTCCCCGAATTCGGTTTTCTGGCCAAGCACTTTAACTACCTTGAAGTCCGTGATATTAATTACTATAATGTGGCTACACCATATTCGGATCTGTATTACAAATCGGTTATGGAACAAGGACAGAACCTGGATGCTTTCGTAACTGCCAACGTATCTCAAAATCTGAATTTTTCAGTGGGGTATAAAGGGCTACGTTCGTTAGGGAAGTATCAGCACCAACTTTCCAGTACAGGAAATTTTAAATTCATTGCCAGTTATAATACCACCGACAAACGCTATCTTCTGAAAGCGCACATGACCGGACAGGATATCCTGAACCAAGAAAACGGAGGGATTCAATTTCTTTCCCAATTTGAAGACGGAGAAGATGTTTATGGCGAACGACCACGTTTGGATGTGTATTTTTATGATGCCGAATCACTGTTAAAAGGGAACCGTTTTTTTGTTGATCATTCTTTTAAGCTGAGTAAGAAACCAAGCAGCGTGGTGTTGAGTCATCAGTTTAATTACGAGTACAAGTTTTTTGAATTTACCATGTCGGCAGACGGGCGTTTCGGTGAGAGCTACTCTTCTTTTATAGATAACAAGACCCGCTACAACCGAATGTATAACAAGATCGGTGTTGCCTATTCCCATAAAAATGTTGGTGATTTTAATTTCTTCGTGGAAGATTACCAATACAATTATTTTTATTACAGAACCGTAGCGCAGACTGACGGATTTGTACCCAATGCCATCAATGATAAAATCAATACATGGGGCGCTCAATATGTTTATCAGAAGAACAAATGGAAAGGGATTTTCCTTATCTCGAATTCCATTACCGAGCAGTCTTTGGCTAACTTAGACGCCACAGTGCGTTATAGCCTGAATGAGAACAATGTTTTTTCATTCAAGTACCAGAACATGAATAAGCTGCCAAATTTAAACTACAATCTATATCAAAGTGATTACCAAGAATACAACTGGTTTAATAGTTTTAAGAACGAAAAAATCAACAACATAGAAGTCGAGGCCAAAACAAAATGGTTTGAAGCTTCGATTCAGTATACTGTTTTAAATGATCATTTGTTTTTTGCAAACGAAAATCCATCCTATAACGAGGAAGGTATAGCCAATCAGTTAATCGTTAAGCCGTATCAGTACGATAAAACCATTAATTATTTGTCGGTAAAGGCCGGTAACGAATTCAAGATGGGTAAATTCGCCTTAGATAACACGTTTTTGTTCCAGCAGGTGCAACAATCAGAAAATATACTGAATGTACCCCAATTTACAACACGAAACACTTTGTATTTCAGCCAATATTTCTTCAAGAAAGCATTGTTCATACAAACCGGTGTAACTCTTAATTATTTTACAGAATACAAGGCAAACGACTACAATCCGTTGCTGGGTGAGTTCTATATCCAAACTCAAAAGGATGTGGGTGGTTATCCCATGCTGGATTACTTTATCAATGCCAAGATCAGAACGTTTCGCGTGTTCCTGAAGGCGGAACATTTTAACTCCGGCTTTTCGAAAAGTGATTATTATACCGCTCCCAATTATCCTTACCGGGATTTCATGATACGCTTCGGAGTGATCTGGAATTTCTTTAGTTAGTTTTTGGAGCGAATGTCCCGATAGCTATCGGGACGGGCTTTTTTGGTTTCCATGTTCCCGCTGTCCGTTTCAATCTTGTTGTTTGGAGCTTGCAAAGCAATCTCCAAACAACAAGGATTTCTACTCCCATCGGGGCTATGGGGCAGCCTTTTTTTCCTTTTGGAAACATCGTTTAAATCAATATATTTACAGGCTTAAAACTGTAAAAACAGCAAATTATAAATTGAAATGAAATACGTAGAAAATATATTAGGCACCATCGGGAACACTCCCATGGTAAAGCTGAACAAAATTACCGCTGAAATCCCCGCTTTGGTTTTGGCAAAAGTGGAATATTTCAATCCGGGACATTCGTGTAAAGACCGTATGGCACTTAAAATGGTTGAGGATGCCGAGGCAGACGGCCGTTTAAAACCGGGCGGAACCATCATCGAAGGTACCTCCGGAAATACCGGTATGGGATTGGCTTTGGCCGCCATCATCAAAGGGTACAAATTGATTTGTGTAATTACTGATAAACAGTCCAAAGAAAAAATGGATATCCTGCGTGCCGTGGGTGCCAAAGTGGTAATCTGTCCAACCGACGTAGAACCAACTGACGCCCGTTCGTATTATTCCGTTTCCAAACGCCTTGCCGAGGAAACGCCTAATTCGTGGTACGTTAACCAATACGATAACCTTTCCAATACTAAAGCAAATTACGAGCAAACCGGACCGGAAATCTGGGAACAGACAGACGGAAAAGTAACACACTTTATTGTAGGTGTTGGAACCGGAGGTACGATTTCCGGAGTGGCAAAATATTTAAAAGAGAAAAACCCGAATATCAAAATTTGGGGAGTGGACACCTATGGTTCCGTTTTCAAAAAATACAAGGAAACAGGAATTTTCGACGAGAACGAAGTCTATTCTTATGTAACAGAAGGTATCGGGGAAGATATCCTTCCGCAAAACGTAAACTTCGACCTGATTGATGGTTTTACAAAAGTGACCGATAAAGACGCCGCGGTTTACACCCGTAAATTAGCCTTGGAAGAAGGTTTGTTCGTTGGCATGTCTTCCGGTTCTGCAATTAAAGGTTTATTACAGTTAAAAGACGAATTCGGTCCGGATGATGTGGTTGTGGTATTGTTCCACGATTCAGGATCCCGTTATGTGGGTAAAATCTTTAACGACGATTGGATGCGCGACAGGGGTTATCTGGAAGATGAAATCACTAAAGCCGAAGACCTGATCAAAGAGCACATCGATAAACCGTTGGTAATTGTTCGAACAGAAGAATTGGTTTCTCACGCAATTGACCGTATGCGCAAGCACAAAATCTCACAGATTCCTGTAATTGATATCAATGGATTTGTGGGTTCTGTAGATGAATCGGATTTGTTCCAAAGTTATGTGGCAGATAAAAACGTAGCCGACAAACCAATCCGTGAAGTGATGGGCGCCGCTTTTCCAATCGTAAAATTAGGAACGCCGGTAGATGAAGTTTCAAAATTAATCAACAAAGACAATCAGGCCGTCTTGGTGGATTTAGGAAACGGAAAACACCATATCATTACAAAACACGATATTATCAATTCGATAAAATAAACAACATTAAAAAAGCCACTGAATTTCAGTGGCTTTTTTGTTTCTAGTTCCCAATCAATACACCGGAAACATTCCACGCGCTAAAGCTGCTGCCCTCAGGAGCGCCTTGCGGAATTTTAATCCGTATTGTGTGTTTGCCTGCTTTCAAATCGCCTAACTCAATTAAGTTAGGGTTTGTTACCATACCCGGACACCAATTGGAACGGCTGTAATCCGAAGACGATAATCCGTTCGGAAAATTCCCCGATGCCGGATTAAACAAACGGTACGAACCGCAATCCTGTCGCCACGGAATAAAAGCAAATGCTTCTTTTTCATCCAAAAGAATAGTGTTTTTCTTCTGAACAAATTCATCACCGTTTTCCCAACCGCCATGACCGGTAGTAGTATAACGGAGTTTAGCGTTCTTAACGTCTTTGTTCAGAGTGAATGTTACTTCAAGTCCGTTTTCATGATTGAACATAGTGGCGTATTCCTGTTCGGCCATTTCCATAATGTTGGTAGTGTTGAAAAGAGGCAATGCAAAAGTGTTTTTTACGCTCTGACCTTCTTCATTATGAATGGTAATGTGCATCGAAATCTTATGTCCTCCTTTGTCGTAGTTTCCGATAAAAGTTCCTACCCAAAGTTCTTTGTTGCTTAACGCCGAATACAATTCGGAGATGTCCTGACGGTACGGAACGATTTCATGCCACTTTTTATCTTTTAGTTCAATATGATTGTACTGTTTGATACCAAACGGAGTGAAGAAACGCATCAGCTCCAATAAAGGTGAGTAATTGTCTGTTCGAACAACACCCTGATATTTTTTTCCGTTTCCGTTTTCATAAACCGGAAGTGTTTTAGCGCCATTTTGCAATCCGTCCATGAAAGACGTTTTTTCATCCGTCGGAATTACAAAAACGGAACCGGTGCGGTCATAAGCGTCTCCGTTGGACTGTTCCTGTAAATCAACAAAAACCTGACTGCCGCTTTTTATCTCCGGAAATTTTATTTTTCTCAGTATGATAGTCCCGTTTGCAAATCGCAAAATACTGTCATTCGATTTAGAACCATCCGAAAAGTTGATGACTTCGTTTTCAAAAACGCTGATGGTAGTGAAACGGCTTTTCCATAACAAATCACGGTAGGTTAAAGCATCGACATTGTTTCCGGTATTCGGAATCAGTTGTGATGGGTTTATGTTTTTCAGCTTTTCAATTTTGGAAGCGACCACGACCGAATTTCCGTTGCGGATCATCTCCAGTACCAATCCGAGATTCTGACCCAAAACACTTGGCGCGCCCTTTAACTTTAATTCGTCGGTATACCAAAGTTCAATGGTATTCGAATTGATAACCGTTTTTGCTTTTCGACATTTATACCCTAAAATGGTTTTGGTGTCATTTGTAGTTTCAAAAGATTGTTTTGCAATGGAAACGCTGTCGGTTGTTGCTGTGGTTTTTGTTGCAGATAGGTTGGCAACCTGAACCAATCTGTTTTTCGGTCTAATAATTAAGGTCTGTTCAAAAGGGAAAACCCCTTTGCCGCTGCTGATTCTCTCCGAAGTTACAACCGTTTCGTTTTCGTTAGTAAAAACCAGTATCGGATCCTGATTTTCAACCGGTTTTCCGTTGGAGTTTTTTAAATATGTTATTTTTAGTCCGTTTGGTGCTTTTGGTTTGTTTTGTCCAAATGCCGAAAACAGGCAGATAAAAAACAATAATGTAAGATTTTTTTTCATTTTTTTAATTATGTTGATACACAAAGATAATTTTTTTCATACATTCGTTTTCTATTTTATACGCCATGCAAGAAGATTTTTTACACCACATCTGGCAATACAGAAAATTTGCCTTTGGAAAACTGTTGACATGTAAGGGAGAAGAACTTCAAATTCTCCATTCAGGCCATTACCTGCAGCAAGCAGGCCCTGATTTTTTCAACGCACAAATTTATATCGGAAACCAAAAATGGGCCGGCAATATTGAAATTCACGTTAAGTCTTCGGATTGGTATGTCCATCATCATGAAAACGATCCGGCCTATGATGCCGTGATCCTGCATGTGGTTTGGGAGCACGATACGAATGTTTTTCGTTCCGACAATTCTGAAATTCCGGTTTTGGAACTGAAAAATTATGTGGCCAAAGAAACGCTGGAGAGTTATCTTTCGCTTTCCTCGGCCAAATCTTGGATTTACTGTGAAAAAGATTTAGCGTCCGTTAACGGTTTTGTTTTGAAAAAGTGGCAGGAACGTTTGTTTTTTGAGCGCCTTGAACGAAAAGCGCTTCCTATGCAGCAGCATTTGCTTCGGAACCAGCATGATTGGGAAACCACTTTGTTTTGCTTTTTAGCTAAAAACTTCGGATTGAATACCAATGGTGATTCCTTTTTCGCAATTGCTGATTCCATCCTGTTTTCCATCATCCGAAAGGAAAAATCAGAGGTTGAAAATTTAGAGGCTTTGTTTTTTGGACGTGCCGGATTTCTCCGGGAGGAAAAGCAGGATGTTTACTATTTGAACCTGCAAAACCGTTGGCATTATTTATCTGATAAGTATCAGCTGAAAAATGTTTTTATTGAACCACTGCAGTTTTTTAAACATCGCCCTGATAATTTTCCCACGATTCGTTTGGCGCAACTCGCGCAATTGTACCATCAGCAGGACAATCTGTTTTCTAAAATTATTGCTTCCGAATCGGTTTCGGCATTGTACAGTGTTTTTAATGTAAAGGTTTCCGATTATTGGCAGACACATTATCAGTTTGATAAAGAAAGTCCTAAGAAGCGCAAGGTATTAACGTCTTCTTTTGTCGAATTGTTGGTTGTGAATACGATTGTTCCGATTCAGTTTTCTTATGCAAAGCATTTGGGAAAAGAAGTGTCGGATGATCTGATTGGTTTTTTGGAAGAAATCGCTGCCGAGAAAAATGTTATCATCGATAAATTTTCGGGTTTCGGGATTCATGCTGAAAATGCTTTTGATTCACAGACCTTGCTGCAGCTTAAAAACGAGTATTGCAACAATAAAAAATGCCTGCAATGTGAAATCGGAATAGAATTGTTAAAGAAATAATTACATTTGTACTATGGGACTGATTACCAATATACGTCACTTTTTCGAGAAACACGGTTTCGAAGTTTCTTCCCGTTTAGCGGATCGCCTGGGCATGAGAACCACGAGCGTCCGTCTCTTTTTTATTTACATTTCTTTTTTTACGGTCGGACTTTGGTTTGGCGTGTATCTTACTCTGGCTTTTTTATTTCGATTGAAAGACAAAGTGTACACCAAGCGCAGTTCTGTTTTTGATTTGTAAACTTCCCAATTATGAAAACCCCGTCTTATTTTAAATACACCCGCGAGCAGCGGAGTGGTATTGTTGCGCTTATTTTACTGATGATTTTTATTCAGTTAGCGTATTATTTTTGTTTTTCGGAAATCACCTTTTCAAACCAATCAGATAGTCAGGAAGCTAAGGAATGGCTGGCTTTGCAATCGGAAATTGACAGTCTTAAAATAGAGAAAGGAATCGAAAAGCACAAAATCTATCCGTTCAATCCCAATTTTATTTCAGATTATAAAGGATATACACTAGGGATGTCGGTTGCTGAAATTGATCGTCTGCATAAATTCCGGGAAGGAAATAAATATGTGAATTCCGCTGCCGAATTTCAAAATGTAACTAAAATTTCAAAAGAGCTGTTAGGCAAGATAGCGCCCTATTTCAAATTTCCTGATTGGGTAAAAAATAAAACGAAAAACAATTCCTTTGCAAATTATCCGAAACAAACGATCGATAAAAAAGAGAAAATCGTGGTTGCGGACATAAATTCGGCAACGCAGGAAGAATTGATGAAAGTATACGGAATTGGTCCGGCGCTTTCGGAACGAATATTGAAAGAGCGGGAGAAGTTTGGTGCTTTTGTTTCGATGAAACAGTTGGAAGACGTTTGGGGGTTGTCTCCGGAAGTGATTACGAACATAAACAAGTGTTTTAGTGTTTTAGCCGCGCCGAATGTCCGAAAACTCAATATTAATGATGCTTCTGTGAGGGAATTGTCGCAGTTTCCGTTCTTTAAATACCATCTTGCCAAAGAGATTGTGACCTACAGAAGTATGAATGGGGATATAAAAAGCAAAGAGGATTTAATAAAAATTAAGAATTTCCCTATTGATAAAGTTGATATAATTGCCTTATATTTGAACCTTTAAATTTATTATATCAACTATTTAAAATAGTAAAACAATACCAATTATATGAATTCAATATATTTTACTGAAGAGCATCAATTATTTAGAGAAAGTTTGCGTGATTTTTTGCAGAAAGAAGTCGTTCCGCATATTGAAAAATGGGAAAAAACAGGAACTATAGAGCGATTTATCTGGAAGAAATTTGGTGAAATGGGTTTCTTTGGATTGCGCTACCCTGAAGCTTATGGAGGATTGAATCTGGATTTGTTTTATACGGTCATCTTTTTAGAGGAACTTCAAAGAATCAAATCCGGTGGTTTTGCTGCAGCGATGTGGGCCCATTCCTATTTAGCAATGACTCATTTGAATGCAGAAGGTGATGAAAGAATAAAGCAGGAATATTTGGCAGCAAGTATTTCCGGTGATAAAATAGGGGCTTTGTGTATTACGGAACCTTTTGGGGGTAGTGATGTTGCGGGTATGCGTACAACGGCTGTAAAAGACGGAGACAAGTATATTATTAACGGCTCTAAAACCTTCATAACAAACGGTGTTTACGGAGATTATTACGTTGTCGCTGCCAAAACAAATCCGGAACTAGGAAATAAGGGAATAAGCATGTTTTTGGTAGACAGTAATCTTCCTGGTATTTCCGCTACAAAATTGGATAAATTGGGATGGAGAGCTTCTGATACTGCTGAAATAGCATTTGATAATGTTGAAATTCCTGTTGCCAATTTAATGGGTGAAGAAGGAAAAGGATTCCCGTATATTATGCAGCATTTTGCATTAGAGCGCTTGATTATGGCGATAAATGCCCATGCAAGTGCTGAGTATGCCATCGAGTACGCTATAGGATATATGTCAGAGCGCGAAGCATTTGGAAGAACAATTGATAAGTTCCAGGCATTAAGACATACAATTGTGGAGCATGCAACAGATGTAGAGCATTGCAAGTTGTTTAATTATGCTGCCGTTGCCCGATTGGATAAAGGTGAATATGTAGTGAAAGAAGCTACTATGGCTAAATTGAAATCAACAAAAGTGGCCGATGAAACCATTTACAGTTGTTTGCAGATGTTGGGCGGTTACGGCTATATGGAAGAATATCCGTTAGCGCGCTTGTTAAGAGACAGTCGTTTAGGGCCAATAGGCGGTGGAACATCGGAAATATTAAAAGAGATTCTGTCAAAAATGATTTTTGATAAACAAAATTATCAGCCTGCTGTAAAGCATTAAGACAGAGGATAGAACATAGAAGCAAGAGCCAAGAAACAAGAAATTGTGACTTGGCTTTTTTGTTTGACAGCGTTCTAGTGAATGGGCTTTTGTATCGTCTTTCTGAGGCTTGTACTCTCTTGATTCTTGCTTCTATGTTCTATTTTCTGTTTTTTCTTTCGTAATTCAAAATAAATTTTTAGTTTTGCAGCCTAAATGAGAGGAGGTGTCTAGATTATGTTAATTATCCCAATTAAAGACGGAGAGAATATCGATAGAGCATTAAAGCGCTATAAAAGAAAATTCGACAAAACCGGAACTGTTCGTCAGTTAAGAGCACGTCAAGCTTTCACTAAGCCATCTGTAACAAGAAGAGCTCAGATCCAAAAAGCAGCTTACATTCAAAATTTAAGAGACTCTTTAGAGAGCTAGTATTTATTTTGAATAGCAATATAACCGTTAGTGTATGAAGTTTTATAACTTTGTATCTAACGGTTTTTTTATGGTTACTACTCAACAGGCGTATCGCGATTACCTTCAGAAAGAGAAAAATTATTCTCCGCATACGCTTACTGCTTATCTCAAGGATGTGTCCGAATTTGAAGATTTCCTGAAAGTGCACGATGCCGATGCGACTTTGGAAACAGTTGTTTATTCTCAGGTGCGCAGTTGGATTGTTTCCTTGGTTGAAAATAATATTTCCAATATTTCGGTCAACCGGAAAATATCATCGCTTAAATCGTTTTATAAATTCCTTCTCAGGTCGAAACAGATTGAGGTGAATCCGCTTCAGAAACACAGGTCCTTAAAAGCGCCTAAAAAGGTGCAGATTCCTTTTTCTGAAAAAGAACTTGAACAGGTGTTTGAGGAAAATGATTATCCGGATGATTTTGAAGGGATTCGCAATCGTTTGATTATCGAACTTTTTTATGCTACCGGGATGCGTCGTGCCGAATTGGTTGCGACTGAAGTTGGAAATTACAGTCCCTACAGTAAGACGCTTAAGGTTTTGGGGAAGAGGAATAAGGAGCGAATTCTGCCGCTTCTGGAGTGTACGGTGGTGTTATTGAATCGTTATCTTATTGAAAGAAATCGTCTAAATGTAATTGAAAATCCTGATTTGTTAATATTAAATAAAAACGGGCATAAAATAAGTGAATCGTTTGTGTATCGATTAATAAATGATTACTTTAGTACTGTCTCTGAAAAAACAAAGAGGAGTCCCCACGTTCTTAGGCACACATTTGCAACCCACTTGCTTAATAATGGAGCCGATTTAAATTCAGTAAAAGAATTGTTAGGTCACGCAAGTTTGTCTTCTACTCAAATCTATACCCACAGCAGTTTGGCTGAACTGAAGCGAGTTTATCAAGATGCTCATCCGCGCAACCAGAAATAATTCAAAGTGTAACCCAATAAAATTTTTATTATGAAGGTAAATGTTCATGCTGTTAATTTTAACATTGACAGAAAATTAGTAGATTTTGTTCAGGAGCGATTAGATAAATTAGAAAAGTATTATGACAGGGTGGTGTCGTCCGATGTTTTCCTGAAGTTGGATAATACGAGTGATAAGGAAAATAAGATTGTAGAGGTGAAAGTGATGGTGCCAGGTGATGATTTTTTGGTTAAAAAACAGAGTAAGTCTTTTGAAGAGGCGGTTGATTTGTCTGTAGATTCTTTGGAGCGTCTTTTGGTAAAGAGAAAAGAAAAATTAAGTCCGCATATTTAAAAAAATAAAAAAAAGATAGATTTTATTTTGATTAAAAAATAAATTCCCTACATTTGCAGTCCGTTAGAAATAGCGGACTTTTTTTATTGTAGTTGCCGGTGTAGCTCAGCTGGCTAGAGCAGCTGATTTGTAATCAGCAGGTCGTGGGTTCGAGTCCCTCTATCGGCTCTGGTTTTTAAGAGACTGGAAATAAAAAAAGTTGGGGAGATACTCAAGCGGCCAACGAGGGCGGACTGTAAATCCGCTGATTACATCTTCGCAGGTTCGAATCCTGCTCTCCCCACAAAGTCATCAAAGTGATGCGATGATTGTCGAATTAGGGATTTAGGAATAAGGATTTGGGTGGCTAAATTCTGAAAACTGGCTCCTGAACACACAAAAGCCGGTGTAGCTCAGGGGTAGAGTGCTTCCTTGGTAAGGAAGAGGTCACGGGTTCAATTCCCGTCATTGGCTCAATTATGTAAATTTGAACACTAATTATATAACTAAGATTAAATTATTAAATCATGGCAAAAGAAACCTTTGATCGTTCGAAGCCCCATTTAAATATTGGTACTATCGGACACGTAGATCACGGAAAAACAACTTTAACTGCTGCTATTACTAAAGTATTAGCTGATGCTGGTTTATCAGAAGCAAAATCATTCGATCAAATCGATAATGCTCCTGAAGAAAAAGAAAGAGGTATTACTATCAACACTTCTCACGTAGAGTACTCTACAGCTAACCGTCACTACGCTCACGTTGACTGTCCAGGTCACGCGGATTACGTTAAGAACATGGTTACTGGTGCTGCTCAGATGGACGGTGCTATCTTAGTAGTTGCTGCTACAGATGGTCCAATGCCACAAACTCGTGAGCACATCCTTTTAGGTCGTCAGGTTGGTGTGCCTAGAATGGTAGTATTCATGAATAAAGTGGATATGGTTGATGATGCTGAATTGTTAGAGCTTGTTGAGATGGAAATCAGAGACTTATTGTCTTTCTATCAATATGATGGTGATAACGGACCAGTTGTTCAAGGTTCTGCATTAGGTGCTTTAAATGGTGAGCCTCAATGGGTTGCTACTGTTATGGCGTTAATGGATGCTGTTGATAGCTGGATTGAATTGCCAATGCGTGATGTTGAGAAGCCATTCTTGATGCCAGTTGAGGACGTATTTACAATTACAGGTCGTGGAACTGTTGCTACAGGTCGTATCGAAACTGGAGTTGCTAATACTGGAGATGCTGTTGAAATCATCGGTATGGGTGCTGAAAAATTAACTTCTACAATTACTGGAGTTGAGATGTTCCGTAAAATCCTTGATAGAGGTGAAGCTGGAGATAACGTAGGTTTATTGCTACGTGGTATCGATAAAGCTGATATCAAAAGAGGAATGGTTATCATTAAGCCAGGATCTGTAAAACCACACGCTCACTTCAAAGCTGAGGTGTATATCTTGAAAAAAGAAGAAGGTGGACGTCACACTCCATTCCACAACAACTACCGTCCACAGTTCTACGTACGTACAACTGACGTAACAGGTACTATTTCTTTACCTGCAGGAGTTGAGATGGTTATGCCAGGTGATAACTTAACTATTGACGTACAATTGTTAAGCCCAATCGCTTTATCAGTAGGTTTACGTTTCGCTATCCGTGAAGGTGGTAGAACTGTAGGTGCTGGTCAGGTAACTGAAATCTTAGACTAATTCATAGTCAATTATAAAAAAACCAGCGGTTCGCTGCTGGTTTTTTAAACAAACGGGCGTAGTTCAAGGGTAGAATAGCGGTCTCCAAAACCGTTGATGGGGGTTCGAATCCCTCCGCCCGTGCAAAAGCAATATATAATGACAAAGGTTGTTAATTACATAACGGAAGCATTTGAAGAGTTAAAATCAAATGTTACTTGGCCGGAATGGGCTGAAGTGCAAAAGTTAACTATAGTAGTAGCTTTATTTTCTATATTATTTGCATTAGCGACTTGGGGAGTTGATTCCGTTTTTGCTAAAGCATTAGGATTTTTCTTTAATTGGTTAAAAGCTTAATTTTTTTGATATGATTGATAATAATGTCAAAAAATGGTATGTAGTTAGAGCGGTTAGCGGACAGGAAAACAAGGTAAAAAACTATATCGAAACGGAAATTAACCGTTTGGGTATGGGAGATTATATTTCACAGGTATTGGTTCCTACTGAAAAGGTAGTACAGGTGCGTGATGGAAAAAAGATCAGTAAAGACCGTGTTTATTTTCCTGGATACGTTATGATCGAGGCTAACTTAACCGGAGAAATTCCACACATCATTAAATCGATTACCGGTGTAATTGGTTTTTTGGGTGAAACAAAAGGAGGAGAAGCTGTTCCGTTAAGGCAGGCAGAAGTTAACAGGATGTTAGGTAAAGTGGATGAGTTATCTGTGAAGGTAGATCAGGGTGCTATACCGTATTCGGTTGGTGAAACTGTGAAAGTAATCGACGGGCCTTTCAATGGTTTCAACGGAACTGTTGAAAAAGTGAATGAAGAAAAGCGTAAACTTGAAGTAATGGTGAAAATTTTCGGAAGAAAGACACCGTTGGAATTGAGTTTTATGCAAGTTGAAAAAGTATAATATCGTTACATATAATAACCCACATCAATCGCTTCCAATTGATAGATGTGCTAAATTTTTTTAAAAATGGCTAAAGAAATTAGTAAAGTAGTTAAACTACAAGTTAAGGGAGGTGCCGCGAATCCTTCGCCACCGGTTGGACCTGCTTTGGGGGCTGCTGGAGTTAATATCATGGAGTTCTGTAAGCAGTTCAATGCTAGAACACAAGATAAACCAGGCAAAGTTTTACCAGTACAAATTACTGTGTATAAAGACAAGTCTTTTGACTTTGTTGTTAAAACGCCACCGGCTGCAATTCAATTGTTAGAGGCAGCTAAATTAAAGTCTGGTTCAGGGCAACCGAACCGTAAAAAAGTAGCTAACGTTACTTGGGATCAAATTAGAACTATTGCTGAAGACAAAATGGCTGACTTAAATGCTTTCGAAATCGAAAAAGCAATGAGTATGGTTGCCGGAACAGCTAGATCTATGGGTATAACAGTATCAGGAACAGCTCCTTTTTAATCGTAAAAAGAAAAAGACATGGCAAAATTGACAAAAAAGCAAAAAGAGGCTGCAGCAAAAATTGAGAAGAACAAATTATATTCTTTAAAGGATGCATCTGCATTGATTAAAGAAGTTGCTTCTGCAAAATTTGATGAGTCTGTTGATATCGCAGTGAAATTAGGGGTAGATCCTAGAAAAGCGAATCAAATGGTAAGAGGCGTTGTTACTTTACCTCACGGTACCGGTAAAGACGTTAGAGTATTAGCATTAGTTACTCCGGATAAAGAAGCGGAAGCTAAAGCTGCTGGTGCAGACCACGTAGGTTTAGATGACTATTTACAAAAAATCAAAGACGGTTGGACAGATATTGATGTAATCATCACTATGCCTGCTGTTATGGGAAAATTAGGTCCGTTAGGACGTGTGTTAGGTCCAAGAGGTTTAATGCCAAACCCTAAAACAGGTACTGTAACTATGGATGTGGCGAAAGCTGTTGAAGAAGTTAAAGCTGGTAAAATCGACTTTAAAGTTGATAAAACAGGAATCGTTCACGCTGGAATCGGAAGAATTTCTTTTGATGCTCAAAAAATCACGGAGAACGCTCACGAAATTATTCAAACATTAATCAAATTGAAACCAACTGCAGCGAAAGGTACTTATATTAAAAGTATCCACATTTCATCTACGATGAGTCCTGCAATTGCTTTAGATCCTAAAGCAGTTTAATTGGTAGTTAAAAATTTTTAGTATGACTAGAGAAGAAAAATCAATCGCGATTGAAGATTTAACTGCACAGTTAGCTGGGGTGAATGTTGTTTATTTGGCAGACATTTCTGGACTTAATGCAGAAACTACTTCAAACTTAAGAAGAGCTTGTTTTAAAGCAGGTATCAAATTAGAGGTTGTTAAGAATACATTACTTGAAAAAGCAATGGAAGCTTCTGAAAGCAACTTCGGTGAGTTATCTACCGTTTTAAAAGGAAACACTTCTATATTAATTGCTGAGACTGCAAACGGTCCTGCAAAAATTATCAAAGAATTCCGTAAGAAATCTGATAAGCCTTTATTGAAAGGTGCTTACATCAACGAAGAAATCTACATTGGAGATAACTTACTTGATTCGTTAGCAGCTCTTAAATCTAAAGAAGAGGTTATCGGAGAAATCATCGGATTATTACAATCCCCAGCTCAAAGAGTTATATCTGCTCTTAAGAACCAATTCAAAGACGAAGAGGGAGCTGAATAAATTGCGCACAAATAAATTATATAATTACAAATCATTTTAAAAGATAGAAAAAATGGCAGATTTGAAACAATTCGCAGAACAATTAGTTAACTTAACAGTTAAAGAAGTTAACGAATTAGCAACAATATTAAAAGACGAGTATGGTATCGAGCCAGCTGCTGCTGCTGTAGTAGTTGCTGCAGGTGGAGGTGAAGCTGCTGCTGAAGAGCAAACAGAATTCACTGTAATCTTGAAAGAGGCTGGTGCTTCTAAATTAGGAGTTGTTAAAGCTGTTAAAGAATTAACAGGTTTAGGTCTTAAAGAAGCTAAAGACTTAGTGGATGCTGCGCCAACTAACGTTAAAGAAGGTGTTTCTAAAGACGAAGCTGAAGGTCTTAAGAAAGCTTTAGAAGAAGCTGGAGCTGTAGTTGAGCTTAAATAAGCTAAACTAAGTTAAATAATTTAGGTTTAGGCCTTTGGAAGTTCTTTCCAAGGCCTAAACCATTTTGCGTATAATAAATTATTGTTAAAATTTATCTTAAGAATAGTTTGAAATACGAAAATAATAGTCAATACGAAGAAAGAAAATGAAATTATAACTTTCTGTTCATTTTCAAAGATGTATCGGTTATTAAGAAGAAAGTAAAATAAACTGTGTGTTTGCACAAAAACTACTTTTTTAATCAAAATTTTGTCCATTGATGTTAACAAATCAGACTGAAAGATTAAATTTCGCCTCGACGAAAAACATCCCAGACTATCCGGATTTCCTGGATATTCAGGTAAAATCTTTTAAGGATTTTTTCCAATTGGAAACCAAGTCCGACGAAAGAGGAAACGAAGGTCTTTATAATACCTTCATGGAAAACTTCCCAATCACTGATACAAGAAATCAGTTCGTATTGGAATTCCTTGACTACTTTGTTGATCCACCCCGTTATACAATTGAAGAGTGTATAGACAGAGGTCTAACGTACAGTGTGCCGTTAAAAGCACGTTTGAAACTATATTGTACAGACCCTGAACATGAAGATTTTGAAACAATTGTACAGGATGTATATTTAGGTACAATCCCGTATATGACACCAAGCGGTACATTCGTTATCAACGGTGCAGAGCGTGTTGTAGTATCTCAGTTACACCGTTCACCGGGTGTTTTCTTCGGACAATCGTTCCACGCAAACGGAACAAAATTATACTCTGCCAGAGTAATTCCTTTTAAAGGTTCTTGGATTGAATTCGCTACCGATATCAACAGCGTAATGTATGCTTATATCGATAGAAAGAAAAAATTACCTGTTACGACTTTATTCCGTGCTATCGGATTTGAGCGTGATAAAGATATTCTTGAAATTTTTGACCTTGCAGAAGAAATCAAAGTTTCCAAATCTGGTCTTAAAAAATACATCGGCAGAAGACTTGCTGCTCGTGTTTTGAACACTTGGCACGAAGATTTCGTGGATGAGGATACAGGAGAGGTAGTATCTATCGAACGTAACGAAATTATCTTAGACCGTGATACGCTTTTAGATAAGGACAATGTGGAGGAAATTGTAGACGCGAACGTGAAATCTATCTTGTTGCACAAGGAAGATAACAACCAAGCGGATTATGCAATCATCCACAACACATTACAAAAAGACCCTACTAACTCAGAAAAAGAAGCCGTAGAGCACATCTACCGTCAGTTGCGTAATGCAGAACCGCCTGATGAGGAAACGGCTCGTGGTATCATCGATAAATTATTCTTCTCGGATCAACGTTATAACTTAGGTGAAGTTGGTCGTTACAGAATGAACAAAAAATTAGGTTTGGATATCCCAATGGAAAAACAAGTGTTGACCAAAGAGGATATTATCACTATCGTGAAGTATTTGATCGAACTAATCAACTCTAAAGCAGAGATTGATGATATCGACCACTTATCAAACCGTCGTGTTAGAACAGTTGGTGAACAATTGTCTGCACAATTTGGTGTTGGTCTTGCTCGTATGGCAAGAACTATCCGTGAGAGAATGAACGTTCGTGATAACGAGGTGTTCACGCCAATCGATTTGATCAATGCGAAAACATTATCATCGGTTATCAACTCTTTCTTCGGAACCAACCAGTTATCTCAGTTCATGGACCAAACGAATCCATTGGCAGAGATTACACACAAAAGAAGATTGTCTGCCCTAGGACCTGGAGGTCTTTCACGTGAAAGAGCCGGATTCGAGGTGCGTGACGTTCACTATACGCACTACGGACGTTTATGTCCGATTGAAACACCAGAGGGACCAAACATTGGTTTGATTTCATCTCTTGGGGTTTATGCGAAAGTAAACGGAATGGGCTTTATCGAAACACCTTACCGTAAGGTAACCAATGGTACAGTAGATTTAGTTTCAACTCCTGTTTATTTAAGTGCAGAAGAAGAAGAAGGTAAGATGATTGCTCAGGCAAACATCGAGATGGACCAAAACGGTAAAATTACGGCTGAGAATGTTATTGCTCGTGAAGAGGGTGACTTCCCGGTTGTTGATCCTACGGTTGTTCATTATACCGACGTAGCGCCAAACCAGATTGCTTCGATTTCGGCTTCGTTGATTCCGTTCTTGGAACATGATGATGCGAACCGTGCGTTGATGGGATCAAACATGATGCGTCAGGCTGTACCATTGTTACGTCCTGAAGCACCGATTGTTGGAACTGGTCTTGAGCGTCAGGTAGCTACCGATTCTCGTGTACTTATCAATGCAGAAGGTGAAGGAGTTGTTGAGTATGTAGATGCAAACATGATTACTATCAAATACGATAGAACTGAGGCAGAACGTGCTGTGAGCTTTGATCCGGATGAGAAAACATATCAATTAATCAAGTTCAGAAAAACCAACCAGAGTACGTCTATCAACTTGAAACCTATCGTAAGAAAAGGGGACAGAGTTACTAAAGGACAAGTACTTTGTGAGGGATATGCAACACAAAACGGAGAGTTAGCTTTAGGTAGAAACCTACAGGTAGCGTTCATGCCTTGGAAAGGGTACAACTTCGAGGATGCGATTGTAATTTCTGAAAAAGTAGTTCGTGATGATATCTTTACATCCATCCACGTTGACGATTATTCATTAGAAGTTCGTGATACGAAATTGGGTAACGAGGAATTAACGAATGATATTCCAAACGTTTCTGAAGAGGCTACTAAAGACTTGGATGAAAACGGTATGATCAGAATCGGAGCAGAGGTTAAACCTGGCGACATTCTAATCGGAAAAATTACACCAAAAGGAGAATCAGATCCAACTCCGGAAGAGAAGTTATTAAGAGCGATCTTCGGAGATAAAGCAGGTGATGTGAAAGATGCTTCATTAAAAGCGTCTCCATCTTTACATGGTGTGGTTTTAGATAAAAAATTATTCGCGAGAGCGGTAAAAGATAAGCGTAAACGTTCTAAAGATAAAGACGATTTAGCAGTTTTGGAAACTCAGTTTGAAGTGAAATTCGTTGAATTGAAAGACAAATTGGTTGAAAAATTATTCGAAATCGTTAATGGTAAAACGTCTCAGGGTGTAATGAATGATTTGGGTGAGGAAGTATTACCAAAAGGTAAGAAATACACGCAAAAAATGCTTTACGCTGTAGAGGATTTTGCTCACTTAACTAAAGGTCAGTGGACAACAGATGACGAGTCAAATGCTATGGTAAATGACTTGATCCACAACTACAAAATTAAGTTGAACGATTTACAAGGTGCATTACGTAGAGAAAAATTCACGATTACAGTTGGGGATGAATTACCATCAGGTATCTTGAAATTAGCTAAAGTATACATCGCTAAGAAACGTAAACTGAAAGTAGGAGATAAGATGGCAGGTCGTCACGGTAACAAAGGTATCGTTGCGAAAATCGTTCGTCAGGAAGATATGCCATTCTTAGAAGACGGAACACCGGTAGATATTGTATTGAATCCACTAGGGGTACCATCTCGTATGAACATCGGACAGATTTATGAAACCGTTCTTGGATGGGCAGGTAAGAAATTAGGAAGAAAGTATGCAACGCCAATTTTCGACGGAGCTTCTCTTGACCAGATTAATGCCTTAACAGACGAAGCAGGTGTTCCAAGATTCGGTCATACGTATCTGTATGACGGAGGAACTGGAGAGCGTTTCCACCAGCCGGCAACCGTAGGTGTAATTTACATGTTGAAATTAGGACACATGGTTGATGACAAGATGCACGCACGTTCTATCGGTCCATACTCATTGATCACGCAGCAGCCTCTTGGAGGTAAAGCGCAGTTCGGAGGTCAGCGTTTTGGAGAGATGGAGGTTTGGGCTCTTGAGGCGTACGGAGCTTCAAGTACTTTGAGAGAAATCTTGACAGTGAAATCGGATGACGTTATCGGTAGAGCTAAAACTTACGAGGCAATCGTGAAAGGTGAAACTATGCCGGAACCAGGATTACCTGAATCATTCAATGTATTGATGCATGAATTGAAAGGTCTTGGATTAGACATCAGATTAGAAGAATAACAAAAAAAGCAGTTGTCAGTCCCGATTTTTCGGGACTGATTACTCATTTATAGAGTTTTTAAGGATTTATACCCGTAACCCGTTCCGATTTTTTATACTAATGCACGGCATTGTATAACTAGCACTTCAGATGAGAGTTTGAAGTTTAGAGAAGTAATTCGAGGTGGCAGCGTAATGATTTGACTCTTTCTTAAGAGTAAATTATAAGTCTAAAATCAATTTTTAATTGCAAATAAATCAATAGTAAAAACTATGATGAATAATAGAAATAAAGATAAAAACACGATTAAGAGATTTAATAAAATTTCGATCGGTTTGGCATCTCCGGAATCTATCTTGGCCGAGTCAAGAGGTGAGGTTCTAAAACCAGAAACAATCAATTATCGTACGCATAAGCCAGAGCGTGACGGTCTTTTCTGTGAACGAATTTTCGGTCCTGTAAAAGATTTCGAATGTGCTTGTGGTAAATACAAAAGAATCCGTTACAAAGGAATCGTTTGTGACCGATGTGGAGTTGAAGTTACAGAGAAGAAGGTACGTAGAGACAGAGTAGGTCATATCAATTTGGTAGTGCCGATTGCTCATATCTGGTATTTCCGTTCGCTTCCGAACAAAATCGGATACATTTTAGGTTTACCGTCTAAGAAATTAGACATGATTATCTACTACGAAAGATATGTAGTTATTCAGGCAGGTATCGCTAAAAATGCTGACGGTGAATCTTTACAAAGATTAGATTTCTTAACAGAAGAAGAGTATTTAAATATTTTAGATACGCTTCCGATGGAAAATCAATATTTAGATGACAATGATCCTAACAAATTCATCGCTAAGATGGGTGCGGAATGTATCATGGATTTATTAGCGCGTACTGACCTTGATGAGTTGTCTTACAGCTTACGTCACGCTGCCAATAATGAAACATCGAAACAAAGAAAAACAGAAGCGTTAAAACGTCTTCAGGTAGTGGAGTCTTTCCGTGAATCAAACAACAACAGAGAGAACCGTCCGGAATGGATGATCATGAAAGTTGTTCCTGTTATTCCGCCGGAATTACGTCCGTTAGTGCCGCTTGATGGTGGTCGTTTCGCGACTTCCGATTTGAACGACCTTTACCGTCGTGTAATCATCCGTAACAATCGTTTGAAACGATTAATGGAAATCAAAGCACCTGAAGTAATCTTAAGAAACGAAAAACGTATGTTACAGGAATCTGTAGACTCGTTATTCGATAACACAAGAAAAGCTTCTGCTGTTAAAACAGAATCAAACAGACCATTAAAATCACTTTCTGATTCCTTAAAAGGTAAACAAGGTCGTTTCCGTCAAAACTTATTAGGAAAACGTGTGGATTATTCTGCTCGTTCGGTAATTGTTGTTGGACCGGAAATGAAATTGTTCGAATGTGGTCTTCCGAAAGATATGGCTGCGGAACTGTACAAACCATTCGTTATTCGTAAGTTAATCGAAAGAGGAATCGTTAAGACAGTGAAGTCGGCTAAGAAAATTATCGACAAAAAAGAGCCGGTAGTATGGGATATCCTTGAAAACGTAATTAAAGGTCACCCGGTATTACTAAACCGTGCTCCTACGCTACACAGATTAGGTATCCAGGCATTCCAGCCAAAATTGATTGAAGGTAAAGCGATTCAGTTACACCCGTTAGTGTGTACGGCGTTTAACGCGGATTTCGATGGTGACCAGATGGCGGTTCACTTACCGTTAGGGCCAGAGGCTATTTTAGAGGCACAATTATTGATGTTGGCGTCTCACAATATCCTTAACCCTGCCAATGGTGCGCCTATCACGGTACCTTCTCAGGACATGGTACTTGGTCTTTATTATATGACCAAAGAGCGTTTGTCTACTCCGGAGCACCCGATTTTAGGTGAAGGTTTAACTTTCTATTCTGCTGAAGAGTGTAATATCGCTCTAAACGAAGGTAGAGTTGAGTTGAATGCCCGCGTTAAAATCAGAGCGAAGGATTTCAATGAAGAAGGAGTATTGGTTAACAAAATTATCCAAACGACTGCAGGTAGAGTATTATTTAACGAAGTAGTACCTGAAGCAGCCGGATATATCAATGAGGTATTAACTAAAAAATCGTTGCGTGATATTATCGGACACATTTTAAGTGCTACTGATGTACCTACAACGGCGGCCTTCTTGGATAACATGAAGGATATGGGATACAAATTCGCTTTCAAAGGTGGTTTGTCATTCTCATTAGGAGATATCCGTATTCCGGAACAAAAAACACAATTAATTGCTGATGCCAGAGAACAGGTTTCCGGTATCTCAATGAACTATAACATGGGTCTTATTACCAATAACGAACGTTACAACCAAGTTATTGATATTTGGACTTCAGCGAATGCGCAGCTTACTGAGTTGGCAATGAAAAACATTAGAGAGGACCAACAAGGTTTCAACTCGGTGTATATGATGCTTGACTCTGGAGCGCGTGGATCGAAAGAGCAGATTCGTCAGTTAACCGGTATGCGTGGTTTGATGGCTAAGCCGAAAAAATCAACTGCTGGTGGTGGTGAAATTATTGAAAACCCGATCTTATCAAACTTTAAAGAAGGTCTTTCCATCCTTGAGTACTTTATCTCTACTCACGGTGCTCGTAAAGGTCTTGCGGATACGGCGCTTAAAACGGCCGATGCTGGTTACTTAACTCGTCGTCTACATGACGTATCTCAGGATGTTATCGTTAACTCTGTTGACTGTGGTACATTGAGAGGTATTGAAGTGACTGCTTTAAAGAAAAACGAAGAGATTGTAGAATCTTTAGGTGAGAGAATCTTAGGACGTGTTGCTTTACAGGATGTAATTAATCCGTTGAATGGTGAAGTGTTGGTTCACGCAGGTGAGCAAATTACCGAAGCCATTATGAAAACTATCGAAGCTTCTCCGGTTGAAAAAGTAGATGTGCGTTCGCCGCTTACTTGTGAAGCTCCTAAAGGTATCTGTGCTAAGTGTTACGGTCGTAACCTTGCTACAGGTAAGATGACGCAGAGAGGTGAAGCCGTTGGTGTTATTGCAGCACAGTCAATTGGTGAGCCGGGTACACAGTTAACACTTCGTACGTTCCACGTTGGAGGGGTTGCCGGAGGTATCTCTGAAGAATCAAGCATCATCACTCGTTTTGCAGGTAAATTGGAAATCGAAGATCTTAAAACAGTTAAAGGCGAGGATAACGAAGGAAATGTTGTTGATATCGTAATCTCCCGTTCAACTGAATTGAAATTGATCGATGAAAAAACAGGTATTGTTTTAAATACACACAATATTCCTTACGGTTCAAGCATTTTCGTTAATGACGGTGATGTGGTTGAAAAAGGAACTACCATCTGTAAATGGGATCCATATAACGGTGTAATTATTTCCGAATTCACCGGTAAGGTAGCTTATGAAGATATCGAGCAAGGACAAACGTTCATGGTTGAAATCGATGAGCAAACCGGATTCCAGGAAAAAGTAATTACTGAGGGTAGAAATAAAAAATTAATCCCGACTTTATTAATCTACGGAAAAGACGGCGAACTAATCCGTTCGTACAACTTACCGGTAGGGGCTCACTTGATGGTTGACAACGGTGAGAAGATTAAAGCAGGTAAGATTTTAGTAAAAATCCCGCGTCGTTCTTCGAAAGCAGGTGATATTACCGGAGGTTTACCAAGAATTACAGAGTTGTTAGAGGCTCGTAATCCTTCAAACCCTGCGGTAGTTTCTGAAATCGACGGTGTAGTTTCTTTTGGAAAAATTAAAAGAGGTAACCGTGAGATTGTTATCGAATCGAAATTCGGTGAAATTAAGAAATACTTGGTGAAATTATCAAGTCAGATCTTGGTTCAGGAAAATGACTTCGTAAGAGCGGGTGTGCCATTGTCTGACGGGGCAATTACTCCGGATGATATCCTAAGAATTAAAGGGCCGGCTGCTGTACAACAGTATTTGGTTAACGAGATTCAGGAAGTATACCGTTTACAAGGGGTAAAAATTAATGACAAGCACTTTGAGGTTGTAATTCGTCAGATGATGCGTAAGGTTCAGATTCAGGATCCGGGAGATACTTTATTCTTAGAAGATCAATTGGCTCACACTTCTGACTTTATCGTTGAAAATGATAAATTATACGGAATGAAAGTAGTGGAAGATGCAGGTGATTCTGAAAACTTAAAAGCAGGTCAGATCATTTCTCCACGTGAGTTAAGAGACGAAAATTCGTTGTTAAAACGTAATGATAAAAACATTGTAGTAGCAAGAGATGTAGTTCCGGCAACGGCAACTCCGGTTCTTCAGGGTATTACAAGAGCGTCATTACAAACGAAATCGTTCATCTCTGCAGCATCGTTCCAGGAGACAACCAAAGTATTGAATGAAGCTGCTGTGGCAGGTAAAGTTGACGGATTGGAAGGATTGAAAGAAAACGTTATTGTTGGTCACAGAATCCCTGCCGGTACAGGTATGAGAGACTACGACAACATTATCGTAGGTTCCAAAGAAGAGTTCAACGAACTTATGGCTGCAAAAGAAGAATTTAATTACTAAGAATTAAATTTCTCACTATATTTATAAATCCTAACAGTATTATACTGTTAGGATTTTATATTTTAGCATAATAATTAATATTTATAACGATGAGTGATAAAAATAACCCTCAAGGACAAATTAATATTGAATTGGATGAGCAAACCGCTGAAGGAACGTATTCCAATCTGGCTATCATAAACCATTCGAATACCGAATTCGTTGTGGATTTTGTGAGTATCATGCCGGGAATGCCTAAAGCAAAGGTGAAATCAAGAATTGTATTGACACCGCAGCATGCAAAAAGACTGCTTATGGCTTTAAGTGAAAATATACACCGCTTTGAAAGTGCTCACGGCGAAATAAAGGAGGCCGAACAGCCACCGATACCATTTAATTTCGGACCTACCGGACAAGCATAAAAAAATCCCATCTGTTTTTGCAGATGGGATTTTTGTTTTAATGTATGTCTTTATTCAAATTCAGAAGTGAAAAGCAATTTTACACTTGGGTATTTGCTTTGTGTCATTTGAATGGAGAAATCAGAATCCGCAAGGAAAACCAGTTGGCCATACTTGTCTTTGGCCATGAATTTTTGTTTGATACGTTTGAATTCGGCGAATTCCTCGTTTTTAGGGTCTTCCGGTTTTACCCAACAGGCTTTGAATGCCGGGAAGTTTTCATACGAACATTTAGCGCCGTATTCGTGCTCCAGACGATATTGGATTACCTCATACTGTAAAGCACCAACGGTACCGATAACTTTTCGGTTGTTCATCTCGAGTGTGAAAAGCTGTGCCACACCTTCATCCATCAACTGATCTACGCCTTTTTCCAACTGTTTTGCTTTCATTGGGTCAGCGTTGTTGATGTATCGGAAATGTTCCGGAGAGAAACTCGGAATCCCTTTAAATTGCATCAATTCGCCTTCTGTCAGCGTATCTCCGATTTTGAAGTTTCCGGTATCGTGCAATCCCACAATGTCCCCCGGATACGAAATGTCAACGATTTCTTTTTTCTCAGCGAAAAAGGCATTCGGACTTGAGAATTTCAGGTTTTTGCCTAAACGAACGTGTAAATACGGCTTGTTTCTTTCGAATGTTCCCGAAACAATTTTTATAAAAGCCAAACGATCACGGTGTTTCGGATCCATATTGGCGTGGATTTTAAATACAAATCCGGAGAATTTATTTTCGTCCGGTTTTACCTCACGGGTATCGGAATCTTTGGGTCTTGGTGAGGGAGCGATTTCTATAAAACAGTCCAATAACTCACGAACTCCGAAATTATTCAAAGCCGAACCAAAGAAAACGGGCTGTAAATCTCCAGCCAAATAAGCATCCCTGTCAAAAGCAGGATAAACTTCACTGATCAATTCCAGTTCTTCACGAAGTTTGTTCGCCGGTTTTTCTCCGATGATCTTTTCAAGTTCCGGACTATCAATATCAGAAAAGGCGATGGTTTCTTCGATGTTTTTTCGGCTGTCACCTTCGAAAAGATTGATGTTTTTCTCCCAGATATTATAGATCCCCTTGAAATCATAGCCCATTCCGATTGGAAAACTCAACGGCGTAACATGTAGGCCTAGTTTTTTCTCCACCTCGTCCATCAAATCGAATGCGTCCTTACCTTCACGGTCCAATTTGTTGATGAAAACAATCATCGGGATGTTTCGCATACGGCAAACTTCAACCAGTTTTTCCGTCTGTTCCTCAACTCCTTTTGCTACGTCAACCACAACAATAACACTGTCTACCGCGGTTAAAGTTCTGAAGGTGTCTTCCGCGAAATCCTTGTGACCCGGTGTGTCGAGAATGTTGATTTTTTTGTCTTTGTAATTAAAAGCCAATACCGATGTGGCCACGGAGATTCCTCTCTGGCGCTCAATTTCCATGAAATCGGAAGTGGCTCCTTTTTTGATTTTATTACTCTTTACGGCTCCGGCTTCCTGGATCGCACCTCCGAATAATAACAGTTTTTCCGTTAAGGTCGTTTTACCGGCATCGGGGTGAGAAATGATCCCGAAAGTTCTTCTACGTTGTATTTCTTTTTGAAAACTCATCAGACAAAATTTGTGGGTGCAAAAGTAATTATAATTTGCGAGAACTCATTTTATTATCAAAAAAATAGCCTTTTGACGTTGATATTGAATTTTGCGCATAATTTTTTGTTAATAGTATTTCGTATGGTTGTATAATAGCTTTGAATTGTTATTTTTGTTGGTTGCAAATCATATGTTCCGTTTGTCTCGCGGACTTTTGATATCAGCTTAAAATTTAAAAACTTCAAACTAAATAGTCTTACTAAAAGAAATGAAATTAAAACAGGTTTTACTAGGTCTTTTTATGGCTGCCAATGCAGTTTCTTTTGCTCAGGAAAATAAAAAAGAGGTTCTTTTTACAATTGATGACAAGCCGTTTTACACCGATGAATTCACAAGGGTTTACAAGAAGAATCTTGAATTGGTAAAGGATGATTCCCAAAAAGACTTAAATCACTATCTTGATTTGTTTATCGGATACAAGCTAAAAGTTGAAAAAGCCAATAAGCTGGGACTTCAGGACAATGCGTCCTATCAGAATGAACTTAAATCATACCGTGAACAACTTTCCAAAAATTATGTTACCGACACAAAAGTAACCAAGGAGTTGATAGAGGAAGCTTACAAACGTTCCCTAAAAGAGATAAAAGCGTCTCACATTTTGTTTAATCTTGATGAAAATGCGGAACCTGCCGATACTTTAAAGGTGTACAATCAGGCTATGAGTGTTCGCAAGAGAATCCTTAACGGAGAAGCTTTTGAAACTGTGGCCATGCAGAATTCGCAGGATCCATCAGTCAAAGAGAACAAAGGGGATTTAGGATGGTTTTCTGTTTTCAGAATGGTATATTCTTTTGAATCGGCGGCTTATAAAACCAAAAAAGGCGAAATTTCCATGCCGGTGCGAACCCGTTTCGGTTATCATCTTATAAAAGTAGACGACATTCGTGATAACAGAGGTCAGGTTATCGTATCGCACATCATGACATTAAACGGTCAGAATCCTGTTGAGGCTGCAACTGCAAAATCTACAATTGACGATGTGTACAAAAAACTAAAACAGGGTGAATCCTTTGAAAGTCTGGCGCAACAGTTTTCCCAAGATAAATCATCTTCAGGTAAAGGCGGTCAATTACAACGTTTCGGATCAGGGGAATTGAGCTCTGAGGAATTTGAAAATGTTGCTTTTTCACTTAAAGAGAATGGTCAGATTTCCGAGCCGTTTCAAAGTCAGTTCGGTTGGCATATTATCAAGCTGATTGAAAAATATCCCGTTAAATCATTGGAAGAAACCGATGTTGATTTCGATAGTAAAATCAGAAAAGACGATCGTTCCCGACTGATTAATGCATCGCTGAATGAAAAACTAAGCAAAAAATATCCGGTAAAAAGAGACGATAAGGTGTATAAAAAAATCGTTCCTCTTGTAACGGACAAATATTACAAGCAGGAATGGGAACTTCCGGCGAACATGAAGGATTTAAACCAGAAATTGCTAACCATCAATAACGAAAAGACTGTTGATGCACCTGCATTTTTAAATTTCGTTTTTTCACAGCAAAAAAATAACAATACGCAGAAACCGATTGCAAAACTTGTAGATAAATTGTATGCTAAGTTTGTAGAGGAGCAGCTGGTGAATTACTATAACGATAATCTCGAAAAAGAGTTTCCGGAGTTTGCCTACGTGATGGATGAATACAGAGACGGACTGTTATTGTTTGATCTGATGGAAAAAGAAATCTGGACAAAAGCAAAAACAGATACGATAGGATTACAGAAATTCTACGAAGACAATAAAGCAAACTATCAGTGGAAGGACAGAGTGGATGTAAATATCTTTTCTTCTACCAAAGAAGATGTTATTAAAAAGACGGAAAAATATCTGAAGAAGGATAAATCAATAGAGTTTATCAAGTCGAATTTGAATAAAAAAGGTGATGTGGAAATCATGGTGAAGTCGGGTGTTTTTGAAATCGGAAACGATGCGTTACCAAAACATCAAAATTTCAATGTGGGCATTACAGACATCAGTCATGAGGGAAATTATTACTTCATTACCCAGGTGAATAAGAAAATGGAGAAAGGGCCTAAAAAACTGGAAGAAACCAAAGGTAAAGTGATAAACGATTATCAGCAGTACCTTGAGACGCATTGGGTGGATGAATTGAAAAAAGAATTCAGCATTAAAGTGAATCAGGATGTTTTCAGCAAAGTGAAAAATCAATTACAAGTAAAATAAACCTATAATTTAAGAAAAGCAAATGCCATTTAAAAAGAGAAAAATGAAGTTGATAAACAATAAGATTGCCCTGATTTTCGGATTAGTAATTTGTGCTTGCAGTTCGATGTATGCACAACCGAGTCAGAAAAAGAAAATCGATGGCGTTGTAGCTGTTGTTGGGGATTATGTGGTTTTGGATTCTGATATTGATAAAACATTTTTAGAGTTACAGGCGCAGGGCGTGGAAACAAAAGGTATTACCCGATGCGAAATGTTGGGTACCTTGCTTGAGGATAAACTATATGCCCACCAGGCGATTCAGGACAGTATTGTGGTGACCGACGCAGAGGTTAATGAGTTTATGAATTCCCAGTTGGACCAGATGGTGGAGCAGGTAGGTTCAATCGATAAAGTAATTCAGTTTTATAACAAAAAGAATCTGGAGGATTTTAAAGCCTATTTCTTTGACGTGGTTAAGATGAACAAACTGACATCCCAAATGCGACGTCAGATTGTGGAAGAAGTTGAGATTACACCAGAAGAGGTGAGACAGTTCTTTGTTAAGATTCCAAAAGAAGAGTTGCCAGTTTTTGGTGCCGAAATGGAAGTGGCTCAAATCGTAGTGAAACCGGTTATCAGTCAGACGGAAAAACAAAAAGTGATTGATAAGTTAAAACAGTTGAAGAAAGAAGTTCAGGAAGGTTCCAGTTTTTTCAGTAGAGCAGTTTTGTATTCGGAAGATCCTGGTTCAAAATCAAGCGGAGGTTATTATAAGCTTACCAAGAAAACACAATTCGTAAAAGAATTTAAGGATGTGGCGTTCAGTTTGCAGGAAGGTGAAATCTCCGAACCGTTTGAAACAGAATTCGGATACCATATAATTTTTCTTGAAAAAATACGCGGACAGGAACTGGATGTGCGTCACATCTTAATTTCACCAAAAGTGACTGATGAGGCACTGAAGGAAGCGAAAACCAAAATTGAAACAATCCGCAAGCGAATTGTAGAGGGTCAGATTTCATTTGCTGAGGCAGCAAAGCAGTATTCAGATGAGAAAGAAACCCGAAATAACGGTGGTGTCCTGATGAATCCAAGAACCATGTCGACTCGTTTTGAGTTAACAAAAATGGATCCTTCTTTATACAGTGAGGTTTCTGAGTTAAAAGACAATGCAGTTTCCTTGCCGTTGATGGATCAGGAACAAAACGGAAACAAAAAATACAAACTGATTACCGTAACCAATCGTTTTGAAGAACATACGGCTGATTTTGCAACCGATTATTTAAAAATTAAAGAATTGGCGTTAAAGGAAAAGCAAATCAAAGCGGTAGGGAAATGGACAGAAGAAAAGATTAAAGAAACTTACGTTAAGATTATCGGTGAATACAGAGAATGTAAATTCACGAGTAACTGGCTTAAAAAATCATTATAAATTATGGGTTTTATGAGGGGCGGATTGTTCAACTCATGACTTGTAATTCATAACTCAAAACATATAACCAAACTATGTCAGACGTAGCAGCAATTCAGAATCTGGTTGAGAAACAGAAGGCTTTAAAAGCGGAAATTTCCAAAATAATAGTTGGCCAGGATGATGTGGTTAACCAAATCGTGTTAAGTATTTTTTCAGGCGGACATGCACTTTTGGTTGGTGTTCCCGGATTGGCAAAGACGCTGATGGTGAATACCATTTCACAGGCTTTGGGATTGGATTTTAAACGCATCCAGTTTACGCCCGATCTGATGCCATCGGATATTTTGGGAAGTGAAATTTTAGATGAAAGCCGAAGTTTTAAATTTTTGAAAGGGCCTATTTTCTCAAATATTATTCTTGCTGACGAGATCAACAGAACGCCTCCCAAAACACAGGCGGCTTTGTTGGAAGCGATGCAGGAAAAAGCAGTTACGATAGCCGGACAGCATTATAAATTGGATTTGCCTTTCTTTGTTCTGGCAACCCAAAACCCGATTGAGCAGGAAGGGACTTATCCGTTACCGGAAGCACAATTGGACCGATTCATGTTTGCCGTCAAATTGGATTATCCTTCTTTTGCGGAAGAAGTGCAAGTTGTGAAATCAACCACGACGGATTACAATGTTACGGTAAATCCTTTGTTTACAGCTCAGGAGATTATCGATTTTCAACATTTAATCCGAAGAATTCCGGTAGCCGATAATGTGATTGAATATGCCGTAACACTGGTTTCCAAAACCCGTCCGGATAATCCGCTTGCCACCGATTTTATAAAAAACTATTTGGATTGGGGTGCAGGGCCTCGGGCATCACAAAACCTGATTTTGGCAGCCAAGACTAACGCTGCTCTAAATGGGAAATACTCTCCGGATATTGAAGACGTCAAGGCAGTTGCTACCGGAATTCTGCGTCACCGTATAATTAAGAATTACAAAGCCGATGCGGAAGGTATCAGTGAGGAAATGATCATTCAGAAGTTGTTTTAATTACAATAGATAAAATAAAAAAGAGCACAAAAGATTTTTTCCTTTGTGCTTTTTTTGCTTATGCTTTTGTGTTGGTTCTATATCTTAGAAATCCTGTTTTCCAACTCCTTGTCATAGAAAAACAAAAACATACTGCCCATCATATCCTGATCTATTTTTGAAGTATTGTCACAAGTCAGAATCAATTCATATTCATGATTTTCATACATCCACATCCCTTTTTCAGAACTGAACGTTTCTATGTTTTTCAATCCTATTTTATTACTGTAGTTAGTAATCTTACACGTGAATAATGTTTTGTTTTCGGTCTTGTCGAACAAGCAGATGGAAGTGGCGAAAGGGTGAACGTGAGGCGCCGAAAAATGCAATCGTGCACTGTCCTTGATTTGCAGTTGTTCCGATATGAAACTTCGGTATGTTTTTTTTCCTGGGGGGATCACCCAATGTCCGGAAAGCATGTTGCCCGCCTTGTCATTGTAGGTGTGGTTTTTAGTTTCCACAGGAATGCACTGATTACTCGCCGGGTCCAACGGACCTTTAAATGGATCATTCTTGTCAAACGGTAACTGAATGTAAACCGTTTTACTCATCAACGGTTTTTGCGTTTTGTTGTACGCTTCATATTTTATGGAGACTTCGTGTTTAACTTTTTTGAAGATATCCGGCTGATTGTGATTCAGGGTTTCTGTGATAACAAACAAAAAGTGGGAACCGACAATTGGTACGCCATATCCTTTTGGAAAATCAAAATGTTCCAGTCCGTGAGACAGGGAAGTCATTCTTGGGTACTGTTTTCTGATGCGGTCTTCAAGTTTCCAGTGATTGTAATATTGTATTTCATTAATATCAACATTCATGTGGCAGATATAATCGTTGGAAAGTGTTGCGTTGGTTTTTGCATCAACGGCTTTTACTTTAAATCCGGTAATCCATACAATACTGTCGGACTGGTTAAGCTGAATGTAACGGGAGGCTTTTGGTCCCTCCATCGATTTGTAAATCCCGTCGATGATAAAGGTAGGCGATAGCATTTTGTATTCTTTTTGGTCGTTGTTTATCCGCCAGTCATTATCAACTATTCCGGTTTTATGAAGAAGAAATGTTTTTACAATCGCTTTGTGACGGTTGGTTAGCTGCAGGTACCAAATTCCAAAAGCAATAATTCCCAATAGGGCTGTAACTCCTGAATATTTATATATCTTTGATTTTCTCATTTTAAAACGATAAGGAGCAAAAATAAGCAAATCTATGATTGATACTCAAGTAAAGACGAATAATCGGATTTTCGGTTTGGACGTGATGCGGGCTCTGTCAATTGCAATGGTTTTGTTTTCCCATTCTGCGGTTATTTACCCTCAAAATGGTGGTCTTTTGTCGAAACTGAAAGATGTAAGTGGTTTTTTTGGAATCGAATTGTTCTTTATCTTAAGCGGCTTTTTAGTGGGGAGTTCGATTTATAAACTTTTTGTTTACAGTGATTATAATTTTAGGGAAGTGAAGGGGTTTCTTTTTCGCAGATTGTTCAGGATTGTTCCCAGTTACTATTTGGTCCTCGTAATCAATATCATCATCTACCTCTGTTTTGCCTTTTCTCTTAAGGAAGTCTGGAAATACTTTTTTCTGATGCAGAATGTTGCCACACCAATTCCCGCGTTTTTTCCCGAGTCTTGGAGTTTGCCTGTAAAAGAACTTGGTTATGTGTCGGCAGTACTGATTCTGTATATTATCGTTTCTTTTTTCGGTCATTTCAGCAGAAAGAAAGTTTTCTTTATGGTTATCCTTTTACTGCTTTCGTTTTCCTTTTTTGCGAAAGTAAATTATCACTTTCATGCGGAAAATTTGGATTTGTCTGTTTGGAGTCAGTCGGTTCGGGGTGTTGTGGTTTATAGGCTTGATTCTGTTTTGGCGGGGATACTTTTAGGGTGTTTGTTTTTTGAATACCCTAAATTTTTTAAAAGAAATAAACTGATTTTTGCCGGTTTCGGATTGCTGTTTTTTTTGCTTTTCATTGTTTTTGTTACGATTTTCAAATTCCGCTTGGACAACGCAGCCTGGTTTTGGAATATCGTTTGCCTGCCTTTTATTTCTGTAATCGTTCTGATGGTTTTTCCGCTAATGTTAGATTGGAGAAAGGGGCCGAAACGTTTGGAGTTGCCGGTACGATTTGCCTGTGATATTTCCTATTCAGTGTATCTTATTCATTACAGTATCGTTCTTTTTCTGATGATGCGATTGTTTAATCTGAAGGAGTTTAGTCAAACTGAATTGCATCTTTTTACCTTTTTTTATCTGACAGTAACAGTATTGCTGAGTGTTGTGTTTTATAATTTTTTTGAAAAACCGATAAATAAGTACCGATTGTCGAATTTTAAATTACGCTTAAATAAAATTGGAAAAACATAGAGTTTTTGGATTGGATGTGATACGATCCGCAGCTATCCTGATGGTGTTGTGTTCACATATTCTTTGGATTTATCCACAGGATAACGGATTACTGTCGCAGGTTTTTGTCTTATTCGGTTTTTGGGGAGTGGAATTGTTTTTTGTGCTGAGTGGTTTTTTGATCGGAAAGATTCTGTACAAATCCTATGTTGAACAGGATTTTACGCTGCAATCTGTTTTTTGTTTTCTCAAAAGGCGCTGGTTCAGAACGCTACCGAACTATTTTTTGGTACTGCTGCTGAATGTTGTTATAGCTTTCATAATAGGCCTTTCGTTGACGGATATAGGGTATTATCTTTTCTTTCTTCAGAATTTTGCAACGACCATGAAGCCCTTTTTTCCGGAATCATGGAGTTTGTCGGTTGAGGAATTTGCCTATATGTTTATGCCCCTTGCTTTATTACTGTCTTCGTTTTTAATCAAGCATAAAAATAAGTCCAAACGATTCATTAGTGTGGTTTTGATTTTGATTCTGATGTTTTTTATCAATAAGGTTATTTACCAGCTAACAAGTTCTAACACCACTTTGGAGCAATGGAACCTGTCCCTGAAAGAGGTGGTTGTTTATCGTATTGATTCAATTTTGATTGGGGTTGTCGCGGCTTGGGTGAGTTTAAATTTTTCGGAATTTTGGAAAAAACACACCGTATTATTTGTATCAATAGGCTGTGTTTTTATCGGACTGATGTATGTGGGTGTTGGTTATTTCCGGATACTGATTGACAGTTATCCTTTCTTTTGGAATGTGCTGTATCTGCCGGTCACTTCCATAACGTTTGTGTTTTTTCTGCCTTTTCTGTCGCAATGGGAAAATGCTCCGAAATGGATCGTCCGACCGGTTACTTTTGTGAGTTTGGTTTCTTATTCGGTCTATCTTTTGCATTATAGTATTGTTTTGCAGTTGATGAAGTATTTTTTAGATACGCCCCGATTTACCATGATGCAATTGCACGGATTTACATTTGGTTATTTAGTGCTGACTTTTTTCTTGAGTTTCCTCTTATATAAGTACTTCGAAAAACCAATGATGAACCTTCGCGACAGATAGCAATACTGCCGATTTGATAAAATTAGCCCCTGTTTTTTCGTGATTTGACAAAATAAAATTAAAAAATCGTGAATTCGTAAAATAATAACAAGATATCGTGATTTTGTTGAGGGATATTCATCAAAATAGAATGTTTATAAATAATATTCTTTGGAAATTAATGAAATGCTAATTATTTTTTAATTCCGTAGAGATTGGTTAAATTTGCGCGACTTAATTTTATAAACAGTAATAATATAACTTATTCATATTATGGCATTTGATACAGAAATGAATCTTTACAAAGATTACATTAAAGAAATAGAAGAACGAAAAGGTCAGGGACTTCATCCAAAACCAATCGATGGGGCTGAATTACTAAGTGAAATTATCGTACAAATTAAAGATTTGGATAATTCAAATAGAGAAGATTCGTTAAAATTCTTTATTTATAATACGCTGCCTGGAACTACTCCGGCTGCTGGAGCTAAGGCTAAATTCTTAAAAGAAATTATCCTTGGAGAATCAGTAGTAAAAGAAATTACTCCTGCTTTTGCTTTTGAGTTATTATCTCACATGAAGGGTGGTCCTTCAATTGAGGTATTGCTTGATTTAGCTTTAGGTAACGATGCTTCTATTGCGAAAGAAGCGGCAAACGTTCTTAAGACACAAGTTTACCTTTATGATGCAGACACTAATCGTTTGAAGGAAGCATTTGAAAACGGTAACACAATCGCTAAAGAAATTCTTGAGAGTTACGCGCAGGCTGAGTTTTTTACGAAACTACCTGAAGTAGCGGAAGAAATTAAAGTGGTTACTTTCATCGCCGGAGAGGGAGATATTTCAACAGATTTACTTTCTCCGGGTAATCAGGCACACTCACGTTCAGACCGCGAATTGCACGGTAAGTGTATGATTACGCCTCAGGCTCAAGAAGAAATCAAAGCTTTACAGGCACAACATCCTGATAAATCGGTGATGTTAATTGCAGAAAGAGGTACAATGGGTGTAGGTTCATCACGTATGTCGGGTGTAAATAACGTAGCGCTTTGGACAGGTAAACAAGCAAGTCCATATGTACCATTCGTAAACTTTGCGCCAATCGTTGCAGGAACAAACGGAATTTCTCCAATCTTCTTAACGACAGTTGATGTTACTGGTGGTATTGGTTTAGATTTGAAAAACTGGGTAAAAAAGACAGATGCTAATGGTGATGTTGTTCGTAATGAAAGTGGTGATCCGGTTTTAGAAGAAGTTTATTCTGTTGCAACAGGTACTGTGTTGACAATTAATACAAAAACAAAAAAATTATACAACGGAGACAAAGAGTTGATTGACATTTCTAAAGCATTCACGCCTCAGAAAATGGAATTCATCAAAGCTGGTGGATCATATGCAATTGTTTTCGGTAAAAAGATTCAAACTTTTGCAGCGAAGACTTTAGGAGTTGATGCTCCACTAGTTTATGCACCTTCAAAAGAGGTTTCAATTGAAGGACAAGGTCTTACAGCTGTTGAAAAAATCTTCAATAGAAATTCTGTAGGAACAATTTCTAAAAAAGCATTGCACGCAGGTTCTGATGTTCGTGTGGAAGTTAATATCGTAGGTTCTCAGGATACGACAGGTCTTATGACGGCTCAGGAATTAGAATCTATGGCGGCTACAGTAATTTCACCAATCGTCGACGGGGCCTATCAATCGGGATGTCACACTGCTTCGGTTTGGGATAAAAAAGCGCAGGCTAACATTCCGAAATTGATGAAGTTCATGAACGATTTCGGTTTGATCACTGCTCGTGACCCGAAAGGTGTTTACCATGCAATGACCGACGTAATTCATAAAGTTCTTAACGATATAACCATTGACGAGTGGGCAATCATCATCGGTGGTGACTCGCATACAAGAATGTCAAAAGGTGTTGCTTTTGGTGCTGATTCGGGAACTGTTGCTCTTGCATTGGCAACCGGAGAAGCTTCAATGCCAATCCCTGAGTCTGTTAAAGTGACTTTCAAAGGAGAAATGAAGTCTTATATGGATTTCCGCGATGTGGTTCATGCTACTCAAGCACAAATGCTTAAGCAGTTTGGTGGTGAAAACGTGTTCCAAGGTAGAATTATCGAGGTTCACATTGGAACGCTTACTGCTGACCAAGCCTTTACATTTACAGACTGGACTGCAGAAATGAAAGCAAAAGCTTCTATCTGTATTTCTGAAGATGAAACTTTGATCGAGTCATTAGAGATTGCGAAAGGTAGAATTCAGATCATGATTGATAAGGGTATGGACAATGCAAACCGCGTTCTTCAAGGATTGATCAATAAAGCAGATAAGAGAATTGCAGAGATTAGATCTGGTGAAAAACCAGCTTTAACGCCAGATGCAAATGCTAAATATTATGCTGAAGTTGTTGTTGATCTTGATGTGATTGCTGAGCCAATGATTGCTGATCCGGATGTGAATAATAAAGATGTTTCTAAACGTTATACTCACGATACTATCAGACCTCTTTCTTTTTACGGAGGTGAGAAAAAAGTAGATCTAGGATTTATCGGTTCTTGTATGGTTCACAAAGGCGATATGAAAATCCTAGCTCAAATGCTTAAAAACGTAGAAGCACAAAAAGGTAAGGTTGAATTTAATGCACCACTTGTGGTAGCACCTCCTACATACAATATCGTAGATGAATTGAAGGCAGAAGGTGACTGGGAAGTTCTACAAAGATACTCTGGTTTCGAATTCAACGATAATGAGCCTAAAGCGGCGGCCCGTACGGAATATGAAAATATGTTGTATTTAGAGCGTCCAGGTTGTAATCTTTGTATGGGGAACCAGGAAAAAGCAGCCAAGGGAGATACGGTAATGGCAACTTCTACGCGTCTTTTCCAAGGAAGGGTTGTTGAGGATTCGGAGGAGAAAAAAGGAGAATCATTGCTTTCCTCTACACCGGTTGTAGTATTGTCTACAATTCTTGGCAGAACTCCTACTATGGAGGAATATACTGCTGCGGTAGATGGTATTAACTTGACTAAGTTTGCGCCTTCTCATAAGCTGTTAGCAAAATAATCGTACAGATAATTAATTGATTTCAAAAGCCTAAGTTGATAAACTTAGGCTTTTTTTGTGTTGCTGCTCTATTTTTTTGTAAATTGTATGATTAAAAAATAATAACAAAATAATTATTTAATCTTATGGCTTTTGATATAGAAATGATTGAAAAAGTGTACGCAACTATGGCTGCCCGTGTGGATAAAGCCCGTGCGTTGGTTGGTCGTCCGCTTACCCTGTCTGAAAAGATTTTATATTCTCACCTTTGGGAAGGCACACCTTCTCAATCGTTTACAAGAGGGAAAGATTATGTGGATTTCGCTCCGGACAGAGTAGCTTGTCAGGATGCAACGGCACAGATGGCTTTATTGCAGTTCATGCACGCAGGTAAAAGTAAAGTTGCGGTACCTACAACGGTTCACTGTGATCACTTGATTCAGGCGAAAGTGGGTGCCAAAACCGACTTACAGGTTGCAAATACACAATCAAAAGAGGTTTTTGATTTCCTTTCTTCGGTATCTAACAAATACGGTATCGGATTTTGGAAACCAGGTTCAGGAATTATTCACCAAATTGTTTTGGAAAATTATGCCTTCCCAGGAGGTATGATGATCGGTACCGACTCTCACACGGTTAATGCAGGAGGTTTAGGTATGTTGGCAATCGGTGTTGGTGGTGCTGATGCGGTAGATGTAATGTCTGGAATGTCATGGGAATTGAAATTCCCTAAATTGATCGGAGTAAAATTGACTGGAAAATTAAGCGGTTGGACTGCTCCAAAAGACGTAATCCTAAAAGTGGCTGATATCCTTACTGTAAAAGGAGGGACAGGTGCTATTGTGGAATATTTTGGTGAAGGTGCAGAGTCTATGTCGTGTACCGGTAAAGGTACAATCTGTAACATGGGTGCAGAAATCGGAGCGACAACTTCTACTTTTGGCTACGATGATTCCATGAGAAGATATTTAGCGGCTACAGGTCGTCAGGCTGTGGTGAACGCCGCTGATAAAGTGGCGTCTTATTTAACTGCTGATGCTGAGGTTTACGCTAATCCTGAGAAATATTTTGATCAATTGATTGAAATCAATTTGTCAGAATTGGAACCACACATCAATGGACCTTTCACTCCGGACAGAGGTACTCCTGTTTCTCAGATGAAAGCAGAAGCGGCAGCTAATGGATGGCCGATAAAAGTAGAGTGGGGATTAATTGGTTCTTGTACAAACTCGTCTTATGAAGATATGTCAAGAGCTGCTTCTATCGTGGAACAAGCGGTAGCGCACGGAATTACCCCTAAAGCCGAATTCGGAATCAATCCTGGTTCTGAACAAATCCGTTACACGATCGAAAGAGACGGCATTATCGCTACTTTCGAAAAATTGGGAACAAAAGTGTTTACGAATGCTTGCGGACCATGTATCGGACAATGGGACAGAGAAGGTGCTGACAAACAAGAGAAAAACACTATCGTACATTCATTCAACCGTAACTTCTCTAAGAGAGCTGATGGTAACCCAAATACACACGCATTTGTAACGTCTCCGGAGATGGTTGCTGCCATAGCAATCTCAGGGCGTTTGGATTTCAATCCTATTACGGATTCCCTAATCAATGATAAAGGAGAAGAAGTGAAATTGGTTGCTCCAACAGGAGATGAATTGCCAAAAAGAGGTTTTGATGTGGAAGACGCAGGATTCCAGGCACCGGCAGCTGACGGTTCATCTGTGCAGGTTGCTGTTTCTGAAACTTCAGATCGTTTGCAATTGTTAGCTCCTTTCGAGGCATGGGATGGTAAAAATGTAACGGGTGCTAAATTGTTAATCAAAGCCTACGGAAAATGTACTACGGATCACATCTCCATGGCTGGTCCTTGGTTGCGTTTTCGTGGCCACTTGGATAATATTTCCAATAATATGTTAATTGGTGCTGAAAATGCTTTCAACGGTAAAGTAAATTCGGTTAAAAATCAAATAACAGGTGAATATGCAGAAGTTCCTGTTGTTCAGAGAGCCTACAAAGCCGCTGGTGTTCCTTCAATCGTTGTGGGTGATCATAACTACGGGGAAGGTTCTTCCCGTGAGCATGCGGCTATGGAACCACGTTTCTTAGGTGTTAAGGCGGTATTGGTAAAATCGTTTGCCCGTATCCACGAAACGAATCTTAAAAAACAGGGTATGTTAGCCTTAACGTTTGCTAATGAGGCAGATTATGATAAAATTCAGGAGGATGATACCATCAATTTCTTAGATTTGACAGAATTTGCTCCGGGCAAACCGTTAACATTGGAATTTGTTCACGCAGACGGCTCTAAAGATGTAATTTTAGCGAATCATACGTATAACGAAGGTCAGATTGGCTGGTTCGTTGCGGGTTCTGCTTTGAATCTGATTGCGGCTGGTAAGGCATGATTTATTAAAATTATATTAAAAACGCTCCCAATTGGGGGGCGTTTTTTTGTTGGTAGCAATGGTATTTCTATATTTACATTCTAAAGTTAAAACGAATGAAAAAAATAATTATAGTAGGTGTAGTTGCACTGATTGGTGTTATAGGATTCTTAAATATTGATAAAATACAGGAAGCTTTTTCCGGTTCAAATTTACCGGAACCAACAAGTATAGCTTTTGAAAAACAAATGCCTCTATATTCATATGACTGGAAGTTAATCGGGCCAACTGGCGCGTCATTATCCTTTGTAGAATACATGAACCGAAATGTAATCATTAATTATTGGTCACTGAATGATCCTGAATCAGTTGAAGAATTAAAAGCATGGAACAAATTGTATGAAGACTACAAAGGAGAGAATGTGTTTTTTATTTTTGTTACCGCAGATTCTCAGGCTGATGTGAATGCTTTTTTAAAAGATAACGATTATGTCTTTCCTGTTTATTATTCCGGAAGTACCCCTTTAAAATCAATAGTCTTGGATAAAGCGCCAAAAACCTATCTGGTTGCCAAAACGGGAAGAGTTGTTGTGAACCACACCGGTGCTGCCAATTGGAATTCCGATAATTTCAGAAAAGTTCTTGATGATCTTATAAAGCAGAATAAATAATTAAAAAACGCGTTGTTCTTCTGATGGGCTTCTGTTTGAGAAGTTCTCCGAATCTAAATAATTACTCTTGATGAAATTTTCAAAACTCCTTTTTGCCCTGTTCCTGTTTATGTCATTACCTGTTTTTGCGCAAAAAACTATCAGTCATAAGGTGGTCAACGGTGAATCGGTTTACAGTATTGCCAAAAAGTACAATGTTTCCGAAGAAGAAATTTTCGAATTGAATCCAAAAGCAAAAGGCTTACTGCAATTGGATATGGTACTTTCCATTCCTAAAATTTCCAAGAAAAAAACAGAAGAAAAGAAAACTAAATTTATTCCTAAAGGAGCTTCTCATAAGGTGGAGTCGGGGGAATCGTTGTATACCATTGCTAAAAAATATGATACTTCAATCGAGAAACTCAGGGAAGCCAATCCGCAATTGGATTCAGATAATTTGCAATTAGGTGAGTTGCTGGCGCTGCCAAAGGGAGTTAAAAATCAATCGGAAGAAAAGCTTTCAAAGGCTGAAAGTAAAAAAATAGCTAAACTTCAAAACAAGTTGCAGAAACATTCCGTTGCATCAGGAGAGTCGTTTTATGTGATTGCCAAAAAATACAATGTTTCGATAGAGGAGCTAAAGAAGGTTAATCCTCAGGTGGAAAACGACAAATTAGATGTTAAAGATGTTGTGTTTATTCCGGGTACTGAGAATGCAGCAACAGTAGCTGAGAAAAAGAAAACCAGAGAAGAGAAAAAGAGAGAAATCGAAAACAGTAAAGCCGATAATTCCGCTACTGTCACAATAGAGAATAACGATGTCTCCAGTGATGCTGTTTCAGGTATCCATGAGGTTATGCCTAAAGAAACGAAATATGGTATTTCAAAACGTTACGGGATATCCATTGCAGAACTGGAAAGGTTGAATCCGCAAATTGTAAACGGCTTGGATGTAGGTCAAAGACTTGCGATTAAAGAGACGGTAAAAAACGGAGACGTTAAAACTGTAGTTGATGAAGTTTTGGCTACTGATGACGCTAAAGATGTTGCCTCAGCTTCTGGTGCGAATGATATGAAGGCTAGTGTAGAGGTGTTGCCATTATCAGCAGATGCTGCTATGAAAGCTGATTTTTTGATTACCAAAGCTTCTGAGAATTTAGGCGTGCGGTATCGTGGCGGAGGAACCGATCGAAATGGTTTTGACTGTTCCGGACTGATGTTTACGACTTTCAAAAATATCGACATGACTCTGCCAAGATCCTCTTCGGATATGGCTGCCAATTCGGGTGTAAAAATTGATAAAAGTCAGGCACAAAAAGGTGATTTGATTTTCTTCGGCACCCGCGGAAGATGGGTAGGTCATGTGGGAATGATAACCGAAGTTTTGGAAGATGAAATAAAATTCATTCATTCCTCAACGAGTTCCGGTGTGATTATTTCTTCTACCAAAGAACCGTATTACGCTAAACGTTTTGTACAGATAAACCGAGTGCTGAATTAATTTCAGATAAAAACTTCGGTTGCAGACTTTCCGGTCAGATACAAATAATTGCCAAAGTAATTAAACACAGATTTTCACAGATTAATTAGTAAAAATTGAGGTGTGCATATTAATCTTAGAAATCTGTGCTAATCCTTTTAATCCGTATTATCTGCGTTCTGTTATCTGCATTTTCTATATCCAATCGCCTTTCGAAATCAAATACTCAAAGTTTAATTTTTCGGGTTCGCCATGATAAGCCACTTCAATTTCCCGCACTTTTTTTGCTCCCAACCGTTCAATGGCTTTTTGTGAACGTATGTTTTCGGCACCAATGTGAAAATAAACGTTATCTATAAACTGAAAAGCATACTCCAGCATCAGTTTTTTTACCGATGGATTATAAACAGAGCCCCAATAGCTTCTTCCGTAAAAGGTATAGCCGATTAAGACGCTTTTGTCGGTTTCATTCAAATCATAAAAACGCGTGCTCCCGATTACGGAATCCGATTTTTTGTCGGTAATGATAAATGCGCCTTTAGAAGCCATGGCTCCCTCGAAAAAGTTTTGAAAGACTTCTCTTTGGTAACGATTTTTATTCGGATGCTGTTCCCAAATCAAAGGATCGGAAGCTACTTGGTATAACGATTCAAAATCCGATTCTTGCAACGGGATCAGTTTGACGATTTCGTTTTCTAAAATGGGCTGAAGGTTCATGTTTTGTTTAATAAATGAAAGCGATTTATGTAAATATACTGTATAAGGATGTAAGCAAAGTATCCGGAATTGTAAATGTGGTAATTTATTCAGTATTTTTTGATTAAAACGATCCTGAGTCAGATGTTTTTTGTTGAAAATACTAACTTTATAGTTGGGTGTGAATGGGTTATTGATGCTGAAAGTAGCCTAAATGGAATTCACTTTGGAGATGTAATAGCAAATTCAAAGACCGGATGATGTATAGTTAGCGATTGGATTGTTTAACTAAGCGATTAGGGATGAAGCACTTTTTCGATTTTCTGATGATTTCAGGAGTAATACTTGGAATCATTTTTATCATAGCGACACAGATCTCAAAAAATGGAAGGGAAAGATCCATTATCTTCCTAAACCTTGTTGTGGCCTTTTTGATGTTGAATAATCTGCAGGCATTTTCACTCGAAACTATTTTTACAGATGCTCCTTTTTATGTGCAACGGTTGCAAATCCCATGGTACCTTCTGATAATGCCCTCCTTTTATGCCTTTTTGATTTATTATTTGCGAATAGAGAAAAAGGTACATTCGTACACACGGATTTCTCTAGGCCTTTTTATTTTGCAGATGATCATACGAATTACAATGATTCCTTATTATAATGATGAAAGTAAAAACCTTTTCATTGGGCAGTATGTTCAGACTGAAGAAATTGTTAATGCTGCCTATTCGATATTTCTCTTTGTGAAATCAATTATTTTGCTTTTCAGATGTTCCGAAATGTATAAAACGGTTCTTACATTTGACAGTTTGAGATGGCTGAAAAACTTTATGTTTCTTGGCGGCTTGGTTATTCTGATGTGGATTTGCGCTATATTGCTAAATCGGGACAAAGCAATTCATCCGGAATTGTACATTTATTATCCCTTACGTTTAAGTACCACTATTTTGCTTTACTGGATTTGTTATCAGGGTTTTTACAGTTATTCTTTAATGTCTGAAAGGATAAAGCTAAGGGAAGCTATCGCTTTTGAAGAAAAAAGCAAAATTGCTGTCGAGCAAAATGGGTTGTCGGAAGATACTAAATTTGAAAAAATAAAAAACCATATCGAGAAAAACAAAAGATATCTCGATCCTTACTACAGTCTTGAAAAATTGTCCTCAGAAACGGAAATGAGCGTAAGTACTTTGTCACATCTTATCAATCAGGAAAGCGGTTATAATTTTTCAGATTACATCAATTACATGCGGGTAAAAAAAGTAAAAAAATACCTATCCAAACCTGATTACTCATCCTATACTATCGTTGCTATTGGCCTGGAATGCGGCTTTAATTCCAAGTCGGTGTTTTATGCGGCGTTTAGGAAATTTACTTCCGTTACACCTTCGGCCTTCAAAAAACATCACCTCTCACAGATGTCCTGATTTTTGCAATTTGTCCTGATTTCTGCAAAGCAGATATTTCGGGATAGTGCAGTTTTGTTACCACCGTAACTTTGGTTATAATTTTAAAACTAAAAGTTATGTTATTCCTTATTTGTTACACGCTGCTAAAGAGATTTTCTCGAGGCAGAAAGCTTCCGGCTCTGAAAGTTGCCGAGTTTTTAAACGGATGCGCTACAAGGTTATCAGCAAGCTTCTTTACGAGATTTGTATTACTCTTTATGCCTCTAATGGTATTCCCGCAAGATTCATTGTATAATTATAAAATAATGTATAAAGGAGATAATATCGGCTGGATGAAACTTGAAAAATCCACTGAAGGTGACAAATCGGATATCTCATTGGTTTCTGAGATAAAAACTAGAATCGTTGTTCCGATTAAAGTCTATTTGGAAGAGCAGTCCGTTTTTGAAAAAGGAAAGCTGATTTTTTCTTCCCAACTAAGTAAAACAAACGGAAAGATAAAAACGGATAAACAGACCAAATTGGTAAACAATAAGTATGAAGTGACCGAAAATGGTATCCGAAATGTCATGCCCTATCCGGCAATCAGCACTAATCTTCTTTTGATGTATTTTGAAGAACCGGTGGCTGCAAAATATGTTTACAATGATAAGCATCAGCGGTTCTTGAAGATTGTTAAAACCAGTGATGGCGGTTATGAATTGAAATTCCCCAATGGTAATAAGAACTGTTTCTATTATTCTAAGGGGATCTGCACTAAAATAAAAGTCCAGCGCGATTTATATGCTGTAGAAGTGATACTGACACCTTAAAATAATTGATCATGAAACCAGATGTAATAGTAATTCTTCTTTTGCTTTCACTCCGGCATTTAATGCCGTTTGGCCGGCGATGCTACTTCATATTGGAATTTCATTTGTTTATGAATATTCTTTTCTGCGATTGTTCACTGTCAATTTTAAAACCTTAAAATCATGAAAATTTTAGTAACCGGAGCGACAGGTTATTTGGGAAATAATCTGGCTCATGTTCTGGCCGATAACGGAAATGAGGTGCATGCGTTAGTTCGTTCAGAATCGGCTAAAAATATCCTGCAACATCCTAATATCCGTCTTTTTAGAGGTGATTTATCAGACAAGGATTCTTTGATTGCGGCGATGAAGGGATGCAGTCAGGTGTTCCATACCGCAGCCAAAGTTGGTTTGTGTATTGATGATGCAGATGAGTTTTATAAAGTAAATGTTGAAGGTACACGAAATGTAATTCAAGTTGCTTTGCAAACGGAAATTGAAAAAGCTGTTTTTACAAGTACTGCAGGGATAATTGGTCCTTCAGATGAAAAGCCTTTAAATGAATTAAATGTGCGTAGGGTACCGATCGAACTGGCTTACGAAGAAACTAAAAAAGTAAGTGAAGATTTGATTTTTGAAAGCGCTGCAAAAGGGTTTGAAGCGGTCGTTGTAAGTCCCTCCAAAATATATGGTCCTGGGGCTGTTTCTCAAGCGTTGAAAACCAATTCCGTGATGGGATTCTTTTTGAAAAAAGGATTTACCATAGTTCCCGGCTCTGGGGATTATGAAATTTGCCTTGCATTTGTGGACGATGTCGTAAACGGACATATACAGGCAATGCAAAGGGGGAAAAGAGGAGAGAAGTATATATTGGGAGGCTGCAATGTTTCTTATCAGAAGTTGTTCTCGATGCTTCGGGATGTTGCTTCGACGAAAAGTTATATTGTTCCTGTTTCAAAGAATGCATTCAAAACTCTAGCTTATCTGCAATGGGCGGTTTATAAAACTTTTGGAAACCGACCAGTTTTTACGGTAGAATTTGCTGATTGTCTTTTTAGTAATTATGTGTTTTCGAGTGATAAAGCCATTCGGGAATTAGGATATAAGATTACACCTTTAAAGGAAGGGCTTGAACAAACTGTAGCTTTTTTATTGGGAGCTGATTTGCTACCTAACAGTAAATAGGTGGTTTGTCTTTGTTGTTATACTGAAGTATTGGTTCAATTTAAATTGTAAGTCATGACGAGTTTAGATCACATAGGAGCGGTTGCATTGTTTGTAATCTTCTTTATCGAATTCGGATTAGCTGTTTTGCATAAGTCAGATGATTACGTGTTAAAGGACATGAAATCTAATCTGATGCTCGGCGTCTTGGTAATTCTGGTCGGTTTTTTTGAAAAAGGAATCGCTTTCAGTGTTTTTACCGTAGCCTATGGATACGCGATTTTTAAACCTGAGATTTCATGGGGAGTGTGGATTGCCTGTTTTTTCTGCTGTGATTTTGTTTACTACATTTATCATTGGCTCGGACACAAAACAGCTTTGTTGTGGGCAGGACATGTAACTCACCATTCTTCTAAAGCGTTTAATTTAACAGTTGGTTTCCGAATCAATTGTCTGCATTTGTTCTATCGTTTCTTATTTTGGGTTCCTTTGTGTTTTATAGGATTCCCTCCGGAAATGATATTGTTTTTTGAATCTGTTACAGCGGTTTTGAATTTCATGGTACATACCGAAAGGGTTGGGAAATTAGGTTTTTTGGACTGGCTTTTCAATACACCTTCTAACCACCGTGTGCATCATGGCACTAACCCGAAATACATAGATAAAAATTTTGGTGGTATCCTAATGATATACGATCATTTGTTCGGAACCTACATCAAGGAAACTGAAACCCCGATTTATGGAATTACCGATAAGGTCAGTTTAAATAGTCCTGTTCAGATTTTACTGCATCAATATCGTAACCTTTTCAAGCGACTTCTTGATAGGAAAGGGATTGTCTCCAAAATTCAATATTTGTTCTCTTTACCCAGTTAAATATTTTGTTGATTTTGAATAAAAAGTCCCGGAATTGGAAGGTTTTGGCTTATCCGATTACTGGGAGTGGATAGTAGTGTTTGATTGTAAAAAATAGAAATCATGAAAACTAATGTATATACTTTAATAACAGGAGCCAGCGAAGGTTTCGGAAAAGCGCTGGCTATAGAATGTGCTTCCAGAAAGATGAATTTGATTTTGGTGGCTTTACCCGGAACTGGATTGAATTGTTTTGTTGAAATGTTAAAACAAAAATATGCAATTGAGGCGGTTGGGATTGAAATGGATCTTTCTGTAGACGGGAATTGTAATTTGGTTTTTCAAACAATTAAAAACAAAAAATTAGCAGTTAACATGCTTATCAATAATGTTGGTATAGGAAGTACGATGCTTTTTGAAGAAGGGAGTATAGAGTTCTTTCAAAGACAAATAAAAATAAACATTATGACCACTACTGTCATGACCTATTTGTTTTTACAAGACTTGAAGAAGCATAGCCCAGGCTATATTCTGAATGTCGGAAGTCTTTCATGTTTCTTTTATTTAATGAAGAAACAGGTTTATGGAGCAACTAAGTCCTATGTGTATTCTTTCTCAAAAAGTTTACGACGGGAATTGGATTCTGAATTAATTAATGTGAGCGTTATTTGTCCGGGTCCTATGAATACGAACAAAACAGTAACCGCTATAAATGAATCCTTTAATTGGTTGACTAGGATGTCGACTATGAATCCGGAAGAAGTTGCTCCAATTGCAATAGAGGGCCTTTTAAAAAGAAAAGAGGTAATAGTTCCGGGAAAACTTAATAAGTTGTTTTTGTTTTTTGATATGATGATTCCTTCTTTTTTAAAAGATTTTCTAACTGGTTTACAGATGAGAAATATTCAATCTGTAACGTCAATGGAAAATAATTTGTGTAAAAATTAAATTGAATTCAAACACAAAAAGCCGGCTCAATATTGTTTTGAGCCGGCTTTTTGTGAATAGATTTGATTATTATATTGGTTTTTCTAAAATAGGCTGAAGATCTATTAATTATAAGAAACAGAAATCAGTTCAATTGTATAAAAAGGATTTGAAACTTTTTTTACACCAAAATCAGAATTCGCGAATATGTCTATTGGTGTTATATGTTTGTTTAAATTGTTGTCGAATTCCACTAGATAAGTTAAGTCGTATTCCTGATTAGAAAGGTTGATGATTACGTGTTCATCATAGGTTCCTGTTGATTTTGTACTGTCCTGAAATTCAATAAGGGATTTTGCTATTTCTTTTATCGGTATGGATAGGCCAACGTGTTTGATATGTATATTATCAGAATAGTCAATTGTACCCATTTCGCTTTTGTTTCGATTGCAGCGACTGCCTTTAAGGAAAATTAATATTTTTTTGAGCTCCTCATCGGGGCAGTAATAATTGTAGTATTCCGTTTTTTTGGTTTTTGGATTATAAGTTGCTTCTGTGGTGATATTTGTATGGTAAAGATGGTATCTCAGATTTCCCATATTTTTTGTTTTGGTAAGTGTATGGTAAGAGATAAAAGCTGATGTCTTGCTACTGTCTTTTGGGTTGGGTTGGAAGATGTAATTATTGCCGGGAAAAAGCGCCTTTAAAGCTGTTGTGTCACCATAAATACCTCTTTGGTCAAATTCGAAATTTGATTTCTGTGAGTAAACAAATTTTACAGTTTTAAAATTTTTTGGATTTGCGGTTTGACTGTAAATATTAACTGCAAAAGTCAATAAAACTAGAGTAAGAATTTTTTTCATGTCACTAAAGTAAAAAAAATCCGCCTCAATTTCTCGAAGCGGATTTTATTATTTGAAGTTTTATGTCTATTAATAGTACATGTAACGTCTAACTTTAGCAATGTATTTCGCTAAACGGATAACCTGATGGCTGTAACCGTATTCGTTGTCATACCAGATGTAAAGCACAACGTTTTTACCGTCTGCAGAAACGATGGTAGCATTACTGTCGTAAATAGCCGGAGCCGAAGTTCCAACGATATCCGAAGATACCAATTCGTTATTCAAAGAGTATTTGATTTGCTCTACCAAGTTTCCTTCCAAAGCATATTTTTTCATGATAGCGTTCAAGTCTTCTTTAGTGGTGTTTTTACCTACTTCAAGATTTAAAACCACTAAGGAACCATTTGGAACCGGTACACGGATAGCATTTGAAGTTAATTTTCCTGCTAAACTAGGTAATGCTTTTGCAACGGCACTTCCTGCACCTGTTTCAGTGATAACCATGTTTAAGGCAGCTGCTCTTCCACGACGGTATTTTTTGTGCATGTTGTCAACAAGGTTCTGGTCGTTGGTGTAGGCATGGATGGTTTCCAAGTGTCCTTTAACAACGCCTAACGTTTCTTCGACTGCGGCTAAAACCGGTGTAATTGCGTTTGTTGTACAAGAAGCGGCAGAGTAAATTTTAACTTCATCCGGATTGTATTCTTCGTGGTTAACACCGTAAACGATGTTTGGAACCCCTTTACCCGGAGCAGTCAATAATACTTTGTCAACACCTTTAGAAACTAGGTGACGGCTTAATGCTTCCTCAGTTGTGAAAGCGCCTGTATTGTCAATCACTAAAGCATCGTGAATGCCATAAGCGGTATAATCAATTTCTTCCGGAGAATTTGCAGTGATAATATGAACAGATGATCCGTTGATGATTAAAGCATTGTTTTCCACATCAGCAGAAACCGATCCTTCGAAATCACCGTGAACCGAATCATAACGCAATAACGAAGCACGTTTTTCTAATAAAACCGCGTCACTTTTATCACGGGTAACAATCGCTCTTAAACGTAATTGTTGTCCTTTTCCTATTTTCGACATCATTTCACGGGCCAATAAACGTCCGATACGACCAAATCCGTAAAGAACCACGTCTTTAGGTTTGATTTCAGAAGTGTCTTTCGCGTGTTTCAGTTTGTCGATAACAAAAGCGGTAGCGTCGTTGTATTTATCGTCTTCTAAATGGTATTCATATGTTAATTTACCAATGTCAATTCTTGATGGCGGTAAATCTAAGGCCTGAATCGCTCTTGCAATTTCCACAGAATCAAAAACGTTAATCGGTTTTTGAACAAATTCTACTGCATATTCGTGCAAGTTGATGATGTCACTAACATTTCTGTCGATTAATTGGTTTCTGAAAAGTACCAACTCAATCGATTTGTCATACCATAAATCGCTGATAATCTTGATAAGTTCTACGCCAGCTCTTCTTCTGTCTGCCTGAAAAGCCAATTCTTTTTCGTATAAAACTGAATTGTCCATAAATAAGTGTGTTGTTTGAAATTGGTGCAAAATTATTGATTTTAAATCAGATTTCGGAAAATTATTTTGTGAAAAATTCCATAAAAAAACCACTCGTTTGCCCCATTGTCTGAATGCAAATGTCGGTATAGAATATTTAAAACACAGATTTCACATAATATCACAGATTAATTCGTTTAAATCCGTGAAATCCGTGAAATCTGTGTTTGGTTATTTAAAGTAATCTTTAATAATTAATAGTGAATCCGCTCAATAAATGTCGTTTATGTTACTATTTGTGCTTTTGTCCAAACGGTAGCGTCGTTTGATCGGACTGTTTCTGAATAACCTAAAATAATTACAGCAGCATTTCCAACTGTTTGCCGTTTTGGGTAATCAGTACCACTCTGAACTTCTGGTTGTTTGATTTGGAATTCAGGATTCGGGAAGCCTGATCCATCGAAGTGATTTTGTTTCCGTCGATGCTGAGGATGATGCTTCCTTTTAAAATTTCGGCGTATTCCAGGTATTCTTCATTAGTGACATCCTTGATTTTTACACCTTCACTTAAGCGGAAACGTTTTTTATCGTCGGCATTCAGGTCTTCAAATTCAAATCCTTTGTAATCAACATTTACCAGTTCTTTTTTGGTTAGCTTTACCGGAATCGTTTTTTTGTCACTGTCTCTGAGAATGCCAACCTGAACCACATCGTTAGGGCGTTTTGTGTTGATGTAGGAAGTCAGATCCGAATATCCGTTAATGGTCTGATTGTCTAATCGGATGATGATGTCGCCTTTTTTCAGTCCGGCTTTTTCTGCACCCGAGTTTTTTGAAACAGAGTTAACATAAAATCCCTGAGTTTCTTTTACGCCGAATTCTTTTGAAACAGCGCTGTTTAATTCACTTCCTTCAACGCCTAAAACACCGCGCTGTACGTTTCCGTATTCCATTAGGTCTTCGATGATTTTTCGAGTGATATTGGAAGGGACTGCAAAAGAATATCCGGCGTAACTTCCGGTAGGCGAGGAGATCATAGTGTTGATTCCGACTAATTCACCTCTTATGTTTACCAAAGCCCCGCCACTGTTTCCGGGATTAACCGCCGCGTCGGTCTGAATGAATGACTGTATGCCGTCTTTGCTCAGATTTCTGGCTTTCGCCGACACAATTCCTGCTGTTACCGTCGAGTTGAGGTTGTACGGATTCCCAACCGCCAAAACCCATTCGCCTATCTTCATATTATCCGAATTCCCGAAAGTAGCATACGGCAGCTTCTCCTCGGCATCTACTTTCAGTAAGGCTACGTCCATTTTACTGTCGGTCCCAACTAATTTCGCTTTATAGGATTTGTTGTTGTTTAAGGTGACCTCCAGTTCGGTGGCGTTCTGAATTACGTGATTGTTGGTTACGATATACCCATCTTCGGAAATGATCACTCCGGAGCCGGTTCCAACCTGGGTTTGTTGCTGTCCTCCGCGATAACCGTAGAAATATTCCATAATCGGATTGGAAGGGAGTTCAGAAACCGAAACGTTCTTTACGTGTACGACGTAATGGACTGCATTTTCTGCAGCCACGGTAAAATCAATATTTTCTGCACCCAGACTCACATTTCGGGAATAGTTGTCGGAAGCAACCGATAATTTACTTCCTGAACCGTTATTCGAGTCAAAAAGTAATTTGTACGCGCCAAGCGTTATTGTTCCGCTTAACAGAGATACGACTAATAAACTTGAAAATTTGTTCATAATGCAAGATATGTTTATGTATTTAACAGTAAAATTAAAAACTTCAATAATTCAAAAAAATGCTTTAACGATGGTTTAACACTCTTTAACTTGTCCTTAATATTCGTACTTTTGTTACTTATTTGAATATCAGATGAACTATACTTTTTACAAATATCAGGGAACGGGGAACGATTTTGTCATGATTGACAATCGCAATTTACATTTCCCCAAAAATGATACCAAATTAATCGAACAATTATGTGACCGACGATTTGGTATTGGTGCCGACGGACTCATTTTATTGGAAAACGATGACACCACCGATTTCAGAATGGTGTATTATAATTCCGACGGAAACGAAAGCTCAATGTGTGGTAACGGCGGACGTTGTCTTGTGGCTTTCGCGAAACAGCTCGGAATCATAGATACGGAAACTACTTTTATTGCTACCGACGGTCTGCATTTCGCAACCATTTCCAATGAAGGCATCATATCGCTTCAGATGAAAGATGTGGATGAGGTTCAGGAACACAAAAGCCATGTTTTTTTGAATACCGGTTCACCGCATCATGTTCAGATGGTGGAAGATCTGAATATTTTCGACGTAAGGAACCAAGGGGCTAAAATTCGTTACGGCGATTTATATGGAAATGCAGGCAGTAACGTGAATTTCGTGTCACAAACCGATGAGAATAAATTCCGTTTGCGTACTTACGAGCGCGGAGTGGAAGACGAAACTCTGTCGTGCGGAACCGGAGCAACTGCCGTAGCCATTGCCATGAGAGCCACTGGTAAAACCAAAAGTTCGTTAATAGAACTACAGGTGGAAGGCGGAATGCTCGAGGTTTCTTTTATTGAGAAAAACGGATTTTATACTCATGTTTTTCTGAAAGGACCCGCGTCTTTTGTTTTCAAAGGTGAGATTTCGGTAGGGTAGGAGAAAATAGAAAATAGAAAATAGAAAATAGATACAAGAAGCAAGAAGGATTGTTTTAAAAGACAATTAAGAAATCTAATAATCTAAGAAGTCTAACAATCTAAGAAGTCTAACAATCTAAGAAGTCTAACAATCTAAGAAGTCTAACAATCTAAGAAGTCTAACAATCTAAGAAGTCTAACAATCTAAGAAGTCTAACAATCTAAGCGGTCTAATAATCTAAGCAGTCTAACAATCTAAATAATCTAAGCAGTCTAAATTGATAACGTTAAAAGGAAATACCGTTTACCTTCGTGCGCTGGAACCGGAAGATCTGGAATTCGTTTATGCAATAGAAAATGACGAAGCCATCTGGGAAGTTAGTAATACGCAAACACCGTACAGTCGCTTTTTGATCCGACAGTATCTGGAAAATGTGCATCAGGATATTTATGAAGCGAAACAACTGCGTTTGGCTATCTGTAAAAATGACAGTTTTGAGGCTGTTGGTCTGATTGATCTGTTCGATTTTGATCCGAGAAACCAACGTGCCGGTATCGGAATCGTGATCAAAAGTGTCGAATACAGAAGTTCGGGAATCGGGACAGAATCGCTTGGACTGCTGATTAATTATTGTTTCTCTCAGTTGCAACTCCATCAGCTTTATGCAAATATTGGCACTGAAAATACACCAAGTATAAACCTTTTTACTAATTTTGGCTTCCAATGCATAGGAGTGAAAAAAGACTGGAATCGTCTTCAGAATCACTATGCCGACGAAGGTCTATATCAATTAATTAACCCAACAAATAAATAAAGTTTTGAACCCGAAAAGAATTGTCTCGATTGTCTCAGTTGGTATTCTGCTTGCAGCAACCGTTATTGGTGCTGTTGTTTATCTAAAAGCATTTACCGCTAATACGAAATTTGAAGAAAATGAAGTTTTTGTTTATGTTCCGACAAATTCCACTTATGAAGACGTAAAGAAAATAATGGCGCCTTATGTGGATAACATGGATAAATTTGCGTTTATGGCCGAACAACGTGGTTATGATGCCAATGTTAATCCGGGGAAATTTTTATTAACCAAAGGAATGAGCAGTTTCAGCATCGTTTCCTCATTGCGTCATAATGTTCCTGTGAAATTGGCCTTTAACAATCAGGAATCGTTAAGTAAATTGGTGCAGCGTTTGTCTTCTCAGATAGAACCTGACAGTTTAGCGCTTACCGAAGTGTTTACCGATTCTGTTTTTATGGCAGACAACGGTTTCAGTAAAGAAACGGTTCTGGCAATGTTTATTCCGAATACTTATGAGTTTTACTGGAATGTATCACCAAAGAAAGTACGCGATAAACTGGCAAAAGAATACAAGAAATTTTGGAACGAAGAGCGCCAGGCGAAAGCTAAAGCCTTGAATTTGACACCTGTTCAGGTTTCGACTTTGGCGGCGATCGTACACGAAGAAACGGCTAAATCGGATGAAAGACCTCGTGTTGCCGGAGTATATTTAAACCGTTTGAAGAAAGATATGCCGTTACAGGCGGATCCAACCGTAATCTACTCGATAAAGGAAAAGTCAGGGGATTTTGATACAATAATCAAACGAGTTATGTTTAATGATTTGCGAATCAACTCACCTTACAATACTTATATTCACACCGGTTTGCCTCCTGGGCCAATTGCCATGCCTGATATTTCGGCTATCGACGCCGTTCTGAATGCAGAGAAACATAACTATGAATATTTCTGTGCCAGTGTGGAGCGTTTCGGTTATCATGAGTTTGCGGAAACCTATGAACAACATCAGGTAATCGCAAAAAAATATGCCGAATGGGTTGCCAAGCAAGGCTATCAGCGTTAATTTTTGAAAAAGAAATTACAAATAATCTTAAAAGAATCGCAAGTGTTTTTCATCCGAAAAGTGCTAGCGATTTTTTTTGTTTTGACAGTGTTTCCGGTACAGTCACAATCGAAATCGGAGACTTTTTTAACACCTTCGGATACGTTACACATTAAAAGAAGAAATGCGGTTTATATTTCGGAAGCTGCTGTTTTGGGCGTAACTCTGATAGGTTTGAATCAGCTTTGGTATAAAGATTATCCGAAATCGTCTTTTCATTTCATCAACGATAATAATGAATGGCTGCAAATGGATAAGGCTGGGCATTTATACACGACGTATCATATGGGGCGTTTCGGGGCAGAAGCCTTAGCCTGGAGCGGGGCTGATAAAAAACATCAGTTGATTTACGGAGCAACGGTAGGTTTTGCGTTCATGACGGTCGTTGAGGTTTTTGATGGTTTTTCTGCCGAATGGGGTGCTTCATGGGGTGATGTGGTTGCCAATGCAGCGGGAACCGGTTTGTATGTTTCACAGGAATTGCTGTGGAAAGAACAGAGAGTTACGCCCAAATTTTCATTTCATTACACCGAGTATGCCGACTTACGGCCAAATACATTGGGAGGCAACTGGAACGAACAGATTCTCAAAGATTACAACGGTCAGACGTATTGGTTGTCTATGAATCTGCATGCTTTTGCCAAAGAAAGTAAAATCCCGAAATGGTTCAATATTGCTCTTGGATATGGGGCGGAAGGAATGCTGTATGGTGACAGTGAATCAGTTCCTGCAGAGTTTGAAACGCAAAATGTACCTACACGACAATTTTATCTTAGTCTCGATGTTGATTTAACCCGCATTAAAACAAATTCCCACATTTTAAAAACACTTTTCTCCGTTTTTAACACGATTAAGGTGCCTGCTCCCACCCTGGAAATAAATCAGTTTGGCGATGTAAAAGGCTACTTTATCTATTTTTAAGATATTGCTGCAGTTTTGTTCTTTTTCTTAAATAAATTTATAAGGAAATTTCCTGATATATACTGTTTTACCTCTTTTTATTCAAAAGGTATTTCATCTGAAAATTTTTATTGCACAACAGTAGGCTTGAGGAGTATGATGAAAAACTACAGGGTTTTGCGTCCGTGTTCTTCTGCTTACCGGTGATTTATCAGCAGTAGTTTACTTCTTTAATATTAATTTAAGCGGTAGTGGTATGAAGAATGTTGTTAAATTAATCAGCCTTTTTTTTCTAGTATCACTTTCCATCAATCTGTCCTGGGGGCAATCAGGTATTAATGCTTTTTTGAAACCTTCGGATACCCTTAATGTTCCCAGAAGAAATGCCGTAATAATTGTGGAGGGTATTGTTTTTGCTGCAGGTGTAATTGAATTTAATCAACCGTTTAGTAATCAGTGTTGGGATTCGGATTTTGATTTTATAAACGACAATCGCGGTTATATGCAAATGGATAAGGCGTCTCATGTGTTTTCATCCTATCATATCAGTAGGTTTAGCGCGGAAGGATTACAATGGGCTGGAGTAAGTAAGAAAAACCAATTGATTTACGGAGGAGGAATGGGGTTTGTCTTATTGACCACTATCGAACTTATTAATGGCTATAAATGTGAATCGGGAGCTTCATATGGGGATATAGTAGCGAACGCTGTCGGATCATCATTGTATATATCTCAAGAACTGTTGTGGAAGGAACAGCGGATAGTGCCTAAATTTTCTTTTCACTCCAGTGATTTCATGTGTGTTGATGCCCGTGCAATGAAATCTCAGATTATGGATGATTACAACGGACAGACCTATTGGATGTCTGGCAATCTGCATTCTTTTTTCAAATCCTCCAAAATACTTCCAAAATGGTTTAACGTTGCTCTTGGATACGGTGTTGAAAATTTTTATGTGAAGCAGGAAGGGGGAAGTGTTCTTAACTCTTATCGCCAATTGTATTTTAGTCTGGATGTCGATTTAACTCGTATTAAAACAAATTCTCATGTTTTAAAAACTCTTTTCTCTGTTTTTAACACAATTAAGGTGCCTGCTCCCACCCTGGAAATCAGTCAGTTTGGCGATGTAAAAGGCTACTTTATCTATTTTTAACAAACTTTAACTTGTTGATTTTCAGATTTATAAATTAAGGTGTATCTTTGCAAAGTAGAAATTTCATATCGGTGACAGCGAATGAAGAAAACAACTTTATGTTAAAAAAATGGACATACTTTTTAGGACTTGTACTTTTAATTACTTTAATCAGCTCGGGTTTTAAAGCCTTCGAGCCGGAAAAACTTGAGGGTTTTCATGTTGAGAATGATGAAGAGATAACTTATGTGGTCCCAACCAAAGAGGAAACCGAAAAAGTTTACTTCAATTTTCCGTATACCGGGAAGTCATATGTAGGTTTTAAGCAAGCCGTCGCAATAAAAGAGTCTCTCGGACTTTACCGCTTAGTGAATACTTTCGGGTATATGGGGAAATACCAATTTGGAAAAAGTACCTTACGAACACTGGGCGTTTACAATACCAACGAATTTTTAAAGAATCCCGAATTGCAGGAAAAAGCCTTTAAAGCTCTTTTGTCTAAAAACAAATGGGAACTGAGGAAGGAGATAAGGCGCTATGAAGGCAGAATTATTGATGGAGTGAGAATCACGGAATCCGGATTGTTGGCTGCTGCTCACTTGGGTGGTGCCGGTTCGGTGAAAATTTTCCTGAGGTCGAACGGTCAAAGCGGATTTACCGATGGGTTCGGAACGTCACTGAAAAGTTACATCAGGAAATTCGGTGGGTATGATACATCCAATATCGTTGCTAATGCTAATGCAAAAGTGAAAATGGAGTAACGAGTTAATTCGTTTTATGAAGAATAAAAATGCAAGGTCGGTTATGTAAATCGACCTTATTTTTTTTCCATTGGTTTACCGATTGTGTTTTGATGTATTCGGTCGGAAGGGTAATGTCACAAGCCACACATAAAAGTGTATTGGGTTGCAAAATCTGAAGTAAATCTTCCAGGAATTTATTGTTGCGGTACGGTGTTTCAATGAATAGCTGCGACTGGTTTTTATCAAAAGATAATTTTTCCAGATTTTTTAAAGCGTTTTTCTTGTCCGATTTATCGATGGGCAAATAGCCGTTAAATGCAAAACTTTGTCCGTTCATGCCGGAAGCCATCATCGCCAACAGAATGGAAGACGGGCCAACGAGTGGTACGACCTGTATCCCTTTTTCATGCGCCAACTTTACGATTACCGCACCCGGATCGGCAACTCCGGGACAACCGGCTTCACTCATCAATCCCATGTTTTTTCCTTCCAATAACGGTTTTATGAACTCATTATGCTCGGAAACATCGGTGTGTTTGTTGAGTGCAAAAAGTTTTAATTCGGGCTGTTTTTTTTCAGGATGCACGCTTTTTATAAAACGACGTGCCGTTTTTTCGTTTTCAACAATATAATGATCTATGAAATCAATGGTTCTCTTAATGGTGTGCGGTAAAACATCTTCAGGGTTCATTTCTCCTAAAGTAGTCGGAATCAGATACAGTTTTCCAAAAAGAGTGGTTGGTTTCATCAGTGTTTGGCTTTAAGTTTTTGGGCAATGATTTCGCAGGCCTCGTCAAGCATCATAAATACTTGCTCAAATCCGTTTTGTCCTCCGAAATAGGGATCCGGTACATCTACGTTTTCACCGGGAAAAAGTTCGTCTAAAATCATGGTGACTTTCAATTTTGCTTCCTCATCGGGTGCTAAGGCAATAACATTATGGTAATTGGAAATATCCATCACATAAATGTAGTCAAATATATCGAAATCTGCTTTGTTGATTTGTCTTCCCCGTTGGTGCGTGATGTCAAGGCCTTTATTTTTGGCAATCAGTACCGAACGTTCGTCGGGTTTCTGTCCGATGTGCCAACTTCCGGTCCCGGCGGAATCCACCTCAAACTGTTCCTTAGGTAGTTTTGATTGTAAAATTCCTTCTGCCAAAGGAGAGCGACAAATGTTTCCCAGGCAGACCATTAAAATCTTAACGGGCATATTATAACGATAACTTTTTGTGGATGTCGTCTACGTATTTCTTGAACTGTTTGTCGGTTGCAACCAGATTGTCAACGGTTTTGCAGGCATGTAAAACAGTAGCGTGATCACGGGAACCAATTTGTGAGCCGATGTTGGCCAAAGAGGCTTTGGTGAATTTTTTAGCAAAAAACATCGCTAATTGTCTTGCTTGAACCACATCGCGTTTTCTGGTTTTCGACTGTAGTGTTTCCACATCCAACTGGAAATAATCGGAAACGATTTTCTGAATGTAATCGATGGAAACTTCGCGTTTTACATTTTTTACGAATTTCTCCACCACCTGTTTTGCTAACTCTATAGTAACTTCACGGTGGTTGAATGAAGATTGTGCAATCAATGAAATGATGGCGCCTTCCAGTTCACGAACGTTCGATTTGATGTTTTTGGCAACATATTCCACAATGTCGTCCGGCATCTCAACACCATCGCGATACAGTATGTTTTTCAGGATGGAAACCCTTGTTTCATAATCCGGTTGATGAATCTCTGCTGAAAGTCCCCATTTGAATCGCGATAACAAACGTTGCTCGATGTCCTGCATGTCTACAGGAGCCTTGTCAGAAGTAAGGATAACCTGTTTTCCGTTTTGGTGTAGATAATTAAAGATGTGGAAGAATACATCCTGTGTTCCCGCTTTTCCGGAAAGGAATTGCACGTCATCAATAATTAAAACATCAATCAGTTGGTAGAAATGAATGAAATCATTTCGGGTATTTTTCTTAACCGAGTCGATATATTGCTGCGTGAACACTTCAGCCGAAATATATAGAACGGTTTTTTCAGGGTATTTTTCTTTAATTTCAACACCGATAGCATGCGCCAGGTGCGTTTTTCCCAATCCCACACCTCCGAAAATAAGGAACGGATTAAACGAAGTTCCTCCGGGTTTGTTAGCAACGGCCATACCGGCAGAACGTGCCAAACGGTTCGAATCGCCTTCAAGGAAATTGTCGAAACTGTAATTTGAATTTAATTGCGATTCGATTTTTACATTGCGGATTCCAGGGATTATGAACGGATTTTTTAACTCCGGATTTTTATTGTGAATGGGAACGTCGATCTCTTGGGTTTTTACCGCAGAACGATTGTTACTTGGCAGCTGTTCCGTGAACGGAAGTTTGTTGCCAAGTTTATTTTCCATTTTGATTTTATAAAGTAACTTTGCGCTTGGTCCCAGCTCTTTGGTAAGGGCTACCTTTAATAATTTAACATAGTGCTCTTCCAGCCATTCGTAGAAGAATTTACTGGGAACCTGAATGTATAATGCGTTATCTGTAAGTTCAACGGCACGAATGGGTTCAAACCAAGTCTTGTAAGCTTGATCTTGAATGTTATCTTTTATAAAAGACAGACAGTTCTCCCATACTGATTGCGCAGTTGTACTCATATATTCAGGCATGTTTTTTATAATTAGGTGTTGGACAAAAAGTTAACGCAGGTTGTCTTTTTTTTTATTGGGAAGACAAATATGTGGACAAAATTTTTCAAAAAAAAATCATTTGTATATTGGTTTTGTAAAAAAAAAATTGTAAGCCTTTTTTTGTAATTATTTAGAATAAATTAACATTAAAATTAATATGAAAATACATCAGTTTGAGGTCCGTGTCCGTTATGCTGAAACCGATCAAATGGGGGTTGTTTATCACGGTAATTATGCTCAATATTTTGAGATGGGACGCGTGGAATGGCTCAGAAACCTTGGGGTTTCATACAAATGGATGGAAGAAAACGGAATTATGCTTCCTGTAGTTTCACTCTCGATGAATTACAAAAAACCGGCGCGTTACGATGACTTGCTTACAGTGAAAACAATCTTCAAAAGTCAGACCTCAGTTAAGATAGAATTTGACTACGAAATTTACAATGAGGCGGGGGAGTTATTAACAATTGGCAACTCTGTTTTGGTGTTTGTGGACATGAAAACGGGTCGTCCGACTTTAGCGCCGAAATACGTTTCGGAACGCTTGGTTGATTTTGTGAAAAACTAAAAATATCACAAAATAATTTTATTCTTTTTGCAAAATATCCACTTCAAACAAAGTAGAGATAATTTTAGGATTTTGGGTTGGGATTAAAATGAAAGAAAACATTTTTTGTTTTAATCCAGCTTCTTGTTTTTAGCTTTTGTGCTGCCATAAAAGCCGGCTAATGCGAAAACAAAAAGCAGCCCTTGAAAAGGCATCATGTAACGGGAGCAGTTTACGGGGCCGGTCACTAAAATGTAATAAAACAGCAATAGGATCAGATAGAAGTGCTTGGTGTATGTTTTACTTTTTATAATGAACTTTGAAAAATAAAACCACTTTAATGCATTCACAATAAAAATAGGGATTAAGAGAAGGTAAATCAACAGGTACTTATTTCTGAATAGACTAAACAGTGTTTTTTGACCATTCAGAATTTCCAGAAAACCTTGCTTCCCGTCTTCTTTTTCAAAATAAGTCATCAAGTCAAACCTTCCGGGATCAAATATGCCTCTGACGGCTGTAAAAAAGTGGTACAGTGAATACGATAAAAAATTGTTTTTAATTTCAGTCGTTGCTACTTCCTTAAGGTAGTCGTTTTGTTCTCCAAAGCTCTTGTTTTCGTACTTATCACTGTTGTAAATACTACTAAGCCAGGTATCTGCTTTTTCTTTCGATTGTGTTGAGGACTTGAAATAATATAAATTATAGTTAATCAGGTTAATGTTTTCAATGGATGAGAAATGCTTGTAACCTGTTCGGGTTTCATTATAATTTAAATAGCCTTGCAGACATAGGATAGGTAGAAAAAGCCAAAAGCTAAAGACCCTTTTCCTGATCATGTAAATCCCGAAAAACAAAAAATTTACATAAATAAAGGGGTAAAAAACAGGTTTTGTAAACGCTAACAAGAGCGTTAGGAGTTGGATGTATGCGAAGTTGGTTTTACTCCATTTTTGAATAAGCAGCCATGCCAACAGGTTTAAAAAAAGCATTATCAGCCATTCCGACATTAGTAAATGCGTATAAATAAAAATGGAAGGTGTGAAAATAAATAGCATCAGTGCCTCTTTCTTTATAGGGCCGGCTATTTTTTTTACTGTTTTAAATAGGATGAAAGTATTTAAAATCCCGAATAAACTCTGAATGAAAATAATTGCAAAAGGTTTTAAATCGGATAGTATCGAAAGAAAAAGAGGGTAAACAAACGGTCGTTTTGTGAGGAGTCTGAAGTCGGCGTTTTTGTCAAAATAGGAACAATTGCCGATGATTCTGGCAATTTCCATATATTCATGAGAATCAGTTAGAAAAAACGAGTTCGACAGCAGCCGGAAAACATAAAAAAGCAACCAGACGAAGCATAGTAAAAAGAAGAGTTTTTTCTCTCTTTTTTCAAAATTGTTAAGGGAGAAAAAAGAAATCAGATTGTTTGAGCTTTGTTTAATGCTTTTTTTGTTCATGGTAACTTTCTTCCGTGTTTATTGCCCATATGTCCTCTTTCTCAAAAACATTATTCTTAATATTCGCTACGGTTTTTATTGCCGTGAGCATCGAGTGGTCCTGATTGTTGTATTTGTGCATCCCGTTTCGTCCTATCAGAAAAAGATTTTCAAACGAGTTGGTGAATTCTTTAATAGTGTCAAATTCAGAATAAGTGCCGAAGTAGGCGGGGTAGTTTTTTGGAACCTTAATCACCTTTGAATCTTCTGCATCTTCTTTTTTACTGATAAATCCTAATTGGATCATTTCGCTGATAGCTAACTCAGTCAGGGAACGATCGTCCATGTTCCAGATTTCGTCATCGGCATTGCAGAAGTATTCCAAACCAACCCATGTTTTATTGGAATCGTTTACCATATAAGGGCTCCAATTGTTAAAAATCTGGAGTCTTCCTACTTTTACATAATTTTCCTGAATGTAAATCCAATTGTCTTCTAACTCATGGTTGATATTGTTGAGTAACAGTCCTACGGTTATAAAATCGCGGTACATTAATCCTTCCGAAACGCGCTTTACGTCTTGAGGGATGTTACAGTCGATAGCATTTATCAGTTCGTTTACAGGCATGGTCGAAATGCAGTAATCCAATTCCAAGGTTTCCGTCATTCCGGTACTACGGTTTTGAATTTCAACCTGGTTGACTTTGCTTCCGTTCGTTATGATTTTGGTTACCTTGCAATTTTGCTTTAATATTCCGTCTTGCTGGCCGACTTTTTCAGCAACCACTTCCCACATTTGTCCGGGGCCGAATTTAGGGTACAAAAAATACTCAATCAAAGAGGTTTCGGTGTCTTTTTGACTGATGTTGTTGTCATTATTAAGGCGAAACGCTTTTTTTAAAAAATTAAGAACCGATTTCGTTATTGATAATCCTTTTATGCGTTGTGCTCCCCATTCGGCGCTTATCTCGCTGCAGGGTACACCCCAGACTTTTTCGGTATAATCTTTAAAGAAGGTTTTGTAAAGTCTTTCTCCAAAACGGTTAATGAAAAAGTGATCTAATGTTTCCACGTTTTTTATTGGAAAAAGAACAGCTTTGATATAACTTAAACCAATTAAACCCGAGTTGATTATTCCTAAGTTTTTAAGTGTTTCAAAATTCAGGCTGATGGGATAGTCAAAGAAAGTTTTATTGAAATAAATTCTTGATTTACGTTTTCGAATCAAAAGAATATTGTTGGAATCAACAGCGGTTTTACTGTTTTTTACAGCAATGTCTTTATTTTGGTTGTGATAGGTAATGGTGAGGTTTTTACTCTCGGAATGTATCGGTAGAATATCCTGCCACCATTCCATGATTTCATCCGATTTTGAAAAAAAACGATGTCCTCCAATATCAATTCTGTTGCCGTTATGTTCTTCTGTCCTTGAAATTCCGCCCCAAAATGAACTCATTTCTATTACAACAGGTATAATATCCGTGTGTTTTAAAAATTCGTAAGCTGCTGTTAAACCTGCCGGACCACCGCCTATAATTAAAGCTGTTTTAGTTTTCAAATTTTATTTTAATAGATTAAGATTGGCGTTATAATCATTCTGATCAAAAACACCTGATAATGGTAAAGCCAAGTGAAACAGCAGTGGACTGCAATGCTGAAATCTGTTTGGATTAAAAACGGGGTTACTTGCTGAAAATAGCAACGTTCTCCTTTTTTTACTGCCTTTAGCTAACAAAAAAACAATTAAAATATGAAAAAAGCAACTTTATTTTAAGGGGTTTGTTTCCCTGTGAATCATGAATTTTGGTTTTGAATTCCGTCGGTGCAGTGATTGTTTTTAAAGTTGGATTTTCGGGAGAGAAAGTATTTGATAGTTTGATTTTTTTGGCGAGGGGGTTATTCTTTTTCAATAATATCCACTTCAAATAAATTGGAAAAAATATCGAATACCATTTCGGTATTTTTTTTTCGGATTGAAATCTCAATTTCGCAGCTCATTTCCATTTTTTGGGCAACGATATCCAGATTTTTTTCTTTGATGATGCGCATGACCTTGTTCATATTCTTGTAGTCAAAACGAATCAGGTAATGAATGTCGATGGTTCTTCTTTCAATGTCCGATACTTCCAACGCCATTTGCGCCGCGGTTTTGTATGCGGAAATTAAACCGCCTCCGTCTAATTCTGTGTTTCTGAAATATACTTCAAAACATTTGGTTGATTTATAGAAAACTAATTTTTAATTGCCTTTAAATTTATTTTTTTTGTAAAATCTAATTCCAGTTGGATAAAATACATACCGGACTGATTTAAAAAAGTGTCCGAAATAATGGAAATGTTCGAATAGTTTTTTTCAAAAATCAGCTGCCCGGTTACATTGTATACCTTTGTGTTGATGTGATTGTAAGTTTTTGATAAATCTATATTTAGATGTCCATCGTTTGTTGGGTTTGGATATATGAAAGGTGTGTTGTTAGCATATTCGTTGGTCCCCAAAGTAACATTTCCCAATTGAACAATCCAGTAATCATTTTCTCCTCTGGAATTATGTGTTTTCTCCCCGGATATGGATGACCATGAGTTTCCGCCTATAAACAGGTCATTGTTGTATAAAGCAAGAGAGTAAACACTGTCACTCAGGTTTCCGCCAATTGTCTTATCCCATAAAACGTTGGTGCCGGTTGCATTTAATTTGACCAGCCAAAAATCAGCACTGCCTCTTGAGTTTTCTGTTTTAATGCCTGAGATGGAGGAATAGGACATTCCGCCGATAATGTAGTTTCCGTCGGGGGTTTGGATTATACCTCCTACTTGTTCAAATTCAGAACCACCTAATGTTTTATCCCATATAATTAGGCCGTTTGTGTCCAGTTTTACGACCCAATAATCCCTTTCGCCATAACTGTTTTCTGTTTTGTCACCGGAAAGTGGTGAGGATGATGTTCCAGCGATAAGGTATGTATTGTCTTCGCAGATGATTAAATGAGGAAACATGTCTGCATGATTTCCACCAATAGTATTCTGCCATTCGATATTGCCTGTGGCATCTGTTTTTATGATCCAATAGTCCCAAGCAACTGAATTTTCTGTTTTTACACCGGAAATTGGAGAATGGGAATCGCCTGTGATTATGTAACCCCCGTCAACTGTTTGCTTAACCGACTTGATATCGTCAAAACTTGTGCCTCCATAGGTTTTCTGCCAGACTATTGAGCCTGTACTGTTTAATTTTACAACCCAATAATCTGTTTCCCCATAATTGGGCTCGGTTTTCTCTCCCGATATTTCAGACATGTAAGCGGTGGCGCCCAAAATATAACCGCCATCAGCTGTGTTTGCTATAGAATTTAAGTTTTCGCCTCCAATCCCTCCAATGGTTTTTTGCCATAAAATAGCTCCGGAAGAATTGAGTTTTACTATCCAAATATCGTTGAGGCCCCTGCTGTTTTCTGTTTTTTCACCTGAAATGTTTGAATAAGAGCTACCGCCTAATAAATAACCACCGTCTGGAGTTTGTATAATGGAATATAAATAGTCTGTTCCGCTTCCTCCAATGGTTGTCTGCCAAACCATGTTTTTTTGTTCGTCCAGTTTTACTACCCAAAAGTCATCATTTCCTCTGCAGGATTGGTTTTTTTCACCGGATATGTTTGATAACGAAATGCCACCAAGAAGCATCCCGTTGTCATTGGTTTTTATAATGCATTCTAAGACATCCCTATTATTTCCGCCAATGGTTTTTTGCCAGACTATGGACGGGTTTTGTGCTGTAAGAATGCCAGCTAAACTCAGTAGTATGATTATGCATATAATTTGTTTCATGTTTATTCGGTATTTTATTACAAATAAACGAAGCATGAGAAGATAATCTAGTAAAAAAAGTTGTTTTTAACAAATAAAACATTCCTCTGTAAATTGATTTTACAGGCAAATTAGAAAAAAAATTGGGTACTAAAATCGCATTAAAATGAAAAACAGAAGCGCTCAGGCTGTGTAGGCAGATTTGTTTTTAATCGAAATTATTCTTTTTCAACAATATCCACTTCAAACAAATTTGAGAAAATGTCGAATACCATTTCGGCATTTTTTTTTCGGATGGAAATCTCAATTTCGCAGCTCATTTCCATTTTTTGGGCAACGATATCCAGATTTTTTTCTTTGATGATGCGCATGACCTTGTTCATGTTCTTGTAGTCAAAACGGATCAGGTAATGGGTGTCGATGGTTCTCTCTACGATGTCTGAAACTTCCAATGCCATTTGTGCGGCTGTTTTGTAAGCAGAAATTAATCCGCCAACACCTAATTTAACGCCGCCAAAATAGCGAACGACTACTACGAGTACGTTGGTGACTTCAAACGACTGAATCTGTCCGTAAATGGGCATTCCGGCGGAGTTGTTGGGTTCTCCGTCGTCGTTGGCGCGGTACTGGATTTTAGTAGTGCCCAACTGAAAAGCATAACACCAATGACGGGCCGAATAATGTTGCTTTTTTAAGTCTTCAATAATGATTTTGACCTCTTCCTCTGTGGTAACGGGAAAGGCGTAGCCGAAAAACTTGCTGTTTTTTTCTTTATAAAGCACTTCTTCCGAGGCGGAAGCTAAGGTTTTGTACGAGTCGGTTTCCAATGGAATTTACCAGGTTTTATCAAACAAATCCACCACATCTTCCTGTCCTACCTGAAGATTCCAAACATGCATACCCAGGTTGGCAGCCACGTCGGTGTTGTGTTTGTTGTCGTCTACGAAAAGTGTTTTCTTTGGATTTAAATCGTGTCGGTTGATGATGTAGTTGAAAACCTCCGGATCGGGTTTTCGTAAACCGATTTCGTATGAGAAATACACTTTTTCAAAACACAGATAGAACTCACGGCTAAAGGTCATACCTACTTTGTGCTCAAATTTTTCAATATGGGTCCGGTCGGTATTGCTTAACAGGAACAAACGGTATTTTCTGGATAAGCGCTGTAAAAATTCAAGGCGATACAAAGGAAAATCAAGCAATATGCCGTTCCATGCCTCGCGTATTTCATCCAGTTCCTTGTTGGGAATATAGCGTTGAAATCCGGTAAAAAACTCTAACTCGTCAATCTTTCCCTTTTCGTAACGCTTGTTCAGGCTGTCCAAATCTTCATTCCAACATGCCAAACCTATTTTTCGCATGTGGTCAAAAGGGGCTTCCTGGCTCAAATTGATAAAGATATTCCCAAAATCAAAAATAATTGTATCGATCATACATTCCTGAAAATTAAAAGTTCGTCATCCAAAACAGTTTGCTTTTTGATTAGGTTTTCTGAAAAATTTGGAGCCGATATTCCTTTTTTAAAAGTTGCTTTCCCTCTGAAAATCAAAGCTTCGTCCCATAGGTTGGCATCTATAAATGTTTGTAATGTCTGTCTTCCCCCTTCAATAATGACCGACTGGATTTCGTGTCGGAAAAGCAGGTCGGCAACAGTGAACGCTAAAGAAGTATCAAAGGTACAATTTTCGTAAAAAATATTCTCGGAATTCTTGAAATTTTGAGATTCTGTTATGATAATTGTCTTCGTTTTGTTGTCTTTTACGGAATAAGCCTCTGAAATTTTCCCTGTTCTGTCCAATACGATCCGGATCGGATTTTTTCCGCCCCAGTCGCGCACATCCAATTTCGGATTGTCATCCAAAACGGTCTGTGTTCCCACCAGAATTGCCTGCTCCTGACTGCGCCATTTATGAACCAATTGCCTGGAGTATTGATTGGTGATCCAGACCGGTTTTTTTATGTTGTCGTTCTGGCCTTGCCTAAAAATCGCATCCGGGGCAATAAAACCGTCTGCAGTTTCCGCCCATTTCAGAATGATATACGGTCTTTTTTGCTGATGAAACGTAAAAAAACGTTTGTTGAGTTTATTACATTCGTCTTCCAAAACGCCAACGGTAACATTTTTTCCGGCTTCCATGAGTTTTTTGATCCCGCTTCCAGCTACTTTCGCAAAAGGATCGACGGTTCCGATAACTACATTCGGGATGTTATTCGCGATAATCAGATCGCAACATGGGGGCGTTTTTCCGAAGTGACTACACGGTTCCAGACTCACATAAATGGTAGCTTTCGATAACAACGATTTATCTTTTACCGAATTTACGGCATTCACTTCGGCATGAGGCTCTCCGGCCTTTTGGTGCCAACCTTCCCCAATGATTTTTCCATTATGCACAATCACACTGCCCACCAACGGATTCGGGTAAGTCGTTCCCAAACCATTTTTGGCCAATTCGATGCAGCGTTTTATGTATTTTTCTTCCGTCTTCATAGTTTCTGTCTAAGGTCGTCAGGAACGCTATCTGTTAATTTGGAATATTGCTTTTTTTTTACGAGCGTTTGATGTAAATTCACAGTGCAAAAATAAGCTATTTCTGAAGAATGGAAGAAGTGATAATCAGAGAAATCCAAAAAACCGACAATGTATCGGTTGCCCAAGTAATCCGAACCGTTTTGGAAGAATTCAATGTGCCGAAAGTAGGAACGGCTTATGCCGACCCTCAACTGGATCGCATGTTTGAAACCTATTCCGAACCCAAATCGGCTTATTTTGTGGTGGAAAAAGATGGGGAAATTATCGGGTGTGCAGGAATCGCGCCTTTGGCCAATGGTTCACCCGATGTATGCGAATTGCAGAAAATGTATTTCCTTCCCGAAACCCGTGGCTTGGGAATAGGTGCAAGGATGATGGAAATTTGTCTTGAAAAAGCAAAGACATTCGGATTCAAACAATGTTATCTGGAAACCATGCCGTACATGGAAGCGGCCCAGAAATTATACCTGAAATCCGGATTTACGTATCTCGATGCTCCAATGGGTTGCACGGGCCATTCGTCCTGCCCGGTCTGGATGATTAAAGGATTGAAGTAGCTTGCAAATGGTTTTGTATAATGTTAGGTTTTTATAAAAAAGATAGTTTTCTCTTTTTTTTGAGGTTTAATGAAAATATAGTGATTACTTTGTAGTACGTTTTTGAATAAGAACCAAAATTTGTGTTTTTCGGGCAGATTATTCAACATTTAATCAAAAATAGTGACTATGTTTTCTAAAGCATGCGAATACGGAATCAGAGCTACAATTTTTATTGCTTCTGAATCCTTAAAAAATAACAGGGTAGGTCAAAAAGAAATCGCTGAGGAAATTGATTCCCCGGTGGCTTTTACGGCCAAAATATTGCAGAAGTTGGTGCATTGCAATATCGTGAGTTCGGCTAAAGGTGTTGGCGGAGGTTTCAGTATTGATAAATTCCGCTTGAAAGAAATCAAACTGGTTGAAATCGTTGAGGCCATTGACGGCGATTCTATTTTCAGAGGTTGCGGTTTGGGATTAAGCGATTGTTCCGAAGACCATCCCTGTCCGGTTCACGAAAAATTCAAATCCATACGGGGTGAGTTGGCCACAATGCTCGAAGATACCACCTTGGAGGAACTTGCGTTGGGTATTAAATCCGGCAATACTTTTTTAAGATACTAAAGCACAAGAGGCCTGAATTTTCAAGCCTCTTTTCTTTTTATTAAACCAATTCTCCTTATTAGACCAATTCCCCGATTTCGATGGTTTCGAGTTCTGCTTTAAAGCTGTAAAGTTCGTTCTGGATGGTTTCGGTATCGTTCTCAAAATACTTTCCGAGGGCAAACAGGTTCATGTAATAATCAATTCCCGATATTAAATTCTCCCTGAATTTCTCCAGTTTCTTTAGCTGTGCTGTACTTTCTTTGCCCAACGATTCCTGTACTTCATTTTTAAAGTAATTCATGTACAATGACAGTTCCTTTACGAAGATATTCGGACGCGTTACGTTGTTTAAAACCGACTTGTATCCGTAAATGTGCTGTACCATTTCCGATAAAGAATATTGACGGTTAAAATAGGCAATGTTGGGTCCAGGACATACCACAACGCCTTGTGTTTCGCCTTTAATTCTGATATCGTTTTCCAATAGCGAGGCATTGGCCAACCCGATGCAAAGACAGGATTTCTCTGTAATTGTATTTTGTTTTTTGATGAATTCGGCCTCAGGCAGATTTTCTCTTTCGGTTTCCAGTTCCGAAAGTTTCATTTCCTGATATTTTCGGGATGCGGTACAAATTCCTTTTTCGCCGTACTCTTTGCTCAGCGCCAGATATTTTTTCGGACAGGAACTTCCTGGCTTGTTTTCAAGGATGCGTTTCTCTCTCAATAACTCATTTGTCGTGCCTTTAACGGTATTAAACGGTATGCCCAACGGTGAAATATGACTCAGATAAAGATCTTCTTCTTTGGCTTTTGCCAGCAATTCACGGGTTTCGTTATCCGATGAGGTTGCTTCAGGAACCAAAAGGAAAGGGGAACCCCAGCCAACAGAATCCGTCTTGTAATGCTCAAGCAAAAAGTCATGTTCTTCAGCCGTGCCCACACCGCCCTGTACGGTTATTTTTAACTCTAACGGCGTTTCTGGTATTGGTAGATTTTTCGTTTGAAGTGCTTTCACCAACAATTCATGAGCCGAAGTGATCAGGCTTTCTTTCTTTTGTTTGAATTCGTCCAGAATCGGTCCGAGTAAATACCCCTCCGTAGCAAAAGCGTGGCCTCCGCAATTTAATCCCGATTCGATACGGTATTCGGAAACCCACAGCCCTTTTTTTGCTAAAAAATTCCCCTGAATCATGGCCGAACGGAAATCGCTTACTTTTAGGATGATTTTTTTTCTGAGTTCTGCATTTTGGTCCGGGAAAAAGTCGGGAAAAGTTTCAAAGTAGCTGTACAACCTTGGATTCATTCCTGCTGATAATACCACGGACGAAGTTAAAGTACTGTTGGCAAATCCTCTTAAAGCGGCATGGGCATCGTTGAACTCGACGGGAAGTTGTACGTTTTTTTCAAAATTGTCCTTGTCCACTTTGGTCATGATATTGATGTCAATTTCCCCAGGATAAAGATTTTTTTCCAGATAATTTTTTATATTTTCTTTGATGATGCACCCTTCCTGAATGAAATTTTCCAATCCCTTCCTGATTTCAGATTTGTTTGGAAGCATATTGATATAATTTTCAAGAGCTGTTTTGCTTTCTGAAAGTTCTGTTTTGAAATTTTCAAACTTTTCCTTTACGATTTTATCAACGGTGTTCAGGTATGATGTGATTCGTTTTGCCCTGTAATCGCTTATTTTCTGTGAAATTTCCTGATACGGCAAATCAAACTTTTTACTGTAAAAGGCATTCATTTTTTCAATGAGGTCATCATCCATGATGGAAATCACCGACGAAATTCCGTATTGTGCCACGCGAATCGGACTGTCAATGGTATACGCCAATCCCATAACAGGTATGTGGAAAGTATGTAAGTTATTGGTTTTGAGTGTGCTTTTCATTGTGTTGAATTTAATTTACAAATATTAAGATTCTAATTTTACTAAAAACTGATAAAAATCATACTTAGCTGTTTTTATTAAGGATATTTTTGTCTTCTATTGTTTGAGATATTATGATACAAAGGAAAACACAAGTTTATATCGGTTGCATGGCGGCTCTGGTGAGTGTTTTTGGTTTATACAATTTTGCGATTTATACCAATGACGATTCGAGCTATGAAGTTCGATTAAGTCCTGCAGCATTGAAAGGACAGGAACTCTGGCAACAGAATAATTGTTTTTCCTGTCATCAGTTATACGGTTTGGGAGGGTATCTCGGTCCCGATCTGACAAATGTTTTTTCAGCAGAAAATAAAGGCCCGGAATACATCAAGGCCTTTCTGAACAGTGGTGTAAAAACGATGCCCAAATTTCATTTTTCAGAGGCAGAGAAAGAAGCTCTCGTAACATTTCTCAAAGAAGTGGACCAGTCCGGCTATTATCCAAATTATAATGCGACCATCAAATCGAACGGATGGGTTGATATCGAGTATAAAGATGAAAAATAAAGTAGCCTTATTATACCTGGGAACAGCTTTACTGGCGTTATTACTAGGCATGGTCTTCGGAATTCTGTCCGGATTGCAATATGTTTTTCCGGATTTCATAAAAGCGATTTTGCCTTTCAATAGTCTTAGACCCTTTCATGTAACGAGTGTTATTGCCTGGATTATTCTTTGCGCCATAGGTGGGATCTATTATTATTTATCCATTTCGGATGTGCCCCGTTTGTATTCCGATCGGTTATCGAAAATCCATTATTTCCTTTTTCTGGTAATCGGAATTATGATCTATTACAGCTATTACACCGGGAATTTCGGCGGAAAGGAATATCTCGAGTTTCCACCGTATCTTATTTTGCCGATATTGTTCGGTTGGTTACTGTTCGGTTTCAATTATTATAAAACGATGGTGGGCAAGGTGAAGAACTGGCCCGTTTATTACTGGATGTGGGGCACGGGAATCCTTTTTATGACCTATCATTTAAGTGAAGCGTATCTGTGGCTGCACCCCGATATTAAAAACAATTTCATAAAATCGCTAGCCATCCAATGGAAAGCGGGCGGTTCTTTTGTGGGTTCGTGGAACATGTTGGTTTACGGGACGGCGATTTATGTGATGGCAAAAATCAAGGGCGATGACAGCATCGGAAGAAACCCCAAAGCATTCTTTTTTTATTTTCTGGGACTGACCAATTTAATGTTCGGATGGGCGCACCATATTTATATCGTTCCGACTGCCCCTTGGGTCCGTTATGTCGCTTACGGTATCAGTATGACCGAATGGATTATCCTGTTCCACATGATTTATGAATGGAAAAAATCCCTGCCGGAGGAAACGAAAATCAAAAATCTGTTGCCGTATAAATTTTTGGTTATGGCCGATGTATGGGTATTTCTGAACCTGATTTTAGCGTTGCTGTTTTCCATACCGGCCGTTAACTTTTTTACACACGGAACGCATATCACCGTGGCACATTCTATGGGTACTACCATCGGTATTAACACGACTATCTTATTGGCTTCGGTACTGTTTATCGTTAATCAGATCCAGTCCGATTTCAATCTTTCATCAGCCAAAAAAGGATTCCGCATTTTCAATGTTTCACTTTTGCTTTTCTGGCTGAGTCTGCTTGTTGCCGGAGTAAAGCGAAGCCATTGGATGTATTTTTCGAAAGGAACACCGTTTTCCGAAATGCAGTCGCAGTCGCATTGGGTTTATATCGCTTTTTTACTTTTCGGAACCGGAATTTTTATCGGATTACTTTTTATAACACTGCCTGTACTTAAAACAATCACAACAACCTGCAACGCAAAGGGATTAAATGAAATTGAGAAATGAAAGAACTTAAAGAAAAAATAATCGAATTAAAAAAGAAGAAGAACGCGGTGATTTTGGCGCACTATTATCAGGAAGCCGATATTCAGGAAATAGCCGATTATGTGGGTGACAGCCTCGGATTATCACAGGAAGCCGCAAAAGCGGATGCGGATATCATTCTTTTTGCCGGTGTACATTTCATGGCCGAAACCGCTAAAATACTTAATCCGAATAAAAAAGTGATTCTCCCCGATCTGAACGCCGGATGTTCACTGGCCGAATCCTGCCCGCCGGAACTTTTCGGTGCTTTTGCCTTGAAACATGCGGACCATATGGTGGTGACCTACGTAAATTGTTCTGCCGAAATTAAAGCGATGAGTGACATCGTCTGTACCTCTTCCAATGCGGTTGCAATTGTGGAATCCATTCCGGAAGACGTGCCGATTCTTTTTGCGCCGGATAAAAATCTGGGCAAATATATTATTGAAAAAACAGGTCGAAAGATGCTGTTGTGGGACGGTTCCTGCGTGGTGCATGAAGCTTTTTCGCTGGATAAGTTAATCGCTTTACACAAACAACATCCCGATGCTGAGATCATTGCGCATCCCGAATCGGAAACACATATATTAAAAACCGCCGGATATATCGGTTCGACAGCGGGAATGATTGACTATGTGAAGCGAAGCGATAAGTCAAAATTTATTATTGCCACCGAAGCGGGAATATTGTATAAAATGCAACAAGAAGTTCCGGAAAAAATACTAATTCCGGCTCCGTCAAACGAAAATAATACCTGTGCCTGCAGTGAATGTGCCTTTATGAAACTGAATACGTTACAAAAAGTATACGATTGTCTTGTCGCAGAAGCTCCGGAAATCAAGGTGCCTGAAACGATCAGGGAAAAGGCATTAGTCCCGATTGAACGAATGTTGGAATTATCAAAATAAGATGAGAGCAGATTATTTAATTATCGGTTCGGGCGTGGCCGGCCTGACTTTCGCCCTTAAAATCGCCAATCATTTTCCGGAAAGAAGGGTGGTTGTCATCACAAAATCGGAAGAAGCAGAGTCCAATACGAAATATGCACAGGGCGGTGTTGCTGTAGTCATTGATGAAATCGAAGATTCGTTTGACAAACATATCCGGGATACATTGATCGCCGGTGACGGAATCTGCGACAAGGAAATTGTGGAAATGGTAGTAACTGAAGGTCCGCGACGTTTTAAGGAATTGGTTTCCTGGGGTGCGAAATTTGATAAAAATACCGATGGAGGTTTCGATTTGGGTAAAGAAGGAGGGCATTCCGAAAACAGGGTAGTGCATCATAAAGATCAGACCGGATTTGAAATCGAACGCGCGATTTTAAAACAGGTGAACCGAACCCGGAATATTACGCTTTTGGAATATCATTTCGTGCTTGATTTGATTATAGAGAACAACCGATGCTACGGGGTTTATGTGCTGAATGAAAAAGACGGGACCATTGAAGTCTGTAAAGCAGGTTATACGGTTTTGGCGACCGGAGGAATCGGGCAAGTGTATGGACATACGACGAATCCTGAAATTGCAACGGGAGACGGAATCGCAATGGTCCACAGAGCCAAAGGTAAAATTAAGGATATGGAGTTTATCCAGTTCCATCCAACGGCTTTGTATGATGAATTGTCTGCGGAAACTTTTCTGATTTCGGAAGCAGTTCGTGGTTTTGGAGCTTTTTTGCGCAACAAAACCGGACATCGATTTATGTTTGATTATGATATAAGGGGAGAGTTGGCCTCCCGCGATATCGTGTCGCAAAGTATTTATAAAGAATTGAAGGAAAGTCAGGAAAAATGCGTCTATCTGGATTGCACGCATCTGGATCCGGATGGTTTTAACCGACATTTCCCGATGATATTCAGTCACTGTAAAAGCCTCGGAATTGATGTAGCCAAAGACTGGATTCCCGTGATTCCGGCCCAGCATTATCTTTGTGGCGGTATTGTGGCGGATAAAAACGGAAAGACTTCCATCGGGCATCTTTTTGCCTGCGGGGAGTGTTCCCGAACCGGATTGCATGGGGCGAACCGTTTGGCTTCCAACTCGCTTTTGGAGGCACTGGTGTTTTCGGATCGGATTTTCAGATATATCTCAGGAACTTCGCTGATTTCTTTGACAGTAGGTCATGATTTTTCAGAATGGAATCCGATACAAAAAGGGGAAATTGACCCCGCTTATGTAAAAGAAACTGAAGAAGAGCTTCAATTGCTGATGCGTGAAAATGCGGGAATTGTCCGTAATGATGCCGATTTGGTTTCGGCAAAGAAGAGGTTGCTGCTTTTGCAAAAAGAAGTGGAAGGAAAGTACAACCAGTATAAAATAACGACGTCTCTCTGCGAGTTGAGGAACATGATTCAGGTTGCCTTACTGATTGTAGAACAGTCTTTGCAGCGCAGTAAGAATTGTGGCGGTTTTTTGAAGATTAATCAGTGTGTTGTTTCTTAAAAGAGTAATTTTGAGTAGTCATGATTACACTCGAACAAATTCAATCTGAAATCGTATCACTTTTCCAATTCAAAAAAAGCGAACGGACGTGGCATGTCCCGTTTTTGGCGTCACTTTGTGTTGGGATCCCTTTATTTATTGGCTATTATCTGGGTAAATCGACTTACGGAATAACGGCTTGTATAGGCGGATTGGTTTTTTTGTACCTGCCCTCAAGTTCGTTGGCGCGGCGTATGGTCACTATTCTGGCTTGTTCCTTCGGATTTGTTTTTGCGTTTACCATTGGGGTTTTGTTCAGTTTCAATCCGTATCTCTCTTCTATAGTGTTGGGGATTTTTGCTGCTTTCGTGCATTGGGTTTCCCGTTTTTATCAGTTAAAACCTCCCGGTAATTTTTTCTTTATCATGATTGCTTCCATAGCAAGTTGCATGCCCTTTGATCCCGAAGGAATACCCGTTAAAGTGGGGCTGATTGCGATGGGGACCATGCTGGCTTGTGTGATTGCATTCATCTATAGTATTCTGATAACAAAAGGAGCTGTTTTTAAATCGGAGTTTGTGGTGGTGGTTCAGCGCAGTTATGCCACAATTTTTGAGGCCGTTGTCATCGGTTTTTTCATGTCGGTTTCTTTACTGACGGGGCTGTTGTTAAAACTGGACAATCCATATTGGTTACCTATTTCTTGTGCTGCGGTAATTCAGGGGGTTACGTTGCAGCAGGTTTGGAGAAGAACTTTTCAGCGAATTTTAGGAACTTTTGTCGGTCTTTCACTTACCTGGGGACTGCTTGAGTTTGATTTGAATTTATTCTGGATTTGCTTCAGTATCATGGTGCTTCAGTTTGTCGTGGAAACATTAATCGTAAGACAGTATGCCATGGCAATCGTATTCATGACTCCGCTGACCATCTTTTTGGCTGATGTTGGCAGTGCATTGAAAATTGACCCCAACGTATTGATTGCTACGCGTTTCTTGGATATCATTATCGGAAGCATCATTGGCGCCGTTGCGGGTTGGATATTGCATCATCAGTATCTTCGTGACCAATCGGAACGCCGGATCCGGAAAACCCGGATTGCCATTTACCGAAAATAAGTATCATGTATTAATCGGTAAGAGTGTATTTGGCTGTAAAACATTTTGACATGATAACGGTGGAAACAATTTTGTCTTTTTTGGTTGTTTTTGTACTAATTTTAGTAAATTTAAGGAATTTGTTTTGCAGTATCTAAAGTAAACTGTAAACAGAAAAAGGGAATAATCACAATTCAATCATTCGTTAAGTATGCAGATAGACTTGGATTTACTGTACTCCTGGGGAGCAATCACAAAGGAGTACAAAAAAAATGAAGTAATCTTTCAGGAAGATACTGCGGCTGGTTATTATTACCAGATTCTGGAAGGATGCGTCAGGATGTTTAATGTTAATGATAAAGGGAAAGAATTTACACAGGCCTATTTTTGGTGCGGACAAAGTTTTGGGGAACCCCCATTACTTATTGGGAAGGATTATCCTGCCACTGCTGTAGCTTTCCGGGATTGTAAAATAATCAAATTGCCAAAAGATAGTTTTTTAAAGGTTTTAGAAGAATACCCGTTTATTCAGAAGCATTTCCTGGATTTATTGGCCAACCGGATTTACCAGAAAACGAAACTGGCAAAAGATATCATCAATCAAAAACCGGAGTTTAGGATAGTGGCTTTTTTAAATTCCCAAAAAAAATGCGGAAGCGATGAAAAGATGCTCGTTCCTTTTACACGGCAGGAAATTGCCAATTTCACAGGTTTACGCGTTGAAACCGTTATCAGGGTTTTTTCCCGAATGAAGGATTCCGATAAAATAGAAATCGTTAATCATAAGATATATTATTGATGAAGATTGATATCAGATTTTGGCTGAGATTCTCCTTGTTGAATCTGTTACTTGTGGCCTTGCTGGGGCTGTTAATGCGCTATAAAATCGGATTCGAGTTTCCGTATTTTGATCAAAAAAATCTTCAACTTTCCCATTCCAATTTTGCTTTTACCGGATGGATCAGTCATACCTTACTGGTATTGATGGTGTATACGCTCCAAAACAGACTTGAAGGTTTCAATGCGTCAGGATATAAAAAAGCCATAATTTTAAATCTGATTTGTTCCTATGGGATGTTGGTTTTTTTCATTGTTCAGGGGTATGGGTTAATCAGCACTGTTTTTTCTCTGCTGTCAATAGTCACATCCTATTATTTTGCGGTTTTGTTTTTCAGGGATTTAAAAAAAGTGGATGATACATGGCTTTTTAAGAATTGGTTCAAAGCGGCTCTTTTTTTTAACGTGATTTCCTCTTTAGGCTCTTTTGCCCTGGCTTACATGATGGCGACAAAAAACATCCATCAGAAAGAGTATTTGGTTTCGATTTATTATTTCCTTCATTTTCAGTATAACGGTTGGTTTTTCTTTGCTTGTATGGGGTTGTTTTTTGATTTTTTTGAACTTAAAAAATCGGAAGATGTCTTTTTTTCAACCTCGTTCCGGCTGTTTTTTATTTCCTGTATACCGGCTTATTTTTTATCAGTTTTGTGGTTGGAAATACCAGATTGGCTTTATTTGATGACGGTTGCCGCTGCCATAATTCAGGTGTATGCCTGGTTTCGGTTTCTTTACGGTCTCCTTAAAAAGAAGTCGGATGAAATAATGAAACTTAGTCCTTCCCTGCGGTACGTTTTGCTTTTTGTCGGATTCGCATTAAGTGTAAAATTATTGCTCCAGCTGGGATCGACTGTACCATTTGTAAGCAAATTGGCTTTCGGTTTCCGCCCGGTCGTAATTGCTTATCTGCATTTGGTCTTATTGGCTGTCATTTCGCTGTTTTTACTGTTTCGCATTCATGTGTTCTCATTTTTTTCGCGATTTGGGAAAGCTACCTTCGGATTGCTACTTTTCTCAGTCGGGGTGTTATTAAATGAAATTATATTGGCAGTACAGGGAATAGCTTCTTTCAGTTATACACTGATTCCTTATGTTAATGAGTCTCTTTTTGGAGTAGCCTTGGTGTTGGTAACGGGTAGTGGGTTTTTGTTGTATGATTCTTTTAAAAAAAGTTAAAAAACTGATGTTCTTATGATTGCACTCATAAAATAATTGTGAAATAGGTTATAAATTGCGGTAGATAATCTGAAATTTAAAAACTGTTCATTATGAAAAAATCAATTAAAATATTTTTATTGGTGAGTACATTAGCAATCTTTGGATGTAAAAAAACCGAGGAAGCCGCTCCTGATGCTACGGAGTCTGCAACGGCCACAGAAAGCGTAGGGCAATCCGGAGTTGTGGATGAGACTTCAAGTCCTAATATTGTTCAAACCGCTTCCGCAAGTAAAGATCATTCTACTTTGGTAACCGCCGTTAAAGCGGCAGGATTAGTCGATGCGTTGAGTAATGCCGGTCCGTTTACCGTTTTTGCTCCCACCAATGCGGCTTTTGATAAATTGCCGGCCGGGACAGTGGAAGGATTGCTGAAACCGGAGAAGAAAGAAGATCTGAAATCCATTTTGGAATACCACACCTATGTTGGGGTTTTAAAAACCGACTACATGCAGGATGGTCAGGAATTCGAAATGGTCAATCCTCAAAAAGTTAAAATCACAAAAAAAGACGGTAAAACGTATGTGAACGGTTCTGAAATTGTGGCTTCCATTGAAACTTCTAACGGAATAATCCATGTAATCGGAGATGTTCTTTTACCAAAATAATTTTAAAAGAAAATTGATTCGGTTTTCCTTATCGGATCTGTTTCCAATAAAAAAAAGCGTTAGTTCTAAAATTAACGCTTTTTTTATTTTTTGGCTGATAACGGTTTCAGTACTGATAAAGTGTTTTTGCCATCAAAGCATAGGCTATGTTAAAAGCCCGTTCTTTGATTTCTTCTGACTTTTTGCCCGCAAATAATTCATCTACAGTAGCTTTAAACAAGGTTGTCCAATGGTGGAAATGGTGTTGCGTCATTGTGCTTTTCTGATGCAGTTCTTTATGTACAACCATTGGGTTTCCGTTATAATTTCCGTTGCAAAAAAGGATGTTTTCCCAAAAATCATACATCTTTGGCAAATGATCATCCCAGTTTACCTGTGCCACATCGTTAAATAAATACCCTATTTCGGTATCCGTTTTTACTTTTTCATAAAAAGCATCCACCAGTTTCTCTATGTCTTTTCTATTCTTGATGTCTTTTTTCATTTTCAAAAGTTTAAGGGTTAGAAAATTTCAGAAATCAGATATTCTTGTTGAGCAATCATAAATCCTTCCGGTTGAATTTTTTAAGCGAAATGAAAAAAGGAATAATTGCCCACAAACACAACAAAAGGAACGAAACTATCAAACCTGTTGTGGTTCCGAAAAAGTCTTTAAAAATCGCTCCGGTATACCCCATCATGGCCGAAACATCAAGATGCAGTAATATTTGAATACGTGCCAGGTCAATCGGACTTAAAGCCGTGATACCTATCATTGCATTTTCAATGGGATAGTCTGCAAACTGGAAGAGCAAAAACAGCACAATGCCGTCAAACAGTAGTGCAAAGTACAGCCAAATCATGATAGCGATTCCGATACCTTTTGCCTTGTCGCGCGTGAGTATGGAACTCAAAAAAGCCAGCGCCACAAAAATGACCGAAATCAAACAGCCAACAATTATCATCATAAAGCCAACGTTGTCGGGAGAATTGATCAATAAAGGGATTCCCGCTCCCACAAAAAAGGAAAAAACCATGGAGGAGGATAAGCCGGTGAATAAACTGAGCCATATTTTCAATCGCTTAACAGGCTGACTCAATAAAAGTTCAATAAATTCAGAACTGTTGTAAAGATAAATGGTTGAAAAAAGTATGGAAACTAAAGGCACCGTAAATAAAATCACATTCAGGATGGTAAGCAGCCCTTTTGCAGAATTGTCTTCCAAAGCAAACGAACTCCAGGACAGTATTGCCAAAATAAACGTATACGCCAATACGATTTTGTTTTTGATAATATCCAGTAAAATGATTTTAATTATCCGGTTCATCTTTAGTTCTCTTTAAAATTTTAGCAATCGCTTTTGAGATTTTATGCTCGTGGGTTTCCTCTTTCAGTTCGGCAATTTTTTTATGGAAAAGTACCTTTCCTTCCTGCATGAAAATAAGCTCGGTAATTAAATCGTCCAATTCACTGAGCAGGTGTGAAGTAATTAAAATCAGCTTTCCTTTTTCCTTTTCCTTTATGATTTTGTCTTTCAGAATCTCGGCGGCCAACGGATCAAGTCCGGCAGTAGGTTCGTCTAAAATCAAAACATCGGGATTGAATAAGAAGGCCAGGGTAGCACTCACTTTTTGCGTGGTTCCGCCGGATAAAGTCCGCATTTTCTTGTCGGCCATTTTTTCAAGTTCAAAAGCTTTCAGAAGATCTTCATCTAACTCCTGATTCGTGTTTCGGATTTGTTTAATCATGTCGATAACCTGACCGATGCTCATATTGTCGGGATAACGTCCGATTTGCGGCATATATCCTATTTTTTCACGGTACAGATATTCCCGATGAATGGATTTTCCGTTAAATGTAATCACACCTTTGTCGGGAAGAACCATTCCCAGAATAGACTTTATGAGGGTCGTTTTTCCGCATCCATTCGGACCTATAAGCGCGATGCATTCCCCTTTATTACAAGAAAGATTTACATTTTTAAGCACTTCCAGCTTTCCGAATTTTTTATTTATATCGTTGATGTTTATCATAGGGGCAATGACTTCATTAATGGCGTATTATCTACAAAATTATCCGGCGTTATACTGGGTAGTACTTTTTCGGATTTATCTAAAAGCGTAATCATGAAACTTCGGTACAATAACATGGCGGACGGATTTGTTTCGGTTAAAACCGCAAATAAACTCAACGGATGGTACGGAACATCGCCGATACCGTTTTTGTCCAAATCATACCCTTCGTACTTGTCCCAATAGTTGCTGTTGAACGTATTTAGAACCAGACTTCCGTTGGTACTGATGTCAAAAGTGTTTTTAAGGTAATTGTTGTTGACGATTTCATTGTCCATGCAACTTGCCTGAATTTTCATTCCCCAGCCGTTAGATTTAAAAACGTTCTTTTCCACTTTGATGCGTGATGTTCCTTCCATGTAAATCCCAGAGGTGTTCCTTGAAAAACGATTGTTGAAAATATAGCTGTCCGCAATCTCTTTCAGCAGCAAACCATAGGCGGAATCACCCCAGTTTTCTTCAAAATAATTATTGAACATTTTTACGTTTTTGGTGAACATAACAGCAACACCTGCACCATTATTTTTAAAAATATTCGTTATATAAGCATCGTCATTGGAAAACATAAAATGCAATCCGTACCGAACGTTACCAGAAGAAACGTTTCGCCAAATAACCGAATTGGTCACAAATTCAAAATAAATCCCATCGCGATGACCGGATATTTTGTTGGCGATAATTTGCAGGTTTTCACTTTTCCAGCAATGTATTCCGTTTCCTATCAGTTGTTCTTCTTCACCGTAGGCTTTTACCGTGTTGTTCTTTATAATGCAGTTCTTGCTGTTCTGAATGTATATGCCAAAGAAATTATTGTCCAGGATATTGTTTTCAATGATAACATTGCTTTTATCATAAACTCTGATTCCGCAAGGATCTTCCAAGGCGGCGTGTCCTGAATTGATGATTTTAAAACCTTTAACTACAACATTGTCTGCGTTTACAGACAGGACTTCCGATTTGTTTTGACCGTCGAGAACCGGGAAATTTTTTCCTATCAGGACAATTTTTTTGTTGATTAAAATTCTCCCTTCCTTATAGATGCCGTTGCTTACAATGATGGTGTCCCCATCCGTTGATTGTGCAATAGCCGCTTTGATGGTTTTTAAAGGCAGATTTTTTCCAACCAATATAATTCTGGCCTCGCACAATACTGAAAGGGAAAGGAAATATGCTAGTAAGATGATTTTCATTGAAATGAATTAAAAATTTCATCCCATGATGATGGAGCAGCATTTAGTTTGGTTTTGTATTGTTCCGCTTCCTGTTGGGTGGAAAAAGCAGCTCTGTTTCCTCTCATGGGGCTATTGATGCTTCCGTCTTTTAAATAGAACGCTTTTTTGGCATCAATTAATGTGTTATCCTGAAGGTAGTCATTTACATAGAACGCCTTTGTTGAAACGGTAGTTCCCGATTTGGCGAATTTTACCATACAGGCAATATCATCAAATTTGTAGTGTCGCCCTTTTTCTGTAATTAATTCGGCTCCGAATTTACCGTTGGATATGGTCATTTTACAATTATCACAACTGTCCGAATTTAGTTTTATGGGTTTTGGTTCGTTTGAATTACAGGAATTCAAAACGCATATTGTAAGCAGAACAAATACGACTCTTTTCATATATGGCATTTATTTTTTTTTCTTAAACAAATCATACTCCTTTATAACAACTGTTAACAGTAACAGTCCCGCGGCGGTAAGCATCCAGCCTCCGGTGTCAGGAATAGAATAAGCTCCGAAATTCAACAATTGTTTGTAGCCCAAAAGCGGTGGCTGATAAGCCATACCCGGTACTTTTATGGCAGCATTCGGATCGAGATTGTGTCCGTATTCATAATTCCAACGGTAAAAATCGACACCTGCCAGAACTACGAATGCGATGTAAGTTATGAAAAAAAACAATACTGCTTTTCGTTTTGCAATGAAAATAATAAGTAAGGAAATTGCTCCCAATCCGCCTATTATGTAAGGCAGTATTTTGAATTCGATAAAATTTTCCGTGTGTAATGTGGCCATTCCGATATAGTGGTTAAGCCCATTGATGATATCGACATCTCCGCCTATTTTATTTGCATGCAATTTCAAAACCAATCCTTCCGGATATTGAGGGGCATTCAATTCAATTTGCCACATCGGAACAAATAATGATCCTATAAACAAAGCTGTAATTAGCAAAAGCAGCACTTTTGATAACAAGGAAATTTTTGCTGATGTCATGATGAATGATTTAAAAAAAGGGGCAATTATCTGTTGCCCCTTTTTGATGTTAAAGTTATTTGGTAGCCGGCAAATTCGTACCTACACTATAGGTAATCGGTACATTGCTTCCGGCAGGGGAAACGCGAACATAACCCGACATTTCCTGGTGTAGGGCACTACAGAAATCGGTACAGTACATTGGATACATTCCGACTTTCTTAGGAACCCATTTCAACGTTGTAGTTTCACCCGGCATGATGAGTAATTCTCCGTTATCGGCACCTTTAATTGCAAATCCGTGCGGAACATCCCAATCCTGTTCAAGGTTGGTTACGTGGAAATAGACTTCATCACCCAGTTTGATACCTTCAATATTATCCGGAGCAAAGTGGGATCGGATGGATGTCATGTAAACGTGTACTTTGTTGCCTTCTCTTACTACTTTGGATTCTTTTTCTCCTTTGGTAACATAAGGGTGATTGTTTTCTCCAATTTTATAGAACTTCAGCTGTCCGTTATTTCTAATCAGATCGGCTGGTGCTGCCTGAGCATAATGAGGTTCTCCAATGGTAGGGAAATCCAGGATCATTTTCATTTTGTCACCGCTGATATCATAAATTTGGGCACTTTGTGCTAATTCCGGTCCTGTAGGCAGATATCTGTCTTTTGTGATTTTGTTGTATGCGATCAGGTATTTTCCGAAAGGCTTTTTACTGTCTCCGCCCGGGATACAAAGATGTCCTACAGAATAGTAAGTAGGTACGCGGTCTAATACTTTTAACGATTTGATATCCCATTTCACCACTTCAGAAGAAACGAAGAAGGTTGTATAGGCATTTCCTTTTCCGTCAAACTCGGTGTGTAACGGACCTAATCCCGGTTTTTTTACCTCTCCGTGAAGCGCAGCCTCATATTTTACTACAGGAATTCCGCCGTAATCGCCTTCAAATTGTTTTTTTGCGATTGCGGATTGTAATTTGTCAAAACTGAATACAGGAATTAAGGCAGCCAGTTTCCCGGAACCGACAATGTATTCACCACTTGGGTCTACATCACAACCGTGAGGGGATTTCGGACACGGAATCATGTAACAAATGTCTTTTAACTCGGCAGAATCCAAAACCAATACTTCTGTTTTGATTTCCGATTTTGCAGTATGTGTTTTTTCATCCCATTTGTTATGAGCATATTTTACGGACTGTTTTTTTCCTTTGCCGGCTTTAATGTATTCTTCGGCTTTTTTCCAGTTCACCGCCATGATAAAGTCTTTGTCTTTTTGGGAAGCATTAACTTCTAACAGTGTATTTGCCTGTTCTGTGTTGTAGCAGGAGAAGAAGAACCATCCGTGTGATTTTCCTTTTCCGGCATGGGAAAGGTCAAAGTTGACACCCGGCGTTACGATTTGGAATGCCAAATCCATTTCACCTTCTTTTCCAACTTTAACGAAACTGATGTGTCCCTTAAAGTTTTCTTTATAAGTGTTGATTGCCACATCTCCGTTTGAATAGTCGGCCGGTACACTGAAACGCGTTCCTGCTACTACATATTCCGTGTTTTCGGTAATAAAAGGAGAGGAGTGATTACCGCCACTGTTTGGTAATTCGATAATTTCAGCCGTTTTGAATGTTTTCAAATCGATACGAGCAATACGGGGCGTGTTGTTCGCATTACCAAATACCCAGCGTCCGTCCACCTCACCATTGGTTTGAGACATTTCCGTGTGATGCAAATCATCCCATGGTACGAATCCCTGAGAAGTGTTAAGCATAGGCTTTGTTTCCTCACTGTATCCCCAGCCTTTTTCCGGATCAACCGAAAAAACGGGTATTACACGAAACAATCTTCCGCTGGGAAGTCCGTAAACGCTTAGCTGACCACTGAAACCTCCGGAAACGAAATTGTAGAATTCATCGTATTTACCGGGGGCAACATATGCTTTTTGTGCGGCATCGCCACTTACGGCATCTCCGGAGCTTTTTGGTTTACAGGAAGTCATAAAGGCGCTTCCTAAAGCAATTACAGCAACTGCTTTTACAAATTTATTTTTCATTTTTCACAAGATTAGATTAAAAATATCCCAATCTGCGGAAACGGATTGGGATTGTGTTGAGTTTATTTTACGCCATCGTTTTTGCGCATGTATTCCAATATGTTTCTGGCTTCATCATCGGAAAGACCTTGGTTTGGCATTCTTACCAGACATATCTCCAATTGTGCCTGTACTTCAGGATCTTTATCAATCATCGGATCCGGATTGGTGATAAAGTTCATGATCCATTCCGGTTTTCTTCTTTCGGTTACACCTTTCCATCCCGGACCGACTAATTTTTCGTCTGTCATTTTGTGGCATGAAGTACACTTTACACCGGCAACTTCTTCTCCTTTTGTGGCCAGGGCCTGATCCAATGAAGCGCCCAATTCTACAGTAGAGTATTTTCCTTCACCTCTTTTTGGGTCGTAAGTTGAAGGATCTGTAGCTGCGGCATCTGTAGCTGCGGCATCCGTTTCTTCAGTAACAGGTTGTGAATTGTCTTGTTCTGTTTTTGATTTATCTCCGCCACATGAGGCGAAAAAGATGATAATGATGGCGAAAATTGAAAACTTGTTCATGTTCTGAATATTTTAAGGTTTCTTCAAATGTACGAATCCGTATATTAAAATTTTATGATTGCAATCATAAAAAAGACAGATTTGTTATTAATAACTAAGTAAAATTCTAAAATTATTTGAAATTTATTAAAATAAGCCCCATTTTGATAAACAGGGCTTAATCTGCCAATTTTACCCGTTTTCCCAACTGCAGTAGTGTTGGTTTTCTGAGATTTACAGTGTCGATATGCCGCCTGACTAAACAGCATATTTTTTATTTTCAGAGAAGTACTTTGGAAATGCTTACTTCTTAACTATAAAACTATTTCTCTGAATTTTTGTACTCTAAATCCGATTTGGGTCGGCCCTAACAGCTTTTTAAATTGGCTTATATATAGATTTCAATTAACACTACAAAATAAGATAAAAATGTCTTTTTTTAATATGACATTTATCAGGTTTCTGAAAAAAAATCACAAAAGCAGTAGAATTATTGTCATAATAAGTGCCAAAACAAAACCCAGAGTCAATTTCCAGAAAACATTGGCTTTCCTTAATTCCATAAATTCAAAAGCCACCAAAATAAATTTGACAGCCCAAAGAATTAAAAGTAAAAAATAGACATCTGTTTTGCCTTCTGTTGTTTTCAGCGTTACGATACTTGAAACAAACGTAAGGGTCAGTAAAGCAATGAAAGTATATTCTTTTGAGATTTTCATTTTTTAAAAGATTAGGTACAAGACGGGGAATAATAGCAGCCAAATTAAATCGCACATGTGCCAAAAGGCGCCACAGGTCTTTACATCTTCAACTTCGGTGGTGGTATTCGTTTTTTTCATGGAATAGTTTGTCCAGAGAATGATTACCAAACCTACAATCACGTGAATCAGATGAAATGCCGTCAATAGCCAGTAATACATGTAAAAACTATTGGTGTCCGGTGTTAACCCGTGTTCGATTTTAGCCGAATATTCAAAGAACTTCACCACAATAAAAAGCAATCCGCCCAAAGCGGTAATTTTCAGGAATAAAGAGGCTTTAGAAATGTTTTTGTGCTCAAATTCATGAACTGCTTTTGCCATAAAATAGCCACTGGAAAGCAGGAAAACAGTGTTGACCAATCCCAAAGTTGCGTTCAGTTGCAGTCTGGACTGATGGAAGATCTCGTGGTTTTTTGTTCCGTCATAAACAAACGCGACTAATGCCATTCCGAAGGTTATCAGTTCCAGAAAAATAATGATCCAGATCAGAATGCCTCCCGGCGGATAGTAGATGTTTTTATAATTGATTTTAAGGGTATTCATGTGATTTAATTTTTAAAGAAGTTGACTTCTCCAGTGTGAATGTCGTAATAGGCACCTACAATTTTTACTTCGCCTGTATCGACAAGGTGTTTTATGGTGACACTACTTTCATAAATGTGTTTCATGGTCAATCGTACATTGCGTTTGGATGTTTCTTCCGCTATATGTTCCGGTATGGGATACGTATTGTGTTTGCTGAATGCCGGCTTGATTTGTTCGGTGAGTTGGGTTAAATGTTCTAGTTTGACATTGTCGATAGCGCCCTGAACCGCACCGCAGTGACTGTGTCCCAAAACCACTATCAGTTTGGTGTGTTTGACTTCCACGGCATATTCCATGCTTCCCAAAATATTATCGTCTTCCACGTTTCCGGCTACCCTTGCCACAAATAAGTTCCCGATTCCCTGATCTAAAATGATTTCAGGCGGAACCCTCGAATCAATGCAGCTCAATATAAAACTGTGCGGATGTTGTCCGTTTTTTGTTTTTTGGATTTGCTGATGATAATCGGTGTAAATCATTTCACCATCCAGAAAACGGTTGTTTCCGTAAATAAGTTCGTTAAGCGCATCTTCAGGAGAATTTACTTCCGGATTGGTTTCGATCCGTTCGCTGAATTCCAGGAAGAATACCGCCAGAGCCACCAGGGCAATTTTTGTAAGCCAGGAGGAAACTAGAGGATTTATTTTTTTAGGATTTTTCATGATGACAGGGTTTGGGTTACTTCCAATCCAACAGACGTTTTTCGCCTTCAATATTCTTAATGTCCGTGATGTCCTGCGACATTTCGATAACGCCTTTGTAATTTTTATCGGCATCACGAACCGCGAAATAGCGGATGTAAATCAGACGCTCTTTATAATTGATCCAGAATGACGATTCGTTTTGTTCGCCTTTTCGGAATTTATCCAGTATTTCCAACACGGTTCCCACACTTTTAGGCGGATGACAGAAGCGTACTTCCCGACCGATAATACCGGCACTTCTCGGAAAGACACGTTCTTCGCCGCGATTGTAGAAAATCACTTTGTCGTTTTCATCCACATAAGTGATATCCAGAGGCATGGTCTTTAAAAGTAAATTCACCTGTTCCACGGTCATGTATCCTTCGTCGTAATGGGTAGTGTTTTCAAGTGAAAAAGTCATTTCTCTTTGGGTGAAATCCTGACTCGGATGAACGTATTCCTCTTTAGGGTAGGGAAGGGGAGCCTTTGGTAACATCCAGCCGATTTCCTCTTCGCCGGCACGCATCTCAATCCAATCGGTATCGGTTAAAATTTCCAGGGCATTGGGAAACAATACGGTTTCTTCCACCTGCATCAGACGGTAAATACCGTTGATTAAATAAGGCGTGTTGGTTTTAATGATGTCATAGTCTTTATTGTCGAGGTCTTTGCGCAACATCCGGAACTGATCTCTCAGATTATCGTGAAAAGACCACATCCCTTGTGACGGCCCGTTCCAACCTCGTTTTTCTAGATAAGGGAACAATTGGTTTTCTTTCCGTTGGAAACGTTTTTCAATGGTGTGTAATTCATTGAAAATATTGAAGAATCGCTGAGTTTCCGTCATCGGATTTGTAACAGCCAATTCTTCCAGCAATTTGTGAATGATATCGGTTTCCTGAAAATAGGTGTTAACCGGGTGCCCTTCAGGAATGGCGGTGTTATTTTGGGTATCGTTCATGATAGTGTTATTTTTGATGTTTGATTTTTTCATATAGTTTTACCAACGACTGTAAAAGTTCCACAGGTGTTGTCAGGATCTGATAATGGTTTTGTCCGAACATCTGCGGCAGATAATATTTCGCCTGGGCTTCAATCGCCAAAGCATACGAGTTGATATTTCGTTCGTTGAGTTCCCTCAAGGCTTGTTTTACATCGTTAATCCCGTGTTTCCCTTCGTATTTGTCGAAGTCGTTGGGTTTTCCGTCCGAAATCAGGATAATCCATTTGTTTTTGGTTTTTCGCGTATCCATTCGGGCTCCGGCATGACGTAAAGCGGCGCCAATTCGGGTATATCCGCTTGGGGAAACGGCACCGATTTTATGTTTGGCGGTATTCCAGTTTTCGTCAAAATCCTTCAGCGTGAGATAAGAAGCATAATTTCGGGTTTTGGAATAAAAACTGTCGATGGAAAAATTAATATTGAATTCGTTCATGATTTCCCCGAAGAGAATCGAAACTTCTTTTTCCACATCCAAAACACGGTTTCCTGCGGCATAACTGTCACTCGAAAGACTGATGTCCAACAGCAGTAAAATGGATAAATCTTTTTCTTTTTTCCGGTTGGAGATATAGATGTTTTCGGATGGTGTTCTTTTGGAATGAACGTCAACAAACAAATCGGTGATGGCGTCGATGTCGAATTCTTCTCCTTGTGTTTGTCTGCGTTGCTGCTGCATTTTGTTGTTTACGTTGGTCAGCATTTTTCGCAAACCCATTAAGGTCGAAGCGTTTTTGGTAATAGTGTTTTTATAATAATCGGTATCCGTTTTCAGTTGTGTTTTCGGATATACCTTGCAGTAATTTTCTTTGTAGGCGCGTTTGCTGTAATCCCATTCGTCATATTTTAAGTGGAAGCCTTTTTCGTCGGTTTCAGCACTTTCAGAAATGGTGGTGTTTTCGATAAATTCCGCCTGATAGACCGAATGGGCGATATCATCCACCCGAACGGTAAATTTCATGCTCAATTCTTCCAAGGCATCCTGATGGTCTTCCAACTCATCTGAACCGTCAAAATCACGCCAGGAACCGCTGAATTCATCCACTGTTTCCACTTTTTCAAAATTGTGCGTCATTACATAATCTTCCTGTTGTTTTTTGTCGACTTCAAGGGTGATGACTTCTTCTACGGCAGTGGCTTTGATAACAGTTTTTGGTTGTTTTTCCACAGCGTTTTTTACTTTGTCTGAAAAATTGTGTAGTTGATTGTCAGTTTTGACTTCCGGTTCGTTTTTCATCCATTTTCCGTACAACCAGGAAAAATCAGCCGGTTTTTTTTCAGTGGCTTTCTGCTGAAAACAAGTTGCAATCGTTTCGTGGATTTTTTTCGTTACCGGATAATCGTTGAAGATTTTTTCCAAAACTACGGGAGCGGTTTCCAACGCTTTTTGTTGTGAAACTTCCAATGAAGGTTCTTCGATTGTCCAATTTAAATCGAGTGCTTTCTGTTCGCTGAGGTAAAGTGTCCTGAAAAGGTAAAAGGAAAGATTCTCTTCAAAAGTTCGTAAAGCCGAAAAAGAGATGGGAAGGAAAAAGTTGTTGTTTTTATAACCGCCTTCGCGTTCGGCCGGGAAAATTTCAATAGGTTTTCCGGTTAATGCGCTTGCTAAAAGTGTCAACCGAGGTTTGATATCATTCAGAAAAACAGTTTTACTGAGTGTCTCGGCATCTGTTTTTTTATTGTTCTTGAAGTATTTGACGATTTTTCCGTAGAGGAATTCGTCTAATTCTAATCCCATTTCTTAAGTAATTAGTAGTTAGTGATTAGTAGTTAGTGGTCAGTGTTTAGGGATCTGTTTTTGATTACGGATGGCAAATTTCATTACTCCTGAATTTTCAGCCATCTGCCTTTTGTCATCTGCAACCTGCTCCCGATAGCTATCGGGACTGCCATCTAAATCATAAGATCGCACAAATCTTTTAACGCTTCCAAGGTTTGTAAATCGTCGGTTAACGGTTCCACCACTGCAACGTGTACCGACAATCGTTTGGGTAATCCGCTGTGGATTAATTTGGCGGCATCTACTAACAAACGGGTAGAAACGGTTTCGGTTAAGCCTAATTCTGTAAGGTTTCGGATTTTGTTTCCGATGTTCACCAGTTTTTTGGCGATATCGGCGTCTACCTGCGTTTCTTTTACCAGAATTTCAACTTCCACTCTTGTTTCGGGATATTCGAAGGAAACGGCAATAAAACGCTGACGGGTAGAGGGTTTCAGTTCTTTGAATCCGCGTTGGTATCCCGGATTGAAAGAAGCAACCAACATGAAATTGTCGTGTGCTTTTACGGTTTCTCCTAATTTATCGATGAACAGTTCGCGTCGGTGATCGGTAAGTGAGTGAATGGCCACGATGACATCCGGTCGGGCTTCGGCGACTTCGTCCAGATAGATGATGGCGCCTTCTTTTACGGCAGTCGTTAACGGTCCGTCGAGCCAAACGGTTTCGGCACCTTTGATGATAAACCGCCCGATTAAATCGGTAGCCGAGGTTTCCTCATGACAACTGATGGTGATAATCCGTTGATCCAACTGATGCGACATGTATTCGATGAAGCGCGATTTTCCTGTTCCCGTTGGTCCTTTCAGTAAGAAGGGAATTTTGTTTTTAAACGCATGGGTAAATACTTCTTCTTCTCTGCCGGTGGCGTGATAATATGGGATAGTTTGTAGCATAATTAATATTTTTAAAAAACGAAACTCATTCATGTGCCTACAGGCAGTGACATTTGCTGTAACCAGTCAGAACGAGTTTCGTTAGCAAGAATGAAACGTAGTATAAAGATTAGTTTGTTTCTTCTGAGTAAGCTGCTTTAGCAGTAGGAATGTTGTTTATTCTTTTGCCTGAAAGCACATTATTGGACTTTTCCTCTAAGGCTTCATCACTCGGTTTTCCGTACTTAATGAAGTCGTAAATGAAAAGAGAGATCCCTACGGTAAACATGGTCGCACAAATGACAAGTACCACGAAGTGAATACTGATTTCGTTTTGAACATCCATGAAATCCATTTTCATTTTTCTTTCCAGATATACCTGAGCAACACCTGCAACACCAAAGGCTACCGTCATTCCAATCATTCCGATGTTGGATAACCAGAATGCCATTCGGCCATGTGAGCTGTCGTAACGTTTACGTCCGGTCAGATTCGGTAACGCATAACTGATAATTGCCAAAACAATCATCGCATAAGCGCCCCAGAAAGCCAAGTGACCGTGCATTGCTGTTACTAAAGTTCCGTGTGTGTATAAATTTGTTTGTGGTAAAGTGTGCGCAAAACCTAACAGTCCCGCTCCGATGAAAGAAACGATAGAAGCTCCGATAGTCCAGTAAAGTGCAATTTTGTTCGGATGGCTTTTTTCACCTTTTCGGTACATGTTCACGGCAAATAGTGCCATGGCAAGGAAAGCTAACGGTTCAAGTGCGGAGAAAATTCCTCCCACGACCAACCAGATTTTGTTTACTCCGATGAAATAGTAGTGGTGACCGGTTCCCAGTAATCCGGAAAGAAAAGTAAGACCCACAATCACATACAACCATTTTTCGATCACTTCACGGTCTACGCCTGTTAATTTGATCAGCAAGAAAGATAAAATACCTCCCATGATAAGTTCCCAAACACCTTCAACCCAAAGATGTACTACCCACCAGCGGAAGAAGGAATCCATTACCTGACTGTCAAACCAGATCATTCCCGGAATATACAGTAAAGCGGCGAAAACCAATCCCATCGTCAGTACCATGGCAGTCGTGGTTTTTTGTTTTCCTTTGAATAAGGTCGCCAGGATCAATCCGAGGAATAACAGTACGTTGACCACAACCAGGTAATCAAGTTCTCTTGGAATTTCCAGAAATTTTCGTCCTTCCCAATGATTGAAGTGATAGCCAACTACTGCTGCAACACCAACCAGTGCTAGCGATATCAACTGCACATAGGCTAATTTTACGCTGACCAATTCGCGTTGTGCCTCTTCCGGAATAATGTAATAGGCAGCACCCATAAATCCGGTTAATAGCCAAACGACCAATAAGTTGGTATGAACTGCCCTTGCGGTGTTAAACGGTATAAAATCATGTAGTCCGTCAAAGCCAATTCTGGCGAAACCCATGATGAATCCATAGATTATCTGTAATGTTAAAAGCAGCATGCATAATCCGAAAAACCAATAGGCTACTTTTTGTGATTTGTATTTCATAACATCTTAATTTAATTATTATCCTTAGATAATGGTGATACAACTCTGTCAAATCCGTTTAAGTCGATTTTTCCGTTCCATTTTAAAAAGGCAATAACAGCTTCGGCATCCGCTTCGTTCATGTTATATTTTACCATTTTTCTTCCTTTTGGTGCCCAAGGAACAGGGGACATTAAAACTGCTTTTACGTAACCTTCTCCGCGACGGTCAATTACTTTTGTCAGTTCAGGGGCGTAATAACCACCTTCTCCTAAGAGTGTATGGCAACCCATACAGTTGTTCGATTCCCAGATTTCCTTCCCTCTAATAACTTTTTTGTCAATTTTGGAATAATTTGACTGATCATTAGCAGGCATGAACGAATAAATGGTTAATCCGATAAAAATCAGAAACGTGACCACCGTTCCGCCTAAAAAGAATGCTCTGGCCTGTGATTTTGAAAGCATAATGATTAGTATTTGTTAGTTAAACAATTTAATTTAGATAAAGGACTATTTTATCTTTTATTATGCAAATTTCATTTTAGATTTAGTAGCAGAATATGATAAATATCATTTTCAGATTTATTTCTTTCGTTTTATTATAAAATATAAAAATTTCATTGTCGTATCGTATTGGTACCAAATATTTTATCCAATTTTTATGTTGAAAAAATAATAAAAGATATTTTTGTCCTTTATAAAAAAATATATGTAAATTTGTCTTAGAAATAAACTAAAAATGGATTGATTATGAATGCAATTGAACAAGAGACAATAGGAGAATATGTGGCGGAAGATTTCAGAACAGCTGCCGTTTTTTCAAAATACGGAATCGATTTTTGTTGTAAGGGACACAGAACTTTAGAGGAAGTCTGTACTACGAAAGGATTGGATATTTCCATCATTAAAAATGAAATTTCGGCTGTTATGGATACTAAAGGTGACGGAGGTATCGATTTTAAATCCTGGCCAACGGATCTGTTAATCGACTACATCGAAAAAACACATCACCGTTATGTAGAGGAAAAAACACCAACCCTGCTTCAGTTTTTGGATAAATTATGTAAAGTGCATGGTGCTTCCCATCCGGAACTTTTTGAAATCCATGATTTATTTAAGGGATGTGCCGGTGAATTGGCGCAACACATGAAAAAAGAAGAATTCATATTGTTCCCTTTTATAAAAAGATTGGTGAAAGCTACCATGAATAACGAAGTAATTGAAATACCACCTTTCGGGACGGTTGATAATCCAATCGCCATGATGAAAGATGAACATGATGCTGAGGGAGAACGTTTCAGAAGAATTGTGGAATTAACAGCGAATTACACACCGCCGGCCGATGCCTGTAATACGTACCGCGTAACATTCTCCATGTTGCAGGAGTTCGAACAGGATCTGCACAAACACATCCATCTGGAAAACAACATCCTTTTTCCAAAAGCTCAGGAATTAGAGAAAGCACTTTCTATTTAATTATTTATACTGTTAAGGTAAAACACAATAACATCGGACGTTATGGAAAAATTTGTCATCAAGAGAAATGGAGATTATAAACCATTCGAGAGTTTTAAAATTAAGGATGCCATTGCAAAAAGTTTTAATAGTGTTGCCATTCCGTTCGATGTGAGTGTTTTCGAAAGTGTGATGACTGCCATAGAGATCAAGGAAATATGGGCGGTCGAAGAAATTCAGGACATGATTGAAAAAACGCTCTTTCAGAAAGAGTATTTTTCGGTGATGCGTTCCTTTATGTTGTTCCGTCATACGCGAAAACTGCAACGCGAACATGTTGAGGGACTAAATGATGATACCACCTATGTTGACAGCACACAAACTATTGAAGAATACATCGGTCAGACGGATTGGCGCATCAATGCCAATGCGAATACATCCTATTCCAATGCCGGTTTGGTGAATAATGTGGCCGGAAAAATCATAGCGAATTATTGGTTAGATAAAGTTTATTCCAAAGAAGAGGGCTATGCCCACCGGAATGGTGATGTTCATATTCACGATCTGGATTGCCTTACCGGTTATTGCGCCGGATGGAGCCTGCGGGTTTTACTGAACGACGGGTTCAACGGGGTTCGCGGTCGTGTGGAAAGCAAAGCGCCATCCCATTTCAGGGAGGCCCTGGGACAGATGGCGAATTTTCTCGGAATCCTGCAAAGCGAATGGGCCGGTGCTCAAGCGTTCAGTTCGTTTGATACCTATCTGGCGCCGTATGTTTTCAAGGACAATCTGTCTTTTGACGACGTACTCAAAGCGGTGCGCAGTTTTGTATACAATCTGAATGTTCCGGCACGTTGGGGGCAATCACCATTTACAAATATCACGCTTGATTGGGTCGTTCCTTCCGATTTGAAAGAACAGATTCCGACCAAAAACGATTTGCATTTATTCAATACAATTACAGATGAAAGTATTCTGAACCGCGCCAAAGAGCGAGGCGTTGTTGCTTTAACCGAAATGCGTTACGAACATTTTCAGCAGGAAATGAACCTGATTAATAAGGCATATTACACCGTTATGACGGAAGGTGATGCGAACGGACAACCGTTTACCTTCCCGATTCCGACGGTTAACATCACGGAAGATTTCGACTGGAACGGTGAAAATACCGACTTACTTTTCGAAAATACAGCGAAAATAGGTTCTTCCTATTTTCAGAATTTTATCGGAAGTCAGTATCTGTTGGATGAAAACGGCAACCGGGTTGAAAATCCGAATGCCTATAAACCCAATGCGGTTCGAAGTATGTGCTGTCGTTTGCAACTCGATTTGAGAGAACTGCTTAAACGCGGCAACGGACTTTTCGGAAGTGCGGAAATGACAGGAAGTATCGGTGTGGTTACCATCAACATGGCACGTTTGGGCTATTTGTTCAAAGATGATAAGGAAGCGTTGTACCATCAGTTAGACAAATTGATGGAATTGTCTAAATCGACTTTGGAGAAAAAACGAAAATTCATTCAGGAAATGTACGATCGTGGTTTGTATCCATATACGAAGCGGTATCTGCCACATTTCAGAAATCATTTTTCCACTATCGGTGTGAACGGAATGAACGAAATGATCCGGAATTTTACAAATGATAAAGAGGATATCACCTCCAATTTCGGAACAAGTTTCTGTATGGAAATCTTAGATCATATCCGCAACCGGATGAAAGAATTTCAGGAAGAAACCGGAAATTTATACAATCTGGAAGCTACTCCGGCGGAAGGAACCACATACAGGTTTGCCAAGGAAGACAAAAAACGTTTTCCGGATATTTTGCAGGCAGGGGAAGGTAACAATATTTATTACACCAACAGTTCTCAAATCCCTGTAAATTATACCGAAGATCCTTTTGAAGCGCTATTGATGCAGGACAATCTGCAGTGTCAGTACACGGGTGGAACGGTATTGCATCTGTATATGAACGAAAAAATCAGTTCCTCGGAAGCCTGTAAACAGTTCGTGAAAAAAGTGCTGAGCAATTTCAAATTGCCGTATATCACTGTTACTCCGGTGTTCAGCATATGTCCTGTTCACGGCTATTTAACCGGTGAACACGAATATTGTCCGAAATGCGACGATGCCTTACTTCAAAACCACAAAAGCGAACTATATGAAAAACAGTAATGAAATCCTGGAACAAAATCAGCATTTAAGAACAAAATGTTTGGTTTATACACGCGTAATGGGTTACCACAGACCCGTAGAGAGTTTTAATATCGGTAAAAAAGGTGAACACAAACAACGTACCCATTTTACGGAAAGAAAATGCAGCTAAAGCTATTTTTAGCGTAACGCCTTTCACCTTGCTGGATTATCCGCATAAATCGGCCTGTATTCTTTGGTTTGCAGGCTGCAATATGCGGTGTCTGTATTGCTACAATCCCGAAATTGTTTTAGGGAAAGGAAAGATCTCGTTTGATGAGGTACTTTCCTTTTTGAAGACAAGAAAAAATTTATTGGATGCCGTTGTACTTAGCGGAGGAGAATGTACGATGCATAAAAATCTGATTCCTTTCGTGAAACAGATTAAGGCATTGGGTTTCGCTGTTAAAGTAGATACAAACGGATCCAATCCCGAAATTCTGAAACAAATGATGGAAGGCGAGTTGATTGATTACGTGGCATTGGATTTTAAAGCTTCCGAAGCAAAATACATTCAGGTTACCCAATCCAATTTGTTTTCAGTGTTTGAGAAATCCTTACATTTATTATTGCAAAGTCAAATTGCGTTCGAAGTACGCACCACTTTTCATTCGGATCTGATTGATGAAACCGAACTTCGTTCCATGATCAGCTATCTGGAAAGAAAACAATACAGCGGAGAATATTACATTCAGCATTTTGTGAATAATGTGGAAACCATTGGGGATTTGCCCCGATCATCGCGTGAAATAGGAAGAAGTTTTTTCACCACAAGAAATATACAAGTAATCTTTAGAGGATGATGATGCTTAAGAAATGGATACTGGTTTGTTTTGGAAACTTTTTGGCGGCTGCCCTAATGGGGTTGTTGTTACGTCTTCAGTTTGTCGCTCCGGTTGGAGGCATAAATTATCAGTTCCTGTTGCATGGTCATTCCCATATTGCCATGCTGGGTTGGGTTTATCTGGCACTTTTTGCTTTGATTTACCACTTTTTTATTCCTGATGATAAGGTAACAAGGAAACAATTCAACAGGCTTTTCTGGATTACGGAGCTGGCAGTTGTCGGCATGATGATTGCTTTTCCGCTTCAGGGATATGCCGTATTTTCCATCATTTTTTCCACGCTTCATATTTTTTCCGGTTATTATTTTGTCCGATTGGTGTGGAAGCATCAGCGAATCGAATCTTTAGCCGAACGTTATCTGCTCAAAACCGCTTTGTTGTTCATGATTCTGTCCACATGCGGTATCTGGTGTTTAGGGCCGGCCGTCGGTTTGTTAGGGAAAACAAGCGCTTTTTATCAGATCGCCATTCAGTTTTTCCTTCATTTTCAGTTTAACGGATGGTTCATTATTGCCGTTCTGGCTTTATTGTTCCGACAGATGAAACTTAAGGCTGAAAATGGTGCTTTCTTTTCATTTTACAGATGGCTGATGGCGGGAACTTTGCTCACGTTTGCCTTGCCGGTAAGCTGGTTTGTTTCCAATCCGATATTATTGTGGATTAACGGAATCGGGGTCGTGGCTCAACTGATAGCTTTTGCGAAATTAGCATTACTGATACGGCCGCAGTTTTCGGAGTTTTATGGTAAGCTGAAAGAAATTGAAAAAATTGTATTCGGCTTCGCTTTGTTTTCATTAGGGTTGAAAGTACTGATACAACTGGTGGTTATTTTTCCGGAGATGGCTTTGGTTTCGCATCAGATCAGAAACTTTGTCATCGGCTTCATTCACATGATTATGCTGGGCATTATTTCCGGTTTTCTGTTGGGATTTTTACTGAACGGTAACATCATAAGTTGGAAAAACCGGTTTTCGGAATACGGTATCAAAATCTTTCTGATGGGTTTTGTGCTTACCGAATTCCTGTTGTTTGGACAAGGCCTGAATCTGTTCTTCAGTTGGGGTGAAATACCGATGTATCATCAGAATCTGTTTATATCCAGCATTTGGTTGGTTGTTGGAATCATAATGATTATTTTTAGTAATACCAACCTGAAAAACAGTTTAAAATGAACCATCACTTCTTACTGATTGTACATTTACTTTCCGCCGCAATATGGGTAGGAGGGCATCTGTTACTTGTGTTTGCCTATTTGCCCAAAGCATTACGGGAAAAAAATCAGCGCATCATTCTGGAATATGAAAAGAAATATGAACCGGTAGGAATGCCTGCTTTGGCTTTATTGGTAATTACGGGAGTCATGATGGCTTATAAATACGGGGTAAGCATCGAAAACTGGTTTCATTTTGAAACATCTGTAGAGAAAGTGGTTTCCGTAAAACTGACTTTGCTTTTAATTACGGTGCTTTTTGCATTGAGCGCCCAATTTCGGGTAATCCCGAAATTAAAAAATAATGCGGATAAACTGTCTGAAATGAGTTTTCATATAATCACGGTAACGGTTATCGGGGTAGTAATGCTTGTTTTGGGTTCGTTTGTTCGGTTTGGAGGAATTTAAAATTAGAATACAATGATAGCTACACAACCTTTAAAAAGAGTAAAAGAACTGCAATCGTTAAGTCGTGAACACCATCACGGTTTACTATTGTGTTGGAAAATAAGAACCGGATTTGCGAAAAATGTATCACCGGTGCGAATGAAAAGATATACCGATTGGTTTTACATGAAATACCTGCTCCCTCATTTTGAACTGGAGGAAGAGTATGTTTTTCCTGTTTTGAAAAAAGATCATGAGCTGATCAGAAAAGCGTTGACCGATCACAGAAGGCTGAGACGACTTTTTAATCAGAGCATAAACATTGAGTTGAATTTAGGGTTAATCGAGGAAGAACTTGAAGCGCACATACGGTTTGAAGAACGGGTGTTGTTTCCGGAAATACAAAACAGTGCCACCTCCGAACAACTGGAAAAGATCAGTGAAATCCATAAAGAAGACCGTTTTGTTGAAAACGTGAAAGATATTTTCTGGGAATAAAAAGTCATCCCGGAAAGTCTGTATTTTTCGGATTATATCTTCAGAACAGTGTCAATAAAAAAAGCCTGAGTCACGCAATTGTAACTCAGGCTTTTTTACCAATTAACCTAACTAACCGTATTTATTTTGCTGTTGAGAATATTCTCGGATTGATAGTAATCATAACCCAGGCCCAGTTATTGTCGTAGCCTTTGTTGCCTGCTTTTAACACTTCCAGGGTGTCTGTCCCGAACATTTGGGAATAACCGCCTGCAATGGTTATGTCTTTCTGAAGGGTATAACTCGCTGTTAAATCGATTTCGGTACCCAGATAACAATCCATTTTTTGTGAAGTGTTCGTCGGATCTATTACATCGGCTGCTGTCATAAAGGCATGCGGCATTGCATTGAATTGCCATTTATTGCTCGTGTAAGTGAATTTGGCAAAAATATCCTGTAATCCGACCGTGTTTTTGTAATTGCCCACATAGAAATAATCCATGTAACCGTTGAAGGCATGATTGGTTCCGAAAATAGGGTTGAATGATTTTATTTTGCTGTCGGTATCATCCTGATCTTTTCCGGAAAGGAATTCATAACCCAGGCCGGCTTTAACTTTATCGGTGAAAGCATAGTTTGCCATCAATCCGCCATAGAAAGCACTAATCGAAGTGTTTTCGGTAACTAACTTTCCTTTTCCGGTTTGTCCGTACACGCCTAAATTACCGTCGAATTTATTTTTTTTGTAGGTCAGATAGGTTCCGAATGTCTGCATATTATCCACCTGCAGATTATTAGCAGGCACTTCCTGGTATTGGAAACCCACATTCAGAAAAAGTAAACTCATTCCGAGATTGTCAAAATTAGTGTGATACCAGGCATGTTGCATGTGTTTGTAGCTGGTAGTGTATAGTTCGCGGTACAGTTTTTCGGAATCCGAATTCAAAGCGAAACCCAAATCCAGCTGATGGTTTGGCTGTTTAAAGGAGATCAGCGCCGCATCGTGGCTTTGTCCCTGTTGTGCCCAGTCGATTTCACCCATGATTCTTTGGTTGTCGTATGAAAGGACCTGTCTGCCCAGTCTTGCGCTCCATTTGGCATTGATGTCGTATTGTGCCCAGGCTTCGAAAAGAGCGATTCCGTTTTTGTCGGCCGTTGTCGTGGTCGGCACATCTCCCCAGACTCTGATGTTCTGAAAGGTCAGTTTCGCTTTTAATTTTTCCTGTTTGAAGTTAAAGTTAAGTCGGGATCGTTGGGATACGAATGAGGTGGGCAGCGAACCGTCTTTCATCAGTTCTTTAAATCCGTTTCGGTATTCATATCGAGGTCTCAGTTGCAAATTTGCATCTAATTCCTGAGCAAAGGCTCCTGTGCCTATCATCAGAAACAATGATAAGCCTATTTTTTGTAGTGATTTCATATAAGTAAAGTTTATTTGTCTGAGGTCACAAATGGTATCGCCTTTTGTTTTTCGGTGTTTGCTTCACTGATTTAATATGTTTCATAGGTGTTCAGCGAATTTCATTTGTTTGCAACAAACTCATTGTTAGTGGCGATTTCATAGTAGGGTTAATTTAGCTTTTCAGCTTCTTCAGTAATTTTGTTTACGGTTTCGTCATAGCTTACTCCCAGGCCTTCCTGTTGGAATGCTAACTCACCATTAGCATTAAAAACGCTGATAATGTTGGAGTGGGAGAAGTCCATGGGCGAAATTTTCTTGTAGTTTACGGCTAATACAGCGGCGAATTCTCTGGTGTTTTCCTCGGAAGAGCGAAGGAACAGCCATTGATTGCCGTCCATTTTGTTTTCTATGGAGAATGCTTTGAGGCGTTTCGGTGTGTCCACAGTAGGATCGATACTAACCAGTACCAGTTGTACTTTGTCTTTCAGGTTTTCGGGGATTCGTTCTTCGATGTGGCGCATATCCGCGACTAATCTGGGACAAGCCGATTTGCACGAGGTATAAATCATCACCATAACCAGGACTTTTCCTTTTAAATCTTTCATCTCAATGTTTTTATCATTCTGAGTGGTCCACTGAGATGGAAGGTTGTAGATGGATAAATCTGAAATGGTTGTTGTGGTTGCGGATTTATTCTCGTTTTTCTTTTGGGAATTACAACTCTGTAATCCGATCAGGATTACAAATAATCCCATTACTATCGTTTTCATATATGTGAAATTGATTTATTAAAGGTCATATGGTATGCTTCGTCAATTCGCAAACTAGGGTCGCTTTTATTTATTGCTGCTTGCTTACGCAAACCTGTTGTTAATGGCGATTTCGTTTTTTTAAGTCTGAGTTTTTCTTCAGAAAAAGGCGTCTTACCCTAAGTGCGGTAATTATTTCGGCAGATCTTTGACACATCGGAAACCAAGGTTCCGTGTGGTGTAACTGGCCTTCAGGCTTCCTCTGAAAGCATAGCGCATAAAAGCAGCATAGTTCATTAAATCGGATGCATTAACAGACCCGCTTCCGCAGAATAGGTTTTTGTCGGAGTCCTTGTCTTTTCGTGATTCTCCGGAGAGCATAATGCTGTTGAAATCGGAAGTCCATTCCCATACCAGACCGTGCATGTCGTAAACGCCCCAATAGTTTCTGAATGTTTTTCCTATCGGATTGTTGTAGGTTTTTGATTTTTCATACCAGGAAAGGATGAATTTATTGTACTCTTCTTTTGTTCGGGCATCAATGCGTTTTTCATCCGCCATGGCTACGTATTCCCATTCATCCATTGTCGGTAGTCTTTTTCCCTGACATTCGCAGTATTTTTTTGCTGCAAACCATGAAATGTTGGTAGCCGGAGAGTTGGTTTTATCAACTCCGAAATCAAAGTCGCTTTTCCAGTGGGATAAATAACTTTTGTCGGCAAATAGCCTTTTAATTTTTGAACGGCTGTACTGTGGATTTTTTTTCAGAAAGTTTAAGAATTCTTCGTTAGTTACCGGATATACATCCATTTTGAATGTTCTGACTTCCACTGGTTTCTTATCGGAGGTCCCATAAAGGGGAACATAAGTCCCCCTTTTTATGGTAACCATACCTTTTTCCTGTGCAGTAAGAGATGTTGCCACAAACAAAACAGCATATAAAATCGAAACTAATTTATATTTGAGTATCATGGTCAACGTGTTTTTAATTATTTTTTACCTCTTTGCGCTTTTACCATTGCGGCAGTAACTTTCGTTCCGTTGTTACCCCAACTGCTGTAAACATAAGTTAATACGTCTGCTACCTGCTGGTCTGATAATGACTGTGGTGTCATCATCGCGTTGAATTTTTTACCGTTCACAGTGATGGGTCCGCTTAATCCGTTAAGGACTGTTTTGATAGCGCGGTTGGCATCCTTGTTTAAGTAGTCTGATTTTGCCAGAGGAGGGAAGGCGTTCGGTACTCCCTGTCCGTTTGCCTGATGGCAGGCGATACAGGTTTTTGCGTATACTTCTTTCCCTTTTGCGGGGTCATTAATGGCAATTTTGGTTACTTTTTCCGTTTTCACAGGAGTTGTAAAACTATATAGTCCTACAGTTAAAGCGATTGCTGCAACTCCTAAAATTATCTTTTTCATAATCAAAAGTATTTAAAAATTTATTGTTATTCGTGTATGTCTTTTGCTTTTGCAACCACTTTTCCTCTTTGGGCTTTTACCATCGGAGCGGTTACGTTTGTTTTGTTATTGCCCCAGCTGTCGTACACGTAGGTAAGAACATTGGCAATCTCTTCATCGGTAAGGTTTTGACTGGTCATTACGCTGTTGTATTTTTTACCGTTAACAGTGATTTCACCGCTCAAACCGTGCAATACCGCATCGATGGCTTTTTTCGGATTAGCATTCAGATAATCTGATTTTGCCAGTGGAGGGAAAGCGTTCGGGATTCCTTGTCCTTCTGACTGGTGGCAGGCAAAACAAGTTCTTCCGTAAATTTCCTTACCGGCTTTAACTTGTTCGGGAACGGTTTTCGCTACCGTTGATTTTGCAACACCTTTTTCTTTTGGCATGTTTTGGATGGTTCCGCCTTCCGGTAAATAGATTCCTTCCTGAACGGTTCCTGAGTAAATGGTTTTCTCTTGTTCCCCATCCACTTTAAGCATTCCTATTGCCCCTTTATTGAACGCTCTGAAGATAGAGTGGTCTACAAGTATAAACGTACCCGGTACATCCACTTTAAATTCTACAATGGCTGAACCGCCCGCAGGTACTAATGTTGTTTGTACATCTTTATTAATCAGGTTTCCACCTTCAATATGAACTTTGTCAAAGATTTCACCAATTACGTGGAATGATGATACTAAGTTCGGACCTCCATTACCCATGTAAATACGTACCGTTTCACCTTTTTTGGCCGTAATTGATTTATCACCTGTTAGCGAACCGACTTTCCCGTTGAATACTACATAATCAGGTTGTTCTTTAATGGCTTTTTCCATATCAAAAGGTTGTGTGCCCTGATCTCCATAAGCTCCTTTAGTATAGAAATCACCTTGCATGATGTAATATTCTTTATCCACCGGCGGTAGTCCTCCTTCAGGTTCCACAAGGATTAATCCGTACATTCCGTTGGCAATGTGCATTCCTACCGGAGCTGTTGCGCAATGGTAAACATAAAGTCCTGGATTTAAACATTTGAAGTTGAATACTTTTTCATGTCCGGGTGCCACTAATGATGAAGTAGCTCCTCCTCCGGGACCTGTTACCGCGTGTAAATCAATGTTGTGCGGTAATTTGTTGTCCGGGTGGTTTTTTAGGTGAAATTGAACTTCATCACCAATTCGGGTTCTGATGAAACTTCCCGGTACCGATCCTCCGAATGTCCAATAGGTATATTTTACTCCGTCGGCCATTTCGCCTTCCTGTTCTTTAATTTCCATGTTGACAATCAGTTTTGTTGCCGCACGGTTGCCAATAGGTTTTGGTACAAATGGAGGTGCAGTCAGTTCTGCTACCATTTCCCCTTCGACCTTAATTTTTGTAGGGTCACCTGAAGAGCTGTCTCCAAAAGAAAACAAGCCTACTGTGATTGCTGAAAGGGCAAGTACGCCGGCAGCAATTTTTAATTTAGTTTTCATGATTATGGGTTTTTTGTTTAACTTATTTTATAGTGTAAAAGTAGAAGACAAAAAGGTCTTTTATCATGATATTTATCATGTTTGAGAAAAATAAATCGGCCTGAAAAAAAATAAATTCGGAAGTCCATCCTTGTTAATAAAAAACAGCCATTGTAGGGGGAATAGCTATGAGAGATTGACCGAAAATTCAGAAGGGTATAATTTTTCAGGATTTTAAAGCTGCAATTTTTAAGTTATCTTTGAATTGAATTTTATTTTCCGAAGTACTGTTGTTTGGTGCAACATAAGGAAAGAACAACGACAGACTATGCTTTTAAAAGACTACCGAAATATATTTACTCAGGAATTGGCTTCTTTATATGACGAATATGAGACAGAGAGTTTTTTCTATATCATATTGGAAGATTTTCACCATATGAAAAGGGTGGATCTGGCTTTGAATCCCACATTCGAATTAAGTTCCGAATTGCTGCAGCAATGGGAAAACGTAGTGGCACAACTGAAGGAACATCGTCCGATACAGTATATTTTGGGTGAAACCGAATTTCACGGATTACCGTTCTATGTCAACGAAAACACGCTTATTCCCAGACCCGAAACCGAAGAGTTGGTTGATTGGATTATTAAAGAGTCGAAAGTCGAAAGTCGAAAGTCGAAAGTCAAAATCTTGGATATTGGAACCGGAACCGGCTGTATCGCCATATCCATAGCAAAAAATCTTCCCGAGGCGGAGGTTTTTGCCATGGATGTTTCCGAAAGTGCGTTGGCTGTAGCTAAAAAAAATGCAGCGCGGAATAACGTGGAAGTTACTTTCCTGCACCAAAGTGTTTTGGAAACGGAAGATTTGCATCAGACGTTTGATATCATTGTTTCGAATCCGCCGTATGTGAGAAATCTCGAAAAAAAAGAAATCAGAAAAAATGTATTGGATTTCGAACCGCATTTGGCATTATTCGTAGAAGATAATGATGCGTTGGTTTTTTACCGTAAAATTACCGAACTGGCCACGCAGAACTTATCCGAAAACGGTCAACTGTATTTCGAAATCAATCAGTACCTTGGAAAGGAAATGATCGAACTGCTCGAAAAGAACGGTTTTAAGAATGTCGAATTACGTAAGGATGTTTACGGAAATGACAGGATGATTTTGGGAGTTTTCAGTTGTAGTTTTTAGTCGCAGTCACAGTATTCGGCAAGCGAGGAAACTGCGACTGTGATTGTAAACTGCGACTTACTTATTCATATCGCAACGCCTCAACAGGATCCAGTTTAGACGCCTTAATCGCAGGATACAATCCGGAAACGATAGCAACGATAAAAGTCGTAATGAAAGCGGCCATAATCGCCATCCACGGAATAACAAAGTTGAATTCAATCGCCTTGGCAATTCCGAAACCGATTAATATTCCAAATATAATTCCCAGGATACCGCCCATCTGACCGATAACCAGTGTTTCGGTAAAAAACTGCCACGCAATCGTACTTCTTTTGGCGCCGAGTGATTTTCTAACGCCGATTTCGCGTGTCCTTTCGGTAACGGAAACCAACATGATGTTCATCAGTGCAATCGAAGAACCGAAAACTGTAATAATACCGATAACCCAGGCACTGATACGAAGCACTTCGGTGTTGGAAAGCAATCGCTGAATTAAATCGTCACTGCGCTCGACTCCGAAATTATTTTCCTGTACCGGACTCAGTTTTCTGATTTTACGCATGGCAATAGTCGCATTGTCGGATGCCAGGGGTAAAGTTTCTTTGCGACTTACCATTACATTAATATCGTAATTGATATTGGGCGCTGAAAATATCGAACGCGCAATCTGAATCGGAATCAAAACCCTTAAATCCTGATTGTTACCAAAGGTGGAACCTTTCTCTTTCAGCACGCCAATCACTTTAAACTTGGCGCCGCGAATCGAAATCGTTTTGTCAATCGGATTCATATCCTTAAAAAGTCCCTTCTCGAAATCGGAACCCAAAATACAAACGTAATTGTTGTTGGAAACGTCAAAACCCGTAAAGTTTCGGCCTTTTGTGGCTTCCAGTCCTTTGTTGGGAAGGAAATTTTCATCGACACCTACCACCGTAATTTCGGGATCGGTTTTTTGGGATTCGTGTTTCACTTCAGCATTCGAAGTCGCTGTAAAAGAAAGTGAAGTGGTGGTGAAGGGGAAACTGTATTTGTCCTGAAACGCCTTTGCCTGCGGATAACTGATAATCGGATTAATCTTCTGTTCGGCATTGTTACGGTTTACTCGTTCCGAAAAATCGTATTGGCTGATGGAAAATGTGTTGGCACCCATCGAAGCGAAATCCTTCATGATGGTGTTTTCCAATGCAGAAACTACCGTCAGAATTCCCACCAAAGCAGTTATCCCGATGGCAATAATCATCACCGTTAAAATTGTCCGCAGCAGCTGACTTTTAATCGCGCCCAACGCAATTTTTGTGTTTTCCTTAAAAAGACCAATTCCAATCATAGTAGCAATTTGTCATCAAAATAGGGAATTTGTTACAAGTTTCCCCAAACAGATTTACGAAATTCTTTAAAAAGTAAGATATTTGCAAAGTCTTTGGAGCGAAACGACAGTTTCTTATCTGGATACGAAGTTCCCGCTTTCCGCACTACAAGGTAGCTGCTGCAATCGGGGCTAAAAGAGAAACTATTGGAATTGTTTGTGTTCTGAGAGGTCTAAGAAGTCTAACCATCTAAGGAGTCTAAGAAAGTTTAACAATCTAAGAAAGTCTAATAATCTAACATTCTAAGAAGTCTAAAAAAAATGGCTCAAAAACCAAGCATACCCAAAGGAACCCGTGATTTTTCGCCTGCTGAAGTAGCGAAGCGTAATTATATCTTTTCAATCATCAAATCCAATTTCGAAAAATTCGGGTTTCAGCCCATTGAAACACCTACGTTCGAAAACTCCGAAACCTTAATGGGGAAATACGGTGAGGAAGGCGATCGTTTGATTTTCAAGATTCTGAATTCGGGAAATTATTTTTTCAATAAAAATAAGATCGAATTGCCCGAATCGATAGAAGTGCTTCAATCAAATTCTGCAGAAACCATTTCTGTTAACGAACTGGTAGAACTAAATAAGTTTACGGGTAAAATTTCTGAAAAAGCATTGCGTTACGATTTAACTGTTCCCTTTGCGCGTTACGTGGTACAACACCAGAACGAAATCGAATTCCCGTTCAAGCGTTACCAGATCCAGCCGGTTTGGAGAGCTGACCGACCGCAAAAAGGGCGTTTCAGAGAATTCTATCAGTGTGATGCCGATGTGGTGGGTTCTACCTCATTATGGCAAGAAGTCGAGTTGGTACAATTGTATGACAGCGTATTTTCAGCTCTTGAGTTGGAAGGTGTAACCATCAAAATCAACAACCGAAAAATCCTTTCCGGAATCGCTGAGGTGATTGGCGCTTCGGATAAACTGATTGACTTTACCGTAGCTTTGGATAAGCTGGATAAAATTGGTGAAGACGGCGTGAAAAAAGAAATGGTGGAAAAAGGGATTTCGGAAGCGGCACTGGAAAAAGTACAACCACTTTTCAATTTCACCGGAACCATTGCTGAAAAAATAGAAAAACTTTCCGCGCTGCTTTCTTCTTCTCCAGAAGGAATGAAAGGGGTGGAGGAACTGCAATTCATCTGCGACAATATTAAGGTTTTAGGTTTGGATAAATCCGAATTGGACCTGGACGTAACCTTAGCCCGTGGACTGAATTACTATACCGGAGCCATTTTTGAAGTCAGCGCACCAAAAGGCGTTGCGATGGGTTCCATCGGTGGTGGTGGTCGTTATGACGACTTAACCGGTATCTTCGGATTGAAAAATATGAGCGGTGTCGGAATCTCGTTCGGCTTGGACCGAATCTATCTGGTTCTGGAAGAGCTGAACCTGTTCCCCGAAACAGTAACTTCCACATCAAAAGCCTTGTTCTTAAACTTCGGTCAGGAAGAAGCGTTGTATTCAATGAAAACCATCTCGCAATTGCGAAAAGAAGGTATTAAAGTGGAAATGTATCCGGACAATGCCAAAATCGGGAAACAATTCCAACATGCTGACAAACGCGGAATCCCGTTCGCGGTTATAGTAGGCGGTGATGAAATTGCGAACAACCAATATGCATTAAAAGATTTAGCTTCGGGCGAGCAGAAGAAAGTGAGTCTGGAGGAATTGAAAGAACTTCTTAAATAATAGAAAAAGGCTGTCGGAAACGACAGCCTTTTTTTGTTGCAGAGTAGGTAATCGGAATGTTTTTTACTTGTAATTTTAAAAAAAATATTTTATTAATCGCAAGAAATGAAGTAAACGATAACCCACAGAGTAAAGTCGTCTTTATCTTTTTTAAAGTCGTATAACGAGAAAAAATGATCTTTAACAACTTAATTTGTGTTCTTTTCTTACATTTTGTAGCTTAGTAAGCTATCTGCTTTTCTGTTAGGGCTGTAGAAGCGTAAATGGCTTAAAAAAAAGACGAAATGTACTGTCACGGATTTATAATTCATAAGAAATTAAATCATACGAAATGAACTTTAAAAAACCAATCGAAGGTAACCAATCCGGCAGTTATTTAAGATTTGTTCCTGCAGCACTCACGACAGTTGGAGTATTCGTAGGTGCTTTTCAGTATAATAGTAATTATGATAAAGAAATACGGAAAAACACGTACAATACAACCTTTGATATTTACCAGGAATTTACCGAAAAATGTGCTGTATTGGCACATTATGAAAAGGATAGTGTAGCTACAAAATCATTTTACAGAGACTACAAGGATTTTGAAAAAATTTATTTCGGGAAGTTTTTGTTAGTCCAGGATTCTGCAGTGAGTAATGAGGCTCAAAAATATTATGATCTTGTCAATAATTTTAAACAGAAAGGTTCCCCCACTTCCAATTCGGATCTTGAAGACGGTCTCTTAAATTTAATTTCCGCTTCAAGAAATTCTTTAAATAAAATAATCGAAAAATGAAAAACCTAAATTTATTCTGCACCTTATTCTTCCTGATACTTACAAAAGTAGCTACGCTTCAGGCACAGGAAGCAAAATTGGTAATACTGAAGAACGGAACGCCAATACAGAAGGACGATATGTCGGTTAAAATATCAGACGTTATTACGGTACAGATTTCAAATGAAAATGCAGCTGTAAAATATAGAATCAGCAAGTTGAGTCTGGAAATCAGAACGGCCAAATCGCAGCAAATCAAGACCGTCCAAAACGCACCACGTTATCAGAAAAAAATTGAACTGAAAAACGACAAGTTTGAAGTCAGTCCTAAAATTAAAATTGATATTAAGAAATATGCCAGCAGTGATGTAACGCGATTCATTGTAAAATTAATTTCGGTTGAAGAAGAAAAAAACGGAATAAAAAAGGGCGTTGATTGGATCACCTATGGAAAAGAATATGAATTTTGGTATAAGTAACTGCTGCTGCCAGCGTTATTGGGCATATGGGGCTTTAGGTGAAAACTTAAAGCCCTTTTTGTATATTTGGTTTTGTGACAGGGTAAATAAAAGGAACAAAATGCCACAAAATCTAACCAGTGCGTTCCGACCATGTTAGATAAAATTACAATCACGACACTTTACGGACTGTCCGCTACACGACTTAGAAGTAAAGAGCAATAATAAAATACAAAATATGAACATTACCGACGCACACCATCAGCGTATTGCAAAAATGACCTTTGCCTCGGTTTATCCGATGTATATCGCAAAAGTGGAAAAGAAAGGCAGAACAAAAGAAGAATTACATCAGGTTATAGAATGGTTAACAGGATTCGATACCAACAAGCTGCAGGAACTGATAAACGAAAACGTGACTTTTGAAACCTTCTTCGAACGCGCTTCGCTAAACCCAAATGCTAGCCTTATAACAGGTGTAATCTGTGGGTATCGCATAGAGGAAATCGAGAATCCGTTAACAAAACAGGCTCGGTATTTGGATAAGTTGGTGGATGAATTGGCGAAGGGAAGGAAAATGGAGAAGATTCTTCGTAGCTCGTAGAAATTCAGTATTTATCTCTCCGATTTAAAAATCTCCTTAACCGCTTCCTCATAATGCTTGCTGTTACCGGCTTTCTTAATCTTTTTCAACGTTTTTTGCGGGTTGGAAAACGATTCCGAAAAGTACTCCCAAAAGCCCAGCATTTTCATTTTAATGGGGGTTGGCCCCTGTAAATAAGCATCGTAGTCACGGTAAATTGTGTCGTGGAATTCCTCAAAAATTTCAAACCGGTTTTTCGGGTATTCGGTTGTTCCGTTTTTAATCATGCTCGGTAAAAACGGATCGGCAATCAAACCTCTGCCTATCATAAAATGATCAATGGAAGGAAACCGTTCCTGAAGGGTTTTAAATTTAGCCACTGAAGTGATGTCGCCATTATAATACAATTTGTGTTTTGAAACATCAAGACATTTCTGAAACGAATCCAGATCAACGCCGCCTTTGTACAATTGTTTTCCGATGCGGGCATGAATGGCGATGTTTTTTATGGGGTATTTTTCCAAAATCGGAAACACATCCAAAATTTCGGAAGGGTTTTCATAACCCATGCGCATTTTCATCGAAACAATTATATCAGTTTCATTATGAACTCGCTCTAAAATATGATTGATGCGTTCGGTATTACTGATTAAACCGGACCCCATACCGCATTTGGCAACCATCGGATAGGGGCAACCTAAATTCCAGTTCAGTTCATTATAGCCTAATTGTTTTACATAGTTGGCCACAAATAAAAACTCTTCTGCATCATTGGTAATGATTTGCGGAATGACCTGCAACGTGCTGTTGTTTTCCGCAAGTATGTCGCGTTCGTAGGAACCTTTTACGACTAATTTTCCGTTCAGTTTGATGTAGGGTGAATAGAAAGTGTCAATCCCACCGAAATACTTATGAAAGGCGTTTCGGAAACGAAAATCGGTAAATCCCTGTAAAGGAGAAGAGAGTAAAGTGGTATTCGTCATTTGTAAGGATATTTAGAAATCGTTTTGGGTTTGTGTTTTCTTTTGTTTGAAAAGCCAGTCATACAAAGCATCTTCATGAAACAGTCGTTCTACGTTTCCATGATTGCCTCCCGGTATAATTGTGAAAGTGACATCGGCATCGGGATCACATTTCTTAATTGCATCCACCACTTTTTTCGATTCCGACATGCGGACAATATAATCCTTGTTCCCATGCTGAATCCATAACGGAAGGGTTGCCAGTTTACAGGCATCGTTTACATTCCCACCTCCGCAAATCGCTACGGCTGCGGTGATTTTATCAGCGTGTTTCCCCGCGAAGTGTAAGGTGCCGTAAGAACCTAAACTCATTCCGCATACGTAGACACGCGATGTATCGGTATTGTAATTTTTCTGAACATATTCTAAAACCTGCAGTACTTTATCAGGATTCCACGATCCGAAAGCCAATTGGGGAGCCACTACTATGGCTGGGATAGTTCTGCCTTTATCTATGGCGCGTAAAACTCCGTAGCGTCTTACCCGGTTGATGTCGGTTCCGGAAAGACTTTTACCGTGAAGGAAAATCAGAACCGGTTGTTTTTCGGTTTTTTCAGCTTCGGGTACCTGAATCCAAAAGGGATAATCAGTATCACCTACAATGGTTTTTAATTGCCCGAAAGTTGTATTTACGGATAATAGTATCAGAATGAATAAAAAACGAAATTTCATGGTTGTCATTTGATGGGCCGCAAAGGTACCTTTTTTGTTTCAAATGCTTTTTGAAAGGTTTGTTAAATAAGAAAGCCCCGGAAATCGAGGCTTTTGTTGTTATCGGATCACTAGTTGTTTGCTAAGCGAACCATTGGACGTTTTTAGTTTTACGATGTAGGTTCCGGTTCGAATGTGTTCTATCGGAATTTTAATGTTTCGCTGTTCTTCATCGGTTACATTCCATTTCGCAATTGATTGCCCTAAAATATTGTAGAGTTGGACAAGTTCTACATTGGCATCCAAGAGGTTGTTTTTGATGTTCAGGACATGATTATCATCGGCGAAAACCAAAATTCCGTTATTCAGAATCACATCTTCCGAGCTTAATGTTTCTCTGGTAAAACGTATCGAGAATCGGTTACTATGTTCTCCTATAGGCAAATTGGTTATGAACTCCTGATTTTTAATGTCATGGTAGCTTCCGGTTGTGTTGTCAAACAGATAGATTTCTGTTGAAGTCGGAATGTTTTCAAGTTCCTCAATTTTAATTTTGGTTGTGCCGACAGCCGAAACCTTGATTCCAAGCGGAATAATTTGTGTGTTATTAAAATCTGGTACTCCCTGAATCACAAATTTACTGTTACTGAACTCCCAATACATATCATCCGGATGCATATCTAACATCGGAGCGTCGTATCCGAGATCAAACTGGTTGGTGGTATTGTTGTCGGTGCCCACCAAAAGATGACGGCGTAATCCCGAAGAAGCCTCAAAACTTAATCTGATTTTTTGTCGGTTGTCAATGTCTGCATTCGCGGTATTGTTTTCGGATCTGAAGAATACTGAATTTGCAGGACTTTCTGTTTTAAAGGCACGTTGACTGTTTTTGAACATTACGGTTCCGCCAGCGATTGGGTTAGTCATTCCCGTTGCCCCAGCGATGTCTGTTCTGATGAAAAATCCTTGTCCTACGGGTACGTATCGTCTCGGGATTTTTGTGCCTGAAGACATATTATTGTTAATCATCGGGTCACTCGATATGGCTAAAACACCGCCTATTAAGTTATAGACCGCATATCCTCCGATATACTGTGCCAAATAATGTGTTTGCGCTCCGAAATGATCCCAAAAATATAAGGCACCGTTAAACACGTTGGAAGCTGCTCTACCGTTGTCCAGAATGTTGTCTTTTATGAACTCATCCGCATCTAAGGCAGACGAATAGGGATTTCCGACCAAATAAAGCTGGTTTGGAGCTATGGTCAGGTTGATATTTCCGTTGTTCGGTTTTCCGGTAAAAACATAGTTTTGGTAATTGGTAACCGGTTCTAAGCCTGTAACCCCCTTCATCGTAAATCCTTCACCAACCTTAACGCTTCCTGTGCTCTCGATAAGCTGCCAGGACCAGTAACTGGTGCTGACGGCGGTATATTTGTACAACCAGCGGTTACTTATTTTTATAGGACTTGTAAGTGGTCCGTCTGAAAAGGTATATCCCCAGCCAAAATTTATGGGGTCCCTATTGAAAGGGGTGATTGCCGCATTGGTTCCGTCTTTTAATACGCCGCCTATGGTATAGCTTAAATTGTCGGCGCTAACCGGTGATGACCAAAAATTGTAATGATAGCTGCTTTTTGTTCCCTGCTGGTCGCGCAAGAGGATGCCTGTTCCGCCAGCAGGATTTGGAGCCGTGCCGTTTTGAACTAATTGTGCTTCTCCGGTTAAGCGTAAATCTCCGCTTGTCAGAACCAGGTTGTTGGCAACGGTTAATTCAAAAGCATCGGCAACATTTATTCCTTTTGCTCCGTTTGTGCAATTCAACGTTAAATTGTAGAACCTTTCATTTAGTTTAATACCTGAATTGATTAGATGAACCTGATTGTTGGTTGCTCCGTTAAAGGTTACGGTTCCGGTTCCGGGAATGAAACTGCCGCTGTTTCTCCAATCTCTTTTTACATGTAAATTGGAATTGATAGCCATCGTGATGGAAGCATTCGTATTGATGATCACATCTCTGGCAGAAGCAATAAAGCTGTAGGCAGCTGCAAATGGACTTAAAGGGTCAATAACAGGCATCCTCGCTACTCCCGTTGGAATTTGGGCATCGATGGTAGCGGATGGCAGTCCGCCGGCCCAGTTCATACAATCAAACCAGTCTGTACTCATTAATCCTGTCCATAGTCCGGCTGTTCCGTTTAGAACAGTTACAGTGGCTGAGCCAGTCATATCTCCTGCTATTGCAGTACATTTGGAATCGTTTAATGCTGTGACAGTATATGTTTTATTAACAGTCATATTGGGTACAGTGAATGTGTAAGGGCTTGTTAGAATATTATTTACGGTAGTTGAGGTTGTACCATCAAAATAAGTCAGCCTCCACGGACTCGATCCTGTTAATGCAACACTGAAGGTTGCCGTAGCGCTAAGGCATACGGTCTGATTCTGACTGATTACCGATGTTGGTCTCGGATTCACAGTTACTGTAACATAAGCCGTTCCGTTTGTCCCAAAACTGTTACAACCATTAAGGTAGGAAGTTATAGCGTAGGTTGTTGTTACTGTGGGAGAAACCGTCATTGTACCGCTATTGCTTACAGTAACTCCTGTGATTGGGTCAACCCATTGAATACTTAGGTTCATTGGGGCATCCGGAATCTGAATATTATCTACAGCCCATGAACTGGCATTTGCACTTCCAGGGACGGTATCTATGCCATAATAATAAAAACGAATTCTTAGATTTCCTTGTCCTAAATAAGGATTTAAGTCGATGGTTACAGAATTGGCAGCAGTTGTAAAAGGGTCTGTAGGAGTGAGGGTTCCTGTGTATGTTTGTATAGTAGTGTATGTGCTTCCGCCATTGACTGAAATTTGGATTTCTCCTTTGGCACCGGTTAAAAATTTATAGGCATGGTTAAAGGTGAGAGTAGCGGTAGTTAAACCAAAGGTGTTGAAAATAGGAGTATACATATAGGAAGTCATTCCTTCTCCATGTGCTATGGCAAATTTTCCTGATGAGGTATAATTTACTCCCGAATACGTTCCGCCGTTTGTGGCGCTAAGTTTCCATGGTGTCGCTACGGTATTACTGCCTCCTGAACTTAAACAGTTGGTGCAACCATCAACTTCCCATCCTGTAGGGTTAGCATTGGCGAATGTTCCTCCTGTAGCTAAAGTGGCACTGGTTGCATATCCACTTTGTGAAGTCAATATGGAAGAATCTCCTACGCAAATTGTTGCAGGTGTCGCGACAACGGGAGATGGTTTGATATTCGGAATTACATTAATCATGGTCAATGTAGAATAGGTAATGCCGCAAGGACTGTTTTGAACAACAGCTCTGAATATAGTGGATTGTGTCACATTGTTGTAATTGTAAGTATTGCCGGTGTGAGCAATAGATGTCCAGGTTGAACCACCGGTTGTAGAAAATTCCCATCTTAAAATAGCGCCACGGTGTCCACTTAAATAAAGTGTTCCGTTGGCTACATGGCAAGTCGTGTTAGTGTTTACGACAGGTGTTGCCGCGGGCAGTGAATAAGTAACCGCACCACCAAGTGATAAAGGCTCAACAATTACAGAAGTTGTAATAGGAACTCCAGGACATCCATTGGCTATGGGTGTAATTGTGAAGGTAACTGTTTGTTGCGTTGTCGTTGTATTGGTTAAAATACCACTGATGTCTCCTGTTCCGCTTGACAAGATTCCGGTTACAGCCACAGTATTGTTTCGGGTCCAGTTATACGCTGTTAAAGCTACGCTGCCGGAGAAAGTCATTGTTGCTATTGTTGTTCCCGTACAGATAGTTTGTAATTGGTTTGTGGCTACTGCATTTGGTGTTGGATTAACTATGATGCTTCCGCTTATGGTAGCAGCCGGAGCACATCCCCCGGTAGTGGTCACGGTAAAGTTAAATGTGCCCGATGCTGTTGGTGTCCCACTGATGGTGTATACTCCCCCTGCAGCAAAATTTCCGGTAACACCGGCAGGCAATCCT
>NZ_AVGG01000001.1 GCF_000498535.1 Flavobacterium limnosediminis JC2902 | reverse complement strand
GATCGGTGTAACCTGAACCGTATGTATAAGTCGCCACTCCGTAACGGTTAAAGATAGACAATTTAGTGATATTGAAACTTGACAAATCAAATGCATCATTTTTACCGTCACCGTTAGGGGAAATACCTCTCGGGATTTCACAACCGGCATCCTGAAGATCTATTGAAGCAACCTGAGAAATACATCCGGTCGAAATAACTCTAACTGAAACAGTGTAGATAGCCTCATTCAATCCGGTGAAAACAGGATTAGACTGATAAACACCTCCATTCAAAGAATATTCATATCCTGCACCCAGAGGAGAAAGTACCTCAATGCTGCCAGTCAGATCATTACAAACAGGTTGCGTGTTTACCACTAAACCTGGTGCATCAGGAATAACAGCACCAATAATCTCAATAGAAGCCTGAGAAGTACATCCGGATGCAATATCACGAACAGTAACGATATGCGTTCCAACTGCTAATCCGGTGAAAGTAACTCCGGCTTGGAAAGCAGCTGCATCAAGACTATACTCATAACCTGCGCCTAAAGGAGCTGTAATTTCAATAGATGCTGTTGGTGCATCACAAGTTGGTTGCACCGTAACATTTACAGAAGGCGTTGCAGGACTTGCCGGTGTCGGATCAATAACCACAACAGTTATTGAAGAAACACAGCCTGTCGCAGTATCACGAACTGTTACATTATAGGAACCTGGTGTCAATCCGGCAAATGTAACTCCTGACTGATAAGTTGTTCCGTTCACGCTATATTCATAATTGGCACCGAGCGGAGCGGTTACTTCAATTGTTCCAGAAGGAACGGCACAAGTCGGTTGAGCGACAATGGTAACAGACGGAGCATTCGGATTCGCAGGAATCGGATCTACCACAAGCATTGTTGCAGAAGAAACACATCCTGTAACCGTATCACGAACCGTAACGTTATAAGTACCTGGTGTCAACCCGGCAAACGTTGCAGAAGTCTGATAAGTCACTCCATCTAAACTATACTCTAAGGTTCCTCCTGTTGGAGCCGTCACCACGATTGTTCCTGTTGTAGTGATACAATTCGGTTGCACAGTTACACTAGCGGTTGGAGCTGCAGGGTTTGCAGGAATAGGATTCACAACCAAGGTAGTTGTTGTCGAAATACAACCTGAAGCTGTGTCACGAACAGAAACAGTATACGTTCCAGAAGCTAAACCTCCAAAGGTAGTATTGGTCTGATAAGTAACACCATCAAGGGTATATTCTAACGTACCTCCCAGTGGAGCCGTTATCACAATTGTTCCGGTTGTGATTATACAAGTTGGCTGAACCGTAACCGTAGCTATTGGCGCGGATGGAGACCCCGGAGCCGGATCTACGACTAGTGTTGTTGCCGTAGAAATACATCCTGTAGCAACATCCCTAACAACAACATTATAAGTTCCCGGTAGCAAAGTTGAGAATGTAACACCTGCCTGGAATGTGGTTCCGTCTAAACTGTACTCGTAATTTGCACCAATAGGAGCTGATACAGTAATACTACCCGTAGGTACTGCACAAGTTGTTGGTGAAGTAGCTGTTGCTGTAGGTGCAACCGGAGCAGTAGGCGCAACTAAAACCGCAAGGGTTACAGTCGAAATACATCCTGTGGCTACATTTAAAACAGTTACATTATACGTTCCGACAGGAACATTGGTAAAGACGTTGCTTGCCTGATAAGTAGTTCCGTCAATACTGTACTGATAGCTTACTGTTGCCGGAGTATAACTTCCGACATTTGTGTATACTTCAGGATTTAACGCGTCCCAGTCTGCAGGGTTCCAAGAGTTGCTTGGAGCTGAAGCCGTCTGAAGTCTTCTGTAAGTATAACCTGGTAGATTATTTGGTGTAAATGCAATACCATCTCTTCTACCCCAGTTGTCAATTTCATTACCTGCAGTATCGGTTAATCGGATATTGTCATCCACATTAACACCACCGCAACCGGCAACTACCTGATGAGGAACAACTCCTCCCTGATTTGTGGCACTTCCAACAGCAATAATACGAACAGCATTATTTGCCACTGTTCCCGTTAAGGCAAAGTCACATGAAGTGGCAGCACCACCGTTATTATAAAGTTTCAATCTGTAATTGGTAAGATTCACCGTTGCGCCTGTTCCGTTATAGATCTCTATATAAGTCAGTGCGCCTGCATTAGAATCAGTAACTTCAGAAATAAACAAGTCGGAATACGTTGCAGGTCCATCTACCGGAGCAGTAACTGTTATCTGACCGCCTCCGATACACGTTGGCTGAACTAATGCCACAGTTGGTGCTGTTGGTGCATTCGGCAAGGCATTCACAGTTGCCGTTGTAGAAACAGAAGTACATCCGGTAGCAGTATCACGTATTACTACGTTATAGGTATTCGGTAATAAACCGCTGAATACATTGGTTGCCACATATGTAGTTCCTCCATCAATACTGTACTCGTAGGTAGCACCCGTTGGTAAAACCGTAATTGTGCCCGTTGGAGTTGTACAAGTCGGCTGTACTACCGTAGGAGCGGAATTTGGTGCAGCGTTAATTGTAACCGCAGTAGTAAATGAAGTAGTACCACAACCGGTAGAAGTAGGGAAATTATACGATACAGTATACGTTCCCGGAACACTTCCAACAGGAGTTATTGCACCAGTGTTGGCATTGATAAGCAATCCTACCGGAGAAACTGAGAAAGTCCCTCCAGAAGCTCCTGTTACAGTAACCGCCTGAGTTCCTGACAAATTATTACAATAAGCCGGAGCAGCATAAGCAATCGTTGCAACAATTGGTTCTACGATTGTAATTACATACGAATAGGTTTTAACAGCACATGTAGCCGTCGCTGCAAGCGTGTTATAAATAATATAATTACCTGCTGGTGTAGCAGCTAAATTAACTTCCCCAGTGGCTGTGTTAACAAAAACAAGCGCCGGGTTAGGACAAGAGAATGTTCCGGCAAATGAACCCGTAGCAATCGTTGCAACAGGGTTAGCACTTGTTCCTTTACAATACGTTCTAGGGTTGTAAGAGAAATTAGCATCGGGACAACAAATCGTCGTACCCGCTCCAGGAGTTCCTGCATTTATCTGATTTAAACTGATCGTACCGGTTTGGTTCGAGAAGTTAGTAATCAGAATAATATAATATTGTCCTGCCTGTGCATTCGGTATGTTGAACTGCTCGATTGGTGCAGCACTATAACTACAACCGTGATCTTGAGGATTTCCGGCCGATGGATTCGTATTTACCGGAGGAATAAACGGAATACCGGCGGCACATCCTGCAGCCTGACTCGTAAACGGCCCCCAAGCTGCGTAGTCAACATCCAGATTTGGTGTTGCACTTCCCGGAGAAGATTGTGTCAATTCAAAATTAATCGGACCAGTGGTTCCCACCTGAATTGTGAAATACGTAGGGTTAGGAGAACTTGATAAACATCCGATGGTTCCCAAACTTGTTACCCCGGTAGTATTTCCGTAAGTAATATTACAAACCGTTGAAGCGGTAGGACACGTGGAAGGTGTTGAAATACATACGTTAAATGTAGTTGTTTGAGGTGTAGCCGCATTGGAGTACACTCTTATGTAATAGGTTTGCCCAACAGTTAATGCGTTAAGCGTACCATTTAGCTGATTTGCAGCACTACAGAACACCTGAGTTAAACCTGCACATGTACCGGAATAAACAGCAAAATTCAGATTGGTTGTCGATCCGACCACATTCTGCAATGAAACATTCAGATAAGTATTGCTGGCAATAAACTGATACCAAACATCGTCATCGGCAGTACCAAGACAAGGTGCAATAGGTGTTCCCACTGATCCTGTAGCCAATGAAAGTGTACCCGGTACCGTTTGATTACAGAATGCATTCGCATTCACAGGAACGAATGTAGCGGAAGCACATTCGTCATTTGCCGGTGCAGTCGTGAAATTAAGTCCGTTAGACCAATAACTTGCATCGGTCGGTGAACATATCGCACTTACGAAAAATGTGTAAGCCGTACTAGGGTTCAATCCTGTAATTAAGGCAGGATTCGAGTTAACCACGGTTCCTGTAGTTCCCGGAGCAGGAACCGGAGAACCTGCCGGCAGGACTAATACCTGCCATTGTGTTGCTGTTGACGCTTCCGTCCATCCTAATAATGCTGAAGTGGATGTAACCTGAGTTACCGTTAAAGCAGATGGTTTAGGACAAGTTGGTGGCGGTGCACACGTTACGTTGGCGACCCAACCTGCTCTTATTCCGGAAGTGTCTGATCTGAATCGGAATGTTAAACATCCGTCAGTACTGCTGGAAGTAAAAGGACCAGGTACTGCCGTTCCCCAATAACCTCCGGCTAATCCTCCCGGTACATTTCCTGCACCGTTTGTACTGGCAAGTTGTGGAGCAGCAATAGAGTTACCATCGAAAACATACAATGCATCCCAGTTGGCTTCTGTATCAAAAGATGTAAAAGTAACCGTAACCACATCTCCCGGATTCGTAGGACAAATCGTCCATGTGATATCCGAACTGTTCGCATAATTCGCTGTAGGTCCTCCCGCATCAGTGAAAGTTCCGCCACATTGAGGAGGTGTTATTTGTGTTGTTGCTGAAACCGGACCGGTTACCGCACTGGCATCGGTTGTAGAACAGATGCCTCTTACGTAGAAATCATAACATGTAGAACCAGTCAAACCTGGTAATGTGAAAGGATTTGTAGGTGCCGGAACCCATCCTGCAGTAGCTGCAGTAGGTCTTGGCGAACCACATGGTACAGCGATTACTTCCCAAGCTGTAGCATCACCGCCGTTCCAGGCTAAATTCACTGAGTTGTGTGTAACTCCGGATTGTGAAAGTGATATTGGTGCCGCACAAGTCGGACGTGGCGCACAAGTTACATTAGCTACCCAACCTGCAGCAACTGTTGATGAACTCGATCTGAATCGGAACGTCAACGATCCGTCTGCAGCGGAAGAGGTGAAAGGACCAGGAATTGCTGTTCCCCAATATCCTCCGGCCAATCCTCCAGGAACTGTACCAGCTCCGTTCACACTTGTAAACTGAGGAGCTGCTGTTGTATTTCCGTTGAAAACATATAAGGCATCGTTATTTGCCTGAGTATTAAATGATGTAAAAGTAACCGTAACCACATCGCCTGCATTTACAGGGAACACAGTCCACGTCAAATCTTCATTGTTAGCATAGTTTGCTGTAGAACCCCCTGAATCAACAAATGTCCCGCCACAAACCGGTGGCGCTACTAAAGTTGTGAAAGTTACAGGTCCGGTCCAAACACTTGGGCCATTGGCACCACAGTTTGCCAACACATAAACATCATAGGTTGTTGAGCCTAAAAGCGGAGTTGCCACAAAAGGAGGAGGCGTATTAACTGTAGTTCCTTGGGTAGGTAAAGTCGGAGCTGGTGAACCAGCCGGCTGTACCACAACCTGCCAGGAAGATTCTGTTCCGCCCGGTGTCCAGTTTATGGATGCCGAGTTAGGTGTAATCCCGGAAACCGCAATATCCATTGGTTCAGGACATGCCGGAATATCTTCAACAATTACCGCATCGATAAATATTCTGGAACCGTTAGCTCCAGGTGCAACATGCCATCCGATGGTCACGTTACCTGAAATTCCGACCATATTAACAGTCTTCTCAAGGTAAGTCACGTTACTGTAACTTGCCTGAGGAAGGATTGTTGTCATAAAGTTAGCCGGATCAGTCCCTGTCGTTGAAACCTTAATTTCAAAGTTACACGGTGAAGTTGCCGATGAAACCCTGTATCTGTATCGTACACGCTGATTCCCGTTCAAAATTAATTGCGGAGACATCAACCAGTCATCGTTAGTTGCTAAACTTGAAACTATACTTGCTGACTGATTTCCTTCATACGGAGTAGTCGCATAATCCATGTTCCAGGCATTGGCGTCTGCCCCTACGTTTGCCACTGTCCAACAAATTTGTGTTGTAGAATCAGAGTTAAACCCTTCGAAGAAAGGAACTGCTATAGGCCCACATAACGTTCTGAATGTAAACGGACCTGCCCAAATACTGTAAAGACCGCCACCGCAATCAGCTCTAACATAGAACTCATATTGGGTGTTAGATGTTAATGTGGAAGGTGTCGTTACAGAAGTACCTGCATTGGGTGTTCCTGAACCTAAAGGCAATCCTGTACCTGCAGGCTGCACTACATATTCGAAATTAGCGAAAGTACTGGTCCAGCCCAATGTTGCATTGGTTTGGGTTGGTACTGCTGTTAAAGCTGTCGGCTGCGCACAGTTTACTTGCTGAATATTTAAGATGTACGGAATAGTTTGAGGCGTACCACTAGTTGAAATAACTATATAGTATGTAGTTCCCGCCGTAACATTAAAATTAGGAATGTTTCTCACGCCTCCAGTGGTATTGGCCGCACCGGCCAAACAAGTCGTTCCGACAGTGGCACAACTGCTGTATACAAACACACCCGAATTATTTCCCGTAGGTGTCATCGAAATATCAACAATACCTGTAAAAGAAGGTGTGAAAGAGTAGAACACATCATTTCCGTTTAAGAAGTTTCCTGTGATGCCACAAGAAGCACCCGGGCTACCATCTACCACATCACCATATAATCCCGTATTACTTGTATGCGTGTACGGAAGAGTTGTAACAGGAATCGGTCCTGAACACGCTTGACCTAACGGAATGGTATTAAATATAAACGGACCAGTCCACGGGCTGGTGTTACCAGGACCACAAACTGATCGTACATAAAAATTATATTGTGTACCCGGAGTAAGCCCAGGATAAATATATGGATTCGTAACCCCTGTTACCGTTGGGATCCCAGTAGGTGTTCCCGGACTTGCAACCATTTCGATATCCCATGAAGTCGCAGGACCAACGTTTGTCCAGCTCAACTGAGCTGTAGTTGAAGTAACCGACGTTGCATTCAGTGCGATGGGACTTTGACATTGCTGAACGATGTTTATGTCATCAATCAACCATCGGTCACCAGTAGTTGCAGGAGCTGCAGTAGTATTAGTATTCACTCTTACAAAAGCAAGGTAAATATTTTGCCCGCCATAAGCACTCAGACTCTGCACAATTTCACCGTACACATTGTAAGCAGTCGAACCACCGGCCAACATTGCTGTTTCCAGCTGTGTTTCTGTCCACTGTTGAACTGTCGTAAAACTTGCCTGATTGGTTTGTGAAGTTGTGGAAACGCGCAGTTGATAAAACGTACCATTATCACCGGATAAGGTCATTCTGGTCCAAAATCGCAACTGACCGTTTGTTGGAACCGCCACTGAAGGCGTAACCAACCAGTTTTCTGAAGTTGCCCCAGCAGGTAAGCTACCTCTGTTGGCGAGCGCGTGTTGTGTACCCCCATGAGCAGGATAAGTAGCGGAATTGGTGGCCACCCAATCTTGTGAAGCCGGACCAACACCGTTATTTGATACACTCCATGTTGCTGGTATCCCCGACTCAAAACCTTCCGGAAGTTGAGCAAAACCGAGTAAAGACAATAGCAACATGAAAATTACAAGAGTAATTTTTTTCATAACTAATATTTGGTTTGTTGTAGTTTAATTTCCAAATTTAGAAAAAAATAACCATTACATAACAATTATCAAAAAATTCACAAAAACAATTTTTTTAATAAATAAACTCACTTTGTGTTACAAAACGATTTTTTAAGGATAATTTATAATTACTTACTTTTGTATTTCAATTTGATAGCATGTTAGAAAAAGAATCACATAATTTTGAGAAAACGGTAATCGTCGGTATCGTTACTCAGCAACAGAATGAAGACAAACTCAAGGAATATCTCGACGAATTGGAGTTCCTTACGTTTACTGCCGGTGGTGAAGTAATTAAGCGTTTCTCACAAAAAATGGACAAGCCCAATCCAAAAACCTTTGTGGGAACGGGAAAAATGGAAGACATCAACCTATACATTAAGGAGAATGATGTTTCAACCGTGATTTTTGACGACGAACTCACACCTGCACAACAAAAGAACATTACAAAAATACTCGATTGCAAGGTACTGGACCGAACGAACCTTATTCTTGACATCTTCGCGCAGCGTGCCGAAACTTCTTATGCACGGACTCAGGTAGAACTGGCCCAATGCCAATATTTACTGCCGCGATTGTCCGGAATGTGGACGCACTTGGAACGTCAGCGAGGAGGTATCGGTATGCGTGGACCCGGGGAAACCGAGATAGAAACCGACCGTCGTATTGTTCGCGACCGCATCGCATTACTAAAGGAAAAAATAAAGACCATCGACAAACAGATGTCGGTACAAAGAAGCAACCGTGGCGCCATGGTACGCGTGGCTTTAGTAGGTTATACCAATGTGGGAAAATCAACATTGATGAATGCCGTAGGGAAAAGTGATGTATTTGTCGAAAACAAGTTGTTTGCCACCTTAGACACTACGGTTCGCAAGGTAGTAATAAAGAACCTGCCGTTTTTATTATCAGACACTGTTGGATTTATCCGAAAATTACCTACGCAATTGGTGGAGTCTTTTAAAAGCACATTGGACGAGGTACGCGAAGCAGATTTGTTATTGCACGTGGTGGATATTTCACATGCCGATTTCGAGGATCATATCGCATCGGTAAACCAGATTTTACAGGACATTAAAAGTGCCGACAAACCCACCATCATGGTTTTTAACAAGATTGACCGCTACAAACACCTTACCATTGCCGAGGACGATCTGATAACAGAAAAGACAACGAAACATTATACTCTGGAAGAATGGAAAAACACCTGGATGTCTAAAGTAGGAAAAGACAATGCGCTATTCATATCGGCTAAAAACAAAGAGAATTTCGAGGAGTTCCGCGAAAAAGTATACGAAGCCGTACGTGAGATACACATTACCCGTTTTCCGTACAATAAGTTTCTCTATCCTGATTATAAGGATGCCGTTGAAAAAGAAGAAGACTAATAAAAAATCCCATCTTACGAAAAACAGATGGGATTTTTTATTTAGAAACCATAATTAGCCGCTACACCGAAAACCTGACGGGTCTGAAATCCGCGGAAGGCATTATCATCGTAAATGGCCTGAAGTGCAATATTGGTGGTCAGGTATTTGTTTATTCTTAAAACGATATTCATCTGATAGTCCAAATCGATATTCTGCGGATCCTCCAGATAATTGGAATAAAGGACCAGTATGTTTTCGACGGAAACGTTGGCCATGATTATCATCTTATAATAACCCGCAACGTGAAAACCCAATTCGTAACGCATGGCTTCACCTTCTTTTACACCGAAATAGGCTTCGTCGGGCAAGGTTTGCGTTTTGTCTACAAAGGTAAATTTGGAAGAGAGCGGTGCGATGTTAAACTTCAGATTGTCGTTTTTCTTCCAGAGCATACCAGGTCCGAAGGTAAGATAGGCCGGAGACAGGAAATCCGTAAATTCGGTTCTGATTTCGGTTCCGTTGGCATCTTTATCGTAGATATACCCTATAGTGAACTGCGTTTTAAAATTGGCAAAAGCCGAATACGACCAATAACCCTTGGCTTTCTTTCCTAAAAGGGAGGTGATTTCAAGACGGTCATCGGTTTTCTTTTCGAAAGGGGAATTTTTGGTTTTCACCAATCCGTAAGCGGCAATTATTTTATTGTCCCAAGTCCAATCCTCATATTTATAATTGAAGTCGTAATTCACGCCCAGATTACCCGAAAGATTGTTCTCGCCTCCCACAACCCAATTGTTAAAGCTGGATTGATTGAAAAGCAATGATACATTCCCTTTTGTTTTCCAGTGCTTCGTACTATCCTGAACGATTTCCTGAGCAGCGCTGCTCATTATTCCCATAAGAAATAATAAAAGCGTAGTACTTTTTCTCATATTCAGCGTTATTTGTTATCACTAAAGTAACAAAAAACCTTCAAAAAACAGCGGAGAATCGTTAAACGTTCTATTTCTTCTTATAAAGTGGTACGGCAGAGCAGGCTTCACCAAACATGATGCTCTTGGCAAACGGCACTAATTTCTGAATGGCCAGCACATAGGCTTCCTGCGGAACAGGCTTATTGGAACAGCCTTTCAGGATTACGGGTTTGTCCTGAAACGGGGAATAATCAACTGTATCAAGTGTTTCCTGATACAGTGACAGTAAAAGTTCTTTTTTGGTTCCGTTAACCGTCTTTAACGCATACGGCTGTAAGTAGACCGACACCAGAGCGAAGGCCCAAGCGGGCAGAATGGCATCTTCGGAACAATACAACGTCACATAAGCCTCTTTGTATTGTGTCCAATCGTGTTGTTTGAGCTGATCGCGAAATTCGGTTTCCTTCAGAATGAATCCGCCAAACAACCATTGTGAAATATCCAATTCCACTATCGGTTGTTTCGGAAAATAATCTTCCAGATCAAAAACCTGTAAGGCGCTGTTGGCGACTCTGTTTACAATTTCATCCATAGTTCAGTCGCAGTCGCAGTCGCAGTTCTCAGTTGGCATACTGTGAACTCCGACTGTAAACTGCTTACTAATTTAAAGCATTCCTAATTCCAATTTCGCTTCTTCACTCATCAGATCCTTGCTCCATGGCGGATCGAAGGTAATTTCAACCTCACAGGATTTCACCGCATCGATGGATTTGATTTTTTCTTCCACTTCCATCGGTAATGTCTCGGCAACCGGACAGTTGGGAGAGGTTAAGGTCATAAGGATTTTCACTTCGTTGTCTTCATTGATCATCACGTCGTAAATCAATCCTAATTCGTAAATATCTACAGGGATTTCCGGGTCGTAAATGCCTTTTAATACTTTTACAACGTCTTCACCTAAATTTATTGTGTCGTTAAATTCTTCCATTTTTATTTTTGATTTTTTATCGCGAAGGCACTAAGTCACTAAGATTTCTTAAATGAACTTATTATGTCTTATATGGTTTTAAAATTATGCTTTCGCCTGAAAAGCCAGGGCGTACATTTTAATTTGTTTGATCATGGACACCAGTCCGTTGGCCCTGGTGGGTGACAAATGCTCTTTCAGTCCGATGGCGTCGATGAAATCGGTATCGGCATCCAAAATGGCTTTGGGGGACTGGTTTGAAAAGGCTCTCACTAATATCGCAATGATTCCTTTGGTCAGAATCGCATCACTGTCGGCCGTAAAAACAACACTTCCGTTCTTTTCTTCGGCATGAACCCAAACTTTGGACTGACAGCCTTTGATAAGGTTCTCCTCGATTTTATACTGATCCGCAATCAAAGGCAGATTCTTTCCTAATTCGATGATGTATTCGTAACGTTGCATCCAGTCGTCGAACATCGAAAACTCGTCTACAATTTCCTCCTGTATTTCTTTAATGGTCATTTTATTCAATTTTACCGCCAATGGCAATAATTATATTTACAATCTTTTCAATTTCGGCTGGCGGAAAACCACCGTCAAACGTTGCGGATTCAAAAGTAGTTTCCTTGGTAATCACTCTGAAATTAGCCATTGGGGCTCCGTCATAGAAACGTTTTTCGGTAGGCGCTTTCAAATCTTTCAACCCTTCTTTATTAACCGATTGGTATAAGGAAACCAATTCTTTCCAATCAGAATCGCTTACAGGTACCTCCACCGCCTTACCGTCGCGTACGGGAATCACCCACGCTTTTTTATCCGAAATCGTTATTTTGCGGTAGAAGCCTCGTGTGTTCGCCTCATATTCCAACGTTGGCAATACCTTTTCCTGTGCTGTTGCTTTGGCAGCCAACTCGTTTTTTTCGGCAGCCTTTTTTTGGCAGTTACAGCTTGTCAGTGTAATCACGACAGACGTTAAAAGAGTAAATAATTTCATAGTCTTTGTTTTTAAGATAACATCATCTGCGCTTTTTTTACCGCTTCCACAAAGGTATCAATTTCCTCTTTGGTATTGTAAAAGGCAAAACTCGCCCTGATCGTACCCGGAATATTGAAATAATTCATGATAGGTTGCGCGCAATGATGACCGGTTCGCACCGCTATTCCCAACTTATCTATAATTGTGCCAATATCATACGGATGAATCCCTTCAATATTGAAGGAGATTACCGAAGCCTTGTTTTCACTGGTTCCGTAAATTTTCAAACCTTCGATTTCCAGCAAACGTTTCGTACCGTACTCCAGCAATTCCTGTTCGTGTTTTGCTATGTTGTCGAAACCGATTCCGTTCATGTAATCGATGGCTGTTCCCAACACGATTCCGCCTGCAATATTGGGCGTTCCCGCTTCGAATTTATGTGGCAACTCGGCATAAGTCGTTTTCTCAAACGTCACTTCACTGATCATTTCACCACCACCCATATACGGCGGTAATTGATTTAACCAACTTTCTTTTCCGTATAAGATTCCGGTTCCGGTAGGTCCACAAACCTTATGCCCTGAAAACACGTAGAAATCGCAATCCAGTTCCTGTACGTCCGGACGCAAATGCGGTGTAGCCTGAGCGCCGTCGATTAAAACCGCAGCACCGACTCCATGTGCTTTGTCAATGATATATTTAATAGGGTTTACCGTTCCCAATGCATTGGAAATGTGGTTGACCGCTACAATTTTCGTTTTATCCGACAGTAAGTTATCGAACTCGGAAAGAATTAACTCTCCCTGGTCGTTCATCGGAATAACTACAAGTTTCGCTCCGGTTCTCTCGCACAAAAACTGCCACGGTACAATGTTACTGTGGTGTTCCAGTCCAGAAACCATCACCTCATCGCCCGCTTTCACGATAGCTGCAAAACCATTTGCTACCAGATTAATCCCTTGGGTTGTTCCCGATGTAAAAATGATTTCATGGTTGTACTTTGCATTCAGATGCTTTTGGATGGTATTTCTGGATTCCTCATAGGCATCTGTAGCCAACTGGCTCAACGTATGTACACCTCGATGAATATTCGCATTGATTTCGCTATAGTATCGGGAAACGGCATCGATTACCACCTGTGGTTTTTGGGCAGTCGCACCATTGTCGAAATAAACTAACGGCTTTCCGTTTACGGTTTGGGACAATATCGGGAATTGTGCTCTTACTTTTTGAACATCAAACATTTTCGTACTTCTAATTTCTGCAAATTTACGGCTTGTTTATTTAAAACTGATATAAATAAATGATAAAATATCAGAAATTCTCCCCGGCACCTCCCCCACTGAACCCACCGCCACCGAAAGGCATCTTATTCTCGGGAGTTACCGGTTTCACATCGCTTTGTGTTGCCATAATAAGCGCCTGTGCGTTTAACAGCAGAGTACTGTCGGAACTACGATCAGGCTTGAAAGTCACTCCTGTTTCTTTGTGTTTCAGGATTTTCATCGCACCAAAAGCAATCACGAAAAGCAATATTCCGCCCAAAATCAAAATAATTTCCAATGGCAGGAACTGATGATAGTATCGGATGGTAAAAAAGGAATACCCCAGCGTTAACAGACCGACAAGCAACATCATTCGGTCTTTAGCGTAAATCGAATAAGCAATATATAAGAGCGGAATAAGAAAGGTCAATCCGTAAAACAAAAGCGCGAGCGGAATGTCACCGCCTTCTTCCACCACAATACCCATCAGACTCTGTGACAATTCCCGAACCACCATATAATTGACCGAAAAATAACCTAACACCAAACTGAACGCTTTAAGAACCCAAAGCGCATTGGAATAAAGATAATTTTTCGCATTCGAATTCAGTTTATTGTAAATCACATAAATGCCAATCGCCAAAAGAAAACCTACGAAAGGCAAAAACAGGGTATCCATCAGATGCTGTTTGGTGATCAAATCGAATAACAAACCCACCCACCCGATACAACTTATCAAAGCGGACAGCGTGTGCATGTAACGGACACAACACACCAATCCGACTGCAATCATCGCAATAAAAACCGGTAAGGTGGCTTCAAAAGAAACACCGATCGCTCCGTAAAAGGCGACTTGCATCGATAAAATAAACGCATCGTCCAATCCGTGTTTGTGGTAGTTCTTGGCGGCTAACAATTCGGTTCCCACTAATCCGATGATCGCGTAAAAGTACAAAAGCGTTTCAGAATAGTTTTCCAGCAGTGGCGCAAACAGCAGCATAAAAGAGCCCATCACGGAAGAAAACAAAAAACAACCCAACAGGAAAAATCCGATCCGCACCAATATATTCCCATTCGACTGCAATAAGGGAAGTTGCGTTGCCGTCTGCGCCAATTGTTCTTTCGAAATAAATTTCATCTTGTACAAAGCTTTGGCTTCTGAAACCAAGGCTTCGTTTTCTAATTTCGTTTTATCGTAGGCCAGCATTTTTCTCTTTATTAAAGTTACGTACCAATTTGATGAACAGGACAATCGATCCGATCACGTAAATGGGTGAAACCATGATGATAAAATCGATAACAGAAGACAGATCTATATAATCCATGAGTTTAAACAATAGGATATTCAGTCCGACATAGCCGTAAATCAGGGAAAACACAAAAAAGGAAGTAGCTTTCAGCTGGTGACTAATCCGGTAAAAATAATAGACTGCTCCGGCCATCATCGGTACAAAAAATGACCAGTGATCTTCTAACAATCCCGCAATACAACACAGACCGACCAAATGCTGCGCAAAAGTATAATACACAAAATAAAAATGCTTTTTCAGGTTTACCCTCGTGGAATAAATTGTCCAGAGAATGAGCAAAACACCAAGCACCAGTCCGTAATAACTGAGGGTGGGATTGGAATAAATTTCATTTTCGAAAACAGTTTTGGGTGTGATGGTGATGCCGACAAAGGCTGCCAAAGCGGTTATGGCCATGGAGAGCACCATCCGACTGTCGAAATAATAAGCGATTCCGAAACAGATTACCGCAGAGAAAAGTGAAACCAATCCGAAATCGCTGCCGAAAACCGTGTATTGGTACTGTAGGTATCCGATAAAAATACAACACAGAATGCTTCCCGTGAGCACCAGATAATCGTAAATCGGATTCTCGAAAAGCACTTCCTCTTTGGAAAACCCTTTCGATTTTTTAAAACTGAAGTAAAAACAAACCACCATCAACGCAAAATTTACCGCCAGAATCGCCATATGCCCAATACTGTCGATGTTTTTGTAGACCAATGTTCCCACGCCACCGGTAAACAATAACACCGATAAATACAGTAGAAAAAGCAATTCGGTGTTCAGTGAAAAAATGCCTAATTTATTGTAGGCCTTTATTTCCGCTTGTTGTTCTTCGGTAACAAAACCCTGTTGCACGAGCTTTTCGATATGCTGTTCTGACTGTTTTTCCATTTGGCCTGAATTTGATATACATCAAATATACGATAAAGTCTTACAGGTTTTACGGCATAAAAAAACCGCCATAAAGACGGTTTTAATTTTTTATTAATGGTACTGACTACAAATCAAACCCCATATTCACCCCTAATTTCGTAGCGATGATTTTTGCGATTTTAGCCTTCAATTCCGGTATTTTGATACTCGAGGTCACCTCGCTGGTGAATGCGTACATAAGCAATGCTTTTGCCTCTTTTTTCGGGATACCGCGCTGTTGCATGTAGAACATCGCGTTGTCGTCCAACTGTCCGATAGTACAACCGTGGGAACATTTCACATCATCAGCGAAAATTTCCAATTGCGGTTTCGCATTGATCGTTGCTTTGTCACTTAACAGGATGTTATTGTTCTGTTGGAACGCATCGGTTTTCTGGGCTTCTTTTTCCACGTAAATTTTTCCGTTGAAAACCCCGGTCGATTGTCCGTCCAAAATCGTTTTATAGTTCTGGTGGCTTTCGCAGTTCGGCTGCTCGTGGTTCACCAACGTATAATGATCGACGTGTTGTTTGTCGCCAATAATGGTGATTCCTTTCAACGTAGAATCGATTCGTTCCCCATGGTGATAGAAGTTCAGATTGTTACGTGTAAGGTTTCCGCCAAACGAGAATGTGTGTACTGCTACACGGCTTTCCTGTTTTTGAGAAATGTACGTATTGTCAATCAGGTTCGCCGTTTGTACGTCATTCTGCACTTTGTAGTAATCCACAATGGCGCGTTTCTGAGCAAAAATTTCGGTAACCGAATTGGTCAACACCGGATTTTCATTCAGACTCTGGTGACGTTCCACGATTTGCACGTGTGCATTTTCACCCACAATCACAAGATTTCTCGGCTGCACCATCAGTGCCGCTTCGTTTCCTGTGGAGAAATAGATGATTTCAATGGGTTTTTCCACCACTTTGCTTTTCGGGATATTGATGTAGGCGCCTTCAAATGCGAAAGCGGTATTCAACGCCGTAAGGCTTTCCTCTTTATTTGCCACCTGATTGAAATAAGTATCAATCACCATTTTGTATTTGGGTTTGGTCAATGCCGAAGACATCAGACAAACATCCAAACCGTCATGTGTGGTAGAGGATAAAAACGTACTGAAAATCCCGTCGATAAAGATGACCTTGTAGGTATCCAAATCGTTTAGGAAGAACTTCTTAACATCTTTAACATCGATGTTGTTCTCCTTTTTCGGGAAAATACTGAAATCGTTTTTCAACACCGCATTCAGTGATGTATATTTCCAGGCTTCCTCTTTTTTGGTGGGGAATCCTTTGTTTTCGAAATTCTTTAGGGCTTCGGTGCGAACGTTGTGCAATTCGGTACCCACGTCGACTTTCTCCTCGAAAGCCATAAAGGACGAGATTAGTTTTTCTTTCAACTCCATTTTAAGCCTCTTGTTCTTGTTTAATCCAGTCGTATCCTTTTTCTTCCAGTTCCAACGCTAAATCAGCGCCACCGGTTTTTACGATTTTCCCGTCCATTAAAACGTGAACGAAATCAGGAATGATATAGTCAAGCAAACGTTGGTAGTGGGTAATTACCAACACCGCATTGTTTTCGTTTTTCAATTTGTTCACCCCGTTGGCTACGATACGCAACGCATCGATATCCAAACCGGAATCCGTTTCGTCGAGAATCGCAATTTTAGGCTCTAACATCGCCATTTGGAAAATTTCGTTACGTTTCTTTTCACCACCCGAAAACCCTTCGTTTAAAGAACGCGATAAGAACTTACGGTCCATTTCCAGTAATTCCGATTTCTCGCGGATCATCTTCAGCATTTCATTAGCCGGCATTTCGGCCTGACCATTCGCTTTACGTTTTTCGTTAATCGCCGTTTTGATGAAATTCGTCACCGAAACACCCGGGATTTCCACTGGATATTGGAACGATAAGAATACGCCTTTGTGCGCTCTTTCTTCCGGTGCTAATTCGGATAAATCTTCACCTTCCAAAAGAATTTCCCCTTCCGACACTTCGTACGTTTCGTTTCCGGCAATGATGGAAGAAAGTGTACTTTTTCCGGCACCGTTTGGTCCCATGATAGCATGTACTTCGCCTGCTTTGATTTCAAGGTTGATCCCTCTTAATATTTCTTTATCTTCTACCGAAGCGTGTAAATTTTTTATTGATAACATAATTAATTTGGAAATTTGATGATTTGGAAATTTGATGATGCCTTTTCAGACGCGTTACTTCACTTATTTCCCAACTCTAATTTTCTATATTGTTTTTTTAAAATTTAAATTTTGAGCCAATCTGAATCATTTTCAAATATTACCCCACCGAACCTTCTAACGAAATCTCTAATAATTTCTGAGCTTCCACAGCGAATTCCATAGGCAACTTGTTCAACACTTCTCTACTGAAACCATTTACGATTAACGCAATGGCTTTTTCAGTTGGGATTCCGCGTTGGTTGCAATAGAATACCTGATCCTCTCCAATTTTTGAAGTCGTCGCTTCGTGTTCGATTTTCGCCGAAGTGTTTTTCGATTCAATATACGGGAACGTGTGCGCACCACAGTTATTCCCCATCAGCAAGGAGTCACACTGAGAAAAATTACGAGCATTATCGGCTCTTGCAGAAATCTGCACCAATCCACGGTAACTATTTTGTGATTTTCCGGCAGAAATACCTTTGGAAATAATGGTCGACTTAGTGTTTTTACCCAAGTGAATCATTTTTGTTCCGGTATCGGCCTGTTGGTAATTATTGGTTACGGCAATCGAATAGAATTCACCGATAGAGTTATCGCCTTTCAGGATGCATGATGGATATTTCCAGGTTACGGCAGAACCGGTTTCTACTTGCGTCCAAGAAATTTTTGCACTTTTCTCACACAAACCTCTTTTGGTTACGAAGTTGAAAACCCCACCTTTACCCTCTTTGTTTCCGGGATACCAATTTTGTACGGTCGAATATTTGATTTCGGCATTATCAAGCGCAATCAACTCAACAACCGCGGCATGCAATTGGTTTTCATCACGGCTTGGCGCAGTACAACCTTCTAAGTAGGAAACATAACTGCCTTCATCGGCAATAACCAGCGTTCTTTCGAACTGACCTGTTCCTCCCTGATTGATTCGGAAATAAGTTGACAATTCCATCGGGCAACGAACGCCTTTGGGAATGTAACAGAACGAACCGTCGGAGAAAACCGCCGAGTTCAAAGCCGCATAAAAATTATCGCGTTGCGGAACTACAGTTCCCAAGTGTTTTTTCACCAATTCCGGATGTTCCTGAATCGCTTCGGAAATTGAACAGAAAATAATGCCTTTTTCAGCCAATGTTTTCTTGAACGTGGTAGCTACAGAAACCGAGTCCATTACGATATCAACCGCAACACCTGATAGTTTCTTTTGCTCATCGATGGAAATACCCAGTTTTTTGAAAGTCTCCAGTAATTCCGGATCGACCTCATCCAAACTTTCGTATTTGTCTTTTTTCTTGGGTGCCGAATAATAGGAAATCGCCTGAAAATCAGGTTTCTCATAATGAACGTTCGCCCAATGCGGCTCAGTCATTTCTTCCCAGGCGCGGAAGGCTTCCAAACGCCATTCGGTCATCCATTCGGGTTCGTTTTTCTTTTTGGAAATCGCGCGGACAATATCCTCATTCAATCCCGCAGGAAACGTATCCGATTCGATATCGGTATAAAAACCGTATTCGTATTCTTTGTTTTCGAGTTCGACTTTTAGGTCGTCTTCAGTGTATTTACTCATTTTTTAGTCTTAAAGTTTTAATGTCTACTGTCTTAGCGCCGGCCAACTGATATTTGGACTTTCGGCTTTTGACTTTCGACTAGAGCGAAAAACTCTCTCCGCATCCACAGGTTCTTTGCGCGTTCGGATTGTTAAACACAAATCCCTTTCCGTTCAAACCACCTGAATATTCTAAGGTTGTTCCCACTAAATACAGGAAACTTTTTTTATCCACTGCAATTTTTATATCGTTGTCTTCAAACACTTTATCATCTTCCCCTAAAGCTTTGTCAAACTTTAAATCATAAGACAACCCGGAACATCCGCCACTTTTTACGCCCACTCGGACATAATCCGTCGCAGTGTCGAAACCGTCATCTTCCATTAAAAATGCGATTCTCTTTTTTGCTGTTTCAGATACTTTAATCATAACGTTTATACAGATTAATTCTAATTTACCGCAAAGGTATCACATAAAAAGGTTTTTCCAATACTAGCTAACATTTTTATAACTTATTACAGTATAGTCGTTTCTTATGACACTTTTTAGATTGTAAATTCCCGCAATAATTGCTAATTTGCAGGCTTATTTAAACTTCATAAAATGAAACTTTACCCTATAGAAGCCGGAAATTTCAAGTTGGACGGAGGCGCGATGTTCGGCGTGGTACCGAAAACCCTCTGGAACAAAACCAATCCGGCCGACGAAAATAATTTAATCGATATAGCCGCGCGCTGTCTTTTGGTCGAGGACGGAAACCGTCTGATTCTAATCGATACCGGCATGGGAAACAAACAATCGGAGAAATTTTTCGGTTATTATTCCCTTTGGGGCGACCATTCGCTGGATAAATCTTTAGCAAAATACGGTTTTCATCGTGACGATATTACCGATGTGTTCATGACACACCTACATTTCGATCATTGCGGTGGTAGCGTGCAGTGGAACAAGGACCGAACCGGTTATGAAGTTGCCTTCAAAAACGCCACTTTCTGGAGCAACGACAACCATTGGGACTGGGCAACCAAACCCAACGCCCGTGAAAAAGCATCGTTTCTTTCGGAAAATATTCTGCCGATGCAGGAAAGCGGACAGCTCAAATTCATCAACCGACCTCAAACTGATTTTCTTGCGGAATCCGAATTAGGCTTCGGAATTTTGTTTGCCGACGGTCATACCGAAAAACAAATGCTCCCCCATATCAATTACAACGGAAAAACCATTGTTTTTTGCGCCGATTTACTGGCCACAGCCGGACACATTCCGATTCCGTATGTAATGGGCTACGACACCCGTCCGCTGTTAACCATTGATGAAAAAGCAAAATTCATGAACCTGGCAGCGGAAAATAATTATTATCTTTTTCTGGAACACGATGCCCACAACCAGATCATCACGGTGGAACAAACCGAAAAAGGCGTCCGCCTGAAAGAGGTCTTTAGCTGTGAGGACATTTTGGGATAAACCATCGGAGTCAAAAAAACATCAAATTTCAACCGCAGATTTACAGATTTCAAACAAGCCAATCAATTGAAATCTAGAAATCTGCGGTATTTTTTCACCTAAAAGTAAATTCATTTAAAATAATGAGTAACTTTCCATTCGTTTTAACCCATTCCTTTTCAAGCGATTGGCATGCGTTAATTTTGTATTAAAATTTAATTGATATATCAATTATTACAAAATCCTTCTTAACTTTGGGTAAAGAAATCGATTGTGGAAAAATTAAGCAACATCATTTTTTACAATATTGATTACAGCATACGGTTGTATCGGATGTTTGCCCAAAAGAAACTGCGCGAAAACGGTTTTAAGATAACAATCGATCAGTGGCTGGTAATAAAATGCATCCTGGAGAATCCGACAATCACCCAACACGAATTGAGTGAGTTGGTTTTCAAAGACAATGCCTCGGTAACACGAATCATTGACTTACTGATAAAAGCGGGTTATCTTGAAAAAGAAACCAATCCGGAAGACCGGAGAAAACAAATGCTTCACGTCACAGAAACCGGTGAAGCGATAATAAAAAACGTTCATGAAGTTGTATTGCAAAACCGTAGTAAAGCGCTAAACGGCATCAATCAGGAAGAACTGGAAATTGCCGATACGGTACTGCGAAAAATAATTGCAAATTGTAAATAAATCATCAATCAGCATATTATCAATCAAAAACGAACTGTTATGATTAAGCTTCTTTTATTTCTAATTACAGTGGCGATTACCGCAATGAGCTATCTTTTCATATAAAGTAGCTCATTTTTTTTTACCCCACATCATGGCTTAGCACTTAAAAAGACGTAACTTCATCCTTTGTTATAACAAAATGTTAATTTTTTCTGCTTTTGTAACAATTGGAAATACTTTCGACTTATCACAAAAACCAAGAATAATCATGAACATATTTAAATCCTATTACCTGTGCGCAGGACTGGCTCTAGCCTTAGCAAGCTGCGGAACCCAAAAAATGGTATCCACATCGGTTGAGAATATTGACAAAATGCCGGTGAAAACGACCAAAATTGCTGAAAAAGACTTAAAACGCTGGAGTCATCTGGACTTAGGCAAAGATACTATTCCGGGAATGAGCGTGGATAAGGCTTACGCCGAATTACTCAAAGGCAAAAAAGGAACTAAAGTCGTTGTAGGCGTAGTAGATTCCGGTGTCGACATCGACCATGAAGATTTAAAACCGGCCATCTGGACCAATCCGAAAGAAATTGCCGGAAACGGAAAAGACGACGACAAAAACGGCTATATCGATGATATCCACGGATGGAATTTCCTTGGAGATGCCGAATACGAAAATATGGAATATGTGCGTATCCTGAAAAAAGGAGACGACGGCTCAGCAACCTATAGAAAGGCAAAGGCCGAATACGACAAAGAAATGCAGGAAGCCAATCAGGGTAAAATGCAGGTGGATTTCATCATGGCGGGCGACAAAGCCATTTCCGATCATCTGAAAAAGAAAAATTACACTCTGGACGATGTTAAAAAAATCGAAACTACGGATCAGACTTTGCTGCAATACAAAGGGATGATGATGCAGGTTTTAACGCAAGTCGGTTCCAAAGAAGAATTTGACAAGGAAATTGTAGGATATAAAGATCATGTTTACGGACAGGTAAATTACCATTTAAATCTGCAATTTGACGGAAGAAAAGTAGTCGGCGACAATCCTGACGATTTAAACGATAAAAAATACGGCAACAATAACGTGATCGGTCCTGTTAAAAAAGGTGCCAAACACGGAACCCACGTAGCCGGAATTATTGCGCAAACCCAAAACAACAACAAAGGTGGTGACGGAGTGGCAAGCAATAACGTACAAATTATGGCCGTTCGTGCCGTGCCGGATGGCGATGAGTACGACAAAGACATCGCATTGGGAATCCGTTATGCGGTAGACAACGGTGCCAAAGTAATCAACGGAAGTTTCGGTAAATACTTCTCCACGCACAAAGACTGGGTACACGATGCCATCAAATATGCCGCATCCAAAGATGTTTTGGTGATTTTCGCAGCGGGTAACGAATCGTATGATTTGGATACCATGAACAAATACCCGACAGATTCCTACGACGGACAGCCGGAAATTTCAAACAACGTATTGATTATCGGAGCAACTTCACCAAATTACGGTGCAGGTATGGTAGCCGGTTTCTCCAACTATGGAAAAACAAGCGTGGATATTTTTGCGCCGGGTGATAAAATTTACGCAACAACACCAAGCAATACCTACGAATACCAGCAAGGAACATCAATGGCGTCGCCAAATGTTGCGGGAGTGGCGGCACTTATACGTTCGTATTATCCAAAACTTTCTGCTGCTCAGGTAAAACAGATTATCATGGAATCCGGAACACCGTTAACCACCAAGGTTACCGTAGGCGAAACTCAGGAAACAAAAGCGTTTAATGAGGTTTCAAAATCCGGAAAAATCGTAAATGCCTACAACGCTTTGTTAATGGCGGAGAAGATGGCAAAAAAATAATTATATTTGGCAATTGTAGAATCGGAAGGGAATTTTCCCTTCCTTTTTATTTGATTGAAGATGAAAAAATACCTTTTACTTACCCTGTTCCTTACCGGTGCAGTGTTCGCACAGAAAAACCCCAACCCGGGCTATTGGCAACAACATGCCGATTACAAAATGGAGGTTTCCATGGACGTGAAAACCTACCAATACAAAGGAAAACAAACCATGGTGTACACCAATAACTCACCCGACACCCTGCGTCGCGTGTATTACCATCTGTTCAACAATGCGTTCCAACCTAACAGCGCCATGGATGCTCGTTTAAAAACGATAAAAGATCCGGACGGCCGCATGGTCACCAAAGTAAAAGTAGGCGACAAAGAAACCAAAGAAAGCCGCATTGCCGCTTTAAAACCCAATGAAATAGGTTATCTGAAAATTACCAACCTGAAACAGGACGGTTTGGCTGCCGCCAATAAAGTCGTGGGAACAATATTGGAAGTGGATTTGGCAAAACCGCTATTGCCCAACACCTCAACCACTTTTTCTTTAGATTTTGACGGACAGGTTCCAGTACAGATCAGACGTTCCGGGCGTAACAATAAAGAAGGTGTGGAATTGTCCATGTCGCAATGGTATCCGAAAATGGCCGAATACGATTTCGAAGGATGGCAGGCAGATCCTTACATCGGAAGGGAATTTCACGGTGTTTGGGGGAATTTCGACGTAAAAATCACCATCGATAAAAACTATGTTTTGGGAAGTACCGGTTACTTACAGAACAAAAACGAAATCGGACACGGGTATCAGGATTCGGGCGTGGTGGTAAAACTTCCGAAGAAGCAAAAAAAACTGACCTGGCATTTCATAGCACCGAACGTGCATGATTTCACCTGGGCCGCCGATAAAAATTACGTACACGACATCGCACAGGTTCCGAACGGCGCCACGATTCATTTCCTGTACAAGAACAATCCGAAAATCATCGACAACTGGAAAAAGCTGCAACCCGCAACGGTTCGGTTGATGGAAATTTACAACACTACGGTGGGTAACTATCCGTACGAACAGTATTCGGTTATTCAGGGTGGTGATGGCGGAATGGAATATGCGATGTGCACGCTTATCCTGGGAGAAGGTGATTTTGAGGGCTTGCTCGGTGTTACAGCGCATGAAATGGCACATTCGTGGTTCCAGCACGTATTGGCTTCGAACGAGGCTAAAAACAGCTGGATGGACGAAGGTTTCACTACTTGGTTAGAGAACTTCGGTTTAAATGAAATCGCAGATAAAAAAGTAGATAACCCACATGAAGATTCCTATAAAGGTTATTACTCCCTTGTAAAATCAGGGAAAGAACAACCGCAAACCACGCATGCCGACCGCTACGACGAAAACCGTCCGTACAGCATTCAGGCGTACAGCAAAGGGAATATTTTCTTGTCCCAGTTGGAATACCTTATCGGAAGAGAAAACCTGATGAAAACCATCAAACGCTATTATGCCGAGTATAAGATGACCCACCCTACTCCCAACGATATCAAACACGTGGCGGAGAAGGTTTCAGGAGCCAACTTAGACTGGTATTTAATGGAATGGACCAAAACCACCAACACCATCGATTACGGTATCAAAACGGTCGAAGAAAACGGAAAGGCTACAAAAGTAACCCTGGAGAGAATCGGAAGAATGCCGATGCCGTTAGACATCATGGTAACTTATGAAGACGGGACTCAGGAAAGTTATTATGTACCGCAAACCCTAATGCGCTGGACGAAAGACAATCCGTTCCCGAATGTAAAACGTACCGTTACGGAAGGTTGGGACTGGGCCTACCCTACGTTTGACTTTACCATCAACAAGGAAAAAGGAAGCATCAAATCGATCACCATTGATCCTGCCGGACTAATGGCCGATATCAATAAAGAGAATAATCTTTACAAGAAATAAAGTTGAAAGCTGTCTGAAAAGGCAGCTTTTTTGTAAACCAATGCGCCAACGGAGTAACTATAACTATTGGAACATTGTATTAATGTTAAACATTATGGCCCAACTGTCTTTTATTCCGGCAGGTCCGTTTACAACATATTGGGGACCTAAAAACATCGACCTATCTTTGGCAAACGCTTTCCCAAACATCAAATTTACGGGTATGGTAAATTTATCGTTTTCCCAGTCAAATTTCATAATAGGAAAAGTTTGAATAAAATAACCGTTGGGAAACAACTTGGTAACCTGTGGCTGAAAATACATGAAGTTTTGATCCGGTCTGTCGGAGTTTCCCGCAAAGGAAAAAAATTGCTGTACCAACATCACTAACTGCAGTTTCGGTACTTTATTATAAATAACAACTCCCGTAGGACCGGCACACCATTTCCCGAAGCTTAAAGTATTAGGCGATCCCAAAGGAATGAGCACCCCACCACCAACACCGGCTATTCCCCAATTCCTTTTGAGGGCAATGGCATCCAGCAAAATAAAATCGTCGGTTCCTGTTGCGTTGAAATTACTTGCCTGATCTGTTACTGTCTTGCTTATGATTGGAGCTTCAAGTCGGTAAATTGTGTAGAATTTATCCGGATTCTTGGATTTAATAAAGGGAAGGCCCAATGATTTTGACGGGCGGATAATCCGGTTAAAAATAGCAAACTGTTTTCCACCGTTATCCAGAAAAGTGAAATTGGGCTGAAACTGTAATTTGGTTACATAAGCCAAAGGATTGGTAGCCAAGGCTGCACCGGAACTTTTTTCTTCCTCTTTAACCTGCGAGAACGATTCCGTGGAACACCATAAACCGAGAAGTAAAAATAGTAGGCTGTTCTTTTTCATTCCGTACGTTTTCAGATTACATTGTCAATTAACTAAATTATATTGAAAACCGGGCGCGACCGAAATGCAGATTGCAAAATCCTCGCTATCGCTACTGACCCGAGCGTAGCGAATAGACGTAGTAAAACCGCGACTGAAAACTCTATTTTTTCACAAACCGCTCCACTTCCCCCCACGTAGTCCAAATATCGGCCTGTAATTTTTTAAACTCCACCGAGTCCTTGCTTCGTTCCAATTCTTTGAACAACACATGCATTTCGCCTCTTAAATCGGGATAGGTATCGGTGACGGGCAGAACGGCATTCCACGCGTCCTTATGTGAACGATAGGCTTTTGAAAAGGCTTCCGGACACCCTTTGGTATCGATTGCTGCCATCCCTTTGGTATAATTTGCGATGGTCTGGCTGAGCGAAAGGTTTTCACATTCCCGGTTCCGTATCTTTCCGAGGGAATCATCTATGGCTATCACGCGACTGATGCAGTCGGTTTGGACTAAAGTCGCCCTGCTACTCCCCGTCTTACAGGAAACCAAACAACAAAGGGTAAGTATAAAAAAACAGGTTTTCATTGGCAACACTTTAAAATTGATTCCTCGAACCAAAAAATACAGAAAATAACTTAAAAAATTAATAAGTCCTATCGATTTTTTGGTACATCCTATCAAAACTTTGGTACTACCTACCAAAATTTTAGTACTCGCCATTAAAACTTTAGTGTTTCCTACAAAAACTTTGGTACTTCTTACCAAAACTTTGGTACCCGCATCAAAAAAACAGCAAACGCTATCAATTTTTTACTCTTATAAGGCAAACGAAAACTGAAATTCAATGTTTTTCGTGTTATACCCCGAATTGGAGCCCTGAAATCCGCCATTGGAAACATGCCGCAGACTCGGACGCACATCGAAATACACTGTACTGATTTTCAGCGAAAGCCCAAGCGCGATAACATCCGAAAAGGCAAAACCTTCCGATAACCGTTCGGTTTGCGTATCGGTAATCATCGGACCAATACTTCCCAAAACATAGACGCTGAATTCTTTTGAAATTGGTGTGCGGACAATAATTCCGATGTTCAGTATGTAGTCATTCACGTCTTTAAGTTGCGTGTATTCCTCCCGGAGTGCTTCATAATCGGGTTCGTCGGGCTGCACGAAATATTTGTTTAAAAGCTGGTGTGTGCCGAAATTAACCTCCGGCTGCACCACCACTTCATAACTGAAGTGTTTGCCTGTTTTAAAAGTATACCCCAGGTGTATTTTATAAAAACTGTTGGTGTAGTAGTAGTCTTTGCTATTGAGCTCCTCTCCCATTCCGTAGGCAAAACCAAGCACAAACGGTTTCTTTTCCTGCTGACTGTAAGCAACAAAAAAATGGAATAAGAGAACTGAAATAAAGAGGCGTTTCGTGTTCATAAAGGCCGGTCATTTATCCTAAAGATACTGCATAACAACCAAAAACAAAAGCGCAACCCTGACAGTTGCGCTTGTATGATTAAAGAATCAACCCATTAATGCAGATAGAACTTCTTAACCCTTGCCACTATTTTATTGAGGCTCATCTTATCTGCAGGTTCCACCGCTTTCAGTTTCATTGCAGCATTTGTCTTGTCTTCATAAATCAACTTACTTAGGGCTGTTTTGGTTTCTGCCGGTCCGAAAACGTAGAGTTCATCAGTATATCGGGTGTGATACACCACATCTTCCAGAAAATCCTGAAGCTGGTGTTTGCGTCGTTCCTCAAATTTTCGTTCGTCATTCACATGTTGTCTGCCCATAAAAGCTCCCTTATTTCCACCGTGATCATGATACATCCGGTTCTCCATCTCAGAATCCAATTCGGTAATGTGTTCTTTGCCACCCTCAAGGGTAACCAAAATCGCTCTTGATGAGTCAATCCAAATACCGGTTTGCTGTACTTTTTTCATAATGAATCGTATTTAATGTAAACAATTTATTTCCTTGTATTTCCTTCCCGGTAACGTCTTTTAGCAAAACATTATGGCGCTGAAACTGCCACCGGGACACATACCATTAAAGTTACAATGAGCCTGTTCGAAGCAGAAATGGGTAGTTCTCAACAACTTACATCCTTAAATGCCCCGTAAATTTACGAAAAAAGCAAACGGCGTTCCGGATTTTAAAAGTTAATATCGGTAATCCGACACAACTAAACGATAAGCGAAAAAGCATTCTGTTCTCCTGCTTTCATTTGGAGTCCGAACTTCGTATCTTTGCCCCTGAAAATGAAAAACACCTATCCCAAGCACGAAAAGCTGAAAAGCAAAACCACCATCGGTTTACTGTTTTCCGAAGGGAACTCGGTATCGAAATATCCGTTACGCCTGGTGTATGTCCCTATTGTACCGGAAGATAATGTGCCGATTAAAATGGGGGTTTCCGTTTCCAAAAAATACTTCAAAAAAGCGGTCGACCGTAATTATTTCAAAAGGGTCCTGCGGGAAACCTATCGCCTGAACAAAGCTTTGCTGTTGGAAAACATGGAACAACCCTATGCTTTTATGTTTTTTTATCAGAGTAAGGAACGTCTCTCCTACGAGGAAATCAACAAAAAAACCATCCAGCTTTTCGAGAAGTGCATCGAAGCCGTAAAAACGGAGGCTAAATAATTTCTGAATAAAACGTACTTTTTCCTACGGCTTTTGCGTTAGTCATTTAAAACCAAAAGCTTATGAGAACGTTAGTGCTGTATTTATCGCTATTACTAATTCCGATGGCCTGCAAAGACGCCGTTTCGGAAGACAAAATGATGATGATTTCCGATACTGATGAAGAAGTTGCAGTGGCTGCAGCAACCGAGGACGCTGTTGTGGAAACAAGTCTGCTACCGCCGCCACCAAAAGAAGATTCTGGAGCACAAATGGCTGCTTCGGTGTCGGTCAGAACAGAGGATCTTCAGCCCAAAATCATCAAAACCGCTAGGTTGCGTTTTGAAACCGCCGATCTTGAGGAATCCTTTGTATCGGTTAAAACTGCCATCACAAAACACAAAGCCTCGGTGCAGAATGATCTGTCGGGTCAAAATGACGCCTTACTTTTCAGAAACATTACCATTCGGATACCCAGTGCCGCTTTTGATGCCTTTATTGCGGAAATCAGTCAGGGTGTGAACCATTTTGACCGAAAGGAAATTTCAGCCGAAGACGTTACCGAAGAATACATCGATGTGGAAGCGCGGCTGACTGCGAAAAGAATCCTGGAAAAAAGGTATTTCGAATTGTTGGGCAAAGCCACCAAAGTTTCGGAAATGCTGGAAATTGAAAGTTCGCTTTCGGAGGTACGCGAAGAAATCGAAGCCAAGGAAGGGCGGTTGAAATTCCTTCAGAGTCAGGTGGCCATGAGCACTGTCCATCTGGAAATGTACACTAATAAACCTTCCGAAAGTGGTGCTACCGCTTCCTTTTCCGGAAAAATGGGAAAGGCGCTCCGGGGCGGTTTCAACAATGTCGCTACTTTCTTTCTCGGAATGCTTTACGTTTGGCCGTTTATCCTTGTTTCCATAGCAGCATTCTTCCTTATTCGAAGACGATTCCGACGAAAAAAAGCATCATAACTTAAAAAACAGTTTCTTCTTATACAGGAAAAAACAAATGTACCATTCAACGGCAAATACGCTTAGTGACGAAAAAACAAGTATCAGGTGATCCCCCATATTCATCATTTTGAATATCGGGGATAAAATCATTATACCGTAGCCGTTAAGCCAGTTCCGGCCCACAATTTCACTGAACAGGTAAATAAAAATGGAGTTCATACCGAACACCTGAAAGAACAGCAACCCCTTTTTATGCAGGCGTACATCAATCCACCAATAACTCAGCGCCAGAAAGAGGAGTGCAAAACCCAGGGATGCGGTTATGAAGGAAACGGTCGCTATTCGTTTGATCATGGGGATTAGATTCAGGAAATCCAATCCGTAACCAATTAGCAATAAAACCAATCCGGACAGTATAAAAATTCGCAACTGCTTGTTAGCCTGCATAATAATTTTACCGACAATGGTTCCCGCGATGGTATGCACGGCTGTTGGTAACCAGTTTATAAACACGTATTCATTTGGTTTTTGTCCGAATAAAATCCAGTCGACATAATTTCCGAAGTTTTGAAATTCCGTATAGCCCTGATTGAATCCGGGAGCAGCACAAAAGCGATAGAGAACATCGGTCAGCAGCAAAATACCGAAACAGGCTAATAGCTGGTATTTGATTTTTAAATCGAAAAGAAAAAAAGCGATAAGGGTTGTAAAAGCCAATTGCGTAAGGATATCCGTTACATCTAGGGTTTCCAATGAAAGCCAGTCCGGGTCGCTTATTCTTTTGAACAGTCCGAAGAACAACAACAGCGCGCTGCGTTTGGCTATTTTTATAAATCTGTCTTTCCACCGAACACCGTCGGCTGACTGTTTCGATAAGGAATACGCCATGGCTGCCCCTGCCATAAACATGAATAAGGGCTGAACCAGATCCCAGAAATGCAAGCCCTGCCAGTGTATATGAAAAAATTGACTTATAATGACGAATCCGAAACTTCCTTTGTCGGAGATTGCCTCCCGGATATACTCATAACATCCGGTACTGTCCAATACCAGCAGCACCATTATCAATCCCCGGAGAAAATCCAACGACTCCAGTCTTACAGTCTTCTTATCCGACAACGTATTCATAGGCTCTTATTTTGAATCCGACTTATATCAAATTTAGTCTAAAAATTAGTACGTTATACGTTTGATTAAAAACACTGTCCACAAATTAAATGGCCAAAAATTTATTATAAAGATAACCGCAGATTCGCAGATTATTTATAAGGATTTCGCTTTTAATCTCTGAATCTGCGGTAATTTTCAGAAACTGAAGTTAGGAACGTATCCGGAAGGACGCAACAACATAGTAACTTTCTTCCCCGGAATGCTTTACGTTTGGCCTTTTATCCTTATTTTCGTAGCAGGGTTCCTCCTTATACGAAGACGGATCCGACGAAAAAAGACTTAAAAAATGGTAGCAGTACTAAAAAGAAAATACATCCTCCCGGTCCTTGCGGGCGGATTTTTGTTTGTAGGCGCGAGTTTCAAACAAGATTTTTTTGAAATCGCGAAACAGATTGAAATCTTCACGACCCTTTTCAAAACCGTAAACCAGAATTACGTGGACGAAGTGAATCCGGGAGAATTAATGGACAAAGCCATCAAAAACATGCTGGCCGATCTGGACCCGTACACCAACTACTTCAACGAGCAGGATGTGGCGCGTTTCAAGATCAATTCGACCGGGGAATACACCGGAATCGGAGCGATGATCAACCGCAAGGAAGGACGATTAATTGTCGTGGAGCCCTATAAAAATTTCCCAGCCGACAAGGCCGGACTCAAAGCCGGAGACGAAATTATTCAGATTGGCGATGTGAATCTGGTGGATTTCAAGGAAGATGCCGGAACACTGTTACGCGGCGCCAAAAACTCCAAAGTCGATATCAAATACAAGCGCCAGGGGAAATTGTTGACTACGCAAATCACGCTGGATGAAGTAGAGGTGAAGGCCGTTCCGTTTTATGCGTTGCTATCCGATAAAACGACGGGCTATATCGTACTGTCCCAGTTTAATTCCAAAGCTTCCCTTGAAGTGAAAGACGCTCTAACCAAACTGAAAGGGGAGGGCGCCACTAAAATAATTCTTGATTTACGCGGAAATCCGGGCGGTTTATTGCACGAAGCGGTGAACATCTGCAACCTGTTTGTGCCGCAAAACGAGGTTATCGTAACCACAAAATCAAAATCCGAGAAACACAACAACACCTACAAAACACAAAGAGGGCCGATAGATCTGGAAATTCCGCTGGTGGTTTTGGTGGACGGAAAAAGTGCCTCGGCCTCCGAAATCGTGGCCGGTGCGCTACAGGATTTGGACAGAGCCGTAATTGTGGGCGCGCGAAGTTTTGGAAAAGGATTGGTACAACGACCGTTGGATCTGACGTATGGCACTCAGGTAAAAGTCACCATTTCCAGATATTACACGCCTTCCGGACGTTGCATCCAGGCTTTGGACTATACGCATAAGGACAAGGACGGGAAAGCCATCCGCACCGAATCCAAAAATTACAACGCCTTTAAGACCAAAAAAGGAAGAACCGTTTACGATGGCGGAGGCATCCAGCCGGATGTGGAACTGACAGAAGCCAAACAGAGTACCATTGCAGCCGCCTTACTGAAAAGCGATGGCATCTTCAATTTCGCAACCGAGTATTACTATAAAAACCCGAATCAGGGAAATACCGTTCCGACGCTTACCGATGCCGATTTTGCCACTTTCAAAAACTTTCTTAAAAAAGACAATTTCCAGTTGGATACCGAGACGGAAATCGCCCTGAAAAATACGTTGGCTATCGCCAAAAAAGAAAAAATAGACGAATCCATCGCTGCAGAATATCAGCAATTACTCTTGGCTTTACAGCGAAGCGAAGAAAAAGAACTCGAAAAAAACAAAGCCGAAATTAAAGATTTACTGTTGGACGAAATCATTAAACGCTACCAATACAGAGAAGGTTTGTACCAATATTACACGAAAAGTAATGTTGAAATTTCAAAGGCAGTCGCCATCTTAAACAACAGTGCGGAATATAATAAAATTCTGAAAAACTAAATTTCCTACGCTTTTTAGTTCTTCTGTACTTTTTTATGATAATTTTGCGCTTATTTAAATTTTAATAAAGTGAGTTCACACAGCAGCAACCACCTGAATAAATTAACGTTAGGCGGTTTAATTGTAACCTTAGGGATTATTTACGGAGACATTGGTACTTCTCCGCTTTACGTAATGAAGGCCATTGTTGGCAAGCAGGCGATTAACCCGGACGTTGTTCTTGGTGCCATTTCCTGTATTTTCTGGACACTGACCCTACAAACTACTTTAAAATATGTAGTTTTAACGCTTAGGGCGGACAACAAAGGGGAGGGTGGTATTTTTTCCCTGTACACTTTGGTTAAAAAACTAAAGAAAAAATGGTTGCTGGTGCCCGCCATCATTGGAGGGAGTGCTCTTTTGGCGGACGGTATCATTACTCCGCCCATTTCAGTATCCTCCGCAATTGAGGGATTAAAGACGTACAACCACGATTTAAATACGATTCCGATTGTTATCGCGATTCTGTTCATTCTCTTTTTCATACAACGCTTCGGAACCAAATTTGTCGGTAAGTTTTTCGGCCCGATGATGTTACTTTGGTTCGGAATGTTGGGCGTCTTGGGAGCGATCCATTTGTTAGGGAACATCGCTGTCCTTAAGGCCTTAAATCCGTATTATGCCATTCATTTATTGCAGGTACACCACGAAGGTTTCTATGTTTTGGGGTATGTCTTCCTTTGTACTACGGGAGCCGAGGCGTTGTACAGCGATTTGGGTCACTGCGGAATTAAAAACATCCGTATCAGCTGGATTTTCGTAAAAACCATGTTAGTAATCAACTATTTCGGGCAGGGTGCTTATCTGATTGCCAACAGCGGAAAAACCTTAACCGAATTGAGCGGCAGCGCAAGTAACCCAGGAAATCCTTTCTATTTGGTAATGCCGGATTGGTTTTTACCGTTCGGGATCGCGATTGCCACTTCAGCGGCCGTTATCGCATCACAGGCCTTGATCAGTGGTTCGTTCACCCTGATTTCGGAAGCCATGCGTCTGAACTTATGGCCGAAAGTACGCGTGAAATATCCAACCGAATTAAAAGGGCAATTGTACATTCCGTCCATCAACTGGTTGTTATTCCTAGGCTGTGTATTCATTGTAGTGCACTTTGAAGAATCCGGAAACATGGAAGCGGCCTACGGTCTGGCTATCGTTCTTTGTATGATCATGACCACTATTTTGTTAGGTTTCTTTATGGTCTTAAAACGCTACAATCCGATCTTTATCATTCTAGTTCTGGTGACCTATTTATCGATTGAATTCTCCTTCTTCTTAGCCAATATTGAAAAATTCCCTCACGGCGGTTACGTTTCGGTATTTATAGCCGGTATCCTGGCCTTTGTGATGGTGATTTGGTTCACGGCGAAGAAAATCAGAAAAGAATACACCGAATTCGTGAAGCTCGACAACTTCAAAAAGGTAATATCCGATTTGAGTAACGACCTTTCCATTCCGAAATATGCCACACACCTGATTTACCTAACCAACTCAGGGATGAGTGAGGAAATTGAATCAAAAATTGTATATTCGATTTTACAAAAACGACCAAAACGCGCCGATATTTATTGGTTTGTACACGTGAATGTGACCGATGAGCCTTATGAAATGGAATACCGTGTACGCGAAATGGTAAAAGACGACATTATCCGTGTGGATTTCTATCTGGGCTTCCGTGTGGCACCGCGTATTAACCTGCTTTTCAAAAAAGTGGTGCAGGATATGGTGAAAAACGGAGAAGTAGACATTACCAGCCGCTACGAATCGTTGCACAGAAATAATGTAATCGGCGATTTCAAATTCGTTCTTATTGAGAAGTTTATGTCGTATGACAATGATTTCCCATGGTATGAAAGAATAATTTTAGATCTTTACTTTTTGCTGAAAAAAGTCAGTCTATCAGAAGAAGAAGCATTTGGATTGGACAGCAGCTCGGTAAAAGTAGAACAATACCCTATACTGATTCACCCGCCGTCAGATATTAACCTGCACCGGATTAAAGACCGTAGTCATCACTAAAATGAAAAAAATTGTATTCCTGTTGCTGCTGCTTACACATCTTGCCAATGCGCAGGAAGAAGTAGTACATTCCGTGTATTTCGAGTTCGATAAATTCCGCCTTGATGAAAAACAGGCGAACGAGGTGGTAGCCTTCGTGAAAGCGATTGACACCTCAAGAATCGAAAGCGTTCAGATATACGGCTATTGCGATGACAGGGGAAAAGATGCCTACAATTACAAACTGTCCAGCAACAGGGCCAACACGATAAAAAACAAACTGATTGAAAAAGGAATCAAAAACGTGATTATCGTTACCATTGAAGGAAAAGGACGTATTCTGATTGATGACGATATTATTGAAAACCTTCCCGAAGTACGCCAGAAAAACCGACGTGTCGACGTGGTGATGAACTTCAAACCGGTGCCGCCAAAACCGATACCGGGAGTTTACAAAGACATCAAAAAGGATCTGATTGTAGGCGACCGCATCTATCTGGATAAGATTTTATTCGACAACGGCAGCAGCAAGCTTACCTCAAAATCAAAACTGGAACTGGAGCGCATTGCGCGTCTTCTGCACAAATACAAAAACATTAATTTTGAAATACAGGGGCATATCTGTTGCACCCCAACGTTTCAGAGGGAAGCCATCGATAAAGATACCCGAAAAAGAATGCTCTCGATAAACAGGGCAGAAACGGTCTACAAGTATCTGATTAGTAAACGAATCGACAAAAACAGAATGACTTTTAAAGGCTACGGAAACACCAGGCCTTTGGGAAATGGTCCGGATCAGGACAGACGTGTGGAATTGGTTATTACGAAAATCTAACAGCTTATGAAGCAAATTTTCACTTTCCTTTTTTTATTCGGCCTTACCATTAGCCATTCTCAGGAACTAACGCAGGTGAAGACCGATAAATATTCCGTTTATTTTGATTTCGACAAGCACAAACTAACCGATGAGGAAGACCAAAGACTCAACGATTACATAAAAAGTCTGGGGAACATCGTAATTCTTTCCATAGGTCTTGAAGGTTTCTGCGACGACAGAGGAAGTATCGAATACAACAGAGCGCTGTCGCAACGACGTGCCAAAACCGTATCCGACATCCTTCAGGAAATTGCCTCCAAACAGAAAAACGTGGAAGGAAGGGGTAAAATCGATTTACGGATTACCGAACTGCAACTCAGCGAAGATGAGTTAGACGCCACACGACAATTAAACCGTAGGGTGGACATTTATCTGGAATATTTTCACAATGATTTTATCGATTTAAGCAAGCCAAAGGATTCCCTTCCAACGAAAGTGCAGGTGGAAAACCGTCAGCTTCGTCTCAAAACGTTTGAAGACCGCCCGTTAAAGGTAGGGGATATCATCAAGTTGAAGGATTTGTATTTTGAAGGAGGACGTGCGGTATTGTTGCGTAAATCCGAAAAACAACTGGAGAAACTCCTGAACGAACTGAGAAACAATCCGAATTTTAAATTTCAGATCCAAGGCCATGTGTGCTGCATCGATACCCAATATTTTCGTGATGCCGTAGACGAGGATACCGGAATCAGTAACCTTTCCGAATCCAGGGCCAAAGCCATTTTCGCTTACCTAAAGGCCAACGGAATTCCCGAAGAACGCATGAGTTACAAGGGTTTCGGACGTGATTATCCTTTGGAAAATGAGAAGGAACGCAACAACAAACGCGTGGAAATCAGCATTACCAGCATCGATTAACCCCGTTTCATTTCGATGTGCGGAATATCGTCTTCCAGATACATTTCGCTCGTTGGCACAAATCCGTGACTTTCATAAAACTTCTGCAGGTACAGTTGTGCCGATATGGTGATTTTCGATGCGCCAAAGTGTTCCGAAATTCCTTTTATGGATTCCTTTATCAGATCATGACCCCATTTCTTATCGCGATAACCGGGTTTTACAATCACCCTTCCGATCGATGCATTCTCAAAATAATCCCCCGGAGCAAATAAACGCGCATAAGCCACCAGAACGCCTTCATACACTGCTAAAACATGCAGCGCTTTCTCGTCCTTACCGTCAATGTCCTGATAAACGCAATTTTGTTCCACTACAAACACTTCGGAACGCAATTGCAGTATTTGGTATAGTTCAGCGAGAGAAAGTGCCTTAAAAGGCTTTATTTTGAATTCCGGCTTCATTTTTTCTTTGGTTTTAGAAATTGTGTGGATTTTATAATCGATTCCAACTCAAAAATCACATCTCTTTTGGTACTCGACGGATTATAAGCGAAACCTTCCACAATGATGTAACGTCTGTTTCGGGTATCTTTTATCACATAGTTCAGAAACGGACCGTTCATGAAGTTGTTCTGCAGTTCCCAGGTACCGCGCATTTCGAAAGCGGGTTTCTCGTCGATTTTGGTTTCCGAAACATAAGGATAATAACTTTCCTCGGTGCGCATGCTGGATTTGTCCAACATTCCATGTATGTATTTTTTTCCGATGGAATCCCGAATGCGAATCGTATTATCCACCACATTTCCGTGTTTATACGCCGAAAGCGGTACCTGATAAATAAGCAAACTCGAATTTCCCGACGGCATATCCTTCTTAAGCCAGACAAACCGGTTCTTCATAAGGGCATAACTGAAGGTATTGGGAATCTGCATTGAAACATTGAATTTCTGACGGATTTTCTTATCGTCAAACAATGCTTCAGCGGTTGCTTTCTGACTTTCGATTATTTCAGAATAACTGATGCTGCCGGTTAATGCATCCGAATGCAATTCTATGGTCTGGATAATTTCATTCCAATTGTGCCCGCTGATGTAAAAGATATTTTGCGGTACGGCGTACTTGTCCATCACGTGTTTGAACTCGGGTTCGGGCGCTTTGGAAATAACCACGATATTGCGGGCCAGTTTCACATTGCTGTTGAAAATTTTCGGGGAATACTGATTCAGGGTAAAAAGCGGTTCTTCTTCCTGAAGACCGTCAACAGGAGCGGCCAGTTTTTTTCGGAGCACATCACCGATTTCACCATTCCACAAAACATCATCGATAATAACGGAAACCGAATTGATGTTTCCGGTGGATGCCGGTAAAACCAAATCATCCTTCTTAACCGTTTTCTCGCAGGCGGTTAAAAACAGAAGCAGGAGCAGGCCGAAAAAAAAATTCGCTTTTCTCACAGTGTTGTTTTGAAAAGCGAATTTACTAAATTATCCGTTGATTTTGAGTTTCATGCCAGGTCTAATATTATCCCCGTCAATGTTGTTGAGTTTTCTGATCTTGGCTACCGTAGTACCCTTCTTTTTGGAAATGCTAAGTAAAGAATCACCTTTCTGAACCACATACATGTGTTCTTTTTCAAGACTTCTTTCCTTAATCGATTTCTTGGTATCTTGTTTCTCGTCTTTCTCGACCGAAGCAACTGCATCTTCAGTAGCCTGGATTTTCAATTCCTGACCGGCTTTGATTCCTTCATTATCAAGTTTATTCCATTCATTTAGTTGTGCGATGGTTACATTGTTTTTCTTAGCTATTTGCGTAAGATTCTCTCCTTTTTGCACCACGTAAATTTTCTCATTTGCAGCAACTTCAGTTTTAGGCTCCGCAGTTTTTACGATTGGATCTTCCGTTTTAACCGTGTCCTTTTTCTTCTTAACCGACGATTTTTCGGCAACCACTACTGAAGTTTCGTATTGGATTTTCAGTTTCTGCCCTTTATTGACAGCGGTTCCTTTTATTTTATTCCATTTTTTCAAATCGGCAACGGACACATTGTATTTATCGGAGATCTCGGAAAGGTTGTCCCCGCTTTTAACCGTGTGGATTTTCGTTTTAATTTTTTTAACCGATTTTGTTTTCACCACTTCTTCCTCAAAATCAGCGGTTTCGGCATTGGACGCAATCGCTGTTTGAGTCGAATCGGAAACGATCGTTCTCGGTTTTTTCACTTTGAATTGCTGTCTTTCTCTTTTGCTGTCTTCGTAATCGATATAGGTATACACCTTGTCTTCGTTGGAAGTGAAAATTGCCAATTTATTTTTCGGCAGACGGATATAATGGGCTTTATCGGAAACGAACGGCACCACATTGCGTTTGTAAATCGGATTTAAGAAACGCAACTGTTCTTCCGGCATGTCCAGCAAATCGGCAATCTGTTTGAACGACATCTGTTTTTTTACCATTACCGTATCGGTTTCAAAGTAAGTCGTCGAAGCTTTTTTAGGTACGATGCCGTGCTCTTTTCTGTATTCGTAGATGTACATCGTTGCATAGAATGCTGGCAAATAACCCTGAGTTTCCGGATGCATGTGCTTTCTGATGTTCCAGTAATTGGTCTGCCCGCCCGAACGACGGATCGCTTTGGAAATATTTCCGGGTCCGGTATTATACGAAGCCAATACCAAATCCCAATCTCCAAAAATTTTATACATATTGGTGAAATACTGGCACGCGGCTTCGGTAGCTTTCAACGGATCGTAACGCTCATCCACATACGAATTCACCTCAAGTTTGTACTGTTTCCCGGTTTCGTACATGAACTGCCATAAACCGCTGGCACCCACTCTGGATTTTGCTAACGGATTCAAAGCCGATTCTACAATTGCCAAATATTTGATTTCCAACGGAAGATCGTATTTCGATAAACTGGCTTCAAACATCGGGAAATAATATTCCGAAACCGCCATCAGACGCTCAAAAGCACGTGGACGGTTTTTCAGAAACGATTTGATCACGTTTTCCACCGTGGGATTGTACTCCACATTAAACGGTGATTTCTCGTCCAGTTTTTGCAGACGCTCTTTTAAAAGCTCAGTAGATAAATTATACGAAACAGTTTCGCCGGAATTCACCTGAGCGATTTCCGTCTGCATTTCTTCATAAAGTTCTTGATTATTCAGCTCCTTCATCCACATTTCGTCGATGCAGTTGCTAGTCTCATGGTAAGCGAAAGTAGCTTTAATGGAATCAAGATACGATAGCTTTGGGGCTTGCGTAATCTGAACCTCTTTTTCGGCGGTCTCCTGGGCCGTAGCAACCAGAGAGAAAATCCCGAAAATCAGGGAAAATACTTTTGTCTTATTCATATATACATTTTTATAATCCATTATCATTCAGTCTTTTACAAGTAATGCAAACATAATAGCTTATAACTTATAATTTTATAAAATATTGTTAAAAAGTATAAAATTAATTTTCGATGGCTGCAATTCCCGGTAATGTTTTTCCTTCCAACATCTCAAGCATTGCCCCGCCACCAGTGGAAACGTAGCTCATTTTCGGCTCCAATCCGAACTGCTTAACCGCAGCCACAGAATCACCGCCTCCTACTAAAGAAAACGCGCCGTTTTTAGTAGCTTCTGCAATAAAATTCCCTAAAGTGATGGTCCCGTCAGCAAATTTATCCAATTCAAAAACACCTAAAGGTCCGTTCCAAAGGATGGTTTTTGAATTTTTGATTACGTCTTTTAAGGCTTCTAATGATTTCGGACCCACATCCAAACCTTGCCATCCTTCCGGAATGTTGTAAACGTCGACTATCTGCGTATTGGCTTCGTTTGAAAAAGCATCAGCGGCAACCATGTCCACAGGCAAGTGAATCTGTACATTTTTCGCTTTGGCTTTTTCCAAGATTTCCAGCGCCAACGCCATTTTATCATCCTCACAAATTGAGTTTCCGATTTTACCGCCCAACGCTTTGATAAACGTAAACGTCATTCCGCCACCAATGATCATGTGGTCGATCTTATCCAGAACGTTCTCGATAACTGTAATTTTAGAAGACACTTTTGATCCTCCAAGTACTGCCGTTACCGGTTTTTCTGAATTATTTAATACTTTGTTTAAACTTTCGATTTCTTTCGCCAATAACATTCCGAAACATTTATGCTCCGGGAAAAACTGTGCGATAATGGTTGTCGAAGCGTGTGCTCTGTGCGCCGTTCCGAAAGCATCATTCACGTAAATGTCACCTAGTTTTGCTAATTTTTCAGCAAAGGCTACATCGCCTTTTTCTTCTTCGGCATAGAAACGAAGATTTTCCAAGAGCAAAACTTCACCTGATTGTAGATCCGCTACGGCATTTTCCGCAATTTCTCCGATACAATCGGAAGCGAATTTAACGGGAACGCCCAATACTTCTGCGGTTTTAGCTACAATATGCTTCAGCGAATATTTTGCTTCAACACCTTTTGGTCTTCCCAGGTGTGACATTAAAATTACACTGCCTCCGTCTTTTAAAATCTTATCAATTGTAGGTTTCGCTGCTTCAATACGGTTCGCATCGGTTACATTAAATTGGTCATCCAACGGTACGTTAAAATCGACACGGATAATGGCTTTTTTTCCTTCAAAATTAAAATCGGCAAGAGTCTTCATTGTGTATTTTTTTGTTGATTGTTTAGTCTGTAATCTGCAAATATACGATTTTTCTTTTTTTAGCCTTTTTTCCTATACTTTTTTAGCGGATTCTCAATTGTTGAAATTCTGATTATTTCTTAAATCGATTCATCAAAACAAAATAAAAATACTATTTTTACTACATTAATTGTATTTGTATGCCAAAATCAAGCGAATTCACAGCCATCGCCGAAGAAGTGGTAATGAACCAAATCTACTTCATCAGAAACCAGAAAGTCATGTTAGACCGTTATTTAGCTAGACTTTACGGTGTTGAAACCAAAGTTTTAAAACAACAGGTTCGCAGAAACAGCGAACGTTTTCCCGAAGATTTCATGTTTGAGATGACCGAAACGGAACTTCAGAATTGGAGGTCACAATTTGTGACCTCCAATTCCATAAAAATGGGCTTGCGATATATGCCTATGTGCTTCACCGAACAAGGCGTGGCCATGCTTTCCAGTGTTTTGAAAAGCGATCAGGCTATAAAAGTCAATATCCAGATTATCCGCGTCTTTACGAAATTGAGAAGCTTCTTACTTGAGAATACAGAAGTTAGGCTGGAAATTGAAAAGATCAAAAAGAAAATAGACAATCATGGGAAGAATATTGAACTGGTTTTTCAATATTTAGACGAACTCATTGAAAAATCGGAAAATGAAAAACAAAGAGAAAAAATCGGTTACAAACAGTGATCGAATACCAAGCAATTGTTTCTTGCCCTGATTAAACTTTCTGTTATCTTTGCTTCATGCTATTTCAGGAAATTTTAGGACAACAACACATCAAAAGTCACTTGACGAAAAGTGCCGATTTAGGTCGGATTCCCCATGCGCAATTGTTTGTGGGGCCGGAAGGGTCGGGGACTTTAGCCATGGCGATTGCCTATGCGCAGTACATTTTGTGTTCCAATACTTCCGGTGAAAACACCAACGGAAACGAAGCCTGCAACCTAAAATTCGAACATTTTTCACACCCCGATTTGCATTTTGTTTTTCCGGTTGCTACCAACGACCAGGTAAAAAGTCATCCGGTAAGTGCGAATTTCATGAAACAATGGCGGGAATTCGTCATCGAAAATCCGTACGGAAGTTTATTCGAATGGCTTAAATCGCTGGGAATTCAGAACAAGCAGGGACAGATAGGAGTGGACGAGGCGCAGGAAATCATGAAATCACTTTCGCTCAAAGCCTATGAAGGCGGTTATAAAGTGATGATTATCTGGATGGCCGATAAAATGAACACCGCCACGGCCAACAAACTTTTGAAATTACTCGAGGAACCGCCTCAAAAAACGGTCTTTCTTTTGGTTACCGAAAATCAGGATGATATCATGCAGACCATCTTATCGCGTTGTCAGGTATTGGAATTTCAGGGTTTACCCGAAAGTGTGATTGCCGATGCTTTGGTTTCACGTGAAAATATCGACGATAAACTGGCACTGAGAATCGCACATCAATCGCAGGGCAATTACAACAAAGCCATACATCTGTTGCACAAAGACGCGACGGAATATCCGTTTGAGGAATGGTTTGTACAGTGGGTTCGCGCCGCTTTTCGTGCCAAAGGAAATGCAGCCGCTATTTTGGATTTAACCACTTGGAGTGAGGAAATTGCCGGCATCGGACGTGAAGCGCAAAAGCAGTTTCTGCATTTTTGCGTGGAAATGTTCCGTCAGGCCTTGTTGCTGAATTATCAGTCGCCATCGCTGGTTTACATTGAACCGACGGTGGATAAATTCAAAATGGAAAATTTTGCACCTTTTGTGAATGGCAATAACATCAACGAGATTTTCAAGGAACTCTCGGATGCAATTTACCATATCGAACGCAACGGAAACGCCAAAATCATACTGACGGATTTGTCGATAAAACTGACCCGTTTAATTCATAAAAAATAACCTATGACACATACTGAAATTTTCGGGATACTTATTCTGGCTTTTTTAGCGCTTACTTTTTTGCATTCCGGATATGAGAAAATAGCCGATTGGAAGGGAACCGTTGCCGGACTGAACGAACATTTTAAAAACACCATCATTAAAAATCAGGTGTCGACCGCTTTGGGATTGGTTTGGATTACCGAAGTTATTGCCGGAGCTTTATGCATGGCAGGTATTTTTCAGCTGATAGCCAACGGCAGCACAACCATTGGTCATTATGGCGCGGTAATGTCCTGTATCACATTGCTGTTGATGCTTTTCGGACAACGTTTGGCCAAGGATTATGACGGGGCGAGAACCATTGCAATTTATTACATTCCTGCAATTTTGGCGGTGTACTGGTTGTAGTAAATACAAAGCAAATTGCTTCACATCATCTGAATTAAAAGTATTGTCACATGGCTAAATTTTGCGTTTGTATTATTTTATTTGCGTATTCGGCATTCGCCCAAGAACATTTCAAAAACAAGATTGTCGAGCCGCTTCAAAAGAATAATTTATATTTTGAAAAAGCTTTTGTCCATACCAACAAAACGACCTATTTAGATGATGATGTAATTTGGTTTCAAGCTTATGTTGCTGATAATAACAATCTTCCTTCAAATAAAACCACCCTCTTATATGTGAACCTGACCGATTCTGCAGGACAGGTGATTGATTCCAAAAACATTTTCATTTCCAACGGAATTGGCGTGGGTGAGTTTGACATTGCCAATATCAATGGCTCCGGCCAGTATTTTATTCAGGCCTATACAAATAACATGCGAAATTTCGGCGATGCTAATTTTTTTATTAAAGAAATTAACGTCATTAAAGAACCGTCAATCACAGATAAATCCAACAGAAACGAATACGATATTCAATTTTTTCCGGAAAGTGGTTATTTGTTGGACGACACTGAAAATGTTTTAGGCATAAAATTATTGACAAATGGCAGCGGAACTGATTTTACCGGCAGGATTATCAACAGTAAAAATCAGGAAATTACCCGTTTTAAAAACGAATATTCAGGACTGAGTTCTTGTAAATTTAAGCATACATCCGGGGAATCCTATCAGGCAATTATTGAAACGAACGATACGATCATCAAATTGAAAATCCCTGATAATGAAAAAAGGGAGCTTTTACTTTCCGTTGACAATTCTAATCAACAGCAACTGACAATAGAACTGAAAGCACCGGAAAAGCTACTCCAAGAGCTTAACAAGCATAATTTCACGTTATTATTTCATCAGAACCACACGATAATAGATTATTTTCAAATTGATCCAAAATCGATGATCAATAAAAAACTTGAAATCGATAAGCAACATTTAAAAAATGGGGTTAATACCATAACGTTGTTCAAAAATTATGAACCGATCGCGGAAAGAAAGTTTTATGTAGATAATCAGCTCAACGAACTGACTGTCACCCTGGAAAAAGACCATTCGAAAAACGATTCGATAGTATGCAATCTCAAGATTCTTAACAAGAACAAGCCGTTAAAATCGAAATTAAGCATTAGTGTTTTGCCTGAAAGCACCGCCAATTTTAATGAAACTACTACGATAAAAAGCGCTTTTTTACTTACACCCTATGTCACCGGCTATATTGAAAACCCAGCATATTACTTTGATCCGAAAAATCAAAAAAGACTGGAACATCTGGATTTATTATTACTCACTCAGGGTTTTGTACGATATTCGTTTGCTGAGATGATAACGGCTTTCAACCCAAAGCCTGCCTATGAATTTGAATCGGGTTTTAAATTAAAAGGAGCTGTTTCACCGCTAGCCACAAATTATCTCGGATTAATAGCTAAAAACAATACCTTAATTCAAAAAATATATCTAAAAAACGATAATTCCTTCGAATTTAACAAGCTGTTATTGTATAAAAACGATGCTGTAAAAATTTCTTTTTTATCACCTGAAAACGAGGCATTTCAACCGAAAAATATACGTTTGAATACCATAGAAAAAAGCACTTTTCCAAAAATAAATCGGTATAAAATAAGCGAACCTAAAAAAGAACCGTTTACTGAAAAGGAATATGAAGAATACAAATATTACACCGGTATCCGATTAAATGAAATCACTATAAAAAGTAAAAAATCCAGTAAGAGCAGCATCCGATGGGACAAATTAGTCAAAAAACACAAGTCAAAAGTTTTTGATATTGGTGCGTATTACGAAATAGAAATGCCGGAAGATTCCCGTAAAAACAACGAATTATTTATGAGCTTTCTCCTTCGGAACCAAGGAATACGCTTTGTGAGTTGGAAAGGGATTGAGAATTATTTAGAAGCTTCCGCTGATACAGAGGCCTTCTTATATGTTAACGGAAAACTACTTACTTCATTAGAATTGAGTACATTGCCTTTAAAAATGAAAGATGTAGAAGCGATAATGAAACAACCTTTTAAAAATTATATTAAATACCAGGTTTTCACAACAGAGCAGTATAATAACGATATCGTGGAACTTTTCGACGAATTTATACTAACAAACGCCTATGACAGGTCTAAAAAATACTATACTCCTGCATTTAATCACAACCGACCTGCCTCTTTAATGGAAATAGATTGGAAAACCAATTTAACTACGGACTATAACGGTCGGACTGCTTTTAAAATAGCACAAAATAATGCAACCCAAAAAACCATTTTTTCCATTCAGGGTTTATCCGAAGATGGTATTTTGATTAGCGAGATAATAGTAAAATAGGCCTTTTTAACAATTAAAGCTACGGCTTCAGACTCGACTTAAACAACCGCAATTCATCCCAGGTGAATTTTTCGCCGTGGATATCTTTTAATTCGCCCAGACTTTCTCCTTTGAAATCATAAAATACTTCACGCAACGCGGCTATTTTATCCTCCGGTAAAATGTCGGAAAGTTGAAGCGCTTCCAATTGAATCAGCTTGGTAAAATGCCCGAAAATAGTGCCCGGCGTGAGTTTGCGCAGCTTCGCTATTTCGTGGATGGAATGATTTTGTTTCCACAGTTCCAGTGTTTCCTCTATGGTTGCTTTTTTAGGCTGTTTTGCTTTTTTCATTTTCGGTTCGTAGTAGGAGGCATCGTCATCGTCTTCAACCAAAGCGGCATGGCTGGCTCTGAACTTTTCCGTAACCGTTACTAATTTATTGATTTTGTAGTGTTTGCTATCGTCGGAAACTAAATTCTGCTTTGAAATTTCCTTTCCTTCGGCTATTATTTTCAGCAGCAAAAGTGACTTTTTCAGTTGGAGTACTGTTTTGATTTGAAGTTCTTCCAGAAAAAGTAGTTCATCGTAAAAAGCTTTTACTTTTTTAACGCGTTTGATTTCTTCGATTTTCAGTAAAACTTCCTCCACAACCGCATCCAAAGGCGTGAAAAAATAATTGTACGCCGCATCGCAACGTTCCCTGATAAAAGTAATATCGACAGGATTCGCGGAAAACAACTGGTACAACTGACTCTGGAATTTAACCGAAGCGTCCCCCAATTTCGCCATCTCCGCCGCACTGAAATCGGCCCAGTCTTTATGCTTGGTTTTAGGTGATTTCGGCGCTTCCTGTTTGTAACTGAAACTGTGATTGCGCCATTCCTGTATAACCGTTCTGAAATCGAAACTGGTAATCAGCGTGTTATACAGATATTGCTTGGTTTCGGTTGTTAGCGAATCCTGCAAAACGGATTCAGTTGCTTTGTTCGAAGCGTACTGTAGTACTTCTTCGTCGGACGAAATGCCATTCATACGCAGCGGAGAAAGCAAAATAAGCCCGTTTAAGGAACGCAAACGCGAAAGAGCCACATAGGCCTGCCCGGGCGCAAAAACCTGCGATACATCCAACACAGCTTTGTCAAACGTCAGTCCCTGGCTTTTGTGAACGGTTATCGCCCAAGCCAGTTTGATAGGGAAGTGGGTAAAAGTCCCTAAAAGTTCCTCTTCTACTTCTTTGGTATTTTCGTTGATTTTGTACCTAATGTTCTGCCATTCATAACGTTCCACTTCGATGGTTTTGTTCTCATCGGGAAAATGCACCAGAATTTCATTATCGGCCAACGATTTGATCACGCCCATTTTTCCGTTGAAAAACTGCTTTTCGTGCGACAGATCGTTTTTGATAAACATGATCTGAGCGCCGACTTTCAGTTGCAGATTCGGATCGACCGGATAGATTTTTTCCGGAAACTCATCAACAATCAAAGGTCTATAAATGAATTGTTTTTCGGACAATGCGTCTAGTGATTCCACATTAATTGCATCCGCTTTAGCGTTGTGCGTGGTCAAAATGATGTAGCCTTTATTAGTCTTTACATCGAAGCCGGGTTTTACAAACTGGTTCAAAACCTGAACATCCGTTTGAGTAATCGTGTTGTTTCTCAGATTATTCAGTACCGAAATGAACTGATCGTCCGTTTGTCGGAAAATCTTATCCAATTCGATGTACAAAGGCGGATATTGTTGAATTACATGAGAATGAAAAAAGAACATACCGCGGTAATATTTCTGCAAAACCTGCCATTCCTCACTTTTAACCACAGGAGGTAATTGTAATAAATCTCCTATATATAATACTTGTGCTCCGCCAAAAGGACGTTCATTGAGGCGTACTTTCCGCATCATGAAATCCATGGCATCGAGCGTATCGGCGCGAAGCATACTCACTTCATCGATTACGAGCAGTTCCATATTCCGGATTACCGCGCGTTTCATGGCGCTCATGTTGAAGTGTCGTGCTAAAGAAACTTGGTTTTCAAATTTTACGAATTCCGAAAAATAGGGCAGTGGTTTACTATCGGGTATAAAGGCGGCAAAGGGCAACTGAAACATAGAATGAATCGTTACCCCACCAGCATTAAGTGCTGCAATTCCGGTAGGTGCAACCACAACCGTATTTTTATGGGTAGTCGCAATGATTTCACGAAGCAGTGTGGTCTTTCCAGTACCGGCTTTTCCCGTAAGAAAAATGGATTTATTTGTCTGATTAATAAACCGGAGCGTATAAGAGGCAGCGGCAGATACTTGTTCCATGTGGCGTATAATTTAAATGGTGAAAATAATAAAAAACCAACTTAAATACAAATAAAAAAGCCTCCCAATGGAAGGCTAAATATTTATTTTTTCTCTGTTTCTTCAGGTTTTGCAGGACCTTTGTACTGGTCGTTAATTTCTTTAGTCATTATAGCCGTAATATCATAGGCCTCTTTAGCATACAATACTGTAGCCGCATCACCCGTACCATAAATATAATCATATCCGTTTTTCTTACCATATTCTTTGATATGATTTTTGATACGTTTTACCAGACTATCCATTTCTTTACCACTCGCTTGTTGCAAAGACTGTAGCATCGCTTGTTGCTTCATTCCCAATTCCTGCTCTCTTTTTTGCAGTTCAGCACCTTTTGCCTGAGCCCAAGCCGGACCTTTTAACTGTGCGTTTTGTTGAAAAGCTTGTGCTTCGTTCTGGAATTGACTCGCTTCACCGCGAAGTTCACGGCCCATCTCTTCCGATTTTACTTTGTATTTATCTTCAATGTCTTTAGCTTCCTTGTTTTCTTCCAATAATTTTCCGGTATCTACATAAGCTGTTTTCATTTTTTCAACAGAAGTTGCTTCCTTATTACAAGAAACAAATGCCAAAGCAGCAAAAGATAGTAAAATCAGTTTTTTCATTTTTTTTAAATATCAGATTAATTTTGATGTAAAAGTAGTAATTCGTTTTAAAGTTTCAAAGATGACAAATTTGTGAATAAATAAGGAACTTTTGGGTAAAAATTACACTATAATTTTTTTTTATTAAATTAAAATTAATCATAATTACGCTTTATTAAAAACAAACTCATATAAAGCTTTTTAAGACACTTTTAAAAAATCGGTAATAATTCTTATAATGATGCGGATTTTCGTTTAAAATTGCGCTTTATTTTAATTTTCTTCGTTTTTTAAGACATAAATATGTGACGAATACTCAAAATTACGCTTGGCTTTCAGATTGGATTGCAATCCGATGAAAAAACCTTTCACAAAATTCATTTTTCCGTTTTTGTATTTTTCGGATAAAAGCGAAACATAAAAGCTATCAAAAACCATCGGAAGCACTTTTACCAGTTTCATATTTTCCCTTGCGAATAATTTTTCAATCGAAATTTTTGAGAAATGCCAAAGGTGTCGCGGTACATCATAGGCAGCCCAAAATTTTCCGTAATATTCTGCATCGAACGATTTGTAATTCGGAACCGCTATTAAAATGGTTCCGCCAGGTTTTAACAACCGTTTTAATTCGGTTATTTGTTTTTCCAGATCGGGTACGTGTTCCAGAACATGCCACATGGTAATTACATCGAACGAATGATTTTCCAACGAGGCTAAATCATCAGAGAAAGAAACACCTTTATTGATGGCTATCGCTTTTGCTTTATCGCTCGGTTCAATTCCGGTACACGACCAATTTTGATTTTTGGCCTCCTGAAGAAAATCCCCTGTTCCGGCACCGATATCCAAAAGTGTTCCTTTTTGTGGCTGCAATGAAGTGATCAAACTCACTTTGTCGCGAATCGCTTTTCGTTTTATAAAATGATACGCCTTTTCAAACAGCGAACGTTTACCATCCGTATGGGAAATATAATCGTCGCTTTCGTAATATTTAGGAAGCATATCCAACGAAGGCTGCGGATGGGTTTTCAGTAGTTGCAATTCCTCATCCAACAGCAAATCAAAATGTTCTCCGGAAACCGAATAATCCTTTACGCTGATAAAAACTTTCTCGTTTGAAAAATTCATTTATAAAAATATTTTTTTTTAAAGATTCTCTTTGTTTATGGGGCTTGCCGAAGTAGTTTCACGTGGAACAAAATCAAGCGGTACAAGGCAGAAGGCAAATTTAAGCATCTGACCTCTGCCTTGTACCGCCTGTAAACTGAACACTATCTTCCCATGTGAATTAATAAAATGGAAATATCGGCAGGAGAGACTCCGCTGATACGTGAGGCTTGCGAAATGGTAACGGGACGAATTTTTTTTAGTTTTTCGCGCGCTTCGTGCGAAATGGATTTTACCGCATCATAATCAAAATCGTCACGAATTTTTAAATCTTCCAGACGGTTCAGTTTATCGGCATTATTTTTTTCCTTTTCTATGTAGCCGGAGTATTTTACCAAAATTTCTGCTTGTTCAATAACTTCGCGATCCAAATCGTGTTCTTCGATGTAATCGGTAACTTTTTTGAATTTTACGAAATCTTCCAGTTCCAATTGCGGTCTGGAAAAAACCTTAAACATTTTATCCGGCTGTACCATCGGGGCAGATCCTTTACTTTCTAAAATTGGATTCGCCTCTTCGGGTTTTAAACTCGTTTCTTTGAAGAAATTTATAAACGCTTCCGATTGGTCGCGTTTCTTTTCCATTCTTCGAAGACGTCCTTCACTGGCCAAACCGATTTCATACGACAACGGCGTCAAGCGGTCATCCGCATTGTCCTGACGTAATAAGGTTCTGTATTCGGCACGGGATGTGAACATTCGGTAAGGTTCTTCCGTTCCTTTGGTAATTAAGTCGTCTATAAGTACGCCAATATAGGCTTCATTTCTTTTTAAAATAAAAGGCGAACGATCCTGAGCCTTTAACGCGGCATTGATTCCGGCCATCAGTCCTTGCGAAGCGGCTTCTTCATAACCGGTGGTTCCGTTAATCTGTCCGGCAAAATACAAACCTTCCACCAATTTCGTTTCCAACGTGTGCTGTAATTGCGTAGGAGGGAAGTAGTCGTATTCAATCGCGTAACCGGGGCGGAAGAATTTCACGTTTTCAAAACCTGCAACAGAACGCAATGCTTTAAACTGCACTTCTTCCGGAAGCGAAGTTGAAAATCCGTTTACGTAAACTTCAACTGTATTCCAGCCTTCCGGCTCCACAAACAACTGGTGACGGTCCTTATCGGCAAAACGATTAATCTTATCTTCAATAGATGGGCAATATCGTGGACCCAAACTTTTGATACGTCCGTTAAACATCGGTGAACGATCAAAACCTTCTCTTAATAAATCGTGAACCAATTCTGAAGTATAGGTCATGTGACAATCGCGCTGTACCGTCAACGGCTTAATCGTTTCCAAATAAGAGAACTTATCCGGATTCACATCTCCGGGCTGTACAATCATTTTGGAATAATCCAGCGAACGTCCGTCCACACGGGGAGGAGTACCTGTTTTCATTCTTCCGGATTCAAATCCGAGTTTCACCAAATCTTCCGTGATTCCGTAAGCCGCACTTTCGCCAGCTCGTCCACCTCCGAATTGTTTGTCACCGATATGAATCAATCCATTTAAAAAAGTACCGTTGGTCAGCACCACTGTTTTGGCTTTGATTTCGATTCCAAGCGACGTACGGATACCGGTAACTTTTCCGTTCTCGGTCAAGATTCCGCCAACCATTTCCTGGTAAAAATCCAGATTCGGAGTCTGTTCCAACATCAAACGCCATTCTTCCGCGAAACGCATACGATCGGACTGCACTCGGGGCGACCACATCGCAGGTCCTTTGGATTTGTTCAGCATTTTGAACTGGATGGCGGTTTTATCCGAAACGATTCCCGAATAACCACCCAAGGCATCAATCTCACGAACGATTTGTCCTTTTGCAATTCCACCCATGGCAGGATTGCACGACATTTGAGCAATGTTCTGCAAACTCATCGTAACCAATAATGTTTTCGAACCCATGTTAGCAGCCGCAGCTGCAGCTTCCGATCCGGCATGACCGGCACCCACCACAATTACATCATATACATCTTGAAATAAACTCATTGTTCCACGTGAAACATTTTATTGTTTCAATATTAATTTTAGTATTTCCTTATTGTTCCACGTGGAACAATAAAACTTTTTCATCTTCTTTAGAGCGCATTACTTTTTCATCCGCTTCGGATTTATCCTTATATCCGCAGTAGTGTAAGACCCCGTGAATGATAACTCTTTTCAATTCATCTTCAAACGATACACCAAAGTCTTGCGCATTATCCTTAACGCGCTCAATGGAAATAAAAATATCACCTTGTAATAAATTTCCCTCAGAATAATCAAAACTGATGATATCGGTCAAATCATCGTGATTAAGGTACTCTACATTGATTTTATGCAGGTATTCGTCGTCACAAAAGATATAACTTATCTCTCCGGCTTCCTTGTTTTCAGAGTCTATAACACGCGAAATCCAATTCTCGAAGTCCCTTTCGTTTTCCAATTGGAAGTCGGTTTCGTAATTAAAACTTATCATTGTTCTTAAAGTAGGTTTGCACCTTTTGATTAAAATTTGGGCGCAAAGGTAAGCTTTGTCTATTTAAAATTTCCACACTGTTTAAATATTCTTTCAAAGCCGGCGGAATTTGATTCGCCTGATTATGAAATGCTTTGGTATTGGTTTGCGATTGTCTTTTGTTTTCTTCCCCTTGTTGCTGAATTGCTTTATCCAACTTTAAAAGTTCGTGTTTCAGGTTCAGCATTTTTTGAAGGGTTTCGTTTTTAAAACCTTTATTTAATAATTGCTTTTCTATATCCTTCATTTGTTTTGCGGCATTCTGACCCATTCCGCCAGCCCCTTCTTTCTCCAAAGCTTTCTGTAAAGCTTCCCGAAGACGTTGCTGCTCTTTGTAAATTTCCAAAACCTCACCAGCATTTCCTTCACCATCCTGACCGCCTTCACCTTGATTACCACCTTTCTTACCGTTCTTATCAGGTTGTCCTTCTCCGGGTTTTTCGCCTTTCTTCATACCCTGTTTCATTTTTTCGGATAGGCCTTCCTGCTTTTTTATAATGTCTTTAAGCTGCATACCACCCTGACCTTGCCCTTGTTTTGGTTTGCCTTTGCCTTGCCCTTGTCCCTGCATTTCCATTTCCATCTGCATCTGATTCATCGCATCACTTAAAAAGTCGGCCAATTTATTAGCTGAACTTATGGTATACTGCTGATGGGAAACGCCTTTCTGAATATTATTGTCAGCTAAATTATCGATGGATTTATCAACGTTATATTGTACGTTACCAACTTCCTTGGTAATCATGTCTGATATTTTAGGATTACGAAGGGACATTGCAAACAGGCTGTCATCAACATGTTTGAACTGATTTTTCAGATCTTGTTGTTTTTTTAAAAGCTTATTAAAACCTATGGTTCGAGAGGAACTCGATTTAAAATCACGCATAACATCTTCCTGTGAAAAAGAGAACGCGAGCAAGTTGTCCAGTATCTGGCGTAACATTTTCACATCTTCTTCCATCTGTTCCATATCACCCATTTCCATGGATTGCTGCATTTTTTGACTCATCTGTTTCATCTTCTGAGCCGCAGATTTTTGCTTTGGTTTGGCTTTTGAAGGACTATTTTTCTGCAATTCTTCGGAAGCTTTCTTTAAATCTTCTTCTATATCCTGTTGTTCCTGCTTGTCGTTCGGAATATCCATCGGAGCTTTTAACTCTTTATTTTCTTTGTCCAACTCGTTAAGTTCTTCCTGAATCTTATCGAATTCCTTATTAATATCATTCTGCTCCTTGGAATCGTTGTCTTTACTGTCGGCTAATTTGTCTTCTTTTTTAGAAAGTTCGTCTAACTTATCGGCAATCTGTTCCGCTTTCTTTTCAACATAAAATCGCTTGGTCATTTCTACCAACTGCTCCAGACTTTTGGTTTGGTCTTTCGTATTTTGTTTTAATTTATCCACTTTCTCGAAGAGTTCTTCCTCTTTGAGCTTATTGGTCAGTTCTTCCAATTCCTTCAAAAGCTTTTCGTTTTTTTCGATCTCCTTTTCGTTTTTATCCAAACGTTTCAATAATTCCTCTTTGAATTCGTCCTTTCTTTCAGGATTGAAATCCTTTAAATTATCTTCCAATTTTTTGGAAAATTCTTTCATCATTTCATCCTGTTGTTTCTGACGGTTGATGAAATCCTGTACTTTTTTCTGATCTTTAAAATCAAGATTAGCTTTCTCTTTACCCATCTTTTGCAACTTATCCAACTCGGATAACTGCTTGTCCTGATTTTTAATAGATTTCTCTAAACTGTTGATATTGGAATTCTGTTCCTGAAGCTTCTCTTCCTGCTTTTCATTTTCCGTCAGTTCACGGTGACTGAAAACTGACGACTTTGTGCTTTTGTAATTATGCAACGCATCGTTATCGAAAATTTCGAAATAGTAGTCGTAATCCACACCTTGCTGCAACGTTAATCCCGAAGGAAAACTGTAGACGAACTGATCAAAGGAATTTTGTTTAACAGACAAATTTCCGCGACGCAATTGCTTCGGATTGTCCTTCGGATAAAAAACCACCTGAAGTTTGCTGAGTCCGTAATCATCGGAAACCTGACCCAGAACCATATTGCCTTTCAGTTTCAGACTGTCCGGAGCTTGTTCAATCGAAATGGTCGGATATTGATCTTTAATCGTAGTAAGCTGATAATGAAGTTTTTCGTGATTTTTTACTCTTGTGTTGGAAGTAAAAATTTGATAATCAGTATTTTGAATAATATTTTTTGATAAACTGAAGTACGATTCATTCTTAGAAAAAGGAACAGACTGATTATTACTTTTCCAAAGTACTTCTGTTGTTGTTAATGTATTTACTTTCCAGGTAACTTTTGAACCTTCCGGAATCACAGCATTTCCGCTGCCTTGAATAACTTCGGCTTTTCTTGATAAATAAGATGGAAACGTTACGACCATTTCGAAACTGGCTATCGTTGGAACCGCAACTACCTGTAGTTCAAGTAAACTAGAAGTCACTTCATTGGCAGTCAGTTGAAATTCAATGGTATTTGCCGGTTTATCAAATTTATACTGGAAGACTCCGGGTTTAACCGATTCGAGATAGTAACTTTCATCTCCAATAGTAATCATGGCATTCTCGGGTACAATTTTACCGTTGGTTTTTACCTGAAGCAGAAAATCCTGACCTTGTTCTGCTACTAAATTGGAATTCAAAATCTCAAATTCGAATGGGGCAGGAGGGGTATACTGTTTCTGGAAATGTACCATTCTGTCAAAACTTTGCGTTATCATTCCGGAATTACCGCTCACAAAAAACAACAGTAAAATCAATAATGGTACTATGGCATACGGCAGAAATCTAACATTCTTTTTAAAATTAATGGCGTTACCGAAAGGAATCGGTTGTAATGCATTAGCCTTTTGTTCAATAGAAGCCAACAATAATTCCGACGGATTCGTCTGATTGTTGAGCTGAAGGAAATTCGTGAGTTTATCGCTTACTTCCGAAAAGTGATTCCCGATGATTTTGGAAGCCTCATTATAATCAATTCCTTTTTGCAGTTTGAACAATTTGAAAACCGGGAATAAGATAAAACGAAGTAAAAGGAAAATTTCAACCGTTATAAACAACCAGAATAGAATCGTTCTTCCCGATGGCGACAACCATAGGAAATATTCCACGAGCAGCGTACCTATCAGATACACCAATCCCAATCCAATAAAAAGTATCGTTCCTTTGAGTAACTCATTGGTATAAAACTTCTTAATGAAAGCCTCCAGTTTTTGAAATATCAGATTTTTGTTTTCCAAAATCACTTGTTTCTTTATAACCGATAAAACTACAATTTTAAACGAAACGAAATTCAAAAAATTACGTTAAACCTGATTCACAAAAATCCAATTCCAAACTCAAACTCAAATTTCTAAATTCTAACTTTCCAAAGTTGTCAACATTCATTAAAAACAACAAAAAATATTTTTTTAAAATTTAAATTAATTGATTGTTATTATAGCTTGTTAATAGTTGGCATAACTTTATTTTAAAAGAGGTAATTTTTGGTTTATACTTTTTTATACCGGGTTATTAACAATGTTATTTTGGGTTAAAACTTTGTAAATCAAATGTGCTTTTAAGGTTATTAACAATCGTTGAAATGTATTTTTTTATCGATAATCTTAATAATTCACCATGTGGATTACTGTTAATAACTATACTTTATATCTTGATAAGTAAAAAGTAAAATATGGAAACTTCATTAGGTTTTTTCAATCCGGTTTTTGATTAGAAAAATTTCCGATAGAAACAAAAAACAGTTGTAAAATTCTATCTTAAGTTATCAACAAATGTTGTTAATCGGTAAAAGCCTGTTTTTCAACGATAACAGTATTTTAATTAACATAGTTGAAACAGCTTGTTAATTTGTAGTAAAATTCATTTTTAATTACAGATTTTATTAACAATTTCGTATTCTTATAAAAACTAATAGTTTCATAATTATCAGGGTAATAACACGTTACTGAAACAGTACGATTTTAAAGTTATGTTGATTACGGTTTATTTTTTAAATATTGTTAAGCCACGAATTTTCGAATTTTTAAAAATTAATAATTTTCAATTCGTGAATTCGTGGTTAATAATTAGTTTATCATTGTGCAGACTAAAAAAATAATAGCTATAACTTTAATGTGTTTGGTTTTATCTTAACCACAGATTTTAACACTATTCACTTTTAGTTTTTAAACCAAAATTTTGAAATCAAAGTCTATTATGGTTCACTACTGTATTTTAAAAATTGAAAATCATTAATTTAAATTACATTTCAAATTCGCTATCGTTCCAATTGCCGTATTGAAATAGTATCTTTGCACAAAATTTACTGAAAATGTCAAAACCGGTTAGAGTGCGTTTTGCACCCAGTCCAACAGGACCTTTACATATAGGTGGTGTACGAACTGCCTTATTCAATTATTTATTTGCTAAAAAACACGGCGGAACTTTCTACTTACGTGTGGAAGATACCGACCAGAACCGTTTTGTTCCCGGAGCCGAACAATATATAATGGAAGCTTTGGAATGGTTGGGCATTGCACCGGACGAAACCGTGGGTAAAAACGAAAAATTTGGACCGTACCGTCAGAGCGAGCGTAAACCTTTGTACAAGCAATATGCTGATGAGTTAATTAACAGTGGTTGGGCGTATTATGCGTTTGATTCGGCTGACGATTTGGATCAATTGCGTAAAAATGCCGAAGAAACAGGAAACACCTTTATATACAATCATACCGTTCGTGAACATTTGGACAATTCCCTGACGAATTCGACTGAAAAAGTAGCGGAACGAATTACCAATGGTGAAGAATATGTGATCCGATTCAAAACTCCGGTTAATGAAACGTTACATTTAAAAGATATCATTCGTGGCGATATTAAGTTTGATACGAATTTATTAGACGATAAAGTATTGTTTAAAAGTGACGGTATGCCAACGTACCACCTGGCGAATATCGTAGATGACCATTTAATGGAAACTTCGCATGTGATCCGTGGGGAAGAATGGTTGCCATCGATGCCGTTACACGAATTGTTATACAAAGCTTTTGGTTGGGAAGCACCTCAGTTTGCGCATTTACCATTGATATTAAAACCGGTTGGAAACGGAAAATTATCAAAAAGAGACGGAGACAAATTAGGGTTCCCGGTTTTCCCGTTGGACTGGAACGATCCTATTTCCGGTGAAAAATCATCAGGATACAGGGAAAAAGGTTTCTTCCCGGAAGCGGTAGTGAACTTTTTATCATTATTAGGATGGAATGACGGAACCGATCAGGAATTATTTTCGTTGGAAGAATTGGTAGCGAAATTTGACTTAAACCGTGTACATAAAGCAGGAGCGAAATTTGATCCGGAGAAAAACAAATGGTTTAATCAGCATTATCTTAAATTACAGTCGGATGCCTCTTTAGCGGAAGCATTTATGCCGATTTTATCCGAAAAAGGAATCGTAACGGATATGGAATACGTAACTAAAGTTGTCGCTTTGGTAAAAGAACGCGCGACTTTTGTAACCGATTTGTATGAACTGAGTGATTTCTTCTTCGTAGCTCCAACGGCTTACGATGAAAAAGCGTCGAAAAACTGGAAAGAAGAAACACCAGGCTTGATGCAGGAATTGATTTCGGTATTGGAAAATATTGGTGATTTCACTTCAGTAAACATCGAAACGATCGTAAAAGACTGGATGACCAAAAATGAAATCGGGATGGGTAAAGTAATGCAGCCGTTCCGTTTGAGTTTGGTGGGTGCCTTAAAAGGTCCGCATCTTTTCGATATCGTGGAAATGATTAGAAAAGACGAAACCATTAAACGATTACAGCAAGCGATTGCAACGTTATAAGAATCAAAAAAGCCCCGAGAATTTCGGGGCTTTTCTATTATTTATTTTTTAGAATAACTACAAAATCTTACAGTTACCCATTGTTTTAAATTCGGTTTCTGTCATTTTATCAGATACGTTTGCTCCATAGCTGAATCCGCCCGGCATGTACAGATAATTTACATCACCTGTTTCGCAATCGGCAACAACTTTAAAATAAACCAAAGTTGATATTTGAATAACCATGCTTCCTTTTACAATTCCGTAAGGTGCCACAAACAAAACGGCAGTATTTTTTGTTTTGTTCACGAAAGCATTATTGATTTCCTCGTCCGTTACGAATTTTAAATTACCACCGTAATTTTTAATAGCCTGTTCTTTAGATCTTCCGTCCTTTAAAACATATTCGGGTACCAAAATTGTTTTTCCTTTTAATTTTGTACAATTTTCTTCCGCCATTTTCTCGGCATATTTATCAAAATGTATCGTTTTGTCATTTTTGATAATCCAGTTGATGTTGGCTTGTAATGTTTCCAACGCATATTTGTAATCTGCTTCCAATAATGATTTTCCTTTACTTAGCGCTCTGTAAGGTAAATAGATTTTAGAATCGGCTGCTTTTCGGTTACTTTCGATTCGCGTGTAAGCCAACGCCGGTACATTTAACCCTGTTTTTAATCCATGGGTTCCGTTATCGTTTAATAAAATAAAACGCAATACAGCATAAGATTTGTTTTTAGACTTCTGTAAAGCATCAATTTCTGTAGTGGTTTTATATTCAATGTTGGAATTCAATTTCCAGTATTTTGGAGCGAAAACTCTAAAATCCTCATTGAATTCTTTAATGAAAGTCTGATATTCCTTTAGTTCTTCTGCTTTTTTTGGTTTGTCTAATTTTTTAATAATTTTCGGGTCTTCTTCAAGAACTTCAACAATTAAAGTTCTTTTTTTCATATCTTGAAAATCCTCAGGATCTCCATTAAATTTAGGACTGATTTGCGCATTGGCTGCCAGACCAATCATCAGGGTAACGGCAAGTAATACTTTTTTCATTTGTCTTTGGTTAAAATTAATAATCAGACAAATATAAAATACTTGCCCGATTATTTTCGTTAATTTTATATTTATAAATTAAACAACAACTGTCCGGTAATAATACCGATATGCCCGCTGAAATTCCCGTTGTTGGCAACTTTTAATTCTTCTTTCTTGTTCAGGTTGTTAAGGATATTGTTCATCCCGTATTGGTAATTAACCAATGCGCGAACTCTTCGGTTTCCACCCGAAATTCCTATGTACAGGTTTCCGTTTATTTTGGTGATATCCGTAATGTCTTTTACTGTTAAAAGGGCGTTATCGGCTAAAACGTTGGCTTCGTATTTTCCGTCAAATTTTAATTTGTCGTTTACCTGAAGCACCGGACCAATGTCCAACGAAACATGGTCTTTCACCACATTGTAACTGAATAATAACCGAATTTGAGCGTTCATCAGTTTGTATTTTACCTCCTGTTGTTGCAGTAAAGGAGAATAGGTAGCCACAGAAAAATTATTTTCAGAAAACTGCATCCCGAAAATCATACTGAAATTGTTATAGTAATTTCCGCGAACCTGCATTCCTGCCGACCAGCCCATTTCGGGAGTGACGTCAAAATCGGAAGTCATTAGAGAGGTTTGATTTACACCGGCATAAATACCAATTCGGTTTCCGTCGCGGTACCCTTGTTGCGCAAAAGTCTGTAAACCAATCAATAGCAATGAAACAATAAGTTGCTTTTTCATTTGAGGAAATTAAAAAATTTCGACAAATGTAAACTTATTTCAATAACGATTGTAACATTTACATCATGTATCCGTATAATCTTATAAAATAACTAAATTATTTATCATGGTAGTACTTCCTATTTTATTAGTCGTCGGATTCTTCCTTTTACTGGCTTCCTTTTTTACGGTTAAGCAGCAAACGGCGGTAATTGTAGAACGTTTCGGAAAATTCAACAGCATCAGACAATCCGGTTTGCAGATTAAAATTCCGGTTTTCGACCGTATTGCCGGACGAGTAAATTTGAGAATCCAGCAGTTGGACGTAATTATTGAAACGAAAACAAAAGACAACGTTTTCGTAAAAATGAAAGTTTCCGTTCAGTTTAAAGTGCTTCAGGAGAAAGTGTACGATGCTTTTTATAAGTTGGAATATCCTCACGATCAGATAACTTCGTATGTGTTTGATGTGGTTCGTGCGGAAGTGCCTAAATTAATTTTGGATGATGTTTTTGAACGTAAAGACGATATCGCCATTGCCGTGAAACGCGAATTGAATGAGGCGATGACCACCTACGGATATGAAATCATCAATACATTGGTTACGGATATTGATCCGGACATCCAGGTAAAAAACGCGATGAACCGTATCAATGCTGCCGATCGAGAAAAAACCGCAGCCGAATATGAAGCGGAAGCGCAACGAATCAGAATTGTAGCCAAAGCCAAAGCGGAAGCGGAAAGCAAGCGTTTACAAGGACAGGGTATTGCCGATCAACGAAGAGAAATCGCCCGTGGATTGGTGGAAAGTGTGGAAGTATTGAATAATGTGGGGATTAATTCTCAGGAAGCATCGGCTTTAATCGTGGTGACACAACATTATGATACGCTGCAGGCTATCGGTGCCGATACGAATTCGAATTTGATTTTGTTACCGAATTCACCTCAGGCGGGTAGTGACATGTTAAACAATATGGTAGCTTCTTTCACGGCGAGTAATCAGATTGGGGAAACCATGAAAAACCAACCGAAACGTACTAAGAAAAAAGACGATCATACGTCCTTGGATTTCAATCCTTCGGATCCGGAATAATTGTTTTTTAAAAAAGGAAAGAGGTCGAAAGGCCTCTTTTTTATTTTATGAATTTGTTGATTATAAATGGCAGTATTACATTTTTCAGCAGTCCCGATTTGGTAATCAGCAGTCCTGTATCTCCTAAAAGGTTCCGTAGCATTCCGGCTGGAGTTAAGCTTTCCAGCGTTTTATCTACAGTAAGCGACAGTTTTTTCACATCAATTTCTTTCTGAAGTTTCAGGATTTCCAGATCACGGTCAATTTCCTTGTAGGAAGAATATACTTTTGTTTCCACGGTACCGATTATTCGTTAAAAAAGACTTTTGAAAATTTTTCCAATACGTTGCCTTCCACTATTTTGTCTTTTATGAAGTAGGCAATAAGCAGGAGAACAACATAAATACCGCCTACGATCAGAAAACCCAAAACATAATTATCCGTCAGCTGACCTAAATACAAAGCCAGAGCCACGGAGGTAAACAACAGAAAAAACAGGAAAAGCAAAGACATCAACAGTACCTTCACAACCATGGTCGTCGATTTCATAATGACTTTAAACAACCATAATTTGTAATAAGCAATAGTGCTGTCGATAGCATTTTTCAGATGATCCTGAATGTCATCCGCTTTTTCTTTCAGATTTTCAAACGGCATATTTAATTTTTAGTGGTTTCGGCCAATTTTTTTAATTCGGCCAATTTTTTTTCCAAGGCTTCAATCACCTCTTCTTTTTTATGATCGCTGTGTGAAAGTAAATGATCGATTTCACTTTCAAAATCCATTTTGGCTCTTGAAAATCTAGATTTAATATTTTCCGTAACCTCACTAAAGCGGTGTTGTAAATTTTCCTTTCCGTGGTCAATACCTTCTTTGATTTTTCTTCTTGTTTCCGAACCTTTGTCGGGAGCAAACAAAATTCCAAGCCCAGCCCCAATTGCTGCGCCGGCCAAAAGAGCCAATACTGTTTTTCCTGTGTTCTCTGACATGATTTTACAATTTTAGTTACTAACTATAAAATTACATATTCAAAAACAGAAATATTGTTAATCGCCGGTTAATTGTATCCTCTAAAAATCAAAAATCGATTTAAAACACTTTTAAGAGGATAAACTACATATAGGCATGGAAATACCTTTCGTTTTTTTAAAATTCGCTTAGAATAAATTTATGAAAGTCAGTTTTAATAAATTTTTATAATTAAAAACTGTTTTATGATTGATAAATACTATAATAAAAAAACCTGCTCTTTAGCAGGTTTTTAATTGATATAATCTATAGTTGTTTTTTAGATTACTTCGGAAAGTAAGTGCAATACAATTTCATTTTTTTCGGCCATTTTCATTTCCGAAAGTTGCGTTTTGAAAGCGTCAAAATTATCCTCGTCCTTTTTCAGATTCTGAATTCCTTCCAGTCGAACAAATGGCGATTCGCTTTTCAACGACATCATATACAATTTATGAAGCAGTTCGGTTTCCACATCCGAAGCAGTGATCTTATCGGAATATTTCAGAATAAAATTAGAAAACAACAGCGAACTCTTATTGTTGTTGACATTCTTCTTAAGTGAATTTTGCAGCAGACTGTAATTTCCGATGCTTTTGACGTTGTCACCAATCGCATTTTCAATGGCTTGTCTTTCTTCATCGCTGTTCACTTTGAAATACTTGTTGATTTCTTTCAGTGAATTATTGATAGTATTTTCTTCTTTTTTCCCTTTTTCTTCCCAAGAATCTTTCAGATCCACGGTTTTGTTGAAAACCAAGGCTTCAGCGGTACTGTCTCTGTCTACGCAGAAGTATCCTGTTCTCTGAAACTGGAAACTGTCACCTTCTTGTGCATTGGCCAAGCTCGGCTCCACAAATCCGGTTACCGTTTTTAAGGAATTCGGATTCACAAAATCAAGGAAATTTTTGTCTTTGTGCGTGTCCGGCGATTCGTCAATAAACAAACGGTCGTACAAACGGATTTCCGCTTCCACGGCATGTTCCACAGAAACCCAGTGAATGGTTCCGGAAACTTTTCGGTTGCTGGCTTCGCTTCCGCTTCCGCTTCGGCTGTCGTCGTCGTACGTGGCGTGAATTTCGGTGATTTTCCCGTCGGCATCTTTTACAACACGTTCTCCCTTAATGATGTACGCATTTTTCAAACGTACTTCCTTCCCTAAAGTCAAACGGAAAAATTTGCTGCTTGCTTCTTCCAAAAAGTCATCTCTTTCGATATAAATTTCTCCCGAAAAAGGCACTTTTCTGAATGTCATCACTTCTTCTTCCGGATTATTTTCCGCTTCCAGCCATTCCACTTTACCATCCGGATAGTTGGTGATTACCAGTTTTACCGGATCGATAACTGCCATTACTCGAGGTGCAACTCTGTTCAAATCTTCGCGAACACAGAATTCCAATAACGAAACATCAATTAAGTTATCGCGTTTCGCAATTCCGATAGTGTCGGCAAAATTTCGGATGGAAGCCGGAGTATACCCTCTTCTTCGCATTCCGGAAATGGTAGACATTCTCGGATCGTCCCAACCGGTTACGAAATTTTCCTGTACCAATTGCAGTAATTTACGTTTGGAAACCACGGTATGCGACAAATTTCTTCGTGCAAATTCGCGTTGTTTCGGACGCACTTTCGTATCATCATAAATCTGATCCAGAAACCAATCGTATAGTTCACGGTGAGGTAAAAACTCCAAGGTACAGAACGAGTGTGAAATCTGTTCCAAGTAATCACTTTCCCCGTGTGCCCAGTCGTACATAGGGTAAACGCACCATTTGTCGCCGGTTCTGTGATGGTGTTTGTGTAAAATTCGATAAATAATCGGATCACGCATCAACATATTGGTGGACGCCATGTCGATTTTAGCTCTTAAAATATGGGTACCTTCTTTGAATTCCCCGTTTTTCATTCTTTCGAACAAATCCAGGTTTTCTTCTATGGATCGGTTTCGGAAAGGACCGTCAACTCCGGGTTGTGTAGGTGTTCCTTTTTGTTTGGCCATATCTTCTGAAGACTGGCTGTCTACATAGGCTTTTCCTTTCTTAATCAATTCAACGGCCCAGTCATACAACTGTTGAAAATAATCCGAAGCATAACATTCCTCGGCCCATTTGAATCCCAACCATTCCACATCGCGTTTGATGGCATCCACATATTCCTGCTCTTCTTTGGCCGGATTGGTGTCGTCAAAACGCAGGTTAACCGGTGCATTATAATCGATTCCCAAACCGAAATTCAGACAGATCGCACTGGCATGACCCAAATGCAGATAGCCGTTGGGTTCTGGCGGGAAACGGAAACGCAATTTATTTGGTGACAAACCATTTTTTAAATCGTCTTCAATGATTTGTTCTATAAAATTCAATGATTTTTCTTTCGTTGACATAGATTTTATGTAATTTTAGCAAAGATAAGTTTAATTCGTCAATTTGTAAATCGGATGATTTGAAAATGACGTCGAAAAATAAGTATGGGAATTATTAAGTTAAAAAACATCAGAACGTTTTCCTACCACGGTTGTTTGGTGGAAGAAGGAAAAATCGGTTCGGATTATGCCGTAGATCTGGAAATTAAAACCGATTTGCGCAAGTCTTCTTTTTCAGATGATTTAGCCGATACGGTGGATTATGTGCATCTGAACAAAATCGTAGTCGAAGAAATGGACATCCGTTCTAAATTATTAGAGCATGTAGCACAGCGGATTATTGCCCGTATTTTTAAGGAAATCCCTCAGGTTTCAAGAATTATAGTTGCGGTTTCCAAACTGAATCCGCCTATCGGTGGTGACGTTGAGGCAGTTACCATTCAGATGGAAGAATATCGCAGTTAATTTAGAATTTAGGATTTGGAATTTGAAATTTATTGCTATATTTGCCGTCCATAACAACGGCATCGTGTCCGAGTGGCTAGGAAGCGGTCTGCAAAACCGTCTACAGCGGTTCGAATCCGCTCGATGCCTCGAGAAGAGTTACAGAAATGTAACTCTTTTTTTATGTTCAATTTTTAGAAAAAATTATGTAAAGATTATAGCGGTTCGAATCCGCTCGATGCCTCAGAAACCTTCAAGGAAACTTGGGGGTTTTTACACCTGACAGGTTTCGAAAACCTGTCAGGTGTAAAATAGGTTTGTAAATTCATATATAACAGTTTTACTGATTGCTATCCGATTCTCTCGTTGCCTTTGAAATTTCAAGATATTCAGAGGTTTTCTATGTTTAATTTTCAAATGAAATTAGGGAAAGATGACTACAGTTTTCTTTTAACTTTGAATAGCCTGGAGATTTTTGAATACTTCGAGGATTTTATGTTTTCGGTCTAAAAGGATTTAAAACTATAAGTCATCCATAATTTTACGCCACGAAAAGTGAAACACCTTAGGTAATTTACTTAATTTGCATAAAAAAGCATGATAAATATTTATTGTTCAACCAAGCTTTCAAGTATTATAAAATCTGAAAAATTCATTGGCGGAAATTCAGATCCGGAAAATGAATGGAGTGCACATTTATTTCCGATAGCAGGGAGAAAATGCGCAATCTTTGTTAATAAAGAAACCTTATATAGTGTTGTATTAGTTGATGTTCTGAAAAAAGATTTACTGAATCTGCAGGTTATTTTCACCGAATTTTTAATCAAACAACTTGAGATTAACAAAATGCTGACTCCAAAATATGAAAGTCACATCAGGGAAACCAATCAGATTATGAATATTTATACAACAGACAACGATCGAAAAACGATGGGTTCATTAACTGATTTTATATATCATATTAAGGCTTCCTATTACGACTCAGGAGATTTGGATACTGTTAAAACGTATGTTGTAAAATATTTGAATACGATGCCAAGCAAAGTTTTAAAGTTTTATACACCGAATGATGCGATGAACCAAAAAATAAAGAACTTCGGCTAATAATGATTTTAAATTCAAGATTTGAATAGGATCCTTTCAGCAAAATTTTAGTTTTTTACATACAGCTTTTCCTTTAAAACATCTTCAATATGAAATCAAAGCATGTATTAATTCCGATGTTATTTTTTGCATTACTGTTTGTTGGCTGGAAAACGATTGATCAGGAATGGTTATCCGAAAATAAGAAGGGATATACTTTAAAGTATACCTCAAACGACAAGAAAAACATCAAGGAATACCGAAAACTTGTTGAGAAAGGGATGACTTCGGTACAGTTTTTTTTCAACAGTACCTTCAACAAGAAGTTTACAGTTTTTATTCATCCGAACCGTACATCCTTGGAAAGTGCCTGGCAAAAAGATTGGAACATGCCTGATTTTAAATCGGAATGCTGGATGGTGGCAAGCGGTGTGGCAACCAAACTGGATGTGATTTCTCCAAAGCAATGGGATAAGGAAGCCTGTGAACACGTCTATTCGGAAACCCAAAAAACGCAGCAACTGATTACGCACGAGTTGGTTCATGTGTACCACGGACAGTTAAACGTTAGCCCGGATTTCAGTGATGTTCAGGGAATGGACTGGTTTGTGGAGGGGTTAGCCACGTATGCTTCGGGACAGTGTGATTCGGCACGGATTGCGGAGGTTAAAAAAGCGATTTTCGACAACAAGATTCCGAAGAGTTTGGACGAATTTTGGTCGGGCAAACTGAAATACGGACTTTCCGGATCGGTTGTGCTCTTTATCGATGCCAAGTACGGAAGAGCAAAACTTATACAACTGTTGGCGCTGAATAAAAAGACGGAGTTGCTTTCGGTGCTGAATACAACGGAATCGGAATTGTTGGAGGAGTGGAAATTGTATATGGAAAATTATAATTCAGGACAATAAAATTTTGATTTGATACATATTTAAAAATGAAAAAAGCCCTCAGATTTTAAGGGCTTTTATATTTTTTAAAATAATGAAATCAGTTCGTCTGTTCCATTTTCTCCAACGTATCTTTTACGAATTCCTTTTCTTTCGGAAACCAACCCTGAAGCATCAGCACCGTACCGAAAACAATCAGTAAAATACTGCTTACTTTCTTGATTTTTATGATGTTGGTAGGGGTTAATTTGCTTCGCAATTGTTTGGCTAAAAGCACTTTACCAATGTCGGTAATCAGATAGGAACCGATTACGGCCGTGAAGAAAATGGCCATACGGGAGGAATCCATATCAAATTTCGGTCCGAAGGTGATGATGATGGCCAACCAGAATCCGAGTACGCCAATGTTGATGAAATTCAGCAAAAACCCTTTAACGAATAAGCTTAAATAGTTCTTTTTCAGGATTTCAATCACTTCCTCATCCGGGTCGATAAGTTTGTGTTGTTTACGAAGTTTTAGGAAGGTAATCAGCCCGTAAGTGAACATGATAATACCGCCAAAAATGAACAGGGCCGGATCGTCTTTAATACTCTGTATCAGACGGTAGCTACTGAAATAGGCCACGGCAATAAAGAAAACATCAGCCACAACGACTCCGAAATCAAAGGACATGGCCGCGCGGAAACCCTTGGTAATACTGGTTTCAAGTAGTACAAAAAAAACGGGTCCAATCATGAAACTGAGAAAGAACCCTAAAGGAATTCCGGTTAGGATATCGTCAATCATTTAAAAGCAGTTATACCTGCAAAGGTAAGAAAAATTAAATCCCAAATCTTAAACTCCAAATTCCAATGGGACTGTTTTGAGAGTAAGTTTTGGGATTTATGAGTTGTTATTTGGAATTTTTATCCAGATTGTGTTGGCGAATCGTTCCACCGGCAACGGTTTTCTGATTAATCTGACGCGGATTTCCGTAAATGGTGATCGTCCCGCCGGCTCTGGTTTTGGCTTCCACCAATTCGGTAGCCGTAACATCAGCTTCGCCACCCGCATTCACTGCCACTACGGTTTGTTCTCCTTCCAGGGCGCTTGCTTTTACAATTCCACCCGAAGAAACCACGATGTCCTGATTGTGTGCCTTTCCTGTTACTCGGACCATTCCTCCGGAACTTGCTTTTATGGTCGCTTTTTTTACATCTAAGGATAGTTTTATTTCGGCACCTTCTTTAGCATTTATACTGAACTCGATGCTTTCGAAAACTTCCGGACTCGAAACATAAGCGCCTTCGCTTGCTTCTACGGCGTCAATTCTTTTAAAATAAACAATCGCCGTTATCTCTTCGCCTTTTAATAATTTGTCCAAAGGCATTCTGATTTTCAGCTCGCCGTTCTTGTTTACCAGTTCCACTTCATCGCTGCGGTCTCCGGAAAGTTCCACTTTGGTTTCGGTACCCTGTACAAGCTGTACGGAAATTTTATCGAAGGCTTTTACTATTGTAAAGTCACCCACATTTTTTGTGATTTTTGCCTGTGAAAAACCTAACTGTGCTATTAAAAGTAATACAACCAACTTATAATTCATAACGTATACATTTTTGTTTATTCCTGTTTTCTGATATAATGAAAATCCAATTGCTTTTTAACTAAATCGGCATTCTTTACCTTAACGTAAACTTCGTCTCCTAATTGTAAAATATTGTTGGAAACTTCGCCCACCAAGGCATATTGTTTATCATCAAACGTATAATAATCGTCTTTTATTTCCCGGATGCGTACCATACCTTCACATTTGTTTTCAATGATTTCCACATAGATTCCCCATTCAGTCACACCGGAAATTACGCCCAGGAACTCCTGATCTTTATGGTCCTGCATGTATTTTACCTGCATGTATTTCACCGAATCACGTTCAGCATTGGCAGCAAGACTCTCCATCTGTGATGAGTGCACGCATTTTTCTTCGTAATCTTCTTCGCTCACACTTTTTCCGCCGTCGAGATAATGCTGTAGCAAACGGTGTGCCATTACATCGGGGTAACGACGGATGGGCGAGGTAAAATGCGAATAGTAATCAAATGCCAATCCGTAATGCCCGATGTTTTCCGTCGAATAACTCGCCTTGCTCATGCTTCGGATGGCTAAAGTGTCAATTAAATTCTGCTCTTTTTTCCCATTTACATTTTCCAACAAGCTGTTTAGTGATTTAGAAATTCCTTGCTTCGATTTTAAATCAAGGGAATATCCAAATTTAGAAATCACCGTTTGCATGTTGATCAGCTTGTCTTCGTTGGGTTCGTCGTGCACACGATAAACGAATGTTTTCTTTTGTTTTCCGATGAACTCCGCAACTTTTCGGTTCGCCAGAAGCATGAATTCTTCAATCAAATGATTGGCATCTTTTGCCACTTTGAAGTACACGCCAACCGGTTCATCGTTTTCATCCAAACGGAATTTCACTTCCACCTTGTCGAATGAAATCGCACCGGCAGCCATGCGTTTTCTGCGCAGGATTTTGGCCAGTTCGTCCATTTTTAAAGTAGCTTCCACAATAGGTGCATCTACCTTATATTCTTTTCCGGTGATGGAAATTTCTTCCGGAATCGTATCGTTTCCTTTGGTTTCAATGATGTGTTGCGCTTCCTCATAAGCAAAACGATGATCGGAATAAGTTACCGTTCTTCCGAACCATTGGTTCACCAGTTCGGCTTTGTTGTTCAGTTCGAAAACAGCAGAGAAGGTATATTTTTCTTCATGCGGACGCAGGGAACAAGCAAAATTACTCAGAACTTCCGGCAGCATTGGCACGACCCTGTCCACCAAATAAACCGAGGTTGCACGTTTGTAGGCTTCTTCTTCCAGAATGGTTCCTTCCTGAAGGTAGTGTGATACATCGGCAATGTGAATCCCGATTTCGTAATTTCCGTTTTCCAACACCTTGAACGAAAGCGCGTCGTCAAAATCCTTGGCGTCTTTAGGGTCGATAGTGAACGTTAAGGTTTCACGCATGTCTCGGCGTTTGGCAATTTCTTCGGCGGTAATGGAGGTGTCTAGTTTTTTAGCAAAAGCTTCCACTTCCAGCGGAAAATCGTACGGCAAACCGTATTCGGCTAAAATAGCGTGGATTTCGGTGTCGTGTTCGCCCGGTTTTCCCAATACTTTGATGACCGAACCAAACGGAGAATCGGCTTTTTTAGGCCAGTCTTCCATGCGGACCAAAACGACATCACCGTGTTCGGCTTCGCCCATTTTGTTCTTCGGAATAAAAATATCGGTATACATTTTGGCGTTGGCCGTGGTTACGAAAGCGAAATTCTTCTGCACATCGATAACCCCAACGAATTCTTCTTTTTTACGTTCCAGAATTTCCAACACTTCCGCTTCGGGTTTACGGGAACTTCTTCGGTTGTAAATGTAGGCTCTTACCTTGTCGCCGTCTAAAGCGTGGTTCAGGTTGATGGCCGGAATAAACACGTCATGCTCCAGTTCGGGACATACGAAATAACCGGTTTTTCGACTGGTCATGTCGACTGTTCCTTCGTAGTATTCGGCTTTGGAGATAATCTGGAATTTGCCAATTTCGGTTTCGTGAATCTTATCCTGTGCTTTCAGTAGTTTTAAATCACGGATAATTTCATTTCGGCTTTTGGTATCGGTGAGCTCTAAGGCAGCGGCGATTTGTTTGTAGTTGAACGATTTACTCGGATCCTTAGACAGTATTTTAAATATCTGGGCAGTAAAATCGTGTTGTTTTTTTCCTAATTTTTTAGGTCTCTTACTCATAGGTCATCTGTTCTTTTCTATTGTTTTTTATTGGTCAGATGCAGTTCGCTATAAAGATTTGTTTTTTGATGGATTATAGCTCGTGTCATTTCTTAATAATGCTGAAAATTACGAATAACTATTAAGATTTTTAAGGTTAAAGCGTAATATTTATGCTAAAAATAACTTTTGTATCTTTAGGAAAAGATTTTTTATGACTGAATTTATAACCGTTGCCGTTTTCGAGTATCCGCACGAAATTACTGTGCTGAAACATCTTTTGGACCAATCAGAAATCCAGTATTTCTTTGAGAATGAAACGATGATGAATATTGTACCGATGTATTCGCAGGCGCTGGGCGGTATCAAATTGAAAGTACATCCGAATGATGTGGAAACGGTTCAGGAAATTTTAAATAATTTGAGTGGTGATTCGAATTTGAAAATCGTTTGAATTACCTTTGTACAAAATAACTGCAAAACACAATACAGCATGAAAATTTCAATAGGAAACGACCACGCAGGACCGGATTACAAAAAAGCCATCGCTGAACATCTGGAAGCGAAAGGGTACACTATTATCAATCACGGAACCGATACTTTTGACAGTGTGGATTACCCTGATTTCGGTCACGCGGTAGCCAACGACGTGGAAAACGGAACCGCTAATTTCGGTATTATCATCTGCGGAAGCGGAAACGGAATTGCTATTTCAGCCAACAAACACCAAGGCGTTCGCGCGGCTTTGTGCTGGATGAACGAAATTGCCGCTTTGGCCCGTCAGCACAATGATGCCAACGTGATCAGTATCCCGGCACGTTATACCAATATCAAACAGGCCGTAGAAATGGTAGACACATTTTTAACTACCGATTTTGAAGGCGGAAGACACGCGACCAGAGTAAACAAAATTGCTTGTCAATAGAGATTATCAGACTGCTTAGATTCTTAGACTACTTAGACAATTTAGATTATCGGAAAGTAGGATAAATTATCAAAGTCTAAGAATCTAAATTGTCTAACAATCTAAGAAGTCTGAAAAATGGAACACCAACACGATCACCGGATTCACAAACACCGCGTGGAAGCCAAAAACCTGGTTTATTCCATAGCGTTGAATGTGATTATTACGGTTGCGCAGGTAGTTGGTGGACTATTTTCCGGGAGTCTTGCGCTGATTTCCGATGCGTTGCACAACTTCAGCGACGTACTTTCCCTTTTGTTCAGTTATGTCGCCCATAAATTGTCCCGACAAAAAGCATCCATCAATCAGACCTTTGGATTCAAACGTGCCGAATTGATTGCCGCTTTTGTCAATTCCTTTACCTTGGTCATCGTTGCCTTGTACCTTATCTATGAAGCGATAGGCAGGTTTTTTCACCCGCAGGAAATTGCTTCCGGCATTGTAATCTGGCTGGCATTGCTCGGAATTGTTGCCAATGGTGCTTCGGTTTTACTGCTTAAAAAGGACGCCAATCATAACCTGAACATGAAATCGGCATACCTCCATCTGCTCACCGATATGCTGGCTTCCGTAGCGGTTTTAGCGGGCGGTTTACTGATGAAATACTATCATATTTATTGGATTGACAGCGTGCTGACCCTGTTCATAGCCGTTTACCTGATTGTCGTGGGTGCCGATGTCCTTAAAAAATCCGTAAAAATGCTGATGCTTTTCACTCCGGAACACATCGATGTTAAGGAAATTGTTCGCGAAGTGCACAAAATTCCCGGTGTAAGCAAACTGCATCATATTCATGTCTGGCATCTCAACGAAGAGGAATTGCACCTCGAGGCCCATCTCGATTGTTCCCATGATATTCCGATGAGTGAATTCAATCGGATAGTGCAGGAAGTTGAAGAAGTGCTTTACGAAAAATTCGGTATTAATCATGTTACCCTTCAACCCGAATTCCATAAAAAGGATCCCAAAAATTTTATCGTTCAGGATTAACAAAATCAATCCGAAATAATTTGTAACCGTTTGTAATTGCCTTTTTTTTTCACTTAAAATGGAAAAATTTGCAGTTCACAGACTATATGTGTTTTATTCATTTTTACTGTTTAAATTTAAGTGAATATGAAAATGAAGCAGTTTATACTAACTCAAAATGTGTTACAATTATGGCTGATAATCTTACAATTAAAAAGGTACTAGTTGCCAACAGAGGAGAAATTGCAATACGTGTTTTTAGGGCGGCCACGGAATTGAAAATCGATACGGTAGCCGTTTTTACACACGAAGATCGGTATTCACTGCATCGGTTTAAAGCCGACCAGAGTTTTCAGATAGGCGATGGTTCCGAACCACTGAAACCGTATCTGGATATCGAAGAAATCATAAAAGTAGCCAAAGCCAATCAGGTGGATGCTATTCATCCCGGCTACGGATTTTTATCGGAGAATGTCGATTTTGTCCGAAGATGTGAAGAGGAAGGCATCATTTTTATTGGTCCGCGCAAAGAAGCCATGATGCAATTAGGGGATAAAGTGGCGGCCAAAAAAGTGGCTACAGATATCGGGGTTCCGGTCATCACCGATTCGAAAAATGATTTAAATTGCCTGGAAAATGCCTTGGATGAGGCTGAAATAATCGGTTATCCCGTAATGTTAAAAGCGGCAGCGGGCGGTGGTGGAAGAGGTATGCGCGTGGTTCGCAATACCGATGAGATGCAGAACGCCTTTCATAACGCCAAAAGCGAAGCCCTAAAAGCCTTTGGAGACGACACCCTGTTTTTGGAAAAATTTATCGATAACCCGAAACACGTTGAGGTGCAGATTCTGGGCGATAATTTCGGAAACATTGTCCATCTCTACGAAAGGGACTGTTCCGTGCAGCGCCGATTCCAGAAAGTCATCGAGATCGCACCTTCCATTCTTAAAGTCGAGACAAAACAAAAATTGTATGACTATGCTTTAAAAATCGCAAAACATGTCAATTACAACAATGCCGGAACCGTGGAGTTTCTGGTAGACAAAGACGAAAATGTTTATTTCATAGAAGTCAATCCGCGCATACAGGTAGAGCACACCATCACCGAAGAAGTTACCGGCATCGACCTAGTCCGATCGCAAATCATTATCGCGGCTGGTCATCCGCTCACGCACAGCCAGATTTTTATCCACAAGCAAGAAGACATCCAATGCAAGGGTTGGGCGATCCAATGCCGTATTACTACCGAAGATATCGAACACGATTTCAAACCCGATTACGGAACCATCATCGCCTACCGAAATGCCGGTGGTTATGGAATCCGCTTGGACGAAGGGAATTGCTATACCGGGGTAACGGTTTCTCCTTTTTTCGATTCGATGCTCGTGAAAGTTTCCTCGAGTGGCCGAACCCTGAAAGGCGCTTCCGACCGTTTGCGAAGAACCCTGGAAGAATTCAGGATACGCGGGGTGAAAACCAACATGCCTTTCCTGATTAATGTATTAACGAATGATATTTTCCGCGATGGGAAAGCTACAGTGAATTTCATTCAGGAAAATCCGCAGTTAACGATTCCCGATCCGGAGTATTTCAACGACCGCGGTACCAAAATGCTGAAATACCTTGCGGAACTGAAAGTAAACGGACATCCCGATGTAATGAAATATGATCCCGAAAAAGTTTTCAGAACACCAATTATTCCGGAAGTTGACCGGGAAGATTTTCCAAAAGGAACCAAGGACTTGCTTACCGAAATGGGAAGGGAAGCCTTCATCGATTATATCAAAAACGAAAAGAAAATTTTTTATACCGACACGACTTTACGAGATGCACACCAGTCGCTTTTTGCCACCCGACTGCGTAATTACGATATGCTGAAAGTGACCGAAGGCATTGCCAAGAATTTCCCGCAACTGTTTTCCATGGAAGTCTGGGGCGGCGCCACTTTTGATGTAACCATGCGTTTTCTGCATGAAGATCCGTGGGAGCGTTTGCGTTTGATCCGGAAAGCGCTTCCGAATATTTTACTGCAGATGCTCTTCCGTGGCAGTAATGCGGTGGGTTATGCGGCGTATCCCGACAACGTACTGGAACAATTCATCATAAAAAGTGCCGAAAACGGAATCGATGTTTTCCGGATTTTCGATTCACTGAATTGGATTGAAGGCATGTCCCATAGCATAAAAATGGTTCGCGAAAAAACGAATTCGATTGCCGAGGCCTGCATCTGTTATACCGGCGATTTTCTGAATCCGGACCGACAAAAATTCAATCTTCAGTATTACATCGATCTGGCGAAAGAACTCGAAGCAGCTGGAGCCCATATGCTGGCAATAAAAGACATGGCCGGATTGCTGAAACCGTATGCGGCTGAAATCCTGATTAAGGAGCTGAAGAAAAATATTTCCATCCCGATTCATCTGCATACGCACGATACATCTTCGGTGCAATCAACTACTTTAATAAAAGCGATTGAAGCAGGCGTTGATGTGGTTGATGTAGCCCTGGCTTCGATGAGCGGTCTGACTTCACAACCGAATTTTAATTCGTTGGTAGCGATTATGCACGGCACGGAAAGGGAAAATCCGGTTAATCTTAAAAAACTGAATGAGTATTCCAATTATTTTGAAGTGGTGCGCGAATACTATTATCCGTTTGAAAGTGAACTTAAAGCGGGAACAGCTGAGGTGTATGACCACGAAATTCCGGGCGGACAGTATTCCAATTTATTACCGCAGGCCCGATCGTTGGGACTGGAAGACAAGTTTGAAACCATCAAACAGAATTATGTGGTGGTGAATGAGTTGTTCGGGGATATCGTAAAAGTAACTCCGTCTTCAAAAGTGGTGGGGGACATGGCGTTGTTCATGACGTCGAATAATTTAACGGCAGCCGATGTGATGGAGAAAGGGGATACGCTCGCTTTTCCCGATTCGGTGAAACAGCTTTTCCGTGGCGATTTGGGTCAGCCCTATGGAGGATTCCCTAAAGCGTTACAGAATATGATTCTGAAAAATGAAATCCCGTATACCGAAAGACCCAATGCGCATTTAAAACCGATCGATTTTGATGTGGAATTGCAGCTGTTTCATCAGAAATTTGACGATAAGCTTACAATGGAGGATTTGTTGTCATACATCATGTTCCCGAAAGTTTTCGAAGATTTTTACAAATTCAGAAAGTATTTCGGAAATATCGAAAAGCTTCCGACGCCGTATTTTTATTATCCACTCAAAACCAACGAAGAGCTCATTGTTAACCTCGATTCGGGAAAAAACATGCTGATTGATTTCCGTTATATGAGTGAACCCAACGAAGATGGTTTCCGGGAAGTGTATTTCCAGATTAACGGGCAGACCCGAAATATCGTGATTAAAGACAATTCGGTTAAATCCGTCAGAGAGGCCAATGCGAAAGTTTCAGGATCCGATGATATAGGCGCCCCGTTACAGGGACGATTGGTTAAAATACTGGTGACTGAAAATGAAGAAGTGGAAAAAGATAAACCTCTGTTCGTAATCGAAGCCATGAAGATGGAAACTACAATCTGCGCTCCCAAAAACGGGAAGGTGGCTAAAATCATATTGAAGCAAAATTCCATGATCGAACAGGATGACTGTGTGATGCAGATTCAGTAATTTTGGAATACGGTTAAATGTAAAAACAACACCATGAGCAATGACGGTCCGTTATTAAAAAAACAATACTACCCGATAAACAAGGCGCTTTATGCCTATCTGGAAAAATACAGACGGGTGGCAAAGACAACCATTTTTTATGATGATCTATTGCGTTTTCAAGGTAGTGTTGTGGTCTTTGACGCCAATAATGAGGACACGCTTTGGGTAAGGGTTTTTTATAATGAGAACGAAAAGAAGGAAATCGATTTAAGTCTGAAGAAAATTTATACGTTATTGCATTCCGACGGTGACGAACGCAACATTAAAAACCTCACGATCGATTACATCGATTTCTGTACGTTCGGAAATTCGAAGCCGTTCCGGGTGAAGATCCGGAATATCCTGAACGACAATTACACGCATTTTTATGTAAAAATCGCCGATGCTTCACGGATTTTCGGACTGGAATTGGAGCACATCATGTCTCCGAACAGTATCAATTTTCTGGTGCACAAAGAAACCCTGATTGAAGAGCATATTGTGGGTATTCCCGGCGATGTTTTTCTGAAACATCATTTGGATAAATGCACCGAAAACGAAAAGGCCCAAATCGCAAAAGAGTTTGTGAAATTCAACGAGCGCTGTATGATTGGCCTTTTGGGCGATATGCGATCTTATAATTTTGTAGTCATCCCCATTTACGATTACGACCATATTGTTTATAAAATTAGGGCCATCGATTTCGACCAGCAGTGTTATGAAGGCAATTTCAAACTGTACAAGCCTCATCTTTTTAAAGAGAATTTCCGTTTCACGCAATTGGTAAAAGACAAACTCAAAAAAGCGTCCATTGAACAATACCAAAACGAGGAACGTTCCATTTTGGTGAGAAGAATAGCCGGTTTCGAGGAGCGTCTGAATGAATTATTGAGGGTGATGAAAGCGAACGAGCTCTCGCCCACGATTAATTTCGAGCGTCTGAGACAGGAAACCTATCAGGCTACTTTCGACAAGAATTTCAGAAATGCGGCTTCGATGGGCGATATAGTCGAAGCGGCGCTGAATTTCATCAAACGGAATTACCATACTCATGGCGGTGAGGAGTAATGGTTATCAAAAATTTAAATAAACCGGATAAAAATCTTCTGCCAACTAACAGCAGTTCTTCAAATAATAAAAAAATGAATTTTTATTGGTTTACCGTTACAGTGCTACCGTAATTTTCATTGTATGCCACTCCGGATTTAGCAATGGCAAATGCCTGTTTTAACAGTTTATTGCATACGGCTATTAAAGCTAATTTCTTGCTTTTGCCTTTATTGACAATCCGCTCATACAATTCTCTACAAGCCCTGTTACTTTTACAGGCCGAAAAACTGCACATAAAGAGCAGGTTTCTCAGTCGGCCGTTCCCGATTTTGCTGATCCGGTTTTTCCCCTTTATGCTGCTGCCGGATTGCCTTATTACAGGGGTAAGTCCCGTAAAAGAACACAGTTGGGAACTGCTTTTAAAACGCTTGAACCCATTGGTCAGTACAATAAGTGTCAAGGCTGTTTTTCGGCCCACACCGGGAATGCTCTCGAGTTTTGTCAGCATCTGTCGGTGTTCCGATTCTACTAATGCCAATGCTTCCGCTTCAATTATTGCCGTTTCCTGCTGTAAATTCATAAGGCTTCTTTTTAATGATTTTACCGCTGACTGGGAGGGGCTTCCTAAAGTCAACTGATCCTCGAGTTTATTCTTTAAAGAGGTGGATTGTTTCGCATAGGTTTCCAGCAAACTGATGAGTTGAAGACATTGCAATTGATTTTTGGAATACCGTTTCCAAAGGCTTAACTCACGTTCCTGACCATACAGACAAATCATTTTTGCATCCGATTTATCGGTTTTGATTCGGCTCAACTTCATTTGGACATAGCGTTTGACCGACAATGGATTCTCCACTGAAACCGCAATATGTTTCTCTGTTAAAAAGCAAGCCAGAGGATAATGATAATACCCCGTGGCCTCCATGACACAATGCGAGCGGGAGTCCAACAATTCAAAAAACTTTAAAAAGCCAATCATATTGTTGGAAAACAGATTGTAATTCCCCATGGAATCAACCACATCAAAAGTGTCTTTACTGATGTCAATACCGAAAATTTTCTTATTTCTAGCCATGGAAAAAAGTTTTGCGAAAGAACAATCTACTCATTTTTCATCACCTTAAAAGGATAGCTGTTTCTAAAAACTGTTCGAAATAAAAGTAAAAAAGAGAGGGGATTATCGCTGTTGACGGAATCTGAAGTTCCTGCGGTTATAGAAAACCTTTGTTCCTCTCTTTTGTTCTTTCTGTTTAGTGTATAAATCTTAATATTGAAAACCCATGTTGTTTCGGGCAATTAGGGTTTCCCGTTAGCTGTATAACCGCAAGGTGTTTTCATTTTAGCATTTGACGTAGCACAACTCATTAAGACAGTAAAAGTGCTCACTTTCTCAAAACTTGTGGAATGATAAAAAGGTTTATTCAACCGTTAAAAAGTAGAAAACAAACACTATCTGAAGAAGGAGTATGCCGACAAATTTCCATAAAAAAGAAAATTTGGAAGTCTTATGCCGAAAAAGCAGCATCCCAAGCAAGGCACCAACCGTTCCCCCCACCAATACAAAGCACAATAGTGACCTTTCGGAAATTCTGGATTTCTGATGCATGGCAAACCATTTGTCAGTCCCATTTAACAGGAAGGCAATTCCGTTAACCGCCAATAAATAAATGAAAAGAGGTGGCATTTGTTATGACTTTGGCACAAAGATAGAGCACAAACTGACAAGAGACCTTACAATAGCCAAAAGGTTTTATCAGGGTTCTAAAACCATCATAAATTCTCTTCTGAGAAACCATCAATTCGTTTAGTTTTCGAAATCAAGGTTGGCTGGTTCATTAATCACTTTTAATTTTTCCGGTTTTTTACCTGTTACCGGTACGGAAGGATCGACAATTTCAAAAGCTAAATTATCAAACCACATTTGTCCCGTTCCCCTCAAATAGGCGCCATACGATATTTTTGTAGCGTGGGAAGGAACGTCTAAAACAAGTTCGTATTTTTTCCAGTCTGTAGTTCCGGAAACAGCCCGGTTGCGCATATTGTCAAAGGAGATGAAATTTTGTGTGTTTGCCTGTTCCACTTTGAACCAGAAACCCGCTTTTCCATCTACATCGCTGGTTTTAATGTAACCCGACAGGCGAACGCGTTGTCCGGAAAACTTTTCAGGAAGAAAACTTTGCATAAGTGTCCCGTATCCGTCGATTATTTTGTCCACGGATTTGATGGTGGCCGCATTTTTGCCATCCATTCCCGAACCTTTATCGATTCCCATATCATAACTTTCTGACTTTGTTCCGGTTTTATACCATCCGGCAGGAAGTTCAAAATCATATCCTTCGGACTCAATTCCGGTTTTGTACCATCCGGAAGGGATTTCAAAAGAAAACAACATTCCCATCAGCCCTAATAACAGAAAAATTTTAAGAGTAGTAGTTTTCATTTCACAATGTATTAATTAGTATTTTCGCTTTTATAGCTAGCAGGAATTAACTATTAAACACTGTAAATCAGGGAGTTATAAAGGTAAGAAAAATACGGGAATTCACCGAGTAATACACGTTAAATTTTGGCTACTGGTAAAAAGATCCGGAGAATCAGTACAAAAAGATAAAAAGAAAGGTATGGTGAAATTAATCCCAAAGATGCTATTTTAGCATTCTTATTTCAAAATACAATGACAGCAACAGAATACATCCTGAAGTTTGTTCCGACAGCTTCCAAAAACATAGAAGCCACTCTTCAATTATTGTCTGAGGATTGCACCATTCCCTTTATTGCACGGTATAGAAAAGATAAAACCGGAAATCTCGATGAGGTCCAGATTGAAAACATTGCCAAATACAGCAAAGCGTTTACCGAAATCGTGAAACGAAAAGAAAGCATTTTAAAATCGATAGAAGAACAGAATGCGTTGTCACCCGAACTGAAACAAAAAATTGAGAACAGTTTCGATTTGCAGGAACTGGAAGATTTTTACCTTCCGTATAAAAAGAAAAAGAAAACCAAAGCCGATACCGCACGTGAAAACGGATTGGAACCGTTGGCGAAAATCATCATGGCACAAAATTCGGACGATGTCGAATATATCGCGTCCAAATACCTGAATGATAAGGTAGCCAACGAAGACGATGCATTACAGGGCGCCAGAGACATCATTGCCGAATGGATCAACGAAAACATTTTCATCCGTAAAACGCTTCGAAGAATGTTTCAGCGCAAGGCGACTATTGCAACAAAGGTCGTCAAAGCCAAAAAAGAGGAAGACGGTGCTAAAAAATTCGAACAGTATTTCGATTGGAGCGAACCGGTTTCCAAAGCGCCGGCCCACCGATTATTGGCGATGCTTCGCGCTGAAAATGAAGGTTTCATAAAACTTTCGGTGGAAGTGGAAAAAGAAGAGGCGCTGAGTTTTATCGAAGACAACATTATCAAAAATAATAACGAGACGGCAGTTCAGCTGAAATTGGCCATCAAGGACAGTTACAAGCGTTTGCTGGAACCGGCCATTTCCAATGAGACCCTGCAGGAAGCCAAAGCCAAAGCGGATGTGAATTCCATCCAGGTTTTTGCGGCCAATTTGAGTCAGCTCTTATTAGCTTCGCCTTTAGGAGAAAAACGAATCTTAGCTATTGATCCTGGTTTTAGAACCGGATGCAAAGTGGTTTGTCTGGATGAGAAAGGCGATTTGCTGTATAACGAAACCATTTTTCCGCACGCACCGCAAAATGAAACGGCGATGGCGATGAAGAAAATCCGTTCGATGGTGAATGCCTATAACATTGAAGCGATTTCCATAGGAAACGGAACCGCATCCCGTGAAACCGAATTTTTCATCAAGAAGATTGCCTTCGACAAACCGGTTCAGGTGTTCATTGTTTCCGAAGCGGGTGCATCCGTGTATTCGGCTTCGAAAATCGCAAGGGAAGAATTTTCGAATTATGACGTTACGGTTCGTGGCGCGGTTTCCATCGGAAGACGTTTGTCGGATCCGTTAGCCGAACTGGTAAAAATCGATCCGAAATCCATCGGCGTAGGCCAGTACCAACACGATGTGGATCAGACCAAACTGAAAGAGGAACTCGACAATACCGTAATCCGTTGTGTGAACTCGGTCGGTATTAACATCAACACGGCGAGTAAATCGTTGTTGAGTTATGTTTCGGGAATTGGCGAGAAAATGGCTGAGAACATTGTGACTTACCGTAGTGAAAACGGTCCGTTTGAAGACCGAAAACAATTGAAAAAAGTGCCGCGTCTGGGCGAAAAAGCGTTCCAACAGGCAGCGGCGTTTATCCGAATCAAAGAAGGGAAAAATCCGTTGGACAATTCGGCGGTACATCCTGAAGCGTATGGGATTGTTGAAAAAATGGCGAAAGATTTGGGAATCAAAACCAATGAGTTAATCGCCAACAAAGAAAAAATCGCGTTGATTAAAGCGGAAAACTATATCACCAACGACATCGGGATTTTAGGATTGAAAGACATTCTGAAAGAGTTGGAAAAACCGGGACTGGATCCGAGAAAAGCGGCGAAAGTGTTTGAGTTCGATCCGAATGTGAAAACCATCAAAGACCTGCGAACCGGAATGGTATTGCCGGGCATTGTGAACAACATTACGAATTTCGGATGTTTCGTGGATGTGGGCATCAAGGAAAGCGGTTTGGTGCACATCTCTCAGTTGAAAGAAGGTTTCGTTTCCGATGTGAATGAAGTGGTGAAGTTGCACCAACACGTTCAGGTGAAAGTCACCGAAGTGGATGAAGACCGAAAACGGATTCAGCTTTCGATGATTTTGTAAATATGCCACTAGGAGCTTTTCGAAGAGCAAAAATAAAAATCCAAAATTCCACTTTATAAATCGGAATTTTGGATTTCTAAAATCAGAACTTAAAGAAGTTACTCTTTAATAAACTTTTTAGTAAAAGCGCCCTTTTCGGTTTTAATTACAGCTAAATACAAACCAGAAGCCAAATTACTTACATCTATAGTTGTACCTGCATTGGTATTTTCATGTATTAATTTACCTTCAAGATTATAAATACTTACCGTGCTTATAACATGGTTTAAGTTGTTAATATTTAAAATGTTTTGTGTCGGATTTGGCCATAAAGAAACATGATTTTCATTCACAAAATCTTGGTTAGACAATACCGCATCTCCATTAAGAACAATTAATTTAGAAGAACTAATGGTGCCTTGATAAGTAGTAAAATTACCACCAATAATTATTTTTCCATCAGGTTGCAGCGTGGTTGATCTAACAACCCCATTAAACCCGCTTCCAGCGTTAAAAGTAGTGTCTTTAAGTCCATTCGGATTTAAGCGAATGATAAAGTTTTCGGAAAACCCTTTATAAGTAGTAAACCAACCGCCAACAATAATTTTCCCATTAGGCTGTATCGATATTGAATGGATATCGTTATTAAATCCACCAGACCCGACAGCAAAAGATGTATCTTTAGTTCCGTTCGAATCTAAACGAACGATATGGTTGTAAAGGACTCCGTTATAACCGGTAAAAGAGCCTCCAACTATTAGTTTCCCGTCAGCTTGTAGTGCTAATGAATATAAAGAACTGTTAAACCCACTTCCAATATCAAAAGAAGTATCTTTGGTTCCATCCGAATTTAAGCGAATAATATAATTTTGGCTCACACCGTTAAAAGCAGTAAAATTACCACCAACGATAATTTTTTGGTCAGGTTGCACTAGTATTGAATGAACATCATTATTCGATCCGGTTCCTGTGTTGAATGATGTATCTTTAGTTCCATCGCTATTTAAACGAATGATCCGGTTTTCAGTTATTCCTTTATAAGAAATAAAATTACCTCCGATAATTATTTTTCCGTCAGATTGCATGGCGATTGAATAAACCGGCCAATTAAATCCGGTTCCCGTGTTAAAAGAAGTGTCTTTGGTCCCATCGGAATTAAAGCGAATGATTCGGTTTTCGGTTACCCCATCATAAGAAGTAAACAAACCCCCAACAATAATTTTTCCGTCAGACTGCAGTGCTATTGAAAGAACTTGGTTGTTAAACCCTGTTACTGTATGAAAAGAAGTGTCTTTGGTCCCATCCGAATTTAAACGAATGATTCTATTTTCAGGCACTCCATTGTATGAGGTAAAATCACCTCCAACAATAATTTTCCCGTCAGGCTGCACCGTTGTTGCATAAATCTGTCCATTAAATCCAGTTCCGGCATGAAAAGAAGTGTCTCTGGTTCCATCCGAATTTAAATAAATAAAATAATGTTCCGACAGTCCTTTATAATAAGTAAACCAACCGCCAATAATAATTTTTCCTTCAGTTTGTTGTGCAATTGAAACAACTTTACCGTTAAACCCGCTTCCCGTGTTAAAAGAAGTGTCTTTGGTTCCATTGCTGTTTAAACGAATAATCCTATTTTCCGTCAGGTCTTGATAAGAAGTAAAATCACCTCCAACTATGATTTTCCCATCCGGTTGCACAATCATTGCATAAACTTGGTTATTAAATCCAGTTCCGGTGTTAAAAGAAGGATCTCTAGTACCATCGCTATTCAAACGAATAATTTTATTTTCAGATGCTCCTTGATAAGTGGTAAAAAGACCGCCTGCGATAATTTTTCCATCCGGTTGCATTATCGTGGAATAAACAGGGTTATTAAATCCGGTTCCCGTGTTAAAAGAAGTGTCTTTGGTTCCGTCCGAATTTAAACGAATGATACGGTTTTCAGTTGCTCCTTGATAAAAAGTAAAATCACCTCCAACAAGCATTTTTCCATCCTGTTGTAGCGAAGTTGACCTAACATCGGCACTAAATCCAATTCCTATGTCAAAAGAAGTATCTTTGGATCCATCAGCATTTAAACGGATAATTCTATTTTGAGTTACTCCTTGATAAGATGTGAAATCGCCACCAACGATAATTTTTGCATCCGGTTGTGCAATCGTTGAATAAATAGGCCCATTAAACCCAATTCCAAAAATAAAAGAAACGTCTTTAGACCCATCAGCATTTAAACGAATGATACGGTTTGCAGCTGTTCCCTGATAAGTGGTAAAATCACCTCCAACAATAATTTTTCCATCCGGTTGTAGTGTTATCGAATAAACAGAGTTATTAAATCCAGTCCCCATGTTAAAAGAAGTGTCTTTGGATCCATCAGCATTTAAACGAATAATTCTATTTTCAGTTATTCCTTTATAAGCAATAAAGCCCCCTGCAACAATCATTTTTCCATCTGGTTGTAGCGTCACAGAAGAAACAGAACCATTAAATCCAGGAAATGAACCAAAAGTTTGTGCTACAGAGGCAGAATTTTGAGAAAAAGAAACAAAATTCAGAGTAATTAAAAAAAAGAAAAAGTATAATTTTTTCATTCAATTTTTTTTCAAAAGTATAAAAAAAGAAAATCCCAAACACCGATAAAGCGTTTGGGATTTATTCTTTGGAATTTATAAAAACTATTGTTTGTTTTCTTCGTCTTCTTTTTTTGCTGCAGGAGCCTGATCTTCACCTTTGGAAGCGTTTTTAAATTCTTTGATTCCGGTTCCTAAACCTTTCATCAATTCCGGGATTTTTTTACCTCCAAAAAGCAAAACAATCACTACAACAATTAAAATTATTTCGGTTGCACCAAATTTTCCCATGACTCTTTAATTATGTTTTTGATAATTTAATTCAAAATTGTGGGACAAAGTTAGCTATAAAATCCATTTGTCAAACAACCAAGCCGTTGTTTTTAAAGAAACTGGCCTAAATTTAGGTTTTCTTTAACCAAATGATGAAAAGGTTTACACAAACCCCACGCAATCCAAGACGATATTTTTTATATTTGTGAATCAAACCAAAAGGCATGTCCGAAAAAAGACTGAAACGACAATTAATCAAGAAAAAACTCTTCAGTAAAAACCGATTGGTCATATTGAATGAAGATACTTTTGCAGAAATTTTTTCACTTAAATTGACCCTGATGAATGTCTTTGTCGTGGCAACCGTAGGCGCATTGCTGATTATTTTCGTGACTACGTACATCATCGCTTTCACGCCGCTTCGTGAATACATTCCCGGGTATGCTTCAACCGAATTAAAACGACAGGCCATAGAATTGGCTATTAAATCAGACTCGCTGGAAAAAGCCATGAAACGCAACAATTTGTATGTGGAGTCGATTAAAAAAGTACTCAACGGCGATTTGGAATATGCCAAATTTAACATCGATTCCATTATCGTGGCCGAAGAAATCGATCCGGAAACCCTTGTGATGGAGCCGTCCAAATCCGAATTGGAATTGCGGAAGGAAGTCGAAAACAAAAACAAAAAGAACTGATGGAGTGGACCGCCAATTTATTGCAAATGCCTTTACTGTGTGGTACTATTTTTATGATTGCCGCAATAGTGATGTATGTTTTTCCTCCAAAAAAAATAAATTCCCTTTACGGATACAGGACCTCGAGTTCTATGAAATCGGAAGAACGCTGGCATTTTGCCCAACATTTTTCAACGGTGAAAATGGCTCAGGGCAGTGTTTTTTTACTGCTAACTTCGTTTCTGGGTTTGCTGATTAAAATAGAAGGAAAGTTGTTGCTGGTTCCGGGAATACTGTTTCCGTTATTGGTGGTTTTCTTTATTCTGTTTTCAACCGAAGCCGCATTAAAAAATAAATTCCCAAACACATAATACCAATGTCTTTAAAAGCATTTTTTGCCAGACAGTTCGCTGCCATCATCCATATTAAAACTCAAAAATGGGCCAACAACCCTGTTGTAACCCAGCAAAAAGTTTTTGAGCAGTTGCTTACTGAAGCAAAAAACACGCAATTTGGAAAAGACCATCATTTTTCGGACATCAAAACGTTTGAGGATTTCGTACAAAACGTTCCGGTTCGCGATTATGAAGCCTTGCGGCCTTATGTTGACAGAGTCGTAAAAGGCGAAGAAGACATTCTCTGGAAAGGGAAACCCGTATATTTTGCCAAGACCTCGGGAACGACTTCGGGCGCGAAATACATTCCGCTTACCAAGGAGTCGATGCCCTATCATATTGAAGCGGCCAGAAACGCGATTCTAAGTTACATACACGAAACCGGAAAGGCCGATTTTGTCGACGGAAAGATGATCTTCCTGCAAGGGAGTCCGATTCTGGAAGAGAAAAACGGAATCAAACTGGGCCGTCTCTCAGGAATCGTGGCGCATTATGTTCCCAGTTATCTGCAAAAAAACCGCCTGCCAAGTTGGGAAACCAATTGCATTGAGGATTGGGAAACGAAAGTCGATGCCATTGTGGAAGAAACTTTCAACGAAAATATGGCCATCATTTCCGGAATTCCGTCGTGGGTACAGATGTATTTTGAGAAACTGAAAGCCAAAGCAGATAAACCCGTGGGAGAGCTGTTCAAAAACTTCAATCTGTTCATTTATGGTGGCGTAAATTACGAACCGTACCGCGCCAAATTTGAAAATCTTATCGGCAGAAAAGTAGATTCCATTGAATTGTTTCCGGCCTCCGAAGGTTTTTTTGCCTATCAGGATTCCCAAAAGGAAAAAGGAATGTTGCTGCTGCTGAATTCCGGAATTTTCTATGAATTCATCAAAGCCGACGAATTTTTCACCGAAAACCCAAAACGACACACTATCGGCGAAGTGGAACTGGGCATTAACTATGTTTTGATTTTATCCACTAATGCCGGACTTTGGGCGTATAATATTGGCGATACCATTCAGTTTACGAGTTTAAAACCTTACCGAATTATCGTTTCCGGACGCATCAAACATTACATTTCCGCTTTCGGCGAACACGTAATCGGAAAAGAAGTCGAAGCCGCATTACAGGAAGCGATGGAAGGAACGGAGGTACGCATCAACGAATTTACCGTCGCACCGCAAATTAATCCAATCAATGGTTTGCCGTATCACGAATGGTTTATCGAATTTGAAAACGAACCCAATAATCCGGAAGCATTCGCGTTACGAATCGATGCAGCCATGCGCAAGCAAAATGTTTATTACGATGATCTTATTGCGGGTCACGTTTTACGCACTTTGGTACTAACAAAAGTTCCCAAAAACGGGTTTCAGGAATATATGAAATCCATCGGAAAATTGGGCGGGCAGAATAAATTACCCCGACTTTCCAATGACCGTAAAATTGCTGATTTATTAAGCAAAGTGTAGAAAATAGAGCATAGAACAAAGATGATAGAAAATAGACTTTTCGCGTTGTTGCTTTTACTGAGTTTTCCTATTTTTTCCCAAACGAAAGGAATAGTCGTAGACGAAAATAACAAACCCATTCCTTATGTAAACATTTGGGTGGAAGATGAAAATGTTGGCACTAGTTCCGAAGAAAACGGTCACTTCGAAATTAAGGTTTCGGATATGAACAAAACATTGGTTTTTTCATCCATAGGCTTTGAATCGAAAAAGATAAAAGTATCCGAAACAGGAAAAGTTATCCTGAAAACATCGTCTTTTAAGTTGGACGAACTGCTGATTATGCAATCCAAACGCACCAAAGAAATTGAAATTGGGAAGGTGCGCAAAAGTGGGGTGTATGATGTTTTTGCTCATAATGGACCGAATATTTATGTGAAATATTTTCCTTTTGATCCAAAATACAGCAAGACCAATTTTATTAACCAAATGGTGCTTCATACTGCCAGCGAAATAGACGATGCGACGGTAAGAGTCCATGTGTATAACGTTAATGATGAAGGTTTCCCGGGCGATGAACTTTTAGATAGGGATTTGCTTTTTACAGTTGGGAAGGGAAGGAATAAAAGCAAGATTGATTTATCGGAATTTAATATAACTTTCCCTAAAAAAGGGGTTTTTGTAGGGTATGAACTCCTGATTATTGAAAAAAATCGGTTTAACACTCCCGTTTCATATGGAGATGCAAAGGAGATTCATTTAATGAAAGTCTATTACCCGCTTGTCCTTCGAAATTGGGTGGATGAAGAAAACACCTTTTCCTACAACGGAGGAAAGTGGCACAAGCAAAAGAAGTACAAATACAAAAGCCCTTCAAACGATCTGAAAACTTTCGAACCGGCAATTAGTCTCGTTTTAACCAACTAAAAAATAAAAAACTATATTTGGGGTTAGAAAATAAAAAAGTTCATGAAGGAATTAAAGAACATTTCGCGCTCCCGGGCGCAAGAGTCGTCGGCAGCTATCGAACGACTGTACATTACCATGCGTCATTTGTTTAACAGGGGTTTTTATAAACCAATGGGGATTTCGGGCGAAACCTTACGTGAGGCATTATTATCATTACGCCCTGAAATTTACGGTTCCATCGCCGAAGAAAAAGTGGAATTAAACGGATTGCTGTATGTTATCGAACGCCTTCCGGTAGGTATTGAAGAATGCCGCTATATCAATTTAACTTCGGATGAAGGCTATTCAAAATCACATTTCCAGCCTATTGTTCCTCCCAAAAGAAGAAGAAACTGTTACCGCATTGACGACGAACAGATGAACATCGAAATCACCAGAGGGCGATCAGACATTTATGATGTTTTAACGCACTTGACGTTTATTTTTATCGAGTCGCATAAAATTAAAGACCGTGTAATGATCGATGAAGAAGGAAGGTTAACCCGTGATTGGGAAAAACTGGAACAGGTGGTGCTTCAGAATAAAAAATTAACGTTGGTAGACCGTGAGAAAGCCATTTCACACGCTTCCAATATTTTGGGAAGAACCTTTGCCGAGGTAATCGACATTTATGAAGGTTTCGGAACCAAAGAAAAACCGGATCGTTTTTTACACGTAATCTACTGGTTGGGAAAACTGGCCATTGAAGAAGTGGTAGACAACAACAAAAGAACCATTACGTTCAGTCCGATTTTAAGAGAGCGCCTGGGACATCATATTTATGGTGAAATCTGGGCCAACAATATCAAGGAAGTTTTAGAGCGGAACGATTTACTGGCACGACCGATTCACGTTATCAGTGCGAACATGCACAGTGTGATGAATTCGATCTTTGCCGAACCCGTTCTGGGTAACAAATACAAAGCGGGCGATGATTTTCAGATTTTTGAAGATTTAAGCAAAAGCGGAAATGATCCGTTACGCAAGAAAGTGGAAGAATTTGCGTTACTACACGGAATGATTTCACTGCCGGACACCTCAGGAACGAATATTGACGTTCAGATTTTTGACACGGCTAAAATCGACCTGAAGAAATCGGCATTTCCCAAAGCGACTTTCGGAAAAGAAAAGCCGGTATTAATTGTGATGGACTATGCCTTTGGTGAGCAGGCTTTTGAAACGATAGACGAGTTATTAAAACCGTATAAAACCGCTGACGGGAAAGTATTCCTGAATGTAGAATCGGTTTCGATTATGGGTAAAGCCGGAATCCTGCAGGGCGGAAAAGGCGACATCATGATTCCGAATGCGCACGTCAATGAGGGAACGGCGGACAATTATCCGTTTGAAAACGAACTGACAGCTGAAATGTTTGAAGGCAATGATATTCCCGTTTTTGCCGGACCGATGGTTACCGTTTTGGGAACCTCGCTTCAGAACAGAGATTTACTGCAGTTTTTTCACGATTCCACCTGGGGCGCCATCGGTCTTGAAATGGAAGGCGCTTATTACCAGAAAGCGGTGCAGTCGGCATCTAAAATCAGAAAAAGCATCAATCCGAATGTGAAAGTGCGTTATGCTTATTATGCTTCGGATAACCCTTTGGAAACGGGAAGTACACTGGCCTCCGGAGGATTGGGTACAACAGGTGTAAAACCTACGTATCTTATCACCATTAAAATACTGGAACAAATCTTTAATATAAAATAATACCACTTTTATGAGCAATAGTCCTCAGACTAACCCGAATGATCAGGAAATCGATTTGGGTCAACTTTCGAAAAAAATAGGAGATAAAATCCAGTCGTTAATCGATTGGTTGTTTGACGGAATTTTATTTATCCGAAGAAATATTATTGTTATCGGAATCTTATTTGTACTGGGAGCCGGGTTGGGTTTTTATATGGATAAGAATACAAAAGTTTACGATCATGAAGTTATTGTGACGCCTAATTTCGGAAGTACGGATTATCTGTATTCCAAAGTTGATTTAATATCGGCTAAAATAAAGGAAGGAGACACCGTTTTTCTGAAACAGATCGGAATCAAAAATCCGAAGAAATTTGCAAAGATCGCAATCGAACCGATTCCGGATATTTATCGTTTTATCAGTGGGAATGAGCAAAATTTCGAAATGATTAAGTTGCTGGCTGAAGACGGCGACTTGAAGAAGATCGTGGAGGACAATTTGACCAGTAAGAATTATTCGTATCATAAGATAACTTTCGTTACCAGCGATAAAACTTCCGAGGGGAAAACACTTGAACCCCTTTTAGATTATCTGAATGACAATGAATATTACAGAGGATTGCAAAAAGAATATCTCAATAACATTAATGTAAAAATCAAAGAAAACGACAGTATCATTGGACAGATTAACGGAGTGATGAACCAGTTTTCGAAAGCAGTTGGCGGTAATCAGAAAAGTGACAAACTGGTGTATTACAATGATAACACACAGTTAAATGAAGTTCTTAAAACCAAAGAAGCGCTTATCAACGAGCAGGGAAATAAACGAATTGAACTAATCACTTCGGATAAAATTGTAAAAGAAAACAGTCATATCCTGAATGTTAAGAATACCAAATCGACGAATGGAAAAATGAAATTGGTCTTGCCCGTTTTCTTCATCGGGCTATTTGTTTTATTTGGCATGTTCCGAAGTTTTTACAGAAGGCAACTGGCAAAAAGAAATTTAGCTTAATGAAAAGTATTTTAGTTACAGGTGGTGCCGGATTCATAGGCGCCAATTTCGTATCATATTTTATAGAAAACAATCCGGAATATCATTTGGTGAATCTGGATTTGTTAACCTATGCCGGGGATTTGGACAATGTTAAGGAAGTGGAAAACCATCCGCGTTATACCTTTGTGAAAGGAGACATTTGCGATCGTTCTTTTATCGAAGAATTGTTCGGGAAATACGATTTCAAAGACATTATTCACTTTGCTGCCGAAAGCCATGTGGACAATTCCATTTCCGGCCCGGAAGCTTTTATCAGAACCAATGTTTTGGGAACATTCAACCTTTTAGATGTGGCCAGAAAGCATTGGATGTCTGCTCCGAATCAGTATAAACCGGGCTATGAAACTTCACGTTTTCACCATATTTCCACCGATGAGGTTTATGGAACCTTAGGGAAAACCGGATTGTTTGAAGAAACCACGCCGTATGCACCTAACAGTCCGTATTCAGCCTCTAAAGCATCGTCAGACATGATTGTGCGAAGCTATTTTCACACCTATGGAATGGATGTGGTAACGACCAACTGTTCCAATAATTACGGTCCGAAGCAACACAATGAAAAACTGATTCCGACGATTATCCGCAAAGCACTTACAGGAGAAAATATCCCAATTTACGGGGACGGAAAAAATGTCCGTGACTGGTTGTACGTGTTGGATCACTGTAAAGGGATTGAATTGGTTTTCCGAAAAGGAAAATCGGGAGGAACGTATAACATCGGCGGAAGAAACGAGCGAAACAATCTGTACATTGCCAATACCATCTGTGAATTGTTAAACGATTTGAAACCAAAAGCCGAAGGGAAATACCAGGATCAGATCACTTTTGTGAAAGATCGTCCGGGGCACGATTTGCGTTATGCCATTGATGCGACAAAAATCGAAACCGAATTAGGCTGGAAAGCCGATGAAAATTTCGAAACCGGAATTAAGAAGACAATTGTGTGGTATTTAGAAAAATATAATTAGGAATTAGGAATTTTGTTCTTTATTAACTCAAAAACATCACGTTACAACTTTGCATCTTTGCATCTTTGAGACTTTGCAACTTACAAAATGAAAGGAATTATATTAGCAGGAGGATCAGGAACGCGTCTGCACCCGTTAACATTAGCGGTAAGCAAGCAACTGATGCCTATTTACGATAAACCAATGATTTACTACCCGCTATCAACGTTGATGTGGGCGGGAATCCGTGAAATCCTGATTATCTCAACGCCGCATGATTTGCCTTTGTTCCGACAATTGTTGGGCGACGGAAGTTCTTTAGGCTGCCGATTCGAATATGCCGTTCAGGAACATCCCAACGGATTGGCCGAGGCATTTATCATCGGAAAAGAATTTGTAGGTAACGATAAAGTTGCCTTAATTCTGGGTGATAATATTTTCTACGGAACCGGTTTGGCGGAATTGCTTCAGGCGAACAACAATCCGAACGGCGGAATTATTTATGCTTATCACGTTCACGATCCGGAGCGTTATGGGGTTGTTGATTTTGATGCGAATGGCAAAGTGCTTTCTATCGAAGAAAAACCGTTACAGCCTAAATCCAATTATGCCGTTCCCGGAATTTATTTCTACGATAACGACGTATTGGAGATTGCAGCCAACATCAAACCAAGTCATCGTGGCGAACTGGAAATCACCGATGTGAATAAAGAATACCTGAACAGGGGAAAACTTCAGGTGAGTATACTCGACCGGGGAACCGCCTGGTTGGATACCGGAACGTTCCAGTCGTTAATGCAGGCTGGGCAGTTTGTTGAGGTTATCGAAGAGCGTCAGGGTTTAAAAATTGGCGCGATCGAAGAAGCAGCGTATAGAATGGGCTTTATAGATGCAGTTCAATTGAAAACATTGGCCGAACCGTTATTAAAAAGCGGTTACGGAAAACATTTAATGAGCTTAATTTCAAAATAACACTTAGTAACTAAGGGACTCAGTTACTCTGAAACTAAAAAGAATGAATTTCATACCAACAAAATTATCCGGCTGTTTTATCCTGGAACCGAAAGTGTTTAATGATTCCCGTGGCTATTTCATGGAAAGTTTTAACGAACAAACATTTCAAAACGGAACCGGGCAAAAAGTACATTTCGTTCAGGACAACCAATCGTATTCCACAAAAGGAGTTCTTCGCGGATTGCATTATCAGTGTGGCGAACATGCTCAGGCAAAATTGGTTCGTGTGCTACAGGGAGAAGTTTTGGATGTGGCTGTGGATATCCGCCCGGAATCGGAAACGTACGGACAGTATGTTGCTGAAATTTTGTCGGCAGAAAACCAAAAACAGATGTTTGTTCCCCGTGGGTTTGCGCACGGGTTTGTGGTTTTAAGTGAAACGGCTACCTTCTTCTATAAGTGCGATAATTTTTACAATAAGGAATCCGAAGGCGGATTTATGTATAATGATGCGACTTTAGGTATCGATTGGGGTTTACCGCAAAGCGAATTGCTGATTTCCGAAAAAGATATGGTTTTGCCCACTTTTGAAAAAGCAAAAAAGGTATGGTAGTATTAATTACAGGCGTTAACGGTCAGTTAGGACAGGCACTACAGTCTGTATCCGGAAATTATCCGGAAATTGATTTCGTATTCTGTTCCTCTTCCGAGCTGAACATTACCGACAGCACCAATTGCGAATCGGTTTTTGCAAAACACCAACCCGATTTTTGCATCAATGCCGCAGCGTATACTGGGGTGGATAAAGCCGAAAGTGAATACGAAAATGCGCATGCGATCAATGTCATCGGAACTAAAAATTTAGCCGATGCCTGTAAAAAACACAACAGTATTTTACTGCATATCTCCACCGATTTTGTTTTCGACGGGGAAAAAATAACGCCTTATACCGAAGATGATCTTCCAAATCCAACAGGCGTTTACGGACAAACAAAGTTAGATGGAGAGCAGGCGTTGCAAACCATTTGGGAAAAACACTTTATTGTGAGAACGTCTTGGGTGTATTCGCAATTTGGGAATAATTTTATGAAAACGATGCTGCGATTGGCTTCCGAAAGGGATACATTGTCTGTAGTGAATGACCAAATCGGAACACCTACCCATGCCGTCGATTTGGCGGAAGCGCTTATCGGAATGATAGTGTTTTGTCATGCCAATCCGGTAAAAGAGTCCCAATTCGGAATTTATAATTTCAGTAACGAGGGGCAATGCAGTTGGTTTGACTTTGCTAAAAAAATCTTTGAAGTCAACAATAAAACAATCACTGTGCATCCGATCCCTACATCGGCTTACCCTACACCGGCAAGACGGCCAAAATACAGTGTTTTGGATAAAAGCAAGATTAAGAAAACCTTCGGACTGACCATCAGAAAATGGGAGGAGGCCTTGTACCCGTTCCCATCTGATAAGTGATAGTAAGATTATTTCTTGATAATTTTCCTAACGGTTGATTTTCCGTTTTCATCCTGTAACTGCATCAGATACAAACCGGATGGCAATTGGGAAAGATTAACTTCATTATTATTCAGTTTTCCGTTCTGAATTTTTCTTCCGTCAATGCCGTAAATAGAATAATCCAATGCATCCGACGGGTAGACGACACGAACCACACCGGTTGTCGGATTCGGATAGACGATAAGATCAGCCATCGCGTTTTCTTCAGTTGTCAATGTATAGGTAACTCCCTCGACGCTTATGTTGTTAAAGGTAACCCGGTTTCCGTTATCGACAGTCATATTGGCTCCGGTGAAACGGAGGCGGACTTTAAAATTAGGGTTGTTATTGGCTTCGGTTATGGCTGTAAAATCAGTTTCAATTCGCTGATAAGTGCTGGAAATGGGATACGATGATGCTGACATTCCTGTGGTTACCCAAATCGGAGTTCCGGGATTTATGGAATAATCGACTGTGATTCCGCTGGCCGCACCTTCGTCCAGAACCGCAAAGGCAAATTTGATGTTTTTATACCCTAAAGTGGAAAAATGAAACTGCATATTGTTTTGCAGCGCTCCGCTCTGAAAAGGTTGTTTTATCTGGATACCTCTCATCTGGGAATTTTCAAAAGTTAAATTTTGGTTTACAGTAGGAATGTAATTCAGTGACGTTGGACTGTTTCGTCTTTCCATGGAGGCTTTTCGCCAGTTCGGATTCGCGGCAGAAAACGGATAGCCCACAAGACAGGATTCATAATGCAGATTACCTTCTGCAGCAGCTTCAAAAGTAGCGGCAATATCGGTTAACGGGGTATCGTTTTGAATATCGGTGTCCATCATCCAGAAATAAATAGTTTGAGGAACATCCACATTTCCGGAAGGAATAAAGTGTGCCGTAACCGAAAAATCAGCCGTAGGTGTGATGGTTATTTCCACGCTGGTACTGGAAGAAGCTCCGGTCCAATGACTAAACTCATAACCCGGCAGCGCTACAGCTTTTATTTTAACGGGGATATTGTGAAAGTAAATTCCGGTCCACGGATAGGGATTTCCGGTTATTCCCGGTGTACCCGCTTTGACGTTTATGGTGTTCATTTTTATGTAGCCGTGCGCCGCATCAGAAACATTTAGCGTTGCATTGATGTTTTGACTGATTCCGAATTTTTGTCGGATGTGCTGGCGCTGATAATTTGGGCGTTGATTGGCAAATATTCTTTCCTGTTCCAGATGGTACTGCCAGTCGCTGTCATCTTCAGGACCTTTCCACCGGAAATACTGATCGTTCATTTCCGGAGCGATAACGGCAGCCATAGAGTTGATTTGGGAGATGATTCTGCCTGGGAGGAAATTGGTATTCATTAAATCGGCAAAACGGTTGATGAATTCAATTTTAAAACTATTGTTTGCCAACAGTTTACGAAGAATCAGTGTAGACCAAAGTTCGTGTATGTTCTCATCTGTTGTGGTGGCGTCAGCTAAGGTATCGAAATCGGGATCGCCAAAAGTACTCGTCACGTCGTGAAAGGCCCAGCGCCAACGGCCATCATGTCCATAGGGAGCATTAGGTTGGTAACTCGTTCTTTTTCTCCAAAAGACAACGTTATTGGTTACCCAATCGTCGTTATTAATGTAAATATTACTGATGTGATAATCCATGTAATTATCTTTGTCCATCAGAGTTTGCATTTCGGCATATTTATCGCTCAGGGATAAATCATTGGTCTCTACGAAGTTAATAAAGGAAAGGTAATTTTCATCGTCTCCTTCCTTAACGTCTCCTTCATTTTCCAATAGGTCCACGGCATCAATGTTGTACACCAGTTTGAAATAGTTGTTGTCGTAACGCTCCCTCAGAGCTAATATTCCCCAGTATTCGCCATTAATGAACGTGATTACCTGTTTATGTGCTTCGGTTTCCATGCGAAGATCCTTAACCAGTTCATTGCACAAAGCATCCCTGAACATGGTACCGAAAAAGTCACCACTTGCATTTTTTATCACAATACGTTCATAGGCGGTATACGGCTCGTCGGAAAAGAAGGGATACTCCAATTTATCAGCACCATAAGAAGATCGTGCATACACCCGCATGGATTTGCTGGGATATGTTCGTGAATGATCGCCATGGATGCGCAGGCCCACTTTCTGATTAATTACTTCCTGGCCGTTTACAAAATAATTCAGATTGGCCATTCGTTCGGTTAAATCGCCTGTTCGGTTAAAATTACCGAGATTTTCATTTACCTCCTCGGTTGGGTTGGCAATGCGCCAATTGTCGAAATCCACCCCTGCCACAGAAAGACCGTTAGTGTAATCATAAAAATAGTTCTCATCAAAGCTGACGGAAACCACCGGAATGGTAAACCGGTTTATTCCCTGTGGCGAAATGAAATAATTTTTGGTAACGGTTGTGCTGGGAAGTGCTCCCGGCTTTATCACTTTTGCTTTTACGACAGTACCTTTAAATACGGGGCCGTTCGGAAAATATTCGGGGGCAAATTCCCAAGTGGTTGAGATATTTGAGAGTTTATTGGGTTGTGATGATCGGTTACTGATGGGAATGGGAACCGAATACTGCTGCGTCTGAAAACTATACTGAAAAAAAGGGCCAAAAGCTTGTCCCGGAAGTTCCGGGTAACTTTTTTTATAGGAATAGGTTGTTCCGGCAAGGTTGTTTTCATTGGGTTCTGAACCGTCCAGGGTATACAGAATTGTTGATCCGGGACTGGAAGAGGTAAGCGTCAGGTCAAATCCGGTGGTTCTGAATTCAGAAGCATGTGAAAATTGGGGAGGACTCAACGCTTCCGAATAAGCGGTAGTTGAGTTGGCCGCATTGGGTGTTGGTGTTGCGAAGAAAACATACGGACCGCTGCCGTTCGGGAATCGGCCGTGCGAAACATCTGCCGGTAAATATACGGGAGTCACCGTACCCACGTTACCTCCAGACGGATTGGTTAATATCAGGGTTTCGCCAACGCCACTCAATTTAAAATTGGTATGCAGCGGACTGCCGGCCACAGCCCGATTTTTGTCGGAAGCCCATACCATCAGATAGGCACCGGGATTGAGTGTTACGCTTGGGAAAGTCCATTTAAACAGATTAGCACCGTCATCGGTTAATCCGTGGCCTAAAAGATTGACGGGAGTGGCTCCTGTGTTATACAATTCAATCCAATCCTCATGACTGCCGTCTTCGTCGGTTACGGATGTGCTGTTTGAGGTCAGAATTTCATTAATGACAATATTTTGCGCCAATAGGGTATCGAAACTTAGAACAACCAATGTGGTTAGTATCCAAAATGTAATTTTTTTCATGCGTACGGAATTTACATAAAGTTAAGTAATAACCTTGATATCAGTATATTATATTCGACGCAGTGCCTTAAAAAACGATAAGTGACAGGATTTTCATGGGGATTTGCAGGACATAAAAAAAGAAGGTGTTTTAGGACACCTTCTTCTGAATTGATATGCAATTATATTATCGTTTAAGGATTTTTTTCGTTTCCGATTTTCCGTCCCCTTCCAGTTGCAGTAAGTACAAACCGGAGGTTAAATGGGCCAGATTAATTTCGCTTCCTTCGATTTTCCCGTCCTGAATCATTTTCCCGTCAATTGCGAAAAGTTTATAGTTGAGATTACCCAAGCGATGTGAAATGCGGAGAACATCCGTTATTGGATTCGGATACACAATGAAATTGGAAACGGTACTCTCATCCACGGATAGTGTTTGTCGCACTCCTTCCAAGCTAATGTTGTTGAAAGTAACCCTCATTCCGGTATCAGCAGTCATGTTCGGGCCGGTGAAGCGGAGACGTATTTTAAAATTCGGATTGTTGTTTACTGTTGGTATCAATTTTAAATCGGCTTCAATACGTTGATAGGCTGCTGTGATTGGAAAAGCAGAAGCGGTCATTCCGGCGGTGGTCCATACGGGAGTCCCCGCATTTGTTGCATATTCCAATGTGATACCGGTAGCGGCACCTTCGTCAACAACCGCACAGGCAAATTTGATATCCTTATAACCTGCGGTAGAAAGGTTAAAAATCATCGTATTCTGCAATCCGGCACTTTGGAAGGGCTGTGTTATCTGCAGTCCTCTCATGTTGGAATTCACATAGGTAATATTTTCGTTCGCTTCCGGATAGTAGTTCAGCGGGGTGGGATTGTTGCGTCGCTCCATAGATCCTTTTCGCCAATTCGGACTTGCATTGGTAAACGGATAGCCCGCCAGCGAAGACTGATATTGTATAAGGCCGTTTGCAGCGAATTCATAAGTTGAGGCAAGCGATGTTAAGGGTGTATCGTTAGGAATGTCCGTATCCATCACCCAGAAATATAGTATCTCCGGAACATCTGTATTACCAGATGGGATGAAATGTGCCGTTAGCGAAATAGCCGCGGCTGGTGTAAGTGTTATTTCCGCAGTCGTACTTGTAGAGGAGCCACTCCAATGACTGAAGGCAAAGCCCGGTAACGGAATCGCCTTTATCTTAACCGGAATGTTGTGAAAATAAATGCCGGTCCACGGATAAGGTGTTGACGGAACGCCTGGAGTTGACGGAAGAATATCTATCGTATTCATTTTGATATACCCGTGCGCCAGATCGGATACGTTTAGGGTTACATTGATGTCACTGCTGATTCCGAATTTCTGGCGGATGTGCTGTCTTTGGAAGGCAGGGCGTTCGTTGGCAAAACTATGCATATTGCCGATACTTTCTTCCCACCATTCGAAATCGGAGGCTTGCCATCGGTTCAGATGTTCCTGTATTTCGGGTAGGATTCTGTTTTTCATGGCCGTTGAAACCGCTATAAACCGGCTTGGAAGAAAATAGGTATTCATTAAATCGGCAAAACGGTTGATGAAGTCGTTTTTAAAAGTAGGATTTACCAATAAACTTCTTAGTATTACGGTTGATTCCACCACTTCAGGGTCGGTGTCCGTAGCCACAAATAAATTATCGTGGTTGTTAACGCCATTTGTTGAGCCAAAGCAATCGTCATTATCTTTCATGGCAGCGCGCCATCGTCCGTCCAGTCCATATAAGGCATTTGGGTTATAAGCGGTTCTTTTTCTCCAAAGGAGCATGTTCGCATCAGGCCAGTCGGTATTGTCATAATAAATGTTCGCAATATGATAATCCCGCATATTGTCTACATCCATTTGTGTTTTTATGTAATCATAATTTGCAGGTATTGCCAAGCTGTTGTTGTTCAGAAAGGTGGCCATAGCCTCATAATGTAAGGTGTCTCCTTCGGATTCGTTTATGTTTTCGATTAAGTCCAATTCCGTTTCTCCGATTCCGCATACATTGTTGAAATAAAATTTGTCATACCTTTCACGGAGGTTCAAAATTCCCCAGTATTCTCCGTTGACAAAAGTTATTGTCGGCTGATATGCCATGGTTTCCAAGCCGATCCCTTTGATTAGTTCATCGGCAAGAGCGTCTCTGTACATCGTGTCGAAAAAGTCACCACCGGCGTTTCGTAAAAGCAGTCGGTTAAAAACTGTCAGATTTTCATCATTGAAAAAGGAGTAATTCATACTGTCGTCTCCATAATCGTTTCGGGCCAGTAACCGGAAAGATTTGCTTTGCCAGCCGCGGGAATAACCACCGTTGATCCGGATTCCGATATCCTGATTAATAACTTCGGTTCCGTTTACAAAGTAATTGAAGTTTCCGGATCGCTCTGTAGGATCGCCTTCAAGCCTGAAATTCCCATCATAATTATATTCGGTGGCGTCTACAGTCGGATTGGCATCCCGCCACATATCGAAGACTATTCCCGCTACAAAGATACCGTTGGAGTAGTCAAAAAGTTTGCTCTCGGTTAAACTCAAAGAGGCTACCGGTAATGAGAATTCACTGCTTCCGGACGGAGTAACGAAATAGGTTTTGGTGACCGTTTTACTGGGGATGGATCCGGCTTTGATTACTTTTGCCCTAACCACGGTTCCTTTGAAAATGGGACTGGTAGGAATGTAATACGGAACATTGTGATGCGTGGAAGACATCGATGCCAGTTTGTTAGGGAGCGATGAACGGTTGGCGATGGGAATCGGAGCGGTGTATGTAAAGGAACGATAGCTGTTTTGCAGTAATGGCCCTTCGGTTTGTCCGACCAGTTCCTCGTAACTGTTCTTATAAGAATACGTGGTGCCCGCCAGATTGTTCGGGTCGGGATCGGAACCGTCCAGGGTGTATATGATAGTAGTGCCAGGTGTTGCGTTGGAAAGCGTCAGATTGAATCCGGCAGTGCGAAAGCCGCCCGGCTGTGAAAATACAGGCACGGTCATAGCTTCGGAATAGGCTGTGGTGGAATTTGGCTGACCCGGAGTGGGGACATTGAAATAAAAATAACTTCCGGTACCGTTGGGCGACCTTCCGTAAGAGATATTTTCCTGTAGTGCAGTGGCGGGGAAAGTAGCCAGGTTCAGCGTTGACTGGTTGGTAAGATACAGTGTTTCTCCCGGTGAAGCGCTAATTTTAAAATTGGTGTGTAACGGACTTCCGGGTGTGGTTCTGTTTTTATCGGAACACCATACCAACAGGTATTGCCCCGGATTTAAGGTAACCGCAGGAAATGACCATTTGTGAGGCAAGAGCACATCATCGGAAAGGCCGAAACCGTTTAGATTTATGGGTGTGGCGCCATAGTTATACAATTCCACCCAATCTTCGTAATTCCCGTTCTCATCCTGGTTCACGTTAGTGTTGGAGGCAAGTACTTCGTTTATGGTGACACTTTGGGCAAAAGTTATGTTAGTATAAAGTATGCCGATGAAGAGCAGTGTAAAAATCGATTTCATAATACAATATCTTGATAATTAAACACATAAATTTATTTAATATAGATGGGAGTTGCTCTTTTTTTCGGTTAAGGGGGGATATAAACGATGAATTACCCAATATGATTTTTTGGACAAACATTTCTTTGTACTAAAAAAAAACACTTTTTTTGATAAAAATAGAATAGTTTTACGGTGTTTATTTGAATGTCGATTTGTTGTAATAACATATTGATTTGAAAACGAAATAGTAACTTTTAATTTTTCAATGTGATTGATATTTCGATTATTGTACCACTGTACAACGAGGAAGCTGTTTTTAGTCAATTAATAAACAGATTAAAAAGCGTTATCGACAAAACAGAATTTACCTGTGAAGTCATTTTAATTAATGATGGAAGTATTGACAACACTGCTCAATTAGTGGAAGAAATTTGTCTTCAGGATAATCGATTTACGGGGATATTATTATCCAGAAATCATGGGCATCAATTAGCGGTAAGCGCTGGATTAGCAAATTTTAGAGGAAAAAAAGGAGCGATGATTATTGATGGAGATTTACAAGATCCTCCTGAATTAGTTAACGATTTCTATAAACTGTTGATGAATGGGTATGATGTGATTTATGCCATTAGAAAAAACAGAAAGGAGAGTTTCTTTAAAAAAACGGCCTATTCGGCCTATTACCGTCTTCAGAAAAAAATATCCAGTTTTAACATCCCAATCGATAGCGGTGATTTCTCTATGCTGAGCAGAAGGGTTGTGGACAATATGAATGCCATGCCCGAGCAAAGCCGTTATTTGCGAGGAATGCGTGCCTGGGTTGGTTTCAAGCAGATAGGCTATGAGTATGACCGTGACGAAAGGCAAGCTGGGGAAACCAAATACAGCTGGTCAAAATTGTTTGAATTGGCGTTTAACGGCATTTTTAATTTCAGTGATTTCCCGGTGAAGTTTATAACAAGATTAGGTTTTATAACGGTTGTGTTTTCATTGATTTATTTTGCCTATAATCTTTATAGAAAATTCTATTTTAACGATGTCCCGCACGGTTTTACCGCGACGATATTGGCAATAATCCTGTTCAGTGGAGTCCAATTAATTTCATTGGGGCTGATTGGAGAGTATGTGTTAAGAATTTACAATCAGGTAAGAAACAGACCGCTTTTCATTGTAGATAAAATTGTACGAGACGGGGAACAGATAGCTAACGAAGGTAAAGAATGAAGCACGATTATTACAAAGAATATTATGAATTAGAGCGGAACCATTGGTGGTTTGTGGCTCGTGAGAAAATAATCTCGAACTACATAAAAAAATTACTCAAGCAGGATAATTTACAGGATACGAAGATTAAAATCTTAAATATTGGCTGCGGACCCGGAAGAAGTTCTGAATATTTATCGCAATTTGGAGAGGTCGTTTCTATAGAATATGATAAATTCTGCTGTGAGTTTGCTTCTGAAAAAACCGGACTCGAAATCATTAACGGTTCCATTACAGAGTTGCCATTCGATGATAACGTATTCGATTTGGTCTGCGCTTTCGATGTAATCGAACATGTGGAAGACGATCAATTGGCTGTTTCGGAAATGAAGCGGGTTGCCAAAAATAACGGACTCCTTTTTATTACCGTGCCCGCCTTTATGAGCTTGTGGAGTCATCATGATGTGATAAACCACCATTTCAGAAGGTACAGATTAGCGGAAGTGAAGAATTTGTTCTCCTTTAAAAAGGACGGGAAAATGATTTTTTCTTCCTATTTCAATACGCTTCTCTTTCTTCCGATTTTCCTTTTCCGTCAATTGAGCAATTTGTTGCAATCGGGTGAAAAAAGAACCGGTTCCGGAAGTGATTTTGAGGCTTTCAAACCCGGAATACTCAATTCGATCCTGTACCGTATAATGTATTTTGAAAGCAATTTTATAAATAGACACATCAGGTTGCCTTTTGGTGTGTCAATAATGTATACTTGGAAAAAAAATAATCAGAATGAATAAGATTTTAGAAAACAAATATCTAGTATCAACAATAATTGCAGTAGTTGTTTTTGAAATTACGTATGGATTTTTAACGCTTGATCCAAGAAATATAAATTGGTTGATGTCTGCCTATCATGATTGGGGGACACATTATTTAGGATGGGCTTTTTATCGTAACGATCCATGGGGGTTTCCGTTGACGGAAATGAATAGTTACTATTATCCTATTGGGACAAATGTTGGTTTTACAGATACAATCCCTCTTTTAGCTTTATTCTTTAAGATTTTCTCGGGATTTTTACCGGAAGATTTTCAATTTTATGGAATTTGGTTTTTAATTAGTTATTTTCTGATAGCGTTTTATTCTCTAAAAATTTTCAGTTATTATAAGATCCGACCTTTTTACGCTCTTTTAGGAACAATAATTATAACGGCTAACCCTGTTTTGGCGTTTAGAGGAATGCATCCTTCCCTTTGTGCTCATTGGCTTTTATTAGCATCTTTTTATAATTACATTATTGTCAGTAATGAAAGTAATGTATTGAAAATCAATAAATCGCAACTTTTTCTTTTTGTGTTGAGTGCAACCATAAACCCATATTTGGCTGCTATGGTAGCAGGATTTAATATTATAGTTCCTTTTAAACATTATTTTTACGAGAAGACTTTGAAACTTAGTCGGTTTGTTTTTTTTCCAACGGTTTCTTTTTCCATCGGAATACTAGTTTGGATAGTTTTTGGACTTATCGTTTTCGAGAACAGCACAAATTTAGACGTTGGGAATATTTATGGTCTTTATGCCTTCAATCTTAATTCATTTTTTAATTCATACGGATATTATTCAAAATTTATTCCGGATTTAAAGATGGTTACTGAACGTCAGCATGAAGGTTTTGCTTATCTGGGTTTAGGAATGATTATCTTAACTTTCATAAGTGTATTCTATGTTTTATTATTTAACAGAAGAATATTTCAAAACAATAAGCCGTATTTACCGGTAGCTGTTTTAACGCTGTTGCTTTTCGTTTTTGCGATTTCTAATCAAGTTACTTTCGGAACCAAGGTATTGTTTCATTATCCAACCCTAGGGATAGTTGAAAAATTAGGAAATATCTTCCGGGCAATAGGGAGGTTTGTCTGGCTCCCCTACTATCTTTTGATTTTGGTTTCCTTCGTTGTTTTTTCAAGAATGAAGATAAATCATCATCTTAAACTTGGAGTCGTTTTATGCCTTACAATACTTCAACTTTATGATATAGAAAATGTTTTGACATCCAGAGATCTTAAGAGTGGTTCATTCCATACGAAATTACAAGATGAGAAGTGGATGCAGATTCTGAGAAACTTCGATGAGATAGTTACGTATCCCGTTTATACGAATAACTTGGTGTACAACATGGACTATCAGGATTTGTCTTTTTTGGCTTTAAAAGCCAAAAAGCCAATCACAAATGGATATGCGGCACGTGAAAACCTTGATGCAATAAAAAAATTCAGAGATAGCTTGTCTGAAGTATTGAAAGGAGGAGAAATCGAGAACAATAGAATTTATATAACAAACAAAGCAAATATTAAAGACTTCAACGTATTGTTATATAAGGATAAAGTAGAGTTAAAGATTATAGATAATTTCTTTCTTATTTATTCAAAAAAAGTAAAATTGCCATTAGATTATCGCAACAGTGCAGCAGAAAGTAAAACATTAGATTCAATTAAAAAATCATTTTCCGGAAGCAGATTCAGATTATTGCAGAATAATTGGAAAACCAAGGATAACTTAGAAAACAATATCGAAAGGTACAGTTTTTCGGAAGACGTTTTACAAATTAGTGGCTGGGCATTTAACAGAGAAGCTGCCAGTTGTCTAAATGATTCCATTTTTATTGCATTCTCGAATAAATCAGTTTCGTATGTATTCCCAGTCAATAAGGTTGTGAGAGGAGATATTTCAGATAAGTATAAAAGAAAAGACCTTGACGGAGCAGGCTTCAATGCTACAGTTTTTACAGATAAATTGCCCAAAGAAGCTTTTAGTGTTGCATTGTTGGTTAAAGACGGCAAGGGCAATTATCATTATTCCGTTACCGACAAAATGTCTGAAGTTGGAAAGAAAAAATACCAAGCACCTGTTTTGATTAATAAGTTGCCAGCTCAGGCTTCCATAATGCTTAATATGGAAGTGGTTAATATTGTGAACAAGGTTGTAAATGTAAGTGGCTGGGCAGCTTTAGAAAATGTGTCTTCTAAAGATAAAAAAATAAAAATTGTCTTGATTTCAGGCACTAAAATTTATAAGTATGATACGAATCTTGTTATGAGAAGTGATGTGACTGAAGCAATGAAAACTAAGATTAACTACAATTATTCAGGATTTGAACTAAAATTTTTAACCAAAGATTTAGCTAAAGGGACCTATAAGACAGGTGTCATAATTGAAGATATAGCGAGCGGAAAATCTTTTTATAAAGAATTTGATAAAACAATATCTTTGTGAAAAAAGATTTAATATTTTTAGAAAAATTATATATTTGCGCATTAAATAAAACTTAGAATGAAAAAATTTATTTTATCAGGATTATTGACAAGTGTTTTATTCATTTCCTGTAAGGATGATAAGGCAGCATCAAGTGAGTCAAGTGTTAAAGATGAGGAAAAACCTTTTACAGTGACTGTTAATGCCGTTGTAAAACAAGATGACATATTCCAGTTTTTCTACAATGAGGATGGTTCAGATTCTTTTGCGCCAGAAAATTCAATAACAGTTAACGTGAAGGGGAATCAAAATCCACAGGATATTGTGTTCAGTTTTCCAAAAGATGCAGCACCATATGCACTTCGCTTTGATTTAGGAGGTAATGAAAAACAAGAAGATGTTAAAATAAACAAGTTTGAAGTGAACTACCTGAAAAAATCAATTGTAGTTAAGGATACATTGTTCAGATATTATTTCTACGCAAATGAACATATTAAATATGATGTTAAAACGGCAATTGCTAAGCCTTCTCCAACCGGAGATATTCCATATGATCCGATTTTTATGCCTACAGCAGATTTAAAAAAGGAATTAACAAAAATCTATCAATAATAATTTGTTTGTAAAAATAGAAGTACTAAACAGGTTAGATAAATTAAATAAAAAAAGGAGCTTATTTAGCTCCTTTTTTTATTTTACCGCCATAACATTTCAAGAACGTAATGTAATGATTGAGATAAATGGTAAGTTTTGAATCGTAGTTATATTTCAACCGAACCTTAAGTGCCTCCTTCAACGCTTTGTTGATCTGGTTGCTCACCCCGTTATTTTCCATGGTTGCGGTAACCTCCTTAAAATAGTAAGGTTTGATATAGTCCTTTCCGCGAATATAAAAATCCAAGTCACTCACAATTCTGTACTCCAGCGAAAAAGGACCGATTTCCTGAAACAGCTCCCTTTTGTGAAAAGAACCCACTTGTGCGATATTCATGTTTTTCAACATGTTTTTCCATTGGTATGCTTTTCCCATGGTTCGCATTACGTTTCCGTTTTCATCGACCACATGAACTTGCGAAGAGATATAATTCTCATTATTTTGAAGCTGCGAAATTTTTTCGAAATAGGTAATTAATGCATCAGGGAAGTAGCAATCGTCAGAACCCAAAAAACTAATCCATTTTCCATCAGCCATGGCGACTCCTTTATTCCAGGCGTCATAAATCCCTTTATCTTTTTCCGATATGAATTTAAAGGTGATGTTTTTTGCTGCAAATTCAGGTTCAAAGGATTTAATGATGGTTACTGTTTTATCGGTTGAATTGCCGTCAACTATAATGTACTCAAAGTCGCTAAAATTTTGAATCAACAGCGATTCAATGGTTTTTTTTATGGTCCGTTCGCTATTATAGCTGGCTGTAATTACAGAAAAGAAAGGGGCAGTATTCATTTGGCATGTTTGTTTAATACAATCGACGATTCTACTCTAAAGAATAGGGCCCAAAGTAACATAAAAATAAATAACTGCAAAAATATTCCATTTAAACCATACCCGTTTTTTAATAAATAGACGGTTAAGGGAATCTTTATCAGGGCTGTCACGCCCATTACTATTATCTGACTTTTCAGTTTATTTATCCCATTGAAAAAATTGGCATAAAAAGTAAAATATACCCTTGATAATATTGCCAGTGTCATCAGGAACAAAACAGACATTCCTATAGAATCGCTAATGCCTTTTCCAATCCAAAACTGTAAAATATATTTGGCAATCACCGTAAAGAATAACAGGGCAATTGTGATTAACAAAAAGATCCGTTCGAATTTTTTAAAAATATCCCTAAACCATTCAAAATCTTTTTCATGAAATTTTTGAGAAAAAAAGGGCCAAAAGGACGCTAACCCGGAAGTAATCACTAATAGAGGGAGTTGATACAGTTTGTTGATGACGTCAAAAATTGAAACCTCCTCCGGGCTGCTATAGGATGCAATAAAGTATGGATCGGAAAAAAAGATAACAACCATGAAAGTTTGAATAATCATAAACTGCATGCCGTTTTTGAAAATATCTTTCGAGATAACCTTGTTTATGGGGGCAAACACCGAAAGGGCATAGCTTTTTTTCCGGAAAAAAGAATAAAAATAAAAACCGTTAATTAACGTTGCGCTCAAACCATTCGCTACAGAAATCAGCACCAATCTCAATGGAAGGGAAAGGTGGTCTAATGCAAAATAAAAAATGCAGACGATAAGCAAGAACAGGATTTGCGTTATTGTAGCCGACAGTTCTGCAATTTTCGGATTGAGTATCCCTATGAAAAGTGATTTGTTTATGGATAAGACAAAATTCAAACAGAAGAAAATGCCATTAATCAGGAATAAAAACTGAGTAAATTCAGAATCGAGCTTAATGTTGAATATTGAAGTAAGATTCAATGAATAAATTAAAACACTACCCAATAACAATAACAAAATCGAAATTATTAGGGTGAGTTTAACCGATTCTGAAATATAACCATTGATTTTTTCAAAATCTTTTTTCGTCAGCAATTCGGGTATTTTTGATTTTAAAACATTGGAAACACCAAAATCAAAATACAACCCCCATTGCGAAAAACTGAAAACAAGGACCCATATCCCGTACCCGCTTTCACCCAAATACCGCACCAGCAATGAAATTGAAATGAACATACAAAAACCGGTCAGCCCTTTTAATAAAGCACTCTGTGTTGCTTGGCTGGACAGTTTTTGTATGCAATAATTCCAAAACATTAAGATAAAACTTTATACAAGTGATGAATTTCTTCGGTTAAGTCTATTTGATGGTTTCCGACAAAAAATCCGTGGCTGTCTAGGTACTTTGCATTTTTCATGTCACCAAAAATTTCATGGTCAAAATATCCCAACACTTCATTTTTTGTAAAATTTCCGGTCACAATCGGGCGGCAGTCAATATGGTTTTCATCCAATAGTTTTACGACCTCTTCTCTTTTTAAATCAGAGTCGGGTTTGATGATTAAACTGAATCCAAACCAGCTGCTGTTGTCGATGTTTTTCTGAATGTAAAAGTCTTTGTGATTTTCGAATAACGAAACGAATAATTCGGCATTTTTTCTTCGCTGCTCGATAAAAGACGGTAATTTTTTTAACTGCTCAACGCCAATAGCACCACTCATTTCTACCGGTCGGACATTATAGCCAGGAAGAAGAAATCGAAAAGATTCTTCGAACCAATTATCACTCTTATTTGAAATTTTATTTTCCTTTGGCAAATGGCGTGTCCATCCGTGGGCTCTTAAGCAAATCATGACATGGAACAGTTCCTCGTCATCCGTACAGATAAGTCCCCCTTCCATAGTGGCCATGTGGTGCGAGAAGAATGTCGAGTAGGTGCCTGCCAGTCCAAAGGTTCCGGTTTGTTTTTTCTTATATTCGGCCCCCATCGATTCACAGTTGTCTTCCATTAAAATGATGTCGCGATTGCCTATAATTTTACTAATGGCATCAAAGTCATTTGGGTTTCCTAAAAGATTTACAGCCAAAATCATTTTTGTACTATCTGAAACAGCATTTTGCAACTGATTCAAATCAAAATTTAAGGTATGCAAATCAACATCAACGAATTTTAATTTTAATCCGTATTGGTATAAGGGGAAATAGGTGGTTGACCATGAAACCGCCGGAACGATTACTTCGTCACCACGTTTTAATTTTGGGTTCTTGGTATAAAACATGGCGGCAACAGCAATCAGGTTTGCGGAAGAACCGGAATTAACCATCACACAATATTTAGAACCGGCAAATCGTGCGAAATCTTCTTCGAACTGTTTCACACTTTCTCCCATGGTGTACATGTCTTTTGCAATTACGCTGTTGATTGCGTTTATTTCTTTCTCATCCCACGTTGAGGATGCCAATGGATACTTAATCATTTGATTTTTGATTTTTATAGTAGGCTATTGTTTTTTTTATTCCGTCTTCCAAGGAAGTTGTGTGCTTCCAGCCAAATTCTCGCAGCTTGGTGTCGTCGATTAGTTTTTGTCTCATGCCTACAGGTTTTGACAAGTCATGAACGAATGTTCCTTTAAAATCCAGGACTTTGGCGATGACTTCATAATATTCGTTTATGGTATAGTCATGACCTAACCCAACATTAATGTTTTGAGGCAGGTCTTCAAATTTATCAAGAGCGAAGAAAACAAAATCAGCCAGGTCACCGGCATACATGAATTCCCTCCTGGATAGGCCATCTCCCCATATGTCTATGCTGGTATGATGATTTTTTTTGGCATCATAAATCTTCTTGACAGCTGAAGGAATCATGTGTGAATGCTTGGGAGAAAACTTATCATGCCTTCCGTATAAATTACACGGGATGACGGTTTTGTACTTGTACTCGGGATTTTCTCTGGAAATATATTCGCAAAGTCGGGTCGACACTATTTTAGCCAAAGCGTAACCTTCATTGGTGGGTTCCAGTTCGCCTTTTAAAATTAAATCTTCCTGTAAAGGGTTTTGAGCGTTTCGGGGATACATACAGGAACTTGCCAAATTCATAAAATATTTAACGCCGTTATTTCTGGCCGCTAAAATTATATTTCGGCCCATATCAAGATTGTCAACGAGAAAGTCAACAGGTCGCTCGATATTGGCTTGTATGCCACCGACCAATCCCGCTGAATGTATAACGATTTCGGGCTGGTGTATTTTTATGTAATTTTCAACCTCATGATAATTTTTAAGATTGAGTTCTTTGCTTGTAGGTGAAAAAATGGTATGAAAGGAGGCTTTTAGATGTTCTAAAATGTTTTTTCCCACCATTCCATTGCCTCCGGTTAACAGAATCTTCATAACCTGCAAATTATTCGTAACGAAGAAGAGAATCCCTGTCTTTGAAACGGGAGACATAATTTAAATCATGACTCATCATTATTTTAACCAATTCTTCAATGGAAGTTTTACTTGGGTTCCAACCTAATTTCGTTCGGGCGTTGGTCGGATCGCCAAGTAAGCTTTCAACTTCTGCCGGGCGATAGTAATTAGGGTCAATTTCAATGATTACTTTTCCGGTAGCTTTGCAGATACCTTTTTCATTTTCATTTTCGCCTTGCCATTCGATTTCAATCCCGGCTTCTTTAAAGGCCAGTTCACAGAAGTACCTTACAGAGTATTGTTTCCCGGTAGCAATAACGTAGTCTTCCGGTGTTTCTTGCTGTAGCATTAACCACATGCATTCCACATAATCTTTGGCGTATCCCCAGTCGCGTTTGGCGTTTAGGTTCCCCAAATATAATTTTTCCTGTAAACCATGTTTGATTCTGGAAGCCGAAAGTGTAATTTTTCTGGTTACGAAAGTTTCTCCCCTGCGTTCTGATTCATGGTTAAAAAGAATTCCGTTAACAGCAAACATATCATAGGATTCACGATAGTTTTTGGTTATCCAATATGCATATATTTTTGCAACTCCATACGGAGAACGCGGATAGAAAGGAGTCGTTTCTTTTTGAGGCACTTCCTGCACTTTTCCATATAATTCCGAAGTAGATGCCTGGTAAATACGGGTTTTAGTTGTTAAATCACAAATTCTTATGGCTTCTAACAATCGTAAAGTTCCGACAGCATCTGTTTCGGCAGTATATTCCGGCATATCAAAAGATACTTTTACATGAGACTGAGCCGCTAAATTATAAATTTCATCAGGACGTATTTGTTGTATTAGACGGATCAAATTGGTTGAATCCGTCATATCACCATAATGTAGGTTTATTTTTTTGTTTTTATGAAGATCACGAATCAGTGAGTCAATATATAAATGTTCAATTCTTGCTGTGTTAAAGGTAGAACTCCTTCTTATTATGCCGTGTACTTCATATCCTTTATCAAGTAAAAATTCTGCAAGATAAGAACCATCCTGACCATTTATACCTGTAATTAATGCTTTCTTCATTCGAACTTAAATTAAGAAAACAAATATAGGTTTTATTCATAAAAATTTGTTTTAATTTTTATGAATTGAAGTATATTTGAAAATATTTTGAAAGTTTTGAAATTAAGGGCAGTTGTAACTTTATCGTTGTTAGTTTTTTTGCTGTTTTGTGAAAGGTATTTGCCTTCTTACAAAATCAATTTTTTAATCCAGTTTCTGACATTACTTTTTGTAATTCTTACCTCCAAAAATTTCTTAAGTACAAATTTTGTAAAGGTTATAATGCCGTTAGCGGCTGTTTTTCTTCTCGGATTTTTAGGAATGTTTTTTTTTGAATGGAAAACAGATTCAACACTAAAAGATGTAACATATTTCACAAAACCCATTATAGTGGTGGTTTTGAGTTATTTTTTGGTAAAAAAAGTAAATGATTTTAGTCTTTTTTTAAAGACAGTTGTTTTGGTCGGGTTTTCAATGGCCTTAATTCATATTTCCGGTATTTTTCTGTTTGGTAAGTCAAACACAAGCATAAATGATCTTAGAGGAAGTTTTGGTCTAGATAATTTTATAGAGATTGTTTCTTTTTACATCGTTCTTTTTTACAGGAAAACATATAAGTCATCACTAGTGAAAAATTTGTTTTTTGAAACAATTATAGGTGTGGTTTTATTGATTTCTATTTACCTCTATTTTTCGCGAACGATGTTAGTGTCTTTGATTTTGATTGGACTTTCTGTGTTTGGATATACAAAAGTAACTAAAAACAAATTGGTGTTTTTAGGGGCTTTTCTTGTTTTTTTAAGTCTTTTATATGCTTATTTGTTTTCTGTGAAAATTGACAGAAACGGTAAAGGAATTGAGGCTTTTCTTTATAAAGTGAAAATAGCCCCGGAAGAGATTTTTAAAACTAAAATTGACAGGGAAAACCATAAGGATCTTTGGGATCACTGGAGAGGATATGAGGCCAAAAGAGCTTTCTCACTAATGGATAGCAGACCTATTAGCTATATGATCGGAAATGGTTTTGGTTCTTTGGTTGATCTGAAATTTACCGCGCCTCTAGATGAAAAAGGAATGCGTTACATTTCAAGATTACACAATGGTTACGTTTTTGTTTTTTATAAAACCGGAGTTATCGGCTTGTTTTTTTACTTGTATTTTATTTTTCTGTTGATTAGAAAAACAAACAAAGAAGGGATTTCAAGTTACATGTCAAATAGGTTTACTGGAAGCATTGGGCTTTTCTTTCTTTTCACATCATTAATAATTAGTGGGATTTACATCCCCCTGGATTTAATGCTGTTTCTTCTGGGTGGATTTTTAAGTTTTACCAATAGGGAACAGGTAATAGTTAAAGCCATATGAAAAAAATATTAATCGTTCATCAATCTTCGGAATTATATGGTTCAGACAAAACCCTGCTTTTGTTTTTAAAATATTTGAATAAAGAACAGTTTTACCCTGTTGTAATCCTGCCAACTGAAGGCCCTTTGTTGACTGAACTTCAAAAGTTAAATCTCGACGTGTATGTGATGCCAGTAATAAAACTGCACCGTAAGATGTTTGTTTTTAAAAATTTGTTTTTAACAGTGATACAAACGGTCAGAAGCATAAAGCAACTTAAAAAACTTGACGGGAAATACAAGTTCGATTTGGTTTATTCTAATACTCTAGCTGTTTTACTGGGGTATTTATATGCAAGATTTAGCGGGAAGAAGCATCTTTGGCATGTACATGAAATAATCAGGTCTCCAAAAATAGTAACATCATTGTTTTTGTTACTGTTAAAAAGCAAGGCAAATCATTTTACCATTTACAACTCTTTTGCTACAGCGAATTACTGGGAAGACCATTTTCCTCTTCCAAAAAGAGAAAATTATTCTGTTGTCCATAATGGGGTAGAATCAGATAAATTAGACCAACACTCATCTTTAAGCAAAGAAATTAGGAAGGACTTTTTTGATGTGAATGATGAAATTGTAATTGGGTTAGTCGGGAGAATAAACAAATGGAAAGGACAAGAATTATTGTTGAATGTGTTTAATTCACTATTAAATAAGCATAACGGTATTCGTCTGGTGTTTGTGGGTTCTCCACCCCCTAAATTAGAAGTGTATTTAGAGGATTTAAAAAATAAAATTAGTGCTTTAAAAAGAGAAGAGTTCGTCAAGATAATACCTTTTAGGGATAAAATTGGCGAAATTTGGAAAGCTATTGATATTGCCGTAGTCCCTTCAACGGAACCTGAACCATTCGGATTAGTGGCTGTAGAAGCTATGTTCGCAAAAAAACCCGTAGTGGCATCCAATCACGGTGGTTTAACAGAAATAGTAGAAAATGGAGAATCAGGTTTTTTAGTCGAACCTAATAATGTTGAAGAATTTGTGGAAGCAATTGAAAAATTAATTTTGAATAAAAATTTAAGAATACAAATGGGTGAGCGTGGTCATCAAAGAGCAGAAAAGATGTTTTCCGTCAAATCTTACGTCGATTCAATTCAAGAAGTTTTGTTACGTCAAATTTGATATTCAGTTTTTTATCTACAGAAATTTACAGTAATGAAAATAGCCATACTTGGAACCCGTGGCGTTCCAAACTATTACGGAGGATTTGAGCAGTTTGCCGAGTTTTTTTCAGTCTATCTGGCCCAAAAAGGGCATGAGGTTTTCGTTTACAATTCCCACAATCATCCATATCAGGAAAAAACATTTCAAGGGGTAAATATTCTTCATCAATACGATCCCGAGTTTAAGATAGGTACTGCAGGTCAGTTCATTTACGACCTGAACTGTATTCTGGATTCCCGTAAGAGAAATTTCGACATCATTCTGCAACTCGGTTACACCAGTAGTTCGGTTTGGCATTTTCTGTTACCCAAAAAACCTCTGATTATTACCAACATGGATGGGCTGGAGTGGAAAAGAACCAAATATTCCAAACCGGTGCAGAAAGTATTGTTGTTTGCCGAGAAATTGGCCGTAAAGAGCAGCGATTACCTGATTGCCGATTCCTTAGGAATAAAAAAATATCTATTAGAGAAATACGCAAAAGATTCCACTTATATCGCTTATGGCGCCCATGTTTTCGAAAATCCGGACGAACAAATCCTCGCAGCGTATGAGGTGGAAAAACATAATTTTAATATGATACTGGCACGTCTGGAACCGGAAAACAACATCGAAACCATTCTTGACGGTATCGCTCTGAGTGATGATACAACCCCAATGCTGGTCATCGGCAACCATCAGACAAAATTCGGAAATTACCTTAAGGAAAAATTTCAGTCTTATCCCAATATCCGGTTTATCGGAGCCGTTTACAATCTGGAGCATCTGAATAATTTAAGATGGTATTCCAATCTTTATTTTCACGGGCATTCGGTAGGAGGAACCAACCCTTCTTTGTTGGAGGCTATGGCATCCAAGGCTTTAATCATCGCGCATGATAACGATTTTAACAAAGCCATTCTTAAAGAAAATGCCTATTATTTTTCGAATTCCGAAGATGTTAAAAAATTAACACTTCAAACCAAAAAAAATGATAACTTGCACCTTATTCAGAATAACTTTGCTGCGATAGCAAGCGAATTCAATTGGGACAAGATAAATGGCGAATACTTACAATTATTTCAATCAAGCATATCAGAAAATTAATGGATTAATAAAAGAAAACAGTGTCTTTACCTACCTTTTAGCAGCAATATTAATTGCAATACCATTAAAGTATGCCTTTAGCAGTATAGCCACTATTCTTTTTGTTGCTGTTGCTTTTTCTTCTTTTTTTAAAATTAAATTTTCATTTAATAAGTGCTTAATTTTTCCGGTTGTATTTTATGTCCTTATGGTACTCTCATTGATTTGGACCAAGGATGTCGATTTAACCTCAGGAGGATTACAAAAAGAACTTGCTTTTTTATTCGTGCCAATACCCTTTTTGTTTGTTGGTGAACTTAAAAGAATCTCAAAGCATGAAATTTTAAGGTTGTTCAGTTTCAGCATGGCTTTTTATGCAGTTTTCTATTTTCTGAAGGCAGCAATCCAATATTTTTCCACTGGCGATATATCTGTTTTTTTCTACCATGAATTGGTTAGCCAGGATCTCAATGCCATTTATGTGTCTGTTTTTGCTTCTTTGGGGATATTTTATTTTGTTTCCCAAAAAAAGAAATCATTGTACGATAATGCAGCATTGTTTGTTTTAGTGATTTTGGTATTCCTGTTGTCTTCCAAAAGCATTATTACGATCGATTTTATTCTGATTGTCTGTTACTATTCTTTCTTTTCAACGATACCCAATACTGTAAGAATAACTACCGTTGTAGCGGTATCTTCATTTCTGTTTTTTTCATTAGTTTTTGTGAAGGAAGTCAAAGAACGGTTTCTGCTGGAATATGAAACAGCCTTTGTGGATAATACGGTTAATAATAAAATAGGGAATGACAGCGCCAAAATTTACAATGTCAGTTTAAAACAGGCCTGGTACAATGAAAAATTCCAGCCTAACCATTTTTTTCCGGGAACCGCACTCCGGGTCTATCAGTTCAGAATTTTTAAGGAGATGCTCAATACCGACAGTATCTTCTTTACCGGCTACGGATTGGAAGCTTCGCAGGATAAGATTAGGGAAAAAGTTTCCGAAAACAATCTCTATTCGGGATATGGTGATTTTAATTTCCATAATCAATATGCGCAGACTTTCGCCGAATTGGGAATTTTTGGATTTTTGATATTGATCGCAATGCTTTTTCTAAACCTGAAAAATGCATGGAGACACAAAGATTTTCCTCATATTGCTTTTGCAATAACAATGATAATCCTATTTTTGACAGAATCCTTTTTTTGCCGACAAAGAGGAATTCTTTTTTTCATCACACTCTATTGTATATTTAATTCCGTAGTGAAGTCTGAAGAAAAAAAACTATAAATTTAAAATCATGAAAAGAATACTAATTACAGGTGCCGCCGGATTTTTAGGCTCGCATCTGTGTGACCGTTTTATAGCAGAAGGTTACCATGTTATAGGCATGGACAACCTGATTACAGGAGATTTGAAAAACATCGAGCACTTATTTAAATTGGAGCATTTTGAGTTTTATCACCATGATATCACCAAGTTTGTCCATGTACCGGGTAAGTTAGACTACATTTTGCATTTTGCTTCTCCGGCTTCCCCTATCGATTATTTGAAAATTCCTATCCAAACACTGAAAGTAGGTTCTTTGGGAACACATAATCTTCTAGGATTGGCCAGAGTTAAAAAAGCACGAATTCTTATCGCGTCTACGTCAGAAGTATACGGTGATCCGTTGATCCACCCACAAACCGAAGAATACTACGGAAATGTAAACACCATCGGACCGCGAGGTGTTTATGACGAAGCCAAACGTTTTCAGGAATCCATCACCATGGCCTATCATACCTTCCACGGCGTTGAAACCAGAATCGTTCGTATATTCAATACTTACGGACCACGAATGCGACTGAACGACGGCCGTGTTATTCCTGCTTTTATTGGTCAGGCACTTCGCGGCGAAGATTTAACCATTTTCGGTGACGGTTCTCAAACGCGTTCGTTCTGTTATGTGGATGATCAGGTAGAGGGTATCTTCCGTCTGCTGCATTCCGATTACCATTTGCCGGTAAATATTGGGAATCCGGACGAGATTACCATAAAGGATTTCGCAGAAGAAATTATAAAATTAACAGGGACCAATCAAAAAGTGGTGTACCATCCTTTGCCGGTTAATGACCCGATGCAACGCCAGCCAGACACCACCAAAGCCAGAGAAATTTTGGGTTGGGAAGCAAAAGTATCCCGTTCGGAAGGAATGAAAATTACGTATGAGTATTTCAAATCTTTGTCACCGGAAGAACTGGCTAAGGAAGAGCATAAAGATTTTTCTAAATATATTTTCTAAGTGGGAAAACATACAGGAAGATATTCGGGTTATCTGAGACCATTTTCGTATTTGCTGGACTTAATTATCATTAATGTTTTAGCATCTATTTTGTTACTGGACTCACTTAATGTTGTCTATTACCATCTGTTTGTTTCTGTTTCATGGATAATAATTGCATGGAACGTAGGTTTTTATGAAGTCTATCGTTTTACAAAAGTATTGGAGATATTAAGCAAAATCTTAAACCAGTATGTCTTGTTTGTTATACTGAATTTTGCTTATTTAGGGTATTTTTTAAAGTTTTCGGAGCCTTCCCAAATCATGAAATTTGTTACGTTGGCAATCGTTCTGATCTCGCTGGTTAAACTTTTCATTTTCTATTTTTTAAGGCGTTTCAGAGCCGTTTTCGGAGGGAATTTCAGAAGGGTTGTAATTGTTGGTGAAGGGAAAAATGTGATGGAACTGACCGACTTCTTCAATGAAAATCCGGATTACGGTTATAATCTCGTCTCCCATTTCAATCTGAGGGGAAATAAAGAGGAACAGATCAAATCCTGTTTTTCATTTGTTTTGGATAACAAAATAGACGAGATCTATTGTTCGCTTTCGGATATAGAGAACGAGCAATTAAACAGGTTTATCGACTTTACAGACAATAATCTGAAGGTGCTGAAATTTCTGCCCGACGATGATGAAGTATTGTCGAGGAATATGAAGTTCGATTATTACGGCTATATACCGGTGGCTTCGTTAAGGGACATTCCTTTGGATAAAACGGTGAACATGATTGTGAAAAGAGGATTCGATATCATATTTTCATTGATAGTTATTATTGGAGTGTTGTCTTGGTTGACCCCAATTTTAGCTTATCTTATAAAAAAAGAATCGAAGGGACCGGTTTTTTTCAAACAAAGAAGAAACGGCTTGGATTATCACGAGTTCGACTGCTATAAGTTCCGCTCCATGAGGCCCAACGAAATAGCCGATCTGGAACAGGTTTCCAAAAACGATCCAAGAATTACCAATATCGGGAGGTTTATCCGTAAAACCAGTATTGATGAATTACCGCAATTTTTTAATGTTTTGTTAGGCGATATGTCTGTAGTGGGACCAAGACCCCACATGGTAAGCCATACGGAGATGTATGCAAAAAGCGTGGATAAATTCATGGTGCGCCATTTTGTTAAACCCGGAATTACAGGTTTAGCCCAAACCAACGGCTACAGAGGGGAAGTGGAAAACGACAAGGATATCATCAATCGCGTGAAATACGACATTTTCTATCTTGAAAACTGGTCTTTGCTGCTCGATCTGAAAATCATTTTCATGACCGTGTTTAACGCAATCAAAGGCGAAGAAAAAGCATATTAATGAACGAATTGGTTTCCATAGTTACACCTACTTTTAATTCTGCAAAATTTATTGCTGAAACCGTTCGGTCTGTCCAAAATCAAACGTATCAGAATTGGGAAATGATTATCGTTGATGACGGATCTTCCGATGACACGGCAGCTGTTGTGAACGGACTCGCTTCAGAAGAACAGCGGATTAAATTTTTTCCGTCAGCCACGAATGCAGGTCCCGCCAAAGCCAGAAATAAAGGCATTGAAAACGCATCGGGTTCGTATATGACCTTTCTTGATGCCGACGATGTCTGGTATCCGGATTTTATCGAAAACAGTATCGCCGCCATAAAGGAGACAGGGGTTCATTTTGTGTTTTCGTCGTACCGCCGTTCCAATGAAAATATGGAATTTGTCTATTCTGATTTTATCGTACCTGAAAAGGTAACCTATACGGATATATTAAAATCCAATTCCATCAGTTGCCTTACCGCTTTTTTAGACATTAAAACTTTAGGAAAGAAAACCATGCCCGAAATCCGAAAACGTCAGGATATGGGATTATGGCTGAAATACCTGAAAGAAATTCCTTTTGCACACGGTATTCAGGAACCCAAAGCCATTTATCGTATTCGTGAAAACTCCTTATCCCGAAACAAGAAAAATCTGATCCGATACCAATGGCAGTTCTACCGTGAAGTGGAGCAGTTAAATATCCTTCAGTCGGGATATTACATGCTGCATTGGATGTATCGTGGGTTTATGAAATACAGAAACTAAAGTTCAGACTGAAATTGTTTCAGCTTCCCCCTAAGGGTTCTTTCAAGAGTTTTTTTCCGATTGTAAGCAAAACGCAATCCCGGTTCCAGATATTGGTCAATCGCCTGTTGAATCCCTTTTATCTGTTCCGGAGTCAGTTCTTTTTCGGAAACATAATCGATTTCAAACGTATCGATTTTCGTCTGACGGATGATAAATTCCTTTACGTTACCATCGTCTTCGATAATGCTCTTGGTTACGTAGTAAAAGGTTAATCCCGGCGATTTCTTGCCGCTGGGCAAAAGGGCCACGTCATTTGTTCTTCCGATCAGTTTTTTCAGAATCGGTTTTTTCGGAGTACTTCTTTCGTCCAAAATTCCAACGTCTCCGATATCATAACGGATAAAAGGATGTGCTTTGTTGTACAGCGAAGTGATGACAATCCGACCTTCCTGTCCGTTGGGAACCGGCCGATTGTTTTCGTCTAAAATTTCTAAAAATAAGGTTTCCGAATTCACCTGCCATTCGCCCTTCGGATTCTGAAAAGCAATCAGATCCAGTTCAGAAGCCCCGTATTCATTTACAATCGGAATGCCGAATTGCATTTCCATCAGTAGTTTATCCTCCTCAAAAAGCATCTCCGAAGTGACCATGCATACTTTTAATGTCGGACAAATGTCTTTGAGATGAATGTTTTTTTTCTGCAGAAATTTAGCAAAAAGCACAATCGAACTTGTATAACCGTTGATGTAATCGAATTTTTTGCTTCGGAAATGCTTCAGTACTTTCTCAAGAAAAACATCGGATAAATCAAAAATAGGAAAACGGTAACGCTGTCCCAAAAAGTCTTTCAGGCGTTCTTTCCGGTAGCCGATAAAATCCAGCGGAATCCCATAAAACCGTGCCTGATAGGATTTGTTGAAGTCGATTCCGTACCAACCGAAACGGTGAATAATCGAGGCCCAGGTAAGGGCATGTGCTTCCTTGTCTTTTGCAAAAACAAAAGGGTCACCACTGGAACCGGACGTTTTATTAACGAAAACCGATTTCGGGGCATACCCTTCGGAAAGCCGTTCCGCCAAGGGTTGCTGCAAATCCTTTTTGGTCAGAACGGGTAAATCTTCCCAGTTTTGGAAAACATTTTTCCCGACAAGTTCCTGATAAAAAGCATTGTTTTTTAAATGGAAATCGGTTATTTGTTTCCGCTGTCTTTCAATGTACTGCTGATAGTCTTCTTCCGGAATGGCAAGAATTCTATCAAAAGCGGTATGGGCTTCCTTCATCGGGAAACCGCTCATTTTTAAGGAAAAATCAAATAATCGAAACACGTATCGGGTAAATTTCTCCAAAAATAATAAAACCCATCGCCATAAACTATCGCCATAAACTTTTTTTTCCGTTCAAAACCGACTATTTTTGCAGGCAAATCAACAACACAACAACATGACTATTTTATTGTTAGGTTCAGGCGGAAGAGAACACGCTTTGGCTTGGAAAATGCTTCAGAGTTCTCATTGTTCGAAATTATTTGTAGCGCCCGGAAATGCCGGGACTGCTTCAATAGCGACAAATGTTGCCATCAATCCCAATGATTTTGCAGCGGTTAAAAATCTGGTGCTTGCCGAAAACATCGGAATGGTGGTCGTAGGTCCGGAAGATCCCTTGGTGAACGGTGTGTATGATTTCTTTAAAAACGATGCTGATCTGAAAAATATTCCCGTAATCGGTCCTTCAAAACACGGAGCACAATTGGAAGGAAGTAAAGAATTTGCCAAGGAGTTTTTGGTGAAACACAACATCCCGACAGCGGCTTACGACAGTTTTACGAAAGACACCGTTGAAAAAGGCTGTGAATTCCTAACGACGTTGCAACCACCGTATGTGTTGAAAGCTGACGGATTGGCGGCCGGTAAAGGTGTTCTGATTTTAAACGATTTAGCTGAGGCACAACAGGAATTGCGAAATATGTTGGTGGATGCGAAATTTGGAGATGCTTCTTCCAAAGTGGTTATCGAGGAATTTCTGGACGGAATTGAATTGAGTTGTTTCGTTTTAACCGACGGGAAAAACTATAAAATATTGCCAACAGCTAAAGATTATAAGCGAATTGGAGAAGGAGATACCGGTTTGAACACGGGCGGAATGGGAGCGGTTTCCCCGGTTCCGTTTGCGGATGCCGAATTCATGCAGAAAATTGAAGAGCGTGTGGTGAAACCTACGATTGCTGGTCTTCAGAAAGATAATATTGAGTACAAAGGGTTTGTATTTATCGGATTGATTAAAGTAGGTAACGATCCTTTCGTAATTGAATACAATGTACGAATGGGTGACCCGGAAACCGAAGTGGTTATGCCACGTCTGAAATCGGATTTGGTGGAAATTTTCCAGGCGATTGCCAATCAGACATTAGATACAGTGGATTTTGAAATCGATGAGAGAAGCGCAACTACCATTATGGTTGTTTCCGGTGGTTATCCTGAAGACTATCAAAAAGGGAAAGTAATTTCCGGTTTGGATAACGTTGATGGTTCCATTGCTTTTCATGCCGGAACGGCTTTAAAGGACGGTCAGGTTGTTAGTAACGGTGGCCGTGTAATTGCGGTAACTTCGTATGGTGATAACTTTAAGGAAGCGATTGCAAAATCCTATGAGAACATCGCAAAAATTCAATTTGACGGTATGTATTACAGAAAAGATATCGGGTTTGATTTATAGATTTCTACTGAGCATCTAATATATAACTGATAGCTATATTAAAAGCCGCCTCAAAACAAAATTTTGAGGCGGCTTTTTATTTCGTTTAGTCGCCGATTCCTTTATTTCAAATCACCAAAACACATTTCAATCATGACCGTTTTTCCTGGAAGACGTCGTAATTATTCTTTAGTTGCGTATTTGTAGCTATCAGGAACATTATTGGAGGGCATCAATTTCTCCGGTTTTTTCATTATCTCCATTTTTTATTGCCCAGAGAATAACTGGCATATAGCATCACGCCGCTATGCCCCCAATCCACATCGTAACTTACATTATCAGTATCAAAATTTACATTTAAATCCAAACCGGAATAACCAAGTGACAAATCGAGTTTTTTCCAAACTCTGTAAACCGCTGACACGTTGTAGCCGAAAGTTCTTCCGTCGAAAATGTCAACCTTTAACTGAAAGTAGTTTATTTCTCCTCTCAACGCAAACCTGTCGGTAAAAGCGTATCCGCCCCACACCCCAAAATCAACCAGCGGTGCAACTGCATCATAGGTTTTGTTCTTTTCAAAATCGGCATTTTCTCCTTCAACCTTTATTCCGATTTTTGTGGTAATCGTATGGGTTCCTACCAGTAATCCAACCTCATATTTTGGTTTGCTCAAAATGGCATATCCATAGGAAAAACGGAAAAAATCAGTTTCAATAGTAGTATTTAGATTGGTATTTATAGCATAGGTTTCATCGCCAATTGTAATATCCCTGTCCAGGGTTCTGCTGTTTTTTCTTCGTGAATTGAAATAATTAAGATTAAAACGGGAACGACTGGAAGACCTCCATTCAAAATCAGCATAAAACGTTTCATTGGTCTTGTCTATTCCTAAATCCCTCTCGAAATCAAGATCAGTTCCTTGATTAGAAGAGCCTTGAATCGTTACATTGGTTTTGTTGATCATTTCGTAAAAACCTGCCGATATCCTATATCGTTCCACATACCAGGGCACATCCCGAAGATTACTGTCTCCAACTGTATCCTTAGCGACAGGGATTACTTCTGTAGTTTTTGTTATTTCTTCTGTTTGTGCATGCAAAACACTGCCAAGCAGTAGCATCAATGGAACCGATACTTTTGGTATAAATTTTCTCATAGCTAAAAAATTGATTTAGTTGAAAAGAGTGATTTGAAAAAAGAAAACACGGTACTCAAATTTACGAAAACATTTGTTAATATTCTATGTGATTTTTTTGGTAATCATGGCTTTATAACGAAGATTTCTAGCAAGTTATCCTATATTTTTTTCATTTATGATAAATGTCAAAATAGTATACGGCAATGGCAGAATTTTTTCAATTATGATATACTTGTTTCCCTCTTTAGTGTCCAAGCCGTCTTTTAATCTGTCTATAGCACATATGGGAGTTCATTTTCATATAAACGTTGAGAATAAGATTCTAAGCATTAAACTTCATCAGGTTAGGACTTCCCAGTTTATTTTTTGTTTAGGGATAGTATTAGTCTACTGTGCCATTTTGTTAATTTTAATTAAAACAACAAAGTAGATTTTCAAATTATAAAAGGAGTCAATAGTTTTAAAATCAATATTTTGCGTCCTTAAAAAGTTTCTCCGGCGTTCAGGTAAAATGCTTTTGAATCCCGGCCCCAGGCATAATTAAGAATGATGTTGGTCCTGGTGGGTTTGTCGATTAAAAAGCGGAGCCCAATACCGGCAGCCGGTTGGATATACTGAAACAGTTTGACATCGGTATCATCATTACTGGCCGTGGTGAAGTTGGCAAAGACGGTTCCGCTGATCAGCTGATTGCAGGTAATGGGAAACCGGTATTCCGTTTCAAAATACACCAGGTCAAATCCGCGAAACAGACCCTGAGTATATCCTTTTCCGCCCCTACTGCGCTGATCCCATCCGATAGCCGGTAAATTGAGATATGGCAGATCGCCTTGTATCAGGAATTGTCCATAAGTCCAAAAACCCAGCACATGTTGTTTGTTGGTAGGACTTAACGGGATAAAATGGCGGTACTCGCCGAAAAGGATCTGACTTTTTCGCTGTCTGTCGTTCAGACTTGGATTGAATCGATAATTAAAGTTCGCAAACCAGCCATTGTTTGGATTTATCTGATTGTCCCGCGAGTCGTGAACCATGTTAAAGCTCAAACCATTCACAACATATTCCAGATTGTCAAAGCCGTGCAGTTGGCTATAATTATAGTGTTCGGTATATTGTCCTTCTTCGACTTTCAGGTTCTTATCTTCTATAGAAGTATAGATGTCAATTGCAACACCACCCCCCATGTAATAATTTTTTTCAAATTCCCAGGAGATCGTTTGGTGAAACTTAAAATAGTCATAATCCATGGGTTCGGTAATAGCGTCCAGACTGAATCCATCGTCGGAACTGTTGGGTGGAATAATATCGGTGCCCAAACCATAATTGGATTGTGTGAAAATGTAATAACGCCAATCACCACTCAGGAATATGGAATTGTTTTTCAGCAAAACGTTGTTTTTAACGTTTATCATCAATTGTTTTTTCGTGGTATAGGTCACATTCAGGCTTACGGTAGAATATTTGTCTTTTGGCTGATCGCCTTTAAAGGTATATTGCGCCACGGCACCATACATGAATCCCGTTGCCGGTTGGGAACCGATTATCGGCATGACAATTAAAAAACTGTTTTTGATGGGTTTGAGAATGGTAGTGGAATCCTTTTTTTTAAAAAGGTCCGGTATGGCAACTATCTTACACGGACTGATCGAATCCGCTTGTGTCTGAGCCGAAACAGTGCCGCAGAACAGCAGCATCACTACACCATAAAGAATCGGAATGGATTTGTTTCTTAAAATCTGCATCGTGTTTCTGCTTTAAATTATTTCGGTCTATATAAAATTAAACAGAAACATCCTATAAAGTTTCCACGGAACCGATTTTATCGATGAACCGCTTTTTTTTAACGAGCATTTTAAAAACCGAAACAATTTTTTATTTCCCTTTTTGGAAACAGATAAAAAAAATCCCGATGAGAATCGGGATTTTATAAAATTCTTATTTTAAGAAAGAATGTGCCGTAGTATCCTGCTCATCTTCTCCTTTGTCCTTGAACATTTTCAGTTCTTTTGTCCAGTACCATGTAGCATAACAGCAGATAACGATAAAAATCCAATTTAAAATATTTGCTGTCCACCAGTTAGATAATTCTAATTCTCTCATCCAATTCATAGGAGCAAAAAGAATTTCTTCGAATAAATAGGCTATTCCTTCAAAAAAAGCTTTCATAGTGTTTTGTTTTAGTTTATTTCGAACTCACAAGCAAAGAAAATAAAACTTCTCCTGTCTTGTTAGTCTCTTTTTTATACAAGTGTTATCTTTACCGTCACAAAAATATAAAATATCTGCATGATAGCAAGTCTTTTTAATAAATCTCGACCAATTAATTATGTTTTAATCAGTTTATTGCTGATTGGATTTTACTTTTTGTACCTGACCAAGGACTTTTCATGGACCGAACAGTATTACACGGTCGCTCAAAAAACAGGATTGTTATTTGTGCTGATTGCCTCTTTGTTTTTGGTTCGGTTCATCACCAAACGAAACGGATTGAGTAAAGACAACAGTTATGCGCCTTTTTTGTTTGTTATTTTTCTGATTCTTTTCCCCACGACATTAGTCAATACGAATATCATTCTGGCCAATCTGTTTTTACTGTTGGCTTTGCGCCGATTGATTTCCATGCAGTCGTTAATTACCCCGAAAGAAAAGATTTTCGACGCGTCCTTTTGGATTTTAGTGGCCTCGCTGTTCCATTTCTGGTGTATCTTGTTTCTTGTTTTGGTTTTCATTTCGATCATTTTCCACGTATCCAGAGATTACCGCAACTGGATAATTCCGTTTATAGCCTTTTTTGCCGTATTGGTTTTATTTGTGATGGCGGTTCTCCTTTTCGATCACGATCTGTTAGCTTATGTGGCCGATAAGATGCAAATCAGTTTTGATTTCACCTATTTTGAAAACGTGTTTCAGAACATAGCGCTGGCTTTTTTCTCTTCGGTAGCTGTTTTGTTCTTCTCCACTCAGGTTTTGGTGTTGCAGAACCGACCGTTGAACATGCAGTCATCGTATAAAAAAATACTTTTTACCTTTCTGTTTGGGGTGGCGGTATATGTGTTGTCGTCATCTAAAAACAACAGCTTTCTGATATTTACCTTTTTTCCGTTATCGGTTCTCGGAACCAATTTTCTGGAAGGACTGGATAATAAATGGGTAAAGGAAAGTGTGTTGGGCGGATTGGTTTTGGCGGCGTTTATTATCTTTTTTGCACAATTATAATTTATTCCCGTAAGCCAAATCTCCCGCGTCGCCCAATCCGGGAACGATGTAGTTGTGTTCGTTAAGTTTTTCATCCAAAGCGGCTACCCACAAATGACAATTTGATGGCAGGTTTTCTTCCAGAAACGCAATGCCTTCCGGTGCGGCGATAACCACGGCAATGTGAATTTCCTTCGGCTTCTGTTCCAAATGAAGTTTATGAAGTACCGCGACTAAGGATTGCCCGGTGGCCAACATCGGATCAACCAAAATCAGGTTCTTTCCTTCAAACGAGGGTGCAGCCTGATATTCCACCAGAATTTCAAATTTGTCGTCGTTGTCGTAATGGTGTCGGTAGGCCGAAACAAATCCGTTTTCCGCATCATCGAAAAAGTTCATAAACCCCTGATGTAATGCTAGGCCAGCTCTTAAAATGGAACACAAAACCACCGGTTCCGCAATCGTTGTGGTGTGTTTTATTCCTAGCGGAGTCTGTACGGCTACATTTTTGTATTCCAGAGTTTTGCTTAGTTCATACGCCATTATTTCTCCGATACGTTCGATATTTTTTCGAAAACGCATGCTGTCTTTCTGAATCGTAATGTCACGAAGCTGGGATAAAAAGTGATTCAGAATGCTGTTTTTTTCGGAGATATAATGAATGTGCATAATTTTTATTTAAAGTTTGAAGCTCAAAGTTAAAGGTTAAAAGTATAAAAACTATCTTTGCAAATAAAATTAAGAGCTATGTTTGCTGAATTTGCATTTCCTATTTTTGGGCAGAGCATCAAAGATTATCATATCATTGACGATGTTTACCAACCAACGTTGAACCCGTATGAAAAAGGGTCTATCGAATATTTGTTATATGCTAAAAACTGGGTAGATACCGTGCAATGGCATTATGAAGACATTGTTCGTGATCCCAATATTGATCCGGTAGCGGCATTGGATCTGAAACGTAAAATCGATGCGTCCAATCAGGTTCGTACCGATATGGTGGAATACATCGACAGTTATTTTCTTCAGAAATACAAAGATGTTCAGGTAAAACCTACTGCAAAAATCAACACCGAAAGTCCGGCATGGGCTATCGATCGTTTGTCGATTTTAGCTTTGAAAATTTACCACATGAGCGAAGAGGCCAACCGTGCAGAAGCCACTGAGGAGCACCGTGCCAAATGTCAGGAGAAACTAAATGTATTGTTGGATCAGAAAAACGATATGTTTACGTCCATCAGTCAATTGATTGAAGACATCGAAAACGGAGACAAATACATGAAAGTGTACAAACAAATGAAGATGTACAACGACGAGGAATTGAATCCGGTACTGTATCAGAATAAAAAATAGTCATCGTATTGGTGTCTAAAAAACAACATATTGCTGTAATAAGGCTCTCGGCCATGGGTGACGTCGCAATGACGGTTCCTGTACTGAGAGCCTTAGTTTTGCAGTATCCTGACGTGGAAGTGACCGTGGTTTCCCGTCCTTTTTTCAAACCTTTTTTTGATGGCATTCCGAATGTGAATTTTTTTCCGGTCGATCTGAACAAACGCCATAAAGGATTCCCTGGTTTACTCCGATTGTATTCCGATTTGAGAAAACTGAATGTTGACAAAATAGCCGATTTGCATAACGTATTGCGCTCCAAAGTCGTTCGGAACCTGTTCGCGATGAGCGGAAAAAAGGTAGCCGCCACCGATAAAGGCCGATCCGATAAAAAAGCGCTCACGCGTTCCGTAAATAAAATTTTTGCTCCGGTCAAGCCGATGACGGAAAGACATGCAGAGACCTTCGCACAATTGGGATTTCCTCTGAATTTGTCCCAGCCGAAGTATCCCAAAAAAGCGATTTTATCGAATGAAATCATTTCAATTACCGGAAATAAAGACGAAAAATGGATCGGAATTGCGCCTTTTGCTCAGTACGAAGGCAAGGTGTATCCCATCGATCTGATGCAAAAGGTAATTGACGGTCTGGCTAGCGAAGCCAATCTGAAAACATTTTTATTTGGAGGCGGTGAAAAAGAAATACAACGGCTTAATCAACTGAAAAATAATCATTCCAACGTATCTGTTTTAGCCGGAAAACTGAAATTCAAACAGGAGCTGGAAGTCATTTCCAATTTAGACCTGATGCTTTCCATGGATTCCGGAAACGCACATATTGCCGCCATGCTGGGGGTGAAAGTGATTACGCTTTGGGGCGCGACGCATCCTTATGCGGGATTCCAGCCGTTCGGTCAACCCGACGATTTTTGTCTTACCGCGAACAGGGAGCAGTATCCGCTGTTACCAACATCCGTTTACGGAAATAAAAAAGTGGAAGGCTATGAAGACGCCATGCGGACCATTCTGCCCAATACCGTAATTGATAAAATAAAAAAGGAGCTTTAAAAAGCTCCTTTTGTTTTATACGTCGTCGAAATCGATGTAAATTTCTGGTGTGGTCGGATGGGCCTGACAGGTCAGGATCAGTCCTTCTTCAATTTCTGCATCAGACAGAATCGAATTCTTTTTCATTTCTGCCGCGCCTTTTGTGATTCGGGCTAAACAGCTACTGCAGATGCCACCCTGACAAGAGTAAGGGGCGTCAATTCCCTGTTTTAATGCAGCTTCCAAAAGGGTTTGCTTCTGTGCCATTTCGAAGGTCGTTTCTTCGTCATCCACCATAACGGTAATCTTGGTGTGCCCTCCTAAAGTGTTTTCAATTTTGGTTTCGGTTGTAGAAGTGGTAAACAACTCAAATTTAATGTCTTTCTCCGGAACATTGTGTTCCTTCAAGGTGTTGCTTACATTGGCAATCATGTCTTCGGGTCCGCATAAATAGAATTTCGAAAAATCTTTTTCGGCGTGTTTGTTTTTGATTACAAAATTCACCACCGACTTGTCAACCCTTCCGAATAAAGCATCATCAACATTCGCTTTAGTGTATACAAACTGAACAAAGAATCGGCCCACATGTTTTAACTGCAAATCATGAAGCTCATCGTGAAAAATGGTCTGCTCCGGATTTTTGTTACCGTAAGTCAGCACAAACGTACTTTTCGGTTCGTTTTCCAAAACCGATTTTATGATGGACATAATCGGCGTGATTCCGCTCCCAGCCGCAAACGCCGCATAATTCTTTTGGGCATCGGCTTTCGGTTCAAAGGTGAATTTTCCTTCCGGAAAACCGACTTCGATTAAATCACCTTGTTTTAAAATGGTATTGGCAAATTGTGAAAAAACGCCATCTTCCACCGCTTTAACGGTAACGCATAACTCGCCACTGTTCGGAGAGGAGCATATCGAATAAGCTCTTCGGATTTCTTTTCCGTCCAACGTTAGTTTTAAAGTAACATACTGGCCGGCTATAAAGGTATAGTTTGGTTTTAATTCTTCTGGTACATTGAAGCATACCGAGACCGCACTTGGCGTTTCCCGACGTACTTCTTTTATAGTTAGTTTATAAAATGTCGACATGGTATAGTTTGTTTAAGTAGCAAAAATAACTATTCTATTTTTTTTAAATATGATAAAAATCAGAAATTAATACCCAAGTCTTTTATATATAAGAAACTTATGTATATTTGTGAAAAGGATTTTATGAAAAGTTCACAATTGTATAAAGGCAGCCTGAATACCATCATCATGAAACTGTTGGAGGAAAACGGACGCATGTACGGCTATGAGATTACGAAGAAAGTGAAGGAAATCACCAAAGGGGAACTAAAGATAACAGAAGGCGCGTTGTATCCCGCACTTCATAAACTGGAAGCCGAAGGTTTTCTCGAGGTCGAGGTGGAGAAAGTAGACAACCGGCTTCGAAAATATTACAAACTTACCGAAAGCGGCACAACAGAAACCGTGAACCGGTTGTCGGAACTGGAAGAGTTTATCCGAAACATGCAGACCTTGGTGAATCCTAAATTGAGTTATTAAGATGAAATTAGAAAAAGAAGACATTTCGTTTATTGACAACTATTTAAAAAAGGAAGGTATAACCTATTCGGATATCCGTTATGAGATGGTGGACCATATCGCTTCCGCCGTTGAGGAAAAGATGGAAGTGCAACAAGCAAGTTTTTATTATGCTTTCAAAGCGTATATGGCTGCGAATAAAAGTGAGATAATCAAGAATAACAGAAAATATATTCTACTTGCCGGTTATAAGGCTTTATCTGTTTTGTTTAAAAATTTCATAAATCCGGTTTTCATATTTTTAATAAGCTTATTCTTTTTGTTGTTTTACAGTCTAGCAGCTGTTTTTCCTGATTTTGATTACCAGAGCACTTTTCAGATTTCACATTTTATAGTGACGATCTTATTGGGAGGAACTTTTCTGTACAAACAATTTTCAGGAAAAGAGCGGTTTTCCGTGGCGGATAAAATGCTGGGGTTCTATTGTTTTCTGAATTATCTTCCGAATTCATTATTTAGAGTTCAAGATAAAATAGCATCACTTAATTTGCTTTTTATTTATTATTCGGTAACGCTCAGTTTTTCAATTGTGGTCTATTTGTCTTATCGGGAGATAACAAAAAGTTATAAAAACCAATATCAATTGCAATGAAACTAACTTCCGACCAAATAGAACGCCTTTACCAATTCACCCGCCAGCATTACGTGGAATATTACGATTTGCAGACCGAACTGACAGATCATCTGGCCAACGGTATTGAAGCGCTATGGAATGAAAATCCGAAATTATCTTTCGAGGAAGCGCTTCAGATCGAATTCAAAAAGTTCGGCATTTTCGGATTTATGAATGTGGTAGAGGAAAGACAGATAGCACTGACCAAAAAATACAACGGTCTGGTCTGGCAGCATTTTAAAGATTTTTTTAAACTGCCGCAAATTTTAGGAACACTAAGTGCAATATTGGTAATATATCGGATTTTGACCTTTTTGGCAGATGTTTATATGATATTCATGATTCTTTTTGCGGTCATTATGATTTTCTTTTTTGGAGGATTGATTGTTATGCGAATTAAAAACAATCGATTGAATAAGCAATCTGGTAAAAAATGGCTTTTTCAAGAAATTATCTTCAGTTATGGAAGGTTCGCCGGTTTTAGTTACTTACCTATGCAATTGTTCATTCACCTTGAAGGAATATCAAAAACAAATTATGGAATCATATTTATTAGTGTGGTTTTAGTTCTCATGATTTTATTGGACTATATCTTGTTGATTCGAATTCCTAAAAAATCCGAAGAATACCTTACTGCCACTTATCCGGAATATAAATTAATGTAAGAAGTGTAACAGTTTTACTTTTTTTGCAACTAACTTCTTACAACAAGTAATTGCATTTATATGTTTAAACGTTTTATTACACTGGAATGGAAATCGTTTTTAAGATCGGCTTCGCTTTCCACTAACTTGGTCCTTAAAATTCTGATGATTTTAGGAGGCATCTATTTCGGCGCCTGCTTTTTGGTTCTCGGTGCAGCATCCTATTATCTGATTGCAGATTATGGGCTGCAACCGCTGGAAACCATAAACAAATACCTGATTTACTACTTCTTTTTCGATCTGGCAATTCGTTTTTTCCTGCAGAAAACTCCGGTTATGAATATCAAACCGCTGCTGTACATTAATATAAAAAGAAAAAGCATCGTGAATTTTGCGTTGGGAAAAACCATGCTGTCGTTTTTTAACGTCATACATATTTTCTTTTTTATTCCGTTTTCGATCGTTCTTTTAAGGGAAGGGTTTGATGTGGCAGGTGTACTTTGCTGGTTTACGGCCATGTTCGCGATCATCTTCTTTACTAATTTCCTGAATATCCTAATCGACAAAAAAGAGGTGGTGTTTTATGCAGTGGCTGCAATTTTTGTGACTTTGGGAGGTTTGCAGTATTTCAACCTGTTTGATATTACGCAGTACACAGGTGCGTTTTTTCAGATGATTTTTCAAACGAAGTGGATGGCGTTGTTACCGGTATTGCTTTTCTGCGCTTTGTATATTGTAACCTTCCGGTTCTTTAGAAAAAATCTTTATTTGGATGAAGGTCTTTCCGTAAAACAAACCATCGCCAAAACCGAAGACCTAACCTGGCTGAATCAGTTCGGGACGTTAGGCACTTTTCTGAAAAACGACATTAAGCTCTTAAAAAGAAACAAGCGTTCCAGAACAACCGTTTTCATGAGTGTGCTTTTCATTTTTTATGGTTTGCTGTTTTTTACTAACAGTATTGAGGCTTATCAAAACCCGGTCATGCAGGTTTTCGCAGGGGTTTTTGTTTCCGGAGGTTTCCTTTTTACCTTCGGACAGTTTGTGCCGAGTTGGGACAGTTCTTATTATCCGTTACTGATGAGTCAGAACATCCAATACAAAGAATACCTGAATTCCAAATGGTGGCTGATGGTAATAGCAACGGTTGTTTCCACAATTTTGGCTTCCTTCTATTTGTATTTCGGTTGGGAAATTTACCTTTTAATTGTGGTGGGTGCCATCTATAATATTGGAGTAAATGCGCATTTGGTACTGTTGGGAGGCGCCTATGTTAAAACCCCGATCGATTTGTCTTCGTCCAAAGGCGCTTTTGGAAACAAGCAGGCATTCAACGTGAAGACGATGTTAATTTCCATTCCGAAATTAGTGGTACCGATGCTGTTGTATGGGCTTGGGAAGTTCTTTTTCGGTTTCGAAATCGGCTTATTGCTTGTAGCAGTGGCAGGAATAATCGGCTTTGCGTTTAGAAACAAGATGTTCCGCATCATCGAGAATGTGTACAAAAAGGAAAAATACAAAACCATTGCCGCATATAATCAGAAAGACTAATACAGAAAAATCATGATACAAGTAACGAATTTATCAAAAACATATAACGGGGTAACCGTATTGAACATTGAAAACCTTGAAATTAAGAAGGGTGAAAGTTTTGGCCTGGTGGGTAACAACGGTGCCGGGAAAACCACCTTTTTCAGTTTGTTGCTGGATTTAATTCAGCCGTCCAGCGGAAAAATTTCAAGCAATGGAATCCAGATCAACACCAGTGAAGACTGGAAACCGTTTACCGCCGCTTTCTTGGATGAAAGTTTCCTTATCGGTTATTTGACTCCGGAGGAATATTTTTATTTCATCGGCGAATTGCGCGGTCAGAACAAAGCGGATGTAGATGCTTTATTGGCCAAGCACGAAGATTTTTTTAACGGTGAAATCCTTAAAAATAAAAAATACCTACGCGATTTGTCCAAAGGGAACATGAAAAAAGTGGGGATTATTGCGGCTTTAATCGGTAACCCGGAAGTAATTATTCTGGATGAACCCTTTGCCAATCTGGATCCGACCACACAAATCCGTTTAAAGAAGATTATTAAAGAACTGGCCGACACTCCGGAAGTGACCATTCTGGTTTCCAGCCACGATTTACAACATACCGTAGAGGTTTCCGACCGAATCGTAACCCTTGAAAAGGGAAAAATTGTGAAGGACATCCAGACCTCAGGGGAAACTCTGAAAGAGCTGGAAGCCTTTTTTGCAATATAAGCTTAAATCCTCTGAGAAATCAGGGGATTTTTTTTCCGATAAGCTGATTTTTCCCTTCAAATTTCCCATATATTAAAAAGAAACGTATTTTTACCCGTAGTTATACTAAAAAAAGTTTTTAAAAGTTAAAGGAATAAAACGTTTTGCCTTGAAAAACACACGATTAAAATACCTGTTTGCGGTTGCATTTCTGGTGCTGTTAATAGCCTGTTCAACAAAAAAGAACACATGGCTCAGTCGGAATTCACACGCTGTTTCAGCCGAATACAACATTTTATATAACGGCCAGATGGCTTTTGATAAAGGGGTGGAAGATTTGAAAAACACTTATAAGGACAATTTTTGGGATATCCTCCCGGTAGAACGTATGCAGGAACAGACAGAGGCGATACTTCCCGGACAAACCAAAAATCCCAACTTCGAAAGAGCTGAAACAAAAGCAATTAAGGCTATTCAGAAACATTCCATGAATATCGACGGAGGGGAAAAGAATCCGCAAATGGATGAAGCGCACCTGCTCTTAGGGAAAGCCCGTTATTACGACAATCGTTTTCTTCCGGCACTGGAAGCGTTCAACTATATATTGTATAAGTACTCCGACAGCGATAAGATTTATGAAGCCAAAATCTGGAGAGAGAAAACAAACATTCGTCTTGAAAACGATGCACAGGCAATAAAAAATTTAAAACTGCTTCTTAAGGGGAATGACCGAAAATTGGACGGCCAGATCCATGCCGATGCAAGTGCGATTTTAGCACAGGCCTATCTGAATACAGGCGTTAAGGATACGGCCATTGCGAAACTGAAAGTCGCCCGCGAACTGACCAAACACAAAGAGGAAAAAGCGCGTTACAATTTCATTTTGGGACAATTGTATGAAAGCCAGAATTATCCTGACAGTGCCTATGCTGCCTTTCAGGAGGTAATCGATATGAAACGGAAGTCGCCGAGACGCTACGTAATCTGGGCACATGCCAAACAGGCGCAACAGTTTGATTACAAAAAAGGAGATACGCTCGCGTTTTCGGAAAAATACGATGATTTACTGAAAGACCGTGAAAACCGCCCTTATTTGGATGTAGTCCACTATCAAAAGGGATTATTTTATGATAAGCTGGGTAAAAATAAAGACGCTAAAAAACAGTACAACAAATCGCTGAGGGCTGTTTCTCAGGATAATTACTTGGTAGCTTCGACCTACCGTAATCTTGCCGCCATTTATTTTGAAGAGTCGAAATACAGAACGGCCGGTCAGTATTATGACAGTACGTTGCTTCGTCTGGATGTGAAATCGAGAGAATATTACAGCGTTAAGAAGAAGCGTGAAAATCTGGCCGATGTAATAAAGTATGAAGATATAATTCAAATCAACGACAGCATTCTCAATGTGGTGGCAATGAGTGAAAACGACAGAAGAAATTTCTATCAGGCCCACATTACCAAGCTGAAGATTGAGGATGAACGAAAAGCACTGGAAGCAGCCAAAAAGGAGAAAGAAGCCCAAGAGCAAAAAGGCGGGGATCCCCAAAGCATGACTCAGGGTGGCAATCAGCCTCTGTCAACAAAAGACGGGAAGAAGGCAATGGTAACCGATGAACCTTTAAGTATGCTGCCGCCAACGATGCAGCCTCCAACTACGCAACCACCCGTACAGCCACGCGGAGGTCTGGAAAATCAATCGAGTTTCTATTTCTATAATCCCACCACGGTGGCTTACGGAAAAAATGAATTCCGAAAAAGATGGGGTAGCCGTACTTTAAAGGATAATTGGCGCTGGTCTTCAGCAGAAGAATCGGCTGATATTAAAGAAGAAGATATTGTGCCGACAGAAGAAGTGGTTAAAGTAGATGAAAGTCCGGTAACGGAAATGGAAAAACCGGAATATTCCGTAGATTTTTATACCAATCAACTGCCTACCGATCAGAAAATATTAGACAGTTTGGCCAGAGACCGGAATTTTGCCTATTTCCAGTTGGGGAATATTTACAAAGAAAAATTCAAGGAATACGAATTGGCCGCATCCAGACTGGAAACGCTGCTGACCAAGAATCCGGAAGAGCGACTGGTGTTGCCTGCAAAATACAATCTGTATAAAATATACGAACTTATCAATCCGTCGAAAGCGGAAATGATGAAAAATGAAATCATAGCGCAATATCCGAACAGCCATTATGCGAAGATTTTATCCAATACCGCCGTGGATCTGATAACAGATGCTCCGGAGGTGGCTTACGGCAATCTGTATAAAGACTATGAGAAAGGACTGTATCAGGAAACTTTGGTGCAGACCGAACGTATGATTCAGAATTTCGCCGGAGATCCGATGGCGTCAAAATTTGAATTGTTGCGTGCCAGAATCATTGCCCGATTGGAAGGTTTGGAACAATACAAAAAAGAATTGACAACCATCGCCAAAAATTATCCTACTATTGATGAAGGTAAAGAAGCGGATGCCTTGCTTAAAAACGATATTCCGAAGTTAGAGCAACTGCAATTGGGTAAAGAAACACCGGTGAGCTGGAAAATAGTTTTTCAGATTCCGTATCCGAATGTTGGTGATGCAAAAGTTAAGGCATTAACGGATAAACTGGAGAAATTCATCAAAGACAGGGACAGCAAAAAAATCTTTTTATCCAATGATGTCTATCTGGCGGATAAGAGTTTTGTCGTAATTCACGGTTTCGCAAGTAAAGAAGGAGCGGAGTCAACCATTTCGGTGTTGAAGGATTTCAAAGGATATAAAGTTAAGGAAGATGCTTTCGTGATTTCGAATGAAGATTATAAAGTGATTCAGATCAAGAAGAATCTGCCCGAATACCTGACAGCAATTAAATAGTTTATGTTCGATAAGCCACAAAAATCATACACGGATTTGTTGGGTAAAACCAACCGGATAGTTGAAGGGACAACCATTGAAGGAACCATTGTCTCTCAAGCCGATTTTCGTTTGGACGGACATCTGAAAGGGAACTTTACCTCGTCCGGTCGTTTGGTTATCGGTCCGGCCGGAAGTGTTACGGGAGACGTGATTTGTAAAACGGCGGATATCGAAGGGAAATTCAACGGAAAAATCGACGTTACCGATATTTTAAATGTTCGTTCGAAAGCTTCTATAAAAGGAGAGGCTGTTGTAGGGAAACTGTCTGTAGAACCTGGCGCCGATTTCAGTGCATCCTGTGTGATGCGGAATGCCGGTAAAAATCAGTAATTTATATGGAAGAGCCCAAAAAAAAACAACCGAATAATAAATGGATGGCACTGATCAATATTCCGTTTCAGATGGGTGTGATTATTGCTGCCGGGGTTTTTTTTGGCAGTTGGCTGGATGATAAATTTAGCGACAAAGGTTCTCTTTTTACAATTATATTTTCACTCTTAGCTGTGTTTTTAGCACTTTATAATGTGATCTTGCAAGTAAAAAAATTAAACAAAGAATAATTTATCCCATAATGAAAGAAAAAATAATACCTTTTTTAAAACAATTTCTTCCTTTTTCTGTTTTGTTGTTCTTTGCTCAAAAAATTCTTGTTGAAACTTATTTTACCGGGATTACTTTCTATTATGAAACACTGAGTATTTATCTGTTTCATTTTATATGCACACTATTGTTTTTTTTCTTTTTGGTGTTTGTAAATCAGACCTTTTTCGATAAAACCGGGTATGCCTTTTTAGCCACCGGAATTTTAAAAATGATGGCGTCGGTTGTTTTTCTGCTGCCTTTGATTCAATCGGATCTGGACGACAAAAAACCGGATGTCATTGCTTTTTTTATTCCTTTTTTCCTTTTTTTATTATTTGAAACTATTCACTCCGTAAGGCTTTTAGGTCAGAAATAAATATTTAATTCAAAGATTTCAAGAGAATTAGCCACGCTTTTTAAAATTTGTGATTTTATATTTTTGTTTATTAATTTAAAATGTACCTTTGCACAAAATTTATAGACCGTAAAAATTAAGATATTTAATAAGGTATGGCGATTTCAAAAAAACCTGTTAGTTTTATTGTAGCAACTTTTGTAGGACTTGTTTCTTCAATTGCTTTGGCGAACCCAACAACTGATTCAGTTCAAGTAAAAACAGAAGTAGCACATGAAGAGCATCATACAGCTGCTCCAGCAGCTCATGGTGAGGGAAAAGAGTTTAGTGCTACGGAATTAATCAATTCGCATATTGGTGATGCACACGATTTTCACATTGCAGATTGGGATGGTCATCCAATATCGCTTGCCCTTCCTATTATTTTATGGACTGATAATGGTTTGAAAGTTTTTTCTTCAGCAGAATTTCACCATGACAATACAGGTCATCACGTAGTATCGGTTGACGGAGAGAGTTTCGTTCGCTATAATGAAGTGGTTTATTATGCGGATAAGTTTGCAGAGATAAAAGACTTTGGTATGATTCCTTTAGACTTTGATGTTCGTCCATTGAATTTTTCTATTACGAAAAATGTTTTCTCAATGTTGTTGTCTGTAATCGTATTGTTGTTATTGTTTACAGCTATGGCGCGTTCTTATAAAAAGAATGACAAAGCGCCGAAAGGATTGGCCGGATTCTTGGAGCCATTGGTACTTTTCGTAAGAGACGAAATTGCAATCCCGAACATCGGTCATAAGAAATACGCTAAATACATGCCGTATTTGTTAACGATATTTTTCTTTATCTGGATTAACAACTTGATTGGTTTGATTCCTTTCTTCCCGTTCAGTTCAAATTTAACGGGTAATATTTACTTTACCTTTGTAATGGCTTTCATTACCTTTATGATTACTACAGCCAGTGCCAATAAAGCATACTGGGGTCATATTTTCGCGCCACCTGTGCCGAAAGCATTGTACCCGATTATGTGGCCGGTGGAAATTATCGGTATGTTTACAAAGCCCTTCGCTTTAATGATTCGTTTATTCGCGAACATTACTGCAGGTCACATTATTATTTTGAGTTTAATTTCGTTGATTTACATATTTAAGTCGGTTGCAATAGCACCGGTTTCCGGAGCATTCGTTTTGTTTATGAGTGTGTTGGAGATGTTGGTTGCTGCGTTGCAGGCTTATGTTTTCACATTGTTGTCAGCGTTGTTTATTGGTCAGGCTGTAGAAGAGCACGATCATCATTAATAGCGAGTTTTATTAATTATTAACTATATAAATTTATTCTTATGGTATTAGCTGGAATCGGTGCTGGATTAGCTGTAATTGGTGCAGGAATCGGTATTGGAAAAATTGGTGGATCTGCTATGGACGCTATGGCAAGACAACCAGAAGCTGCTGGAAAAATTCAAACTGCAATGATTATTGCTGCTGCTCTTATCGAGGGTGTTGCTTTATTCGCTGTTGTAGTAGCATTAATTGCTAAGTAATTTAAGATAAAAGTTTCGCAACGGTTGGTTGCGAAACTTTTTAAAAGTAAAACACAATTTAATTATATAAGAATATGAACTTCACTTCACCGGAAAGTTTAATTTTTTGGACAACCTTAATCTTCTTGGTTTTCTTTTTGCTAATGAAAAAATTAGCTTGGAAACCAATCTTAGGCGCTGTTAAAAGCAGAGAGGAATCTATTAATAATGCCTTGGCTTCTGCAGAAATTGCCAAAAAAGAGCTATTAAACCTTAAAGCTGATAATCAAAGATTATTGGACGAGGCGCGTGCGGAAAGAGATACAATGCTTAAGGAAGCCCGTGAAATAAAAGAAAAAATAATTGCAGATGCAAAATCAGAAGCACAGATACAAGGTGCTAAAATGATTGATCAGGCAAAAGCGTCTATCGAAAGCGAGAAAAATGCCGCTTTGGCTGAATTGAAAAGCCAGGTATCTGATCTTTCAGTGGAAATTGCTGAAAAATTATTAAAAGCTGAACTTTCTAACAAAGCGTCTCAAACAGCATTGGTTGAGAAAATGTTAGACGAAGTAAAATTAAATTAATCGTATATGTCAAGAGCAGCGATTAGATATGCAAAAGCAATTTTAGATATTGCGAACGCCAACGGGAAAGCGACAAACGTAAACGAAGATATGAAATCTATCGTAGCGGCTGTGGCGGAAAGCGTTGAGTTGAAAGAATTTTTATCGAACCCGACAGTTAAGGGAGATGTAAAAGTTGCCGCATTATCCGAAGTATTTGCTTCCGTGCAACAGGAAACCAAAAGTTTGTTCCGATTGTTATTAGAAAACAAAAGATTTGAGATTTTACCTGCCGTAGCGTCTCAGTACAATCTGTTGTTTGACGAATTAAGCGGTGTGGAAGTGGCAAAAGTGACAACAGCTTTTCCTATCACTCCGGAATTGGAAGTAAAAGTATTGGCGAAAATCAAAGAATTTTCCAATAAATCCGTAACCATCACGAATATCGTGGATGAGTCCATCATCGGAGGATTTATTTTAAGAATCGGCGACAAACAGTACAATGCGTCTGTGGCAAACAGTTTGCAAACATTAAAAAGAGAACTTTTAAATTAGTATTTACCACACCGAAAGGTGTTTAAATTATAAACAGAATGGCAGAAATTAAAGCTGCTGAAATTTCAGCAATATTAAAGAAACAATTATCTGGTTTTGAATCAGGTGCTACTTTAGAAGAAGTGGGAACAGTTCTTCAGGTAGGAGACGGTATCGCTCGTGTTTACGGTTTGTCTAATGCACAATACGGTGAGTTAGTACAATTCGAAAACGGGTTGGAAGCTATTGTATTGAATCTTGAGGAAGACAACGTAGGGGTGGTATTATTAGGACCATCAACCGGAATCAGAGAAGGTTCAACTGTGAAAAGAACTCAGCGTATCGCTTCTTTAAAAGTTGGTGAGCAAATGGTAGGTCGTGTTGTGGATACCTTAGGTTTCCCTATCGACGGTAAAGGACCAATCGGTGGTGACCTTTATGAAATGCCATTGGAAAGAAAAGCTCCTGGAGTTATCTTCCGTCAACCGGTAACTGAACCATTACAAACAGGTATCAAATCTATCGATGCGATGATTCCTGTAGGTCGTGGACAACGTGAGTTGGTAATTGGTGACCGTCAAACTGGTAAAACTACAGTATGTATTGATACCATTTTGAATCAAAAAGAATTCTATGATGCTGGTAAACCAGTATTCTGTATATATGTTGCTATTGGACAAAAAGCGTCTACAGTAGCAGGTATCGCAAAAACATTAGAGGAAAAAGGAGCTATGGCTTATACGGTTATCGTTGCAGCTAATGCTTCCGACCCTGCTCCAATGCAGGTATATGCTCCAATGGCAGGTGCTGCTATCGGAGAGTACTTCAGGGATTCTGGTCGTCCTGCTTTAATTATCTATGATGATTTATCAAAACAGGCGGTAGCTTACCGTGAGGTGTCTTTGTTGTTAAGAAGACCACCGGGACGTGAGGCGTATCCTGGAGACGTTTTCTACTTGCACTCTCGTTTGTTAGAAAGAGCTTGTAAAGTAATTGCTGATGACAGCATTGCTAAAAACATGAATGATTTACCTGAAGTGTTAAAACCAATCGTTAAAGGTGGTGGATCGTTAACAGCGTTGCCAATCATTGAAACACAAGCGGGTGACGTTTCTGCTTATATCCCAACAAACGTAATTTCGATTACGGATGGTCAGATTTTCTTGGATGGTGATTTATTCAACTCTGGTGTTCGTCCGGCGATTAACGTAGGTATTTCGGTATCGCGTGTTGGAGGTAATGCACAGATCAAATCGATGAAAAAAGTATCTGGTACTTTGAAATTAGACCAAGCGCAATTCCGTGAATTGGAAGCGTTCGCTAAATTCGGATCGGATTTGGATGCGGTTACTTTAAACGTAATCGAAAAAGGTAAACGTAACGTTGAAATCCTGAAACAAGCGGTAAATACTCCGTTTACAGTGGAAGAGCAGGTTGCTATTATCTACGCAGGAACGAAAAACTTATTAAGAAGCGTACCTGTAAACAAAGTAAAAGAATTCGAAAAAGATTTCTTGGAATACTTAAATGCGAAACACAGAGATACTCTTGATGCATTAAAAGCAGGTAAATTCGATGATAACATCACTGATGTATTAGAGAAAGCTGCAAAAGAAATTTCTGCAAAATATTAATAAAAAGTGATTGGTGATTAGTAGTTAGCAAAATACTGACTACTAATTACTGACTACTAATTACTAAAAGAAGAATGGCAAATTTAAAGGAAATACGTAACAGGATCACTTCCGTTTCGTCCACGATGCAGATTACATCGGCGATGAAAATGGTATCTGCAGCAAAGTTGAAAAAAGCACAAGATGCAATTACAGCGATGCGCCCTTATGCCGAAAAATTAACCGAGTTAATCCAGAATCTTAGTGCTTCATTGGAAGGTGATTTCGCCGGACAATACACTGAGCAGAGAGAGGTTAATAAAGTATTGTTGGTTGTGGTGACATCAAACAGAGGTTTGTGTGGTGCTTTCAATGCTAACATATTGAAACAGGTTAAAAATCTTTCCGAAACTACTTATGCTGGTAAAGAAGTAGGTGTTTTCGCTATCGGTAAAAAAGCACATGATGCTTTGGTGAAAACGAATTTCGTGGTAGCCAACCGCAGTGACATCTTCGATGACTTAACATTTGACAATGCAGCTCATATCGCAGAAAGCCTGACACATTTATTTGTGGATGGAGAATACGATAAAATCGAATTGGTATACAACCAGTTTAAAAATGCCGCTACGCAAATTGTAGTTACAGAGCAATTCTTACCACTGGCGCCAATAGAAAGCAAAGAGGTTAGTACTTCCGATTATATTTTCGAACCGTCAAAAGAGGAAATTGTATTGACTTTAATACCGAAGTCGTTAAAAACACAATTGTACAAAGCAGTGAGAGATTCTTTCGCAGCAGAACACGGCGCACGTATGACCGCAATGCACAAAGCAACGGACAACGCAACCGAATTGAGAAACCAATTGAAATTAACTTACAATAAGGCTCGTCAGGCTGCTATTACCAATGAGATCTTGGAAATCGTTGGTGGAGCGGAAGCGTTGAATAACTAAGATTATTTTCAAAATATATTTTAAGAGCCGACAATTGTTGGCTCTTTTTTTGTTTAAATTTATACGATAATTCAATCGACTCGAAGTGGAAATCAGAGAACTCACTTTATTGGATGAAATGACGGAACAATTGGAATTAATCCGACAGTTGTATCCAAAGATGACCTTGGAGAAATACCAGTCTTTTTTGAAGGAAATGATTCCGCGCAACTATACCCAGATTGCCGTATTCCATAACGGGGAATGCATCGGAATAACAGGCTGTTGGTTTTCGATCAAATTGTGGAGCGGAAAATATCTGGAGATCGATAATTTTGTGGTACACGAAGCCTATCGTTCACAAGGTGTCGGAAAAATGCTGACGGATTTTGTCGAAAAAAAGGCGTTACAATTGGGTTGTACCAACATTGTTCTGGACGCGTTCACAACAAATTTCAAGGCGCATCGTTTTTATTACAATCAGGGCTACGCACCGAAAGGCTTTCACTTTGTGAAAATTTTGGATGAGGAGGGGCTGACTTAAATCACCAATATGAAACACTTTATTTTCCTGATTTCCTTTATGGTCTTTGTTTCCTGTGTGTCACAGAAACAGGTTCCGGAAAAAGTAACTGAATCCATCGATGAGATTTATTTCCAGAAGTGGGTGGCCGGAGTTCGGGGTGGTGGTGCCGGTATTACTTTTTGCGTGAATTTTAAAACTCCGCTTCAAGTGGGAACCGCATTAAACAAAGTCATTTTTAAAGGTAAAGAAGCCGTCTTTACCACACAGGATGGTCTGCACTATATGGCAACTATCATCACAATAAAAGGAGGAAAATCTAGTAGTGATGAGGAAGAAAACAACGAGGTTCTACCGGAAAGCAATGCCGCCAAACTGTATTTTACGGTAAAAGGCCAATCGGCGGTTCACGCACTGGAAAATGTTAAAGAAAAAGAAATGCTTGCCTATCCTTCTATGAACAAAGAAAGATTATAATTACTTTTGCGCATCATCTGTCAAAACAAAATACCTTGAGTTTATACAAAAATCTTTTCAAGCAAACCTTCATTTACGGAATCGCCACAGTGCTTCCGCGGATGTTGAGCTTCCTGCTTGTTCGTTTATACACGGATTTGATGCCCACCAGCGCGTACGGCGAAGTTACCATAGTTTTATCATGGATGGTGTTTTTCAACGTGATACTTTCCTATGGGATGGAAACTGCTTTTTTCCGTTTCTACAATAAAGAAGAAAATAAAAAAAGCGTCATTGAAACCACAACGATTTCTATTTTTTGGACTTCAATATCATTTCTGTCCATCGCCTTATTGTTTCGGAATACATTGGCAGATTGGGCAGGTGTGGAAATTCAGTATGTAACGTATGCCATCTGGATTTTGGTTTTTGATGCGTTGGCAATCATACCGTTCTCAAAATTACGCGCCACGCAACGACCAATGAAATACGCAGTGATTAAAATTGGGAATGTGGTTGTAAACCTGGGACTCAATGTTTTTTTCTTATTGGTTTTGCCCAATTTGTCAGATTCAAATCCGGATTCCTTCTGGAGCAGCATTTACATTCATGATTTTCAGGTAGGTTATATATTTGTGGCCAATTTGATAGCGAGTTTGGCGACATTACTGGTTTTTCTTCCGGATTATATTTTCCTGAAATGGCAATTCAACATTCCGCTTTGGAAAAACATGATGAAGTACGGCTGGCCCATTTTATTTGCAGGTTTGGCTTTTGGAATTAACGAGCATTTCGATAAAATTTTATTGGAAAAATTATTGCCCGAAAATATAGCTTTATCCGAAGTCGGAGCTTATTCAGCCTGTTATAAATTGGGATTGTTCATGGTCCTGTTCCGAACTGCCTATACTTTGGGGATTGAGCCTTTTTTCTTCAGTCATGCCGGAAATGAGAATGCTCCGCAAACCTACGCGACCGTTACTAAATACTTTGTGATTTTCGGTTCCCTGATTTTATTGTGCGTGGTCGTGTTTGCCGATGTGTTGAAAGTAATTTTAATCGGAAATTCGGATTACTGGGAAGCCATGAAAGTGGTTCCTTTGATTATCCTGGCGAACTTCTTTCTCGGAATTTACACCAATCTTTCGGTTTGGTATAAGTTGATTGACAAGACAAAAGTCGGTGCTTATATTTCTGTTTTAGGGGCCGTAGTTACCCTGGTTTTAAACTTTTTGCTGATACCGAAATTCAGTTATATGGGTTCGGCCATAGCCACTTTGGCAGCCTACGGCTCTATGATGGCCATTTCATATTATCTGGGAAATAAGCACTATCCGATTCCGTATGATAAAAAACGCATCTTCGGGTATTTAGGCATCTCAACACTTTTGGCCGGACTTTCGTTTTATGTTCCGATTTTCCGCGAAAGCTATATTTTCGGAATCGTTGCCATCTTGGTTTTTACGTATTTCATTTATCACAACGAAAAAGAAACTTTACTGCGCGTAATCCGACGTAAAGTGGCTTAATTTTTTTACTTTTAGACTTTCATTATTTAAATTATCCAAAGAATGACCATTAAAATCATCAATAAATCACAACATCCGTTACCTAATTACGAAACAAACGCTTCGGCAGGGATGGATTTGAGAGCCAACCTAACTGATCCGATCACACTAAATCCTTTGGAAAGAGCCTTAGTGAAGACCGGACTTTTCATAGAATTGCCTATTGGATATGAAGCCCAAGTGCGTCCGAGAAGCGGATTGGCTTTCAAAAAAGGAATCACAGTACTGAATTCCCCCGGAACGGTTGATGCGGACTACCGTGGTGAAATCGGAGTTATATTGGTAAATTTATCCAACGAGCCTTTTGTAATCGAAAACGGTGAAAGAATTGCTCAACTAATCATCGCTAAACACGAACGCGCCGAATGGCTGGAAACCGTTGAACTTACCGAAACTTCCCGTGGCGAAGGCGGATTCGGGAGCACAGGAGTGAAGTAAGTCGGCAGATTTCAGTGTTCAGTTGGCACAGTTAGAATATCTGAGAAAAATAATATAAAATATCACTTTGCGCACCTGGGAAAAAACCTTTGCGCACTTTGCGGTTAAATTGAAATAAAAATGAAAATAATAGTACCAATGGCGGGACGTGGTTCCCGTCTTAGACCACATACATTAACTATACCAAAACCATTAATTCCCATTGCCGGAAAACCAATCGTTCACCGTTTGGTGGAAGACATAGCCGGAGTGATTCATCAGAAAATTGAAGAAATCGCCTTCATCATCCACGAAAGTTTTGGAAAGCAAGTGGAAAAGGATTTGATTGCGATTGCTGAAAAATTAGGTTCGAAAGGAACAATTTATTATCAGAATGAAGCCTTAGGGACAGCCCATGCCATTATGTGTGCCAAAGAAAGTATGAGCGGACCGATAGTGGTGGCTTATGCCGATACGCTTTTCCGTGCCGATTTTACGTTGGATACTTCGGCCGACAGCGTAATTTGGGTAAAACAGGTAGAGGATCCAAGTGCGTTTGGTGTGGTTCAATTGAATGAAAACAACGTGATAGTCGATTTCGTAGAAAAACCGAAAGATTTTGTGTCGGATTTGGCCATCATCGGTATCTATTATTTCAAAAGCGGCGAAACTTTACGTGCTGAATTACAATATTTATTGGATAATAATGTTGTTAAAGGAGGCGAATACCAATTGACCGACGCATTGGAGAACATGAAACAGAAAGGCCTGAAATTTGTACCGGGTAAGGTAGACGAATGGATGGATTGCGGAAACAAAGACGTAACGGTGGATACGAATTCCAGGATGCTGCGTTTTCTTCATAATGACGGTTCCAATCTGGTTTCGGATACGGTATGCATCGACAATTCCACCATTATTCCGCCGTGTTTTATCGGGGAAGATGTGGTTCTGATCAATTCGACTGTCGGACCCTATGTGTCATTGGGAAATGCAACGCATGTGATTAATACGAAAATAAAACATAGTCTGGTACAGACGCATGCACATATCAAAGACGCAAGTCTGGATAACGCCATGATAGGAAATCACGCCAAGTTTGACGGTAATTTCAAAAGTGTAAGTATCGGAGATTATTCCGTTTTAGAATAGTTTATGAAGGTAAGAGTTTGGATAAAAGAAGTAACTGTTTTGGGAACCATATTGTTTTCGGGACTGGCTTTTGCCCAAACCGAACCGGATTCGATTGCTTTGGCTAAGAACGATTTTGAAGAGCATTTTTTCGAAGCGTTAAAGCAGAAAGGCATAGAAAATTATGATAAAGCGATAGTTGAAATTGAACAATGTCTCGCCAAAGAACCCAATAATCCGGTGTTGCATCACGAGCTGGGAAAAAATTACCTGGCACTGAAAAAGTATCCGGAAGCACAACGGGCTTTTCAGAAAGCGGTCGATCTGAATCCGAAAGAACGCTGGTACTGGAACGGATTGTATGATGTTTTTTATGAAACGAAGGACTATGCACAATCGATCGTTGTGGTTCAGAAATTAATTGAGTTTGATAAGGATTTCCAGGACGATTTGGTTTCGCTGTACATGTACACCCGTCAGTTCGAAAAAGCCCTTGCCCTTATTGAAGAAATGGAGCGCACTTCGAATATTTCCCAAATGATGGAAACCTACAAGCTTCAGATTCTGAGCGAAAGTCAGTTCAAAAAACCGCAGAAGGAACATTTGGAAGAAGCCATACGCAAGTATCCGCAGGTGGAGGAAAACTACATTCAGCTGATTTACTTGTATACCGAAAGCAATCAGGAGGAAAAAGCAATGGAAGTGGCCAGGAAACTGGAACAGAACATTCCGAATTCCGATTGGGCGCAGGTAAGTCTGTTCAAACTTCATCTGAATAACGGAAACGGGGAAAAAGCTTCACAGGCAATGTATGCTATCCTGAACAGTTCCAAAATCGAACAGAAAATCAAGCACCGGGTTTTAAACGAATTCCTGATTTTTGTCAACAATACCAATACGTTTGATAAAGAATTGGAAAAGGCCGTGGATACTTTCGGAGACGAAACAACGGTCAACGTTGCCAAAGAGGTCGGCATCTTTTTTTTCAACAAGAAGAAAGCTGACAAAGCGATTTATTATTTTGAGAAGAGCCTGCTGAAACAAAAAGACGATATACTCGTTATAGAATTATTGCTACAAGCTTATACCGAAAGTAACCGGTTTGATAAAGTGTCCAAACGCTCAGAAGAGTATTTGGAGATGTATCCCACTCAGGCCCGATTGTATTATTACGCCGGGTTGGCACAAAATCAACTGAAAAATTATAAAAAAGCCATTACTTTTTTAAATACAGGAATGGATTTTGTAGTAGGTGATATTGATCTGGAAATTAATTTCAATATTCAATTGGGAGAAGCCTACAACGGACTGGGAGATCAGACAAAAAAATACACCTATTTCAACAGGGCGGAACAATTGTTAAAACAAAAAAAATAATGAAGAAATGGCTCGCAGTCTTCGGACTTCTTCTTATAGTTTGCTGTAAACCAAAGCAGTTGGTTGCCGAGAGCGGCGCCTCTGAAAATGTGGCTGTGTCCAAAGTGATTTCCGGGCATTACGCCAACAGGAAAAATTTTGAGACGGTAAATATTAAAGCCAATGCCCGTTACGAAGACGATAAGCAAGCACAAAATGTTACCGCAGAAATCCGCATCAAAAAAGATGAAAAAATATTGGTGATCGTTCGTTTTTTTGGGATTACGATGGCCAAGGCGATGATTACTCCCGAGAAAGTAAGCTATTACGAAAAAATGAACGGCAAATATTTCGAGGGGGATTACTCGCTTTTAAGCAAATGGTTGGGGACCGATTTGGATTTTCAGAAAGTACAGAATTTATTCCTCGGACTCGCTTTGGATGATCTGACGAAAGGGAAATATGAAGAATCGGTAGAAAACAACATGCATAAGCTGAAAAGTAAAAACAACGGTGCCACCGAAAAGGAGTTTTTGTTTGAAGGAGCCAATTTTCTGCTGAAAAAGGAAATTCTTACGCAAGAACAGGAAGGCCGTTCGGTGGAAATCAATTATCTTTCACACAAGGAATCCTCCAAAGGGATCATGCCTTTTGATATTTTCATACAGGCAATGCAAAAGGAGAAAGTTTCCATAGAAATAGGTTACAATTCGGTTGCTTTTGATGAAGAATTATCTTTTTCTTATGATGTGCCGAATGGCTACGAACAAATTTTTATTGATTAAATTTGCCAAAATTATTTACAATGCATAAAGTACTGCTCACTATATTTTTCTTTTGTTTAGCCACCGTTGCCTGGGCACAACCCAACGACGAGAAACAACGCCAACTGGAAGAACGAAAAGCCCAACTTCAGAAAGAAATTCAGGAGGTGCAACTTCGTCTTCAGGAAGAAAAGAAAAAAGAAAAAAATATTTTGGGACAGATAGCACAACAGAATAAAAAAATTCAGTTGAGCCAAAAACTGATCAACACCACTTCAAAGCAGAAGCGTTTGCTTTCGGATGATATTTATCTGAAACAATTGGAAATCAATAAACTGAACCGCGAACTGAAAGACCTGAAAACGGATTATTCCAATATGATTGTGAAATCCTATAAGAGTCGTTCCGAACAGAGCCGTTACATGTTCATCCTTTCTTCGCAGAATTTCCTTCAGGCCTACAAGCGCATGCAATACATGAAACAGTATGCCAGTTTCCGGAAAATGCAGGGGGATGAAATCAAAGTAAAAACCAATCAACTCTCCCAGGCAACCACGGTACTTGAAGTGAAGAAGAAAGAAAAAGAAAAAGTACTTAAGGAAAGCGAGCAAGAGAAAAGGGAGTATGAAAAAGACAAGGCCGAACAGCAACGCTTAGCCAAAATCGTTCAGAAAGACAAGAAAAAATACGCTGCCGAAATCAAGAAAATGCAGGCAGAGACAAGAAAGATCGACAAACAAATCCAGAAAATGATTCGTGAGGCGATTGCCGCAGCCAATAAAAAAGCCGCCGCTTCCGGAAAAACGATTGTCAACAAACCTTCATCCGGAGCAGCCGATCCTTCAAAATTTGTTTTAACAACGGAAGGAAAAGAATTGGCCGACAATTTCAAAGCCAGTCGCGGAAGATTGCCATGGCCGGTACAAAAAGGATTCGTATCGTTGGGTTACGGTGACCAGCCACACCCATCCTATCCGGATTTAACGGTTCATAACAGTGGGGTGGAAATTACCACGGAAAGCGGTTCCAATGCCCGTGCCGTTTTCGCCGGTGAGGTTTTGCAGGTACAGGTGATTAATGCTAATAATAAAGCGGTCTACATCCAACACGGAGATTATATCACGGTATATCTTAACTTGTCGAGCGTGGCAGTTGGGAAAGGTGATAAGGTTTCAGCAAAGCAGAGTATCGGTAGAATTCATACCAACTCCTCCGGAAAATCAGTGATGAAATTCCTGGTGTTGCAAAATACGACGACGCTTAATCCGCAGAGTTGGATTAGTAATATGTAAGAATAAAAAAGGCTGTCAATTTTTTGACAGCCTTTTTTAAATCTATAATCTTAATTCTGCAATCTGTAATCTGCAATCTACATTATTCCCCTAAAAACAACGCCTTCAATTCCGTAGCATCCGCCGCTTTCATTTTACCGGCCAGAATCAAACTCAATTGTTTTCTTCGTAAAGCCGCTTCAAAACGTTTTTTGTCTTCTTCGGTTTCCGGCACTACCTGAGGCACAGGTACCGGGCTTCCGGTATCGTCTACGGCTACAAAGGTGTAAATGGCCTGACCGACACTGTTTTTTATTCCGGTTTCACGGTCTTCGGTCCATACATCGCTTACAATTTCCATCGAACTGGTAAAGGTTCTGGAAACCCTTGCTTCAATCGTAACCACGGCACCCAACGGAATGGCTCTGTTAAACGCCACATGGTTTACCGAAGCGGTCACACAAATTCTCCGAGAATGTCTTCGGGCGGTGATGCTCGCAGCACGGTCAATACGTGCTAACAATTCGCCTCCAAAAAGATTGTTTAAAGGATTGGTTTCCCCAGGCAAAACCAGGTCGGTTAAGATGGTCAGGGAGTCGGATGGTTTTTTCTCTTGCATAGCGTGTGTGTTTTTACAAAGTTAGCAATAAAAACATAAAAAAATCCTCAAAAATTGAGGATTTAATAATTTTATAGCTCTTTAATCAGTAACCAGGCTTCTTTGCTGTGTGATTTATGAATTTCTTTCATTTTGGTTTGCGCTTCCGTATAACTTGCAAAACTGCCGTATAAAACCGGAAACAGTCCAAACTGATTCTGTTCAAGACGGATCGGTTCAAAGCCCAAAGCCTTCAGTTCGTCAAATATTTTATTGGCGTTGGTCTCATTGCGGAACGAACCCGCTACAATGTGATACGGTTTTATTGCATTCCCGGATACGTTCAATGTAACGGCCGGCAATGGATTTTCGATAAAGAAAGTCGCTTCCTGAATTTTGTTCTGAACTTTCTCCTGAACGGCTTTTTCCACCATCAGGCTGTCGTTGGCAAACTGTTGTTCGTATTGGTATTTATAAGCGGCTCCTCCCGCGCCAAGCGTCATTACTATGGCAGCGGCATATTTAAGGAAGGAGTAATTTTTCTTTCTTTCCGGTGTGAAAACGATTGGTGCTTTTTCTTCCAATGCTTCCACCTGAGCTTTTAACACTTCGCGTTGTACCGATGGGGAAACAACGGTGCTCAATCCGAATGCATCCGCAAGATAATTTACGGAAGTAATCGGTTCAAAAACCCAATTCAGTTCGGCATTCACCGAAATGGCACCGATGTTTTTAAGTGCCAGGGTTTCTCTTCGCTGCAATTGTTCTTTCCAAAGTGCCACCTCATTCTGAAGCGCAATTACCGCCGCATCATAGGTAATCTTTTCCTGTAAGGCCACATGGTTCGCCAACAAGCCGTCATTGTTTTTCAAATGCGGGTTATACGAAACCACCTTTTTGGGCGGATAAAACGTGTTGGTGTTTCCGTCGAGCTGAGCCGAGCGGATTTCCGTAAGAAATGCACCAAAACCAGGTACGATAACGCACTGGTAACGATAGAGTAAAGCCGAGATGTAGTTTTCAATCTTCATATTTACAAATTTAATTAATCAACAGCCATAACCAAAAATTATCAACAAATGTTATTAACAATTATGGTTTTTGTTGTAAACAATTGGGAGCGAATGGCTTGGGCTTTCTTGTGGTCCATTTTCCCGTTTTCCGTTATATTTTTATACCTGACAGGTTTCGAAAACCTGTCAGGTATAAAAGATGCCACTCCAACCGGGGCTAGGAAAGAAACGAAATTAATTTTTGTAATCTTTTTATTTCATATTCAAAGAAAAATGATTTTCTTTGAGCTTTATTATACGCCATGACAACATCCGATTTATATTACACGCTTGCCTTGTTAAAAGTGGAAGGGGTAGGTGACATCGTCGCCAAAAAACTCATCAGCCATTGCGGTTCCGCCGAAAAAGTTTTTACCGCCAAAAAATCCCAGCTCTTTGCCATCGACGGTGTGGGGGAGGTGCTTTATAAAAACCTTCAGCAGACTTCCGTTTTCGATGAGGCCAAAGCCGAGCTGAACTTCATTGAAAAAGAAAATATTGATTTCACTTTTTATCAGGAAGCACTTTATCCCGAAAGACTTAAACATTGCATCGACAGTCCCACAGTATTGTTTCAGTCCGGGAACATCGATTTGCAGAACAGAAAACTCATCGCCATTGTCGGAACCCGACAGGTCACCAGTTACGGTGCCGATTTCACCCGAAAATTAATAGAAGATTTAGCGCCGTTACATCCGGTAATCGTGAGCGGTTTTGCTTACGGTGTGGATATCGTCGCGCATCAGGCCGCCATTGATTGCGGTTTGCAGACCATAGGCGTATTGGCCCATGGCCTCAATCAGATTTATCCCAAAATGCATAAGAAATACATTGGAAAAATGGAGCAAAACGGCGGTTTTCTGACTGAATTCTGGAGTGGTTCCAGTCCGGAGCGCGAGAATTTCATCAAGCGTAACCGCATCGTGGCCGGAATGACTGAAGCTACTGTGGTGGTTGAGAGTGCCGAAAAAGGAGGTTCCCTGATCACCGCAAATCTTGCCAACGATTACAACCGCGATGTCTTTGCCGTGCCGGGAAGAAGCAGTGACAAGTACAGTCAGGGCTGCAACAACCTGATCAAGACGCAACGAGCGCATCTGCTGACTTCCGCCGCGGATATCGTGTACATACTTAATTGGGAAATTGAGAAAAAAGGTGTCAAACCTGTTCAGAAGCAGTTATTCGTTTGGTTAGAACCGGAAGAGCAAAAGGTGTATGATTTTCTTCAGAAAAACGGCAAGGAATTGCTGGATAGTATCGCACTGGAATGCGCGTTGCCGATTTTTAAAATTTCTTCCCTTTTATTAAACATGGAACTCAAAGGTGTCATTCGGCCTTTGCCGGGAAAATTGTTTGAGGCTATTTGAAAAGAGGATAAAATAAATAACCGCAGATTCTCAGATTATTAACGGAAATCTGTGAATCTGCGGTAGTTTAAAATGTATCAGAGTAGTCACAATTGGAGATTTTGACGTCTTCCTAATTATTCAAATCCTAATTTTTCTCTAACCCTTGCCAGAACGGCATCGGCTACTTTATGTGCTTTTTCGGCACCAATTTTTAGCAGGCGGTCTACTTCTTCAAGGTTATTGATGTAATGGTTGTATTTTGTTCTTTCGTTTTCGAATTTTGAAACAATCAGTTCGAACAATTCTTGTTTGGCATGTCCGTAACCGTAATTTCCACCCAAATAATTGGCTCTCATTTTTTCAATCTGTTCTGCGGAAGCCAGTAAAGTGTATATGGCAAAGGCGTTACAGGTATCCGGATTTTTCGGAGCTTCCAGCGGCGTGCTGTCGGTTTGAATATTCATGACCTGTTTGCGCAGCGCTTTATCGTCAAGAAAAATATTGATGAAATTATTTCGGGATTTACTCATTTTTTCTCCGTCTGTACCCGGAATAATCATTGTGTTTTCGTCGGTCTTCGCTTCTGGCAATACAAACGTTTCGCCCATCTGGAAATTAAAACGCGAAGCCACGTCACGGGTAATTTCCACGTGTTGCAACTGGTCTTTTCCTACCGGCACAAATTCGGCATCATACAATAAAATATCGGCTGCCATTAACATCGGATAGGTGAACAATCCGGCGTTAACATCTTCCAAACGGTCGGCCTTATCCTTAAAAGAATGAGCTAAGGTTAATCGCTGGAACGGGAAAAAGCAACTTAAATACCAGGACAGTTCTGCAGTCTGCGGCACATCACTCTGACGATAAAATACGACTTTATTGATATCCAAACCACAGGCAAGCCAGGCTGCCGCCGTACTGTAGGTGTTTTCGCGTAACGTTTTTCCGTCTTTGATCTGTGTTACCGAATGTAAATCGGCGATAAAAAGAAACGGTTCATTTTCGGGTTGGTTCGCCATTTCGATGGCGGGTAAAATAGCACCCAAAAGATTTCCTAAGTGTGGCGTTCCTGTACTTTGAACTCCGGTTAATATTTTTGCCATTTGTAAAAAAATTTACGCAAAGGTAAACGTTTTACTAAAATGTTTGGCCTGAATTGTTACATTTGGTGCTATGAAATCGCCACTAACAACAGGTTTGCGAAAGCAAACACCAATAAATAAAGGCGATACCATATATGACCTCTGACAGATAAATTTCACATATATGAAAATTTTAAAGATTCTTTTCTGGACGCTGTGGCGCATCTGGTTTTACATATTGGTTGTCGTACCAATCCTTGTGATGTTTCCTTTTTTGGTTTTGTCCATTCTCTCCGAAAAAACATACCCGCAATTTTTTGTATTAGCCCGGCTTTGGGCACGAATTATCCTTTACGGTATGGGGTTTTATTATAAGGTGGAACAGGAATACGAATTGGAGGACGGGAAAAGTTATATGCTGGTAGCGAATCACACTTCCATGATGGATATCATGCTGATGTTACTTTTGGTGAAGAAACACCCGTTTGTTTTTGTGGGCAAGAAAGAATTGGCTAAACTTCCTATTTTCGGATTTTTCTACAAACGCACCTGTATAATGGTAGACCGGAACAGTTCCAAAAGTCGTTTTGCGGTTTTTGAAAGGGCGCAAAAAAGAATTAATCAGGGTTTGAGTATTTGTATTTTTCCCGAAGGCGGTGTCCCGGAAGACGAGAGTGTGATGTTGGATGAGTTTAAGGATGGCGCTTTCCGCATTGCCATTGAGCATCAGTTGCCCATTTTACCGATGACCTTCGGAGATGTGAAAGAGCGTTTTTCGTTTACGTTCTTTAGTGGTAGTCCCGGTAGAATGAGGGTGAAAATACACAAGCCGTTTGAAACGATGGGGAAAACACTTGAAAATAAGAAGGAACTGAAAGATAAGGTTCATAATGTGATTTTAGATCAACTTTTGAAATTCGAAAACACAAAATAATAGAAATAAAAAAGCACTCTAACCCAGAAGAGTGCTTTTTACGCCGCTTCCCACCACAGGAAGCAACTGACTTAACTAAAACTTAACTTAACTAAAACTTAATTAACTAAAAAACTTACTAACTAACTAAAAAACTTACTAACTAACTTAAAAACTATAACTTATTCCGCTGTAAATGCCCACGAAATAGGGTTTGAAATTTCCGGCATTATCATTGTATGTATTGATTTGATATTTTAACATGGGCTCTACATTCGCATGAAGGTTTTTCATGAAACTGTAGCGCATTCCCAATCCGATATTGGTGCTGAAATGCAGTTTGTTCAGATTGTTCGCCTCGCCGATCGCAAGACTTGAATCGTGTGTAACCAATGAGACTTTGTTGTAGTTCAGCAATAATGAACTGATTCCTCCAATTGCCTCAATACCAAATTTTCTGTCCAGAATTTTATAGGTAACCTCAAGTGGGATTTCCACATAATTTATCTTGTGGCTTAGGTTTCCGGAGAACTGTTCGGTTACGATGCCGTTTTCGTCGTAGGCAATGTTTTTCGTTGACGAATTTGGATTATCAATCACAACACCTGTTCCTCTTCCGTTTTCATTCACATATTGCAAACCAGCACCATTTGAGGAATAGTAATAAGAAATATTATTGGTGCTGTATTCGAAATTAAGTGCGTTTAATCCGGTTCTTACCGACCATTTTTTATCCCATTCATATTTTAATCCGACACCGTAACTCATGCTGGTCTGGTAGCTTTTGGAGCTATTGTCAAATTTGGAATCCAGAGCCGAACCGGAACCGTTCAGATTCATGTAAATAGGGGCAATATTTGTACTGGCAATCCACTTTGAGTTTTTCTCTTTCGTGTCTTCCGAATCCCTCTTGTCGGTTTCTTTTTTGGCCTCGGTTCCTTCTGCAATCCTTATTTGTTTAGCCGCTGAAGAATCCGTAATCATAGGGGTGATTTCTTTAGCGTTGAAATTTGACATACTGTAGTTTGATTTTGGCTTGTTGTCAGCAACAGACAGAGAGGTTGTTTCTTTTGTTTCCAAAACGGGTTTGGTTACAGCTGTTTTACGGGTCTCCACCGCTTTGTTCGGAATATATTTATTGCCTACTTCATACGCTACTTTTGACGAATTCACATAAGGGTCGTGGTTGATGTCATAAGTGTTTTCGTCTGTAATTTCGTCCGTTTCAGAAATTCCGCTGAACAGTGTATTTATCTCATCTGATTCTGAAGCGCTTTTCTGTGTGATGGCTGTTTTTGCAGTTTGTCCGTTTTTCTCGCTTTGGGCAATGATGTCCGATTCGGATGACTTAACCGATATTGAAGCATTGGCAACTTTGTTTTTTCCGGCTGTTTGTGAAACGGTCGCCAAGCCATTTTGCAGGGTGTTGCCGTTGGTTTCTGAAGCAGTATGCTTTGCTTTGTTTATTCGGTTAGCTGAATGATGTTCCGCGGAAGCAACATTCTTATTGTTTTTATTGAGTGCGATATTGTTTTTTTCTGAAACTGATTTCGGTTCGGTTTCATCAATCTGCGCAACACCGTTATTGTCTTGTTTTGTTCCGTCTTTCTCAAAAGAACCCGGGGTAACAATACTGTTTTCATTCCGGTGTCCGGAAGAGTTGGGTTTCTCTCCCAGAGATTGTTTGTTGTCTGTATTTCTGTCAAAAGGGTTTGTCAGTCCGAAAGGCCCAGCGATAAAGGTTGTTGCAACCGAAAATCCGATTAGAAAAACCGCAATGAAACTGCACAGTCGCAACCATAGGGGAAGAAGTTTGGTTTCTTTTTCCTGCGGGTTCATTTTAGACTGAATGTTCTCCCACACCTTATCGGAAGGGGTCACTTCAAAGTCCTTGAATTTTTCCTTAAAAAGACGGTCTATGTTATTTAGTTCGCTCATTTAACAGATGAGAATATTTTATTTGCGTGTTGCGATTCAATTTTTTCTTTTAAAATCATACGGGCTCTGGCCAGATTTGATTTGGATGTTCCGACGGTTATCTTCAGCATTTCTGCTATTTCCTTATGTGAATAATCGTCCACCACATAAAGATTGAAAACCAGACGGTACCGGTCGGGCAGTTGCTGGATTATGGAAACCAGAAAATCCATTGAAACGGAATCTTCTTCTAATTCCACATCGGGCGAATCGGGAATGTTTTCATGTATTATCTCAAAAACACCCTCCGTGCGGTATTTCTGCAAAATATTATTTATCAGTACCCTTTTTGCCCACCCTTCAAAAGAACCTTTGAATTCGTACTTGTTTATTTTTTCAAAAATCAGGATAAAACCATCCTGCAGGTTGTCTTCGGCTTCGGTATAATTTCTGGAATATTTTAAACTGACACCGAATAATTTTGAGGCAAGAAGTCTGTACAGCTGCTCCTGAGCGGCTGTATCATTTCTTTGACAATTGTGTATGATTTGTTCTAACCCCAAGACAATTACTTTTTTTATTCGACCAGAATGGTATAGGTCAAAAACAAATCGACTCCATTACTATCTTTTCCGTTCCAGAATTTTAACGTATACTCACCGGTTTGATCCGGATTAAATTTTAAATTTTGGGTTGCCACGTTATTGTTTTGTAAAACGGCGCAACCTCCGTTATCGTATTTAAAAACTGTTGATTCAACTGCAATGGTTCGAGAAGAACCGTCTTTCTCAAAGTAAAATTTGTTAAACGCATGGCATTCCGTCGGGCGTACGAATTTTATTCTGATAATATTTTCCTTGTTAACATTAAAACTTACGGGTAATTCCACCTCGTTTACAGGCAATAATTCAAACGCCACATCTTCCGTTTCCGGCTCTTTAGTGCAGGACAGGTATAGAAAAGGAATCAGTATTAACAGAAAAATCTTTCTCATTCAACAGCTTATTATGATAGTAAGATGGATTAGTTTTCAAAAGGTTGCGTTAAAAAAATAAAAATCCCGAAAATTTTCGGGATTTTTTTGTTTAGTTGGCATTATCTTTAATCAGGGTTTTGATTTTTTGTTCCAATTCGTCCATCAGTTCCGGATTGTCTTTTATTAAAGCTTTCACGGCATCACGGCCCTGACCTAATTTGGTGTCGCCATAGCTGAACCACGAACCGCTTTTCTTGATGATTTCAAATTCAACGGCCAAGTCTAAAACTTCACCGGTTTTCGAAATTCCTTCGCCATACATGATGTCGAATTCTGCAGTACGGAACGGTGGTGCCACTTTGTTTTTTACGATTTTCACTTTGGTGCGATTCCCCAGCACATTTTCCCCGTCTTTAATTTGGGTCGATTTACGGATGTCGATTCGCACCGAAGCATAAAACTTCAAGGCATTACCCCCTGTAGTTGTTTCCGGATTTCCGAACATCACGCCGATTTTTTCACGCAACTGGTTGATGAAGAAAACGGTACAGTTCGTTTTGTTGATGGTACCCGTTAATTTTCGTAACGCCTGAGACATCAAACGCGCGTGCAATCCCATTTTGGAATCACCCATTTCGCCTTCGATTTCGCTTTTAGGTGTTAACGCGGCCACCGAGTCAATTACCACTAAATCGATAGCGCCGGAACGGATCAGGTTTTCGGCAATTTCCAATGCCTGTTCCCCGTTGTCCGGTTGTGAAATGATAAGGTTGTCGATATCAACTCCTAATTTCTGAGCGTAAAAACGGTCGAATGCATGTTCCGCATCGATAAAGGCAGCAATTCCTCCTGCTTTCTGAGCTTCAGCAATGGCGTGTAAGGTTAACGTGGTTTTACCCGAAGACTCCGGACCGTAAATCTCTACGATTCTTCCGCGTGGGTAACCGTTTACTCCAAGGGCAAGATCAATACCTAAAGAACCGGACGGAATTGCTTCCACCTCTTCCACGGCAGTGTCGCCCAATTTCATTACGGTACCTTTTCCATAGGTTTTATCCAGTTTGTCTAATGTTAATTGAAGGGCTTTTAATTTGGCTTCTCTTTCTGAACTCATAACTATCTATTTTGGGTAAAAATAGTGCTTTTTTTTAAGTTTCAAATAAGATGTTATCAACAGTGAACGAAAAATTTATCAGCCGCGACAATTTAAAAGACTTTATGGGTGAAAACGGAATGTGGTTCGGATAACTTTGTAATTTTTAGATTATTAAATGAATATAACGGTGTTCTGTATAAATGCTTTTTTTGATTAATTTCTGAATTTTTATTGGCTTCAGTGGCTATTTGTGATTGTTTTTCTCAAGGTGTTTATCGGATTGGTTTTACTAATTCCAACCGCCGCCCAAAGCTTTGTACAATTGCACCGTTGCGCTTAATTGCTGTTGCGATAGTCTGGAAAGTTCCAGTTCCGCTTCGTACAAATTCCGTTGAACATCCAATACTTCCAAATAGGAAACATAACCATTATAGTACCGGGCATCGGACAGTTCAAGATTCTTTCTGGCTGCCTGTACTTGCTTATTTCTGGCTTGCCATTCCTGCTTATAGGTTTTTACGTCCTGTAAAGATTGCTCCACTTCGGAAATGGCGATGAGATAGGTTTTCTGATAATAGAACTTGGATTGCTCAGCCTCTTGTCTGTAAATTTCCACCCTGCGTTTGTTTTTTCCGAAGTTGAATATTGGTCCGACAACACCCGCCGAGGCATTCTGTTTGTAGGAACTGTCCTGAAACAGATCGCTCACATAAACGCTTGCAAAACCAGCGATGGCAGCAATGTTAAAGGAAGGGTATCGCATGGCTTGTGCCACTCCGATTTTTTCGTTGGCAGACACATAATAGAGTTCTGCCTGTCGCACATCCGGCCGGTTTTCAAGTAACTTTGAAGGAAGCGATAAAGGAATGTCGGTCACAAGTTTTTGATCACTGTTGGCTTTACCGCGTTCAATTCTTCCGGGAACCTGACCCAACAAAACCGAAATGACATTTTCCAAAAACGTAATCTGTCTTTCGATACGCGGAATTCCGGCTTCGGCGATGGCTACTTGTTGTTCGATCTGAACTTTATCAACCTCGGACACATAGCCTTTTATAAATCGTTCGTTGATGATGTTAAAAGATTCCTGTCTGGCAACTAACGTTTTTTTAGTGATGTCCAATTGGTTGTCCAGATCCCTGAGCTGGAAATAGGAAATGGCTATATCGCTGATAATCCCTGTCAGTATCACTTTTCGGGCTTCTTCGGTAGCCAGTAATTCCGCTTGCAATGCTTTATTCTGATGACGGACCTTACCCCAAAAGTCCAGTTCCCAATTCATGCTTGCACCCACATTCGTCGGTAAAAAGGCATCTTTATTGGCGTAGACAGTACCTCCGTACTGGAAAGACGGATACAGATCGGCTTTTGAATAGCCTAATTCGGCTCGGGCACGTTCCAGCCGGGCCATAGCGATTTTCATGTCGTAATTGTTTTCAATACCTTTATTGATGAGGCCTTCGAGCACATCATCGTCAAAAATATCAAACCATTTCAGATTGACAACTGATTTGGCCGTGTCTATAGGAATCTCAGTGTTTTGATACCTTTCGGCTTTTTGTTCCTCCGGTCTTGAATATTTCGGACCTACCATACAACCCATCGGAAGCAATGCCAGAGCTAAAATGACAAAACTTATTTTATACTTTTTAATCATGGCTTGTTGAATTTGGTTCACTATTATTTTCCGTAGTTGTCGTTTCCGTTTTCTTTTTTCCGAAACTTTCTATGAACACAAAAAGTGTAGGGATAAAGCACACTCCTAATATAGTGGCGACTAACATTCCACTAAATACAGCCGTTCCCATTACTTTTCGGGCCTGAGCGCCGGCACCGGAAGCCGTCAGCAAAGGAACAACCCCTAAGATAAACGCAAAGGCCGTCATCAGGATAGGACGGAAACGCAATTTGGCTGCGGTTAATGCCGAATCCAATAATGAAACGCCTTTCTCGTGTTCCGCTTTGGCAAATTCGACAATCAATATGGCATTTTTAGCTGCCAATCCGATGAGTAATACCAGTCCGATTTGTGCAAAAACATTATTCACATAATCCGGACTGAACAGTTTACAGAGGTACAATCCGAGGAAGGCTCCAAAAACGGCAAACGGTGTTCCTAACAATACACTGAAGGGGAGTTTCCAGCTTTCGTATTGTGCTGCGAGAATTAAAAAAACGAATACCAAAGCCATTATGAAAACCACGCTTCCTTTTCCTTCAGCGGCTTTTTCCTGAAAACTCATGGCCGACCATTCGTAACCCATACCTTGCGGCAACACTTCCTTGGCGGTTTCTTCCAATGCTTTTAAAGCCTGTGCCGAACTGTAACCCGGTGCAGGAGTTCCCCCGATTTCTGCCGAACGGTACAAGTTGAATCGGTTGGTGAATTCGGGGCCGGTTTCCCGTTTTATAGTTGCAATCGACGACAACGGAACCATGTTACCGTCTTTCGATTTCAGAAATATTTTACTGATATCCGTCGGATTGATGAATTCATCCGGATTACCCTGAATCAACACGATATACTGACGGCCGTACCGGTTAAATTCGTTGATGTATTGTCCACCCAAATTCGCGCCGACAGTCATATTCACATCGGCCAACGAAAGATTCAGTTCTTTTACTTTATCCCTGTCGATTTCCAGACGTATTTGAGGAACACTCGCATTAAAAGTGGTTCTGATGGTACCGATTTCGGGACGTTTTTTGGCGGCGGTCATGAAATTCTTGGTGTTTTCAGCCAAATATTGAGGATTGTTTCCCCCTTTGTCCTGTAGCATCATGGTAAAACCTGCTGCATTCCCGATACCGGCTATCGGAGGTGGTCCGAAAGCGAAAACCGTAGCGTCGGTAATTTGGGTCAGAAATTTAGCGTTCAGTTCCTTCATGATTTCCGCCACATTCTTATCCCGGTGGCTCCATTCTACAGGGGAGATGAAGATCAGGGCATTATTGGTGGCATTGGAGTTTTTCAATAAACTGAATCCGGCATTTGTGGTGTAGAATTCAATGTTTTTATCTTTTGCCAATATGCCTTCAATCTGCTTGCAGACCTGGCTGGTTCTTTCCAATGAAGATGCCGAAGGAAGTTCGACATTGATATAGAAGTAGCCTTCATCTTCTTCCGGTACGAATCCGGATGGAATTTTAGCACCTAAAATCACGATCACCCCAACAACAATTCCGATAAAGATCAGACTTCGGATGGATTTTTTTATCAGATAAGCCGCTATTCCGGTGTATTTTTCGGTAACCGAATCGAAAATCCTGTTAAACCCTCCGTAAAATTTTCCGAGCCATCCTTTTTGCTCTTTGGCAGGTTTGAGCAGCATGGCACATAAAGCGGGACTTAGCGTCAATGCACTAATGGCAGAGAAAATTACCGATATCGCAATGGTAATGGCAAACTGTTGGTACAGTCGACCCGTAATTCCCGGCGTTAACGCAACAGGAATAAATACTGCGGTAAGTACTATTGCGATAGCGATTACTGGCCCCGATACTTCTTTCATGGCTTGATTTGTGGCTTCCCTTGGCGTCATCCCATGCTCGATATGATGCATCACCGCCTCCACAACCACGATGGCATCATCCACCACAATTCCGATTGCCAACACCAAACCTAAAAGTGATAATACGTTTACCGAAAATCCTAAGAGCGGGAAAAGCATAAACACTCCGATTAAGGAGATAGGAACGGTAATCAACGGAATTAGAGTCGCTCTCCAGTTCTGAAGGAAAATGAACACCACGAGAATTACCAGAAAAATAGCTTCAATCAAGGTGTGTACAATTTCATTAATCCCTTCGGAAACGGCTAAAGTGGTATCCAGTGAAACATCATATTTTAAATCATTTGGAAATCGTTCGCTTAGTTTTGCTATGGTCTTTTTCACATTCTCTGCCACTTCCAAAGCGTTGGAACCGGGCATTTGTTTGATACCGATAACACCTGCCGGTTTGCCGTTTAGTCGTGCCTGAGTGAAATAGTTTTCGGTTCCCAATGAAACGGTGGCTACATCTTTCAGTCGGATTTGCTGGTTTTTTATATTCGATTTTATAATGATGTTTTCAAAATCTTCCTGCATTATCAATCGATCACTCAGCATTACATTGTAGGTGAATTCGTTGCCATTTTTTGCCGGTGGTCCTCCAAATTTACCACCCGGCGCAATCGCATTTTGTTCCTGAATCGCACTCATCACATCCAATGCGGTCAAATCGTATTTGGATAACACATCGGGTTTGATCCATACTCGCATCGCGTAATTACTTCCTCCGTAAAGTAAAACTTCCCCAACACCTTTAATACGCGCCAAGGCATCCACGACATTGATGGTCGCGTAGTTATTTAAAAAGGCGGCGTCGTAGGTGTTGTTGGGAGAGTGTAACGAAATAAGCAACATCGGAACCAACAAAGATTTTTTTGTGGAAACTCCGGTAGTTCTAACATCTTGTGGTAGTTTAGGTGTTGCTTCGGCCACCCTGTTTTGGGTCAGCATGGTGGCAATATCCAAATTGGTTCCGATATCAAAGGTGACGGAAAGCCCCATATTACCGTCTCCGGCATTGGTGGATTGCATGTAGATCATGTTTTCCACACCGTTTACCTTTTGTTCTATGGGTGTGGCTACGGCCTGTTCCACATTGATGGCATTGGCTCCCCTGTAACTGCCGTTCACATTGATAATTGGTGGGGCGATATCAGGGTATTTTGATATAGGAGTAGATCTTAATGATAAAAATCCGATAATTACGATTAAAATCGAAAGCACAATGGCGACAATCGGCCTCCTTACGAAAAAATTATCCATAATTATTCAGTTTGATTTGAGACATCTTTTTCGACATTTTCCGCAAAAGGAATCGGCTCGACAACAGAACCGGGCTGAACAAATAAGGTACCGACTATAGCCACGCGGTCTCCGGATTCCAAGCCTTTGGATACAATCCAGTTTGTTCCTATCTTTTCGCCCACTTCCACAACACGTACCTGAATTTTCTTGGCTTGATCAATCGCATAAACCTGATAGATGCCCTGCATTTCGGTAATTGCTTTTTGCGGAATAACGATGGCATCTTTCTGCGTACTTACGACGATACGGATTTTCACGAATTGTCCGGATCGCAATATTCCTTCAGGATTTGGGAATTGGGCTTCGAAGGTTACCGTTCCCGTGGTGGGATCTACACTGGCATCGGAAAAATTCATTTTGCCTTTATGTGCGTAAGTGCTTCCGTCTGAGAGTATCAGTTCTAAGTCGGTTAGTGTGGTGGGAGTTTTTCCGAATTTTTTCTGATATTGTAAAAAGGACGCTTCGCTAACTGCGAAACGGACACGCACTTCGTTTAATTTTGAAACGGTATTCAGATGCGAAGTATTTCCTATTCTTGAAATATAATCGCCTATTCTGGCATTGCTTATCCCGATAACGCCGTCAACAGGTGCGTAAATATTACAGTATCCGCGTTCTATCTGTTGGTTTCTTAAACTTGCCTCGGCACTTTCCAGACTCGATTTTGAAGCTTTTGCCCGGGCAACGGCGGCGTCCAATTCTCTTTTACTTACGGCATTCATCTCTGCCAAGGGGCGTATTCTTTTTAGTTCTTCCTCTGCATTTACATAAGAACTTCTGAAAGCGGCTACCTGTCCTTTTTCACGTTCTACTTTTGTATCATATTCTATCGGATCAATGGTGTATAGCAGCTGTCCTTTTCTGACTTTGTCGCCTTCTTTGAAATGAATTCCCTGTAGAATTCCGTCTACACGTGCCACTAAATCCACATCTAAATCCCCAAAAGTCTGAGCGGGATATTCCCTGTGCACCGGGACATCGCTTTTTTGAACGACTACAAATGGAACTTGTATTGGCGGCATGACTTTTTCTTCTTTCTTGCAGGAAACCCAAATGCCTGACAAGAAGAGCAATATAAACAGGACTTTTGATTTTTTTAGCGCATTCATCTTCGATTCATTTTAAAAATTATAGAATAGCAGGACTATTGTTTCTTTCCCAAGTGACATTTCTTAAACAGCAATCGGTTGACAACTGTTGCATACTTTTTTCGGAATTAATGAATAACCAAAAAGTGTGTTTTAGAAATAATTTAAATATAAATGGGGGCAATAACTTTAAAAAATGCCCTTAGCGGCATTGTGAATTCTGATAAGAATATTTGTAGGTTTTTATACAAATATAAAAAATACTATATTGATTTAACAGTTTTCATTTGAATAATTCTTTATTTAAGCTTTTGTACGATGATTTGTGTAATTTCAACGATTGTTGTGATTTTTTAAATGATTTGGATATAAGTTTTTGGATTTATTTGCGGAAACCCGATTTATGTCTGCTCCGGAATAAAATAAAATAACAGGGCAATAAGCAAGTATAATGTAATCATCTGAATCCCTTTAAACCAATTCGACTTCCCGTCTCCGGAAACCACCGTGGTGAGTATGACCGCCATAAGCAAGGCTCCGATTTCTGCGCGGTTGAAATTTAAAAACATAGGTTTTGGTCCGACAAAAAAACTCAGCAGTATCAGTAAGGGGGCTATAAAAAGTGCAATTTGTATGGAACTTCCCAAGGCGATGCTAATGGTCAGATCCAGTTTGTTTTTGGCCGCCATAGTGATGGCAGAGATGCTTTCTGCCGCGCCTCCGATTACGGCAACAAAAACAATTCCGATAAAGGCAGAACTCATGCCCAGTTCTTTGCCGGTTCCCTCCGCGGCACCGACGAGTATTTCACTCATGAATGCCGCGGTAACAGAAGCCACAATAAGAGCGCCTATTGCCTTTTTTTTGCTCCACGGTTCGTGTTCTTCTTCTTCTTTTACCACAGGTGCTTTTTTGATGCTTTTAAATAAGTCCGGATGTGTTTTAATCATGAAGTACAGATAAAAAACATAAGCCAACAGAAGACTGACCGCAAGCAGTATGTTAAGATTGCTCTCGTTCTGCCTGTAAACGGTATTTTCTCCCGTAATGAAAAAACGATGGAAGGAGCTGGGAATAAGCATGCTGTACACGGCCAGAAACATCATGGAATTGTACATCTTTATGGTGACGGGATTGTACTCCTGATTGTGGAATTTTATGCCGCCTACCAGAAAAGAAATCCCAGTGGCCATCAATAAGTTTGCAAGAATTGCTCCGGCGAGAGAGGCCAGAACCATTTCATGCAGACCGGCATGCAGTGCCATAACGGCAATAATCAACTCCGGAGCATTGCCGAAAGTCGCATTCAACAGGCCGCCAATCGTATCACCGGTGTAATGCGCCAGGTTTTCGGTTGATTCGCCGATTAATTTTGCTATGGGAATTATCGAAAGGGAAGCCGAAAAAAATACAAGCGATTCACTTGTTACTATTCTTTCCAACAGAACCGTTACCGGAATAAAGATGAAAAGCCAAAAGACGGACGGTTTCAGATATCTTTTCATGTTTGATAAATTAGGAATCGGTCTGATAAAGATAGAAAAATTATATCGTTTAGTACAGATTCTTCTTATGTTTTTTGGGTTGTTTATGTCTGAAAAACAGTAGTTTATCGAATTTTTTGTCTGTTTTTATGATATCGAGAGCCATTCTGTCAGAAAATAATTTTCTTTTTTTATTTCCCTTAAGATGTTGTCAGTCAATATGTTTTGAATTTATTTTAAAATGTTTATTTTTGCACCCGGATTCTTCCATTTAGAATTCACAACTTATTTATTTCTCACTTAACGTTTATAGCATGCAACTGTATAACACCTTAAGCGCAGAAGAAAGAGCCGAGCTTATCGATCAGGCCGGTAAACAACGTCTTACGTTGTCTTTCTACACCTATGCGCACATTGAAGATCCTAAACAATTCAGAGACGATTTATTCATCGAATGGAACAAGCTTGATGCTTTGGGCCGAACGTATGTTGCCAAAGAAGGTATTAACGCACAAATGTCGGTTCCTGCCGAAAATTTCGAAGCCTTCCGTGAGACTTTGGAAGCTTATGATTTCATGAAAGGCATCCGTTTGAATGTGGCGGTGGAACACGATGATCACTCGTTTTTGAAACTGACCGTGAAAGTACGTCATAAAATTGTGGCCGACGGATTGAACGACGAAACGTTTGATGTAACTAATAAAGGCGTCCATCTTGATGCCAAAGCCTTTAACGAGATTTTGGACGATCCGAATACGATAGTGGTGGATTTCAGAAATCACTATGAAAGTGAAGTGGGGCATTTCAAAGGAGCAATTACCCCGGATGTGGAGACTTTCCGCGAATCGTTACCGGTTATCAACGATCAGCTGAAAGATTTTAAGGACGATAAAAATCTGGTAATGTATTGTACCGGAGGTATCCGTTGTGAAAAAGCATCGGCTTATTTCAAACATCAGGGATTCAAAAATGTTTTCCAGTTAGAAGGCGGTATTATCAATTATGCCAAGCAGATTAAGGAAGAAGGTCTGGAAAGCAAATTCATCGGAAAGAACTTCGTGTTTGACCACCGTTTGGGAGAGCGCATCACCGACGATATCGTTTCCCAGTGCCACCAATGCGGAAAACCATGTGACAATCATACGAACTGTGAAAACGACGCCTGTCATTTGCTGTTTATCCAATGTGATGAATGTAAGGAAGCGATGGACAATTGTTGTTCGACTGAATGTTTAGAAATTACCCATTTGCCGTTAGCCGAACAGGTGAAATTAAGAAGAGGAGCGCAGGTGGGGAACAAAGTCTTCCGAAAAGGAAAATCAGAATCGCTGAAATTCAAGAAATCAGGTGAGCTGACCGATACTCCTTTGGCTGTAGCCGAAAAACCGAAAACTATCCGTCAGAAAATAAAAATCAAAAAAGTGTTGCTTGGCAAAGCCGAACATTATTATGTGAAAGCACAAGTCGGACTTTTCATCATCGAAAATCAGGAATTAAATCTTGGGGATAAAATTTTAATCTCCGGACCAACAACCGGTAACGAAGAACTGATTTTAGAAAAAATGTTCGTCAACGGAAGTGAAGGCACTCAGGCAAGACCGGGTGATAAAGTCACTTTTGCTGTTCCGTTCCGAGTGCGATTATCCGATAAATTGTTTAAAATTATCAGCTAATGACAACTTCGGGAAGAATTGAGCTGATGGCTCCGGCAGGTAACTTCGAATCGATGCAGGCCGCTTTGGACAATGGTTGTGATTCAATTTATTTTGGTGTCGAACAATTGAACATGCGCGCGCGCGCGACGGTGAATTTCGTTTTGGACGATTTACCGGAAATTGCACGCCGCTGTAATGAAGAAAACGTCAGAACCTATCTGACTTTAAATACGATTATTTACGATCACGATTTATCGGTTGTGAAAACACTTTTGACCAAAGCGAAGGAAGCAGGGATAACTGCGGTAATCGCTTCGGATCAGGCGGTAATCATGACGGCAAAAACGATGGGAATCGAAGTGCACATCTCGACCCAACTGAACGTGACCAACATTGAAACCGTTAAGTTTTACAGTCTGTTTGCGGATACCATAGTGTTGTCCCGCGAACTGAGTCTGCGTCAGGTAAAGAAAATCACCGATGATATTGAAAAGGAACAAATCAAAGGTCCTTCGGGGAATTTGGTGGAAATCGAAATTTTCGGTCACGGCGCGTTGTGTATGGCGGTTTCGGGGAAATGTTACCTTAGCCTGCATTCACATAATTCATCTGCCAATCGTGGCGCCTGCAAACAAAACTGCCGTAAAAAATATACGGTAATCGATCAGGAAAGCGGCTTCGAAATCGAAATCGACAACGAATACATGATGTCGCCGAAAGATTTGTGTACGCTGGATTTTCTGGATCAGGTTATCGATTCAGGGATCAAAGTACTGAAAATTGAAGGTAGAGGAAGGGCTGCCGATTACGTGGCAACCGTGGTACGAACCTACAGAGAAGCTATCGATGCTTATTATGAAGGCACTTTTACCAAAGAAAAAATAAGCGTTTGGATGGAAGCTTTGTCAACCGTTTACAATCGCGGATTTTGGTCTGGTTATTATTTGGGTCAAAAACTGGGCGAATGGTCGGACAATCCGGGGTCGAATGCCACGCAGAAAAAGGTGTACGTTGGGAAAGGCATGCATTATTTCCCGAAATCCAATGTGGCCGAATTCAAAATCGAAGCTTACGATATTAAAAAAGGCGATAAGATTCTGATCACCGGGCCAAGCACGGGAGCACAGGAACTGATTCTGGAAGAAATGCTGGTAAACGATGAGGCTTCGGAAAAGGCAACCAAAGGCGACAGTTGTACGCTGAAAGTGCCGTTCCGCATCCGTTTATCGGACAAAATGTATAAAATTGTGGAGAACTAATGGTTATTGTTACCTTACAGAGAAATAAATGTATTGGTTGTAATTATTGTGTAGAACTGGCTCCGGCGCAATTTCAGATGTCAAAAAAAGACGGGAAAACGGTCTTGCTGAAAGCCGTAGATTCTAAAGGTTTTTATACTTTAAAATCACCCGATCATACCATAGTTGAAAGTTGTGAGTTGGCTGAGAAAGCCTGTCCTGTTAAAATAATTTCGGTAAAGGAAGTCTGAGACAAAAATGCCGCAATACAAATTAAAAAACCTGTCCTGTATAAATACGGGCCAGGTTTTTTTATGAAATAGTTTTGGTTGCAGTAAAAAATCAGATTCAGAGCTCAACCCCTTCGTGCGATTCTCCCACAACAGGTGTACTTTCTTTTACAGTCTCTTTTCCCTCATGCATCCAGGCATCAAACAATTGGTAGCCGATGGAAAATACGATCGGACCCACAAATAAACCGATAAATCCGGACATCATGAACCCGCCGATAACACCAAGGAAAATAACCAGCACGGGAACGGAGGCTCCTTTGCCTAAAAGCAGTGGTTTCAGCACATTATCGGATAAGCCGCTGACCGCGAAAAAGACTGTCCATAAAACAGCAGTGGTAGTACTGTCGCCAGTTGAAAAAAGATAAATGATTACCCCGATATTGACGATGATAGGACCAATCTGTAAAATGGATAATATCAGACAGATTAAGGTCAGAACTCCAGCAAAAGGGACACCACAGAGAAACAATCCGAAGGCCTGAATGATGGTCTGTATTACCGCTACGCCTAAAATTCCTTTCACCACCTGATATACGGTAGATACCGTTATGTCGATGATTTCTTCTCCTTTTGTGGGTCCGGCGACTCTCATGATTAAATCTGTGGCTAAATTTTGAGAGCTTTTGGACGCCATCAGGAATCCTGCAATAATAAGCGAAAGGATGATTTGGAGAAACGTCAGTCCTGAACTGACAATGCTTCCCAATAGCATTTTGGAGACTTCCGTTATTTGTTCTTTGTAGTCCATCACGGCCTTTTCAAGATTAACAGAGGCAGCATGCAGGAAGTTGTATATTTTGTCTCCGATAATAGGCCAATCCTTCATTTTTTGGGCCGGGGTTTCTATTTTCAGGGTTCCGGCTTCCATTTGGTCTTTTACATCAATAATGCTGGAAACTGCCGAATTGAAGAAAGTAATCGTAGGCAGGATGATTGCCAGCAATATGACCGTTATTATTAAAAATGAAGCCAGACCTCCGCGTCCCTTTAATTTTTTCTGGACAAAATTATACAAGGGATGTATTATTATGGCAAAGATGATTGCCCAAAGGATAGGCATCATAAAAGGTAGTAAAAGCCTAATACAGAATCCCATGATAAGGAATATCATTCCCAATTGAAGGATGATGTCGAATAGCGTTTTGCTATTAAGTTCGGAATTGTTTTTCATGCCCTTTGGTTTTTAAAAGTTAGTGAAACGGATAAAAATTGAATAGTCAGGTTTTATTTTTTCTGAGATCCGGGGTGTTACTGTCTGATACCAGACGTCCAATCAGAATTACAGGATATAACACGCCAAATATGGCCTCCATCTGAACCATTGAGCGCGCAAACGGATGCAACGGAAGGATTTCGCCATAACCTGTGGTTGTGATAGTGATATAGCTGAAATATAAAAAATTGGCTTCCAGGCTGTTTCTTTCAAATGGTGGTAGGGTGATTTGGAATGAGCCGTCGATACGTTGGAAAAGGAAAAGGTAAATGATAGACCAGAGGCTTGCCATCAGCATATAAACCACTACTGAGCCCGCTACCCTGAATATAGTTACAGGCCCGGGTTCAAACACTTTTATAAGGACCAAAGTAATTAACAGCAAAAGGACGGCAAGCGAAAGGACGAAATCGGTAATTATAATGAAATTGCTGGTATCGAAAAGACTGATCCAGCCAACGATTACAAACAAAACAGGAATAATGGAAATCAGTGAGGCTTGTTTTTTACTGGTCCCCAATGCAAAAATACCTGACAAAAGAAAGAGTACCCAGAAAATCTGCATAGCTAACTTTAAAAAGGAATGGTTGCCAAACAGAGGAATAAAAAGGAAGTGCATGATGAAAAGCAAAACCAACATACTTAAAAGTCCGTCCTCTTTATCCCATAAATGATTGAATAAACGATATTTTTTTGCTTTAACCATAAGGTTTTAATTTTAAATGGAAATCAATCAGTAATTGCAAAAAACCAAAAAGAACGAATTGTATTTAAATAGGTATCGGTTCCAGTTCCACTCTTCCCAACGGCCTTCTTCCCAGTCTGAAAAGCAGAATAATGAGAACCGGCAAAAAACAGATGGCGGACAATACCAGATAAATATCCTTGTAAGCAAGTAAAATGGCGGCTTGTGATGTTTGATTGGAAAGGTTCTTTTCTGCCATTTTTTGTGCCTCTTTTTCGGACAAACCTTTACGTAAATATACGGTTTTTGATTGATTTAACTGATTTTCAGCTAATTGATTTGTAGGGGATAACTGTTGGCTTAAACCGGTTTTATGATGAATGTTAGCATTGGAAATCATTGTTCCTAAAATTGCGCCGCCCAACAGTGTAGCTAAAATGACTCGGGCTATGACGCCGCTCATCATTCGGGAATCGCCTAAATTTTTAGGAATTCCTTCGGCAATGTAAAGTGCTGAGGCGGGATACAGAAAACCGATGGCCAGTCCTTTGATAATAAAGGGCAGGAAAAAGTCGGACGGACTGATTTCGGGATAAAACCGAAAGAAGATAAGGGTGTGATATAATCCGAAGCAGGTAAATCCGGTAATCCAAATGGTGGCGATGTAAATTCGTTTATACAGTAGATACGTCGACAGCGGTATGGCGATGAAAATCCCGATCAGCAATGCCAAATGCGTCCGTGCCTGGTACAGTGTGTCAAACCCAAGAACGTTGGTCATGTAGCCCGAAACGATGCTTCCGGTTCCGTTCATCACGCCGGTATAGAAAAAGAGAAACGAACCAAATACCACATTTTTGTACCTGTACACATCCGGATTAATCAGCGGTTCTTTTGTAAAACGGGCATGGAGCAGGTAAATCCCGATAATGATCAGCAAGAAAGCAACAGAAATCGATATTTTCGGATCACTGAACCAGTTTCGGGTCTGTCCTTCGGCACAAAGAAAAAGGATAACAGTAAAGGATAAAATCATCAGAAACCACCCTCTCCAATCAAACTGAAAAACGCTTTTCATCGGAGCCACATCTTTTTTATAGAAAATCCACGCCAGAACAATTCCGATAAAAAAATTGAAATTCAGAAAGTAAATGCTGAAGGTCCAATCGTATAAACTGGTAAAATTAGTGCCCAGATATTTATAAATGTGTTGGCTCCCCTGAAGAATGAACTGCATGATGCCGTACATAATGGCCATATTGAAGGCTGGGTTGTATTTCAGGATTATGGGTATCATGGTGGCGAATATTCCGATGATGGAAATGATGGATAAAAGGGAGCGCCAAACCGTAAACCATTGAATGGATGTCGTATATAAAGAAGCGGTATTGAACAGTATTGCCAAAAAACTGACGGATAAAATCATCGTGCGCAACGGAATTTGTTTTGCAACTATTAATGCCAACGGTAAAAAGGCTAACATGGCAAAAGCGGGAATGTAACTCGAATAGGTAAAAACCGTCGTGGAAGCGCCGAAATGACCCAAAATCTGAGAATTGTCGTAGGCAGTTACGTTCAATGTATTGAAAAAAGGAATGGTCAGAACATAGAGCCCGACAAGAGTGAAAACGCTTCCTTTTTTTAGTTTGGCCATGACTTATTTTTTTACTTCTACCGTTACGTTCATACCGGGTTTTACGGGTTGCAGTTCTTCTGCTGTGGCTTCGAATTCAATTTTTACCGGAATCCGTTGGGTGATTTTTACAAAATTTCCCGTGGAATTATCCGGTTCCACCATCGAAAATTTGGCTCCGGTTGCCGGCGAAAAACCAACGACTTTGCCTTTAAATTCCTTGTCATCAAGTGCATCAATCGAAATCGTCACGGCTTGTCCCACTTTAATCCGTTCCACCTGAGTTTCCTTGAAATTGGCAATCACCCATATTTTGTGTTTTAAAACAATGGAAGCTACAGTCTGATTCGCATTCACAAGATCGCCAACGGAAAGTTCCCGTTCCCCCACAAAACCATCGATTGGAGCGGTTATTATGGTATAGGATAATTGTAGTTTTGCCGCATCCAGATCGGCTTGCTTTCTGGCCACCGTTGCTCTGGCGGCTTCCAGGTTGGTTTTGCTTTGTTGGGTGATGGAGCCACTGGCCAGTAATTCATTTTCGCCCGCTTTCAGATAGGCTTCCGCAGATTTCATTTTCGCCAATACCTGATCGTATTGATTGCGGGTTACAGCCGAGTCGGCAAACATTTTTTGAAAGCGTTGGTAGTCTTTTCTGGCTTTTTCAAGTTCGGCTAAATCGCCGGCTAATTTTTCTTTGGAAGCAGCCTGGTTGGACACCGACGTGGTTATGTTTTGTTCCAAAGAATGCAGATTTCCTTCGGCTATGGCCAAATCCGCTTCGGCCTGTTTTACTTTGATGCGGTATTCCTCATCATCCAGAATCACCAGCGTGTCTCCTTTTTGTACCCGCTGGTGTGCTTCGAACCGGATTTCTTTTATATGTCCGTTCGCCCTCGCTGCGATAGTGTTGATATAGGATTCCACTTGCGCATTGTTGGTGGTTTCATACTTGCTGAAATCAAAAAATAAACTCAAAATCCAAAAAACGCCTCCCAGCAAAAAAATAAACGAGAGAACCGTCAGAAGGGTGTTTCTCTTTTTTTCTGTTTTTTGAATTGCCTCTTTGTTTGCACTTTCCTCGCCCATAGCCTTTCGGTTTAAAGTTTCCCCATCGCATACTGTAGGGTGAAATATTGAATAATCAGATCCAGATTGGCATTGACTAGGGAGATTCTGGCTTCGTTTACCTGTAATTCGGCATCGACCATATCACTGATCAGCGCAAAATCATTGTCATACCTACTCTTTACGATTTTATAGTTGCTTAATGATAACTCCACGTCTTTTTTATACGTTGTTATGTTTCTTTGGCTTTCAATATATTTCACATAAACGGTTTTCACCTCTTTGTCTATCTGGTCTTTGGTTGCTTCTAAAGCGATGTTGCTTTTCTCGATGTCCAACTTATCACTGTTCGCCTGATGTTTCAGGTTGTAAAAACTGGAAATTTCCCAGTTCAGGGAAAGGCCGACCGTCCAGAAATTGACAATATTCGGATAATTGGGCCATTGGGCCGGGTACTGCGAATTCAATGATGCTCCGGCATACAGATTGGGCAGGTAACCGCTTTTTGTAATGCTCAGGTTGGATTCAGACAATTTCACCTGAAGTTCCGATCGCTTGATTTCATACCGGTTCTGATAGGCTTCTGATAAACATTCTTTTAAACTCATTTCTTCCACCGGAATCGCGGTTTCTGCCAGTTCGGGTTTCAGCACGGTATCGGTTGGGAGTCCTATAAGAATGTCAAGGAAATTGCTGACTAATTTGATGTTGTTGGTGTCCTCAAATACGGAAACCTCAAACCGGGATTGTTGTAATTCCGTCCGCAACAGGTCGCTTTTCAGGTTTTGTCCGTTGGCAACTCTTGACTGAAGCTGTTTGATTCGTAAATTGGTGTTTATTATATTTTGTTTTGTGACTTCGATCTGCCGGTAGAGTTTTTCGAGTGTGAAGTATTGCTGTACAATGGTAAGCTTCACTTCTGCCTCGGTCATTTTAACTGCCGCTTCCTGTAACTCGCTCAGTAATTCCTGTTTGTTTATCCTGTTGTTGATGAGGTTTCCGGTGTAGACGGGCATGGTGGCCAGAATACCTGCGGACCCCTGATAGTCAAGATAATCCACCGTAACACTTCGCTCATAGAAACCCTCGTAAACTTTCGGATTGCCTATGTGATTGTAGTCCATATTTAAACCGATCCAGGGTGTTTTGGCTGTTTTGGCCTGGCTTACATTTTCGTTGGCAATGGCAACATCGGTAGTAGCCATTTTGAGCTGTCGGTTGTTCAGAATTCCCAGTTGAAGCGCCTCCTCTAATTTTATGCTTCTGACATTCGTCAGGCTGTCGTTCTGACCATGACATACAGCAATAGAAGAGCAGGCGACTATGAGTAGCAGAAAATTAAATCTTAAACTTCTTAGATGCGTATCGGTTATCAATTTTTTAATTTATTTAAAAACGGAATATTAATAACGAACAGCTTTGGGGAGGTCAGAATAAAAAATACAAGTGAAACTGTATTAATCATCTGACTATCAAATATAAAGAAATTAACAATAAAAACCTTCCCATACTTGTTAAAAATGTACTTGATTGTGATTATGAAATTTGTTTAATATTGAAAAATGATGTAATCAAGTGTAAATCAAATGATTGTGTTTTGTTGTGTGACGCATTGTTTTGCATTTTGAGATTTCCATTCCTTCTTTAAAAGCAAAACGGTATAATTTCCTGAAATAAGATGCGTTTGTCTATAAAGTTAAACCCTCTGATCACAAAACAAAAAAACACTATCTTTACACACAAAATCTATTTACGAATAAGTAGTTCAGCTAATGGCGGACGATCAATATATATATTCAAATTATGGCATGTAACAGTTGTTCAACTTCCGATGGCGGCGCGCCAAAGGGGTGTAAAAATAATGGGACTTGCGGCACCGATAGCTGCAACAAATTAACCGTTTTCGATTGGCTTTCCAACATGACGCTTCCGGGCGGTCAGGAACCTTTTGATTGTGTTGAGGTTCGTTTTAAAAACGGACGAAAAGAGTTTTACCGCAATGCCGAAAAAGCAACCCTGAGTATCGGTGATATCGTTGCTACGGAGGCTTCTCCGGGACATGATGTGGGAATCGTTACCCTGACCGGGGAATTGGTAAAGGTTCAAATGAAGAAAAAAGGTATGAATCACGAAGGTGAAGTGCCGAAAATCTACAGGAAAGCCTCCCAAAAAGATATCGATATCTGGAGTGATGCCCGTGATAAGGAAGAACCGATGAAGGTGCGTGCGCGTGAAATCGCAATCGCGTTAAAACTGGAAATGAAAATTTCCGACATCGAATTCCAGGGCGACGGCTCTAAGGCGACGTTCTATTATACGGCAAACGACCGTGTCGATTTCCGTCAGTTAATCAAGGATTTTGCCAAGGAATTCAGTACCCGAATCGAGATGAAGCAGGTAGGTTTCCGTCAGGAGGCTTCCCGTTTGGGCGGAATCGGTTCTTGTGGTCGCGAATTGTGCTGTTCCACCTGGCTGACCGACTTCCGAAGCGTGAATACCTCGGCGGCGCGTTACCAGCAATTGTCACTGAATCCGCAAAAATTGGCCGGACAGTGCGGTAAATTGAAATGTTGTTTAAATTATGAATTGGATACGTATCTGGATGCTCTAAAAGGTTTTCCGGATATGGAAACGAAATTATATACCGAAAAAGGGGATGCGGTTTGTCAGAAAATCGACATTTTTAAAGGATTGATGTGGTTCGCTTACACCAATAATTTTGCCCAATGGCACGTTTTGAAGGTTGATCAGGTAAAAGAAATTGTGGCGTTAAACAAAGAGAAGACACGTGTTTCCGCGGTTGAGGATTATGCGATGGAGACTGTTGTGGAGGAAGAGAAAAACTTCCAGAATGCCGTAGGACAAGACAGTTTGACCCGTTTCGATCAGCCTAAAAAGAAAAAACGTCCGAATAAAAAACGTCCGACCACTACCGCTGATGCTGAAAAACCTAAAGGCGCTCCGGAACGACAAAACAGGATTGCTCCTGAGGGACAAAGCAGACAAAATCGCCCTGCACCCGACGGCCGAAATAAAAACACACCTGAAGGACAGAACAGACCAAATCGTCCTGCACCCGAGGGACAAAGCAAGACCAATCCCGAGGGACAAAGCGGACAAAAGAAAACCAATCCCGAAGGACAAAACCGAAACAAAAACCGAAGACCGAAACCAAATAGAAACAAACCATCGAACGATAAAAATGATTCAAAACAATAAATTTTTAATTTTTGGATTTGCCTTGTCACTCTTGTTTTTTTCCTGTGACAAAAAAAGGGTTTTTGATGAATACCGCGAAATTGACGGTTCCTGGCACAAAAAGCAAAAAGTGACGTTTAGCTTTGAACAAAAGGACACGATTCAGGATTACAATATGTTCGTAAACATCAGAAATAACAACGATTATCCTTATAATAACCTGTTTCTGATTGTTTCCATGCTGCAACCGGATGGTGTTACCAAAGTGGATACACTCGAATATCAGATGGCCAATCCGGACGGTACATTGATGGGTGAAGGGTTTTCCGATGTGAAAGAAAGCAAACTCTGGTATAAGGAAAATACGAAATTTCCAAAAACGGGTAAGTATGTGGTTAGCATTCAACAGGCAGTCCGCGAGAGTGGAAAAGTGCCCGGAGTGGAACAATTGCAAGGTGTTTCGGAAGTAGGTTTCAGAATTGAAAAAACGAATTAATAATGGCTCAAATCAATAATAAAAAAGAGGATTTTTCTCCTTACGTTAAAAAATTCTGGAAACTGTTCTTTTACTGTTTCGGAGGTGTTATTTTATTCTTCCTCTTCGCTTCATGGGGACTTTTCGGATCGATGCCGTCATTCGACGAACTGGAAAATCCGAATTCCAACGTGGCTACGGAAATCATCTCTTCCGATGGGGTAACCATCGGTAAATTTTATCTGGAGAACAGAACGCCGGTAAAATATGCGGAACTTCCGGATCATTTGGTGAAAGCCTTGGTGGCAACCGAAGACGAGCGTTTTTACGAACATTCCGGCATCGACAGTAAAGGAACCCTTCGTGCCATGTTGAGCCTGGGCAGAAGTGGTGGTGCGAGTACCTTGACCCAACAGTTAGCCAAAAATCTATTCCATGGTGAAGGTTCCAAATTTATTTTGTTCCGAATTGTCCAGAAAGCAAAAGAGTGGATTATCGCTACTAAACTGGAGAGACAATATACCAAACAGGAAATCATTGCCCATTATTTAAATACCGTGGATTTTGTAAATACCGCTGTGGGAATCCGTTCGGCATCCAAAGTGTATTTCGGTAAAGAACCGAAAGACCTGACCGTTGATGAAGCGGCCATGTTTGTGGGAATGTTGAAAAACCCTTCGTTGTTCAATCCGTTACGCCGCTTACAGAAAGTAACCGACCGCCGTAACGTGGTGTTGCATCAGATGGAAAAAAACAAGTTCCTGACCAAAGAACGAAAAGAATTCTTCCAGGCGAAACCGATCGTGTTGAAATTCACACCGGAAAGTCACATCGAAGGAAGTGCTACCTATTTCAGAGAATACCTTCGTGATTTTATGAAAAAATGGGTGAAAGACAATCCTAAAAAAGACGGCGACGGCGAATATGATATTTACCGTGACGGACTGAAAATTTATACCACCATCGATTCCAGAATGCAGCAATATGCAGAAGAGGCTGCAGCAGAGCACTTGGCCAATCTTCAGGAAGAGTTTAATAAAAGACAGAAAGATAATCCGAATGCGCCTTTCACCGGCATCACACCGGATGAAACAAAGTTAATCATGGAGCGTTCCATGAAAAATTCAGAGCGTTGGCGTATCATGAATGAGAAAGGTTTTGATGAGAACAAAATCGTAAAATCATTCGATGTTCCAACCAAAATGAAAGTATTTACCTGGAAAGGGGAGAAAGATACTTTACTGACACCTCGTGATTCCATCATATATTACAAGCATTTCCTTCAGACGGGAATGATGGCGATGGAACCGCAATCCGGGCATGTTAGGGCTTGGGTAGGCGGAATCAATTACAAGCATTTCCAGTACGATCACGTGGGACAAGGGGCACGACAGGTAGGTTCTACTTTTAAACCATTCCTATATGCCACAGCGATTGAGCAATTGAAGATGTCGCCTTGTGATTCGATAGTCGATTCTCCGTTTACGATGCCGAAAGGGCGTTATAATATTGATGCCGACTGGACGCCTAAAAACTCCACCGGAAATTACCGCGGTTTGGTTAATTTAAAATCTGCTTTAGCGAATTCCATAAATACGGTTTCTGCAAAACTGATTGATAAAGTAGGACCGGAAGCGGTGGTGGATATGACTAAGAAATTAGGTGTCAGTTCGGAAATCCCTGTTCAGCCTTCCATCGCTTTAGGTGCGGTAGATATTACCGTGGAAGAAATGGTGGCCGCTTTCAGTACATTTGCCAATCAGGGGGTGTACATGAAACCGCAGGTAATTGTAAAAATTGTAGATAAAAACGGAGTGGTTTTATACGAACCGGTTCCGGAATCAAGAGACGTAATGAGTAAGGACGTGGCTTATACTATGATTAAACTGATGGAAGGCGTTACCGAATACGGTACCGGTTCCCGTTTGCGTTGGGGCAGTGCACCCGAAGCAGCCAGAGTTACCGGAGTTCCGTATAATCTGAGAAACCCGATTGCCGGAAAAACGGGAACATCCCAAAACAATTCCGACGGATGGTTTATCGGTATGGTGCCGAATCTGTGTGCCGGTGTATGGGTTGGTAATGAAGACCGTTCCGCCCATTTTGAACAAACCAATATGGGACAGGGTGCTACCATGGCATTGCCGATTTGGGGAATATTCATGAGAAAATGTTATGAAGATGAAAGTCTGAATATTTCTCAGAAGCCTTTTGAAAAACCTGAAAATTATTCCGTTAAAGTGGATTGTTGGGTGCCTAAAAAAGTGGTTGTCGACAGTCTTGCCGTCGAAGAAGATACACAAACCGAAGAATTCGATTTCTAAATACAAAACGCCTTTCAAAAAAGGCGTTTTTTTTATACTTTTAGGCCAAAATTAAACAAACACAATCACCATATGATTAATAAAAAAGTAGGTAATGTTCAGGAAGCATTACACGATATAAAAGACGGGCAAACCATCATGCTCGGTGGTTTCGGACTTTGCGGAATCCCCGAAAACAGCATTGCCGAGCTGGTTAAAAAAGATGTAAAAGAATTAACCTGTATTTCAAACAATGCGGGAGTGGACGATTTCGGATTGGGATTGTTGTTGCAAAAACACCAAATCAAAAAAATGATTTCTTCGTATGTGGGCGAGAATGCCGAATTCGAACGTCAGATGTTAAGCGGCGAATTGGATGTGGAATTAACTCCGCAAGGAACCTTGGCCGAAAAATGCCGTGCAGCACAAGCAGGGATCCCTGCTTTCTTTACACCTGCAGGTTACGGAACCGAAGTGGCCGAAGGAAAAGAAGTGCGCGAATTCAACGGAAAGATGCACGTAATGGAATTGGCCTACAAAGCCGATTTTTCTATTGTTAAGGCATGGAAAGGCGACGAAGCCGGAAATTTGATTTTCAAAGGAACCGCCAGAAATTTCAATAGTTGTATGGCCGGAGCGGCCAAAATTACAATTGCTGAGGTAGAGGAATTGGTGCCTGCAGGAACTTTGGATCCGAACCAAATACACATTCCGGGAATCATGGTGCAACGCATCTTCCAAGGGGAGAAATTTGAAAAGAGAATTGAGCAACGTACAACCCGTAAAAGAGAAGAATAGTCATGGCTTTAGATAAAAATCAAATAGCAAAAAGAATCGCACAGGAAGTTAAGGACCGTTATTTCGTTAATTTAGGTATCGGAATTCCGACTTTGGTTGCTAATTATGTCCGTCATGATATCGCTGTGGAATTTCAGAGTGAAAACGGGGTTCTTGGTATGGGGCCTTTCCCTTTTGAAGGTGAGGAAGATGCCGATATCATCAACGCCGGAAAACAAACCATCACAACATTGCCGGGCGCGAGTTTCTTTGATTCAGCGTTCAGTTTCGGAATGATCCGTGCACAAAAAGTAGATTTGACGATTTTAGGCGCGATGGAAGTTTCTGAGAATGGTGATATCGCCAACTGGAAAATACCGGGTAAAATGGTAAAAGGTATGGGAGGCGCTATGGACTTGGTAGCATCTGCTGAAAATATCATTGTGGCTATGATGCATGTAAATAAAGCAGGCGAATCGAAAATTCTTAAAAGATGTACGCTTCCGTTAACAGGTGTGGGCTGCGTTAAAAAAGTGGTAACCGAATTGGCGGTTTTGGAAGTGACACCAAAAGGATTTAAACTTCTTGAAAGAGCACCGGGTGTTTCCGTTGAGGAGATTATCAAAGCTACAGAGGCCGAATTAATTATTGAGGGTGATATTCCTGAAATGGCTATCGATTAATTCAATCAAAATATATTTAAAAGCATCTTTGGTAAAATATACTAAAGATGCTTTTTGTTTTTAACTTTGCACCAAAATACAAAACAATGAGTTATCCGAAAGTAATATTAAAGCCGGGAAAAGAAAAATCAGTGCAACGCCGTCACCCTTGGGTGTTCAGTGGGGCGGTTTATGGTGTGAGTCAGGAATTGAATGACGGGGAAATGGTGGATGTGGTGGATTCCAACAACAAACACCTGGCGACCGGTTATTTCAGTGACCGCGGTAGTATCGTGGTGCGTATTTTGACTTTCGGAGACGAAGCATTCACCGAAAATTTCTGGGCCGACCGATTAAAAGGTGCTTGGGAACTACGAATGAAATTACTGAAGTTAGAGGAAACCAATGCCTTTCGTCTGATTCACGGGGAAGGTGACGGGATTCCGGGGCTGATTATAGACTATTACGATAAAAACTGGGTATTACAGGCCCATTCAAGCGGAATTTTTCAGGAGATTGAGAAAATCGCCGATGCCATAAAACAAAATTTCGCTGACTATTGCGAAACCATCTATTGCAAAAGCAGTGGCACCTTACCACAAACGGGAAGGGACTTTTTCCTGTTTGGGGATAAACCGGAAATCATTGCTAAAGAGAACAACATTATGTTTTCCGTGAATTGGGTGGAAGGTCAGAAAACCGGTTTCTTCCTGGACCAGCGCGATAACCGAAAATTGCTTGGGCATTATGCCAAAGGGAAAAGAGTATTGAACACGTTCTGCTACACCGGAGGATTTTCCGTGTATGCGATGAGTGCGGGTGCCGAATTGGTAACCTCCGTGGATATTTCAGAAAAAGCAGTTGCTTTGGCCGAAAGAAATATGGAACTGAACCACGACGACTGCAATCACGAGGCTGTAGCTTCAGACGTGTTTACCTACATGAAAGAACACACGCAACAATACGATCTTATCGTTTTGGATCCGCCGGCATTCGCTAAAAGCATCAAAAGCAAACATACCGCAACACAAGCCTACAAACGGTTGAATATTGCCGGTATGAAAGCCATGGCGCCAAAAGGAATCTTATTTACGTTTTCCTGTTCACAGGTTATCGACGACGTATTGTTTTACAACACCGTTGCCGCGGCTGCCATTGAAAGCGGAAGAAATATCAGAGTGTTACACAAATTAACACAAGGTCCGGATCATCCTGTAAATATGTACCATCCGGAAGGAGCGTATCTGAAAGGATTGGTGCTTTACGTTGAGTAGGGAGGTCTGTTTGAAACAATAGAATTCATTGCGGATGATAACGACACATCAATATCTTGAAAAGTATCCGATTTTGAAGGATAGTGAAAAACTTATTGTCGGGACTATTCATCCTCATAATCATGCGGATTTTGCGCTTCCTTTTTTCTATGGGAATGTAGCAAGTATCTGGAAAATTTTAAGTGAAGCCTTTCCGGGCGATTTGCAGCAGCCATTAACATTGGAAGGGATATTGACTTTTTTACAGAAGAAGAAAATTGCCATCAGTGATGTCATATTGAAATGTGAACGGACAACTCCAACCGCATTTGACAGTGATTTGATTCCGCTGGAACTAAACCAGCAAATCTTGTCGGATATTAAAAATTCGAATATCACGGAAATCTTTTTTACCAGCGGTTTTCAGAAAAATGGTGCTTTCCGTCTTTTTTACGTGAATATCCTAGGGAAGAGAATTACGCAGGATATAAGACAAAAGAGGGAAGTTGTTGAAGATACTTTTTTTGGCCGACCGATTAAATTGACCGTATTGTATTCTCCTTCCGGTAGCTCAAACATAGGGCTTTCAAAGTCGAAATTGTTTTTGGAAAACAAAGATAAATACAAGGATTCGAAAAAACCAATTCATGATTTTAAAGTAGATTATTATCGCGATAAATTTGATATAAAATAAAAACCCGTCTCCAATATTTGAAGACGGGTTTTTCTATTTTCTTTGCTCTTTATTCTATTCTCTCTAATAAAGATTACAAATTCTCAAAGAAATCATTCCCTTTATCATCGGTAATGATGAAAGCAGGGAAATCTTTAATCGTTATTTTACGTACCGCTTCCATGCCCAACTCTTCGAAATCCACCACTTCTACGGAAAGAATGTTCTCCTTGGCTAAAATTGCGGCAGGGCCACCAATCGAACCTAAATAGAATCCGCCGTATTTGTTGCACGCATTCATCACGTCTTTTGAGCGGTTTCCTTTGGCCAACATAATCATGCTTCCGCCATGTTTCTGGAATTCGTCCACATACACGTCCATACGTCCGGCAGTGGTTGGTCCGAAACTTCCCGAAGGCATTCCTTCCGGAGTTTTGGCTGGACCTGCATAATAAATCGGGTGGTTTTTGAAATACTCCGGCATTGGTTTTCCGGCGTCCAATAATTCTTTGATTTTCGCATGAGCGATATCACGTGCCACGATCAACGTACCGTTCAGTTTCAAACGGGTTTTGATTGGGTATTTGGATAATTCAGCCAAAACTTCCGACATCGGACGGTTCAGGTCGATTTCAACCGGATCTTCCAAATGTGGAACTGTTTCCGGTAAGAACTGTTTCGGATTCACTTCCAATTGTTCTACGAAAATACCGTCTTTGGTAATTTTTCCTTTGATGTTTCTGTCAGCCGAACAGGAAACCCCCATTCCAACCGGACAAGAAGCAGCGTGACGCGGTAAACGGATTACACGAACGTCATGCGTTAGATATTTTCCGCCAAACTGTGCGCCGATGTGGCTTTCTTCACAAATTTTCTGTACGCGTTTTTCCCATTCCAAATCACGGAAGGCCTGACCAGCCATGTTTCCGCTGGTTGGTAAATTGTCGAAGTATCCGGCTGATGCTTTTTTCACGGCAGCTAAATTCGCTTCCGCAGAAGTACCGCCGATAACGATCGCCAAGTGATAGGGAGGACAAGCCGAAGTTCCCAAATCCATGATGCGCTCGCGAACGAATTCATCCAGAGATTTTTCGTTTAATAATGATTTTGTTTTCTGATACAGGAAAGTTTTGTTGGCAGAGCCACCACCTTTTGCTAAAAACAGAAATTCATAAGAGTTTCCTTTTTTTGCATATATATCGATTTGCGCAGGAAGGTTCGAACCGGAGTTCTTTTCTTCAAACATCGAAATCGGAACAATCTGTGAATAACGCAGGTTTCTTTTTTCATAGGTGTTGAAAATCCCTTTCGACAACCATTCGCCGTCATCAGCTCCGGTATATACGTTTTCTCCCTTTTTACCCATTACGATTGCCGTTCCGGTATCCTGGCACGATGGCAATTGCCCATCTACAGCCACTACGGCATTTTGCAATAAGTTATAGGCCACAAAACGATCGTTGTCGGTCGCTTCGGGGTCTTCGATGATGTTTCTCAGTTTTTGCAAATGCGAAGAACGCAACATGAACGATACGTCGCTCATTGCTTCTTCGGCTAATAATTCCAAACCTTTTGGGTCTACCATTAAGATTTCACGGTCGCCCAATTGTTCCACTTTAACGTAGTCGGAAGTGATTTTTCTGTATTGTGTATCGTCTTTTTGAATCGGATACGGGTCTTGGTATATAAAGTCCATATAATAGTAATTTTAGGAGCGTAAATATAAGGAATATTGAGGGAATGAAGAATGGATTGCTGTTGATTTCCTGCTAGGTTTTTTAAACCTTGTAGGTATGCTTTAGTTCATTCCAAAGCAAATTTTTCGGTTAGATGACTACTTTTTTGATTATGACAAGACACGAAATTCCCTTTGTTTTCAAATAATGCCAAAACATCATTCCTTTTTATTTTGGTTTCATCTGAACGATTCAAAAGCGGAATGTCTGTGGTTGCCCAAATTATAAGAATCAGGGCACTATAATCCTTTTTGAAATTTGTATTCGGAAGGAGTAACAGAGGTGAATTTTTTAAAAGCTGTGTAAAATGCTGATTTGGAATTGAAGCCGCACTCAAGTCCAATGGCAATGATAGTATAATTGGAAAAGTTAGAGTCGGTTAGGTATTTTTTTGCATTTTCAACTCGTAAATGATTGATGAAATCTGAAAAATTATGTCCGCTTTCTTTATTGATTAGTTGTGACAATTTGCTAGTGCTCATCATTAATTCGGTTGATAATTTATCCAAACTGAAGTAAGGATCACGATAACGTTTGTTTTTTTCAATGTGTTTTTTAATCATCAGAAATTTATCATCCGAAAAATGATTGTTTGGCAAAATGTTGTTTTTGCATTTGTCATCGGCTAAAATTTCTTTTCTCAAAGCAATCCTTTCAATCATTAAGGAGTAATTATAATACCCATGATAAGCGAGCCAATAGAATAAAGCGGTGGAACTGATACGCACCGGATAATAAATCCATACTTTAGGAGTAATTGGGTCGTTAAAATTTAAAATAATAGCGCAAATCCACATAAGGAGTACAATCCCACTGATAAAAGCAAAGTTTTTCATCCATTTCAGATTGTCATAAGCGAGAATCGGGCTATATAAATCGGAATATTTAAATATTACGACTAACGTTTTTATGAAAATAAATAGCATTAAGGCAGTATTTGCAATTTCTTCAAATTGCTTATATTTTCCGATGAACATACTGTTTTCCTGATGAAAATAATGAGTAAATAGCATTACTCTGATTATGATTTCTACTGTAAAAATGAGAAGTGCAGCTTTAATATATGATGGTACCTTTTTTTCAATTTTTAAATAATACATGAAAAAAGTATAAAAAGCAGGAAGAATCAATGCATACCAAGGAATAAGTAACCTGCGGATAAAGAAGGGAGCTTCAGTAAAAACGGATTCAAATAAAAACGATTGGAGGTTACTAAGCAGTAAAAAAGCAATGAATAAGTCAAGATAAATGATGGTTTTATCATTTCTGTTTTTTGAGCACTGCGTGGCGATTATAAAGACAATGCCAAGCAATACACCTGAGATCATAAAAAAATCGAATAACTGTTTCATCTTTGACTTTATTTCAAGTAACAGATTTTATGAATTTCTTCTAAGAAATGGTTCCCGATAGACGTCACTTCGAGTAGCGAATCCAACGTATCGAGAAGTTTTGTTTCATTAAACCAAAAACTCTTGAATTGACTTTTTTTACAATTTCACCCAAGGGGTAATAATTGTTCTTTTCTAAAACTTTTAACTTCATATTTGGAATCGTTCTTAAAACTGTAAGGACCTATAGGGTTTTGAAAACCTTGCAGGAAACGATTAAAAAAACCAACTAGCCACGAAAATCGCCGTAATCACACAAATTACATCCACCAAAAGCATTGTTCCTAAAGCGTAACGGGTATTTTTTATATTAACCGAACCAAAGTACACCGCAATCACATAAAACGTGCTTTCTGCGCTGCATTGGAAAATACTGCTTAATCTTCCGGTTAAGGAATCGGCTCCAAAAGTATTCATCGAATCGATTAAAAATCCTCTTGATCCTGCAGAACTAAAAGGTCGAAGCAATGCCACCGGTAACGCATCGGTGATTTCTTTGCTTACACCCATATTGGAGAAAACAAACGCGATCCAATTACTGATAATTTCAAATAAACCGCTGTTTCTGAATAACGAAATGGCCACTAACATTCCCAAAACATATGGAAAAATAGTAACCCCAGTTTTAACGCCGTTATTGGCACCTGTTACAAAGGCTTCAAAAACAGTGGTGTTTGACTCAATAAACTTCTTTTCCTTTCGGAAGGAAAAAATCAAAGTAAAAGCAATAATTCCCACTAATATTAATGCGGAAAGATTGGAAGTGAAATAGTTTTTACCGATTAGATCCAAATGGTTTACATACATCAGCAAGCCAATGATTCCGGCAATTAATGCCATCAGGACGGCCACCAAAGAAGCGCTCTTGAAATTAATTTTTTGTTTAACGCCAACAATCAGAAAAGCGGCAATCGTACCGATAAATGAAGTGATAATACAAGGTAGCATAACATCGGCTGGGTTGGTAGCACCCGCAGCAGCCCGATAACCAATAATGGAAGTGGCAATTAAAGTGAGCCCCGAAGCATGCAGACACATGAACATAATTTGGGCATCGCTGGCTTTGTCTTTTTCGGGATTGATTTCCTGTAAACTTTCCATGGCTTTTAACCCAAATGGAGTGGCCGCAGAATCCAATCCCAAGAAGTTAGCAGCAAAATTTAAAGTCATATAAGAAATAGACGGATGGTTTTTCGGAATACTCGGAAACACTTTTACAAACACGGGGCTTAGTACTTTAGCTAATTTTCCGGAAGCACCCGAGATAATCAAAAGTTCCATTAAACCACAGAAAAAGGCCAGGTACGCAATTAGCGGGAGAATCAGATCAACTAATGTACTTTTACAAGTTGGCAGTAAACCATCCGATTTTTGTACGCCGCTGAAGATTTTTACCGTTTGGTTCTTGTAAACGTAAGTCGTATCCGGATTGGTTTCGATTGTATTGATGACGATGGTGTTCTCCGGCGCTTTTTCAATGCTGTCTTTGATGAAAGCAGGGACTTCCTTCAGGTATTTTTCGGAGATCAGTAGCGGTTCGTCTTTTTTTCCGTTCAGTGCGTAATCGATGGAATAACTGTTTCCGGAAAATAAACTGATGACAATAAAGGCAATCGAAGAAATAAAAATTGCCAACCAAAATCTGCTCAATACCATAAAATCTGTTTTTTTGTAAATGTACTATTTAACCGCAAAGTTCGCAAAGGTTTTTTACTTCGTCTGTTTGACCTTTGGTCTCGGGTCGCAACGAACACGATTAAAACTGAAGTTTCCAAATGCCTTAGCCCCGATTACTTCGTCAATTCGCTTCGCTCGGGTGGAACGACGTCCTTTTTTACTGTACGGATATTTCCACCGAGCATGACAGCAAAAAAGATAAAGTGTCCCGATAGCTATCGGGAAGCGGGAAAGAGCTCCTAAATATGAATAACTTCCTCCTCAATCAGCAAATCCTCCCTGCGCAATCGCAACAACACCTGCGCTACCGCAATCACGTCCTTTTCACAATACGTAATGATACGGTCGATGTCTTTCTCCACATAAAACGTATGCGCCACTTCGCTGCCGTCGATATCGTCTTTCGGGGAAGGAATCCCGAGTACGTTGGTCAATAATTTCAGCGAGGTAAAGGTTTTGTAATCGCCGAATTTCCACAATTCCATGGTGTCCAGATGCGGAACTTCCCAAGGTTTTTTACCGAACAGGTTCAGTTTCATCGGAATCGCAATCTGATGGATAATCATGCGTCTCGCGATGAACGGAAAGTCGAATTCCTTGGCGTTGTGTCCGCATAAAATATGTTGCGGCTGACTGAAATGGTTGTTCAAAAGGTTGCTGAAATCCTTGAGGATTTTAACTTCGTCACCAAAAAAGGAAGTCACCCTAAAATGACGAATGTCGCCCTTAAAAGTAAAATAACCTACCGAAATGCAGATGATTTTTCCGAATTCGGCCCAAATACCGGCGCGTTCGTAAAATTCTTCGGCGGTAAAATCGTCTTTGCGCTGGTATTTCGTTTTTGCGTCGAAAAGCGCCTGTTTGGTTTCGTCTAAGACGTTAAAATTTTCTTCTTCCGGAACCGTTTCGATGTCTAAAAAGAGAATGTTCTCCAGATTAATTTTCTCAATCATGTTGCATGGTTTGTATTAGGATTATTTGGCTTATATATGAAAATCACTACAAATAAAAGAATTATTTTCTTTTTTCCAACATTTTATACGCTTCATTTACATAAACATACAAATCGTTGCTGTGCGGATCTTCTTCGGTCTGTAAGCCCTTGATATGGCCTAAGCGCACGATGATCACATTGTCTTTCGGAATCACAATCACGAATTGCCCCAAATGCCCGCGCATGTAAAACAGTTGTTTCCCGTTGATGTTGTGCAGCCAGAAACCGTAACCGTATTGCGGGCTGTTAGGAAATCTCGGGGTAATCGATTTAGCTACAAACGCACTGTCCAAAAGTTGTTGACCGTTCCATTTTCCACCTTGTTTGTACAGTTTTCCGAAACGCGCAAAATCCCTCGCATTACTTGCAATACAGCAATAGGCTTTTTCAATACCGTCCGGATTATGGTCAAGTTGCCAAAGCGCGTCGTTTTCCGCACCCATCGGTTGCCAGAATTTCTTGGAAACATAATCGGAGACGTGTTCTCCGGTTGCTTTTTCAATGCACATCGCCAATAATTCCGTGGAACCGCTCAAGTATTTGAAGGATTGTCCCGGTTTTTCTTTCACGTCCAAACCTAAAATCACTTTCTTTAAATCGTCGTCAAAATAGGCGCGGGTTACGATGGAAAGCGGACTGTAATATTTTTCGTCCCAGTTCAATCCGGAAGCCATCGACGACAAATCGCCCACGGTCACTTCTTTGGCAAATTGGCCTTTCAGTTCCGGGAAAAAGTCGGTCACTTTTTGGTCCAAACTTTTGATTTTCCCTTCCATAATCGCTTTACCCAACGCCGCCGAAATCACACTTTTCGCCATCGAAAACGAATTGGATTTCGAGTTTGTTCCATAGCCGTCAAAATAACTTTCGTGCCAGATGCTGTCGTCTTTAATGATTAGGTACGCCACGGTGCCCAGTTCTTTATGCGTTTTATTCAGTTCTTCGGTAGCGGGAACCGAATTGTAGTCTTTTGCAATCGCCCAGGGTTGCGCGGTTCCTTTCTTGATTTCGCGATTCGGGAAATGGGTATAATCATCCAGGAAAGCCGTGGTATAGCCTCTGAAATAAATGGTGCGCACTGCCCGAAGCAGGTAATCTACATCAAAGATGTACATCAGAATGATAATGCTTGCAAAAATGATTGCAAACCATTTCAGGAATTTTTTAAGGAAAGTCATGTTGATTCAGTTATATTGATAAAAGTAACAAAAATTATAAAATGTATTAGAAATTTATTTTGACGCAACCTTCTCTTACAATTTTCATCTTTAATTTAAAAATATACTTGTTATGAAGACTACAGTAAAGGGGTTACGGTTTTTATTTTTCTTCTTTTTTCTTTTGGGTTGTTCTGACCAGGATGATGCAATTGTGAATCACGATCCGGTTTGTGATGTTGGTAATACAACGTTTCAACAAATGTATAGTAGTCTGGCAGTAGCATCCTCATCACATGAATTGGTAACCATGGATAGCGAGATACATGAATATTCTTTTACACTTTCTTCTTCTAAAACCATCTGTAGTATAGGTTATCAGAGTGTTCATAGTGACCCTGCTATACCTTATATTATTGAGATAGAAAACAATGACACCAATATAGTTCTCTATAGTGGAACTCATATTTTTTCACAGACAGCAACAAGTTATGTGGCCCCGACTTCTACAATATCTCTTTTGCCAAATGTTTCTTACTCAATCCGACGTATTCAAACAAATTGGGATGGTGATGCTTATAATGTTTGCGGCAGGCTAATAGAATCCTATGATAATCTGAACACAATAAGTGTTTTGCCGATTTCTTTAAATGGTATGACTGTCACAGGCTCTAAATTTAGTGATGTGTCAGATGCTACAAATGGCCCTGGGGATATTGATTTCATATTGCCTTATATTGATATAGTGTTTGAGAACTAAAACAGGCTCTGTTGCGCAGAAGGATTCTCATGTTCCAACAGCCATTTTTTCCGCCACAAGCCACCGGCATAACCGGTAAGCGATCCGTCGGAGTCGATTACTCTGTGGCACGGCACAACAATCCACAACGGGTTTTTTCCATTGGCGGATGCCACGGCACGAATGGCTTTCACATCACCCAGTTTCTTCGATAAATCCATATAAGAAGTGGTTTTGCCATACGGGATTTCCAATAACGCTTTCCAGACTTTCTGCTGAAAATCTGTGCCTTTCGGGTTGAGAGCAAAAGTGAATTGGGTTCTTTTTCCGTCAAAATATTCCTGAAGTTGTTTCACGGCATCTTTCAATTCATGCGGAATGACTTTCGATATTTCACCTTCCTGAAGAATCGAAATGACCGAAACGCCGTTTTCATCGCCTTTAATTTTGGCGGTTCCTAGCGGCGTATTGATAAAGACGGTTTGCATTCGATAAAGGTAGCAAATTAGTCGGTGGCTTCCAATTCAAATATCTCGTTAACCGATTTTTCAAATAGTTTTGCCATCTTCAACGCCAATACTGTGGAAGGTACATATTTTCCGGCTTCAATAGCGTTGATGGTTTGTCGGCTCACGCCAATTTTTTCGGCCAATTCGGCTTGGGTGAGGTTGGCAATCGCGCGCTGTACTTTTACGTTATTCTTCATCGTCGGAAATTGTGTTGTTTTTGTAAAGCATCCAGTGAAAACGTATGATGAAAAACAATAAAAGCGTAAACATGTTGTACATCATTACGTTCAGAAAAGGCAGGCCATAAATAAAAAGTATGCAGAACAGCAGGACGCCATAATTCACATAAGTCGCCCATACCAAACTCTCCAATCGGATTTTGGAAACCATTTCGTCTTCGATCTTCTCTTTGGAAAAGGCGAATAGGAGTCCGCTAACGATGAATACCGTCATTACTATTTCATCCAGGATGTTGTTTTTCGTCCAAACGAAATAGTTAGTGCCTTTTAGGGATTCATCCGAGAATAAGGCAAACATAGTTACTTGTAATTGTACTGTTTCATCTTCATTCAGAAAGAAGATAAATAATAATCCCAAAAGTGACAGAACGAAAAGAACGCCGCTGATTTTCTTGAAGGAATTCGGAAATAAATGGTTCGTTTTCATGAGTAATGATTTTAATATCAATTCAAATGTAAAACATAATTTCCAAAAAGACAAGTAAACTTTACATTTTTACTGCTAAAAATGTCCCCCGAAGAGGACGATGTTTTTTATGGACCAAAACTCAGTATGTAGGTTTCAAGGGCTTTTCGCTCTTCGTCAGTAAGCGCTTTGGTAATGGTGAAGTTGGCTTTCATCATCGTGTATTGTTTTGGATCTACGATAGGGCCGCTTTTCTCGGTCAGGAAATCAGGGATGCTGGCTCCTTTCTCCTTGTAGGTTTTGGCAATTAAGGCTAAAGGAGGGCCTATTAATTTCTCGTTGGGTTTGTGACAGGTATGGCATGTGCCCTTTCCGTTAAAGATTTCTTTTCCCAATTCCATGGAAACTTCTTCCGCTGATTTTTTTATTTCAGGGTATAACGGTTCTTTTTCTTCTTCCTTTTCCTTTTTGCAGGAAATTAAAGTAATCAATAACGATATTAGGAGGATTGTTTTTTTCATTTTATATGCCTCTGTTCGCTTAGTAAAAGACATGAATAAAGTTACAAAAATTAAAAAAGGCGCACAAGTTAATTGGCGCCTAATTGTCTAATTCCTGACTTTCTGAAAGTCTGGTCTGTGTTTATTTTTTCAATAAAATAGCCGCTTCTTTGGCGAAATAAGTTGAGATTAAACTCGCACCTGCACGTTTAATGCACATCAATTGTTCCATCATGATTTTGTCGTGATCCAGCCAGCCTCGTTCGGAAGCCGCTTTAATCATGGCGTATTCTCCGGATACATGAAATACAGTCACCGGAACATTCACCGCATTTTTCACTTCGCGAACGATGTCCAGATAAGCGATTCCCGGTTTTACCATTACCATGTCGGCACCTTCTTCCACATCCATTAACGCTTCTCTGATGGCTTCGATACGGTTGGCATAATCCATCTGGTAGGTTTTTTTGTCTTTCGGAACTTCAATATCGGCCTCTTTTGGAGCACTGTCCAACGCATCACGGAATGGTCCGTAAAACGCCGAAGCATATTTCGCCGAATAGCTCATGATTCCCACATTGTGAAAACCAGCCGCGTCCAAACCTTCACGCAAACGCAACACACGTCCGTCCATCATGTCGCTCGGTGCCACGAAATCGGCTCCGGCCTGTGCATGGGAAACGGCCATTTTTACTAAAGCGTCCACAGTTTCATCATTAGCGATATCTCCGTTTTTTATAATTCCGTCATGTCCGTAAATGGAATACGGGTCTAACGCGACATCCGGCATCACAATCATTTCCGGGCAGGCCGTTTTGATGGCTTTGATGGCTTGTTGCATCAGTCCGTTCGGATTCCAGGCTTCTTTACCGGTGTTGTCTTTTAAATCATCGTTTACTTTTACGTAAATGTTTACCGCACGAATGCCTAAAGCGAATAATTCTTTCACTTCTGCTACAGTCAAATCTATGGAACGACGATAGATTCCAGGCATGGAAGGAATTTCCACTTTTATGTTTTCGCCTTCAGCTATGAACATCGGAAACATAAAGTCGGCCGGACTTAAACTGGTTTCACGCACTAAACTTCTTATGGATTCGTTGACTCTTAGTCTTCTGCCTCTGTGTAATGGAAACATGGTAATTGATAATTTATAATTGACGATGGACAATTAAATCCAGTCAACTGGTTTTTCTAATACGTTGATTAATTTTTCCTCCTCACTTCCCGCTTCCGGATGATGGTCGTAAACCCACTGCACATGCGGCGGTAAGCTCATCAGGATGGATTCAATTCTTCCGTTGGTTTTTAATCCGAATAGCGTGCCTTTATCGTGCACTAAATTGAATTCCACATAACGACCGCGACGGATTTCCTGCCACGTTCTGTTTTCTTGTGTGTATGGTAATTCTTTTCTTTTTTCTACAATCGGGACATATGCTTGAAGGAAACTGTTGCCGACTTCCGTTACGAAAGCAAACCAGTTTTCCATCGACATGGCTTCGGTGGCTTTGCAATGATCGAAAAACAATCCACCAATTCCTCTTGCTTCGTTGCGGTGCGCGTTCCAGAAATATTCGTCGCATTGTTTTTTAAACTTCGGATAGAATTCCGGATTGTGTTTGTCGCAAGCCGTTTTACAGGTTTGATGAAAATGTTTTGCATCTTCTTCAAACAGATAGTACGGCGTTAAATCCTGTCCGCCGCCAAACCAACTGTTGATGACTTTTCCTTCCTTATCGTACATTTCGAAATAACGCCAGTTCGCGTGAACGGTTGGCACCATCGGGTTTTTCGGGTGGATGACCAAACTCAGTCCGCAGGCAAAAAAGTCGACTTCGCCTACGCCAAAATAAGTCTGCATGGCTACTGGTAACGCTCCGTGAACGGCTGAAATGTTTACACCGCCTTTTTCAAAAACGTTTCCGTTTTCAATTACGCGGGTTCTTCCGCCACCGCCTTCCGGTCGTTCCCATAAGTCCTGACGGAATTTTGCCTGACCGTCAACGGCTTCCAGACCTTTGCAGATTTGGTCTTGTAGGGTTTGTATGTATTGATAGAATTGCTCTTTCATTTTTCTGCTAACTGAATACTGCGACTGCCTACTGATTATATTCTTTCACCGCTTCCACAAACGCCTTGGCATGATCCACCGGGATATTCGGTAAAATACCATGTCCTAAATTCACGATGTATTTGTCTTTTCCGAATTCGTCAATCATTTCGTGAACCATTTTCTTGATGGTTGGAATTGGTGATAACAATCGTGACGGATCGAAATTACCTTGTAATGTAATATTTCCACCTGTTAAATATCTTGCATTTCTTGGCGAACATGTCCAATCCACACCTAAGGCAGATGCTTTCGATTTAGACATTTCATTCAGTGCAAACCAACAGCCTTTTCCGAATACGATAACTTCCGTTTCTTCGGCTAAAGCTTCTACGATTTGGTTGATATACTTCCATGAAAATTCCTGATAATCGGCCGGGGACAACATGCCACCCCAGGAATCGAAAATCTGAATCGCGTTACAACCTGCTTTTACTTTTTCCTTTAAATATAAGATAGTCGTATCGGTAATTTTTTGCAATAAAGTATGAGCTGCTACCGGATTTGAAAAACAGAATCCTTTCGCCGTATCAAAACTTTTAGAACCTTTTCCTTCCACGGCATAACAGAAAATCGTCCAAGGTGAACCCGCGAATCCGATTAACGGCACTTCGTCGTTCAGCATTTCTTTGGTCAGTTTGATGGCATCCATCACATAACCTAAAGTTTCTTCGATATCTGGAATGAAAACCTGATTTACCTGTTCCATTGTACGGATCGGATCCGGGATAATCGGACCTAAATTGTCTTTCAGTTCCACATGGATTCCCATCGCTCTGGGTACCACTAAAATGTCGGAAAATAAAATAGCAGCATCCGGTTTTACGATACGGATTGGTTGTACGGTAATTTCAGCAGCCAGTTCCGGGGTTTCGCAACGGGTGAAAAAATCGTATTTGTCGCGAAGCGCTCGGAATTCCGGTAAATATCTTCCTGCCTGACGCATCATCCAAACCGGTGGGCGTTCTACAGTTTCTCCTTTTAGGGCTCTTAAAAATAGGTCGTTCTTAATCATATTTCTTTTATAGTTGCAAAGTGGTAAAGCGCCAGTGTTGCAAAGTTTTATTTAAACTCGTTTATGCATTGTATAATCACGTTTTCAACGGAAGGCTGATTGGCGATTATGATGTTTTTGATTCCGGATAGTGCAGCGGCTTCAGCAGTAGTTTCGCCTATGCAGAACACTGTTTCTGTGGTGATTTTATTTTTTTTCAGATAACTTTCCACGCCGGACGGACTGTAAAATAATATACCGTCCACTTTAGAATCTATTTTCTGAGGCGTTAAAAGCGTCTGATAGACTTCGATTTCATTGAAAGTGATTCCGGCTTCGGTTAGCGCTTCGGGTAAGGTATCTCGACGTAGATTGCCGCTGAAAAACGTATAACTTTCATTCGGATACACTAAAGCAATAATTTCGGCTAAATCGGCGGCGTAACCAGTGTAAGCCTCCACTTTAAATCCGTTTTCTTCGAGTAAGGCTTTCGTTTTTAATCCGACACAAAATACTTTTTTCGATTTCAGTTCGTTGCTTTTCGGATGTTGTAATATGCTCTGAACACCATTCTGACTCGTGAAAATCAATGTTTCGTTTACGTTTTTTAATTCGAAATCGTTGGTTTTGGTCTCAATGAAATCGGCTTCAATCACTGAGAAATTTGCATTCAGCAGAAATTGTTTCTGATTACTCAATAATTTTTTGGTGGATAGTATGCGAATCGCGTCACTCATTATTTTTTCAGTTTCGATTTAATGTCGGCCATTAATTCCGAACCTCCATTGGTTAAAATTTCCTGAGCGGAATTGTAGCCCAGTTTTTTCCATTCGGAAATATCCACGACTTTATTGATTTCGAATTTCTGACTTCCGTCCAACGAAAACAAAACACCCTGAAAATGTAGCGTGTCGTCAATCTCGTTGTATCTCGCAATAGCACCGATCGGAGCGGTACAACCGCCTTCCAGGGTTCGTAAAAACTGGCGTTCAATATAAGTACAGATTTCGGTTTCGATATGATTCAGTTGTGCTAAAGCGTCCAATGCGAAGTCGTCGTTTTCCATGGCAACAACCATCATGGCGCCTTGTGCTGGTGCGGGAATCATCCAGTCCAAATCGATGTATGTTTCGGGTTTCAGGTTGATGCGTTCCAGTCCGGCTGCGGCAAAAACGGCTCCATTCCAATCACTATCCTGTAGTTTCTGCATGCGCGTATTTACGTTTCCGCGTAAATCCACTACGTTGTGATTTGGGTATTTGTTCAGCCATTGTGCCTGACGTCGTAAGCTTCCGGTGGCGACAGTCCCGTTTCCGTTTAAGAAATCAAGATTGCCTTTGTGAACTAAAATGTCGACGGTGTTGGCTCTTTCCAGAACGGCGGCCTGAACGATACCCTGAGGTAAAGCGGTCGGAACGTCTTTCATGGAATGTACCGCGATGTCAATCTGACCCGAAATCATGGCGACATCCAGGGTTTTGGTGAAGATTCCGGTGATGCCCAATTCGTATAAAGGCTTGTCCAGAATAATGTCGCCGGTAGATTTTACGGCAACGATTTTGGTGGAATATCCGAGCTGTTGCAATTGATGCTCAACAGTGTGTGCCTGCCATAAGGCCAGTTCGCTGTCGCGGGTTCCGATGCGTATGGTTTTAGTCATTCTTTACAGTTTCTATCTGAAAGATTTTTTCAATCCACTCGATGCTTTCATCGACCATGGTTGCGTCGTCTTTGAGATGATTGGCAAAATGGTTTGTGATTTTCTGAATAATGCGGTTGCTGATGATTTCAGCTTGTTCCTCATGGAAATTGTTGAATTTCTTGCGGTGAGCAGTCAATTCTTTTTCCTTGATGGTGTTCAGTTTTTCTTTTAGGGCATGTATCGTTGGGGCAAATTTTCGAGCCTTGGTCCAACTGATGAATTCGTCTTTGATTTCCTCGATGATGGCTTCGGCTGCCGGAACGTGTTTTTTTCTGTTTTCCAGGGTTTCGTCGGTCATTTGCGATAAATGATCCATGTGGATCAATGTCACATCGTCCAATTCCTGAACGTTTTCGTTTACATTTTTCGGAACAGACAAATCCAGAATTAAAAGTGGTTTTTTTAGGTTTAGTATCGCCTTGTCAATAGTGGGATTCTGCGCTCCTGTTGCTACCACCAATACATCTGCCTTTTGTATTTCTGCTTCCAGATTAGCATAGTCTTTTACGATTACATCCAGTTTACGGGCTAGTTTTTCGGCTTTGTCCTTGGTTCTGTTGATTAAGGTAATCTGCTCGTGTTTGGTATGTTTTACCAGATTTTCGCAGGTGTTCCTTCCGATTTTTCCGGTTCCGAAAAGAAGAATGTTTTTATTGGAAATGTCTTCGACGTTGTTGAAAATATAGCGAACCGCGGCAAAAGAAACTGAAGTGGCTCCCGAGGAAATTTCGGTTTCGTTTTTGATTCGTTTGCTGGCCTGAATTACGGCGTTACACAAACGCTCCAGATGACTGTTCACCAGATTGTGGTTTTTACTGGCCACAAAACTGTTTTTTATCTGACTGATGATTTCAAAATCACCCAAAATCTGACTGTCCAGTCCGGTTCCTACACGAAACATGTGGCCAATCGCCTCCTTGTTTTTATGTACGTAGGCTACTTTCTGAAATTCTTCGATGGTTCCAAGACTGTTCTCGCACATCAGCTTAATCAGCTGAAAGGGATGTTGTGCAAAGCCGTAAATTTCGGTTCTGTTACAGGTGGAAGTAACTATCAGACTTTCGATTCCCTCATTTCTGGCTTGTAGTAACAAGGCCTCTTTTGCTTCATTGTCCAGGCTGAATTTTCCTCTGATTTCGGCGTCCGCTTTTTTATAGCTCAATCCGACAACATAGAAGGAAGCAGGCTTTGATATCGTGTAATTTTCCATGCTTTTCACTTTAAACTTAAAGTTAAACAAATGTATTACTAACCCATTTATTAAAATAACGCTGGAAGGACTTTTTATGTCGCTAAGAGATTTTTTTGTCCTCTAAATGATTCTTTAGCGTTATTTCTATTAAATTTGTATATAAATCAAGTCTTTTGAACGCTTTTATTTAGAGTTATTCTAAATAAAATTAAAAAATCGTTCAGTATTATTTTTTAAAAAATATCGCTATGGGTTCTACAGAAGAAATAAAAATTGAGGAAGATTTCATTTTGCTTCGTTTTCAGAATGATTCGGATGAAACCGTTCGTTTTGAACGCCAAGTAAACATGGGACTTATACAGTTTCATTTTGGGTTGAAGGGAAGTGCGAAGTTTATTTTCAATCAGGGCAATTATGCTTTGGAATTAAGGGAAGAGAAATCACTTTTACTGTATAATCCGCAAAAGGAATTGCCGCTTCAGATGGAAATTGCACCCAAATCCTGGGTGATTTCTGTTTTGGTTTCGATTAAAAAGTTTCACGGATTGTTTTCGGAACAGGCGGAACACATTCCGTTTTTAAGTGACGAAAATCGCGACAAAAAGTATTATGGCGAGGAAAACATCAGTCCGTCAATGGCCATTGTACTAAATCAGATGTTTCATTATTCGCTGAATCCTTCGATAAAAAACATGTACTATAAAGGGAAAGGCTATGAGTTGCTGAGTTTGTTTTTCAACCGAAATGAAGATCCTAATGCCGAACAATGTCCGTTTTTGATTGACGAAGAGAATGTTCTGAAGCTTAAGAAAGCCAAAGAAATTGTGATGGCACATATGGCAGAACCTCCCGGATTACAGGAATTGGCCGATCAGGTAGGGCTGAATCTGAAAAAATTAAAAATGGGTTTTAAACAGATTTACGGCGATACGGTATATGGTTTTCTGTTTGACTACAAGATGGAATACGCGCGTCGTTTATTGGATTCCGGTTCGTATAACGTGAACGAAGTGGGACTGAAAATCGGTTACAGCACTGCCAGTCATTTTATTTCGGCATTTAAGAAGAAGTTTGGAACCACACCTAAAAAATATTTGCTGGAAAAGACAGCATAGAAACCTACCGTCTGAATACAAATATCAGATAGAATATTGAAAAACACAAATTGTACAAATTTTTACAAATTAATCCGTTAAATCTGTGGAATCTGTGTTTGATTATTTATAAAGTGGCTTCAATTATCACTCCGAATCCGTCCAATAAATACCCATCTGTTACGGTTTATACATATGTCCAGACGGTAGCATAAAACACCTTTTCGGTTGTTTTTTAATGATAATAGTGTGCGATAATCTGGACTTCGTCGCTCCCGGTTCCCAAATACATTTTCTGTGATCCGGTTCCTACGGCTGCTGATACTGCCAATTGCGCTGAAAACATTGGACAGTAAGTCCCGGCGGGGAGTTTTACGTAGTCCGTTCCGGTAATGTGAAAATCTTCATATTCCCCTTTGTTCGAATCTTTATTGGTATAGTATTGTCCGCTTATTCCCAATCCTCCGCCAATCGTTGAAGTCCCTGAATCGATTAAAAATGAACCTCCGATAAGGTTGCCTTCTAAATCGGTTGTGACAATAGGGCCTGCATAATTCCCGCTTCTGAAATACAGTAAGGTCTGAACCGCTCTGGCATAACCGTCATTAACTCTGTTGCTTCCGTTTTTTTCAATCATAAAAGAAACAGAATAATTGATCTCAATTATTGCCGGTTGTGTTAATGTAAAGGTAGAATTAGGGATGTCTCGGGGGATTCCCGCAAAATCAAAACCGTCGCCATATCCGTGTTGTGTTATCTGGTTGATACTTGGGTCTTTGGGGTCATTCAGGTAATTTTCGGAATCGAATAAAATGGCAATATTATTCTGTGCGGTTCCCAATATCAGATCGCCATTGGCGTTAACAAAAACACGGCTGACAGAGCCTGGGCCAAGATTGTTTGTGTTGGCGGGATAGCTTAAGCCGTCAATTTTAACTGTCGAAGCAGATCCGGCAACATGAAGACCTTGTTGCGGAGTATTGGTGTTGATCCCAACCTGCGCTAAGAAACATGAAGGTATCAACAATAGCAGAAGGAAGTAGTTTTTTTTCATGGGAATTGTTAGTTATAAATTCGTACTCTTAAAAGGTCCTGCATGCCGCCAAAGCCAATGCTGGTATGTTTATTTGCTCCATCCGTCGTTTCCGCAAAGAAATGAAGCGAGTGGTTTCCGGCCGGAATAGTTGAGTATCCGTGGCCATTGGTATAAGCATAACCCAATATTCCCTGATCGTCTGAAGCATAACTTTGGGCGTTTAACCCGTATTTTTTTGATAATTCGATGGCACTCAACCCGTCATCATTGATGTCAATGCAGAAGTATATTTTGTAAGTTCTGGCCGAAACATCGTTAAAAGCCGTTTCTGAAATGTTCAAATCGGTTTTAGAAAGCAATACGGAGATGCTGTATTTAACCTCAATCAGGGCTGTACCGGCCGAACTGAAATCTACCGTGGTAATCAACCCGGCTGATGACGTTGCGGATGTGATGTTGTTTAAAATCTGTCCCCGGTTACTCGCTCCGTCGGGAATAAAATTATTGTTGGTCAGTAGAAAATTAATGGGAGCAATTATGCCTCCAGGTCCGGTTCCGTTCAGGACAGATGGGTTTATGGTTACATCTCCTGAGTCATTTACAAAAGCATGTGCCGGTTTTATACCGTTATTGTACATGGGACTGTTAACTGCATTTAAACTTTCAATCCGGATAGTGGATGTATTTCCTCCAACATGTAAGTCGGCCAGCGGATTAGCGGTCCCGATTCCTATTTGAGCATTCATCCAAAGAGGAAATAATAAAAGGATTATTTTTTTCATAACCAATGGTTTTAATAAAGTCTCATGAATACGGAATCGATGTCTACGGCCAGTCGCACATAAGTTTCTAATGAAGGCAGACTGGAAGATAGTTCTGTCTTAAAGTGTACCGTATGTGTACCCGGTGTTAACTGGATATACGTCGTGCTGGAGTTATAGAGTTGTCCCGTTGCTCCAATCCTTTCTGTCGGGAGGAACGGTGCCGGATTGTTGATGTTTTGGTTCATGTAGCATTTTGAAGCCTGGCCGTATTTTCTTGTAGCTGAATCGAGAGTATAATAAGTGGTTATTCTTCTGGCTCCTCCATCGCGAATCATGGTTAAAGGGGAATTGGTTTGGTATACTTCAAAACTTAAACTGTATTTTACTTCGAGAACCGCTGCCCTTGGAACCGTTATGGTGTAAGTGAAAAAAGTTTTTTCCACTTTACCGTCTGCATCATCAGTTGTCAACGTTATTGAGGATGTTGGTATGGACATATGGTCAATGGCATCTAAACCATCACTGTTTGTCAGTGCTTGTGTGCTTAATGTAAGTATTCCGTTGCTGTCAACATAAAGCGGATAGGTTCCACCTGGTTGAAGGTTGCCGCCATTATAAGCATTATTGTCTTTGTCCAGACTCTCAATTCTGAGAGTTCCCACACTGTCATCCAGATGAAGTTTTTGTTGAGGGTTGGTCGTTCCGATCCCAACAGCTGCGGTTTGTGCCTGTAAAAAAACGGAAACCAATAATGTGATTAGAGTGTAGAGTTTTTTCATGCATTTGGGGATTTAGATTACTACTTGTTTTACGTTCAAAATGTTAAAATTGTTGTTTCTTGTTGGCTACAGTTACCGTCAATAATCTTAAAATCCGACCGAATGAAATTCCTACGGAAATGCATTATTGTTTTTGGTAAACTTTATTAAATAAAAAAAACTACTTTTTAATTCTTGAATAAATGTCAGTATGGAATTAATTTTGCAGATTATTTTTTATTAATATTTAAATTTATTGCTAAAAAATGTAACTATTTATCATAAAATCTGAATATTCTATAAAATGACATTTAGTATCGATAAGTTGCAAAAAAAGGATAGTTGTGGCGGTGGAAAATGGCCAAGTCTGAAATTAAATTGTGGATAATTGTCTTACCTTTGACAAAAATTACAAAATGAAGGGAGTATTACTGGTAAATTTAGGGTCGCCTGAGAGTCCGGAACCCAAAGACGTCAAGCCGTATCTGGACGAGTTTTTAATGGATAAATATGTGATAGACGTTCCTTATCTGTTACGTGCTTTTCTGGTACGAGGGATTATATTAAGAAAGCGCCCTGAAAATTCATCAAACGCTTACAAAAGGATCTGGACAGATGAAGGTTCTCCGCTTATTGTCATTTCGAAAAAAATGCATGAGAAAGTTAAGGGAAGGGTTGATCTTCCGGTTGCTTTGGCCATGCGTTACGGGAAGCCCAGTATGATGTCGGGATTACAGGAGCTGGCTGATAAAGGCGTAACTGAGGTAATGTTGTTTCCGTTGTACCCGCAACACGCCATGGCTTCCACAACAACCATTTTAGTGTTGGCGGAAGAGTTACGAAAAAAGCATTTTCCACAAATGACCTTTACCATTGTTCCGGCCTTCTATAATAAAAAGGACTACATTCAAAATCTGGCCGATTCCATCAAAAAACACCTGGAAGGTTTTGAATACGATCAGTTGTTGTTTTCCTATCACGGGATTCCGGAACGCCATATCCGCAAAACCGATGTAACCAAATCGCATTGTAAGATAGACGGATCGTGTTGTAATACGCCTTCACCGGCCCATGAATTCTGTTACCGTCACCAGTGTTATGAAACGACACGGCAGGTGGTTGAAATCTTAGGACTTCCGAAAGAAAAATACAGCCAGACGTTCCAATCCCGATTGGCAGGCGACAAATGGCTAGAGCCGTACACTGATGTGGAAATCAATAAAATGCCCGAAAAAGGAATTAAAAACCTGGCGGTGGTAACACCGGCTTTTGTAGCAGATTGTCTGGAAACACTGGAAGAAATTGCCATGGAAGCGAACCATCAGTTCAAAGAACACGGCGGTGAAAACTTCAAATTTATCCCATGTTTAAATGATGACGAAGATTGGATGGATACCATTGCAAAATGGATCAACGATTGGGCTAAAAACTAATCATGGACGAATACTATAACTACATAAAATCCCTGCATCTCATCTTTGTAATTACATGGTTTGCAGGGCTTTTTTATATTGTACGCTTGTTTGTGTACCATGCCGAGGCGAAATTAAAACCGCAGCCGGAACAGGATATTCTTATCAAGCAATACCAATTGATGTCGTACCGTCTTTGGTATATCATTACCTGGCCATCGGCCGTTCTGGCCAGTATTTTTGCGTTTTGGATGTTGTTCGGTACCGAGCTGGGAAGTGCTTGGCTGAAAATGCCCTGGATGCATGTTAAGTTAGGTTTTGTTTTCTTACTATATTTATACCATCTGAAATGCCATCAGATTTTTGTTCAATTGCAGCGAAACGAAGTAAAACATTCTTCCGGGTTTTTCAGATTGTGGAATGAAGGCGCAACACTTATCCTTTTTGCAGTGGTTTTTCTGGTGATACTGAAAGACGCCTTCAATTGGATTTATGGCGTAATCGGAATTTTTCTTTTTTCGGTTATACTGATGCTGGGCTATAAATTCTATAAAAAGGTGAGAGAAAAAAACAAGTCCTAAACAATGGCTAAACCAATTAAAATAACGCAGTTATCGCTTCGATTACGAATTTTTCTGTCGATGATATTGCTTACCTTAATTGCGTCGGTCTTAATTGCCGCGGTTTCCATTTATCAGTTTAAAAAGGAAGCCAGGGACTACCATCAGGACCGTCTGGAACGAAAAGAAGATGCCATAACGGAGCACATCAATTACATTCTTTCCACGACAACCTATCCGCTTACCACCAAAAACCTGCCGCTGATCTTCAAAGAAAAAATCTATGAATTGGCTAATATCCATAGCCTTGAAATCAACATCCATGATTTAAAAGGAAACCTGCTTATTTCTTCCAAAGGCGCCTTTTCCGTAGATAAAGTGGCCGAACCGATTCCGCCCATTATTCTTAAAATCATACAGTCCTCCACCAGCAAACGCTTCGTGGATCTGCAAATGATAAATGGGCAGCGCTATCGTTCTTCCTACAGTTATCTGAAAGACACCAAATTCAAACCGCTCGGCATCTTAAACCTTCCGTATGTGGAGGAGACCACTTTTTATCAGAATGAACTCCGCAATTTCCTTATGCGCTTTGGTCAGGTCTATCTGTTCATGCTGCTGATTTCGTTTGTCATCGCTTATTTCCTTTCGAGTTATATTACGAAATCCCTGCAAACCATCAGTGATAAGATCCGCGAAACACAACTGAACAAAAAGAACGAAAAAATCCAGTTGGAGTCTACCAGTCATGAAATCAAATCCTTGGTGGATGCTTATAATGGGATGGTGGACAAACTTGAAGAAAGTGCAGTTTTGTTAGCGCAAAGCGAAAGGGAAGAGGCTTGGCGCGAAATGGCCAAACAGGTGGCACACGAAATTAAAAACCCATTGACGCCCATGCGGTTGACGGTGCAGAGTTTTCAACGGAAATTCGATCCGAACGATCCGAACGTCTATCAGAAAATGAATGATTATTCGAAAACACTCATCCAGCAGATTGATACGATGAGTTCGGTGGCATCGGCGTTTTCCAATTTTGCGTCGCTCCCGGCACAGCAGAATGAGACCTTAAATATTGTCTATGTTGTTCAGTTGGCACTGGATATTTTCAACGAACATTATATCCGATTTGCGGCACCGGAGGCGGAAATTATCACTAAAATAGACCGGACCCAATTAATCCGTATTATTACCAATCTGGTTAAGAATGCCATACAGTCGATTCCGGAGGATGAAGAAAATCCGCTTGTTTCCGTAAATGTTTTCCGAGAAGGCGATACGGCTAAAATTGTGGTAAAAGACAACGGGAAAGGCATCAGCATTGAAAATAAAAATCGTATTTTCGAACCTAAATTCACCACCAAAACCAGTGGAATGGGATTGGGTCTCGGAATCATAAAAAATATCGTGGAAAGTTACCACGGCAGCATAACCTTTGAAAGCGAATTAGGAGCAGGGACCGAATTTACGGTGACCCTTCCCATCATAAATACGTAAACTAATGAACTACGAAAACATTTTAATCGAAAAAGAAAACGGAATTGCCGTTATCACTATCAACCGACCAACAAAGTTAAACGCGTTAAATAAAGCTACCATAGAGGAATTGCATAACGCATTTAAAGCCGAAAATGAAGATGCAGCGACGAAGGTAATTATCGTAACCGGAAGCGGAGAAAAAGCCTTTGTGGCCGGAGCCGACATCTCTGAATTTGCCAGTTTTTCAGTAGGACAAGGTTCTGAATTAGCTGCGAAAGGTCAGGAATTATTGTTTGACTTCGTTCAGAATCTGTCCACTCCCGTAATTGCAGCCGTAAACGGATTTGCCTTGGGAGGCGGTTTGGAACTGGCCATGGCAGCACATTTTCGTGTAGCTTCGGACAATGCTAAAATGGGGCTTCCGGAAGTGACTTTGGGTGTGATTCCGGGTTATGGAGGTACGCAACGTTTGCCGCAATTGGTAGGGAAAGGACGTGCCATGGAAATGATCATGACCGCCGGTATGATAGACGCGCCAACGGCATTGAATTACGGATTGGTAAACCACGTGGTTGCTCAGGAAGAATTGCTTGCCTTTGCCAAAGGGATTGCATCAAAAATCGCCAAAAACTCCAGTGTGGCCATAGCTAAAGCGATTCAGGTTATCAATGATAATTATGTCGACGGGGTTAACGGGTTCCAATCGGAAATCAGAGCCTTCGGAGAATGTTTCGGAACGGAAGATTTCAAAGAAGGAACCACAGCATTTTTAGAAAAAAGAAAAGCGGAATTTCCCGGGAAATAATTTTGAAGCGAACTGTAACAGGTTCGCTTTTTTTGTACTTTTATTAAACATCACACTAAACCACTATCATATATGTTACAAAAAGTCGCCGATTTTCTTGCGGGAGTAGCCCAAAAGAATCCAAATGAACCTGAATTTTTACAAGCCGTAAGAGAGGTTGCCGAAACGGTAATTCCGTTCATCGAAAAAAATAAAAAATACCAGAATAAAATGCTTTTGGAGCGTATGGTGGAACCGGAAAGGGTTTTAATGTTCCGAATCGCGTGGATTGATGACGCCGGAACTATCCACGTGAACAAAGGCTACCGTATCCAGATGAATTCGGCTATCGGGCCTTATAAAGGAGGATTGCGTTTTCATCCCTCGGTGAATTTGAGTATTCTGAAATTCCTGGCGTTTGAACAGGTATTCAAAAACAGTCTGACCACGTTGCCGATGGGTGGCGGTAAAGGAGGTTCCGATTTTGAACCGAAAGGAAAATCCGATATTGAAATCATGCGTTTCTGCCAGGCTTTCATGACCGAGCTGGCGCGTCATATTGGTGCAGATACCGATGTTCCTGCAGGAGATATCGGAGTTGGAGGTAGAGAAGTGGGTTATATGTACGGCCAGTACAAGAAACTGCGTAACGAATTTACCGGAGTATTAACCGGTAAGGGAATCACTTTCGGAGGATCGCTTATCCGTCCGGAAGCTACAGGGTATGGAGATGTGTATTTTGCACAGAGTATGCTGCAAACCCGAGGCGAAAGTTTTGCCGGTAAAACCGTAGTGGTTTCAGGTTCCGGAAACGTAGCGCAGTATGCCATTGAGAAAGCAACACAATTGGGAGGGAAAGTGGTTACGGCTTCAGACTCTTCAGGGTATATTTATGATGCCGACGGAATTGATGCCGATAAACTGGCGTACATCATGGAAATCAAAAATGAACGTTACGGCCGTATCAACGAATACGTTGCCAAGTATCCGAATGCCAAATTTGTGGAAGGACAAGAGCCATGGGGAATTAAATGCGAGATCGCGTTACCATGTGCCACGCAAAATGAATTGGACGGAGAAGCGGCAAAAACACTAATCGCAAACGGATGTTTCTGTGTGGCCGAAGGGGCTAACATGCCGTGTACGCCGGAAGCGGTTGAAGCTTTTCATCATGCCAAAATATTATTCGCTCCAGGAAAAGCGTCCAATGCCGGAGGTGTGGCCACATCGGGCTTGGAAATGTCGCAAAATTCCCTGCGTCTAAGTTGGACAAGAGAAGAAGTAGACGAAAGACTGAAAGCCATTATGGAAGATATTCATGAGGCTTGTGTACTGTACGGAACCAGTCCGGATGGTTACATTGACTACGTGAAAGGGGCTAATATTGCCGGTTTCGTTAAAGTGGCCGATGCGATGTTAGCACAGGGAGTGGTTTAGTTAGTAGGCAGTCGCAGTTTACAGTTATAGTATAAGAATCGCGGTTATCAGTTGTAGAATTGATGACCGCGATTTTTTTATTGTAACAGGTAAGCTGAATTTTGTTAGTAATAAAAATACTATGATTTTTTCATTCCCAATGATTTTATTTTTCTCTAATTTGGCGTCGAATCGAATGTTATTACAAATCTGATTATGTGATATCGCAAAAGAAGTATTTGATTTGACACAAGACCCAAAGTATGTATAAAACAATAGGCCTTTTTCTTTTTTTCTGTAACCTTGTAAATGCTCAGGTTTCAGTAAATATCTTTAATTCGGTTGATAAGAAACCCGTTGCTTATGCCAGTGTCTGGAAAGACAAAAACATATATAAAACAGCCGATTCCATAGGCCATTTTGTTTTAGATAAAGGAGATACGAATGGAGAATTTAAAATTTCGGCAATCGGTTTTCATGAAAAGATTTTCAAAATCGAAAAAAATGAAAGTGAGATTTTTTTAGAACCGAAAGTTGTCCAACTTGAGGAGGTTAAAATCGTAAAAAGAAAACATAAAAAAAATCAGAAACTTGGAAAGGCTAGGGGAGGTGATTCTGCTTACGCAGGTCAATACGATTCTAAAAGTTGTATAACAGCAAAGTTTTTTCCAAATAATGGTAATATGGATGGTTTTCTAAAGTCGATTAAATTTAAAGCAGGCTCTAGTGAAGGCACTCGTCTTTTGAATGTACACTTCTATTCTGTTGATGAAAACGGAGCTCCTGGGGAACCGCTTTATAATGAAAATTTGATCTGTAAAGTTAAAGAAGGAACGAGAAAGATCCATTTTGAAATTGATGATTTAAATATCATGTTGCCTGAAGATGGCTTGTTTGTGGTTCTTGAAACACTTTTGCTGGAACAAAATAAGCAATATTATAAAGGGCCTGGTTCACTTCCGACTTCCTTTATATATGAGCCTTATGTTTCTATAAATTTCATTGATGAAAACTTTGATACTTGGTTTTTCGAAGGTGATAAGTGGCACAAAAACACTAGGTTTTCTGTAAATATGGAACTAGTTGTTTCAGATTAATTGCAAATTTGTGCAATCGGGTTTAGTTCTACTATTAAACTTTTGAAAACAGAAGCTAATCAAATTTCACATGTCATAATACAGTAATTAACTGTATTTTTTAATAGCATTCATTAAAATTTTACTGAGGGTTACTAAAACTTTAGTAGTTGTCACCAAAATTTTGATAGACTGCACCAAAGTTTTTGTAAGAGTCGCTAAAATTTTAGTAAGAATTAGTAAAATTTTACTAAAGCAAACCAAAATTTTCGTAAGAATCATCAAAGTTTTACTAGAACATACCCAAATTGTGGTCTATGGAACTAAAAAAATTAGTGCTTTTATTGAAGTGTCAGATAATCTTCTGCATGCAGGCATAAAAAAAGCGGTTCTCAAAATCCTGAAAACCGCTTTCTATTTTCCGTCAACTGCGACTGCCAACTGTGACTGCTATTTATCCCCCTCCCATTCCGCATAAAACTGCGATAGGAAATTTTCCATGTAGCGGTGGCGTTCCAAAGCGATTTTCTTTCCGGTTTCGGTGTTCATCTTGTCTTTTAAAAGCAACAGCTTTTCGTAGAAATGGTTTAATGTTGGGGCGTTGTTGTTCTTGTATTCCTCCTTGCTCATGTTGAGGTTTGGCTGGATGTTCGGGTTGTACAACGGTCGGTTTTTGAATCCGCCATAATTGAATGTTCTGGCAATGCCAATCGCACCTAAAGCATCTAGGCGGTCAGCATCTTGAACTATCTCCAGTTCTTTGGAGTGGAACTCCTTTTCGAAATTCCCGCCCTTAAACGAAATGTTTTCGATGATGGCAATCACGTGTTGAATGGTTTCTTCCGAAACATCCTGACTTTCCAGAAAATCGCGGGCTGTTTTCGGACCCACATTTTCGTCGCCGTCATGAAATTTACTGTCGGCGATATCGTGCAGTAAGGCGCCTAATTTCACAACGGTCAAATCACAGGTTTCGTCCTGGGCGATTAAAAGCGCATTTTTATAGACGCGTTCGATGTGGAACCAGTCGTGACCGCCTTCGGCATTTTCAAGTTGTTGTTTTACGAATCGTATGGTATTGTCAATTACTGTCATTGCTGTTCGGATTAAAAAAAATCCCTTCGGTAAGGAAAGGATTTGTCTTGGTTCTTGTCTCTTGATTCTTTGTTTATAAAAGAAAATTATTTTATCAGTGCAGGCTGAACCCACTTGAATAATTTTTCTTCGGTCGGAACTACCATTCGCTCTGCGATTCGGGTCATTCTTGCCGGTAATTTCAATAAGTAATCGCGAGCTTTTTCGGCTTCATCTGTCAGTCCGGTGATTTTATCGATTTCCCATTTAACGTTTAATTTTTCAAGAATATCTACATAATCCATTGCGGTATAAACCCCGATACGTTGTGCCGATTCCGAGAATTTTTCAAACGCTGTTCCGATACTGTCACCGGATTCACGGATCAAATGCGCCGGCATTGTAATTTTCTGTTTCATCATGTATTGGAAAGCCAACATCATTTCGCTTGGATCCACCTTGAAAATACGATCCACGAATTCGCTGTAAGCCAAATGGTGACGCATTTCGTCTCCGGCAATAATTTTACAGATTTTCGATAGTTTGTTGTCGCCGTATTTTTTAGCCAATTGTGCCACACGGTTGTGGGAAATGTAAGTGGCTAATTCCTGAAAACTGGTAAATACGAAGTTTTTATACGGATCTCTGTCGGTTCCCGGATCGAAACCGTCGTTGATTAAGTGTTGCGTGGTCATTTCCACTTCGCGCATGTTTACGCGACCTGACAGGTATAGGTATTTGTTCAGTAAATCACCATGACGGTTTTCCTCACCGGTCCATTGGCGTAACCATTTTGCCCAGCCGTTATCGCCGGTTGATGTTTTCTGGTCTACACCATCCACATCCATTAGCCAGGATTCATAAGTAGGCAGGGCTTCTTCCGTGATGGTGTCTCCAACAAGAACTACCCAGAAATCATACGGTAAATCCTTGGCGATTTCACGTAATTCGGTCACTTCATCCAAAAAAGTATCTTTTTCGGAGTTAGGTAACAAATCGCTTGGTTGCCATATTTTTTCAACCGGAATCAGATAGTTTTCTACGAAACTGTCTATGTTTTTCTCCAGAAATTGCATTACTTCCAGACGTACATTTTGTATTGACATAACTTTAAAATTGTATTCCTTCCACCACGGCCTTTTCCGTTTTTTCCATCAATTCTGCAAAAGAATAGTCTTTAACGGCCATGGGTTCATGAATGGTGAATTGTAATCGGTTGCCCAATCCCATGGGAAATTGTCCGTAGCGGATCATTTTCCAGGAATTGTTTATAGATATAGGTACAACATACGCGGATGGCGCATATTTGCACAGTATTTTCAGTCCGTTTTCCGAAAAACGTTTCGGAACGCCGTTTCTGCTTCGTGTCCCTTCCGGGAAAATTACAGCAGAACGGTTGTTTTTTTCAATATACTCGCCTAAACCTTTAATCAGCGGTAAGGCTTGTTTTGCATCTTTTCTGTCGATTAGGATAGAACCTCCGTGACGTAAATTGTACGACACACTTGGTATTCCTTTGCCGAGTTCTTTTTTGCTGACAAATTTCGGATGAAAACGTCGCAAATACCAAATCATTCCCACGATATCATACAAACTCTGATGGTTGGCTACAAATATAATCGGCACTCCTTTCGGAATCTTGTTTATGTTTTCAAAATGGTAGGTTGCACCCAAAATATTGGTACACTTTCCAAGTAGAAAATTCAGATAATCGACACTTTTTTTGTGTGCCTGATACCCGAAAACGTTAAAACAAACCCATTGTATCGGATGAAACAGCAGTAGACATAACGCAAAAGCCAAATAGAATACAATGGAGATTGGGTATGAAATTATTTTTTGCATTAATCGTGGTATTTGCTACAAAGATAAGGCTTTAAATAAAAAAAACCACGTACAAACGCGGTTTCAATTGTGACTTTTTATATACTAGCAGTATTCGTTGAATGCGTCCTTAAGGTTTTCCGCGATTAATTCTGCCGGTCGGCCTTCAATATGATGACGCTCTAACATGTGAACCAACTCCCCGTTTTTGAATAGTGCCATACTTGGTGATGACGGAGGGAAAGGGAACATGTGCTGACGCGCTGCATCAACCGCTTCTTTGTCTACTCCTGCAAAAACCGTAATTAAATTGTCTGGTTTTTTGCTGTTGTCTAAACTCATTTTTGCGCCCGGACGTGCATTTCTTGCCGCACAACCGCAAACGGAATTTACCACTACCAAGGTGGTTCCTTCTTTTGCTAAAGCTTGTTCTACTGCTTCAGCGCTATATAAATCCTGAAAACCTGCTTCTGATAATTCAGCTCGCATTGGTTTTACCATTTCTTCTGGATACATAATTTAAATTTCTAAGTTAATGTGCTGCAAAGTTACAAAGTAAAATTGTATTTTGTGTTAGAATGTTGTTAATGAAAATCAGCTGCTTCTTTCAGCAAACTTATCATGGTTTTAGGATCGGTAAATTCACTGATCTGCAACAGTATCGTATTGTTTTTATCAAGGATTGAAAACGTCGGGTAAGTGATTCCGCCGTCTACGGTAGCCAATGCTTCGGCGAGTTCGTGTATGCCTGTGTTTTTTCCTTTCGGCTTAAAGATAAACGTCTGGTTTTTGAAAACGATGGGCGCTTTACTTTCCGCATCCAGCGAAACAAAGTAGAAATTCTCATTTAGCAATTGAATGACCTCCTGATTTTTAAACGTCGAATTTTCCATCATCTTACAATACTTGCACCACGAGGTATGCACGAATACGAAAATCGGTTTTGGGTTTTGTTGCTCCAATTTTTCCGCTTCCGAAAAGGTATAGGTTTTCAGTTGCGCGAATCCGGAGAAGGCACAAAAGAGAACAAATAGTATTGCAAGTTTTATCTTCATTTTATGGAACTGAAATATGCTTAAATTTGCGTATTTCAGTACTTTTTTTGTTTTTAAAATTTTAAGCCACAGATTACACAAATTTACACAGAGTAATCCGCGTTAATTCTTGAAATCTGTGGCAAAAATAAACATTCTGACTGTGGCAGATTTTCAGTCTATGTGGTTTATTTCAGAGTATACCGGATTCCAAAAAAACCTCTGATGCCCTGATTCGGACCATACACATAACCGGGATCGAATGTTAACGCATATGGATTGTCCGGTGTAACCATAACGCTGCCGTCCGGATTATATTGCACATTCTCGTCAAACGGATCATTTGCCCGGGCAATGATAAACGGATTGCCTTTATTCGGGGTCCAATTGAGTAAATTTTTGATTCCGCCATACAATTCAAAGTTTTTTAACTTATTGAAAGTGAACTGGATATTCTGAATGCTCCATGTTGGCGAATATTCCTGACGCGGGTCCAGATCGCCCAATAGCGGCAAACGCATCGGACCGTAAAGGTTCCCCGTGTAATCGATGTCAAGGAACCATTTTTTCAAACGGTAGGAAACAGCCCAGGTTCCTGAGAATTTTTCCGTGAGCATTTGTCGGGTTTTCACATCGTTTTCCGTTTTGGCAACATCCATTAACGTGGCACCTACAATCAGTTTCAGTCCGTTTCGGAAAACGGCATCGAGATTTACACTGATTCCTTTGGTAACGGCATATCCGTCAAGGTTTTTATAAATAATCTGATCCGGGTTGGTGTCGTAATCCGGAATGATAGAGTTGGTAAAATGTGTGTACCATGCGGAGGTTTCCAGCGCCAGGTAATCGCCATCCTTAGAATAGAATTTCTTTAGGTAGTTGATGTTCATGTTGTAGGAACGCTCGGGCTTAAGATCCTCCAGAATGATAACTTTACGGGAACCTGTCAGCGCGGCGTGTTCTTCGGTAAACAGATTAACAACACGGAAACCGGTTCCTGCATTGAAACGCAGTATGGAACTGTCATCGGGTGCCCATTTGTAGGCCAGACGCGGAGTGACAATGCTGCCGTGATCGTTGTTGTAATCGTAACGGATGCCTAACAACGTAGTGTGTTTTTCCGCCAGACGGATTTCGTCCTGAACAAAAAGGCTGGGAATCCAAGTCTCATCATCAGTTTGGGCAGCCACTGTGGTATTGTCGTTATAAAACTGATAGCGGACCGCGGTTCCGAAAAGGAAATCATGACGGTTTATTTTTTTATCCCAGGTAAGCTGGCTGAAGCCGATTTTCTGTTGTGCCAAAAAGGGTATTTTACCGTAAACCGAATTCTGATCGTGATCGGTATACGAAAAGGAAAACAGCATTTTTTCGGAAACCGGCAGCTCATAAGCGCCTAATAATTCCCAACGTTTGGTGTAGATGCTTTCGCCATAAACTTCGTCACCGCCTCTGTATTTCTTTTCCCACTGCATTTCACCGCCCCAACGGTCTTCGTAAAAATAGCGTCCTGCCATTGAGAAAAGTTTGTTGCTTTTTCGGTTGAAATTCCACTTCTGGAAAATGGAAATACGGTCCTGTAGGGTTACATCGGTAAAATTATCGTTATTGTTGTCGATGGGATTGCTGTAGTTGAAGTAATTTATCCCGGTTAGCACTGATGCGGTTTTTCCGGCATTGGCTTTGAATCCCAAATCGGCATTCACTTCGCCCCAGCCTGATACAAAAGTGTCGGCGAAAAAGGAAGGGGAACTTTTTGGGTTTTTGGTGATGATGTTGATCAATCCGCCCACGGCTTCACTTCCGTAGAGCGAGGAGGCTGGGCCTTTTACGATTTCAACGCGTTCCAGAAGCGAATTCGGAATTCCGGAAAGTCCGTATACAGTAGATAATCCGCTCACTATCGGCATACCGTCAATAAGTACCAAGGTGTAAGGGCCTTCCAGTCCGTTGATGTGAATGTCACCGGTGTTGCAGACATTACAGTTCAATTGCGGACGAACACCGTTCACGTTTTGCAATGCTTCGAATATAGTAGGTGTCGGATTCTTTTTGAAGAACGTGGGTTTGTATACTTCTACGGGTACCGGGCTTTCCAGACGGTTGACGGCTTTCAGGGTTCCGGTAACCACCACTTCGTCCAGTGAATTGTTTTCTTTCAGGTCGAAATCGAGAATAATTTCTGTGGTGTCCGTAACGATTACCTTTTCGCGAACCGACCGGAAACCGGAATGGGAAACCACAATTTCATAATTGCCTTTCGGGATGCTATTGATGCGGTAATTTCCCAAACTGTCGGTGGGAACCCTTAAATTGGTTTTGCTCAAAGCAACATTGGCGTGCTCCAACGGCATTCCCAATGAGGTGACTTTTCCTTTAAGGGTTGTCTGTCCGAAAGTTACCAAAGTGAATAAAAGACATGTTATATGAATTAGATTTTTCACAATTTAAATTTAGTTATTTACGTAATTAAAATTTAGGCAAATCTAAAAATTTATTTTGAATCAAAAAAATTTGTACTTTTGAAATCGAAAAAAAAATGCAATGACCTATTCTGAAGAAAATTACCTGAAAGCGATTTACCATCTTTCGTTATCCCAAAAACAGGGCGTGAATACGAATGCCATTGCGGCGATGGTAGAAAGTAAAGCCTCATCGGTTACCGATATGATTAAAAAGCTGGCCGAGAAGGAGTTGGTGATTTATCAGAAATACCAAGGTGTTTCATTAACAGAACACGGACTTTTGGCGGCAAAAATGATTGTCAGAAAACACCGTTTGTGGGAAGTTTTTCTGGTGGAAAAGCTGGATTTTTCCTGGGATGAGGTGCATGATGTGGCCGAAGAACTGGAACATATCAAATCGGAAAAGCTAATTAACAAACTGGATGCTTTTTTAGGTTTTCCAACGGAAGATCCGCACGGCGACCCGATTCCGGACAAAAACGGAAACATTGTTAAAGTGGAAAAACAGTTGTTATCGGAATTTGAAATCGGTCAGACCGGAATTTGCGTGGGCGTAAAAGATTCGTCCTCGAGTTTTTTACAATACCTGGACAAACAACAGATTGCCTTAGGATCTAAAATTAAAATAATTGCAAAAGAAAGTTTCGATATGTCGTTAACCATTGAAGTAGAAAAGAAGCAAATGATCATTTCGAATAAAATTGCAAGTAATCTTTTTGCAAAAATCGTTTTATAAAACAAATGGCAACAAAATCTAAATCGTTAGAAGAAGTACACGAGTCGGTGGCGGTAGTTCATAACACCTCTATCTGGAAAAAAATACTGGCATTTTTCGGGCCGGCCTATATGGTGAGTGTAGGATATATGGATCCCGGAAACTGGGCAACGGACATTGCAGGAGGAAGTCAGTTCGGATACACCCTGATTTGGGTTTTACTGATGTCGAATATCATGGCGTTATTGCTGCAGAGTTTAAGCGCGCGATTGGGAATTGTCCGTCAGCGAGATTTGGCGCAGGCTTCTAGGGATACGTATTCCCGACCGGTGAATTTCGTATTGTATTTTTTAGCCGAAATTGCCATAGCCGCCTGTGATTTGGCCGAAGTATTGGGAATGGCCATCGGATTGCAGTTGCTTTTTGATATTCCGTTGCTTTGGGGAGTTAGCATTACCATGTTGGATACATTCCTGTTACTTTTTCTGCTGAATAAAGGAATCAAAAAAATGGAAGCCTTCATTATCGTGTTGGTGGCTATTATCGGTGTTTCGTTTTTGGTTGAAATGTTTTTGGCAAAACCGGAAATTACCGAAATTGCCAAAGGGATGATTCCTTCAATTCCAAACAGTACGGCGTTATACATTGCCATCGGAATTATTGGTGCCACCGTAATGCCGCACAATTTGTACCTGCATTCTTCCTTGGTACAAACCCGAAAATTCGACCGTACGGCCAAAGGAGTTAAACAGGCCATCCGCTATAATTTCTTTGATTCACTAATCGCTTTAAACCTTGCTTTTTTTGTGAATGCCGCCATTTTAATATTGGCTGCATCCACGTTTTATAGAAACGGACTGTTTGATGTGGCGGAAATTCAGGATGCACATAAATTTTTGGAACCGCTTTTGGGAAGCCATTGGGCGCCTACGTTATTCGCTGTGGCTTTGATTGCGGCAGGACAGAGTTCTACGATTACAGGAACGCTGGCTGGGCAGATTGTAATGGAAGGTTACCTGAATTTGAGGATACAACCGTGGGTGAGACGAATCATTACACGTTTAATTGCAATTGTTCCGGCATTTTTGGCCATTATGTATTTTGGAGAATCCGCAACGGGAAAATTACTAATTTTAAGTCAGGTAATTTTGAGTCTGCAATTAGGGTTTGCCATCGTTCCGCTGATCCATTTTGTTAGTGATGACAAAAAAATGAGAGGTTTCGCGATTGGGAAATATACGAAAATTGCTTCGTGGTTAATTGCTCTGGTAATCGTTTCGTTGAATGCCCGTTTGGTTTTCGACGAGATCAAAGGATGGATTGAAACGGCCGAAAATCCGGTGTATATCTGGGTGTTCGTAGTTCCGTTGGCCGTAGCTGCGGCATTGCTTTTAATCTATATCATTGTCAAACCTTTCGTCGAGAAGAGTATGGCAACGCCAACATTGGTTCCGCATATTAAAGAGATTATTGTGAAAGAGGCCGAAAAACCAATCGTGTATTCGAAAATTGCCATCGCTTTGGATTTCTCCAAAACCGATCAGAAAAGTATCGAAAGTGCGTTGCAGTTGGGCGGGAAGGAAGCTCAGTATACAATCATTCACGTAGTGGAATCGGCTGGGGCGATGGTGTATGGCGATGAAATTCAGGATTTCGAAACCACGAGCGACCTTGGCTATTTAGAGAAATACAAATCCGCATTGGAAGAAAAAGGATATAAGGTAAATGTCCTGCTTGATTTCGGAATCCCGAAAAGAAGTATCGCCAAAATGGTCAACGAAGGCGATTTTGATATTTTAGTCCTTGGCGCACACGGACACAACTGGTTCAAAGACTTGTTGTTTGGTACAACGGTGGATGCTGTCCGTCATAGTATTCGTATTCCGTTACTGATCATTCAACACTAATTATAAAGTGATGAAAAGCAAAATCGTTATTTGTTGTATTTTATTTTTGATGGTGGCTTGCAGCTCCGCTAAAAAGAGCGATAACACAATCAATCAGAAATTGGATTCCAAAACGGATAAAGAAATTGTTCTGGTGAAAGTCAGTAACGATTCCCGTTGTCCCGAAGGTGTGGAATGCGTATGGGCCGGGGAAGTTACTTTTGAAGTGGCGGCTTATGAAAACGGAAAGATATTGGAACAAATGCAATTTACCCTAAACCAAAATACAGCAGAAGAAATAAGAGCCTGGTTTGTCCTGCATCTGCCTGAAAATAATAAGGAACTTAAAGCCATAGGCGTTGTGCCTTATCCGAAAGAAGGAATGAAAATACAGCCGAAAGATTATTACATACAGTTAGTTTACTAGTTGCAGCCACATCCGTTGTTGCCGCAATTTTTGTCTTTTCCCTTTTTGCCGAAGAATTTTTTCCACAGAAAAGCCAGGGCAACTCCCAGCAATAAATAGACGATTATTTCCTGAAACGTAATCATTTATTTGAGTATTTGATAAGCGAGTAATGAAACGGCATAGGCAAATCCGCTCATGAAGAGTAACTGTGCTAAAGGCCATTTCCAAGAATTAGTTTCTTTTTTGGTGATGGCAAGTGTAGAAATGCACTGCATCGCAAAAGCATAAAACAGCAGCAATGAAACGCCTGTAGCCAGGTTGAATATTTTTTTGCCGGTAACCGGATGTATTTCGGCGGCCATTCGGTTTTTGATGGTGGTTTCCTCATCAGAATGACTTCCCACACTGTAAATGGTAGCCAAAGTACCGACGAAAACCTCACGTGCCGCAAACGAACTTACCACCGCGATACCGATTTTCCAGTCGTACCCCAAAGGCTTGATAACCGGTTCGATGGATTTTCCGATGATTCCGATATAGGAATTTTCCAGTTTATATGAAGCTACCAAATCGTCTTTATCCCCTGAAACCGTATTGTTTTCCAATTGGGTTGTGATGATTTTATCGGCATCATGGAACGTTTTATCCGGACCATGTGAACCTAGAAACCATAAAATTACCGACAGGGCCAAAATGATTTTTCCGGCCCCGAAAACAAACGATTTCGTCTTTTCAATTACGTTGATTGCCACGTTTTTGAACATCGGGATTTTATAGCTTGGCATTTCCACCACAAAATAGGAATGCGATTTTATCTTAAGGATTTTGTTTAAAACATAAGCAGAGAATACAGCCATCCCGAAACCTAAGAGATATAGTGTCATTAAGGTTAATCCCTGCATGTTAAACACTCCGAAGACGCGTTTTTCGGGAATAATCAGAGCGATCAGAATGGCATAAACCGGTAAACGTGCCGAGCAGGTAGTGAAGGGCGTAACCAAAATGGTGATCAGTCGCTCTTTCCAGTTTTCGATGTTACGCGCCGCCATAATGGCCGGAATGGCACAGGCCGTACCTGAAATTAAAGGGACGACGCTTTTTCCGCTCAAGCCAAATTTCCGCATTATTTTATCCATCAGAAAGACTACACGACTCATATATCCGCTTTCTTCTAAAACGGAAATGAACAGGAACAAAAAGGCAATCTGCGGAATAAAAATGATGATGCCGCCCAAACCAGGGATAATTCCTTCAGAAATCAGATCGGTTAAAATACCGGCCGGCAGATTTGTTTTGGCATACGAACTTAAAGTGGCGAACGTACTGTCGATAAAATCCATCGGAATACTGGACCAATCAAAAATCGATTGGAAAATCAGCATCATTATCGCGAAGAAAATTACATATCCGAAGATCTTGTGGGTCAGTACCCTGTCCAATCGATCCCGGATATCAGTGGCTTTCGATTTGTCTACTTTATAGCCGATTTTCAGTGTGTCGTTGATGAACTGGTATCGTTTGACGGTTTCCTTTTGTTGCAGTCGTTTCAGTTCGGCTTTGGGTTTGGCGAACGAGTTTTGTTCTATCTTATTACGGTGCAGGTTGGCAAAATTCACATCCTGCGTAATTACCAGCCATAATTTATAAAGCAACTGATTTGGGAACGCGCGGCGCAGGTTTCCGAAATATTCAGGATCGATACTGGAGGCGTTTAAACACGGTTCCGTGGGTAGTCCCTGATAGTTGATAATGAGTTTTTTTAAGTTGTCGATGCCGGTTTTCTTGCGGGAACTCACCAAAGCAATTTTGGTTTTGAGTTGTTCCTCTAGAAAAGGAATGTCCAGTGAAATGCCCTTCGGAATCATACGATCCGACATGTTAATAACCAGAATTGTCGGGATTTCAAGATCTTTAATCTGCGTAAAAAGCAACAGATTTCGCTTTAAATTTTCCACTTCCGAAACCACAACGGCCACATCCGGAAAATTAGCGTCATTTTTATTCATTAACAGTTCAATCACCACGCTTTCGTCCATGGAACTTGCGTTCAGACTGTAGGTGCCGGGTAAATCGAGAATCGTTGCTTTGGTGTATTCTGATAATTTTGCGAAACCAACCTTTTTTTCCACGGTAATGCCGGGATAGTTGCCCACTTGTTGGTTCAAACCTGTCAGTTCATTGAAGACTGAGGTTTTCCCGACATTGGGGTTTCCTATTAAGGCTACTTTTATGGTATTGTGGTGCATGAATCAGGGCTACTTTATGATTTCAATACTAATTTCTTTTGCTGTTTCCAACCGAATGGCCACATGACTGTCATTCACGGTAATGTACAACGGATCGCCAAACGGAGCCACTTGTAAAAGTGTCACTTCGTTTCCGGGTAAACAGCCCATTTCCAGTAATTTTAACGGAATTTCATCGATGTTAAAATCCTGAATTATGGCTTTTTGTCCGCGTTGTAATTGCGCTAAGGTAATGTTCAAAGTTTATTTAGATTGAATTTAGATTGCAAAAATAAGGATAATAATGTTTTAAAAGATGATAAAAGTCAATTTTACCAAATTTTAAGAAACGTTTACGGGATTATTCTTCCTGACTGAGGAAATTAATGTCGGCCAACAAACGTTCCACGTCTTCTTTTTTGGTACCGTCATAAAATCCGCGCACACGACGTTTGCTGTCTACTAAAACAAAATTTTCGGTGTGCACCATGTCATACAGTTCTTCCGGTTTTCCGGTTTTTACCGCCAGATACGATTTGCGGGCGATGTAGTAAATGTCTTTTTTATTGCCGGTAACGAGATTCCATTTGCTGTCGATAACCTCTTTTTCAAGTGCATATTTTTTTAAGACGGAAACACTGTCGATATCAGGGGTAACCGAATGCGAAAGAAGCATGACCTTCGGATTGTTTTTAACTTGTTCCTGAAGCCAGGCCATGTTATCGGTCATCATCGGGCAGATGGTCTGACATGTGGTGAAGAAAAAATCGGCTACATAAATTTTGCCTTCATACTCTTTTTGGGTAACGGTTTTTCCGTTCTGATTGGTAAAGGCAAAATCAGCAATATGATGTTCGTTTTTATTGGCAATGTGTTGGATTGTGGAGTCCACTAATTCGGGATTTACCATGGAAGGCGTATAAACAGGCAAAGTTTTCTTAGGTTTTAAAGCTGTATAAAACAATGTGATTATAATAACCGACAGGATTCCGAGAACAATAAAAAAAGGAATATATTTTTTAAAAAAAGACAACATGCGAATTTTATTTCTGCAAATGTACGAAACTCTGAGAAAGACCACATGAAGATCTATTCTTTTGATTTAATGCAGATTAAAATTAGATTATTTAACAAAACTTATTAAATTTGGCAAAACTTAACTAAAAAATGAAAAAAACCTACTTATTATTAACAGTATTGTGTTCCTTGTTGGGATATTCGCAATTCAACCGGTCAGCTCCCTGGATGCAGGGCACCACAACGACCGCGAACAAAAATGAACTGACCATTGATGAAATTGTTTCTTCGTTCAATGCGTATTGGCAAAATCACGACCGAAAGAAAAAAGGAAGTGGTTACAAGCCTTTCATGCGTTGGGAGAACCACTGGAGAGCCCAAACAAATCCGGATGGCACCCTGATGACACCGGAAGCTATGTGGCAGGCCTTAAGCCAGAAGAAGAATAGCAGCGCTTCGACAAACAGAAGTTTACCCGTAAGTAACTGGACTCCCGTTGGGCCTTTTTCACATATTAATACCGGATCGTGGTCTTCCGGACAGGGCAGGGTAAATTTTGTTTATGTGGATCCTACGAATTCCAATACCTTATATGTAGGAACGCCAGCCGGGGGTATTTGGAAATCAACGAACAATGGTTCGGCATGGGCTCCTTTGTCGGATCAATTACCTCAGATAGGCGTATCCGGTATTGCAGTGGATCACACCAACCCAAACGTGATTTACATTGCAACAGGTGACAAAGACTCTTCAGATACTTATTCCATCGGAGTACTTAAGTCGACAGACGGTGGCGTAACATGGAACACAACCGGACTGACTTTTACGGATACCTCGACCTTAGCCGGCGATCTTATCATGAACCCCACCGATCCCAATATGCTATGGGTGGCTACCAGTGTCGGTTTGTACAGAACGGTTAACGGTGGGACAACATGGACCAATGAACAGACAGGTGATTTTTCACAGGGATCAATACGAGTGAAGCCTGGTGATCCGACTACAGTTTATGCAGTAAACGGAAATCGATTTTACAGATCAACCAATTCGGGAGATACTTTTACTGCGATAACCAACGGATTGCCGTTAACTTCAGGGCGGTTGATTTTAGATGTTACTCCTGCCAATGCCAATTATATTTATATTTTAAGTGCTGCAACCGGCGGCGAATTTCAGGGAATTTACAGATCAACTGACAGCGGAACGAGTTGGACAGTAACATCCGGAACAACCGATGTTTTTGAGTCGAACCAATCGTGGTATGATTTGGCACTTGCGGTCTCAGATACCAATGCGGATGAAATCTACACCGGGTGTCTTAATATCTGGAAATCCTCAAATGGAGGAGCTGCGGTTACAAAAATGAACAATTGGAGTTCACCGTCTTCCCCAGCATACACCCATGCCGATATTCATTTCCTAAGGTTTTATGGTGGAAAATTATTTGCCGGGACCGACGGTGGTATTTATATGTCTTCTACCGGTGGAACCAGTTTTACCGATTTAACGGCAGGACTTCAGATCAGCCAGTTTTATAAAGTGGCGGTTTCCAAACAATCTGCCGACAAAATGGTGGGTGGACTGCAAGATAACGGAGGACATGCCTACAGTAGCAGTCAATGGAAAAATTTCTACGGTGCTGACGGAATGGATACGGCTATCGATCCGAACAACAGTGATAAATATTACGGGTTTATCCAAAACGGAAGCAGTATGTACATAAGCACCAATGCAGGAAGTTCTTTAGGATCTTCTGTGGGATCTCCGGGAGGTGCGGATGGTAACTGGGTAACTCCACTGGTAACAAACTCTTTAGGGGAAGTATATTCCGGATTTGCCGGATTGTATAAGCTGGTAGGATCTGCCTGGGTGCTGCAAAATACAAACAGTGTTGGGACCGGAAATTTAGAACTGATAACAGTCGACCCGAGTAATGACAATATTATGTATGTAATTAACGGATCGGCTTTGTATAAGAGTACGGATAAGGGTATCAATTTTACAAATACCTATACTGCAAGTGCCACAATCACTTCGGTTTGTGTACATTCCACGGATAGTAATATCGTGTATATCACTACATCAGGTACAGGCGGACAGGCTTTGAAATCGGTAAATGGGGGAGTTGCATTTACTTCCTTTTCAACCGGATTGCCTTCAATCGCTAAAAGAGTAATAAAACATCAGGGCAGAAATTCGCTTAATCCGTTGTATTTGGGAACCAGTTTGGGTGTTTATTACCGTGATGATTCGATGACACAATGGGAACCTTTCGATATAAATTTGCCTAACGTCAGTGTTTCGGATTTGGAAATCAATTTAGAAGATTCGAAAATAACAGCGGCAACATACGGAAGAGGAATCTGGCAATCACCGATCCCTTCGGAAGTTCCTCCGACCGACATCAAACTGGTTACCGTGAACAGTCCGACAACAGCAGTTAATTGCGGAAGTTTTATCCCTCAGGTTACCGTTAGAAATAACGGTATGAATCCGATTTCTTCGGTTACCGTAAATTATCAGTACAACGGAGCGCCACAAAATTATGTCTGGAACGGTACCATTGCTCCTTCTGCCAGCCAAACTATCGATTTACCGCAAGTAACCGTCGCAAAAGGAGTCTATACTTTAAATGTTATTACCACTACCACAAACGATGCGTATTCTGATAATAACCAAATCAGTATTCCTTTCTACGTTAACGATGGCGGAACAGTCGGAGTTGTTAATACTTTTGAAACTGCCGGAGAAGCGTTGTTAACCTATAACGATGGCGCAGCGGTTTCCCAATGGCAAAGAGGAATCAGAACAGGGGGTGGTGTTATGGCTACAGGAACAAATAAAGTGTATGCCACAAACTTATCAGGAAATTACCCCGACTTAGTAAAGTCATATCTGGTATCGCAATGTTATAATCTGTCCAATGTTGTCAACCCCGTAATTCGTTTCAAAATGAAATTCAATATAGAGTTGAACTGGGATGTGGTTTATGTACAGTATTCCACTGATTTCGGACAAACATGGAATGTGTTGGGGACTCAGGGCGCCAACTGGTACAACAGTAGCCGAACTCCGTCCACAACCGGAAGTGACTGTAATAATTGCCCCGGAGCACAATGGACAGGAGCAGATACAACCCTTAAGTCGTATTTCTGTCCTTTAAATGCATTAAACACACAAACCAATGTAATTTTCAGAATCGTATTCCATTCGGATGAATCGTCTACGCAGGCAGGTGTGGTTGTGGATGACTTTGTAATCGAAGGGACACTGGCCAATCAAAATTTTGAACTGAACAATGTATCGGTATATCCAAATCCTTCCAACGGGTTGTTTACTCTTGCATTGGGGACTTTTATTCCGGAAACAATTACGGTTTACGATCTGTCCGGAAAAATAATTTTAACAGATGAGAATGTAACAATTTCAAATTCTGACTACTCATTAAACTTGAGTTCTGCAGCTTCAGGTATTTATTTTGTAAAAATAGCTTCAGAAAACCAGAGTGTTGTTAAACGAGTAATCAAAAACTAATTCTTTATGAAGAAAAATATGCTTACGGCGGGTTCGCTTGCTGTTTTCTCACTGCTTTGCATGGAAGCTTCGGCTCAGGCTGCAAAACCTAAAAATCCGGGAATTGATTTGGACTTAATGGACAAATCCGTAAAACCGGGAGACGATTTCTTTCGTTATGTAAACGGAACCTGGTTCGACAAAACGCAAATCCCGGCCGATAAAACCCGTTGGGGGAGTTTTGACGAATTACGTCAGAATACGGATAACGATGCGTTGGCTATTTTAAAAGCGGCGGCAGCCAACAAAAATCTGGATCCAAAATCCGATCAGGCAAAGGCGGTGAATGTATATAAAACCTACATGGATACCGTAAGCAGAAACAAACTGGGTATCACGCCTCTGAAACCGTATCTGGCTAAAATCAATGCCGTGAAAACCATAGCCGATGTCAACAAACTGTTGATTGAAATGGAGTCACAAGGAGGTCTTGGTTTTTACGGAATCGGAATCGGTGCCGATGCCAAAAACAGTAACCGAAATGTGGTGTATCTTGGCACGGGAAGTTTAGGCTTACCGGACAGGGATTATTATGTTTCCGATGATAAAGATTCAAAAGAAAAGCGTGAAAAGTATGTAGCTCACGTTACGCGTATGCTTCAGTTTTTAGGCGTAAAACCTGCTGATGCTAAGATTCAGGCCGAAAAAGTGCTGGCGCTTGAAACCGAAATGGCACGTCCAAGGTTAGACAGGGTAGAACGCAGAGACCGCAGAAAAACGTACAATCCTATGACCGTTGCCGATTTGCAGAAACTGACGCCATCGGTAAACTGGAACGGTTATATTCAAGGTGTAGGTATCGGAAAAATTGACTCATTGGTTGTTTCGCAGCCTAAATACATGACCGCTTTGGAGGAAATTTTCAAAGCTAATAAAGTGGAAGACTGGAAAGCCTACATGCGTTGGACGTTAATCAACAAATCTACAGGTGTGTTGACAACCGATATCGAAACGGCCAACTGGGAGTTTTACAGTAAAACGTTAACCGGGGCTTTAAAACAACGTCCGCGTGAAGAAAGAGCCTTACAGGTTGTTAACGGAACGGTTGGTGAAGCTTTAGGAAAATTATATGTGGAGCAAAAATTCCCGGCAGAAGCTAAGGCGAAAGCGAAAGGAATGATCGAAAATGTATTTTTAGCTTTCGAGAACCGTATCAACAATTTACCTTGGATGACGCCGGCTACCCGCAAAGGAGCGATCGATAAATTACGAAAAACAAACATAAAAATCGGTTATCCTGACAAATGGAAAGATTATTCCGGTCTGGAAATTAAAGGAACCGAGCAAGGCGGAAGCTACTATGAAAACATGAAAAATGTGTCGAAATGGGGCTTTGCGGAAAATATCGCTGATCTGAAAAAACCGGTAGACAAAACCAAATGGGGAATGTCTCCGCAAACGGTAAACGCATATTACAATCCGTCGTACAATGAAATCGTTTTTCCTGCCGCTATTCTTCAGCCGCCATTTTACGATTACAAAGCGGATGATGCGGTAAACTACGGTGGAATCGGAGCCGTTATCGGTCATGAAATCTCTCACGGTTTTGATGATTCGGGATCACGATACAATGCCGACGGAAATCTGGTGAACTGGTGGACAGAAGATGATTTAAAGCAATTCACAGGTCTTGGAGGTGCTTTAGCTGCTCAGTACAGCGCATTGGAACCGCTACCGGGAACTTTCGTAGACGGTAAATTTACTTTAGGTGAAAATATCGGTGACTTAGGTGGTGTAAATGCCGCGTATGACGGTTTACAGATCGCTTTAAAGAAAAATGGAAACCCTGGCTTAATTGACGGCTATACTCCGGAACAACGTTTCTTTATTTCCTGGGCGACCATCTGGCGTTCTAAAATGAGAGACGAAGCGATTAAGAATCAGGTGAAAACCGATCCGCATACACCTGGAATGTTCCGTGCTTACGTACCGTTGCAGAATGTGGAATCGTTCTATCAGGCATTCGATATCAAAGAAGATCAGAAGTTATACGTGAAACCGGAAAACCGTGTGAAAATCTGGTAATCCTTTCGCAGTAGATATAAAAAATCCCAAGCTTTAAAAACTTGGGATTTTTTATTGGAATTACTTCAGCAAGTATTCTTCCATAAAGCGTATCACGGCCAAACGCTCATAATCGACGTTTGCTTTTTTCCTAAAACCGTGTCCTTCGTCTTTCGCTTCCAGATACCAAACCGTATTTCCCTGTTTTTTCAGTTTGTCTCGCATTTGTGTTGCTTCGGTAACCGGTACGCGCGGATCATTTGTTCCCTGAATGATAAACATCGGTTTTTTGATTTTATCGGTATTATTCAACGGTGAAATTTTATCCAGAAACGCATACATTTTTTCGTCTCTTTCATCACCGTATTCCACCCTGCGCAAATCACGTCGGTATTCTTCGGTGTTTTTTAAGAACGTATTGAAATTGGAAATCCCTACGACATCTACGGAGCAACGGATTTTATCCGCATAATGGAAAGCGGTTGCCAAGGTCATGTAGCCGCCGTAACTGCCGCCCATGATCATGATACGGTCTTTGTCGAGTTCCGGTTGCTGCGCAATCCAGTCCAAAAGTGCACCGATGTCCTTAACCGAATTCTCTCTTAAATACCAATTGTCCGCTGCGATAAACGTTTTTCCAAAACCGGAAGATCCGCGAACATTGGGTGAAATTACGGCAACCCCCATTTCATTGGTGTAATAGTTATTCGAACCTAAAAAGGAAGCCTTGGATTGTGCTTCAGGGCCTCCGTGGATGTTGATTAAAACAGGTCTTTTTCCGGTAAATTTTGATGAAACGGGATAGTAAAAACCCGAAATTTTCAAATTATCGAAACTTTTCCATTCGATCAATTTGGGCGACGACATGTCTTCCTTCTGCATTTCGCCCAGTTCACTTTCCGTCCAACGCTCTATTTTATTGGTTTTTAGGGCGATTTTGTATACATCCGATGAGGACTCGGCGGTTGATTGTGTGAAGAAGAAATTTTGTCCGTCTTTGGAGTAGGCCTTTCCGCCAATTAATCCTACCGGAATATTTTTTACTTCCTTATAGGTTTTTGTGGCCGGATTCATTAAATATAATTTGGTTACGCCTCCTTCGTTGGTGGTAAAAGCCATCTGTTTTTTATCTTCCGACAGGGAATAACTTTCCACATTCCAGGGAATCGAAGTCGTATGATAGGCTGTTTTTTTGGTATTCAAATTCAATGTTGCCAAGCGCTGAAATTCATTGTCTTTATCCGTAATATACCAGATTTCATCAGCCTTGTCAGAGAAATTGGCACCGGTTTGCACGATGCTTTTGTCGGCTCTGTTGGTGACTTCGGTCGGTTTTCCGGTTTCGGTATCTAACATCCAGATATGCGATTCGTTTGCGGAAACCTGTTCGCCAATTAACAATTTTTTACCGTCTGTAGAAATATCGTGAATACCCCAACCGCCCCCTTTTACTTCCAGGACCAATTTGGCTGATTTCGGATCGTTGGGATTCATATAGTAAATGTCCCTGTCGCCACCGTTTCTTTTTGTGGACGAAAAATAAAACCCGGAACCGTCTTTTTTCCAGGTTATGTTGCCATTTTGGGAACGGCCGCCATCGGTAAGCAACGTGGATTTTAAGGTTTTCAGATCCAATTTGTAAAGCTGTCCGAATTCATTTCCGCCTATGTCCTTGGAATAAATCAGGTAGTCTCCTTTGGTCGGTTCGTAACTGGCATTACCAACGGGTTCATCGAAAAAAGTGATCTGCTTCCTTGCTCCCATGGGCTGACTCACTTTATGCAACTGAGCAGTTGATCCGAAGCGGGTTGTAATAATGATCTCATTTTTGATGGGATGGATTTTTACCAGTGAGGCACCTCTGGCTTCAGAATATTTTTTTACCTGAGTTGCCAACTCTTTTGGGATATCAGCAATGTTTTCGGTTATTAAATTTTCATTGGGTAAAATCAAATTCTTTTTTTCCTGCGCCTGAACACAAAGTACGAAGAGCAATGCGAGCAAACTGATTCTTGTTTTTTTCATAATCACAGAAGGTTTAGTGTTGTTTTCGGCCTAAATTTACGGAATGCATTACCGCAGATGCTAAAACATCGGCGATATCTAAAAATACTCGTTAATTATCCTTTTTGCAGATGTAATTCGGAATTTATCTTGAATTTACCACGTTATCCTTTCCGTATCGATCGGTTTACCAGATACAATCCAAAAATCGTCACGCTTCCACCAATCATAATCATTATTGTTAACGGTTCGTCAAAAATAAACGCCCCCAACACAAGTGCCACTATGGGGTTGATATACGCATAAATACTGCTGATTTCCGAGGGAAGATGCTGCAGCGCATAAATGAAGGCGATAAAGGTAAATACGGAACCAAAAATCACAAGATAGGCAATCGACCACCAGGATTCGGCTGGAATCTGTGTGATATTGATAGCGGTTCCGGTCGCTCCGGTATAGGCAAACAATAAAACACTTGAAATCAGCATTTGGAGTCCCAGACTGAAATACGGATTAAAGCTGGCGGCTTTTTTCTTGGTATGCACGCTTCCGAAGGCCCAGGTAAAGGTAGCAATTACCGAAAGCAGAATACCGAAACGGAAATCGGGTTTAAGAAAATCGGCTAAATAATCATAAAAAATCAAACAGACTCCACAGAAGGAAACCAACAAGCCAACCACCGCCCATTTGGAAGGCTTCTCGCCTTTAAACCAGCTTATTACAACAATCCATAACGGAAAAATGGTGCCGATGATAGCACCCAGACCGCTGGAAATGTATTTCACGCCCCAGGTACTCAGTCCGTTGCTTAAAACGAAGTTAAGAATACTCAGGATCACAATCGTATTCCATTGTTTGCCTTTCGGCCAGGGTGTTTTTTTAAACAGGAAAAACGCGATGTAAATTGCCGCACCCAAAAACTGTCGGATGGCCGCTAGCTGCAACGCAGGCATGTGTCTGACTCCTTCTTTAGACGCCAGCCAGGTGGTTCCCCAAAAAAAGCTGACCCATATCAACGCCAGCATCGGCAACCCGATCGATTGTAATCTATTTTTGGCCGATAGGTGTAGCTTTGAAATTTTGGGCACGTTAAAGGTTGTTTTTTCTGAATGTATAGGCTAAAACCTGTTCGATTTTTGCACTTGAGATGCGTTTTCCGATAGAGGGTTTATCCGATGCAAATTTAGGAATTGCCAAATTCATTTCCGCAGCTTTTTTGACATAATACTCCTTTCGTGTCGGATGGTAAGGAGTCACCGCGTTAAAGGTTTCGTTCCATGCTTCTTTTTCGATGATTCTCAGAATGATGCCGATGCAGTCTTCCTGATGGATCAGATTGATAACCGCGTCCGGATTTTCCAGGTTTTCCCTTCCGGCCAGCATTTTTATAGGATGGCGGTCGGCACCGATGAGTCCGCCAAAACGGATAACGGTCGTTTTGAAATTCGGATTGTTCAGCAGCAATTTTTCAACTTCAATCAATTGCCTTCCGCTTTCGGTATCGGGATCCGGAAGAGCTTCTTCGGTTACGGTTATATTAGCATCGGAATAAACGGAGGTAGAACTCACGAAAAGCAGTTTTTCTACCGATGATTGTTCAATATATGGCAGTAGTTTTTCAATTTTGGAAACAAATGATTTTGTCGTAGAAGTAACGTTTCGCAGACCGGGCGGGATGTCGATAATCAGGATTTCAACATCTTTCAGAAAATCGGTAACGCCTCCCAGAACGGCTTCTTCGGTTAAGACCACCTGAGACGGATGGATGCCGTTTTCTTTCAACAGCGTCATTTTTGCTTCGGAAGTGGTCGATCCTTTTACGGGAAACCCTTCCATGACTAATTTTTTGGCTAAAGGAAAACCTAACCATCCGCAGCCCAATACTGCTATCTGTGGTTTATTTTGTTTCATCTTTCGGTTTGTGCCCCTTAACTTTGACATGTCCCCAGTTTTCACCCGATTTGATGCGGTACAACTGCATTTCGCTCACGCCGAATTGTTTAGCGAGGATTTTCATGCGGGTTTTTCGGTTGGGATCAAGCAGGATTTTTTTAAGCCGCATTACCGTGGTTTCCGTCAGTTTCGGACCATCGGCTTTGATATTGTGTTCAAGGAGTTTCTTTTTGGCTGCTATAACTTTCGGACTGCTTTTGTAATGCGCCATCTTTCCTTCGTAGTTTACCCACTTCAGGTTGCTTACATGGTCGTTGTCCTTCTTACGGTCGATATGAATCACATACAGCTGGTCATCAGCAGTTTTCGGGATGAAAAGTTCGGCGACCCATTTGTAAAGCAATATTGTTTTTTGATGTTTTTTATTGTTCTCATCTCTGTGGGTAACGCGCAAGGTGTGATAGCCATCGGTTAAGGATCCTTTCAGGACTTTGCCGTTTTTCATTTCATCTGTAAAACTCATCAAACGTCCGTAGTTCGAAAGGGCATACCTGAACACATGCTTGTGCTCCAACGGAATCTCTTTAAATACTTCATCGCGGTAAAATCGTGTCATAATTACAAACTTGTTTAATTGTCTTTTTTCACCAATATAAACCCGTCATTTTCAATCGCCCTATAACCTTGGTCGTACAGGAAATAATAAGTGTTTCCGCTTTTTGTCTGGTAAACGGACGTGAAAAAATCGAAATCAAAATTTTTCGCAACCAATTTGGATCGCGTGGTTTTTGATTTTTCTTCGGGATTGAGTTCTGACAAAATTCGGTAATTTTTTCGTAACTTGTTATTAATGTTACGCATCAAATTCGTATTATCCTTATTTATTTTATTATTGTAAGAATTTCTACACCCATCTCCGCAAAATTTCTTGTCTTCCCGACCAGAAAAGGAATCGCCGCATTCTAAACAATACTTCATACGTTAAAAATTGAATTCACCTTTGTAAGAAAAAGCCTGATTGATGTGCGCCAAATGATGTTTGGAATGCCAATCGTAAATGCCCAATGCTTCTTTGACAGAAGCCAGGCGTTGGTGCTGCGGATGATAGTACATGCGGTTCCAATCGTGTTCGGAAAAATTATCCAGCAACTGCGACCAACGTTCGTGTACGCCTTCAATAATTTTCAGTGAAGGCTGAATATCGTCCCGCAGACTATCCTTCAGTTCGGCCCATAGCGCTTCTTCATACGGGCGGATCACCGGTGCGTCTTCGGTAAGGGCGAGTTTTACACGGATGAGGGCGTTCATGTGACTGTCGGCCAAATGATGCACCACCTGTTTGATGCACCAGCCATCCGGGCGGTATTTCCAATTCAGTTCCGTAATAGAAAGGTTTTCGACTGTTTTTTTCAATTCCTGTGGAAATTCCCTAATCGTTATTTTCCAGATTTTCAGATGTTCCGGGGTTATTTCCTCAGGGCATGTAAAACGGCCTATCGGAAATTTGAGTTTTTCGATGTCGGTGTTGTTGTTCATGGCGTTTATGATTTTGATTAATAATTTATGGTTGCCTTTTTTAAGAGAAGGTTAACCAAATATAAGAAAATTCCTGAAAACAAACGACAACAAACACTTACAAACGAAAGTAAACGATTGACAACCGAATAAAATCTTGGTACTTTCACATCTTTGCCCTGTCGAAATCAAATAACCATCGGCACGAACAAAATCATTTTAACACTAACATTTAAATTTTACACGCCATGAAAAACAGAGTGCAATTAATCGGAAACGTAGGTCAGGAACCGGAAGTGAAAACCATTAACGGAGACCGAAAACTAGCGAACTTTACCATTGCAACCAACGATTTCTACTACAACGACAAAGGAGACAAAGTGGAACAAACCGAATGGCACCGTGTAACCGCCTGGGGGAAAACCGCCGAGATTATTGAGAAGTTTGTTGTTAAAGGAAAGGAAATCGGCATCGAAGGAAAACTGACCCACAGAAGCTACGATGATAAGGAAGGGAACAAAAAATACATTACTGAGATAGTAGCGACTGAGGTATTGCTTTTGGGAAATAAATAATCCATGAAGGTTCAGTTGTTTACCATTCGAATCGCTTCTTCCCATTTTTCGGCAGATCAGCAGGCACTGAACGATTTTCTGCAACAGATAAAGTTTGTCAAATCCGACACCCATTTTGTGGAATCTACAGAAGAGCCGCACTGGTCGGTTTTACTTCATTATGAAAGCAATCCGCAAGCCAAAGAAAATTCAATCACGGTTGAAGAAGCAGACTTGACTCCGGGAAGCCTTTATGTGCTGGAATGCTTAAAACAATGGCGAACGGATAAGGCGGAAACGTTAAACATTCCGAAATTTATGGTATGCCATAATTCGGAGTTGATAAGTATTGCTTTCCATCATCCTAAAAATAAGGAGGCATTGGGGAGTATAAAAGGTTTCGGAGCCAAGAAAATTGAAAAATTTGGGGATGAGATTATCGAAGTTCTGAATGCCCTTTAAGTTGAAACAGACCATCAGCCAATGTTGATGGTTTGTTTTTTAAGAGTAAATAGCTGTAGCTACTCTATAGGTATTGGCATGTGCCTCGATAATGGTTTTGATGTTCGGTGAATAACCGCCACCCATGCTCACCTGTACCGATATTTCGTATTTCCGGCAAAGGGAGAACACCATTTCATCCCTTTTTTTACAGCCATCCAGGGTACAGCCCAGTTTTCCCAATTTGTCGGAGGCTAAAATATCCACGCCGCTCAGATAGAAAATGAAATCCGGTTTTTGGGTCTCGATAAGGTAGGGTAAGGTGTTTTGCAGCACTTCCAGATATTTTGCGTCCTCGGTATGGTCATGTAGCGCAATGTCTAAGTCGGAGGTTTCTTTCTTAAAGGGGTAATTGGATTTTCCGTGCATCGAAAAAGTAAATACTTTATCGTTGTTCTGAAAAATCTCTGCGGTTCCATTGCCCTGATGCACATCCAAATCGACAATTAAAATTTTTTTGGCCAGTTTTTGATCGAGTAAATACTGCGCGCCAATGGCTTGATCATTCAGTAAGCAAAACGCTTCGCCTCGGTTGGAATAGGCATGATGTGTTCCTCCGGCGATGTTGAAGCCAATACCGGTTTGTAATGCTTTTTCGGCACCGAGTATGGTTCCCTGTGCCAATCGCAGTTCCCTTTCAACCAATTCGGAAGACAAAGGAAATCCGATTTTCCGAACAGCACGCGGGTCTAATGTCAGGTTGATCAGATTGTCGACATAGTTGCGTTCATGAACTGCAAGTATGTGTTGCATGTCGGGTAAACCGGGTTCGAAAAAGGCAGTGGGTGTAACCGTTCCTTCATGTAAAAGTTGTTGTGGTAACAACTCATACTTAATCATAGGAAAGCGATGCCCTTCCGGTAGCGGGTGCTTGTAAATCGGATGAAAGGCAATTGGAAACATTTAGGAATTCATTTGTTTTTGCAGTTCTTCCACAAAAAGGCCTACATGATAGCCATCCATTAAGGCGTGATGTACGTGTACCGACACTGGCATGGTTTTTTTACCGTTTTCCTCGGTCATTTTCCCGAAAGAGATCTTCGGACAACTGTCGGGATATGAAAAATTTCTCGAATGGGAAATGGAGGTGAAATTCACCCATGGCAGTGATGAGAAATGGATCAGATTGTATTGACCGCTGAAATCGCGTGTTAATAGTCCGTCAGTATTGCGTACTCTTTCTATTTCAAGTAGTGCTTTTTCGTTGAAAAGGTGCAAATCCTCAAAATGGTCTATCAGGGAAAACCCAAACGTAGTATCGTCGCGCAATATGGTCGTGGAAGCATTGATGGTGTCGAAAACGATCACTTCGTTATCGACAATGCGGTAACGGAAGTTTTCAATTGCATTTATGGCCAGCAATGTTTTATGAAGGTAATAAATGAAAAATGATATTTTGTTTTGTTTTGCCCTTTCGTAGGCTTTGGTACAATCGATGTTTACGGTAATACCAAAAAAGGGCTCGTCGAATTTACTGAAAAATTCAAAGTGGGTTTTACGGTTCCAGTTTGAAAGATCTAGTTTATGTTTCATTTTAATAACAATGGTAAGACTTCGGTGATTTTTGAAACCGCTTTGAATTTCGGATGCATAATTTCATGGTCGATTTTCTCATGTGCCCAGGTGGTATGAAAAGGAACGTGAACCGCATAACCGCCAATGTTCAAAACGGGCAGTACATCTGATTTTAAGGAATTCCCAATCATGAAAAACTCCTCGGGCTGGATTTCCAAACGCTGTAACAGTTTTTCATAATTGAGTTCCTGTTTGTCGGCCATCACTTCAATATGGTGGAAATAGTGTCCCAAACCTGAATCGTGCAGTTTACGTTGCTGGTCTTTCAGGTCGCCTTTGGTCGCTACCACTAATTTGTAGTTGGAGTGAAGAGCTTCCAGTGTTTCTTCCACACCGTCCAATAATTCTATCGGTCTTTGAATTAGCTCCTTGCCTAATTCTGTAATTCGATGAATCCCTTTTGAACCAATTGTTCCGTCGGAAACTTTTATGGCAGTTTCTATCATGGAAAGGATATAGCCTTTAATGCCGTAACCGTACAAAGGCAAATTGTCCACCTGTGTTTTGAGTAATTCCTGCGACAGCGTCTGATAGGAGTGGTAATCACTCATCATGCCACAGAATTTCTTTTCGGTTTCCTCGAAATAGGGTTCGTTGATGAATAAGGTGTCGTCGGCGTCGAAGGCGATTATTTTTAGGTTCATAGGTTTAATATTAAAAAACCCTTTCAAAGTTTAAATTGAAAGGGTTGTATTATTTGTTTTTAACTGATCATCGCGCCGTTAATAACACCTTCCGCATCCGGATTCACAAAAACCAGTTTGCCTTCTGCGGTGTTGGATAACAACAACATGCCTTCACTTTCTACTCCTCGTAAGGCTCTTGGTGCCAGGTTCACTAAAACCGTAACGCGTTTTCCGATAACTTCTTCCGGAGTGAAATGCTCTGCAATTCCCGAAACAATTGTGCGCACGTCGATTCCTGTATCTACTTTTAATACCAATAGCTTGTTGGCTTTCGGCATTTTTTCGGCTTCGATAATGGTTCCGATACGTAAATCCACTTTAGCGAAATCTTCAAACGTGATGATTTCTTTCTGCGGTTCCGCTTTAGCGTTTTCAGCTTTGTTGGCTACTTTGGTTGCTTCCAATTTGTCAATTTGTTTTTGAATTTCGTCGTCTTCTATTTTTGCGAATAACAATTCGGCTTCACCAATTTTATGTCCTGCCGGAATTAAATCCGATGACGTCGTAATCTTGTTCCAGTCGAAACTGTTCAATTTCAGAATATTTTTCAGTTTCGCAGCCGTAAAAGGTAGAAACGGTTCTGCCAAAACACTCAATGCCGAAGCGATTTGTAATGCCACATACATTTGTGTCTGGACGCGTTCCGGATTTTCTTTGATGATTTTCCAAGGCTCTTCGTCGGCTAAATATTTATTACCCAAACGTGCCACGTTCATCAGTTCTCCTAAGGCTTCTCTGAAACGGTATCTTTCCACGGAAGAAGCAATTACCGCAGGATACGCCTTAAGTTCCGTTAAAGTAGCTTCATCTACTTCCGATAATTCGTTCGGCTGCGGAATAACGCCTTCGTAATATTTATTGGTAAGCACTACCACACGGTTGATGAAGTTTCCGAAGATAGCCACCAATTCGTTGTTATTTCTCGCCTGAAAATCCTTCCAGGTAAAATCGTTGTCTTTGGTTTCCGGTGCGTTGGCAGTTAGCGCATAACGCAACACGTCCTGTTTTTCAGGGAAATCGATTAAATACTCGTGCAACCAAACCGCCCAGTTTTTGGAAGTGGATAATTTGTTGCCTTCCAGATTCAAAAACTCGTTGGCCGGAACATTATCTGGTAAAATATAACTTCCTTCCGCTTTTAACATCGCAGGGAAAATCACACAATGGAATACGATATTATCTTTTCCAATGAAATGCACCAGTTTCGTATCAGCCGATTTCCAATACGGTTCCCAATCTTTTCCTTCTCTGGCCGCCCATTCTTTGGTGGAGGAGATGTATCCGATAGGCGCATCAAACCAAACATACAGTTTTTTACCTTCGGCACCTTCCACGGGAACATCGATTCCCCAATCCAGATCACGGGTTACCGCACGCGGACGCAAACCGTCTTCCAACCAGGATTTTACCTGACCGTACACGTTTGGTTTCCAGTCGTTTTTATGACCTTCCAGAATCCATTCGCGTAAGAAAGTATCGTATTGGTCTAAAGGTAAGAACCAGTGTTTTGTCGATTTTAAAACCGGTTTTGTTCCGGTGATGGTCGATTTTGGGTTGATTAAGTCGGTTGCATTTAAAGATGATCCGCATTTTTCGCACTGATCGCCATAGGCTTCTTCATTACCGCATTTCGGACAAGTTCCCATTACGAAACGATCGGCTAAAAACTGATCTGCTTTTTCGTCGTATAGCTGATCGGTGGTTTCTTCTATGAATTTGCCTTCGTCGTATAATTTTCTGAAAAATTCAGAAGCAGTTTTATGATGAATTTCGGAAGATGTTCTTGAATAATTATCAAAAGAAATTCCGAAATCCAAAAACGATTTACGAATGATGCCGTCATATTTATCGATTACCTGCTGTGGTGTAATGCCTTCTTTTTTGGCTTTCATGGAAATGGCCACACCGTGTTCGTCGCTTCCGCAGATGAACGCCACGTCTTTTCCCTGTAAACGAAGGAAACGGGCATAAATATCGGAAGGCACATAAACACCGGCTAGGTGACCAATGTGAATAGGGCCGTTAGTGTAAGGTAAAGCAGCAGTAATCGTATATCTTTTCGGATCTTGTATCATAATTTATTAGTTGCTCATTAAGACTAAAGCAATGAGTTTTAAATCTGGACGAAGTTTAATTGTTTGGAAATTTGATGCAAAAATAGTGAACAAATTTATCTTAATTCCAATCTATAAAACACTTTTAGTAAATCTTTCAATAAAAACATTTATCAAAATACCGAAACATAAAATACCTAAAGGTAAAAATGGGATGTACCAAACAATAAAATTTAGATGAGAATGGATGTTAGAGTGCTGAATGAATAATACAAACCAAGATAAAGGTGCGATTATAGAGAACCATGTTGAAAAAACTATTGGTTTGTATTTCTTATAATCCATTTTTATTAAAATAAGACTGGAAATAAAAATCAAAAATATGAGTAATATAAAAGGGATATTGGGTTTTAGCCAAGAAAAGACATCTCCGGATAAATATCTAATTATTATTTGAACATACATGTTATTTGAAATAGCAGCAGTTTTTCCTTCAATTATAACAGCAGCTGTTCTTATATTATAAGAATCAACAATATGACGAATGCCTTCTGTGTAACTGCCTTTTAAGTTTTTTAATTGAAAAATTAATACTAGCATCTCAAGCACTACACTTACTAATAGTATAAATGCTGTTTTAGTACTAAAAAGCAGAAAATCTTTTATTTTTCTGGAGTCCTTTATGTAATAAAAAACGATAGGTGCGAATACAGCTAATAATGTTGTGGAGATGTATTCAAATCCAGTAAAAAAACATTTTGTAAGGCCACTGAAAAGCACTATAAGTAATATTTTATTTGTATTTTCTTTTAAAAGTTCTAAACCTAACAGCATGGTTATAAAGGGTAGGTAAAAAGACCAGAGGCACCACCATAAGCTATCGGCAAATAACCAAATCCAGCTTGAAACAGCTATAAACAGAAGGACAGTGATGGCTGGAATTATCCCAAAATTTCTTTTACACCAGCCTATAAAAATACTGAACATAATTGCATTAATAAGCAAGGTAAAATTTTTTAAAATTTCGATATTCGTTATTAGATTGAATGGTGAAATTTTATTGAATGTTGAATAAAGCAGTCCTTGTCCGCCAGTTTGTGAGTTGTAAGTTTGAAAATCTTTAAAGTTTTTTCTTTTATCTGTGTTTTCTAATAAATAGTATTGTTTAAGTGAGTTTAGTTTAAAACCTTCGTCATTTGAAAGGTCTGTCATCATTCCGGGCAAACCGGAATATGAAAGCAAACCTGTTCTTTCGCTCTCCATCATTCTGCCTACAACAAGAGATTCTGAAACATAATCATAAGGAATACCATCTTTTGTATTGTTTTTAAAAAAACAGAATAGAATGATGACCGTAAACAAATAGGGCCAGTAGTTTTTTAATAAAATCATTTAGAATTTAGAAGAATTTGTTTGAAATTTCGTTTATCGTATTTAGAAAGGTTATCTAAAATCAAGCCGCAACAAAATAATAAAAGTGCCATAATAATTAAAGATACTGCTAAAATTGCTGTTGGAACTTTTGTTATGTAATGATCTGGTTTTACTATGTATTCTCTAATTGGAAAATATCCTAATCCTAAACCAAAAATTGCAAAACAAAGTGAAATTGTACTAAAAAATTGGAGAGGTTTGTATAAACGATACAGATTTAAAAAAAGGGTAATTACCTTAAAGCCATCATTAAATGTGTTTAATTTTGATTTACTATTAGGTGGTCTATCTTTATAATTTATGGGGAATTGATCAATTTTCAGATCATAATTCAAACAAAAAAGTGTAAGGTCGGTTTCTAATTCAAAGCCTTTTATTGAAGATGCATAATTCTTTACAAATCTTCTGCTAAATACTCGATATCCACTTAAAACATCAGAAATATTTGTTTTGAAAAAACTATTTATTAATGTTTTGATTAGAGAATTTCCAAAATTGTGAAACTTCCTCTTGTTTTGATTTTTATAGGCACCATTACTTATACGGTCGCCAATAATCATATCTGCATTTTGTTCTTTTAGTAATGCGATCATACTGTGAATGGCTTCAATCGGATAAGTATCATCACCGTCAATCATGACGTAAATGTCTGCTTCAATTTCGTTGAACATTCTTAAAATAACGTTGGCTTTGCCTTTTTTAAATTCCTTTTTTACAACTGCATTAGCTTCTGAAGCAATTTTGAAAGTATCGTCATTGGAATTGTTGTCGTAAACGTAAACAGTGCTGTTTGGCAATTCTTTTTTAAAACCATTGACAACTCTTTCAATGGTTAATTCTTCATTTAAACAAGGTATTAAAATTGCTATTTCCACAGTATATATTTTTTCAAATTTAAATAATAAAAATTTAAATTATCTGTATTCTATTTGTAGCCAAGCTACATTTGCTTATTTTCGTAAGTAATTTTACTATTTTGAATGATTCGATACTTAGTAATACTAATGTTTTTAAGCTTAAATTCATATTCACAAAAGAAAATGAAAATCCCACCGTATCTTAAAAAAGGCGATACCGTTGCCATAGTTTGTACAGCACGAAAATTTTTCCCTGAAGAGGCGCAACCGGCCATTGATTTACTGAAGTCCTGGGGGCTGGAAGTGAAACTGGGCAAAACCATCGGCTTGGACAGCTGTCAGTTAGGAGGAACCGATCAGGAAAGAACCGCTGATCTTCAGGAAATGTTGGACGACGATAATATCAAAGCGATTTGGTGCGCGCGTGGCGGTTATGGTACGGTACGTATTATCGACACGCTTGATTTTACCAAATTCAAGAAGCATCCGAAATGGATAATGGGTTTCAGCGATGTGACGGTATTGCACAGCCATCTGAATAGATTAGGAATTGCCACGATACATTCCATCATGCCGTTTACGGTTCCTAAAGCGCCGGAGGAAGTGAAGGAAACCTTGCGCAAGGCTCTTTTTGGTGAAAGACTGAAATATGTGGTTCCGTCGAAAGGTTATGAAATCCAAGGCAAAGCCAAAGGACAGCTCGTTGGAGGAAATCTTTCTATTCTATACAGTTTGTTGGGTTCGAAGTCGTCTCTGAATACCGATGGAAAAATTCTCTTCATTGAAGATTTGGATGAATACCTGTATCATATCGACCGGATGATGCAGAACCTGAAGCGCAACGGCTATTTCGATAATCTGAAAGGGCTTATCGTCGGGAGTATGACCGATATGCATGATAATGAAATTCCGTTCGGACAGAATGAAGTGGGGATTATCATGGAAATTGCCAAAAAATATAAGTTCCCGGTCTGTTTTTATTTCCCTGCAGGACACCAGAAAGATAACAGGACGCTCATTTTAGGAAAAGAAGTGGAGTTTGAGGTGAATCCGGATGAAATTATTTTAGAATTCAGATATTAATGGCTGAACATAACGAATTAGGGAAGCTTGGTGAGGATCTGGCAGCTGAATATTTGCAGAAGGAAGGTTATGAAATTCTGGAACGGAATTGGTTTTTTCAAAAAGCAGAAGTGGATATCATTGCACAGAAAAATAACATTTTGGCAATAATTGAAGTAAAAACGCGAACCAATTTGGATTTTGGAAACCCTCAGGACTTTGTAAATCCAAAAAAAATTAAATTACTGGTGAAGGCTGTAGATGAATACGTAAGTCGGAAAGAGCAGGAATTTACAGTGCGTTTTGATATAATTGCTGTTTCAAAAGACGCAACCTTTTGTAAGATTGAGCATCTTAAAGATGCCTTCTATTATTTTTAACACTGTTATATATATAACATATTGTTTTTTATTGTAGATTTGTCGTGATTTTTTAAAAAAAAACATTTTAATTTATGAAAACGATTTCTTCTGTTGTTGAGAATTACATTAAATCCAAACCGTTCCTGCTTAACGGATTAACACTTGGAATAGTGAATCTGACATCATTGGCCAGAATCATTCAGCACGATTTGGAGCATGAAATGGAAAAGGAAGTGAAACAGGGTGCAATTGTCATGGCTTTAAAACGTTTATCCGAGGAGCTGGATTTCCGAATTAACCATAAGATTGAGAAAACTCTGAAGGGAATGGGTGAGATTACCGTGCGTTCCTCATTAATTAATTATAACTTCCCTATTAACCCAAGGGTTTTAAACAGACAAGCCGATTTTTTAACGGAAATCAGTTCCCTTAAGGATATTTTTTACACCTCTTCCCGCGGTGTTAATGAAACCAATCTTATTGTGAGCGAATCCATCAGCGATATTCTTGAGAAGCATTTTGATGATGAGAAATGGTTGATGAAAACGGATAAATTAGCATCGATTACGGTTAAGTTACCTAAAGATAATATTGGTACTCCGGGGTTGTTTTATTTTGTTTTTCAGCGTTTAGCATGGGACGGAATCAATATTACGGAAGTTATTTCTACCAATTTTGAGATTACCATAGTAGTGAGTGAAGAGCATATTGACAGTGCATTTAAGGTGATTAAAGACCTGAAAAAGGTGTAATAATATATTAATTAGGATTTTTGTTTTTTTTGGCTATTTTTGGCAAACCAAAACTAACTTACTAAAAATGAGAAAACTAATTACAATTTTTTCTTTGTTTTGCTGTTTTATTACATTTTCGCAAAACAAGGTAGCCCAAAAATTACGGGAACTGAATTCGTCAAAAACCGAATTCGTTCCCGTTTTTCCTTTAACCGCTATTGAACGGAACCCAAACGTTCAGATTGAGAAAACGGTATCGGATGCCCAATTGGCATCAATAAAAATGCCGGTGGTTAGCGATGTAGTTCAAAAATCCTATCAAACCATCGAATTAGGGGTGTCCTACCACGGCGAGATCCTGCTTTTGCAACTTTACCGGGTTGATCTGTTCTCCGAAGGTTTTCACGTAGATACGGATAAGCAGAAAAACATAAACTACACTAAAGGGGTTTATTATAGAGGGATTGTTAAAGATGATCCTACTTCCTTAGCTTCATTTAATTTCTTTAACGGTGAATTTAATGGTGTAGTTTCCAGTTCCCGACTGAGCAATCTGGTTGTGGCAAAGATTGATGAACCCGGAAACGAAAGTGAGTACATCATTTACGAAGATCAGAAAATGAAAGTGGCAAATACCAACGATTGTCATACTTCAGATGAACTGGCATCAGACACGGAAAATATATCAAACGAATTGAAATCGCCTTCAAGTGCCAAATGTGTTGCCATGTATTTCGAAATGGATAATAATTTATTTGTTTCAAACGGCAGCAGTACCACTACCACTACTAACTGGATGACTTCTGTTTTTAATAATATGCAGACGCTGTACAGTAATGACGGAATTACCGTTGCGCTAAAATCGGTTTACATATGGACTTCTCAGGATCCATATGAGGGAACAGGGACAAGTTCAAGGGACTATCTGTATAAGTTTAAGGATGTTCGGCCTGTTTTTGATGGAGATGTAGGCCAGTTGGTGGGTATAGATCCCGGAGGTCTTGGCGGAGTATCCATGGGAATAGGGAGTCTGTGCACAGCAAACAATTATGTGTATTCGGATGTTAGTATGAGCTATTCGACTGTTCCAACATATTCCTGGACAATTCAGGTGGTTACGCATGAATTCGGACATAATCTGGGTTCACGCCACACTCACGCTTGTGTCTGGAACGGCAACAATACTGCCATAGACAATTGTGCGCCGTATGCAATTGGTGCGTCTGCTGAAGGATATTCGTGCATGACAACTCCTCCAATCATTCCGAGCAGTTCGGTTAAGGGAACAATCATGAGTTATTGCCATCTTGTAGGCGGGGTCGGAATCAGTTTTGCCAATGGATTTGGTTCACAACCCAGTGCCGCTATTTTAAATTTTATCAATTCAAGGGGCTGTTTAAGCTCAGACTGTATTGCCGTTTGTGTTAATGGAGTCGGTTCCATAGATGCGCAATATAATGTCGGAGCTTCTAGTGCAGTTATAACCTGGGCTGACATCACCACTGAAGATACTTGGCAAGTGGCGGTAATGCCTTTCTCAGGTAATTCGCCGATTTGGAATACGGTGACCTCGCCCAATTTTACGGCAACTGGATTGTCGCCCAATACCTATTATAAATTCAGGGTTAAACCAAGTTGTGGTAGTTTGACGGCTTCAACCAGAGAGTATGTTTTTCTGACATCTGCCAATTATTGCAACGGAATTACCTTGACAGATACGGGAGGATTGACGGGGAATTACACCGATAACCAAAATTTTGTCAGAACGATAATACCTAATCTGGCCAACAATAAGATACAATTGAATTTCACAGCATTCTCTTTGGAGCAGGATTATGACTATTTATATGTTTATAACGGATCCGGTACCACATCACCTTTATTTGCTCCTAACGGTTACACGGGAACGGCTTTGCCTGGTCCTATAGAGTCTACAGCATCCGACGGAGCTTTAACAATTCGCTTTGTATCCGATGGTGGTGTGACAGACAGAGGTTGGGCTGCCACAACATCATGTATTGCAACATTGGGAATTGCTGAAGACAGTTATATTGATTATACCTACTATCCAAATCCTACGAACGGATTAGTGACCATCAATTCCAAGGACATCATTTCTGATGTGTCGGTTTATAACGTTGAGGGAAGATTGCTGTTCTCCGGAGCGATTAATAACCTTACTGCCCAGGTAGATATTTCAGGTTTTGCTGCAGGTACTTATTTCTTTAAAATGAAAATTGATAATCAGTTGATTAACTTTAAAATAGTGAAGTTGTAAAACATTCTTTGCATGAAATATGGCCCGTTATCTTAAAAAAGTAGCGGGTTTTATTTTTAATTCAATATATTTGTTTAACTAATAAATGGAGTTTATGTACGAAATTATTCAGAAAGCACATTCCGGAATAGCTTATTTGGCTTTAGGAATATTAGTATTTGCAGTAATCAACGCCTTTTTGGCAATCTCATCAAAAAGAGGATTTGAGGATAAAGACCGAAAAATTTCTTTGTTTGCCCTGATTTTCTGTCATGTTCAATTGCTTTTGGGACTAGTGGTTTACTTTGTTTCCCCATTAGGGATGGCAGCACTTGGCGAGATGAGCAATGCAGCCTTACGTTTAACGTCTTTGGAGCATCCGTTAATTAACGTAATTGCCATCGCTTTAATAACCATTGGTTGGTCAAAGCATAAAAAGGAAGAAAGCAGTAATGGTAAATTTAAGAAGATAGGGTATTTGTATCTTGCCGGATTGCTTTTAATACTCAGCAGAATTCCGTGGAACCTTTGGTTCTAAATCCATAAAAGCCCGTTTAGGGCTTTTTCTTTCTATGGCATATTTCTTGTTAGTCCTGTAGTTTAAAAATTAGAACATGAAAAAAATTATTGCCCCAACTTTACTGCTTTTCATCTTTGTATTCTTTGCCAGTAGTTTTACCAGCGAACGGATGGCGCTGCACGCTAAAGCCAAAAAGACGGTGCAGGATACGTTAAAAACAGATTCTATACCGGTCCGTTTAAAGTATAAGCCTTACAAAAAAGCAGTACACGCTTCGTATTACCACGACAGGTTTAACGGTCGAAAAACAGCAAGCGGGAAACGCTTTGATAATTCCAAATTAACCGCAGCTCATAAAAAATTACCTTTCGGAACAGCCATTAGGGTTACAAATCCCGTGAATAATAAGTCTGTAGTCGTTACGGTTATTGATAGGGGACCATTCACCAGAGGACGTGAAATCGACCTGTCCAAAAAAGCCTTCATGGAAATTGCGCATGCCAAAGGACGCGGATTCATCAACGTCAATCTGGAGATCGTAAAAGAATAAATCTACCAGTTTTTAAACGGATGATTGCTCAGATACGCATTGTAATAACGTTCGTCACCTGTAACTTCTTTTCCCAGCCAGTTTGGTTTTTCGAAGGATTCTGTCTCAGAAGAAAGTTCGATTTCAGCAATGATCAGGCCTTCGTTGGCACCAGAAAACACATCCACTTCATAGACGTGCTTCCCCACGGTTATTTCATAACGGATTTTATCGATAGTCCCTTCTTCGCAAAGCGGTAGTAATTGTTCAGCTTCCGTAATAGGAATTTCTTTTTCCCATTCGAAACGTGTGGTGCCCGATTCGTTTCCTTTTCCCTTAATCGTTAAAAAACCTTTGTCACCTTTAATTCTGACCCTAACCGTACGTTCCGGGTGTGAGTTTAAATACCCCTGAACAATTCGGTTTTGGGTAAACGCCAAGGTCTTAAAATCGTCTGAAGTGACCAGAAATTTCCGTTCTGTTTCCTGCATCTGTAAAGAAATTAATAGAATTTGGGAGCAAGTTAAGAAAATTATAGCGGTGCGTATTGTATTTTTACAAGACAGTAACGCCAAAATAACTGAGATGAGATTACGCAGATATACAAAGCCGGAAATCACCATTGAGAGTTTATTCCGTAAACATTTTTCGGATGGGAAGTACACATCGAAGGAATCCCTGCATTTTTTGGTAGACATTGTTCGTTATTTCCGCCCCGAAAAGCTTAACGAAAGTACGGTTTCCATAGAAAAACTACTCCTTTTTTTAGTTGAAAATCCCCAGGAGAAAGCCGTATTCATCGATCATCTGAAGGATTTGCTGAGCAACAGAAAAGTCAGTCGTATGCTTTCGGATACCGGAATTCTTCGCGATTCTGATTTTATATATGAGGTAAAAAAACGCCTTTTCGATAAGATTCTCCCGTACCAGCCAGAAAAAGACACGTTGGAATATGTTTTAAATCAGGTTTTTTACCTGGACTCAGACGCGATCTGGATTGGTAAAATTGCAGATGAGGAACTTTTGCGTCTGATTGAGATTCTCAATTTTGCAGATATTTATTCTTCTGTAAAAGAACTTTCGATTTTATCCGAACTAATCAATGCTATGGGACTGATTACTCAACGGATGAGTGGTCGTGCCATGGAAACCGATGTGATAAAAATGGTTCCTGAGTATGATTCGCTGGAAAGTCCGTTTGTGGCGCTGGAAAAGGAATTTCTGCGGATAGAAGATACAATCAGAAATCAAAACCGATATTTCATGACTTCGGAAGATTTGCGCTACAAACAGTTTCTGATCCTGCACAAACAATGCGAAGACTATGTAGACAAAGCGTTCAGTAACAGTTCCAAATACGGGATTTCGTTAAAGGTAAATCAAAGTTTGTTACGCATCCGACAACAATTGAACCGACTGAAAATCCTTATTTCTTTGCTGGTGGTTGACAAGGAGGAAGATAAATACAACAACAGTATCCGACTGGCACAGAAAGTAATCAGATACAATTGCTATAAAAAAAACGTTGGGCAGCTCATAAACGAAAGTACGCAGTTACTTTCTTATGAAATAACACAACATTCCGCTAAAACAGGAGAACATTACATCACGGAATCTTCAAAAGAATATTTCAATATGTTTTACACGGCCATGGGGGGCGGGGCAGTGGTCGGAATTCTGTGTATCATCAAGGTATTGCTCGGGAAAATCGAGACAAGTTATTTCGGTCACGCTTTTTTATACAGTCTGAATTACGCAGTCGGTTTCGTTTCCATTTTTCTTCTAGGATTTACTTTAGCTACGAAGCAACCAGCCATGACCGCCGCTACGTTAGCCAAAGCACTGGAAAGCGGTATGAAAAAGCAAAACAAAAAGGGAGAGAAGCACAGTTCGTTTGCGCATCTTTTCGTCCGATTGTTCCGTTCACAGTTTATTGCTTTTGTGGGAAATGTGATTGTCGCTTTTCCGGTTGCGCTTGTGGGAATCTGGCTGATTGATTATGCTTTTGACAACAATATTGCCGAAGCGAAATGGAATACATTGTTAACCGATATCAGCCTAGTCGATTCACCTGCAATATTTCATGCGGCCATTGCTGGCGTTTTTCTGTTTCTCTCTGGAATTATCTCGGGAAGCATTTCCAACCGAAACAAGCACCACCAACTTATTTACCGGATTCAGGAGCATCCGTTGCTGAAAAAAAGTTTCGGAGTAAAAAAAACAAAGCGAATCGCACAGTGGTTTGAGAACAATTGGGCAGGTGTGGTTTCCAATGCCTGGTTTGGTGTTTTTATGGGGAGTACAGCTTCCGTCGGACTGTTTTTGGGACTGGATTTGGATATCCGCCACATTACTTTTGCAAGTGGAAATCTGGCACTCGGGCTATATGGCGGACATTTCAATGTAGATCACCAGATGCTTTTCTGGGGAATTTTCGGAATTGCCGTTATCGGATTTGTGAATTTCATGGTGAGTTTTTCGCTTTCCTTGGGATTGGCTTTCCGTTCGAGAAACATTCCGCTTTCCGAACTGCATTTTCTGAACAAAGCCATTTGGAAATATTTCAAGAAACGACCAATGGCATTCTTCGTTCCGGTAAAAAATAAAAAATCAGCCTGATTGCGACAATTTGAAAATCATATCCGAAGGAATGATGGTTTTTGGATAATCATTTTTTGAAAGATACCACATCGTTTTGGCTATGTTTTCCGGAGCGATACTTCTGTATTTTTTTAGTTTTCCGATCAATATCGGATTAATGATTTTCATCAGATAAATGCCCATCATCTCACCGACCCGCGCTTCGTTTCGGTCACTCGCAATCAGTGAAGGTTCCAGGATATACGTTCTGGGAATTCCAAGGCCAATGACACTTCGTTCCATCTCACCTTTAATGCGGTTATAGAAAACAGGACTTTTAACATTCGCACCCAAAGCGGAAATCACGATAAACGTCGGGATGTTATTTTGTTTCGCCAACTGTGCCGCGGTAACCGGAATGCCGAAATCAATAGCTTTGTATTCGGTTTGGTCCGGAGTTTTGGCTTTGGTGGTTCCGATACAGCAAAACACCACATCGCCGGTAAAATAGGCCGCATGGTTTTCAAGATGCAAAAGATCAACGATATGTTCCTCGATTTTCGGATGAGCAATTCCGGAATTTTTACGGGAAAATAATTTTATTCTGTCGAAATCCGAATCGGAAAGCAACAGCTCCAAAAGCAAACCGCCTGTTAATCCCGAGGCTCCCAAAAGTAATGCTGTTTTTTTCATCGGCTTGAAAATTTCTATTGAATATACATAAATTTACAACATGGAACCAACGGTACTTCAGAGAAAAATTATCCATGTCGATATGGATGCTTTTTATGCTTCGGTGGAGCAGATGGACAATCCGTTGCTCAAAGGGAAACCCGTTGCCGTGGGGGGAAGTGAAGTTCGTGGCGTGGTTTCGGCGGCGAGTTATGAAGCCCGTAAGTTTGGGGTTCGCAGTGCGATGAGCGGTTATCTGGCCCGAAAATTGTGTCCGGAACTGATTTTTGTTCGTCCCCGTTTTGACCGTTACAAGGAGATTTCGAATAAAATCCGCAAAATATTTCACGACTATACCGACTTGGTCGAACCGCTTTCACTGGACGAAGCTTATCTGGATGTGACCCAAAACAAGAAAGGAAATCCGAGCGCGACCTTAATTGCACAGGAAATCCGCAAACGTATTTTTGAAGAAGTGGGTTTAACGGCTTCGGCTGGAATTTCGGTTAATAAATTTGTGGCTAAAATTGCTTCGGATTATAACAAACCCAACGGACAAAAAACCATTAATCCGGATGAGGTCGAACCGTTCCTGGAAGCTCTGGACATCAAAAAATTTTACGGGATCGGAAAAGTTACAGCAGAAAAAATGTACCAACACGGCATTTTCACCGGAAAGGATCTGAAGGAACGCACACAAGAATATCTGGAAGAACATTTCGGAAAAAGCGGTGGCCATTATTACAGTATTGTTAGAGGGATTCACAACAGTCCCGTTAAACCCAACCGGATTACGAAATCCGTAGCGGCGGAACATACGTTTAATACGAATCTGACTTCGGAAATTTTCATGGAAGAACGACTGGAACGCATCGCAGCCGAACTTTCCAGACGGCTTCAAAAACACAAAATCTCTGGAAAAACAGTAACACTGAAAATCAAATATTCGGATTTTACATTGCAAACCCGAAGCAAAACCCTGCCGTATTTCATTTCCGACAAAAGCCTGATTCTCGAAACGACCAAAGAATTACTGTATCAGGAAAAGATGAAAGACTCGGTTCGTTTGCTCGGAATTTCATTGCATAACCTGAATACCGAAATGAAGAAATCGGTGGTAGTGCAGCTGAAGTTTGAGTTTTAGCAAAAAAAAACCGACTTCAATCTGAAATCGGTTTCTTTTATATGTTTTTGCGGATTAATCTCTGCTGGAAATTTTGGAAAGCAAACGTAAAAATTCCACGTACAACCAAACTAAAGTAATCATCAATCCCATCGCGCCAAACCATTCCATGTATTTTGGAAGACTTCTTTGGGCTCCTTTTTCAATCTGATCAAAGTCTAAGAATAGATTCAAAGCCGCAACCACAATTACGAAAGCACTGATTCCGATGCTCATCAATGAATTGCCGTGGTGTACCGGTTGGAAATCGATAAATAAGGAAAGCAACCATGAGATCAGGTAAAAACTTGCAATCGCAAGGGTAGCAGCAACCACTACGGAGCGAAAACGATCGGTTACCTTAACGATATTGTATCTGTACAGTCCGAAACAAACGATGAAAGTCACAAAAGTGGCGCCAACTGCCTGAATAACCAAGCCAGGGTACATCGATTCAAAAATAGCCGAAAGTCCGCCAATGAAAAGCCCTTCAAAAATCGCATAACCCGGAGCCAAATAACCGGAATGTTGCGGTTTGAAAGCGGCAATAAGCACTAAGATAAAACCGATAATTGCTCCGCCGATAGTCAATACCATCGGGTTGTAACCGCTAAAAGTCATCGACCAGGTTACAGCGGCTCCGGCAACAAGTAAAACCAGCATCAGTAAACTTTTATTGATGGTTCCCTGCACAGTCATCGTGTCGGTATAGTCAACAGTGATTATTTGATTATCATTTGTGTTATCAGAGGAATAACGGGTCGTGTTGGTGAACGATTTGTTCTTAAAAAACGGATTGTTTGAATTCATGTTTTTTTACTTTTAGTACTCAAATATACTTTTTTCTATTCAATTTCGGAAATGCGGAGCGTATTTACCATTCCTTTTGAGGTAACCGGCATGGCGGCCAAGTTTACCAGCATGTCTCCGGTCTTTACAAATCCTTTTTGTTTTGAAATCGCGTTAATGTCATCGATGGTGTCATCGGTACTTACAAACTTATCATATAAGAACGCATTTACGCCCCAAAGCAAGTTCAGTTGGGTAAGGATTCTTCTGTTGGATGTAAAAACCAAAATATGTGCATGCGGTCTCCATGCAGAAACCTGAAATGCGGTATAGCCGCTGTTGGTAAGCGTTGTGATTGCTTTGGCATTGATATCATTGGCCAAAAGCGCTCCGTGATAGCAAATGTTTTTGGTGATGTAGCGGTTGGTTTTTATCTGAGGTTGGTTCTGTGGCACCTGAATCAGCGGAGAATCTTCCACGGCTTCAATGATCTGTGTCATTTTTTCAATAACCTGCACGGGATAGTTTCCAACGGAGGTTTCTCCGGACAGCATTACCGCATCGGCACCGTCCATAACCGAGTTGGCCACGTCGTTTACTTCGGCACGCGTTGGCGTCAAACTGGTAATCATGGTTTCCATCATTTGTGTGGCGATGATTACGGGAATACGGGCGGTTTTGGCTCTGTAAACCAGTTTTTTCTGGATCAACGGGACTTCCTGCGCCGGAATTTCCACACCCAGGTCACCGCGCGCTACCATTAAACCGTCGCAATACGCTACAATACGGTCAATGTTTTCCACGGCTTCCGGTTTTTCAATTTTGGCAATGATCGGAATCTTATGACTGGAGTTTGCCATAATCAGATCCTGTAGATCTTTTAAATCTTCGGCCGTTCTCACGAAAGAAAGCGCAATCCAATCCACTTCACTTTTAATGGCAAAAAGGGCATCACGGATGTCTTTTTCCGTTAGCGCGGGAAGGGAAACTTTTGTATTGGGAAGGTTAACGCCTTTTTTGGATTTTAAAGGACCGCCCTGAATAACAATGGCTTCAACTTCGGTTTTTTTATCGGTCGTAAGTACTTCGAAAATCAGTTTTCCGTCGTCCAGCAAAATACGTTCGCCCGGATTCACATCTTTCGGGAATTCTTTATAGTTCATGTAAACTCTCTCGGCTGTACCCAGGATGTCTTCGGCTGTTGTAAAGGTGATAACATCCCCTTTGGTTACCACAACATCTTCTTTCATAACGCCTACGCGTAGTTTCGGACCTTGTAAATCGGCTAAAATGGAGGTGGTATATCCGAATTCATTATTCAGTTCGCGGATGATGTCGATGCGGTGCTGCACATCAGTGTAATCGGCATGGGAGAAGTTAATTCTAAAAACATTTACCCCGGCATCAATCATCTCTTTAAGGACTTCTTTGGTGCTGCATGCAGGGCCTAGGGTTGCTACAATTTTCGTCTTTTTTCTTGTTGGCATTGTATTAGAAAATTAAATTATTTTTCGATTTCAGTTTGTCTTGTTCGATTTTATATGCGGTTGTTATCTGTTTAATTGTGAGTAGGTTGTCAATTAAAGAATCCGTATCAAAAAAATCGTCAGTATTTTCAATTTTCAGGATATAGTCTACTTTTTTGAGTTCGGGAAGCAGAAAAATATTGGTTGTAATTTCCAGTTCTGTTTCCTCGAAAAGGGAAGTGGCTTTGGTTTGTCGGGTTGCGACTTTTGTTTTGTTGGGAATCAGATTCCAAAATATCTCGTGTTCTTCATCGTCAAAAACAAAGCGGGTAAAATGACTTTTCCCTTCAGGAATCTGAATGCCGATGTCATTTTCGCTTTTTTCAAAGGAAATGCCTAATTTCTGATTTATGAAATACGCCAGACGATAATCCTCCAGCGAGGAATGTATTGCTACTAGCTGATAATCAATAGAAATAAAATCGTCAATCAGGATTTTGTGAATCGCCATAGTGCTGTAAAAGATAATGTAAATATAGTACATTATCATATGAAAAAACAGCAAAACGGTGTTGTTAACGATAATTTAGTGAAGCTGCAATCAGTCGTTGGAACTCATTTTTTCCTGAAAAGCGAAGTAGGCACGTTGGGATGCTTTTTCTTCGGCTTTTTTCTTGGAGGTTGCCCGGGCTCTGGCAATGATTTTATTGTCGATCTTCAGTTTTACGCCGAAATATTTCACGCCCTCGTTTCCGTTGTCTTCAAACACATCGTAGTGGAACGATTTTTTTTCTTTCTGACACCACTCAATGACCAAACTTTTATAGCTGATGACTTTGCCTTCCAGTTTAGGGATATCCACATAAGGGATGATCACTTTTTTATGGATGAATTTTTCGCAGTATACAAACCCACGATCAAGATAAATGGCTCCGATTAAGGCTTCGAAAAGATTACCGTGAATGTTTTCACCAAAGTGTTGTGTAGAGACTTTACTTTCTACATATTTTATCAGATTCAGGTCCTTTCCCAATTCGTTCAGGTGATCCCGACTTACTATTTTCGAACGCATCTTGGTTAGATAACCTTCGTCTCCGGTTGGCACTTCATTGAATAAGTGCGCTGCAATTACGGAGCCAAGCATGGCATCACCCAGAAATTCGAGACGTTCGTAATTTACCGGATTTCCTTTGTCGTCCACCTTGTTCAACGAACGATGGGTAAAGGCTTTCCGGTAATTGTTCAGATTGAGCGGTTTGAAGCCCAATATTTTCTGAATAGCGTCAAAAAAAATCCCGTCTTCTGGAGAGCGGGAATTTGAAAATATTTTCCGGATGATACTCATAACAAGCTATTACTCCTCTAATTTTTTGAATAAAACGCATGCGTTGTGGCCGCCAAAACCAAACGTGTTGCTCATCGCAACTTTTACGTCTCTTTTTTGCGGTTTGTTCAGCGTTAAATTCAAGCTCGGATCAATGTTTTCGTCTACAACCGAGTGGTTGATTGTTGGTGGAACAATACCGTGTTTCATAGCTAAAATAGAAGCGATGGCTTCGATAGCTCCGGCAGCACCAAGCAAGTGACCTGTCATTGATTTTGTCGAATTGATATTGATGTTTTTAGCATGTTCGCCAAAAACAGCACTGATCGCTTTCAGTTCCGCAACGTCACCAAGTGGCGTGGAAGTTCCATGTGTGTTGATGTGATCAACATCCTCGGGTTTCATCCCCGCGTCTCTTAATGTATTCTTCATTACTGCAATTACCCCGATTCCTTCCGGATGCGGTGCAGTCAGATGGTAAGCGTCGGATGACATTCCTCCGCCGCCAATTTCGCAGTAGATTTTTGCTCCACGGGCTTTGGCATGTTCGTATTCTTCCAAAACCAATGCTCCGGCTCCCTCGCCCAAAACGAATCCGTCACGGGTAGCATCAAAAGGTCTTGAAGCAGTTTCCGGACTTTCGTTACGGGTTGACAAAGCGTGCATGGAGTTGAATCCGCCCATCCCGGCAATCGTTACAGCTGCTTCCGATCCGCCGGAAATGATAACGTCGCACATACCCAAACGGATGTAGTTGAACGCATCAATTAATGCATTGGCAGAAGACGCACAAGCAGAAACTGTTGTATAGTTTGGACCCATATAGCCGTTACGCATGGAAATATGCGCAGGGGCAATATCGGCAATCATTTTAGGTATGAAGAAAGGATTGAATTTTGGCGTTCCGTCACCTTTAGCATAATAAATAACTTCTTCCTGGAAGGTTTCCAAACCGCCGATTCCGGCACCCCAGATTACTCCCACTCTGTATTTATCAACATTTTCAGCAGTAATTCCGGCATCTTTTATTGCCTCGTCACTCGCTGCAACGGCATATTGCGCAAATTTATCCAGTCTACGAGCTTCCTTACGATCCATATAGTTTTCGATGTTGAAGCTTTTCACTTCACATGCGAATTTGGTTTTATGTTTTTCGGTATCGTAATATGTTATTGGGGCAGCGCCGCTTTTGCCATTAACCAATCCATCCCAGTATTCTTCGATGGAATTTCCAATGGGTGTAAGAGCGCCTAAACCTGTTACTACAACTCGTTTTAATGCCATAATATATTATTTACAATGTATTTAAACAAATAATACCCATGTTGCTTTTCTCTAATCTGTAAAGGAAACATGGGTACTAGATTGTATTTTTTTGATTGCTCCCAATCAGTGTTTTTTCAAATGGAAAAAATAATAACACCCATGCATTCCGGGGAATACATGGGATGTCTATACGTTATTATTTTTTAGCTTCTTCGATGTAAGAAATAGCTTGACCAACAGTAGCAATGTTTTCAGCTTGGTCGTCCGGAATTTGGATATCAAATTCTTTTTCGAACTCCATGATAAGCTCAACAGTGTCTAATGAATCAGCTCCCAAGTCGTTTGTGAAGCTAGCTTCTGTTACAACTTCATTTTCGTCAACACCTAATTTGTCTACGATAATCGCTTTTACTCTTGATGCAATGTCTGACATAATCTTTAATTTTAAAATTTAAATTGTTGGCAAAAATAAAAAACTTTATTTTAAAACAACCTTTTAGTTAATAAATGTGACTACGAAATTAAAAAAATAATTTTACAAAGCCCCCTAATTTTTATTTATTATCATTTATTATTCTTTTTTTTGCAGTGTGAAAACGAGGGTTTTCAGCCTAAATAAAAATTACGGGACAGATGAAAAAAATAGTGATTTTTGCTTCGGGGTCGGGGTCGAATGCCGAAAACATCATTGCGCACTTCAAAAACAGCGGTGCGGCTGAGGTGGTTGCGGTGTTAACGAACAATCCGAACGCTAAAGTGATAGAACGTGCTGAAAATCACAATGTACCTGCGGTAGTTTTTAACAAAGCGGAACTTAATGACGGAACGGTACTGAAAAAGGTTAAGGATCTGCAACCCGATCTGATTGTGCTGGCAGGATTCCTTTTAATGTTTCCGAAGGATATCATCGCCGGTTATCCTGATAAAGTCATAAACATTCATCCGGCCCTCTTACCGAAATACGGCGGAAAAGGAATGTATGGCATGCATGTGCATCAGGCGGTTTTGGACAATAAGGATAAGGAAACCGGTATCACAATTCATTATGTTAATGAAAAATACGATGAAGGTGCAATAATTTTTCAGACATCAGTCAACATAGAAGATTGTAGCACGCCTGAAGAAATAGTGACGAAAGTACACGAACTGGAGCATAAGCATTTTCCGGAAGTAATCGAAAAACTCATAACTCATAATTTATAACGCATACTATTGAAATCCTACGAAGTCCATATTTACACCGACGGTGCCTCTAAAGGAAATCCAGGTCCTGCCGGTTATGGTGTGATTATGGAAATGGTGGGGACTCCTTATAAAAAAGAGTTTTACGAGGGTTTTCGGCTGTCTACCAATAACAGGATGGAGCTGCTCGCGGTTATTGTCGGACTGGAAAAACTAAAAAAGCAAGGAACTTCGGTTCTGGTTACTTCCGATTCCAAGTACGTGATCGATTCCGTGGTGAAGGGTTGGGTTTTCGGCTGGGAAAAGAAAAATTTCGCAGGAAAGAAAAATCCCGATTTATGGATGCGTTTTTTGAAGATTTACCGCAAACATCAGGTTGATTTCCGCTGGATAAAAGGGCACAGCGCGCATCCTCAAAACGAGCGTTGCGACGCCTTGGCGGTTATGGCCTCACAGCAGGCGAAACTGTCTGTTGATTTTTTTTATGAAAAAGAAGAAGGTCACTTGTTTTGATTTTCATAACTTTAGGGAATGGAAAAATCCCGAATACTTTTTTTTCTCAGCCTTTTTTTTCTGTTGAACGGCTTTAATGTCCATTCACAGAAAAAGACTGAACTCGCCCTGGATAAAGAGGGTATTAAAGTGTATCTGACTAAATTTGACACTACTGCCTTCAGGGAATATCGTGCGGTTATGACGGTTAATGCTAATATTGATACCGTTGTGAAGCAACTCATTGATGTGAAAAATCTCCAGCAATGGAACTATAAAACCCGTTACAGCGAACTGATAAAAAAGATTTCCGATACCAGTTGGATTTTTTACATGAGGCACCGTTTGGGATGGCCGGTTCAGGATCGGGACCATATTTCCCGGGTTACCCTGATAAAGAAAAAGAACGAGCAGACCATTTTGATTCAGCCTGAAAACAGGTTGCTTAAGGAAAGATCAGGATGCGTTAGGTTGACCAACTTTAAAGGGTTCTGGTATCTGAAGCGGATAAATGCCAAGCAGACGCTGGTAATGCAGCAGATTTACGGCGACCCCTCGGGTGATGTCCCTGCCTTTATGGTGAATATGGTTGTTACCAAAGGTCCGTTTGATTCGTTTAAAGCGCTTCGGAAACGCGTTGAAAATCTTAACAAAAAATAGGCTTTTAGAAATAAAAACTATGTCGTACCTTTGCCTCTTCAAAAGTAGGATCATTTTATGAATAAATTATTGATTGTGGGGACAGTAGCCTTTGATGCGATTGAAACTCCTTTCGGGAAAACCGACAAAATTTTAGGTGGTGCAGGAACGTATATTGGACTTTCAGCTTCTCATTTTAACTTGAAATCAGCCATTGTCTCTGTTGTAGGAGACGATTTCCCACAAGAATATTTAGATTTATTAAAAGCCAAAAACATCGACTTGTCAGGTCTTGAAGTGGTTCAGGGCGGAAAAACATTTTTCTGGAGCGGTCGTTACCATAACGATTTGAATTCCAGAGACACTTTGGATACACAATTGAACGTATTGGCCGATTTTCAGCCAAAAGTTCCGGCCGATTTTAAAAACGCCGAAGTGGTAATGCTAGGAAACTTACACCCGTTGGTACAAAGCAGTGTTTTGGATCAAATGGAAGTGAAACCTAAATTAGTGGTTTTGGATACGATGAATTTCTGGATGGATTGTGCGCTTCCGGAATTGTTGGACGTAATGAAACGCGTAGACGTGATTACAATTAACGATGAAGAGGCCCGTCAGTTATCCGGAGAATATTCCTTGGTGAAGGCAGCAGCTAAAATCCATACAATGGGTCCGAAATATGTCGTGATCAAAAAAGGAGAACACGGTGCTTTACTTTTCAATAACAGTCAGGTGTTTTTTGCACCAGCATTGCCTTTGGAAGAAGTGTTTGATCCGACAGGAGCCGGAGATACTTTCGCGGGTGGTTTCGCAGGATTCATCACGCAAAGCGAGAACATTTCGTTTGACAACATGAAAAACGCCATCATTTACGGTTCGAATTTAGCTTCCTTCTGTGTGGAGAAATTCGGAACAGAAAGAATGGAAAAATTGCAGAAAGAGGAGGTTTCGGCTCGTTTACAGCAGTTTAAGGCCTTGACACAATTTGATATCGCGCTGGAAAACTAGCACTATATACATGAGCCTCGGAAACGGGGCTCTTTCAATTAATACAACAACACAACAACACAACAACAATGAGTGACGCTTTAAAACACGAATGCGGTATTGCCCTTTTAAGATTGAAAAAGCCATTGGAATTCTACAAAGAAAAATATGGCACGGCTTTCTATGGTGTACAGAAGATGTACCTTTTAATGGAAAAGCAACACAATCGCGGTCAGGACGGAGCTGGTCTTGCCAGCATAAAATTGGATATGGAACCGGGAGAACGTTACATCAGTCGTGTGCGTTCCAATCAGGCACAGCCCATTCAGGATATTTTTGCGCAGGTTAATCAGCGCATTAATGACGAAATGGAACAAAATCCTGAATATCAGAATAATGTTGCACTTCAGAAAGCAAACATTCCTTACATCGGCGAATTGTTTTTAGGACATGTACGTTACGGAACTTTCGGTAAAAACAGTATTGAAAGTGTGCACCCTTTTCTTCGTCAGAACAATTGGATGCACAGAAACCTGATTGTAGCCGGAAACTTTAACATGACCAATGTTAAGGAGCTTTTCCAGGATCTGGTACGTCTGGGTCAGCATCCGAAAGAAATGGCGGATACCGTTACCGTAATGGAAAAGATCGGACATTTCTTAGATGATGAAGTTACCGATTTGTATCAGGAATGTAAAAACGAAGGTTTAAGCAAAAGAGAAGCTTCTCCGGTTATTGCCGAGAAACTGGATATCGGAAGAATTTTAAGAAGAGCTTCCAAAAACTGGGATGGTGGTTATGCCATGGCTGGATTGTTAGGTCACGGTGATGCTTTTGTAACGCGTGATCCGGCAGGGATTCGTCCGGCGTTTTACTATGAAGATGAGGAAATCGTGGTGGTAGCTTCGGAACGTCCTGTAATTCAGACCGTTTTCAATGTGCCATTCGATTCTATCAAAGAAATCACTCCGGGACATGCCATCATCGTTAAAAAAGACGGTCGTGTAATCGACGAGCAAATCCGTGAAGCCTTACCGTTGAAAGCGTGTTCGTTCGAGCGTATTTATTTCTCTCGTGGTAGTGATGCCGAAATTTATCAGGAACGTAAAAATTTAGGGAAACTGATCATGCCGGCGGTTCTGGAAGCGGTTGAAAATGATACTGATAATTCCGTGTTCTCCTATATCCCGAATACGGCGGAAACTTCGTTCTACGGAATGGTGGAAGCGGCCAATGACTTCTTGAATCAAAGAAAAATAGCCGATATTTTAGCTCATAAAGATTCGCTTTCCGCAGAAACATTGCAGGAGATTTTATCCGTAAAACTGCGTTCGGAGAAAATTGCAATCAAAGACGTGAAACTGCGTACGTTCATCACAGAAGACAGCAGTCGTGATGATATGGTGGCACACGTATATGATGTGACTTACGGTGTAATCAAACCGACAGATAATCTGGTAATTATAGATGATAGTATCGTTCGTGGTACGACGTTGCAGAAAAGTATTATCAAAATGATGGACCGTCTGAATCCTAAGAGACTTGTTATTGTTTCTTCCGCTCCGCAAATCCGTTATCCGGACTGCTACGGAATCGATATGGCGAAACTCGAAGGCTTGGTGGCGTTCCGTGCGGCAATGGAATTGCTGAAAGAGCGTAATTTATTACACATTGTGGAAGAAGTATATCAGAAATCCAAAGCACAGGAAAATTTCCACGACAGTGAGGTGGTGAATTACGTGAAAGAAATTTACGCACCGTTTACCGATCAGGAAATCTCCGATAAAATTGCTCAGATGTTAACAGAAAGTTCGGTTAAGACAGAAGTTAAAATTATTTTCCAGACGGTTGAGAATTTACATAAGGCCTGTCCTAAAAATTTAGGTGATTGGTATTTTACCGGTGACTATCCGACTGATGGAGGTAATCGTGTAGTGAACCGCGCCTTTATGAATTTCTACGAAGGGAAAGATGCCCGTGCATATTAAAAAAAGATTAAAAACGACTTTCAACGATTTTATTTGCAGTTTATCTGTTTTTTTTGATGAATGAAAGCCGTCGTGATACATTCGTACTACCATAGCATTAGTAGGTTAAGTTTATGGTAGATTTGGGGCAAAAAGGGTGGAAGCAATTCCACCTTTTTTATTTTAGTTACTTTCGGTTTGAAGAAAGCGCTCCATCCTTTTTTTGATTAAAGGAGATTAAAGCCTAAAGATGCATTTTATCGAAAAAAATAGTAGTATGTCTGATTTATTTGAAGTTGAGTAACAACCGCCATACATTCGTACTACCATAGCATTAGTAGGTTAAGTTTATGGTAGATTTGGGGCAAAAAGGGTGGAAGCAATTCCACCTTTTTTATTGGGGTAAAGTGAAGAAAAAGGGAAAATAGAACCAAGAAAATAGAGCAAAGAAAAAGACGGATAAACCCTTAAAGTTCATCCGTCTTTTTATATTCTGTACGCTGATTTTTCTCTTATTTCGCTGCTGCGTAACGTTTTGAAACTTCAGCCCAGTTAATTACGTTGAAGAACGCCTCGATATAATCCGGTCTTCTGTTTTGGTAGTTTAGGTAGTACGCGTGTTCCCAAACGTCCATTCCCAAAATCGGTTGGCCACCACAAGGTACGCCCGGCATAATCGGGTTGTCCTGATTTGGCGTAGAGCATACTTCTAATTTTCCGTCTTTAACACACAACCAAGCCCATCCGGAACCGAAACGGGTCGCACCTGCTTTAGCGAACTGTGCCTTAAACTCTTCAAAAGAACCGAAAGCAGCGTTGATAGCCTCAGCCAATTCTCCTGTTGGAAGACCGCCTGCATTTGGTGCCATGATTTCCCAGAACATAGTGTGATTGTAGTGCCCGCCACCGTTGTTGCGCACCGCCATGTTGTTCATGTCAAGATTTTTCAGGATATCTTCAATCGATTTTCCTTCCAAATCTGTCCCTGCAATGGCAGCGTTCAGGTTTGTGATATAAGCGTTATGATGTTTTGAATGGTGGATTTCCATCGTACGTGCATCAATATGAGGCTCTAAAGCATCATAAGCGTATGGTAATTGTGGTAATTCGAATGCCATGATATTTTTATATTTAAGATTAATAATTAAATGCATTCAAAATTATAAATTTATCTTCGTAAAAGAAAATAGTTATCGGCTATTCTTACAGTATCAAAACCAATTGAAGCCTAAATAATTTGAACAAAGCAGCTTTCACCATTTACGACGCCTCGGCGGGTTCCGGAAAAACCTATACGCTGGTAAAAGAATATTTGAAAATTCTGATGCTGGCCAATACGAACGACGCTTATAAAAAAATTCTCGCCATAACTTTTACCAATAAGGCGGTGGAGGAAATGAAATCGCGTATTGTGAATTCACTGCACGAATTTTCAAAAGACGACCCGAGTCCAAAAGCATTGGAATTCATGAAAGACGTCGCTTCGGAAACCAAACTTTCAGTAGCCACCATCAAAGACAAATCGAAAGCGATTATCAAAAACATCATTCACAATTATGCGGCTTTTGATATTTCCACGATTGATAAATTTACGCATAAAGTAATCCGCGCTTTTGCGCACGATCTGGATCTTCCGGTGACTTTTGAAGTCTCGCTGGAGACCGATTTGCTTTTACAGGAAGCCGTAGATGCCATCATTGCCAAAGCCGGTGAAGATGAAGTACTGACAAAGATATTGGTTGATTTTTCGGTGGATAAAACCGATAATGATAAGAGTTGGGACGTGACGCATGAATTGTTCGACGTGAGCAAATTGTTGGTCAACGAAAACAACCGAAATGAAATTTCCCACTTCCACGAAAAAACCATTGATGAGTTTTTAGTGATTCGGGAAAAATTATCGGAAACAATAAAAAAACTGGAGAATGAATGTGTGGCTTTCGCCGATGAAGCACTGCGGTTGATAGAAAGCAATAATATTGATGTGAGTTCGTTTTCCCGCGGAACGTTTCCTAATCATTTGGGGTACATTCAAAAGGGCGAGTTGAAAAGTTCGCATAAAAAGTTCTTCGAAGCCGAAGACATTCAGGTGAATAAAGCGGCCAAGGACAAAGCAATCATCGAAAGTATCGCGCCCGGACTGATTGCGATTCTGGCCAAAGTCTATAAAAATTACGAAAAGAAGAATTTCTATTCCGCCTTTCAGAAAAATATCACGCCGTTGTCGTTGCTGAATTCGATTGCGCAGGAGTTGGAAGCAATTCAGAAAGAGAAAAATATTCTGTCGATTTCCGAATTCAACGCCATTATTTACAACGAAATCCAGAATCAGCCTGCTCCCTTTATCTATGAACGATTGGGTGAGCGCTATAAACATTTTTTTATCGACGAATTTCAGGACACCTCCGAAATGCAGTGGCACAATCTGGTTCCGCTGATTGACAATGCGCTTTCTTCGGAAGATTTGTCGGGAACACAGGGTTCGCTGATGATTGTGGGTGATCCGAAACAGTCGATTTACCGTTGGCGTGGCGGAAAAGCGGAACAGTTCATCAGTCTGAGTAAAGATGAAAAGCCGTTTTCCAATCCGAGTAAGGAATTGGTGCGATTGGGTAAAAATTACCGAAGTTATTCGGAGGTCATCGAATTCAATAATGCGTTTTTTGCGATGCTGGCCGATGAGTTTTCCAATGCCGATTATCAGGATTTGTACCGAAACAAAAGCGGTCAGGAAGTCAACGATAAACAAGGTGGTTACGTAAATATTTCCTTCATTCCGAAAGTGGAAAAAAACGATGATGCTTCGGATGAGGAAACCGATGACAAGGAGCAATTGTATCTGAAAGCAACTTTGGCAACCATTGCAAAAGTGAAAGCGAAAGGGTTTCAGTACCGCGATATCGTTTTGCTTACGCGAAAGCGAACATCGGGGGTTGCGTTGGCAAATTATTTAACCGAAAACGATATTCCGATTTTATCTTCGGAAACCTTGCTGATTGATAATGCGACAGAGGTAAAACTGATTCTAAATGTGCTGCGTTATCTCAAAAATAACAACGATAAGGAAGCCAAAGCCGCTTTCCTGTATTTCATCGCCAAAAACAAACAGTCTGAGTTGCCGATTCATGATTTTATCGAAATCGGCATGACGAAATTTTCGGAAGAAGAGCTGCAAAAGTGGCTGACCGGATTCGACATTTCCATTTCGTTTACCAATTGCCGTAAAAAGTCGTTGTATGAAGCGGTGGAAATAATTGTGTCGACCTTCATCAAAGAGAAAAGTACGGTCTCCTATGTGCAATATTTTATGGATTTGGTGCTGGAACGTGATGTGCGCACGCAGGCCGGAATTTCGGATTTTCTGGAGTATTGGGAAAATAACGGAACCAAGTTCAGTATTCCGTCCCCGGAAGGTAATGATGCCGTGCGGATTATGACGATTCATAAATCGAAAGGGCTGGAATTTCCTGTGGTGATTTTTCCTTTTGCTGAAGAAGATTACGCCCGTTCACCGCGAAATAAAATGTGGCTGGAACTGGAAGATGAAACATTGAATATCCCGAAAGCGTTAGTCGATACCAAAAAAGAAGTCGCCGAATACGGAGAAAATGCCGCGCAGGTTTATGAAGAACGAAGTCAGGAGGAACTTTTGGATAATATCAATGTGCTGTATGTGGCGTTAACAAGAGCCGAAGAACAGTTGTATGTTATCTCCAATAAAAATCTGACCAGTAAAGGTGAATTGACGAACAATATGTCGTCGTACTTTATCAACTACCTTGATTTTAAAGGTGTGTATCATGTCGATCAAGCTGAATTTGAGTTTGGTGACAGCAACCGGCTTTCGGCATCCAAAGGTGAAAAGGAAAAACAGCCTACCATAGAAATCGTAAAGGAAGTTTTTAATCCGAAAAAAATCAAAATCGCACAACGCGAAGCGCTGATGTGGGGAACCGATCAGATAAAAGCTATTGAATTCGGTAATATTATGCACGAGATTTTGTCGTTTGTGAAAACTAAAGACGATGTGGAAGCGGCGCTGATGAAATCGGTCGAAAGCGGACTGATTACCGAATCGCAGAAAGAAGAAGTCCGGAAAACGGTACTTCAGATTGTAGGTCATCCTGAATTGCAGGTTTTCTTTGAATCTGATAAAAAAGTGTACAACGAGCAGAATATTATTAAGAAAGGAACCGCAACCATTAAGCCGGATCGTGTTTCTGTAAATGGAGATAAAGCCTATCTGCTGGATTATAAAACCGGAGCGCACCAAGCAAAATACGAAATGCAATTGGCGGAATATGAAAAAGCACTGCAGGAGATGGGTTTTTATGTCGAGAAAAAAACGCTGGTATATATAGGAGAAAAATTAGAAGTAGTACATTTGCAGCCTTGAGAAGAAGATGGGAAATGGAGAATAGAGAATAGAGCCAAGAGGCAAGAAGTGGGAGTGTTGATGTTTCAGATATCAAATTCAAATAACCAAACAATCGAATAACCGAATAAACACATAACAACATGTACGGAAAAATTAAAGAGCATTTGCAAAACGAACTGAATACCATTCAGGAAAACGGATTGTATAAAAAAGAGCGTATCATTACCTCGCCACAGGGAGCGGAAATCACCATTTCAACCGGAGAAACGGTTTTGAATTTTTGCGCCAACAACTATTTGGGATTGTCTTCGCATCCGGAAGTGATTCAGGCGGCCAAAGATGCTTTGGATACGCATGGATTCGGAATGTCGTCAGTGCGTTTCATCTGCGGAACCCAGGATATTCACAAAACATTGGAGAAAAAGATTGCTGATTTCTACGGAACCGAAGATACGATTTTGTATGCTGCGGCTTTTGATGCAAACGGTGGGGTTTTCGAACCTTTGCTAGGAGAAGAAGACTGTATCATTTCAGACAGTTTGAATCATGCTTCTATTATTGACGGAGTGCGTTTGTGTAAAGCAGGACGCTACCGTTATGAAAACAGCAACATGGAAGATTTGGAAAAACAACTGATTCAGGCAAATGCTGACGGACGTCGATTCAAACTAATAGTTACCGATGGAGTGTTCTCTATGGACGGATTGGTAGCGCCGTTGGATAAAATCTGTGACTTAGCCGATAAGTACGATGCGATGGTAATGGTGGACGAATGTCACGCTGCCGGATTCATCGGAGCAACCGGAAAAGGGACTATGGAGGCTAAAGGCGTAATGGGCCGTGTGGATATTATCACAGGAACATTAGGGAAAGCACTTGGTGGAGCCATGGGAGGATATACAACGGCTAAAAAAGAAGTGATTGAAATTTTGCGTCAGCGTTCGCGTCCGTATTTGTTTTCCAATTCGTTAGCGCCTTCCATTGTGGGAGCGTCCATCAAGGTTTTTGAGTTGTTAGAAAAGGATACGACTTTGAGAGATAAATTGGAATGGAATACCAACTATTTTAAGGATGGTATGAAGAAAGCCGGATTTGATATTATTGATGGTGATTCGGCTATTGTTCCGGTGATGTTGTACGATGCGAAATTATCGCAGATAATGGCGGATGAGTTGTTGAAAAAAGGGATTTACGTGATTGGATTTTTCTTTCCGGTAGTGCCAAAAGATAAGGCGCGAATCAGGGTGCAGTTATCGGCTGCGCACACCAAAGAACATCTTGATAAAGCAATTCTCGCATTTACTGAGGTTGGACAAATGTTAAATGTGATATAATTAGGGTTTTTTTTAGTAAGAAAATGTATTTTTTTTAACAAAACTCTTTGTAGTTAATAATTAACCTATTATTTTTGTCTTGATTATAACGTATTGTAATTAAATAAAAAAAGTATGAAACATCTAAACAAATTATTTGTTGCTGCTCTAATGTTTGCAGGTTTAAACGCCCAAGCACAGGATAGTAACAATCCATGGGCTATCACATTCGGAGCAAACGCGATGGATGGAGGTAGGGTGAGTGCTGCTTCTAAAGTAGAAGACCAGTTCTCTCAGTATTTCAATGCCAAAGATTACTGGAACATTATTCCTTCGGTGTCTTACGTAAACGTATCAAGACTGGTTGGGAATAATTTCTCTTTCGGTATTACAGGGTCAGTAAACAAAGTTGATAAATTTGTTTTAGAAAGACCTACTGTTCCTGGAGATTACCCTGTGGTAAATCCTGGAGATTTAATGTATTATGCAGTTGATGGAGTTATCAAATACAGCTTCTTGAAAGGCTGGTTTGATCCGTATGCTCACATCGGTGGAGGTTACACTTTCTTGGGTGACGCTTCAGCAGGTACAGTGAATGGTGGTTTGGGTGTTAACTTCTGGTTTACGGATCAGGTAGGTTTATCTTTCCAATCAACATACAAACAGTCTTTCGACGATACAAGAACTCCGGATGTGGACGTAGCTTCACACATGCAGCACTTCTTGGGTCTTTCTTTCAAAATCGGAGGTAAAGATACAGACGGTGACGGAATCTATGATAAAGATGACGCTTGTCCGGAAGTTGCAGGTTTGAAAGAATTCCAAGGATGTCCTGACACGGATGCTGACGGAATCACTGATAAAGACGATGCTTGTCCAGATGTTGCTGGTCCGAAAGAATTAAACGGTTGTCCTGACACAGACGGTGACGGAATCGCTGATGTAAACGATGATTGTCCTGAGGTAGCTGGTCCGGCTTCAATGAAAGGTTGTCCTGATACAGACGGTGACGGTGTTGCTGATAATGTTGATAAATGTGTTGACGTTAAAGGTCCTGCTGAAAACGCTGGTTGTCCTTGGCCAGATACTGATAAAGACGGTGTAGCTGATAAAGATGACAAGTGTCCGGATGTAATGGGTACAATAGCTAACAACGGATGTCCTGAATTAAGTGAAGCGGTAATCAAATCATTGAACGATTATGCTAAAACTATCTTGTTCGTGACTAACAAAGCTACATTCCAACAAAGATCTTACGCTGTATTGAAAAACATCGTATCTATCTTGAAAGAATACCCAGAGGCTAAATTCTCTATCGAAGGTCACACTGATAGCGACGGTAAAGACGCATACAACATGAAGTTGTCTGACGAAAGAGCTGCAGCAGTTAAAAACTACTTCATTGAGAACGGAATCAATGCTGATAGATTATCATCTAAAGGTTTTGGTGAAACTATGCCAATCGATTCTAACAAAACAAAAGCTGGTAAAGCTAACAACAGACGTGTAGAAGTGAAATTAGTGAAATAATTTATTTCTTTACAAATAATGAAAACGCCTCGATTTATCGGGGCGTTTTTTTTATTTTTATGGCATGACACATTTTTCATTCCTCGACAAAGTAAGCCATGAGATTGTTTCTCAATTTGGGGACAGCCTTTCAGAAATAACCATAATACTGCCCAACAAAAGAGCTCGTGTGTTTCTTTTAGAAGCATTGAAGAAGCGGTTGGATCAAACTGTTTTTGCCCCAAATATAATCAGTATCGAAGACTTTATACAGGACGTGGCCGGTGTGAGGTCTGTGGATTCCGTTGAGTTGCTTTTCGAATTTTACAATGTTTATCTTTCGGTAACTCCTGTTGAAATACAGCAGGACTTCGAACTGTTTGCCAATTGGGGAAAAACACTGATTCAGGATTTTAATGAAATCGATCGTTACCTGTTAAAACCCTCGCATGTTTTCTCTTATCTGAAAGATATTGAAGTGCTAAAACGCTGGGATCTGCAACCTTCTGAAACTACCGTATTAATCGATAAACATCTGGAATTCTGGAGCCGACTGCCGGAATATTACGATACGTTTTATCATCATTTGAAAAACAAAGGAATCGGGTATCAGGGATTAATTTATAGAGAAGCAGTTGAAAATCTCCAGTATTTTTCGGAAGCACTGGGTAACAAGAAGCTCATTTTCGCAGGGTTCAACGCGCTGAATCAGGCCGAAGAAAAAATTATACAACAACTATTATTCAACGATCAGGCAAAGATTTACTGGGATATCGATGCCGTTTTCCTAAGTGACGGGCATCACGACGCGGGTTTGTTTATCCGACGGTTCAAAAAGGAATGGAAGCAATTCGCCAATCAGCCTTTCGAATGGATTTCCAGTGAATTCGGAAAAGAAAAGAACATTCAGATTATCGGAACACCAAAGACGATCGGTCAGGCTAAAATTGCCGGAAGGGTTATAGAAGGAATTCAGGCTAATGGTGAAAGTCTGGACAAAACCGCGCTTGTTCTCGGTGAAGAAAACCTGTTGATACCTGCTTTATATGCTTTGCCGAACTCCGTGGAAAGTCTCAACATCACGATGGGTTACAGCAGCAAGAACAACCCCGCCCAGATTCTAATCAGTAAATTGTTCCGATTGCATGCCAATGCGGTGCAGCGCAGTGAGACGAGTTATACCTTTTATTACAAGGAAGTGCTGGACATCCTTACGCATCCTTTGGTGGAACCATACAATAATGCTTCGGACGTAATTAGGAAAATCAATCAGAACAACATTACGTTCTTGTCGCAAAAGAAATTCCTGGAACTCAGTCAGGAACCATCCGAGTTGTTTTTGTTGTTGTTCGGTCGATGGGAGGGTGATGTGCTTTCGGTTTTGAACCGATTGTCAGCTATCATTTTAAAAATAAAATCTTTTTTAGGGGACAATTCCGAAGAAGAAAAGGTGGCCAAAGCGTTTCTGTATTCCATTTTCAAAACCATCAACAAACTGATCAATTATCAGGAAAAATACAACCGTATTGATTCCGTGGCCATGTTGCAAACGATTTACAAGCAGATTATTGATTTGGCCGAAGTGTCTTTTGAAGGTGAACCGCTTTCCGGATTGCAAATCATGGGAGTTCTGGAAAGTCGCGTGTTGGATTTCGATAACGTGATCATTACGTCCATGAATGAAGGCGTGTTTCCGGCCGGAAAATCGATGAATTCGTTCATTCCGTATGATGTGAAGCGCGAGTTGGGGCTGCCGACTTACAAGGAAAAAGACGCTATTTACTGCTATCACTTCTATCATTTGCTGATGCGCGCCAAGAATATATATCTGCTGTACAACACCGAAAGCGAAGGTTTGGATGCGGGCGAGAAAAGCCGTTTCATCACCCAGCTGGAAATCGAAAAACAGCCCAAGCATACCATCACGCATCAGATCTATAATGCCTATTTGCCGGACAAAGCTTATGAGCCGATTGTTGTTCCGAAATCTGATAGAGTGATGGAAAGGCTGAAGGAAATTGCGACAGATAAAGGATTCTCACCTTCGGGATTGACGAGTTACATCCGAAATCCCATGCAGTTTTACAACCAGCGGGTTTTGCGTATTTCGGAAGTGGAAGAGGTGGAGGAAAACATCGCATTGAATACTCTCGGAACCATCATTCACGGTGCTTTGGAGGAATTGTACAAGCCGTTTTTAAACCAATTTTTGTCGGTTGACAATATAAATGAAATGCTTTCCAAGGCGAATGGCGAAGTCGAAAAGCAATTCCGCGAAGTCTATAAGGAAGGTGAAATCAAGAAGGGGAAGAACCTGTTGGCTTTTGAAGTAGCTAAACGCAATGTCTTCAATTTTTTAAACGAAGAAAAAAAGTTAATTGACCAAGGTGATGTGGTGAAAGTACTCGCACTGGAAATTTCGCTGGAGCGTATATTGGAAGATGCCCGTTTGCCATATCCTGTGAAAATAGCCGGAAATGTAGACCGGATCGAACAACGCAACGGAAAAATCCGAATCATCGATTACAAAACCGGAAAAGTGGAACTCAGAAGTGTTCAGCTCAAAGACTGGAACGGATTGATATCGGATATTAAAAACGACAAAATCATCCAGTTGTTGTGCTATGCTTTCATGTACGAAGAGCAAAAGAACGGCATGGAACTGGAAGCCGGAATCGTTTCGTTTAAAAACATGCGTGCCGGTTTTTTACCTTTTGGGATTAAGGAAGATAAAAATGCGGATGTCGTAATCAGCGCAGAAGTTTTAAAGGCTTTCAAAACGGAAGTTGTGAGTTTAATCAATGAGATTCTTGATGCTGAAATTCATTTTGAGGAGAAGGTTTAACATTTCATTATAATTTTCTTACATATTTTTTCATTCCTTTACGAGTACAAAATGTAAGTTAATTATTAAAATTGCTGTTAATCCGCTACGTATTTATGAAAAACATTTTCACGCTTCTTGCTGTTCTTTTGATTAGTCCTTTGTTTGCTCAAGATGCTGCTCCGAAATTCAACCTTGATTTCGAAGAATTGTCCGAAGGGAAAAAATTGCCTACAGATTGGATCAAATGGGGCGATTATCCGCTCGAAAAAGATTCTGTAACCACCCAGTCCGGAAACTATTCCATGCGGATTGAAACCGAAAACGGGGAATCTTTCGGATGTGTGGCGTACCAGCTGCCGGCCAATTATAAAGGAAAAAAAATCACACTGGAAGGCTATGTGAAATATGAAAATGCCCGCGACGGTTTTGTGGGATTATTGATGCGTTTGGATAAGCAAGGTGCTTCCGTCGCTTTTGATAACATGCAAAGGCAGAAACTACAGGGAACGCAAGACTGGAAGAAATACACTATAGATCTGAATTTTAAAGGAGATCCGGATAAGGTTTACGTAGGCGGTATTATGGTCGGAAAGGGGAAAGCCTGGTTTGACAATTTTAAAGTTTACATCGACGGAAAACCAATCGAAAGTTTAAAACAGGTTGAAATAGAGCCTTCTCTAGTAGACAAAGACATCGAATTTGACGGCGGTTCAAAGTTTAGCGCTACCGTTTTGAATGACACGCAAAAAAGGAATCTGTTTGTGCTGGGGAAAGTATGGGGTTTTGTAAAATACCACCATCCGGCGATAGCCAAAGGAACCATCAGCTGGGATTATGAACTGTTCCGAATATTACCGAAAATAAACGAAGAAAATTTCGATAATGAAGTAGTACAATGGATCAATAAATTAGGAACGTTCAAAACCCGTGAACAGAAACTTCCCGATACGGCCGATACGAAACTACTGCCCAACAATCAATGGCTGACAGACACTAATTTATTGTCCGCCGAATTGACAACGTTGCTGCAAAAAATAAACAAAGCCGACCGAAGCAGTACCAATTACTATTTGGCTTTTCACAATGGGGTGAACAATCCCGATTTTAAGAACGAAAAAACGTATGCTTCCATGAGCTATGATGACAGTGGTGTAAAACTACTGGCGTTATTCCGATACTGGAATATGATTGAATACTTTTTTCCAAACCGACATTTAATGGACGAAAACTGGGATGCGGTTTTAAAAGATTTTATTCCGAGAATGACCACTTCAAAGGATCAGAAAGAATATACGTTAGCGTTGTTGGAGTTAATCGGAAAAGTACAGGATACACATGCCAACATTTGGCGCCAGAATACTGTGCTGACTGCATTTTTTGGTGAAAATGTTGTTCCGATCAGCCTGAATTTTGTGGAAAATAAGGCGGTTGTCGTGAAATTGCAGTCGGAGTTTAAAGACAATTCCGTTAAGGTGGGTGACATCGTAACTGAAATCAACGGCGTGAAAGTCGACGACTGGATTAAGGAAAACATAAAGTATTTCCCGGCCTCCAATTATTCGACACAGTTACGCGATATTGCAGGAAAACTGTTGCGAACCAATCAGAAAAATTTAGAAATTACGATAGATACCGGAGCAGAAATCAAAAAAGTAACGCTTGCCACGATTCCGAATAAATATTTTAGAGAAGATCCTGCTTCGCACAAAGTGCTTAATGATAATATCGGTTATATTTATCCGGGTAGTTTGAAAGAAGGCGAAATCGATGAGATTATGCCGAAATTTATGGACAAGAAAGGATTAATTATCGATTTGCGATGCTATCCGTCAGATTTTATAGTTTTCAGTTTGTCTAAATATCTTTTGAATGAGAAAAAAGAGTTTGTGAAATTTACGGAAGGCAGCAGTAAAACACCTGGATTGTTTACGTACAGAAGCGGCAGTTCTATAGGTGGCAGTAACAGTGATGCTTTTAAGGGGAAAGTGGTGATTTTAGTTAATGAAGTAACACAAAGTAACGCCGAATATACCGCAATGGCGTTACGAACCGCGCCCAATTCCGTTGTTTTGGGAAGCACTACGGCCGGTGCTGACGGAAATGTTTCGGCGATCTATTTACCGGGAAGTATTTTTACCTTTATCTCAGGAATCGGGGTTTTAACACCGAATGGTTCCGAAACACAACGCGTTGGGATTCTTCCGGATGTTAAAGCCTTGCCGACTGTCAAAGGCATCCGCGAAGGTAAAGACGAAGTGCTGGACAGAGCTATTACAGTGATTAACAACTAACTTTTTTAAATCGTCCGCTATCAGAAAATTAAACAACCTTATCGCTTTTTACCGGAGCACTTTACCGGTGAATTTGGCTATCTCACTACTTCCTATACTGTTTTTACGGTTTTATGAAGTAATTTTTCTATTCATTAGTTTCGGATTTGGAATTAGTCTTCTGTTTAAGGAATTAAAAAATAAAGAAGAATATTTGTTCTATCATAATAACGGACTGTCCAAAAAACAGTTGTTGTTTTATACTGTTATACTGAATCTTGTTTTTGGGGTGATACTATTTATACTTTGCTCTTTTTTGATATGAGGCATATTCTGGAAATTGACAGTGTTCAGAAATACTATCAGCATAAATTAGTAGTTTCCGATGTGTATCTCAAATGCGAAACCGGTGACATAATAGGATTGCTGGGACGAAACGGTTCCGGGAAATCGACCTTGCTAAAAATCATTTTCGGAATTGTTCCTGCGGATTACAAGTTCGTCCGCATTGACGGAAAACTGAAGCTAAAAACCTCCGAATTATTAAAAGAAATCGGTTATCTGTCTCAGGATAATTTTATTCCGAAGCATTTTTCGGTTTCCAAAGCCATCCGTTTGTCGATTCATAAAGAGAAAATGGATTCGTTTTGTAACGACGAAATGATTCGGTCAATTTTGGATAAGAAAATCAGTCACTTGTCGGGAGGCGAATTAAGGTATCTGGAAATCAAACTGATCTTGTTCAATGCGTCAAAATTCGTTTTACTCGATGAACCTTATAATGGATTAGCGCCGGTAATGGTGGAAAAAGTGAATCGGCTAATCAGAGAAAATGCTGAACACAAAGGTATTATCATTACCGATCATAATTACCGGAACGTCATCGAGGTGTCATCAAACTTAATCCTGATGACGGCCGGAAAAACTCATCATCTCAAAGATAAAAACGAGTTGATCGACAGGGGTTATTTGAAAGTAGGGATGATTTAAGGCTATTAAACAGAGAAGCACAAAGAAACCGCCGAGAAGCGCAAAGTTTTGAAATCCGTAAAAATCTGCGTTGCCAGTACCCGTGTTATCCGCGTTTCCTTTTTGTCACAAAGTTAAATCCCTTTAAAAAAATCCAACAGCACTTTTCCCAATTTGTTTCTGTTTTCGATGTGACTCATGTGTCCATCGGGAAAGGAAGTGAATTTGACATCAGTTCCTTCAAGTTGCTCCAGATTTTCATCATAGTTGAGTACCGGATCTTTTTTGCCTAAAATCAGCATAATCGGATACGGAGCGAAATGCAGTAACACCTCGCGGTCGTTGCGTATTTTCATCCCTTCCAAAGCGGCAACAATGCCCTGAAGCGGCGTTTTTAAAGCTTCAAGTTTTACGCTTTCAATTTCGTTCACCAATCTTTCGCGGTTGTCTTCACTGAACAAATTAGCAATCGACATTCGGATGAAAGCGGAATAGTTTTGTTTTACGGCAATGATGGCACGGTCGCGATTTAATTTACGTTCGTCGCTGTCGGCACGGGAAGTCGAGTTTAAAAGCACCAGGCCTTTTACGTTGTCCGGATACAATTCGGCGAAAGCCAAAGAAACGTAACCACCCATCGAATGTCCGACAAAAATCGCTTTCCGGATGCGCAATTCGTGCAAAACGGCGTGAACAGCATCGGCCATATCCTCCATCGTGTGTACGTAACCCATGCATTCGGTTTGACCGTGACCTAACAAATCAATGGTGATGACGCGGTATTTCTTAGCAAAATCCGCCACATAAAAATCCCACATGGTTGCATTTTCCAGAAAACCGTGCAGTAGCACAATAGCGGTTCCTTTTCCGGTTTCGGAATAGGCGATTTTGGTGTTTTTATGGAGGAGTGTTTTCAAAAGGAATTATTCTAAAGTTAGGGCGTAAATTGCAAACGAAGCAAGCCAGTGTCCGCCACCATAGCCGCTTTCGAATAAAACAGGTAATGATTTGGTTATAAACGCATCGGCGGTTTGTTTGAAATGTTTACTTGTTGCATTGTTTTTGGGAAGTTGTTTCGCGATATTTTTCATGTTCCACGCTCTGCTGAACGATAAACCATCTAAATGTACGATATGGTAATCACTACGGTCGCTTACCGTCGGTAGGGTACAGATTCGTTTCAATCCGTCTTTGGTGAAGTAGTGCTTAAACCATTTAAGGAACTCGTCTCTTGGAAGAAGGCGTGTCATCAAATCGGCGACTTGCAGGCTTGGAGAAAAAAAATCACTGCCGTCAGGTTCCAAATAAGCGGGAATTTTTGAATTTGAAAAATAAAAACCTTTTCCTTTTTGGGTGATTTGTTCAAGGAAAATTTTGTCGTTAGTGGCTTTGGCCCAATCGTAAGCGAAACAAAGACCGAAAGCGGTATTTGGGTGTACACCAGTTCGATTTGGATAAGTTTCCTTAGGTAGGTAGGCTTTCCAAAACTGTACAATTTTAGCGGTTAAAGGTTGCAGGGCTTCGTGCCATTTCTTTCCTTGTGGAGTATTCCAGGTGTACAATTCTTCATCTAATTTTAATAACCAAGCCCAGCCGTAGGTTCGTTCAAAAATGGAGGAAGCGGTATACTTTCCGAAGTAATTGGCCTCCAAAATCATTTTTTCTTTTTGAAATGAGTTGTCCAATACGGCTATGATGGAATCTTTGTTTTTCAGGTTGGGAAATGTTTTCAGAAGTTTTACCAGCATCCAGTGGCCGTGAACGCTGCTGTGCCAGTCAAGACATCCGTAAAAGACTGGATGTAGTTCGTGCGGAAGCAATACTGCGTCTTTTTCAGAATCAGATAAATGAGAGGTTTTATTTGGGAATTCAGTGTTAATGCAATGTAACGGTAATTGGCTTAATTTTAAAGCAGTCTCTTCTGTAAGCTGTTGTTGTGCAAAAAAATTCGTGACTGAAAAAAGAAAAAAGAATAAATACCTCATGGCTTTTTTGTTAGGACTACAAATCTATTCAACATTTTGGTGAAACAAAAATTAAGATAAAAAACGGCTCACAAAATCTGTGAGCCGTTTCCATATCTGTAAACTGAGACTGAGAACTGACTAAACGTTCATTAAACTCTCAATTTCCTCCGTTTCAATCGGAATGTTGCGCATTAAGTTGAAAGGCTCTCCTTTTTCCTGAATCACCACATCGTCTTCCAAACGGATGCCGAAACCTTCTGCAGGGATATAAATTCCGGGTTCCACCGTGAATACCATATTGGCTTCCATCGGTTGGTGTAATAAGCCGTAATCGTGCGTGTCCAATCCCATGTGGTGGGAAGTTCCGTGCATGAAATATTTTTTATAGGCCGGCCAATCCGGATTTTCGTTTTGTACATCGGCTTTGTCGATCAATCCTAAACTTAACAATTCCGAAGTCATGATTTTACCCACTTCCACGTGATATTGCTTCCAGTAATTTCCGGGAACCAACATTTTGGTGGCTTCGTTCTTTACACGTAAAACTGCATTGTAAACCGCTTTCTGTCTGTCTGTGAAACGACCGGAAACCGGAATGGTACGTGATAAGTCACTGGAGTAATTCGCGTATTCCGCGCCAACATCCAAAAGTAATAAATCACCATCCTTACACTGTTGGTTGTTTTCGATATAGTGCAATACATTGGCATTCGCACCTGAAGCGATAATCGGGGTATAAGCGAAGCCTTTGGAACGGTTTCTTAAAAATTCATGTGCCAGTTCGGCTTCGATTTCATATTCCATCACGCCCGGTTTCACGAAAGGTAAAATTCTTCGGATTCCCTTTTCGGTAATGTTGCACGCGTGCTGGATCAAATCGATTTCTTCGCTTTCTTTTATCGAGCGTAAAACCTGTAAGATCGGATTGGATTTTTCCACTTTATGTGCCGGATAATTTTCCTTCCACCATTTTACAAAGCGGGCTTCACGGGTTTCGGTTTCAATCGTGGCGCGATAATGCTCGTTGGTGTTGATGTAAATCGTATCGGCGTATGCCATAACTTCCTTCAGTGTTTTATGGAAATCCTGAAGCCAAATTACTGTTTTTACTCCGGCTACTTCAAACGCACGTTCTTTGGTTAGTTTTTCGCCTTCCCAAACCGCAATGTGTTCGTTGGTTTCCTTCAAAAACAAAATTTCCTTCAGGTTTTCATAAGGGGCATCCGGAAAAAGCAATAAAATGCTCTCTTCCTGATCCACGCCGCTCAGGTAAAAAATGTCACGGTGTTGTGTAAAGGGCAAAGTACTGTCGGCTGAAACGGGGTAGATGTCGTTCGAGTTGAAAACAGCCACGCTGTTCGGTTTCATTTGTGCCGTGAATTTACTTCTGTTTTTTATGAATAAATCACGGTCTATCTGATGGTATTTCATGATGAAATAAAATTTAAAAGATGTACAAGATTTCAAATTTATAAACTTTAAAAGCAAAAAGAGGTATTCCTGAATTTTTTTTATAGTATTTTAATATATTGCAATAATATATTGTTAGTTATCGTTCGTTTATCGATTTGATATCTGTAATTTTTTTTCACACTAAAACATACTATCATGACAATTAAAAACCTGTTGTCTCTTACCGCATTGTCGTTTGCGCTGTTTTCATGTTCGGATAAGGATGATTCCGTAGTGATTACGCCTCAGGAGCCGCAATTAATAGTAAAGTTTAAATTTGATCCTACGCAGGTTCGTTTGAATAATCTTGGTCAGCCATCAACGGTTTCGGCTGGAAATGCGGCGCAATCACCGGTTTTTAATAAAATAAGCTCCCATTATCTTGAGTTGGCGCCGAATGCCGCTACGGCACTGGGGGGAGGGACGGTTTTATACCATGCACCTGAAACAACGGCCGGAGGGTTAAATGCGATTGATTTCAGTAAGGCGAAAATTGTAGGGGAAGGCGAGGCTTTTTTGTCGATTCCTCTGAAAAGTATAGCTGTCGGAAGTTATGAATGGGTCCGCTGTTCCTTATCATATCAGGATTACAATATCAATGTGCTGAGCGGAGGAACCGAATACGTTGGAACGTTAGCCAGTTTTGTCGGTTTCAGAAATTATATAACCACATTTAATTCGGGAGGGTATTCTTTTACGGTTAATGCCAATAAGAATCAGGGTTATTGGGCCTTTGGGCTGCAGGGAGTTCCGTATTCAACCTCCGGGCAGGCTCCTGCAGGGGCGACCACGGTTCCGAATCCCTTGTTTGCAACATCTCCGATTCCATCAGGCTCTTGTGTGGTAACAGGAAATTTCGCTTCCAATCTGGTGATTACCGGAAATGAAACGCAGGATATTATTGTCACGCTTTCGTTGTCGGTTAACAACAGCTTTGAATGGCAGGAAGTTAATGTTGACGGGAAGTATGAACCCGCTGCCGGAGAAAATGTCGTAGATATGGGATTGCGCGGTTTGATTCCGAGTTTTGAATAACAATTTAGAAAGCCATTCTTAGCGAGTGGCTTTTTTTATTGGAAACGCCGACATTTTAAATTCATTATAAATTAGCGGTAAACATTTGTGGTTAAAATCAAATAGCCTTATTTTTGTTTGATTTTTTAAAAACTATTACACTCAAACTAACACTATGGCAAAATCTGCACTTTTAAAGTCGTCCATTGCAAAAAAATACTGGATGGCTCTTACGGGTTTATTTTTATGCTTGTTTTTGGCAGGTCACCTGGCCGGAAATCTTCAATTGATTTTTGGCGATGCATTACAGTTTAATCAGTATGCATTATTCATGACTTCCAATCCGGCGGTAAAATTATTATCTTACGTTACCTACTTTTCAATTCTTTTCCACGCTATCGACGGGATTATGTTGACTATTCAAAACAAGAAGGCAAGACCGGTAGCTTATGCAATGAACAATCCGAGTAACAACAGTACTTTAGCATCCAGAAACATGGCGGTTTTGGGAACTTTGATTTTGGTTTTCATTGTTACGCACATGGTTAACTTCTGGGCGGTAATGCATTTTGATAAAAACATGCCTTTGATGAAGCAAACCGTTGAAGCTCAGGGAATGAAGCAAGAAGTGTATTTGGGAAGAGAAGTTGGGCAATTTTATCCGGCAGATCAGATTCAATTGGCGACAGAACCTGCGAATCCAATGATGCCAAAGCCAATGGTAATCAAAAACGGAACCGATATTTACAACGCTCAGGCTAATGTGAAAATTGGAGAGTTGTTTAAAGATTTGCACAAAATCACTTTTGCATTCTTCCAAAATCCAAAAACAGGTTTGCTTGCAACTATTCTGTACGTATTGGCAATGGGTGTTTTGGCATTCCATTTATTACACGGATTCCAAAGTGCATTCCAATCGTTGGGGGTAAACAACAAGTTCACTCCGGCTATTAAGACTTTCGGAAAATTATTTGCAATCATCGTTCCTTTATTGTTTGCGATCATTCCGGTTTACATTCACTTTGTTAAATAATCAACATCAAAATATATGAAGTTAGATTCTAAAATACCAGAAGGGGCACTCGCCCAAAAATGGACCAATCATAAAAATCACCTGAAATTAGTTGCTCCTAACAATAGACCAAAAATCGATATTATTGTAGTAGGAACTGGTTTGGCCGGAGCTTCGGCTGCTGCTGCTCTTGGGGAAATGGGATACAATGTAAAAGCATTCTGTTTTCAGGATTCTCCTCGTCGTGCGCACTCTATTGCGGCTCAAGGTGGAGTAAATGCTGCTAAAAATTACCAAAATGACGGGGACAGTGTTTACCGTCTTTTCTATGATACTATTAAAGGTGGTGACTACCGTGCGCGTGAAGCAAACGTTCACCGTTTAGCGGAAGTGTCAGGAAATATCATCGACCAATGTGTGGCGCAAGGTGTTCCTTTTGCCCGCGAATATGGCGGAATGTTAGACAACCGCTCGTTCGGTGGAACACAGGTACAACGTACATTCTATGCTGCCGGACAAACAGGACAACAATTATTATTAGGAGCGTATTCGGCTTTATCAAGACAAATCGGATTAGGACGTGTGCAAATGTACAACCGTCACGAAATGTTGGATATCGTTAAGGTAGATGGAAAAGCGCGTGGAATTATCGCTCGTGATTTAATCAGTGGTGAAATCCAGAGACATTCAGCTCATGCTGTTGTTATTGCAACCGGAGGATACGGAAATGTGTATTTCTTGTCTACCAATGCAATGGGAAGTAACGTAACTGCAGGATGGAAAATCCACAAACAAGGGGCGTTATTTGCTAATCCATGTTATGTGCAGATTCACCCAACTTGTATTCCGGTTCACGGAACGAATCAGTCAAAATTAACCTTGATGTCTGAATCGTTACGTAACTCGGGTCGTATTTGGGTTCCAAAGAAAAAAGAAGATGCAGAAGCTATTCGTGCCGGGAAATTAAAACCAACACAAATTGCGGAAGAAGACAGAGATTACTACTTAGAGAGAAGATATCCTGCGTTTGGTAACTTAGTACCTCGTGACGTAGCTTCCAGAGCTGCAAAAGAGCGTTGTGATGCCGGTTACGGAATCGAAGCTAATGATACCAATGAGGGGGTTTACTTAGATTTCTCTACCGAAATCCAAAATAAAGGGAAACAAGCGGCGTATGCCAAAGGAAACCACAACCCTTCTGCCGAAGAAATCACGGCTTTAGGAAAACAGTGGTTGGAAGAAAAATACGGAAACTTGTTTACCATGTACCAGAAAATTACTGACGAGAATCCATACGAGACTCCGATGAAAATTTATCCGGCGGTACATTACACTATGGGTGGTGTATGGGTGGATTATAACTTACAATCAACTATTCCGGGTTGTTTCGTAGCAGGTGAAGCCAACTTCTCTGACCACGGAGCGAACCGTCTTGGGGCATCGGCTTTAATGCAAGGTTTGGCGGATGGTTATTTCGTATTGCCTTACACGATCTCTAACTATTTAGCTGACGAAATCAGAACAGGAAAAATTTCAACAGATTCTCCGGAATTCTTAGAAGCAGAAGCAAGAGTTAAAGATTCTATCAACAAATTCCTAAACAATAACGGTACGAAATCGGTAGACTATTTCCATAAGAAATTAGGTTTGATTATGTGGAATAAAGTGGGAATGGGACGTAATGAAGCGCAATTAAAAGAGGCTATTACCGAAATCGCTCAGTTAAAAGAAGATTTCTACAAAGATGTTTATGTACCTGGTAGTGCAGACGAATTTAATACGGAATTGGAAAAAGTATTAAGAGTGGCTGACTTTATCGAATTAGGTCAATTAATGGCAATGGATGCTTTACAACGTAAAGAATCTTGTGGAGGTCACTTCCGTGAAGAATACCAGGATGCTGAAGGAGAAACGTTACGTGATGACGAAAACTTCAAATTTGTTGGTGCTTGGGAATACAAAGGCGATGATATCAGCAAAGAAGAACTTCACAAAGAAGAATTGAAATACGAAGAAATTAAAATTGCAGCTAGAAATTACAAATAGAAAAATTATGAGTGCAGCAAAAAATATAAATATAAACCTTAAAATTTGGCGTCAGAAAAACGTTAAATCAAAAGGTAGCATGGAATCTTATAAGTTAGATAATGTTTCTACTGCAAGTTCGTTTTTGGAAATGTTAGACCAATTAAACGAGCAATTAATTAACGAAAGAAAAGAGCCGGTTGCCTTTGATCACGATTGTCGTGAAGGTATTTGCGGAATGTGTTCTTTATACATCAACGGACGTGCGCACGGACCGGATACTGGAATTACAACCTGTCAGTTACACATGAGAATGTTTAACGATGGTGATACGATTTATATCGAGCCATGGAGAAGTAAAGCGTTTCCGGTAATTAAAGATTTAGTGGTAGACAGAACTGCTTTCGACAGAATCCAGCAGGCTGGTGGTTTCGTTTCGGTAAATACATCCGGAAATACTATTGATGCCAATGCGATTCCGGTTCCGAAACACGATGCGGACAGATCTTTCGAGGCTGCTGCATGTATCGGTTGTGGTGCTTGTGTGGCTACGTGTAAAAACGGATCTGCGATGTTATTCGTGGGAGCTAAAGTATCGCAGTATGCCTTATTGCCACAAGGTAAAGTGGAAGCAACACAACGAGTAATGAATATGGTACGTCAGATGGACGAAGAAGGATTCGGTAACTGTACCAATACAGGTGCTTGTGAAATCGAATGTCCGAAAGGAATTTCTTTGGAAAACATCGCCCGTATGAACAGAGAGTACTTAAAAGCGAGTTTAAAATAAAAATCTGATTATGAAAAAGTTTACGGCATTACTGTTTGCGGCTGTGTTTGCAGTTTCCTGCAGTTCCGATGATGATTCTCCTGCTGGGGGGAATCCTACAACATCTCCAATGGTTGCTACAGTTGATGGACAGACTTTTTCAATGCAGCCTGAAGTTGGAGGAAATCTGAGCGATCCGTCCGGAGGGATGTTTGGCTCAGATTTTCATCTGTTGGAAGGGTATAAGGTGGTAAATGTGGTTGGTACAATAACTTCCAGAGAACCAATTGTAGCACATGATTATTATATCCGATTGGCAATTCCGAAAATCGGTATTGCTGCCGGAACCTATAATTTTACCGGCAACCAATTGCCTGACGGATATTTTGCCGATTTGGAAATCACTTCAGAATCAGCCGGTGAGGGTGAAGATGAAGAGACTGCCGGCGGTACAATTATCGTCGAGAGTTGGGATGTCACTACTAACAGATTGAAAGGGACTTTTGAGTTTACAACCAATGACGGAGTATCATCTGATCAAACACACTTTGTTTCAGGGTCTTTTAATTATATCCTCCTTGCTGAATAGCAATGGGATTTAAAGAATAAAAATCAAAACGCATCTAAATTTGGATGCGTTTTTTGTTTTTCCTATATTTAATAAAAAGTTTCGTTATGCAAATTTCTATCATTCAGGCACCTCTTTTTTGGGAAAACCCGGAGGTCAACCGTAATTATTTCTCCGCCAAGATTCAAGTCATTCCCGAAGAAACGTTATTGGTTGTTCTGCCGGAAATGTTTACGTCCGGATTTACAATGAATCCGCACGAGGTTGCGGAAGACATGGACGGTGAAACGATCCGCTGGATGAAGGCTACAGCCATGAACAGGAATATTGCAATTACCGGGAGCATCATTATCCGTGAAGACGATAACTACTATAACCGATTGTTATTTGTATTTCCAACTGGTGAAATCGAGTATTACGATAAACGTCATCTGTTTTCATTGGCCGGAGAAGATAAGACCTATACTAAAGGAAATGATAAAAAGATTATCAATTATCTTGGATGGCGCATTTGTCCGTTAATTTGTTATGATTTGCGCTTTCCTGTTTTTTCACGATTTGACGACGATTACGATTTACTGATTTATGTGGCTAACTGGCCGCAACCCAGAATCATTGCCTGGGATACCCTGTTAAAAGCCCGTGCAATCGAAAATATGACGTATGTGGTGGGGGTTAATCGCGTAGGGGAAGATGAAAATGACAACAATTATCCCGGTCATTCCCAAATTTTGGATTATTTCGGGGCTTTTATGGTGGAACCTTCGGAAAAAGAAATGGTTTTTTCAGTTCGATTAGATAAAGAACTGATGCTGGCCAACCGGAATAAATTCGGATTCCTTCGCGATCGTGACAGGTTTACTTTGTCAGAGTAAAAGTTTCATCGACATCCCAATTGGCATTCACACCCAATACCACAGGAAAATGAACGACTTCTTCAGCCTGTCGTTTTTCAAGAAAGCTGCCCGTAGTCCATTCTCTGTCCTTGTTATCGTCGTAGATGATGCGAAGCGTGTATTTGTTCGGTTCCAAAGATTCAAAATTCAACACGGTTTCCTTTTCGGAATAAGCTGAAGCGAGAACATTTTCCTTGCTGTCCAACAATTCCACGATAATGGGAAACCGATTCACATTCTGTAAATTAAGTCTGAAATTACCATAATCGGTTAAATTTTTAGTGCTTATGGAAAATTGTAATGAGTCATTTTCCTTGTCGTAAAAATCTTTTAAGGCGCCAGGGAATAATCGGATGTCGTATTTCTGGTTTTCTTCCTTCTTGAAATCAATTGTGATTTCCTGGTCCATTTCCTTATATTCCGTGGTAAAGTCAACTTTGGTCGAATCCTTTTTGGTTATTGCAATTTTGGAAGGGTCTATTTTGGATATGGGTAACGTTGTGGTTAGGGCAAAAGTTTCCCTGAAGTGTAAAATACCTTTTTGTTTGGTGTTGATGGCTAAAGTATCACGGGTTTTCATTTCCTTGATTCTGGAAGTGAAGGTTTTGCTGTAATTGTCGTTGGTAACACTTATCTGAAGGGAATCCGCTTTCAGTTTCGGAATCCAGATATTAAGTGAGTCTTTCCCGGGAAATCGGGTGAGTCTCGAATCAATAATTTGGTTTCCGTTGCGCACGGTTACCTTAGTGTTTTTCGGATTTCCTTCGTATCCCATGACTAATTTGTCGGCGCTGGCCTGCGAAGGTTTGTAGGCTTTAAAAACTGGCTTTTCTTTAAATAATTCAACCTGATACAAAGTGTCGGTGGGAAGGGTGATTTCCTGTTTCAGAAAACCTATTTTGTCGTCTTTTGGGTCAAATTTGTAGTTGTTGTTTTCGTCTTTTAGCGCTATCAGACGGTATTTTCCAGGTTTCATGTTTTCCAGTACGTAGGCTTTTAAACTGTCAAGCGTATTGGTAACATAAAGAGGTTGTTTTTTATAAACGGTGGAATCGGTATACGTTACTGCATCGTAAAGCATTACACTTACGAAATGATCCGGCTTTTTTGAATAGGCATCTTTGATGGTTCCGCCCAATTTCAATGAATCGATATAACTGCCCGTTGAAAAAACATATTTGAATTGTGAATACGGATTCCCCTCGTTATTGTCAGTAATGCTCTGTCCGAAATTAAAACTGTAAGTGGTGTTGGACTGTAAAGTGTCCAATATTTTTATGGTGATGAATTTGCTCGCATTCCCCATCGGGACAATTACCGGAGCATTTTTCATGGGTGGCGAAATAATCAGTTGTTTGTTGATATCTTTTATCTTGATGTATTCGTTAAAGTTGATCTTGATAAAATCACCTTTGAAGTCCGTGCTGAAATTTTTCGGCGAACTGCTTACAATCACAGGTGGAATGGTGTCTTTTCCGCCACCGGTAACCGTGCCTCTTTTTGCGCATCCTGTCGCCAAAGCGGAAAGAATGACACTGATGGAAAAAAAGATAAAAAATAGTATGTACTTTGATTTCAACATTCTGAATTGCATTTAACAGCACAAAATAACAATTATATTTAGAGGAAACGAAATGTTTTCTGTAAAATTATGAATGGGCAAAGGCAATGGTGATGATGCTTACTTTTGCATTCGGGATTTTTAAAAGTGCTTTTCCGCAGGCTTCCAATGTGGCGCCGCTTGTAATGACGTCGTCAACCAGTAAAAAATGTTTTCCGCAATCGTTTTCAGAGAAATTGGCTTCAAACAGAGTAGTGTCTATTTCGGTTCGCCCCAAAAGATTTTTTTTGGTTTGTGTCTTGGAATAGTGTTTTCGGATCAGCAGCGTGTCGTTAAAAGGGATGTTAAGTCCTTTGGCTAAAGTGGTTCCGAATGGTGTTGCCTGATTATATCCTCTTTCCCGAAGTCTTTTTTTGTGTAACGGTACCGGAATCACCGCATCAAACTTTTCCGCCAAATGAATTTCATTTAATTCCGTGTAATACAGATTTCCGAAAAGCGTTCCTATTTCCTCGGCACCTTTATATTTTAAGTTGTGGATGAGTTGTTGTACGATTCCTTTTTTATGAAAATAGACAATGGAAGAAGCGTGTTCGACAGGAAGTCTTCCGTAAAATTTTTTAAAGGTCTCGTTGTTCTTAACAGAATGGTGATTTGTAAAGGGTAAATCGTGACGACATGCGGAGCAAATCACTTCTTCGTTGGTTAACAAAGGGGTGTTGCAACCATGACAAATTGAGGGAAAGAGTAAGTTGACCAGGTTTTTTATCATTTCGTCGATTTTTTTGGTTAGTTAATGGGAATAATGGTAGCTTCGACATTATTTTTTGATAAAATGCCGCAAAATAAATTACTATACTTAACCGCTTCGGGGGTTGGGATGCTCACCATAGGATTGATTATAGTTTCTTTCAAACTGTATGATTTTTCTGTAAAAAATAATGAACTCAAAGATAAAATAACTTTGGAGAAATCAATACATCAGAATCAGATTTCTGAGATATTGAAAAGATATGATTCCGTTAACAGAAATTATAGCGATGGGGTTTCACTTGTAAAGAAATCTGCTACAGTTCGTAAAGTTGCTCCTTCAGGTCAACTAAACTTCAGAAAAGGTAAAAATACAACAGCAAAGGAGGTCGAGAAAAAACTTTCTGCCTGTAATATCAACGCACGTGGTGTGCGGTTAATTTCACGAGATGTTGTTGAGACCTGCGTATCCTCAAAAATTGATCAGGTACGTATCCGTTTCACTTTGGAAGAAAACAGGGATCTTGAATCGGGAAACAAGGAAATCGCTATACAGATAATCAATCCTAAAAAACGTCTGCTCGCCTTAAAAGGTAAATCAGAGACCCAATTGGTCAAAGAAGTCTACTATGACCGACTCAATACTGATGCTTGTGTATTTATTGATCTGTACCAGCACCAACTGATTGTTGGGGATTATAAAATCAATCTTGTTCACAATGGGGAAGTTATCGGTTCCACCAATTTCAGAGTCAATTAAAAATCTTCCAAAAAGATAGTTTTCAGACTATTTTTTCCCGACCTATTTTTATATTTTTGCGTCACTATGGCAAAACAAGAAGACTTATTTAAGAATGTGGTTTCGCACGCAAAAGAATATGGATTTATTTTCCAGTCGAGCGAAATTTACGATGGGTTGAGTGCAGTGTACGACTATGCTCAGAACGGAGTGGAACTAAAGAAAAACATCAGGGACTATTGGTGGAAATCTATGGTGCAGATGCACGAAAATATCGTTGGGATTGATTCGGCGATTTTCATGCACCCGACTACCTGGAAAGCTTCCGGACACGTGGATGCGTTCAATGACCCGTTGATTGACAACAAAGATTCCAAAAAAAGATACCGCGCCGACGTTTTAATTGAGGATTATGCCGAAAAATTAAACCAGAAGGCCCAAAAAGAAATCGAGAAAGCAAGAACCCGTTTTGGTGAGGCTTTCAACGAACAGGAATTCATTACCACCAACGCGCGTGTGATGGAATATCTTGGTAAGAAAAAAGAAATTCTGGAGCGTATGGCCCGTTCGCTGGAAACGGAAAATCTGGCCGACGTGAAAGCGTTAATTGAAGAATTGGAAATCGCCGATCCGGAAACCGGTTCAAGAAACTGGACCGAAGTACGTCAGTTCAATTTGATGTTCGGGACCAAATTAGGCGCTTCCGCAGATTCGGCAATGGATTTGTATTTGCGTCCGGAAACGGCTCAGGGAATTTTTGTGAACTTCCTGAACGTACAAAAGACTGGTCGTATGAAGATCCCGTTCGGAATCGCACAAACCGGAAAAGCTTTCCGTAACGAAATTGTTGCGCGTCAGTTTATCTTCCGTATGCGTGAATTCGAACAAATGGAAATGCAGTTTTTCGTGCGTCCGGGCGAGGAAATGAAATATTACGAGTATTGGAAAGCAACGCGATTGAACTGGCATTTGTCGCTTGGTTTAGGAAAGGAAAATTACCGTTTCCACGATCATGAGAAGTTAGCACATTATGCCAACGCTGCTGCCGATATCGAATTCAACTTCCCGTTCGGATTTAAAGAACTGGAAGGAATCCATTCGCGTACCGATTTCGATCTGAAAGCACACGAACAGTTCTCTGGTAAAAAAATGCAGTATTTCGATACCGAATTGAACCAGAATTACACCCCGTATGTGGTGGAAACTTCGGTAGGTTTGGATCGTATGTTCCTTGCGGTTTTCTCCAACTCTTTGAAAGAAGAAACGCTGGAAGACGGTTCTGTAAGAACGGTATTGCGATTGCCTTCGGTATTGGCGCCAACCAAAGCCGCCGTTTTACCATTGGTGAAAAAAGACGGTTTACCGGAAATCGCCAGACAAATCATCGAAGATTTGAAATGGGATTTCAATGTAGCTTATGACGAAAAAGATGCGGTAGGGCGTCGTTACAGAAGACAGGATGCACTTGGTACCCCTTTCTGTATTACGGTGGATCACCAAACGTTGGAAGACCAAACGGTTACCATCCGTCACAGAGACTCCATGCAACAAGACCGAGTTAAAATTGAAGCATTAAGAGGTATTATCAACAATGAGGTTTCCATGAGAAACTGGTTGATGAAGATGTAAGTATCTTTAAAATATCAAATATAAAAATCCCAAATTCCAATATAGGAGTTTGGGATTTTTTATTGTTTTTTGAATTTGATCCTGAAAGTTTTTGGATTGGAATTTTACTCCGTCATGGCATCCCAGCCCCTCGCTTTCAGTTCGATTTTCGTATTAGCCCTGGTTACCAGGTGAATGCCTTCGCTTTCTTGCGTCATGTGACCAATGATCGAGAAATTCGGATTTCCTTTAATTTTGTCGAAGTCTTCCATTTTTATGGTAAACAACAATTCATAGTCTTCACCGCCGTTAATGGCTACCGTTGTGCTGTCGATATTGAACTCCTCACATACATTGATAAACTGTGGATCCAGCGGCAATTTATCTTCATATAAATTACAGCCTACTTCCGACTGTTTGCACAAATGCATAATCTCCGAAGACAAGCCGTCGGAAATGTCAATCATTGAGGTCGGTTTTATTTCCAGTTTTTCCAGAAGTTCACGTACATCTACGCGGGCTTCCGGTTTTAACTGGCGCTCTATCAGATAAGTGTAATTATCCAGATCGGGTTGATTGTTCGGATTTACCAAGAATACTTGTTTCTCGCGTTCCAAAACCTGTAATCCCATATAAGCTGCTCCGATATCACCGGAAACCACCAATAAGTCAGTTTCTCCGGCACCGCTTCGGTACACGATTTCGTCTTCATTGGCTTCACCAAGAGCGGTAATGGAAAGAATCAATCCTTTCTGGGAAGAAGTGGTGTCGCCACCAACAACATCCACACCGTAAGTTTTAGAGGCTATGGCAATTCCAGCAAAAAGTTCTTCTAAAGCTTCCAACGGAAAACGATTGGATACGGCAATAGAAACCGTAATCTGCGTTGCTTTTGCATTCATTGCGCAGATATCGGAAACATTCGCCGCAACCGCTTTATATCCCAAATGTTTTAAGGGCATGTACGACAGATCAAAATGCACTCCTTCAATTAATAAATCGGTGGAAACAATGGTTTTCTTGTCCTTGAAATCCAAAACGGCCGCGTCATCACCAATTCCTTTGATGGTGGTTGGCTGTGCAATTTCAAACTGTTTGGTTAAATGGTCTATCAAACCGAATTCGCCTAATTGTGCGATACTGGTTCGGGGTTGGTTTTTATCTTCAATCATTTTTCTAAAGTTGCTGAGTTGCAAAGGTACAAAGTTGCTGAGTTGTAAAAGCACAAAGTTGCAAAGGATTATTCCAAACAAAAAACCCGACTACTTTCGCAATCGGGTTTTAGTTTATCGTTTCATGCTGAAGTGGGCCTTAAATTCCCGACTGTCATTGTTTAGTCTGTAAAACACCTGAAACCAGTAATCGGTGGAAGGAAGCGGATGACTATTAAAGGTTCCATCCCATCCCGGATCAGTCGGACTCATTTGCTTCAATAATTTGCCATAACGGTCATAAATGTTGATTATGGCATCGGGCTGGTCCTTTAAATCGGTAATGTTCCAGTAGTCATTGATTCCGTCTCCGTTGGGAGTAAAGAAATTCGGGTAGCGTAAAACAGTAGTTGTTAAGACAACATTGGAGCACCCTGCTTTTGTGTCCCGAATAGTTATCGTATGGTCACCGGAAGCAACATTGTGAAAGGTGTTGCTCATCTGAAACGGTCCGTTGTCCAGTTGGAATTCGTATTCGCCATAACCGCCATTTATATTGACCGTTATGTCGATGTCATCTTCGAAAGCACCACTCAAAGTAATTGTCGCCAGCGCGGCACTGGATTTGGTAATCACGACCTGGGTGTCTTTGTAGTTACAGTTAGCTCCAACATCGGGAGTGAGTTTTGTAAACCGGACATCATAGGTTCCTTCCTGAGTAGCCATATAATTCGGACCTGTTCCCATAAGTGTTGCTCCCAAATACCAATCTACCCTGTAAATGGCCGGATTGAGTCCGGTTCTTATGAGGTAAGGTCGAAGAGTTGCATTTGTTGTCGGGTCCACGCAGATAATTCCGTCGGGGAAATCAATATTCAATAACGGATGAACTGTAAAGGTAAATTGCGTTTCATCATTACAATTTGCGTTATTGACAGCTGTTGCATATACATAAACGGTGTACGTGCCCGGAGTTGCGTATGTGTAATCGGCCGGCGAGATAAGTCCGACACCCCCTTGTTGTGAATAATAATTAATAGTGTAATTCACTACAGGTAATGCAGGTAAAGTGTAGCTGCCACATTCTGCGGTGTCAAATACCATTGGAGGCAGTACGGGAGTGTCTGAAACGGTTATGGTAAAGGTTTTTTCTTCAATACAAGTGATGCCGAAACGTCCGGAGTTGACCGCATAAACATACACTGTGGCTGGGGTATTGGCAGAAGTGAAGGTTGTTCCGTTGGGAATAGGATTCACGCCGTTCGGGTTTGAAAAATAACCGATCGTATAATTGTTGGATGGCTCCGGCGGAAGGTGTGTCAATACCGGCAGGCTATAGCTGTCGCATTCGTTCACATTGTTATAATCGGGTAAATCGATACCGTTGAAGTACACTTCAAAAGGTTTGTCATACACGCAGCCGGTAGCGGAATCCACGTTATACATGTAAAAAGTGTTGTCCGTACTGAATACATCCGATGGGTTTACAAGGGTTCCGGTTCCATTCGGTCCGCCCGGGGCAGTATACACGGCTCCGTTGACAGGGGTTGGAATGGAATACGGCGAACACTGAATCGTATTTATCGGATCATCGGTTACCGGGTATGGATTTAGGTTGATTGTAAAACTGGATTCATTCGCACAGCGATTCCCATCGGGTCCGTTGTAGATGTAATAGGTTCCCGGACTTAAATTCACTCCTGATAAATCTATAATAGCACCTGCCGAAAGGGGTATTTGTCCCGGTGTTGTAGGTCCTCCTGGTAATGTGTAGTAAGAACCGTTTGTCAGGTTCGGAAAAATAAATTCACCACAATGTGTTCCGCTGGCAACTGTGTCTACAAGAGGCAGCGGATGGATGGTAATGTTGTAATTTAAATTGTTTGTACAATTTGGCAGTGTCGTTGTATTGGCATAGTAATATACAACTTGTGAAGTGGTTATCGGAATATTCGGGTTCACGATGGAACCTCCTCCCATCGGGGCGGTATAATAATTTCCAAATGGTATCGGGGGCAGCGTATAGCTACCGCAGATGGAAACGGGTACAAAAAGTGATGAGTCAACAATGTTTACGACAAACTGGTTTTCCAGCGAGCAATAACCGATGTTACTATTTGTATCGGTATGGGCCAGCTGATTGTACACGTATACGGTTTGCGAACTGGTTATCGCATCCCCTGGATTAAGGGTGATTTGTCCTAAAGTAGAAGGTCCTCCAGACAAGGTGTAATAAGAGCCATTAGTAATAGCCGGGAGTGTGTATGAGTTGCAGGTTGTCACATCGGCAGGGTCATCCAGAAGTGGCAACGGGTGGATGTTTATCGTAAACAAACGGTCCACACAAGGGAGGTTGTTAACTTCGGCATGATAATAAATATTCTGAGTTATCGTGGCCTGGGTTGTATTTGAATAAACAGTGCCTGCCGGTATAAGTGTTCCCGTGCCTGTAGGCCCTCCGGGAGCCGTGTAAAATGCTCCGATATTATAAGCGGGTACCGGAACTGTAAAACTTCCGCAGTTGTCTAAAATAGGTTCGTATTCATCCACCAAATGAAGATTGAAAGTGCTTTCATTGGTACATCCATTGGCGTCCGGTCCGACAAAAATGTAGTAGGTTCCAGATTCGTCTATGATATCTCCGGCATTCATCTGATTCCCTGTTGCGTTAGGGCCTTCATAATACGTTCCGTTTGTGAGTACAGGTAATGTGTAACTGCTGCATTCTATCGGATTGGGTGTAATGGTATCAACAACAGGAAGCAGATTGATAGTAATAACGGCGCTGGTTACATCAAAACAATTCAAATTCGAGTTGTCCTGCAATAGCGCCCAAACCGTTACGGATGTTGTGCCTGCCGGAATATTGATGGAAGTTCCGATACTGTTTATTCCCTGTTGCGCATCGGCTTGTGAGTTATAATAGGTTATGGTGTAGTCGGGAAAAGGCAAGCCGTCAAGCACTTCCGGATTAATGTTTGGTAGATTGTAATTTTGTCCTGTTGTGCTGTCACAGATGCTGATATTAATACCGGTACCGGCAACTACCGGATTGGTTACAATCAGATTGAAAGGATATACCGCATCACAGAAGTTACCACTAACCGTGTTGAAAACTTTAATGTAGATGGTTTGTCCTCCAATGCTGTTGTACGAAGCTAAATTTCCATTCGGGATAGGGGAATTCGAGGCAATATCCGCTAAAGATTCATAATAGAAAACATCATAGATGTTCGTGTCAATCCCCAATTGCGATTCACTATTGGTGGTTAAATCAAAAGTATAGGTAGCGCTTCCCGTATCACAGGTTTGAAGATTTACCGGAGCGGTAACAGATAACGGATTGAAAATAATTGTGTCTGTTAAAAAACAAGATCCTTTTCGGATTTCAACGGTATAAGTGCCGGGTTGCGTAACCGTGTATGCAGGATTCGTTTCCCCAGCGATTGGAGATCCGTTTAAAAGCCATACATAAGTATAAGAGTTGTCCAAATTGGTGTCCACGACGTAAGAATCTCCGGTGCAGATGGAACGGTCAGCGCCCAAGTCGAACGTGTTTTCGAAACTTCCGGCAGCGATAAATACAGCCGAATCATACTCATAATCACCATAATCACCAATGATAAGTTTTAAACGGTACGGATTGTTGGGTAGAACGGCAGAAGCAGCATTCAGAGCCACGGTATGACCTCTCATATTCAGTGTGGATGCAGCGGGATTATTCACATTATATACCCCGAAAAGATTCGGGTTGGTGGAGCTGCAGGTATTGTTGTATAAGGAGTTTTTGATGTTTTTCACCGTTACCGGATTGGAAGTCCCCGGAACTACCGCCAGATTGGTGGTGATGTTTGTGGTGAGGTCGGTTAATTCAAAAGCGAAAATATCATTGGAAAGGCATTGAAACTGACCGTATTCGTTAGAAGCAAAAAGAAAATTGAAACTGAACGAACTGGATACGGGAACAAAATCAAACTGTAAAAAGGCCAAATCTACCAGCGCGGTATTTTGACCACTACTGACATTACTCAGATTTTGCAGAAAAGCATCGTTTCCTCCACCGACGGCATTGGTACTCATGTTTAATCCGGTGTATGATCCCTGAGTGTTCGTAGCAATCCCGTTTCGGATAATTATCCCTTCGCTGATTGGAAAAGACGAGCCGTTCTGATTAAAATAGGCAACAGATTGCGCCGATGAAGACGAGATATTCGAAACGGTAACGCACGAATTTCCCAGTAATAAATTAACTAAATCTGTAGGGGTATTTGAGGTGTCGTCAACTGTTATCGTTTGCGAATAAGAACTGGCGCAAAGCAAAATAAATGCTATTGATAGGAATTTTTTCATCTATACAATTTAGGGTATTTGGGGGTATTAAAATTACAAATATTTTCGAGATGTGTACGGTTAACCGGTGTACATATCGTACCGCAGACAAGGTAATAGTAAATCGGAATAAAAACAAAAAACCCGACAACTTTTATCATCGGGTTTTTCAGTTATTCTATTTTTAAACTTCTTAATCATTCAATTTAAGAACCGCCATAAATGCCTCTTGCGGAATCTCTACATTCCCTACCTGACGCATACGTTTTTTACCTTTTTTCTGTTTTTCCAATAATTTACGTTTACGGGAAATATCCCCTCCGTAACATTTAGCGGTAACGTCTTTACGCAATGCCTTGATAGTTTCACGAGCGATGATTTTAGCACCAATCGCTGCCTGAATCGGAATGTCAAACTGTTGTCTCGGAATCAGTTCGCGCAATTTCTCACACATTTTTTTACCGATGTTGTATGCATTGTCCTCGTGAATCAACGCCGAAAGCGCATCCACCGACTGTGCGTTCAATAACACATCCAGTTTCACCAATTTCGAAGTACGCATACCAATAGGTGTATAGTCAAACGAAGCATACCCTTTGGAAACCGTTTTCAATCGGTCGTAGAAGTCGAATACGATTTCCGCCAACGGCATGTCGAAATTCAATTCCACACGTTCCGTAGTCAGATAGGTTTGGTTGGTAATCAGTCCGCGCTTTTCAATACACAAACTCATTACGTTCCCCACGAAATCCGCTTTGGTGATAATCGTAGCTTTGATATAAGGCTCTTCAACACGGTCTAATTTGGAAGGTTCCGGTAAGTCGGACGGGTTGTTAACCACAAGCGCCGTTTCCGGATCTTTTTTGGTATACGCCAAATACGATACGTTGGGAACCGTGGTGATTACCGTCATGTCGAATTCACGCTCCAAACGCTCCTGGATAATTTCCATGTGTAGCATCCCTAAGAATCCGCATCGGAAACCAAAGCCTAACGCTGCCGAACTCTCCGCGGTAAATACCAACGAAGCGTCATTCAGTTGCAGTTTTTCCATCGACGCACGCAAGTCTTCATAATCTTCGGTGTCTACCGGATAAATTCCGGCGAATACCATCGGTTTCACATCTTCGAAACCGGTAATCATATTGGTAGTAGGGGTTTTAGCGTCGGTTAACGTATCACCCACTTTTACTTCTTTCGCTTCTTTAATTCCGGAAATTAAGTATCCCACATCTCCTGCAGAAATCACGTTTTTCGGAACCTGATTCAGTTTCAGCGTACCGATTTCGTCTGCAAAATATTCGTTACCCGTTGCCATGAATTTAATCTTCTGACCTTTACGGATTTCCCCGTTTTTCACTCGGAAAATAACTTCAATTCCTCGGAACGGATTGTACACCGAGTCAAAAATCAACGCCTGTAACGGTTCGTTCGGGTCGCCTTTCGGAGCCGGAATACGTTCGATAATCGCCGCTAAAATATTCTCCACACCATAACCGGTTTTCCCCGAAGCGTGAATAATATCCTCTAATTTACAACCTAACAAGTCAATAATATCGTCGCTCACTTCCTCCGGATTCGCACTCGGTAAGTCCACTTTATTCAATACCGGAATAATTTCCAGGTCATTTTCCAAAGCCAGGTATAAATTCGAAATCGTTTGTGCCTGAATACTCTGTGCCGCGTCCACAATCAAAAGCGCGCCTTCGCAAGCGGCAATCGAACGGGAAACCTCATACGAGAAATCCACGTGTCCGGGTGTGTCAATCAAATTCAGAATATATTGTTCGCCCTTATAGGTGTATTCCATCTGGATGGCGTGACTCTTAATCGTAATCCCACGTTCACGCTCCAAGTCCATGTTGTCCAACAATTGTGCTTTTTCCTCACGCGCCGTAACGGTTTGTGTGGCGCCAAGCAAACGGTCGGCCAGCGTACTTTTTCCGTGGTCAATGTGTGCAATAATGCAGAAATTTCTAATATGCTTCATCTTCGTTCTTTGTCAAAATTTTTTGGGCGTTCCCACAAGGGTCGGGCTTTCCGTTCCAATCTTTTATTTTTTAAAGAAAAAAATAAAAGGATTTCCACTGCAATCCCTAACGCAAGCACCACTTATAAAGGTAGTGAATTAATCGGCAAATATAGTTAAAGTTTTGATTGCAGAATGCAGATTAATCACCGGAAACGTTAAACCTTAATTAAAACTCATAAAAATTCGTAATTTTGCGCCAAAATGAAGAAGATGGTTAAGATTGGCAACATAGAATTACCCGATTTCCCTTTGTTACTCGCGCCTATGGAAGACGTGAGTGATCCGCCGTTTCGTCGTTTGTGCAAGCAGCACGGCGCCGATTTGATGTACTCGGAATTTATTTCCAGTGAAGGACTGATCCGTGATGCCATGAAAAGCCGAATGAAGCTGGATATTTTCGATTACGAACGTCCTGTCGGCATCCAGATTTTTGGTGGCGATGAGGAAGCGATGGAAATGTCTGCGAAAATTGTAGACACCGTTCAGCCTGATTTGGTGGATATTAATTTTGGATGCCCTGTAAAAAAAGTTGTGTGCAAAGGTGCCGGTGCCGGTGTGTTGAAAGATGTAGACTTGATGGTACGCCTAACCAAAGCGGTAATCAAAGGAACAAACCTTCCGGTAACAGTAAAAACCCGTTTGGGTTGGGACGAAAGTTCCATCAATATTGATGAGGTGGCCGAACGTTTGCAGGATATAGGCGTGCAGGCGCTGACGGTTCATGCAAGAACGCGTGCCCAAATGTATAAAGGGCATTCCGATTGGACCCACATCGAGCGGGTGAAAAACAATCCAAGAATCACCATGCCGATTTTCGGAAACGGTGACATCGATTCGCCTCAAAAGGCATTGGAATATAAAAATAAATTCGGTCTGGACGGCATGATGATTGGTCGCGCGGCCATAGGTTATCCATGGATTTTCGACGAAATCAAGCATTATTTCAAAACCGGCGAATTGTTACCGCCACCCGATATGGAAGCTCGTATCCAAGCCGCACAAAATCACCTGACCTGGTCAATGGAATGGAAAGGAGAACGCGTGGGTATAGTGGAAATGCGTCGTCATTACACCAACTATTTTAAAGGGATCCACAGTTTTAAGGAACACCGACAAAAGTTAGTCACTAACGACAGCCCAGAAGAATTAATGAAAATTTTTGATGAAATCCGCGATGCTTATTCGGATTATCAGATGGTTTAATCAGTAAACACTAAATGAATAATAATAAAACCTGGTATTTTTTATTAGTCGCATCCATCTTATCTGTCATTGTTTTTGTATTTATGTTTTTAGGGTTTCTTTTAGATATTAAATATACAATTGAATCAGTAGAAGGGATTGGTAATGAAATAATTGAGTTGTCCTATAATCATGTTTATTCATTGAGTTGGATAGTGTGTTTTCAGTTTTTGATAATTATGTATTTGTTGGTAATAGCAAAGAAGAATTAAAATTGATTTAAAATAAAAAAAGGCTCAACAATTGTTGAGCCTTTTTTTTAAACCTGTATTTTCTTCCACTTCCCTTTTTTGTAAAGCACAATACTCGCAAGTGTTATTGCGGTTTCAGCAATCGGTACCGCCATAAAAACTCCGGTCGGACCCATTTTAAACTGTTTTGCCAAAACATAAGCCAAAGGAATCTGAAACAGCCAGAATCCGAAAAAATTCACCCATGTAGGTGTCCAGGTATCTCCGGCACCGTTAAACGTATTAATCAACACCATTCCAATTCCGTAGAAAACATAACCCAGACTCATGGTCTGCAAGGCTTCCACTGCAATGTTCTGCACATTCACATCATTCGAGAAAAATGAAATGATATACCGTGCAAACAGTAGGGTGATCACCATAATAGTAGCCATGAAAACCGTATTGTATTTTGCGGTGGTAAATACGGATTTTTCGGCGCGTTCAATCTGTTTGGCACCCAAATTTTGTCCGACCAAAGTCGCTGCGGCATTACTCAGTCCCCAGGCCGGAAGAATGAAAAACATCATGATTCGCAATGCCGTCTGATAGCCGGCCGAACCGTGATCTCCTCCGGTTGTGGCAACCAATTGCGCTAAGAAAATCCAGCTGCACGACGCGATTACAAATTGCAAGACACCCGGAGCGGCAATTTTGGCTATGTTTTTAATCTGCTCGAAATCGGGAATAAAATAGGACGGGATGATTTTCAGAATTCCTCGTCCGTTAAATAAATGATATAACTGGTACAGTACGCCAATGCTTCTTCCGGTGGTGGTTGCCATCGCGGCGCCAATCAATCCGAAAGCAGGAATCGGTCCGAATCCGTTAATTAAAATCGGACATAAAATAATATTACAGATGTTGGCCAACCACAAACTGCGCATTGCAATCGCTGCATTTCCGGCTCCGCGAAAAATTCCGTTAATCAGGAATAAAAGCATAATGCACAGACTTCCGCCCATCATGATTTGGGTAAAATTCACACCGTAATCAGCAGCTTCCTGTGAGGCGCCCATAATCAGCAGGATGTCTTTGGCATAAATAAATCCGAATACACTAATTATTGAGTTGATTACAAAAGCAATAATAATCGCCTGCATTCCGGCTTTGGCGGCTGCTACCGGATTTTTTTCGCCAATGCGTCGTGCCACTACCGCTGTGGCCGCCATACTGATTCCAATAGCCAATGAATAGATAATGGTAATCACCGATTCGGTTAAACCTACTGTTTGAATGGCAAAGCTGCTGTGTTCCAAATGCCCCACGAAGTATAAATCGACTAAAGCGAAAACGGATTCCATCATCATTTCCAAAACCATCGGAATAGCTAAGAGGATGACGGCTTTTTTAATGCTTCCTTTTGTGTAATCGAAGGAGTCGTCGCCTTTAATGGCGCTCTTCAGGGTCTGATAAATTCGTGAAAGGGTAGTATGTCTTGATGTGTCTGTCATGATAAATTAGGATAAAAATGAATAAAGCCGAATTGAAAAATCCGGAAGAGGTTAAATGTCCTAACTATCTATCGAAAAGTAAAAGGACTAGACAAATACAATCATGGGCGTTCTGTTATTGAGCAGCAAATATAGAAATTAATTTTAAAGCGGCGTTATTCAAGCAGGTTTTTGCTTACACGGCTGGAGGCAATCCAGGATGCTGTTAATCCCAGGACGGCGATAGTTCCCAGGACAATGATCACGTTGATGACTCTAAACTGAATAGGGTAGGCCATGGAAGGGGTAATCATAATCATGGCGAATTTTTTTTGCAGTATGACAAATACTACGCCTAATGCTAATCCTATAATTCCGCCAATGCACGTCAGCAGGCTTCCCTGTAATAAGAAAATGCTTCTGAGATGTCCGATTTCGGCACCAAGGTTGAAAAGGGTTTTCAGGTTGGCTTTTTTATCCAATATCATCATGATTAAAGCGCCGACCAGGTTGAATAAGGCGACAATAATTACTAAAGTGAATATAAGGTACACGGCAATGTTTTCGGTATTGAGCATTTTGTACAAGCTGTCGTTCAGTTGCGCCCGTGTTTTTACCGATACTTTGTTATTGAAAATAGTCTGCAATTCTGCAATGGCATCCTCTTCGGAAGCGGAAGGTTTCAGTTTCAGTTCAACCGAAGTAACCTGATTGGGTTGGTACTGCAGTAATTCCTGTGCTAAACCTAAATCGGCAAAAACATATTTTCTGTCCAGATCATCGTTAATGGCATAAATACCGATTGGTGTCAATGGAGATTCGTTAAAGGCTTCATTCGGATTTTCAATGGTTCCTTTTCCCGGTTTCGGTACAAAAACTTCAAAAACATTATTGAAATCAAACAGTCCCATGGAAAGTTTATTGGCGATGCTGTAACCGATAACCACCTGTGAGGTATTGGGTTTGAGCCACTCCCCGGCATAAATTTTCTTTTCGAACGGAGTTGTTTTCTTGAAAACACTGTCAACACCTTTCAAAAAAGCCACTTCCTGTTTTCCGTTGAAAGAAAACAATACGCGTTCTTCAATGGTTTTGCTGTAAAGCGCAATGTTTTTCGATTGCTTTAATTGGTTTTCCTGTTGCGGGGTAATTACGAGTGATTTGCCGACGATGTTGGACAGTTTTAAATCGGGATCGGTATCATTAGCAAACGAAAGGCTGAATTCCCGCAATCCGCTGAATACCGACAACACCACAAAGAGCGCCATGGCACTGACGATAATCCCAACCATGGCAATGCCGGTAATGATATTGATGGCAGTGCTCTTGCTGAAACTGATTGTGTACCGGCGCGCTATGTAAAACGGGAAATTCAAATTACGATTTCTTTCTCTTGGCTAAAAGGTCGCGGTTTTCAATCGGGTTTTCTTCGCCTTTTAAAGCGGTGTCAATTTTTTCGATATAGTCTAAACTGTCATCGATGTAAAAAGTCAGATTCGGCACACGGCGTAATTGTTGTTTCACGCGTTGTGCTAAATCATGTTTAATCAGTGGGGTATTCGTACGAATCGCCGCCAAAAGTTCCGGACCTTTATCTACCGGAAAAATACTCAAATATACTTTCGCAACCGATAAATCGGTGGTTACATTTACTTTCGATACAGAAATAATCAGATTGCTGATTCCGTTTTTACGCACTTCTCCCTGCAAAATATCCACTAAATCTTTTTGCAAAACCGTTCCTATCTTTTTTTGTCTGTTTGTTTCCATGCTGCAAAAATACGATTTTTTAAGTTAATTATATAGGAGTGAACGTGCAGGAGCGAATGGGTAGTGGTTTTTTGTGATCCATTTTCCTGCTTTTGCTCATAGTCCCATCTCGTTAAAAGAAACGAGACGGGAGCTAATCCGCTCTATCAGGGCTAGGGGAAAAACCATTTTAATTTTTGGAAACATTGTAAAAACTTTGCGAACTTTGCGGTTCAATAAAAAAAAACATGAGAAAAATAGAACATATAGGTATAGCGGTAAAAGATTTGGAAGCGTCCAACCTGATTTTTGAGAAATTATTCGGAGCACCGGCCTACAAACAGGAAGAAGTGGAAAGCGAAGGCGTAAAAACGTCCTTTTTCATGAACGGTCCCAATAAAATCGAACTATTGGAAGCCACCAATCCGGAAAGTCCGATTGCGAAGTTTATTGAGAGAAAAGGAGAAGGGATTCATCATATCGCCTTCGATGTGGAAGATATCGTTGCGGAAATCGCTCGTTTACAACAGGAAGGGTTCGTGGTGTTGAACGAAGTGCCTAAAAAAGGGGCCGACAATAAACTGGTTACTTTTCTGCATCCCAAAGGCACAAATGGTGTTTTAGTGGAATTATGCCAAGAAAACCCGAATTAATTTTTGTCGGAACAAAAAATAATAGTAATATTGCAACCTCTTAACCGGTCCTATAGCTCAGTTGGTTAGAGCACCTGACTCATAATCAGGTGGTCCCTGGTTCGAGCCCAGGTGGGACCACAATTATAATTACGAAAAAGCCTTCTGCAAAGAGGGCTTTTTCTGTTAAAATAACAAAAATTAAGATTTTTGATAAAAAAATATTGTTTAACAGAAAAATATTTTTATTTTCGTCTAAACGATGATGGGGTGCATGTCTGGATTGTGTATGAGATTGAAATTAATCCGATAACGTTTTAATTAAATATTAAATTTTGATAAAACATTAGATTTCCTTTTGTGGGGAAGTTAATTTTTATATTTTTACAACCATGAAGAATAACCTACGTAAAATACTAATGAGTGCGGTAGTCTTGTTGAATGCTTCAGCAGTTTTTGCTGAGAGCGTGCCATCGCCCCCACCACCGCCAACGACACCGCCGGGAATTCCGATTGATGCTGGAGTGGGAGTTCTTATAGTAGGTGCTCTTGGATTAGCCTTTTATTTTATAAAAAATAGCAGTATAAAAAAAGCTTCAAAATAATTTGAAGCTTTTTTATTGTCTCAGTTCTTGTAATCGGGCGACATATTTCCCGATAACGTCAAATTCCAGATTTATTTTTGTACCTATTTTAAAGTTTTTAAAATTAGTGTGCTCCAAAGTGTAGGGGATTATTGCTACACTGAATTCGTTTTTCTTTGAATTCACAACGGTCAAACTTACGCCGTTTATGGTGATGGATCCCTTTTCGATGGTAATGTTGTTTAGATTACTATCATATTCAAAGGTAAAGTAAATACTTCCACTGACGTCTTCAATGTTTTTGCAGGTGCCTGTTTGGTCTACATGGCCCTGAACAATGTGTCCGTCCAGACGATCGCCTAATTTCATGGCGCGTTCTATGTTTACCACATCGCCAATGCGCCAATCGCCTAAATTTGTTTTTTCGATAGTTTCTTTAATCGCAGTAACGGTATAGGTGTCATTTTTGATGGCCACGACTGTTAAACAGATGCCGTTATGTGCTACGCTTTGGTCGATTTTTAATTCACTGGTAATGGAAGAGTTTACCGTAACGTGAATATTGCTGTCTTCTTTTCGAATATCTTGAATAGTTCCAAGAGTTTCGATAATTCCTGTAAACATAAGTATTTATTTTGCTAAATTTGCATATCCAAAATTAGGAATAAATAACTAGTCAGCATGGTTAAAAAAGCAGAAAATATTATTGTAGGGATTTCCATCGGTGATTTGAACGGTATCGGTAGCGAAGTGATTTTAAAAACTTTCGAAGATATCCGTATGCTTGAGCTTTGCACGCCGGTTATTTTCGGGAATGTCAAAATTCTTTCGTTTCTTAAGAAAACGCTGAATTTAGAGTCTAATTTGCACGGCATCGACAGGCTGGATCAGTTGGTATTCGGTAAAATCAATGTGCTGAATATTTGGCGTGAAGGTGTGAACCTGCAATTCGGTGTGAATGATGAAGCTGTTGGGAAATATGCAATTAAGTCATTTACCGCTGCAACTCAGGCGTTGAAAGACGGATTGATTGATGTTTTGGTAACGGCCCCTATTAATAAATACAATATACAATCGGAAGAATTTCACTTTCCCGGTCATACGGATTATCTGAATCAGGAACTTGAAGGTGATGCCTTGATGTTAATGGTTCAGGATACTCTGCGTGTCGGACTGTTAACCGATCATGTTCCGGTGAATGAAGTTTCGGGACATTTAACAGAAGCGTTGATTCGAACCAAGTTGGAAACTATAAATAAGACGCTTATTCAGGATTTTGGAATTACAAAGCCAAAAATTGCGGTGTTGGGATTGAATCCGCACTGTGGTGATCATGGCGTGATTGGGAAGGAAGATGATGAAGTAATCAAGCCGGCGCTGAAAAAACTTTTTGATGAGGGAATCATGGTTTTCGGACCGTATTCTGCCGACAGTTTCTTCGGATCGGGGCAGTATGAGAAATACGATGCGGTTATCGCGGCTTACCACGATCAGGGGTTGATCCCGTTTAAGACGCTGTCTTTTGGAAAAGGAGTGAATTACACGGCGGGACTGAATAAGATAAGAACGTCGCCAGATCATGGAACTGCCTACGAAATAGCAGGGAAAGGAGAAGCGGATTTCAATTCGTTTAAAGAAGCGGTTTATTTGGCTTTGGATGTGTTTCATAACCGAAACGAATACAAAGAGTTGGTGAAAAACCCCTTAAAAACAAAGCAAAAACAGTTATAAACAAAAAAATGTTTACAACTCGTTTGAATTTACAATAATTTTATATCTTTGCACGCTCAAAACTGTTGGTATGAATATTCAGAAAGATTTTTTAATTCCGTTTGTGGGATTAAAGTTGGGGAAACATCAGTTTGATTATCAAATAGATAAAAAGTTCTTTGAGGGCTTTGAATTTGACGAATATAACGACGTCAATGTCAAAGTGGAGTTGGTTTTCGATAAGAAGAGCACGATGCTTGAACTTGCTTTTAAACACAAAGGAACAATCAATGTGCCTTGTGATTTGACCGGTGAGGAATTCGATTTACCAATAAAAGGAAAGCTGAATTTATTCGTAAAATTCGGGGATGCTTTTAATAATGAGAATGATGAATTACTGATTTTGCCTCACGGAGAATTCCAGGTTGATGTGGCTCAGTATATCTATGAAATGATTGTATTGTCTGTACCGACCAAAAGGATTCATCCGGGCGTTAAAGACGGTACTTTGGATTCGGAAGCGATTCAGAAATTAGATGAATTGGCTCCAAAAGAACAATTTAAGGAAAAAGAAGAAGAAAATATTGATCCCCGTTGGGATAAATTAAAACAACTATTAACGGATAAATAATATAGTAAGATGGCACATCCTAAGAGAAAAACCTCGAAAACAAGAAGAGATAAGAGAAGAACGCATTATAAAGCGACAACTCCTCAAATTGCAACATGTCCTATAACAGGAGAAGCGCATTTATACCACAGAGCTTACTGGCATGAAGGTAAAATGTACTACAGAGGTCAAGTTGTTATTGACAAACAAGTAGCGGAGGCATAATCCGAAAAAAAGAATAGAGAAAACTCTCACTGTGTGGGGGTTTTTTTTTTAAAACCTATTGGAAATAAATTAAGTAGGGATAAAAGAATATTGGTTTGGGATTTTTTTTGTAATTTCAACCACTTTTTGAAGTCACATTTTCAGGAAGAAAAATACAACTTTTATGAATAAAATATCAGCCGCTATTACAGCAGTGGGAGCCTATGTTCCGGACTTTGTTTTATCAAACCAAGTGCTGGAAACTATGGTGGATACGAATGATGAATGGATTACCTCTCGTACCGGAATTAAAGAAAGAAGAATGCTTAAGGAAGAAGGACAAGGAACTTCTTTCATGGCTATAAAAGCAGCACAAAACCTTATCGAAAAAGCAGGAATCGATCCTAAAGATATCGATTTGGTAATCATGGCTACCGCAACGCCGGATATGCCGGTTGCTTCTACAGGAGTGTATGTTGCCACTCAAATTGGAGCCGTAAATGCTTTTGCTTACGATCTTCACGCAGCATGTTCAAGTTTCCTATACGGAATCTCAACCGCATCCGCCTATATTGAATCAGGACGTTACAAAAAAGTCCTTTTAATTGGCGCCGACAAAATGTCTTCCATCATCGATTATACCGACAGAGCGACCTGCATCATCTTTGGAGATGGCGCCGGAGCTGTATTGTTTGAACCTAACACAGAAGGATTAGGGTTTCAGGATGAGTTTTTGAGAAGCGACGGTATAGGAAGAGAATTTCTTAAAATCGATGCAGGTGGTTCTATTTTACCGGCTTCGGAAGAAACGGTTAAAAACAAACAACATTATGTGTTCCAAGACGGAAAAACAGTATTCAAATATGCAGTTTCAGGAATGGCTGATGTAAGTGAGAAAATCATGGAACGTAATAATTTGTCTAAAGACGATGTAAACTGGTTAGTGGCACATCAGGCTAATAAGCGAATTATTGATGCAACGGCTAACCGAATGGGTCTTGATGAGGAAAAAGTCTTAATCAACATTCAGAAATACGGGAATACCACTTCGGCAACTTTACCATTGTTGTTGAGTGATTTTGAAAGTCAGTTGAAAAAAGGAGATAATATTATTTTTGCAGCCTTCGGAGGCGGTTTCACATGGGGAGCTGTCTATCTGAAATGGGCCTATAACAAACAATAAACAAACAAAACCAAATTTAGAATAGTATGGATATCAGAGAAATTCAAAACCTAATCAAATTTGTAGCAAAATCAGGTGCTACAGAAGTAAAATTAGAAATGGATGATTTTAAAATCACCATCAAAACCACTGAAGCCGGAGCAGCTGAAACAACATATATTCAGCAAATGCCTATGCAGGCGATGCCTCATGTTGCAGCACCAGTTGCGGCAGCGGCAGCACCGGTTGCACCAGCAGCAGCTACTCCTGCAGCAGACGAAAATTCAAAATACATCACGATCAAGTCACCAATGATTGGTACTTTCTACAGAAAACCATCTCCGGATAAACCGATGTTTGTTGAAGTGGGAAGTACAATTTCTAAAGGAGATGTAGTTTGCGTAATTGAAGCAATGAAATTATTCAACGAAATCGAAGCGGAAATTTCTGGAAAAATCGTTAAAATTTTAGTGGATGACGCTTCTCCGGTAGAATTCGATCAGCCATTATTCTTAGTAGATCCATCATAAGAAGTTAGAAGTTAGAAGTTAGAAGTTAGAAGTTTTTCTTCCTTCATCTTAATTGTCTAATGGACACATTGTCTAATTATCTAATTGAATATTATGTTTAAAAAAATATTAATCGCAAACAGGGGAGAGATTGCACTTCGTATTATCAGAACCTGTAGAGAAATGGGAATCAAAACGGTAGCGGTTTATTCCACTGTTGATGCAGAAAGCTTGCACGTTAAGTTTGCTGACGAAGCAGTTTGTATCGGACCGGCACCAAGTAACCTTTCCTATTTAAAGATGTCAAATATCATTGCCGCTGCAGAAATTACCAATGCAGATGCAATTCACCCAGGTTACGGTTTCCTTTCCGAGAATGCTAAATTCTCTAAAATCTGTCAGGAGCACAATATTAAATTTATTGGCGCTTCTCCTGAAATGATTGACAGAATGGGAGACAAAGCTTCTGCAAAAGCTACAATGAAAGCAGCAGGAGTTCCATGTGTACCGGGTTCTGACGGATTGTTGGCAGATTACGCGCAAACGCAGAAATTAGCTGTAGAGATGGGGTATCCCGTGATGCTGAAAGCAACTGCCGGAGGTGGTGGTAAAGGAATGCGTGCCGTATGGAAAGCCGAAGAATTACTGAAAGCTTGGGAAAGTGCTCGTCAGGAAGCAGCAGCTGCTTTCGGAAATGACGGTATGTACATGGAGAAATTAATCGAAGAACCGCGCCACATCGAAATTCAGATTGTGGGTGATGCTTACGGTAAAGCCTGTCACCTTTCGGAGAGAGATTGCTCGGTACAACGTCGTCACCAAAAACTAACTGAAGAAACGCCTTCTCCGTTCATGACGGACGAATTGCGTGAGAAAATGGGTGAAGCTGCTGTAAAAGCTGCCGAATTCATTAAATACGAAGGAGCAGGTACTGTTGAGTTCTTAGTGGACAAACACAGAAACTTCTACTTCATGGAAATGAACACGCGTATTCAGGTAGAGCACCCGATTACTGAGCAGGTTATTGATTATGACTTGATCCGTGAGCAAATTATGGTAGCTGCCGGAATTCCGATTTCAGGTAAAAACTATTTGCCGCAATTACATTCTATAGAATGTCGTATCAATGCGGAAGATCCTTACAATGATTTCCGTCCGTCTCCGGGTAAAATCACGGTTTTACATGCGCCGGGAGGACACGGAGTTCGTTTGGATACCCATGTTTATGCAGGGTACACGATTCCGTCGAATTACGATTCCATGATTGCAAAGTTGATTACGACTGCGCAAACCAGAGAAGAGGCAATCAATAAAATGAAACGTGCTTTGGATGAATTCGTAATCGAAGGTATCAAAACTACGATTCCGTTCCACAGACAGTTGATGGACGAACCGGATTATGTTGCCGGTAATTACACCACGAAGTTCATGGAAACTTTCAAAATGAAAGATCCTCAATAAATAGAAAATCCCAATCGCAAGGTTGGGATTTTTTTATTGATCAGTTTTGGTTTTTACTCAAACCGGGTATTGCGATTTTTAATTCAACTGTTGATAAATGCATGCCCTTTTTTAGAACACAAATTATTTAAATTTAGACGGATGAATTTGTGAGAATTTGCGTGATTAGTGATTGAAATACATGCAAATTGAGTTAAAAATATAGTAATTCATGCCATTTTAAACTAAATTTGAAATAAGTGAAAGTTATCAATTATGTTCGACAAAGAATTTAAAACCGCGATTCAAAATTTATCCGATGCAGAAAAAGATAAATTAATTTTAAGGCTGTTGAAAAGAGATTTGGATTTAGCCAACAGATTGTATTTTGAATTAGTCGATACGGAAACCGTGGAGCAGAAACGGGAAAAAGCTTCGGCTTTGGTTTCGGATAAAGTCAAATCGGCAAACGAACATTTTCATTCCATTGGTGTACTTCTGATGCGGGTGAGGGCAATCAGCGGGGATATTAACGAGCATGTCAAAATCACCAAAGACAAACACGGCGAAATAGCGTTAAATCTTCAGATGCTGATTGAAGTGCTGATGATAAACCGCATGGCCATCAATGCTTCGAAACCCGCGGATTCATACAAGTTCCTGATTTATGTAATCACCAGGATTTATAAGATTCTGATACTGATAAAAGCATTGGATGAAGATTATCTGTTGGAATTCAGGGACGATTTGGAACGATTGGGCAATCTGCTCGGCGATTATGATCTTCTCATGAGACTTTGTGTTCATAACGGTTTGGATGTGAACTGGCTTATTCATTGCGAAATCCCCGATGACATCATGGCATATCATAAAGAATTGAAGGCGAATGGATTTTTAAAGTAAGTAAGCAGCTGTCGTTATTCACGGTTTGCAGAATGAAGAAGGGAGCGTTTAATGACTTATTTATATTTTAAAAATAGTTAAATCGGAATATAAAATCCCGTCCCTTTTTTAAACGGGACGGGATTTTTTTATTTCTCAGGTTGGTCGCTCATCGTAATTTTTAATGTGCCGCCTTTCATGATATCCTCATAGGTAATAAAATATTTCGACAATGGTTTATCGTTTAAAGTCATGTTACTGACATAGATGTTTTTATCGGATTGATTGAGAACTTTTATTTCAAATGATTTACCGTTTTCTAAATTCAATTTAGCATAGTCCACACTCGGACTTCCAATGGCATAATCATTTGAGCCCGGAGCGACAGGATAAAAGCCTAAAGATGAAAAGATGAACCAGGCACTCATCTGACCACAGTCGTCATTGCCTCCAAGACCATCTGGTGTCGGCTTGTATTGCATTTTCAAAATGGTTCTGATTTTCTCCTGCGTTTTCCATGGCTGATTGGTCCAGTTGTACAAATAAGCTACATGATGCGCTGGCTCATTTCCGTGTACATAGCCGCCAATTATACCGTCTCTTGTTATGTCTTCGGTTTCGGCAAAAAAAGTATCCGGTAAATTCATGGAGAATAGCTTGTCTAATTTTTGGGTAAAACTTTTTTGGCCACCCATTATCGCAATTAGACCCATCGGATCGTGAGGGACAAAAAAACTGTAATTCCAGCTGTTCCCTTCAATAAAGCCTTGTCCGTGCGTACTTAAAATATCAAATTCCTTTTTAAAGGTTCCGTCAGCCAACTTAGGACGCATAAAACCGGAGCTTTTGTCAAAATTATTTTTCCAGTTTCCGGAACGTCTCATAAATTCTTCGTAGACATCTTGCCGGTTTACTTTTTTAGCCAGTTGGGCAATTGCCCAGTCGTCATAAGCATATTCTAAGGTATTTGAAACCGAGATGCCGCTTTTTTCGGCCGGAATAAATCCTTTATCAATATAATCACCAATTCCTTCATAGTTAAGCTTTTTTGCGGTAGCCACACAAGCTTCTAATGCTTTTATAGGGTCGCCGGTGTATACGTTTTTAAGAATCGCATCGGCGACTACAGAAACACTGTGATACCCACTCATGCACCAATTGTCGTTGGCATGGTGACTCCATATAGGCAGCATTTTTTGAGCGCTCTGTTCGTAATGTTTCATCATGGAATGTGCCATGTCGTTGTTCCTCTTAGGTTGTAGAATATTAAAAAGAGGGTGTAATGCTCTGTAGGTATCCCAAAGAGAAAAAGTTGTATAATTTGTGAAACCCTTGGCCTGATGGATTTCCTGATCGAGGCCTTTGTATTTTCCGTCTATATCCATGTAGGTTGTTGGGGCCAGAAAGGAATGGTACATAGCGGTATAAAAATTCTCTTTTAGTTCATTGCTGCCTTCAATTTCAATTTTGCTTAACTCTTTTTCCCATAAATCTTGGGTTTGTTTTACTACAGAATCAAAATTCCAATGTTGAATTTCTGCAGTAAGGTTTTGCAATGCGCCGCTCATACTAACCGAGGAAAGCGCCAGTTTAATCTTGATTTTTTCCTGATTCTCGGTTTTAAAATCAAAATGCATGCGGAGTTGTTTTCCTGAGATTTCAGGGAAGTTCTTAGTCTGGTTGAATTTCCCCCAAAAACCTCTGTATACTTGCTTATCTTCAAAATTTTTACTGCCGTAACTCAAGAAAGGTTTTGAAAAGGAAAGGGCAAAATATTGTATCCTGTTTTTAGCCCAACCGTTAGTTTGCCTGTAGCCCGTAATAAGTGTGTCATTGACTACGCGTACATAAGTCCAAACATTTTTTTCAGGATAGTTGTAAATACCGCTCATCAAATCTAAGATAATATGTGCTTCATCCGATTTTGGAAAAGTATACTGATGAAAACCGACCCTGTTGGATGCCGTTAATTCGGCTAATATGTTGTCATCGTCTAATTTTACTTTGTAATAACCAGCTTCTGCAGTTTCGTTGGTATGGGTGAATGAGGAACGAAATCCTGATAAAGGTTTATCTGCGGTTCCGGGATTTAATTGCAATTTTCCAACAGTTGGCATTACTAAAAAATCACCTAAATCGGAATGCCCTGTGCCGCTGAAATGCGTGTGGCTGAAACCTACTATGGTTTTGTCGTCGTATTGATAACCTGCACAATATTTATATACTTCCGGATTGTATTTTCCGCTTACTGAATAGGGAATCGTGTCAGTGTCCGGGCTGAGTTGCACCATGCCAAAAGGAGCCGAAGCACCGGGATAGACATGCCCCATACGTTGTGTCCCGATAATGGGTTTTACATATTTTACATAGTTGTGCTGGCTGTAAATAGGTAATGTGAGTACTATGAATAATAATGAAAGAATGTTTTTTTTCATTTTAATTGTCTTTTTGAGTTGATAATGAAAACGGAAACGATTTTTGGGTAGTTCCTCTTTTTAAGTTCGGAGCACTACTCATTTTGAAGTAGAAAGTTCCTCCATTAAGTATTGTATTATGACTTATCCAATTATAGTCATAAGTTTTTCCATTCAGTTCAGATTGTTCGATGTATTTATTTGTATCGCTGTTATTTGGAGCTTTTATGATAAAATTTTTGCCATTATCTAAGTGTAAAGTTACTTTTTTGAAAAGAGGTGTTCCTAACACATATTGGTCGGTGGCAGGACAAACGGGATAAAACCCTAACGCTGAAAATACATACCAAGCGGAGGTTTGACCATTGTCTTCATCACCACAATATCCATCGGGAGTGGGTTTGTAAAGTTTGTTCATTGTTTCTCTTATCCAGAATTGCGTTTTCCAAGGCTGACCGGCATAATTATACAAATAGATCATATGTTGAATAGGCTGGTTTCCGTGAGCATATTGACCCATGTTGGCTAGTTGCATCTCCCTTATCTCATGGATGGTTTCGCCGTAATAAGAATTATCAAAAACAGGAGGCATGGTAAATACACTGTCTATTTTTTTTGCAAATTCATTATAACCACCCATCAGTTGTGCCAATCCATCAATGTCGTGAAATACACTCCACGTGTAATGCCAGCTGTTGCCTTCCGTAAATTCGTCTCCCCATTTAAAAGGGTTGAATGGGGAGTGGAAAGAACCGTCTTTGTTTTTTCCGCGCATCAACTTGGTTTCCGGGTCAAAAAGATGTTTGTAATTTAAACATCGGGTTTTGTATAGATCGATTTCTGCTTGTGGTTTGTGTAAAGCTTTAGCGAGTTGATATATTGTAAAATCGTCGTAAGCATATTCTAAAGTTCGTGCAGCACTTTCGTTAATGTTTACATCATAAGGCACATAACCTAATTTGTTGTAGTACTCAACGCCTTTTCTTCCCGTGGCTTGCGGGCCTTCATTATTGGCTCCGTGTAGTAAAGCTTCATACAACTTTTCGATATCATAACCTCTTAGCCCTTTAATATAAGCATCAGACACTACCGACGCTGAATTATTTCCAATCATTATGTCGCTGTATGAAGGACTGCTCCATTCAGGCAGCCAACCACCTTCTTTATAATCGTTTATTAACCCTTCTTGCATTTCTTTGTTGATAGAAGGATACATCAGATTCAAAAAAGGGTATAAGGCCCTGAAAGTATCCCAAAATCCGGTTCCGCCAAATCGATAACCCGGTAAAACCGTGCCTGTGTGCGGACTGTAATGTACTATTTCCCCTGAGGCATTTTTCTCATATAATTTCATCGGGAAAAATAAAGTGCGGTATAATGTTGAATAAAAAGTGCGCAAGTGGTCTATGTTGTCGCTTTCCACTTCTATCTTACTTAAAGTTTTGTTCCAGGTTTCTTTGGCTTTTTGTTTTACAGTGTCAAAGTTGTCCGAACCAATTTCTCGTAAATTAATTTCGGCTTGTTCAAAACTTATAAAGGATGAAGCAACTTTAGCGTGTACTTTTTCATTAGCTGAAAGCGACTTAAATTTAATGATTGCTCCAACATGACTTCCTGATAACTCTAAAACATCCATTTTTGTTTTATCGCTCCAAATGTTGGATTGTTCAAAAGGCTTGTCAAAAACAATAACAAAGTAGTTTTTGAAGTTGTTGAGTTTTCCTCTGGTGTAACGTGAACTGTATCCTATGATTTTATTTTCTGAAGGGATTATTTTGATGTAAGAACCTCTGTCAAAAGCATCAATAACCATATAGCCTTCATTCGTTTTAGGGAAAGTGAATCGAAAAGAAGCCGCTCTTTCGGTTGGGGTTAATTCAGTGGTGACATCATAATCGGCTAAGTAAACACTGTAGTAGTATGGCTTAGCAATTTCTGTTTTGTGACTGAACCAGCTGGCTCTTTCACCTTCTTCAAAAACAGGTTTTCCTACTACGGGCATTAAAGAAAATTGGCCGTAATCATTCATCCACGGTGAAGGCTGGTGGGTTTGCTTAAATCCTCTGATTTTTTGAGCGCTGTAGGTGTATTGCCATCCATCACCATTTTTTCCGGTTTGTGGTGTCCAGGCGTGCATACCCCAAGGTAATGCAATGGAAGGGTAGGTGTTTCCGTTGCTTAACTCATAACTGCTGTCTGTTCCCATTAGCGGATTAATCCATTCTACAGGGTCGGTCACTTTGATGGTGTTCTGAGACGAGGCAAAATTCAGTGATAGTAAAAACAGGAATGGTACTGTTTTTTTAAAAATACTGTAAGTCATAGGATTAAACAGTTTGGTTTACTTACAAATATAAGTTTTTTAAAAAAGTGAATCCTATTATTGATTTGGTATAAAAAAATCCCGAAGTCTAAACTTCGGGATTTTAATTTTTGATTGATGATTGTATTTATTCTTAAACGCCTAATTTCTTAGCGATTGTGGCAGGAACTGCTTTTTTGTGCAGCATGATAGCCGTTGCTTTGTATTTGGCGAATTCTTTACTCATGTACAAATACCCTTTGTAGTCGTTTGAGCTACCCCAAGAGTTTTTAACGATGTAGTATTCCTTGCCGTTTTGGTCTTTAGAAATTCCAACGATGTGCATACCGTGGTCATCTGTAGTAGTATAATTGTCGAAGGCTTTCTGACGCATTTCTTCAGTAACAGTCATTTCTTTTTTAGGACCATTAAACATATCCGCTTTTTCTTCGGCAGTCATGTCTTCTACTTTTTTCTCCGGAACAAAAGCTACTCCGTTTTTCCAGCTGAAGCTTTTCTCGCTTACATCACCAGCCCAAGCCACACTGTAACCATTTTTCAATGCGTTGTCGATGGTTTCGGTTAATTCATTCATTTTTACATTGTAAACCTGATCAAATGACCAGTTGTCCGGCACCATTAAAGTGAATTTTGTATAGTAAGGATATTCCTGTAACGATGAAATTTCAACATAATCATCGGCATTAATACCTACAACCTCTTTTGCAAAAGTTTCCGGAGTATAGGTTTTTCCATTGTATTGGAATGATTTTGGCGCCTGACCCAAATAAGAATCAATTACCGCAGTATAGGCTTTTTCCCAGTTCGGAGTCAATTCTCCGTTCGGATTGCTCACTACAGCTTTCAATAAGCCTTCTGTTAAAGCTGCCATTTCACCAAATTTATTTTTATCGGTACCATAGTTCAAACCGGTATATACCGATTGTGGAACCGCACCGTATTTTTTATACATGTTGATTACATCGTGAAAAGCACCACCGTCACCTAAAGCAACCGCACCGTGCATACGAACATAATTTCTTCCTTTTTCAATATAAGCGTTTCTTGCAGAGAAAATCTGAGACAATTCTACCGGTTTTTTACCCATACGGATCATTTCGGATTCCAGGAAAGAGTTGGCAGAATAACTCCAGCAAGTCCCTGATGAGCCTTGATTTTTAACCGAAGTGTTCTCGATGTTGATCACATCGGTAAATTTGAAAGATTCTTTACTTTTTTCGCTGGCATTGATTTTCAGTGAATTCACTAAATTGTCTTGTGCAAAGGCTGACGACATGCTCACGATCATTGAAGATGCTACAAGAAAAGGTTTAATAGGAATTGAAAACATAATTTTATTTTTTTGATTTATGCAATAAGTTGGTAAAATTAAAAATTGTTACAATTAAAAACTGATTTTAACAGCATTTTAGGTTTTAATTATGATATAAAATCCCTTCCTGAAATTCAAATCGGGAAGGGATATTTAAATCTGTTATAGCGTCTCTTTCAGCCACTTAAAGAATTCACGTTGCCAAACCAAAGCATTTTGCGGTTTCAATACCCAATGGTTTTCTTCCGGGAAAAGCATAAATCGGCTTTTGATTCCTTTAAGTTGTGCTGCCTGGAATGCCTCTTGTCCTTGTCCGATAGGCACTCGGTAATCTTTTCCGCCGTGAATAATTAAAATTGGCGTGTTCCAGTTGTTGACCATATTGATTGGGTTGAACTGAGAATAGGCTTTTTGTGCATCGGCATTGTCTTTTTCCCAATAGGCGCCTCCGTGGTCGAAGTTGTTAAAGAATACTTCTTCGGTTGTTCCATACATACTTTGCAGGTTGAAAACACCACAATGCGAGATGAAGGTTTTGAAACGGTTTTTATGGATTCCGGCCAGATAGAAAACGGAATACCCTCCGTAACTTGCTCCCACAGCGCCTAAACGTGTTTTGTCGACATACGATTCTTTGGCAACATCATCAATAGCTGAAAGGTAATCGTCCATTACCTGTCCGCCCCAATCCTTACTGATGTCTTCGTTCCATTTAACTCCGTGCCCTGGCATACCACGACGGTTTGGCGCTACTACGATATATCCCTGAGCCGCCATTGTCTGAAAATTCCAACGGAACGAATAGTATTGTGTTAAAGCACTTTGCGGTCCTCCCTGACAATATAATAAGGCAGGGTATTTTTTGTTTTTGTCGAAGTTCGGAGGAAGGATTACCCAAACCACCATTTTTTTACCGTCAGTAGTGGTAACGTATCTTTTTTCGGTTCTGCTTAAAGACAATTTGCTGTAAATTTCCGTATTTACGTTGGTGATTTGTGTCCAGGCTTTTTTCTTAAATTCATACGAATAGATTTCAGAAGCATGATTCATGTCGTTTCGTGCTACAATCACTTTTCCTTCGGTGAAACCAACAATTTCAGTTACGTCAAAATCACCGTTTGTAATCTGTTTTACGGTAATGGCAATTTTCGTCAGACCAGGAAAATTCACTTCGAAAAGTTGTTTGGTTCCGTCAACAGCCGCAACGAAATACACTTTCTTACCGTCTTCACTCCATTTGAAACTTTCAACAGTCCCGTCCCAAGCGGCAGTCAGGTTGATGTCCATTCCTTTGAAACGAACGATGATGTCATTTTTGTCCGCTTCATAACCGTCGCGTTTCATTTGTAACCATGTAAGATTTCCTGTAGGCGAGAATAAGGGGTGAGTATCGTAACCTAAATTGGATTCGGTTAAGTTTTTAGTGGTTTTGGTTTCGATGTTGTATTCATACAAATCGGTATTGGTACTGATGGCATACGCCGTTCCCGATTTCTTTTTGCAAACATAGACGATGCTTTTCCCGTCAGGCGACCATATATAATCTTCGTCACCACCATGAGGTTTTTGCGGTGTATCGAAAGCTTCTCCTTTCATGATATCCATCGGAATAGTCTTCTCATTATTCTCCGAAAAGAAAACATGGTTGTAGGTTCCGTCGTTCCAGGTGTCCCAATGACGGTAATTTAATCCGTCATATACCTGAGCATCCGCTTTTTTAAGTTCCGGATACAAATCTTTGCCCAGCACTTTTTCGACTTTTACTTCTTTGTGTGAAAGGGTGTGCTTTCCGTCAGGCGAAAGATTTTTATTTTTAACCAGTTCTTTGGTGTCTTCAATCTCGGTTGCTTTTCCTCCGTTAACCGGAATGGTGTAGAATTTCGAATTCGATTTGTTTTCCTCTACAGAAGGTGTGGAAACTTTGTAAACGATATTTTTTCCGTCTTTGGAAAGTCCGATAGGCGTCACACGGCCTAATTTCCATAATAGTTCAGGTGTCATTACATCCTGAGCCGAAGCTGATAATCCCATCATTCCAAGCGTTAAAATAAGGAGTTTTTTCATTGTTGTTGTTTTTGAAAGAAAGGCTAAAATTAATGATTTTATCGGTATTTCGGATTGATTTGATTTCAATTTACAAAAAAGCCCCGCAGATGCGAGGCCTTTCCATTTTTAAATAAGAAATTATTTTTTGATGAAACGTTTTGTTGTAACGTTGTCGTTGTTGGAAATTTCCAAAATATAGTTTCCGGATCCGATAGTTGAAATGTTAATCGAGCCTTGGTTGAACTTTCCGTTTAGCACCGTTTGCCCCATTAGATTGTATACTCTGAATGTTGCATTTTCAGAAACTTCTGTAGCATTTAGTACGTCAGTTGCAGGATTCGGATATAATTTAACAGCAGAAAGCGTGTTGATTGCTTCGGTTTCTCTCGCTGAAGAAGTTATATTTACCGTGTAATCTTCCACCTGGCCGTATGAGAAAGGCTCGCAGGAAGTCGGAACTCCGTTGTATTTCATCGAAACCCTCATCCTTGTTGCTCCTAAGGTTGCCGTGGTGGGAATGGTAAATGTTCCGCTCACCGGAGTGGTTTTGGAAGCGGTTTTACTCCACACTAATTCGCCGGCATCGGTGAAAACCCCATTTTGGTTGTAATCAATCCAAACTGCATATCCTTCTGAATAAATGGTGGATGTCCAGGTTGGGGTAATAGTAATTGTGTTTGAAGTTCCGCGTACTGCGTTTGTTGATAAAGAAGTGAAGTTCTCATATCCAGCAGTACCGGTAGAAGTATTGTTAATGGTTCCAAATACAACTTTACCAATTCTTTCATCAGAAGTATTGTTTCCTTGTGACGTACAGTAAGTGATGGATGTTGGTAGTGTGGTAACGTTCACGGCATTACTTGCCGCAGAAATGTTTCCGGCCGCATCTTTCGCTCTAACCGTGAAAGTATAGGCAGTTGCAGCGGTTAAACCAGTAACATTATAGGTTGTTGTTGCAACTGTGCCTAATAATGTTGTGCCCCTGTAAACATCGTATCCGGTTACGCCTACATTGTCCATAGAAGCGGTCCAGGATAAGTTGGTGGCGGTTTGTGTAGTTCCCGAAGCGGTCAGGTTCGTTGGCGCAGATGGAGCTGTTGTGTCAGATGATGATAACGTAGTTACATTCACCGTGTTGCTTGTAGCAGAGATGTTTCCGGCCGCGTCTTTTGCTCTAACGGAGAAAGTGTATGCTGTCGCAGCTGTTAAACCAGTAACATTATAAGTAGTTGTTGCAGCCGTACCTAATAATGTAGTTCCTTGGTAAACATCGTATCCAGTTACTCCTACATTATCGGTAGCAGTTGTCCAAGACAAGTTGGTTGTTGTTTGTGTAGTTCCGGAAGCAGCCAAGTTTGTTGGTGCCGAAGGAGCTGTTGTATCTGCCGTTCCTGATGTGATGGTGAAGTTGGTATTGGATACATCAAAGAAGATGTGGTTAGCTCCTTTAACCATGATTCGGTTTTGAGTTCCAGCCGTATTCGGTACAGTGATTGCCTGTGTACCGTCATTCGGCGTAGCTGCCAATAAAGTTGACCAGGTTGTTCCTCCATTGGTTGAAATCAAAATATCTACATTGGCGCAGTTCACGCCGTTTGCAGTTGTTCCTGCCACATTCCAGGTAACAGTCTGTGTTGAGCCTCCAACCCAGGAAACGGCTGTGTTAGGTGCGCTCACAGAAAAAGGTCCTGCAGTTCCGTTTACAGTAATAATCGCATCGTCACTGTTGTTTGCAGGGCCTCCTGCTCTGTTATCCCTTACGGTGAATCTGAAATTCAAGGTTCTGGCCACAGATGATAATGCTTCCACTGTGATTTCCGATCCGGAAGTTGTGGTTGCGCCCGCTAAAACTCTTGACATATTTGGGAAATATCTCGTTGTCGACGTGCTCGGAGCGTAAGATCTGAATGTAGGTCCGGAAGCTTTTGTAGCACTTGCTGCTGAACTAGCTCCTGTTTGTGAAGAAGTGGCATTGTCCATTTGTTCCCAAACATAGGTCAGTGCATCTCCGTTAGCATCCGTTCCCGTTCCTGTCAACATAAAGGGAGTGCTTTTTGGGATAGTATAGTCTGCACCGGCACCGGCAGTTGGAACAGTATTTCCCGTTGCGGTATTCGTTTGACAGGTCTTATTCTTAATATTATTGGTAATCTGTTGTATGCTTATCGCATGGAAGTAGGCATCGGAATGTGGCTGGACGTCCTGGCTGGTAATTCCGGCATAACTCATTATGGTCGAACCGCTTCCTGGCTCCATATTTGCGCCTGTTCCTTCATTACTCATCGAGAACGTGTGGTTGGCGCCAAACTGGTGTCCTAACTCATGTGCCACATAATCAATGTCGAAGTTATCTCCTGATGGAATTCCGTCTGCTGGAGAAGTATAACCGCTTCCTTTCTGACCGTTAACGCATACGCATCCGATGCAGCCTGCGTTTCCACCGCCTCCGGTAGCACCGAAAAGATGTCCGACATCATAATTCGCTTCACCAATAACCGAAGTTAAAGTCGATTGCAATTGCGAATTCCAATTGGACATGGAAGCTGCCGCCGAATAAGGATCTGTGGAAGCATTGGTGTAAATTACAGCATCATTATTAGCAATCAAATTCATGTGGACCCCGAAATCTTTTTCAAAAACACCGTTTACGCGTGTCATTGTGTTGTTGATTGCTGCCAAAGCCAGTGCCTTTGTACCACCAAAGTAAGTTGTATATTCGCCTGTAACCGACATCGCTAAACGGAAAGTTCGTAACATACTGTCATCAGCATTTGGTCTTAGTGTTTCACCCGAATTTGCGACAGCCGTTGTTGCCTCGTCTATCACAGTGCATTCAAAATGGGAAAGCGACCGGATTTTATCTGCCTTTTTAAAGACAGTGTAGGTTTTCAGATCCTGTGAATAAGGCTCGATGAAAACGGCGGATTGATCGGCTTTAATCTGCATGGTCTGTAAGCCCAACGGGGAAATACTAAAGTGAATGGTTGATGCGGGATTGTCGATTCCCTGACCCATATAGGATTTTATTTCCGGGAAACGCTGCGCTAAGCCTTGTTCCATGTTGGAAGATTCCAGGATACGGAAGCGCTCCATTTGGCCTTCAGCATTTGGGAAGGAAACAATTACAGTCGATTTTCCAGCGTCAATTCCTCTTTTGGGTGAATTAAGTAAAATGTTTTTTAATCCGTCGATATCCAAATCGAACAGATTTTTAGTAGGTAGTGTAGCTCCCCTTTCTGTGGTAATAATGTTACCTTTTTTTGAAGAAGCCTTCCAGAACGATCCCCCGCTTTGAGCGAAAGAAAAACTGGTAAATGCCAATAGGGCAATAGATAGTAGTCTGTACTTCATAGTTTTTTTGGGTGTTAATTGATAATAGATTTTCAATTTTTCTACGTAAATATATTTAACATTTTTATTAAATAAGCGAAATAATTTAACACATTTTAAATTTTAATCAAAAATTATACTTAATATATAAGAAAATAGCATCAATTTTAGAAGGCAAAATAATGCGAAAAGATTTTTTTGTTGCGAAATATGCATTCAGAGTAACTTTTTTGTAGTAAAAATTGCATAATTCGTAATTCTTTGTGTCTTAAATATTTAGCCGGCTTTCCTGCTTTTATTAAATAAAGAAAAGGCAGTTTCAAAAAATATGACTATTTTCACGGGCTAAAACTGATTTCAAAGTGAAAAGCAATAACAAACTCTTTATAGCGATTATTGTCGCGTTACTGTTTGGTGTGATCTTGGGAGGCATTGTTCATTACCAGTTTGCCGAATCCAAAGAGGTTTTCTCAAAAAATATAAAATTGTTTGGGACCATATTTATCCGAATGGTTCAAATGATTATTGCCCCATTGGTATTTACGACATTGGTGGTTGGGATTGCCAAAATGGGCGATATGAAAATGGTGGGCCGTGTCGGAGCAAAAGCAATGGGATGGTTTATATCCGCTTCTTTGGTTTCACTTCTATTGGGAATGGTGTTGGTGAATACCCTTGCGCCAGGAAAAGGAACCAATATTAAAATGGACGACGCGTCTTCGGCATCCGAATTGTTGGAGAAAACACAGTCCTTTTCATTGGATGAATTTGTAAAGCACGTGGTGCCCAAGAGTATTTTTGAATCGTTCGCCACCAATGAGATACTTCAGATTGTAATATTCTCCATTTTCTTCGGTATAGCATTGTCCTCTTTCAGTAAAAAAGAAGCAAAACCGATTTTAAAATTATTCGACCGTATTTCACATGTGGTTCTGAAAATGGTGACCTACATCATGTGGTTGGCCCCACTTGGGGTTTTTGGTGCTGTTGCAGCCGCTGTAGCCAGTTACGGATTTGAGATTTTCAGCCTGTATGCCAATTACCTTTTAGCGTTCGCTATCGGAATTATTGTGCTTTGGATAATCTTGCTTTTTGTGGGTTACCTGGTATTGGGTAATCGATTATGGACGTTGTTGAAACGAATCAAGAGTCCGTTACTGATAGCGTTTTCCACTACCAGTAGCGAGGCGGTATTCCCTAAAATGGTGGAAGAGTTGGAGCGTTTCGGTTGTCAGCCAAGAATTGTTTCGTTTACCTTGCCGCTTGGCTATTCGTTTAACCTTGACGGAAGTATGATGTATATGACCTTTGCCAGTATCTTTATAGCACAGGTATACGGAATCGATATGCCGTTGGACAAACAGTTGACCATGTTATTGGTGTTGATGCTGACCAGTAAAGGGGTTGCCGGTGTACCAAGGGCTTCCTTAATTGTAGTAGTGGCCACGTGTGCGATGTTCGGTATCCCGCCGGAAGGAATCGCACTTATTCTGCCGATTGATCATTTTTGTGATATGGCAAGAAGTATGACTAACGTACTTGGAAATGCGTTGGCAACCAGTGCGGTTGACAAATGGGAGACTAAATCAGAAAATTAATTATTAAAAAATATACTAATGAAAGAAGAGTTTCACTGGACCCAGTTGTTAAACCCTGAATTTTACATAAACCTTGAAATTGCCGGTCACCATATCGGAATTTATATTGTATTGTTTATAGTTTTTGCCGAAACAGGCTTGTTTGCCGGTTTCTTTTTGCCGGGAGACAGTTTGTTGTTTCTGTCGGGAATATACAGTGAAGTGCTGATGAAGGAATTGGTGGTCATTGAAAATGAGTTCACGAATGTGACTGTTTTGGCCACTTTGGTCGCTATTTCAGGAATCATCGGAAATATTGTAGGGTATTGGTTTGGCGCCAAGAGTGGTCATTTTTTATATTCTAAAGAAGATAATTTCTGGTTTAAAAAGAAATACCTTATTCAGTCGCGTTTGTTTTTTGAAAAACACGGAGGAAGAGCTATTATTTTTGCCCGTTTTTTACCCATCTTAAGGACATTTGCGCCTATTGTGGCCGGAATCGTTCAGATGCCAAAGAAAAAATTCATGTTTTATAATGTCATAAGTTCCTTCCTGTGGTCTTTTGTGCTGATTTTTGCCGGACATTACCTGTATACCTATTTATTGGAGCGAAATATCATCGACCTGAAGAAAAATATCGAATTGATTGTAGTCGGAATTATCGTTCTTTCAACGGCTCCGTTAGTAATCAATTCGATTAAAAATAAAATGAAAGCAAGAAAGTAGAAATCATGAATGTTAGCTATTGGGAACTGAAAAATTGGTTTACCAACGTTGATTATACGGTCGTTGGCAGCGGCATCGTGGGCCTTCATACGGCATTACGTCTTCGCGAACGTTTCCCTGACAGCAAAATTCTGATACTCGAAAAAGGTATTTTACCCGATGGTGCCAGTACTAAAAATGCCGGTTTTGCCTGTTTTGGGAGTTTGTCCGAAATCATAGAGGATTTACGAAATTACAGCGAGGAGGAAGTGATTCAGCTCATACAGAAACGTTGGAACGGATTGCAACTCTTGCGCAAACGCCTGGGTGATGCAACCCTCGATTTCAAACCTTACGGAGGCTACGAAATTTTTCTGAAGGAAGACGAAAGGACCTATGCCGAATGTCTTCAGAAAATGCCTTTCATCAACGAAATTCTGAAACCGCTTTTCAGAACCGATGTTTTCACCAAAGAAGTCGACCGATTCGATTTTAAGGGCATTCATGAGTATCTTATTTTTAATCCTTTTGAAGGGCAGCTCGATACGGGAAATATGATGCAGGCATTACTGAAAGAGACGATAGCGAATAATATCCTGATTTTAAACCAGCAAACTGTTAAGGAGTTTCACGATTCCGATAAGGGCGTTGAGGTTCATACCACCGATTTTACATTCACTTCCAAAAAAGTATTGTTTGCCACCAATGGTTTCGCAGATACACTAACCAATGGAGCGGTTCGTCCTGCACGGGCTCAGGTACTGATTACGGAACCGATTCCGAATCTCGATATCAAAGGTGCTTTTCATATCGACGGAGGGTATTATTATTTTAGAAATATAGGCGACCGGATCCTGTTTGGTGGCGGAAGAAATCTTGATTTTGAAGGAGAAGCCACATCCGAATTCGGCCTGACTGAAAAAATCCAAAACCGTTTGGAGCAATTACTTTCCGAAGTGATTTTACCAAATACACCCTATAAAATTGCTCACCGCTGGAGCGGAATCATGGGCTTGGGATCGCATAAAAAACCTATAGTTGAACAATTGTCCCCGAATGTGTATTGCGGCGTTCGCCTAGGTGGAATGGGCGTGGCCATCGGCAGTCTGGTGGGACAGGAATTAGCAGATTTAGTATAGATGGCAGCAAAGAAACCTGTAAGAAAAGAACCGGCTAAAGCAAAACAAAAAACTGAAAAACGCAGTGTGAGAAGAAGGATAGTTGTGTTTTTCTTCAAACTGTTTTTATGGCTTTTCGGGCTGTCGATCCTATCAGTAATCATCTTCAAATTCGTCCCGGTACCATTCACACCTTTAATGATTTCTCGTGCTTTGGAACAAAAGGAAGCCGGAAAAGAAATGACGTGCAGTCACGACTGGGTGCCGTTGGAAGATATTTCCATGAACCTCCAGAAAGCGGTTATCGCCAGTGAAGACGGAAATTTCCTTAGACACAACGGTTTCGATTTCAAAGCCCTGGCCAATGCTTATGAAAGTAATCAGAAAGGGAGAAAACTGAAAGGCGGAAGTACCATCTCGCAGCAGACGGCTAAAAATGTCTTTTTGTGGCAGGGCAGAAGTTACCTTCGCAAAGGATTGGAAGCCTATTTTACCGTTTTGATCGAATTGATCTGGGGCAAAGAACGGATCATGGAAGTCTATCTGAACAGTATCGAAATGGGAGACGGTGTTTACGGTGCTCAGGCGGCTTGCCAACATTGGTACCGAAAAGACGCCAAAAGTCTGACCAAATATGAAGCAGCCGGAATTGCGGCAATCTTGCCTAATCCGAGAAAATTTAAAGCTTCTAATTCTTCTTCCTATACCAACAGAAGAAAAGATAAAATTGTCCGCGTCATGCGCCATATCGGGAAAATTGATTACAATAAAAAGGAGTAGTGGGTTATTAGCAGAGGCATGAAATAATATTTTGTGACTATATTCGGAACATCAACTATCTAATGCTGGAATCTTAAAAGCAGTTTTCAAATAATTGTTCCCTTAAGTATATTTTTTACAAAGTGCTTCTTTTTAGGGAGCACTTTTTTTATCTTTAGGTAACATTTTTTAAGACAGTACGTCTAATTACCATAATCAAAAAACAAAACAATCATGCAGGCACACGAAATCGACTACCATATTTATGGTGAAGAAATGCAATATGTGGAAATAGAACTGGATCCGCAAGAAGTGGTAATTGCCGAAGCCGGCAGTTTCATGATGATGGACAACGGAATCAAAATGGAAACGATTTTCGGAGACGGTTCCGGAGAACAACAAGGGTTTTTAGGGAAATTAATGACGGCCGGAAAAAGGGTTTTAACAGGTGAAAGTCTGTTCATGACGGCGTATATCAATCAGGATGGCGGAAAACGAAAAGTGTCGTTCGCATCACCTTATCCGGGGAAAATTGTTCCGATTGACTTAACCAAATACCAAGGAAAATTCATCTGTCAGAAAGATTCGTTCCTGTGTGCCGCTAAAGGCGTTTCCGTGGGAATTGAATTCTCTCAGAAATTAGGCCGTGGATTATTCGGAGGAGAAGGGTTCATCATGCAGAAAATAGAAGGCGACGGAATGGCGTTCGTGCACTCGGGCGGAACTTTGGCACGCAAAGAACTGCAGGCAGGCGAAGTGTTAAAAGTAGACACCGGTTGTATCGTCGGGTTCACCAAAGATGTAGATTACGATATCGAATTCATCGGCGGAATCAAAAACTCTGTATTTGGTGGTGAAGGATTGTTTTATGCGACATTACGCGGACCCGGAATTGTGTACATACAGTCGTTACCTTTCAGTAGATTGGCAGACAGAATCATCGCATCGGCACCGAAAGCAGGCGGAAGCGGAAGAGAAGAAGGCAGTTTGCTTGGCGGATTGGGCAGAATGTTAGACGGAGACAATCGTTTTTAAGAATTTATAAATAACAAAAAAGCGTTCGCCTAGGCGAACGCTTTTTTGTTTAAAGCTGTTTTTCAGAATTACATTTTACCAGTTGGCAACGTCATAATCCCCATGTTATATAACGTAAACGCCTGCATGTCCACATTCTCCTGAATCGTGGCGGCTACCGATTTCCCGGCACCGTGACCCGCATTGATGTCGATACGAATTAACGTTGGATTCTCCCCGCTTTGCTTGTCCTGCAATTCGGCTGCAAACTTGAAACTGTGCGCCGGAACTACGCGGTCATCATGATCACCCGTAGTAACCATTGTCGCCGGATAATGAGTCCCCTTTTTAACATTGTGAACCGGAGAATACCCTTTGATGTAGTTAAACATCGCTGCCGATTCTTCAGAAGTTCCGTAATCATACGCCCAACCTGCTCCTGCGGTAAACGTATGGTAACGTAACATGTCCAAAACGCCCACAGCCGGTAAAGCTACTTTCATTAAATCGGGACGCTGTGTCATTGTTGCGCCAACCAACAATCCGCCATTCGATCCGCCTTTTATCGCTAAATAATCGGAAGAAGTGTATTTCTCTTTAATCAGATATTCCGCTGCGGCGATGAAATCGTCAAACACGTTTTGTTTCTGCATTTTTGTACCTGCATCATGCCATTTTTTACCGTATTCACCACCACCGCGTAAATTCGGAACCGCTAAAATACCGCCGTTTTCCATCCAAACCACGTTGGCAATGCTGAAAGACGGAGTCAGACTTACGTTAAAACCTCCGTAACCGTATAATGTGGTCGGGTTTTTACCATCAAGTTTCAGCCCTTTTTTATGAGTGATAATCATCGGGATTTTTGTTCCGTCTTTCGAAGTATAGAAAATCTGTTTGGAAACATAATTTTCACCGTTGAAATCCACTTTCGGTTTTTCGTAAACGGATGAACTTCCTGCCTTCGGTTCAAACGAATAGATAGTTCCCGGTGTGATATAATTGGTAAACGAATAATACAGTGTTTTTTCGTCTTTTTTTCCGCCAAAACCACCTGCCGTTCCAAGTCCTGGTAACGTGATTTCACGAACCAGTTTTCCTTTGTAATCGTATTGTTTTACCAATGAAACGGCATCTTTCATATAATTGGCAAAGAAATAACCGCTTCCTGTAGAAGGTGATAATACATTTTCAGTTTCGGGAATAAACGGTTTCCAGTTTTCCGGTTTCGGATTTGAAAAGTCTGTTGTTACGATTTTTTTATTCGGAGCTTTGTAATCCGTTACGATGAATAATTTTTTGCCTTCGTTTTCAATAATGTAACTCGAGGTGTTGAAGTTGTCCAGAATGGTGATAATCGGGCTGTTTTCTTTGGTCAGGTCTTTAATGTACAATTCGTTTCCGTAAGTGGAATTTGCAGCGGTAATTATCAGATAATTGTCATCTTCGGTAACACTTCCGCCTACGTATCTTCTTTTCTGATCTAATCCAAAAATTACCTTATCGTCTTTCTGAGCCGTTCCCAATTTGTGGAAATACAATTTATGCTGATCGGTTTTTGCCGAAAGCTCGCTTCCTTTAGGTTTGTCATAACTCGAATAATAGAAGCCTTCGTTGCCTTTCCAGGAAACCCCGCTGAATTTCACATCCACAATAGTGTCTTCCAGTATTTTCATCGAAAGGGCGTCCATGATAATCACTTTACGCCAGTCGCTTCCGCCTTCGGAAATCGCATAAGCCACTTTCGAACCGTCTTTGGAGAAATCCAATCCGCCCAATGAAGTGGTGCCGTCTTTGGAAAAGGTATTCGGGTCCAAGAAGATTTCTTCTTTTCCGGAAGCGTCTTTTCGGTACAAAACCGATTGATTCTGCAGTCCGTTATTTTTATAGTAATACGTAAATTTTCCTTCTTTGAAAGGCGCCGAAATTTTCTCGTAATTCCACAGTTTTTCCATGCGCGTTTTTATGGCATCACGATACGGAATCTGTTTCAGATACCCGTAAGTAACTTCGTTTTGCGCTTTGACCCACGCGCCGGTTTCCGCAGAACGGTCGTCTTCAAGCCAACGGTAAGGATCGTTTATTTTTGTACCGAAATAGGTGTCGGTATGTTCGATTTTCTTAGTCTCTGGATATTTTATTTCTCCCTTGCTTTTAGGTGCTTGTGCATTCATAGTAAAACTGCAAATTACTGCAGCAGCGGTTATTGTGTTTTTCATATGTTGTTTTTTAGTTTTCCAAATATAAGTATTCTGAAACTTCAAATTGTTAAAAAATACAAAATGCTTCCAATCTTCAAAATGCTGGAAGCTTCATTCGGAAATAATTAAAAATTAAAATTCAGCCCTAAAACGACATTTCTTCCGATATTCGGGATGCCGTCTGTTTTTAATCGGGACAGATGTGCAATGTAAGTTTTGTTCAGCAGATTGTTGGCATTAAGCGAAAGATCGAATTTGTTTTTTCCGATGTTTACGTTTCCGCCAAAGCCTAAATTCAGCAAAGTATAATCGTTTGATTTGGTTTCGAACGAACCGACGTTATTCTGATTCAAAATGTAATCCACGTTAAGCAAGGCATATCCATTTTTAAACCACTGCTGAATATCGAATTCGGTTCTAATGGTGTTTGAAAATTTATTTGCCGGAATCAGTGGAAGATAGTCACCGTTACTTTTTTTACCTGTTACGCTTTCAAAACTGGATACGAAATGCAGCCAATCCAACGGATGCGGGTGATAGTGAATGCCAATTTCTCCTCCGTAAAGCGCCGCGTCGTCTTGAACGTAGTCATACACGTCGTTACCGTCGATGGTATTTCCCGTGGGGGAAAGAAAAATATAGTCGTTGATATGATTGTAAAAGCCATTGGCGAAAAACTCAAAATGTGCGTTACCGTATTCCAGATTTATATCGGTTTGGAGGTTCTGTTCGTTTTTTAAATCTGCGTTTCCGATTTCATAACGGTTGCTGCCTTCATGTACGCCGTTGGAAGTCAGCTCTGCTAAATTCGGAGCGCGGAATCCGGTGGCAATGTTCGCGCGAAGCGTCAGATTTTGAAGCAATTTTGTTTTGTATCCCAACGAAGTATTGAAACTTTCGAACGTTTTGTCAAGGGCTTCAAAATAACCTTCTTCGTCGATAACTCCGTGTGTTTCCGAGTTTATCTTTCTTGCATCGTAACGGATTCCGGCCTGAAAAGTATGCGATTTCCATTCGTAATTAGAAGTCAGTAAAACCCCTATATCGTTGGTGGTAGCATCGGGAATCAACAATTCCTCTCCATTGTTTTCATTGGTCTGATGCAATCCCTGAACGCCTAATATGGTTTCCAGATTTCCGGATTTAGGCAGATAGTACTTTACGTTGTAACTCGCCGTTTTCAGTTTCATGTGCAGCGCCACTTCATCTGCTGCTTCCAGTTCTTTTCGGTTGTTGTAAGTGTAACCCAAATCGGCTTCCAGTTTTGAATTTCTAAGGAAAAATTTCTGATGTAAACTCAGCATATGATTGTCGATGTCCTGTTTCGGATATAAGGGTGTTCGGAAATGTTCCGGCGTGATGTCTTCTTCGGGTAAACCGATGTTCAGATTGTTGTAATTGTATCGGAATTCCGAATTGTAATAGGTGTTGGCATAACCGAGGCCGATTTTATAATCCTTTTCGATAAAACGCGTGTTGATGACTTTTTCTCCGGACGGAATTTCATAATCGGCATGCGTGGAATAACTTCCTCTGGTCAGGAATTTCCAATTATCGGAAGACGATTTGATACCTAAAGTAGTATTGCTTCCTCTTGTATTGGAAAATAACTTCTGATTGAAATTTCCGGAAAATGTATTGGTTTTGGCGAATTTCTCGGGATTAAAATACAACACACCACCCAACGCATCGGAACCGTAAAGCAAGGAGGCAGGACCTTTGATGACTTCAACGCTTTCTACGCCTGCATCGCTCATACCCAGACCGTGTTCTTCGCCAAATTGTTGGTTTTCCATACGGATGCCTTGCGAATACACCAAAACACGATTCCCGCTTAAACCACGAATCACCGGTTTTCCGATGGAAGTCCCCGTAGAAATCTGGGAAACACCGGGAATGGTGGACAGACCTTCGACTAATGTCGTCGCGCCTTTTTGTTGCAGTTGTTTAACCGATTGGTGTTCGACTTTCATTACGTTTTGCGACTGTACTTTGTTAAAAACGGTGGAAACAATCATCTCGTCCATGTGGGTTGCCGTTTCTTCCAAGGTAATATTTAAGGTAGCTTCTTTCTGATTGAGGCTGATAGTCATCGTTTTATTAGCATAGCCGATGGAGGAAAAAGTAAGACTGAAATTTCCGTTGGGTAAATCGTTAAAAATATACCTTCCGATGCTGTCGGAAATGGTTTCCCTGTGCAGTTCCGGAATAGCAACCGTTACACTTTCAATGGGTTTGTTATGATGGTCTGAAATAGTGCCATTGAGGGCGTTTTGCCCGAAAGCAAGTATCGAAAACCCTATAAAAAGGGCTGTTAAAAAGGATTTCATATAATTTGAATTGAATTATTGTATAAGAATTTGTGCCGAATAGTTTCGACGAAAAATTAATTATCCAATAAAACAAGGAGGTCCCCGAAGCGGAATGAAACTGCCCGAAAAGACAATGGGTTTTTCAGAAATTGCAAAAGGACGGCTTTCGGTTTCAACAATTTTTATAAAGTCGAAAGAGAAAAGTTGAGTCGGAATGTAATTGCTGATGGAAAACTCACAGGTAAAACAATCGTCAAATTCGTGATGACTGTGTGAGAATTCGGTTTTGGATGAGTTGTATTTGTGGTCGCAGTGTTCTTCGGTGAACTGCTTTGCCAAATGCTCGTAGGAATGCGCTGATTGAAACAATATTGCGAACAATAATGCAATCAGTAAAGAAAGGCTGAAATGTTGCAGTTTCTTATTCATTCCGCACAAAGATAAGAAACACAAAAGAAAAATCCGTTTAACTTTTACGCTAAACGGATTTCAGTATGATTTTGAACCAGAATTAAACCAGTTTGTTTTCCACTAAGTATTCGGCAATTTGAATTGTATTTGTTGCTGCGCCTTTTCGTAAGTTGTCTGCAACAATCCACATGTTTAAGGAGTTTGCCTGACTTTCGTCACGACGAATTCTACCTACAAAAACATCGTCTTTTCCTTGTGCATACAACGGCATTGGATAAGTATAGGTGTCGTTGTTGTCCTGAACCGTAATTCCTGGCGTATTGTGTAAGATAGAGCGCACTTCGTTAATATCGAAATCATTGGAAAATTCGATGTTAACTGCTTCACTGTGCCCACCCACTACCGGAATTCTAACGGCTGTAGCGGTAACATTAATGCTGTCATCACCGATGATTTTTTTGGTTTCACGCGTCAGTTTCATTTCTTCTTTAGTGTATCCGTTGTCTTCAAAAACGTCGCACTGTGGAATCGCGTTACGGTGAATTTGATATTTGTACGCCATTTCCCCCTTGGTTCCGGCATATTCGTTTTCCAATTGCTGTACCGCTTTTACACCCGTTCCGGTAATGGATTGGTAGGTAGAAACGATAACGCGTTTGATGTTATATTTTTTGTGTAGCGGAGCCAAGGCCATAACCATCTGAATGGTAGAACAGTTTGGATTCGCGATAATTTTATCTTCTTTCGTTAATTCAGAAGCATTGATTTCCGGAACAACCAGTTTTTTAGTCGGATCCATTCTCCAAGCCGAAGAATTATCGATAACCGTTGTGCCTGCTTCGGCAAATTTTGGAGCCCAAGTAAGTGAAGTCTCACCACCAGCAGAGAAAAGTGCAATATCTGCTTTCATGTCAACTGCAGTTTGCATACCCACCACCTTATACTTCTTTCCCTTGAATTCAATTTCTTTTCCAACAGATCTTTCTGAGGCTACAGGAATTAATTCGGTGATCGGGAAGTTTCTTTCCGCTAAAACCTGAAGCATTACTTCGCCCACCATTCCGGTGGCACCTACAACAGCTACTTTCATTTTACGTATTGATTTTTAGTGTGTTATTACAAAGTGCAAAAGTAGAAAATAAAGATGTTAAAAAGTGATAAGGAAAAAATATCACAAGAATTTTTTTTCAAATAAAAAAACCGTCGGTTAAGACGGTTTAGGTTAGAATATGTAAATGTAGCGGATTATTTTTTCAGTAAATCGCGGATTTCTCCTAATAATTCTTCCTGAGTAGGGCCTGTTGGCGCCGGCGCCGGAGCTGGTTTTTTCATGTGGTTTATTGCTTTGATAATCAAAAACATAACGAAAGCAACGATAATAAAATCGATTAAGGCGGTAATGAAAGCTCCCCATTGAATGGCTACTTCCGCAACGGCCGGAGTGATAACCGTTCCCGCGGCATCTTTGATTTCGGCGACCCCATCCTTAATGACAATTTTCTGATCGTTGAGGTCAATGCCTCCCATTATGATTCCGACAATCGGTGCAAACATTTTTTCAACGAACGCGGTTACCACTTTACCAAAAGCGCCTCCCATAACAAATGCGATTGCCATGTCAACCAGGTTGCCTTTCATGGCAAACTCTTTAAATTCCGAAATAAATCCCATAGAATATGATTTTAGTTAAAATGCGATTGTGACTAAATTAGTGAAATTTAGATTACATTTTAATATCTGAATCAGAAAAATACTTTATTCCTTATAAAAAACACGTTTCACCCGATGCGAAATGCTGGTTAAGATCTCATACGGAATCGTACCCACAACTGCTGCCAATTCGGTAACACGGGGCGATTTTCCGAAGACAATCACGGTGTCGCCTTCCCGGCAGTCAATGTCGGTCACATCAATCATTAACATGTCCATGCAAATGTTGCCGACAATACGGGCTTTCTGCTGGTTGATTACCACGTAGCCTCTTTCGTTGCCCCAACTTCTCGGAATGCCGTCTGCATAACCAATAGGGATTGTGGCGGTTCGGGTAGGTTTCGTAGCCATGAATTTCCTGCTGTAGCCAACACTTTCTCCTACGGCAACATCTTTTATCTGAAGAATAATGGTCTTTAGTGTGCCGATATTTTCCAAGTGTTTCATTTCTTCCGGATCGTTGCCAACGCCATACAATCCAATGCCCAAGCGCACCATGTCAAATTGATATTCCGAAAAATTATAAATTCCGGAAGTGTTCAAAATATGACGAATTGGCCTTATGCTTAATTCCGACATTATTTTTTGTGACATCGAATCAAATGTGCGTATTTGAAACAAGGTAAAATCTTTATACTGTAATTCATCACTTGCTGAAAAATGCGAGAAAATACTTTTTACAGAAATCAGATTGTTGTTTCTTAACAAGCCAATAAGTTCGTCCAAATCTTTTTCTTCAAAACCCAGACGATGCATGCCGGTGTCGAGTTTCAAATGAATCGGATAATCGGATAAGTTTTTCTGTTGCGCCAGAAAGATGAATTTTCTTAAAACGGAAGCCGAATAGATTTCCGGTTCCAGATTGTAGGCTACCATGGCGGAAAAAGCCGTGTTTTCGGGATTCATCACGATAATCGGAATGGTGATTCCGGCGTTTCGGAGCGCAATGCCTTCATCGGCGAAAGCCACACCCAAATAATCCACCTTGTGATGTGCCAATAATTTCGCAATTTCAAAACTACCACTACCGTAACCGAACGCTTTCACCATTGCCATCATTTTAGTGGTGGGTTTTAGCTTCGATTTGTAATAATTCAGATTGTGACTGATGGCATTCAGATTGATTTCTAAAACGGTTTCATGGGTTTTCTCCTCTAGTACCACCACGATTTCCTCAAACTGAAAACTGCGCGCACCTTTAATCAAAATCGTTTCGTTAGAGAAATGGGAACTGTTGAACTGCGATAAAAAATCGTGCGTTGTGGCAAACGAAATGAAATTTGGATAGTCTTTTAAATGTGCTCCGATACCTTCACCAATCCCTATTACGGTATCTATTTTATTGTGTGTCAGTAATCGGAATACTTTCGCATACAATTCTTCAACGGGAAATCCGCTCTGAAAAATATCGGAAAGGATGACCGTTTTCTTTTTATGTGTTTTGTGTTGCTCCAGAAAATCCAGTGCAATTTTCAGTGACTGGTAATCGGAGCTGTAACTGTCGTCAATAATCGTGCAGTTGTTGATGCCATTTTTCACCTGCAAACGCATTTCCACCGGATACAGATTGGCGATGCGTTCCTGTATCGTTTTTTGGTCGTAGCCGAAATGCAGCAAAACCATCAGACAGGTAATAGCGTTTTCTTCGGAGGCTTTGTCGTGAAACGGGATTTCCACCGAAAAATGGTTGTCTTTCTGTTTAATTTCCAGGGTTGAACTTCCTTTTTTCGAAATTAAAACATCGGCAGAAGTATCCTCATAACTCCAGGTAAACGTCTTAACGGGAGTAGGTAAAAGCGTCTCTATTTTTTCGTTTTTCTGCAGAATTACAACTTCGGCATGTTGAAATAGTTTGAGTTTTTCAGTGATTTTTTCCTCTTCGGATGCAAAACCTTCGTTATGAGCCGAGCCGATGTTGGTCAGCACCCCAAGTGTAGGCTGAATGATTTTCTCCAGTTTTTCCATTTCGCCCACCAGGGAAATACCGGCTTCGAAAATGCCGAAGTTGTGTCGTTCGTTAATCCCGATAACCGAAAGCGGAACCCCAACCTGTGAGTTATAACTTTTCGGACTTCGGATGACGTTGTATTCGGGACTCAACAGGAAATTCAGCCATTCTTTTACGATGGTTTTTCCGTTGCTGCCCGTGATTCCGATAATCGGAAAATCGAATTGTTTTCGGTAAAAAGCGGCAAATTGCTGTAAGGCTTCGAGCGTATTTTGCACCGCAAGAAAATTGGCTTTGTGGGCCAGTTTTTCGGGTATATGACTCACCACAAAATGCTGAACGCCGGAATCAATCAGCTCCGGAATGTACTGATGGCCGTCGTGATTGTGTCCTATCAGCGCAAAAAACAGGGTGGTATTGTTATTTTGTAACGAACGGCTGTCGATGGAAACGTTGTCAATCAGGCAGGCTTCGTCAACCCCTAACCATTTGGCGTGAATGACCGGGACGATATTGTGAAGGGATAAACTCAAAATTTATTCTTGCTTTTTTAATTTGTCAGAATCTTTTACTTCGTTTTCGTGCGCTTCTCTCATCGCATTGAAATAAGCGGCGCGGCTTAACGGTTCGTATTCTTCGGTTTCGCCTAACATTACTAATTTGTCGTTATTGGCTTTCCTGAAACTGAAGTGGGCTAAGTTTCCGGTGCGGGTACATACGGCGTGTACTTTGGTTACATATTCGGCCGTAGCCATAAGGGCTGGCATGGGTCCGAACGGGTTGCCTTTAAAATCCATGTCCAAACCGGCTACGATTACGCGAACTCCGGAATTGGCCAGATCATTGCAAACGGTTACAATCTCATCGTCAAAAAACTGAGCCTCGTCAATACCGATTACGTCACAACCATCGGCTAGAATGCGGATGTTGGCAGCGGCAGGAACGGGAGTGGAACGGATTTCGTTGGAATCATGAGAAACCACCATTTCGTCATGATAGCGCGTATCGATCGTGGGTTTGAAAATTTCCACCCTTTGTTTTGCAAATTGCGCTCTTTTCAGACGACGGATCAGTTCTTCGGTTTTTCCCGAAAACATCGAGCCGCAGATGACTTCAATCCACCCGAATTGTTCTTTATGATTTACTGTATTTTCGAGAAACATTTTGTAATTTTCAGACGTAACAGAAAAATTTCTGTTTAGATTTGTAACTGAAACAAACCGACATAATTTTTTCTATTTTTAGATTGTTTCAAAAGTAGAAAAAATTATCAAAGGTTCTTTCTTTCCTGCGGCAAAATAAACGTTAGAGAAAAAATATCAAAAAAGAATTGCTTTACTCCATATAAATTCAAAAGTTATGAAGAAAAAATTAGAAGCCGAATTAATCAGTATCGCACACCGAATCCTGAAAATGAAGAACAGGGAGGATGTGGTTCAGTTGCATCAGGAAGCTCAGAAATTATATGAAAAATTATCGATTCTTCGCTTTTATGAAGAAAACATCGCAGCACTGAAACCTACGCTGACACAAGAAGCATTGGAGGAAAAAATGGAGCAGGCGTATGAAGCGAAAGTTGAGGTAGTTCCGGAGGTAAAGGCTGAAGTGAAAACGGAAGAAACCGCTGAAGAAGTTGTAGCTGTTGCTGAAGTTGTTGACGAAATTCCGGCGGAAGAGGAAAAAATAGTCATCGGGCAAATCACCATTGATGAGGATGAAATGGATGAGGAGGAAGTTGTGGCTGAAGCCGAAGAAGAACCCGTAATAGAAGAGGAAGAAGAACTTACGGAAGAAGAAACTCCTGTTGCAGTTGCAGAAGAACCGAAAGAAGAACCTGAAACGCTTCTTTTTGAGCCAGTAGCAGAAGAAGTTCTGGCAGAAGTGAAAGAAGAGAAAAAAGCCGAACCGAAACAAATCACGTTTGATGATTTATTGGGGAATACCTATACAGAACCCGAGTTTGTTAAGGTAAATGACGTTCCGAAGGAAGTGGAAATGGCCACAGAGAGCACTTTCGAAAAAGTGGCCGAAGTTTTGGAGGCGCCGGTAAAAAAAGAGGTTTTGGTTGACGAAAGTCCGGCCAGACGTCCTTTGGAAACCATCCGAAAGGAGATCGAAGCCGAGAAAGCCGAATACAAAGCTTTGTCGCTGAACGATAAATTCAACAAAACAATTACCCTTAGCCTTAACGATCGCATTGCTTTCGAAAAGCATCTTTTTGGCGGAAGTGGTGAAGATTTAAACCGCGTTTTGTCACAGTTAAATACCTTCAATACGTTGGAGGAAGCCAAAAGTTTTATAGACGATCTGGTAAAACCGGATTACAACGACTGGGCAGGGAAAGACGAATACAGTTCGCGTTTTATGGAATTGGTAGAGAAAAAATTCGCCTAAATGGGAAAGTTGTATTTAGTGCCGACGCCTATCGGGAATCTTGACGACATGACTTTTCGAGCGATAAAAGTCCTGAAGGAAGTCGACCTGATTTTGGCTGAAGACACCCGAAACAGTGGAAAACTGCTCAAGCATTTCGAGATTGCCACGCACATGCAGAGCCATCACATGCACAACGAACACAAAACGGTGGAGAACATCGTGAAACGTTTGCAAACCGGTGAAAATATCGCTTTGATTTCCGATGCGGGAACCCCAGCCATTTCCGATCCCGGATTCTTGCTGACAAGAGCCTGCGTGGAAAACGGCGTGGAAGTGGAATGTCTGCCCGGAGCCACCGCTTTCGTACCAGCTTTGGTGAACAGCGGTTTGCCGAATGATAAGTTTGTTTTCGAAGGTTTTTTACCGGATAAAAAAGGACGTCAGACGCGTTATTTGGCTTTAGCCGATGAAACCCGAACGATGATTTTATACGTTTCACCACACAAATTAGTCAAAACCTTAGCGGAATTTATTCAGTATTTCGGTGCCGACAGACAAGTTTCAGTATCAAGGGAATTATCAAAATTACACGAGGAAACCGTTCGCGGTACAGCGGAAGAAGTCCTGAAGCACTTCGAAGCCAAACCACCGAAAGGGGAAATAGTGGTGATTGTGGGCGGGAAATCTGTTAAATAAAATCTTTTCTAAATTCTAAATTCCAAATTTACATGGATACACATAAAGTAATAACTTCCTGGAAAGGAAAAATGAAATTTGAATCGGATAATCCAAGTGGCGATATCATTACGATGGATTCCGGACCGGATAACGGAGGCGAAGGAAGCGGACTTCGGCCGAAAGCCATGATGTTGTCGTCTTTGGCGGGCTGTACCGGATTGGATGTAGCTTCCCTGATTGAGAAAATGAAACTGGATGTGGAGGATTTCAGAATCGACACTGAAGGAGACTTAACCGAAGAACATCCGAAAACCTATCATACCGTACGCGTGGATTACCATTTTTACGGAAAAAACCTTGACGAAAAGAAACTTGAAAGAGCGGTAAATCTATCCGTAGATAAATATTGCGGCGTGATGGTAATGTTCCGTCAGTTTTCAAAAGTAGAAACCAACATCCACTATCATCATACAAAATAGTTTCAATTTATATATAAGCCATTTTTTTAATTTTTTATAATCCAAAATCTCTGACTATGCGCTGGACACTAAAACCTTCTCCCGATTCGGAAAAGACCGCTCGATTACAATCCGAGTTAAATGTTGAGCCGCTTATTGCCAAACTTCTTGTGCAACGCGGCATCGAAACTTACGAACAGGCCCGACAGTTTTTCCGTCCGAGTCTGACCGATTTGCACGATCCTTATCTGATGAAAGATATGGATAAAGCGGTCGAACGTATTGAAACGGCAATTGCCAATGAAGAAAATATTCTGATTTTCGGGGATTATGATGTAGACGGAACGACCGCAGTTTCCCTGATGTCATCGTATCTCCGAAGTTTTTATCCGAATGTAGCCACGTATATTCCCGACCGTTATGACGAGGGTTACGGAATTTCCTATAAAGGCATAGACTTTGCCGACGACAACGGATTTTCACTGATTATTGCCTTAGACTGTGGTATCAAATCCATAGACCATATTGCTTACGCGAAAGCGAAAAACATCGATTTTATCATTTGCGATCACCACCGTCCCGGAGACAATCTGCCCGATGCGGTGGCTGTTTTGGATCCGAAGCGTAGTGACTGCTCTTATCCTTATGATGAATTGTGCGGTTGCGGTGTCGGATTCAAACTGATTCAGGCCTTAGCGCAAAACAGAAACCAGACAATCGACGATTTGGTTCCGTATCTGGATCTGGTGGCCACGGCCATTGCAGCAGATATTGTTCCGATTACTGGAGAAAACCGTGTGCTGGCGAAATTCGGATTGGAAGTGATTAATTCGAATCCGCGTCCGGGAATCAAAGCGCTGATCCAGAATTTAAAACGAAACGTGCTTACCATAACCGATGTGGTTTTTGTCATCGCTCCGCGTATCAACGCAGCAGGCAGAATCAAGCACGGAAATTATGCGGTGGAATTGTTAACCGAATTCAATTTGGAGCAGGCCGAGGAATTCGCATCTCAGATTGAACTCTTCAATTCCGACCGTAAAGATCTGGACAAACAGATTACGGTGGAGGCTTTGCAGCAAATCATAGAAAATAATGAAGAAAACCGATTCACGACCGTGGTATATCAGGAAGACTGGCACAAAGGCGTAATCGGAATCGTCGCTTCAAGACTGACGGAGACCTATTACCGTCCGACGCTTGTTTTTACCAAAAGCGGCGATAAATTGGCGGCCTCGGCACGTTCGGTAAAAGATTTTGATGTTTACAATGCATTGGAAGCCTGTTCGGAACATTTGGAACAGTTTGGCGGACACATGTATGCCGCCGGAATGACACTCAAGGAAGAGAATTACGAAAAATTCAAAAACGCCTTCGAAAGCGTAGTTTCGGATACCATTCATCCCGATTTATTAACGCCCGAGATTTCGATTGACGCTGAGGTTCAGTTATTGGATATAAATTCGAAATTCTTCCGGATTTTAAAGCAATTCGAACCTTTCGGGCCACAAAACATGACGCCGGTTTTCCTTGCCAAAAATCTGAAAGATACCGGTTATGGAAAGAAAATCGGTGTGGGAGAGGAACATCTGAAATTATATGTCAAGCAAAATAATTCGGCTTCTTTTGGCGCTATTGGTTTTGGTTTGGGAAATAAAAAAGAACTTGCAGATAACCAAAAACCATTTGATGCGGTATTTTCAGTGGAGGAAAACGAATGGAACGGTAATGTTACACTACAACTTCGTCTTCGTGATATTCAGTAGTTAAATAGTTTTTACGGCAAAAGTTACAATCCCGTAAATCGGCAAGTGATTGGTTTCGATAACTTTTGTGGGTATGTCAGCAAATTGCGATTGAAAGACGCAGTCTGAGAAGGAATGAAAATTATTGCAATCGACTTTGCATAAATATAGCAAAGCAGGACGGAGAAAATGAAAAAAGGCTGCTCAAAAAGAACAGCCTTTGGATATTTTGAAAATTTTATTTTAGAACAAATCCATCAAAACCGATGGGAACAAACCAATAGCGATATTCAATCCCATAGCGACTACGGCTACGATATAGAATTCGAAAGGCACTTTTTGTGCTTCTTCGTTAGCTTCTTTGGTGTACATCGCACTGATTACTCTGAAATAGTAGTACACTGCAATCATGGAGTTGATAACCCCTGCAATCACTAAGATTAACCAACCTGCCTGAAGGGTGTTATTCAGTATGAAGAATTTAGCGAAGAATCCGGAGAAAATCGGAATACCGGCCATTGATAATAAAGCGGCGGTAAGGATCATCGCCATAAGTGGACTTCTTTTTCCTAACCCGTTAAAATTTTCAAGTTCTTCGTTATTTTTTCCTTTGCAAGCGTATAAAATTACCGTGAAGGCTGCGATACCTGCCGTGCCGTAAGCTACAGTGTAGTAGAACAAACTTCCGGTTGCATTTTCTAAATTCAGTAAGGCCATTATCATAAATCCGGCGTGGGAAATACCCGAAAAAGCCAACATTCTTTTGATGTTGTTCTGACGCAATGCCATAATGTTACCCACAGTCATGGATGCGATGGAAACGATTACGATCACTAATTCGTATTCGAATTTCATATTACCGTTCATTGCCATGTTCAGTTTGAAGAATGTTGCCATGGCGGTAACTTTTGCCAAAGTACTCATCGTAGCCGTGGTCAACGCAGGAGCCCCTTCGTAAACATCCGGAGCCCAGAAATGAAACGGAACTGTGGCAATTTTGAATAACATTCCCACGGTAATCATAGATACACCGATGTAGAACCATTCTTCTGTTCTTGCCGAATTTGATGCCAGAGTAATCATGTCCATGTCGAATGAACCTACGGCACCGTAAATCAATGCGATTCCGAAAAGGATAATCCCCGATGCGAAAGATCCCATAAGGAAATATTTCATACCGGCTTCGTTACTTTTCATATTCAAACGGTCACTTCCGGCTAAAATGTATAAGGAAATGGAAAGCACTTCGATTCCAAGGAAGAACATGGCTAAGTTTCCGAAAGAAACCATGGAAACCGCTCCGGCTAACAGGAATAATTTGATAGATACAAAATCGGAAATTTTAGTTGCCTGCTCCTGATAAAAATTATGGCTCAGTGTCACTAAAAATATCGTTAGCACAATAAATAAACTTGAAAAGGCTACCGTAAAATTATTCACTACAATCATGTTGTTGTAGTAACTTCCGGTTGTACCAAATTCAGTCATCGTCATACCTAAAATGGCCAATAACCCAACAATAGTTACAGGAACAATGGCTTTTCTTAAGTTGAAAATTTCAGCTAAAAGGCAAATAACGCCCAATACTGCAATTGCTATTAAAGTATTCATTCTCTTTGACTAAATTTATTTTATGTGTACTAAAATCTCTTGGATACTTGGCGTAATCAATTCGATAATTGGTTTCGGGAACAATCCGAAGAATAATAAGAAACCGATAATTACCACCATTACGATACCTTCGCTCAGGTTGACATCCGCAAAGGTTTTTGCATTGGTTTTGCCCAGCATTACGTGTTGGAACATTCTCAACATATAGAACGCTCCTAAAATAATTGTGGTTCCGCCCAAAACAGCGAAAGCAATATTTTTGGTGAACAAACTGTATAATACGGTAAACTCACCAATGAAGTTGAAAGTTCCCGGCAAGGCTACGGAAGCCAATACCAAGATCATGAACATCGATGCGAATTTCGGAGTCTGCTGACGAATACCACCCATGTCGTTGATGGTTCTTGTTTCGTAACGTCTGTAAATGATTTCGGCTGCGAAGAACAAGCCTACGATTACGAATCCGTGCGCAATCATCTGTAAAACAGCCCCGCGTAAACCGTCAACTGTTAAGGTATAGCAACCCGCAGCGATTAAGCCAACGTGGGCCAATGACGAATACGCCAATAATCTCTTCAAGTCTCTTTGTTTCAGTGCTACGATTGATCCGTAAATCACACCGGCAATACTTAATCCGATGATGGTGTATTGTAATTCTTTTGCTGCATTAGGTGCGATTGGCAATTGCCAACGGATTACCGAGTATAATCCCATTTTCAGCATGATACCGGATAAAAGCATGGTTCCGACAGTCGGTGCTTTTTGGTATACGGCTGCCTGCCAGGTATGGAAAGGGATAAGTGGAATTTTAATCGCATACGCCATAAAGAAGGCCATGAAAATCCAGAATTCTTCTTTAGACGATAATTCTAAAGCGTACAATTTATCTAATTGGAAACTTCCCGCTTTTTGGTACATATAAATGAAGGCAGCCAACATGAATAACGAACCAACAAACGTGTAAATAAAGAATTTGATAACGGCTTTTCTGCGTTCTGCCATATCATCGTTACCCCAAATAAGGGCGATGAAATAGATCGGGATTAACGATACTTCCCAGAAAATGTAGTATAAGAATCCGTCAGACGCCAGGAAGGTTCCTACCATCGCAAACGCCATTAACAATACTAAAGCGTAAAAATTCTTAGAATTAGTGAAATTGTTTCCGAAAGAAGACAAAATGATTAACGGGATTAACATGGTGGTTAAAAGCACCATCGCCAACGACAATCCGTCTACTTTAAGGGAAAATAAAATGTTAGGGTTTTTCATCCAAACCGCAGAAAATCCGCAGTCAATACCCTGATTGAACTGATTTAAAATAAGAAGAGAAGCACCTAAAGCTGCCACACTGAAAAACAGGGCTACTTTGGAAGCCAACGCATTTCCGGAGAAATAAGTTGCTAAGGCTCCGATTAATAATAGAATAAGTACTATAGTTACGTCCATTATATGTATAGATTATCGTAAGAAGAATAAATAAAACACTACCGAACACAGTCCGAATACGAAGGCAAACAAGTAGAAACCGATGTTTCCGTTTTGCAGTTTTTTACCTTGTAGAGACAGTTCTGCAGCCACATTTCCGAAACCGAAAACCACATTGGAAAGACCTGTTTCGATATAATCACGGGAAAACTTCGCGATGAAATAGATCGGTTTTACAAAGATTCTCATATAGCTTTCGTCCACATGGTATTTTTGGTATACCACGTTTGCAAAACCGGTAATTTGATCGTCTTCGGCAGGAACTTCTCCTTTTTTGATGTATTTCGAATAGGCGATTGCAATACCCACTAAGGCACCGACAACTGCAAGGCCCATTAGCATGTATGCAGTATTATCCAAATGATGTTCCGCATGGGTTTTGTGAGCGAAAATCGGCTGTAAGTAGTTGTTTAACCAACTGTTACCCGGTAAGCTTAAAGCGCCTCCAACAGCAGAAAGGATTCCCAAAACAATCAACGGGAAAGTGATTAACGCCGGACTTTCATGTAAGTGGTGTTTCTGTTCTTCTGTTCCTCTGAACTCTTTGAAGAATGTCAGGTATAACAAACGGAACATGTAGAACGCCGTCATGATCGAAGCGATTGCCGCAAGTACCCAAAGTGTTTTATCTTTATGGAAAGCCACCATTAGGATTTCGTCTTTAGAGAAGAAACCGGCAAACGGAGGGATTCCTGAAATAGCTAAAGTCGCGATAAGGAACGTGATGAACGTAATTTTCATTACACCTTTCAAACCACCCATTCTTCGCATATCCTGCTCACCGTGCAAAGCGTGAATTACAGAACCTGATCCAAGGAATAAACAAGCTTTAAAGAAAGCGTGTGTGATTACGTGGAAAACGGCAACTTCATACGCGCCAAGACCCAAAGCCAGGAACATTAATCCCAATTGGGAAACCGTAGAATACGCCAATACTTTTTTAATATCGTTTTGCATTAAGCCGATGGAAGCTGCCAATAATGACGTAGCTACCCCAACTGTCGCAATAACGGTTTGTACATCCGGAGTTAAATCGAAAAGGAAATTCAAACGTGTAATCATGAAGATGCCCGCCGTTACCATCGTCGCTGCGTGGATTAAAGCTGAAACCGGTGTAGGTCCCGCCATCGCGTCCGGTAACCAGGTGTATAATGGGATTTGTGCTGATTTACCACAAGCACCGATGAACAAACACATTGTGGCAATTCCCAACCATGCTAAATTAGCGGTTGCATGACCGGCCATAATTTCCTGTTTGATGGTCATGAAATCCAACGTGTTGAATACGTAACCGATGATGAAAATACCGATAAGGAATCCTAAATCCCCGATACGGTTCATGATGAATGCTTTCTTCGCTGCATCGTTATAATCCTGATTTTTATACCAGAACCCGATTAACAGGTACGAACACAATCCAACACCTTCCCATCCGATAAACATGATTAATAAGTTACTTCCAACCACTAAGGTAATCATGAAGAAGATGAACAGATTCAGGTATCCGAAGAACTTGTGCATGTTGATGTCGTCATGCATGTAGCTGATCGAGTAGATATGAATCAACGAACCGATTCCCGTTACGAACATCAGCCATAACAACGACAATTGATCCAATAAAATGTCAAAATTAACGCTGAATTTATCCAATGCAATCCAATCGAACAAATGAACCGTGATTGGTTGTTTGGTTTCGCTTACCTGTAAAAAGAACACGGTTGTCACTACGAAAGAGACAATTACCGCTAAACTTCCTAAGTATCCGGAAGCGTTTTTACCAAGCTGTTTTCCTAAAAATATATTCGTTAGAAACCCTACGAACGGGGCCAATAATAAGAGTAAAACTAATCCTGTCTCCATTAGGGGTTATCCTTTTAAGTTTTTTAATTTGTCAATATCAATCGATCCGTGATTTCTGAAAATAGAAACCAGAATCGCTAAACCTACGGCAACTTCCGCAGCGGCTACTGCCATTGAGAAAAATACGAAAACCTGCCCCGAAGCATCCTGGTGGAAGGTAGAAAATGCTACCAGCATCAGGTTTACGGCGTTCAGCATGATTTCAATCGACATGAACATGATGATGGCGTTTCTTCGTAAAAGAATTCCGAATACTCCAATACTGAACAATAAAGCCGATAAGTATAAGTAGGTTTCTACTCCAATTACCTTTAAAATAGTTTCCATATAATTATGCTTCTTTTTGTTTGTCTTTTTTCGAAATTAATACTGCTCCGATCATCGCTACCAATAATAAAACGGAAGCAAATTCAAACGGTACCATGTATTCGCCCAATAATACCTCTCCCAATTTTTTAATAGATTGGAAGTCTTCACCCGATTGGAAATAACTTTCCACCACTGGTTTTGTTCTCAGTAATCCGGCTAATAAAACGATTCCTACCAAACAGAATGCGATAGTAGCAGCAATTTGAGAGGCAATGGATTTGTGAGATTCGTCTTCCTTATTGAGGTTCATCAACATGATGGTGAACAACATCAGAATCATGATGGCTCCGGAATAAACGATGATATGTACGATTGCTAAAAACTGCGCGTTTAATAATAAATAATGTCCTGCAATCGAAAAGAAACAGATTACCAAATATATGGCACTGTGGATGGGGTTTCTGCTTAAAATTGTTAACAAAGCGGTTCCCAAAGTAACTGACGCTAAGATATAAAATAGAATTTCTGCCATGATTAACTTACTTTGTTTTTGCTGTTACGCAGCGCCATTTCCAAAGGCATTACCAATTTATCTTTACCGTAAATGAAGTCTTCACGTTTGCTTGCCGAAGCTACCATTACTTTTGTTTCCGTTAAGTAGATGGCGTCTTTCGGACACGCTTCTTCGCATAATCCGCAGAAAATACAACGCAACATGTTGATTTCGTAGATTTCGGCATATTTTTCCTCGCGGTACAGATGCTCTTCTCCCGGTTTTCTTTCGGCTGCTTTCATGGTGATGGCTTCCGCCGGACAGGCCACAGCACAAAGTCCGCAGGCTGTACAGTTTTCTCTTCCCTGATCGTCGCGTTTCAGCATATGCTGTCCACGGTACACCGGGCTCAATTCGCGTCTTTGTTCCGGATATTTAATGGTTACTTTTCGTGTGAATAAGTGACGAATCGTAATCAATAATCCTTTAACTATCGCTACTAAATAAAGGCTTTCCCAAAAAGACATCTTTTTGTTGGAAACCTCCATTTTTTTTCCTGATAATGAAATTGTATCTAGTGACATTTCTTATAAAAATTTATCGGCCAGTAAAATTACTATTCCGGTGATAACTATGTTGGCAATGGCAATCGGAATCAGCATTTTCCATCCTAAATTCATCAATTGGTCATAACGGAATCTCGGGATCGTCCATCTTACCCACATGTAGAAGAAGATGAAGAAACAGATTTTCACAAATAAAACCACCATTCCAATACTGTTGGCAATGTTTACGCCCCAGTTTTCAACAGCCCATTCTATTCCGGGATAATTGTAAGCCCCAAAATATAAAACGGCTAAAATTGTTGAAGAAATAAACATGGATGCATATTCGGCGAACAAATAGAATCCCATTTTCATGGAAGAATATTCGGTGTGGTATCCACCGATAAGTTCGGCCTCACATTCCGCTAAATCGAAAGGTGTTCTGTTGGTTTCCGCAAAGGAACATACTAAGAAGATAATGAATCCCACCGGTTGGTAGAACACATTCCAGTTCATTCCGGATTGTTGTGCGGCGATTTCTCGTAAGCTCAACGTTCCCGACATCATTACCAAAGCGATAACTGCAAGACCCATCGCAACTTCATACGAAATCATCTGGGAACCGGCACGCATGGCACTCATTAATGAGAATTTATTGTTAGAAGCCCAACCTCCGATCATGATTCCGTAAACTCCTACGGACAATACTCCGAAGATGTATAGTAAGGCTACGTCAATATCGGTTGCCTGAAGGATAACGTCTCTTCCGGCAATATGTAATTTGTCTCCCCACGGAATAACCGCACTGGTCATTAATGCCACACTCATTGAGATGGCGGGACCGGCAAGGAATAAAAATTTATTTCGGGTATCGGGGATGAATTCTTCTTTGGAGAATAATTTTAAACCATCAGCAAGTGGTTGAAGTAATCCAAGAGGTCCCGCTCTGTTCGGACCGATACGATCCTGAAGCCAAGCAGCCACTTTACGTTCCGCCCATGTGGAATACATCGCCATGATCATTGTGATGGCAAAAATTGCAACAATGAAAATTCCTTTTTCTATGATAACTGTACTCTCCATGTCTTAAGATTTAGAATTACCGTTAGTTTTTAAAGGAACTTCAACCATACTGATTTTCTTCTGATCCTGCTCACGTCCTTCCAAGATAAATTTCTCGGTTTCAATAACTACTTTCGGAGCGTTTAAAGCATATTTATTTCTGTTGATAACCGAGAATTTCTCGAATTTACGAGGTCCTTCGATTACCCAGTCTTTCACGTCTTTTTTGTCGAAACGACACGTGTTACAGATGAAGTCTTCCACTTCGTGATATTCGTCTTTACGGGCTGTTACACGTTGGATTTCGTCACCGAACATCCAAACTGTTGTTTTTCCGCAGCATTTGTCGCAGTTTCTGTGTGCGTTGTACGGTTTGTTGAACCAAACTCTCGATTTGAAACGGAACGTTTTATCAGTCAAAGCACCAACCGGACAAACGTCTATCATGTTTCCGGAGAATTCATTGTCGATGGCTGTTGAAATGCACGTTGAAATCTGTGCATGATCGCCTCGGTTCATTACACCGTGTACACGCCCGTCAGTTAATTGATCGGCAACCTGCACGCAACGTTGGCATAAGATGCAACGGTTCATGTGTAACTGAATTTTATCACCGATGTCTTCCGGTTCAAAAGTTCTTTTCTCTTCTATAAAACGCGTTTGTGATTTTCCGTGTTGGAAGCTCAAATTCTGCAAATCACACTCTCCGGCCTGGTCACAAACCGGGCAATCCAACGGGTGGTTGATTAACAAAAATTCGGTAACCGATTTTCTTGCTTCTTCTACTCTTGGTGATGCTGTGCTGTTTACTTCCATACCGTCCATACAGCCGGTAACACAAGACGCCATTAATTTCGGCATGGGTCTTGGATCGGCTTCGCTGCCTTTGGATACTTCCACTAAGCAACAACGGCATTTTCCGCCACTGCCTTTTAATTTCGAGTAGTAGCACATTGCCGGTGGGACTAAGTCGCCTCCAATCATTCTTGCAGCCTGCAGGATGGTGGTTCCTGGTTCTACTTCTATTTCGTGACCGTCTATAGTAACTTTCATAACTATTTTGTTTGTTGTTGAAGACTTTGGGGCCTCAACGTATAACTTTAAACTAAGTTTCTTACTTTTTCAAAAGGTTCATTCACAAAGTGATCTCTGTTTTTTATTCTTTCCGGGAAACGGATATGGTATTCAAATTCTTCCCTGAAATGACGGATAGCTGCTGCTACCGGCCATGAAGCCGCATCTCCTAACGGACAGATTGTGTTTCCTTCAATTTTACTCTGAATGTCCCAAAGCAAATCGATGTCTTCCATTCTTCCGTGACCGTGCTCGATTCGGTGTAACACTTTTTCCAACCAGCCTGTTCCTTCACGACATGGTGTACATTGACCGCACGATTCGTGGTGGTAGAAACGGGAGAAATTCCACGTGTTTCTAACGATACAAGCCGTGTCGTTGTATACGATGAAACCTCCTGAACCCAACATGGATCCGGTTGCAAAACCACCGTCGCTTAACGATTCGTATGTCATTAAACGGTCTTCTCCGGCAGCCGTTTTGTAGATCAGATTTGCCGGTAAAATAGGTACTGATGAACCTCCGGGCACTAAAGCTTTCAAAGGTCTTTCGTTCATCATTCCGCCCAAATACTCGTCAGAATTCATGAATTCTTCTACGGATAATCCCAATTCGATTTCGTAAACCCCAGGATTTTTGATGTGTCCTGATGCTGAAATCAATTTGGTTCCGGTAGAACGTCCAATTCCGATTTTCGCATATTCTTCGCCCGAATTCATTACGATCCAAGGCACTGCTGAAATCGATTCCACGTTGTTAACCACCGTTGGGTTTGCCCATAAACCACTAACCGCCGGGAAGGGTGGTTTGATTCTTGGGTTTCCTCTTTTTCCTTCCAGTGATTCGATTAAGGCCGTTTCCTCACCGCAGATGTACGCTCCGGCACCACAGTGCACGTGTAAATCAAGGGAGAAATCGGTTCCTAAAATATTTTTTCCTAACCAACCCGCAGCGTACGCTTCTTTGATAGCTCTTTCAAGGATTTTATAAACCCACATGTATTCCCCTCGAATGTAGATGTACGACAAATTAGCGCCCAAGGCATAACTTGACGTAATCATTCCTTCGATTAATAAATGCGGAATGTATTCCATTAAATAGCGATCCTTGAACGTTCCCGGCTCGGATTCGTCGGCGTTGCAAACCAAATGTCTCGGTTTACCTGATTTTTTATCAATAAAACTCCACTTCAGTCCCATCGGGAAACCGGCACCACCACGACCGCGAAGGCCTGATGTTTTTACTTCCTCGGTAACTTCGTCCGGAGTTAATGTTTTCAATGCTTTCTCCACAGAAGCATAGCCACCGTTAGCGCGATAGACTTCATAGGTTTTGATCCCCGGAATATTTATCTTGTCTAATAATATCTTTGTTCCCATGGTATTATTTGTCGTGTAAAGTTATTTTACCGGCTTTACAATCGGTAATAATTTCGTCTATCTTTTCCTTGGTCAGGTGTTCTTTGTAGAAATCACCCAGCTGCATCATTGGTGCATAACCGCAAGCTCCCAAACATTCTACGCCTACTACTGTAAACATTCCGTCAACAGTCGTTTCGCCTTCTTTGATGCCCAGTTTCTGACAGGTATAATCCATCATGTCTTCGGCACCGCGAATCATACAGCAAGACGTTCTGCAGAATTCGAACATGTATTTCCCGATTGGTTTTTGGTTGAACATGGTGTAAAAGGTAACCACTTCAAAAACCTCCACCGGTTGTATGTTTAAAATTTCGGCAACTTTTTCTTGTAACTCATAGCTTAACCAGTTGTCATGTGCATCCTGTACTTCATGCAATACCGGTAGTAAAGCCGATTTTCGTTTGTCTTCCGGATAATGACTGATCAACTCGTTGATTCGGGTCATCAGCTCCGGTGTAATGTTTATTTCTTGTTTGTAGGTATATTTTTCCATAATCATTATGCGTCTAATTCACCGGCAATTACGTTCAAACTGGAAAGGGTGGCAATTGCATCGGAAAGCATTTGTCCTTTAACCATCTCGTTAAATGCCTGATAATATATAAAACAAGGTCTTCTGAAATGTAGTCTGTATGGTGTACGGCTTCCGTCGGTAATTAAGTAGAAACCTAATTCTCCGTTACCGCCTTCTACCGGATGGTATACTTCGGTTAGTGGCACGGGAACTTCGCCCATCACAATTTTAAAGTGATAAATCAATGATTCCATTGTAGTGTACACATCTTCTTTTGGAGGAAGGTAATAATCTGGAACATCAGCGTGGTAAGGACCTTCCGGCATTTTAGCCAAAGCCTGTTTGATGATGCTTAAACTTTCCCAAACTTCTTGGTTACGAACGCAGAAACGATCGTAAGTATCTCCCGATTTTCCAACCGGAATGTTAAAGTCGAAATCTTCATACGAAGAATACGGTTGCATTACACGAACGTCATAATCCACACCGGCAGCACGAAGGTTTGGACCTGTAAATCCGTAACTGATAGCTTTATCTGCTGAAATCGCTCCAACATTAATGGTACGGTCCATGAAGATACGGTTACGGGTCAGTAGGTTTTCGAATTCTGTCCAGATAGGAGGAAACTCTTCTAAGAATTTATCCAGTTTTGACCAAACAGCAGGACTCCAGTCTCTTTCGAATCCGCCGATACGTCCCATATTGGTTGTCAAACGGGCACCACAGATTTCTTCGTAGATTTCGTAGATTTTTTCACGGAACTGGAATACGTATAAGAATCCTGTCAGTGCTCCGGTATCCACACCTAAAACCGAATTACAGATAATGTGATCGGCAATACGTGCCAACTCCATTACGATAACGCGCATGTATTGTACACGTTTCGGCACTTCGACGCCTAAGGCTTTTTCCAAGGTCATCCACCAGCCCATATTGTTAATCGGCGCCGAACAATAGTTCATACGGTCGGTTAATACGGTAATCTGGTAAAATGGTCGGTTTTCGGAAATTTTTTCGAAAGCTCTGTGGATGTAGCCCACAGTTCCTTCACCGTCCACGATCCGTTCCCCATCCATTAAAAGAATGTTTTGGAAAATTCCGTGAGTGGCAGGGTGCGTAGGGCCTAAATTCAGTATAGAAAGTTCGCTTCCATCTTCATTTCTTCTTTGATTGATGATGTTCGCGTAACGTTTTTCCGGTGGTAATAATAGGTCTGACATTTGTTCTGTAAAAGTATTTCAGGGTTCTATTAACAGTTTTGTGTTGTTCTTCCGAAGAAGCGGTCGTCTTTGTCCGTTCTTCCGCCATCTTCCAATGGGAATTCTTTACGCATCGGGAAAGAAGTCATTTCATCCATGTTTAAAATACGTTTTAATTGCGGATGTCCTTTGAAAATGATGCCGTAGAAGTCATAGGTTTCTCTTTCCTGCCAGTTGGCGCTCAGGAATAAATTGGATACCGTATCGATTTCCGGATTTTCAGCGTTTAGATAACATTTGATTCGGATACGAACATTGTCAACCCAATTGTGCATGTGGTATACCACAGCAAACTGACGGTTCACTTCGTAATCCGGATAGTGTACGCCGCAAACGTCGGTTAGGAAGTTGAAACGAAGTGTAGCGTCATCTTTTAGGAATTGCATTACTTCTACGATGGATTCGGGTGTTACTTCGAAAGTGAAAATGTCGTGAATCTGAACAAAATCGGATACTTTTAATCCGAAGTTTTCAATAAGTTTATTCTGTATTACTGAGGTTTCTAAAGCCATTGCTATTTGATGTTATAAGAACCTAATAAATCGTTGTATTCGTCGGAGCTTCTTCTTCTTACGGATTCATTTTTTACAATTTCCTGTAATTTCATGATACCGTCAAGGATTTGCTCCGGTCTTGGCGGGCAACCCGGAACGTAAACGTCCACCGGAATTACCTTGTCAACACCCTGAAGTACGGAATACGTGTCGAAAACACCACCGGAACAAGCACAGGCTCCTACGGCGATGACCCATTTCGGTTCTGACATCTGTTCGTATACTTCACGTAAAATTGGTGCCATTTTTTTGGCAATGGTTCCCATAACCAGCAGCATATCGGCCTGACGAGGAGAGAAACTCATACGCTCCGATCCGAAACGCGCTACGTCATAGTGGGAAGCCATTGTGGCCATGAATTCAATTCCGCAGCAAGAAGTGGCAAAGGGTAATGGCCAAAGTGAATTGGCTCTGGCAAGTCCTACCACATCGCTCAGTTTGGTAGCAAAAAAACCTTCTCCTGAAAAACCTTCGGGAGCCGCTACCGTGTTATATTTTGATGAATCGCTCATTTTTAATATTTTAAATTTTAAATTTTGAATGATGAATTAAAAAACGCAGAGGTTTGTAATTCAAAACCCATCATTTAGAATAAAAGTCTTATTCCCATTCTAAACCTTTCTTCTTGATCACATAGTAGAAACCAATTACAAGAAGACTCATAAAGATGCCCATTTTGGCTAATCCTTCCCAGCCCATAGCTCTGAAGTTTACTGCCCAAGGGTACATGAAAATTACCTCTACATCGAAAAGAACGAAAAGAATGGCAACCAGGAAATATTTTACCGAGAAAGGGATACGGGCATTACCTACAGACTCGATACCGCACTCAAAGTTTTTATCCTTGTTCTTGGAATGTCTTTTCGGTCCTAAAAAGCCGGAAATTATGATGGTTGTTACCACAAATCCCACAGCCAAAAGTAATTGCATTGCAATAGGAATGTAATCGATTTGGTTTGTTTGCATGACTTAAGCTCTTTTTATGAAAGAATTCACAAATATACATTCCTAAACTTTAATCGCAACGTAATTTTTAATGATTTTGGTGTTATATCTGTTATAAATGTAAAACATATTTAGACTAATTACAAATAATTAACTTGACGTTGTGTGGGGTTTTGTGAAATTTCTGAATAAAAAAAACCGCTCCAATTGGAGCGGTCAGACCTTCATTAGGTAATCAAAAAATAATATATATTAGTCTTCGATAACAGCTACTTCAGCAGCTACTTTACCTTTTCTTCCTTCTTCTTCAACGTAAGATACTCTTGTTCCTTCGCTTAAGGCTTCAACTTGTAAACCTGTTGCGTGAACGAAGATGTCGTTACCTGTTTCGTCGTCTGTAATGAATCCGTATCCTTTAGATTCAATAAAGAATTTTACTTTTCCTGTTCGCATTCTGTAATATAAAATAATTAATAATATTTCAAAGATAAACTTTTTTCTAAAGCAAACAAGTTTTTGATAAAAATTTTTTAAAAAAAGTGTTTAACTATTGAAAACATTAAAGAAAAGTTAATTAAATATTAAATAATTAAAAAAAAGCGGCCTATGGCCACTTTCTGAATATTATTTTAAGTTGAGTTTAATGGATAGCTCATCCAATTGTTTGTCGTCAATAAGGGAGGGTGCATCAATCATAACGTCTCTTCCTGAGTTGTTTTTAGGGAAGGCAATGAAGTCTCTGATGGTTTCCTGTCCGCCTAAAATAGCCACCAATCGGTCCAGACCAAACGCTAAACCTCCGTGTGGCGGTGCGCCGAACTGGAAGGCGTCCATAAGGAAACCGAACTGGTTTTTAGCTTCTTCTTCGGTGAAACCTAAGTGTTTGAACATCAGTTGTTGTGTCTCTTTATCGTGAATACGAATAGATCCTCCGCCGATTTCGTTTCCGTTCAATACCATATCATAAGCATTGGCGCGAACTTTTCCTGGATCAGTTGCCAGTAAGTGCATGTCTTCCGGTTTAGGGGATGTGAACGGGTGGTGCATCGCGTGATAACGTCCGCTTTCTTCATCGAATTCCAATAACGGGAAATCGACAACCCAAAGTGGCGCGAATTCGTCCGGTTTGCGCAATCCTAAGCGTGTAGCCACTTCCATGCGTAGTGCACTCAACTGCGTTCTGGTTTTGTTTGCTGGTCCGGACAATACGAAAAGGATATCGCCTTGTTTTGCTCCGGTAGCTTCTGCCCATTTTTTTAAATCGTCCTGATCGTAGAATTTATCCACCGATGATTTTAAACTTCCATCGGCTTCATATTTACAATACACCATTCCGGAAGCACCAACCTGAGGACGTTTTACCCAATCAATCAAGGCATCTATTTCTTTTCTTGTGTATGAAGCCCCACCCGGAACAGCGATTCCGACTACTAATTCTGCCGAATTGAATACGCCGAAATCCTTATGTTGTGCTACCGCGTTCAATTCGCCAAACTCCATTCCGAAACGGATATCCGGTTTGTCGTTACCGTAAGTTTTCATGGCATGATCGTAGGTCATTCTCGGGAATTTATCTACTTCGATGCCTTTTATTTCTTTTAATAAATGTCTTGTCAGTCCTTCAAAAGTGTCCAGGATGTCTTCCTGCTCCACAAATGCCATTTCGCAGTCGATTTGAGTGAATTCCGGCTGACGGTCGGCACGTAAGTCCTCATCACGGAAACATTTTACAATCTGAAAATATTTATCCATGCCACCCACCATCAATAATTGTTTGAAGGTTTGAGGGGATTGCGGCAATGCGTAAAATTGTCCCGGATTCATACGCGACGGCACTACGAAATCACGCGCTCCTTCCGGCGTGGATTTGATTAAATAGGGGGTTTCCACTTCACAAAAATCCTGAGCCGAAAGATAATTACGAACTTCCTGTGCTACTTTATGACGGAACAACAAACTGTTTTTAACCGGATTTCTTCGGATGTCTAAATAACGGTATTTCATACGAATGTCTTCACCGCCATCGGTTTCGTCTTCGATAGTGAAAGGAGGGGTAATCGCTTCGTTTAAAACGGTAAGTTCTGTCACCAGGATTTCAATATCACCGGTAGGCATGTTCGGGTTTTTCGATTCACGTTCGATAACGTTTCCTTTTACCTGAATTACGAATTCACGACCCAATGTTTTGGCTAGTTCGAAAACGGTTTTATCAGTACGGCTTTCGTCGAAAATTAATTGTGTGATGCCGTAACGGTCGCGAAGGTCAACCCAAATCATGAATCCTTTGTCTCTCGATTTTTGCACCCAGCCCGCAAGGGTTACTTCTGTATTGATATTGGAAGCGTTTAATGCTCCGCAGTTATGACTTCTGTACATTTTTATAAAATTTGCTGCAAATTTAAGTTTATTTTTTGACTTTGAAACTTAGCTTTTTATTATTGGAAATATTTTTAATCCTGTAGGATTTTACTTTGTCATGTTAAGTTTTACCTCAGTGTTATCAAATTGTTATCTAAAAGTTTCTTTAATGTGAAATATGTCGTAACTTCGATAGTGATTTAGCTAACCTATTAAAAATCAGTTTCTATGAGAAAGAGTTTATTTGCAGGATTGTTACTGTTCACCGGAGTGGTGGTAGCACAGAATATTGAGCCTAAATATGAGGTTGTGGGAAAAGAGGTAAAAGCGACGTATTATTATGATAACGGTCAGGTAAAACAGGAAGGTTTTTATAAGGACGGGAAGCTAAACGGGAAATGGGTTGCTTTCAATGAAGACGGATCGAAGCAATCGATAGGAGAATATAAGGACGGCATGAAAACAGGGAAATGGTTTTTTTGGAACAATGCCACACTTGCTGAAGTGGATTACAGCAAAAGTAAAATTTCAGAAGTGAAAAAATGGACTAAAGACGCGATAGTGAACAGAAATTAATCACGGTCTGCTTTCGAGAAAAGATTATATCTGTTTGCAGAAGACGGATTCAATACCAGCGTCTTTAAAGGGGAATGGCTGTTACAGAGTAGTGACAGCCATTCTTGTTTTCAGTTGAAAAATAAATTTCAGAATAAGAGTTAAATCTTACAGAAAAAGAATATATTTGATTTCTCAATCAAAAAAATATAACACAATGAAGAAACTTTTTCTAACGGTAACCACTTTGCTGCTGACTGCTGCAGCCATCGGACAGAGTAAAGAATATGCCACTTTTTCCGCTACTATTGCAAACGGACCTAACGAAGCCACAATTACTTCGAGAGGAAAACTGATTAAAAAGATTAATGTAAAAAATGGTGTTTTTAAAGATACTCTAAGAGTGAAAGATGGATTGTATGAATTACATATCGGAGAAGAATATACCGATTTGTATCTGAAAAACGGTTTCGATCTGAAAATGAAAATGGATGTAAATCAGTTTGATGAATCGATTGTTTATGAGGGAAGCGGTGCTGCGGAGAACAATTTTTTAGCCAAGCAGATTCTGTTAGATGAAAAACTTGATTTTGCCGCTTTGATGGCTTCCAACGAAACGGATTTCAATGCAAAATATAATGAAATACTGAAAAGTAACTTGGCCCGTTTGGAGGACAAAAACCTTAGCGCTTCTTTTGTGACTATTGAAAAAAAGCAAATTGAAATGAAGTATGGTCAGTTAAAAATGATGTATGACCAAGCTTTGCAGACAAAGAAATTGAACAATACTACAGCGCCTTCCTTTGATTACGTAAATTACAAAGGCGGAAAGTCAAAACTGGAAGATTTCAGAGGCAAGTTCGTTTACATCGATCTTTGGGCTACCTGGTGTGGACCTTGTAGAGCGGAAATTCCGTTTTTAAAGGATGTTGAAAAAAAATACCATGAAAAAAATATTGTGTTCATGAGTATCTCCATCGACAAACAGACGGATATGGAAAAATGGAAAAAAATGGTTAAAGACAAAGAATTAGGTGGTGTACAGCTTTTCGCCGACAACGACTGGAATTCAAAATTTGTACAGGATTTTAAAGTAACAGGTATTCCGAGGTTTATTTTAATTGATCCGAACGGGAAAGTGGTAAATGCCGATGCTCCAAGACCTTCTTCTCCGGAATTAGCTTCTGTTTTTGATAAGTTATTAAACTAATACAAAAGAAATTTTAAGCAAGAATGGCTGTTACAGAGTAGTGACAGCCATTCTTGTTTTTTTATACATATCTTCCCGGGTTTGTTGTTGGTGTTGTAATTAAATGGCTGATTTTCAGTAATTTTATATTGGTTGAATTCATAAGAATAAAATCATGGGATATCGATCATTTACCAACAGAACTGAGGCGGGAAGGTTGCTTGCCGCTAAATTATTCCGTTATAAGGACACGGACACTGTTGTCCTTGCGATTCCCAGAGGCGGTGTGCCCATAGGATATGAAGTTGCCAAAGCATTGCATTTACCTTTAAGCATTGTGCTTTCCAAAAAAATCGGCCATCCGGGCAATAAGGAATATGCCATCGGATCGGTTTCTCAGGATACGGTTATAATGGGTAATCGTTCCGGTGTTTCGGATGATTATATTGAAAGGGAGATTATCCGTTTGCGTGAAGCATTGTCGGAAAAACAGCAACTTTATACGGGAAGTGTCCCATTTCCCGAGATAGAAGGAAGGAACGTCATTATTGTGGATGATGGTATCGCCACCGGAAACACAGTTTTGGTAAGTATAGCCATGTTGCGGAAAAAAAATCCAAAGAAAATTATAGTGGCCACTCCGGTTGTTCCGTTGGATGCTGTGGGACGGTTTACCGCGGAAGCGGATGAATTTGTTTACTTGCTGGCTCCGGGATATTTTGGAGCTGTTGGTGCGTTTTATGAGGAGTTTGGTCAGGTGGAAGACCGAGAAGCCATCCGGTTACTGCGCGATGCTAATAAATCACAGTAAATTTTACAGGTATGGAACGGAATGAAATTGAGATTCGGTTGTCTTCAGTGACGTTGAAAGGCGAATTGCTTCTGCCGGAAGATGCAGGCGGTTTGGTGGTTTTTTCACACGGAAGCGGAAGCAGTCGGTTAAGTCCGAGAAATATCTTCGTAGCAAAAATTATCAGGGAGCATAGTATGGGAACGTTTTTGTTTGATTTACTCACGGAAGAAGAAGATCGGGATTACGACAAAAGGTTCGATATCGATTTGCTGACCCGGCGCCTGATTGAGGTCACCGAATGGTTACAGCAAAACCTAAAAACAAAAGATTTGTCCCTTGGTTATTTCGGAGCCAGTACCGGGGCAGCTTCGGCGTTAGGAGCTGCAGCGCATTTTGGTTCGGAGATAAGGGCTGTCGTTTCCAGGGGAGGACGTCCGGATCTGGCGTTTAACGTATTGCCGTCGGTTACCGCGCCCACGTTATTAATTGTGGGTGGACTGGATTCGGAAGTTTTGAATCTGAACCGGTTTGCGTATGAAAATTTAACCTGCATCAGGCAATTTGAAATAGTGGACGGTGCCACACATCTTTTTGAAGAATACGGCAAAATGGAGGAAGTGGCTGCTTTGGCGGCGTCCTGGTTTGACTATTATCTGAAACAATAGCGGCATAAAAAAACCGCCACATCACTGTAGCGGTTCTTCAACAAATTAAATTTAAAAATTACATTTCGTGTTTCGGGGTATAGCCGTCTTCACTTAATTCTTTATGATCGTATTCGGCCACCATCAAACCATCGAAATCGGTTTTCTCGGCTTTTCCGAATTTCACCACCAGTTTATCCATGATATCATACACTACCGGAACGATGATCAGGGTTAAGAATAACGAACTGATTAATCCTCCGATAATTACCCAAGCCAGACCGTTTTTCCATTCTGCTCCGGCTCCGGAAGCCAATGCAATCGGCAACATACCGAATACCATGGCAATCGTGGTCATTAGAATCGGACGCAATCGGGCATGGTTTGCCTGAAGTAACGCTTTTCGAACTGTTTCTCCGGCCGCTCTTCGCTGGTTGGTAAAATCGACAATCATAATCGCATTTTTACAAACCAGACCAATCAGCATGATAATCCCCAAAATCGTAAAGATGTTCAGTGTATTATTGGTCAACGCCAGGGCCAGCATCGCTCCGATAAACGAAAGCGGGATGGAGAATAACACCACAAACGGATGTATGAAACTGTCGTACAGGGAAACCATTACCAGATAAACCAAAATAATAGCCGCCAATAAGGCAAAACCTAAGGTTCCGAAACCTTCACTCTGGTTTTCCTGATCACCTCCCCAGATGTAATTCACCCCGGTTGGTTTCTTCATTTTTACCAATTCTTTTTCCAATGTAGCCACAACGGTTCCTACCGGTACACCTACGGTTTGTCCTTTCACGGTAACCGAAGCTGTTTTATCTCTTCGTTCCAACTGACTAGGACCTGATCCTTCTGTAATGGTAGCGAATTGGGATAGTTTTATCTGTTCGCCTTTATCGTTTACGAAAATCAGATTGCTTACATCGGTAATACTTTTTCGGTCGAAACTGCTGTATTTGATATTGATGTCGTATTCGTATTCACCGGCTCTGAATTTACCGTCGGTATTTCCGGAATACGCCGTCTGCATGGTTAAACCAACCGTTTGCAATGACAATCCTAAAGCTGCCATTTTATCACGGTCCACCTGAACGTTGATTTCCGGATTTCCGCTTTCCACAGACAATTTGATTTCGGTGGCACCCGGAATTTTCGTTAAGGCGATTTCGGCCTGTTTTGCAAATTCCATGGCACTGTCTAAAGACGTTCCTGTTACCACTAAGGCAATCGGAGCTTCTTCTGCTGTTCCAAGAATACTTACCGGAACCGTTTTTACTTTAGCACCCACCAAAACTTTTTCCAACTTACGTTTCATTTTGGCTGCATATACATACGAATCGTCTTCACGTTCGTTTTGAGGGACCATTTTTACGTCAATCTCAGCTTTGTAAGCCGTCGCCTGAGAACCTCCGAAACCTTCACTGGTCTGACCTACGGTTGTAATTAAACTTTGTACGTCTTCCTGCGTATTCAAAAAGGCTTCCGCTTTCTGCGCCATGAAGTTACTTTGCTCTAAGGACGCGTCTTTCGGCAATTCGATCTGAACTAAAAATTCTCCTCGGTCGGTTTTGGCAAAGAATTCACCTCCGATAAATCCTCCTCCCACCAATCCGATGGTCGAAGCAAAGAACAATACGGCAACCAATCCCATTGCAATTCGTTTATGATCCAAACACCAGTTTAAAAGGTGGGTGATATAATCAGTGAAACGGGTTAACTGTTTTTCGAAAGCAAGGATGGTTTTTCCGAACAGGTTTTTACCTTCAATATGTTCCAGTTTTCCAAATCTTGAAAACAACCACGGAACAATCGTAAAGGAAGCCAATAACGACAATAAAGTTGAAATAATTACGGTGACACAGAATTGCGTGATGATATTCGACACCAATCCGGTACTCATGGCAATAGGAAGGAAAACAACAACGATTACCAACGTAATGGAAGTTACGGTTCCGCCAATTTCGGCTGTTCCGTCATACGCGGCGCGAACTCGGTTTTTACCCATTTCCATGTGCCTGTAGATGTTTTCCAAAACCACGATGGCATCATCCACAAGAATACCCACTACCAGTGATAATCCCAATAAACTCATTAAGTTCAGCGTATAGCCAAGATAGAAGATTCCGATAAAGGTCGCAATCAACGAAGCCGGAATCGATACCATTACAATCAATGAGTTTCGGATACTGTGAAGGAAGAACAACATTACCAGGGCCACTAATAAAACGGCCATCAATAAATCGTGAATTACCGAATCGGCAGCTTCAAGGGTGAAAACCGTACTGTCATTAGCCACATTTAAGTCTAAACCGATGTTTTTATAGCCTTCTTCCAGTTTGGTGATGTTCTTTAAAACTTCTTCACTAACCGCTACGGCATTCGCATCCGATTGTTTTACAACCTGAAGGATAATGGCACTTTTTCTGTCGATACGCGATGTTTTTTCGGCTAATTTCTGACCGTCCTGTACATCGGCAATATCGCCTAAGCGTATCTGAATTCCGTTTTTCGATGCAATTACAAGATTTCGTAATTCTTCCACCGATTTATATTTTCCGGCCAGACGGATTAAGATTTTCTGATTACGGGTCTGAATGTTTCCGGTTGGGAAATCCAGATTGGAAGTCAGAAGCACTTGTTGTACTTGCGGAACCGAAAGTCCGTATCCCTGCATTTTTACGGCGTCAAGACCTACCTGAATTTCACGTTCCTGACCACCAATAATGTTTACCTGCGCCACACCGTTTACACGGGAAAGCACCGGAGCGATTTTTTTGTCGATCAAATCGTAAAATTCCACTTCATCCATTTTCCCGTTGGCACCAATGGTCATGATCGGTAAATCACTCAGCGAGAATTTACTCAGGGACGGTGTTTTGGCATCGGTAGGAAGCGTACTGATGATGGCATTGATTTTTCGCTGCGCATCGTTCAGGGCAATGTCCGAATTGGCTTTACTGTTTAAGGTAATCGAAACCGTTGACAAACTTTCGTAGGAACGCGATTCGATTTTTTTAATGTTTTCAAGGGAAGCAACGGCATCCTCTATTTTTTTGGTTACCGTGTTTTCAACTTCACTGGGTGAGGCTCCCGGATAAACGGTGGCCACGGTGATAACGTTTTGTTCGAATTTCGGGATCAATTCGTAGCCCAGATTCGAATAACTGAACAAACCTCCCAGGATGAGTATCGTAAACAATACGATCACTAACGACGGGCGTTTTATGGATATTTCTGCTAATTTCATAGATGTTTTTTTAAAGGCTTATACCTTACTGCTTATTTGATGATTTCCAGTTTTGTTCCGTCCGTCAAGTTAATCTGACCGGTTACTACCACTTGTTCGCCATTTGATAAACCTTTGATGATTTCCACTTTATCGCCAAGAATTCTTCCTGCAACTACGTTTTTAAGTACAGCTGTTTTGTTATCGTTTACGAAAATCTGATTGCTGCTAACACTTCCAACGAAAGCAGTTCGTGGTACCGTCATTAACATTTGTTTCTGTTGGTTCGAAGCGAATAAGGCGGTCCCGTACATTCCGGCTTTCAGGTCGTTGTCGGTATTGTTAACGATTTCAACTTCAACCGGGAAGTTTAAACTGGCATCTGCTTTTGGCGCAACGAAGGTGATTTTTCCTGAAAATTCCTTGTTGGGATATACGCTTGAAGTCACTTTAATCATGTTTCCGACTTTCAGTCCGGCTACTTGGCCTTCGGTAACGGTTACTTTCAATTTCAATTTGGAAACATTCACGATCTCGAACATCGCTGTTGGAGGCATACCCGCTAAAATGGAGCCGGTTTCGATGAATTTCTTATTGATGATTCCGCTGATTGGTGCTTTTATTCGCGTATCTCCCACGTTTATGTTGGCTTGTTTTAATCTTGCATGCGCGTTAGCCAGCGCTAATTTGGCATTGTCCAATTGTTGTTTGGTTACACCGCCTGTTTTGTAAGCGCTTTCGAAACGGTTTAAATCGGTAACCGCATTCTGATAGATTACATTGGCATTTTGCGCTTCCACATTAATAACGTCGCTACGAACGATTGCTATGGTTTGCCCAACAGAAACACGATCACCTTCCTTAACCAAAACACTTATTACCTTTCCTGATTTTTCGGCAGAAAATGTCAGTTCCTGTATCGGTTCGAAATTACCGTTTACGCTGAAATCCAACGAAACTTCTTCGGTTTTAACAGTGTCAATTTTAACGGAAACGGTTGCGTTTTTCTCTGCTACTACGGCAGTTGCGGCTTCGTTTTTCTTTTTGTTATTCTGCAATACAAATGCTATTAGGGCAAGAGCGCCAACAACTACTAATCCGGATATTATATTTTTTTTCATGATGGTTATTTTGATAAAGATTTTAATTCGCCTTTTGATTTGATGATCTGTATTTCTGCCAATTTGTATTCGTATTGCGCAATCGTGTAAGCGTTTTGTGCCTCATTTAATGCCGTTTCGGAATCGAGCAAATCGGTTAAGGTTGCCAATCCGTTAAGGTAATTATTGTTTGTATTTTCCATAACTTCTTTGGCCAGTGCTACGTTCTCTTTTTGGGTTCCTACGTTTATGATACTGTTGGTCATTTGGGTTTTGGCATTTTCAAAATCATAGTTTAACGCCAATTCCGTTTCTTTAATGTCTTCGGATATTTTCTTCAAATCCACTTCGGCCATACGGACTCTGGAACGCGTTGCAAAACCGTTGAAAACAGGGATTCTCATGGTAAGACCCAATGTTGCAAAATCGCTCCAATATACCTGGTCTTGAGGTGTTGCGCCTAATGGGAATTCTTTCCCGAGACCCTGGTAACCATAAGATCCGTCCAAAGAAAGTGTTGGGTAATACTCTGCCTGATAGTATTTTTTCTGAAGACCTAATAACTCTTCCTGTTTTTTCAGAAGTAAAACTTCTGATCTGTTGTCAAGCTTCACTTCTTCGGTAAAAGCTTCTGCGCTTATTTCAAAGTTCAGTTTCGGGATACTTATTTTTTCCGTCATTGGCATCCCGATGAAAAATTTCAAAGTGTTCTCCTGAAGTTCAAGTTGTTTGGCAAATTGCTGACGGTTTGCCTCAAGATTGCTGACTTTTACAGAAATTCTGTTGTAATCGATTTTTTTAGCCAGACCATTATCGTATTGTCCTTTAATGATGTCGCGGACTTTCTGGGTGCTCTTAAGGTTGCTTTCAACAAAACTTAATTTTTGTTTAAACACATAAATCTGGAGGTAATTGACGGAGACAGCCTCTATAAGTTGTTCTTCAGTCAACTGTTGGTTAATAGTGTAAAATTCCCTTGTGGTTTTAGCTGCTTTTAAACCTGTAAAAACCGCCTGATCAAATATGGCTTGTGTGACCGATGCAGATCCTACACTGGTCCATTTCTGTTGAAACGGAACCATAACAACTGTCCCGGGTTCGCCAATTATATCTCCGGGTAATGCGCTCTGCAGCAAAATGGGGTTGTTTGAAAGTGTACCGTTTAATGACAGTTGCGGTAAAGCTCTGGAGCGTGCTTCTGCAATCTTATGGTTACTGTTTTCCACATCCAATTTTGCCTTTTGGGCTTCGGCTTTATTTTCTAAAGCATATTGCAAAGCGTCTTTCAGGGTCAGTTCTTTTACCTGAGCCTGAAGCAGTGTTGCGACAAACAGAAACGCGATTGTTATTTTATGTTTCATTTGATTAAGGTTATTTTTTGTTGATGAATTTTTCTAGTACAGACAGGCCTTTCTCGGTTGAAATGCCTCTAAGGTGATATTCTAAGAATTTGTTTTTCAGATCCCTGCTGTTATACATGTTTTCCGGAAAAATATCGATGTTGTTCAGCGTGTGCATTCCGGCGTAGTAAATCCTGCCAATGAAATCAACGTCGATTTCTTTTCGGTACAGTTCCTGTTCAATCCCACGATTCAGGTTTTGGATGATGCAACTGTCCATTTTGTCAAATTGCTTACATTTTAAAGACGAGTGGATTTTGGGGTAAAATTTCTGAAGCTGATAAAAAGGGGAAGTGTTTTCAGATTTTAGAGTCTGAAGCACATAATCTTTTATTTCATAAAGTTCTTCAATCGGGTTTTTGCCGATAGCACAAATGTCGTCGATTCCCGCCGAGATGGTGTCGAATAGGTACAAAGTGGTAGCTCCTACCAAATCGTCCTTGGTTGTATAATGCTGGTAAATCGTTTTTTTGGAAATACCCAATTCGTTGGCAATGTCGTCCATCGTCACGCTTTTAAAGCCGAGACTCAGGAACATATCAGACGCTTTTTGTAAAATATCGTTCTTCATGCTGTCAATTATTTGCAGCAAAATTACAAAGGAAACTTTTAACACCAATAAAGTTTCCAAAGTATTTAGAAAAAATTAACATTTCATTTGTTTTTGATAAACTCCCGTTTTGAAGTACTTTAGCCGAAAATTAATTTCATGCATTCCGTTTCAGACTATCAGGCCATTATATCAGACCATTTTTCAGACATCTCCATCAGCAGGGAACCAAAGAATTTATACGAACCCATTCGTTACATATTGAATTTGGGGGGGAAAAGAATGCGGCCTGTTCTGACACTGATGGCGGCCGAAGTGTTTAATGCGGATTGCAAAAAAGCATTAGCGGCGGCTACAGCGGTAGAAGTGTTTCATAATTTTTCTCTGATTCACGATGATATTATGGACGATGCACCCCTGCGTCGCGGACACGAAACCGTGCATGAGAAATGGAACATAAACACCGGAATCTTATCCGGCGATGCCATGCTGATTTTAGCTTACCAGTATTTCGAACAGTACGAACCGAACATATTCCGTTCGTTGGCTAAAGTATTCAGTAAGACGGCTTTGGAAGTGTGTGAAGGGCAGCAATGGGATGTGGATTTCGAAAGTAGGGAAGACGTCACCATACCGGAATACCTTAAAATGATAGAGTACAAAACCGCTGTTCTGGTAGGGGCGGCCATGAAAATGGGTGCGATTGTGGCCGAAACGTCAGAGGAGAATGCGGATCTGATTTATGAATTCGGATTAAATCTCGGCATCGCGTTCCAGTTGCAGGATGATTATCTCGATGCGTTCGGTGATCCGGAAACCTTTGGGAAGCAGGTAGGAGGGGATATCATCGAAAATAAAAAGACGTATCTTTACCTGAAAGCCATGGAGTTTGCCAATGCATCCGAAAAGGAGCAGTTGTCGCATTTGTTCTCGATTCAGCCCACGGATAATGCGGATAAAATCGCTTCGGTAAAAACGATTTTCGATGCAACTGGAGCCAGTGAAGTTACTCAAAAAGCTATAAAAGAATATACATTCAAAGCGTTTGATACCCTTGATAAAATGCAGATTGAAACGGATAAAAAAGAGGTTTTAAGAGCGTTTGGCGAGAACTTAATGAGTCGTAATGTTTAGCATTCCGCTGAATAAAATGACTATTGACTAATGTCTGAATTTTTAACTTTTAATTTCTGACTTCCATGTACATTGCTCCTCAAAATACCGATTTATTGCTTTCTGAGGCACAGAAGGAAGCGTTGTACGTGAAATTGGTGGAACAAATCAACAAGGATTTTACGTTTGCCAATGAAAGTGTTGATTTTCCAGTTACCGTTTCTCCGATTGATCTGAAAGTCGCCTTGCACGAAAAAATCTATCGCCTGATTCAGTATAAATTTGCCGAATACCTTAATTTATTATACATCATTGATGTTCCGGAGGATCAGGTAAAAAAACTGGACGGCTCCGATTTGGTGGAACTTTCCGAACAGGTTACCTTTCTCGTTCTGAAACGGGAATGGCAGAAAGTCTGGTTTAGAAATAGGCTCTGACAAACGGCATCCAGGCCTGACCATATACGTCTTTGTCTTCCCTGTACAGCACATTATAGCGAAAGCCAAAAGTCACATTCTGGGATTGGTATCCCAAGCCCAAAAACAGACCCGTGTTCCAGAAATTCTCTTTTATTTCAGGGATGAATTGTGTGTAAGTGTTGTTCACCCGCAATTGTTCCAGTTCAACAGAAAATTGTGCTTCGGGAATAGGGTTGATAAGCGTTATGAAAGTCACCCCGTAAAGATGTGAGTTGTAAAAGTCTTTTTCTTCCGCATAACTGTATTGGAGTCCCATGCCGACTGCCACTTTTTCGTTTATCGGGTAGATGGCACCGGGTGCAATCAGTATGTTGGTGTAATCTCCGCCAATACTTAATCCGAACCCGCCGCCAAATTGTACTTTTTGCCAAAAATCACTTTTTTGTTTCGGTTGTTTGGTAATACTGTCGTTCTGTGCTGTTGTGGAAAGCGATGTAGTTAAAAAAAGAACACAGGTCGGAACTATTGTTAAAAAACGAGGTGGGTTTGTTTTCAACTTCATCATTAGGAATATTTTATGATATAAAAGTATGAAAAACATTAGAAGATTATTCTAAAGTGTTGTACTTTTGCGTAAAAATTTTTTTTAACCCAAAATCGTCATTCGACAGAATTATGGATAGGTTTTCCTTTTTAAACGCAGCACATACGGCATTTTTTGCCGATTTATACGAACAATATTTACAGAACCCCGATAGCGTAGAACCAAGTTGGAGGAGTTTCTTCCAGGGATTTGACTTTGCCAATGAATTTGGAAGCGGTCCGGTGGAAGAACTTGCGAATTTAGCCGACGGAGGTGACTGCGCTGTAGTTTCCGATAAATTACAAAAAGAGTTTAACGTTCTGAAACTAATTGACGGATACAGAACCAGAGGTCACTTATTCACTAAAACCAACCCGGTTCGTGAAAGAAGAACCTATTCTCCGGATTTGGCGATTGAAAACTTCGGTTTGTCATCTGCCGATCTTAATACCGTTTTCGATGCGTCAAGAATCGTGAACCTGAATCCATGTACGCTTCAGGAGCTTTTAAACCATCTGAACAAAGTATATTGCGAATCCATCGGAATCGAGTACATGTACATTCGTGACGCGAAAGCCATCGAATGGATTCAGAAACGATTGGATATCAACGACAATCTTCCAAGTTTCAATGCCGATCAGAAAAAACGCATCCTTAAGAAATTAAACGAAGCTGTTTCTTTCGAGAACTTCCTTCATACCAAATATGTGGGTCAGAAACGTTTCTCGTTGGAGGGAATCGAATCGGCTATCCCGGCATTGGATTTCTTAATTGAAGCGGCAGCCGATAAAGGCGTGGAGCAATTCGTTATGGGAATGGCACACCGTGGCCGTCTGAATGTATTGGCGAATGTTTTCGGCAAATCAACTCAGGATATTTTCTCCGAATTCGACGGAAAAGATTACGATGATGATGCCTTGTTTGATGGTGATGTAAAATACCACTTAGGTTTAACGGCCGACCGTCAGACACAAAGCGGTAAAAAAATCAATGTGAATTTAGCGCCGAACCCTTCGCACCTTGAAACGGTAGGAGCGGTTATTGAGGGGATTACCCGTGCGAAACAAGATAAATATTACGCCGACGATTTTTCGAAAGTATTGCCTATCGCAGTACACGGAGATGCAGCGGTGGCCGGTCAGGGTATCGTATACGAAATTATACAGATGGCCAAACTGGACGGTTACAGGACAGGCGGAACCATTCATGTGGTATTGAACAACCAGGTTGGATTTACAACCAATTACTTAGATGCGCGTTCGTCAATTTATTGTACCGATGTAGCTAAAGTAACATTGTCTCCGGTATTGCACGTTAATGCAGAAGACGCGGAAGCGGTGGTACATGCGATGTTGTTTGCTTTGGAATACCGAATGGAATTCGGAACCGACGTATTCATCGATATATTAGGATACAGAAAATACGGTCATAACGAAGGTGATGAGCCTCGTTTCACCCAACCGAAATTATACAAATCCATTTCAAAACAGAAAAACCCGAGAGATATCTATGCTGAAAAATTGAAAGCAGAAGGTTCAATCGACGGGAATCATGTTGCGCAATTGGAAGCGGAATACAAAACGAATCTGGAGCAAAGTCTGGAAGAATCCCGTAAAAGAGATTTGACGGTGATTACTCCGTTCATGCAAAACGAATGGAAAGGTTTCGAACAGGCAGAAGCGGCAGAAATGCTTAAGAAGTTTGAAACGAAAGTAGACAAAGCAACGTTAACGGAAATCGCTAAAACGGTAACCGAATTACCATCGGATAAAAAATTCATCAGCAAAATCACGAAACTTATCGGCGACAGAAAAACCATGTTCTTCGAAACCGATAAACTGGATTGGGCGATGGGCGAAATGTTAGCGTATGGTTCGTTGTTAACAGAAGGATTCGATGTTCGTATTTCCGGTCAGGACGTAGAGCGCGGAACGTTCTCACACCGTCATGCGGTAATTAAAGTGGAAGATTCAGAAGAAGAAGTGATTTTGTTAGATCATATTCCGAATAAAAAAGGAAACTTCTTTGTATATAATTCGCACCTTTCAGAATATGGTGTTTTAGGATTTGAGTACGGCTATGCTTTAGCGAATCCAAACGCATTGACAATTTGGGAAGCACAGTTTGGGGATTTCGGAAACGGAGCCCAAATTATGATTGACCAATACATTTCGGCAGCGGAAGACAAATGGAACAACCAAAACGGAATCGTAATGTTGTTACCGCACGGTTACGAAAATCAGGGAGCGGAACACTCTTCGGCACGTATGGAGCGTTTCTTACAATTGTGTGCGAATCACAACATGTACGTAGCGGATTGTACCACGCCGGCTAACTTCTTCCACTTGTTGCGTAGACAGTTGGTAACGAAATTCCGTAAACCATTGGTAGTGTTTACACCGAAGAGTTTATTGCGTCATCCGGAAGCAGTTTCTTCTGTTGAGGAATTTGCAAACGGACAATTCCAGGAAGTGATCGACGATGCAAACGTGAATGCAGCCGATGTGAAATCATTGGTATTCTGTACCGGTAAATTCTATTACGACTTAAAAGCGGAAAGAGAAGCTAACGGAAGAACTGATGTGGCTTTGGTGCGTGTGGAGCAATTGTTCCCGTTACCAGTCGAACAAATGAAAGCGATTATTGCTAAATATCCAAATGTGGACGATTACGTTTGGGCACAGGAAGAACCGAGAAACATGGGAGCTTACGGCTTTATGCTGATGAATTTCCATGAAGTGAAGTTCAGAGTGGCATCGCCAAAAGCATACAGCGCGCCGGCAGCCGGAAGTTATGTGCGTTCCAAAAAACGTCATGCAGCAGCTATCGCAATGGTTTTTGACAAGAATTTATTTAATTAGTAGCTTTATCCTGCTGTCTGCTGTATCTTTTTTTGCCATTTATAAAAGCAAAAAAAGGATGCCGCTACCATCAGGGCTAGGCGTAACAACAATAATTTAGAATTGGGTTTTAGTTTTAAACACAACTTTTAAACTTTAAACTTTAAACTTTTAAACTAAAAGAGATATGATTTTAGAAATGAAAGTCCCTTCACCGGGAGAATCAATCAAAGAAGTGGAAATCGCTACCTGGTTAGTGAAAGACGGAGATTATGTAGAAAAAGATCAGGCAATTGCTGAGGTTGATTCTGATAAGGCTACCTTAGAATTACCGGCAGAAGCAAGCGGAATCATTACGCTTAAAGCGGAAGAAGGCGATGCAGTAGCGGTAGGTCAGGTAGTGTGTTTAATTGATACGGCTGCGGCAAAACCGGAAGGTGGAGCGGCTCCTGCAGCAGAAAAAGCGGCTGAAGCGCCTAAAGCTGAGGCTCCAAAAGCAGCTCCGGCTCCTGCAGCAGCAACATATGCTACAAATGCGCCTTCACCGGCAGCAAGAAAAATATTAGACGAGAAAAACATTCAGCCTTCTGATATCGCAGGTACCGGAAAAGGTGGAAGAGTAACCAAAGAAGATGCGGTAAACGCTGTTCCTTCAATGGGTACGCCAACAGGTGGTTCTCGCGGTTCGGAAAGAACAAAATTATCGATGTTGCGTCGTAAAGTGGCAGAGCGTTTGGTTTCTGCTAAAAACGAAACAGCGATGTTGACTACTTTCAACGAGGTAGATATGAGTGCAATTTACGCCATCCGTGACCAATACAAAGAAGAGTTTAAAGCGAAACACCAAATGGGATTAGGCTTTATGTCGTTCTTTACTAAAGCAGTTACCCGTGCGTTACAATTGTACCCGGATGTAAATTCGATGATTGACGGTCAGGAAAAAATCTCTTACGATTTCTGTGATATCTCTGTAGCGGTTTCAGGTCCGAAAGGATTAATGGTACCGGTAGTTCGTAATGCTGAAAACTTAACGTTCCGTGGTGTTGAAGCGGAAATCAAACGCTTGGCTATCCGTGCGCGTGACGGACAAATTACTGTGGATGAAATGACAGGTGGAACATTCACGATTTCAAATGGTGGTGTTTTCGGAAGTATGTTGTCTACACCAATCATCAATCCTCCGCAATCAGGTATCTTAGGAATGCACAATGTGGTGGAAAGAGCAATCGTTAAAAACGGTCAGATCGTTATCGCTCCGGTAATGTACGTAGCTTTATCATACGATCACAGAATCATCGACGGACGTGAGTCAGTTGGATTCTTAGTAGCTGTGAAAGAAGCGTTAGAAAATCCGGTTGAAATCTTAATGGACAACAATCCTAAGAAAGCTTTGGAACTATAGTCATTGCGAGGAAACGAAGCAATCTTATAAATTTAAAAATCCCGCTTTTTAGGCGGGATTTTTTATTGGTGGTGTGTTTTACCGGAAAGTTTGAATGAAAAACAAATTTTGGAGAGAGAAATGGTGGTACCAGTTATTTGTTACCTGAAGTACTTCTTACAGTTTTATTTTTACAATTTTATTGTCTTGTATGATTACAAGTTCGCTTTTAAGCTCTTTTTTTAAGTCAAGCATTTTCTCATAAGCTTTTTCAAGTCCTTTTAAGATTTTATTTCTGCGCTCTATTTTTGCTTCAGGTGTCATAAGTAATTTTTCAATTGTAAAATTTAGTTCTGATTATATCTTAAAAATGAGTGTTTATTGTAATTGACTGTCTAAGATTTTCAATAAAACTGTAAAATTCTCATCATCATTTGATTGCTCATTATGATAAACAAGTTTACCCGTGTTATCAATTAAAAAATATTGAGGCATGTTGGTTACATCTAAGAGCTTCCCTATACTTCTTCCTTGATTGTAATCACGAATATCACAGGTTTGCAACCAAGGCATTTCATACTTTTTTAAAGAACTAAACCAATAATCTACCTGAGGATCTAATGAAACAGATATTAATTGCAAGCCTTTAGTTTCATATTTTTCATTAAGCGTTTTTAACGTTGGAATTTTTTTTATGCATGGAGCACAGCCACTGCCCCAAAAACAAAGAAGTACTAGTTTTTTATTATTATAAAATGATGACAAATCAAAATTTTGTCCTTCATTGGATTTAAAGGAGAAATTAGGTAAAGTATTTCCAACAGTAAGCGATTGTTTTTTCTTTATATATGCTCCAATTGATTTTCCTAATTCAGTCTCTTTCAAATCATTACTAAATTTAGTATAAATTGCGTTAAGTTCGTTAATAGTAATTGGATGAATGGTATTAATTATCTCTGTGTTAAGATAATATAATGAAATATAATCATTAGGAAATAATTCCATAAATTTTACTTTTTGTGCTAAAAGTTTTTTTCTCGAATTTGAAACAATTGACCATAAAGAATCTTTATCATATCTTTTTAATTTGTCATGTTTTAAATTGCTGTAAATATTAAAAGCTAATTGAACACTATCTTTGTATGGGGTTGTCATTTCTTCATATATCTTTTTCTCTTTAACAAAAGGCACATTGGAAAAATGTATGTTATTTAATGAGTCGACCTTATTAATTTCCTGAATATCAATTTTAAAATTCCCTCCCCCAATAAAAAAACTAGTTATTCCAAGGTTTATATTTTCTTTATCTACAGATAAAAAAGCTTGATCATAATCATACTTCATTTCACCTGTAAAATAAAATTGCCCCTTTTTCTCTTTTGTTTTTATACGGATAAATCCAGACCTTTTTGAATAAAGTACAATATCTGCATCTTTATATTTTGAAGAAATAGATCCTGAAATTGAAAATTTATTTTGAGCAGTCAATAAATGACAAAACAAAAAAAATATAATGGTTTTAGCGTTTAGTTTCATAATTGTAAAAGTTGATATTCAAGGAGTTTAAAACTCCTTGGTATTAATAATTTAACCGTTGTGTTAAAGTTGTAATTAACTCATAATTATATGTAACAAACGAGTCCCACAAACATAATCATAAAAAAACACCTACACAATCACCAAATTCGGTGATATTTCAAAAAGTTTTAGGGAACAATCTAAATACGTTTCAAAAAAACATTTTTTATTATTTTGAAACAATTGTTGTTTCAAAATTTTATATTTGAAAAAATGAAACAGATTTTGTTTCAAATTATTTTTTTCTGTAAAAATACAACAATGAAAAAAGGCACTACCTTAAAGAATATATTGGGCTTAACGCAAGAAGAAGCAGGGTATTTGTTTGGCATAGAGCGGGCACGATGGTCGATGTTTGCCTCCGGAAAACGCGGTTTACCTTTGGAGGCCATGCAGCAATTAGGGGTTGTGCTGACGCATTTGAAAGAAAAGAAAAGCGTTTGCAAGGAAAGCCAGGACATCACCAAAGCCGAAAAACAACTGGTTTACGAAAAATTGCAGTACGACTATCGCGATGCGCAAATCAAGTTGTATAAGGTTGCCAAACAAATCAGCACTATTGAAACTATACGTAACGATTGTTTCGCGGCCTTAGAAGTGGCTTCGTTTTTAGAACAGCAAAAAGAGTACGACAATAGGAATTCGCTGATCAGAAGTATTCGGGTAAGAGCCACCAACACCCTGAAGAAACATAATCTGTATGCTTTAGAAGCACTGCAGCTGAAAAAGGAAAACCTTGAGGCCTTAAAAATCAGTCTGGAACAAAAAATGAAAAAGTAATCACACCGTAAAAAAAATCCCGTCTTGTTCTTAAGAGCGAGACGGGATTTTTGGTTGCTATGTTGTCAGATTATTGCTTAACGATCTTTATGATGCTTTCACTATTGTCTGATTTTACTTTGGCAAAATAAATTCCGCTTGACAAATCCGATAAATCAATGTTGGTGTTGGTAGTGTTAACCGTTTTTGTTTGTACCGTTTTGCCTAAAATATCAGTAACAGTCACTGTGTTTATTAAAGATGAATTGTCTTTCGATACGATGTTTACAGAGCCGTTAGTGGGGTTGGGATACACCGTAAATATTGCATTTCCGAATTCAGAAACGCCCATTGTAGCAACAAATTCCGTTGTGAAAGTGTTGGTTATAATGGCAGGATTGAAATCGAAATAAATGGATGCCGTATTCGGGATAATGTCGCCGATTACATAACCCGGTTTTGGTTTAATCTGGAAAGTCACATGTCCTTTTCCGGAAGGAAGTAAGTCAAGGCCGTTAAAATGCCAGTTCAATGTGTTGCCAACTCTGTTCAAAGTGTAGGCGTGGCTCGCATTGATCATTTTCAACGAAGTTTCATCAAGTTTCGCATTCAGTATGTCGTTGATTCGGACATTTTCCGCGCTATACGTTCCGGTATTCTCGAACTGGATTGTATATGTTAGGTAGTCGTTCGATGTGAAAGAGGAATGCACAATTTTGCCACCGTGGCTTTCGGTTTTGTCGTTCGGATCGTAGGAGCCTACTATTGTTTGTGTCAGACTGCTGGTGTTATTGGATGCGGTTGCGTCACTAACCGGAATTGCTATTGAGGCTGAATTTGTAATCAGATTTCCAAGAGCAACCGTCGGAATCGTTGGTACCTGCATCGTTACTATAAAGGAACGCGCTTCATTCGGTAATAGATTCGAAAAATCGTAGGTGAATCCCGTTGCTGTTGGGGTAGTGCCCGCCTGTGAAATATTCGTGATGGTAACCGTGTTACTTTTGTTGAAAGTGACGGTTCCGGAAGCAATCGGCTGGTTGCCGGCGTTTATATATACAATCCGGTTTTGATAGGTAAAGCCGGGTCTCGGTGGTGCACCATGAGGAAGAACGTTTACCACAGCATCGGAATAAGGCACTTGGGTTACCGGGAAATTGTACACCATAACACCGGAACCTGCAACAAAACTGATGTCATTGTAGGAGCTAGGGGTAACGGTATAGTAACTGCTGTAATTACTGTCAATCGTGAAACCCAAATCATAGGTGTTTGCGGTATTGGATTCCTGTATGTAATACATTCCGTTTGATGAGGCAACCAAAGTCACAGCCCCGGTATTATTTATCTGGTACGTGAATTGTCCATGATTGAAATTCGCTTCCCCTGGATCCTGTGTGCTGTTATTGTTGGTGTCGATAAAAGCTTTCAATACAAAACCTTCGTTGGCTACTGTTACAGTAGCTGTCGCAGTCGAGCAGGTCGTGGGGCTTTGTACGGCACAAATCCTATATGTTAAGGTGTAAGTTCCCGGTGCTGTTCCTGGTAAAACGCTGATTGTTCCGTTAGGGTTGATGGTAAATCCGGAAGGCACGGTCAATGGGGTTAAAATCACACTGCTGTAATTATAAATAGGATAACTGTTTAAAAGGTCGTTTGATAATACGGTTTGCGTGTTGACGGTTGTATTGCTGGTCGGATAAACGGTCATTGAATCGTTATTTGCCACAATGCTGATTCCTTGAATCGTGATGGTGGCTGTCGTTGTCAGATTAGCGGAATCGGTTACGGTAACCTGATAGGTTCCGCCTTGTCCGTTAATCGCAAGATTTTGGCTGGTTGCCCCTTGAATGATTACTCCATTAAGGGTCCACTGAAACGTGAAAGGAGCAGTTCCTCCGATTACTTCCGCAAATAAATCACTTGTTGGGATAGTCTGAGTAGCGTAAATGTTTGCGGAATAAGAACACGACCCGGCAGATGTTGTTGTAAAATAGAGAGGCTGCGTCCAAGCGCTTGAAATTCCCGGACTGCAGATGGATCGTACATAGTATTTGTAAGCGGTGCAGGGTGTTAATCCTGTTACAGTATATGGAGAAGTGTTGGCAATTATTCCATGGTTGTTTGGTGTAGGCTCCGCTGCGTTTGCAGGAAGTAACAAAACTTCCCATTGGGTAGTTGTTCCGGATGACGTCCATCCAATTGTTGCAGATGTTTGCGTGATCCCTGTCGCCAGAAGATTCGTAGGGGTAAGACACTGTCCAAAAGTGCTGTACAACGCACCGATGAAAACAATTAACGTTAGAAAGTATTTTTTTGTCATATGAATTGGATTTAAATAGCTAATTTTTAGGATTATAAAAGTACTGAAATTTTTTTTACATAAAAATATAATCTGTTAAAACAGTAGGAAAAAAATTAAAAAACATTGTTTTTAAGTTGTGAATTCGGGAAGCAAAAGCAATTTAGCAGTCATTGGTTTTTCAAATAAGATTTTTGTAGGTTTACTTTTTTAAATGAACATGAAGGAAAACAAGAAATCGGCCGCGGTTGGCTTTATATTTATCACGATGCTGATTGATATTATCGGATGGGGAATCATCATTCCGGTAATTCCGAAACTGATAGCCGAACTCATTCATGGTGACATCAGTGTAGCCTCCCAATACGGAGGATGGCTTACTTTTGCTTATGCAATGACCCAATTTTTATTCGCGCCGCTAATCGGGAACCTGAGCGATAAATTCGGACGCCGGCCAATCATCCTGAGTTCCCTTTTCTTTTTCGCCATGGATTACCTTCTATTGGCTTTTGCACCAACCATTGCCTGGTTGTTTGTTGGACGAATTCTTGCGGGATTGACAGGTGCAAGCATTACAACCGCTACCGCTTACATTGCCGATGTGAGCGATGAAAGTAATCGTGCCAAAAACTTCGGAATGATCGGTGCCGCTTTCGGTTTGGGATTCATAATCGGACCGGTGATTGGCGGTGTGCTTGGTCAATATGGTTCCCGCATTCCTTTTTACGCCGCAGCGCTCCTTTGTTTGGTTAATTTCTTATACGGTTATTTCATACTTCCGGAATCTTTGTCGAAAGAAAACAGGAGGGCTTTCAGCTGGAAAAAGGCCAATCCGATCAGCGCATTGCTCAACCTGAAAAAATATCCTTCTTTAATCGGATTAATTGTGGCTTTGGTGTTGGTTTATATCGGTTCACATGCCGTACAAAGTAACTGGAGTTATTTTACGATGTACCGTTTTAACTGGAACGAAAGAATGGTAGGGATTTCTTTAGGGGTAATCGGTTTGCTGGTGGGGATCGTCCAGGGCGGACTGATTCGTTGGATTAATCCGAAAATCGGCAATAACAAAAGTATATATTGGGGTTTGACGCTCTATGCCGCGGGAATGTTCCTTTTTGCTTTTGCTTCCCAGGGATGGATGATGATGGTATTCCTGATTCCGTACTGTTTGGGAGGGATTGCAGGCCCGGCTTTGCAATCGGTAATTGCATCCACCGTTCCGGTTTCGGAGCAGGGAGGAATACAAGGGACGTTGGCTAGTCTGATGAGTGCCACATCCATTGTCGGGCCTCCTTTAATGGCTAATACGTTTTACTTTTTCACCCACGACGAAGCGCCATTTAAGTTTGCAGGTGCGCATTTTATTTTGGGCGGAATTTTGATGATAATCAGCAGTGTAATCGCCTATCGGACACTGAAAAGAAATTTCTGATTCATTTTACGAAGCATAGTTTAAAATTATGGTTTTTTGCCACGAATTACACAAATTTACACAAATCGATTCGTGTGAATTTGTGTAATTCGTGGCTAATAATCAGTTGGGTTCAGCGTTTTTTTGAATTTATGAATCGAAAGGTTACAGTGCTTTATTTCAGGTAAACGTAATGGTTATAATAATCAATAATCGCTTTTCCTTTCAAAAGAATATCAGCACCGATAATACCGTGTACCGGTTTAGCTTTGTATTGTTGGAGCGCCTGATTTACGTGACTCATATCGAAAATCACCAACGAAAAGTCATTGGTTTTCCAGTGGGAAAGCTGTAGCAGGTTATCGGTTGCCATTTGCGTGTACATCCCGGTTGCCCCGGCTCCGGCGGCTTTGGTGGGAGAATCTTTTGCAGTAATGTTGAAATGTTCCACACTTTCAAACCCGATACAGCTGTTGGAAGCTCCTGTGTCCAGAATGAAATCACCTACAACCCCGTTTATTTTTGCCTTGATTAAAAGATGCTGGGTTTTGGAAACTTTAAATTTCACCTTTTTATAGCCTTGCTTCTTAAGTAGTTCGTGCAGATTTTCCATAACTCAAAATTAACTAAATAATTTCCGCTTTTTCAAAAAGATGTTCATTTTTAAAAGACTTTTATCTTTAGAGTTATTCTTTATATTCTATGAAACAATCTTCGTAATTTTGCAGCCTGAAACATTCAAATCCGAATTTTGGAAACAGATTTAATTTTTACCGATACACATACCCATTTATATTCCGAAGAATTTGCCGAAGATCGCACAGAAATGATTGACCGTGCGATACGAAAAGGTGTAAGCCGTTTTTTTATTCCGGCCATCGACGCTTCCTATACGCAGAAAATGTATGATCTGGAAAAACAGTATCCGGAGAATATTTTTCTTATGATGGGATTGCATCCGTGTTATGTGAAAGAGAATTACGAAGCAGAACTGGCGCATGTGGAAGCGGAACTGGACCGACGAAAATTTGCAGCTATCGGCGAAATTGGAATCGATCTGTATTGGGACAAAACGACTTTGGATATTCAGAAAATCGCTTTTCAGAAACAGATTCAATGGGCGAAAAAATACAAGTTGCCCATCAATATTCATTGCCGTGACGCTTTTGATGAAATTTTCGAAGTACTGGAACTGGAGAAATCACCAGAGCTGTTTGGAATATTTCATTGTTTTTCCGGAACGTACGAGCAGGCTTTACAGGCAATTTCATATAACATGAAACTGGGAATCGGTGGTGTGGTGACTTTTAAAAACGGTAAAATCGATCAGTTTTTGCAGCAGATTGATATCAAACATATTGTTTTGGAAACCGATGCGCCTTATCTGGCACCCGTGCCTTACCGAGGCAAACGTAACGAAAGCAGTTATGTGAGACTGGTAGCTGAAAAACTTTCGGAAATCTATAAGTTACCTGTTTCGGAAATTGCGCGGATTACAACGGAAAATTCACGTGAAATTTTCGGGATTTAATAAAGAAATTTCATTTCATTGATAAAAATTTCGTTCATTTGTGGATTGTAAAAAATAACTAATGCCAAAGTTCGACTCGATACGCCAGTTTTATGACAGCGAGGTAAATTCAGCCATCCAAAATGTAGCCAATCACCCTATGATGAAGGCACTGATGAGCTTTACTTTTCCTGAAGTGGAAGAATCGGTTTGGATGGAACAGCTGAAAAGAACCCATTCGATCCGTGATTTTCAGGTCAACTTTATTTATCAGTCCATTCAACGTGTTCTGGAACGCAGTTCGGATGGATTATCGACTTCCGGTTTCGAAAAACTGGAACCGAACACGTCTTACCTTTTCATATCCAATCACCGTGATATCATTTTAGATACTTCGTTGTTGAATGTCAGTCTCTTTGACCACGGTCTGGTGATGACGGCTTCAGCCATCGGTGACAACCTTGTTCAGAAATCGTTTTTGCTGACACTCTCAAAATTGAACCGGAATTTTCTGGTGCGAAGAGGATTGTCGCCAAGAGAGTTGCTGCAAAGTTCGAAACTGATGTCGGAGTTTATTTATCATTTACTATCTAAGGAAAACCGTTCGGTGTGGATTGCGCAACGGGAAGGAAGAACCAAAGACGGAAACGACGCAACGCATCAGGGTGTGCTGAAAATGTTAGCCATGGCTTCGGATGAAAAAAACCTGATGGATTATTTTAAGAAGATTAAAATTGTTCCGGTTTCGATTTCCTACGAATACGACCCAACCGATGCTTTGAAAATGCCGCAAATCATGGCAGAAGCCAACGATGAAATTTACATCAAAGAAAAAAATGAGGATTTCATTACGTTAATCAGCGGTATCATCGGTCAGAAAAAACGAATTCATATCCACGTGGGAGATGTTTTAGATAAAGAGTTTGATAAGATAACTGCCGAGAACGATAATAACAATAAGCAGATTCAAGCCTTGGCGCAAGTAATAGACGATTCGATCTTATCGACGTACAAGTTATGGCCAACGAATTTCATTGCTTACGATTTGATTAACAATACCGATCAGTTTTCGAATCAGTATACCGAAAAGGAAAAACAACTTTTCGAAAGACGCCTGGAAATGCGATTAGGAAACGAAAAAGAAGCACTTCGTGAAAGTTTCCTTGCCATGTACGCTAATCCGGTGGTTAATAAATTGAAATATCAAAATGTCGAATAAACCGAAAATACTGTTGGTTTATACCGGAGGAACCATAGGGATGGTCAAAGATTCCGAAACCGGTGTACTCAAAGCATTCAACTTCGACGAATTACTGCACAATATTCCCGAGTTACGATTGTTGGATTGCCATATCGAAACATTTTCCTTTAACGAACCGATTGATTCGTCCAATATGAGTCCCGAAAAATGGGTAGCCATTGCGGAAGCGATCCAGGAGAATTACGAGAAATTTGATGGATTTGTGGTGTTGCACGGATCGGACACGATGTCGTATTCGGCATCAGCTTTGAGTTTTATGCTAGAAAATTTGGCAAAACCGGTCATCTTTACCGGATCGCAGCTTCCTATCGGGGATTTACGTACCGATGCCAAAGAAAATCTCATTACGGCCATTCAGATAGCGTCCTTGCAAAATAAAAACAAACCGGTGGTTACCGAAGTCGGTCTGTACTTCGAATACAAATTGTACAGAGGAAACCGTACCACAAAAATAAGCGCCGAACATTTCAGTGCTTTTGCTTCACCCAATTATCCGGAACTTGCCGAATCGGGAGTGGATCTAAAAGTAAATAGCGACTTGCTGCTGAAAAAAGCACCCGGTAAAAAATTAAAAGTAAACAAAGCTTTTGACGATAATGTGGCGGTGGTAAAAATGTTTCCCGGAATTAACGAAAACGTTTTTCAGGCCATTTTAGACATACGCAATTTAAAAGGAGTGGTGCTGGAAACCTATGGTTCCGGTAATGCGCCAACGGAAGACTGGTTCATCGGTATTCTGAAAAAGGCGATAAAGAAAGGGCTCCACGTTGTTAATGTGACGCAGTGCTCTGGCGGAAGCGTGAATATGGGTAAATATGAAACCGGTATGCAGCTGAAGAAAATCGGAGTAATCTCGGGTCATGACATCACGACAGAAGCTGCTGTTACTAAGCTGATGTATCTTTTAGGGCAGAATGTGGCGCCGTCGGTTTTCAAAACGATTTTCGAAACAGCCATCCGTGGAGAATTAACATAAAAATTTTTCAGATAAAGCTTCGAAATGACAAAATAAAATCGTTATTTCGCAATCGGAATTTAGAGAGGTGTCCGAGTGGTTGAAGGAGCTAGCCTGGAAAGCTAGTATATGGGTAACTGTATCGAGGGTTCGAATCCCTTCCTCTCTGCTAAAACAAAAAGGCAATCTGCGGATTGCCTTTTTTTATTACCTTAGTGCGGAAAATAAAACAGTATGATTAGATTTTTATTATTGGCTTTATTTGCAGTTGCCCCGTTTCGCGTACTTTCACAGGGAAATGCAGGGGAGAAGGCTAAACCCGGAACGTTGAAGGTGAAGGATTCGCTTTTCAGGGAAGATCAGTTTTATGTTTCGATAAGTTACAATTTACTTCAGCACAGCCCGGAAGTGTTCAAACAATTTTCATTTTCTCCCAGTATAACAACAGGTTTTTTGCGGGATTTTCCGATAACCAAAGACCGAAAATGGGCCATTGCACCCGGAGTTGGCTATTGTTATACCAATATTAAGCAGTTCATCAATACAGATGATCTTTTTTCAAACGATCCGCCAAATCCGTCCGAAGACATAAGAACCCGTATCATATCGCACAGTATTGAAATGCCGCTGGAAGTCCGCTGGAGAAATGTGTCTTTTGACAGTCACCGGTTTTGGAGAATTTATACCGGATTTAAGGCACGTTATGTTTTAAATTCGAATATCAAGTTGGATTCCGATAGTTACGGGGACACAAAGGCAAATGTTGATGACAATATTAACAGATGGCAGTACGGTATGTATATGTCTTCGGGGTATAATACCTGGAATTTTCATGTGTATTACGGTTTAAACCCTATTTTTAAGGACGGTTCCAAAGTGGCCGACCTGAATTTCGGGTTTATGTTTTACATTTTATAGCCAAAAATACCAAAGACCTATCTGAGGAATGGCCCCTACGATGATGCCAACCAGTAATTCCCGCATCGAATGCGCCTGCATGTAAAGACGGGAGGAGGCAACCAATCCGATGGAAATTATGAAAAAAGCGATCAGACTCACAAACGGAATGCCGTAATGTAGGGAAATGCCAACGATGAAAAGCGTCATTCCGGTAATCCCGATCATGTGGATGCTGGCTTTGAAGTGAAAAACAATCAGTAGTAACGTGATAAGTGTGCTTATTAAGGCGCCCAGGAAAAAGTAGTACAATTCCGGAACCACTGCCGTAGAAAAACTGTGCTGAATCAGTACCAGGTAAAACATCGCCTGAAAAGCCAACGGTAATCTTCTTTCTTTTTTTTCATGCAGCATGATAGTCGACCTGGCCAATCCCAATGATTTCAGAAGAAAGTACATGGATATCGGTAAAAAGACCGTCAAAATCGCAATCTGGAACAAAATCAGAAAGATTTCGTAAGGATAGAAAAAGGCTTTGGTTACGAAAAAATAAAACAAGGCGGCATACACCGAAATGAATAACGGATGAAAGAGATAAGAAAAGAAAGGAAGTATCTTTTTTAAATCCATTTTTGTTATTTTTTGAAGCGTTCCGATAGCTATCGGAAGGCCTGTGTTTTTTGTCCCGATAGCGATCGGGATCGCAATTCCTGCTGTACGCTTTATCTCACTGCGTGAGGATATCGCTTCATCAGGGCTAGGCGGTTATCGTCTTTTTTGTCGGGTGTTTTATATTTTCTTACGCATACGTGCCACTGGAATGTCCATCAGTTCCCGGTATTTAGCAATCGTTCTGCGGGCAATCGGATATCCTTTCTCTTTCAGGATTTCGGCTAATTTATCATCCGGTAACGGTTTTCTTTTATCTTCTTCTTCGATAACCGTTTTCAGGATTTTCTTGATTTCGATGGTGGAAACATCTTCTCCCTGGTCGTTTTTCATAGCTTCAGAGAAGAATTCCTTGATTAGTTTTGTTCCGTAAGGTGTTTCCACATACTTACTGTTGGCTACACGGGAAATGGTTGAAATATCAAGACCAACCATATCGGCGATGTCCTTCAGGATCATGGGTTTCAGTTTCGATTCCTCTCCGTCGATAAAGTACTCCTGCTGGTAGTGCATGATGGCGTTCATCGTTACCAAAAGTGTCTCGTTTCGTTGCTTGATGGCATCGATAAACCATTTGGCCGAATCCAGTTTTTGTTTGATAAACTGAACTGCATCTTTTTGGGAACTCGATTTTTCTCTCGAATCCTTATAGGTCTGCAACATTTCCTGATAATCTTTGGAAACGTGTAATTCCGGTGCGTTTCTGCCGTTTATGGTTAATTCCAGTTCGCCGTCCACGATGCGTATCGCGAAATCGGGAACCACATGTTCTATGGCTTTTGCATTGGTTTCGAATGAGCCTCCGGGCTTGGGATTCAGTTTTTCGATTTCGTCAATCGCTTTGCGCAACTGCTCCTGCGTAGTATCAAATTTTTGCAGTAATTTATCGTAATGCTTTTTGGTAAACGCGTCAAACTGCTGCTCGATAACGGCAATGGCCAGACTAACGGCATCGGTTGGGGTTTTATGACGAAGCTGCAGTAAAAGGCATTCCTGTAGGTCTCTTGCGCCCACGCCGGTAGGTTCCAACTGGTGAATGATGTGCAGGATGCGCTCCACGTTTTTCTCGTCGGTATAAATCCCCTGAGTAAACGCCATGTCGTCTACGATATCCTGAACAGATCTTCGGATGTAGCCCATATCGTCAATGCTTCCTACCAAAAATTCGGCGATTTCACGCTCGTCTTCCGATAAGATAAAGGTGTTCAGTTGATTGATAAGGTCCTGATGAAAACTCACCGGTGCTGCAAAGGGCAGGCTTCGGTCTTCATCGTCATCACTGTAGTTGTTGGCCTGAAGTTTGTAATCAGGTGTTTCGTCGTTGCTCAGATATTCGTCGATGTTGATTTCGTCGGCATCGATTTTCTCGTTGTCAAAATCATCGTAGTCATCAAAATTGTCTTCCGCTTCATATTCATCCGTTTCAAGCGATTCTTCTTTGCCCGATTCCAAAGCGGGATTTTCAACCAATTCTTCTTTTAGGCGTTGTTCAAAAGCCTGTGTAGGCAATTGAATCAGCTTCATCAGTTGGATTTGCTGAGGTGATAATTTTTGGGATAACTTAAATTGTAGATTCTGTTTGAGCATTCTGTTGTGTATTCGGTTATTCGCAGATTTGGTTATTTGTTAGTGTCGAATAGTGTAACCAATCAAATTTACGAAATTTCTATTTTCAAATTTACGAATAACCAAATCCACGGATTAACTTTTATTAAAATTCTGCGTTTTGTGGTGTTCTAGGGAACGGAATTACGTCACGGATGTTCGTCATGCCGGTTACGAACAATACCAAACGCTCGAAACCTAATCCGAATCCGGAGTGTACCGCACTTCCGAAACGTCTTGTGTCAAGGTACCAGTATAATTCTTTTTCGTCGATGCCCAAGGCTTTCATTTTTTCCAAAAGTACGTCGTAACGCTCCTCTCTTTGGGAACCTCCCACGATTTCTCCGATACCCGGGAATAGGATGTCCATGGCGCGAACCGTTTTTCCGTCTTCATTCAAACGCATGTAGAACGCTTTAATGTTGGCAGGATAATCGAATAAAATTACCGGGCATTTGAAATGTTTTTCCACTAAGAAACGTTCGTGCTCACTTTGTAAATCAACACCCCAATCATCTATCGGATATTGGAATTTTTTGTTTTTATTTGGTTTCGAATTTTTAAGAATGTCAACCGCTTCCGTATAGGAAACACGTTTGAAATTGTTGTCCATTACGAAACTCAGTTTTTCTAATAAAGCCATTTCGCTTCGGTCTGCCTGTGGTTTCGATTTTTCTTCATCCAACAAACGTTGTTCTAAGAATTTCAAATCATCGCCACATTTATCAACTGTATATTTGATTACGTATTTGATGAAATCTTCCGCCAAATCCATGTTGTCTGCCAAATTGTTGAAAGCTACTTCCGGCTCAATCATCCAGAATTCCGCCAAGTGACGTGATGTGTTGGAGTTTTCGGCACGGAAAGTTGGTCCGAAGGTATAAATCTGACCCAACGCCATCGCATACGTTTCGCCTTCCAATTGCCCAGAAACGGTAAGGTTAGTTTCTTTTCCGAAGAAATCTTCCTTGTAGTTTACTTTGCCCTCTTCCGTTCTTGGAGTTCCGTCGAATGGCAATGCTGTAACTTTGAACATTTCGCCCGCTCCTTCAGCATCCGAACCGGTGATAATAGGTGTGTTTACATAGAAAAACCCTTTTTCCTGGAAATATTGGTGTACCGCAAAAGCTAATGTGGAACGCACACGCATGATCGCGCCAAAAGCATTGGTACGGATTCTCAAATGTGCATTTTCTCTAAGGAATTCCAAAGAGTGTTTTTTAGGCTGCATAGGGAATTTTTCCGGATCGGAATCTCCTAAAATTTTGATTTCCGATACCTGAATCTCCACTTTTTGTCCGGCACCCTGGCTTTCTACCAAATGTCCTTTAACACTTACGGCAGCTCCGGTTGTGATTCTTTTTAAAGTTTCTTCAGCGGTATTTTCAAAATCAACCACACACTGAATATTATTGATGGTTGAACCGTCGTTCAACGCGATAAACTGATTATTTCTAAATGTTCTAACCCATCCTTTTGCTTTTACTTCATGTAGTCCCGGCGCACTGTTTAGCAGGTCTTTAACTTTGGTGTGTTTCATTTTTAGATTGGTTTTTTTATTCAATTTTCCAATAAAACTGAATTTTCAATAAATAAAAAATTAAATGCCTGCAAATGTAGTAAAAAGCCCGATGAATTTAACCTTTTGAAGTTCAGTTTTTATAAAAGATTAAGGTTTCAAATACTATCTTTACAGTCAAATTAATTTCAACGAAAATGAATTGGATTTTATTGGTTATCGCAGGTTTTTTTGAAGTGGGTTTCGCTTCGTGTTTGGGTAAAGCGAAAGAAACAACGGGAACCGCTTCGACCTTATGGATGGCTGGTTTTTTTGTGTGCCTTACTATCAGTATGGTATTGTTGTACAAAGCAACACAAACATTGCCTATCGGGACTGCTTATGCCGTTTGGACGGGAATAGGAGCCGTGGGGACGGTATTGGTGGGGATTTTCGTGTTTAAAGAACCGGCTGATTTCTGGCGCGTTTTCTTTTTAACAACACTGATTGCTTCCATAATCGGTCTGAAGTTCGTATCTTCCCATTAGAATCCCAAATCCAGTACATAACTTAGTTTGACAGCGATATTGTCTTCTATACGGGTGAACCCGTTGGCGCCATAACGATAGAATCCGGCCAAACCTGCTCCTTTGAAAATGTTGTTGATTTCCATTCCCGATTCAAGGTAGCCGTCTTCCAGTGTTTTATAGTCAAATCCTTCGTGATTGGATTGCTTTCTGGAACTTCCCAAGGCCATTCGGGTAACCATTACGAAGGTGGGATTCACTTTTTTAAACAAGGTTACTTTTCGAAGTGCGTGCTTGAAGTGAACCGCCACGTACTCGCTTGAGAAAAATTCGTTGAAGCGCATGGTTTCAAAACTGTTTTTACCGGTAATGTTGATACGCTGTAAGATGGCATCACGGTCCAGGGTATTTGGTGAAATACTGTAAAGATGCGTGATGGGGATATCACCCACGGCAATTCCGGCCTGAAACAAAAATGTCGTTTTTTGTCCGTCGAGGTAGCGTTTTTCCACTTCGGTTTTAAAGTCGAATTTGGCAAAATCCAAATCGTTTTCAAGTACTCCCGGCAGTGTTTTGGAGATCTGAAACGTGAATTTTGGGAATTTTTTTTCCGATTCGATTCTTCCCGACGGCGTATGCATATAATCACTAAAGGGATTCCATTGTACCGAAACGGAAGCCATCGAAATGGTGTAATTGGTATAGGAAGTGCCGTTGGCATAAAAAACATAATCGAATTTGGGATCGATTTCGGTTCTCGAAAATTGCCAGATGCTCTCCGTTTTAGGGAAAATTCTGGTTTCAATGTATGCCTTCCAGGTTTTATGGCTGTAGAAGGTGGTTAAGTTTAACGGTCTCGGGTCGTAGATGCGGAATTTTTTCCGGTCGATTTCAAAAATGGTACTACCGATTTCCTGCAAATCATCGGTATAGGAAAAGCCAAGCCAAGTGCTGGAGAAATGCCCGATTCTGGTGGCTTCCCCGATGCTGAATTTAAACTGATCGTCTTTCAGTCCATAAGCACCATAACCGTTCAGACGGATGATCTTCGAAAATTTATCGTTGGTCACACCGCCAAGGCCAAAGCGGAAACCTTCGTAATTGTTGTATTTGATTAACTGGCGAAGATCCAGATCAAAAGGACCGATTGGGATGAATCCGTTAATTACTTTTCGTCCGATCTTGATTTTCTGTTCATAACCTTCCTTGGTCACCAGGCTGTCTAACGCAGAATAGGTTTTCATACTTCGAACATCCAGGCTGTCCTTACGAAACGGTGTCCAGTAGCTTTCATTTTTGGAAATCGCATCTTCGTCGATGTCAATGGCGATGTATGGATGCTTAATGGTTATTGGCTTATTGAATTCGGTTTCGAAATTTTTCGATTCGGAAAGGATATAAACGTAATCAGAACCCGATTTTTTTTTCTTTTGTGAGGTGTCTTCATCTTCTTCCGTCACAAACTTAATGGTTTCTCCTAAAATTTTCACATCGTCCTTATTGCTCCCTTTTACTATTTTAAAGGTGTTTTTTTCAGGAAACCAGATGTCTTCTTCCTTGTAATAAGCGAAATAATTGGTAGCACTGATGTCTATGATTCCTTTAAAACGGTAAATGGTTTTGGCGATGGCGTAACTTTCTTTGTCAATGTATATGATGCCTTCTATTTTTGATTTTTTCTTTTGGTTTTTATGTTTGAAGTGAATCATAAACGCTTTTCTGTTGCCTAAAAAAACGGTGTCCAGGATTTTGTAATTGTAGTGATTCAGTGCGTCATCCGCAATCGGATTGGCGTATTTGGTTTCGAAGAGTACGATTTTATCGTCGTAAACGGAGAACGATTGCAATTTCAAACCAATGTACTCATAAATGGGTTGCTTGAATCCGGCCATGCGTGTAGCCATCACGGTTTCTTTGAGGCCTTGTTTCTGATTGAACTGCATTTCAGATACTTTTTCAGTCTGATACAAATGCTGTTTCTGAATGATTTTTTTGAGTTTGAAATCGGAAGAATCCAATTTTTGAAACCGGGCACCCAATTTTTCATAAATGAAAACCGAATCAATTTTTCCGCTGATGGAATCCGGGTTGGCCGTGATAATCAGTTTGTTGTAGACTTTAAACTGAAAACTGTTAAGCTTCTTTTGCGGATTGTTTCTGCTCTTAGAGGCAATCGTTTTTTGAATTACTTCAAGTGCCGGATTCTGACCGATAACAAGTTCGTCGAGTTGCTGAGGCTTCTCCTTTAGTTTTACGGGGTAGTATTTCTGATGGGATTTCAGGGTAACGGTTTCCGGTACAAATCCGGTATAGGAAACGGTGAAGCTGTCAACCTCAGAAGTGTTTTCAATGATGAATTTCCCGTCAACATCAACAATAATGGTTTTTCCGTTGCTTAAATGTATCGTGGCAAAGGGCAATGGCTTATTGCTACTGTTGCGGACAATTCCGGAAACAGGGTGCTGGGCATTACCCGAAATGCTGAAAAGGAGAAACAAAAAGAGAAAAAATCGCATCAAAGTGTAAACGAACTTTCGGAATTAATGTTGCAAAAGCGGGTAAAGGTATGAAATAAAAAATCCCGATTAAAAATCGGGACTCAAATTATACTTTCATGATTTCGGCTTCTTTAATTGCCAAATGCTCTTCAATTTTTTTGATATAAGCGTCAGTTAGTTTCTGAACATCGTCTTCTGCGGTTTTGCAGATGTCTTCGGAAGTTCCTTCTTTTTCCAATTTTTTAATATCGGTATTGGCATCTTTACGCGCATTTCGGATACTCACTTTGGCATCTTCCGCTTCGGCTTTTGCCTGTTTTACCAAGTCTTTACGACGTTCTTCCGTTAACGGCGGCACACTGATGATGATGTTTTCCCCGTTGTTCATCGGATTAAAACCTAAATTGGCAATCATGATGGCTTTTTCAATAGGGTGCAACATCGCTTTCTCCCACGGTGTAACGGTAATTGTTCTTGCATCGGGTGTATTAACGTTGGCTACCTGTGAAAGCGGTGTTTGCGAACCGTAGTAATCCACAAATACGCTTCCCAACATCTGCGGAGACGCTTTTCCGGCACGAATGTTCAAAAAAGATTTTTCAAGGTGCGCGATAGAACCGGTCATCGATTCTTTAGTGCTATCTAAAATAAAAATAATTTCTTCAGTCATTTTTTAGATTTTTAGACTTTTTAGATTTTCAGACTTTTCAGATTCTTAATGTTAACTAGGAATTCTTGTCGGACAATCTAAGTGGTTTGTTATATATTTACTGTTGTTCCAACGGATGCGCCTTCACAAACTTTCAATAAATTGCCTTGTTTGTTCATATCGAAAACGATAATCGGTAATTTATTTTCCTGACTTAACGTGAAAGCAGTCGTGTCCATAATGTTTAATCCTTTGCTCAATACGTCATCAAAAGTGATGTTTTCGTATTTAACGGCATCGGCATTTTTTTCCGGATCCGAATCATAAACGCCGTCCACACGGGTTCCTTTTAAAATTACGTCGCAATCTACTTCGATTCCTCTCAAAACGGCCGCGGTATCTGTCGTAAAATATGGATTTCCGGTTCCGGCACCAAAAATTACAATTCGGTTTTTCTCCAGATGACGTACGGCTCTTCTTTTAATATACGGCTCGGCAATGGCTTCGATTTTTAAAGCGGTCTGTAAACGCGTCTGCATTCCGGCATCTTCCAAAGCACCCTGTAAGGCCATTCCGTTGATAACCGTTGCCATCATTCCCATGTAATCGCCTTGTACACGATCCATTCCGTTACTTGCTCCGGCAACTCCTCTGAAAATATTTCCTCCACCGATCACAATGGCGATTTGTACACCTTTGTCGTGGATTTGTTTAATTTCAGCTGCATATTCCGCCAGGCGTTTTGGGTCGATTCCGTACTGACGGTCACCCATAAGCGCTTCGCCACTCAGTTTCAGAAGAATTCTGTTGTATTTCATTGCGATGTTTCGTTTAGTGATGCAAATATAGTTATAATCTGTTTTTTTGAAATAGGTTAACGGAAATTTATACGACAAGTTCTTCATAGGATTTTTTAGCGGCTTCATAACCAATGTTGAAAATCGCATCCATTTTGGTTTTACTGGTTTCAAACGTACTGAAAACGGCCAGTTCTTCGGGTTCGATAACCCAGTCGCAAATGTTGAATTTATGTGTATTGGAATTCGCCGAAAGTAGGTTGAAAGCCCTTGTGGTGACCGCTTTTATCGAAGACAAATCCTTTGCCTCAATTTTCTGGATCGGGCTTACATACACACCTATCAGTGTTTCGCATCTTCCCTGCAAAATATCGGAAGGGAAGTGATTTAAAATCCCCCCGTCACTGTACATGCTTCCGTTGATATGATAAGGGGAAAGTACGCCGGGAAAAGAGGAGGATGCCAGTACCGCATCGATTACTTTAGTTTCCGGTCCGAAAATTTTCAGTTTGCCTTTTACCAGATCAGTGGCTGTAATGTGGGTGTGAATTTTTAAATCTCCAATTCGTGTATCTCCGAAAATAGCATGGAAATACAGTTTGAAAGCATCGGAATCGATGATGCCCGCTTTCTTAAAAGTGAAATGTTTCCAGTTAAAGAAATAAATCGATTTGAAGAATTCCAGAATCTCATCAGGTGATTTTCCGTTGGCATACAAAGCGCCCACAATGGATCCCGCACTTGTTCCCGCGATGTGCGTGGGCAATATGTTTTTTTCCGCAAGAAATTTAAGCGCACCGGCATGCGCAAGTCCTTTGCTGCCACCGCCGGAAAGTATTAGTCCTAATGATTTTGTTTTTAAATCCATTTTAAATCTTTGCTATAAATTTACGCTTTTTGATCTTCAAAAGGTGACTTTTATCACATCTCAAGTGCGATTTTTGAATTAATTTTGTAGTTATAAATAAGAAAAATGAAAACAATCATAGCAAACAGCCTCAAAAACAGTTATAATTATGCTGAATACAGAACGAAAGTTACTGAATTGCTGGCGGAAGGGAAGTCGTCCGGAAACGAACAATCCGAAGATTTACTGCATTACAGCCAGCTCAATGAAGTTCGCATGAACCGTTTGGACAAAACTCTTGTGGTTCCGGAAGAGGTGAAAATACTGTTCGGTCAGCTGAAAACAAAATACATTTGGCTGGTTTTGGCCGAAGGCTGGTGTGGCGATGCGGCACAGTTACTGCCGATCATGCATAAAATGGACGAAGTTGCGGCCAATATCGATTTGCGCATAGTTTTCCGTGATGAAAACGAGTCTTTAATGCAGGAATTTTTAACCAACGGAGCACGGGCGGTTCCGAAATTAATCATCCTCAATGCGGATAATCACGAAGTACTTGCAGCCTGGGGACCAAGACCGGAAGGAGCCACGCGACTAATCAAGGAGTTCAAAGCGAAATTTGGTGTCGTAAACGAGGTGGCTAAAACCGAATTACAGAAATGGTACCTGCACGATAAAGGGTTGTCGACGATGGATGAAATTACGAAAATTATGCTTGCTTTGGAATAGCCGTATCTTCGAAATCGGTAACCAAAATGGCGTTTTTCACATCGAATTCACCAATTTTTGTACGGCGTAAAGCGGTTAAATGGGAGCCTGAACCTAATGCCTGGCCAAAATCAAAAGCCAAAGAACGGATATAAGTTCCCTTACTGCATACGACTCTGAAATCAATTTCTGGCAAAGCAATCCGGGTTAGTTCAAATTCGTGGATCGTGGTTTTTCGGTGTGCGATTTCCACTTCTTCTCCCGCTCTGGCGTGTTCATACAACCGTTTTCCGTCTTTTTTAATGGCCGAAAATACCGGTGGTTTCTGGTCGATTTCACCAATGAAACTTAAACGTGCCTGTTCAATCAATTCTGCGGTAATGTGTTCCGTAGGGAAAGTGGCATCGATTTCGGTTTCCAGATCATACGAAGGCGTTGTGGCTCCGATATGGAATGTTCCGGTGTATTCCTTCGGCATTCCCATCAGTTCCGTAATTCTTTTAGTGAATTTTCCGGTACAGACAATCAGCAGGCCGGAAGCCAACGGATCTAAAGTCCCCGCGTGTCCAATTTTGAATTTCTTCGGAAGTCCCAATTTGTTGATTAACGTGTATTTCAGCTTGTTAACCGCCTGAAAGGAGCTCCATTTCAAGGGTTTGTCAATCAGCAGGATTTGTCCGTTTATGTAATCTTCGGGAGTCAGCAAGGTAAATTATTTTAAATAGGTGAAGTAAACCAAAAGTCCGATTCCGGCAACAATGCGGTACCAGCCCCAGGGTTTGAAACCGTATTGTTTGATGATGCCGATGAAAAATTTGATAGCCAAAACCGCCACGATAAACGCGACTACATTTCCAATAAGGAACAGTTTTATGTTTTCGTCGGATTTTAAAATCAGTTCGTAGCCTTTCATCTGCGAATGCTCATACGTTTTAAGGAAAACCGAATAACATGTTACCGCCAACATGGTGGGAACCGCTAAGAAAAACGAAAACTCCGCAGCGGCGTGCCGGGTCAATCCCTGTTGCATTCCGCCAATAATCGAAGCCGCCGAACGACTAGTCCCCGGCATCATCGCCAGGCACTGCCAAAAGCCAATGGCCACGGCTTTCTTTATGGTGATGTCTTCCTCGCTGGCGACGGTTGGTGTCTGAAAACGGCTGTCAATGAAAAGGAGGATGATTCCGCCCACTATCAGTACAATCGCAATGGGAATCGGGTTGCCTAACACCGCTTCAATTTTATCGTCGAATAATTTTCCCAATACCAAGGCGGGAATAACGGCACAGGCTAATTTTATGAAGAAATTCAGCTTGGAGAAATCGAAAAATTTCTTCCAGTACAAAGCCACTACGGCCAAGATGGCACCAAATTGGATTGAAACCTGAAACAGTTTTACGAAATCGTCTTCCTGTATGCCGAAATAAGAACTTGCAAATACCATGTGCCCTGTTGAAGAAACCGGAAGGTATTCGGTTAAACCTTCAATAATGGCGATAATTAACGCTTGAAAAAAATCCATTGGAGAGCTGCTGAGTTGCTGAGTTACTGAGTTACTAAGTTTTTCTGAGGACTAAGTGACTAAGCTACTCAGTAACTATTATTTACTTTTTTTGAAAATCGAATAAATCGTGATCCCGAAACCGATCAGAACCACGGTCGGAGCCAATCGGATTCTGCGGAAATCAAAAATGGCATCGCTGAAAACTTTTGGGTCATCGCTGCCGCCTCCCGACATCAGGATAAAACCTAAGGCGATTACACCCAATCCGATTAAAAGAATTTTATAGTTGATGCTTTCAAAAAGAAAGTCCGGTTTTTGTTTGTTTTCCATATTGTTGTTGTTTTAAACGAGTCGCCAACCACTGACCACTGTTTACTAATAAAGATCGTCGGTTCTCAAATTCAAAAAGCGTTGCGTCGCAAAGAACGTGCTTATCCATGTGATTACGATACCTACAGCCAAAACACCTCCCAAAATTATGAACATGGACAGGTAATCTTTTGCGATGCCCAGATTCGGGAACAATCCGTCAACGTAAAACGTTAAAGCGATAAGCGCAATGATGGCCAAGCCCGAGCCGATTAATCCCAAACGAATGCTTCTCCAGATAAACGGTTTTCTGATGAACGACTTTGTGGCGCCCACCATCTGCATGGTTTTGATGATGAATCGGTTGGAGTATACCGAAAGGCGTAGTGAACTGTTGATTAACAACATCGAAATCAATGCAAAAACACTGCTGATTACCAAAATCCAGAAACTGATTTTCTTGATGTTCTCATTCGCCAGTTCCACTAATTTTTTATCGTAGATAACTTCGGAAACCATTTCGTTGGTTTTGATGTCACTCTCGATCTGTTTGATTTTTGCCGATTCCACATACTCGCTTTTTAAGTGAATATCAAAGGAATTCGGAAGTGGGTTCATTCCTAAAAACTCAAGGAAATCCTCACCAACAATGTCTTTATTGTTTTTAGCCGCATCTTCTTTGGATACGAAAACAAAATCCTTTACGAAAGCTGAACTTTTCAGTTTCGTTTCAAAAGCCTTTAAAATGGTATCATTCGCTTCGTCTTTAAAGTACACCGACATCGGAATGTCTTCCTTAAAACTGTTCGAAATTTTCTCAGAATGGATTACGAATAAACCCAATGCTCCCAAAAGGAACAACACTAAAAAAATACTTAAAACCACAGAAAAATAAGAAGAAATAAGTCGTCTTCTCTGAAAGTTCTCGAAGGATGGTGCCATATGCAATCTGAATTAAGCCGTAAAAATAATAAAGAAAATCGTTTTTAACCTTTATAACGCCCAAAGTTTTAACTTTCTTATAATATAATGTAAATTTGCCACACAATTTTTAGGTCAGGAGCGTCCCGATAGCTATCGGGAGGCTCGGGCTTTATCGGTTGTCCCTATTCCCGCTGTCCGTTGCAATCTGTCATTGCGAGTTTGCGAAGCAATCTCCCAATAACAGGATTTCCACTACCATCGGGGCTATTGGGAAAACTATAGGGATTTTTATAAACATATAACTCAGTAACTTAGTGCCTTAGTGCCTTAGTACCTTAGTAACTAAAAAATGAAATACTTTCACAACGAAATCGAAGCCAAATGGCAACAGTATTGGGCAAAAAATCAAACCTTTGCCGCACAAAACAATTCCGATAAACCAAAATATTATGTTTTGGACATGTTTCCTTATCCTTCGGGAGCAGGATTACACGTAGGGCATCCGCTGGGGTATATCGCTTCTGATATTGTGGCGCGTTACAAAAGACATCAGGGTTTCAATGTGTTACATCCGCAAGGCTATGATTCCTTCGGATTGCCGGCCGAGCAGTACGCAATTCAAACCGGACAACATCCCGATACGACTACCAAAGAAAATATTGCCCGTTACCGTGAGCAGTTGGATAAAATCGGTTTCTCTTTCGATTGGAGCCGTGAAGTGCGTACTTCCAATGCCGATTATTACAAACATACACAGTGGATTTTCATTCAGTTGTTCAATTCCTGGTACAATATAACTTCTGATAAAGCCGAAGACATTACCACTTTGACAGCCCTATTCGAAAAAGAAGGGAATGCCAATGTGAAAGCGGTTTGTGATGACAACATTGCGCCATTTTCCGCAGCGGAATGGAATGCATTCTCATCCGATGAACAACAAAAAATTCTATTACAATACAGATTAACCTATCTGGCGGAAACCGAAGTAAACTGGTGTCCGGCGTTGGGAACCGTTTTGGCGAACGACGAAATCGTGAACGGTGTTTCCGAGCGTGGCGGCCATCCGGTCATCCGTAAAAAAATGATGCAATGGTCGATGCGAATTTCGGCTTATGCAGAACGTTTGTTGCAAGGATTGGAAACCATCGACTGGACGGAATCGTTGAAAGAATCGCAAAGAAACTGGATCGGGAAATCAGTGGGAGCTTCCGTAGAATTCAGATTGCAGAATTCAGAAGGCAGTATAGAGGTTTTCACTACACGACCTGATACCATTTTTGGTGTGACGTTCATGACCTTGGCACCGGAACACGAATTGGTGGCGCAAATCACCACTCCGGAACAAAAAGCAGCAGTGGAAGCCTATGTGGAAGCTACGGCGAAACGTTCGGAAAGAGAAAGAATGGCTGATGTAAAACATATTTCCGGAGTTTTCACCGGAGCCTATGCCGAGCATCCGTTCACCAAAGAACCAATTCCGGTTTGGATAGGTGATTATGTGTTGGCGGGTTACGGAACAGGAGCGGTTATGGCAGTACCTTGCGGCGACGAAAGGGATTACGCGTTTGCGAATTTCTTCAAAGGAACCCACGGGATGCCGGCCATTAAAAATATTTTCAATCAGGATATTTCAGCAGAAGCTTTCGGAGCCAAAGAAGGATTCGAATTGATAAATTCTGATTTCCTAAACGGATTGGATTACATAACCGGAACGAAAAAAGTAATCGAAGAATTAGAGAAAATCGGTGCCGGAAAAGCAAAAGTAAACTACCGTTTGCGCGATGCGGTGTTCTCCCGTCAGCGTTATTGGGGTGAGCCGTTCCCGGTATATTACGTGAACGGAATGCCACAGATGATCGATGCGAAACATTTGCCAATCGCCTTACCGGAAGTGGAAAAATACCTTCCCACCGAAGACGGTCAGCCACCATTAGGGAATGCTACTCATTGGGCCTGGGATACTGTTAACAATGTAGTGGTTGCCAACGAAAAGATAGACAGCCAAACTGTATTTGCGTTGGAATTAAACACCATGCCGGGTTGGGCGGGAAGTTCTTGGTACTGGATGCGTTACATGGACGCGCACAACGAAAATGAATTTGCCGGTCAGGATGCCTTGAAATATTGGGAAAACGTGGATTTATACATCGGCGGAAGCGAGCACGCGACTGGTCACTTATTGTATTCCCGTTTCTGGAACAAATTCCTGAAAGACCGAGGTTTTGCGCCAACGGAAGAGCCGTTCAAAAAACTGATCAATCAGGGAATGATTTTGGGAATGAGTGCGTTTGTATACCGAACGGAAGATTCCAAATCATTAATTTCGAAAGGACTTATTGCCGATAAAAATGTGCATGCAATACACGTTGATTTGTCATTAATCAATGATGTAACGAACGAGTTGGATATCGAAGCCTTCAAAAACCATCCGTTATATTCCGATTATAAAGACGCCGAATTCGTTTTGGAAAACGGCAAATACATCGTAGGCCGCGAAGTAGAAAAAATGTCCAAATCCAAATACAACGTAGTAAATCCGGATGACATCTGCGAACAATATGGGGCCGATACCTTACGTTTATACGAAATGTTCTTAGGGCCATTGGAACAGGCAAAACCTTGGAACACCGCCGGAATTACCGGAGTGTCAGGTTTCCTTAAAAAACTGTGGCGTTTGTATTTCGACGATAACGGTCTGATCGTAACCAACGACGAACCAACGGCCGACATGTACAAATCGCTACACAAAACCATCAAAAAAGTAACCGAAGATATCGAGAATTTCTCGTTCAACACCTCGGTTTCCCAATTTATGATTTGCGTGAACGAGTTGGCACAGCAGAAATGCAACCACCGTGCGATTTTAGAACCGTTAGCGCTTTTAGTTTCACCATACGCACCACACATCGCCGAAGAATTATGGAGTGCTTTAGGTCACGAAGGTTCCATCGCAACCGTAGCCTTCCCGATTTTCGAGGCAAAATATTTAGTGGAATCTGAAAAAGAATATCCGGTTTCCTTTAACGGAAAAATGCGTTTCACGATTAAGCTACCGTTGGATTTATCCGCAGCCCAAATCGAGGAGATCGTAATGGCCGATGAAAGAACACAAACGCAATTGCAAGGCAGAACGCCAAATAAAGTGATTATCGTTCCGGGGAAAATTATCAACCTGGTAGGATAAATAAATTGGATAAATAAATTTAAGCCCTGAGTAATCATATTCAGGGCTTTTTTATAGGGTTGTCAGAAATCATCGCCCATTGTAACAGTTGACACAGATTCCGCAGATTAGCACAGATTTTAAATTGAGTGTAGTAAATCTGTGAAAATTTGTGAAATCTGTGTTGAATTAAAATTAATAAAACTTTAACCTGTCAAAATTGCATTTAACGACTGTCTGAACCTATTTTGGTCTACAATTTGCTGAACTTTCCGTAACTTTAACAGATTAAAAACAAATCAAAATGATAGGATATTATATTTTATTGGGCGGTATCGCTTTAGTGAGTTTTCTGGTAAGCTCAAAATTGAAAAGTAAGTTTGAAGAATATTCGAGGGTGCACCTGCGTAACGGTATGAGCGGTGCCGAAATCGCCGAGAAAATGCTGGCCGACAACGGAATTTACGACGTAAAAGTAATTTCCACACCCGGAAGACTAACCGATCATTACAATCCGGTTGACAAAACGGTAAACCTGAGTGAAGCAGTTTATAACGAGCGAAATGCGGCTTCGGCAGCAGTGGCAGCACACGAATGTGGTCACGCCGTACAACACGCCGCGGCCTACGATATGTTAACGTTGCGTTCCAAATTGGTTCCCATGGTAAACGTTTCGTCTCAATTGTCACAATGGCTGATTTTCGGCGGACTGATTCTTGGTGCCGGTGCTAAAATGGGCTTCGGATTTTATATTGCCATTGCCGGTTTGGTATTGATGGCGATTGCCACGGCATTCAGTTTTATAACCTTACCGGTGGAATACGATGCCAGTAACCGCGCATTGGCTTGGCTAAAAAACAAAAACATGTTAAGTCAGCAGGAATATGCCGGTGCCGAAGATGCCTTAAAATGGGCCGCAAGAACCTACGTGGTGGCAGCCATAGGAGCCTTGGCATCGCTCTTGTACTGGGCCTTTCAGGTTTTTGGCAGAAGGGATTAAGAAAATAGTTTATAAAAGCAAGATCCGTTACAAGTGTAGCGGATTTTTTATTTCCATTCGGGAGAATTGGGAGCGAATGGTTCGGGATTTATCGGGATACCTTATTCCTGTCATCCGTTACAATCTGTTATTGCGAAAAGAATCGCAATAACAGGATTTCCACTTCTGTCAGGGCTGGGAAGGGAACTGATGGTCCATCTGTGATCTAACCGCAAACTGAGACTGCAAACTACAACTGTATCTGTCGGTCAATCTGCTGATCCAGCGAAATAAAGGTTTCTGTTCTGGAAACGCCGTCAATCGCCTGAATTTTTTTGTTGAGCAACTGCATCAGATGTTCGTTATCGCGACAGAGAATTTTAATCAGGATGCTCCAATTTCCGGTGGTATAATGGCATTCCAATACTTCCGGAATTTTTTTCAGTTCTTTTACCGCTTCCGGATTTCGGGCGGCCTTGTCCAGATAAATCCCCACAAAGGCCATGGTGCTGTACCCTAAAACCTTAGTGTTAACCACAAATTTCGATCCCGAAATAACGCCTGCCTGCTCCAGTTTCCGTAAGCGTTGGTGGATCGCGGCACCGGAAATCCCTATTTTGTTGGCAATCTGTAAAATGGGTTTTCGGGCATCTTCCATCAGATCACGCAGGATTTGTTTGTCGATACCGTCGATTTCTGTCTGAAGGTGATTTGGCTTCATGATTAAAAATATGTAAGTTATTTTAAGTTTTTTGTTTCAAAAATAATAAAAAATATGAGTTTTGATTTATTTTTTATAAAATTGTAAAAATTTACGCATCTAAATAAGGAAGTATGTTTCGTTATAAGTGAAACAATTTCCCCAAAATTGTCAATTTACTACTAACCCCCAAATCTAGTAAAATGAAAAAACTAACTTTTAAATCAGGTTTTACAGTGATGGCATCGCTGTTAACCGTCTTTGTGTCAACGGCTCAGGAAATAGAAGCCGTTCCCGAAAAACCAATCACCAAAAAGGTGGTGGAAAGTCAGATGAATCAGATTATGGTGAATTCGTCTGAACAACATGGTGTAAAAATGGTTACGAAATCCGCGTTGGAAGAATTAAACGCCGATATGATGACCCTGCTTTCCAGAAACGAAAGCGATCTGGCGAATTCAAAAGCAATTATTGAAAGCAAGAATTCAGAAATCAAAAAACTGCAGAATGAAGTGGCTAAAGCCAATACCCGGATGTCGACTTCAGATACAGGCAATGAAACCTTTGTGTTTTTTGGAATGCAGCTAAGTAAGAGTCTTTATCATGCCATTATGTGGACGTTGGTCCTGACCTTGTCGATATTCGTTGTTTTTTTGGTTACAAGATTTAAGAGCGCGAATGGTATTACACGCCAGTCCAAAGAAAAACTAACCGAAGTGGAAGACGAATTTGAGTTGTTTAAACGCAATGCTATAGAAAGAGAACAAAAACTGCGACGCCAGTTGCAGGACGAAATTAACAGGCAGAAAAAAATGCTTGTTGATGTTTCATAAAAAAAAAGCCCCTCCATAGCGGGGCTTTTTGCTATTTGTATCCGTTGTATGCTACTTCTTTTTCTTTAAAAATAACACCGTATTCTTCAAGTTCTTTTAAAATCGGCAGGTATACTTCTTTGTTTAAGGGTAATTGAACACCAGGTGTTTTAATATTGCCGTTCAGAATTTGTAATGTTGCCATGGCTACAGGTAAACCAACCGTTTTTGCCATTGCGGTATAGGTTTGGTCGTCGCCAAGGCATACCATGGTAGCATCAATTTGTTTTCTTTGGCCGTTTAATTCATAACCAAATTTGTGATACATGACAATCATGTCTTTGTCGTCGGGCTGCAGTGTCCAGCTGTCTGTTAGAATTTTTTCCAGAATTTGTGCCGGAGTCGCATTTTTGATGCCAACAATTTTATTCGGGTTGAATAAGTCCAATTCCAGTAACTTATCCCACATCACATCATCCTGATCAATTTTTAATTGGTGACGCAATTTAATTTCTATAGAATCGGTTGTATGATAAGGTAAGAATAAATTAACGAATTCACGGTAGCTCATTGTTTCGGAGTTGTCAATGGCATACGAATCGTCTGTCATGCCTAATTGTACAAACATGTCCCAGGCTTTTGAATATCCCACACGACGGATGGTGCCCCTGAAAACGGTAAGGGCATCATTTAATCCGTACACGCTTCGGTATTTTAAAGAATCCCGGTTGGCATAACCTTCAAATTTTCCGTAACCTTCCACTTCCAGAAATTCGGTCCTGCGGAATAATTTGTGATATGGAATGTATTTGTAAGTGCCTTCCTGAATGAATTTTGCGGCACCGCCCTGACCTGCCAGAACAACGTTTCTCGGCGCCCAGGTAAACTTGTAATTCCAAAGATTGTTGTCGGATTCCGGAGCGACCAAGCCGCCACAGAAGGATTCGAACAGGATGGTTTTTCCTCCTTTTTCGCGGATTTCATCCAGAACTTTCATGGCACTCAAATGGTCAATTCCCGGATCCAGGCCGATTTCGTTCATGAAAATCAGGTTGTTTTCTTTTGCAGCTGCATCAAGGCTTTGCATCGCATCGGAAATATAGGAGGCGGTAACCATGTGTTTTTTGTAGGTGATACAGTCTTTGGCTACTTCAATGTGCAGATGGGCCGGAAGCATTGATATTACAATGTCTGCCTTTTGGATTTCTTCCCTGCGTTGGTTTTCGTTGAAGATGTCCAGTGCAATTGCCGAGGCATTTTTATGGTTTTGTGTTTTTTTCTGAGCCAATTCCAAAGACAAATCGCCAATGGTGATATGCAGCTTTTCGCTTTCCGATTTTTCCAAAAGATATTTGATAAGCGACGACGCCGAACGACCCGCTCCTATAATCAGAATGTTTCTCATAAGGAGTTTTGTTTTAAAAAGTCCACGAAAATAAGAATTTGTTATATTCTTTCATACAGAAACGGGATAAGTTTCATTATTTAACTTTTAATTGTGCTAACTTTGGGCACAATTTTAATTTTATGGATAAGAAAGTTATTGCTGTTGCAGCTTTTATGGGTGCTGTGGCTATTGTTTTAGGGGCCTTCGGTGCGCACAGTCTTAAGGCACATTTGGGCGAAACCGAGTTGGCAACCTTTGAGACCGGGGTGCGTTATCAGATGTACCACGCTTTATTTCTTCTTTTTGTCGGAACAACCAATCTTATTTCCGTGAAAACGAAAAAAAATATCTTATGGCTGGTTTCCGCTGGTGTTGTTTTCTTTTCCGGCTCAATCTATTTGTTGTCAACGGCTTCGATAACTTTGATGAATACAAAAATCATTGGTCCGATAACCCCGTTGGGCGGATTGTTAATGATTTCCGGCTGGATTGTGCTTTTTGCTAAAATTCGGGGAGGAAAGGCAGAATAATTGGTTAAAAAAACCTATCTGAAATTAAATTTTTTTATTTTTGCAATCTTAAAAACAAACAAACAACACATTTTAATTATGAATGTTACCAAAACAATTTCATTAGAGAAATACGGAATTAAAAACACTGTTGAGGTTGTCTATAATCCGTCTTATGATTTCTTATATAATGAAGAACTGAATCCTGCATTGGAAGGTTTTGAAAAAGGGCAATTGTCAGAACTTGGTGCGGTTAATGTAATGACAGGTGTATTCACGGGAAGATCTCCAAAAGATAAATATATTGTAAATGATGATGTGACTAAAGATACAATCTGGTGGACATCAGACAAAGCGGTAAACGATAATAAGCCAATCACTCAAGATACCTGGAATGCCTTAAAGGAAACTACGGTTAACCAGCTTTCTTCAAAAAGATTGTTTGTGGTGGATGCTTTTTGCGGTGCCAACGAAGATACACGTCTGAAAGTGCGTTTCATTATGGAAGTGGCATGGCAGGCGCATTTTGTGAAAAACATGTTCATCCGTCCTACGGAAGCGGAATTGGAAAACTTCGGTGAGCCGGATTTCGTTGTAATGAACGGATCGAAAACAAGTTTTAAAGATTATGCTGCTCACGGATTAAATTCTGAAGTATATGTTGCCTTCAATCTTACCGAGAAAATTCAGTTGATCGGAGGAACCTGGTATGGTGGTGAGATGAAAAAAGGGTTGTTCTCTATGATGAACTATTATCTTCCGTTAAGAGGGATTGCGTCAATGCACTGTTCTGCCAATAAAGGAAAAGGCGGTGATGTTGCTGTTTTCTTCGGATTGTCAGGTACAGGAAAAACAACGTTATCAACAGATCCGAAACGTGAATTAATCGGTGACGATGAGCACGGATGGGACAATGACGGTGTTTTCAACTTCGAAGGGGGTTGTTACGCAAAGACAATCGATTTAAGTAAAGAAAACGAACCGGATATTTATGGTGCTATTCGTCGTGATGCCTTGTTGGAAAACGTTACGCTTGATGCGAATGGAGTAATTGATTTTAAAGACGGTTCGGTAACACAAAATACACGTGTTTCGTATCCGATCGATCATATTGAAAATATCGTTAAGCCGGTTTCTAAAGCAGGACACGCTTCAAAAGTAATCTTCTTAACAGCAGATGCTTTCGGTGTAATGCCGCCGGTTTCTAAATTAACTCCGGAGCAAACAAAATACTATTTCCTTTCCGGATTTACGGCTAAATTAGCAGGTACGGAAAGAGGTGTTACGCAGCCGGAGCCAACGTTCTCAGCGTGTTTCGGAAAAGCATTCTTATGTTTACATCCAACAAAATACGGAGAAGAACTGGTTAAGAAAATGGAAGAGCACAACGCAACAGCTTATATGGTAAATACAGGCTGGAATGGAACAGGAAAACGTATTTCCATTAAAGATACGCGTGCTATTATCGATAGAATCCTTGATGGTTCGTTGGAAAAAGCGGATACGCAAATCGTTCCGATCTTCAATTTGGAAGTGCCAACGGCTTTAGAAGGTGTGAATGCCGAAATTCTTGATCCGAGAAATACGTATGCCGATGCTTCTGATTGGGCTGAAAAAGCTACAGATTTGGCGGGAAGATTTGTTAAAAACTTCGTACAGTATACGGATAACGAAGAAGGTAAAAACCTTGTTAAGGCTGGGCCTCAATTGTAATCTGATAAGAGTTTTATATAGAAAAAACCACTTCGTAAGAAGTGGTTTTTTTTTGTTTTTCGTTAATTTAAAGCTTCCGGTTTTTTAAAGGTTGGAAGCTTTATGTTTTTAAAATGGGAATAAAAAAAAGCAGCCAATCGGCTGCTTTAGTATATTGTATAGGTAATGTTATTTTTCCTTAGATTCCTTATTGGCTTTAACAATGTATTTTTCCAGAGCCATCGTCATGGAAGGAGTTTCCGGCGTTGGCGCCATAATATCCACTCTTAAACCGTGATCTAAAGCTTCTTTCTGGGTAGTGCTACCGAATACGGCAATTCGCGTATTGTTCTGCACGAAATCAGGGAAGTTTTTGAATAACGATTTAATTCCTGTCGGGCTAAAGAAAGCCAATACATCATAATAAACGTCTTTTAAGTCTGAAAGATCGCTCATTACGGTTCTGTAGAATGTTCCCGGTACCCAGTTTACTTTTAAACCGTTCAGTGTTTGCGGTACGTCCGCATTCAATTGATCGGATGACGGTAAAAGGAATTTTTCGTCTTTGTATTTTTTGATAAGCGGTGACAAATCGACAAAGTCTTTCTGACCCACATAAATTTTACGTTTGCGATACACCACGTACTTCTGTAAATAGAAAGCTATGGCTTCCGATTGGCAGAAATATTTCAGGTCTTCCGGTACTTTGTAGCGCATCTCTTCGGCAACTCTGAAGAAATGATCCACCGAGTTTTTGCTGGTTAAGATAATCGCTGTAAAGTTGTTTAAGTCGATTTTTTGTGCTCGAACTTCTTTGGCCGGAACGCCCTCTACGTGAATAAAAGGTCTGAAGTCAACTTTGATCTTCAGTTTTTGCTGTAGTTCAAAGTACGGTGAATTCTCCACTTTAGGCTCTGGTTGAGAAACCAAGATAGTTTTCACTTTCATATTTTAAATAAAATCAATTATTCTAACTTTTTGTAAACCAATAGTACATGAAATAATAGGGCGCTATTTCAAGTGCGCAAAGATACAAAATAAAATAAAAGAACTTGCTAAGGATTAAGTTTTGATAATTCTTTAATGAAAAGAAGTATGTTATCATGTTAATTATCAAAATGATTGAAATTATGACAAGAAGCAGTGTTTTTGACAAAAAATCGTTGTAGAAAAGCAGAATGTTAACTGGTAAAATTAAAAGACCGATGTAGGTTCGATAGTTAACTTTCTGTAAATTAAACTGTTCGTTAAACTCTTCAATATTGAAGGTTGTGGCAATAATTTTTTCGATAAGGTACTTGGAAAGTATGAAAACGCCCAATAAGGTAACTATCTGAATATAGCTTATCCAGTTGGTTTTAGTGGTCATTTCGAAGTAACTCAGTGTGATTTGAATTAAAAAGGCAAACGAAATCAACTGTATCAGAAACATGGAGATGGTAAACCAACTGTTCATATTTCCGCTGTCTTTGTATATTTTTAAATATTTGTCCGAAATGGCAATTTTAACAAATTCGGAAAATCGAACTTCAAAAACAGAGCGGTTAATGGCAAGCACGGCAAAACATAGGACAAACAGCACAGTAGCCCAGTCTTTGCTTTCAACAACCCGTTCGGTAAATAGTAAATCCATCATAGCGGATGTAAAAATACTAAATTTTGCTATGAAATACACAGGTTGCAATTTCGGTTTCGGAAATAAAAAGTGCATGCTGCTTGCTTATTAACCTAGGTGCGTAATGGAATCATAACAAAAAGGTAATTTATTATAATTTTATTATGAATACAGCGATAGAAATAATGTATTTTTGCAGGTAAATTTAGATTAAATGAGCACCGGCGTAGTCATTATTCCTACTTATAACGAAATTGAAAACATTGAACCCATCGTTCGCGCGGTGTTTTCTCTTACTACACCTTTTCACGTTTTAATTGTGGATGACAACTCGCCCGACGGCACCGCTGCCAAAGTGGAGGAACTTCAGGAGGAATTTCCGGAGCGTCTTCATATTGAAAAACGCGCCAAAAAAGCAGGTTTGGGTACGGCATACGTTCACGGATTCAAATGGGCGTTGGAAAATGGTTTTGACTATATTTTCGAGATGGATGCCGATTTCTCACATAACCCCAAAGATTTGGAACGATTACATGAAGCTTGTGTCAACGGAGCGGATATGTCCATCGGATCGCGTTATGTGACCGGAGTGAATGTAGTGAACTGGCCGCTTAACCGTGTTTTGATGTCGTATTTCGCATCGGTATATGTTGATTTTATCATGGGGATGCGGATTCACGATGCAACGGCAGGTTTCGTTTGTTATAAAAGAAAGGTGCTTGAAACTATTAATCTAGATAAAATAAAGTTTATTGGGTATGCGTTTCAGATAGAGATGAAGTACCGAACGTTCATCAATAAATTCAAAATTGTCGAAGTCCCCATCATTTTTACGGACCGGACCAAAGGCCACTCCAAAATGAGTAACGCCATTATTAAGGAAGCCATATTCGGAGTTATTTCCTTACGAATCAGAAAAATATTCAACAGATTATAAAAGCATGAATTCTACATTAATTAAAAACGCGAAGATTGTAAATGAAGGAGTAATTTTTGAAGGCGATGTGCTTATTGAAGGCGAATTCATTAAAGAAATCGGAACCGACATCAGTCACAAGTCTTCTTTTTCCCAGGTTATTGACGCGGAAGGAAATTATTTGATTCCGGGCGCTATCGATGATCAGGTGCATTTTCGTGAACCCGGACTGACACACAAAGGTACCATTGCTTCCGAATCCCGTGCTGCGGTTGCCGGAGGGGTGACATCGTTTATTGAACAGCCAAATACGGTTCCAAACGCTGTGACGCAGGAATTACTGGAGCAGAAATACCAAATCGCTTCACAAAGTTCCTATGCCAATTACTCGTTCATGATGGGTGGAACCAATGATAATCTGGAAGAAGTTTTAAAAACCAATCCGCGTAATGTGGCCGGAATTAAACTTTTCTTAGGTTCTTCCACCGGAAACATGTTGGTGGATAACGAAGAAGTGCTGGAGAAGATTTTTTCAAGTACGCCCATGTTAATCGCGGTACATTGCGAAGATGAAGCTACCATAAAAGCCAATTTGGAGCGTTATAAAGCAGAATACGGCGATAATATTCCAATGAAGTTCCATCACTTGATCCGAAGTGAGGAGGCTTGTTACCTGTCGTCTTCCAAAGCGGTTGCATTAGCGCAGAAAACAGGGGCTCGTTTGCATATTTTCCATGTTTCGACGGCAAAAGAAACGGACTTGTTTACCAATAAAATTCCACTGGAAGATAAAAAGATAACGGCAGAAGTTTGTGTGCACCATCTTTGGTTTACCGATGCCGACTACGATACCAAAGGAACCCTGATCAAATGGAATCCTGCCGTAAAAACACAAGCCGATAAGGACGGATTATGGAAAGCGTTACTAGACGACCGGATCGACGTAATCGCAACCGATCATGCTCCTCATACCTGGGAAGAAAAACAGCAACCGTACACCAGCGCGCCTTCGGGTGGTCCATTGGTACAGCATTCGGTGGTGGCTATGTTTGAAGCTCATTTGCAAGGGAAAATTTCGGTAGAGAAAATCGTTGAAAAAATGGCCCACAACCCGGCTAAAATTTTCAAAATCGAAAAAAGAGGCTTTATCCGTGAAGGATATTATGCGGATTTGGCTATTGTTAACACCGCATTGCCTTGGAACGTAAATAAGGATAATGTTCTGTATAAATGCGGTTGGTCTCCTTTTGAAGGGGTTAACTTTAAATCAAGAATTTCGCATACGTTTGTTAACGGGCAATTGGTTTATGCCAACGCAAAAGTTAAAGAAGCTTGTTTCGGACAACGTTTATTATTCGACAGATAAACAGATAATATGAAGAAAATAGCATTGTTTTTTGTTTTGTTTGCTGCTCTGAGTTGCGGTAACGGCGCGATTGAAAAACCGGAAAATCTTTTGAGTGAAGAAATGATGGTTGATATTTTGTATGATCTGACCGTGTTACAGTCGGCAGAAAATTTAAATCCGGTGGAGTTCTCTCAGAATAATGTCAAAGTGAACGAAATGATTTATAAGAAATATAATATCGACAGTATATCGTTTGCGCAAAGTAACCGTTATTATGCAGCTGATCCTCACCATTATCAGAAAATGTTTAAGAAAGTGGTAGAAAAAATAGAAGCAAATAAGAAGGGACTTGACGAACAGACGGTAAAAGAAACCGGTAAAGAATTAGCGCCTACTTATACGCCAGCGATACAGTAGAAACATAGGTTTTCATCGGTTGAAATGTGTAATTCAGATGATTGATTACCTTGGAGTTGTTGTAGATTTCAGTAGAATGTGAGGCTTTTGCTGTAGCTCGTGTAAAACGTCTTTTTCTGCAGAATAGTTTCGAAAACAACCAATCCGCCCGCCAATAAAGAGAAGTCATATAAGGTCTTGCATAAATGTAAGGCCTTTTTTTCTGCATGCTGTCGGCTATGTCGTTTAAGAGATTTTGCAGAATGACATTTTCGGATACAATCGTAAAACGTTCACCGCTAATGTCGCTTTTCATTAACTGCATCATTACATTTACCACATCTTCTACGGCGGTAATTCCGGTGGAACCTTTGGTGTAAAAAGGGAAACCGTTATGAATCTTTTGGAGTAACTCACCACTTCCGGCAGCGCCAAATCCTTTTCCGAAAATCACCCCCGGATTAACAACCACAACGTCAAGACCTTCCTGAGCACCTCTCCAAACCTCAGTTTCGGCTCCGAATTTTGTCAGGGCATAATCGCCGTGATTTTTTTCCGGATTCCATTCGGTTTCTTCGGTTATTATTTTTTCGCCTTCTTTTGCGTCACCCAAAGCGGCAATGGAGCTGACATGGCAAAGTTTTTTCACCTTGAAGTCGATGCAGCAATTCACCACATTGGCGGTTCCTTCGATGTTGATTTTGCGGAGTTGGTCTTCGTCACGGGAATCAAAAGAAATCAGGGCGGCACAATGATAGACCTGACTGATGTTTTCAAAAGCCTTTTCCAAGGCAGGAATATCGGTGATGTCGGCCGGAACCCATTCGATTTTATCAAACAGATACGCCTTGTTTTCGGTTTGAAAAAGACGTTTTGTTTTTTCTGTGGAAGCGGTACTTCGATATATGGCACGAACCGCTTCATTTTCCTGAAGCAAATGCAGTAGGAGATGTGCACCTACCAATCCTGTTCCGCCTGTGACTAATATCATATGGCGAAATTACGAATAATGAATTCATGAAACGTAATTTTTTTTCGGATAACCAAACGCCCAAATATCCGTACAAACGAATATCCAAATCAACAATAAATTTTATCTTTGCGAACACGGAGCCTAAATGGCGGAACTGACGAAAGTAAATTGAATACAGACATGAAGAATTTTATTGAAGAAGTGACTTGGAGAGGAATGCTCCACGACGTAATGCCAGGCACGGAAGAACATTTGTTGGAGCAGATGCGTGTGGCGTATGTGGGCATTGATCCAACTGCCGATTCATTGCATATAGGACACCTGGTAGGCGTGATGCTGCTGAAGCATTTTCAGTTAAGCGGACACAAACCATTGGCGCTTGTTGGCGGAGCAACTGGTATGATTGGGGATCCGTCTGGGAAGTCCAATGAAAGAAATTTATTGGATGAGGCTACCTTGCGTCACAATCAGGACGCCATTAAGGGGCAATTGTCGCGATTTTTGGATTTTACATCCGATGCGTCAAATGCGGCCGAATTGGTGAATAATTACGACTGGATGAAAGAGTTCTCGTTTTTGGACTTCATTCGCGATGTCGGGAAACACATCACCGTGAATTACATGATGGCAAAAGATTCGGTGAAGAAACGATTAACCGGTGAAACGGCTGAAGGAATGTCCTTTACGGAATTTACGTATCAGTTGGTTCAGGGATATGACTTTTTACATTTGTACAGAGCAAAAAAATGTACGTTGCAAATGGGGGGAAGCGATCAGTGGGGAAATATCACCACGGGAACGGAATTGGTGCGTCGTATTGAAAGCGGAAAAGCGTATGCATTAACTTGTCCGTTAATTACAAAAGCGGATGGTACGAAATTCGGAAAGTCGGAAGGCGGAAATATCTGGTTGGATGCCGAAAGAACTTCTCCGTACAAATTTTACCAATATTGGTTAAATACTTCGGATGTTGATGCGGAAAAATACATCAAAATTTTCACGTTTTTAGATAAGGAAACCATTGAAAAATTAATAGCGGAACACAATGAGGCGCCACATTTAAGAGTGTTGCAGAAACGTTTGGCGGAAGAAATCACTGTGATGGTTCATTCTCAGGAAGATTTGAATAATGCCATTGCGGCTTCCCAAGCTTTCTTCAGTCCGTCAATGGATGAGCTAAAGAAATTGGATGAAAAAACATTCTTGGAAGTTTTTGAAGGAGTGCCGCAAGCGGAATTGTCGATGACGGATATTGAAACCGGTTTGGATATGATTGCCGCCCTTGCTGCCAAAACCAATTTTCTGGCTTCCAATAGTGATGCCCGCAGAGAGCTGAAACAAAACGCCATTTCTCTGAATAAGGAAAAAGTGGCGGAAGACTACATGATTTCCTCGAAAGATCTGATCAATAATCAGTTCCTGCTTTTGCAAAAAGGGAAGAAGAATTATTATGTAATTAAAGTGAAATAAATAGTAGAATAATATTATTTTTTTATTCGTGAATTCGTGGTACATAAAATTTTAACGCCACGAATTCACGAATTTTTCTTTTTATGAAATCGGTGCGTTGTTTTGCGAAAAATCAAATCGCCGAATAAACTTTATAATACCATCAGATTGCAACCCCGAATATCGGAATTATCAAAACGTCCCAATACTTCAAAAGAATGGTTGGGATATTTTTTACCCAAATCTTGTGTAGCGATGAATGAACACGAATTCAGATTGGCCAGGTCAATTACGTTGATGCCTCCGGTTTTTCCTTCAGCGACGTAACTTAAAGCGTCTTCGGTATCGCGAATGAGGATTTCCATCCAGGGCGGACATTCGAAAACCCCGTCACCTAGGGAATAGGCCTGCGATAGCAGTTCGGTCATCCCGTATTCGGAATGGATTTTGGAAACACCGAAACCATTGCAGAGAATGTCATGCAGTTCTTCGCGGATAATTTCCTTGCGTTTGCCTTTCATGCCGCCGGTTTCCATGATGATGGTGTTCTTTAGTTGGAAGTTTTGTTTCTCAATCAAATCCAGTAAAGCGTAAGTTACACCAATCAGAATCACATTTTGACCTGATTCATCGAGAGCGATGAGTTTTTCTGTAAGTTCGCTGTAATTGTGCAGGTAAAAACCGCTGTCCGGTTGGTTGGAGCATTCAATCAGGTCTTTTGCCATATAGATTAAAGACGAACCTTCGCGTTCCAGATAAGAAGGGAGCAGGGCCAAAACCACATAATCTTCTATGTTTCCGTAGAATTGCGAAAATCCCAGTCGGAAACTTTCCTCGTAGAAATTCAAATCGGTTACCAAATGACGGCTGGTGGTCATGCCGGTGGTTCCACTACTGGTAAAAGTGATTTGTATGGGTTCGGTGGAACTTACAACATCGTGTGTTTTGAAAAACTGTATCGGTAAAAACGGAATTTCAGCAATGGATTTTACGTTCGTTTTGTTTTTCTTCAGTAAGTCGCAAAATTTTTGATACACCAAATTGTTGTCGTATTGGTAACGAAATACCTTAAGAGTGATTTTTTCAAACTCTTTTTTGGAGGCGATATGAAAGATGTCGGACGTTGATAACATGAGGCAAATGTACAAAAATAAAAAAGCACCAACTTTCGCTGATGCTTTCTTTATGCGGGTAAAAAGAATTATTTTACTACTAATTTTCTTGTAGCAGTTTTTCCTTCTTCAGTGATTTTAACCATGTAAACACCTTTGTTTAAACTTGAAACGTTGATTACTTCGTTTGAAGTGGTAGTGTTTAAAACCTGTTTTCCAACAACATCATAAATAGCAATAGTTTTAACGCTGTTTGCTGTTGTAGCGATGTGTAAGATGTCGTTAGTAGGGTTAGGGTAGATGTTTAGTCCTAAAATGTTGTCAAAGCTTGTTGTCGATAACGTAAAGTTAGGAGTAGTGGCAATTCTCAACTCGTCTATGATAAGGTTTGGCGTAGCGTTCGTTGAATCCTGACGAAGAGCAAAACCACCGATAGATGAAATTGGAGCGGCTAAAGTTGCATAAACAGAAGGAACTGCTGAGCCTCCAATGGTTGGGTTTTCAGTTAAAGTTACGATCTGTGTTGCGAAATCATATCCAAATGATAGGTATACTGGAGTTCCGGGAGTGTGCAAGTTTGGAGACCATATTACTGATGCAGTGGTGTTACTTGTGGATACACCAAATTGAGATTGTGTCCCGTTTCTTCTATGCCATAATCTTGCGTCGGTGAAATTGGAGGTGCTTTGGTCAAATAATGCAAAATAAGTAACGTCTGTTAAGTCGTTTACAACAGTTGAAACGTCTGTTATGTTTACTATAAATGAAGCATAAATGGTTCCAGTAGACACAGTTGTTAAAGGTGTTCTTGCGTCTCTGCCTGTGCCAATAAAAGTTACAGAATTTCCGGATGAAGTGATGCCGGGATATGATAGGTTACCTGAAGTCACTACGATATCGTCACCTGTAGAAAACGGACTCCACATTTGTGTAGAACTTAAAACCGTAGCAGGAGTATAGTTGAAAGACTCGTTGTAAGGTAAAGAATTGGCCGTTATACAGTGTGGTGATGTTATCGGTACTACTATGTTACAAGTCCCGCCTGTAATAGTAACGGTAATGTCGGTGTCTTCCGGAATCCCGTTAATAATTATATTTCCGGCTGCAACAGAGGTTGGGTTGTCTCCTCCAACGGTTCCTGTTGATGTGTTTATGGTATAAGTTGCATTTCCTGCTCCTACGTATGGGATTGTGGCGGTATAAGTGTCTAAAGTCAGGGTGTTGGCATCGCAAACCGCTGTAGGTGTTCCTGGGGCTAAACTACATGATGAGGAAACGTTTGTTAATTTCACATCATCAAGACGCATTTGAGCAGAAGTGGTTGAAGGATTTGTAAATCGTAATGATAATGTTGCTGATGAAGGGATTTGTCCTCCGGTTACCGTAACTAAATTCCATGAAGTAGTAGTGTTCTGGGTGTATGTAATCGGGGTCCAGTTTGTTCCGCCATTCGTACTTTGTTCCACTACAAGGTGTGTGGATGTAGCGTTCGTCAGGTATCCGAAAGACAACTGAATGTCTGCTGCATTGTGGCTGGAAGTGTTTAATCCGTCGATTTGAAAAAAATTACCTACAGAAGAGGTTACGGTTAAGAATATGTTTCCACCACCCGAAGCACCGGTATATGATGAAGATGATGTAGCTCTTGCAGTTCCTGTTCCGGAATATACAATTGGTGTGGAATTTTGGAAAGTAGCAGGCGCTGTTTGAGCTGCATAGGCTGCTATAGCTGTAGTTCCAGTCGGTACTCCCATATTCTCAGAATAGAACGTTTGTCCAAAGGAAAGCGTGCTAACTACTAAAGTTAACAATAAAGTGTAAATTTGTTTCATTTTTGATTGAAATTAAAAATTGGACGACAAATATAACAAGTATTTACAGATTGTAAAACTTTTCTATATGAAATAAAGATTAAAATAAAGATTAAAATAAAGATTAATTGCGTTGCAATTATTTAACAATCAGCTTTCTTGTTGCTGAAGCATCACCCTCTTTTATTTTGATGATGTAAACACCGGCGTTGAGGTTGCCGATATTAAGTTCTTTAGAACTGATTGTAGTCTGAAGGATTCGTTTACCAAGTACATCAAAAATTTCAACTTCCTTATCGAGAGATAATTTGGAAACAATGTAAATCTTATCCCCGCTGGTTGGGTTGGGGTAGATGCTTAAACCTTCAATGGTGTTTTCTTGGGTTTTGTTCACAGACGATGCCGTCTTGCCTTCCTGAGCAGCAACGCTCATGGAGAACAGGAAAACGGCGATAAGAATAATATTAAAGTAATTTTTCTTCATGTGAACTAATATTGCGTAAAGATATAAAAATATTTTCAAAATATGTGCCAAAAATAGTTGTAAAAAAAGCGTCCTCAAATTAAGGACGCTTTTCTTGTTTTTTTAGAGTATTTTCAGATTAGAAACCTACTGTCCATTGTGCTGTCCATGAAGGAGCAGCTGCACCGTTTCCTGCACCTGTAGCTGTGTCTGAAAGGGTAGCAATACCACTAACGTCTGATGATGACGCATCGGTTTTCTTTCCTTTAGTGTTTGTTGCGATACCGTCAAATTTAGCGGCTGTTGCTTTTAATGTCTGGTTAGCAACATAGGCAATTGTCTGGTCGTGTTCCACATCGAATCCAACTTTAAAATCTTTAATAAAGATGTTGCTAAAGATTCCTTTAGTTCCTCTTCTTAATTTGAATGCCTGATTTTCTGTGTAAATATTAGCATCTGCAGTACTTCCAGGGCCTATTAGGGTAATGTTTGAAATGGTAGGGTTCGAGGTAGGAGAAGCGTCAAAGTTAAACTCATAGTTGTCTGCTTCGATTCCTCTGTTTCCTTTTCCGAAATCTAATTTCCCGTACCAGTTAGAATTCGTACCGTTCCATCCTTCTGTCCAGTCAAACTGATCGTCTTCGTTACCGATAGAAACCAGTTTTGTTGTGTTTACCGTTCCACCGAAGAATTCGAAACCATCATCAGCACCATGATATGCTTCTACGTTTTCTACAACTGTTCCGGAACCTACTCCAAAGAACGAAATACCGTTAAATTCTTTTGTTGCGTTAAAAGCAGCACCGGCATATTCAATTCTTAAATATTGAAGTACTCCTGAATTGTCGTTTGAAATTGTGCCTCCGTAAGTTAAATCGGCAACTTCTGATTGTGCGGTTGTGGAACCGATATTGATTGGCGCTTTTCCACAGATTACCAATCCGCCCCAGTCACCAGGCGCTTTGTTTGTTTTTCCGCTGGTAAAGACAACCGGACTGGAAGCTGTTCCCAACACATTTATTTTTCCGCCTTGAGCTACTGCAATATAAGAGCTTGTTCCGTTCATGCCTTCAATTTTTGTTCCGGCAGGAATGATTAAAGTGGCTCCGGAATTTACTTGGATTTTACCAGTTAATTTGTAAACTAAAGTTGAGTTTAAAGTAACTGTTCCGTCGTTAATTGTTCCTTGGAAGTTAGTGGCATCGGCAACGAAAGAGGAAGACGGTGGTGTTGGTTCGTCATCTTCTTTTGAACAACTTGTTAATACGGCAGCCGACATGGCCAAAAGTCCGAATAATTTTAAGAATGATTTTTTCATTTTCTTGTTTGATTTTAATAGTTATGTTTCTGAGGCAAAATTGCTTTATGTTTGTTTAATGAGCGTTAAGCGATTATGAACTTTGTTTTAACTTCTGCCCTGTTTTGTATTAAGTGAATGTTACGCATGTAAACAAAAGTTTTCGGTAAATAAAAAGAGCGACAATTGCCGCTCTTTGGTTGTTTTTAAAACTGATAATTAAGTCCGATACCAAAATTAATTCCTTTAGTATATGATAACAGGGTTACATCGCCGTTCGCATTTTCCTGAACTCTTTCTATTTTAGGATTCAGAAGGTTTTTGGCGGATAATCCCAATCCAAGATTTTTGTTGATTTTAGATTTGAAAATAAAATCCAGTGCTCCGACAGCCTTATCCACCTGATCTCCTTTCATGTTTGTTCCGATAGCATACAGTCGATCCGAGAAATAGGAATAAGCAAGTGTTGCCGAAATGTTACTGTCTTTATTGTTCCATTCCTTTAAGAAAGAAACGTCGGTATTGAGCAGTAATGGTGATGCTCCCGTGAATGCCGCTTTACTGTTGGTAAAAATGGCCTGGTAAATTGTTTCGTCTTCCACCTTTTTGCTGTCCAGTTCCTGAGTGGTATACATATAGGAAGCGTTTAGGCCAGCGGTTAATTTTTGGGTGTCGTTCTCGCCGAAGCCCAATATTGTTTTTCTTATTTCGGCCTCAATTCCCGCTACATATCCGTTATTTCCGGTGTTTACGAAAGAGATATCATTGGTTGATGACGCGATGGTGATTTCATTTATCGGATTCAGAATGTATTTACCGAAAGCGCCCACCGAAATCACTTCTTCAGCCTTAGGGAAATATTCCCATTTCACATCCACATTGTAATTATCGGAAGGGTATAAATCCTTGTTACCGATTTTAACTTCCGTGATATCTTCATATACGAACATGGCTCTTTCCTTAAATTGCGGTAATGTATATGTCTTACTTGCGCCAAAGCGTAAATTTTGTTTGTCGTTTACCTCATATTTTACGATCAGACTCGGTAAGAATGTGGTTTTGTTAAAGTCGTCCTCATCACCAATAGGATCCAGCTGCGTTTTCCATTTTACTTTCTGATAGATGTTTTCTCCTCTCAATCCTAATGAAGCCGTGAATTTATTGCTGAATTTGTATTCGGTGTTTAAATATCCTCCATGAATAGATTGGTCACCGGTATATTTTTGCGGATCCAAAGCATTTGCATCGTCAGGCCCACCGGAATAGGTGGAAATTTCGAAAACACCGGCAGCATAATTTTCCTGATTGTAGAACGTATCCAGATTGTTGATATCTACAATGGTGGTTAAATAAGAACTGGCTGTTTTAAAGTTAAACTGAGTGGCTTCAAAAGTTCTGTTTTTTGAACGGCCATTGTATCCCAAGGTTATTCTTCCTTTGAAATCGTTGTTTTCGTCTTTTTTGAATTTATAGTCGATGGCGGCATTGGCTACATTTTCGGTTTCCTCCAGTCTTTGGAAATAACGGTTGTTGTCTGGAGCGGATTGTGAAATGATCTGATAACCGGCGTCGGTGCTTCTGAAACTGTTGGTAGCCCTGTCCGGCATGTCTCCGTCAATTGAATTTCGGGCAATACCCCAAGTGGCTTTGATTCGTTCGCTGAAAGTATGTTCACCCAATAATTGGTTTACGAAAAGCGTGTTTTTTTCATATTGTAAACGACGTATCAGTCCGTTACCGTCATTGGCCAAATCGGCTACATAACCGTAATACTCGTCTTTGGTTTGTTTGGATGAGTTAATGAAAACCGAGTTGAAACTGATTTTGTTGTTTCTGTTTATTTTGTATCCGATGTTTGCCAATCCGGTAGTGTTCGTGTTGTATCCGATCGAAGAATACGTCTCAAAATCTTTATTGATTAAACTAGCATCACCGTTCACACCGCCTTTGGCATATCCGTCTCTTTTTGAGGTGTATTCGTTTCCGAAAGATCCTGTTCCGAACAAGCTCAGTTTTCCTTCCGATCCGATATTGAAAGCTTTTCCTCCCGAAAGTCCTAACGAACCCGAAAAAGGGGCATTTCCTTCAAGTTGTAACGTGTTAAAATCATACGTGTTGATGGTTGACGGATTTGCAGGATTACTGAATCCGGAAGCGCGGTATCCTTTCAAAAGCAAAAAGTTGTCTTCCTTAACGGCATTTGAATTGGCACCGGCACCGATGTCTAATTTTAAAAGGTCTTTTCCTTTGATGTTTTTAGAAGTGATGTCCACATTCCCGCCGGCAAAGTCACCGAATATTTTCCCGTTGTAAACTTTGTCGATGGAAACCGATTCAACAATGTCGGTAGGAAAGATTTCAAGTTTAATGTTTTTCTTCTCCGGATCGTTGGAGGGAATAGGCAAACCGTTCATGGTTGTTGAATTGTAGCGGTCTCCCAAACCACGTACATAAATATTTCCTGAGCCTTCTTGTTTTGTGATTCCTGTTGTTTTGGTAACAGCTGTAGCTACATCGGTAACCCCTTTTCGGGAAAGTTCCTGTGCTCCGATGGTCTGTTTGATTTCTACCGCTTTTTTCTGTTCCACCAAAAGGGCGGTTTCTTTTTCGCGGTTTTGTTCCACCTTAATAACCACATCCTGAAGTTCCACTCCTTTAGAGCCCAAAGCCTGGTTTATTGTTTTTGTTTCTCCGCTTTTAATGGTAAAAGGGATTTCCGCACTTTCGTATCCTAAAAAGGAAATTAGTAAAACGTGATTTCCCTCGGAAACGGAAAGCGTATAGTTGCCTTGTTCGTCTGTGTTAATGCCATTAGTGGTTCCTTTGATCATTACGGTGGCAAAAGGAAGCGCTTCATTGTTCATGTCCTTGTCCGTAATGGTACCTGTAACCGTTCCCTTTTGTGCAAAAGAAATAAGTGTAAATAAAAGAGTAGTTACTAAAAAGTTAAGTTTCATTTTCGTGTTGTTTAATTTTCCGCAAAGGAACTTCCAACACGTTAATTCGAGGTTATTCGCCTGTTATGCTTTTGTTTAAATTTTATTATCAAATTGTTACCATATTAAATAATCGTTAACACAAGGAATGCAATGTTAATGGTTTTGTATTATCTTTACCTTTACATCCCGAAAACACATAACAGTGTCCATTTATGAAAAAGAAAGACATTAAGATTTTACTGGTAGATGACGAACCGGATATTCTAGAAATAGTAGGTTATAATCTGACTCAGGAAGGTTATCAGGTTGTAACGGCAAACAATGGCAGGGAAGCCATTTCCAAAGCAAAAAAAGAAATGCCTCAACTCATTATTATGGATGTGATGATGCCTGAAATGGATGGCATGGAAGCTTGTGAAAACATTCGTAAAATTCCCGAATTGGCCAATGTTATCATAACGTTTCTTACGGCGCGAAGTGAAGATTATTCGCAAGTGGCCGGTTTTGACGCCGGTGCCGATGATTACATCGCCAAGCCTATTAAGCCGAAATTACTGGTAAGTAAAGTGAAAGCCTTACTTCGAAGACTTAAGGAAGAGGAGGCTAAAAGTGATGTGCTTCGGGTAGGAGAGATTGAAATCAATCGCGAAGAATACAAGATTATCAACAGCGGAAAAGAAATTGTTCTGCCGCGAAAAGAATTCGAATTGTTTTACCTTTTGGCATCCAAACCCGGAAAAGTATTCAAACGGGAAGAAATTCTGGACAAAGTCTGGGGTAACGAAGTGGTCGTGGGCGGAAGAACCATCGATGTTCACATCCGAAAACTGAGAGAAAAAATCGGAGACGATTTGTTTAAAACCATAAAAGGAGTAGGCTACAAACTGGAGCTGTAAATGAGTATCAATTTTAAGAAATCCTATAAATTTGCCGTAAAATCTGCGTTCTATATTGCCTTGTTTGCAGCGGGGTTGGTCGCGATTTTACTGCATTTTTTTTTTGAAATCAATTACGCCTTTTTGACGGCGTTTACCATAGCTATATTTCTGTTTTCTTTTTTTGTTTTGCAATTCCGCGTCGAGAAATTCATCTACAAACGCGTTAAGAAAATCTATGACGATGTATCGCTTCTGGATGCCACAACACTGCGCAATAAGCCCATCACAACCGATATGGCGACGTTAACCCATGACGTTCAGAAATTTGCCAAAGAGAAAAAAATCGAAATTGAAATGCTGAAAGTCCGTGAGGAATACCGCAGGGAATTTCTCGGGAATGTTTCCCATGAGCTGAAAACGCCTTTGTTTACCGTGCAAGGCTACTTGTCCACCTTGTTGGATGGCGCCATGAACGATAAAAGCATCCGTAAAAAGTACCTGGAGCGTGCAGAGAAAGGGGTGGAGCGATTGATCAGTATCGTGAAGGATCTGGATATGATTTCCAAACTGGAAACCGGTGACCTGAACCTGAATTTTACCCGATTCAATATAGTCGATGTGATCCAGAATGTTTTTGATCTGTTGGAAATGAAAGCCGATCAGAAAAACATCATGCTGATGTTCGACATGAAATACACCAAGCCGATTTATGTCTATGCCGATCAGGAAAAAATAGAGCAGGTGCTGACCAATCTGATTATGAATTCGATTAAATACGGAAGAGAGAAAGGTACAACCGAAGTCAGTATCGAGAATTTAACCAATCAGAAGGTGATTGTCCGGATTACCGATAACGGAGAAGGGATCAAAAGTCAGCATGTGCCGCGACTGTTTGAGCGTTTTTTCAGGGTGGACAAAAGCGGTTCGCGCGCGGAAGGCGGTTCCGGACTGGGACTATCCATCGTGAAACACATCATCGAAGCACATAATGAGAAAATTTACGTGGAAAGCAAATACGGCTTCGGTTCCGAATTTTCGTTTACCTTAGAAAAAGCAAAATAACTGATGAAGGGATTCGGAAGAAATAAAGTTGGGTTCCAAAGCGTTTTAGGATTGCAGCGAATCGTATTCCTGTTTTTCTTTTGCGGTTTGTTTCTTTGTTGTAAACCTAAAAAAGCGATGGTTGGAAGCGATAGATGGGATGTTGAACAACTGAAACTTAAATCGGAATCCCATTCGGATACTGCAAAATGGGATTTGAAATTGTATAAACAGGACATTGCTACTTTTGAAAAATACGCCGAAGCTCTTTCGATTTACCCGCTGAACAAAACACCTTTTCCGGTAGCCGAATACGATTATGCCGTAGCCAGCACTCCGATTACGGTTAAAGTGAAAAATTATCTTTTTAAAGGTGTCAGAATCGGGGAATATGAGAACCCTGAATCGGAAGTTGTGAAAGATGCCCTCACTTTGCTGGTCTTAACCAATGATGCAAACGCGGAAGAATCCACACTCGTAGAATCGAGAAATTTTCCTTATTTGACCGCTCAGGGATTTTTTAAAACGGCCGACAATAAATTCGACTGGGTTTTCTCGAAGAGTCCCGATGGTTTCAGTACGCTTTTATTCAATATGAAGTTATTTGACCTGCGATTCGGCCAGACCATTGTTATAGTGCCTCAAAAAGACAAGTCCTTTGTGTATTGCCAGATAAATGATTCGCCTGAAAACTATAAAAATCAGGAAGAATTCAATTTGTCGATTTCGGAAAACAGTAAAATACGGGATTTGTTGTCGAGGAAAAATACGATTGGCAATTAGATGTTTCAGGCTTTCAACTGAAAATAGAGAGGAGTTCATTCAAACTTACCTCATTTTTTCCAACGTCTTTCAGCCCTTTGTATATGCTAACCTGAAGCAAATGTTCGGCTTTGAAACTGTCTTGCTTTGATGAGGGTACCACTCCTTTCTTTGTAAGCTTTTTGGCCAGGTATTCCTGTTCGTATTGCCCGGGCGTCGGAATGAAAAATGCTTTTTTGTCCAATTTCGCCAAATCCATAATTGTAGTATAACCCGATCGGCACAAAATCATTTTACTCTGATTGAAAGCTATCTCCAGTTCAGCGGTATTCATGAAATTATAATAGGTACAGTTGAAACGTTTACTGATCTTTTGTTCCTCTTCAACCACACCGCGGACAAAAAGAATCGTCCCGTCATAGTTTTTTAATTCAAGATTCAGTTTTTCCTCCAATAGGGTGCGTTGCGGTTCCGGACCCGATAAGATCACCATAAGATCGTAGATTTCTTCCGTCTCTTTTTTGTTGAACCGGCTAAGCGGACCAATGTATTTCAGGTTGAGGTTTGAATTGTTCAAATGGCCCAGTTTACCTGATAAATTCGGTTTTCCTGCCACATCGGGAATCCAGCAGATGTCGAACTTTCTGATGAAATGATGATGGATTTTTGTAGTCAGCCAAGAGGTGTTTCCCGTTAGGACATTCAGTTGGTGGGTGATAAAGACAGTCGGAACCTTTTTGGAATGCACCCCCAGACGGTTATCGGAAATAATACCGTCAATATTGTACTGTTCGATCCAGTTTTCGGCTGTTTTTCGCTCATTACGGACTGCGTGAAACATATTCGGAATTTGTCGGAACAGTTTCCATTTGAAATTGGCGCCGTTCTGGGCATACTGAATTTTATACGAAGGAAGTTCCAGTGCCGTCAGTTGTGGGAATTCTTTTTTCAGTAACGCTAAGGCAATTCCGTCCGATGCGAGTACGGGTTCAAAGCCATTTTTTTGCAATGCTTCAATGATGGGAATGCATCGCGTGGCGTGGCCCAAACCCCAGTTTAAAGGCGCTACTAAAATTCTTTTTTTGTTCATTTTATCTGAGGGTTCACAATAAAACCGCTTAACTGTTTAGTAACCAATTCTTTTAAAAGATTGTTTATCTTTGGCGAAAAATAATACTGCAAAGTAAAACTATTTTTATTGCGGTATATTTCCTTAATTTTACCAAAATTTTAAATTAAGTCGTGGGAAGTAAAAATAAGTTAAAAAGATTTAAGGAAAACGCTACATTTGATAATGTTTTCCAGCCAACAAGAGAAGAAGTGGTGAATGATACATTTCCGTTGAAAGGCAAGTGGAACAAGGAGTTTTTTAAGAATGACCATCCGCTGGTTCTGGAATTGGGTTGTGGAAAAGGAGAATATTCGGTTGGTTTGGCAAATCGCTATCCCGAGAAGAATTTTATCGGTATCGATATAAAAGGAGCGCGATTCTGGAGAGGAGCCAAAACGGCTGTCGAAAACGGAATGCACAACGTAGCCTTTTTGCGTACCCAAATCGAGTTAATCGAGCATTGTTTTGCCGAAGGGGAAGTAGACGAAATCTGGATTACGTTCCCGGATCCGCAGATAAAATACAAACGCACGAAACACAGAATGACCAATTCCGAGTTTTTACAGCGTTACAAAAAAATATTAAAGGCTGACGGGGTGATGAATCTGAAAACGGATAGTGAATTCATGCACGGATATACGCTTGGCCTGCTTCACGGAGAAGGACACGAAGTGATTTATGCGAATCACAATGTATATAAAAACGAAGGCGCTCCGGAAGTGGTAACCGCAATTCAGACGTTTTACGAAAGTCAGTATTTAGAGCAGGATAAAGCCATTACCTACATACAATTCAGGATAAAGTAATGAATTATTTTTTGCCGCTCATATTAGGTTTTACGGCTGCTTCGATAGGGGTTGCCCCACCGGGACTGCTCAACATGACGGCGGCAAAAGTCAGTGCTGTCGACGGAAGGAACCGTGCCATAATTTTTGCGCTGGGCGCCAGTGTCACAGTCTTTTTTCAAACCTATATTGCTGTTTTATTCGCCAAATTCATAGATAGAAATCCCGATATAGTTGTTCTTTTGCAGGAAATCGGGGTTTTTATTTTTTCAGCATTGACCGTCTACTTCTTTTGGGCAGGTAAAAAGAAAAAAAGGAAAGAGGAAGAGATTAGAATGCGAAGCAAAACCAGTCGTTTCTTTTTAGGAATGCTGCTTGCGTTTCTCAATTTGCTGCCTATTCCGTACCATGTTGTGATAAGCATATGGTGTTCGCGTAAAGGGTGGTTTTTCTTCAATCAGTCGCATATCTCCCTTTTTGTTTTGGGATCGGTAACAGGTTCTTTTTTAATGTTCTACCTCTATATTCTGTTTTTTAAGAAGAAAGATGTCGACAAACCTTCTTTTCTGATGACCAACGGAAATTACATCATCGGAACCGTAACCGGAATCATTTCCCTGTTTACCCTTTTTAAAATCATAACCAGTTAATGGCCGTTGATACCGATAATTTTTTCGAAAGAGTCTATGCGGTGGCGCGTCAAATTCCTTACGGAAAGGTTACCTCTTATGGCGCCATAGCCAAAGCGTTAGGCGCTGCCCGTTCCGCAAGAATGGTGGGTTGGGCAATGAATGCTTCTCATTTAAAAGAAGATATTCCCGCGCACAGGGTAGTTAACCGTAAAGGCATGCTTACTGGGAAACACCATTTTGACGGAACCAACCTGATGCAGCAATTATTGGAAAGTGAAGGGATTAAAGTGAAGGATAGTCAGATTGTTGATTTTGAAAAGCATTTCTGGCAACCGGAAGTCCAACAATAATCTTAAAAATTCACAAAACTTTTGCGTTTAGCTTTTCTCTATTAAACTTTTCAGACTATCTTTGCAATCTAAAATCAGTCTTAATAAAAGACTGAAAAAGAAAGATTTAAAGTATTCTCAAATAAAGATTTAAAGGATTCTCATTTAATATGAAATTAGACAGAAAAGAAATTCTTAGTGCTTTGGAAACCATTTCTATTGCCGGAGAAGGAAAGAATATGGTGGAAAGCGGTGCGGTTCAAAACGTAATCACTTTCGGAGATGAAGTAGTGGTGGATTTGTTATTGACAACACCGGCCATGCACATTAAAAAACGTGCTGAGGTGGACATCATCAAAGTAATCCACGAAAAAATATACGACAAGGCGAAAGTTAAAGTTAATATCAAGGTAGAAGCACCGGAAAAACCGGAAATCAAAGGAAAATCCATTCCTGGAATCAGCAACATTATTGCCGTTTCTTCCGGAAAAGGAGGTGTCGGGAAATCTACCATTACTGCCAATTTAGCCGTAACGTTAGCCAATATGGGCTTTAAAGTAGGTGTTTTGGATGCCGATATTTACGGGCCTTCGATGCCTATCATGTTTGATGTTGAAAAATCAAAACCAATTTCGGTTGAGGTGGACGGTAAATCGAAAATGAAACCAATCACCAGCTATGGTGTGGAATTACTTTCCATCGGATTCTTCACCAGTCCGGATCAGGCAGTAATATGGAGAGGTCCTATGGCGTCTAAAGCCTTAAACCAAATGATTTTCGATGCCGATTGGGGCGAATTGGATTTCATGTTAGTCGATTTGCCACCGGGAACCGGAGACATTCACTTGTCGATCATGCAGTCGTTGCCTATTACCGGAGCGGTTGTCGTGAGTACCCCTCAGGCAGTGGCTTTGGCCGATGCTAAAAAAGGAGTGGCGATGTTCCAAAACGAAAGCATCAACGTGCCGGTTTTGGGAATCATAGAGAATATGGCCTATTTCACACCGGAAGAATTACCAAACAATAAATATTACATCTTCGGAAAAGAAGGTGCTAAAAATCTTGCAGAAGATTTAAATGTTCCTTTCCTTGGCGAGGTGCCTATTGTTCAAAGCATCCGTGAAGCGGGAGATTACGGTCGTCCGGCGGCGTTGCAAACGGCTACGGCGGTACAGGCAGCTTTCGAAGAACTGGCACGAAGCGTGGTGTCGGAAACGGTAAAAAGAAATGATAATCTTCCGCCAACCGAAGCAATTAAAATAACAACGATGGCAGGATGTTCTGCTGTTAAAAAATAAATTGATGGGGAAATGGGATAACTTGGGAACCGACTTTGTTTGCTTTTCAAATTATCTCATTTTCAAATTATCTCATTTTCAAATTAGAAAAAATGAATACAGAAGAACTTACGTCAACCATACAAAAAGCACTGGATGAAATCCGTCCGTTTTTAAATTCCGATGGTGGCGACATTACGCTGGTCGAAATTGAAGACGGGAAACACGTAAAAGTACGCTTGGAAGGTGCCTGTACGTCCTGTAAAATCAACCAGATGACATTGAAAGCGGGTGTGGAAACTACCATAAAAAAATACGCGCCACAAATCGAAACGGTTGTAAATATTGCCTGATTATTTGGGCGTGCCCCAAGGGTCGGGCTGTACGCTATATCTTTTATTCTGCTGCGCGCCATAAAAGGATGCCGCTCCCATCCCTCACGCAAACCTGACATAAATCATGTTTGGTGACTTTGCAACTTTGTAACTTTGCTACGCTGACTCGAACCATAGGGCGGGCAGATGCAATAAACTTAAAGAAATGATTGAAACAGATATAATAATTATCGGAGCCGGCCCAACGGGTCTTTTTGCCGTTTTTGAAGCCGGTCTTTTAAAATTGAAATGTCACCTCATAGACGGCTTGCCGCAACCGGGCGGACAGTTGACGGAGTTGTATCCCAAAAAACCCATTTTCGACATTCCCGGATACCCAACCGTTGGGGCCGGAGAACTTATCGACAACCTGATGGAACAGATCAAACAGTTCCAACCCGGATTTACCTTGGGTGAAGTTGCGGAGACAGTGGATAAACTAGAAGACGGAACCTTTATCGTTACGACCAATAAAGGAACAAAACATAAAGGGAAAGCAGTGGCTATTGCAGGAGGTTTGGGAAGTTTTGAGCCAAGAAAACCTATTTTGAAAGATTTGGAGTTTTATGAGCAGAAAGGCAGAGGTGTCAAGTATTTCATAAAAGATCCGGAGAAATTCAGAAATAAAAAAGTAGTGATTTCCGGTGGAGGTGACTCGGCATTAGATTGGAGTATTTTTCTTTCCAATGTGGCTTCGGAAGTGACTTTGGTGCACAGAAGAAACGAATTCCGCGGGGCTTTGGATTCGGTTGAAAAAGTGCAGGAACTGAAACATGCCGGAAAAATCAAACTGATTACACCGGGCGAAGTGGTTGGTTTTAAAGGATCGGAACGTATTGAATCGGTGGATATTGAGGTTAACGGAGCCCGTATGAATGTAGAAACGGATTACTTTATTCCGCTTTTCGGTTTAACGCCAAAATTGGGTCCGATTGCGCACTGGGGACTGGAAATTGAAAAAAATGCCATCAAAGTAAATAACGCTTTGGATTATCAGACCAATATCGAAGGGATTTACGCCATCGGTGATGTGAATACCTATCCGGGAAAACTGAAACTGATTTTGTGCGGTTTCCACGAAGCGACTTTAATGTGCCAAAGCGTGTACAACCGAATCAATCCGGGGAAAAAATACGTATTGAAATACACCACGGTTTCCGGAGTGGACGGTTTTGACGGAACAAGAAAAGAAGCGGAAAAAGCTGTCGTTAAATCCATTGATTAAGTATGTCACAAGATGTAACTATAAAAATTATTGACAGAGAAGGAGTCGCTCACGAAGTGCAAGCGCCAACAGACATGAACATGAACATCATGGAACTGGTTCGTGCTTACGAATTGGCTCCGGAAGGAACCATAGGGATCTGTGGCGGAATGGCCATGTGTGCTTCCTGTCAGTGCTACGTTTTAAATGATGTGGAACTTCCGGAGAAATCACCCGATGAGGATGCCATGCTCTGGGAAGCCTTCAATGTAAAAGACAACAGCCGACTGGGTTGTCAGATTCACATAACGGAAGCCATTGACGGACTGGAAGTTGAATTGGCACCGGAATCCTAATAAACACAAGCGAAGATTTTTCTTCGCTTTTTTTGTAACAAAATTTTAACAGCTGCGTATAATCACAATATTCCGCAGAAAAAAGGAATTAGGTATTATCCAGATGAATTTAACTTCCTATTCGCCAGGTTTACACAAACTGGTAACGCTTCAGGTTGACGAAATGAAAAAGCTTACAGACAGTCAGCAGTTTGTAGCTGTCACCGAATTAATTCTTGAAAAATTCGCTCTGGAAAAAGTGGGCCTTGTGGTTCATGATTTCGAAAATGACAGTTTTACAATTGCAGTATGTCTGAAAGAATCTCATATTTGTATACACACCTGGCCGGAATATAATCAACTGACTTTGGATGTTTATTTGTGCAATTATTTGCAGGATAATTCTGCAAAAGTAAAAGCGGTAACTCAGGAATATATAGATTATTTTGGCGCGACGATTATTAAAGATTTCGAAATTAACAGATAAAATATGAAGGTTCCTTGTTATCATTGTGATGTCACTACTGATGTAGAGGTTAATTTTGATGTGAAAACGTTCGTCTGTCCCAATTGTCAAAATCTTTATCTTATGGCTGACGACGGACTTCGTTCCCAAAAAGGATTCAGTCACAGAAGGCCTTTGGCAGGGTTGAATGTGGGGCAGAAGGGAAGGCTGCGTGGGGAAGATTGCACCGTAACCGGAATTCTGACCAAAAAAGCTTACGGTAGTTATTATTGGGATGAATATATTCTGGAAAGCAAAAAAGGTGATTTTATCTACCTTTCAGAAGCCAGTGGTCATTGGATTTTACTCAAGGAAGTTGAAGACAGCTATGATGTAAAAAATCATCCCAGATTTCTGACCCATAATGAAATCCGTATGAATCTCTACGATTATACCGATACCGAAATTGTAGCAGCGCAAGGCTATTTCGATTTTGTTATTCCGGTCAAAAAGGTGCACATGGTTGAGTATATTCAGCCACCTTATATCATTTCAATTGAAACGTTGGGAGATCAGGAAGCTACTTTTTTCGGGGAACATATTTCGGTTAAGGAAATAAAAAAAGGATTCTCGATGCCTAAAACGCCAATAAAGACGGGAGTAGGAATGGTACAGCCGTTTTTAATTAATGTTCGGAATTTAGCCATAATCATGTGTTCGGCAGCGGTACTGATTTTATCCTCTCACCTGTTTATTTATAGTGACAAAACAGAACAGGTGGTTTTGAGCGAATCCTTAACTTTTGATCAGCATAAAGACAAGTCATTTGTAAGTCCTTCCTTTGTTTTGAAAGGCGGTTCGGCGCCATTAACTATTTCTACCCGCTCGGACGTTGATAATTCCTGGGCGAATCTTCAGGTGGCTTTGGTGAATGAAAAAACAAATGAAGAGGTTTATGCCAACAAAGACATTGAATACTATCACGGTTATACGGATGGCGAAAATTGGACAGAAGGCGATACTTCAGAGGAATTCAATATTTGCGGTGTCAATGAAGGGAAATACCATATCGTGGTTACTCCGATGAAAGCTCCGGAAGACATAACAAATAATTTTATTAAGGTGAATGCAGTTTGGAATCAGCCTTCCATGTGGAATGTTTGGATGCCTATTTTGTTTATGGGCATTTTAACGGTCGGATTGTATTATCTTTCAATTTATTTCGAACAAAAAAGGTGGGCGGAAAGCAGTTATTCACCCTATGACAACTAATCATGGACACTATTTATAAACTAATAAAGAGTAATTTAATCGCCATCGTCATCGGATTGTTTTTCTATCTGATGTTTTTGCATTTTACGTATTCCGGAAACAGAATATGTGATTGCGAATCAACCGAAAATTACAGCCCGAATCGAACGGGAAGCCACGTGGCAGTAAATCGTTTTTATCATAAATAATATTTAAAAAACATCACTATGGATATTTTAGCAGCCAAACCAATTTTAAATTCCGTTATTTTTTCACTTTTAGGTATCGCCATTTTGCTGGTTACCTACTTTATTATTGAGAAACTGACACCGGAGAATACCTGGAAAGAAATTGTACAGAAAAATAATGTTGCCATTGCCATCGTTTTTGGGGCATTCATCATTGGAATTTCAATGATTATCAGTGCCGCTATCCATGGGTAAACGATTTTTAAAATTTGAGTTTTTACTTCTTTTAGCGGTATTTACCATTGCTACTTGCGGATTGGTGTACGAACTGGTCGCGGGAACCTTGGCCAGCTATCTGCTAGGCGATTCTGTAAAACAGTTCTCTTTCATTATCGGAGTGTATCTCTTTTCGATGGGGGTGGGTTCTTATTTTTCGAAGTTTCTCCAACGCAATATGCTGAATACTTTCATTGAAATCGAAATCCTCGTGGGATTAATCGGCGGATTGAGTTCTGTTATTCTTTTCCTGCTGTTTGAAAGTGTTCATTATTTTCAGTTTATCCTTTATTTTTTGGTATTCATCACCGGATGCCTTGTAGGATTAGAGATTCCGCTCTTGATGAACATTCTGAAAGACAGGGTAAAGTTCCGTGATTTGGTGTCAAATGTTTTTACGTTTGATTACATCGGTGCTTTATTAGCATCCATTCTTTTTCCGTTGGTTTTGGTGCCGCAATTGGGTGTGATGCGGACCTCGTTGTTCTTCGGAATGATTAATGTCAGCATCGCCATCGTTCTGTGCTTTTTGCTGAAATCGGAACTTAAAAAAGTGTATCTGCTAAAGGCAAAAGCCATCGGATCCTTCGTATTGCTCCTTGTGGTTTTTATCTTTTCCGATTCCATATTGTCTTTTTCTGAAGGAAAGCTGTACGGCGAAAATATCGTTTATTCAAGTTCAACACCTTACCAGCGCATTGTTCTGACGCACAATAAAAGTGATTACCGCTTATACCTCAATAATAATTTACAGTTTAGTTCTGCTGACGAATACCGTTATCATGAAGCCTTGGTGCACCCGGTAATGGCAATGGCCCCAAAAGCCGAAAATGTGTTGGTTTTGGGAGGCGGTGATGGCTTGGCGGTTCGCGAAATTTTGAAATACAAAGAAGTGAAAACCATTACGTTAGTAGATTTGGATGAAGGGATGACAAAGCTGTTCAAAACCAATACAATCCTGACCGATTTAAACAAACAATCATTAGTAAATCCGAAGGTAAAAGTGCTTAATCAGGATGCTTATATCTGGGCAAAGGATTGCATACAGAAATTCGATGTTGTGATTGTTGATTTTCCCGATCCTTCCAATTACAGCTTGGGGAAACTCTATTCTCTGAATTTCTACAAAACACTTCATCAGGTTCTTTCCAAGGATGCGGTTGTGGTAGTGCAAACGACATCGCCTTATTTTGCACCAAAATCATTCTGGTGTATCAATAAAACCATGATGGAAGTTTTTCCGCAGGTGGATGCGTATCATGCTTATGTGCCGTCTTTCGGAGAATGGGGATTTACCATTGCAGCTAAGAGTTTTGCAACCAATTTTAATACCGTAAACAGGGAAGTTAAAGGATTACGATTTTACAATTATCAGTTTGAAAAGCTGAATTATTTCTCAAAAGACATGATTTCAAAAGATATCGAAATCAACCGATTGGACAACCAGGTTTTAGTACGCTACTTCGATGAGGAATGGGGAAAATTATAATTCGAGACGAACGTTCCTGAAAGGGATTGCAGCTTCGTTATTGCTTCTTCCGATGTTGCAGTCGTGTAAAGAGAGAGTGATTGCCTTACTTATTCGTCTTTCGGGAACCAATCATATTCTCGGACATCGGTTGTGGGTAAAAAATTTCCCAAAGCCGACACGTCAGATTCATATTCCCTATCTGATTATTGGTGGTGGAATTTCCGGTTTAAGTGCTGCCCGTCAGTTTAGAAAAAAAGGAATTTCCGATTTTTTAGTTTTGGAACTGGAAAACCATTTGGGAGGGAATTCTTCCAACGGTGAAAACCAATTTTCCAAATTTCCTTTAGGGGCACATTACCTGCCATTGCCTAATTTTCATGATAAAGCATTGCTACAGTTTTTGGAAGAAGAAAAAGTAATACTTGGTTATGATACTAAAGGTTTTCCGGAATTCGATGAAGCCCAACTTACATTCACACCTCAGGAAAGGTTGTTTTACAAAAATGACTGGCAGGAAGGCTTGGTTCCGAAATACGGGAATTCAATTACTGATGAAAGAGAGTTTCAGGTTTTCTTCTCAAAAATGGATTATTTCCGTGAAACGAAAGGAGCTGATGGTAAGTATCTTTTCGATATTCCGTTGGCGAATTCCTCAAGAGATGTTGAAACCATAAAGTTGGACAGTATCACAATGAAGCAATGGCTTGATGAAAATCAGCTTACATCGGGGCCGTTGATTGCTTATGTAGATTATTGTTGCCGTGACGATTTTGGTTTGGGCGTTGATTACGTTTCTGCCTGGGCGGGAATTCATTATTTCGCAGGAAGAAAACATAATGTAACTTCCGACGGAAAAGAAAATGTTCTTACCTGGCCGGAAGGCAATGCAAGATTAGCCACGCATCTGAAAAAATATTCCAATGGGAAAACACTGAAAAGTCATTTGGCTTATGAAGTAAAGATTGAAGGGGATAAAACTGTTGTTCATGCTTTTGATGATATGAAGAAAGAATCGGTGGAAATAATTGCGGATAAGGTCGTTTTGGCCACTCCACAGTTCATCAATCAGCATTTGTTGGAAAACAGAAAACATATCGCCCGTGAATTCCATTATGCACCGTGGCTTTTGGCGACATTAACCGTTTCCGATTTAACCGATAATTACAGTTACCCTTTGTGTTGGGATAATGTGATTCACGGATCGAAAGGTTTGGGGTATATTTACGACCAGCATCAGTCGGTACGACAAGTGCAATCTAAAAAAGTGATAACCTATTATTACAGTTTTTCTTCTTCTGATATCAGAAAGAGCCGAAGGACGCTGTATAAGCAGAAAAAGGAACATTGGAAGCAAATGGTTTTTGACGATTTAAAAATGGCACATCCGGATATTGAGGGTAAAACAGAAGAAATTTCCATTCACTTATTGGGACATGGAATGATAAGTCCTGTTCCGGGATTTCTGTTTGGTGCCGCTAAGAAAGAGGCCGCAAAAAGTATTGAAAATAAGATTTTCTTCGCCCATTCGGATTTGGCAGGGATTTCCATTTTCGAGGAAGCCTTTCATCAGGGAATAAATGTCGTAAATACAATCTTGGATGGAACAACCTTGGATTCATAAAGCGAAAACCGACAGTGTTTTTATTCTCGCACCTTCTTTTGTTGTGGTGGCGATCGTGTTTTTATGTCAAAATTGGCTACAGTCGGTTGAAGAGAATCACTCGTTTTATACTTGGCTGTTCCTGATTGTTTTTATTGACGTGGCACACGTTTATGCAACCTTATTCAAAACATATTTTGTGCCTTCGGAATACCGGAAAAGAAAAAAGATGTTGATTGCATTGCCCATACTCTGTTTTAGTATCGGATTATTGCTTTTTTCTTTCGGAAGTAAGGTTTTCTGGTCTGTGCTGGCTTATGTGGCAGTGTTTCATTTTATCCGTCAACAATATGGCTTTATGAGACTTTATGCAAGGAAGGAAGAAAAAACAAAGGTGAACAGATGGTTTGATGCTTTTGTGATTTATACGGCAACCGGTTTTCCGATGTTGTATTGGTTTTTTTCTTCCCCACGTGCATTCAACTGGTTTGTGGAAGAGGAATTCTTCCGGTTTGAAAATGAAATGCTAATCGAAGTGCTGACTTGGATTTATGCTGCTGTAATGGTTTTTTATATTTTGAGAACAAGTTATAAATCGATAAAAGAAAACTATTTTAATATTCCAAAAAACACAATCATTACAGGGACCGCTTTGTCTTGGTATTTTGGGATTGTGTATTTTAACAATGATTTGGTCTTTACGTTGCTGAATGTTGTTTCACACGGAATTCCGTATATGGCATTGATTTATTTGAAGGAAATTGATCAGAAAGAGGTTTCTGAATTAGGTGTTTTACACCATCTGAAAGAATTTAAAGGTATTTTGCTTTATGTAGGCATTTTGCTTTTAATTGCATTTTCCGAAGAATATTTATGGGAAATATTGGTTTGGAAGGAGCAGTTTTTCCTGCATGTTGACAGTTTTTCCAATTGGCAATTTTTGGTTGTTCCGCTGCTCACAGTGCCGCAGTTTACACATTATCTTCTCGACGGGTTTATTTGGAAATCAAAATAAAAAGGCCCGATATCAAATCGGGACTTTTTATTAGACAGCTAAATGTGTTTCGTTAATGTGCTCTTCAATCGCATCCCATAAACCGATGCGTTTTTCCAGTGCCTGAATCGAAATGGTTTCCACTTCTTTCCATTTTTGATTGTCTTCCCCGCACAGTTCGGTTATCATCTGCATCGCCATCGGTCCGTGGTCGTCCGCATCCAGTTCAATATGTCGTTCGAAATAATAAATCAGTTTGGACAAATCGGTTTCCGGGAAATTCGCCTGGAAGTTTTTCAGGATTTCAGAAAACATGTCCGGAATCAGGTCTTCTCTTCCGAAAGTAAATGCCGCTGCAATTTCATGCGGTTTCCCGTGTTCGATTACCTGAAACGTAAAATCAAGAAAGTCCTTAATCTTCGGGTGCAAATCACTGATTTTTATCGAAACGAAAATATTCTGCATCGAGATTACGCTTTCTAGAAAACTTTCAATGGTTACCGTGTTGGCGCCACTTGCTTTCATCGCATCCAGATACATTTCGAAATGGCTCTGTCTTTTTCCGTCCAACGCTAGGTCGGATTCTTCGGCCAAAACGATTTCGTTGATCAGATAACGCATTTCGGCATTTGGCGAGGCGAACCAAGGTGTGGTGGTACACGTCAGTTTTTGCTGAAGGGCTTTTAATAATGACATAAAATCCCAAACCGCATATACATGTCCTTCCAGAAAATGGCGTAAATCATCAACGGTTTGGATTTGCTTGTATAGCGAATGATTTAATAAAAGATCCCTCTGGGTTTGGATGCTCTTATTGATGGTCTGTATGTTCATAGCATTAGTTTATAGTGCAAAATTAAAAAAGCTCCCCGTTTCAGGGAAGCTTTTAATATTGTTTTTATCAATAGATGAATTGAAAAATATTATTTGAAGGCAGAGAAACCGGTAACGTCCATACCTGTGATTAACAGGTGAATATCGTGAGTTCCCTCATAAGTGATTACCGATTCCAAATTCATCATGTGACGCATGATCGAATATTCTCCGGTAATACCCATTCCGCCTAACATCTGACGTGCTTCACGAGCGATTTCAATAGCCATGTTCACGTTGTTTCTTTTCGCCATGGAGATTTGTGCCGAAGTGGCTCTTCCTTCATTTCTTAAAACACCTAATCTCCAGGTCAGCAATTGTGCTTTGGTGATTTCGGTAATCATTTCGGCTAATTTCTTTTGCTGTAATTGTGTGGCCCCAATCGGTTTGTCAAACTGGATACGCTCTTTTGAATATCTCAAAGCGGTATCGTAACAATCCATTGCGGCTCCGATAGCACCCCAGGCAATTCCGTAACGCGCTGAATCCAAGCAGCCAAGCGGTGCGCCAAGACCTGATTTGTTAGGTAGAAGGTTTTCTTTCGGTACTTTTACGTTGTCGAAAATCAATTCTCCGGTAGCCGAAGCTCGTAAAGACCATTTATTGTGGGTTTCCGGAGTGGTAAATCCTTCCATGCCTCTTTCTACGATTAAACCGTGAATTCTTCCGGTTTCATCTTTTGCCCAAACTACGGCGATATCAGCAAACGGAGCATTGGAAATCCACATTTTGGCACCGTTCAGTAAATAATGGTCGCCCATGTCTTTAAAGTTGGTAGTCATTCCGCCCGGGTTAGAACCATGATCCGGTTCTGTTAATCCGAAACAACCGATCCATTCTCCTGTAGCCAGTTTTGGTAAATATTTCATGCGTTGTTCCTCGTTTCCGTATTTCCAGATCGGATACATTACTAAGGAAGATTGAACCGATGAAGTGGAACGTACACCGGAATCACCACGCTCGATTTCCTGCATGATTAAACCGTATGAGATCTGATCCAAACCGGCTCCACCATATTCTACAGGGATATAAGGTCCAAAACCGCCAATTTCACCTAAACCTTTTACAATCTGTTTAGGGAATTCTGCTTTTTGGGCGTATTCTTCAATAATCGGGGATACTTCTTTCTTTACCCATGCGCGGGCCGAATCACGTACTAATTTATGTTCGTCTGTTAATAAATCGTCTAACAGATAATAATCAGGAGCTTGAAATAAATCTGGTTTCATATGTAGCTTTTTATTTTTTTGTAAAATGTAACTCGCAAACAAACAGTGTTTTTTTAATGGACATCTGATTCAGTGCTCGTTTCAATCTGAATGAAATTTTGGTTCACAAAAGTAAACAAAGAAATTTAACTATTCAATTTGAGGGTGTTATAATTTGCTAGTTTTTTGATGAAATATGCTAAAATGAATCGGAAGATTAGCAAAAAACAAGGTGCTGTTATTGATGGTTTGTCTGCATTTTTTGAATGGATTTGCTTTTTTACTGCTTTTTTAATATTTACCAGGTTGAAAATTTGGCATTTGCTCCTTTTTTTTACAAATAGGCTAAAAAAAGATTGGGAAGTCTTGTCGATTAAGCTATATTGCAGTAAATTCCTATTCTGCATAGTCGTGTTACGATTACCGTGCGACAGGATGGGACGGATTTACTGTCTTAAGGAGTGTTGTTGATGAGAATTTTTAAAGCTGAGGCATAAAATGAGCGTGACTTTGTTTGTGTTAAGTGTATTTTTTCCCTTTTGAGTTGTAAAAAAAGACGGGAAATGATGTTGTGGAGTCAGGCATAAGTAAGATTGCCAAAGATTTCGATCAGGTGATGATTTGTAATCTGAATAATTTAGAGCAAATAAAAACGTTTGCCAAAAGAAAACTTTAGACTTTTATATTTTTGTTTGATGAACATCTTTTGGTTTCCTTGTGATTATTTATATTTACATTGATTGTGATGAATAGGTTTCTAAAAGGAAGTTTTGATACGATTTTTTTTATGATGAACAAGCGAAAACCAATAAATTGCACAGCTCAATTTGTTAGTGTTATAATTTCAATTTACTAAAGCATGATGAAGCGGAATTTAATTCATAATGGTTACTTTTGTCAAAATTTTTGAAATGAGACTGTTTTTATACTTTTCAATTTTCGTGTTAACCAATTCACTTTTTGCTCAAGACAAATCCGTTTTGAGCAACGAGGAATATCAAAATTTGCAGGCAAAAGCACGGGGATTTATAAATTCTGACGTTGACAGTTCTTTCATCTATGCAAACAGAATAGCGAAATCCAAAGATAACCTCCACCAGTCCTTTGCTGTAGGATTAAAATCATACCTGTACCAGATTAAAGGAGACAGTATTAAATCCCGTAAACTTTACAAAGAAGCCTTTGAACTGTTCAATAAGGTCCCGTCGGGAGCTGAAAAGGATAAGTTGAATGCCTATCTTTTGAATTATGGAGGTTTGGCTGAATGGAAAAGAGGGAATTTCAGTAAAGCACTTGGATATTATCAGGAGGGCAAAAAGTTTGCTGAAAAAGCCAACGATCTGATGCAGGTGGTTAAATTAAATAACAACATATCAATAATAAACCTGGAAGTGGGTAATTGCAGATTGGCAATTGAAGCTGCAAAAGAATCGGACCGATTCACAAATAAGATTGAATATTTGTACAGCGAGGAACAATTTGCCAATGGAAAATGCAGTATTTACTCCAATTTGGGAATTTTTTACAAGAAATTTTATTCGGAGAACAGGGCTAATACGTTTATGCTGGATTCTGCGGAATATTATTTTAAAAAAGCCATAATGTTTTCCAAAAATTCGGAAATCAACAGGATTAATTCGGAAATGAATTTAGCAAATGTGTATTTGCTGAAAAAAGACTTCAACAACGCAGAAAAACTTCATCACAAATTGTTTGTCCGCACCAAAAACGGGAATTATGTAAATGAATTCAGTTTGACAAACCGAAATCTTGGGGAGTTATACTTCGCGTTAAAAGAATATGACAAAGCTTTGGTTTATTTTAAAAAGGTGGATTCGATCTACGATATAAATGAAGGCAACGCTTCTGATTATATTTATTCAAACTATTATCAGGCGAAAATCTGGTCTTTTAAGAAGGATTATGATAAGGCGTTGAGTCATTCAAAGGAGTATTTGGAAAACTTCGAAAAGAAAGAAATCAAATTAAACGAGGAAATTATTGGGGTAAATTACAACCTGAGCAGTAATGATCTGAAAAAAGAGATGGATGATTTGCAACAGGATCTTAAAAACAGAACTTTGTTGAAAAAATCAGGATATATTTTTCTAATGGGTTTGTTTGTTATTCTTGTTGTTAGTTTAATAAAAAACCGTAGGGACAAACGTAAAACAGATCAAAAGTTAAACGAACTTATTGTTCAGTATAAAGAGAATATCGAAAAAAAGAATGCAGTTGTCGAAATGATTCCGGACCTGCAGCCTGAGATAATGGAAGCGGAAAATCAAATTAAGAAGGAAAGTCCGATATTCAGTATTGATGAAGAGAAGGAGGAAGAAATTGTTGAAAAGCTAAAAAATCTTGAGGATAAATTATTATATCTGAACCCCGATTTTACACAGCAGTTTGTCGCCAAAAAGATTAAGACCAATACCACTTACCTGTCATATGTGGTGAATAAAAGATTTGGAAAATCATTCAGTGAGTACTCAAATGAGCTGAAGATTAATTACGTGATTAATGAAATGATTTCAAATCCTACTTACAGAAAATACTCCACACAAGCCATTGCCGAAAGCGTAGGGTTTAAAAACGCGGTTTCATTCACGAAATCTTTCAGCAAAAGAACAGGGGTGACCCCTGTTCAGTTTGCTAAAAAATTAGATAGTACGGTATAAATTTATCTGGCTTTTCTACCTTCACCATTACCAATTCCTGTTCCGTCACCCGGTCCCGGAAGTGGTGTAGTAGTAGTTACTATAACTTCGGTTGTCGTTAAAATAATGGTTGCATCAACCGGCGTCAGAATCGCTGTCGGATCCCCTTTGCCCAGAACTGTTATTTTCTGATTTCTTGATAATTCATTCGAAGCGAAATTGTCCAGGTTAAATTTTTTTGATTTCATAGTGAGTGAGGTTTTATTGTTAACATTCCAAATTTAAAGAGAAACAAATTAGTAAACTCAGGATTTGTTCAATTGGAAGCTGTTCTTTTATTGTTTATTCATAATAAGTTGTAAATCAAATTATTATATAAATTGTTTGCATTCATAATTTATAAATTATGCATGTTATAATTTGCAAATTGTAAAAACAACACCTTTTTTTATTGCTGAAATAGCTAAATATTTGTACAAGTATTAAAGTATCTCACTGCGTATAAAATAAAAAAAGTGTCATGATAAACATTGTCAAAAGGTATTTAGAGAAAAGTAATTACACTTATCAAAAAGATGACTTTGAATCTTATTTCTTATCTCATCCCAATTATCCGAGTGTGTTTGCGATTACCGATTCATTAGATTCGTTGTCTATACCTAATGTAGCAATTAAAGTCCCGAAAGAACAGTTTGTGGAACTTCCTGAATCTTTCCTTGCCATTGTTAATCAAGATATGGTTTTGGTTCAGAAAAGGGATTCTTATGTGAAAATCGAATTCGAAAATGGAAAGAAAAGAAAACTGTCCTTTAATGAATTCCTTACGGATTGGGATCAGGTCGTTATTGCTGTTGAACCTAATGAAGTAATCGATATCAAGAAGGATCGGTTTACTGTTAAAGGAATCGGTTATTCGCTTCCGGTACTTGTGTTAATCTTGCTTTCACTTATTTATAATGATTACAACGCAGGAAGCATGATGCTGTTGGCAACTTCACTTGTGGGTTTGATTGCAGGTGTTTTAATCCTTCAGGAAAAATTCGGATATGCTAATGCGATGGTTTCTAAAATCTGCGCCATAACGCCAAAGACTTCCTGTAATTCAGTAATTACATCCGATTACGGTAAAAAAGGGATTCCGTTTTCGGATCTTCCTTTCCTTTTTTTCGGTATCAGTGTGATGGCGATAGCAATTCAACCTAAAGATTCAGCAATAATTGTTGGGTTTCTTAGTGTGTTTTCGCTTCCGATACTGCTGTATTCGGTTTGGATACAAAAGGTAGAATTGAAAAGATGGTGCGTTTTATGCCTGGCAGTATCTTTTATAGTGGTAGTTCAGGTGCTGATTTTCGGATTGGAAACCGAATCTTTTCCCGCTGTTTTTTCAATCCAGTTTTTTGAGTTTTTGTTTTCCGTTTTCTTTTTCACTTCCACATGGTTGTTGGTAAAACCGGTTTTCGAAGCCAAAAGCAGTTCAGACAAAGAGGTGCTTCAAGCGATAAAATTCAAAAGGAATTATGCACTTTTTAATTTCCTGACCAAAGACGTACCTTCAAAACGCGGTTTTAACCAACTGGAAGGATTGTTTTTCGGGAATAAAAATGCCGATGTCAAATTAACGGTAATTATCAGTCCGAGTTGTGGGCATTGTCATACAGTATTCGCGGAAGCCTTTAATCTTGTTACAAAATTTCCGGAACGTGTGTTTTTAAACGTGTTGTTTAATATCAATACCGAAAACAATGACAATCCTTATAAGGTGGTTGTGGAACAACTGATGGCCATACACAATTCATTTCCGGAAAAAACGGTTGAAGCAGTCAGCGATTGGCACATCAGAAATATGGAACTTGACCAGTGGAGAGCAAAATGGGCAAGCAACATTGTGGATATGAAGACCAGCCATCAGATCCGTCAGCAGTATAACTGGAGCCAGAAAAACGGATTCAATTATACTCCCGTTAAAATCATAAACGGACGAATGTTTCCGGAGGGATATGAAATCACTGATCTGAAATATTTCCTTAATGACTTTTCAGAGGAAAGGGAAGCGGTTGGAAGCGGCCGTTTAGCCCAGGCATAAGAATCCATTTAAATTCATACATAAACGGACAGAAGTCTCAGATGTCCTAAAATGACTGGGATAATAATCCAATACCAAAAAAACTTTAATTATGCTGAAAAACATTTTAAGTATCACGGGGGTTGAAAAATTATCCAAAAATCTGCAAAAAAGTATTAAAAACGAAAAGACACTTTGCAAACAAGACAGAATGTGTGCTCAATACGGAAATCAGTGTGAGGAACTTGCTTGTAAAGAAGTGCCCCTTTTTGATATTAATTTGGTTTAAACCGTTTGGGACGTTTTCCTTATTGATAAAAATCTTCGGAAACCCCAAACTATCAACAGGCTGATTTAAAAGAGTTAGGAATTAGCCTTGTGAAATAATTTCGATAGCCAACAGCTATAGATTACTAAACATTGAGAAGTAATCTATGGCTGTTTTTTTTAAATTGGACTGAACCAACTGTAGCTTGGTAATAGATAGGTTTTTGTACGTTTTAATAGCGCAAAAAAAACACTATTCGATTTTAGATTGTTATAATTTTATGAGGTAAAAATTTTACTTTGTGTGATTCGTTTGGTTATGCGTGAGGTAAAGATTACTTTTGCGGGGTAATATAATAGAAATGAGTCGAATTATTTTTTTTATTTGTTTTCTGAATTCACTGATAGTGCTTTCTCAAGATAAAAGTGTGTTGTCGAATGAGGAGTATCTTACCTTACAGGATAAAACAAGGGCATATTTTAATTCTAATAAGGACAGCTCTTTTTTTTATGCCACTAAAATTGAAAAATCGGATAATGCCATCCATAAAGCATTTTCTTCCGGGGCGAAAGGCTATCTGTATGCTATGAAAGGAGATTTTACAAATGCTGAAAAGTATTATAAAAACGCCGTAAAATTTATCAAAAACGCTCCGAAATCGTATTCAAAAACCCAAAACGAATCGTATATCTACAATTACGGCGGTCTTATCGATTGGTTGAATGGAAAATTTCCCAATGCATTGGATAACTATTTTGCAGCTAAAAAATTATCGGAAAGCATAAATGATATCGTTCAGATTGTTAAGATAAATAATAACATTGCGCTTATTGACGGTGATGCGGGGAATTACAGCAAAGCCATTGCCACTACCAAAGAATCCGACAGAATTATTGAAGCAAACAGTCACTTGTTTTCGGAAAGTCAATACAATATTAACAAGAGTAATGTAAATATTAATCTAGGAGTTTATTATGAGAGTTTATTTTTAAAAAATATAACAAAAACTCATTTGTGTGATTCGGCATTTTATTATTTCAATAAAACACTGAAGTATTCTGATGATATAATGGAAAATAAATTAAAAGCCCAAAAAGAGATGGGTATTATTTATTTTTTAAAAAACAGGATTGTTGAAGCAGAGAAAGCATATGTCAGTGTTCTTACCCAGGCGAAAAGTGCCAATTTTGAAAAGGAATATTGCAATGCCAACTATAATCTGGGGTTTTTGAAGTATAGGGCTAAACAATTTGAAGCTGCCCTGGTTTATTTTCAAAAAGTCGATTCGATTTATAAATCATCTGGCTCGAATTATATTGAATATATTCATTCGAACTATTATCTGGCTAAGATTTATGACACCCTTGGAGAACCGGAAAAAGCTCTGGAGTATTCGAGGATTTATTTGGATAATTTCGAGAAAAATGAATTCAAAAATTATCAGAATGTATTGGATGTCAATTATAAGATTGGGAATCAGGATTTGGAAAAGGAAATGAATACCATACAGAAAGAGCATAAAAATGAAGTTTTTTTTAAAAACAGTATGATCGGATTTTTCACGTTTCTTTTCATAACACTTTCCGTTCTTTTTATCATAAATTATAAAAGACGAAAGGCAGCCGAACAAAAAATAACAACCATACTCAAGGAGCACGAATTAAATGATGCGGCTCAGAATCATAAATCTTTGATTTCCAGTATAGCCGTCCTTAATGAAGCGGATAAAGTTACGAGAGAAGTCTCTTCAATAAGTCTTGACAATGAAAAAGAGTTGTTGCAAAAGTTGAAATCTCTGGAGGAGAAAATGTTTTACCTCAGGCCAGAGTTTACCCAACAGGAAGTGGCTAAGAAAATAAAAACAAACACCACCTATTTATCTTATGTAGTGAATAAAAATTACAACAAATCGTTTAGTGTTTATTATAACGAATTAAGGATTAATTATGCTGTGAATGAAATCATTAATAATCTGAAATACAGAGAATATACTACACAAGCCATTGCGGAAAGCGTAGGGTTTAAAAACGCCGATTCTTTCGCCAGCTCCTTTAAGAAAAAAACAGGGGTTACGCCTTACCAGTTTATTAATGAAATAAAAAAGAGGGAATTGTGTTAATTCCCTCTTTTGTTTTTTTAAACTCCCGCTGTCGGATCAAAGTGTATAGGATTTGGATCTGTCGGTCCCGATCCTGTTCCGCCACTTGAAATTGTACCGGTACCTTTTGGAGGGTGGGATAGTATAAAATCCTCACCTCCTCCTAACACATTTAGAGTTTGTTTTGTATTAAGCGAATCACTTAAGAAATCTTCAATTTTCAATTTGGAGTTTTTCATATTTATTATTGTTTATTTTTATTTTCCAAATTTATCCAAATTACGATGTCTTATAAGGGTTTTCCGAATATTGAATTAAGTGATTTTGTTTTCTGTTTTTAAGTAGTTGTAATTCAAAAAGTTGAATGGTTCAATTATAGGCTATAATTTATAAATTATAGTCCGATTTTTTATAAATTCTATTTGGATGGGCTTTTTTAAGGTCTTTTTTTGACACACTTTTGCTCCAGAATTATTTGTTGAATGAAATTATTCACGATGATTTTTTAAAGAAAAAAGTGATTATGATAAACGTAGTTAAGAAGTATTTAGAAAAAAGCCAATACGCCAACCAGACAGCAGATTTTGAAGATCTCTTTTTATCCCATCCCAATTATCCGAGTGTATTTGCCATTACAGATTCATTGAATATGTTGTCTGTAGAAAACATAGCCATAAAAATTCCAAAAGAGCAGTTTGTGGAATTGCCGGATTTCTTTTTGGCCATTTTCAGACGCGACTTGGTGTTGGTTTCAAAAAATGAAAATTCCATAAGCATTGAAACGGAGGCGGGAAAGAAAGAAAAGTTAACGTTTGATGAGTTTCTAACAGATTGGGATGAAATTATCATAGCGGTTGAACCCAATAATGCGATTATTGCAAAGAATGAAACTGCAAGTGTAAAATGGATGCTGTACAGTCTGCCGATTATCGCGATAATCATAATGTCTTTGCTTTACAATAACTACAATTTAAATACTATTGTATTACTGTTGACATCATTAACCGGATTATTTATCAGTGTTTTTATTGTTCGTGAAGAGCTGGGGTTGAAGAACGAAATAGTTTCGAAATTCTGTAATGCCAACAGTAACACTTCATGTTCTTCGGTGATTAATTCCGGAAAAAGCGCAATTACCAAATGGATGCATTTTTCAGATTTACCGCTCCTTTTTTTTAGCATAAGTACTTTGTCACTACTACTGCAGCCAAAAGATTCCGGTTTAATAGTGGGATTGCTGTGTTTGCTTTCGATTCCGGTAATTCTATATTCTTTTTGGTTGCAAAAGTTCAGTTTGAAAAAATGGTGCGTGTTGTGTTTGGCCGTATCCTTTGTGGTTATTCTGCAGGCTTTTCTTTTTGGTTTTGCAAATGAAACAGTATCAGATATTTTATCGGTTAACTTTTACGGATTCCTATTTTCTTTTTTACTGTGTACATTCGTATGGTTGTTTGGCAAGCCAATTTTGCAAGGAAAAATTAAAGCAGAGAAGGATGTACTCGATTTGAAAAAACTTAAAAGAAATTACAGTGTTTTTAATTCTTTAACAAAAGAAATTCCGGTGTTGAGCGGTTTTGATCAGTTAGAAGGTTTGTCTTTCGGGAACAAAGAGGCAGACGCTCAACTCACAATAATCATCAGTCCGAGTTGCGGACATTGCCACAAAGCATTCGAAGAGGCATTTGAAATGGTCTCAAAATTTCCTAAAAAAATGTTTTTAAATGTTTTGTTTAATATCAATCCCGACAATGAAAAGAATCCTTATAGAATAGTAGCTGAAAGTTTGTTGGCCATTGATAAACTTATTCCGGAAAAGACGGAAGAAGCAATCATCGACTGGCATATTAAAAAAATGGAACTGGAAACTTGGAAGAAAAAATGGATTGTGGAATTCATAGACATGAAAACGACCCATCAGTTATACCAACAATACGATTGGTGTCTGGAAAACGGATTCAATTATACCCCCGTAAAAATCATTAACAACAAGCAGTTTCCAAACGAATACGAGATAAGTGATTTAAAATATTTTCTCAATGACTTTTCAGAAGAAAAAAGAGCAATGGAGAACATTATTTTAATTCAGGCATAAAAAGCTATAAAATATTCTTGCGCAAGAAGGGACAGAAATCTCAAATGTCCTAAAATGATTGAGATAATAAACAATTTTATAAATTTTAAATCATGTTAAAAAACATTTTAAACCTAGAAGGTACTCAGGAATTAACTAAAAATGAGCAAAAAGAAATCAATGGGGGATTAAAACATTATTGTAATGGTGGTCTTTGGTGTAGGGTTGATGCTGACTGTCTTGGAGGTGTTTGTTTTCAGCAATGCTGTGAAATAATTTAATAAAGGCTAAAGAATGCATTTTTGATTTTGTCGTTAAGTTGAACATCTTAAATAACGTTGAAATTTTTTTTGGCAAATGCATTTCATGTGAATGTATTTTCACATAACTGCCTGAGAATTATTTTTCAGGCAGTTTTTAAATAATCAACTTAAAATAGTAAGTATGTTAAAAAATATTTTAGACTTATTTGGAGTCCAAACAATATCAGCAGAAGAGCAAAAAACAATTAAAGGGGGTGAGGTTTTCTGTAAAGAAAACGGAATGTGCGCCCAATATGGAGGGCAATGCGTCGAAATGGCCTGTCAGGAAATGCCTGCTTTTGAAATGTAAATTGAAAAGTGGGAGGAAAGCATGTTTTCCTTACTTTTGCTACTATTAAATAAATGTCCTTGAAAAATTTCCCCAACTACATACAAGCGGATTCCAAAGACTGCGGCCCCACCTGTTTAAAAATCGTATCCAAACATTACGGCAAAACCATTAATATCCAAGAGTTACGCAACTTAAGCGAAACCACACGGGAGGGTAGTAATCTTTTGTTTTTAAGTGATGCTGCGGAAAAAATAGGTTTCCGGACCTTGGGTGTAAAATTAAATCTGGAACGGTTGGAGGAGGCCCCTTTGCCATGTGTTTTGCATTGGAATAAGGAGCATTATGTTGTACTGTACGATATTAAAAAAGGGAAGTATTGCATTTCCGATCCGGCTTTCGGATTGATTGAATACAATCAACAGGATTTCATCAAATTCTGGATAGGAAACAATGCTGACGAAACTACTAAGGAAGGCATTGCTTTATTATTGGAACCCACACCCAAATTCCACCAGTCGGATTTTGATAAGGAGGAGAAAAAAGGTTTGGGATTCGGAATGTTGTACCAATACCTGTGGCGCTACAAATCCTTTTTGATGCAGTTAAGCATCGGTTTATTGGCCAGCAGTTTGTTGCAACTGATTTTTCCGTTTCTTACCCAAAGCATCGTGGATGTCGGAATCCAAAACCAAAACATCAATTTCATTTATCTGATTTTGTTTGCCCAGTTGTTCCTGTTTGCGGGAAGAACGGGTTTGGAATTGATTCGGAGTTGGATAACGCTGCATCTTTCCACAAGAATTAATATTTCGCTGATCTCCGATTTTTTCATCAAGCTGATGAATCTCCCGATTTCCTTTTTTGATGTGAGAATGACCGGAGACATTATGCAACGAATTAATGATCATCGCCGTATCGAACGAATCCTTACCACCTCTTCGTTAAACGTGTTGTTTTCCGTAATCAATATGGTAATCATGGGCGGCGTTCTAGCGTATTATAACCTGCAGATTTTCTTGGTATTTTTTGCCGGGAGCATCTTGTATTTCGGATGGATAACCCTATTCTTAAAGCGAAGAGAGGCTTTGGATTACAAGCGTTTTTCAGAAGTGAGTCAGGAACAAAGCAAAGTGATGGAACTCATCAACGGCATGCAGGAAATCAAACTTCACAACGCCGAAAAGCAAAAACGCTGGGGTTGGGAATACGTTCAGGCACGATTGTTTCGGGTTTCCATAAAAGGACTGGTGTTGGAACAGACACAAACCATCGGTTCTTCGGTAATCAACGAACTGAAAAATATTTTCATACTGTTTTTATCGGCCAAACTGGTCATCGACGGCGAAATCACACTCGGTATGATGATGGCGATAAGTTCCATAGTAGGCAGTTTAAACGGACCTGTTACGCAGCTCATCGGCTTTGTCAGGGAAGTGCAGGACGCCAAAATCTCCTTGGCCCGATTGTCTGAAATTCATGAAAAAGAAGATGAAATCCAACAGGAAGAGCATCAGATGCATGACGTACCGCAAAACGAAGCTATTCATATAAAAGATCTTTCCTATCGTTATCTAGGGTCGGATATTCCGGTTTTGGAAAATCTGAATATGACGATTCCGGCCAATAAAGTGACTGCGATTGTAGGTGTCAGCGGAAGCGGAAAGACAACCTTGATGAAACTGCTGCTTAAATTCTACGAGCCTAATAACGGAGAAATCAATATAGGGAACACGCAATTAAAAAACATTTCCCAAAAAGCATGGCGAAACAATGTAGGCGCCGTAATGCAGGAAGGATTTATTTTTAACGATACGATTGCCAACAATATTGCCGTTGGTGTAGATATAATCGACAAGCAACGGTTAGTTTACGCCGCCGATGTGGCCAATATTAAAGAATATATTTCGGGATTGCCTTTGGGCTACAATACCAAAATCGGTTCGGAAGGCGTGGGGATGAGTACCGGTCAGAAACAGCGCTTGTTAATTGCAAGAGCGGTTTACAAAAATCCGGAAATGTTGCTTTTTGATGAAGCGACTTCGGCCCTCGATGCCAACAACGAAAAGGAAATCATGCAAAAACTGGATTTGTTCTTCAAAGACAAAACCGTTGTAGTAATCGCACACCGTTTGAGTACCGTGATGAACGCAGATCAGATTGTAGTATTGGACAAAGGACGAATAGTAGAAATGGGGAACCACTCAGCTTTGGTGGAACAAAAAGGGAATTATTTCGAATTGGTTAGGAATCAGTTGCAATTAGGGAATTAGGAAGGACGTTAGAAGAAGGGAAAAGGTTAAAACATTAATATGATAACAAAAATAGCGCATAGAGTATTTTTTATTTTGTTATTGGTTTTTCATAGTATGTCTTCTCAAGAAGCTCAAAATGATAATGGTAAAACATCATTTTTCGGATATATTTATTCAAAAAATTATAAAATTCCAGCCGAAAAGGCAACGGTTAAAATATATTTAGCGAACGGTCACAAGACTTTTATAGCAGATGAAAACGGGAAGTTTGAAATGCCCAATGAATATGTGAATAATATTGATTATGTTGAGGTTTCTTCAATCGGGTTTGAAAAAAAAGTAAGTAAGATAGTTTCAGATACTATTTTTTTGGATGACTACTCAAATCAGTTATCTGAAGTGATAGTTAATTCAAAATCTAAAATTAAGGACGAGCTTTCCTTTTTTGAAAAACTAAAAAGTTTTGAAACTAATTTCAGCTGGAATGCCAAAGCAGCCGTTTATATTCCAAAAAGTAACGATAACAAATATGTGAAAAATCTTTTATTTGCTGTCTCTGATTTTGGAGGAGTTAAAAATTTAAAATATTTACCGTTTAAAGTGAATCTGTATACTGTTGATAGTTTAGGGTTTCCATATAAACCTATTCTGGAAAAAGATATTTTGGTAACGAAAACGGATACTGAAAAATGGACAACAGTTGATGTTTCAAAATTTAAAGTAGCGATTCCGGACGAGGGTTTTTTTGTTGTTTTTATAATTTTAGATGGAAAAGATTATAAAACAGATTTTGTTTGGTCAAAACATGGTTCAATAGCAGCGGTTCCCGCATTGAAAGCTTATAAGTACAATAAAAATTATATAAGAAAATCATATTTATGCCGACCATATAATTATGCATTATTAAATAAAAGTGATGCTTGGACTCTTGAAAAGTTACATTACATGATCGATATAGAATAGTAAATTTATTAAGGTTGTGTTGGCGGGATATTACAATCAGGGAATTAAAAGAACGAGTGATTAGACAATAGTTAAAAGTGAAGAGTAAAATGTGTCAGTCTGCATTATCTGCCAGTCAATAAAAAAAACAAAAAAATGCCCGAACAGTCAATGAAAAAACAAACGGATGACTTCCAGCTTAGAAGCGAAGAGGTACAGGATATATTAACGAAAGTCCCACATTGGATGATCCGCTGGGGAACGGTGTTGATTTTCGGTATCATCATTATGCTGTTTTTTATGTCCTGGTTTTTAAAATATCCGGATGTGGTAACGACCGAAATCGTAATTACAACCAACATTCCGCCGGAAAAACTGGTGGCAAAAGTTTCCGGGCGCATTGAAGCCATTCTGGTAAAGGATAAATCGGTAGTTCAGGAAAATACGCCTTTGGCAGTCATTGAAAACTCAGCGAATTACAGAGATGTTTTTCTGCTGAACAAGCTGATTAATAATTCAAATGCAGGAGATGAATTCCCATTTGAAAAACTAAACAATGCGCAATTAGGCGAAATAGAAAATGCTTTTGCGGTGTTTCAGAAAGATTATGTTGCCGAAGGTTTAAATACCGATTTGCAGCCGTTTCAGGTGGAAAACAGTGCGAAAAAATCGGAAAGTGCCCAAATTGAGGAGCGATTACGATTGTTGTTGCAGCAGAAAAACATCAACGAACAGGAGTTGAAATTGCAGAAAAACGAAATCAGCCGTTATACCGCATTGCACAATAAAGGCGTGATATCCGATCAGGAATTCGAAACCAAAAAACTGAATTACCTCCAGTCGGAAAAAAATTATAAGAACCTGTTGGCTTCCATTTCGCAATTGAAATCGTCCTTGATCGAAAATAAAAGAGCGGTGAAAGGAACCGAAATCAGCGGTACAAAAGAAGAGGTGACATTGAGTCGCAATGTTACACAGTCCTTTTATCAGCTGAAGAAAGCCATTAAAGACTGGGAGCTTAATTATGTTTTAAAATCGTCCATAGAAGGGGAAGTGGCTTTTGCTCAGATTTGGGTGGAAAATCAAACGATAAATGCGGGCGATAACGTGTTTTCAATAGTTCCGAAGACCGAAAAAGGCTACATCGGAAAAGCAAAAGCACCGGCGCACAATTCGGGAAAAATAAAAGTGGGTCAGCAGGTAAATATCCGTCTGGCTAATTATCCGGACCGAGAATTCGGCGTACTGAAAGGCGAAGTGAAAAACATATCTTTGGTTCCGGACAAAGAAGGAAATATCATGATGGATGTTGCCTTACCGCAAAACCTGAAAACAAATTACAAAAAAGAAATCCCGTTTCAGCAGGAGATGAAAGGTTCGGCAGAAATTATCACCGAAGATTTACGTCTGATAGAACGAATTCTGTATCAGTTCCGGGATGTTTTTAAGCCGAATTAAAGTTTCAGATAAAAATCCTTCGTAAGTGCAATGTATTCCGGAGTATATTGATGACGCGCGGTTTCTATAACCAATTCGTCAATAAGGGGCTGCTGTTCAATGCGGCTGAACGCCAGTAAACTGCGTTTGATTTCGGCAGTTGGTGTGCCTTTAACACGGGTAATTTTTAAAGGAAACAAACCTCTTTCGGCGCAAAGATTTTTTAACTGCTCTTCCTCTTTGTAGGGAATGATTAAGGAAAAAATACCGTTTTCCGACAGAAAAAAATCAGCGGCCTCTACTAATTCTTCAAAAGGTAATGAGTCTTCAAATCGGGCAGCATCGCGTTGCTCGTTATTGGATTTGTATTCATCCGTATAAAAAGGAGGATTGGAAACAATCAAATCAAATTCTTCTTCAACTTCATCCACAAATTCATCCAATCCGGCATGGTAACAATACAATCGATCGTTCCAAGGAGAGTTTTCGAAGTTTTCGGTGGCTTGCTCGTAAGCGTCGTCGTCAATTTCAATCGCGTCTATTTGTTCGGCATGGCTGCGTTGTGCCAGCATCAGTGCAATTAGTCCGGTTCCGGTACCAATATCCAAAATGTTGTATGGATTGTTGATAAGCGGAGTCCAGGCACCAAGTAAAACCCCATCGGTGCCCACTTTCATGGCGCAGCGGTCTTGTGCAATGGAGAATTGTTTGAATTGAAACACGATTTTATGAATTTCTGTTTACGGTGACTGTGACTGTAAACTAACCTAAGTAAAGATCCACCAAGCCTTCCGGTGTATCCAGAACCACTTTTTTGTTAGCTCTGTCAATCTGAACGATGAACGCGTCGATCATCGGAATCAGGATTTCCGTATCGTCTTTCATGATTTCGAAAAGCGGTTGTGCACTGGAATCGTTAATGGAAACAATTTTCCCGATATTGCCCAAACGTACGTCTTCGACATCAAAACCAATCACTTCGTGGAAATAGAATTTGTTGCCTTCAAGTTTTGGCAACGTGCTTAACGGAAGATAGACTTCGCAGTTAATTAAACGGTCGGCATCTTCTTCGCTGTCCACTTCTTCAAATTTAACCCTGAGGAAGTCGCCTTTGTGAAGCCCGCCTTTTTCAATAAAAAATGGAATCAGATTTTTGTTGAATTCAACAAAAACTGATTCCAAATCTTCATACATTTCAGGTTCGTCCGTATCCAGATAGATAAGAACTTCCCCTTTGAAACTAAACTTTTTAGCGATTTTACCTAAATAGAAACATTCGTCTTTACGCATGGAATCGCTATAAAATTATGCTTGAGTTTCTTCGTTGTTTTCTTCAGTAGCCGGAGCTTCTTCAGTTGCTACTTCTTCAGTAACTTCTTCTGTAGCTTCTTCAACTTTAGCAGCTTCTGCCTGTGCAGCAACACGTTTTTCGTTCGCTTCTTTTTCTGCTTTTAAAGCTTTCGCTTTAGCATCTGCTTCTGCTTTTGATAAACCTGCTTTTTTAGCATCAACTTTACCAGCTTTAGATTCTAACCAAGCCGCTAATTTAGCTTCAGCTTGCTCAGCAGTCAAAGCACCTTTACGTACTCCGCCTTCCAAGTGGTGTTTTAATAAAGCACCTTTGTAAGAAAGGATAGCTCTTGCAGTGTCAGTTGGCTGAGCACCGTTGAATAACCATTGTACAGCGCTATCAAGGTTTAAGTCGATAGTTGCAGGGTTAGTGTTTGGATTGTAAGTTCCGATTTTCTCTAAGAATTTACCATCTCTTTTCGCGCGAGCATCTGCCGCTACGATCCAGTAAAAAGGTTTCCCTTTTTTACCATGTCTTTGTAATCTGATTTTTACTGACATAATCTTGTGATTAATTTGAGGTTCTCGACCTCGGTTATTTAAGGGTGCAAATATAAGGAGTTTTGCAATACAAAATAAAATTAATGTCTTTTTTCTGTATCTTATCCTTTTGATTGTTTGGTGTTTGAAGATTCAAATGAAAAAACTTGCCAATATTCAATTAAAAACTATTTTTGTGGTAATATACCTAATCTTAAAATATTAAATTTATAAAATGAAAAAAATAGCTTCCTTATTTGTTTTGATAGTGACCTTTGCTTCTTGTAGTGAGGATATTAAGTTTAACAGCCCTGCTTTTCAGGCATACAAAAACGGTGTTACCTGGAAGGCTAATGAGATGCATGCTTTTTCGGATGCTGGCGGATTGACGATAATGGCTGCTGTCGGAACCGACATGGTGATACTGCATACCAGTTCGGCTGCCCCGGGAACATATACGCTGGGAACGGGTTTGATTAATACTGCAACCTATGAGTCTGTTGATGGAGAAGGGTCTTCGTATGCTACCGGAGACGAAGTAGGATCAGGAAAAATAGTGATTTCTCCGGGACAAACTGCCGGAACAATAACCGGGACATTCCAGTTTATTGCAGAAGACGAAGAGGGTAACGAAGTAAATTTCACGGACGGTAATTTTTACAAAGTGCCTCAATAAAGTGCTTAAAACATTGAATATTAGTTTCTTCTAAAGCAGTGTTTTTTTGCGGTAGTAAAATTTATTTCAAAAGAAAACCTTAATAGTGAGTGATTTACGGAATTAAAACTATATCTTTACCAAAATTATTTAAATAATATATATGAACATTTTTGTAGGAAGTCTTCCGTTTTCAATTGACGAAGCAGATTTAAGAGATTCTTTCGCGGTATACGGTGAGGTGAATTCAGTTAAAATTATCACCGATAAATTTACCGGAAGAAGTAAAGGGTTTGGTTTTGTTGAAATGGAAAACGATGCGGAAGCTCAGAAAGCCATTGAAGAGTTAAACGGTGCCACAGTTGGCGGTCGTACTATCGTGGTTAACAAATCAGAGCCGAAACCGGAAGGTGAAAGAAGAAGTTTCAATAGCAACCGTCCTGCGGGAGGTGGTTATGGTGGAAACAATAACCGCGGTGGTGGAAACTACGGTGGTGGTGGAAACAGTCGTGGAGGAAGATACTAAATCTCTTTTATTGATAGATACATATAAGCCGTCTCATTTGAGACGGCTTTTTTATTTCCCTACATTTGGTAGTGTCCATAAGACGGGATGGCTTAAATGGTTTTTTCAGAAGTGTTGACAGGGAGTTAAAATTGACTTTTGTTGATAACTAAAATTGATTTCTATCTGCTGAAAATGTACTTTTGAACAATTCCTTTTTTATAAAAAGGAGAGTAGTAAAACCTTCATTATAAGATATGTATCTAATTTTCGATACCGAAACCACAGGCTTACCACGCAGTTGGTCGGCGCCCATCACCGATACCGATAACTGGCCGAGATGTATTCAGATTGCCTGGCAGTTGCACGACGAAATGGGAAATCTTATCGAACATCAGGACTATCTGGTTAAACCGGAAGGTTTCAACATTCCCTATGATGCAGAACGTATCCACGGAATCTCCACCGAATTGGCGATGGAGCAGGGTGTTCCGTTATTGGAGGTGCTTGAAAAATTCAATATTGCCTTATCGAAAGCGAAATACATCGTCGGTCAGAATGTAGGCTTCGACGTAAACATCATGGGTTGTGAATTCCACCGAATGAACGTAGGTTCCGATATGGTGAAAATGCCGGTCTTGGATACCTGTACCGAAGTGACTGCCAGTTTGCTGAAACTTCCCGGAGGTCGTGGCGGTAAATTCAAATTGCCAACGCTAACCGAATTACACCAATACCTTTTCGGAGAACCTTTCGGAGAAGCACACAACGCAACTGCCGACGTGGAAGCGACCACAAGATGTTTCCTCGAATTAATCAAACGCGAGGTTTTCACCAAAGAAGAGCTCGACGTAACCGAAGATTATTTCCGCAATTTCCGCGAAAACAATCCGCAGGAAATTCAACTCATCGGATTAAGACATATCAATCTTAAATCGGCTTCCGAAGAAATCAGAAAGCGTCTGCAGCAAATTCATCAGGAAGAGGTTGTCACGTCGGTTTCAGAAGAAGTAATAAAGGATTTAGAGCACGCCGCTTTTGCGCATTTGCACAATCACTCACAGTTTTCGGTATTGCAGTCTACCATTTCAATCAATGCTTTGGTTAGTGCGGCAGTAAAAAACAAAATGCCTGCCGTGGCGATGACTGATGTGGGGAACATGATGGGTGCATTTCACTTCGTTAGCGCGGTATTCAATCATAATAAAGGCGCCGAAGCCAAAAATAAAGCCGCCGAAGAAAACGGTGAAACCCCAACGGAAACCATAGTAAAACCTATAGTTGGTTGTACGTTTAATGTCTGTGACGATCATAAGGATAAAACCAAAAAAGACAACGGTTATCAGATTGTGTTGCTTGCCAAAAATAAAAAAGGCTATCACAATCTGGCAAAAATGGCGTCGATCGCCTATACCGACGGATTTTATTACGTTCCGAGAATTGACCGTAATGTAATAGAAAAATACAAAGAAGACATTATTGTTTTGTCGGGGAATCTCTATGGAGAAATCCCATCAAAAATTTTAAATATTGGTGAAAACCAGGCTGAGGATGCTTTGCTTTGGTGGAAATCACAATTTGGCGATGATTTTTATATCGAAGTCATGCGCCACAATCAGGAGGATGAAAACCGGGTGAACAAAACACTCATCGCTTTCGCCCGAAAACACGATGTAAAACTGATTGCGACGAACAATACCTATTATGTTGCCAAAGAAGACGCCAATGCGCACGATATTTTATTGTGTGTAAAAGACGGTGAAAAACAGGCAACACCAATTGGCCGTGGCCGAGGGTATCGTTACGGTTTGCCCAATCAGGAATACTATTTCAAATCGGAGGCCGAGATGAAAAAGCTGTTCTCCGATTTACCGGAAGCCATCATCAATATTCAGGAAATCGTTGACAAAGTAGAGGCGTATTCGCTGTACCGTGACGTATTACTTCCGAAATTTGACATTCCCGAAGAATTTGTGGTGCCTGAAGATAAAGCCGATGGCGGAGTTAGAGGTGAAAATGCCTATTTAAGGCATCTGACGATGAATGGTGCTGAAAGACGCTATGAGGAAATCACTCCGGCGATTCAGGAACGATTGGATTTTGAATTGCTGACCATTTCGAATTCAGGTTACCCTGGTTACTTTTTGATCGTACAGGATTTCATTGCGGAAGCCCGAAAAATGGGTGTTTCGGTGGGACCGGGTCGTGGTTCGGCGGCGGGTTCAGCTGTTGCGTATTGTTTGGGAATCACCAACATCGACCCGATTAAATACGATTTGCTTTTTGAGCGTTTCCTGAATCCGGATCGTGTGTCCATGCCCGATATCGATATCGATTTTGATGACGAAGGCCGTGGACTGGTTATGGATTACGTAATCAATAAATACGGAGCCAATCAGGTGGCGCAGATTATCACCTATGGTAAGATGGCGACGAAATCAGCTATTCGTGATACGGCGCGTGTATTGGATTTACCGTTGTTTGAAGCTGACAGAATTGCCAAACTAATTCCTGCCATGATGCCATCAAAATGGAATCTGGCACGTTTCTTAGCGGAAGATGAAAGCGAAGTGAAAAAAGCGCTGAAATCTTCGGAAGAATTTGACAAGGTAAAAGAACTGATAGGAATTGCCAGAGAAGAAGACCTTGCCGGTGAAACCATTCAGCAGGCAAAAGTTCTGGAAGGCTCGCTCCGAAATACTGGAATCCACGCCTGCGGGGTGATTATTACACCAAGTGATATTACGAATTTCGTCCCGGTGACCACGGCAAAAGATTCGGATTTGTATGTAACACAGTTCGATAACTCGGTAGCAGAAAGTGCCGGTTTGCTGAAAATGGACTTCCTGGGTCTGAAGACCCTAACATTGATTAAAGACACGGTTAAATTGGTGAAATACCGTTTGGGAATCGAACTCGATCCTGATACTTTCCCAATCGATGACCAAAAAACATATGAGTTGTTCCAAAGAGGTGAAACGGTTGGGGTTTTCCAATACGAGTCGGCCGGGATGCAAAAGTACATGAAGGACCTTAAGCCTACGGTTTTTGGTGATCTTATCGCGATGAATGCGTTGTACCGTCCGGGACCTTTGGAATATATTCCTTCTTTCGTTCGCCGAAAAAACGGATTGGAAGAGATTACCTATGATTTGGATGCCTGCGAAGAATATTTAGGAGAAACATACGGGATTACGGTGTATCAGGAGCAGGTAATGCTTTTGTCGCAGAAGCTTGCGAATTTCTCCAAGGGTGATGCTGACGTACTTCGTAAGGCGATGGGTAAAAAGCAGAAAGATGTTTTGGATAAAATGAAATCCAAATTTATCGATCAGGCAATGGCCAACGGGCACGATGCAAAAAAACTGGATAAGATATGGACCGACTGGGAGGCGTTTGCGAGTTATGCCTTCAATAAATCCCACTCGACCTGTTATGCCTGGATTGCTTATCAGACCGCTTATTTAAAAGCGCATTATCCGGCAGAGTACATGGCGGCGGTACTTTCCAATAACATGAACGATATCAAACAGGTTTCCTTCTTCATGGAGGAATGTAAACGCATGGGCTTGGACGTATTAGGCCCTGATGTGAATGAGTCCTTCTATAAGTTTACGGTAAATGAAAACTACGCCGTTCGCTTCGGAATGGGAGCGATTAAAGGAGTGGGAGAGGGTGCCGTAAAAACGATAGTCGAAACCCGAAAAGACGGGAAATACAAATCCATATTCGATTTGGCTAAACGAGTGGATTTGCGTGCCGCCAATAAAAAAGCCTTCGAAAACTTAGCTTTGGCTGGTGGTTTCGATTGTTTTGATAATACGCACCGTGCACAATATTTCCATCACGATGGCGATAATATTACGTTTTTGGAAAAAGCGATGCGCTACGGTTCAAAAACGCAGGAAAATGAAAACTCATCTCAGGTCAGTTTATTTGGGGATGCTTCCGAAGTACAGATTCCGGAACCAACCGTGCCGCCGTGTGAGGAATGGCATACCATGGAAAAACTTGCCAAAGAGAAGGAAGTGGTTGGAATTTATATCTCAGGACATCCGCTTGATGATTATAAGTTTGAAATGAAATATTTCTGCCCAACACGTCTGGATGCTTTAAAGGATTTGACACCGCATGTTGGGAAAAACATTGCCGTGGGTGGAATTGTAACCAATGTGCAACACCGCGTCGCTAAAAACGGTAAAGGTTGGGCGACTTTTAATTTAGAAGGGTACGACGAAAGTTATGAGTTTAGGATATTTGATGAGGAGTATTTGAAATTCCGCCATTATCTTGGACAAAATCACTTTGTGTATATTCGACTGAATGTAAAAGAAGGTTGGACGAACAAGGAAACCGGCAAGAAATCCGACCCGCGTTTGCAGTTTGTCGATGTGTTACAGTTGCAGGATGTGTTGCCGAAATTCGGAAAAAAACTCATATTGCATTTTTCGATTACCGATTTGCGTGAACAATTAATCATGGAGCTCAACGAACTGTTCAAAGACAATCCGGGTGAGGCTTCCGTAACTTTTGAAGTGATGGAACTGGAACGTGTGAAGAAAATAGTGGAAGTGCCGGTTATCAGTGAAATGAATGATACCGATGAAGTTTCGGATACCGATGAAATTGCGGAGGAAGTGGAAATTGTAATTCCGGAAGAGAAAGAAGAAATAAAAGTGGTAACCAAACTCAGCATGCCGAGCCGAAAGCTTAAAATTGGGGTTTCGAATGCGATGTTGGCCGAGTTGGAACGTCTTCAGATTAACTTCCGGTTGAATTAACAGCCTGACGCCTAGCCCCGATAGCAGTGGAAATCCTTTTGCAGCGAATTTGCATCGCAAATTTGCTGTAAAAGATTGCAACGGATAGCGGGAAAAAGCTCCTGATAAAAAATATCAATTTAATCATAATCAAAACTGATTTTCAACAGGTAAACAATTCAAAATAATATCCTACTTTTGTCAGACAATTTAAAAAATGAAATTATGGCTTTAGCAATAACAGATGCAACTTTTGATGAAGTAGTATTAAAATCAGAGAAACCGGTATTGGTAGATTTTTGGGCAGCTTGGTGCGGACCTTGTCGTATGGTGGCTCCAATCATTGATCAGATCAGTGAAGAGTACGCCGGAAAAGCGGTAATCGGGAAAGTAGATGTAGATGCGAATCAGGAGTTTGCAGCGAAATATGGTGTTCGTAATATTCCAACCGTATTGGTTTTCCAAAACGGAGAAGTGGTAGGACGTCAGGTAGGAGTTGCTCCTAAAAATACATACACAGAAGCAATCGACGCATTATTATAATCGACGGCATCAAAGTATAAAAAAAGGCTAACGAAATGTTAGCCTTTTTTATTTATGAATTCTTCAGATTGATGATTTCCTGTTCCGTAAGGAATCTCCAGTTTCCTCTTGGTAGATTCTTTTTGGTTAAGCCGGCGAAAACTACGCGGTCCACTCTTAAAACGTCGTATTTGAAATGTTCGAAAATGGAACGCACCACTTTTACGTTGGAGGTTTTCATTTTTATGCCGATTTCGCTTTTCGGCTGGTCTTCGATATAGGATATTTCCTCTACGAAAACGCGGTGTCCGTCGATGGTTAATCCGCCTGCGATTTTCTCCAAATCTTCGTATTTCAGATTTTTATCTATAGAAACCTGATACACTTTAGACGAACGTTGGTTTGGAATGGTAAACTTACGAACCATATCGGTATCGTTGGTGAACAATAATAAACCGGTAGTGGTTTTGTCCATTCTTCCCACGGCCTGTAATTTGGCTTTTGTAGCGCCACGAACCAAGTCCAAAACATTATTGGCGTTCATGTCTTCGTCTTTGGAAGTCGTGAATCCTTTCGGTTTGTTTAATAAAACGTATTCTTTTTTCTCCGGAGTGATTAAGCTACCGTCAAAGTTTACCACATCGTTCAGTTGCACTTTGTAGCCCATTTCGGTAACCACTTCGCCGTTTACTTTCACGTTTCCGGATTGGATGTAAATATCCGCATCACGACGTGAGCAAACGCCAGAATTGGCGATGTATTTGTTCAGACGCATTTCGTCTGGATTGGCAGGTTTTTTAGGTGCTTTAGGTTTTTTATCGAAAGCAGGTTTTGCTTTTGGGAAACCAGTTTTCGTGTCGTTTTTCTTAAACGTTGCTTTAGCCGGGCCGCTTGGTTTTTTCGAACCGGTGCTTGGTTTTTTCGACGTAGAACCTTTTTTATTATTTCCTTTTCCGTTATTCATTTCATTGTAATTTCTGCAAAGATAGTGTTTCTTTAATTGATATTGGATGAGGGAGTTGTTAGTTATTTTTTTCGCCTTACCTGATAAGGGTACATTTCATAAACCACATTGTCTTCGTTGATTTTGTAACCCAGCTCGTAATCGGCTTTGGATTCCTTCATAATTGCGTCGGATTCTTCTGTTTTTCCTAATCTGTAAAGGCAAATTCCTTTATAATATTTAACGTCGGAGTAGTTCTTGTACTTGGCTAAAGAGCGGTCAAATACGGTTATGGCATCCGACCATCGTTGTTGCTCGTACATCGAAATCCCTAAATAAAACAATGCGGTGTGGTGTACCCAATCTTCGCCATTTTTTTTCAAGGTGGTATCTACGTAGTTTTGAAGCAGTATTTCTGCTTTTTTAAATTCGTTCAGTTGCAGATAACACAATGCGATGTAAAAATCGTAGGTGTGATCCATAACATAATTGTTACCGAATTTTTTCTTGCAGTCTTCAAAATCAGCAATGGCGTCTTTGTAGGTTTTGGCGAAAATACACTTGATGAAAGCCCTGTAGGGTTGCCATCGTTCTGCATCATAGGTAACTGCTTTGTCTATAAAGACCATTCCCACTTCATATTTTCTGGCTTTGAAATACGGCATCGCTTTTTGCTGCCATAAGTAGGCAATCGTACTGTCTTTTTTTAAACCGGCGTCCAGGCAGGCTTGCCATTCGGCCATCTGAAAGGTGTAATTGTATTTTACTGCACAATCGGTTAAATGCTCTTTGATGATTGCTTCCTGTGCCTTTTTTTTATCCATAGCGGATTTGTCCTGTTGTGCGTAATTGACGGAAACAGACAGCAGTAAAATTAAGCAGTAAAAGTGTTTCATGGTTATATTTTTAAAAGGGCTCTCCCGTTCACCAAAACCGATGGGTCGATTAAAACAATGGAAAAGACACCGGCCACAATGAGTAATTTCAATGAGTTATGCAACTGAATGTATTCGCTGTGTGTTTTTGATTTCCAGAGTTTTAGCAGGAAAAAGATCAGGACAATCAGGCTGATGTAAAAGTAAATGTCCATGTAGCCCACGTCGTATCTGTCAATCAGAATATAGACCGGAAGTACTGTTGAAACGGTCAGAAAAGTGATAATCTGTTTGGAGGTTTTTTCGCCGAAACGCACCGGAATGGTTTGGTAATCGTTGGCTACGTCCCCTTTTATGTTTTCCAGATCTTTGATCATTTCGCGTATTAAAATCAGCAGGAACAAAAATGTGGCGTGAGCGAAAATCACATGATAAAAATTCTTGAAATACAGCAAAATACCGAAGAAAGGAAGTACAGCAAGCAATGAAGCCGTCAGATTTCCGATGATGGGGTATTTTTTGAGTTTGTGGGAATAGAACCAAATCAGGAAAATATAGGCCGAAAAAAACAAGGCAGCGCGCCATGAAATGATAAAGGCGAGAGCTGTTGCCAGAAAGTTCAGTCCGAAATATACGTTGAGTTTTGTTTTCTGGCTCACCAAACGATCCAACATCGATTTGTTCGGTCGGTTGATTAAATCTTTTTCGGAATCGTAAAAATTATTGATGATGTACCCGGAGGCAATCGTTAGGGTTGAAACGAATACGATAATGAAAAGGCGCCAATCGAGTATGACATCCAAAGCTCTTTTTTCGGGAGCCAAGATGAAAATTGACGATAAGTACTGCGCTATGACAATAATGGGAATGTTATAGCCACGCACCACAGAAAACAGACTGAGGACTTTCATCAGTAGTATTTTTGTTTTTCGTGTGAGCATGATTATAGGCTGAAGTTGAAAGTCGTAAAATCGAAAGTCTTAAGTTGTCGTAAGAAAACCTAAAACTGATACACCACTTCCAATTTATAGTCTTTCAACGCATTTTTTGCTTTTTCCAGATCCTGGGTAAATCCTAAGATATAACCGCCACCACCGGAACCGCAAAGTTTCAGGTAATAATCGTTAGTGTCGATTCCTTTTTGCCAAACCTGGTGGAATTGTTCCGGAATCATCGGTTTGAAATTATTCAAAACCACTTTGGAAAGCTTTTTGGTGTTTTCAAAAAGGGATTTCATGTCGCCATGCAGGAAGTTTTCCACGCAGGCGTCGGTATGTTTGATGAATTGGGACTTCAGCATTTTTCGGAATCCTTCTTCTTTTAAATTCTCCATGAAGATACTTACCATCGGAGCCGTTTCGCCTACAATGCCTGAGTCAATTAAGAAAACCGCGCCTTTCCCTTCCGTACTCTGTGAAGGAATGCCTGTCGGTTCGATATTGTCTTTGGAATTGATTAAAATCGGTAAACTCAAATAGCTGTTTAGCGGATCCAGACCGGAGCTTTTTCCGTGGAAAAACGATTCCATCTGCGAAAAAATGGCTTTTAACTGCAATAATTTTTCACGGGTCAGGTTTTCCAGAACCGTGATTTTGTTGTTCGCGTATTTATCGTAAATCGCCGCAACCAAAGCACCGCTGCTTCCCACGCCGTACCCTTGCGGAATACTGGAGTCGAAATACATGCCACGCTCCACATCGGTTTTTAAAACTTCTAAATTGAAAGTCACCAACTCAGGCTGTTCGGTTTGCAGGTTTTCCAGATGGGATACAAATCGCTTTAAACTTGCATTGGATTTTACAGCTTCTTCCGATGGGTTTTCATCCACTTTCAAAGCGCCATTGTAAAAATTATAAGGGATAGATAAGCCTTTGGAATCTTTGATAATTCCGTATTCTCCGAAGAGTAATATTTTTGAGTAGAAAAGCGGTCCTTTCATATGCTGCTTTTTGTTTTAACTTCAATTAAAGCGAAGTAAATGTAGTGAAAAATCAATTACGATTCACGGCGCCTTTGCCAATTTCGTCACAAATGTACTGACCATTTTGACAATAGCCAATCAATTCGTTCTTAATAAATTGCAAAACTTGTTCTTTAACGTTTTCCGGATACAGTACGTGAACATTCGCCCCGGCGTCAAGCGTAAAGCATACCGGTGTTTGTGTTTCGGATCTGAATTTCCAGATTTTATTGATGATTTCCAATGTGTTCGGTTTCATTAAGATGAAATACGGCATCGAAGTCATCATCATGGCGTGCAGCGTCAAGGCTTCACTTTCCACGATTTTGATGAATTGTTCCACATCACCGCGTTCCAGAACGTTTTTTATGGCCGATAAATTGTGATGTGCCTGAGAAAAACGCTGTTCCGCAAACGGATGTCCGAACATCAGATCGTGTCCGACCGTGCTGGAAACCTGTTTTTCGCCTTTGTCCACCAATAAAATCGTGTCCTGATAGTTTCTGAAATTTTCGTGAATTGTGGATGGGAATTCCACTCCGAACAAATCGGAACTTTCTGGAATTTCAGTATGATTTCCCCAAACCACTACGCTTCCTTTTACGCTTCGGCAAGCGCTACCGGACCCCAATCGGGCCAGAAAAGAAGCTTTTTTGTTGAAGTAGTCTTCTGAAATTGTCGGATTCAACAGCTTTTCCATACTCATGATGTTCATCGCCAAAGCAGCCATTCCCGAGGCGGAAGAGGCTATGCCCGAACTGTGCGGAAAAGTATTTTGCGTATCAATCGTAAAATGAAAATCTTTCAGATAGGGGCAATAGTCGAAAATGCGTTCGAAAAATTTTTGGATTTTCGGTTTGAAATCTTCTTTGGGCTGTCCTTCAAACAGTAAATCGAACGAAAAATGACCATTGTTTTCTTTTTTGGTAAAAGCCATTTTGGTGATCGTCTTGCAATTGTTCAGTGTAAAACTGATGGAAGGATTCGCCGGAATCTGGTTGTCTTTTTTACCCCAATATTTTACCAGGGCGATGTTGCTGGGTGCACTCCATTCGAAATTGCCGCCTTCAACGGAAATCGTATAATTATTTTGGATAAAATCCTTTTCGGAAACCATAAAACTAGAAAAATTTAAGCAAAGATACATTTTTAGTTAGTTCGTTGCTAAAGTGCTTTGGATTCTGTGGTTTTTTCCTATTTTTGGAAACTATAAATTAATCAGATGCAAAAAATTACCCGAATCCTTACCGTTGTTGTTACCTGTTTGTGTATTGGTTATTTCTCAGGAATCATAACACGCAACAGTATTGAGGTTTGGTATCCTACCTTAGTAAAACCGGGTTTTAATCCGCCCAATTGGGTTTTTGCTCCGGTCTGGTCAACCCTTTTTGTCATGATGGGCGTGGCGGCCGGTTTGGTTTGGAACCGAATTGAGTCGGATCGGATCAATGTCCGCAAGGGATTACAGTTTTTTGCCATACAGTTGGTGCTGAATTTTTTATGGTCGTATCTGTTCTTTGGATTGCACAATCCGTTGTTGGCTCTGGTCGAAATTGTCGTTTTGTTGCTGATGATTTTCGAAACGTATGTGGTTTTTAAAAAAGTGGATAAAATTGCCGGTATGCTACTGCTGCCCTACCTTGCATGGGTTGGTTTTGCAACGGTGCTGAATGCCGCCATCTTCTGGTTAAACCGTTAGTTTTTTCATCGTTTTTTTTTACTTTTCATCTATTACCACCGTTTTTAAACATTCGGTAATTCCTTTTATGGTTAACTTTACGGTTACCCAAAATAGCTTCTTAAACTTAGGTTATCTGTGGTTTCAGGATTCTTTTTTGTGCCTGATATATGGTAAAAAAAGCTTTGTGGTCAACTTAAAAATGTGGAGATATGGGTTCAGTAGTTGTTCTGGTTGTAGGCTTAATAGGGGTTTTGTTAGGCTACATCATTGGGAAATCGTCATCAGGTTCAAATTTGGAAAAGACTTCCGAAGTTGAAAAATACAAAAGAAAAATAGCCGTACTTTCTTCGGAGATGGAAGTCCTGAAAGCCAAGATCGCTTCGGGCAGTCATGTTTTGGGATTCACTGCGGAGCCTCCCGAATATCATGAATTCGATCATGATTTGGCGTCGTCGGTTTTAGGCAGGGAAGTGGAGGAAAATGACCTGAAAGTAATTGAAGGCATCGGCCCGAAAATCGAGCAGTTGTTTAAAACCTCCGGTATTCAGACCTGGAAAAGTTTCGCCGAAATGTCGGTAGACCGCTGTAATGAAATTCTAAATAAGGCGGGAGGACAATTTGCGCTGCATAACCCTTCGACTTGGCCACGCCAGGCTCGATTGGCTTACGAAGGAAAATGGCGTGACTTAAAAGTATGGCAGGAATCGCTTCAGGGTGGCTTGGAGCTGGAATGACGCATGATTTATTTTTCAGTAATAGCTCTTGCTGCCAAAAAACCTCCGGTCCACGCGTTCTGAAAATTGAAACCGCCTGTAATGGCATCAATATTCAAAATTTCTCCGGCAAAGTACAGGTTGTCGTGTAATTTGCTTTGCATGGTTTTAAAGTCGATTTCTTTCAGATTAATGCCTCCCGCGGTAACGAACTCTTCCTTAAAAGTGCTTTTTCCGTTTACCTGAAACTGTCCGTTGGTGAGCTGATTCGCTAAAGCGGTCAGTTGTTTTTTGGAAAGATCGGTCCATTTGGTTTCGGCGGAAATTCCCGATGCGAAAACCAGGCTTTCCCAAAGACGTTTCGGAAACTCGAACGGGCAGAATTTCATGATTAGTTTCTTAGCGTTTTCTTCCTTCAGGTTTTTTAGGATGTCCAATGTTTCTTCAAAATCGGTATCGTTAAGCCAGTTAACCTGAAGGGTGAATTGATAGTTTTTGGCGGCCAATTCACGGGCTCCCCATGCTGAAAGTCGTAAGATTCCGGGTCCGCTCATTCCCCAATGGGTTATCAACAGAGGTCCGGAGGCTTTCAGTTTGGAATCTTTTACCTTTACGGAGGTAATGGCAGATAGTCCCATCAGATCTTTAATTCGGGCATCTTTTATGTTGAAGGTGAATAACGACGGAACCGGTGCTTCGATGGTGTGTCCTAACGATTCCATCAGTTCCCATATTTTTGGATTGCTTCCTGTCGCCATTACCAGAGTGTCACATTTGAACGATTGCTGGTTGGTGTCCACTTTCCAATATCCGTCGCCTTTAAAAAGTGATTGTACGCTTTGGCCCGTTAGGATGTCAATTCCTGATTTCTTTGTAGCCGATAAAAAACAGTCAATAATGGTTTGTGAACTATCGGATACCGGAAACATTCTTCCGTCTTCTTCGATTTTGAGTTCCACACCGTGTTTTTCAAACCACTCGATTGTGTCGCCGGAACAAAACTGATGAAACGGACCTTTCAGTTCTTTTTCGCCTCTCGGATAAAACTTCACCAGATCATTCGGAATGAAACAGGCGTGAGTAACATTACAGCGTCCGCCACCGGAAATTTTCACCTTGGTAAGGACTTCCTTTCCGCGTTCGAGAATGACGATTTTTAATTTCGGATTGGTTTCCGCGATATTTATGGCAGTGAAAAACCCGGCCGCACCACCGCCTATAATAAGTATGTCGTAATTTGAGATCATAATCTGTCGGGAAAATCGGAAATAATTCCGTCTATGATGTGCGCTTCCAACCGCTGAATGTCTTCGTAATGATTCACGGTCCACACGTTGATTTTGTAGCCTTTCTTTTTTGCTTCGTGAATATTGTCGTCGGTAAGCAGGGAAAAATGCGGATGTATGGCGTAGGCGGAAAGTTCGTCGGCCCATTCCAAAGCTTGTTCCACACTGGCTTGAGACAACGTTGCTAATCGGATTTTAGGATTGTGTGCCCGGGTTTTTTCCAATTCGTCTTTCTGGAAACTGGAAACGATGAAGTCTTCATATGTCCAGCCTTTTTTGGTAACGTATTTTTCAATCAGTTCGCACGTGGGTTGTGCGGTATCGTGCCCTTTTAATTCGACATTAATCCAGCATTTCCGGTTGATTAAATCGAAAACTTCAGCTAATGTGGGAATTTGTAATTCGCCGGCAATTTTTAGTGTTTTCAGTTCGGATAATGTCAGTTTGTCAACTTCTCCGGAACCATTGGTTACACGGTCAACAGTAAAATCGTGAAAAACCACCAATTCGCCCGAAGCGCATACGTGAACATCAAGTTCGATTCCGTCAACGCCCAAATCCAGTGCTTTCTGGAAAGATTCCAACGTGTTTTCAGGTATGTATCCTTTTGCCCCGCGATGTCCGATTTTCTGCACCATAAAAACTTTGACGTTTATTTAACTATGCAAAGATATAATAGATTGGGCAGTGGTTCGTTAAATAGAATAGGATTAATGCTGAGAGAATATGAAAAATGTGTTTGTTATATTAATGATGGTGCTTTTTACGGTGGGTTGTTCGTCTAAAAAACGTGTTGCGGAAGAGAAAAATGAACCTGCTGTTCAGTATCGTGATGATTTTAGATCGGTATCCGCTACGGCTAAAAAGAAGTTCCTGTCGGAAATGAAAGCGAATGACGCATCGGCATCGGTTTTAATTCTGACCAAAGGCTTTAAAGGCGGAAAGGTTACAGTTGCCAATGAAAAGAAATCGCTGTATTCTGGAATTCCGATCAGTAATCTGAGTACGGGAATTGCGGGGTATATCACTATTAATAATACGGTTGATACAAAAATCACCGATGATATAAGTAAAGTGGAAGTTGTAATTGATGCGGCAAACGCGAATAAGTACAAATTTATTTATGTGATGAAAGATGCTTCGCGACTGGGAAATCCTTATGTGATAACCTATAGCAATACGCTTCGTCCGTTGAAATAAAAGGCTGTCAGTACGTCTTGCAATCTGGCTTTTATGGATGTCTTTTTTGTTTTTTAATCTTCATTTTTTGTTGCCTCGTCTATTTCATTCGTCTTTTGAACAATCTGACGGATCACAACATCCAGTTCTTCTGTGGCGGATTTCAGATTTGGGATAATTTCAGAATTTATGGCGTCATTCGGGTCGTCAAAATTAATCAGGCTGATTAGTCCCTGTATGCTGGCTACCGGTCCTCGGACCATATGTGATTGAAATTGAGCTATTTCGGTTAATTTTTCGTTTTTTTGTTTTAAGGCTTCTTCCGATTTTTTTCTCAGTTCCAGTTCTTCCTGAGATTTTAGAAGGGCTTTCCGTAACTTTTCTACAGATAAGTTCTCAAGAAAGCAGAGTAAAAAAATGCTGGTTATCGTGAAAATCCAATGTATTATGGGTGTAAGTCCGAGTGGTTCTTTTCTGGAAAGTAAATTAAAGTGCTCGGCTACAACGAGTAGGAGGCCTCCCAAGGAGGCAATGATTCCGAAGATCCAAATTTCCTTTTTTCCCATTGTTAAGCCGGCAAATAATACGATAATTGGTAAAAGTTTTATGCCATGCGCCTTAATTCCTCCGCCACTCCAGGAGAAAAAGATGATCGCTATCAATAAAAATGAGATGTAAAGGGATGCTACTATTCGGACATTGCCCTTTTTTGCAACTATCGCTAAAATTAAACTTATGGTCCAGACTATTGACAGGATTGAAGCATAGCGAAAAATGTATTGGTCCTGAAAGAACATTGCTATGAAGAGTGAAACCGATAGGATGAAAAGAAAAATCAGGATTATTTTGATCAGGATTGATCTCCTGTCGCTAAAGTCCGAGTCCTGCAGTCCAAAAAGTGAAATTAGTTTTCGCATGTTTTTACGCTTTTATTTTCAACTTAACTTTTTCTGAAAGAATGCTGTAATCCAATATTTTTAGATTCAGTGGTAAGTTCTCATTGAGCCTTTTATTAGTCGAAAGAAACCCGGCTGGTTTTACTGCTGTTTTCTCTCCGATTGTTTATTAAGTTTAAAGTTAATTTAAATTTTCTTTTCGGGTGTCGTTTTGTAGGATTAATATTTTTTGAAAAACATCAAAGGTGAGGTTCTGGACTGGGATTGAAACGTGCGGAAATAAAAAAAGCTTCCCGATTTGAGAAGCTTTTTGTGCGGGTGATAGGACTCGAACCTACACACCGTGAGGCACCAGATCCTAAGTCTGGCGTGTCTACCAATTTCACCACACCCGCAGGCTTATAAAACAAGTAGTTGTTTCAGTAAGTGGTGCAAAGATATACATATTTTTTAAATTCCAAAGCCAAATAAGTAAATTCCAAAAAACTTTTTGGTAAGTCATTCATTTTTAAAAAAATAAGAAAAATATTTTTTTAGATTATGATTCAAGTGCAGCCAATTTAATTTCAAAATTTGGAATTTTAGAATTGGAATTTGTTTTTTTGTATATTTGGCTTTCATCATTTTAACAACATAATGGACAATATCAAACAGTACGTTCAGCAAAACAAAGAACGTTTTCTTAATGAGTTAATTGAATTATTAAAAATACCTTCCGTAAGTGCCGACAGCGCTTATTCTCAAGATGTGATCGACACTGCCAATGCCGTAAAGGCGAGCTTGGAAAAAGCGGGTTGTGATTTAGTGGAGCTTTGTGAAACACCGGGCTATCCCATCGTTTACGGAGAAAAAATAATCGACGCAAATTTACCAACTGTTTTGGTTTACGGACATTATGACGTACAACCGGCAGACCCAATTGAATTATGGACATCACCGCCGTTTGAACCCGTTATCAAAACGACCGAACTGCATCCGGAAGGGGCTATTTTCGCCCGTGGAGCCTGTGACGACAAAGGTCAGATGTACATGCACGTGAAAGCGTTTGAATACATGATTCAGAACAATTGCCTTCCTTGTAACGTGAAATTCATGATTGAAGGAGAGGAAGAAGTGGGTTCGGCAAGTTTGGGCTGGTTCGTGGAACGCAATCAGGAAAAACTGAAAAACGACGTGATTCTTATTTCCGATACGGGAATGATTTCCAATCAGCAACCGTCCATTACAACCGGTCTTCGCGGCTTAAGTTATGTGGAAGTGGAAGTGACCGGTCCAAATAGAGATTTGCATTCCGGATTGTATGGTGGCGCCGTAGCCAACCCGATCAACGTATTGACGAAAATGATCGCTTCGCTGCACGATGAAAACAATCACATTACGATTCCGGGCTTCTATGACAACGTGGAAGAACTTTCCACCGAGGAAAGAGCCGAAATGGGTAAACGTCCGTTCTCGGAAGAGGCCTATAGAAAGGCATTGGAAATCGAAGAAGTATACGGAGAGAAAGGATATACCACCAACGAAAGAAACTCCATCCGTCCAACGCTTGACGTAAACGGAATCTGGGGCGGTTATACCGGAGAAGGTGCGAAAACCGTTATCGCAAGCAAAGCATTCGCTAAAATTTCCATGCGTTTGGTGCCGAATCAGGATTGGGAAGCAATTACCAAGTTGTTCACAAACCACTTCGAAAGCATTGCACCTAAAGCAGTTAAAGTAAAAGTGACACCACACCACGGCGGGCAGGGTTATGTAACGCCCATCGATTCTATCGGGTATATGGCCGCTTCCAAAGCTTATGCGGATACTTTTGGTGTACAGCCGATTCCGGTACGTTCCGGAGGAAGTATTCCGATTGTGGCGCTGTTCGAAAAGGAACTGAAATCGAAAACCATCATGATGGGCTTCGGTTTGGACAGCGATGCGATTCACTCGCCAAATGAGCATTTCGGTGTATTCAATTATCTGAAAGGGATTGAAACGATTCCGCTATTCTATAAATATTTTGTGGAACTTTCGAAATAAGATTTTATATATGAATACAAAATCCGTCATCTTAAAAGTGGCGGATTTTTTTTTGGCGTTCCCCCGTTGCAGAACGATGTACCTACTAAGCAGGAACTTTTATAGGGCAACGAGGTCGGGCTTTCCGTTGCAATCTTTTCCTTTTTAAAGAAAAAAGAAAAAGGATTTCCACTCCAATCCCTAACGCGATCGGCTCACCACAGAGGCACTACCGTTAAACGGAATCTGAATTTTAGACGAAAGCCACAACTGTAAGAGTTGTGGCTTTCTGTTTTCAGCATTGCTGAAATTTCGAAATAATAAAAGGAAAAGACATCTTTATTTTTTTTTCTTATTGAGCTGCTTTTTGGGCAGTTTAAGGAAATACCTTTATTTAGGTACCACCTGTTTATACAATTCGGGAACGGACTGATAAATAAAATCCCCATGCTGACCGGTAAAATACTTGCCCATTTTTTTATCAAATTCTTCGCGGCCTTTTTCGTCTTTCCATTTGGCTTTGAATAACTCATCATCTTTTTTCCAGGCATTTTCAATGTCTCCTAAATTGTCCACCACGAAAACTTCCACAAATTCCATGTTGTTGGAGCCCCACGCGTGATTGTAGGCATAATACGCTTTCACTACATCATTCTTCATGGTAACATTGTCAAACAACTGTTTGCTTAGGTCGTTGAATTCTTTGTCGGTGCCGTCTTTTGGCGTGTCGAAAATACTTTTACGTACATAGTACACCATGGGTTTATCGGGAGCTTTTGCCATGCGTTTTCGATCGCCATAGGTTACGTAAATTTCATCGGAATGTCTTGGTTTATAGTACTTGCTTCTTTTTTCGTAATACGCTTTTCTGGCTTTTTCATCGGGCCATGCGGCTTTGGCAAGTTCCTCGTTTTTATTCCAGGCTTTTTCAATCGCATCCCAGCTTTCATACACATGAACAAAGATAATCTCACCGTTGTGTGCGGTATAATAGTGGTTGAGAACGTTATACCCCAAAATGAATTCGTTTTTTTTGATAACCTTTTCGAGATATTCTTTTTCCAGTGCCAACCAGTCTTCCATTTTGCCTTCTTTGTGTTCAAAATTTCTGTACGTGGTGGTAACCGTTAAATAATACATTTTTTCCTGAGCCAAAAGAGAAAAGTGTTGCGTGAGGAAAAACAAAATAAGGACGTAAAATTTGTAATGGACAGTTTTCATAATTTCAAAATTTATGTTGGTGAATCAGTGATAATTCAACTTTGAAATCTGAGGCGGTGTGGAATTTTAAATCGCGCGGTATTGGATACAAAATTACGATTATTTTAACATAATTTACTGATTTTTATTAAAATATATAGGTAAATGGTTTACGGAATGATGAGTTTTAAGTTGGGTTAAAATAAATAACTGGTTTGCAACAAAATAAAAATTTTGGCGTTAAATTTGTATAATCATCATCAATCAAAAATCATCATCATGTTAAAACGCTTTTTTATTCTGTGCTCCGGCGCAGACAAAGACCTGATTTACTCCTGTTCCAATGGGGAACAAAACAAATATGCCGGTATCGGAGCCACGGTGTTTTTTACGGCAATCATGGCCTTTATTGCCAGTGCGTATGCGCTTTTTACGGTTTTCGACAGCGTGTATCCCGCCTTACTTTTCGGAGTTGTTTGGGGACTGTTGATTTTTAACTTAGACCGGTTTATCGTTTCCACCATCCGCAAGCGTGAAAAATTCCTAAGCGAATTGCTTCAGGCATCTCCGCGTATCGTTTTGGCTATGATTATTGCTATCGTAATTTCAAAACCGTTGGAAATCAAAATTTTCGAAAAGGAAATCAATACCGTTTTGCTGAAAGAAAAGAACGAAATGGCCATTGCCAACAAAAATCAGGTAAGCAATTATTTCAAAGGCGATGTGACGAAAAACCAATCGGAAATCGACAGCATCAAGTCAAACATTAAAGCCAAAGAAAAGGAAGTTGCCGATTTGTACCAATCCTATATCACCGAAGCAGAAGGAACTGCCGGAACGAAAAAAATGGGGAAAGGCCCAATTTACAAGGAAAAAAGGGAAGCCCATGATTTGGCGCTGAGACAACTGGATTCCTTAAAAGCCACATCCTCCAAAACCATTACTGAAAAAGAAGCAAGATCCAAAACATTACAAGCCGATCTGGATAAAAAAGTTGCGGACAGTAAACCGATTATCGACAGTTTCGACGGACTGATGGCCAGAATCAATGCCTTGGGAAAATTACCATCGCTGCCATCGCTCTTCATTATGTTGTTGTTTTTGGCAATCGAAACCTCGCCGATTATAGCCAAATTATTATCACCGAAAGGGGAATACGATTTCAAACTCGAAGACACCGAAACGGCTTTGAGAACCCATATCGAACAGAACAATTACCAAAGAAATCTTCAGAAACAAACCGATGCATCCATTTACGATAAGGTTTATGAAGACATTCGGGGAGATAAGGAAATTTACGATTACAAAAGAAAAGCGGCCACAGAACTGTTAAAAATGCAATCCGATGCGTATGTTGAGAAACAGAAGGGAGTGATGTGATTTTTAGTGACAAGGGATAAGAGACAAGGGATAAGAGAAAAGGGATAAGCGGTTTCATAACACTTATCCCTTTTCTCTTATCACTTATCACTCCTTTTTACATGTACTGTAAAACTTCCGCTTTCAGTTTGTCGTATTCGCCCTGAAGAATCAGTCCGTTGTCCAGTAATTTTTTGTAATTCTGAAGTTTTGCAAACAGTTCCTCGTGGTTCATTTCGCTTAACTTTTTCTCACCTGTTGGCTGAGTCTGAGAAATCGGTTCCGCATACGTTTCCTGAACCGCAGGTGTTGAAGGCATGATTTCGGCAAAGGAAGTCACTTCTTCGGTTTCCACTTCTTCAACTATTTCTTCAGCCGGAATTTCGGCTTTTATTTCTTCAGCAACCGGAATTGATGCAATTGGAGCCGCAGCTGTCGGATTCTTCAGCAAATCCAATTGTTCTTTTGCGAAGGTGTATAATTTTCGTGCCTGATTTTTTGGAAGATAATCAACGGTATGTGTTAGTTCGGATTTAGTGGTAAACGTGAAATCGGCACCTAAAATACCTTCTTTTACAAACGAAGCCGCAATGTCATCCCAATCGTAATCCACGAATTCCATCGACAAGCCTAAATTTTTGGGTTTGCAAAGAATGATTCTTTTGTTGGTTACCACGATACTGTCCGGAAGAATAGTTACCGCCGGTTTTTTCTGTACGGCGATATACCCCACTTCTTCGTTATTCATTAATAAATTTTCCAGTTTGGAAGTGATTTTTTCAATCGCTTTCGGATCCTGGTCTTCGTTTAATATTTTCTTTAAATTGTCAATCATGATATTTTGTAAATAATTTAGTCGTGAAATTGGCAGCAAAAGTAATGCCTATTTTTAAGATTCGGTGATTTCCTGTTGTTGTTTTTTTGTTAAAGACTTAAAAACCAAATCATAAGAATGGTCAATGAGTTCTTTGACAAAATTATCGGGAACCGAACCGTTTATTTTTACGGTATTCCAATGAACCTTGCTCATGTGATAGCCTGCCTGGATGTCGTCGTATTGTCCGCGCAGTTCCAAAGCCCAATCCGGATCGCATTTCAGGTTTACCGAGGGCGTTCCGTTTTCCCATTCCTGTAACGAGGATAGGGCAAACATTTTTCCGCCCACTTTAAAGACCAAGGTGTCTTCATCGAAGGGGAAATGTTCGGTGACACCTTTCTTGGTAAGGCAATAATCATAATAAACGTCTATGGTCATACTACATTATTTTATACAAAATCGGCTTACTAGGACTCGCATCGTTTTCAAACGAAGCAATTTGCAGGTTTAGTATGTAGCTGCCGTCAACAATTTGATCTTCCACATAAATCAGCTCGGTGATGGTGCAATTCATTCGGGCATCACTATTCAGATTGTTTACATCTTTTACGTTCCAGAAAGCTTTGTGCGCCAATAATTTGCCTTCGTCGTGTTCTTTGTCGACACTGGGCAAATCGATTAACAGATGTTTGATTTCGCTTTCGCGGATGAAAGTTGCCGCCTCTTCCAACAGATAAGCCCAGTTTGTATTCGAATATTTTTTAGAGGTTTTTTCAGCAGAATTTGGCAATGTTCTGATAATGATGGCCTCGGGAGATTTCTCTTGTAATGCCTTTTCAATCTGTGCTTTGACGATTACGTAATCTTCACCATCCGATTGTGGTAATACGGAAATCACTTCCGCAGTAAAAAAGAATTGCTTCAGACATTGATTAATGCTGTAAAAATCACGTGTGATGTGTCCCAAACATTCGGTGTGCGTACCGTGTCCGTGCGGGTTGAAAAAAATGTTGTTGAAATTCGTAGACGAACTTCCTTCGGATACTTTACCGACCCAATCCCCGAAACGGACGGGTTCAATTTCCGGTTTTTCGATGTACCAGGCAATCGGATTTTGATCTGTATTGGATAGGGGTAGGGAAATATCAATCGGTTTTGATAAGTCGATTTTGAATTCGTTGTTGTTATGGGAAATCGTAGCTAACATTAAATTGGAAGTATTTATACCTCCAAATTTAACCAAAACAAATCAGATGCAATTCCGTCACAAAAGAATTTTCCTTTTTTTGTGGTTCGAAGGATGTTATTTTCCAGAATCAGTTTTTCATCATCGAGATAACGTTGCGCATTCTCAAGCAGATAATGCAGCATGTTTTCCCCGAATTCCGTTTTGATTTTGTCCAGGGAAACACCCCAAATGGTGCGCAAACCCGTCATGATGTATTCGTTGTAACGATCGGTTTCGGTTAAGGTTTCGGTTTCGCTGGGCAATTTGTTTTCGGCAAGGGATTTTATGTAAATAGAATTGTTGGCTATATTCCAGCTTCGGTTGGTGCCGTCATAACTGTGTGCTGACGGACCGATGCCAAGATATTTTTTACCCAGCCAGTAGGCCGAATTATTCCGTGAAAAATAATTTTCCTTTCCGAAATTCGACAATTCATAGTGAATGAATCCGTTGGCTTCGAGTTTGTCCACCAACAGCAGAAACTGTTCATGAGCTACAGCGTCATCGGGTTGCGGAACAATGCCCTGTTTGATGAATTTCTGTAAGGCGGTTTTCGGCTCGACCGTTAAGGCATAACTCGAAATGTGCGGAATGTTCAGATCCAGTACGGTCTGAATGTTCTGCAGCCAATGTTCGTTGGTTAGTCCCGGAATACCGTAAATCAAATCGACGGAAATGTTGTCGAAATATTTCGTGGCAATTTCCAGACATTTTTTCGCTTCCGCGGAATTATGAGCGCGGTTCATCAGTTTTAAATCGGCTTCAAAAAACGACTGAACACCTATTGACAGTCTGTTTATTTGGTTATTTGATAATTCGATGATGCGTTCTTCCGATAAATCATCGGGGTTAGCTTCAACGGTGATTTCAGGATTTTCGGTAACATTGTAGTTTTTATACACTTCATCAATCAGCATCCGTAAATCGGCAACAGCCAAAATACTCGGTGTTCCGCCTCCGAAATAAATAGTTTCCACGATTTCGTCCGTGAATTCTTCTTTGCGCAGGCGGATTTCTTTGGCTAAAGCCAACACCATCTCGTCTTTCTTCTTCAGTGAAGTCGAAAAATGGAAATCGCAGTAATGGCACGCTTGTTTGCAAAAAGGAATATGGATATAGATGCCTGACATTTAGAAGGGAATTACCAAAAAAAAATAATTAGTTTTTGACAAAATTATGGAATATAACGCCATTGCTGTTAAAATAGGCAGTAAACTTTTTTCCAGCTTTTTCGTTATTGGCGGTTGGATATGGTAAACATACAAATCTGGGATCGAATCTAAATGAGTTTGATGCGGGATTATCAATTTTAAAAAAAATAAAATCAACATATTGTAATTTTTTTTGCACAAAAAAATAGCATATTTAAGCTATTTGGTTAGTTTTGTGTTAAACTATAAAAAAAACAAAAATGAAAAAATTATCGTTACTATTATTTTCTTCGTTGCTATTTGTGTCCTGCTCATCGGATGACAGCAGTTCTGATGATAACAACCAAACTCCAGCCTATGCGATGACCGCATCGATTGACGGTGCCGATTTCAGAGCAAATAATCCATTTGGGAATAACATGTTTTCCTCGACCAATATTTGGGACTATTTTCCGGAGGAAGATTTTGTTATGCTTCAGGGAAGATCTGGTGGGGTTTTAGGGAATCCTGAGATCAATATTTGGTTGAAAAGATCAGACATTGAGGTTGGAACCTACGCTCTTGAGCCGGAAACATTCAGCACTCCTTCAACGCATGCGATTGATCTGACAGATAATAGCGATAATGAATTTGAGTATACCAAAGACGGTACAATTGTGATTACTGCGGTTAATACTACGACAAAAATGGTAACCGGCACATTTACATTCAGAACCGTAGCTGATCCGAATGAACCCACTGCTCCTGTGACCAGAACCATAACTAACGGGACATTCAATTATAAATATGAGGAATAGATCAAAAAAGCCGGATTTCAAATCCGGCTTTTTTATTTGTTTTACAATGTATTTGTAAATTAATAGTTTTCGTAAGCGGTTTTAAAAGTTCCGTTTGTTACTTGAACCTCACTGCTGTCATTTGGATTTATCGCAGTAAAGCTATAGGTTCCTGAAATTACAGTGTATTGGAATCCCACAACTTTTTCGGTAACGTTTAATGTTCCGGAACAATTGAAATTTTCAAATTGATCAGTAGTGGTGTTGTATTTCGATAAAACCACTTTGTTATTTGACGATGCTGAAGTAAAGTTGTAAACCCCAACAGGTGTGTCGTCATCATTTGTTATTACTGAAATCTGATTTTTATCCCCGTTATAGAAGTTTAAACTAATATCTTCACCGGAAAAATACCCGCCTTCCTGATCGGATTTTGAATTGTACCAATCCGCACCGTCTATTTTTGCATAAGCACCCAAACCTGTTGTTATAGGGGCGATATCGGTATATTTAACAAGGAAACTTCCTTCTACAGCAACAAAGTTTGATGTTAAATCATGCCCGTCTTCGTAAACCTTTCCGGAATAGTTTACTTTTACCGTTTTGTTGGTTTCGTCCAAAGTAACCAATTCAAAAGTAAAAGATTCCTGAGCATAGTACTCTTGGGCAGTTCTTAACGGTACTCCAAAATCTGTTGTTGAGTACGTGTGGGCTTTACCCAGGTTCCCGTAAATGTTGAATTCAAACGAAATATTCATTCCATTTGCACTGGTGCCCGTGACAGCAATTGTTTTTTCACTTCTTTGAGCTGTCCACGCTGTAACCGGAATAGTTTGATTGTCTTGTTTGAAATTAAAATATTCACTTTCGGTAGGATTAGAATCACTGCTGTCTGATGAACATGAAAACAACGCAGTCGATAGTACTACTGCTGCTAAGAATTTAAAGATTTTCATAAAAATATAATTTTGGTTTTCGCAAATATATTCTTATTTTTTTATTCGGCTTTCATTTTGTTTTACAAAAGCATCCCAGCCGGAATAACTTTTTCCAACTTCAACTCTTCCCGAATTGAAAAAGTGACAAACCGCCGCTGCCAGGCCGTCTGTAGAGTCTAAATTCTTGGGTAATTCTTTAAGTCCTAACAATTGTTGCAGCATTTTGGCAACTTGTTCTTTGCTGGCATTTCCGTTTCCCGTGATGGCCATTTTTATTTTTTTTGGTTCGTATTCGGTTATCGGAATGCCGCGTGATAAGCCGGCTGCCATAGCCACGCCCTGGGCACGCCCCAGTTTTAACATCGACTGAACGTTTTTGCCGAAGAACGGTGCTTCAATCGCAATTTCGTCCGGATTGTGGGTTTCGATTAACTCGATGGTGCGTTCAAAAATGATTTTCAGTTTCTGATAATGGTTGTCGTATTTGGACAATTGCAGTTCGTTCAGTTGCAAAAATTCCATTTTCTTGTTGACGACTTTTATCAGACCGAAACCCATAATGGTTGTTCCGGGGTCAATTCCTAATATGATGCGCTCGTTTGCCAATTTTAATTTGTTATTTTGCACAGATGATTTCCATACCCCACAAAGCTAAACAATTCCTCGTTCTTCTGATCAAACTTTTGGTTGTGGGCGGTGCATTTTATTTTATTTATACCCAATTGGCTAATAATGATAAATTGGATTGGATGAAGTTTCGGAAACTCGTGCTCGAAAAACAATCTTTCGGAAATATTTTCTTCATTTTGTTCCTGACATTTCTCAACCGTTTTCTGGAAATTTTAAAATGGCAGAATCTGGTTAAAGTTATTAATGAAATAAAACTAAAAGAAGCATCAAAGCAGGTTTTAGGAGCGCTGACGGCCGGATTGTTTACGCCAAACGGAATCGGGGAATATGCCGGTAAAGCTTTGTTTTTTGACAAAACACAGGCCAAAAAAATCATTTTTCTGAACCTGATCTGCAACGGAATTCAGATGATACTCACAATTGTTTTCGGGATTTTCGGTTTGTTGTATTTCAATGTGAAGTTCAATGTGATTACGACTAAAATGGTCATTGTGATTTTCGTCATTTCTTGTTTCTTGTTTCTTGTTTCTCTATTTCTAAAAAAAGTTACAATTAAAGGTTATTCACTCGAAAAACTCATTCATAAAATCAACGAAATTCCGAAACAGATCCATCAGAAAAACATTTTGTTAGCGATCGGACGGTATTTGGTTTTCTCGCATCAGTATTATTTCCTATTTTTAATTTTCGATGTGGAAATCCCGTACTTTTTGTTAATGGCGACCATCGCAAGTGTTTATTTCTTAGCGTCGTCTTTACCTACGGTTCAGTTTTTGGATTTTGCGGTAAAAGGAAGTGTGGCGGTTTATTTCTTCGGATTGTTGGGCGTGAATGAATGGATCGTGGTGTTTATCAGTACACTGATGTGGTTTTTGAATGTGGTTATCCCGGTGGTAATCGGAAGTTATTTTGTCTTAAATTTTAAAGCGCAATGGAAATCGTAAACTTGCTTTTCGTATTGATTTTTATCAACTATGTGTTTTTTATCGGATTGCTGATTTGGGGTTTTTCCAAAGTGAAATTATTCCAAAAGACGAATTCCGATAACAAAACCGGATTTTCAATCGTGATTCCGTTTCGCAATGAAGAACATAATCTTCCCGATTTATTGCAATCACTCGCGCAGCTGAACTACTCGAAGGAACAATTCGAACTCATATTTGTTGATGACAACTCGAAAGACAATTCGGTTCGCGTTATCAATCAATGGCGAATGGAAAATCCGTGGATTCATCTGACGATACTGGATAATGTACGTGTTTCCAAATCACCTAAAAAAGACGCGATAACACGAGCGGTGATGATTGCTAAACATCCGTGGATTATTACGACTGATGCCGATTGTATGGTAAAGTCCGATTGGCTTTCTGTTTACGATGTATATATTCAGAATAATGATGCGGAAATGATTGCCGGGGCGGTAAATTTCCCGACCAAAGGTTTTTTACTATCGCATTTTCAGCAGATGGACATGCTGAGTCTGCAAGGCGCAAGCATCGGAAGTTTCGGTCTTAACGAAGCCTTTATGTGCAACGGAGCGAATTTCGCCTACACCAAAACGTTTTTCTCAGATTTGAAAGGGTTTCACGGGAACAATCACATTGCCAGTGGTGATGACGTTTTTCTGTTGCAGAAAGCGATTGCCAATTGTCCCGAAAAAGTACATTACCTGAAAAATCAGGACGCGATCGTAACGACTAAACCCGAGAAAAGTTGGTTTAAATTATTTAAACAAAGGGTGCGTTGGGCTTCAAAAGCGACGGCATACCAAAGTGATTTTGCTAAAGGACTGGCGATTTTGGTTTTTCTGGCGAATTTTACGTTGCTTTTTGGTTTGTTGCTTCTGGCTTTTAATATGATGAGCTGGCAATTTCTTTTAGCTTTATTTTCGGTGAAGTTTATCGTCGATTTTACTTTAATGTATCAGACAAATAGATTTCTGAAAATGCGAATGTATTCGGTACTCATAAGCAGTCTGATTTATCCTTTTTTCAGTTCGCTTGTGGCGTTGTATTCGCTGGTTGGCGGTTTTGAATGGAAGCGCGAAAATATTAAATAACCTATTCGGTTTTCAGGATAACCGGCAACACAAATTGCGTTTTTACCGGAATCCCGCGTTTTATAGCCGGATTGACTTTTGGTAAATCAATTAGTTTGGCGTGCAGAATACTGTCGATTTTAATTTTATCGTAAGCGACACTGTCTTTAGGGAATTGCGGTTCGAATTGTAAACTGGAATCCGGAAACACCGTTACTTTTACTTCAATGGTATCAATGTCAGGGTATAAAATCGCCAGGGTGTCAACACTTAATTTCTCCTGAATGGTTTGTGTTAAATATTCGAAGAAGCATTGTTTGCGTTGTGCTTCGTCGGTAAGTACATCGCAGGCATCAATGGATGGAAAGGCATCCACTTTTTTCCAGTCGATTTTCTTGAGTTCTTTCTGTAATAATTCGTCTTCAGACGGTGCTTTCTTGTCAAAAAGCTGACAGGAAGAAACCGCTAATGAAAAGAAAAAGAATACAAAAAGATTTTTCGACATCGTAAAAGTGTAATTTTAAGTTCCAAAAATAGTAAAAAAAAGATGGAATACTTTTTATTAATCACCGGTTTTGTATTTATGATTGTCGGTATCCTGGGGAGTTTTCTTCCGGTATTGCCCGGACCGCCGCTCAGTTGGGCGGGTTTACTGTTGTTGTACCTCACCAAGGCGATTCCGAATGACTATTGGATTTTAGGGATTACATTGATAATTGCCGCAATTGTTGCTGTTTTGGATTATGTGATTCCTGCCAAAGGCACGAAACGGTTTGGCGGAAGTTCGTATGGTATCTGGGGGACAAATATCGGACTGGTTGTCGGACTGATTGCGCCGATTCCTTTAGGTGTAATTATAGGTCCGTTCGTTGGTGCTTTGATTGGTGAGTTGATTTATAACAGTCGGGATCATAAACGTGCTGTGAAAGCGGCTGCGGGTTCTTTTGTAGGTTTCCTGGCGTCGACTTTCATGAAATTTGTGGTTTGTGTGATTTACTTCGGATTGTTTCTGATGAAAGCATGGGAATACCGAAATTCATGGTTTTAGGTTCGTTCACTTTTGTAAAAAGTAATTCTGATTCCAAATAAAATGATTATGCCGCCAATGATCATTTGAAGTGTTATAGTTTCTTTCAGAAAAAGCCATGCGATTACTGAAGTGATCAATACCTGACTGAGCAGGCTGAGGGAAACCCGGTTGGCTTCCATTTTCTGAGTGGCAAAACTGATTAATGTCCATGCAATCAACTGGCAAAGAATTCCCTGAACGAATAATACACTCCAGACAGTGGTTGAAAACCCGTAAAAAGGCTGTTCGAAAATCAAACAAATAATCGCCAGGAAAACACTGGAAACAAGCATGCTGTAAGTCATGAAGCTTATAGGCGGCATCTGGTTGAGGACATATTTGCTTAAAAGTATGTAAGTGGCGTAAAAAACTCCGGAAAGAATTCCGAATATAAAGCCTATGTCGAATTTTAACTGATAAAAAGTTTCATAACCGATTAAGACGATCATCCCGATCACGGCAACACATGCGCCAATCCAGAAATTTCGGTTAGGTTTGTTCGGAAGAAAGAAATACATTCCGAGTCCGACCCAAACAGGCGCTAAATTGGTAAGTAAAGTTGCTTGTGTGGCAGAGGATTGTTGAATGGCGATGTTCCAAACGGCAATGTCGGAGCCAAAACAGATGCCGCACAACAGTATAATCAATGCGGTTTTGCGATTTGGCATTTCCAGTTTCTTTCGAAGTAAAACAATGGGTAAAGCTACAGCGGCAGCAATGGTCATTCTGTAGAACGCCGAGCTTAAACCGGAAACCGGGGTCCATTTCACCAGAATCGGAAAAACGGAAATACAGAAAATACCGATCAGTAATGCCAGGCGCGGGTTTTTCATGCGATTCAGATAAAAAGCAAATATAGGATTAAAAATAAAAAAGCCCCGATATATCGGGGCTATCACTATTCAACTATTAGTTTCTTAATTGTTTTTAAATTTGATTTGGAGGTGACTTCTATTAAATACATTCCCTTGGATACTCGGGATAAATCTATTGTTTCGGATGTTATCAAAGCAGAGAATTTTTTGCTCAGAACAATTTTTCCGGAAATATCATAAATAGTGATATTTGAAATTTCTTCCTGATTGTTTTTAACCGAAACCGTAATCAGGTCTTTTGCAGGATTCGGATAAAAGATGAAATTGTTGTTTTCAAATTCGCTTACAGATAATTGTGAAACAAACTCGGTATTGAAAATATTGGTTATAATAGCCGGATTGAAATCAAAATAAATAGAGGCTGTATTTGGAATAATATCCCCAACGGCATAACCCGGTTTAGGCTTTATTTTGTAAATGACATATCCTTTGTTGGTATTCGGGTCTTGGCTTGTTGCTGACAGGTCTATATTTTTAAATTCCCAATTGATGTTATTGTTAACACGATCCATTACATAGTTATGGCTCGCATTTACCATTTTCAAAGAGGTTTCGTCCAGCATAGTATTTAATAGGTTGTTGACTCTCACGTTTAAAGCCGAGGTAGTCCCTGTATTTTCAAAACGAATCGTGTAGTACAAGTATTTGTCTGAAGTGAAACTGGCGTGAACAATTTCTCCACCATGTGACTCCATGACGTCATTCGGATCATAAGAACCAACAACTTGTTGTGTTAAGGTAAAACTGTTGTTTTCGGGAATCATATCGCCTCCTGAAGTAATCGATGCCGATACTGAATTGCTTACTAGATTGCCAAGCTGAACGGTTGGGATGGTTGGGACCTGCATTGTAACCTCGATTGTTCGGGTTTCAAAAGGCATTAAATTAGTAAAATCATAATTAAAACCATTTGAAGTGGCAACGGTTCCTGTTTGCGTGATATTCGTGATGGTAAAAGTATTGGCTTTGGTAAATGAAATTGTTCCGTTAGTTATGGTTTGATTTCCGTTGTTAGTATAAACAATTTTGTTTTTATATGTAAATCCGGGTCGTGGCTGTTGCGTTGCAACAAGACTTACCGAAATATCTTTATAAGGGTTGGAAATTGTTACCGGGAAATTGTAAACACTCATTCCAGCTGCTGCAATCGAAGCATTGCTGTAAGATGAAGAGGTAAGGTTGTAATAGGCCGCATAATCCGGATTGAATTGAAAAGCGAAATCATACGAATTGGAAGCATTGCTGTCGTATATGTTTAATACTCCGTTTGAGGAAAGAACATTATGGATACTTCCGTTATCGTTCTTTTCATATTGAAATTGCCCTTGCGGAAAACCTTGTTCGCCGGCATCTTTCAAACCGTTGGAATTAGCATCAAAAAATGCGTTTAAGCGGAAGCCTGTGCATTCTAAAGAAGCCGTTGCTGTAGGTAATTCTGTAATCGTGATATTTCCTGGCTGATTACTAAAGTTAGTTACCATCAAATAATAATATTGTCCTGATTGAGTAGTGCTAAAAGAAGGATGTTCAATTGGGGAGGCTGAATAGCTGCAGCTAACCATTTTGTCGGGAGTTAATTGCCCGTTGCAAGGGGTAACGGGTTCAGAATAAGGTCCGTAAACAACATAATCGGCATCAAGATTCGGAGTGGGGCTTCCTTGTGTTCTTTGTTCGATTTCTAAATTAATAAGTCCCGGCATATCTACTGAGAAATAAAACCATGTCGCATTTGGGGTGGTGGCCAGGCATCCCATTGCTCCTTGATTAGTAACTCCTGTAGTATTTCTGAATGGCACTCCAAATGCACCGCATAAAGAATTGGCTCCGGCACATGTGGCAGATCCTGTTGGGGGACAGCCGTTGGTAGTAGTGAAATTTACGGGTCCCGCCCATGAACTGGAATCGGAAGAACTGCATATCTTTTTTACATAAGCGCTATAGGATGTTCCGCAACTTAAACCTGTAAAAATAAACGGATTTACTGTGGTTGTAATTCCTGTCTGGTTGGCTGTTGGTGTACTGCCTCCGGGAAGTAATAGTACTTCCCATTGTGTTGCCCCAGTGTTTGCCCAGCCCAAAACGGAAGAATTCAATGTTATATTGCTTATCGAAAGAGCCGTCGGAGGTATACATGTTGGCGGGGGTATACAGCTTACATTTGCTGTCCAGCCCGCACGTGTGCTTGATGAATCACTTCTAAAACGAAAAGTTAAACTGCCGTCCGGACTGGTAGAGGTAAACGGACCGGGTATTGTAGCGCCTCAAAAAGCACCGGCTAATCCGCCAGGAACATTTCCTGAAAGGTTTCCGCTGCTAATTTGTGGAGAACTTGTAGTATTTCCGTTAAAAACATATAAACCATCGTAATTCACCTCTGTGGAAAAGGAGGTAAAAGTAACCGTAACGGCTTCCCCGGGATTGGTTGGAAAAATTGTTACAGTGTAATCAGAATTATTTGCATAATTAGCACTTGGGCCTGCTGGATCTGTGAATGTTCCACCACAAACCGGGGTTTGTGCTGAAATAAATGTTGCTGGTAAAACGAGTAGAGCAAAAAGAACAAGAAGAAAGTAATGTTTTTTCATAAAGTGATTGTTGTTTTTATTCTTAATGGTTTTGTGTGATCAATTTTTCAATTGAAGTGTGCAATGTACGAATTTTATGTAAAGTTTTAAGAAAATGATAAAAAAATAAGAATAATTTTTGGATAATAAAAAGGTGGTATTGGTTTGCCTCTGAAGATGTTACGTTTTTGATTGAGAGGGGGAAAGTGAAGATTTTAGAAATAAAAAAAGCTCCGATTTCTCGAAGCTTTTTCTTTACTGGCGGTCTGGACGGGACTCGAACCCGCGACCCCATGCGTGACAGGCATGTATTCTAACCAACTGAACTACCAAACCAGTGCTTTATTGCGTTGCAAAAGTAAGTTGAATTTTGTGTTTATGCAATGTTTTTGCAAAGAAAATTCAATAAAATTTATAAACGCCTGAATTTCAATTTTAAAGAAGGTGATGTTCACAGTAAATCAAAAAAGCTCTCCATAAAATGGAAAGCTTCTCATTGGTCTAACTACTAAACCTTCTCGTTGTTGCCAACGAGATAAACAACACAACTGTTTTAAAGATTTTTAAGAGGGCAAAAAAGCCTTTCTTTTCGAAAGGCTTTCTTTACTCTTTACTGGCGGTCTGGACGGGACTCGAACCCGCGACCCCATGCGTGACAGGCATGTATTCTAACCAACTGAACTACCAAACCAGTGCTTTATTGCGGATGCAAATATACAACCATTTTCAACTCCTCCAAATCTTTTGCTGTAAATTTTCGAATTATTTTCGGTGAATTTATCCAAACTTTTGTTTTTCAGCTAGATAGGTGGTTAGTATTTTTTCGAATTTTTCGTCTACGGAAACCGGAACATACTTTATTTTGTACTGTGAACAGGTATTGGCGACTTTTTCAAAATAGGCTTCAACCAGTTTTTCGTAGTCGTTTTTGATGTTTTCGGCAAAGAGATTCACGTGCTCGCCTGTTTCCAGATCGATGAATTTCCGCGGAGCATTGTCAAAATCAAAATTAAATTCGGTTTTCTTGTCGATAACATGAAACAGTACCACCTTGTGTTTGTTGTGTTTCAAATGTTGCAGTGCCTTAAAAAGCCGTTCGTCATCTTCACCCTGAAACATATCCGTAAATAAAATGATCATCGAACGACGGTGCATTTTTTCGGCGATATGATGCAGATAAGTAACGGTGTCAGTGGTTTTGGATTCTTTAGGTGTCTGTAAAATTGTTTCGAGTTGGTTTAAAAGCATGCGGTGATGACGATCGCTTCCTTTTTCAGGGGCGTAATAATCATAAGTATCAGAATAAATACTCAGTCCGACGGCATCCCGCTGTTTTTTCAGTAAGTTCATTAAAACGGCAGAAGCCAATACGGAAAAACCAATCTTATTTTCATAAAATAACTGATTTTCTTTCAGTTTCGGATAATGCATCGAAGACGAATTGTCGATAATCAAATGGCAACGAAGATTGGTTTCTTCTTCAAAGCGCTTGGTGTACAGTCGATCGGTTTTGGCAAACAGTTTCCAGTCGATGTGTTTGGTGCTTTCACCGGCATTATAGATTTTATGTTCGGCAAATTCGGCAGAAAAACCATGAAACGGACTCTTATGCATTCCGGAAATAAAACCTTCCACGATCTGGTTGGCCAGCAATTCCAGATGTTCAAAACGGGATATTTTCTCTATTTGGCTTTCTATCTTCATAAATTCAAAGATATGAAAAAAGGAGTGATGCGGTTTTGAATTTTATTTCCAATATTTGCTCATTATTTATAAAATTAAAGATGAGTCCGGAAACATTACAATCCATTGCCTTTCGTTGGTTCGAGGCATTCAATACCAAACAGCTTGAAAAACTATTGGCCCTTTATGATGATGAGGCGCAGCATTTTAGTCCGAAATTAAAAATCCGCCAACCTGAAACGAAAGGTCTGGTGGTTGGAAAAGAAGCCATGCGTGCCTGGTGGCAGGATGCGTTTGACCGATTGCCGAGCCTGCACTATAAAGTAACTTCGCTAACCGCTAATACCGACCGGATTTTCATGGAATATATCCGTCAGGTGGATGGGGAAGAAGATGTGTTGGTGGCTGAGGTGTTGGAAGTTCGTGAAGGAAAGATTATTGCTTCAAGAGTGTATCACGGATAAATTCAGTGGGTTTTCAGTCGAATGAAACAGACAAAATAGGGTTTCTTTTGTGTTAAAAAAGAGGAATTCAGCTTTGCTGCAAAGTTTTTTTTGTTGGAAAGTATTGAGATAGGAGTGCTGTTGTTAATGTTGTTTGATAAAAAAGTAAACGATTGGATAGAAAAGGGGATTAGTCTCCTTTTTTTATGTCTTATTGTGACTTATTTTTAACAGTTGTCAGTCAAAATTAAGTAGGCGAATACGTTATAAAATCCGAATGACTTCGTAATTTTGTAGTTATGGATTCGAATCGTAAAAGTATAGTAATCAAATTTTTAAAGATTGCGGTGATGATAATTGCTTCGCTGCTGCTGCTTATGTTTGTATTGCCAATACTGTTCCCCGGAAGAATCGGTCGGGAAGTTAAAACGCTGGCCAATAAAAGACTTGAAGGAGAGTTGAATTTTAAAGAAGCTGATCTTTCCTTTTTTCATCATTTCCCATCACTGACACTTACCGTTTCTGATTTTTCTTTAAAAGGATCAGCTCCTTATGCCAAGCAGAATCTGGTTTTTTCCAAAGAAGTTTCCTTCGGAATAAATCTTACATCGCTTATTTTTAAGGGGGAAGTCGAGATTGATGAGATTTTCATTTCCAATGCCGATATAAGTATTAAGGTAAACGAGAAAGGGGAAGCGAATTATAATGTCTATGTTTCTGAGGATAAAGAATCCAAAAAAGATGAATCGTCTGCTTCTTTACAACTGGAGAGAATTGTGATAGAACACAGCCGTTTGGTTTACGATGACAAATCGGCCGACATTCTTATCGATGCAAAAGGGTTTAATTACAACGGAAAAGGCGATTTACATGAAGCGATTTTTGAATTGGAAACGGATGCTGACATCGCCTCTTTCGATCTTACGCTTGAAGGGGAGGAATACCTGAAAAACAAAACAGTAAATGCAGAATTACTTACGCAGATCAATACCAATTCATTGGCCTTTGTTTTTGAACAGAACAATCTGATTGTGAATAAACTTCCTATCGATTTTAAAGGAAAAATGAACTTTCTTAAAAGCGGTTACGATATCGATATAAGTGTCAAGTCGGAGAAAAGTAATTTACATGATTTCTTTACAGCACTGCCTCCTCATTATGTGAAATGGCTCGAAAAAACTGAAATTAAAGGTAAAACGGATTTTCTGCTGACCTTTAAAGGGGTGTATAATGTAGCTGAAAACAAAAAACCGGATCTGTCATTCAATATGAAAGTTCGCGACGGTTTTGTTTCGTATCAGGAAGCCGCTATTCCGGCCTCGAACATTTATCTCAATTTTGATACAAAGCTTCCGGCGCTGAATATGGATAATTTATATGTAAAAGTGGATTCGCTGTTTTTTAATCTGGGGAAAGACTATCTGAGCGGGATTGCCGAAGTGAAAGGAATGGTAACGCCGGACATTAATGCTAAAATTAAATCCCAACTCGATTTGGGAAAATTGCACCGCGCTGTCGGTATTCAGAACATGAGTTTCAAAGGAATCCTGAAAGCAGATATTAAGGCAAACGGTAAGTTTGATCAGAAAGCGCATCTTTTTCCGGTAACCAAAGGAAATCTGGTGTTGCAGAATGCGGCAATCAAAACGGATTATTATCCGAGTCCTATTGAGAATATAAATCTGACAGCCAGTGTTCTGAATAAAACCGGAAAATATAACGATCTGGCGGTTAGTGTTAAACCCGGACGATTTGATTTTGAAGGAAAGCCGATTTTCATTGATGCCAGTCTGGTGAACTTTGATGATGTTACATATGATGTCAAGGCAAAAGGCGAATTGGATTTAGGTCGTATTTATAAGGTGTTCTCCAGAAAAGATCTGGATGTGAAAGGTTATGTGAAAGCCGATTTGAGTCTGCAGGGACGACAAAGTGATGCGGTAAGCGGAAATTATAATAAACTGAACAACAAAGGGACTTTGCTCCTTCGCGATATTCGTACTACATCGGAATACTTTCCAAAACCATTTGTGATACAAGAAGGTTTGTTTTCGTTCAATCAGAATGATATGGATTTTAAGGATTTTCGCGCTACTTACGGACAGTCTGATTTCAGGATGAACGGAAAAATGCAGAATGTGATTAATTTTGTGATGTCGGATAATGCGGTTTTAAGGGGTGAATTTGCTGTTGACTCTGATTATATCAATGTGGATGAATTTATGGCGTTTTCTGCCGTGGATTCTACCGCTGTGGTTTCTGCTGCGGATGAGACTCCGAAAAAGGAAGTGGAGGGAAGTGGTGTAGTGGTTATTCCGTCGAATTTCGATTTTAATCTGACGGCCCGGGCTAAAAAAGTCAGTTTTGAAGGATTGAGTATTGATAACCTGAATGGCGCTCTGGCGATGAAAAACGGAACAATTCAGTTGAAAAACACCCGGTTTACCATGATTGATAGTCCGTTTGACATGAATGCTTCTTATTCGGCGCTGACGACCCAAAAAGCGGTTTTTGATTATCAGATTAAGGCAAAAGATTTTGATGTTAAGAAAGCGTACAATGAGATAAAAATGTTCCGCGATATGGCTTCTGCTGCAGAAAGTGCCGAAGGAATTGTTTCTGTCGATTATAAAATCGGTGGGCATTTGGATGGGAATATGATGCCTATTTATCCGTCATTGGTGGGTGGCGGAACTTTATCGGTTAAAGATGTTCAGATGAAAGGCTTTAAGCTGTTCAACGTGGTGAGTAAGAAAACCAATCACGATGCGATTAAGGATCCGAAACTTTCTCAAATCGACATTAAAACAACGGTGAAAAATAACATCATGACTATTGAGCGCTTCAAATTCAAGGTAGCTGGTTTCCGTCCTAGAATAGAGGGGCAGGTTTCTCTTGACGGAAAATTGAATTTAAAAATGCGTTTGGGATTACCACCTTTCGGGATTATCGGGATTCCTATAAAAGTTACGGGAACACAAGAGGATCCGAAGATAAAAATCGGTAAAAACACAGAAGATCTGGAGGAAAAAGAATATGAGGGTGTTGTTAATGATACCGTTGTGGTGAGGCGTTAAAAGAAGGTTTTTGTTCGGAATACAATAAAAACAAAAAACCCGAATATGATCTATTCGGGTTTTTTTGTGGTGCCTCCAGGAATCGAACCAGGGACACATGGATTTTCAGTCCATTGCTCTACCAACTGAGCTAAGGCACCATTCATTATGTCTGCTCTCGTTAAGCGTGTATTGCTTGCTGATTGCGAGTGCAAATATAGAGCGATTTTTCATTTATCCAAAACAAATTTTTAAAAAAATCAATTTGTATCTTTGTTTGCACAATCCAGATACTATGCTTTTAGCCGTTGATGTGGGGAACACCCGAATTAAAGTTGCTGTCTTTGAGAAACATACTATTTTGTTTCAGGATTTTTTTCCGAAAGAAGAGGCGCAAAAAAAAATTGAAAATATTTTTAAAAAAAATCCAAAAGTCAAAGAATCGGTACTTTCTTCGGTCGGAAAATTGGATGAAACGGTAATCGATCTGCTTAAAAAACATTCCGATCTGAATATTATTTCTTCCGAAACCCATTTTCCTTTTCTGAATAAATATGAAACTCCTAAAACTTTGGGGGTCGACAGAATGGTTCTTGCCTCAGGGGCCACTTTGATGTATCCTAATCAGAACAGGCTAATTATAGATGCGGGAACTTGCGTTACCTATGATTTTGTCGATGCCAATGATGTGTATCTCGGAGGAGCCATTTCTCCCGGATTGCGTTTGCGTTATGAGGCCTTACATAATTATACGGCTAAATTACCGTTATTGGAATTGGAACAACCACTGCATTATATCGGTAATTCGACAAAATCAGCTATTCATTCGGGAGTGGTGAATGGAATTTTAAATGAAATTGACGGGTTTGTGAATCAGTATCGTCAGGAATATCAAGTTTTAACAATAATTTTAACAGGAGGAGATGCTGAATTTTTGGCTAAAAACATAAAAAACACCATATTTGCCAATTCAAATTTTCTTTTGGAAAGTTTGAGCCATATACACCATTATAAAATCGAAAATGATCAAAAAGATAATTTTAGGCGTTAGTTTGCTTTTTTCTACTGCGCTTTTAGCCCAGCAAAGTACGGCTTCACCCAATTCCTTTTACGGACTCGGAGATGTAAAGTTTAAAGGGACAAATGAAAACAGAGCCATGGGGAGTGTTGGGGTATTTGTTGACAGTATTCATGTTAATCTGCAAAATCCGGCATCTTATTCTTTTTTAAAGTACACATCATTTGCGATAGGCGGGACCAATGCCAGAACGACTTTCAAAACGGATTCCCAGGAGGAATCGGCAAACAGAACTTCAATCGACTATATAGCTTTTGGTATACCTTTAGGTAAAGCGGGATTTGGTTTTGGTTTAGTTCCACATACTTCGGTTGGATATAATATACAGAGTGTTACGCCACCAACTTCCGGAGGAGTTGCTGAGACGAGAGTGAATACCTATCAGGGCGAAGGCGGGCTTAATAAGGTTTTCTTGGGGGGAGCTTATAAAATAACGCCCAAATTAAGTTTTGGTGTGGATTTTCAGTACAATTTCGGAAGTATCGAAAAGACAACATTGGTGTCTATAACGGAGCCGGAAGTGCCGTTGGGATCAAGAACTAAAAACAAATCGGTTTACGGAGGTTTTGGTATTGCGACGGGATTGTTCTATCAGACCAAACTTAAAAATAAAATGGAATTGTCGGGTAGTTTAACGTATATGCCTTCAAATAACCTAGATGCTGATAATACGAGAAATGTGGCTACCGTAACTTACGATCCGTTTACGGGTGCTGAATATATCAGTGAGGATGTGGATGTTGAGGTGCCGGATTCAAAAGTGAAAATGCCTTCGAAAGTGTCTTTCGGAGCAGCTTTGGGAAGAAGCAAAAAATGGTCTGTAGGATCAGAGATGACGTTTACGGGCAGTAATGATGTTGAAGGTCAGGGGAGTTTGGAGGGTGTTGATTTTCAGGGGGGAACCCGATTTGCAGTCGGAGGTTTTTATATTCCGAAGTACAATTCATTCAGAAGTTATTTTGAACGAGTGGTTTATCGTGCGGGTTTCCGATATGAAAACACCGGTTTGATTCTTAATGGCAAGTCTATCCGTGACACAGGTGTAAGTTTCGGACTTGGTTTGCCGGTAGGGGCCAGTATTTCGAATATTAATATCGGATTGGAATACGGAAAAAAAGGAACAACGAGTAATGGCCTGATTCAGGAGAATTATTTTGCCATTAATGTCGGTTTGTCGTTAAGCGACCGTTGGTTTGTTAAGCCGAAATACGATTAATCAAATTTACGGATAGTGAGAATTTTTCTTAAAAATAGTATGATAGCAATGGTCACGGTATTTGCCGTGACTGTGTTGTTTTCGTGCGAAAGTAATTTTAAGGAGGTGCAGCGAATAAATTCGGTTGCCTTTTCACCTTCCGGAGAAGCAGATCACGTTGATTTGAAATATACAGATTCCGGAAAGATCAAAGCGATTCTGGTGAGTCCGAAAATGTTGGATTATTCCAATGCAAAATATCCGTTTACCGAATTTCCGAAAGGCGTTCATGTTACCCTTTATGATGACAGTCAGAGGCAAAGTTTTGTTGATGCGGATTATGCGATTACCTACGCCAGAACAGATATTATAGATTTACAAGGGAATGTAAGGATTACGTCAAGCGACGGTAAGTTGTTGCAAACGGAACAGTTGTATTACGATCAGAAAAACGAATGGTTTTTTACGGAAAAGCATTTTAAGTACACTGATGAGGCCGGAGGGTATTTAGAAGGACCCGGAGTGGATTTTAGTCGGGATTTCAAGGTTTTTAACATGCAGCAAAGCAGAGGGGAAGTAACTAAATTAGAATAAGAATGAAGATTTTACAATATGTACATTATGTGTATCTGGTGATGGCGGTTTTGTTCGCTTATGATGGCATTGTCAGACTGCAAAACGGGGAAAATGCACTTTTGAGTTTTCTTTTCGCGGCAGGAGCGGTTTTTATGTTTTTCTTCAGAAGACATTTTTCCAATAAAATTAAAAGTAACAGTAAATAATTTTCAGTAAAGGCTAAAAAACTTTAGATACTATTTTATTATTAAATAGATAATTGTATTTTCGCCCACAGAATAAAAAATTTAACTAAATTAAAAATGGCAGTTTTATCAAAAATCAGACAACGTTCAATATTGCTTATCGGAGTGATTGGATTTTGTTTATTGGCATTCGTTGTTGGCGATGTTATCCAAAATGGTGGGTTTAGTCAGACTTCAAGAAATATAGGAAGCGTAAACGGTGAGGATATTTCAGCTCAGGAATTTTTGCAGAAAGTTTCCATGGCAGAGAAAAACGGTCAGGGAGTAAGTAACACTCAGGCTGCGAACGGAGTTTGGGAACAGGAAGTGAAAAGAATCCTTTTAGAGGGAGAATATGAGAAATTAGGTTTGAAAATTGGGAAAGACCAATTGTTGGACGTAATGAAGCAAAATCCAAATTTTGCACAAAATCCTCAGTTTTTAAATACTGCCGGTATTTTCGATGTAAATAAATTCAATGAATATTTGGCAACCATCAAAAGTTCCCAGCCGGAGCAATGGAAAGCTTGGTTGGATTTTGAAAAACAGGTTGAGCAGATGGCTACCGAGCAAATGTACACTACCATGATCAAATCTGGATTGGTGGCTACAAAAATTGAAGCGAAAGCGGCTTATGCTGTCGAAAATGATAAAGTTGATTTTGATTATGTGACTGTTGCTTATTCCACAATCAAAGACGATCAGGTTAAAGTTTCCGATTCTGAAATCATGGATTACATGAAAAAGAACGAGAAGAAATACAAATCTGAAAATTCAAGAGATATCGAGTTTGTTTTTATTGAGAACAAACCATCTGCGGCAGATGAAACAGAAATGAAAACTACTATCAACGGATTGTTGTCCGGAAGAGTGGTTTACAATGAAAAAACGGGTAAAAATGATACATTGCCTGGATTTAAGGCTGCAATTAATGCGGAAGAGTTTGTGAATTCAAATTCAGACATCAAATACGATTCTTCGTATGTTGCTAAAAAAGATTTACCATTAGAAAATCAGGAGCAGTTATTCAATTTGCCTCAAGGTGAAGTTTTCGGACCATACATTTACAATGGTTACTACTGTTTGTCTAAAATGATGGGAAGACAATCAGGGGGAACTGCAAAAGCAAGTCATATTTTACTTTCTTATGAAGGAAGTAAAGCTCCTGCCGCAGTGAAACGTACTAAAGAGGAAGCTAAAGCAAAAGCTGACGAATTGTTGGCACAGGTTAAGGCTAATCCGGGAAGTTTCCCAATGTTAGCAATGATGAACACGGATGATACCGGGTCTAAACAAAACGGTGGTGTTTATGATAATATTACAAAAGGCCAAATGGTGAAACCGTTTAACGATTTCGTATTCAATAGCCCGGTGGGAACTATGGGAGTTGTTGAAACGGAATTCGGGTACCACGTGATGAAGGTAGACGCTAAATACGATGCAGTTCGTTTGGCTACTGTTGCCAGAAAAATTGAGCCGTCTGAAACTACAGCAGATCAGATCTATACAAAAGCTACCAAATTTGAAGCGGATGCTAACGAGAAAGATTTTGCAACTGTAGCAAAAGAGGCTAAGTTAACGATCAACCCTGCAAGCGTAAAAGGTACTGATGAGTATCTGCCTGTAGTGGGAAGCCAAAGAGCGGTTGTTTCGTGGGCATTTAATAAAGACACTAAAGAAGGTGATGTTAAGAAATTCGACAATTTACAGGGACATATCGTTGCAAGGGTAAAAGCTAAAAATGAAACGGGTTTAATGTCTTTGGAGCAAGGTAGATCAGCTGTGGAGCCTATCTTAAGAAATAAAAAGAAAGCAGAATTAATCAGAGCTAAAATGGCTGGTGCCACTTTGGAAGCAGTTGCTCAAAAATCAGGAGCAAGTGTTATGAATGCTACTGCTGTAACACTTTCCAATCCTTCAGTTCCAAATGTAGGTTACGAGCCTAAAGTTGTAGGTAAGGCATTTGGTTTAGCTGCAGGTAAAACATCAAAATTAATTGATGGTGAAATGGGTGTTTACATGGTGAGAACAAAAACTATGGTAAAAGCTCCTGCTTTACCGGATTATGGTATGTATGTAACGAAAGTTAAGGCACAAAACCAAGGTTCAGCTTCAGGCAGAATTGTTACTGCACTTAAGAGTGGAGCTGAAATCGAAGATAACAGAGTTGAATTTCAATAGGAATTAATTCTGATGAATTATAATAAAAAACGCTCCAAATAGGAGCGTTTTTTATTTTATCATATCGTTGAATCGTACAATAATAGAATAGCCTCTTTTTTCAAAATAGGGTGTTGGGTCTTCATCTGAAACTACCAGTACAAAATCACCTCCCCAGGCTCCGAGACTTTTTATGGTGCCTTCGAAGTCAGGAAAAAAAGCTTCCTTTACAGTCTGCATTTCCAGTACATGCGACATTATTATTTCATGATGTTCGAGTAATTCTGAAAATAGGGTGCTGTCTTCTGTCTTTAAGATATTGGCTGTAATGGCATTGATTTTCTCAATCGTTTTCGAAATCTGTGGCTGCTTGTGGTAATAAGCTGCAATTGCCGCCTTGCTGCTTTGCTTTTGGTTCAGGTATACAAAATAGAGATTTTCTGCAAATGCCGGGGCAAAGGAAATGGATTCAATACATGGTTTTTCGTTTTCCAAATGGTATAGAATCGGAGTGTCATACTGTGCACAGGCTATGTCATAACCGCTTCCTCCAAAACTTTTTCGAAGCAATTCAAAAGCGTCAATTTTTAACCACTGGCCAATGTTGTTTATTAGGGTGGAAGATGTTCCCAATCCCCAAAATCTTGGAAAGGTTAAATGCGTTGTGATGACGTAACCTTCAGAATTATCAAGGAAATATGAGCTTTGCCGGTATGCCTGATGTAAGATTTCAATCAGTGTGTTTTTTATGATAAGCGACGAATCAAACTGTTTTTTGTTTTTAATGTCGCTGAACAGAATTTCATCGTCGAACCAAACAGAACCGTCCTGATCATAACTGGTCCATGAAATCGTATTGTTTTTTCCCGGGTAAACACGAAGGTACTGCCCAAATTTCGTGGGTATGGCCAGTGCTTTTGCGCCATCAAGTACTACGTATTCTCCAGTCAGTAATAGTTTACCGTTGCTGTAAAATGTTTGTTCCACAGTTTTTTTATTTTCTGATTTCTTCCAGATAGGCCACCACTGCCGAATGGGAAACCGTATGTTTTTCAAAATGTTTCACTACCAGTTTTCGTTCGGTTTCGGAAGCATTGAATTGATTTAAAATGTTCATCAGGTGCATTTTCATGTGACCCTGCTGAATTCCGGTTGTGGTTAACGAGCGAAGGGCGGCAAAATTTTGTGCCAGACCCGCAACGGCCACAATCTGCATTAATTCATGAGCAGAAGGATTGCCCAACATTTCCATGGACATTTTTACCAGCGGATGTAAATTGGTCAGCCCGCCAACGGTTCCTAAAGCCAGCGGAATTTCCATCCAGAAAGTAAAGACACCGTTTTCCACTTTTGCATGGGAAAGACTGCTGTAGTTTCCGTTTCTTGCAGCATAGGCGTGTATACCCGCTTCCACCGCTCTGAAATCATTTCCGGTAGCCAAAACCACGGCATCAATTCCGTTCATGATGCCTTTGTTATGTGTTACGGCTCTGAAAGGTTCCACTTCTGCAATCTGTACGGCGCGGATGAATTTTTCCACAAATTCTTCCTGTGAGATGTGTTTGTCCTCCTTCAAATCGGAAACAAGGCATGAAACTTCGGCTCTTACAATACAGTTAGGGACGTAGTTTGATAAAATACTCATTACAATCTGAATATCTCTTTCTTCTTCAGATAATATAGTACTCTTTTGGGCTTCTTCTTTTAGGGTTTTGGCAAATTGTTCCAGACAGGAATTAATGAAATTTGCCCCCATACTGTCTTTGGTCTCAAAGGTAGCATGAAGCTGGTAATAATTTTCCAGAGCAGCGGTTTTGTCCCTGAGTTCAATGTCCAGAATTCCGCCACCGCGTTTTTGCATGTTTTTGGTTATGCTATCGGTTTCGCTGAAGAATTTAGGTTTGATTTCGTTTATAAACTGCTGTAGTTTTTCTTTATTTCCGGCATAGATAAAGTGAACCTGTCCGATTTTTTCCGAGTTGATAACAGTGGCTTTAAACCCACCACGGTTGGACCAAAATTTGGCAGCTTTTGAGGCGGCGGCCACCACAGAACTTTCCTCTATCGCCATCGGGATGGTGTAATTTTTTCCGTTAATCAGAAAATTGGGCGCCACACCCAGCGGCAGATAAAAGTTGGAAATCGTATTCTCGATGAACTCGTCATGCAGTTTTTGTAAATCGGCATCCGAGTTCCAATATTTCCGTAATATAGTTGTAGCTTCTTCCGGATTTAAAAAATGTGAGTTTGCAATCCAGTTTATTTTTTCTTCTTTCGATAATTTCGAAAATCCGCTAACCGCTTTCGTCATTTTATTTTTCTTGAATACATTTGGCTGCAAAGATACATTTTCGGAAATTAAAATTTAGCTTTTCGGTTTTTTAGTCCATTTTCTAAGCGCTTTTTCCAATACCTTTTTTTCAATAGGTTTTGTTATGTAGTCATTCATTCCCATGGATTTGCATTTTTCCTGTTCTTCTTCAATGATCCCTGCGGTTAAGGCAATTATGATGCAGTCTTTGTCCTTTTTCCTGATTTCTTCCGTAGCCTCATACCCGTTCATTAAAGGCATCTGAATATCCATCAGTATGATTTCCGGATGGTGCTGTTCGAACTGTTCCAGCGCTTCCACACCGTTTACGGCTTCTGAAATTATGGCATGAGGAACAATTTTCTGTACTAAAGTTTTGGAAAGGAGCATGTTGATTTTATTATCCTCAACAATAAGTATTCTATAAGGGTTATTTATGGTGATTTCTTTCGGTTCTTTTTTCGGGTGGATGTGCTCTTCGGTACTTTCCGTATTGTTTATTTCGTTCAGGATGTGCTGCAGGATTTGAATTTTTACCGGTTTGACAATTGGTTTGATCATGCAATTTTCCGGAATGGTAATTTCCGTGGCATTGGAGTTTTGCATCAGAATAATTGGTTTTTTGAATTTTGAAAGTTCGTTAAGTCCTTCCTTTCCGATCAGTTCGTAATCGGCGAAAAGTAAATCCACTTCCGTATTATACTTGTACGCGTTCTGATAATTTTTGTTGGTAAGGGTTGTAATGTTATAATGGTTCAGCATTCTTTTAATGACCAATGTGTTACTGTCATTGTCATCGATCAATAGAACTTGGTTTATCTTATTGTTGTCGAGTTCATGCAATGTGCCACATGGTTTGGCTTTTACCTTTAGTTCAAAGAAAAATATAGTCCCGCCACCGACACGGTCTTCTATTTCAAGTTTGCTTTTCATTAACCGTAATAGGCTTTCGGAGATTGGGATGCCCAGTCCGGTTCCGCCGTATTTCCTTGTGGTTGAGTTGTCTTCCTGTGAAAAAGCCTCAAATATTTTTTTCTTGTTTTCTGGCCGAATCCCTATACCGGTATCTTTTACCATGAATTTCATTTTGCAATGATCATGAGCCAAAGGTTTATACTGGATTTCCAGTTCAATTTCGCCTTCCTGAGTGAATTTTATGGCATTTGAAAGCAGGTTGATTAGAATTTGTTTCAGTCTTATTTCATCTATCCAGATAAGACAAGGCATGTTTTCATCAATATTGATGATCAGATCCAGTTTTTTCTCATGGGCCGAATATTTAACCATGTCAATAATCTGATTAATAATATCGTGTAAATTGGTTTTGGTGATGTCTAATTCCAGTTTTCCGGCTTCAATTTTAGAAAGATCCAGGATGTCATTAACAATTTCCAACAGTGCGTCGGCCGACTGATTTACCGTAATCATGTATTGTTGCTGAACGGAAGTTAAGTTGGATTTCAGCAACAGATTACTGAAACCGATAATTCCGTTTAACGGAGTTCGGATCTCGTGACTCATATTGGCCAAAAACTGTGTTTTGGCTTTGTTGGCGGCCTGTGCAATTTCTTTTTCTTTAATCGCTTCCTGCATTTTGCGACGTTCTGTCGTTTCGATCACAACTCCTTCAATGTAAGAAATCTTGTTTTCAACAATAATCGCTTCCCCGTATTCTTCTATCCAGACGATGTCTCCGTCTTTCCTGACCAGGCGACAGGAAACGTGGAAAGGCTTACCATTAGCGATGGATTTTTCTATTTCGCTGCGTATCTGGTCTTTTTCGTCCGGATGATACAAATCGAAGAGGGAAATTCTGCCCTCAAAGAAATCTTCTTTGGTGTATCCTGTGAGTTTTTCGATTTCGTCATTAAGGAATAGTTTCGTTCGTTCGGTATTGTATTTTACAAGGTATACTGTTGCCGGGATATTGTTGGCCAGCAGACGGAATTTCTCCTCGCTTTCTTTTATGGTTTTCTCGCTGTTGATGCGTTCAATGGTGGAGGCAATGTTGTTAGTGAAGGTCTGAAGAATGTTTATCTCGTCAGGACCCCAGACTCTTTCCGAACTGCAGTCGTCAAAGCCGATAAAACCATGAAAGACTTCTTTGATGAATATCGGTAAGATTAAGATGGATAAGATTTTCTGTTCCTGTAATATCTCTTTAAAGGAACTTTCGTGAATGTCCTTTACAATTGATTGGTATGGTCTTTTTTGCAGGAGCACTTTCATGAATTCCGGGTACAGATCGTGAGGGATATTCTGCAAATCAGGATTGTCGATTTCTTTGAGGATTTCCTTGCTGGTCCATTCCAGACGTTGGCTTAAAAGATTTGTTGCGATGTCGTTTTCGAAATAGTAAAGACGGTCAACTTTGGTGGCTTCCCCAATATAGCCCATTGATTCCTGAAAAATCTCATTGAGACTGTTGCTTTTCAGCATTTTTTCAGTGGTTTTGGTGATTGAAGACAAAATCTCACTTTTGTAAACGATCAGTTCTTCTGCACTTTTTCTTTTCAGGGTTTCAATAGCCAAGGCAATGATGTCTGATACGGTTCGGGCAAAATTAATTTCATCGGTTGACCAGTTTCTTATTTCGCCGGTGTTCTCATAACAGGTGACTCCTTTTAATTTACCTGAAACATAAATGGGGAAGTCCAGTAAGGACCTGATGTCGTGTGTTTTAAAGTAAAGATCCCTGAATTCGAAAGTCTGGGGATTATTCTGAACATCGGAAGCCACAATAAACGGCAGCGTCTCTATCGCGTTAAAATAAATAGGAAAATCGGTTTTACGTAGGGTGGAATTGTTTGTAAAACGGTCAAAGTCTTTTTCATACAGGCAAAACAATTCGATTCCTTCTTCTGTTTTGTTCCATAAACCGGCTCTGCTGATGTCCAGCGCTATAGCCGCTTCCTTAATGATGTGTCCAATCAGTTTTTCCTGGTTCTTGTAGGTTAAGAAATTCAGGGTGGAGAGCTGGTTTAGCGTTTTGTTCAGCAAATGATTTTTTTTCTGACGCAGACTCTCTTCCAATTCTATTTTTTTAAATTTAGTGATGTCCCTTACGATAGCGGAATAGCCGGTTATTTTTCCGTTTTCGTCTTTTTTGACCGTAACTTTCTGCGATACCCACATTTCCTCGCCGTCGCTTTTTAAAATAGGAAATTCGATGATGTCAAAATCGGATTGGCTTTCGTTTTGTTTTATATAGAATTCTTCAATGGTTTTTGCATGTTCGGGTTTTATAAGGCATGAAAAATGCTTTCCGATAAAAAAATCCAAAGGATAACCCAATGACTTTTCGGCAAACTGGTTTACGAAAGTGAAAAATCCTTTTTTATCCACTTCAAAAATGATATCGGAAGCGAACTGCACCAAATTGCGGTATTGTTCTTCCACCATAATTTTACCGGTGATGTCCTGCCCGTTGGATACGAATAGGTTGTTGCTGTATTTCTGGTCTGTCCACTGAATGTATTTGTATTCCCCGTTTTTGCATTTCAGTTTTCGGGTATAAATGGAATCCGGGACATAGATGTCATTGTAATCAATGTCCTTAAACTCTTCCTCCATTGTTAATTTCCAGAAATTTTCTCCCATCACTTCTTCCGGAGTGTACCCTAGTATTTTTTCGATGGATTTTCCGCAAAACGTTAACCTTCCCTTTCTGTCGGATGCAATGGTCAACGAGTTAGAGTTGTTGATAATACTGTTCGAAAACAGCACTTTATCGTTGTTGTTCAGTATCGAGATGCGTCGGGCATAATTAATAATCAAAACAATAAAAGAGGTGTTGATTAAGGTTATTATCTGTTCGGTTTCGGAAGGGATGGTCAAAAGTAAAAACAGCAGTGAAGCCAGCAGTATAACCACAAAAGCGACGTACTGCTTTACATTTTTAAAAGCGCTGTAGGAGAAAAATAAAATCAGTAAAAATTCTGTATAGGTAATTAAATTGAAAGACTGTGTCGCGATTTTCGAGATAACGTAGGCAGAGTAACTGATCAGGATCACTACGAATATGGATCTGAGGTAACGGTCAAGACGGTCAGATCTTTTGGAGATGATGTACAATGTAATAAAAGTGATTCCGATAATGAGGTTTATCAGTAATTCTGATTCGGCTCTTTTTATAAAATACAGGTTTATCACTTCGGTTATTGGAAAAATAATTCCCAGGAAGAAAAAGAAGGTCTGTATTTCCCGGTTGTTCTCTCCGGTTTCCGAAAAATTCTTTATGAAATCCTTGTTGTAGGTCGAGGCCCTGTCAAATATTAATTTTAGGAACAATCCTATGAAACAGAAAACGGGCAAAAGGAACCACCATTTAAAATAGTAAGGCGTGTCGATTTTAAAAGTGTATGCTACCGGAGGACTTTTGATATTCCCGAGTTTATCGACCAGTCGCACCTGAAAAGCATAATCACCGTATTTCAGATTGGAATAGGTTACTTCATTGGATTCGGATGGCGTCGACCAGTTTTTATCCGTCCCTTTCAGATTGTAAGAATACATCGTTTCCCCTTCTTCCATATAGTTGAGTACGCCAAATGTGAAAGTAAGCTGGTTTTCCTCAGGATCAAATACATATCCCTGTTTAGGAATGTTAAACCAATAATTGTCAGTTGCATCGGTTTCATTCCAGTTTTTGGATTTTTTGAAAACGTCGATGTTGGTTATTTTCAATATCGGTTTGGATTTTGGTTTACGGCTGTAGTTCGTTAAATAGATATAAAGCCCTTTTGCTGTTCCGAAAAATAAATTACCGTCTTTGTCTTTGGCCTGTGTTCTCGCGTTGGTTTCTAGTCCGCTGAAACCGTTATCGGAATTATAGTTCAGGATGTTTTTGAATTCCCCTTTTTTGTCCACCGTAATCTTAGAGATTCCGATGTTATGGCCAAGAAAGATAGCGCCATTATTATCTGCAGAAAGGGAGAAGATAAACGTCGATGTAAGGTCATCTTCTCTGGTGTACTTTTTAAAGGTTTTTTGGTTTACGAAATACAGTTCGTTTGATCCGGCAAACCAGAAATTACCATAGCTGTCTTTGCAGGAAGTGTTAATGGTTTTGGCAATTATGTTTACAGCGGAAAAGTCATTGGTGCCGATTTCTGAGAGAAGGTATAATCCGGAATTTGTTCCGATATACCATTGTTTTTCATTCAGTTCCTCTAAAGAAGTTACATTTTGGGATTGAAAATCTGAAATTTTTTTAATGAGGTTCCGGTTTTCATCCAAGAGCCATAATCCCTGTGAAAAACCTATAAAATAACGGTTTTTTCGATCCTGCCTGATGAATCGGATGGATTTTTCTGCCGGGAGTTTTGCGTTTATGGTAAAAGGGATGGTTTTACCCTGCTTAATTTCAAACAATCCGTTGCGTGAACCCGCAAGAATTTCTTTCTTATGATTTTCATGCAGGGCCGTCACACGTTCCAGGCTCGGATATTTGTTTATGAGTTTAAGATTGCCTTCTTTGTCGGGTTCAAAATAGAAGATTCCTTCATTAACGGTTCCGGTATAAATTCCCTTTTCGGTTGACAGTATCGAAAAAATATAAGGGGTATTCAGTTCGGGAACATTGCCGTAGTTGTAGAAAATCTGTGAACGTGTTCGGTATAATCCGGTGCCGTATGTTCCGAAGTAAAGTTGTCCGCTTTTATCCTGAAACATACACAGTACGTTCTCTCCCGTAAAACCATTGTTGCTGTTTATAAAACTGATGTTGTTTTTCATGTACATGGTCAATCCTTGCTTCTTGTCTCCGGCCATCCAGATGAAACCACTTTTTCCCAACAGCATTTTTTTGATAAAAAACGGTTCCCCATTGGAAAGCACTATTTTGTCTTCCATCCGGATATCATTGATGGCTGGTGTTTTACACACAAAGCGGAACACTTCTCCTTTATGATTTCCAATAACCGCTTCGTCTTTTTTTACGGTTACTATAGTTGAATATCCTGTGAGTAGTGATGGGTAGAAGGGTGTGACAGTGCCTTTTTCAATTTTCAGCATACCTTCATCTGTTCCAATGTAAAAGTTGGAACGACTGTCTTGAAATACAGAATTGATGGCTGTCGTTTTTTGATTGAATTTAGCAATCAGTTGAATGGAATAATCCTTTTTGAGTAAAAAAACTTCTTTGTCCGTAAAACAATATACTCCGTTCGGTGCCGAAAAAAGCCGTTGCACATAATCGCCTTTTATGAGGGAATTGCTTTGGTCAAAATCCTTGAAAAATTCTTTTCCGTTATATACCAGTAAGCCGGTGTATTTGGTGGCTACAACGATATTATTGTTGGGATCTTCCACTAAATCGGTGACAAAAAAACCTTCTGATTTTTTGGATTTGTTGATGATGCTGAATTTTTTTCCGTCATAACGAACCAATCCTGCACCATCTGTACCTATCCATATCAGGTGGCGGCTGTCCTGTATTACCGAAAAAATTGTAGACGATGGGAGTCCGTTTTTCTGGTTAAGTATTTCGTAATCAAAAACCTGTCCAATAGCGCTTTGGAGGAAAAACAAAAGGGAAATACAAAACGCTGCTTTTTTAATCATGGTTCCGCTGAATTTCTTTCGTTTGAAGGTTTGATTTTTGAAGGTTTAATGTAGTAATAAATTAATTAATTTATGATAAATAGCCATTTTTATTTACGAAATTATAATTTTTTATCGATAAAGTGTAAAAAAGAATCGTCTATCAGATTTGAACTTTAATGTGATATTTTTTCCTTTTAACAAATTAAATTGCCTTCAATTGATAAATTTTCACTAAAATTGGGAGTTTTTTTAGCACCATATTATATGAAAAATACTCTTAAATGTTTGTTTTTGTTGGTTTTAACCTCATTTTCGACGGTTGCACAGCAAAAAATTACCCTTGAAGAAATCTGGGGAGCCGCATTCAGAACGCAGGGAATGACTGCTTTGGAAGCCATGAAAAATACCAATCAGTACACTGTACTCAATTATGATCGTTCTTCAAGGTCTTCTCAAATTGATTTGTATGATTTCGCAACCTTAAATAAGGTATCGACTTTAATCGACTCCAAAAATTTCAAGGAATTGGAAGGAATCGACGCATACACGTTCAGTAAGGACGAAAAGAAGGTTTTAATTGCGAACCATACGGATCAGATTTTCCGTCATTCTTTTGTAGCCAATTATTTTATCTACGACATAGCGTCAAAGGAACTGACAAAATTAGCCGATTACAAAGTGCAGGAGCCTACTTTTTCTCCTGACGGAACAAAAATCGGTTATGTGTATCAAAACAATCTGTATGTATATGACATCGCAGCTAAGAAACATACGCAAATTACAACCGACGGAAAGAAAAATTCTGTAATTAATGGTGTTACCGACTGGGTTTACGAAGAGGAATTCGCCTTTGTACGTGCTTTCGACTGGAATGCGGCAAGCGATAAGGTAGCATTCATCCGTTTTGATGAAACCAACGTTCCTGAATTTTCCATGGATATGTATAATAAGGGATTGTATCCTACGCAAAATGTTTTCAAATATCCGAAAGCGGGAGAGAAAAACGCTGTTGTTTCTTTACACGTTTATGATGTGAAATCAGGAGCGACAAAAAAAATCAATCTGGATAAATACAACGACTTCTATATTGCAAGAATCGAGTGGGCGAATGAAGCGAACACTTTGAGCGCACAGGTTTTGAACCGTCATCAGAATAATTTGGATTTGTTGTTTGTGGACGGGAATTCCGGTGCAACAAAGGTAGTTCTGAATGAAAAGGACAAAGCCTATGTGGATGTAACCGATAATCTGACTTTCCTGAAAGACAACAGTTTCATATGGACATCGGAAAAAGACGGTTTCAACCACATTTATCACTACGATAAAAACGGGAAGCTGAAAAAACAGATTACCAAAGGAAGTTGGGAAGTGACTTCGTATTACGGTTTTGATGAAAAAAGCGGAATGATTTTCTTCCAGTCTACAGAAAACGGTTCCATCAACCGTGATGTGTACAGTATTAAATTAAACGGAAGTTCCAAAACACGTTTAACAAAAGAAACGGGAACTAACGGCGCTACATTCAGCCCGAATTTCCAATATTTCATCAATTCATATTCCAGCGCAAAAAATGCTCCGAAGCATACATTATGCGAAACAAAAACCGGGAAAGTAATCAAAACCATTGTTTCAAATGAAGCTTTGGAAACAAAATTGGCGAAATACGATTTGCCTTCAAAAGAATTCTTCGAATTAACCACCGAAAAAGGGCATAAGTTAAATGCCTGGATGATCAAGCCTAAAGATTTTGATGCTACTAAAAAATATCCGGTATTCATGTACCAATATTCTGGCCCGGGTTCGCAACAGGTGAATAACGACTGGAATAATTCGGATGATTATTGGTTCAAGATGTTGGCACAACAAGGTTATATCGTGGCTTGTGTGGACGGTCGCGGAACTGGATTTAAAGGTGCCGATTTCAAAAAGTGTACCCAAAAAGAATTAGGGAAATTCGAGGTGGAGGATCAGATTGATGCGGCTAAGGTTTTTGGTTCGTATGCTTATGTTGACAAATCCAGAATCGGTATTTTCGGCTGGTCTTATGGTGGTTTCATGGCTTCAAACTGTATTTTCCAAGGGGCTGATGTGTTCAAGACGGCTATTGCAGTAGCTCCGGTAACCAACTGGAGAAACTACGATACTGTTTACACGGAAAGATTTATGCAGACACCACAAGAGAATGCGAGTGGTTATGATAATAATTCACCAATCAATCATGTAAGTAAATTAAAAGGAAATTTACTTTTGGTTCACGGAACAGGGGATGATAATGTTCATGTTCAGAATACAATGAAAATGGTTGAAGCTTTGGTGCAGGCGAACAAACAGTTTGACATGATGCTTTATCCTGACAAAAATCACGGAATTTACGGAGGAAATACTCGTTTGCAGTTGTACACTAAAATGACCAATTTCATTAAAGAGAAATTATAATAACTAACCATAACAAATACCAAAAAAAATACAATGAGCGAAACAGCAGTTAAACAAGGACATCCAAAAGGACTTTGGGTATTATTCGGAACCGAGATGTGGGAGCGTTTCAACTTCTACGGAATGCGCGCACTATTAACCTTATTCCTGGTAAATTCATTATTAATGAAAGAGGCAGATGCTTCCCTTATTTATGGTGGATTTTTAGGTCTTTGTTACTTGACACCACTTTTAGGAGGTTTTATTGCCGATCGTTTCTTCGGAAACAGAAACTGTATCATGCTGGGAGGTATGATGATGGCAGTAGGGCAATTGTTGCTTTTTGCCAGTGCCAGCGTGTTCTCAACAAATTTATCCTTAGCGACAACATTAATGTGGAGCGCATTGGGGATTATCATCTTCGGTAATGGATTCTTCAAGCCGAATATTTCCAGTATGGTGGGAAGTTTGTATCCGAAACAGGAAAAAACAAAATTAGATACTGCTTTCACGATTTTCTATATGGGAATCAATATCGGGGCTTTCTTGGGTCAGTTTATCTGTCCGTTTGTAGGGGATGTTAAGGATTCTGGCGGAATCAGAGACGTTCACGCGTTCAAATGGGGGTTTTTGGCTGCAGCTTTAGCGATGTTAATAGGAACTGCAGTATTCTATTTCCTTAAAAACAAATATGTGGTTACTCCGGAAGGGAAGCCAATCGGTGGTATGCCTTCAGGTCATGAAACAGCTGATTATGAAGAGGGAGAATCTCAGAAAGCGCACTTTACGACTATGTCTTTGGTAATGGCAGTTGTTGCATTCCTTGGTCTATTTGCTGCGTTCCATTTCTTAACGGAAGGGGACAACGTGGTTAAAACAATTATCTATCCGATTATTTATGCGAGTGGTTTAACATTGGCAGGTTTGATTTTATCCGATAAGACTTTAACAAAAGTTGAGACGCAAAGAATTTGGGTAATTTATATCGTATCGTTTTTCGTAATCTTCTTCTGGGCTGCGTTTGAACAGGCGGGATCATCTTTAACCTTCATTGCGGATAATCAGACAGACAGAAACTTCTTCGGTTGGAACATGCCGCCTTCCATGGTGCAAATCTTCAACGGTTTATTTGTGGTTATGTTTGCAGTGCCTTTCAGTGTTCTTTGGGATAAATTAAGAAATGCAGGTAAGGAACCAACATCTCCGTTCAAACAAGCAATGGGATTAATGTTGATTGCAATCAGTTATTTCATCATCGCTCATAATGTTAAGGATTTAGGAAACAGTGGTTTGTTGGCTATTTATTGGTTAATCTTATTATACTTAATTCAAACATTTGGTGAATTGTGTTTATCTCCGATCGGATTATCATTGGTTGGTAAATTGGCTCCAAAACGTTTTGCTTCGTTGGCTTACGGGGTATTCTTTATTTCGAATGCTGCCGGATATGCTTTATCGGGAACCTTAGGGTCTATTTTACCTGCAACAGGGGATAAGTTCAATAAGGCAAAAGAATTAGGAATCAATCTTCAGGATGTGTTGGACAAAAAAGTGGTGCCTACAGAAGCGCAACTTAAATTATTGTCTGATAACCAGATCAGTGCTGAGAATCCTGTATTTGCCGGATTCGAGATTCACAATTTATACGAATTCTTCATGGTATTCGTGGTATTGTGTGGTATCGCATCAATTATCTTATTCTTAATCACTCCGATTCTTAAGAAAATGATGCACGGTGTAAAATAATTATTTTAAAAAATATTTTTATATCTTTCAAGCCCGTAGGAACCACTACGGGCTTTTTTAATATTAGCACTATGAGGAATAAACATCCAAGAGGATTATTGTTTTTGTTTTTTACCGAAATGTGGGAACGTTTCGGATATTATTTAATCATCGGAATTTTTGTTTTATACATGATTGACCCTGCCGCTACAGGTGGTTTGGCTTTTTCCGATAAATATGCCGATGATATCTTCGGAACCTACATCGCCTTAACTTACTTGACTCCATTTTTGGGAGGGTATTTGGCCGACCGTGTGTTGGGGTACTTCAAAGCCATTTATCTCGGAGGATTCCTGATGGGATTGGGCTACATCGGATTAGGTTTTCATAATATTACTGCCTTTTATGTGTCGATGGCCCTGATTATAGTAGGTAACGGATTCTTTAAACCAAGTATTTCAACTTTAGTAGGGAATTTATATTCTACCGAAGAGTACAAAGCCAATAAAGACGCAGGGTACAATATTTTCTATATGGGAATCAATATCGGAGCCTTCATCTGTAACATCATTGCCGCTTTCATGCGCAACCAGTACGGTTGGAGTGCTGCTTTCATCACCGCCGGAGTCGGAATGTTTATCGGTCTGATTATTTTTACCTTGGGAAGAAAACATCTGGAAAGTGCCAATGTGATGAAACCGGTTCAGGAAGGCGATATCAGTTTGGGGAGAATTCTTGGCGCGGTGTTTTTACCGGCGATTATCTGCGGAGCCATAGGATGGATGATTCCGGATAATATTTTCAAGAGTGATTCTACAGATGCTTTTATTTTCGCCTGTATTCCGATTATCGTTTTTTATGTTCGCCTGTATCTTAAAGCAAACCATGAAGACAAACGTCCCTTGGGTGCTTTGTTGGCCATTTTCGCGGTCGGGATGTTGTTCTGGGCGGTCTTTAAACAAAACGGTACGGCCTTAACCCGTTGGGCTAATTATTATACCGACAGACAGGTAACCGGAACTACAGAAAAAGCACTGACCGGAATTTATCTCGTAGATCAGAAGGATTTCCAAACGAAAGAAGTTCAGAAATACGACAGTCAGTTCCAGGCTGAAAAAAACGAAGCGGGAGAACCTGTCAAAGTCCAAGGAAAAGATGTGTATTTCACCAATATCTCTGAGGAGCAACGCGCCGAATTAGAAAAAAATCCGGAACAAAAGGTTTCCTTAATCAATACCGAATTGTTTCAGTCTGTAAATCCGGGCTGGATTATTCTGCTCACACCTCTAGTGGTAGGATTCTTTATGTTTTTGCGCAAAAGAGGCAAGGAACCATCCACACCTTCAAAAATTGTATTGGGATTATTCATATCAGCTTTATCATGTCTGTTCATGGTGGCAGCGGTTTATATCGGAAGTAACGGCGCTGTTAAAGTATCTCCGCTTTGGTTAGTGGGAACGTACGGTGTGATTACGATTGGTGAACTGTGTCTGTCTCCGATGGGATTATCAATTGTTTCTAAATTGAGTCCGCCACGTTTAACTGCCTTAATGATGGGAGGATTCTTCCTGTCGATTTCCATCGGAAATAAATTATCGGGCGTATTGGCCAGTATGTGGTATGACTATGAAAACAAAGCCAATTTCTTTTTGGTGAATTGCTTACTGCTATTGTTTGCCACCTTGTTAGGATTGTCTATCCTGAAACGTTTGAATGCCGTAATGAAAGAAAAAGGAATTAGCTAACATGAGTACAACATCAGAAATTCAGAATTTTAAAGGGAAATACCCAAAACAACTTTGGTATTTATTTTTCAGCGAGATGTGGGAACGTTTCAGTTTCTACGGAATGCGCGGGATGTTGGTCATCTTTATGGTTAGCCAATTGATGATGGATGAAAAAACAGCGAATCTGCAATATGGAGCGACTCAAGCGTTCGTATATGCATTCACGTTTATAGGCGGATTGTTTGCCGACAAGATTTTAGGTTATAGAAAATCCTTGTTTTGGGGTGGATTACTGATGATAGCCGGAAGTATTATTCTGGCATTGGATCCGAAACAATTCTTTTTCTTCGGTATCAGTTTTACCATTATCGGAACCGGATTTTTCAAGCCGAATATTTCCACCATGGTAGGTAAATTATACAAAGACGATGACCACAGGAGAGATGCCGGGTTTTCACTGTTTTATGCAGGGGTGAACTTAGGTGCTTTAATCGGAGGGTATATCTGTATCGCTGTTGCGAACGGGAATATGTTCGCCTCCTACATACCGGAACATTTGCGTTGGAATGTAGCGTTCGGATTTGCTGCCATTGTGATGATAATAAGTTTGCTGACGTTTACACAAACCCAGAAAAGTTTGGGCGAAATTGGTCTTTCGCCGCTAAATCATTTGGAACCTTCAAAGAAAAGAATGCTCGAAATTGCTACCTATATCGGTTCTTTGGTAATCATTCCGATTATCATGACGATGGTAGCCAAAACGGAATATACCGACTATTTCATGTTCGTTATCGGACCGGCATCATTGCTGTATCTGTTTTATGAAATGCGCAATTTTACTTTGGCGGAAAATAAAAAACTTTTCGCAGCTTTAGTATTCATTATATTTTCCATTTTCTTTTGGGCGTTTTTCGAACAAAGTGGCGGATCATTGAGTTTATTTGCGGCAAACAATCTTGAAAACACGTTGGTTGGATTCAAAGTGGATCCCAATGGGGTCAACAATTCCGCGAATTCCTTATTCGTTATTGCGTTTGCAGCATTAATCGGAATGGTGTGGCTTTGGATGAACAAAAGAAAAATCGAACCCAATACGGTAGTGAAATTCGGATTGGCATTTATCTTTTTAGCCGGTGGTTTCTATGTGTTTTATTACACGAAGTTCTTTGCCGATGCCTCGGGGAGAACTTCCTTGGATTTGTTCACCTTTGGTTGGTTTGTGATTACCTTTGGTGAGTTGTGCCTGTCGCCAATCGGAATGAGCGCGATGACTAAATTATCTCCTCAGAAAACACAGGCGGTAATTATGGGAATGTGGTTCCTGGCGAGTGCCTACGGACAGTATTTCGCAGGATTATTAGGTGCCAATATAGCGGAAGCATCTGAAAATGCGTCCAATCTTGAAAAACTAACCGTCTATGCCGACGGCTACCAACAATTAGCCATTTATGCCTTGATAGCCGGAATAGTGTTAATCGCCATTTCGCCTTTCGTGAAAAAATTAATGCAGGGGGTTAAATAATAATCGGCATTATTTTTGTTATTTAGTAGCCGTTAAATAAGAAATACGATGAAAAAAATACTTTTGGGCTTACTTATTTGTTTGAACTCTTTTGTGCTGACGGCCCAAGAGAGTGAATTGACATGGCATACCAACATCGATAAAGCAATGGAAATTTCAAAAAAGGAAAACAAACCTTTAATGTTATTCTTTACCGGAAGCGATTGGTGTGGCTGGTGCATTCGTTTGCAAAAAGAAGTTTTCTATAAGAAGGAATTTGTAAAGTGGGCCAAAGACAATGTGGTACTTGTGGAAGTGGATTTTCCCAGAAAGAAACAGTTAGAGCCAACTTTGCAGCAACAGAACAATTCTTTGCAAGGCGCCTTTCAGGTGCAGGGATATCCAACGGTTTGGTTCGTGAATGCCGATACTAAAGAAGGGAAAACCAATTTTACACAATTAGGAAGAACCGGTTATGTGGCCGGTGGTCCGGAAGCATGGATTTCCGGCGCCAATCAAATTTTAGCTAACAATAAAAAAGGATAATCAGATGAGAAAAATGTTGTTTGCCGTACTTTTCGTTTTGGGAAGTTTGGCGGTACAGGCTCAGGAAGCCGAAGTGAAGTGGATGTCGCTGGATGAAGCACTTGCGTTACAGAAAAAAAGCCCTAAAAAGGCAAAACCAATTTTCATGGATGTGTACACTGATTGGTGCGGACCGTGTAAAATGTTGGATAAGAATACGTTTCATGATCCGAAATTTGTGGAATTCATCAATGCGAATTATTACCCCGTGAAATTTAACGGAGAAGGAAACTTCGAAGTGACTTACAAAGGAAAAAAATACGCCAACCCGGGTTATGATGCCAACCGCAAAGGAAGAAATTCGGCTCACGAATTCACTAGTTTCCTGCAGGTTCAGGGTTATCCTTCGATGTACGTTTTTGATAAATCAGGCGAAGTGAAAGCGCCGATCGTTGGTTACAGAACCGCCGATCAGGTTATCGAAGAACTAAAGAAAATTTAATTAGTTTTCAATTTTATAGAATCCCTTTTCGGCAGTGGCATGAAAGGGGATTTTTTTTGTTCCGCAAGTGGCTTTCCATCTGCTTATATAACTTTTATAATTTGTGGCATCGGCAATGATTACTTTCGGCTGAATGACTTCAATTAATCTGTTGAGATTGATTTTTGGCGATTGCGTTAACAGAAGAATGTCGGGTTTCTGTTTAAGGGTATAGATTCCGAGACTGTCAATCACCAATATTTTTTGTTCTTCAAATAAAACCACATTTTGAAGCGGGCGGATTTCAATGTCCAGGTTGAAGTTCCCGCGGTTGTAGGATTTGAGATTCTGATTTTTCTGTGGCAGCGTGTCGTTGGTATAAACCCGTATTAGGTTGTTCCGTTTCTCCGTCAATAACGTACTTTTTTTGTTGTTGAAAACGATGAATTCACTACCTTGTTTTGTTTGCCAGAGTGTGCTTAAAATCAAAATTTGTAAGGTAAAGGAGCTGCTTAAGAATAAAATCAGTTTCCGAAATTCTTTTTCGTAAAGCCAAAGTACCAAAGTGATGAGCATGAGATAAAAAAGCACCAATAGTGAAAATGAAAACGGAATGTCTTTAATTACAAACGTTTTAAAGGAAGCAATCCATGCAATGTACTCATTCATCAGTTCGATAGTAAATCCGAGCAACTTTCCAAAGACTATCGCAATATTCGGTACAATGAAATTTAACGCTAGCACGACAATCCCCAAAATCAAAACAAAACTCGAAAGCGGAATCACCACTAGATTGGCAAGGAAAAACAACAAAGGAACCTGATGAAAGTAATACAGACTCAACGGTAAAACCCCAATTTGTGCCACGAAAGAAATTGTGAGTACATCGACAAAATAATTGACCACTTTGTATCTTGAAAGTTTTAATGACTTGTAAAAAGGCTGTAGCCAAACTATCGAAAACACCGCGATGTAACTCAGTTGAAACCCCACATCAAAAAGTAAATTCGGGTTGAACAGCAGGATAACCAGCATGGAAACGGCCAGTATGTTGTAAATGTTTCCCGATTTATTCAGATACAAACCAAAACTGATAATACTGAACATTACTACTGACCGCACCACGGAGGCGGATAAGCCGGATAACAGCGCAAATACCCATAAAAAGCCTACTACAATCAGAAATTGTAACAATTTCCCATTTTTTATTCGGTTTAAAGGTTTTATGAAAAATAACAGCATTGCATATAAAATGGCAATATGCAAACCTGAAATGGCCAGAATATGGATAACGCCTGCCTCAGTGTAATTTGTGGTTGTTTGTAGATCCATATCCTGCCGTTGTCCGAGTAACAGAGCATAAATGATGTTGTTTATATCCTTCGAAAATTGATGGATTTTGAAACTGTGGAGTAATGTATTCCGATACACCTCCACATAATAATCAAGATTGTGTTCCGATCCGGTTTTACGGTAATTCTCCGGTTTCAGATACAACTGATGGTACACGTTTTGCTTTTCTAGATAAGAAGCATAATCAAACTGATAGGGATTAGATGATTTTACAACAGGTGTCAATTCGCCTTTAATCAGCAGTCTGTCTCCGGAATGAAATTGTTTTGACTGTTCTTTTTTGGAAACCGTCAACAGGATTTTTCCAAACGCGTTCTTTCCGTTCAGGGCATCGATTTTGAAATAGTATTTTTCGGCGTAAGCATTGGGTTTCAGCCTTTCGGAGATTGTCCCCGTAAGCATATCGGATTCGGACGTATAATGACTGTAATGGTTTTTATATCCGGGATGATGGTGAAGAGATTGTGTCAGCATCCCGATGGAAAACGAAAGCACTAAGGTTGAAAGGGCAAAGTGTTTTTTCTGGAAAAAATGCTTATTTGAAAGACGGTATAGTACTCCGAAAACAACTGCCACGGTCAGGTTTCCGAATGCTAGCCAAAGGATGTCAACCCGCCAATGAAAATTGACAAGTATGCCCAGAGCAAAAAACAGGGTTATTGTAATTGTAGGAAATCTTATTACTTTCATGATATCGAAGATAACAGAAAGAAATAAAATAAAAAAGAAAATTCTTACTTTTTTAAAAAAAGAATTTATTTGCCCTACATTATTTTACAGCCGTATAAATTAAACGTGCTGTTTTTTCGCTGGCACCTTCGCCTCCCAATTTCTCTTCGAGCAAATCGTAATTGTTTAAAACTGCAGAGCGGTATTCGGGATCCAAAAGTTTTTCCAATTCGGTTTTTATTCTTTTCGGATTGCAATCGTCCTGTATTAATTCGGTCACCACTTCCTTGTCCATGATCAGATTAACCAACGATATGTATTTCAACGTAATAACGCGTTTGGCAATTTGATATGAAATCCAATTTCCTTTGTATAAAACAACTTCCGGAACTTTAAAGAGTGCCGTTTCCAATGTAGCCGTACCCGAAGTAACTAAAGCGGCGTGTGCCACACTTAGCAAATCATAGGTTTTATTGGAAATGAAATGCACCTGGTCGTTAGTTAAAAACTGCTGGTAAAATGAAAATTCCTGACTGGGAGCTCCCGCAATTACAAATTGGTAGTTAGGGAAATAGGTCATTACGGCCAACATCTCCGAGAGCATTTTAGAAATTTCCTGTTTCCGGCTGCCTGGTAAGAGGGCAATTATAGGTCTTTCGTCCAATCCGTTTTCTTTTTTGAATTGAGCTGCATCGGTTTTTGGTCGGTTGTGAATGGCATCAATAAGCGGATGGCCCACAAATTCCACCGGAAAATGGTGTTTCTTTTCGTAAAAGTCTTTTTCAAACGGAAGAATCACGTACATCTTATCGACATCACGTTTGATGGCTTTGATGCGATTTTCTTTCCAAGCCCAGATTTGTGGTGAAATATAATAATGGTTTCTGATCCCAAGTTTCTTTGCCCACTCGGCGATGCGCATATTGAAACCCGGATAATCGATATAGATAATCACGTCAGGCTGAAACGAAAGGATATCGGCTTTGCAGATTTTGATATTGTTGAGGATGGTTTTCAGATTCATCAGCACTTCGGCAAAGCCCATGAAGGCCAAATCGCGATAGTGTTTTACCAAGGTTCCGCCGGTTTGCTGCATCAGATCACCACCCCAAAAACGGATTTCCGCCTCGGGATCCTGTTTAAAAATGTTCTTCATCAGATTGGATCCGTGCAAATCGCCGGAAGCTTCACCTGCTATGATATAATATTTCATCTTAAATGATTACTGTTAAAATTGCTAAGAGTATGGTTGCCAAAATTACGCCTCTTGCCATCAGTTCTTTTTCCAGTTTCAGTAAAATAAAGAAAGCGATTAGGTTAAATATGGCGCCAAGGGCAATTAACTTTCCCATGAGTCCTTGTGCGCGAACCGTTTTTAAATCTTCGACAGAACGGGCTTCGGTGAAAAAATATAAAAACAACATGCAGCCTAAAGTTGCCGCTATTAATCCGATTAGTACTCCGATAAACAAATCCTTCTTATTCATTTTTGTAATTTCTTATTCGTATTTATTTCAAATCCCAACTGTTTAGTTGCTGAATGGCGTGATGTGCTGTTAAATCAAACTGAACGGGCACTACAGAAATATAATTATGTTTCAGAGCCCACTCGTCGGTGTCTTCGCCCTTGTCTAAATTTACGAATTCCCCTGTGAGCCAGTAGTACTCTTTTCCCTGAGGATTGACACGTTTGTCAAAGCGTTCTTCCCATACTGCTTTGGCCTGTCGGCAGACTTTGATTCCTTTGATGGGTTTCTTGGGAAGATTGACGTTCAGCACCACGCCTTCGGGCAGGCCTTTTTCCAAAACTTCCTGGACTATTTTCTTAACATAAGGTTTCACCGGTTCGAAATCGGCGCTCCAACTGAAATCCAAAAGGGAAAATCCGATAGCGGGAATTCCTTCGATGCCTGCTTCCACGGCGGCAGACATGGTTCCGGAATAAATGACATTGATGGACGAATTGGATCCGTGGTTGATTCCGGATACACACAAATCGGGTTTGCGTTTCAGGATTTCATGTACCGCGATTTTAACGCAGTCTACCGGTGTTCCGGAACAACTGTATTCGTTTTTCAGCTCCTTATCGATGATGACTTTTTCAAGATGAAGGGTATTGTTGATGGTAATGGCGTGTCCCATGGCTGATTGCGGACTGTCGGGCGCCACCACGATGACTTCACCGATTTCTTTCATTACTTCAATCAGTGCGCGGATTCCCGGTGCCGTAATACCGTCATCATTGGTTACTAATATTAAGGGTTTTTGTGTCATTCCGGCATTATTTTTTTACTTTCGCTAAAGTAAGCAATTTCTAAACGTGTGTTGGTACAATTTTTGATTTTGAAGTTTAACGGTAAAAAGAAACCTTTAACAAAAAATTATTGGAACATTAAGAAAGAGGCTTTCTTTTTTATGTAATTTAGTGAAAAATAGTAATGAATACTTTTTGGCAGTTTATGAAGAGAAATTATAAGATTGTATTGTTGATAATGGCTTTATCTGCAATACTGTGGAGTTTTGTGCCTAATAAAAAAGAAGACCCCGAAAAAGACAAACTTTTGCTGGAGTTGCTTGCTTTTGTTTTGGAAAAGGGACATTACGACCCGATAGCGATGGACGATACGTTTTCAAAAAGTGTTTATAAAGAGTATATCAATGCTATAGACCCATCCAGACGTTTCTTCGTACAGTCGGATATGGACGAGTTCGTTAAATATGAAGCTCAGATTGACGATATGATCAAAAACAAAGATTTGAGATTTTTTGAATTGACATACACCCGTCTTATTGAAAGAATGGAGGAGTCGGAAAAAATCTATAAAGAAGTTTTAGAAAAACCGTTCGATTTCAACAAAGAGGATAATATCAATACGGATTATGAAAAAATGCCGTTTGCCAAAAACAAATCGGAATTAAAACTGCGTTGGGAAAAACAACTGAAGCTTTCGGTTTTGTCTTCAATCACCGATAAACTGAAGCTGGAGGAGGATAAAAAGAAAAAAGATCCGAATTACACCGAGAAGACATTCGCGGAATTGGAGAAGGATTCCCGTGAAACCACGTTGAAATCCCTTAATGAGTATTTTGAGTTTGTTGGCGAACTGGAAAGAAACGACTGGTTTTCAGTTTATCTGAATGCTATCGTGGAGCGTTTCGATCCGCACACTTTCTATTTCGCTCCTGAAGAAAAAGACAAGTTTGACATCAGTATGAGCGGAACGCTGGAAGGTATCGGAGCCCGTTTGGTTAAGAAAAACGACATTACCGAAGTGTCTGAACTGATTCCGGGCGGACCGGCTTGGAGAGGAAAAGAACTGGAGCAAGGGGATTTAATTCTGAAAGTGGCTCAGGGTAACGGTGAACCGGTTGATGTTGTGGGAATGCGTATTGACGACGTGGTAAAGAAAATTAAAGGTAAAAAAGGTACCGAAGTGCGCTTAACCGTGAAAAAAGTTGACGGTACGATAAAGGTTATTTCCATAATCCGTGAAGTGGTGGAACTGGAAGAAACCTATGCCAAATCAAGTGTGGTCAAAGACGGTAATAAAACCTATGGTGTGATCTACCTGCCAAAATTCTATATCGACTTTGAAAACAAAGACAAGAGAGATGCTTTCAAAGATGTGGCTCAGGAAATTGAAAGACTGAAAGCGCAAGGAGTTGAAGGTATCGTAATGGATTTAAGAGACAACGGAGGAGGTTCGCTTCAAACCGTTGTGGATATGGTCGGATTGTTTATCGAAGACGGACCGGTGGTTCAGGTGAAATCCTCAGGTAAAAAGAAAGATGTTTTGTACGATAAGGATTCCCGTGTGCAATGGGACGGCCCTTTGGTGGTTATGGTGAATAATTTTTCGGCTTCGGCTTCGGAAATCTTTGCAGCTGCAATACAGGATTACAAGCGAGGAATCGTTATCGGAAGTAAACACACTTACGGAAAGGGAACTGTTCAGAATGTAATCGACCTGAATCAGTTTGTGAGAAGCAGTTCTTTCGGTGATTTGGGCGCTTTGAAAACAACGACACAGAAGTTCTACAGAATAAACGGTGGTTCAACCCAAAGAGAAGGGGTTTTGAGCGATATCGTTATGCCGGACCGATATTCGTATATCGAAATGGGCGAACGTGATATTGAAAATGCAATGCCTTGGGATAAAATTGATGAAGCTTCTTATAAAGTTAGTAAATCGGCTAGTTTCAGCGATGTAATTGAAAAAAGTAAATCCAGAATGGCAAGCAGTGAGCAATTCAGACTTATTGACGAAAATGCTAAATGGATTAACGAACGTAAAGACATTAATACCTACAGTCTGAATTTTAAAAAATTCAGAGATGAGGAAAATGCTGTTGAAGCTACCGCTAAAAAATTCAAAGGAATTGTTGATTATAAGAGCAATTTGAAATTTACATCCTTACCATACGAGGAAGAGATTTTCAAAAAAGACAGTGTTTTGGCCAACAAAAGAGAAAGATGGCACGAAAGTCTGGCAAACGATGTTTATGTTGAGGAAGCTGTCCGTATTCTTTCGGACATGAAGTCAACCACCGTGGCTAAAGGAACCATTAATTTAAAAGATAAGAAACTTAAATTGGTAGAGGCAAAATAAGTATCTCTGACGTATAAAAAAAAGCCATTCACAAGCGTGAATGGCTTTTTTTTATCTCATTAATTTGTCTAATGCCTTTTGTTCTTTTTCCAGTTGGTGTTGATATTTTTGCTGTTTCTCGGCCAGTTTCAAAAGTTTTTTTCTGGCTTTCAGCTCTTCATCCTTGTCTAATTTGCCTTTTTCCATTTTTCGGTCAAATTTCTTCTGCTCGTCTTCCAGTTCTTCTTTGCAGTCTTTCAGTCTGTCCTTGGCTTTTTCAACATCTTTTTTTGCGTCATCGAGCTTTTCTTTTTCTTTTTCCGTTTTTCTAAGCTCTTTCTCCATTTGAGCCTTTTCTTTTTCGGCCAGTTCTTTTTCTTTTTCTACATCAATTGCTGGTTTTTCGCCAACAGGGATTTTATTTTCGACTGGTTTTACGGGCTCCTGTGAGAATCCCAGTTGGAATCCTAATATAGCCATTATTACAATTAAATTTGGTTTCATTTTCATAGTGACTTATTTTGAATTAATACCTTTACAAATTTATTAATTATTGTACCAAAAATTTACAATTTGCGATAAATCTTATATAAGTGATGTTATGAAATTTTTCAGTTTGTTTTTACTGTTGTCCTTATTTTCGTTCAGGCAAAATGAAACGGGATCGATAATGTGTAAATTTGGTTCATCGGATGAAGAAGCTATCCGTCCTGGGGAGATTGGGGCTTTTTTGTCAACTTCTTTGTTTGATTTTTATCCGACTTCTTCATTGGGTACTGTAATTCATCGTGAAGGCTATTCCTTTTCATATTCGGAACAATTTGAACAGGCCGAATGGGTGGCATACCAATTGTCGGCTTCCGATTTTTCAAATCGTAATTTCAAACGTCCTTTCTTTACACAGGATCCCAAAGTAAAAACGCAATCCGCCGATTGGAGAAATTATAAAAAATCGGGTTACGACAAGGGGCATTTATGTCCGGCAGGGGACAGGAAAAGTTCCTATAAAGCCTTTGAGGAAACATTTTTCACATCGAATATTTCTCCGCAACTTCACGATTTTAACGATGGTGTCTGGAATCGTCTGGAGCAAAAGACGCGTTATTGGTCCAAAAAATACAATGGACTTTATGTGGTAACCGGCGGTGTGTTAAAAGGGAAGTTGAAAACGATCGGTCAGGAAAAGGTTGCCGTTCCGGATTATTTCTATAAAATACTGATGAGCAAAGATGCTAAGAAGATGATTGGTTTTTTGGTTCCGCATAAAGTCTCAAACCAGCCTTTATATGAATTTGTGGTATCGGTTGATGACATCGAAAAAAGAACCGGAATCGATTTCTTTCTGAAACTGCCGGATGCTTCGGAAAACAGGATGGAGAAGTCGAAAGATTATAAAAAATGGAGTTTTTAAATGATTACCATTCGTTTACTTTATTCGCATCCATTTTGATGAAAATATAAAGCATAATGGTAAACGCCCATAAACTGGAACCTCCGTACGAAAAGAAAGGAAGCGGAACGCCAATGGTTGGAAACAGTTTGATAAGCATGGAAATATTCACAAAAAAGTGGGTGAACAAATAAGTCGCCACACAATACCCATAAATCCTACTGAATTTCGTTTTTTGCCGCTCTGCAAGATAAATAATGCGTAAAAAGAGGCAGACAAATAAAAAGATTACCACGGCAGCGCCTACAAAGCCCCATTCTTCACCAACGGTGGTGAAAATATAATCGGTGTGCTGTTCGGGAACGAAGCCACCTTTTGTTTGTGTACCCTCTAGATACCCTTTTCCGAACCAACTTCCGGAACCGATGGCAATCATCGATTGATTTAGGTTGTACCCTTCTTTCTGCATGTTTACATCTTCCCCGATTAAAACATTAATACGGTCTTTCTGGTGCGGTTCCAGGACGGTTTCATAAACATAATCCACAGAAAGAACCGTTGCCGTGATTACGACAAATAAGAGGGCATAAACGATGGGATTTCGGGTTATTCGCGCATTGAGAACGAAATGGATAATCATCACAACAAAAACGAACCCGATCAGGATTACAGGTTTTATGACCAAAGCAAGTATGAACAGCGCTATGCCTATAAAACCGGTCCACAGGTACCAACTCGGTAAGCCTTCACGGTACAGTACGAAGACTAATGACAGAAAAATCATGGCACTACCGGCATCGGGTTGTAATAGAATCAGAAATACCGGAAAACCAAAAACGGCCAAGGCAAATACCTGGTGCTTAAATATTTTTAAATTGATTTGGGTATCACTGACCAACTTTGCCAATACCAGTGCTGTAGCTGTTTTTACGAATTCGGAAGGCTGAAAACCAAAACCACCAAACTGATACCAGTTGGTTTGACCTTTAATGGTTTTACCGAAAGCAAAGAGTCCTAACAATGAAAAGATACCCAGAATGTAAAAAACGGTGGAATATTTTTCAAATATCTTGGCGTCCATCGAAAGAACAATTAAAATCAGCGGAATGGTAAGGAAAATGAAAAGCATTTGTCTTCCGTATATCTGGCTCAAATCAAAAATCGAAGTTTCTTCAATAGGTAACGATGCGGAATAGATATTCATCCAGCCCAGAATAACCAGGATGGTGTAAATTAAAACGGTGATCCAGTCGATGTTGTTTACAACGCTTTGATTTTTCATCTTGTTTCAGCCTTCTTTTTTTTGTCTGTAGTTGTTGTGGTCTTTATGTTGGCATTGTTTTTTTGCGATTTTTCTTTTTCATCCTCCTTTGGAGTATCCGAAGTTTCATTGCCTTTATTATTTTCCTTAACCTCTATTTTTTTATCTTTTGGTTCGAAATAAAAACCATTAATGACTTTATCATATTCGTCCTTAAGGCTTCCTTCGAGCATACGTCTTTCAAGATCCGGTCTGGTAATGGTGTCTTTTTTAATGTACTTTTCAATCATTAAACTCGAAATCGGACCTGCCCAGCGGGACCCCCAATACCCGTTTTCCACCAAAACTGCAATGGCAATTTTAGGGTTTATCCTCGGCGCAAAGGCAACGAAAACAGAGTGGTCTTTTAACTGAACGCGTTTTCCGTTAATCTTTGTGAAGTTTTCCGCGGTTCCGGTTTTACCGCAAATTTCAATTCCTTCCACGCGCAAGCCATCCGCTGTACCAAAGTTGTAAACATCAAATAAACCATTGATAACGGGTTTAAAATACTGTTTGTCAATGGTGGTGACGTGTTTGGTCCGGAATTTTTTGTCGATTTGCTGACCTTTGATTTTCTTAATGATGTGAGGGGTGTAATAATAGCCCTCGTTGGCAACCGTTGCCATCATGTTGGCTAATTGCATCGGTGTCATTAACACTTCTCCCTGTCCGATGGAGTTGGAAATGGTGGTGGTGCTTCTCCAGCCGCCATTAGGATACCAGCGATCATAATATTTGGAAGTAGGAATGTGTCCTTTTCTGCCCGGAGGTAAGTCATAGCCCATGAAATGCCCCAATCCGAAACTTTTCATGTGCCCGCTCCATGCATTCATACCATAGCGCGGTTTTTGGTATTTATCAATAGTCAGTTTGTAAACATTTCCGAAATAAGCATTGCATGATTTGTAAATACCGACATTCAAATCGCGCATACCTCCTCCACAGTGGCATTTCATGAATGAACCCCTGCCATAAGAAAAACCGTGACTACAGCCAAATTGTGTTTTCTCGTCGATAACTCCTTCCTGAAGTCCGACCAAAGCGGTTAAGATTTTAAAAGGGGAGCCGGGAGGGTATTCTGCCAACAAGCCCCTGTCAAATAAAGGCATGGCAATGGAATCGTTGTATAAGGCGGTGTAGTTTTTAGAACGTTCTCTTCCTACTAAAAGAGCAGGATCGTACGAAGGAGCCGTAACCAATGCTAAGATTTCTCCTGTACTTGGTTCGATGGCCACAATTCCGCCACGTTTGTTTTTCATCAAGGCTTCTCCATATTTTTGAAGTTCAATGTCAAGACTTAATGTGATGTCTTTTCCCTGTACGGCAATGGTGTCATAAATGCCTTCTTTGTATGGGCCGATATCTTTATTGAAACGGTCGCGTTGACGGTATTTTACCCCTTTTACGCCGCGTAAAACTTCCTCGTAAGTTTGTTCTACACCCTGCATACCGATTAAGTCGCCGCTCTTGTAGTAAGGGTGTTTTGCAATGATGGCGTCATTTACCTGGGTGATGTACCCGAAAACATTGGCGCCGACTTCCACCTGATAATCACGTAACGATCGTTTCTGAATATAAAAACCTTCGTATTTTCTTATTTTTTCCTGAAAAGCGGCATATTCGTTTTTGTTTAGTTGCGGAAGAAATACAGAAGGTAATCTCGGACTGTAAACGATTGCTTTCTGGATTTTTTTGATGAATTCTTCCTTGGTGATGTTCAATATCGTGCAAAACTCCAAAGTATCAAGGTCTTTCATCTCTTTGGGGATGACCATGATGTCGTAAGAAGGCTGATTGGCTACTAAAAGTTCTCCGTTACGGTCATAGATATAGCCACGTTCAGGATAATCGTAAACAATTTTAATAGCGTTATTATCTGACTTGATTTTGAACGAATCGTCGAGTATCTGTAAATAGAAAAGCCTTGCTATTAGCAGCACCGCTGTAACAACAATCAAACCGGGTAAAAATAACTTTCTCATCGTTTGCTTGGCTTAATTAAGTATATAATTATCACGCAAAGTAGTAGTGTGAATACTGTTGATAACAAAGTTCGCCATAAAATTTCCCAAAAGAAATTAAATCGGAAGATTTCTAACAGATATAAAACCAAATGGTGTAGCAATACCGCAATCAGAATAAACGAAAAGCGTTCGGGAGAAAGTTTGTCGGCTATTTTAACGGTCTGGTATTCATAACTGATACCAAAAGCAAATTTGAATATAGAGGGTCTGAAATAAGCCAAAACAAGACAGGCAGTAGCGTGCACACCTCCCGAATTGCAAAACATATCCATGGTCAGGCCGAGTAAAAAACTGGCAAGCAATAGACCGGCCCTGTTTCCGTTCACCGGATATAACATGATAAATAAAATGTAAGGAAACGGATTTACATACCCCAGGAAGTTGATGTTGTTAAACAGCACTATCTGCAGGGCAAGCAATACCACAAACCGGAAAATATTTAGGAGAAAGGTACTATTCATCGGGTTTTGTTTCTTCTTCTAATTTAATGATTTCCTTGCGTTTTACATTTTCTATCACATAAACGTGGCCTAAATTCGTCATGTCGTTGAACAATCGGATATTAATGGTATAGTAATTTGTAGTTTTATCGATGAATATTTTGTCAATTTTACCAATCGGAATGTTCTCAGGGAAGATTACCGAACGGCCCCCTGTTACAATAGTGTCGCCTTTTCGAACGGTTGCCAGTCGTGGGACATCAATTAACTGGGCATAACCTACATTTTTAGCATTCCATACTAAAGAACCAAAGTGATTCGATTTCTTTATCTTCGCATTGATCTGCGATTTCAGGTTTAGAATACTTTGTACAGTTGAAAAATTCTCACTTGTTTTTTCAACAATGCCGACAATGCCCAAACTGTTTACTACACCCATGTCGGGTTTAATACCTTTTTTATATCCACTGTTAATGGTGATGTAATTCTCCGGTACATTGAATGAGTTATTGATCACCTTCGACTGGATTACCTTAATATCCTCATAGCCTCTCGGAATCAATTCGGTAGAAGCGATAACCGTGTCGGGTTTGTTATACAGTAATTGTTTCAGATAAGCATTTTCCTTGGCAAGGTCGTTATTTTGCGTGCGCAAATGGAAATATTCCTTCACGTTATTAATACGCTGATAAACTCCTCCGGTCACATCGTTAGCGGAACTTACAAATTGGCTTCTGTGATAAGAATGCGACTGGATGGTAAGTGTTAACGAGGTTATCAAAAGCAGCAAAAACAGCAATCGGATGCTGTTTTTAAATATAAAATTAATTATTTGCTGCATGTATTATTTCGTTATTTGATAAGAATACTTCTGAATTTTTGTAGGTTTTTAAGTGCCATTCCGGTGCCTCGTACAACTGCTCTTAAAGGGTCTTCAGCAATGTAAACCGGTAGGTCTGTTTTTTGTGAAATTCGCTTGTCCAGTCCTCTTAGCATCGAACCTCCACCCGCAAGATAAATACCGGTGTTGTAGATGTCGGCTGCTAATTCCGGTGGCGTTTGGGACAGGGTTTCCATAACCGCATCTTCAATACGCTGAATGGATTTGTCAAGCGCTTTGGCAATCTCACGGTAGGAAACGTTTACCTGTTTTGGTTTACCCGTTAAAAGGTCACGTCCCTGTACTTCCATGTCATCCGGCGGCGTGTCCAAATCTTCGGTCGCGGCTCCGATAGCAATTTTGATTTTTTCAGCAGTAGTTTCTCCAACAAAAAGGTTGTGCTGGGTTCTCATATAGTAGATAATGTCGTTGGTGAAAACGTCACCGGCAATTTTAACCGATTTGTCACACACGATACCTCCTAAAGCGATAACTGCAATTTCTGTGGTTCCTCCACCTATATCGACAATCATGTTTCCTTTCGGCTGCATGATGTCAACCCCGATACCGATAGCCGCAGCCATCGGTTCGTGGATTAAGTATACTTCTTTTCCGTTTACACGTTCACATGATTCTTTTACCGCTCGCATCTCCACTTCGGTAATTCCGGATGGGATACAAACCACCATACGAAGTGCCGGTGTAAACATTCTTTTCTTTAAGGCCGGAATGCTTTTAATGAACATGCTGATCATTTTCTCCGACGCATCGAAGTCGGCAATAACCCCGTCTTTTAACGGACGTATGGTTTTGATATTCTCGTGGGTTTTACCCTGCATCATGTTCGCTTCTTTACCAACAGCAATAATCTTACCCGTGATGCGATCGCGGGCAACAATAGACGGACTGTCAATAACAACCTTGTCGTTGTGGATGATTAAGGTATTTGCTGTTCCAAGGTCAATTGCGATGTCCTCGGTCATGAAATCAAAAAATCCCATACTCAAAAGAGGGTTTAATTTATTTATAAATAATTAGCCTACAAAAATAATAAAATTAATGTTTAAAATGGCGAGTTCCCGTAAATACCATTGAAACTTTATTTTCGTTGCAATAGTTGATACTCAATTCGTCTTTTATTGAACCACCCGGTTGGATAACCGCTGTGATTCCTGCATTTTTTGCCAACTCCACACAATCAGGGAAAGGGAAGAATGCATCACTTGCCATTACGGCACCATTCAGGTCAAATCCGAATGAGTTTGCTTTTTCAACAGCGTGACGCAACGCATCTACTCTTGATGTTTGTCCGGTTCCCGAAGCCAGTAACTGACCGTTTTTAGCAAAAACGATAGTATTGGATTTGGTATGTTTACAGATTTTAGAAGCAAACAGCAAATCGTTAACTTCCTGCTCAGAAGGTGCTGTTACTGTAACGGTTTTTAAGAGCTCTTTATTGTCTGTAATATTGTCTTTATCCTGAATTAACAAACCGTTAAGACAAGTTCTTACTTGCTTTGTAGGTAATTCCACATCGTTCTGAATCAGGATGATTCTGTTTTTCTTTTCTTCTAAAACCGCAATCGCATCCGCATCATAACTTGGGGCAATCACCACTTCGCAGAACAATTGATTAATTTCATTGGCTGTAGCCAAATCGATGTTTCCGTTCGCAATCAAAACACCTCCGAAAGCCGAAGTCGGGTCACCCGCTAGAGCGTCCATATATGCTTCTTTCATTGTGTTTCTCGTAGCCAAACCACAAGCGTTGTTATGTTTTAAAATAGCAAACGTCGGTTTGTCATTTTTGAATTCGCTCATTAAATTTACTGAAGCGTCAACATCCAGTAAGTTGTTGTAAGATAGTTCTTTTCCGTGAACTTTGTTGAACATTTTGTCAAATTCTCCAAAGAAAAATCCTTTTTGGTGCGGGTTCTCTCCGTAACGTAAAACCTGTCCGTCAGCAATACTTGCTTTATAAACCGTTTCGTCGGTGTTGAAGTAGTTAAAAATCGCTCCGTCATAGTGAGAAGAAACATGGAAAGCCTTGGTAGCCAATAGTTTTCTTTCTGCTAAAGTCGTTGCGCCGTTTCCGTTGGTAATCATGTCAAGGAATAAAGCATATTCGTTCACCGATGCCACGATAACGGTATCTTTAAAGTTTTTAGCAGCCGCGCGGATTAATGAGATTCCGCCGATATCAATTTTTTCGATGATATCCGCTTCGCTTGCGCCGGACGCTACCGTTTTTTCAAACGGGTATAAATCTACAATCACTAAATCAATCTGTGGAATCTGAAATTCTTCCATCTGAGCGATATCGCCTTCGTGATCCTGACGGTTCAAAATTCCCCCAAAAATTTTTGGGTGCAATGTTTTTACGCGTCCGCCAAGGATTGATGGGTAGGAAGTTACGTCTTCCACCGCCACTACAGGAATACCGAAACTTTTAATGAATTCTTCCGTTCCGCCGGTAGAATAAATCGTTACGTTGTTTTCGTGTAATTTTTTCACGATTGGCTCTAAACCTTCTTTGTCAAAGACTGAAATTAACGCTGATTGGATAGTTTTTGCAGTGTTCATTGTGTTGTTGTTTTTAAAGGTGCAAAAGTAGGTATTGTAACGTTAACATTAAAACATTATAACATAGTTTTTTGTATTTTTTTGAAGCGAATGGCATGGTGCTTTTTTGGAAACCATATTCCTGCTGTCCGTTCTATTTTTATGGCTAACAGGTTTTTAGCACCTGTTAGCCATAAAAGATGCCACTCTCATCAGGGCTAGGGAGGATTTGTCTTGTATTTCTGTAACATTTTTATTGTTTTTCATACAAATCAGCATCGCTTTTAAACAGTTACAAAATCCGGAATTCATGAGCCTTCATAACAATACCATTCTTTATGTCAGACTTTTAAAGGAGAGTTTGAGCTTTGCACTTAATGCGCTGCGAAACAATAAACTGCGTACCCTGCTTTCTTTGTTGGGCGTGACCATCGGGATTTTTTCCATTATTGCGGTGTTGACTGCAGTGGATTCCATGGACCGGAAAATAAAAAGCGACCTGAGCGGACTGGATAAAAACACGATTTACCTTTTCAAATACTCATTTGGCCCCACTGATATTCCCGATTGGAAAGTGGGACAGTTTCCCAATGTTACCTACGACGAATATTTGTATTTAAGACGTTCGCTAACCAATCTGGACAAGAGTTGTTTTGCTTATTTCACCAAAAGGGAAAATATAAAATTCGAAAAACAGACTGCCAGCGATATCGAAATTGTACCTTCAACCAATGAAATTGAAATTATAGACGACGTAAAGGTAGGGGAAGGGCGTTTTTTCTCGGAGGCCGAATCGAATGGGGGTATGGGTGTAATCGTTTTGGGAAGCGAAGTGGCCACAACACTTTTTGGTGACATGAACCCAATCGGTAAATCCGTTCGTTTGTACGGTCAACGGTATGATGTGGTCGGGATTCTAAAAAAACAAGGAGAATCCATTTTCGGAAGTAATGATACCAGAGCGTATATTCCGAGCAACAACTTCAGAAGAATTTTTGGCGATAATAACGACGCCTTAACCCCGGTGATCGAACTGAAACCCGAAAAAGGAACCGATATCGATGAATTTAAAGGGGAGCTAACGTATAAGCTGCGCAATTTCAGAGGTTTGAAAACCAGTGAGCCGGATAATTTCTTTATTAATGTTCTTTCCGGATTTACTGAAATGATCGATAATATCGTAGGCCAGATGAACATGGTCGGCTGGATTATCAGCGGATTTTCATTGTTGGTAGGTGGCTTCGGAATCGCGAATATCATGTTTGTTTCGGTCAAAGAACGTACTAATCTTATCGGGATTCAAAAAGCATTAGGAGCAAAAAACCGATTCATACTGTTTCAGTTTTTGTTTGAGGCCATTATTCTTTCGGTAATCGGTGGTGTTGTCGGAATGTTACTGGTTTGGGGAATTGCTCTGGGCTTGTCTAAAGCCTTGGATTTCGAATTCGTACTCGGTTTCTGGAACATTCTTATCGGAACTTCCCTGGCGGCTTTTATCGGACTGATTTCCGGAATCGTGCCTGCTATTTCAGCTTCCAAATTAGATCCGGTGGAAGCGATCCGTAGTGGGATGTAAGATACAAAAACTTCAGGTTTTCAAAAGGCTGGAGGTTTTCGGAATGTCAGGAAACTTGTTCTGTTGCGAATTACTCTATTTGTTCTCTACAAACATGCTCCTCAGGGCTTCAATTTTTTGTTCGGCTCTGTTGTTGTTTATAAAGCCTCTTCTTGGTTTGTCCAGATCCAGGATAACAAATACCGTGAGGGAAATCATAGTGGCAAAACCGGTGATAAGCACTTTGTTTATTTTTTTCTCGTTGTCATAGCCGATTATAAAGCTTGAGGACAGAACCAATATTAATAGCAGCCAAAGTATGGATTCCGGAACGGTGGCATTTTTTGTCGTGTCTCGGGTTGTGACAACGTCAATCATATTGTTCATGGCGGGAATCATCTGTGCTGAACGTACCAAATTTTTAGGATCTTGAGCAGCTTCCGCAACGCGTTTCCATATTCTTGCGGAAATCTGTTCGGACTGCTGTAGTGCATCGTTTAATTTTTCATCGTCTATTCCGGCGTTATAATAGGTAATTCGGGATTCGACATATTTCTTGAAATCGGATCGCAGAGGTATTCGTATGCTGTCGGGATAAAGGTCGGCTCTTAAAACAGCAGTGCCGATATGATTGGCTTCTTCAACGATAACCTGTCTTCTTTGATCGTATCTCGTGGACGCCATGTTGAAGGTGAAAGCGAGTAACAAGGCTAATAATCCCAAAAGCGATCCTTCTACAGGGCCAAGGTTTTCATTTTTGGTCTGCCTGTTTTCCACAATTCTTTTCTGTTTGATTTTGTAGCCGATCCAATGAAACAATAAGCTTAGGAAAAAAAGCAGAATAATGATTATGTGAGTGGGGGTTTTGTAAAGAAGCGTGAATTCCATGGCTGAATACTTTTATGTAAATGTAAGAAATATTCAGATTTTTATAAAGAAAAAGCGCTGTAATTCAGTGGTTTGCGAATTTAAAAAACGTCCAGCCTTCAAAAGCTGGACGTTTTCGGATATTAAAATAAAAAATCCCGAGCAGTACTCGGGATTTTTGTTTTATCGGATCGGTTGATTCTGTATCAAATCGATGTATAAATTCAACTTGTCTTTCAGTTCTTTTCGTGGCGTAATGAAATCAAGGAAACCATGTTCCAATACGAACTCAGAAGTTTGGAAACCTTCTGGTAAATCCTTTCCGGTCGTGTCTTTTACCACGCGTGGTCCTGCAAATCCAATTAAAGCTCCCGGTTCTGCGATATTGATATCACCTAACATGGCATAAGATGCTGTAGTTCCTCCTGTTGTAGGATCTGTACACAATGAAATGTAAGGGATTTTTGCATCGGCTAACTGCGCTAATTTGGCAGATGTTTTGGCTAATTGCATTAAAGAGTAAGCGGCTTCCATCATACGTGCTCCTCCTGATTTAGAAATCATAAGGAACGGGATTTTATTTTTGATGGAATAATCGATACCACGGGCGATTTTCTCTCCCACAACAGCTCCCATGGAACCACCAATAAAGGCGAAATCCATGCAGCAAACCACAAGGTCTTTTCCTTTGGATTTACCAACGGCTGTGCGAACCGCATCTTTTAATTTGGTTTTGTCCATAGCGTCCTTTAAACGGTCGCTGTATTTTTTGGTGTCTATGAAACCTAAAGTATCTTTTGATGTAATATTGGCGTCTAATTCCGTAAACTCGTTGTCGTCAAATAAGATTTCGAAATATTCTTTACTTCCGATACGAACGTGAAATCCGTCTTCCGGGCTTACCCAAAGATTTTTTGCCAACTCATCTGCATCAACAATTTTTCCTGTTGGTGATTTGTACCAAAGTCCTTTTGGAACATCTTTTTTGTCTTCGGTTGCGGTTTGTATCCCTTTTTCTGTTCTTTTAAACCAAGCCATAATTTTAAATTTAGAATTATGAATTTAGAATTGTGAATTTAGAATTGTGAATTAAGGAGCAAGAATTTAGAGAACTTCTAATTTCAAACTTCAAACTTCTGATTTCTAAATTCTGATTTCTAACTTCTAATTAAAGTGTATTAACGTTATTTAAATCGGCGAAAGCCTGCTCTAATCGTTTGTTGAATGTTAATTCTCCTTCACGCATCCATTTTCTCGGATCGTAATGTTTTTTATTCGGAACATCGTCTCCTTCCGGATTTCCGATTTGTGTTTTCAAGTAGTCGATTTTGTCTGTGATATAATCACGAACACCTTCTGTGAATGCAAACTGTAAATCGGTATCAATATTCATTTTGATTACTCCGTATGAAATCGCTTCTCTGATTTCCTCTAATGTGGAACCCGAACCTCCGTGGAAAACGAAATCAACCGGATTGTTTCCTGTGTTGAATTTTTGTTGTACGTACTCCTGAGAATTTTTTAAGATTTTCGGAGTCAGTTTTACGTTACCCGGTTTGTAAACACCGTGTACATTTCCAAAGGCTGCAGCAATAGTGAAACGATGACTGATTTTCATCAGTTCTTCATAAGCATAAGCTACTTCTTCCGGTTGTGTGTATAGTTTTGAACTGTCTACATCAGAATTGTCCACTCCGTCTTCTTCACCGCCGGTAATTCCCAATTCGATTTCTAAGGTCATACCTATTTTGCTCATGCGTTTCAGGTATTCTTTGCAAAGTTCGATATTTTCTGTAATCGGTTCTTCAGACAAATCAATCATGTGAGAACTGTACAATGGTTTTCCTGTTTCGGCAAAGTGCTTTTCGCTGGCTTCCAATAAACCGTCAATCCAAGGTAATAATTTTTTAGCGCAATGGTCTGTGTGAAGAATTACGGTTGCACCATACGCTTCGGCTAAAGTGTGAATGTGTTTTGCTCCGGCAATACCGCCTAAAATAGCTGCTCTTTCATTTTCGTTTGATAGGCCTTTTCCAGCATTGTAAAGACATCCACCATTTGAAAACTGTATAATTACAGGTGCATTTAATTTTGCAGCAGTTTCCATAACACCGTTTACAGTACTTGATCCTGTAACGTTTATAGCGGGTAAGGCAAAGCCTTTTTCTTTTGCGTAGTTAAAGATTTCCTGAACCTGATCTCCGGTAGCAACTCCGGGTTTGATATTGTGAGCCATTGTGTTGTAATTTTATTTTAGGTGACAAAAATAATAATTTCTATACTTAGAACGGATAATTAATTCCAATATTTATAACTGACTTGTCAAAGCGCACGTCTTTAAGCCAACGTTCGCTCTGAGGTTTGGCCGGGTTATAGGTCTTAAACCCTAAATCCAATCGACCAACAAAAAAACCGAAATCATAGCGAATCCCCAGTCCGGTGCCTAAGGCTATGTCCTTTAGGGATTTCCATCCGTTGAAAGTGTAGCGTTCGTCTTCAACATTATCCCAAATGTTCCAGATGTTTCCTGCATCGGCAAATAAGGCGGCATTCCATTTTCCGAAGAGATTAAAACGGTATTCGGCACTGAAGGCAATTTTCATGTTCGCCTCATTAAAATCGTTGACACCACCGCTGGTACCCGGACCCAAACCGTACGATTCCCAAGCTCTGTTGTCGTTGGAACCCCCTCCGTAATAACTTCGCGAAAACGGGATATTGTCGGCATTTCCGTAAGGGATGGCAATTCCGAAGAAACCTCTCATAGCGTACACTTTTCTTCTTCCCAAATCCCAATATTTGATAAAATCGAATTCGGTTTTCACATATTGGGAATATTCCACATTTAAGAAAGTCTTTTTGCCGTTTTCGCTAAGGGATGGATTGCCAAGGTTGGACATCAGATCCAAAAATGCTCCGGCAGATTCTATTTTTGTTTTGAAAATGCTGAAGGAATTGTCCAGAATATCGGTTTTGCTTGACTTCGTATAGGTGAAATTGGTGGCGAATATCAGGTTGTTTTCCGTAAGACGGTTTTGTCTTTCATCAATGCTTCGGATGTCTTTGTATACTTCGTCCTCCGGAGTAAGCGTAGTTTGTCCTGTCAGTACGTCATTGATGAAATTGTCAGCACCTCCATCTTCAATGGTAAGGTTACCGTTCTCGTCTACGTTGCCCGGATTGGTGTTGTAAACCTGTGCATAATCGTTCAAAGTGTCATAGGACGATTCATAAACATTAAAGTAGTTTTGCGGATTCAGGTTTCTTACGTACTGGATGTTGAACAAGTCGAATCGGGCGGAATTGTTTTTTTTCGGAATCCAGTTGTAATTGAATATTCCGGAAAAATTTTCTTTATCCAAACCGATATTCCGTTGTCGTGAAAAACCTACGCTTGCAATGGTGGAGGGGAACATTGTTTTCGGAATTATTCCTTCGGTTTTTATCGGAAATAAAATTCTTGGTATCGTCAGTTTCATATCAGCTCCATATTCGGAAATATTAAAAAATACCCCTTTTGGATTGGCCATGTCTTTTGAAGAACCAATGTTTCCTCTTGTTGAAATATCCAAAATTTCTGCTCCTCTGAAAACGTTTCGCCAGGTAAATGTCATGTTTCCTGCGATTCCGAAATCCTGAATGTTCGAGTGCATGAAATCCACAGCCGGAATCCAACTGTATCTTTTTCGAGGGCTCAGGACGATGTTGGTTATCAGGGAAGTTCCGGTTGAATCCCTTTCGTCTTCCACATATTCAATGGAAGGGTAGTTGAAAATGCGCAGGTTGTTTAATGCGCGGGATGTTAACGTTCGTTTGGTATCGCTGAAGGTGCTTCCTTTTGTGATGAAAATTGCATCTGTGATGGCTTTAGGACGATACGCCAGTTTGTCCGAACTGTAAAGGTTCATGTTTTTATGGGTAATGCTGTCGGCGATTTTTAATTTGTTTTTGCCCGCATTGCTGTCTGTGAATATGTTGACTTCACTTATTTTGTATAATTTGAAAGGTGTTTTTATCAGAGAGTCGCCCGTTTTGATGGTCTGGTTTTCAATCAGTACTTCGACATTGGCTTTGTGGTCTGTTTTGATGGTGTCGACATTATAAGAAATATTCGTTTCCTGAAATTTGTAAGCTCCATTATCCCTGAAATACGTTGAAATACGTTTTCGTTCGTCTATGAAGTCTTTGGAATCGTATTGTTTCCCGGTTTTTATTAATGACCTTTTACTGATTTTATGGTACAATGAATCGAGTTGCGGTGTTTCCACATCGGCCGTGATGGTGTCAACAATATATGGTTTCCCGGTTTCGATGGAATATTGGATATGTCCGCGTTTGTTTTTTAAGGTATCGATTTTATAACCGACTTTGGTTTTGAAATACCCTTTATTGAAGTAATAAGCTAAAAAGCGGTTTTTGGTTTTTTCTGCCTTTTTTTCGTCGACGATAACGGGAGGCTCACCGTTTTTCTTCAGAAAATTGCTTATTCCTGTAACCACAAACGATTTTCCGAGGCGTTCAACCTGTCTCTCGGAAAGAAAGGCGGCTAAATTTTTATGACGGTTGGGTTTTCTTTCCAGCCATACATGATAGGAAGAATCCGGATTTTTTTTGGCCAGATTGTACATATGAAGCCGGAGTGGAAATCCTAACAATAAAGCACTGTTGGGTTTTTGATACTGTTGGTTGACAACGATTTCTTCTTTTGTTTTCTTGTCATTAACCAAAATGTTGCTTTTAGTTAACAGGAGCTTGCCTTCCGGAACTCTTTTTACAAGGGAACAGGAGTATATAATTGCACTCAATAAAAATAATAGTGCTATTTTTGGTGAATTCTTTTTCAAATCGATAACAAAAGGTCGGTCAAAAATACGTTTTTTTATGCTTAGTAAAAACCAAATAAAACTAATTACAAGTTTACAGCAAAAAAAGTACCGAAAACAACATCAGTTGTTTTTTGCCGAAGGGGTAAAGGTAATACAGGAATTGCTGAATTCCAATTTTGAGCTGGAGCATATTTTTACGACGGCGGATGATTTTCAGAATGTTCTCAAAAATAAAATTTCTTTTATATCGGAAGCCGAACTGAAAAAAGTATCGGCCTTAACCACTCCGAATACCTGTCTGGCATTGTTTAAAATTCCTGCCGAACGTTCAGTTGTGGAAAAAGGGCTTATCGTGGCGCTTGACGATATTCGGGATCCCGGGAATTTGGGAACCATAGTGCGTTTGTGTGATTGGTTTGGTGTGACACAGCTCGTGTGTTCGATGGAAACCGTGGATGTCTATAATCCGAAAGTGGTTCAGGCCACTATGGGGTCGATAACGCGTGTGGCAGTTGCCTATGATGATATTGCAAAATTTTTGGGAGAAACGAAACTTCCTGTTTTCGGGACCTATATGGATGGGGCTTCTATTTACAAAACACAGTTGCCGAAAGAAGGGATTCTTGTTATGGGTAATGAAGCGAACGGAATTTCTGCGGAGATTGAAAAGTTAACGCCAAACAGGCTTTCTATACCCCGTTTTGGAGATCTGCAGCAAACGGAAAGTTTAAACGTAGCCACAGCTACAGCTATTATTCTGAGTGAATTCAAACGGCTCGGGTAAACCGGAAATATGAAATTGTGTTCTTAGTGGAATGCAAAATTGATAAAAACACCTCTGGTTTTCATTGAATCTACATTTCCTGTCCAAGGGCTGTCTGGCGTATTGTCACGGATAAGTTCATCGTTAAGGCCGAAGATTCCTCTTATGGAAGGCGAAAATTTGAAATATTCAAAATAGAGGTCAATACCGAATCCCACTTCATAGTTGGTGGTCATTTTTTGCATACGGAAGCGTTCGTTGTAATTGTCGTCTTTGGCTTTGTAATTACTTCCTAAATTCATTGATTCTGAAATACCTCCCACGATATAAGGTCGGATGTTGCCGATTCTTTTCGAGGAGAACTTCAAAAGTAAAGGGAAATTGATATAAGTTGATTTGACTTCGCGTAGTCTGTCAAACGGATCTTCAATGTTCGGATAGACTAAATTACGCTGTGCGTAATACAATCCGGGTTCGAAACGCAAATCCAGATATTCCATGATACGGAGGTTTCCGATAAGTCCCACATTAAATCCGGTTGTGGATTGTACTTCAATGTCTTTATCGGGTTCGATGTAATCAAATTTGAAATCGTATGAATTGAATCCTAAATAATACCCCCAGTGAACCCGTTGTTTGTCGAAATTCTCAAGATTGATAATCGGATTTTTACCAAACATGCCAATTCCTGGCTGGGAAAAACCGTTTATACAGGTGATTAAACTTAGTAAAACAAAAAACTTTTTCATATTATTTTTTTGAAGCCGAATAAATGGTTGCCACTCCAAAGGTTTGCGGCATGTCTTTAACATCTATAAACCCAACTTTTCGCAAAATATTGTTTAAGGCTTCTCCGTAAGGAAAATGTGAGGCTGATTCCGACAGATATGAATAAGCTACTTTGTCTTTTGAGAACAGTTTGCCGATAAGCGGAAGGATGTTTTTGGTGTAGAAATGATAGCCCTGTTTGAACGGGAATTTGGTGGGTACGGAGGTTTCAAGAATTACAAAACGTCCATTTGGTTTCAGGACACGAAGGATTTCAGAGAGACCCAATTCCAGATTCTCAAAATTACGAACACCGAACGCTACCGTTATGGCATCAAAATGATTGTCTTCAAAAGGAATTTTTTCGGAGTCCCCCAAAACCATTTCGATTTTATCGCTTAATTGTTTCTGGGCTACCTTTTGTTTTCCGACCTCCAGCATTCCTTCGGAAATATCCAATCCGATGATTTTTTCGGCATTGGTGTTGGTCATCAGGATGGCCAGATCGCCTGTTCCTGTGGCGATATCAAGAATGGTTGCAGGATTTTTTTCAGCGATGAGTTTTAAAACATTTTTTCTCCACTTTACATCAATCCCAAAAGAAATTACCCTGTTAAGGTTGTCATAATTACCGGATATGGTATCAAACATTTTGGTAACCTGTTCTTTTTTACCCAGATTGGAAGCTTTGTAAGGAGTGATGTTGTCGTTCATCGATTAAATTAATTTGTACAAAGATAATACAATCTTTATCATATACATCTAATGAAATAATTGTAATTTTAAATCGTTAAGACAAACGTTCTCATTCATTATGAAGCAAACAAGCTAAGAGCATCACCAATTTCGGTGATGGCAAAATACACTATTTCAGTGATTGTTTTGTATTGCAATTCGTTGCAACTTTACAGTCATCATACAAACAATCTGATATGTTGTCTAAGCTTTTGTCATCGGAAATTAAATGGGTATTACTGGCACTTGTAATCTCATTTGTTCTTGTGGAAAGCATCAACAGCAGTATTTTTTTAGGTACAGCTGGTACAGGGGTGCCGCAAACGTTCTTTGGGTTAAATTTGTTTTTGGAAATTTTAGTTTTTTTTGTCTTTAGTACTTTTGTGGTATTTGGTATTAAAGGCTTCTTTGAGAAGTATTCTCAGAAATTCGCCAATGTTATATTATTCATAACAGGTTTATTATTGACGGCGGTGATTTTTATTTTATGTTATCAGGTGTTTTCGCTTGGATAATCCGAAACGTTAGGTTAGATACATTTTAGTTTGTTAGTTTGAACATCCCGATAATTTTTTATCGGGATGTCTTTTTTATAGGCGGACGTAAGTCAGGAATGAAAAATCAAAAGCGTGTTTTTCGTCCTTGGTATGAAATTCTTCAAATGTTAATTTCCATTCTTCTAAATTGATTTCCGGAAAAAAAGTGTCGGCTTCCGGAGCAGTAAAAACCCGGGTGAGTTCGATTTTATCGGCAATTTTCATGGATTGCGTGTAGATTTCACCGCCACCAATGATGAAAATTTCTTCTTCTTCCTTCGGGCAAACAGCAATTGCTTTTTCCAATGAATTTACGACAAGACAGCCTTCAGGGACATCGTAGTTTTCCTGTCGGGTAATAATCACGTGGGTTCTGTTGGGCAATGGTTTAGGGAAACTTTCGAAAGTTTTTCTTCCCATGATAATGTGATGTCCCGTGGTGATTTGCTTAAACCTTTTGAAGTCATCCGGAAGATGCCAGAGTAAGTTGTTGTCTTTTCCTAGAGCATTGTTTTCTGCAGCTGCGGCTATTAAGGTAATCATTATTGTGAAATGTTGTTTTTTTGGTTGAATTCTTTTTCGATTTGTTCTAATTTTCGTTCCTGTTTCATGACTAATTTGTCGATTTGGGCGCGTTCCCATTTTTTGTTCATGAAACTGTCGGTGATGAAAACACGGATAAAATGAAGTATGAAAAGAAAGCCCCAAATGGTAATGCCCCATTGATACCAGTCGGTTTCAGGTTTAATGTTGAGTAATTTATTGGCAACAATCATAAAAATACTGCCAACAAAGAACAAAACGAAATGAAAATACAAACGTTTTTTTTGTTTCAAACGCTGCCTCGCATATTCATACAATTCGTGCTGATTGATTTCCATAAGTTGATTTTTACGGAATTAAAGATAGAAAAAAATGTAAGAAAACAAGAATAAAGCAATTTGTTTTTGATTCTGAATCATTTGGTAAAGCCTATGCTGGAGTCGGACGGACCGATGATTTTTTTTAATTCGGAATATTTTTTATCATATTCTTTTTTTGATATTGCCTTGATGGACTTCAGCCATTTAAAATTGTTTAGTTGACTCTCATAATCCAGATTTTCATCTATTGTGGCATAATTTTCCCTTAAATAGGTGCTGCGTGTTTTGATAATTTCCTCAATGAAAGCAGTAACGGTCTCTTCATTCGGGATTATTTTATGGATCAGGATGCTGTTGCCATCACTCAGTTTGATTTGTCAGAAGTCGGCACGTGAAAACCAATAAAGAATGAAGAACAGCAGTGCCAGGCTAAAACAAATCACTGTGGCTACTGTCTGTATTTTAGTTTCCTTAAACGTTGAGACTAAAGTAACCACTGCTGATAAGCAAAGAACGAAAGCGATTAAAAGGAAGTAGGTGTTGGTTGTTTTGTAGGAATTTTTTTCTCCATCTACGTTTTCAAAGGGGATGTCAATTTCGTTAGTATTTCCGAATTTGGTTACGCTGCAGAAAAGTTTTGTATCGGTGATTTTTATTTCCCGTAGCACAAAGTTTTTTTTCTGGCTGAGTATCTTCATAGACGGTTTTGTTTTAACAGGGTGGCTTTCCTGATGGTAGTCTAAAGATACGTTTTTATTTTTGAAAAGGAAATCGCTTATGGTGATTAGATACCGGTATTAATGGTTATTGGAAGTGTAAATTTAGATCTGACAGGTCTTCCTCTTTGAAGAGCCGGATTCCAATTCGGATATTTTAGCAAAGCACTTTCCAATGATTTGTTAATTTTGGAATCTCCCCTTAAAATTTTTACTTCAGAAATTTTACCGTCTTTGTTTATTATAAATGAAGCCAGCAGTTTCATTTGATCTTGATGGGGTTTTTTTGATGGCACGTCTATTTTACCGGAAACAAATCTGTAAAAGTGCTCCATCCCTTTTTTTGGACCAGCCTGAGTGTTAAGTTCTGTGTAATTGTACGGATTGGAGTTTTCGTCGAAAGATGTTCCTGAAATCAGTTTCCCTTTTTTATATGTTTCGGAATATGTTTTCCTGTTATTTGTTTCAGGGGATGTGGATTTGGCTTCCCATAAACCTTGTTTGACACCGTTATTTACCTCTCCGGATGCTGATTCCGATTTGTCAGTTACGGTGTAAATTCCGTTTCCGTTGAAAACCCTTTGTATGTTGTTTTCGTCCCAATAGTTCTTAATTTTTAATTCGGATGTTTTCATTCCCTGGGGATTTTCAAAGATCAGATACTCACCTTCTGTTTTTTTGTTCCCGTTTTCATGCCAGGAAGTGAAATCTCCGTAAGGAAGTCCCTTGTCATACATCGTTCGGGACTCCGTGTTTCCGCTTTCATAATAGGTAGAAAAAATACCTTCTTTGGTTAGTGCCCATTTGTTGGAGCATACGCCTTCGGATTTTAATTTACCCGATTTGTAATACTCATAAACATTGTATTGATTTCTTTCCGACTTAAAGTCTTTAATTATGATGGATGTAATGTGATTTGTGTATTGCGTTTCGTCCCCTATGGAATCCAAATAAATGATTTTATCGTTCTGGGCATAAAAAACCGTTGAAAAAAGACATAGGGAAACCGACAATAAAAATTGTTTCATTGTAATGAAGTATTTGTGTGTGTTTGTTGATTAAACGGCGACCTGTCCTTTGATGTGTGGATGCGGGTCATAATCCGTTAAGGTAAAATCGTCAAACTGGAAATCGAAGATGTTTTTTACGTTCGGATTCAGTATCATTTTCGGAAGCGGTTTCGGTTCACGCGTAAGCTGTAATTCCAATTGTTCCATATGATTATTGTAGATGTGTGCGTCTCCAAAAGTGTGGATGAATTCACCCGGCTGCAAATCGCAAACCTGAGCCACCATCATGGTAAACAAGGCGTAGGAAGCAATGTTGAAAGGAACTCCTAAGAAAATATCCGCACTTCTTTGGTACAGCTGGCACGATAATTTTCCGTCGGCCACATAAAATTGGAAAAAAGCATGACAAGGCGGTAGGGCTGCTTTTCCGTCGGCAACATTTTCGGAAAACGTTTTTTTGTCGTCCGGTAAAACCGAAGGGTTCCAGGCTGAAACCAGCATACGTCGGCTGTTCGGATTTCTTTTCAGGGTTTCGATAAGTTCCTGTATCTGATCGATTTCTTCGCTGTTCCAGTTGCGCCACTGATGACCGTAAACCGGACCCAAATCGCCGTTTTCATCCGCCCACTCGTCCCAGATTTTTACGCCGTTTTCTTTCAGATAAGCAATATTAGTGTCGCCCTTCAAAAACCAAAGCAATTCGTAAATGATAGATTTTAAATGCAGCTTTTTGGTGGTAACCATTGGGAAACCTTCGTTCAGATCAAAACGCATCTGATATCCGAAAACACTTTTTGTTCCCGTTCCCGTTCTGTCTCCTTTTTGATTTCCGTTTTCTAAAACGTGCTTTACTAAATCTAAATACTGCTTCATTATTGTTTGATCGTTGATGCGATTATTTGGTTGTTTGGATTGTTATAACGGCTTACTGCTGTCTGAACATTGCCAACTGGCTACGACTCTCTTTTTGAAATTTCGTCGCGGATCTTGGCGGCTTTTTCATAATCTTCATTCTGAACGGCTCCTTCCAGAAGTTCATAGAGCTCGGCCAGAGAATATTGGGTGTACGATTCACCGGTCACGTTTTCCTCGCCAACTAATCCGAAACTTTCCGGATTGGTCAAAGGATCGTCACTTTCCTCCGGAGTCTTGCCTTCTTCGGGCGGGTTTATTTTCAGATAAATTCCGGCTTTGTCCAGGATGTTTTTATAGGTAAAAATCGGCGCATTAAAGCGGAGTGCCAATGCAATGGCATCTGAAGTTCTGGCATCGATTATTTCTTCAATCCGGTCTCTTTCACAGATAATACTGGAGAAGAAAACGCCGTCAACCAACTTGTGAATGATTACCTGTTTTACCACGATGTCAAATCGGTCGGCAAAATTTTTGAATAAGTCGTGTGTTAAGGGTCTCGGCGGACGGATTTCTTTTTCAAGGGCAATAGCAATGGACTGCGCCTCGAAAGCACCGATGACGATAGGCAGTTTTCGTTCGCCGTCGACTTCGTTTAATATCAGTGCGTAGGCGCCATTTTGAGTCTGGCTGTATGAAATTCCCTTTATAGTTAGTTTTACTAAGCTCATATTTTTAGCCACTAAGGCACGAAGGCGCAAAGTTTTTTGTTAGTTGATTGCTATGAATAGTACTAATTTACGTCAATTATATTGAAAAATTATAAAATTAGAATACAATTGCGTTGATCTCCTGATTGAATCGGTATATCTACGTTGGAAGTAAGAAATAAGCGTCAAAGCAAGAAAGGCTATTGCAAAGAAACGAAAAACTTTCGCTCCAAAAAATAAAAAAACCACCTTAAAAAAATAAGATGGTTTTTTTTAGAAGGTAAGCTGAATTTTAATGCTGTGCTGCCTTAAAAGCTTTTAATTTTTCGATTAATTGAGGAACTACCTGGAAAGCATCTCCTACCACTCCGTAATCAGCCACTTTAAAGAAAGGAGCTTCCGGATCAGTGTTGATGGCAACTTTTACTTTAGAAGAGTTGATTCCTGCAATGTGTTGGATTGCCCCTGAAATTCCGATAGCAATGTATAAGTTTGCTGCCACTGGTTTTCCGGTCTGACCAACGTGCTCGCTGTGGGATCTCCAACCTAAATCGGATACCGGTTTTGAACAAGCGGTTGCTGCTCCAAGAACTGCTGCCAATTCTTCAATCATTCCCCAGTTCTCAGGGCCTTTCATTCCACGACCAGCAGAAACTACGATTTCAGCATCGGCAATGGTAACTTTTCCGGTTACTTTTTCCACGGATTCGATTTTTACAGAGAAATCAGCGTCGTTTAATGATGGTGCGAAATCTTCTTCAGTCAATGAGGAAGTGTTTTCTTTGATTCCGTATGAGTTTTTAGAAATTCCCAATACTTTTACATCGGTAGTGATTTCCGTAATGTTAAAAGCCTTGTTGGAGAATGCGTTTCTTTTTACTGTAAAAGGCGACGTACTTTCCGGTAAAGCCACTACGTTAGAAGCATACCCTGCATTCAGTCCAACGGCTACAAGTGGCGCTAAGTATAAAGAGTCTGTTGTGGAAGATAAAACTACTACTTTCGTTCCTTCTTTCTGAGCGGCTTGTTTGATAACGTCGGCGTAAGCCTTAGCGTTGAAAGCTGCTAATTTGTCGTTAGTTACTTTTAATACTTTATCCACTCCGTATTTTGATAATTCGGAAACGTCACCCGCGTTTACAGTTACCGCAGTAACGGTTGTTCCCATCATTTCTGCAACTTTCTTAGCATAAGAAGCCAACTCGAAAGCTACTTTTTTAAATTTTCCTTCTGCTGATTCAGCGTATATTAAAATTGACATGATCTTTAATTTTATTCGGTTATTTGATAATTCGGTTATTTTAAGCGGGGCGAAACTGCCAGCTGCTACTGCTAACTGAATACTAAATTACTTTCGCTTCGTTATGTAATAAGTTGATTAATTCGTCCAAGTTGTCCGGGCTCACTAATTTCACTGCCGATTTAGCTGCCGGTTTTTCGAATTTTACTGCTTTCGTAGTGTTTTCAGCACCTACCGGCTCAAGAATAGTCAAGGCTTTTGTTCTCGCTGTCATGATGCCTCTCATGTTCGGGATGCGTAAGTCTTTTTCTTCCACTAAACCTTTCTGACCACCGATAACCAATGGTAAGTTCGCAGAAATCGTTTCTTTACCTCCGTCAATTTCCCTTACCGCTTTCGCAGAAGTTCCGTTGATTTCTAAACCGATACAAGAGTTTACGAAATCATTCCCGGTTAATGCGGCAAGCATTCCCGGAACCATTCCACCGTTATAATCCAATGATTCTTTACCCGCTATAACTAAATCATAACCACCGTTTTTTACCACTTCTGCCAATTGTTTAGCTACGAAGAAGCCGTCTGTTGGATTAGCGTTTACACGGATAGCTTCATCCGCGCCGATAGCCAAGGCTTTTCTTAAAGTAGCTTCTGCATCAGCACCTCCAACGTTCACTACGGTTACGTTAGCGCCTTGTTGTTCTTTGAACCAGATTGCTCTGGTTAAACCAAACTCGTCATTAGGGTTGATTACGTATTGAACTCCGTTTGTGTCGAATTCTGTATCACCGTTAATGAAGTTAATCTTTGAAGTAGTATCAGGTACATGGCTGATGCAAACTAATATTTTCATTTTTATAAAGGTATAAAGTTGATTATTTCGAGCGACGAATTTAAGCAAATATTTCAAATAAAATAGTATGCAAGCATAATAAATGCGAAATTGTCAGTAAAACGAAAAAATATTCTGATAAAATGTAAAAACCGAGATTCGAAGAGCTTTTTGATTGCGTATTTTTTATTTGGATTTGATGTGTGATCTATTGGTGTCCGTTTGTGTTATACTTGATACTAATGATGTTATGGGGTTTGCGAGCTTTATTTTGGTAAAAAAGGGCAGTAAGCGTGAGTATGGATAAAAAAAATGACCGGCTGAATTAGTCGGGCCGGCCATTTAAAGATTATAAGATTATACTATTTATCGTAAAATAATTTTTTTGGTCAATGTGCCTTCGGAAGAGTTGATTGCTGCGAAATAGATACCCTGATTTATTCCGGACAAATCCACTTCGTAACGGTCTTGTATGGTTTCCGGAGTAACTGATTTGATGGTTCTTCCGTTAATGTCCAGAATTGTTATCTGATTTATTGAAACCAATTCGGGTGAACTGATATACACTTTTCCGTTGGAAGGATTAGGGTAGATTGACAAGGATTGCAGCAAATGGGCGTCGGTGCCAAGCAGACAATTCGTGGAGTAGGTTGCAGTTTCGTGAAACAAAACACCCCAGTTTGCAGCTGAATAAGTCGGATTGTCAACATTTATGCATTCCAGATCAGGATTGTTGAGAGCTCCGTTGTTGAGCAAAATGAAATTAGCATTGTTTCCGTTTCGTAAATCCAGTGATGTAAGCAGGTTGTTGCTGCAATTAATTTGGGTAAGCAGCGGACAGGTTGCAATGGATAGCGTAGTCAGTAAATTAGAGCTGATTTTTAATTGCTCCAGGTTTACGTTCTGTGATAAATCAATACTTGTTAATTGATTAAGAGTTAAGCCTAAATATTTTAATGCGGTATTTGAAGACACATTAATGCTGCTTAAACTGTTGCTGTAGAGGTCAAGGATTTCCAAGCCTGTATTCAGAGAAACGTTTATTGTGGACAGTGAGTTGCCTCCGCAATGCAGTTCTTTTAGACTCGTGTTTAAAGTTACATTAAGTGCGGTGAGGTTATTGTCGTCAAGGCCCAGATACAGTAATAAGGGGTTTTGTGTGACGTCAATTGCTGTCAGCTGATTGCCATAGGCCTCGAGGTAGCTGAGGTTGGTGTTGGGTGTTATGTTAAGGCTGGTTAACGCATTTCCGTTACATTCCAGTTCCTCTAAGGTGAGAATGGGTGTTACGTTGAGACTCGTTAAATTATTTTCGGAACAATTTAAGTATGTCAGCGACGTGAAAGCTTCAATGCCTGTTAGGTTGGAGATGTTGGACAGGGAAATATCCAGGTCGGTAACAGAACTTACATTGGCTGTAAGTACGGAACCGTCAACGGCATTGTCCAAACCTAAAGTGACTAACTTTTGCTCAAAATTAGCATCTGGAATGAGAGCTGTCTGAGCAATAAGGAACTGTGGGGCAATAAACAGGAGAAGTAAAAAATTTTTCATAAAAAATAAGTTTGATTATACATTTCATGTCGTGGTATTTTTTACTATCACAAAGTTATAAAATTACTATCTAAAAAGTGCTTTAAAAAACAAGGAATTTTTTTAATAATTAAATTATAAAATTTTAATAATCAGTACATTGTATTTTATTTTATCGATAAAATGCTGTGAAATTCGGTTTGTTTTCATGCGGGGTGTTTTTTGGCGTTTAAAGAGGTTTTTTATCGTTTTTTTTCTATGGGTTCTGAGGCTAAAGTAAAGAGTATTTTTTTAGTGATTAAAGTATGATAAACAAGAAGAAAGTTCAGGTAATGAATGAAGAGAGATTAAATGTGCTGTCAGAATCAGAAATTTTACGATTTTTTTTAAAGTTTAGTTAGGTTTTTCAGAGGAATGATGTCTGTTATTGTTTTTTAATTCGAGATATTTTTTGCAATTTTAGATCCATAACAATTTTTTTAAATTTGCATGTAAGTTGTTTGTAATCAGTTTTATTTGTGTTTTTTATTTTAATTGGGGCGCGGAGAAACAAAAGGGTTATCTTTGTTAAAAATTTAACAATTGATAGTGTGAGAAAATATCTACTTAAAAGCTTAGTCCTGTTTATCGCTGCAATGGCAGTAATGGTGTCTTGTTCAAAAGACGATGCAAAGGAAAACGAACAGATCGATCAAAATGGAGGTGAGGTTTTTCGCTATCAGGCGGTAACAATTAATCTAAACGGAGTCGATTTGTCTCAAAATGAGTATGAAGCTACATTTGCAGGCGAACAGGTAATATTGAAAAAAAGCGGAGTTAATACTTTGATTTTTGCGGTTTCACCTAATGCGCCGTTAGGAAAAACGGATTTAGTTATCAGTTCCTTAAACAGTGCTACGATTCACTATGATGTGAAGGATACAGCGCTCACTGATACTCCTGAAAATACTTTGTCTCCTTTTTTAGGAAGTCTAGATAATTATACTAATGAGGTTGGTGTTTCAACATTTCCGGAATATCAAACATCTTTAGGGCTTATTTCTGCTTTTAATTCTTTTTATACCGATGCGGATGCAGAGCAAAAAGAAGTGATGGCTAAATTATACAAAGCAAATAAAGCCTCTTTTGATTATATTATGATGTCAGGAATTAATGGTATAACGGGTAGATTTACCCCGACAGACTTCGCGACAGTTTCTTTGGATTTGTTTAGGGCGTGTGTTGAAGGAGTAGTGATAGGGGCAGCTGTAATAGGTGTTTCAAATTGGTTTATTAGCAATCCTCCGCTATTTACAGCTATTAAGATTGTAGGGGCAGTTTTAGCTGGTGTAGCTTTAGGTTTGTGTGCTGAACGTCTGCGTGATTTTCTTGTTGCGAAATCTAATGCTGTAAAATTAAGTTTCTCTTCGCTTTTTGGTACTAACGACAGAAGTTCTTTTGTTAGTTTTCAAAATGATGTAAGTTTGGTTGCTCCTATCAATACTTACAGAAGAAGTGTAGATATGAGCGATGCTGAAAGCGATAATACTTTAATGACATTGTTTTTTGGTTCATATGCTATTTATAATGATACGTTAAATACAATTAATAATGCAATTGATTACATCAATAATTATAATCCATTCGATGACATTCCAAATCTTGTTACCAGACAAATTCCTGTAACGAGTCAGGCGGAACAAGAAGTAATGACCCAGGAAATTTTTCAAAAACTTGAACTGAGTGTTAATCATCCGAATCTTGAGATAGTTTCCAAATCCTTGCAAAGTAACGGACAGCTAAATATGAAGATTAAAATTATCGGAACTCCATCTTCATTGCCGGTAGAATCCTTTTTAAATTACAGCTATAGCGATGAGTTTAGTTCGTTTTCTGGGACGTTGCCGATTAAAGTTGGTAATGAAGAGCTCATACAAGAAGTAGTTATCGGAACTCAAACATGGATGTTAAAAAACTTGAATGTAAGTACTTATCGTAATGGTGATATCATACCTCAGGTGCAAGATCCGACTCAGTGGCGTAATTTAACTACTGGGGCGTGGTGTTATTATGAAAATAATTCTGCAAATGGTCCGGTATACGGTAAATTATATAATAGATACGCTGTAAATGACTCAAGAGGTTTAGCTCCTGTGGGATGGCATATCCCTAGTGATGATGATTGGCTAACTTTAGTAAATAATTTGGGAGGAATTAATGTAGCTGGTGATAAGATGAAAGAAGTAGGAAGCACTCATTGGACAAGTTTGAATGCAAATGCGACAAATAGTAGTGGTTTTACTGGACTAGGATGTGGTTTTACAAATGGTTATGGATTTCTTTCTATAAATGAGATAACTTTAATGTGGAGTTCATCTCCTTCCCCGGTGGAAGGGTACACAGATAGATATTGGGTATTGGATGATGAGAATTCAAAATGTAAGCCAAGTAATAGTAATAGTGTGACAACTCCATCTAACAGCGGATATTCTGTTAGATGTATGAAGGATTAAATGGTTTTTCACTTGTTTAAGTCATGGTAATCAAAAATAATTAAAACACAAAAAAGCAACTCTAAAAGGTTGCTTTTATTTATTTACAAATGATTGTAATGATTTTGAAATGCTAGAAATTAAGCGTTTCGAATAGGTCATTAGACAACTTTAAATATAATTTACAGTATAACTAATATAAAATTTTTATTTTTGCTGTTCAATTTTACAGAGATACATATATATTATGAGAACGATACAATTTAGAGAAGCGGTTTGTGAGGCGATGAGCGAAGAAATGCGTCGCGACGAATCGGTATATTTAATGGGAGAAGAAGTCGCAGAATATAACGGAGCGTACAAAGCTTCGAAAGGAATGCTGGATGAATTCGGACCAAAAAGAGTTATCGATACACCGATTGCCGAATTAGGTTTCGCCGGAATCGCAGTAGGTTCAGCGATGAACGGCTGTCGCCCGATTGTCGAATTCATGACGTTTAACTTCTCGTTAGTAGGAATCGATCAGATCATCAATAACGCTGCAAAAATGCGTCAGATGTCGGCCGGACAATTCCCAATGCCAATGGTGTTCCGAGGACCGACAGCTTCGGCAGGTCAGTTGGGAGCAACACACTCACAGGCTTTTGAAAATTGGTTTGCGAACACGCCGGGATTAAAAGTGGTGGTGCCTTCTACGGTATATGATGCTAAAGGATTATTGAAAGCAGCTATCCGTGACAACGATCCGGTTATCTTCATGGAATCAGAACAGATGTACGGTGATAAAGGTGAAGTGCCTGAAGGTGATTACACGATTCCGTTAGGAGTTGCCGATATCAAACGTGAAGGTACGGATGTAACGATTGTGTCTTTCGGAAAAATCATCAAGGAAGCTTTGGCTGCTGCCGAAGAATTGGCAAAAGAAGGTATTTCTTGTGAGATTGTCGATTTGAGAACGGTTCGTCCGATGGATTACGATACAATTATTAATTCGGTTAAGAAAACAAACCGATTAGTGGTTTTAGAGGAAGCATGGCCATTCGCGTCTGTAGCTTCTGAAATTACCTACATGGTGCAAGAAAGAGCCTTCGATTATTTGGATGCTCCGGTACAGCGTATCACAACAGCCGATACTCCGGCGCCGTATTCGCCAACCTTGTTAAAAGAGTGGTTGCCTAACGCAAATGACGTGATTAAGGCAGTTAAAAAAGTAATGTATAAATAAATTTTCAGAATTCTTAGACACAATCAGATTGTCAGACTTTTTGGAGTTATATGTCTCTAAATTGTGCGAAAATCTAAAAATCTAAAGATCTAATTGCTATATTTGAAACTTCATCAGTAATTCGCTGGTGAAGTTTTTTTTTAAAATGGTATATGAAGAAGTTTTTTCCGGTTTTATTTTTTTTTATTTTTTGGATCAACCTGGAGGCGCAAACTAAGGTCGGCGGTGTGGTTTATGATGAAAATAACCAGCCGATGGGTTATGCCAATGTCTATTTCAAAGGCTCAACCGAAGGAATCGTTTCGGATGAGAACGGACGGTTTTATCTTCAATCCGATAAAACATACAAGATTCTTGTAGCTTCTTTTGTGGGCTATAAATCCGTGGAAATTACGCTTACAAAATCGGTCGATCTGGATATGAAAATCACCATCAAACCGGACAATCAATTGCAGGAAGTTAAAATTTATACCGGAAAAACATCAAAAAAGAACAATCCTGCCATCGATATTCTTAGGAAGATCTGGGAACGCAAAAGGAAAAACGGACTGAACATGTTCGACCAGTATCAGTATGAAAAATACGAAAAAGTCGAATTCGATCTGAATTCCATCGACAGCGCTTTCAAAGCCAATAAGATTTTTAAGGGAATGGAATTTATCTGGGACAGAATCGATACTTCCAAGGTTACCGGAAAAGCTTTTCTTCCGATATTCATAAATGAAACATTGAGTGAAGTCTATGCCGATAATACAAATGGGAAAAAGAAAGAAATTATCAAAGCCAATAAAAACTCAGGTTTGGGAACCGGCGACGGGGTGAGTACTTTCATTAAGGATTTGTACGCCGAATACGATATCTATAATAATTACCTCAAATTTTTCGATAAGGATTTCGTGAGTCCACTATCCCGCACCGGAATCAATGTATATAATTACGTGCTGTCCGACAGTGCTTTCATCGACAATAAATGGTGCTACAACATTATTTATTATCCGAGAAGAAAGAACGAGCTTACGTTTAAAGGTGATTTTTGGGTGAATGACACCACATTTGCCATCAAGAAAATCAACATGGAGGCCAGTAAAAGTGCTAACATCAACTGGGTGAAAGAGATTTATATCGAGCAGGAATTTGAAGTGCTCAACGACTCGGTTTTTCTGTTGAAGCGGGATCACATGATGTCAGATTTCAGTTTCTCCAAAAAGGAAAAATCAAAGGGAGTTTACGGGAAACGAACGACTTTGGTTAAAAATCATAAATTCAACCTCCCGAAAGAAGATAAATTCTACAAAGAGGAAGTGGATGCTTTTGATAATGAAGTGTATAATAAATCCGACGAATTCTGGGAGGAAAACCGCTTTGAAAACCTTAATAAAAATGAGAAGGGAGTCTACGGACTTTTAGATACCTTAAACACGATTCCGAAATTCAAAAGGATCTATAGTCTCGCAACCGTCCTGGCCAGTGGTTATATTGAGGTGCCTAAATACAAGTTTGACTACGGTCCCATATTTTCCACTTTCGGATATAATGATGTGGAGGGTTTACGATTAAGAGCTGGCGGAAGAACCTATTTCGGCCCCAACGATATGTGGCGTTTACAGGGATTTGTGGCTTATGGTTTAAAGGATGACCAGTTTAAATATGGTATTTCAGGGAAATGGCTTGTAAATAAAAAAAACAGATTGATACTATCGGTAGGACACCGAAGAGATGTGGAGCAGATAGGGGTAAGTTTAACCACAACCAATGATGTGTTAGGGCGTAGTTTCGCATCAAGTTCACTGTTTTCCACAGGTACTAACAATAAGCTGACCTCCATTAATTTATCAATGCTGTCTGCGCAGATGGAAGTGGTTAAGAATTTAACCATTGAGACTGGGCTTACTTACAGAACATTAAAATCCGCTTCGGATCAGTTCAGTTTGGATTATTATGACACGGAAGGGAATATTCAGAGTGAAGTAAAACAGAGCGAAGTTGAACTCAGAGTTGACTACACTCCCGGCCGCAAAACTATCGGACATGGCGTGGAAAGGCTGGAAGTGGATTACAATTACGCAAGGGTTTTTGGGAATTACAGTCATGGTTTTGAAGGGATTCTGGATAGCGATTTCAATTACAGAAAACTTCAGTTTTATTACAGACAGCCTGTTCTTATTGGAGGATTTGGTCGATTGTTTACTACGATGGAGCTCGGAAAAATATTTGGGGAAGTTCCTTTGGGACTGATGGGTGTAGTTCCCGGTAACCAATCATGGTTCCAGATAGAGAATACGTTCAGTAACTTGCAATACTATGAATTTCTGGTAGATCGGTATGCTTCGGTTCACTTGGAGCATCATTTTAACGGAAGACTTTTTTCCAGGGTACCTCTTTTGCGAAAATTAAACTGGAGAGAGATAGTCGGTATCAAAGGGATAATGGGTACGGTGTCGGATGAGAATGTTGCCATTAACGCTTCCGGATTGGAATACCGTGCTCCGGATAATGGCTATTGGGAATACCATGCCGGGATTGGGAATATTTTTAAGTGTTTCCGACTGGATTTCTGCTGGAGAGGAAATTACCTCGATGTTCCCGATGCAAACACATTTGCCGTTAAGGGCTCATTTGGATTTTATTTCTAATGAAAAATGCCATCGCTCATCTTCTTAAATGTGAAGAAAAATTTCAAAGTATCGTTGATTTATATGGTGAGCCGACTTTTGTCCAACGCCCACCGGGTTTCGAAACGCTTTGTTTGCTTATATTAGAACAACAGGTTTCGATTGATTCCGCGAAAACGACTTTTAATAAAATAAAAACAGCGCTTCCCGATTTTTCACCCGAAACGGTATTGGTTTTTTCCGATGAGGATTTCCGTGCTTGCGGCGTAAGCCGTCAGAAAACAACCTATCTGAAAGCACTTTCTCAAGCTGTTTCAGATAAAATCTTAGATATAGAAAGTCTGTCGCTGAAAGAACCGGACATAATCAGGGAAGAACTGATAAAAATTAAAGGAATCGGTCATTGGACTATCGATGTGTATCTGATGTTCTGCCTTCAGTCGCCCGATATCATTCCGCTTGGAGATATTGCCGTTGTCAATACCATAAAAGAATTGTTCGATATTCATGAAAAAGAGGCAATGGCCATCTATGCCGAAAACTGGAAACCCTATCGTTCGGCAGCCACTTTTTTCCTATGGCATTATTATCTGAAAAAGCGGGGCCGGAAGCAACCGTATTAAAACTTCGTTACGATATTGCTAAATCTGTCCCATAAATGTTTTAATTTCTTGTAAAAGAGTTCATTTTGTTCTACTTTTGCACCCTCAAAATACGTAAAAGTTAATAAAATGACAGCTGATAAAGTTAAAACTTTCGATGTGTTAATCGAAATCCCAAGAGGGAGCAGAAATAAATACGAATACGATTTCGAATTGAAAAGAATGCGTTTCGACAGAATGTTATTCTCGTCCATGATGTATCCTGCAGATTACGGTTTTATTCCTGAAACATTAGCGTTAGATGGTGATCCGTTGGACGTTTTGGTTTTGGTTAATGAGCCGACTTTCCCTGGTTGTGTAATGGAAGTGAAGCCAATCGGTGTTTTCCACATGGCCGATGATAAAGGACCAGATGAGAAAATTATCTGCGTACCGGTTTCCGATCCTATCTGGAACAAATTGGATGATTTGTCTGATATGAACCCGCACTTGGTAAAAGAAATCGAGCACTTCTTCCAGGTATATAAAGATTTGGAACACAAAAAAGTTGATGTTGAAGGTTGGGGAGATGTTAACGATGCAAAACGTATTCTTAAGGAATGTGTGGATCGTTTCAACGCTATCGAAAACAAGCCGGCTGGATTATTCAGTATTAAATAATAAAATTTCCTAAAATTTTATAGAAAAAGCAATATTCTGCAAAGAGTATTGCTTTTTTATTTGTTTTTGTTTCTATATATTTACGAATATTAACCAGATACCAAAAACAAATTTATGGAATCAATGATGATTTACGTGCCGGTTATTATGGCATTGTTGGGGCTCGCCTTCATGTGGGTCAAAAGGAGTTGGGTTTTAAAGCAGGATGCGGGCGATGGGAAAATGAAAGAGATTTCAGATCACATCTACGAAGGGGCATTGGCCTTCCTTAAAGCTGAATACAAATTATTGGCACTTTTCGTTGTTGGAGCGAGTATCGCTTTGGCAAGTATTTCTTTCATAGTGCCTACTACACATATATTAATCGTGGTGGCGTTTGTTTTCGGAGCCTTTTTTTCCGCTTTGGCCGGAAATATGGGAATGAAAATCGCAACCAAAACAAATGTCAGAACCACACAGGCAGCGCGTACCAGTTTACCGCAGGCATTGAAAGTTTCCTTTGGAGGCGGAACCGTAATGGGACTTGGCGTAGCCGGGTTAGCCGTTTTGGGATTAACATCATTTTTTATTTTCTTCTTTAATTTCTTTATGGATGGGGTGTGGACTTCCACCGAAGATATGACCATTGTTCTTGAAACGTTAGCGGGTTTCTCTCTTGGAGCCGAATCAATCGCCTTGTTCGCCCGTGTGGGTGGCGGAATTTATACCAAAGCCGCCGATGTGGGTGCCGACCTGGTCGGAAAAGTGGAAGCCGGTATCCCGGAAGACGATCCGCGTAATCCTGCTACTATCGCGGATAATGTTGGTGATAACGTTGGAGACGTTGCCGGAATGGGTGCCGACTTGTTCGGTTCGTACGTAGCAACGGTTTTAGCGGCCATGGTACTCGGAAATTATGTAATAAAAGATATGGGGGGCAACCTTCAGGATGCGTTCGGAGGAATCGGACCAATTTTATTACCCATGGCTATCGCCGGTTTCGGAATCCTGTTCTCGATTATCGGAACCACTTTGGTGAAAATATCAAGCAATGATGCCAAAGAAAAGCAAGTCCAAGGTGCCCTAAACGTTGGAAACTGGGTTGCTATCGGATTGACATTAATCGCCTGTTTCTTCTTAGTACAATATATGTTACCGGCCACCATGAAAATGGAATTCTACGGAGAAGGCTTAAAAGAGATTTCGTCCATGAGAGTTTTCTATGCTACGATTGTCGGATTAACAGTCGGAGGTGTCATCTCTTCGGTAACGGAATATTACACAGGCTTAGGAACGAAACCGGTTCTGGCTATCGTACAAAAATCTTCTACAGGAGCAGGAACAAACGTAATAGCAGGTTTGGCAACCGGAATGATTTCCACGTTCCCGACAGTATTATTGTTTGCAGCAGCAATTTGGATTTCTTATGCTCTGGCAGGATTCTACGGAGTGGCTTTGGCTGCTTCTGCAATGATGGCGACTACGGCCATGCAATTGGCGATTGATGCCTTCGGACCGATTTCAGATAACGCGGGAGGAATAGCCGAAATGAGCGAATTACCGAAAGAAGTGCGCACCAGAACTGATATTTTGGATTCCGTTGGAAATACAACGGCAGCAACCGGAAAAGGGTTTGCAATTGCTTCGGCGGCATTAACGTCGTTGGCTTTATTTGCAGCGTATGTAACCTTTACCGGAATTGACGGAATCAATATTTTCAAAGCACCGGTTTTAGCGATGTTGTTCGTGGGCGGAATGATTCCTGTAGTATTCTCTGCTTTGGCTATGAATTCGGTTGGAAAAGCCGCGATGGACATGGTCTACGAAGTACGTCGTCAGTTCAAGGAAATTCCGGGTATCATGGAAGGTACCGGAAAACCGGAATACGGAAAATGTGTGGAGATTTCTACGAAGGCGGCTTTACGCGAAATGATGTTGCCGGGAATTTTAACCATCGGTTTCCCAATCGCAATCGTATTGTTAGGTAAATTGGTTTATTCTGATAATAACCAATTGGTAGCGGAAATGTTAGGCGGTTATATGGCTGGAGTTACCGTTTCGGGTGTGCTTTGGGCTATTTTCCAAAACAATGCCGGGGGTGCTTGGGACAATGCTAAAAAATCGTTCGAAGCCGGCGTAATGATTAACGGTGAAATGACATACAAAGGTTCTGATGCGCACAAAGCCGCTGTCACCGGAGATACTGTCGGAGATCCTTTCAAAGATACTTCGGGTCCATCCATGAATATTCTAATCAAATTAACGTGTCTGATCGGATTGGTGATGGCACCAATTTTAGGTAATGGACATTCATCGAATTCAGGAAAAGAAGCCTGTTGTGCCAAATCAGAAATGCATGCCGGACACAAAATGAAATGCGACATGGACAAAATGGCTAAAATGTCCAAGGAAGAATGCGAAAAAATGTGTGATGAAATGGGATGTTCTCCTTCAGATACAGCATTGTGTCTGTCTCATTACGACGAAAACGGAAAATTCAAAGGTGGTGATTGCAAAATGGAATGCTGTTCCGGAAAAGGGGGTATGAAAAAAGAAGTGATGAAACGCGTTTCCATAGAGAAGGAAACCAACAATGGTAAAACAAAAGCGACCATTAAAACGACGACTGTGGAAAACGGAAAAGAAACGGAAAAAGTTGAAACTTTTGAAGGTACAGAAGCGGAAGTCAATGCTAAAATTGAAGCGTTTAAAAAGAAATAAGTATTTAAAATTGTAAAAAAAGTCTCCTGTAATCATTAAAAGCGATAGGAGACTTTTTTATTTTACTAAATTTACCAAAACAACAACACGATTTACAATGCCTAAAATAGTTGCGCTTTTTCTGCTTATACTTACCAATGTTGGTTTTGCCCAAAACGCATTGCCGTTAATTCCACAGCCCAAAGAGCTGATTCAGAAAGAAGGCAACTTTACTTTAAACCGAGGAACGCTTATTCTCATTGGGAATTCCGAAAGTGACAACGAAATTAAACTGTTCAATCAGTTTTTGAAAACCAGTTACGGTTTTGAACTGATGACGACCGACAATTCCAAAAGTCCGCTAAATACGATTCAGATTCAGGTCGAAAATCCCAAAAAAGATCAATCGGGAGAATATGAACTGAAAGTAATCAATTCACAAATACTGATTTCAGCCAAAGGGAACATCGGACTTTTTTATGCGTTTCAGACGCTGCAACAATTGCTTCCGATTGAAAAAGAGAACGAAGTAAAAATTCCGTGTCTTGAAATTAAAGACGAACCGAAATACGCTTGGCGTGGCATGCATTTAGACGTGGGCCGACATTTCTTTCCGAAGGAGTTTATCAAGAAATACATTGATTATCTGGCGATGTACAAAATGAATACCTTCCATTGGCATTTAACCGAAGATCAGGGGTGGCGCATCGAAATTAAAAAGTACCCGAAACTAACCGAAGTTGGTGCCTGGAGAAAAGGTTCGATGGTAGGGCATTATAACGATCAGAAATTCGACGATAAAAAGTATGGTGGCTTTTATACACAGGAAGAAATTAAAGAGATTGTGGCCTACGCCAAATCACGCCACATCACCGTAGTTCCCGAAATAGAAATGCCCGGTCATTCCCAAGCGGCTTTGGCGGCCTATCCGGAATTATCCTGTACTGGCGGACCATTTGAAGTAGCTACCCAGTGGGGTGTTTTGGATGATGTGTATTGTTCAAAGGAAGCAACATTCGAATTTTTGCAGAATGTTTTAATCGAAGTACTCGATTTGTTTCCCTCAGAATACATTCATATCGGTGGTGATGAAAGTCCGAAAACCCGCTGGAAAAACTGTGCGCATTGTCAGGCACTCATAAAAAAAGAAGGACTTAAAGACGAGCACGAACTTCAAAGTTATTTCATCAGACGCATCGAAAAATTCCTGAATGCCAAAGGTCGTCAGATTATCGGTTGGGATGAAATCCTCGAAGGTGGATTGGCCCCTAACGCGGCCGTTATGAGCTGGCGCGGTACCGAAGGCGGTATTGCTGCGGCCAAACAAAAACATAAGGTCGTGATGACGCCGGGTTCGCATTGTTATTTCGACCATTATCAGGGCGAACCAAAGAACGAACCGGTAGCTATTGGTGGTTATACGACCGTCGAAAAAGTATATTCCTTCGAACCGACACCAAAGGACCTGACTTCGGAAGAGGCGAAGTATATTATGGGTGCACAAGGCAATGTGTGGACCGAATACATGAATACACCCGAACACGTGGAATACATGATTATGCCGCGAATGGCCGCTTTAGCTGAAGTGGTTTGGGGAACTTCTGACGTAACAAAATACCAAAGTTTCCAAAACCGACTGATCCGGCATTTTTCAGTATACGACAAAAAAGGAATCAATTACAGTCGGGCAATATTCGAAGTGACTTCCAAAGTGAGTCCGTCTGAAAAAGGAGATGAAGTCGTTTTTACTCTTAAATCGGCAAACACCGGGATTCATTTTACAACCGACGGAACAAATCCGACCGCCAATTCAAAAAAATATAAGGAACCTATTTCGGTAACGAAAAACCAAACTGTGAAAGCAGCTTATTTCGAAAACGGAAAACAAAAAAGCGCCGTAATCGAGAAACCGTTTTTCATCACCAAATCTACCGGAAAGAAAATAAGTCTAGTTAATCAACCGCATGAAAATTACGGAATTGGAGGTCCGTTTACATTGGTCGACGGAATGCGCGGCAACATGGAAAAATACGGACGCGACTGGATTGGTTTCTGGGGAAAAGATTTGGAAGCGACCATCGATTTAGGGAAAAAACAGAGTGTTTCCAAAGTAACAATGGATGTGTTAACCAATGACGGAAGCTGGATCCATTATCCGAAATTCATCGAAGTGCTGGTTTCCAACGACGGAAAATCGTTTCAATCGGTAAAGAAAGTTCCTGCTGAAGAAATCCGTACAATGAAAGGCATTGTAATAATCGAATTCGACAAACAAAAAACCAAATACATCAAAGTCATCGCTCCCAATGCAGGTAAAATTCCTGACGGGAAACCGGGTGCAGGTTCCGATTGCTGGCTATTCGTGGACGAAATCATGGTGGAGTAATTTCAAGAATAAAAATGTATGTTAATTTGTGTAATTAGTGGCTAAACAAAATAATATGGCAAACCGCAGGAATTTTTTAAAGACAACCGCCATCGCTTCGGTTGCAGTGGCGTTGAACGCTTTTAGAGGAAAATCGGAAGATGAAGAAATGATTGTTTCTTCGGTAAAACCAACGAAACCCATCGTGCTTTCTACCTGGAATTTCGGAATCCCTGCCAATGAAGCGGCTTGGGAAGTGTTGAAAAACAGGGGACGTGCTCTTGATGCGGTAGAAGCCGGCGTGAAAATTCCCGAGGGTGATCCGAACGAGCGCAGTGTAGGTTACGGCGGAAGGCCCGATCGCGACGGAAGAGTGACGCTGGATGCCTGCATTATGGACGAGTTTTCCAACATCGGTTCGGTGGCCTGTCTGGAGCATATCAAACATCCGATTATGGTAGCGCGCGCTGTGATGGAAAAAGCGCCGCATGTAATGTTGGTAGGTGAAGGAGCATTGCAATTTGCCTTGGCGCAAGGTCATAAAAAAGAAAACCTGTTGGTGGAAGCTTCCGAAAAAGAATGGAAGGAATGGCTGAAAACCAGTAATTATCATCCAAAAGCGAATATCGAAAATCACGATACCATTGGAATGATTGCCCTGGATGCACACGGAAATTTGTCGGGAGCCTGTACAACCAGCGGATTAGCCTACAAAATGCACGGTCGCGTGGGTGATTCGCCAATCATCGGAGCGGGGTTGTATGTCGATAACGAAATCGGTGCGGCAACAGCAACCGGTCACGGAGAAGAAGTAATACGAATTGCGGGTTGTCATTTGGTGGTGGAACTGATGCGTCACGGAAGATCACCGCAAAAAGCCTGTGAAGAAGCCGTGGCACGAATTGTGAAACTGACCAAAATTCGAAATAAAAATTTAAAAGATATCCAGGTGGGGTTCATTGCATTGAACAAAAAAGGCGAACACGGAGCATATTGCGTGCAGGGCGGATTCAATTACGCTAAATACGACGATACCGGAAACAAATTAATTGATGCTAATTACTTTTTGCGATAATGGAAAAATTAGAAATAGCCTGCTTTAACCTGGAATCGGCTTTAATTGCCCAAGAAGGTGGTGCCGACAGAGTGGAACTTTGCGCCAACATTAAAGAAGGAGGAACCACTCCCGATTTAGAGGTTGTCAGACAAACCCTCGACCGATTAAAAATTCCTATATATGTGATGATTCGTCCACGAGGCGGAAATTTCGTGTATTCGGAAGCGGAATTTCAACAGATGGAAAAGGAAATACAGCAATTCAAAACTTTAGGTGTAAACGGATTTGTTTTCGGAATTTTAAACGAAGATAAAACGGTAAATCTTCAGCAGAATTCGGAATTGGTGGAACTGGCGAGACCTTTTCCATGTACGTTCCACAGGGCTTTTGATGAAGTGTCTGAAGTTTTTCACTCTTTGGAAGCCGTGATACAATGCGGTTTTTCCACGCTGCTGACTTCGGGAACCATGCCAAATGTGATCGAAGGAATTTCGGTTTTAATGAAATTGGTTGAAAAGGCTGATAACCGGATTACGATCATGCCGGGCGGCGGATTGCGTTCGAACAATATAAAGATGTTACAACAGCAAACCAATGCCGGTTTTTATCATTCTTCAGCAATAACGGATAAAAGTGAAATCGCAAATATTGATGAGGTTAAAGCCTTGAAGTCAAACTTACAGTAATGAAAAATCTTTTGAGGTTTCTTTTTGTTTTCTGTTTGCCGATTATGGTTTTGGCTCAAAATTTCCATTCCGATTTGGGAAAGGAAAACTGGAATTTCAGAAAGAAAGGCGACGCGAAATGGCTTCCTGCTTCTGTTCCGGGAACCGTTCACTCGGATTTGTTTACTAATAGAGTTATTCCGAACCCTTTTTTCGGAGCGAATGAAAAGCAATTGCAGTGGATTGAAAACGAAGATTGGGAATATGAAACCAATTTTTTTATTTCTGCCCAAGATTTTAAAAACGAAAACATTGATCTTCAGTTTGACGGTTTGGACACTTATGCCGAAGTTTTTCTGAACGAAAAATCGGTTTTAAAAGCCGATAACATGTTCCGAACCTGGAAAATCGATGTTAAGAAACAGCTGAAAGCCGGACAAAATAAATTGGTTGTTGTTTTTCAATCTGCAGTAAAAAAAGGAAAAGAGGAAGCAAAAAAACTTAAGTATACGTTGCCGGGCGATGAGAAAATATTTACCCGAAAAGCCCAATATCAGTACGGTTGGGACTGGGGGCCACGATTCGTAACGGCTGGAATCTGGAAAAAAACGCAATTGCATTTCTGGAATTCGGCGAAAATCGAAAATATAAAATTCGAACAACAATTACTTTCGGATAAAGAGGCGAAATTGCTTTTCACCGCTGAGGTGAGTTGTCATAGATCCGGGAAGTATCTGCTGAAAGTCAACGGTAAATCGGAAACCTATTCACTTAAAAAAGGCAGGAATCAACTGAAAATCGATTACGAAATCAAAAATCCGAAACGTTGGTGGAGTAACGGTTTAGGCGAAGCATATCTGTATCCGTTCGTTATTTCGCTTTCGGATAAAAACGGAAATTCGGATCAAAAAGAATTGAATGTCGGGTTGCGAACCATCGAATTGATTCAGGATAAGGACAACATCGGAAAAAGTTTTTATTTTAAACTCAATGGTGTTCCGGTTTTTATGAAAGGCGCCAATTACATTCCGCCTGACAGTTTTCTGCCTAGAGTTAAAGATTCGGTGTATAAAAGCATCGTTAAAAATGCCGTGGATGCGAATATGAATATGTTGCGCGTTTGGGGTGGTGGTGTGTATGCCGATGATGCTTTTTACGACGAATGCGATAAAAAGGGTATTCTGGTCTGGCAGGATTTCATGTTTGCCTGTGCGATGTATCCGGGCGATAAAAACTTTCTGAATAACGTAAAACAGGAAGTCGTCGATAACGTAAACCGTTTGCAAAATCATCCGAGTTTGGCACTTTGGTGCGGAAACAATGAGAATGATGAAGGCTGGCACAATTGGGGCTGGCAAAAACAATACAAGTATTCCGCTGCGGATTCGACTAAGATATGGAATGACTATAAAAAGCTGTTTCACGAACTGATTCCGAAAACGCTGGACAGTTTGCTGGCAAAGGAAAAGAACTTGTACTGGCCGTCATCACCGTCCATTGGTTGGGGTAGGAAAGAAAGTCTGCTGCAGGGCGATTCCCATTACTGGGGCGTTTGGTGGGGGATGGAACCTTTTGAGATCTACAAAAAGAAAGTTGGTCGTTTTATGAGCGAATATGGTTTTCAGGGGATGCCAAATCTGGAAACGTTTAAAGCATTCGCAAATGAAAACGATTTGAGCCTGACTTCCGAATCGGTAAAAAACCATCAGAAACATCCAACAGGTTATCAAACCATTCAAACCTATATGGAACGCGATTATAAAGTTCCGAAACAATTTGAAGACTATGTTTATGTTTCTCAATTGCTGCAGGCTGACGGGATGAAAACCGCGATTGAAGCCCATCGTCGGGCGAAACCGTATTGTATGGGAACGTTGTATTGGCAACTGAACGATTGCTGGCCGGTGACCTCGTGGAGTTCGGTGGATTATTTGGGCAATTGGAAAGCTTTTCATTATCAGGTGAAACGAAGCTTTGAAGATGTTTTGCTTTCGGTTGCAGAAGAAGAGAATCAGTATAAAGTCTATGTGGTTAGCGATGAACTGACTCCGAAAAAAGGAAAACTTCAACTGGAACTGTTAGATTTTAAAGGGGCTGTTTTATGGAAATCGGCTTCGGAAGTTCAGGTAGAAGCAAATACAAGCAAAGTGTATTATGCGATTGACAAAAAAGAGTTTGGGAAGTTCAATCCCAAACAGTCTGTGCTTTCCGTGAAGCTTGTTTTGTCTGATACGGATGTGAAATTGGCGTTGTTTTATTTTGAAAAACCAAAAGATTTAGAATTGAGCGAACCGAAAATCACAATCAGACATTTAAGTGATAATGCGGTTGAAGTGACTACGGATGTTTTGGCTAAAAATGTTTTTTTAAATTCCGATAAAGGACATTTCAGCGATAATTATTTTGATTTGTTACCTGGGGAAAGGAAAGTCATCGGCACAACAAAACCGACGAAAGATTTTACGTTTAAATCGTTGTTCGATACATTCAAATAAAAAAAGCCTCATGATTCGAGAGGCTTTTCTGTTTAAAGTAATTGTTGATTTTAGTGAAATTACGGTGTTGTAGTTATACCCATTACATATAACACAACCAAAGCAATTTTGGCAGTTCCTCGTGTTGCATCCGCGGAGGCTGTATTGTCGACTGAATTAATGCTTTGTATTTCGTTTTTATGCATGGGGGTTTTTACTATTTGATCTCTGACTTCAGTGAGTCCGTAATAGGTGCCGTCTGACATTTGTATTTTTTTAAATTTGTGTGTTTTTTTGTCAGCGGTAATTACTTTTACCTTTTTGTTGGCAGTGACAGCTTCATCCAAACTCATTGGAACCTTTTCGTAGGTATCACAACTTTGCAAAAACACAAGCAGAACTGTGAAAAAACTTACGACTTTTGCTTTTTTGTAGAGTGTTTCCATACCTCAAAGATTTAAAATTGAAAATCAGTGAGCATTAGTATTTTTATGTAAAAGAGATATATAAAGTTACAAAAAAAGCCCCACAATCAGGGGGCTTTTCTGTTTAAAATAATCCGTTTATTTCGGCATCAATGCGGTTGATTACGCTGCCCAAGTCTTCCGGGTTGTTAACGAAATCTACGTTGTCCACATCAATAATCAGTAATTTTCCTTTGTTATAGGTTTGTGCCCATGCTTCATACCTTTCGTTAAGACGGCTCAGGTATTCAATGGAAATAGTGTTTTCGTATTCACGCCCGCGTTTGTGAATTTGGGATACCAGATTGGGAATGGAACTTCTCAGATAAATCAATAAGTCGGGTGAGCCAACAAGATTTTCCATCATTTCGAATAAGGTGGAATAGTTCTCGAAATCGCGATTGCTCATCAGCCCCATGGTATGTAAATTCGGAGCGAATATGTGCGCATCCTCATAAATGGTTCGGTCCTGAATGATTTTTTTTCCGCTTTCACGGATTTGCAGTACCTGACGAAAACGGCTGTTCAGGAAGTAAATCTGCAGATTAAACGACCAACGATCCATAGAGTGGTAAAAGTCATCCAGATACGGATTGTCCACCACGTCTTCAAAATGTGGTTCCCATTTGAAATGTTTGGATAAAAGTCGGGTTAAAGTAGTTTTTCCGGCGCCAATGTTTCCTGCTACAGCTATATGCATTATGGTAAAAGTATTTTATAATTCCTGATTTCGTTGTTGGTAAAAATAGATAAAATTTGGTCTTTATAATAAAAACTGTCAAAGCTTTTTTCAGCAATCGGAAGGATTTGTGAAGTTTCTTTTTCCAGGTCGTAAATACTTAAAATAGTCCCTTTTTTTAACAGTACTTGTTTCGAAGAGATAAGTTGCATCGCATCAAAATCCGGAACCTTTCCGAGAAAATTGATTTTACCGAAAAGATTGGAAGCAAAGAGTTCCTGATCCTTGTTAATCCAATAAAAATAATTGTAATCCGATTGTGTGGCTGTAATGGGGGATTCAAAAGTAACCGTAATGGGATTGAACGTCCTTTTGAGATAATTGTATAGGCCGAGTTTCTGGCTTGCAAAATCGAACAGCCAAAGCTGGTTTTGGGACGCCATTCTTATCCATTGCGGCTGAAGTTCCGGATTGGTTTCCGAAAAAATGATTTTAACCGTTTCATTCAGTTGATTGTCCAATAGCACCACAGCGTTCATTCTTTTGTAAAACAGCACCAATTGCAACGGATTCTGGAGGTCGACCTGATCGATTTTTCCCAAAGAGATGTTTTTGTACTCCTGTTTTGTTTGATTGCTTTCTTTTCGGAGAACATTGTCTGTCAAAGTATAATTGTTGCCGAAAGCATCGCGTCCGATATAAGTTTGTGCCTCTGTTTTAAACGTTCCGACGTGCTTTAAAGAAATGTCATTCGGCTGACAAAATCCGGAAAACACACTTAGGAAAACAATGATTTTTATTAAATGTTGCATAAAAGCCAAAGTACAAATAAACCTTTTATAAAAACAGTAGTCTAACAAGATATTTTTGTAACAAAAAGTGGTTTCAATCGTCTTATCAATCTTAAATAACTAAAACATCATGAAAAATTTTTCATTTGCATTACTAGCATTACTTTGCTCAACGGTAGCTTCATTTGCTCAGGATTTTCAGGGGATGGCCGTGTATGAATCGAAAACAAGCACAGCCGATTTCAAGGCCAGGATGGACGGAAATAAAGAGATGACTCCGGAAATGAAAAAAATGATGGAGGAACGTATGAAGAAAATGTTCGAGAAAACATTCATTCTTAACTTTGATAAAACCAGTTCCATCTATAAAGAAGAAGAAAAATTAGAGGCTCCCGGACAAAGTGCCGGCCGTTTCAGAATGATGGGTTCCATGATGGGTGGAGGAGGAACCTACTATAAAAATGTAAAGGAGAAAACCTATACGGTGGATAAAGAATTCATGAGCAAAGAGTTTTTGGTGGTTGATTCCTTGCCGAAGCTAAATTGGAAGTTGAGCGGTGAGACAAAAAAAATAGGAGACTATACCTGCTATAAAGCCACGGCCATTAAACCGGTGAGTGCTTCCGATTTCAGAAACGCGCGTCTTAAAAAAGAAGAGGAGGCAAAAAAAGGGGAAGAATCCAAAGAGAAAAAAACAAATTTCATGGCTGAATTTGATATGCCGAAAGAAATCGAAATTACGGCATGGTACACTCCTGAAATCCCAATCAATCAGGGGCCTGAAGGTTACTGGGGATTACCGGGACTGATTTTAGAAGTAAACGATGGAAAAACCGTTATCATGTGTTCGAAACTGGTTATGAATTCGAAAGAGAAAGTAGAAATTAAACCGTCCAAAAAAGGAAAAGTAGTAAGCCAGAAAGAATACGATGAAATCGTAGTAAAGAAAATGGAAGAGATGCGAGAGCAATTCCAGACACAAGGCGGCAACAGAGGAGGAATAAGGATGGGGCATTAATTTAGTAACCCCCAATATTTAATTTTTATTCCCACTACTTTTTATGAAAAACATATACCTTGTTGTTCTGCTTTTTATAACAACAATAGCTTCCGCACAGGATGTGAAATTTGAAGGAGTCATCAAAGATACCACCGGTGTGGCTTTGGAGATGGCAAATATTATGGCCGTTAATCAGGCAACAAAAGCCATGGACGGTTATTCCATAACGAATGATAAAGGACGTTTTCAGATTTCGTTGAGTCCCAATACCACCTACGATATCAAGGTAAGCTATGTCGGTTATCAGCCTTATGCGACTACTATAAAAACCACAACCCAAAACATTATAAAGAATATTGTTCTGAAAGAAGGAACGATGCTTCAGGAAATCGAAATCGTGAAGGAAATGCCTGTTTCTATTAGTGGTGACACGATTATTTACAATTCGGATTCTTTCAGAAACGGTACCGAGCGGAAGTTAGAAGACGTCCTGAAAAAACTACCCGGAGTAGAGGTGAACAAGGATGGTGAAATTCAGGTGGAAGGCAAGAAAGTGCAGAAAATAATGGTGGAAGGCAAGGATTTCTTCGACGGAGATACCAAAATCGCAACCAAAAACATCCCTGCCGATGCTTTGGATAAAATTCAGGTACTTCGAAATTATAACGAAGTCTCCAATCTGAAAGGGCTTGAAAATAACGAGGAAAATGTAGCAATTAACATCAAACTGAAAGAAGGGAAAAAGAATTTCTGGTTTGGTGATGTCACTGCGGGAATCGGTGTCGGCCATGAAGAAGACCGGCATATTGTAAATCCGAAATTGTTTTATTATAATCCGAAATACAGCATCAATGTAATCGGTAACTTTAACAATATTGGTGAATTGCCGCTGACCATGCAGGATTATTTCAAATTTACCGGCGGATTCAAAAGTATGATGAAACGCGGTGGAACAAGTTTTAATGTGGCGTCCAACGATTTGGGAATAATGGGTCTGCGCAATAATCAGGCAATGGAAATTGATACGAAATTCGGAGCAGCCAATTTCAGTTATAATCCTTCAAAAGCATGGACGATAAGTGGTTTCGGGATTATGATGGGAAGTCAGACCGATTTGCTGACCAATGTGAAATCGACACGTATTGATCAAGGTAGTAATTCAACCACGTTCAATGACGAAACGGCGGCTACGAAACAAGACAGTAAATTAGGATTTTTTAAATTGAGTTCGAGCTATGTGCCTTCGGAAAAAGTACATTTTGACTACGATGCTTTGATTAAAGGATCCAAACAGGATGAAAATACGGCATTGATTTCCAATTCGACAATTACGAATAATAGTAATGGGACGTCGGTTCCGCAATACAATGATGTGTATTCGCAAAAGAAACAAAATCCGTTCTCTCTGAATCAGAACCTGAACTATTACTATACACTGAACGACAAGCATGTTTTTGCTTTTGAAATGCAGCATTTGTATCAGGACGAAGACCCTTTTTATAACGCAAATCTGGAAGTGTTGCCTTTTGCTCCTTTGTTAACCGGTTATATAGACGAGGGAACAGGGGTTCGTGATGATGTAAGTCAGAACCGTTTTGTTAAGACTAACAAAGTGGATACTAAGTTTGACTATTATTACATGGTAACGCCTAAGAGTAATATCAATTTCACTTTCGGGAATACTTATTCGTATCAGAATTTCAACTCCCATATTTTTCAGATTCTGGACAACGGTTCTCAGAATGATTTGAATGATCCGGCGAATAACAATGATGTGAATTATGCCTTTAATGATGTTTTTGCAGCCTTGCATTATAAGTTCATGACGGGAAAATTCACGTTCAATCCCGGATTCAGTGTGCACAATTATAATACCAATGATGAGCAGCTGGGAACTTCAAATAAGAACTCTTTCAGCCGATTCCTACCTGATTTCTACGCGCTGTGGCAATTGAAAAAATCAGAAACGCTGACGTATAATTATTCCATGACCAATAATTTTACCGATATTAATAAATTGGCCGAGGGGTATGTGTTTTCAAATTACAACAGTTTGTTTGGAGGAAATCGTATGCTGGAGAATTCGCTTTCTCAGGTGCATTCCCTGCGTTACTTCAAATACAACATGTTCAATTTCGAAAATATTTTTGCGAATCTTACCTATTCAAAACAAGTGGATGCGATAAAAAGCAAAGTGTTGTTTGTGGGAATTAATCAGATTTCATCATCGGTTAACATGGATTCTGCTTTTGCAGATGAGACCATTTCGGGTAGCGGAACTTACGGACGTTCTTTTCTTAAGTATTACAAAGCTTCTTTCGGCGCGAGCCTGAATTGGAGTAAGTTTAACAATATTCGTGTTGGTATCGATGGTGATGCCGATCCGAACAACAATCCGTCCGAAGTACAAACCACAGAATCCTATACGCAAAATTATAATCTGAAATTCTCAACCAATTTTAAAAAGATTCCGAATCTGGAACTTGCTTATAATTATACCGTAAACGATTTTTCGAGCGATACTTTTTATGTCGACAGTCCGTCGGTAACGTTAGAATATTATTTCCTGGATGCTTTTTCGTTTACTTCGGAATACTCCTTCTATCACAACCGAAACAAATCGGAAACCTCTGATACGGAATATGATTTCTTATCGGCCTCGTTAATGTATCAGAAGAAAAACAGCAAATGGGAGTGGAAATTATCGGGAACGAATTTATTGGATACGCAATCAATTAATGACAGTAGTTTTAGTCAGTTGGGAGGAACAAGCAGTTTTTCAACGTATGCCGTTCAGCCGCGTTATCTGATTTTGAGTCTGAAATATGCGTTATAGATTTTTAAATGTATGGAAACGAAACACGAAAAAATTGTAAAGATCACGAAGAGAATTGTTTTCATAAGTCTTGGGTTAATGTTTGCAGTAAGGTATTTTGATAATGGAAACTATTCTGATAAAAGTGTTTACATTACTGTTGGACTGGCTATGATGTCCTCGCTCGCTTTTTTGTACCGACTGAATTTCGAGATAAAGAACAAGCTATTTGATGTTAAGAAGAATCTGCCTTCAATAATTTTTTTGGTACTGACAATAGTGATTTTTATTCTTTTTTATATTTATGATATTGAATAAAACAAAAAAACCATCCGCCGAACGGATGGTTTTTTTTATGCTTGAACTTTAGGTTGAATTACAATCCGAAAGCTGTTTTTACTTTGTCTGTGAAATCTAATTTCTCCCACGTAAATAACTCAACGGTAACGGTTTTGCTTAAGCCCCCTGGAGCAGTAAAAGTTTTGGTGACGGTTTCCGGAGTTCTTCCCATGTGTCCGTAAGCAGCCGTTTCACTGTAAATAGGATTTCTTAATTTCAAACGTTGCTCAATAAAGTAAGGACGCATGTCAAAAATACTTTCCACCACTTTGCTGATTTCTCCGTCAGTTAAGTTAACCTTTGCAGTTCCGTAAGTGTTTACATTGATGGATGTTGGCTCAGCCACACCAATCGCATAAGAAACCTGTACTAAAATTTCTTCAGCCACTCCTGCAGCCACTAAGTTTTTAGCGATGTGGCGCGTAGCATAAGCTGCAGAACGGTCAACTTTAGAAGGATCTTTTCCGGAGAAAGCACCACCACCGTGAGCGCCTTTTCCGCCATAAGTATCCACGATAATTTTTCTGCCTGTTAAACCGGTATCGCCGTGAGGACCTCCAATTACGAATTTACCTGTTGGGTTGATGTGGTATTTGATAGCGTCATTGAATAAATGAGCGTACTGTGGATTTTTAGCAATTACTCTGGGAATCAAAATTTCAATGATATCCTTTTTGATTTTTGCTAACATTGTCGGTTCATCGGCAAAATCATCATGTTGCGTGGAAACTACAATGGCGTCAATACGAACCGGTTTGTTATCGTCAGAATACTCTAAAGTAACCTGAGATTTAGCATCCGGACGTAAGTAACTGATTTCATTGTTTTCTCTTCTTAGGTCAGCCAACTCCTGTAATAACTGATGCGATAATTTCAATGCTAAAGGCATGAATTCCGCTGTTTCATTGGTGGCATAGCCAAACATCATTCCCTGGTCACCCGCACCTTGTTCTTCTTTGCTTGCTCTGTCAACTCCTTGGTTAATATCGGCAGATTGCTCATGAATGGCAGATAAAACACCACAAGAGTTTGCTTCGAACATGTATTCGCTTTTTGTATAACCAATTTTCTTGATTACATCTCTTGCGATAGTTTGTACATCTAAGTAAGTGTTTGATTTTACCTCACCGGCTAAAATTACCTGACCTGTTGTAACTAACGTTTCACAAGCTACTTTAGACTCAGGGTCGAATGCCAAAAAGTTATCAATTAATGCGTCTGAAATTTGATCCGCAACTTTGTCAGGATGTCCTTCACTCACTGATTCTGACGTAAATAAATAAGCCATAATTAAATTGTTTTAAATTTAAGCGAGGAAAAATAATTGCAGGATTTGCCTAAGGAGTAGTAGTTACTGCTTTAGCATTTTTTTGATACCGAAGTAATTCCGGTGTCAGAGGTTGCAATCAGTTCAAATTTTTCCTCTTGTTTTCGTTTGCAAATGTATGAAACGATTTTAGATTTCAAATTAAATTTTGCTTTTTTAGTTGATTTTGTTTGAAAAGTAAAATACAGGATAAGGTTTTTAAATCTAAAAAGAATCTGTGCTACTTGTTATTAGTATAAAAAATCGTACATTAGGAACTTCTAATCTTTTAAAAAAAACATCGGTATGAGAAAAAAATTACTTTTATTAGGTTTTGGATTTGCTTCTGTTTTGGTTAATGGGCAAAATTTGTTCAATTTTGGATTTGATGGTACTACAGCCAGTATGATTGCGGCAGGTTGGCAATCTACAAATCAAAGTTCACCGGTAGGGGCTGGAACCTGGCAAAATGCGGCTTTTACATTGCCACTTACAGGTCCCATATTTGGGAGTGGAAATACAACTACTATTCCTGTAGGTCAAGCAGGGGGTAATAACTCTTTTGCGTTGGTGAATTACACAAGTACAACCGGTGCGGGAACAATTAGTAACTGGTTAATTACACCGAATATCAATGTTATGAATGGAGACGTCATTACTTTTTGGTCAAGAAAAGGGACTGATGGAACGACTGACTATCCGGATCGATTGGAGTTAAGGATGAGTACCGCGGCTTCTACTGTGGTGCCTTCGGGAGGTTCGGCTGATCTGGGAAGTTTTACCACTTTGGCGTTAACAATTAACCCAACTTTGGCGGCAGGATTCGTTTATCCAAAAGTATGGACGCAATATTCCTATACGGTAACAGGTGTGCCTACGGCAACCAACGTGAAATTTGCATTCAGATATTTTGTGACGAATGGAGGGCCTTCCGGTGCTAATTCCGATATCATAGGAATTGATTCTTTCTCTGTAAACAGAACAATGGGTACAAACGATTTTTTTGCTGAAAACTTTTCGATTTTTCCAAACCCTGCTTCGAGTGTGTTGAATTTTTCGACCAAAAACAGTGCTCAAATCGAAGCAATCCAGATTTTAGATCTGAACGGGCGTATTGTAAAGACCAATGTGTTGAATGGGGTTTCTGAAGCTCAAGTAAATGTATCCGAATTGAATTCAGGGGTGTATTTTGTTGATATTACATCGAGTGAAGGTAAAGCGACTACTAAGTTTGTTAAAAATTAAATGGATCGCTTTTGAATATCCATTCGCAATTAAAAATGTTAAAATTTACTTTTTTGTTTGGTCATGTAAAAATTAGTTCTCAATTTTGCAGCATCAAATAAGAGAAAAAATGAACTCAATTAAACGAAATATGTATACTTGTAAGTGGAAATCATCCGCAGAGTGCGCTATTGTTTAAATTGAAAGTCAAAATCAAAATATACAGTTAAAGCCTCTGCAAACCGCAGGGGCTTTTTTTTTGAGTATATTCTGAAAAAAAGTAAACTGAAAAAAATTAAAAATGAAAACAATAACAACCAATAATAAGTTTATTAAACGTATGAAGTGCAATTATATGTACCACATGCACCATTATTGTTACCGACATCGGATGAGTTAATCTCAAGTTATAGTTCAAACTGTAAAAGTCCTTTTGGTAACGAATCCGAAAGGACTTTTTTATTTTAAAATCAATTTCAATCAAATAAAAATTTATATCATGACAGCTTTAAAAAACAAAATAAAAAGAATACAATCGATAGTTTCATCCATAGAAAACGCACAGAGCAGTTTGTTGGAAACACAGTTCTTAACAGTGAATGAGGACGCAGTCGCCGATTCAGAATTACTGATCTTACAGATCAATGCTGAGGAAAACGAATTCCTGTTTATCTAATTCCAAAACGAAAAACCAGAAGGTATAAGTAATAGCATAGTGGTGATAAAAGGAGTTTCGGGGCTCGACAATCAGTTTTTGGTAAAAACCAACGACTTCAATGTAACCATCAGTAATTCGGTTGCAAGGGAATCCGGAGAAGGGCCAAGTCCAACAGATTATTTACTCGCAGGTTTTGCCGGCAGTATTAATGCGGTCGGTTTAATTGTCGCGAAAGAATTGGGTATCGAATTGCAATCGTTGGAAGTGGAAATTATCGGAGAATTGGAGACCAAAAAAATAAACGGGATACAGACGCGTTCCAGGGCCGGTTTCAGAAAAATTGATGTGGTAGTAAAACCGATTTCAGATGCGCCGCTCGTATTGTTGAAAGAATGGATAGATACCGTAAAAGGAAGATGTCCGCTACGCGACAATCTTATTAATTCGACGCCAGTGATACTGACTTTAGTAAAAGAATACAATCAGCACGATGCTGCTTAGTTAATAATTGTTTTGTTTGTTTTTAAACTGCCTCCCGATGAAATTTTGACGGAGGCGGTTTTATTTTGAAGAAGAAACAAACGAGAGGGTTGTCAAAGTGGTAACTGAAAAAACAACTGAAAATAAATTTAAAACTGAATAAATTCGGAAAAAAAAACCGTTTTATTTTTTTATTTAGAAAAAATATCTAAATTTGCAGCACCATAAAAAAATAGAAATGAGAAGAGTTGAGCAAATGATCATGTGTATGATGTGGAAAGAACTTCCGCAGAGGGCGTTTTTTGCTTAATTCTATCAAATGAATTTACAGCTAAAACCTCTGCTTTGCAGAGGTTTTTTTATGGAAAAAAGTAGAGATTTAATTTAGTATGCTGTGAAAGCAGGTTGTTTTTTAAAGAAAAGTAAATATGAGCGCATTAAAAAAAACAGATATTTTTGACTTCACCTTGCAAAACGGGGTGAATAAAAGCTGGTTGCCTTTGTATTATCAGGTTTTTGGTCAGCCAATCGGAACGGCTCCGGTGGTTTTGGTGAATCATGCTTTAACCGGAAATTCTCAGGTAACCGGAGAAAAAGGTTGGTGGAATGCATTGATCGGCGAAAATAAAATCATCGATACTGAACTGTATACGGTAATCGCCTTCAATATTCCCGGCAATGGTTTTGATGGCAATTCTGAAGATCTGATTCCGAATTACAAAGATTTTACTGCAGAATATATAGCCAAACTTTTCTGGAAAGGACTGAATTCATTGGGAATTTATCGACTCTTTGCGGTAATTGGCGGAAGCTTAGGAGGAGGTATTGCCTGGGAAATGGCTTTTTTACAACCGAATAATATTCAGCATTTAATTCCGATTGCTTCTGATTGGAAAGCTTCGGATTGGCTGATTGCGAATGTTCTGGTGCAGGATCAGATTCTGAATAATTCCAGCAATCCCATTCATGATGCCCGAATGCACGCCATGTTGCTGTACCGAACGCCGGAATCGTTAAAGGCAAAATTCAACCGAACCAAAAACGACAATCAGGATTTGTTTCAGATAGAAAGTTGGTTGCTGCACCACGGGAAAAAACTGGAGAGCCGTTTTGAATTAGCCGCTTACAAACTGATGAATCACCTCTTGAAAACCATTGGAGAAAATATGGATAGCGAACAGTTGTTGGCTTTTGCCGAAGAAACCACCACCCAGATTCATCTGATAGCCGTGAATTCCGATTATTTTTTCACCGCCGACGAAAATCGGGAAACATTTGAGATTTTGAAAAAAGTAACAAATCAGGTTTCTTATAATGAAATCCAATCCATTCACGGACACGACGCTTTTTTAATCGAGTTCGAACAATTAAGCGGTATTCTTAAAAACATATTTGCAACTACTAAACTAAAAACTATACTAGCATGAAAATTTTAAAATTCGGCGGAAAATCGTTAGCCTATGGCGAAGGTTTTGATAAAGCCATCAGCATTATTTTAGACAAAGTCAAGAAACAGGAGAAAATCGCAGTAGTCGTTTCGGCGATCGGAAATGCAACGGACGAACTGGAGGAAATTCTGGAAAAAGCCAAAAAAAATGAAGTCTACCGCGAACAATTGGAAAACTTCAAAAACTACCAGAAAGGAAATTCATCTGCCGATCTGACTTCAGAATTTACCCTTTTGGAAAAATTATACGAAGGCGTAGCGCTTTTAGGCGATTACAGTAAAAAAATCAAAGACAATGTGTTGGCACAAGGCGAAGTGATTTCAGGAAAAGTGGTAACCCAAGCACTGAAAGAAAAAGGAATCAATGCCAATTTCTCCGATACGCGCCAACTGATTAAAACCGATGCGAAATTCGGCAACGCCCAACCGGTCGACGCGATTTCACGTAAAAACGTACAGTCGCATTTCAAAAGCAACAACGGAACCACTGTAAATATCGTAACGGGTTTTATCGCTTCGAGCACCGATAACGAAACCACCACTTTGGGCAGAAACGGAAGTAATTTTACCGCTTCATTGTTAGCTAATTATCTTGAAGCCGAAGAACTGCAGAGCTTCACACATGTAGACGGCATCTTCACCGCGAATCCCGATTTAGTGCCGGACGCCCAGAAAATCGATCAGCTTTCTTTTGAAGAAGCGAACGAGATTGCCACTTTTGGTGCGACGATTCTTCACGCGAAAACCATCATTCCGCTTATCGAAAAGAAAATTCCACTCCGAATTTTAAATACCTTCAACCATACGCACAACGGAACATTAATCAATTCCGAAAATTCAAGAAAAGGTATCAAATCGCTTTCTGTTTTGGAAAATGTGACGCTGGTAAATTTAGAAGGCCGCGGTTTGTTAGGGAAACCCGGAATTGATGCCCGTATTTTCAGGGCTTTGGCCCAAAATAACATCAGTGTGAGTATCATTTCGCAAGGGTCTTCGGAGCGTGGTATCGGTTTGGTAGTGGAATCCAAAGACGCCCAAAAAGCAAAAGATGCGATTGAAGCTGAATTCGAATTGGATTTCTATACCCACGATGTAAGCAGTGTGTATCTGACCGAAAATGTGTCGGTGATTTCGATTATCGGACAGGAATTGGCGACCTTCAATAAACCATACGACGCCTTAATCCGCAATCAGATTGTTCCGATTCTGTTTAATAATACCGTAACTGGAAAAAACGTGAGTTTGGTGGTGGAAAGAGTTCAGCTTAAAAAAGCGCTGAATGTCATTCACAGTGAAATTTTCGGCATCACCAAAAAAGTAAACCTGGTGGTGTTCGGACACGGAACCGTTGGGAAAACCTTAATCAACCAATTGTTGGAAACCCGCGAAAACATTATTCAGCGTAAAGGAATCGAATTGAATATCGTGGCGATTGCAAATTCCCGTCAGTTTATTTTTGATGCCAAAGGGGTTTCCAAAAAATGGCAATCGGAATTGGAAAGTTCCACTCAAAAATCATCCATCGAAGGAATTCTAAAAGCGGTAAAAGAACATCATTTAGGAAATCTAATTGCTGTCGATACCACAGCAAGCAAAGATTTCGTAACCAATTATGTAGAGTTGATTAAAAACGGATTCGATCTGGTTTCAGCCAATAAAATTGCGAATACCAAAGAATATAGTTTCTATAAAAACCTGCGCGAAAACCTTCATTTTTACCAAAAGAATTATTTATACGAAACTAATGTAGGTGCTGGATTACCGTTAATTGATACGATTCGTCTGTTGCACCATTCCGGTGAGAACATTACAAGAATCCGTGGTGTTTTTTCGGGAACGCTGAGTTATTTGTTCAATACGTTTTCAACTTCCGATAAAAACTTTAGCGACGTGTTAAACGAAGCGATTGAAAAAGGTTTCACTGAACCCGATCCACGAGAAGATTTAAACGGAAACGACGTAGGGCGAAAATTATTGATCCTAGCCCGAGAATTGGATTTAAGCAACGAATTCTCCGAAGTGAAAATCCAAAACCTGATTCCCGAAAACCTGAGAGAAGGCAGTGTTTCCGAATTCCTTGCCCGATTGGAAGAACTGAACCCGATTTATCTGAACACCAAAAACAATCAGGCTGAAAATCATGTGTTGCGTTATGTGGGAGATCTGTCCGGCGATTTATCGGTAGAAAACGGTGCGAGTCTAGAAGTGAGTCTGGTTTCCGTACCGAAGGAAAGTTCGCTGGGACAATTAAAAGGATCCGATTCCATTTTTGAAATCTATACCGAATCTTACGGAGAGCATCCTATCGTAATTCAGGGCGCCGGAGCGGGAGCGGCCGTAACTGCGAGAGGAGTTTTTGGCGACATTTTACGATTGGCAGAAAAAAGTAAATAATTATAATACACAACAACAATATACAATGAGCAATTCAGAATTCGGCTTCGAAACCCAAGCCATCCGCACCCAAACCGAACGTTCCCAATATCTGGAGCATTCCGTTCCGTTATATTTGACCTCCAGTTTCGTTTTTGAAGATGCGGAGGATATGAGAGCGTCCTTTACTGAGGAGAAGGAACGTAATATTTACAGCCGCTTCAGTAATCCAAACACCTCGGAATTCGTGGAAAAAATCTGCAAAATGGAAGGCGCCGAAGCGGGTTATGCTTTTGCGACGGGAATGGCGGCAATCTATTCCACTTTTGCGGCGCTGCTAGAATCTGGCGATCATATCGTTTCGGTGGGAAGTGTTTTTGGTTCGACACACACCTTATTCACTAAATACTTTCCGAAGTGGAACATCACCACAAGTTATTTCGATATCAACAAGCCGGAAACGATTGAGGATTTTATACAACCCAATACTAAAATCCTTTTTGCAGAATCACCAACCAATCCGGCTGTGGATATCATCGATTTGGAATTATTAGGGCAAATTGCCAAAAAACACAACCTGATTTTAATCATCGACAACTGTTTCGCCACGCCGTACCTTCAGAATCCGATTCAATTCGGAGCCGATTTGGTAGTGCATTCCGCTACGAAATTAATCGACGGTCAAGGAAGAGTTTTAGGTGGAATCACGGTAGGTCGCGAAGATTTGATTCGTGAAATTTATTTGTTTTCAAGAAATACCGGTCCGGCCCTGTCGCCATTTAATGCGTGGGTATTGTCAAAAAGTCTGGAAACCCTTCCGGTTCGCGTGGAAAAACACTGCGAAAACGCCTTAAAAGTAGCCGAGTTCTTGGAAAACCATCCGAATGTGAATAAGGTGAAATATCCATTTTTGAAATCGCATCCGCAGTATGAAATCGCCAAAAAACAAATGCGTTTGGGTGGAAATATTGTAGCGTTTGAAATCAAAGGCGGCATCGAGGCTGGTAGAAAGTTTTTGGACAAAATCCAGTTGTGCTCGCTTTCGGCAAATTTAGGCGATACGCGAACTATTGTTACGCATCCGGCATCCACGACGCACAGTAAATTATCGGAAGAAGAACGTCTGGCGGTAAGTATTACGGATGGATTGGTGCGTGTTTCTGTAGGATTGGAAACCGTTCAGGATGTTATCAATGATTTGCAACAGGCTTTGGGTTGGTTTTTAAGAATAAAAAACTATAAAAAATAGTAGTTGTAGAGTATAAATCTGATTTTATGTAAAAATAAGATGTAATATGGAAAATATTTCTAAATATGAATTTTATTATTACATTTGCACCGTTCTTATACACACTGAACCGTTATCACGAAAGCTGGAGGGAATAGACCCAATGAAAGCTTAGCAACCTCCAACAAGGAAAGGTGCTACATTCTAACTCGCCTCGGCGGTATAGATAACAAAGAGTATTTTCTTAAATATTCTCCCTGTATTTCCTGATAACTTTTTTATGTGATTTTTGGAGCGAATGGCTTGCGCTTTTTTGCAGTCCATGTTCCCGCTATCCGCTATATTTTTATACCTGACAGGTTTCGAAAACCTGTCAGGTATAAAAGATACCGCTACTATCGGGGCTAGTTAATGAATTTTGTGAATCTCTGGGTTTCTTTGTGAAACTCCGTGAAATAATAAAGATATGTCAAAAATACACGAAGCCATAAAAAACCGAATCCTAATCCTCGACGGAGCAATGGGGACGATGCTGCAACGCTACAAATTCGAAGAAGAAGATTTTCGGGGAGAGCGTTTCAAAGATTTTCCGCATCCGTTAAAAGGGAACAACGATTTGTTGTCGTTAACCCAGCCCGAAGCCGTAAAAGAAGTGCACCGCGCCTATTTTGCTGCCGGAGCCGATATTGTCGAAACCAACACGTTTTCGGGAACCACTATCGGAATGGCTGATTATCATCTGGAAGATCTGGTGTATGAGTTAAACTATCAATCGGCAAAAATAGCCAGAGAAGTAGCGGACGAATTCACCGACAGACCACGATTTGTAGCCGGTTCCATCGGACCAACCAACCGAACGGCGTCCATGTCACCCGATGTGAACGATCCGGGATTCCGTGCCGTAACGTTTGACGAACTGCGAATTGCCTACAAAGAACAGGTAGAAGCGCTGATTGACGGAGGAAGTGATATTTTATTGGTGGAAACCATCTTCGATACGTTAAATGCAAAAGCGGCCTTATTCGCCATCGAAGAAGTAAAGGAAGAACGAAATATAGATATTCCCATCATGGTGTCCGGAACGATTACGGATGCTTCAGGCAGAACCTTGTCCGGGCAAACCGTGGAAGCCTTCTTAATTTCGATTTCACACATTCCGTTGTTGAGTGTCGGATTCAATTGCGCTTTAGGAGCCGATCAGTTGAAACCGTATTTAAAACGACTGGCACACAATACTTCGTTTAATATTTCAGCGCATCCCAATGCAGGATTGCCTAACGCTTTCGGTCAGTACGACCAAACTGCGGAAGAAATGCAGGCATTAATCAAGGAATATTTAGACGATAATTTAATCAATATCATCGGTGGTTGTTGCGGTACCACACCGGAACATATCAAGCTAATTGCTGAAGTAGCCGCCAATTACAAACCAAGAATACTGGAGGAAGCATAATGAGCGAAGGAGCAAGCAATAAATATTTAAAACTATCGGGACTGGAACCTTTAATCGTTACTCCCGAAACGAATTTCGTGAACGTAGGGGAACGTACAAACGTAACCGGTTCGCGAAAGTTTTTGCGTTTAATCAAAGAAGAAAACTACGAAGAAGCACTTGATATCGCCCGTGCCCAAGTGGAAGGCGGCGCGCAGATCATCGACATCAATATGGATGAAGGAATGTTGGACGGCGTGTATGCGATGACCAAATTCCTAAACCTGATTGCTTCCGAACCAGATATTTCAAGGGTTCCGGTAATGATTGACAGTTCGAAATGGGAAATCATTGAAGCCGGACTGAAAGTTGCACAAGGAAAATGTGTGGTGAATTCCATCAGTTTGAAAGAAGGTGAGGAAACGTTTATCCATCATGCCAAATTGGTGAAACGCTATGGCGCGGCAGTAATTGTGATGGCTTTTGACGAAGTCGGTCAGGCCGATAACTACGAACGCCGCATTGAAATCTGTAAGCGTTCCTATGATATTTTAGTAGATAAAGTTGGCTTTCCTGCCGAAGACATTATTTTCGATCCCAACATTTTTCCAGTTGCAACCGGTATGGAAGAACACCGTCGCAATGCCTTGGATTTCTTTTTAGGAACCAAATGGATTCGCGAAAATCTTCCTTATGCCAACGTGAGCGGAGGCGTGAGTAATGTTTCGTTCTCGTTCAGAGGAAATGATAAAGTACGTGAAGCAATGCATTCGGCGTTTTTGTACCACGCGATTCAGCACGGAATGACGATGGGAATCGTAAATCCGGAAATGTTGGAAGTGTACGATGAAATCGATAAAAATTTATTGGAACACGTAGAAGATGTATTGCTCGACAGACGCGATGATGCTACAGAAAGACTTCTGGAATTGGCCGAAAGTTTCAAAGGTGATGTAAAAGTCAATGAAAAGCAGATTCAGGAATGGAGAAGCGGTTCCTTACAAGACCGAATCACACATGCTTTGGTAAAAGGAATCGATGAGTTTATCGAAGTGGATGTGGAAGAAGCCAGACAAACGGTTGCAAGACCTATCGAAGTGATTGAAATCAACCTGATGACGGGGATGAATGTGGTGGGGGATTTGTTCGGTAGCGGAAAAATGTTTTTGCCACAAGTAGTGAAATCCGCCCGTGTGATGAAAAAAGCTGTTGCGTATTTGTTGCCTTATATAGAAGCGGAAAAAGACGGAAAATCATCAAGTGCCGGAAAAGTACTGATGGCTACCGTAAAAGGCGATGTGCACGATATTGGTAAAAATATCGTATCGGTGGTTTTGGCCTGTAATAATTTCGAAATCATCGATTTGGGGGTGATGGTGCCACCGGAAAAAATCATCGAAACAGCGATTAAAGAAAATGTGGATATCATCGGGTTGAGCGGATTGATCACGCCATCATTAGATGAAATGGTGTATCTGGCCAAAGAAATGGACAAGCGTAACATCAAAATTCCAATCATGATTGGAGGTGCTACCACATCCAGAGCGCATACGGCAGTAAAAATTGCTCCGGAGTACCGTGAAACCGTGGTGCATGTAAACGATGCTTCACGAGCGGTAACCGTGGCCGGAAATTTATTAAACAAGGATAAAAAAATATACGCAAGTACCATCAGATCGGAATACGAAACGTTCCGCGAAACATTTTTAAACCGCCAACGCGATAAAAGTTATCTGAAAATCGAACAGGCAAGAGCGAATAAATTACAGTTGAACTGGGAAGAATTCCAACCCAAAAAACCAAATTTCATTGGCGTAAAAACCATTGAAGTGAAACTGGGTGAATTGGTTCCGTACATCGATTGGACGCCGTTTTTTCAATCTTGGCAATTGTTCGGAAAATATCCGGCCATCTTAACCGATAAGGTAGTTGGCGAACAAGCGACGATTTTGTTCGACGATGCACAAAGAATGTTGCAACAGCTGTTGGAAGAAAACTGGTTAACGGCAAAAGGAATTTACGGCATTTTCCCTGCGAATCAGGTGAATGATGACGATATCGAATTGTATGACGAAAACGGAAACGTGTTGGAGACATTCCTAACGCTTCGTCAGCAATCGCAAAAAACCATAGGGGCGCCTAATATAGCACTGTCTGATTTCATTTCCCCAAAAGAACTTAGAAAAGAAGATTACATGGGCGCCTTTTGTGTTACAACCGGTTTCGGTGTGGATGAAAAAGCGAAAGCCTTTGAAGAAAACAACGACGATTACAGTTCTATTATGGTGAAGGCATTGGGGGATCGTTTTGCAGAAGCGTTCGCCGAATATTTGCACGAGAAGATTCGTAAGGAAATTTGGGGCTACGCCACTGATGAGGTGTTGAGTAACGACGACCTTATTTCCGAAAAATACAAAGGAATCCGTCCAGCTCCGGGCTATCCTGCCTGCCCAGACCATTTGGAGAAACCAACCATTTGGAAACTTTTAAATGTGGAAGAAAACATCGGCGTGACATTAACGGAAAGCATGGCAATGTGGCCGGCTTCCTCGGTTTCCGGTTATTATTTTGGCCATCCGGAAAGTAAGTATTTCGGACTCGGAAAGATAAAAGAAGACCAAGTGCGAGATTATGCCAAACGAAGAAATTGTACGTACGAACATGCCGAAAAATGGCTGAATCCAAATATTGCTGATTAACGATTTCTGAGGCAAGGCATAACTCATAATTTATAATTCATAATTACGAATGAAAGTAACACAACATATAGAAAACGCCAACGGGAAACCCTTATTTTCCTTTGAAATTTTACCGCCTCTAAAAGGGCAAAACATCAAGTGCATTTTTGATAACATTGAGCCTTTGATGGAATTCAAACCACCTTTTATTGACGTAACCTATCACCGTGAGGAATACGAATTCAAGGAATTGCCAAGCGGATTATTGGAAAAGAAAATCGTAAAAAAACGTCCGGGAACGGTGGGTATCTGTTCGGCGATTCAGAATAAGTATCAGGTGGATGCCATTCCGCATATTTTGTGTGGTGGTTTTACCAAAGAAGATACCGAAAACTTCCTGATTGATATGGATTTTCTCGGAATTGATAATGTGGTTGCTTTACGTGGCGATGCCGTGAAAAGCGAAATCTACTTCAAACCGGAAAAAGAAGGACATTCGTATGCTTCCGAACTGGTAACGCAAATCAACAACCTGAATAACGGAGTTTATCTGGATGCCGATTTGCAAAACACCAACAAAACGAGTTTCTGCATCGGGGTGGCGGGTTATCCGGAAAAACATATGGAGGCTCCAAGTTTGGACAGCGATATTTATTTTTTAAAGCAGAAAATTAAGAATGGTGCCGATTACATCATTACACAGATGTTTTTTGATAATCAGAAGTTTTTTGAATTTGTAGACAAATGCCGTGCAGCCGGAATCACCGTTCCGATTATACCGGGACTGAAACCGATTTCTACCAAGAAACAACTGAATCTGATTCCGCATCGCTTTAAAGTGGATTTGCCGGATGATTTGATTATGGAAGTGGTGAAAGCGAAAGATAATGAAGCGGTTTCGCAAATTGGAATTGAATGGTGTATTGCACAAAGCAAGGAGTTGGCAAAAGCCGGTATTCCGGTACTGCATTACTACTCGATGGGAAAATCGGATAACATCCGACAGATTGCCACTGAGGTTTTTTAAAAATATATTTCCCCAATATAAACAATGCCCAACCTGCAAGGTTTCAAAAACCTTGCAGGTTTTTTATTTAATTATCGATAGATAAAATGAAATTATGTGTTAGAGTGAAATTACCGGGAGTAGTCTTTAGATTGTGTAAACACGCGTTAGATAGAAATAAACACGTGTTAGATAGAAATAAACACGTGTTAGATAGAAATAAACACGCGTTAGATAGAAATAAACACGCGTTAGATAGAAATAAACACGCGTTAGATAGAAATAAACACGCGTTAGATAGAAATAAACACGCGTTAGATAGAAACAAACGCGTGTTAGATAGAAACAAATTCACATAAAAGCGAAACAAATACGTACCATAGTGAAATTCCACTACCATTATAGTAAATAATGTGGTATGTCCTTTCTATTAAAGGCGGTACAGCTTTCCAGGGTTTTTACATTCCTGAAACAAAAATGGCTGGCTCTTCAGCCCTGATTGCAGTGTAAATCCTGTTCTTGTGAGATTGCCCTGCAAGCTCGCAAGAACAGATTGCAACGGAAAGCAGGAAAAGGGTTTCCAAAAATGCCCGAACCATTCGCTCCAACAAAATAATCTGTTATATTTGCCTGATTTTCAAAACCCACAATGCGATCACTAACCTATATTTTAGTTCTTTTTTCGATTACCCTCTTGGCGCAGGAAAAAGAAATGAAACAATTCTCGGTGGATGCGAATTACTTTTACGGAAGTATTTTGCCGCATCATACTAATATCATGCATCTTATAAAAGGGCATCCGGAAGGTACGGTTATAGGTTTTAACCGAAAAACCTTCGGATCACAAAAATGGGAAGCGTGGTACAATTATCCGGATTACGGACTTTCATTCCAGTATCAGGACAACAAAAATCCGGAGTTAGGAAATTTATACGGTTTGTATGCGCATTTGAATTTTTACTTTTTAAGCCGAAGAATGCAATTGCGCGTGGGACAAGGGGTGACGTACAATACCAATCCGTATGATCGGGAAACCAATTACCGCAATTTGGCGTATGGCGCGCGTTACATGCCGTCGACCTATTTTATGCTGAATTATCACAAACCCAATATCTGGAAAGGTTTCGGGATTCAGACGGGTGTTAATTTTGTGCATCATTCCAATGCCAATTTGCAGGCGCCTAATACGAGTACGAATACGATTGCCTTCAATGTGGGGGTGAATTACGATATTGAAACGAAAGATTCTCTTAAATACATTGTGCATCCTAAAGAAAAATTCACCGAACCGATTCGCTATAACGCCGTTTTCAGGACTGGCGTTAATGAAAGCGATGTGGTAAACAGTGGTCAGTATCCTTTTTATGTGGCTTCCTTGTATGTTGATAAACGACTCAATCATAAAAGCGCCATTCAGGGAGGAACCGATTTTTTCTGGATGTTGTATTTGAAAGAGTTCATCCGTTACCAGTCGATTGCTTACTTTGAAAACAATTATGATGGTGATGATGATTACAGAAGAATAGGTGTTTTTGTCGGACATGAATTATTTATCAATAAATTAGCGATAGATACTCAGTTTGGCTACTATATCTACGACCCTTCGGATAAATTCGGACCGTTGTACCAGCGTTTGGGGATGAAATATTATATTACTAAGAATGTGTCGGCAGGCGTGAGTTTGAAAACGCATGTTTCCCGTGCGGAAGCGCTTGAATTTGGTTTAGGGATTAGATTATGAGAACAAAAATAGTTTCAGTTATAGCGGTTGTTTTTCTGTTGGTTTCTTGCAGTTCCGAAGTTATTCCGGGCTGTTTTAGAGAACCGGGGGCTACCATCGCGCGTGTTGATGCCGTTGCTGCGTTTAATGAGATCAACATCGGGCCGGGAATTAATTTGGTAGTGAAACAGGGCGATGTGGCTGAGGTGAAAATAGAAACCGGAGAGCATATCATCGGCGAGGTTACCACCGAAGTTGTAAACGGTATTTTATATGCAAAAAACAATCTGGAATGTGATTTGGGAACTACCATACCGGCACGGGTTACCGTAACCGCTCCGGAAATTACCAAAATTTACTCGTCGTCACAATACGATGTGGTGTCGGACGGTGTTTTGAATTTTCCGAATCTCAACCTGCAACAGGGGTTGTATGGAAAAACGGCTTCCAATATTTTCGATATGAACGTGAATTGCCAGAATCTGGTGGTTGAAAATAACAACACAACGATTTTCAGGATAAAAGGTGTTACGAATTCCTTGAATGTGGCATTTTATTCCGGTGATTCCCGTTTTGAAGGCGCTGGTCTGGTGGTTCAGGAGGTGTATGTTTTTCAGCGCAGTTCCAATGATATGATTCTGAAGCCCGTTAATAAAATTGAAGGGAATATCTACAGTAACGGGAATATTATCTTATTGAGTCGCCCGGCTGTGGTTAATGTTGTTCAGCATTATACGGGGCGGATTGTTTATCAGTAACTGTTTTGTTTTAACCGTAAAGAGCGCAAGGGTTTACGCAAGGTTCGCAAAGTTTTTATCTATTACTGAAAATCCGCGTTGCCTGCATCTGTGTTATCCGCGTTCTAATAAAACAAGTGTTTTAAAAATTAACTTCACGCAGACTGGGCAGATTTTAGCAGACTATTTTCAATATTAAATCCGTTTAATCCGCGTTCCAAAAAACAAGACTGTGCCCGAAAAACTACTATTTCTTGGTTTTCTCGCGGAATATCTGCTCCAGATTTTTACTTTTTAAAGTCAACTGTAACGTTCGGTACCCGTTGTTGTGCGCGAAATCGAAAACGGTCGGACGCATGTCGTCGTTGGTTTCAAAAGTTAATTCCCAAGTAGTATTCTGAATGTTTTTTGAAGATTTCAGATTCGGAATCGTGGCCAGTAAATCGGCGGAGATTGCTTTATCAAATTCCACTTCAATTATTTGTTCTTTCACATCCGAAACCAGATTGTCCAGTTTTTTATCGGTAACGATTTTCCCATTGTTGATAATGATCACGCGGTCGCAAATCGCTTCCACTTCCTGCATGATGTGCGTCGATAAGAAAACGGTTTTGTCTTTTCCGATGTTGCGGATCAGATCTCGGATTTCAACCAATTGGTTTGGATCTAATCCTGTTGTAGGCTCATCCAAAATCAATACATCCGGATTGTGAAGTAAGGCCGTTGCCAATCCCACACGCTGACGGTATCCTTTTGATAATTCGCCTATTTTTTTATGACTTTCCGGTGTTAAACCCGTTAAGACAATCACTTCATCAATGCGTGATTTGGCTACCTTATACACATCGGCATTAAAAGAAAGGTATTCGCGAACGTACAAATCCAGGTATAACGGATTGTGTTCCGGCAAATAACCTACCGATTTCTGTACGTCTTTCGGAGCAGCGGTTACATCATGTCCGTTTACGGAAGCAATACCGGAATCGGAAGTGATATAGGTAGTCAGAATCTTCATTAAAGTCGATTTTCCGGCGCCATTCGGACCTAAAAAACCAACGATCTCTCCTTTTTTTACTGAAAAGGAAACGTTATCCAGCGCTTTTTGTTCGCCGTAATTTTTGGAAATATTCTGAACTTCAATAGACATAACTCGTGATTTGGAGCAAAAATAAGAAGAAAACCAAGTATAAAATGGGCTAAAAACTTAAAATTTTCAAAAAAGAGCTATTCAAAACAAATTTTTACTAAGTTTGTAATTCAAAATCGCTTAAAAAAGCAATGAACACAAATAACACATTTTATAGCAACAATTCTTTTTATTTCTTCTGGAAAGACGAAAGGGATTGTCGTATGGTTATTTAATTGAAAAAATAAATATAATTATCACAATACAATCCCGATGCTTCATCGGGATTTTTTTTTGCTCAAAACTATGGAAACACGAATTGCAATTCAGGGAATCAAAGGCTCTTTTCATCATCAGGTAGCTGAAGAAATTTTTCAGGAAACAACGTTGCTTGACGAGTGCATGTCGTTTGAAAGTCTGGTAGCCAGCCTTAAGGAAAACAAAACGCAAAAGGGAATTATGGCTTTGGAAAACTCCATTGCCGGTTCGATAATTCCTAATTATGCGCTGATTGACAATAACGATTTACATATCATCGGTGAGCATTATCTGGATATTGACATGAATCTGATGGCAATCAAAGGGCAGAAAATTGAAGATATAAAAGAAGTGCATTCGCATCCGATGGCTTTATTGCAGTGCGCTGTTTTTTTTAAGCAATATCCTCACATCAGGCTGATTGAAAGTGGAGATACTGCAGAAACGGCCAGACGGATTAAAGAAGAGAACTTATTGGGAACAGGCGCCGTGGCTGGTCCGATAGCGGCAAAATTGTATGATCTGGAAATCATCGCCTCCGGAATCCATACGGCAAAACCCAATAAAACCCGGTTTGTGATTGTGGAAACGCAGAATACTGAATTTTCAAAGGAACAGATTAACAAGGCATCGGTAAAATTTGAATTGGAAGATACGCCGGGCAATTTATCAACCGTGTTAAACGTAATGAACAACTGCAAACTGAATTTAACTAAAATCCAGTCGATGCCGGTTATCGAGACACCTTTTCAGTATTCTTTTTTCGTCGATGTGGTTTTTGAAAAGTACGAATACTATGAAGAAGCGAAAAGAATATTGGAATTAATGACGAAGCATTTTAAAGTTTTGGGAGAATATAAAAACGGAAGAGTATGATAGTAGCAGCAAAACGATTGAACCAGGTACAGGAATACTACTTTTCGCAGAAATTGCGCGAAGTGGGTAACCTGGTTGCGGCAGGAAAACCGATTCTCAATATGGGGATTGGAAGTCCGGATTTGAAACCTTCAACGAGAGTTATTGAAGCGATTCAGAATTCGATGACGGATTCCAAAGCGCATCAGTATCAGAGTTATCAGGGCTTGCCCGAACTGCGAAAAGCGATGGCCGATTTTTATGCCGAAAACTTTAATGTTACAGTTGATTTTGCTTCGGAAGTTTTACCGCTGATGGGATCTAAAGAAGGAATCATGCACATTTCACTGGCTTTTTTAAATGAAGGCGATGCTGTTCTGATTCCGAATCCAGGTTATCCGACGTATACTTCGGTAACGGAATTGGTGGGTGCAGAATCTGTTTTTTACGATCTGAAAGCCGAAAACAATTGGGAACCTGATTTTGAAGCTTTGGAAAAACAGGATTTATCAAAAGTAAAAATCATGTGGGTGAATTACCCGAATATGCCAACGGGCGCTTCCGGAAGTCTGCAATTGTTTGAAAAATTAGTTGCTTTTGCCAAGAAACACCAGATTGTATTGGTTAACGACAATCCGTATAGTTTTGTTTTGAATGCCAATCCGATATCGATTTTGCAGGTGGAAGGTGCTAAAGAAGTAACGTTAGAGCTCAATTCATTAAGCAAGACATTTAATCTCTCCGGTTGGCGTGTGGGCATGGTTTTGGGAAATCAGAAACTGATTGAAGCGGTGCTGAAAGTGAAAAGTAACATGGACAGCGGCATGTTCTACGGAATCCAGAAAGGCGCGATTGAAGCTTTAAAATTGGGAGTGGAATGGTTTGAAAGTCAGAATGAAATTTACGAAAGAAGAAGACTTCTGATTTTTGAATTGGCGAAGAAATTAGGGTGTACGTATGATGAAAAATCGGTGGGCATGTTCGTTTGGGCGAAATTACCAGAAGGCAGTACATCGGCTGAAAAATATGTGGACAGGTTGTTGCATGAAAAAGATCTGTTTATTGCACCGGGGACTATTTTTGGCAGCAATGGAGAAGGATATATCCGATTTTCATTGTGTGTTGATGAGGTATTAATTAAAGAAGCACTAAAACGATTCTGATGGAAAATAACGAAAAGATAAACGTATTTGTTTTCGGTTTGGGACTGATTGGCGGTTCATTTGCTTTGGATTTAAAGGGGATAAACCCTGAGGCGACAATGTACGGAATTGATACCAGTGAAGACCATCTTGATAAAGCCATCGAATTGGGAATCATACAAGAAAAGGCGGTTTTTGAAGATTTGGCACAAGCCGATTGGGTGATTCTGGCAATTCCCGTAGATAAAATGGTGGAAGTTTTGCCCCGAATTTTAGATGTGATTAAGGACGATGCCATAGTTTTAGATGTGGGTTCGACCAAAGAACAGATTTGCAAATCGGTTGAAAATCATCCTAAAAGACGTAATTTTATGGCTGCGCATCCTATTGCGGGAACGGAGTTTTCGGGACCGACGTCAGCTCAACGCGGTTTGTTTATCGGAAAAACGAATATCATTTGTGAAGTCGAAAAAACAGCATCCGGCTTTCAACAAAAAGCCTTGGAATTTTTCGATGCAATCGGGATGCACATCCGTTATATGGATCCGAAATCACATGACAAACATATTGCGTATGTCTCACATTTGTCGCATATTAGTTCTTTCATGTTGGGGAAAACAGTGATTGAAAAAGAGAAAAACGAGCGGGATATTTTTGATATGGCCGGAAGTGGTTTTGAAAGTACGGTTCGTCTGGCAAAAAGTTCGCCTTCGATGTGGACACCCATTTTCAAACAAAACAAAGATGAGGTCTTGCAACCCTTAAGGGAATATATTGACAATCTGAATCGGTTTAAGGAATTACTGGAAAATGAAGATTTCGAGGCAATATATGCGGAGATGCAGCAAACCAACAGAATAAAAGAAATATTAGAAGGTATTCACCTTAAAAAAATGAAATTGTAATGGAAAATAATAAAAATATGCGTGCCTGGTTGGATGATTTCAAATTGTCCCATCCGTTAGTAATCGCAGGACCTTGTAGTGCCGAAACGGAAGAACAGGTTTTAGCCATCGCACACGAATTAAAGAATTCAGACGTGAGTATATTCCGCGCCGGCATCTGGAAGCCCAGAACGCGTCCGGGAGGGTTCGAAGGTATTGGTGAAATCGGACTGCAATGGTTGCAGAAAGCTAAAGCCGAAACCGGTCTGTTAATGGCGGTTGAAGTGGCTAATGCGGCCCATGTAAAAATGGCATTGGAGCACGATATCGATGTGTTGTGGATTGGCGCCCGAACCTCCGTGAATCCGTTTGCGATTCAGGAAATTGCTGATGTTTTGAAAGATACCGACAAAATCGTACTCTTAAAAAATCCGGTGAATCCAGATTTATCCTTGTGGTTGGGTGGATTGGAACGTCTGTACAATGCCGGAATTAAAAAATTAGGTGTGATTCACAGAGGATTTTCGACCTATGAAAAATCCAAATACAGAAACAATCCCGAATGGCAGATTGCAATTGACCTGCAAAATCGTTTCCCGGATATACCGCTTATTTGTGATCCTTCACATATTGCCGGAAAACGCGATATGATATTGGAAGTGTCGCAACAGGCGTTGGATCTGAATTTTGACGGACTGATAATCGAAACCCACACCGATCCGGATCACGCGTGGAGCGATGCGGCACAACAGGTTACTCCTGATGCTTTGAAACAGATTTTCATAGACCTCCGTGTGCGTAAGGAAACCGATGAAGCGGATGATTTCAACAGCCGAATGAATAAATTGCGTACCCAAATTGACGATATAGACGCCAAATTGCTGGAGATTTTGGGCAAGCGTATGAAGGTAGCCGAGAAAATCGGTGCATTGAAAAAAGAGAAAAACGTGGCGATACTGCAAAGCAGTCGTTGGCATGAAATATTGGGGAAGATGGTTTTGGAAGGAGAAGAGAAGGGATTGAGCGAAGAGTTCATACTGAAATTATTCAAAGCCATTCACCAGGAGAGTATTTCGCATCAGGAGAAAGTGATGAAATAATTAATTTAACACTTCAGAAGGAAGTCGTGAATAAACTATGTTTGATAGGTTTTTGTGTCTTAAGATTGTATTATTGTTCTTAATAATTCAATTGTTTAACGTTATAATTTTTAAAAATGAAAAAAGCACTTTTACTCTTTACTGTAGTTTTTTGTTTTGCGCAAGGATCTTTTGGTCAGTTTAAATTTCCTAAAAATGAGGATTGGGTTGTGGCTTCCCAATTGCCTTTAGTTGTGGTTCTCGAAGAAAGAAATCCTGAAAAAATTGAAAAATTAACCAAAAATGAGAAATTTGAAGAATTAAAGATGTATAATTCTTCAATTGACGCTTATAATACTTATATTAAAAAATATGTTGAAATGTATTGGGATAAAAACCTAATACATGGTTTTATGACTGAAAAGGAGTATGCGGTTTTTGAAAAAAATAAGGAGAATAAAAGGAAGTTTATTTTTATTAAACCAAAATATAATAATAATCATTCAAAAGCAACGAGTTATTACCTGGCAAATGGAAAGGAAAAAATGAATGCGAATCACGTAAATAATACACAAATTTTATTTGGGATGTTAGGGGGAGGCTTTACTGCGACACAGGATGCATTGTCTTCAAAGTCCTTTCCAGATATCTACCATGATTTTTTAAAAACGTTTACTGCACATATTTTTAAAGAATCCGATTTGAAAATAGCTGTTAATTTATTCAAGAAAAGTATGGATGATATTGTAAATGCAGCTCCTGAAACAAAAAAGCTTTCCTCAAAAGAGCAAGTAAAATGGATAAACAGAAACGCAGGTAATGTAAAGCAATTAATACTTCTTGTTGACGAAACTAAACACCCGGAAAGTTTTTTAAGAGAGTTTAAAGCGAAGTATAAGTATAAATATGAAATCGTGACTGAAGAAAGAATTGATCACGCTATTTTAAATAATGAAGACGGTTATGCTTGTTTTCATAATCAATTTTTTCCTAGCATGAGCGGAACAAATTATAATTTGGTCCAAGTTTATGAAACAAAAAGCTTAACGGCGCTTTATTGTGAGTTCCCTAAAAGTTTTAAAATAGAATCTGATGCAGGTGATTTCATCGAAGCGGTTGAAATGCAATAAAGTATTAAATCAGAAAGGACAATCGAATCACAGCCCTTTAGATTTATTAAATACTATCTTTGCAGAAACTAATTAGCATACTGTTCAATATGCTAAGTTCTAATTTAAATATGACAGGAACCGTTTATAAATCTACAGGGAGTTGGTACACAGTAAAAACCGAAGACAATTCGTTTTTAGAATGCCGAATTAAAGGTAAATTCCGAATGAAAGGAATTAAAAGTACCAACCCGATTGCTGTGGGGGATATTGTTGATTATGAACTGGAAGAAACCACGGATGTGACTACAGGGACAATTACCAATATTCACGAAAGAAAGAATTACATTGTTCGTAAATCGGTGAATTTATCACATCAGATGCACATCATTGCGTCTAATATCGACGTGGTTTTTCTGTTGGTTACGATAAATAATCCGCCCACAACGACTAGTTTTATAGACCGGTTTTTGGTTACTGCCGAAGCGTACGGAATTGAAGCTGTTTTGGTATTCAACAAGATTGATACGTTTGACGAAGCCACTCTGGACGAACAATTGTACCTGCAGTATGTGTATTCCAATATAGGTTACAAATGCCTGCGCGTTTCTTCCACCGAAGGAAAAGGAATTGAAGAACTGAAAGCGATGATGAAAGGGAAAGTTTCCATGTTTTCAGGACATTCCGGTGTTGGGAAATCGACATTAGTAAATGCTTTGGAACCAACGCTGAATCTGAAAACTAAGAAAATTTCAGAACAACATCAGCAGGGACAGCATACCACAACGTTTGCAGAAATGTTTGATTTGGCCTTCGGTGCACAAATTATTGACACACCGGGAATTCGCGGATTCGGAATCGTGGATATGGAGAAACAGGAAATTGGGGATTATTTCCCGGAGTTTTTTGCCTTAAAAGACAAGTGTAAGTTCAACAACTGTCTGCATAAAGAAGAACCGCACTGCGCCGTGAAAGAAGCCTTGGAGAAAGATGAAATCGCCTGGTCACGCTACAAAAGTTACATTCAGATTCTGGAAGGGGACGATGAAAATTACCGTTCCGATATTTATGGTGATGATCGTGATGCCAGTGATAAAACGAGACAATCGTAATTCCTAATTCGTAATTGATTTGAAAGCTGTAATACAAAGGGTTTCCGAAGCATCGGTTACCATTGACGGAAATAAAGTTGCCGATATTCAGAAAGGATTGCTGGTTTTAGTTGGGGTTGAAGACACTTCCAACCAGGAAGATATTAATTGGTTGTCCTCGAAAATTGTTAATCTGCGGGTTTTTGGAGATGAAAACGGCGTGATGAACCTTTCCGTTAAAGATATCGACGGTGATGTTATCGTGGTCAGTCAGTTTACCTTGCACGCTTCCACTAAGAAAGGGAACCGCCCATCATACATAAAAGCTTCAAAACCCGATATCGCTATTCCTGTTTACGAAAAATTTGTAGCCCAGATGGAAAGCGATATGGGTAAAAAAATCCAAACCGGAGAATTTGGTGCCGATATGAAAGTGGCATTAATAAACGACGGACCAGTGACTATAATTATTGATACAAAAAATAAAGAGTAGTAATGAAAAAGAAAATTATTTCATTTTGCATTGCGTTCCTTATTAATGGTTTGTTGTTTGGAGTGTTAAGGTATTTGATGAATTCCTTTACTTCATATTTTGATGATGATATTACTTTAAAAGGATTAATTTTTAGTGCTTCTTTTTTTGGTTTTTTCATGGCTATTTTTCAAACTTTAATTATGCCTAGCTTTAATAAGAATAAAATTGATAAACAATGAACCTAAAAAACGCCCAAGCAGAAGTAGACAACTGGATTAAAAACCATGGTGTCCGCTATTTTAACGAATTGACTAACATGGCGCAACTTACCGAAGAAGTAGGTGAGGTGGCCCGAATCATTGCGCGTCGTTACGGCGAACAATCCGAAAAAGAAAGCGATAAAAACAAAGACCTTGGCGAAGAATTAGCCGATGTGGTTTTCGTGGTCTTATGTTTGGCCAACCAAACGGGAGTCGATTTACAGGCGGCTTTCGACAAGAAACTGGATCTGAAAACCAGACGCGATCACGACCGCCATCAGAACAACGAAAAACTAAAATAATGGTGAGTTGTGAATTTTGAATGGTGAATTATGGCAGATAATGTGATTAAATTAAAGTCGTTTGATTTTGCTTTAAGGATTGTAAAGTTGTTTCAGTACCTGAATCAGGAAAAGAGAGAGTATGTGTTAAGTAAGCAATTACTAAGAAGTGGAACGGCAATTGGTGCATTAGTTCGAGAGGCCGAACAAGCCGAAAGTAAGCTCGACTTTGTTCATAAATTTGCAATTGCCCAAAAAGAGGCTAATGAATCGGATTATTGGTTGGAATTATTATTTCAGTCGGAATATTTAAATGAAAATCAGTACAAATCATTAAAATCAGATGTAGTAGAGATAAATAAGATTATTGCTTCAATCATTATTTCGACTAAAAACAGAATAGGAAAAAAATGAATTTACAGCTTCGTTCACAATTCACAATTCACAATTCACAATTAAAATTGTCCGGTTCTAAATCCGAGACGAACCGCTTATTGTTGTTGCAGGCACTGTATCCGAATATTGTTCTGGGAAACAGTTCTGATTCCGATGATTCCGAAGTGATGACAAAAGCGTTGCAGAGTAATGATGAGGTTAAGGATATTCATCATGCCGGAACAGCCATGCGTTTTCTCACAGCCTTTTATGCTATTCAAGAAGGAAAAGAAACGATTTTAACCGGTTCTTCCCGAATGAAAGAACGTCCGATTAAAATTTTGGTGGAAGCATTACGTCAGTTAGATGCCGATATCGAATATGTTGAAAAGGATGGTTTCCCGCCATTGCGAATTATCGGAAAAAAAATTACCAAGAACAAAGTTACTTTAAAGGCAGATGTAAGCAGCCAGTATGTTTCGGCTTTATTGTTAATCGCTCCAAAACTGGAAAATGGTTTGGAACTGACTTTGGAGGGCGAAATTACTTCTGTTCCTTATATTAAAATGACATTGGCGTTGCTGAATGAAATCGGAGTGAAAACTTCTTTTGAGGGCAACACGATTACGGTTTTCCATGTAAAAACAGTAGAGCCAAAAGTGATTACAGTAGAATCCGATTGGAGTTCTGCTTCTTATTGGTATTCTCTTGTTGCTTTATCCGAAATTGGAACTGAAATCACGTTATCGAGTTATAAGCAAAATAGTCTTCAGGGCGATTCTGCTTTAGTTGAAATTTATAAAGACTTCGGAGTAGAGACTGTCTTTGAACAACATCAGATTCATTTGCGTAAAGTGGGGCATTGTCAATTATCCATTGTTAATTATCAATTAAATGGTTCGCCAGATATTGCCCAAACCATAGCCGTAACCTGTTTCGGTTTGGGAATCGGATGCCATTTGACCGGACTGCATACGCTGAAAATAAAAGAAACCGATCGTCTGGAAGCCCTAAAAAACGAACTGACCAAATTAGGGGCGCATGTTTCGGTAACCAACGATAGTTTGACATTGAAACCTTCAACCGAAATAAAAGAAAACATCGCAATTAAAACCTATCAGGATCATCGAATGGCGATGGCGTTTGCACCGCTGGCCCTGAAAGTTTCCATACTGATTGAAGATGCCGAAGTGGTTTCGAAATCCTATACCAATTTTTGGGAAGATTTAAAAAATATCGGTTTTACGGTTGATGCCGTGTAATCAGCGTTTGATAATCTGGATTCTGTCGAGAATGATTTGAGTTTTATCCGGAGACACGGGAATCTGAATGTTGTTTTCCAGTTCCAGAAAACCTCCTTCCGATTTATTGAAGGCAAGCACATGATCAAAATTCACGATATACGATTTGTGAACCCTGATAAAACGGTTATCGGAACATAAAATATCTTCGAAATTCTTCAGATTCCGACTCACAAGACGTTTGGGTGTATTGGTGCAGAATACTTCCGAATAGGCGCCTTCTCCTTTTATGTATTGGATTTTGCCACTGTCAATGAAAATCAGGCTGTTTCCTGACGGGACTGCTATTTTGGTTAAGGTTTCCTGTTGAAGGTTTTCTTTCAGTGCCTTTAGGCTTTCCATTCGCTGTTTTTGCTTTTGTGCTCTTTTGGTGGCTTCGGTCAATTCTTCCGGGACAATGGGTTTCAGTAAATAATCTACTGCGGAAAATTTGAATGCCTGAAGCGCATATTCGTTGTAGGCTGTGGTGAAAATAATGGAGAAATTCACTTCATCTTCATTAAAAAAATCCAACAATTCCAAACCGCTGTGTCCCGGCATTTCGATGTCCAGAAAAATAAGATCGGGCTGTAATTTCCGAATGGCCTTTACGCCTTCAGACAGGTTTTCACATTCTGCAAGCAGTTCCACTGCCGGGCAATATTCTTCCAAAAGAAGGGAAAGTGTTACCCTTGCTCTTTTTTCATCGTCGATAATTATTGCTTTCATAGATTTAATGTGTTATTGGGATGGTGAAAATTACCGTGGTCCCCTCGGGTTGGTTTTCCTGATTTACCTTGTCGATATAATCAATGGAAATATTCTTTTGTGTGTATTGGTTTAATAATTCCACTCTGCTCTGAATGGCTTTTGTGGCAAACGATTTATGGTTTTTGTTTTTAACCGCATTCAGTTCGGCGCTCTTTTTTCTGCCGATACCGTTGTCGTCAATACTTATTTTCAGGATGTCATTTGTTTTTTCAAAAATGATGTGCAGCAGTTTTTCGCCGTGTTTATGGAGCAGACCGTGTTTAACCGCATTTTCAATATAGGGCTGTAACAACATGGAAGGAATTTTAATGCTTTCGGAATCTACATTGTCGCCTACGATTATTTCGTAATTAAAGTCATCTTCAAACCGTGCCTTTTCGATGTCAAGATATAAACGTAATGTTTTTACTTCTTCAGCAACCGTCACGTTTTCTTTTTCGGTCATTTCCAAAATGGTTCGGGTCAGACTCGAGAATTTGGACAGATAATTCACTGCTTGTTTTTTGTCATTGGATAAAATATACGACTGAATGGTGTTCAGGGCATTGTAAAAGAAATGCGGATTCATCTGGGATTTTACGGCCTTCAGTTTCGACTGATTCAGATTTTTTTCCAGATTCACTTTATCTAAGAGTAACTGGTTTCTCTTCTCAATTTTCTGAATTTGCCATTTGTAATACGAAAAGACTAATAAAATAAGGAGTGCTACAGCCAAAACCATTACGATAGGGTTCAGCCATAACGGTTTTTTTATGGTAAATTCGACTTCCTGAACCGATATTTTTTTGTTATCTGAACCGATTTTTAAGGATACAGTGTATTTGCCCGGCGACAGAGTGGATAAAATCAGACTTCGGTTGCTGGGATCCGACTTACGCCATTTTGAGTCATTGATTTTATAGTAAACGTCATATTGTTCGTTTGGAATGAAAGATAAAAGAGAGAAATTTATTTTAATATCATTTTGATCGTGATTCAGATTCGGAATGGAATTAATATCGAAATTTTTATCATTTGCCGAAAACTCATTGATGATTAATTTGGGTTGTACCGTTGCTTTGTATCGGTTTCTTTCTTTTACTATTATTCCTTTAGACGATGCAAAATACAGTTTGTTGTCAATAAAAGTAAGGTCTGTCATCTCGATGTCCTGTGTTAAGTTAATTACTTTTCGGAATCGACCTGTAATTAGGTCCGTTTCATAAATGGCGTTGGCAGTGAATAAATAAAGCGAATTTTTCTCTAAATCAATTTTTTCAATTTTTTCGTTTTGAATCGCTTTGGGTAAAGAATAGGGTTTTATGTGATTGAACCGGTCTACAGTGTATACTTTTTCATTATTCGTAACACCGTACAGGACAGCGTTAAAATACTTTAGTTTAGTGAAATATATTGTTTTGTTGTCGTGTTTGATTTCCTTAGCTCCTTTAAGAGAATAGGCGATTAATCCATTATTCGTGGCATAATAAATGGTTTTATTTACCGGATTGTAGGTTGTTGATTTGGCATTATGGTTTTTGATGAGTTGCGCCTGGTTAAAGTTTGGTGTTGTAGGTGCTTTGTTCTTGTCAAAAACGATATCCCAATTGCTTTTTTCATTATTGTTTACAGCAAAAATTCCCGAAATACTGGTGGCGGCATAACTGAAGTATTTCGAATCGATACGCGAAATTTCCTTAATGGAGATTTTAAAGTCGGAGCGTAATTTGTCTTTGAAATTATGAAATTTTGTAGAAGTGAAAAATAACTGTCTGTTAATGTTGTCGTAGGTTAATTGGTTAATAGTATGATTGCTGTTACCCTTATATATTGAAGATATTGTATTGTCGGACAAATTCATTTTATAGAGTTCGTCTTTTTCGGTACCTATAAATAAAGCTTCCTTTGATGCATCCAGGATAATAGGTCTTGGTGTTAATTCGTAAAGTTTTGTGTCGAAATTTTCAATGAAGTAAAGTCCTTTGTCCAAAGTGGAAATCCAGTAGTTTTTCTGATTATCCATAAAAACATAGGAAATGTTGTCTCCGTTGAAATAGCTTTTGGATTCGTTTGTCCGGGCGTTGATCCTGAAAACACCTTTGGAAGTGCAAAGCCAGTGTTTGTTTTCTATAAAAGCGATATTCTGAACAAAATCTGTAGCGAATGGAAACTGTTTTTTTGTAAAAAGGCCATTTTTGTAAAGATAATAGGTATTGGAAAATTTTGAAGTTATAAATAAGCCGTTTGGTCCTTTTTGCAGCAGTGGGGATTCAAAATCTTTGGGATTTTGCGGTAACGTTGTTGTTTTTTTGTTTCCGTTTTCATCAAATTCATAGAGTCGCTTTCCTAATATGTAAAATTTAATCCCGTCACCAAAGGCGGTCCTGAAATCATTGTAGTCTATCTGGATTTTTTTCTCTAGGGTTAACGTCTTTAAATTGTATATGAAAAGTTGTTTGGACTTTATGGCAAACAACTTATTTTTAATGATACCGTATGAATAATACCCAACGGAAGCCGGTTGGCTTAACGATTTTAATTTTCCTTTTTCGACATAATACAAATAGCCGTCAAAATTCTCATACCAGATTCTTCCGTACGGATCTTCCTTGATGCAGGAGCCCGATTTTGAGGTTTGGAAATCGGCCGTGAAAATTCTGAAAGAGTTCCCGTCATATCGGCAAAGACCTTTTCCGGTGGCAAACCACATGAAGCCGTTGCTGTCCTGAAAAATATCGTACACGCTTTCCGAAGGAAGTCCGGATGCCTTACTGATATTATGGTAGTACGGATTTTGACCGAAAGCAAGGCTAATGGTTAAAACAAAGATTATGGAAAGCAGGAGTCTCAATTGCTTTTTCGGTTTCTAACAAATATAAGGAATTACAATGCTAATTGGTTTGTCGGTTCGGGAAAACCTTTCTTGTAAGTCTTCGATGCAACAGATATGTGTTTTTGTAAGGATTTCGTAAACTGAAACCGTTGTTTGGTTAACTGAAATATTCTCAGGGGCTTAAAATGGTTAATTTCAAACTGATTCTAAAAATGTAATTTCATTAGAAATGCAGGGTTAGTTTTTTTGGGGAAATTAAAAACCTGGAAACATTGATTTGCCGTTAAAAGCAAGTTCGTGTTTCGGGTTTTTATGTTTATGGGCCGACCGTACGGATTCCGAAATCACCTTATTGAATAATCATCGAAGTGCTTTCGCGAACGGTTTCCTCTCATGGGAAAAAGAAAGTTGAAGGAATCTTATCTTAATTACCCTGAAAACTGCAAGGGTGATTTTCAATGCATGCAGATTAGGATTTTTGATCGCAACGATCGGGCTTCAGGAACTTCTTTTTAAAATAAACAGCAAAACACTTGACAAGGCCTCTTTCACGATAGTATATTTGCACTTTATTTATTATTCAGAAGAAACTCTGAATTCTAACTTCTAATTTCAAATTCATAAAAAAACATGAAGTTATCCAATTTTAATTTTAACCTTCCGGCTGAACTTTTAGCCGAATTTCCTGCAGAAAACAGAGACGAATCTCGTTTAATGGTTGTAAACAGAAAAACACAAACCATTGAGCACAAGTTGTTCAAAGATGTGTTGGATTATTTCGGGGAAGGTGATGTGATGGTTTTAAACAATACAAAAGTTTTCCCTGCACGTCTTTACGGAAATAAGGAAAAAACCGGTGCAAGAATCGAAGTGTTTTTGCTGCGCGAACTTAATGCCGAGCAACGTTTGTGGGATGTATTGGTTGATCCGGCGAGAAAAATCCGTATCGGTAATAAATTATATTTTGGAGACGACGATTCGTTGGTGGCAGAGGTTATCGATAATACAACTTCCCGTGGAAGAACGTTGCGTTTCTTATACGATGGTTCGTATGAGGAATTCCGCGCGAAATTATTGGAATTGGGAGAAACTCCGATACCGAAATACATCAATCGTGAGGTAACTCCGGAAGATGCGGAACGTTATCAGACAATTTATGCCAAAGAGGAAGGAGCGGTTGCAGCACCAACTGCCGGTTTGCATTTCTCAAAGCATCTGATGAAACGCCTGGAAATTAAAGGGGTAGAATTTGCTGAAGTGACGCTTCACGTAGGTTTGGGGACTTTCAATCCGGTAGAAGTGGAAGATTTGTCAAAACACAAAATGGATTCGGAAGAATTAAAAATCACTCAGGAAGCATGTGATATTGTCAATAAAGCGAAGTTGAATAAAAAACGTGTTTGCGCGGTGGGTACCACAACGATGCGTGCCATGGAAAGTTCGGTTTCTTCCTCAAAGACTTTAAATTCTTTTGAAGGATGGACCAATAAATTTATTTTCCCTCCCTATGATTTCAGTGTTGCGGATTGCATGATTACCAATTTCCATACACCAAAGTCAACTTTACTGATGATGATTTCAGCGTTTTGCGGACACGATTTGATGCGTAAGGCATATGATGAAGCAATAAAAGAAGGTTATAAATTCTATTCGTATGGTGATGCCATGCTGATTTTATAATTTTAAATAGCATACATTTCGAAAATCCGATCTCTCTGAGGTCGGATTTTTTTTTGGAGTGGGTTTTGCTGTTTTTTAATAAAAAACATTGTTTTTATTAGTTTTTTTGAGAAAACAATAATTTTGTATGCTTTCATAACACTTTAAATAGGAAGGGTTGTAAAAGTGTTGAAAATCAAGCAAAAAATATAATTATGAGTACTTTTTTTTATTACTTTTACGCCCCTATTAAAAACTAATTATCGATGAATTTCGAAAATACACGTGAATTTGCACGAGAACTTGACGCTAAAGACGAGTTAAGAAACTACAGAGACGAATTTATTTTTCCGAAAGTTAACGGGAAACAAGTTATTTATTTTACCGGAAATTCTCTTGGATTACAACCAAAGCGAACCAAAGCTTATGTGGATGAAATTATGAACGACTGGGGCAATCTTGCCGTTGAAGGTCATTTTTATGCCGATAAACCATGGTGGGATTACCACGAACGTTTTGCAGCACCACTGAGTAAAATTGTGGGAGGGCTTCCTAGTGAAATAGCAGTAATGAATACGTTAACCGTTAATCTTCATCTGATGATGGTTTCTTTCTATCGGCCTACTGCGCAAAAATATAAAATCATTTGCGAGGAAAAAGCGTTTCCGAGTGACCAATACATGTTTCAGAGTCAGGTTAAATTCCACGGATACGACCCCAAAGATGCGATAGTGGAAATTAAGCGTCGTGAAGGGGAACACAATATCCGTCTGGAAGATGTTTTGGCTAAAATCGAAGAAGTCGGAGATGAATTGGCGTTGGTCTTAATCGGGGGTGTAAATTATTATACCGGTCAGGTTTTTGACATGAAAACTATTACTGCGGCAGGACATAAATTCGGAGCCTATGTGGGTTGGGATCTGGCACATGCTGCCGGAAACGTTAAATTGGAACTCCATAACTGGGATGTTGATTTCGCTGCCTGGTGCAGTTATAAGTATATGAATTCGGGTCCCGGAAATGCGTCGGGATGTTTCGTGCATGAAAAGCATCATAACAATGCGGATTTGCCTCGATTTGCCGGATGGTACGGTCACAATAAGGAGCGTCGATTTAAAATGGAACCCGATTTTAGCCCGGTTAACGGTGCGGACGGATGGCAAATAAGTAATTTGCCGGTTTTGTCTTTAGCGCCTTATCTGGCATCCGTGGAGATGTTTTCCGAAGTAGGAATGGATAAATTGATAGAAAAGAGAAATCTTCTTACCGCATACCTGGAATTTATACTTGGAGAAGTGGATAAGGAAATCGAAGGAACAGAATTTGAAGTTATCACGCCTGCTAATCAGGACGAAAGAGCTTGTCAGTTGTCTGTTTTCCTTCACGGTCAGGGAAGAACTTTGTTTGAATATTTAATGAAAAGCGGTGTGATTACCGACTGGCGCGAACCGAACGTAATCCGTTTGGCTCCGGCTCCTTTCTATTGCTCGTTTGAAGATATGTATGAATTCGGGCAGATACTGAAAAAAGGAATTTTAGTAAAGGATGAATCCCTGGTTTAATTTGGTTTTATAAAATGACAAAAGAACAGATATTAGAGAATTTTGATCCGTCTCAACCAGGTTTGGCAGATGCTACCGTTTTTGGGTTGCCTTTTTCGGCAGAACAAAGTGAAATCATTGTAATTCCGGTTCCATGGGAAGTAACGGTAAGCTACGGAGCAGGAGCTTCGGAAGGACCGGACGCCATTATGGATGCTTCTTTTCAGGTGGATTTAAACCATCAGGAGTTTCCGGAATTATGGAAATTGGGAATTTATATGGATGAAGCACCAAGTCATTGGGCTAAAAATTCTGAAAAATATAAAGGATTGGCACAGCCGATTATCGAGGCTTTGGAAGCAGGTGAAGATGTTTCGGCATTCCCGGCTTTACAATCGGATTTGGATAAAATAAACAAAGCCTGCAAGGACATGAATGAAGAGGTGAAAAACCGCGTTCTTCATTGGATGAACCAAGGCAAAAAAGTGGTTCTTTTAGGGGGTGATCACAGTACGCCGCTTGGTTATTATCAGGCAATGGCAACCAAACACGATTCATTCGGAATTCTGCATTTGGATGCACACATGGATTTGCGAATCGCTTATGAAGGTTTTACGTATTCCCATGCATCCATCATGTACAATGCGCTACAGATTCCGCAGATTTCTAAAATCGTTCAGGTGGGAATCCGTGATTTCTGTGAACAGGAAGTGGAAGTGGCTCTAAAAGACCGTGTTTTGGTCCATACGGATATGGATTTAAAACAGGAAGCATTCGAGGGGAAAACATGGCAGCAGCAATGCGACCACATTATCGCTTCGTTACCTGAAAAAGTGCTTGTCTCATTTGATATCGACGGAATGTTTCCTTGGTATTGTCCAAATACGGGAACACCGGTTCCGGGAGGATTTTCATTTGAACAGGCTGCTTATTTGTTAAGCCGTCTTGCGGAAACCGATAAGGAAATCATCGGGTTTGACTTGGTGGAAGTGGTACCTGGCGATGATGACTGGGACGGTAATGTAGGTGCACGAATGTTGTTTCACATGTGCGGTGTGTTGGCAAAATCGCAGCAACTTAATGTCGGAAAGAAAATAAAATTCAACAGATAAACTGAAATCCTCCTTAGTGGGGATTTTCTTTTTTTAAGAAAGCGCTTTTCTGATGATTATCAGTTTCAATAAATAATTATTAAGTAAATTTACACTCTATTTCAAGAAAATTTCGATGCAGACTCCCCAAAAAATAGCTGTAGTGGGTTCCGGATTGGTTGGGACACTATTGGCGATTTACCTTAAAAAAGCAGGGCATACCGTTCATGTTTACGACAGAAGTCCCGATATCAGAAACGTTGCGTTTTCCGGTCGTTCCATTAATCTGGTAATGTCAGACAGAGGATGGCGCACTCTGGAGGAAATAGGTCTTGAAGAAGAGATTAAGAAAATCGGGATTCCAGTTGACAAACGCGCCATTCACATGCTTGGCAGCGAACTGAGTTATCAGCACTACGGAAAAGACGGTGAAGCGATTTTCTCATTGTCACGCGGCGTGCTGAATCGCAAAATGGTGGATCTTGCCGAAAAAGCGGGAGTGGAGTTTTTCTTCAACAAAAAAGTGTGGGATGTCACTCTGGCCACGGCAACGCTACATGAGGGCGATACCGAAAGAGGTGAGTGGGAAGAGTTGGATTATGACATCGTTTTTGGTGCCGATGGTGCTTTTTCGAGAGTCCGTCACCGCATGCAGCGTCAGAGCATGTTCAACTATTCACAGGATTTTATCCGCGTAGGTTATAAAGAACTGCACATTCCCGCCAACGAAGACGGAACGCATAAAATAGATAAAAACTCACTGCACATTTGGCCGAGAGGCGAGTTCATGCTTATGGGACTGGCAAATCCCGACGGAAGTTTTACGTGCACGCTTTTCATGCCGCATGAAGGTGAGAATTCGTTTGAGAACCTGAAAGACAAAGAGACATTAGTTGCTTTTTTCGCCAAGCATTTTCCCGATACCAAAGAGGTGATTCCGGATTTGGTGGAGGACTTCTTTAAAAACCCGACGAGTTATCTGGTAACCATGAAATGCTACCCATGGGCGTATGAGGATAAAGTGGCCCTGATAGGCGATGCGGCTCACGCGATTGTTCCTTTTTATGGTCACGGAATGAATGCCGGTTTTGAGGATATTACGATTCTAAATCAGTTGATGGGGAAATACGGTGACGACTGGAAGACCATTTTTGAGGAATACCAGAAATCCCGCAAACCAAATACCGATGCGATAGCCGAACTTTCCTATCGCAATTTCATGGAAATGAGTACCAAAACTGCTGATGTGAAATTTCATCTGCAGAAAAAAATTGAAAAATGGTTCTCGGAAAGACATCCGGACAAATGGATTCCCTTATACAGTAGAGTAACCTTCAGTCATCAACCATATTCAGAGGCATTGGCAGAAGGCGACAAGCAAAATAAAATCATGGAAGAAATCATCAACATGGAAAGTATCGAACAAATCTGGGATACCGAAGTGGTTGAACAAAGAATATTAGAACTGTTAAAAAAATAAAGAGGCATAGCCTCTTTTTTTATGCTTCACGATGTACTAAATCCATACTGAAAGCCGGAGTACAGACTGCAATGTATTCGCACGGTTCCTCAAACGGGTTGGAATACTGCACCCGAACGTTGCGTTCAATTTTAATAGACTGACCGGCTTCCAGAATAACCGTTGTGCCATCAATAATAAATTGCTTTTTTCCTTTAATAATATAGGTGTATTCGTCAAATTCAGGCGTTTGAAAGGGTTCGCTCCAACCTGGCGGTGCAATCATGTGCGCAATGGATATTTCTTTATTGTTCGTAGTTGCTAATCCATGATGTTCTTCTATGACTTTGCCATCAGTAGTGGGAACCACAAAAGGGATTTTTTGAATAAAATATTTTTTCATAAAATTACTTCTTAAATATAAAATACACCGCCAATACCAAAAAGCAAAACCCTACGGCATGATTCCACCGGAACGTTTCATTTTTGAAAAAAAGCATTGAGAAAATCATAAAGACAATTAAGGTGATGACTTCCTGAATTACTTTTAGTTGCATAAGTGAAAAAGGACCGCCATTGCCTTCAAATCCTATTTTGTTGGCAGGCACCTGAAAACAATATTCAAAAAAAGCCAATCCCCAGCTGATCAGAACAATCGTGATTAACCCGGCATTCTCAAACCATTTCAGTTCCTTGAATTTCAAATGGCCGTACCAGGCTAAAGTCATAAAAACATTGGATAAAATCAATAGGCCAATAGTGAAAAACGATCTCATTATTTTTTAAACATTTTCATTAGAATTCCGAATGCCCCGCGGATGAAAGTGGCACTGGTGACCACCTTAACCACTGATTTTCCGATTGTTTCCGTTGTACTTGGTTCGCTTTTTCTTTGCTTTTCTTCGGCTTTGATCGTTTCTTCGGCTTGTGCTTGTTGAGTGGCTTTTTCGATTTTGGCCGTCAGTATTTCATAGGCGCTCTCATTGTCAATCACCTGATTGTATTTTTTGGCCAATTTCGAATTGCTGATAATGGTACTGATTTCGGTATCGGATAATATGTCCATTCGGCTCATTGGGGCACGCATCATACAGGCTACAAGCGGCGTTGGAACCCCTTTTTCGTTTAAAGCCGTTACAAAAGCTTCTCCGATTCCCAATTGGGTAATTACGTCTTCCGTTTTATAAAAATCGGATAACGGATAGTTTTCGGCAGTCATTTTTATGGCTTTCCGGTCATTTGCTGTAAAGGCCCGTAAGGCGTGTTGGATTTTCAGACCCAATTGAGCCAATACGCCTGCCGGAACATCGGTTGGATTTTGGGTGATGAAATAAACTCCAATGCCTTTGGAGCGGATCAGTTTTACGATGGTTTCAATCTGATCCAATAGGGCTTTGCTGGCCTGGTCGAAAATCAGGTGCGCTTCATCAATGAAAATGACCAATTCGGGTCTTTCACTGTCGCCGATTTCAGGCATCTGTTGGTATACTTCGGCCAACAAACTCAGCATGAAGGTTGAAAATAATTTTGGTTTATCTTGAATGTCTGTCAGCCGAATGATGTTCACGTACCCGTTTCCGTTTTCGTCTATACGCATTAAATCATCTATGTCAAAAGACAATTCTCCAAAGAACAAATCACCGCCCTGCTGTTCCAGTTCGATTACTTTTCTCAAAATGGAACCGGTGGATGCCGTTGAAATCCGACCATAATTGGCTTCGAATTCTTCTTTACCTTCATCAGTTGCAAATTGAAGTACTTTTTTGAAGTCTTTTAGATCCAGAAGTGGAATTTTATTATCGTCACAATATTTGAAAATAACCGCGACTACGCCTCCCTGTGTATCGTTCAAGTCGAGGATTCTGGAAAACAATACCGGTCCGAATTCAGAAACTGTGGCACGTAATCGTACGCCGTTTTGTTCTGATAGGGTCATTAATTCCACTGGGAAAGCTTTCGTCTGATAAGGGATGCCGATTTTCGCATGACGTTCGGTTATAAAAGACTTCTCCTCGCCGGCAGCAGCGATTCCTGAAAAATCACCCTTAATATCCATCATCAGCACCGGAATTCCGTTCTGGGATAACTGTTCTGATAAGACCTGTATGGTTTTTGTTTTTCCGGTTCCGGTGGCTCCGGCTATTAATCCGTGACGGTTGATTGTTTTTAAAGGAATTTTTATCACTGTCTCCGGAATGGACTCTCCGTTGAGGATGGCTCCCCCTAATATAATGGCGTCCTCTTTACAGTTGTAACCGTTGTTGATCTCTTGAATGAATTTTTCAGTTGACATATTTCGTAAATTTGTGTGGATTGGACGAATTCAAACCAAATATAGGAATAGTAAAACTAAAGAAAATAATGATATTGTCAGGTAAAGATTAGAAAAAAACGGAAACTTTAAAATAATATAAACAATAAGGCGTTATTAAATTTACATAGACGTAACAAATGTTCGGTAAATTCAAACAAAACTTGTTTTCAGTGTTAAATAATTCTTATGAACAGTTGAAAAAAAACTGATTTTATTTTTTTTTTTGGGTTAAAAACATAAATTTGCGACACTCATAAACAGATTTTTGAATTATGGGACAATAGTTATAATAAAATAGAAAAACTAAAATTAAAAAAAATGACAAACGTATCTAACGAAACTGTTGAAAATGGAGCTAGCGCAAAAGGGTCAAACGTGTTTGCAGGCTTAGCAATTGTAATCTGTTTAGTAATTGGATTTCTAATATGGAAATTCGTTATGGGTCACGCATCTAACTTTGAAAATGGTGATAATACCGGTCACCCGCTACCAGGAAACTATTTAGGAATGGTTTATAAGGGAGGTTTCATTGTACCGATGTTGATGGGCTTGTTTTTAATGGCAGTTGTATTCTCTTTTGAGAGATACTTCGTGATTACAAAAGCGGCTGGTAAAAACAATGTTGAGAAATTTGTTAAAAATGTACAGGTTTTAATCGGACAAGGTAAAATTGAAGAGGCTATCGCTGAGTGTGATGCACAACAAGGTTCAGTTGCTAATGTGGTTAGAGCTGGTTTGACTAAATATCAGGAAGTGAGAAAAGAAGGTTTCGACAGCGAAAAAGCTACAGAAACTATTCAAAAAGAAATTGAAGAGGCTACTTCATTGGAAATGCCAATGTTGGAGAAAAATATGACGATCATTGCTACTTTGGTATCAATCGGTACGTTAATGGGATTATTAGGAACGGTATCGGGGATGATTAAAGCGTTCTCTGGATTAGCTGCTGCAGGTGCTCCTGACCAGGCTGCGTTAGCAACAGGTATCTCTGAGGCACTTATTAATACAGCAACAGGTATCGGTACTTCTACATTGTCTATCATCATGTACAATGTGTTTACATCTAAAATTGATAAATTAACTTACTCTATCGACGAGGCTGGTTTTGCTATCACGCAAGCATACAGACGTATGAAAGCTCGTGTATAATCACGCGCACATTTAGAGAGTTAATTATTAATTTGTTGCGAAGGATGTTGGTATGTGCCACATGTCTTTGTGACTAAAACAAAATCGAAAATGGCAAAAGTAAAAATGTCAAAACAGAGTACGAAGATTGATATGACGGCTATGTGTGACGTAGCGTTCCTATTGCTTTCTTTCTTCGTAATGACATCTACAGCTAAAGTGCCTGAGCCACTTCCGGTTGATACTCCTGCGTCTACAGTGCAAACCAAATTGCCGGATGCGGATTTAGCAACCATTACCATTGGTAAGGAGAAAGTGTTCTTTGGTATGATTGGTCAAGATATCCGTAGAGATGCCTTGGGTAAAATAGCTGAGAAATACAGCGTTCAGTTTACAGAAGAAGAAATAAAACGTTTTTCTTTGATTGACGGATTCGGTGTTCCGGTTGGAAATCTGAAAAAATTGATCAGTCTGACGGGTGAAGAGCGTAACAAAGAAGGTCTGCAGCCGGGGATTCCATATGATTCAATTGATAATCAGTTGAACGAATGGGTTTTGGCAGCGCGTTATGCTACTAAAGAGTTGCATGGTGAGGAGCTTAAAATTGCGATCAAAGCTGACGGTAAAGAAGAATATCCTACTGTTAAGAAGGTGATTGATATTCTTCAGAAACAAAAAGTTAACAAGTTTTTCTTAGTCACCGGTTTGCGAACTGATGATTTTTAATTAAAAAAAATACTGTAAAATGGCAGAATTAAATAGCGGCGATGGCGGTGGCAAGAAGAAAGGTCATGTAAGAAGTAAGAAACAGAATGCGGGTGTCGATTTGACAGCAATGGTGGATTTGGCATTCCTTTTGATTACTTTCTTCATGCTTACAACGTCATTGTCTAAGCCACAGTCCATGAATTTGGCAATGCCGGATAAAGAGGACAAGCCTAAAGACCAACAAGAAAAACTTGATGTGTCTGAAGACAGAACGATGACTTTGTTGTTGGGTGAGAAAAACCAATTGGTATGGTACTACGGTTTGCCGACAGCACCTATTGAAGGACCTACCAAGGTAGGGTACGGTAAAAACGGTGTCCGCAAGGAATTGTTGGCTAAGAAAGAAACAGTTAAAGCCAAGTATGCTTCACAACCAAAGAAGCAGGATTTGATTGTTCTGATTAAGGCAAGTAAAAAATCTACGTACAGAAATTTAGTTGATATTCTGGACGAGATGGCTATCGCAAATGTTAAAATCTATGCGATTGTAGATATAACACCAGAAGAAAACGCAATGTTGAAGAAAGAGGAGATCCTTTCGGAGTAATTTTTTTTCAATCATTTAAAAAGTAAAAATCATGTCAAAATTAAACTTATTTAAGACGGAGTGGATTGATATAATCTTTGAAGGTCGTAATAAGGCATATGGTGCTTATCAATTGCGTTCAGAAAGTCCTAAAACCACATCAAGAGCTTTATTGATTGGAGCCTTTTTGTTTGCTTCTGCTATTGCAGCGCCGGTAATCGAAAACATTATCAGTGCGCGATTGGCTAAGGGTAAAGAGGAAAATATGGACAAAGTAATTGAAACAGCATTATTACCACCACCTCCTCCAAAAGAAGATTTGCCACCACCACCACCACCTGAACCACCTAAATCGGTGAACGATCAGGTAAAATTTCCGCCACCTGAAGTGGTAAAAAAGGAATTGGTTCGTGATGAAGATCCGCCAACAGTGGAAGATTTAAAAGACGCCGATCCTGGTCAAAAGGATATTAAAGGTGATAAAGATGCAGAAATTGTTATCAATCAGCCTGCCGGTGAAGGTGAAAAAGGAAATCAGGTAGTAGAAGCGGATGACAAAACGATATACGTCGCGGTAGAAGTACAGGCTGGTCCAAACGGAGGTATGCCTGCATTCTATAAAAAGTTCGCAAGTTCTTTCAATGCGCCGGAAGTAGATGAAGGTGTTTCTCAGATTCGAGTGATGTTAAGTTTCGTTGTTGAAAAAGACGGAAGTTTTACAGATGTAAAAGTATTGAGAGATCCAGGATACGGTGCAGGAAAAGAAGCTATTCGTGTTTTGAAAAGCATGCCAAACTGGAAACCGGCTATTCAGAACGGTCGTTCGGTAAGATCGCAGTTTACATTACCAATTACCATTCAGGTAGCACAGTAATATGAAATTATTTCAGAATTTTAAACAGAAATCGCCACAACAGCGATTTCTGTTTGTTTTAGGGCTTCTCTTTTTAGGATTATATGTGTTTTTAGGAGTAACTTTGTTTGTCTGGAAAAGCATGCCTGTGGAGATACCCTATACGCGAAGAATTATTTTGGGGGTGATATTAATTGTTTATGCAGCGTTTCGTTTCGTGCGTTTGCAACAAGTTGATCAATAGATGAAAAATTACATTTCAATTGTCCTGCTCATGATATTTTTGGTAGGCTGTAAAGAAAAAAATGCCGCTTCCGCAGAGGCTAGGGAAACCGCAGTGTCGGGCACAGCTACCATATTGGTGGATGAAACCATTTTTCCCGTGATAGAGGATGTTGCCATTCTTTTTGAAAACCAGTATACCCGAACTAAAATCAATTTAGTGAGTAAATCCGAAACAGAGATACTTAACATGATTCAGAAGGATAAGGGGCAGATAGCCATCATGGCAAAAACCCTCGACTCCACAGAAATCAGTTATTACAACAAGGTTCAAAAAGTATATCCAAGGATAACCGAATTCGGTTCGGATGCCGTTGCTTTTATAGCAAATACGAATCGTGTCGATTCCACTTTGGTTTTAAACGATGTGCTGCATCTTTTAAAAGGTGGAAGTTCCGCTAAAATCAAATCACTGGTTTTCGATAATCCGAATTCAAGTACGGTCAGCACATTAAAAACAATGGCAGGAATCAAAGACTTGCCGAAACAAAATGTTTTTGCCATGAATTCCAGCAAAGAAGTAGTGAAATACGTTACGGAAAATGAAGGGGCAATCGGAATTTTAGGAATCAACTGGTTGCTGCAGCCCACAACGGATCTCGCATCGTATGCTTCTAAAATTAAGGTACTGGCTGTTGAAAATGTTAAAATTAATGCAAATAATACGTTTATTAAGCCCAACCAAACTAATATTGCGGATGGAAGCTATCCTGTTACCCGAAAACTTTATTTGTTAAATTTTCAGGGCACTTCTGGTTTAGGCATGGGATTTGCTTCGTATCTTGCAGGACATCAAGGGCAGCGGATTATTTTGAAATCCGGATTGATTCCAAAGCGTTTTCCTACCCGTCAGATTGCGGTAAGGAATAAAGTAGAATAGTAAAGAATAACCAAAAACGAATTTAGAAATGAGAAATGCTAAAGTTTTAAGTTTAGTATTGTCAGCAATCTCAACAGCAGTCTTCGCTCAGGATTTGGAGCAGGCAAAAAAAGCTATTGATGCGGAACAATATGACAAGGCCAAAAAAATATTAAGAGGATTGGTGAAAAACAGTCCAGATAACGGAAAGAATTTCTTCTACCTTGGGGATGTTTACCTTAGGGAAGCGAAGGCGGATTCTGCTGTTATGATTTTTAATAAGGGTCTTGCTGCTAAAGATAAAGGGACTTTAAATTATATCGGTTTAGGGCAAATCGATTTGGATAACAAAAAAGCTTCAGCTCAGGCAAACTTCGACAAGGCAACAGCCAATATCAAGAAAAAAGACGTCGAAGAATTATTACTGGTTGCAAAGGCACATACCAATTCTGAAAACCCGGATTATAAAAAAGCCATAGAGATCACCAATAAAGCGTTGTTGATTGACGACAAAAATCCAATCGCTTATTTAACGATGGGGGATGCCCAAAAAGGCGATAAAAATGCAGGTGAGGCTTTCAGGGCTTATGAAACTGCTTACGAATATGATAAATCATTATTAATTGCCCGCGTTAAATATGCTGCAATTAATAAGGGTGCCAAAAACTTTACAGAAGCTGTTAAATTACTGAACGGTGTTATTGCAACCGATGCGAATTTCGGCCCTGCGTACCGCGAGTTGGCAGAAACCTATTATTTCTGGGGTAGTACTGAGCCTGCGAAATACGACGAATACATCAAAAAAGCATTACAGTATTATGAGAAATACATGAGCTTAACCGATTATTCGGTGGAATCCCGTATGCGTCACGCCGATTTCCTAATCTTAGCTAAAGATTACAAAGCATTGGAGATCGAAGCGAACGAAATGAAAAAACTGGATAAGGTGAATCCGCGTATCTTGCGTTACTTAGGTTATGCAGCGTATGAAAACGGAAATTATGCTGAAAGTTCCAAAGCCATGACCGAGTTTTTTGCTAAAGTGGAACCGAAGAGAATCATCGCTCGCGATTACCTTTATTTAGGATTAACCAAAATGGCCGAAGCTAAAAAAGCGGACGGTACCTATGACGAAAAAATCTTCAACGAAGGTGTGGCCGAATTGAACAAAGCCGTTGAAAAAGACCCGGTAATTGCCAGTGAACTGAACCCGCTTGGTCAGAAAATGTTCAAAGAGAAATTATACAAAAACGCGTCAAGATTATTCGAGGTGGCCATCAAAAACCCGAAATCGAAAAATTACTTCGCGGATAATTTCTACTTAGGATACGCTTTGTACTTCGATTACGATCCGAAAACATCTCCAAAAGACCAATTGGTAAAAGCGGATGCAGCCTTTTCTAAGGTAATCGAATTGAATGCGTCAACTCAGGATGCCCACCTGTTCAAAGCAAGAGCCAATGAGGCGATGGATACAACAGAATCTAAAAAGGTCGCTTTGGTAGCTTATGAAGAATATGTGAAATTGGTGAATGCGAAGGGTGATGCTGAAAAATCAAAACCTGTCGTTAAGAAAAATTTAATCGAGGCTTATACTTTCGTGGGTGCGCATTATGCGAATAGTGCAGACAAAGCCAAAGCAATCGAGAATCTTGAGAAATTGCTGGCCATCGATCCTGCCAATGCTTATGCAACAAAAACGTTAAAAGCGCTTAAAGCTTAATACGATACAAATCAATTCAAAACCGATGACGAAAGTTGTCGGTTTTTTTTTGGAGCGTCCCGATAGCTATCGGGAGGTTTGCGCCTTCTTGCCATCCCTGTTCCTGCTGTCCGCTGTATCTTTTGTGGATCTCGTTAAAAAACGAGATCCACAAAAGGATGCCGCTCCCATCAGGGCTGGGAAAGAACTTTTGGATTCTTTGTTAGCGAACCCTTAAAAAGCTAACAATCTAATTTTCAAATTGCTTACCTTTGCAGACTATTTTATACAAAATGTTGAAAAAAGAAATACAGATAGCGGTGGAAAAAGGCGAAATGCTGCCTTTAATGGAGGAATTTTATACCATTCAGGGAGAAGGGTACCATACCGGAACGGCGGCCTATTTCATCCGTATTGGTGGGTGTGATGTGGGTTGTCACTGGTGCGATGTAAAAGAAAGCTGGAATGCCGAACTGCATCCGCCAACAGCTACCGATGTTATCGTGGCCAATGCCAAAAAATATGCGGAAACCGTTGTGGTAACCGGAGGAGAACCGTTAACCTGGGACATGACGGTTTTAACAACCAAACTGAAAGAACAAAATTTACGCGTACATATCGAGACTTCCGGAGCTTATCCGGTAACCGGAACCTGGGACTGGTTTTGCCTTTCACCAAAGAAAACCAAACTTCCTGTTGATGATGCTTATAAAACAGCGCACGAGCTGAAAGTCATCATTCACAACAAACACGATTTCATTTTTGCTGAGGAGCAGGCTGCTAAAGTTAACGATAAGGCAATTTTGTTTTTACAGCCGGAGTGGAGCAAAAAGGAAGAAATGACACCTTTAATTGTGGATTATGTTATGAATAATCCGAAATGGCGTGTATCTTTACAAACGCATAAATACCTTAATATTCCATAACAGGATATAACCAACAACAAAAAAATAATGAAAAAAGTAATTTTAACGTTCGCATTTGTTTTAGTGGCGAATTTAGGAATGGCACAAACCAATGAAGCCTTCAAAAAAGATGTATTAAAGCTAATTGAAGTTACCGGTTCGGCTGGGCAGATGAAAGTAGCTAAAGACCAGATTCTGAAAATGGTTCCGAAAGAGAAACACGCTGCCTTTTTGGTTGAATTCGAGGCGACCATGCCGGCATTGTATGATAAAATGGCTGAAATATACATGCAGGAATATACTCAGGAAGATATCAAAGCTATTTTGAAATTCTATGAAACGCCAATCGGAAAGAAAATGTCTGAAAAAGCAGGGATAATTGCAGAGAAAAATATGGCAGCAGGCCAAGAGTGGGGAATGGGCTTGCAAGGCATGATGATGAAATACATGCAATAAGAAATCTTAACAATCAATAAAAAAATCCCAAGCTATATTAGTTTGGGATTTTTTTATTTTTAAAATTCAATTTTAAAGGTTTGTCAATCGAGCCAGATAATCATAATGCTCACCTTCCAAAATGAGTTCACATTGTAGTCCGTTGGCATGAGCCGCATTCTGTAGCGTATTGTAATCAATGTACATCCAGTCAAAAGGCTCTTCTTTTTCCCCTTTGTAGGACACATTGAAAACCACTTCTCCGTAATAGGCCGTATCGTTCGGAATCCATTTTCCGCCATCTTCATCCTCATCAAACATGTAAATGATATCCGAACTGTCCAATAGAATCTGACCATTTTCGGTTATCAGTGATTTTAACTTCTGTAGAAATCCTGCAACTTTATTAAGTTTTCCGCACATGCCAGCCCCATTCATCATCAGTAAAATGGTGTCGTAGGTTTCATCATTCAATTCCATCACATTCTGAACCCGGGCATTTTTTACACCGCGGAGTTCACAGGCCTTAATCGCATTGGCGGAAATATCAATGGCAGTTACGTCAAGATTCCGTTCGTTTTGCAGATACAAAGCATGACTTCCGGCACCACAACCAATATCCAATACTTTTCCTTTCGCCAGATCCAAAGCTTTTCGCTCCATTTTTGGCATTTCTTTGTAACCGCGAAACAAGTAGGCAACACTCATTTCATCGGCTTCCGATATGGAGGTTTCGGTAATTAAATCTTCCGGGGAATTACCGGTTTGGTAATCCAGTATGGCTTTTCCGAAAAGGTCTTTCATTGTTGGTAATGTGTTAATGTGGTTATTTGTTTGTCTGAATTGAGTAATTTTGCAAAGTTGTTTTCCGAATAAACGGATAACCGAATACACAAATGCTCAAACCGTCTTTAAACGAAATTCAAAAGTTGGCCAAAGATAAGCATAACGAAAACAAAAAGTATTTCGATAAGCTTAAAAAGAAAACGCCCAAGAATCTGGACTACGTGATGCAGGATCTGCACGATGCCGAATTCAAACGTACAGACTGTCTGGAATGTGCCAATTGCTGTAAAACCACCGGCCCGCTTTTCACTTCGGCCGATATTGAGCGCATAGCAAAACATCTGAAACAGAAACCACAACAGTTTATTGATCAATACCTTCGCATTGATGAAGATAAGGATTACGTATTGCAAAGTGTACCGTGTACGTTTTTGGATGCCGAAAACTATTGCATGATTTATGATGTGCGTCCTAAAGCGTGCCGTGAATTCCCACACACCGACAGAAAGAAGTTTCAGCAAATCTCTAATCTGACACTAAAAAATGTTGCCATTTGCCCGGCGGCCTACAATATTGTGGAAGAAATGAAAAAGAAATTGCCGTTGTAGCAAATAAATTATGTTGGACTGATCCTTTTTTCAAATGATAAAAAAAACATACAAATCCAAAATAGATGTAGGGCTGCCTATATTGATAATTTCAGGTTTGATACCTTCTCTTGTAATAGGTATACGTGAAATGGATTGGGTGATTTTGGTTATTTTGGGATCAAGTGTAGCTTTTTCGTCTTATCTGTTTTTGAACACAGATTACAGTATTACAGATAATAATTTGAATGTAAGATGTGGTTTTATGATTAACAAGAACATTTTGATTTCGGCGATTCGGTCAGTCCAAAAAACAGACAGTATGCTAAACGCTCCGGCATGTTCCTTTACCGATAGGATTGAAGTACTGTACAATCAGTCTGACAGCGTTGTCATTTCTCCAAAAGAAAGAGAAGAGTTTATAAAAGAACTTCTTAAAGTAAATCCGAATATTCAGGTAAAATTGTAATCATGGCAAAATTTAAATCCATCCGTCCCATCTTGTCAACCAACGAACTCAATGAAACCATCGCGTTTTACGTAAATGTTTTGGGATTTACCTGTGCCGAATACAATGAGGACTGGGGGTGGGCCGCATTACATAAAGACGATGCCGAAATCATGCTGGCCAAACCCAACGAACATGTTTCTTTTGAAAAACCAACGTTTACCGGTTCGTTTTATATTAATGTGGTTAATGTGGATGAACTTTGGGAAGCCTTGAGAGACAAATGTAACATCTGTTACGAAATCGAAACCTTCGAATGGGGCATGCGCGAATTTGCTGTTTATGACAATAATGGATATCTGCTTCAATTTGGAGAGGAGATAGTCTAATGAACTTGATGTTCAGATAAAAAAAAAACAAGGTATTTAAAACACAGATTCCACAAATTTGCACAAATTGATCTGTGTAAATCTGTGGAATCTGTGTTTGATTTTTTATTTGTTGACCTTTTGCAGGATGTGTCTGTTAATTGCTAAGAAGTATGAGTTCTGTGTTAGTGCAATCAAGACACTTTTTTTATTCACCATATATAAGGTACGCTTTTCGCATTGTCTTAAAATCAGCAATTCCTTTTTCCCAACTTTTTCTGATTTCTTTTTCGGAAATTCCGGTTTCAATCTGTTGCTGCAGTTTTTTGGTTCCCGCCAACTTCGTAAAAAAATCATTAAAGAATTTTGATTTATCACTCGTGGTCTGATAGGCTTTAATCAGCCATTTCAATTCCAGTTGTTTTACTTTTTCAATCTTCGATAAATCCTCACCATAACAGGTTTTGCCATTATGCGTCGGATCTTTAGCGCCTAAATTCGGACCGGGAACAAAGCTGAAATCGCTTTTAGGTAAGAAAGGTGAGCCGTAAAGCTGAAATTGTTTATCGGTGCCGCGACCCATGCTTATATTGGTACCTTCAAACAAACACAAACTCGCATACAAGTTGATAGCCTGGTCGTTCGGTAAATTCGGAGACGGTTTCACCGGTAAACTGTATGTCATGTTTCGGTTGTAGTTCAAGCACGGAATCACTGTCAGTTTGCATTGCACTCCATTTTTCAGCCATTTTTCACCATTAATCATTTTTGCATATTCTCCAATCGTCATGCCATGTAAAACAGGAATCGGATGCATACCTACAAAACTTGTATGCTCTTTTTCCAGAATCGGACCATCAATAATGCTGCCGTTCGGATTCGGTCGGTCTAATACAATGAGTTGGATGTTGTTTTCAGCACAGGCTTCCATCACATAATGCAACGAAGAAATATAGGTGTAGAACCGCGCACCCACATCCTGTAAATCGAAAATCATAATGTCAATTCCGGCCAATTGCTCCGGTTTCGGTTTTTTATTGTTTCCGTATAGTGAAATGATTGGTAATCCTGTTTTGGTGTCTTTTCCGTCTTTGATCAATTCGCCTGCATCGGCAGTACCACGAAAACCGTGTTCCGGTGCATAAATTTTCTGAATATCGATTTTCTTCCCAAGCAAAAAATCAACCAAATGCGTTTTGTCGGAAAGGATTCCCGTCTGATTCGTTACAATCCCTGCTTTCTTATTCTTTAATAATGGAAGATAAGCGGTGTAATTATCAGCTCCTGTTTTTATTTCAGCTGTTATAAGAGGGTTTTCTTCTTGGTTCTTGCTTCCTGCTTCTCTCCCCTTAATCGAATTTCCACAGGAGACTATCGATAAAACCAAGAATAAAACTGTATTTTTGAGGACCGAATTTGAAATCATATACTTTGAAATTAGAATATTTTATAGCCAAAAGACTTGTTACTACCAAAAACTATAAAAGTAGTATATCTGCACCAATTATAAAAATTGCCATAGCTGCAATTGCCATTGGAATGGTTATGATGATTGTTTCCATCGCAACGGGTATTGGACTTCAGCAAAAAATACGCCAGAAAGTCTCAGCTTTTAACGGTCATGTCATTATTTCCAATTACGACGACAACCAATCGGAAGTCAGCGTGGAGCCGATTTCGATTCACCAGGATTTTTATCCTCAGTTTAAAAGTGTTGAAGGTATCAGTCATATTCAGGCTGTGGCGACCAAAGCGGGAATCATCCGAACCGAAAATGCATTCGAAGGTATCGTTTTTAAAGGTGTCGGAAAAGATTTTCAATGGGAAAACCTGCAGGAGTACATCGTCAGCGGAAAAATTCCCGATCTTAAAAACAATCTGAACCCCGAAGTTGTCATATCCGAATACCTTGCGAACCGACTTCAGTTAAAAGTGGGCGATAAGTTCAATACTTTTTTCATGAAAGAAGAGGGGAAGCTGCCCAATCTTCGTAATTTTAAAATTGTGGGGATTTACAATTCCGGTTTTCAGGAATTCGACGCTGCTTATGTAATAGGGGATATCCGTCATGTGCAACGCATCAACAAATGGCAAAAGGGTGAAGTTGGTGCTTTTGAAGTTTTTGTCGATGATTTTTCCATGATAAAAGAAAAAGGAGAAGAGATTTATGATGCCATACCGCCTACCTATAACAGTATTACCATAGAGGAGAAGTATTTTAATATTTTCGAATGGTTAAAACTGTTCGACTTTAATATTATCGTCATTCTGATTATCATGATTGTTGTGGCTACCATTAATATGGTGGTGGCGTTGTTGGTGCTCATTCTGGAACGTACCCAAATGATCGGTATTCTGAAAGCAGTTGGCGCCAATAATTGGTTAGTGCGAAAAATATTTCTGTACAATGCCGGCCATCTGATTCTTCGCGGTTTATTTTGGGGCAATCTTGTTGGTATTGGCGTGTTGCTTATTCAGAAGTATTTCGGCATCGTTAAACTTAACCCCGAAAATTATTATGTAACAGAAGCACCAGTCGCTATTGATATACCTTATATAGTAGCGCTGAACGTCGGAACCGTTTTGGTTTGTCTTCTGGTTTTGTTAATTCCGTCCTATATAATAACTAAAATTTCTCCGGTCAAAGCCATCCGATTCGATTAGGAGCGAATGGTTCGGGTATTTTTGCGATCCATATTCCCGCTTTCCGTTGCAATTCCTCCGCTGCGCTGCGGGATTTCCACTGCAATCGGGGCTAGGGGAGAGAGGTTGTTACTTTTTTGCAGTCATTTGAATTATGCGGTCAATCCGGTTTGCTGTAATTTCAATACTATAGTTTAATTATGAAGTTATCTTTTTTAGGGTTTCTGTATACGTATATTATAGGTAGCCGATAATGATTTTTCCTCAGTACCTACTATATATAGTGTACCCAAGAGTAATTTTCCTCAGCCCCTTAGTGTCTCAGTGCTTCAGAACCTTTGTTTCTGACAGTGATTTTCCTTAGTATCTTAGCACTTCAATCCCTCGGTACCTTTATATATTGTATAGTCAATTGTGATTTTTCCTCAGTTCCTTAATGTTTCAGTGCCTCAGAATCTTTGCAAGTAACAATGCTTTTCCCTTAGCGCCTCAGTCACTCAGTTCCTCAGCGCCTTTTTTTTAAAAAAAACTTTCCTTCTTTAAGAAATGGTTATCAGTGAGTTAAGGGAAATCTCGAAAAAAAGAATAAAAAA